>JAIXPC010000002.1 GCA_027486415.1 Sphingomonadales bacterium | reverse complement strand
GCGCGCTCCTCCAGCTTCTCGTCGAGCACCTTGGACATGTGGACCATCTGTTCCAGCTTGCCCATCGCGTCCCACAGCTTGGCGCGCTCGTCCTCGATGCTGATATTGTCCTTCAGCAGTTCGTCCTTGCCGCTCTTCAGCGCGCCCAGGATGGCGTTGATGTTCGACTGCGCGCTCTTGTAGCTGTCGAAATACGAGCGCAGCTTGCCGCCACCGACGGGGATCAGGCCAAACAATTTCTTGCGCTCGGTCAGCTTGCCGGATTTGCCCGGATCAAGGTCCTCCACGATCTTCCGCAGTTGCACCAGGTCGGCACCGATGCCGGCCTCCTTGTTCAGAGCGCGCGTCGGGCGGTCGAGGAAGCGGTTGGACTGGGCGGCGGCGCGGGCAATCTCGGTCGCGCCCAGATTGGCGAGCGCGTCGACCTTCTTGCCGAATTCCGGGCTGGCGGCATCGGTGGCGATCAGTTCATCGATGAACGTCTCCACCTTGGCTTCCAGCTGCGCCTTTTCCTGGTCCTTCAGCGGCACCAGGCCAGCCGCGCGAGAGGGCGCAATGGCGCTCACCGCCACCGGGGGTTCCAGCTTGATCGCGACTTCTTCCGACATGCTTGTCCTCACCTGTTGGCCCACGCCAGCTTAACAGCACGACCATCGCCTGCCTACTGTGTTAGGATTGCGACACGGCTTTGCAAGGGGGCCGGGCGACAAATCGGCGTCAGCCGGCCATCAGGCTGGCCAGCACGTCGTGGTGGCTGCCAATTCCCTGCTCCATACCGCCGATCAGCACATGATCGACCGCGCCCGACATCAGCCCTTCCTGGCCCAGCGCGGCGGCGCGGAAATCCTCGGCGCCGAACACGCCGCCATCCAGCAGCGCCCAGCTTTTCGCCCAGTGCCGCTCGGCCTTCTCGGTCTGCGGGGGTGCCGGGATCAGCATGAAATCCTCGACCCAGGTTTCCTTCTCGGATCGCGGCATGATGCACATGATGTTGATGTAATCCGGGCTGGCGACGATCACCGTACCAGGCGTCAACGTGTAGGTGAAGGTCATCGTGCGGCGGAGGTCGCGCATGTCGTCAAGATCAACGCCCTCCAGCGCCGCCAGCCGGGCCACGGCGGAGCGGCTGTGCGGGCCGATGCGGTCACCAGTCGTCACCCCGTCCTGGAAGAAGGGCGCAATGGTGTTCGCGTGCAGCCGCAGCACGTGGTAACTCTCGGAAAAGGCGTCGATGATCAGCTTCCAGTTGGAGGCGACCTTGTGCGTGCGCCGGGCATAAAGATGCTGATCCGCAAAGCCGATGGCATCGAAATCCGCCGCCAGCGGGCCAGCGGCGAGGGCAAAATCCGGCGGGTTTAAGCGATCGAGCCCGACCCAGATCAGCCCGCCGGCCTCTTGGGCAGGCATCTCGACGAGGTTGCGCGTGCTCTTGTCGAGCCCGGCAAAGCTTTCCGGGCGTGGCAGCCCCTTCAGGCAGCCATCGGTGCCATAGGACCAGGCGTGATAGGGGCAAACGAGCGCGGGCGCCTTCACCACGTCGCCGCCCTCCACCAGCCGTGTGCCGCGATGCCGGCAGACGTTCATGAACACGCGCACCACGCCCTTGCCATCGCGGGAGATCAGCAGCGGCAGGCCAAAACCGTCATGCGGCACCGCCATGTTGGGCTGCGGCAGCAAGGCCGACGGCGCAATCACGATGGGCAGGCGCTGGAACACCTTGGCCCATTCGGCGGCGAAATGGTCGGGGCAGGTGTAAACGCTCGCCGGAATCTCGCGCATCACGCCGCTGGCCGGCCGTCCCGCCGCCGCCGGAATGCCGGCTGCCAGCGCCCGCTGGCCGGGCGTCGGGGTGCGATGCTTGAACGCGATGTCCATACCCCAAGCCTGACTCCGTTCGCGCCTTCAGGGAAGCGAGTTTTTCGAACCAGCCTTCTCGTAATCGATGCCCAGCTGCTCGAGGTAGGATTTGTACTTCTTCGGATCGAAGTAATATTTCTCCATTTGCGGACGCAGCTTGGCCATCACGTCGGCGTTCAGGTGAATGGCGGGCTGGTCATCCGGCCCCAGCAGCGGCTGGTAGCGTTCGGTCTTGAACTGCACCTCCTGCTGCCAGCGCTTCGCCCCCGCCACCAGTTCCGGAGTCGTCATCATGTCGAGCACGGTCATCGCTGCCACCTTGGCGCCGGCCACCGCGCCCTTGTGGGCAATCGGCGTCGCCATGGCGGTGGCTGCCATGATGTTATGGTAGGAAATGCTGGGAATGTTCGACGGATAGACGATGGTGATCGTCGGCACCGTCCACATGATGTCGCCGATATCGTCAGACCCGCCGCCGCCTTCCGGGTTGGGCCGTTCCGGGGACCACAGGTGGGGGCCGTCGCTGGCCAGCGGCTTGTCCTTGCGGCCAAAGCCCTTCAGCACGGCGCGGGCGAAATTCTGATCGGCTTCGCTCCACTTGGGCAGGCCCACCGCCTTCATGTTCTCGAACGCGGCCTCGGCGATCGGGCGATTGCCATAATTGGTCGCGGCGTGGCCCAGCACGCGGCGCGTCACCGTCGTCTCGGTCATCATCGCCGCCCCTTCGGCGATGCGGTTGCCGGCGTCATACATCGCCTTGACCGCCGGCAGGCTGGTGTCGCGGAAATAATACCACACGCTCGCGCGGTCGGGCACGATATTGGGCTGATTGCCGCCGGCGGTGATCACATAATGACTGCGCTGGCTGGTCGGCAGATGCTCGCGCTTCATGTTCCAGCCGTCGTTCATCAACTCAACCGCATCCAGCGCGCTCTTGCCGTCCCACGGATTGCCGGCGGCGTGCGCCGTCAGCCCCTTGAACGTGTATTCGACGCTCAGCGACGCGGTGTACGACAGCGGCCCCCAGGTCGTCTCCAGCCCGTCGCCGACGTGCGCGAACAGGTTGGCATCGACATCCTTGAACATCCCGGCGCGCACAAAATAGGCCTTGGTTGCCACCAGCTCCTCGGCCACGCCCGGCCACAGCATGATGCGGCCCTTGATGCCGTTCTTCTCCATCACCTGCTTGGCGGCGATGGCGGCGACGATCATCATCGGCATGCCGCTGTTGTGGCCCTCGCCATGGCCGGGCGCACCCGCGACCAGCGGCTTGGCCCCCGGCACGCCGGGGGTCTGCGACAGGCCCAGCAGGCCATCGATATCGCTGCCCAGCGCAATCATCGGCCCGCCTTCGCCCCAAGTGGCGGTGAAGGCGGTTGGGATGCCGGCGACACCGCGCGTTACCTTGAAGCCGTTCTTTTCCAGGATGCCGGTCAGATAGGCGCTGGTCCGCACCTCCTGAAAGCCCGGCTCGGCAAAGCTGAACACCTGGTCGATCATGTTCGCCAGTTCGCCGGCCTTGGCATCAACGATGGCGGCGGCCGCCTCCTTCATCGGCGCAGGCGCGGCGGCCAAAACCGGTGAAGCCGATGCCAGCAGGCTGGCGGCGAGCAGTGTGCGGATCATGTCAGTCCCCCTGTTTGTGACAAAATCTATCCGCCCTGCCCGCCGCCTTCAAGCTCAGCCCTTCTTGGCCGCGATCCAGTCGTCCACCCGGCGTTCCAGGATCGACAGCGGCTGCGAACCCGAACCGATGACAAGGTCGTGGAAGCCCTTGATGTCGAACTTGGGCCCCAGCGCCTTTTCGGCCTTGGCGCGCACTTCCATGATCTTCAGCATGCCGATCTTGTAGCCGGTGGCCTGGCCCGGCAGCGTGATGTAGCGGCGCACTTCCGACCGCGCCATTTCGGGCGGGGCGCGGCCGCTGTCATGCAGATATTTGACCGCCTCTTCCTCGGTCCAGCCCTTGGCGTGGATGCCGGTGTCGGTCACCAGCCGCGCGGCGCGGAACAATTCGCCTTCCAGCCGCTGGAAATCAGCGGCGATGTCGGGAAACACGCCCATTTCAGCGCACATCCGCTCCGCATACAGGCCCCAGCCTTCGCCGAACGCGACATAGCCGGTGGAGCCGCGGAACTTCGGCCCGCCCTTCTGGCGCACCTGGATATCGCCCTGCATGTTGTGGCCCGGCACGGCTTCATGACACATCAGCGTGTACATGTCGGCCGGGTCCTTCTGCATGCCGACGAGGTGCACGAAGGTGCGCGCCGGGCGCTTGCCATCGGGGCTGGGCTGGCTGGCGTGGGCGGCGCCGCCCGGCACTTCGCTGAACGCCGGTTCGCGCACGACCTCGATGCCATAGGCTGGCACCATGCCGAAATACGGGCCCAGCTTGCTGCGGACATGGCCGACAAAGCGGTTGGCTTCCTTGAGGTACGCCGCGCGCGCCGCATCGTCGTAGGGCTTGGGCGGGAACATCTTCGCCCGCATCGCATAAAATTCGTTGCGATCCTTCACACCAGCCTTGCGGGCCAGCGCGTCCTGCTCCGCCTCGATCCGCGCAACCTCTTTCAGGCCGATCTGGTGGATCTGCTCGGCGGTCAGGTCGGTGGTGGTGTTGAGCTTCAGCTCGTTGGCATAATAGGCGAGGCCATTGGGCAGGGTGAGCGCGCCCACCTTGCCCGATGGTGCGGTGGCCAGCTCGCCCTTGGCCCAATCGATCACCCGGCCATAGGCGGGCTTCAGATCGGCAATGGCGGTGCGGGCTTCGGCCAGCAGCGCATCGGCCTCGGCGCGCGGCAGGGTGCCGGCGGTGACCAGCCTTTCGGTCTTGGCCTTGACGTCGGCCCACAGCGCAGCGTCCGGTCCGTCACCAAAGGGCGCACCACTGGTCAGTTGGGTGGCACCGGCGATGATCGATTCCACCTGGAACTTCGGCACACGTACGCCGGCGGCGGCACTGGCCTTGGTGCGGGCGATGGCCACATCCAGCACGGCGGGCATGCCGCGAACACGCGCAATATAGTTCTTCAGATCGGTCGCATCGGCGATCGTGTGGGTGTTGATCAGGAAGTCCGGCAGCTGGCTGTGCACGGAATACAGCCGCGAATAGAAGGGCGGGCGATAGACGCGGTTGGCCTCGGCCAGCGCCGAACGCTCGGCCTCCAGAGCCCAGATGTCGTAATTCACCTGGGCCTCGGGCGACAGTTTCGACCGGTCAAACATCGCCTTCATCCGGGCCGCGCTGGCCTGGCGCCAGGCCACCTGGGCCTGCGCCGCGGCATCGCTGTAGTCATTCCACCGGTCGCCACCGTCCTTGATGCCCAGCCGGGTCGCCAGCTGCGGCTGCGTCTTCACATATGCAGCGAATTCGGCATCCAGAAACGCGGTCAGGCGCGCGTCTTCGGATTGCGCCGTCACGGCGGCGGGGGCTTGCGCGACCGCCGGCAGCACCGGCAGGGCAAGGGCGCTCAGCAGCACGGCAACACGGGTGGAAAACTTCATGGCTTGACCCTCCTTGAACAGGGCGCCGTGTCTAAGGCCCTGCGACTGGGACGGAAAGGGTTAATCTTGACAGGCTTGCGCCGCGTGCGCCCAACTGAGGCATGGCCCGCAAACCCGCCCTGCCCGACGCCGCCGCGCTGCGAGCGCTGGTTGATGGGCAGAATTGCCTGACCCTGCGCGTCACTCCCAATGCCAGCACCGATGCAGTGGCCATCAGCGATGCGCGAGTGGACGTGCGGGTGACGGCAACACCCGAGGCCGGCAAGGCCAATGCCGCCGTTCTGGGACTGCTCGCCAGGGCGCTGGGGGTGCCGAAATCGGCGCTCACCATCGTCAAGGGCGAAACCGGGCGCGACAAGCGCGTGCGGCTGGAGTGAACGCGACCCCACATTGACAGGCGCGCCGCCGCCGCCAAGGAAGGGGCATGACCGCCAATCGCTCGCTTGCTGCCGCCATCAAACCCTATTTCGAAGCCGGGCCGCTGGGCGCGCTGGCGCTGGGCATGGCATCGGGCACACCGTATGCGATGATTGCTGCCACGCTCACCACGCGGCTGGCCGAAAGCGGCATCGAAAAGAAATCGGTGACCGCCTTTGGGCTGGCACTGCTGGTCTACAGCTTCAAGCCGCTGTGGGCGCCGCTGATCGATCGTGGCCGCGTGCCGGTGCTGGCCGGGCTGATCGGGCAGCGGCGGGCCTGGCTGCTGGTTGCCATCGCGCTGGCCAGCGCCGCCATCGCTTGGCTGGGCGCGCTTGATCCCACCGCCGATCTGGCGCTGTTCGCCGCCGCCGCCGTGGCCGTGGGCTTTGCCGGCGCCACGCTCGATATCGTCGTTGATGCCATCCGCATTGAATGGCTGCGCGCCGATCAGATGGGCGCGGGTTCGGGCATGACACAATATGGCTGGCGCATGGGCAGCTATCTCGCCGGTGCCGGTGCCCTGCTGCTGGCGGCCAGCGGCGGCTGGGGCCTGGCCTATCTCAGCAGCATCCTGCTGTTTGCCCCCGCCCTTGTCGCCGCCCTGTGGCTGGGCGAACCCGTGCGCCCGCCGGCACCGCGATCGGGCCGCGGGCTGGGCGCTGCCATCCGCGACAGCATCATTGCGCCGCTGGCGGATTTCCTTGCCCGCAAGGGCGCCTGGATCGTGCTGGCCTTCGTGCTTGTTCACAAGATCGGCGATACCGTGTGCCAGCTTTCGGTGCGGCTGTTCTACAACGATCTTGGCTTCACCAAGGAAGAAGTGGCGTTCTACGACGTCTCCATCGGACTGTTCGGCTATCTGGCCGGCGTGTTCCTGGGCGGCCTGCTCTACAAGCGGCTGGGGCTGGCCGGATCGGTGCTGCTGTCGCTGGTGCTGATGGCGATTTCCAACGCCGCCTATGCCGGCCTTGCCATCATCGGCCACGATGTATGGGCGCTGGCGGCGGTGCAGAGCTTTGAGAACCTGGCCAGCGGCATCGGCGGGGTGACGGTGGGCGCCTGGCTGGCGCTGCTGTGTGACCGGCGCTTCACCGCCACCCAGTTCGCGCTGCTGTCGTCGGCCGCGGCCATCCTGGGCCGGGCCTTTTCCTCAGGGACCGCCGGCGCGCTGATCGAAAGCCTGGGTTATGTGAACTTCTATTGGCTCACGACGTTCCTGGCCTTGCCCGGCATCCTGATCTTCCTGTGGCTGTGGCGGGCAGGGCTGGTAGTGGCCGACGATAGCGTCACGCCTGCGTAACCGCCACGCCACCGGCCCGTCACAGGATCGCGTTATCCGTCCGGCACACCAGCGAAAGCCACCGCGCCATGAGCCTTGTTGCCGATATTGCCCGCCCTCGCGCCCTGCCCCGTTCCTGGGCGGGCACGCTGGAAGTGCGTCTGGCCGAGGATGACGAGGACATCGCCGCGGCACAGGCGCTGCGATACGAAGTGTTCTACCGCGAAATGGGTGCGCAGGCCTCGCCGACGGTACACCGCCTGCGCCGCGACATCGACCCGTTCGACGCGCTGTGCGATCACCTGCTGGTCATCGACCACGCCGCCATCACGCCGCGCGTGGTCGGCACCTATCGCCTGCTCAGGCAGGATGTGGCCGCGGCACACGGCGGCTTCTATTCGGCCGGCGAATATGATCTGGCGCCCCTGATCGCGGCCGCGCGGCCGGGCCGGCAGCTGCTGGAACTGGGCCGCAGCTGTGTCGCGCCGGAATGGCGAACCAGTGCCACCATCCAGCTGCTGTGGCGCGGGATCGCCGCCTATCTGGCAGATCATGGTGTCGGGTATCTGTTTGGCTGTGCGTCCCTTCCCGGGGCCGATCCGGCGTTGCACCGTGCCGCGCTGGCCTATCTGCACCACCATCACCTCGCCCCGCCGCCGCTGCGCGCCCGGGCGCTGCCGCAGCATCATGTGGCGATGGACATGATCGATCCTGCCAGCATCGATGCCCGGGCCGTGGCGCTGGCGCTGCCGCCGCTGCTCAAGGCCTATCTTCGCGTCGGGGCCAGTGTGGGTGACGGTGCCTTTGTCGATCACGCCTTCAACACGGTCGATGTTCTGGTGGTGATGCCGGTCGAACGCATCACCAGCCGCTATGCCGCCAGGTTCGGAGCCGCCAACGATTGACAGTTTCGTGCAGCCCCGCACTGGGCTAGCCATGGCGCCATGAACCGGCGCGTGCCCTTTGCCCTGCTGATCGCGGTTGTTGCCATCGCCGCCGCCGATCCTGCCACCCCACCGCCCGAAGACACCATTCCCGCAGGCCGCGACGGCGATGCGATCCGGCGCGGGCTCTACATTGTCACCAGCACCCGCGCCGCGGTGCCGGAATTTGCCGGCAACGACCTTCGCTGCACCAATTGCCACCTTGATGCCGGGCGCACCGCCGGGGCGGCGCCGCTCTGGGCCGCCTATGGCAATTTCCCGGTGTGGCGTGACAAGAACCAGCGCATCAACAGCTTTGAAAAGCGCGTGCAGGATTGCTTCATCTACTCGATCAACGGCAAGCCGCCACCACTGGGGGGCGAGGTGCTGCTCGCCGTCTCCGCCTACGCCGCCTGGCTGGCGCAGGGCCAGCGCATCGGCGTGTCCCCGCCCGGTCGCGGCTTTCCGGCCATCGCCGCGCCGCCGCTGTCGCCCGACGACGCAAGGGGCAAGGCGGTATTCGCCGAACACTGCGCCTCGTGCCACGGCGAGGATGGCCAAGGCCTGAAGGATGGCGACACGGTGGTGAACCCGCCGCTGTGGGGGCCGCGCAGTTACAACTGGGGCGCGGGCATGGCGCAGGTCGATCGCGCCGCCGCCTTCATCCGCGCCAACATGCCGTTGGGCAGTGGCGGCACCCTGTCCGTTCAGCAGGCGTGGGACGTGGCCTGGTATATCGATGGCCAGATCCGCCCGCAGGATCCGCGCTTTGCCGGCGATCTGGCCGCCACGCGCGCCGAACACCACCATCGGCCTTGGAGCCGCTATGCGACGAAGGTCGCCGGGCGTATCCTGGGTGATCCCGCCACCGCGCCGCCGCACCACACGCCCGCCGGCCACGATTTCTGAAAGGAGGCTGCCATGACCGCTCCGCTCCGCATCGATTTCGTCTCCGATATCGTCTGCCCGTGGTGCGTCATCGGCATGAAAAGCCTGGAAGCCGCGCTGGCTGAACTGGGCGATGCGGTGCAGCCGGAATGGCATTTCCACGCCTTCGAACTCAACCCGGCGATGCCACCCGAAGGCGAGAACAGCGCCGATCATATCGCGCGCAAATATGGCCGCTCCGCCGAAGAGGGCGCGGCGGCGCGCGATCATATCAAGACGATGGGTGCCAACCTGGGCTTCACCTTCAAGGGCGGCCCGGATTCCATGATCTGGAACACCTTCGATTGCCACCGGCTGCTGCACTGGGCCGAACGCGCCGGCAAGGCACGCGCGCTCAAGACCGCGCTGTTCGAAGCGCATTTCACCCGTGCGGAACCGCTGAACGATCCCGAAACGCTGGTCCGCGCCGCCGCCTCCGGGGGCCTCGACGCCGACGCCGCCCGCGAAGTGCTCGCCAGTGGCCGCTACGCCGACGAGGTGCGCGCCAACCAGCGCTGGTGGCGGGACGAGCAGGATATCACTGCCGTTCCCGCCATCGTCTTCAACGGCAAATATGCCGTGCTGGGCGGCCAGCCACCAGCGACATTCGCCAAGGTGATCCGCCGCATCATCGCCGGCGAGGTGTGACCGCTCAAGGCGCGGCCCGCACCTCCACCGGCAGGCCCAGCGCCTTCAACTGCGGCTCCGCCTTGGCGCGGTCGCCGACGACAACCCACAGCAACGTGTCCGTCCCGAACAGCTGCACGGCGCGGTTCAGATCGGCCGTCGTCAGCGCCCCGATGCGGCGGGCGGCGGTGACAAAATAATCGTCGGGCCGGCCGAGCAGCTGGTTGTTCTCCATCGCGCTCAGGAACGACGCGCCGCGCTCGAATTCGCCCGGCAGGGCCAGCACGCTGTTGGCCACGGTGCGCCCGCGTTCATCGTCGGTGATCGGCTTCGCACCCTTGATCTCGGCGATATCCGCGATGATCGCCTTGATGCTGTCGCCGGTACGGTCGGTCTGCACCGGCGCATAGATCAGGCTGGTCAGCGGCCCCTTGGCAGAGCCCAGCCCGGCAAAGGCGCCATAGGCCCAGTTCTTCGTCTCGCGAATGTCCATGTTGATGCGGCTGGTCGAAAGCCCGCCCAGCACGTCTATGGCGCCGCGTTCGGCGGTCAGGTCCTGCTTGCCGGTGATCGGCAGCAACGCGCCGGCCAGGATCAGGCTCTGCGGGCTACCCGGCCGGTCAACCAGGATGATGCGCGACGGCTGCGGCGCGGCCGGGGGCACGTCCACCACCGTGCCGGCGGCCACCGCCGGATCAGGCGTCCACTTGCCGAACGTCGCTTCCAGCTGCGGGCGCAGTTCGGCCGCCGTGATGTCGCCGGCCACGAACAGCGTGCCGCGATCCGGGCGGATCCAGCGCTTGTGCCATGTCACCAGCTCGTCGCGGGTGATCGCCTTCACGCTCTCGGCCGTGCCCAGACCGCTCGGTGGCGCGCCATAGGGATGCTGCGCGCCATAGAGCGCCGGCGACAGGATGCGCCGCGCGATGCCGATGGGGTTGCTGGCCTCCTGCTGCAGGCCGGTCAATTGCTGGCCGCGCACCCGCTCGATCTCCGCCGCCGGGAAATCCGGCCGCTGCACAATATCGGCAAACAGCAGCAGCGACGGGCCCAGGTTGGATTTCAGCGCATCAAGGCTGATCCGCGTGCGATCAAGGCTGGCCGATGCCGCGATGCCCGCGCCCAGCCGCTCGCGCATTTCGGCAATCGCCGGGCCGCTCATGCCGGCCGCGCCTTCGTCCAGCAGGTTCAGCGCCATCGACTGGATGCCCAGCCGGCTCCGCTCGTCCGCCGCCATGCCGCCTTCGATGCTCAGCAGCATCCGCACCAGCGGCACCGTCGTGCGCTGCGCCAGTTCGACCTTCAGGCCGTTCGACAGCGTGAACCGCTCGATCGCCGGCCATTGCAGCAGCGGCGGCTGGCCCACGGCGGGCTCGACCATGCGCTTTGGCCCCTTTGCCGGTGCGGCAGCGGCCGCAACCTTGGGCGGCGGCGGCACCTCCTCGGCGGCGGGACGCTCGCCCGGCAGCACGGTCTGCACATAGGCGCCCTTGCCCAGCCAGTCCCGCGCCGCGCCCTGCACATCGGCCGGCGTCGCATTGGCATACCAGCCCAGCTCCACGCGATATTGATCGGCATTGCCGGCATAGACCGCGCCTTCGGCCAGCGCGACGGCCTTGCCGCCAAAGCCGCCCACTGCTTCCAGCCCGCGAATGGTGCCAGCGACGTTGCGGGTGGCGACCCGGCTCACCTCGTCGGCACTAGGGCCAGTGGCGATGAAGTCAGCGAGCGTCTGCTTGATGACGGCTTCCACCTCCTCGGGCTTGGCCCCCGGCGCCAGCGTCGCCTCAATCTCGGCCATCCCGACCTTTTCGAACGCCTGGACGCTGCCGCCCACCGACACGGCGAGTTTCCGCTTGCGCACCAGTTCGTTGTACAGCCGCGACGATGGCCCACCGGCCAGCACGGTCAGCGCCACATCGGTCAGCGCCGAAGCACGGTCGAGCCGGCCGGGCACCGGCCAGTGCAGGCCCACCCGCGGGGTCGGCACCTTGTCATGCAGCGTCTCGCGGCGTTCCTGATCCCAGCGCGGCACCGGCGCATCGATGCGCTTCACCTCCGGCCCGCGCGGGATCGCGCCGAAATAGCGTTCCACCTTGACGCGGGCGGTGGCGACATCGATGTCGCCGGCCAGCACCAGCACGGCATTGTTGGGGCCATAATTGGCGCGGAACCAGCTCTGCACATCCGCCAGGCTGGCATTGTTCAGATCGGTCATCGAACCGATGCTGTCATGGGCGTAGGGGTGGCCCGCCGGGAACAGCGCCTTCAGCGTGGCATAGCCGGTCAGGCCAAAGGGCTGGTTGTCGCCCTGGCGCTTTTCGTTCTGCACGACGCCGCGCTGGGCATCCAGCTTGGCCTGCGTCACCGCGCCCAGCAGCCAGCCCATGCGATCCGATTCCAGGAACAGCGCCAGATCGAGCGCCTGCGTCGGCACATTCTCGAAATAATTGGTGCGATCGAACCAGGTGGTGCCGTTGGCATCGGTGGCGCCGACGTCCTCCAATTTCTTGAAGAACACGCCGTCGTTGTTCTCGCTGCCATAGAACATCAGATGCTCGAACAGGTGGGCAAAGCCGGTCTTGCCGGCCGGTTCGTCCTTGGAACCGATGTGATACCATACGCTCACCGCCACGATCGGTGCCTTGCGATCGGTGTGGACGATGACGCGCAGGCCGTTGGGCAGGGTGAACTGCTCATAAGGCAGGTTCACCTGGCTGACGAGGCGGGCGATGCTGGCCGGGGCGGCGGGACTGGCCACAGCGGCTGCAGCGGCCGGCGCCTGTGCCGCGACCGGGCCTGCCACCAGCGCCATGGCCGTGAAGCCTGCCAGAATCTTCTTCATGTGAACGCCTCTTTTCCGCACGATTCTTGCTGTTTGCATCGCCTTACCCTGCCTGATATGGCCCGCCAATGACCAAGCGCACCCTGCTCCTCGCCGCCGCCCTGCCCCTCATCGTCGCAGCCGCGCCCGCCAAACCGGATCCGCTGGCGGCGTCGTTCCGCGCCCATGTCGCCTTCCTGGCCGACGACCTGCTGGAAGGCCGCGGGCTGGGCAGCCGCGGGCACGAGATTGCCGCCAATTATGTCGCGCAGCATTTCGCGCGCCTTGGCCTGCAACCGGCTGGCGACAATGGTACCTGGTATCAACGTGTCAGCTTCGCCCAGAGCCGCTTTGCCAGCGAGCGCGAGACCGCCACGCTCGATGTCGGCGGGCAGAAGATCAATCTGGAAAACGGCGCGACCATGGCGCTGTCCCCCGGTGCCGAAACCGGCGCCGAAGAGGTGAGCGGCGAAATGGTGTTCGTCGGCTATGGCCTGTACGACCCGTCGCAGGGCATCAACGATTTCGCCGGCCTTGATCTGAAGGGCAAATTTGCCGTCATCCTGTCGGGCGCACCCGAAGGCATGAACAGCGAAGTCGCTGCCCACCTCGCCCGCACGTCGAAGGCGATTGCGGCGCAGAATGCCGGCGCCATCGGCCTGATCACCGTTCGCACCCTGCGCGAAGCCGCGCGCCTGCCGTGGGCCAAGGCCGTCGCCAGCGCCCGCAGCCCGCGCCGCCTGCTGCTCGGCCCCGATGGCAAGCCGCTGGGCGATGGTTCGGCTTTGAAGGTGCGCGCCAACATCGACGATGCCGCCGCCACCGCGCTGTTTGCCGCCGCGCCGATGAACTTTGCTGCCGTGCAGGCCGCCGCCGCCAAGGGCATGGTCAAGGGCTTCCCGCTCGCCGGCACCTTCACCGTGCGCCGCGCCACCAGTGTCGAACGCATCACCAGCCCCAACGTGCTGGCCCTGCTGCCCGGCACCGACAAGAGCCTCGCCAACGAGATCGTGGTGATCTCGGCCCACCTCGATCACGTCGGCATCAAGGCCAATGCCAAGCCGGGCGAGGACGCGATCTTCAACGGCGCTATGGACAATGCCACCGGCAGCGCCACGCTGCTGGAAGCCGCCACCGCGCTGGCCAAGGCGCCGCCCAAGCGCAGCGTGCTGTTCCTGGCCACCACGGCCGAGGAATCCGGCCTGCTGGGTGCGGATTATTTCGCGCGGCAGCCGACCGTGGACGTCAAGCGCATCATTGCCGACGTCAACATCGACATGCCGATCCTCACCTGCGATTTCGGTGACATCGTGGCGTTCGGCGGTGATCGTTCCACCCTGGGCGCGGCGGTCGCGGCAGCCGCCAAGGCCGAAAAGCTGGGCGTGTCGCCCGATCCGCAGCCGGAAGAAGCGGTGTTCACCCGTTCCGATCACTATCCCTTCGTTCGCCGCGGCGTGCCGTCGGTGTTCCTGAAGACCGGCTGGAGCGACGTGAAGGGCGGCCAGAGCTGCAAGGAGGCTGAACGCCAGTTCCGTCTCAACTCCTACCACGAAGTGTCGGACCAGCTGACCCTGCCGTTCGACTGGACGGCGGCGGCCAAGTGGTCACGCCTGAACACCGCCATCATCCGCCAGATCGCCAACGGCAAGACCGCACCGCGCTGGTATGAAGGCGATTACTTCGGCACCGCGTTCGCACCGAATGCGCCGAAGGCGGCGAAACCGAAAGTCCGCTGAAACCGCCATACAGGTCACCGTGCCCCGGCCGTTGCCGGGGCACGGTGATGACAGGTGCGCGCCTGGCGCAGTTCAGGCCACAACGCTCCGTCGGCGACGGCGCGACACCGCGCCTGTCAGGCCAAAACCGGCGATCAGCATCGCCCAGCTCGCCGGCTCTGGCACAACGCCTCCGGACGCGACGGGCCGCACATCGAACCGGATATTGTCCAGCCCGACATCATAGCCATCGGGCCCCCACGTCAGCTTGATGCCATCGGCGAACCAGCCGGAATTGATCGCGATGTTGACGCTGGCCGGGTGCAGCGTGCCGATGCCGGTCCCGGCGGCGATGGCCGTGCCGCCAAAACTGTCCACCGTATAACGCATGGTGCGGCATGACGCGCGGTTCAGATAACAACCGGCAGCGAAATCGATCAGGCGCACTTCAAAGCCGCTCGCGGGCGCGAACAGGATTTCCGAACGGAAGTTGGTGGGATTGCTGCCGCCATAGACGACACGCGAAAGATTGCCATAGCCGGTGGACCAGAAGTTCAGGTGGGGCGTGGCCACGGCATTGGTGGTGGTGTTGATGCTGCGGTAACTGATCGCCAGTTGCGCCGTGGAACCGTGGCTTGCGCCGATCTGGTTGCCGTTGCTGCACGCGCCAACCCCACTGGCATCACAGATATTGCCATCAAAGGTCAGCGTGGAAATCGCCATCGCCGGTGCCGGCGCCAGCAGCAGGAACCCTGCCGCCACCGCCATCATTGCCTGCCCGCGCATCGTCATCGCCGCTCCTCCCGTGTCCCGCAGACCGCCCCCGCGGCAGTCTGCTTGCCTGACAAAGCGTGACGACAGGGGAAAACGGGTCAGAAATGATTTACGCATTGTAAAGAATTTGCGTGCGCCATAGTCTGGCTCGCGGTGCAGTGGCGGGGCGGCAATGAACGAGCAGCCGACAGAGGCCTTGATTGCCGCTTGGCGGGCCGGTGACCTGGCCGCCCGTGACGCACTGCTGGAACGCTTTGCGCCGGAACTGAAGGCCATCGCGTCCGCGCAGCTCCGGCGCGAACGTGGCGTGTCCTTCTCGTCCGGCGATCTGGTCAACGATGCCATCCTGCGGCTGGTCCAGTTGGGTCGCATCGACCTCAACGACAAGGCACATATGATGGCACTGGCGGCACAGCTGATGCGTCGCATCCTGATCGATCACGCCCGGGCCCGTTCCACCGACAAGCGCGATCATGTCCGCGTGGTGCTCAACGAGGAACTCGATGGCGGCAATGGCCCTGACCTGATTGCCCTCGAAACCGCGCTGATACGCCTGGGTGCCATTGACGAGGGGCTGATGAGCCTGGTGGAGATGCGCTATTTCGGCGGCATGGCGATGGGCGACATCGCCGAGGTTACCGGCTTGTCGGAAGCCACGCTGAAACGGCGCTGGCGCACGGCGCGGGCCTGGCTGGCCGATGCGCTGGGGGCGGACGCGGCGCTGGCCGGCAATGACTGACGATGTCGCCACCGAACGCGCCGCGCTGGCCCTGTTCGAAGACCTGATCGACATCCGCGAATCCGAACGGGACAGCTGGATCGCCGCCCTGGACTGCGATGCTGCGGTAAAGACCCGGCTGAGGGCGATGATCGCTGCGGATCGCATCTCCAGCCTCGGCACCGGCACCGCCGCGCTGTCCGCACTGGGGGCTGGCCCGGAACGGGTGGGCGCCTACCGCATCACCGGCCTCATCGGCCGCGGCGGCATGGGCGCTGTCTATCGCGCCACCCGCGATGCCGGCGATTTCGCCCTGGACGTGGCGATCAAGATCATCAAGCCGGGCCTGCTTTCGGATCAACTGGCCCAGCGCCTTGCTGCGGAACGCCAGCTACTGGCCGGCATGAACCACCCCCACATCGCCCGGCTGTTCGATGGCGGCACGTTGCCGGATGGAGCGCCCTATATCATCATGGAACTGATCGACGGCCAGCCGGCCGACCACTGGGCGAAGAACAAGGCCATTGCGGCCCGTGTCGCCCTGCTGATCACGGCCGCCCGCGCCGTCGCCCACGCTCACCAGCGCCTGATCATCCACCGTGACATCACCCCGGCCAATGTGCTGGTGACCGAAGATGGCACCGTGAAGCTGATCGATTTCGGCATCGCCCGCAGCGCCGACGCGGCAACAACCACCGCCACCGATATCCATGGCCTTGGCCGCCTGGCGACCCGCCTGCTGCCCGACGCTCCGCCCGAACTTGCCGCCATCATGGCGCGCGCCGCCGCGCCGGATCCGGCCGCGCGCTATCCCACCGCCGACGCCCTGGCCGCCGATCTGGAGGCCTTTGCCCAGGGCAAGGTGGTGGCAGCAATGAACGGTGGACGCCGCTATGCCGTGGCCAAGTTCGTGCGCCGCCACCGCACCGGCGTGGCGCTGGCCGGCACGGCACTGGCGCTGCTGGTGGGCGCGCTGGTCGCGGTGATCGGTGCCAACCGCCAGGCCCGCCTGGCCGAAGCCGCCAGCGCTTCCCGGTTTCAGCAGACCCGCAGCGTGGCCAGGGCGCTGCTGTTCCCGGTCTATGACGAGGTTGCCAAGGTGTCGGGCAGTACGGCGGCCAAGGCAGAACTTGCCAGAACCGGCCTTGCCTATCTCGATACGCTTGCAGCGAGCGCGACGGCCCCACACGACGTGAAGGTAGAGGCAGGACGCGGCTATGTGCGGCTTGCCGAGGTGACCGGTGGCGGCCAGGCCGGGCAGCTTGGCCGCTTTGCCGATGCCAACGCGCTGCTTGCCCGCGCCGCACGACTGCTGGAGCCCGCCTTTGCTGCCCGTCCCGGCGACCCGGCCACCGCGCTGGCCTTTGCCGCGCTGCGGCTGGAGCAGGCAGGCACCAATCTCTACAACAATAACGCCGCCGATGCCGCGCGTGCCCAGGCCGCCGAAGCCGAAGCCGCACTGCGCCCGCTGGCCCGCACGTCGGTGGAGGCGGCCACCCTTTACGGCACTGCCTTGCAGGCCATCGGTGACAGTTACGGCTGGAACGATGATTATGCCGGTGCCTTCCCGCACCTTGACCGCGCGGCGGCCTTCTTTGCCGGTCTGCCGCCCGCACTGGCCGGGGCCGATCGCGTGGCCGAAGCCCGGGCCGGCGTGCTGCGCCTGTTGGCCGAGGCCGCGCACAAGACCGGCCGGCCAGCATCGGCACGCCGTGCGCTGGATCAGGCCATTGCCATCAACCGTCACCGTCTGGCTGCGGCTCCCGATGATCCGCGGCGCCTGCGGAAATTGTCCACCGCGCTCTGGTATTCCGCCGTCGTCGACCGCACCAACAGCCGCCTTGACCGGGCCCGCGCCGCCATCGCCGAAGCGGTGGCGCTTTCCCGTCGCATGGTGGCACGCGACGGCAGCGATGCCGGCGCGCTGCAGATGCTGGCGTTGACCGGCGAGGTTCAGGCGCAACTGCTGGCCGATGCCGGCGACGCCGGCGGCAACGCCGCCATCGCGGCCGAAGTGCTGGCCGCGCATGATCGGCTGGTGGCGCTGGCCGGCGATGCGCCCGGCGCCCGCCGTTCCCGCGCCGCCAGTCTGCGAACGCAGGGCACCAACCGCTGGATGCTGAAGGACACGGTGGGCGCCTGCCGGGCCTGGCGTGACGCTCTCGAAAGCTATGAGACGCTGGCAGGCAAGGGCCAGCTCAGCAAGCTGGACAGCAACAATGCCCGGCCGGAAGTGGCCGGCCTGGTGCGCGACCTGTGCACAGGGCCGGAGCCGCGCTGGCGCAAGATCGCGATCTGACGGGCGGGTTCACTTTCCCAGCCGCGTCACATGGCCCATCTTTCGGCCTGGGCGGGCCTCGCCCTTGCCGTAAAGATGCACGCGGGCCGTGGGATCGGCCATCAGCTTGGGCCAGTCGGCCACGTCGTCGCCGATCAGATTGGTCATCTCGATGCGGTTGGCGACCAGGGTGGTCGGGCGCAGCGGCAGGCCGACGACGGCGCGGACGTGGTTTTCGAACTGGCTGGCGGCGCTGCCCTCGATCGTCCAGTGGCCGCTGTTGTGCACGCGCGGTGCCATCTCGTTGAAACGCGGACCGTCCTTGCAGGCAAAGAACTCGCAGGTCAGCACGCCGACGTGGCCCAGTTTCTCGGCCACCGTGCGCGCCAGCGCCACCGCTTCCTCGGCCTGGCCGCGCACCAGCGCCGGCGCCGGCAGCGACGATGTCGCCAATATGCCGCCCTTGTGCAGGTTGACCGGCACCGGCCAATCCACCATCGCGCCGTCCTGCCCGCGGCACAGGATCACGCTGAATTCATGGGCAAAGGTCACAAAGCCTTCCAGGATCGCCGGCTGCTGGCCGATGGCCTCCCACGCCGCATCGGCGTCAGCTGCCGTGATGATCCGCGCCTGGCCCTTGCCATCATAGCCAAAGCGCCGTGTCTTCAGGATTGCCGGCAGGCCCACCTGCGCGATGGCGGCATCCAGCGCTTCCCGACTGTCCACGCCTGCCCACGCCGCCGTGCGCCCGCCCAGCCATTCGACGAACTGCTTTTCCGCCATGCGGTCCTGCGCGACCTCAAGGCTGTGGGCGCCGGGATGCACGGGCACCATGGCTGCCAGCTGTCGCACCGCATCGCAGGCGACATTTTCCCATTCCAGCGTGGCAACATCGATCTTTCCGGCAAATTCCGCCAGCGCATCGGCGTCGCCATAATCGGCCCGCGTCACCGCCGCGGCCACATCGGCGGCCGGCGAATCGACTTCGGGGGCAAAGATATGGCAGCGATAGCCCAGTTCGGCCGCCGCCAGCGCCAGCATCCGGCCCAGCTGGCCGCCGCCCAATATGCCGATGGTCGAACCCGGTGCCAGCATCAGATCAGGCCGGTTCGTCAGTGGGGATGTCGGCCACCGCGTCGGTCTGCGCCTGCCGCCACGCCGCCAGCCGCGCGCCCAGCGCCGCATCGTTCAGCGCCAGGATGGCCGCTGCCTGCAGACCGGCATTGATGGCACCGGCCTTGCCGATGGCAAAGGTGCCCACCGGCACGCCGCCTGGCATCTGGACGATGGACAGCAGGCTGTCGATGCCCTTCAACGTCTTGGATTCAATCGGTACGCCCAGCACCGGCAGCGCGGTCATCGATGCCGCCATGCCCGGCAGGTGCGCGGCACCGCCAGCACCGGCGATGATCAGTTGCAAGCCCCGCCCGGCAGCCGACCGGGCGTAATCCACCAGACGATCGGGGGTGCGGTGAGCAGAGACAATGCGGCATTCGTGGGTAACGCCCAGCGCGGCCAGCACATCGGCGGCGTGGCGCATGGTCGGCCAATCGGATTGGCTGCCCATGATGATGCCCACCAGCGGTGCCCCACCCTGTGTCATGGCCGTTTTCGCCTTCTTGCGCCCCGGAAAGCCTGACGCCTTAATCACCCGGCCGGGCCGGCGCAAAGAAAATCCGCTCAGGCCTTCGCGGCCAGCAGCGCATTGACCGCCGCTGCGATCACCGCGGCGGCGTCCGGGTGCGAAAGATGCTGCCGGTCTCGCAGCCGTCCATAGGCTTCCAGGCTCAGCCACAGATCCAGTTGCTCCAGCCACAGTCTGTCAGCCTTCACCTCGGCCGGCACCGCGCCGTCAATCCGGGCGCGCAGCATCTGGTTCAACGCATCCAGCCCGTGATTGAGCAGGGGCGATCGCTGGCGGTGCATGTCGGCAGCGCGGCGATAGGGCAGCACACTGGCAAACATTTCCATGCGCCGTTCCATCGCCTCGCGCACCTGGCCCTGCCAGTCTGCCGCCACATAGGGGCGGGTGAGGTGGACATAGCGCCCGCCGATGCGATCGATCACCGCCACATACAGGCCATCCATGTCGCCGAAATGGCGGAACACCGAACGCAGGCCAACCTTGGCGCGAGCGGCAATCGCTTCGGCGCCGGGGATGCCCTGATCCTCGTCCACCAGTGCAATGACGGCGTTGATGATGCGATCACGGCTGGCCACCGATCGCAGGCGACGTCCATCATTCTCGGGTGTTTGCGGCACCGTATTAACCCCCTGGTTGGCGCGGGCGGAAAACGCGCGTGTTATATCATCAGTTCCACCAGAAGATATGCGGATCGCTGGGGGTGGATCTCGTGCCCAGTGGCCGGTCGATCGGGATCGGCGACCGGATCAGCGACGGCCACGCCGGCTCCTGCTGGCCGGCATCATGCGCCGCCAGCATCGCCCGCATCTGCGCCACGCGTGCCGGCTCGGCCCTGGCCAGATCGGCCTTTTCGCCCGGATCGGCAGCAACGTTGTACAGCCGCTCGTCCACCTTTTGCCCTGGCTGGGTGATGCTGTGCAGTTTCCAGCCCTCGTGCAGCACGGCGCGATAGCCGCCGGATCGCCAGAACAGGGTGCGATGCGGCACGCCCGTCGCCTCGCCAGTGGCAAATGGCACCAGATCGACACCGTCGATGGCGCGGTCCTTTGGCACCGGGGCACCGGCTGCGGCACTGGCGGTGGCAAAGATGTCGAAATGCGACACCGCGCCGGCCAGCTTCGTGCCCGCCGGCAATCGTGCCGGCCAGCGCATCATGTAGGGCACGTGGATGCCGCCATCATAGAATGTCGCCTTCCAGCCGCGATAGGGGCGGTTCAGGTCGTTGAGGCCGACATAATGGGCGCCGCCGTTGTCCGACGTGAAGATCACCAGCGTGTTGTCGTCCAGCCCCTGGCGCTTCAGCTCGGCCATCACCTGGCCAACACCGCGATCCACGGCGCGGACCATGGCGGCATAGACGCGGGTGCGGTGATCCTTGATCTGCGGCAGCGCATCGTAATCGCTCTTCAGCGCCTGCAATGGCGTGTGCGGCGCGTTGTAGGCCAGGTACATGAAGAAAGGCCGGTTGCGGTTCGCCTTGATCGCCGTCACCGCTTCGGCGGTCAGATAATCGGTCATGTACCGGTTGGGGGCAAAGCGTGGTCCGCCATTGTACTGCACCGAATAGGGCAGGTTGGCCCACAGGAAGCGATCGATCGGATCGAAATCCTGCCGCGAATTCACCACATCGGGATCATCGTCCGGCAGATATTTCTGGCCGCCGATGATGAAGCCCAGGCTTTCGTCAAAGCCCTGATCCTCGGGCCGCATGCCCTTGCCTTCGCCCAGATGCCATTTGCCCAGGTGCAGCGTGTGATAGCCACGGGCCTTCAGCTGTTCGGCAACGGTGATCTCGGCTGCCGGCATGCCCTTGTCACCGGGCGGCGGCAGGTTGCGCGCCGCCTCCTCGTCAAACACCGCCTTGATCGCCCAATCGGTCTCGAAGCTGGCAATGTTGCGGGCGAACATCGCATCCGGGCGGAACAGGCTGGTGGGGAACCAGTCCGGAATCTTCACATCCGTCGGCGTGAATTCATAACCAAAGCGCGTGGCATAGCGTCCGGTCATCAGCGCCGCCCGGCTCGGCGCGCAGGTGGCATTGCCGGCATAGCCATTGGCAAACACTACCCCGCCCTGCCCGATGGCATCGATATTGGGCGTCGCCATGCCGGCCACGCCGTCCCCGGTGATGCTGAGATCGTTGTAGCCAAGGTCATCGGCCATGATCAGGATGATGTTTGGCGGCCGTTCCCCCTCGGCCGGCGCCTGTGGCCCCACATCCCAGGTCACCGCCCGGTTGGGCTGGGTCGGTTCCGAAATCCAGTGATTGATGTTGAGCCTGATATAGTCGGCCGACAGCGCCAGGCCGCCGCCAACCACGGCGACCGTGCCCAGCAGGATCTTGGCCCAGCGCTTCATGCCCGCCCCCCGAAACTCCGGCGCGCCAACGCCAGCACGATGATCATCACGGCTTCGGCCACCATCGGCGGAAACGCCGTCGCCTGCGTGCCATCGGCCACCAGCGATACGGTGCGGCCGGTGATGGCGATGGCCAGCAGCAGCATCGGCACCAGCAGCGCGCGGCCATCCTTCTGCACCGCGCCGATCAGGGCGAAGGTGCCGCCGGTGATGAAGAAGCCCGGAAAATCGGCGCGCAGCGTCGCCATGCCCTGCGCGCCATCGGGGATCAGGAAAAACTGGCCGGCAAGGCCCGCCGGATCGAAGAGGAACCCCAACCCGATCGCGATATTGAACAGCGCGACCGCGCCCACCACGATGCGAAACACCATAGATCTCCCCCGATTTTGGAGGAGCCTATGCCGTATTTCCGGCAATTGCACCCCTGCATTGTCAGCAGCTTCGGAACAGCTTAGCCTGCGCGTCATGGGGGGAAAGACAATCATCGCGGCGGCAGCCGTGGCGGCAATTGCGGCCGGGCTGTGGTGGCAGGCGGCGCCGGTTGGCAGCTTTGTCTTTGGCCAGGTCGCCGAACGCCGCGCCGGGCGCGATACGCTGGCCGATACCGGCAATGGCCTCACCATCGTGTTTTGCGGCACCGGCACGCCGCTGCCCGATCCGGATCGGGCCGAATCCTGCCTTCTGGTCAAGGCCGGCGACACGCTGCTGCTCATCGATGGCGGTGATGGCGGGGTGCGAAAACTTGCCGCCTGGGGCGTCAGGCTGGGCGGGCTGAAAGCCATCCTCCTCACCCATCTCCACAGCGACCACATCGAAGGCCTGGCGCCGGCAATCCTGTTGCGCTGGACCGGCAGCGCGGCGCGGGACGCCCTGCCGCTGATCGGCCCACCCGGCACCGCGCAGGTCGCTGCCGGCTACAATCTGATGCTCGCCGCCGATGCGCGCTATCGCACCGCCCATCATGGCGAGGCGATTGCGCCAACCGGCGGCGGCGTGCTGGCCGGGCAGGATCGTGCACCCGGCACGGTGTGGAATGCCGACGGCCTGACCGTGACGGCATTTGCCGTCAATCATGCCCCCGTCGCACCCGCATACGGCTATCGCATCACATACAGGGGGCGCAGCGTGGTGATCAGCGGCGATACCGCCGCCAGCCCGGCCGTGGCAGCTGCCGCGCGCGGGGCCGACGTGCTGATCCACGAGGCGTTGCAACCCGATCTGGTCGCCGGCATCACCCGCGGGCTCGATGCCAGCAACCAGCCGCGCACGGCCCAGATCACCCGCGACATCCTGAATTACCACACCACGCCCGAACAGGCGGCAGCGCTCGCCAGCAAGGCCGGGGTGCGCCAGCTGGTGCTCACCCACATCGCGCCGCCGATCCCGTCGCGGCTGTTTGCCGCCGCGTTCCTGGGCGGTGCGCCGGAGCGTTTCCATGGCCCGATCCGCATCGCCAGCGATGGCCTGATGCTGCACCTGCCCGCCGGCAGCACCGCCATCGAGGACAGGTCCCTGTGAGGCGTCTGCGCGCCCTGCTGCTTGCCGGCCTGTGCAGCATCGCCGCCGCCGGACAGGCCGCGCCGGCCCGGCCCAACATCGTGCTAATCATCGCCGATGACTGGGGCTATTCCGATCCCGGCAGCTATGGCGGCGAAATCGCCACGCCCACCATCGATGCCCTGGCCCGCACCGGCACGCGTTTTGCCAGCTTTCACGTCGCCGGCAGCTGTTCGCCGACGCGCGCGATGCTGCTGACCGGCGTGGGCAGCCACCGTGCCGGGCTGGGCAATATGCCCGAAACCATCCCGCCCGAACATCGCGGCAAGCCGGGTTACAACGCGGTGCTGGCTCCTGGCGTGACCACGTTGGCGCAACGGCTGAAACGCGCGGGCTATGCCACGCTCTATGCCGGCAAATGGCATCTGGGCCATGAGGCCGCCGATCTGCCCACGGCGCGCGGCTGGGATCGGGCGCTGGCGCTGTCGCAATCAGGCGCAGACAACTGGGAAAACAAGCCCAACCGCCTGCTGTATGAACGCGCTGACTGGACGCGCGACGGCCAGACCGCCCGCCTGCCCCGCCGCTTCTATTCGTCCACGCTGATCGTCGATGAGGCCATTGCCCAGATCGATGGCGCCGGTGACAAGCCGTTCTTCGCGACGCTCGGCTTCCTTGCCAATCACATCCCGATCCAGGCCAGCGACGCTGATATCGCGCGCTATCGCGGCCGCTATGACGGCGGGTGGAGCGCGCTGCGCGCAGCACGCGCCGCCGGTGTGACGCGGGCCGGGATGCTGCCGGCCGTCACACCCGTCACCATGGCCAGCACCCGCAACTGGCAGGCGCTCGACGCCAGCGAACGCGCGCGCTGGGCCGGGGCGATGGAAGCCTATGGCGGCATGGCAACGGCGATGGACCGCGAATTGGGCCGGCTGGTCGCCCACCTGAAAACGCGCGGCCTTTATGACAACACGGTGTTCGTGTTCGTTTCCGACAACGGGGCAGAGGGCACCAATCCCGATGCGACGGCCTTCACCCGCTTCAACGTGCGCCTGCAATATGATGTTGCGCCGGATCATCAGGGCCGGCCCGGCAGCTTCACCTGGCTCGATGCCTCGTGGGCCAGCGCGGCGGCCAGCCCGTTGCGCGGTTTCAAGTTCAGCGCCTGGGAAGGCGGTGTGCGCGTGCCGTTCATCATGACGCTGCCGCCAGCCATGGCACAGCAGCGCGGCGCGGTCGCCACCGCGCCGGCCCATGCTGTCGATCTGGCGCCCACCCTGCTCGATATGGCGGGCGTCACGGGCCGCGACGGACTGGAAGGCCGCTCGCTGCTGCCGGCGCTCAGTGATCCCGCCGCCACCATCCATCCCGACGATGACGCCATCGGCTATGAACTGTCTGGCAATGCCGTGCTCTACCAGGGCCGCTGGAAACTGGTGAAGAATTTGCCGCCCTATGGCAACGGGCGCTGGCACCTGTTCGATATCACCGCCGATCCCGGCGAAACCCGCGATCTGGCCGCCGCCGAACCGGCCCGCGCCGCCGCGATGGAGGCGGCCTGGCGACGCTGGGCCGCGGCCAACAAGGTGCTGCCGATGCCGCCGGGCTATGCCGCGCCGCAACAGATACAGGCCAACGCGCTCCACGATCTTCTGCCCGGCCGGCTGGCGCCGATCCTTGCCGCCCTGTGGCTGCTGGGTGTTGGCCTGTGGACGGGCCGCCGCTGGCGAAAGGCCTAACGCGGCTGCAGGCCCTTCTGCTTCAGCCGCCAGACCAGTTGATCAAACCGGTCCTGCCCGAAGAAGGGCTCACCTTCCAGCGCCATCAGCGGCACGCCATAATGGCCGGCGGCACGCTGTGCCTCCTGGTTGGCCTCGATGGCGCTGCGGTAATGATCGGGGTTGGCCGATATGGCAGCATCCAGCGCCGCAAGGTCCAGCCCGGCCCGGGCCGCGGCTTGCGCCAGATGCTCACCCTCGTGCCAGTTGTCGACCGTTCCGCTCCAGATCGTGTGTGACACCTCGCGGATGAATGGCAATCCGCGCCCGGCCTCCGTCGCCGCCACCCCCAGCATCGACAGGCGGTGGATATAGGGCTGCTCGGCCGGGTAGAGCCGGGTTGCCGGGTCCATCACCACCGGATCGGGCACCGGCCAGCGATAAGGCATCCCCAGATACTGCGCCTCGCGATAGGTGTCCTTCATCAGGTAGAACATCCACAGCGGGTCGACCTTCTGGAAGAAGTCGGCCTGGCGAACCGCAATCGGAAAAACGATGCGAATGTCACACGCAACGTCGTGATTGGTCACCAGATCAACGACACGTGGCAGCAAAAGATAGGAATAGGGCGACCGGAACGACCAGAACAGGTCGAAGCGCAGGCTCATTTTTCGGCCTTTGTGCGGATGTTGAGCTGCCCGGCCAGCCCGGCATAACGGTGGATCTCGATGGCCTGATATTCCGGGCTCGCCACCATCTGCAGCATGGCCTGCGGGCTGGGGTACCAGGCCAGTGCCACCGCATCCCACTGGTCTTCCACCTGGCCCAGCAGCATGCCCGTCACCGGGCCGGAATAGACGACATGGCCACCCACCGACTGCAGGCAAGCAACCACAGCCTGTCCGTAGCGATGATAGGCATCACGGCCCGAAAGCTCGGGATCACGGCCATCAGGGTAAGTCGCTTTATCCTTGAATTTCAGCAAATTGACCATGACCATCGGGCCATGATCGTCGGCAAAAAACGCCTGCACGACCTCGGGTCGCGGACTCGTCTCGTTCGTTACCTGCACGAAAATTACCCCCGATTGATATGATCGATGATGATGCGCACCAGTTCTTCGGGCGCATCTTCCTGCAGGAAATGCCCGCCATCCTTGACGATGGTATGCGGCTGGCCCTTCGCCCCCGGTACGCGTTCGATGAAGACCTTCTCACCACCGTGGGTCACCGCATCCTTGTCGGAAAAACAGGTGATTACCGGCTTTTCGAACCGCTCCAGCACCGCCCACGCCGCCTTGTTCTCGGCCACGCTGGCATGCTCCGGCGTGACCGGCACCAAGGTTGGAAACTGGCGGGCACCCTCCTTGAAGATTTCATCCGGAAACGGCGCGTCATAGGCCGCCACTTCCTCGGCCGTCAGCTCGCGCGTGGTGCCGCCGTTGACGATGAAGCCGACCGGGAACTGCGGCACGCTCTGCGAGAAATCGAGCCACGCCTTGAACCCCGGCGACCAGCCCGTGCCGATCGGCAGCCCGGTGTTGGCGATCACCAGCCGCGCAAATCGCTCCGGGAAAGCAGCCACGAGGCGCAGGCCGATGAGGCCACCCCAATCCTGACAAAACAATGTGATATCAGTGAGATCCAGCGCGGTTAGCCATTCGCTCATCCATTCGACATGGCGTTCGAAGGTGTAATCCTTGCGGTCGGCCGGCTTGTCGGACTTGCCAAAGCCAATCAGGTCGGGCGCCACGACCCGGTGGCCGGCGGCATTCAGCGGCTTGACGAACTTGCGATAGAGATAGCTCCAGCTCGGTTCGCCATGCATCAGCAGCACCGGCGCTGCCTCTCGAGGCCCTTCGTCGACATAATGGAGACGCAGTGTCGTCCCCGTCGCACGGTCGGTCACCGTCTGATAATGCGGCGCGAACGGATAATCCGTCAGGCCGGAAAACGCCTCATCCGGCGTGCGCAACACCCGCATTCACAATATCCTTTTCCTTGGTCTCTCGGCCAAGCGCCCGGGCGCCCAGCCAGAACAGCAGCGCCGGCAGCAAGCCCGCCCATGCCGCAAAATACAGCACGATGCGGACAGATTCCGCGCCGTAATCGGCCTTAAGCCATTGCGAGAGCATGCCGAACAGCAGCGGCCCCAGCCCAAGCCCAATCAGATTCTGGGCAAACACCATCCAGGCCGCCGCCATTGCCCGCGTGTCCGGCCGCGCCAGCACCTGCGCCGCGCCATAGGCTGGACCGTAATAGGCCGCGTTAAAGATGGTCGGCAGGATCAGCAGGGCAACTGCGGCCCGCCAGTCGTCGACCCAATAACCCGTGAACAGCACAGGCGCTGCCACCAGCATCCCCACCGCCGGCAATGTCAGCATGTGGCGACGGTCTTTCGCGCCGAAGCGGTCGGCAGCCCAGCCGCCCAGCCAGGTGCCAACGATGCCCGCCACGCCCAGCACCAGGCCAACCCAGATTGCCGTTTCGCCCACGCTCAGCTTGTGGGTGCGCTGGAAATAGATCAGCACCCAGACGCCCTTGCCATAGGACAGGAAAGCGACGAGTGACGCACCCGACAGGATCAGGCAATAGGCCGGAGATGTTGCCAGCGCCTTCAGACTGGCCAGCATGGAAAGGCGCGGCGGCGCATTGGCGGCAGCGGCCTTGCGGGCGCGCGGATCCTTCAGAAACAGCCAGACGAACAGGGCCAGCGCGATGCCCGGCACGCCCACCACCACGAACGCCTGCCGCCAGCCGAGCACCTCCGCCATGCCGCCACCGATCAATGTGCCAAGCAGCCCCCCGATGGGAATGCCAAGGCCGAAGAAGGCGATGCCGCCGGCCCGTTTTTCAGGCGGCAGACTGTCGGCAATCAGGGCGTGGGCCGTCGGGGTGCAGCCTGCCTCGCCCACGCCGACACCGATGCGTGCCAGCAGCAACTGCGTGTAATTCTGCGCCATGCCGCAAAGCGCGGTCATGCCCGACCACACAATCAGACATAACGCAATCAGCCCGGGGCGGTTGGTGTCAGGTTTGTCGGCCCAGCGCGCGATCGGCACGCCCAGTGTGGCGTAGAACAGCGCAAAGGCGAGCCCGGTCAGCAGCCCGATCTGGCTGTCAGACAGGTCAAGATCGCGCGCAATCGGTTCGGCCAGGATCGACACGATCTGCCGATCGATGAAGTTGAAGATGTAGACCACCAGCAGTGTCCACAGCAGCAGCCGCGGATGCACTACGCTGCCGGGCGCACGCGCGTCCTCCATCCTGTCCTCCCCACTGGCCCTGCCCTTTTGGGCATGTGTCTGACCTGTAATGTGTGCAGCCTGCCCGCATGGCCGCCCGCTGGCAAGCCGCTTGCTATGAACAGGTCAGCCGCCGAACAGATTGGGCGCAAAGCCTTTCACCCCGCCGGCGTCCAGTTCGAACAGCGCTCCGGCGAGCGGATCATCCGGCCGGCCATCGCCGGCTGACGTCGCGAACAGGCGGTCCAGACCGGCACCGGCAAAACAGACGTTGGTGATCTGCGGCGTCGGCAGATCGATCTGGCGCAGCAGCATGCCATCGGAAGAATAGCGCCGCACACAGGCTCCGCCGTAAAAGGCAATCCAGACATGGCCATCGGCGTCGCAGCACATCCCGTCAGGCGCGCCGCTGGCGTCGAACCGGGCAAATAGGCGCTGGCCCGACAGGCTGCCATCATCGCCCAGATCAAAACGCCAGACCGTCCCCGCCTTGCTGTCCGTGTGATAGAGAACACGGCCGCTGGGGCAGATCGCCGGACCATTGGCGATGGTGATCTGGGATTGCCAGCGGGTCAGCGTGCCGTCGGGATCAAGCCGCCAAAGGCCGCCGCTTTCCCCCTCGCAATTCGCCGGCATGGTACCGAACCACAGCCGGCCCGCGACATCGCACTTGGCATCGTTCAGCCGATTGAGCGGGAGATGTGGCTCGGGATCGATCACTCGCTCCAGCGTGGCGGGATCAAGCGTCAGACGATGGACCCCGGTCTGCAGGCCGGCCAGCCAGCCGCCATCCTGCGTTGCCACAATCCAGCCGATCATTTCCGGCTGGGACCAGTTCCGGACGGAGCCGGTGGCAAGATCGATCCGCCACAGCCGCTGTTCAATGATGTCGGTCCAGTACAGCGCGCCTTCGCGCTCGCACCAGAAAAGACCTTCTCCCAGCGTGTCGCGCTGTCCCTGCCGCTCGACCACCCGCCATTCGTTCATTCACGGTCCCCCGCCAGCAAGGCCAGCGCCAGGGCCAACGGCTGCACATCGATACGGCTTTCCCGCACGGCAATGGCCTTGGCAAAATTCGCGTAGACGCCGTCATACTCCAGCGCGGGCGATACCATCACGTCTGTCCCGTCCAGCGTCAGCCGGGCACCCCCGTCGCGCAATTGCAGTGTGCCACCATCCGCGAGTTCGATCAGGATATCCCAGCGATCATCAAACGCGCGCCAGTCAAACGTCACATCGGCCGTCACGTCGCCGTTGACAAGCGAAGCGTCCACCCGCTCGGGTGCGGCGCAACCCGCGGGAATCTTTGGCACAGACCATTGCACACCCCAGTTGCCGGGGCAGATCAGCGTGAGGATGGACAGCGCATTGATCCCGGCATCAACCACTCCAAATCCATCGGCGCGCCAGACCCAATCCTGCCCCGGATGCCAGCGTTCAACATCTTCAAGCCACTGGATCCGCACATGCCTGGCCGTGCGTGCTGCCAGCACGTCCTGTGCCGTTGCAACGGCAGCTGCGTGGCGGCTGTGCCAGGCCGCGTAGCCCACGCAACCGGCCGGCGGCACCAGCAATCGAGCCGCTTCCATGTCAGCGGCCGGAGGCTTTTCCAGCAAAACGTCCAGCCCCGCCGCCCAGGCATGGCGGGCGATGGCGACACGCGGACCGGGCGGGGTGCAGATTGCCACGGCGTCGAGCCCGATGCCTGCCGACAGCAATGCCGCCAGATCGGCAAAGTGCGGCACGCCGCCGACGCCTTCCAGCCCGCCCGCGGTTGCCACCAGCGCGAAGCTGCCATGACGCGCGAGGGCGGGCACATGCGCGTCGCGGGCAATCTTGCCCGGGCCGATGATGGCGATGCGGATCGTCATGGCCCTCACAACGCCACAGCCCTCCCCAGACTGCAAGGCTTGCACGTCGCTCGTGCGGCTGGCAGGTCAGGAACCATGACCGACGCCCAGATCGCCCGACACCTTGCCACCACCGCCGGGCAGATGCTGCTTGACCTCAAATCCACTGGCCCGGCCGATGGCAAGGCGCTGGGGTCCGAAGGTGATCGCATCAGCAACGCCTGGCTGGTCGATCAGCTCCGCCGCCTGCGCCCCGACGATGCCATTCTTTCGGAAGAGGAGGCACCGGATGCCTCGCGGCTTTCGGCCCGGCGGGTGTGGCTGGTCGATCCGCTGGATGGCACCCGCGAATATGGCGAACGGCGCGAGGATTGGGCGGTGCACGTGGCGCTCAGCATCGATGGCCACATCGCTGATGGCGCTGTGTCACAGCCGGCATTGGGACAGTGTTTCTGCACTGCCAGCCCGCCGCCGCTGTCGGCTGAAGCGACGCCCCTCAGGATCGTCGTCAGCCGCAGCCGACCAGCTGCCTGTGCCGATGCCCTTGCTGCCGCGATCGGCGCCGTCCTGGTTCCGATGGGCAGCGCCGGTGCCAAGACGCTGGCGGTGCTGCGGGGGCAGGCGGACGTCTATCTGCATCAGGGCGACATGAACGAATGGGACAGCGGCGCGCCCGCCGCCGTTGCCCAGGCCGCCGGGCTGTGGGTGTCGCGCATCGACGGCAGCCCGCTTGTCTTCAACCAGCCGCGCCCGCTCACCCCCGATATCCTGATCTGCCACAAGAGCCGCGCGCCGGCGCTGATCGCGGCCATTGCGGCGTGCCAATGACGGTATTGCCGCAGGGATCGGCACCGAACCTTGTTGCCGGTCGTTAAATTGCCATATTGCGCCCATAAGGCCTGCCACAAGGACCAACGATTTTGGCGCCAGACATGTATCAAAGCGACGCCGGCGTTGCCCCCGCAGGCCTGACGAATGACCCGTTGCCGGCCCTGCCGCGCAGCGAGCGCGGCTGGGCATGGTGGCTTGGCACGGCGATCACGCTGGCAGTTCTGGGCGCCGCTCTCTACCAGCTGGCGCAGCTCGACCTGTCACGCGTTTGGGCGGTCGTGCCGTCATCGCCGGGCTTCTGGTTCGTCTATGCTCTATCCTATTTCGCCGGCCCGCTGGGTGATTACGTGATCTTCCGCCGGCTGTGGCAGATCCCGATGGCCGGCTTTTTCGCCTTGCTCCGCAAGCTGATCGGCAACGAACTGATCACAGGCTATGTTGGCGATCTCTACTTCTACACCTGGGCCAGACAGCGCACGACCATGACCTCGGCACCATTCGGTGCGGTGAAGGATGTCGCCATCCTGTCGGCCATGGCGGCCAATGCCGTCACCCTCGTTCTGATGATCCTTGCGTATCCGCTGCTGGGCACACTGCACCTTGGTATCGACACCACGGCGTTCGTCGGTTCGGTGGCCCTCATGATGGTCATCTCGTCGGGTGTGCTGTTCTTCCGGAAAAAGCTGTTCAGCCTGCCCGCACGCGATCTGTGGTTCGTCACCGGCGTGCAGTCGGCGCGTGTCATCGCCACCCTGGTGCTCACCGGTCTGTGCTGGCATCTCGCCCTGCCGGCGGAATCGGTCGAACTGTGGGTGTTGCTGTCGGCCATGCGGATGCTGCTGTCCCGTCTGCCGTTTCTGCCCAACAAGGATATCGTGTTCGCGGCGTTGGCGGTGTTCATGATCGGCCAGGATGCCGAAGTCGGTGCGCTGATGGCGATGATGGCCAGCCTCCTGCTTGCCACCCACCTGGGTCTTGGCGTGCTGCTGGCCGGCGGTGAAGCGGCTGGGTGGCGCAGGAAATGATCCGCCCGGTACTGGCGGCGCTGCTGGCGTTCGCCCCTGCTGCCGCACTGGCGCAGGTGGAATCCAACCCCAATCTTGGCAAGGCAGAGGGCCAGTGTCGCCCCGGCGAAGCCGGCCCCGCCGTGCTGGTCACGGTTGCTGGTCTCAAGGATCGCAAGGGTCATCTTCGGGCCGAGCTTTACCCTGACAACGACAAGGACTTCCTCGAGGACGACAACATCCTCGTCAACGCCGGCAAGACATTCCGCCGGGTCGAAGTTCCGGTGCCGCAGGCCGGCGCGGTGCAGCTGTGCATCCGCACGCCCGGCCCCGGCCCCTACACCTTGTCCCTGCTTCATGATCGCGACAGCAACCGCAAGTTCGGCCTGTCAACCGACGGCGTCGGTTTCCCGAACAATCCGCGCCTCGGCCTGTCAAAGCCCAAGGCTGCCGCCACCCGCTTCAGCACCGGCCCCGGCATCACACCGATCACCATCCGGTTGAACTACCGCCGCGGCCTGCTCAGTTTCGGCCCGCTGCGCGAAGGTGCTTGACCGGAGCACACGTCAGGCAGATTGACGGGCCATGCACATCGTCGACATCTCGGCGCTCTATTCTCCGCAGGGCGGCGGCATTCGCACCTACACCCACCGCAAGCTGGAAGTGGCGCAACAGCACGGCGTGCGGCTGACCGTGGTGGTGCCCGGTGCCGACGACAGCGTGCGCCATGTCGGGCAGGCCCGGCTCGTCAACATCAAGAGCCCCCGCTTTCCGCTCGATCGCAACTATTTCTATTTCGCCTCAGATCGCATCATTCATGCCGCGCTGGATGAATATCAGCCCGATTTCATCGAATGTTCCTCGCCGTGGGGCAGTGCCGCAGCCGTGGCCGATTGGGCGGGCACTGCACCGCGCAGCCTGTTCATGCATGCCGAACCGCTGTCGGCCTGGGTGTATCGTTATCTCGATGGTTTCCTCACCCGGCAGACCATCGATCGCAGCTTTGACTGGTTCTGGCGTTACCTGCGCCGACTTGACGCCCGCTATGATCAGGTCATCTCCGCCGCCCCCAGCCTGTCGAAACGCCTGCGCGATGGCGGCCTCACCCACGTGGTCGACAACGCTTTGGGCGTCGATCCCGGCGTGTTCAGCCCCGCCAACCGTGATGAGGGCCTGCGCGCCCGCCTGCTCGATCAGTGCGGTCTGCCGCCATCGGCTACACTCCTGATCGGGGTCGGCCGCCACAGCCCTGAAAAACAATGGCCGATGGTCATCGCCGGGGTGACGGCTGCCAGCTATGGCCGGCCCATGGGCCTGATCATTCTGGGCGATGGCCATGCCCGGGCCTCGGTGGCGCGGGCGGTGGGCGAAAATCCGCACATCCAGCTGATCGCGCCGGTTAGGGATCGCAAGGAATTCGCCCGCATTCTCGCCAGCGCCGACATGATGGTCCATGGTGCCCCGGCCGAAACCTTTGGCATCGCCTGCGCCGAAGCGCGCGCCAGTGGCCTGCCGCTGATCGTGCCCGACGAGGGCGCCGCTTATGACCAGCTCGAACCCGGGATCGGCCTGGCCTTCAAGTCACTGGACGCAGCCAGCCTGGCCAGCACCATTGCCGAAGCCATTCCGCAGCTGCCGGCAATGCGGGCCAATGCTGTCGCAGCCGCGCCACACGCCCGCACCATCGACGCGCATTTCGAAGCGTTGTTCCGCGGCTTTGCCGAGGTGCTCGAACGCCGACGCGCGGCCTAACGGGTGACCGCGTACCAGATCACGTAAATCCAGCTCAGCAACCCGTGGATGATCGCCCACAGCAGCGACTTGTTCACGCTCCAGCTGATGGCGATGGCCAGCGCCGATCCAAAGCTGATCCCGGTCCGCACCACCTCGCCGCTGCGCAATTTCTGTTCGGCCATCGCCCATCCTTCCTGGCTGCTGGCCGAAAGCTGCCCTAGCCGCGCAACACAGTCAATTGCCGCGCCTGATTGAGCCGTACCGCGCCTTCGTCCAGCACGGCATCGGACTTGGCAAAGCACAGCCGCACATAGGCCGTCTGTGCGCCATCGGGGTTGAAGGCCGAAAGCGGGATGGCGGCCACGCCGGGATCGACAACCGCCGCCTCGCAGAAATCGCGATCACCCAGATCAACGCCTGACGCCGCCAAATCGGCCATGACGAAATAGCTGCCGTGAGTGGGCAACAGCACCCAGCCGCCCGCAGTGAGCGCCGCCGCCAGCCGATCATGCGCGACGGCGTACCGGGCGCGCGCCGCATCGTACCAGGCATCTGGCAGCGCCAGCCCGGCCGCCACGGCGGTCTGCAGCGGCGGCGGGGTGGTGAAAGTGAGAAACTGGTGCACCTGCGCCACCCGCTCCGCCAGTCCGGCCTCGGCGATCACCCAGCCGACCTTCCAGCCTGTCAGCGCCAGCAACTTGCCGGCCGAGCCGATCTTGATGGTGCGTTCGGGCGCCAGAGCCAGCGGGGAGACATGCGGCGCAGCGCCGATCACCACCTCTTCCCACACCTCGTCGCTGATGATGATCAGATCATGGGCGCGGGCCAGACCGATGATCGCAGCCAGCATCTCCGGCCCGGCCATCGCGCCGGTGGGATTGTGCGGCGTGTTGAACAGGATGGCGCGCGTTTTTGACGTGATGGAAGCGGCGATGGCGTCACGGCTAGCCTGCCAGTCCGGCGGCTGCAGCGCGACCCACACCGGCGTGGCGCCCGCACGGTGGACCAGTGGCGCATAGGCATCATAGGCCGGCGCAAACAGGATGATCTCGTCCCACGGTGCCGCCACCGCCATGATGCTGGCTGCCAGCGCCTCGGTCGCGCCAGAGGTGACGATCACCTGCGCCGGATCAAGCGCCAGCCCCTGTCGGCGGGCGTAGAATGCCGCAACCGCCGCCCGCAGTTCGGGCAGGCCCCGCATCGGCGGATACTGGTTGTAGCCGGTCGTGATGGCCTTGGCACCCGCCGCCAGCACGTCATCAGGCCAGCCGAAATCCGGAAAGCCCTGCCCCAGATTGATCGCGCCATGCTGGCGGGCCAGCCCCGACATATGTTCAAAAATGGTGGTCCCGGCCTGCATGTCTGCGTTCCTACCCTGTCACTTGCCGGGATTGAAGCCGGAAGCGCTGCATGTCAGCCATTGGCAACAGCCAAGCGGGGAGATGATCCATGAAGACGCGCATCACCGAATTGTTCGGCATCGAACACCCGGTAATCCAGGGCGGCATGCACTATGTCGGCTTTGCCGAGATGGCCGCCGCCGTGTCCAACGCCGGCGGGCTTGGCGTCATCACCGGCCTCACGCTTGGCACATCGGAAAAACTGGCCGCCGAAATCGCCAAGTGCCGCGAGATGACCGACAAGCCGTTCGGCGTGAACCTCACCTTCCTGCCCAGCGTCACCCCGCCCGATTATCCCGGCCTGATCAAGGCGATCATCGAAGGCGGCGTGAAGGTGGTGGAAACCGCCGGCAACAATCCGGCGAAGTATCTGCCGGCGCTGAAGGAACATGGCATCAAGGTCATCCACAAATGCACCAGCGTGCGCCACAGCCTGAAGGCGGAAGCGATCGGCTGCGATGCCGTTTCGGTCGACGGCTTCGAATGCGGCGGCCACCCCGGCGAGGACGATGTCGGCAACTGGGTGCTGCTGCCCCGCGCTGCCGAGGAGCTGAAGATTCCGTTCGTCGCCTCGGGCGGCGTCGCCAATGGCAAGCAATTGGCAGCGGCGCTCTGCATGGGCGCCGACGGCGTCAACATGGGCACGCGCTTCATCGCCACCAAGGAAGCCCCGGTGCATCAGAACGTGAAGGACGCCCTGGTCGCGGCGACCGAGCTGGACACCCGCCTGATCATGCGCCCGCTGCGGAATACCGAGCGTGTGCTCAACAACGCCGCCGTCGAACGCCTGCTGGAAAAGGAACGCACCAAGGGTGCTGACCTGAAGTTCGAGGACATCATCGAGGAAGTCGCCGGCGTCTATCCGCGCATCATGAAGAACGGCGAGATGGATGCGGGGGGCTGGTCGTGCGGCCAGGTCGTCGGCCTGATCCACGACATCCCGAGCTGCAAGGAATTGATCGAAGGGATGGTGCGCGAGGCCGAGGAGATCATCCGCGGCCGGCTGCAGCGGCTGGTCGCATGAGCGACATACGCTATGATCTGGCCGACGGGGTGGCGACCATCACCCTCAACCGGCCGGACAAGCTGAACGCGCTCACCCCGCAGATGCTGAGCGATTTCTTCGCGGCCGTGGCAAAGGCCGGGGCCGATCCGGACGCGAAGGTGATCGTGGTGACCGGCGCTGGCCGCAGCTTCTGCGCCGGGCTCGACCTGTCGATCATCGGCACTGGTGCCGGCGGGCGCGTTGAAACCCACCCCGAGGACTCCCCGCAATGGGGCGATGATGTCGGGCCAGCACTGGCGCCCTATTACAGCGGCGGCTGGCCGGCGCTGATCACCTGCCGCAAGCCGACGATCGCAGCGGTGAACGGCCCGGCGTTCGGCTGGGGCTTCATCCTGTCGCTCCACTGCGACATCCGCTTCGCGGGCACGTCAGCCTTGTTCAACGCCACCTTCGCCCGCATCGGCGTGCCCGGCGAAAAAGGCTCGGCCTGGCTGCTGACGCGCCACATCGGGCAAGCGAAGGCCATGGACCTGCTTTACACCGCCCGCCGCTTCGACGGCGCGGAGGCCAAATCGCTGGGCCTCGTCAACGACGTGCTCGCGGACGAGGCGCTGCTGCCCCACGTGATGGACTATGCGCGAAACATCGCGACCTTCAGCGCCCCGCGCAGCCTCGCCGCGATGAAGGCGCAGGTGTGGACCGCGCTGGACGAGGATTACACCACGGCTTTCGCCGCCGCGGACCTGGAGCAGGACAAGGCCACGCAGACCGAGGATTTCCGCGAGGCCTTCACCAGCTATCGCGAAAAGCGCGCGCCGCGTTACACGGGGCGCTGACCACGTTCCCACGGAAAGAGAAGGGCCTCCGGCGGCAAGCGCCTGAGGCCCTTGACCCACTTTCGATGGGTCGGGCCTCACGCTCCAAACGTCACCCCGGACGTGATCCGGGGTCCCGCTTGCTTCGTCCGCTCACATCACCAGCGGGCCATGCTCCAGCTTGGGCAGCACGTAACGGCTGAACAGGTCCGCCTCGCGGGCGTGGGGGTAGCCGGACAGGATGAAGGCTTCCATGCCGGCGGCCTGGTAGGCCTTCAGCTTGGCGACGATCTGGTCCGGATCGCCCACCAGCGCCGCGCCGCAGCCAGAACGGGCGCGGCCGATGCCAGTCCACAGATTGTCCTCGACATAACCGTCCGACGCCTTGTCGCGCAGTTCGGCCTGGCGCTGGACGCCAACCGACTGGCTGTCGAGCGACCTGGCGCGGATGGCGTCGCCAGTGGCGGCATCCAGCTTTGACAGCAGCCGGTCGGCGGCCTCGCGGGCCTCGGCTTCGGTCTCGCGCACGACGACGTGCACGCGATAGCCAAACTTCAGCGTGCGGCCGCGCCTGGCGGCGCGGGCGGTCATGTCGGACACGACCTCCTTCACCTTGTCCATCGTGTCGGGCCACATCAGGTAGACGTCGGCCCCTTCGGCCGCAGCCTCGCGCGCGTCTTCGGACAGGCCGCCGAAATAGAGCGGCGGGCATTTGCCGGAAACAGTCTTCACGTTCGGCGGCGGCAGCTGCAGCTTGTAGAATTCGCCCTGGTGGTCGAGCGCCTCGCCGTTCAGCAGGGTCTTCAGGATCTTCATCACCTCGACCGTACGGTCGTAACGCGGCTTGGAGGCCAGCACTTCGCCCGGCATGTCGGAGGAGATGATGTTGACGGTCAGTCGCCCGCCGAGGATCTGGTCGAGTGTGGCGATCTGGCGGGCCAGCTGCGGCGGCCACGTCTCGCCGACGCGGATGGCCATCAGCAGGCGGATGCGGCAGGTGAGCGCGGCGATGGCGCCAGCAAACATCTGCGTGTCGATGCCGAGCTGATAGCCGGAGGGCAGCAGGATATTGTCAAACCCGCCCTTTTCGGCGGTCATGACGATGTTGCGGCAATGCTCCCAGCTCGAGCGCAGCGCCGCGTCGGGCACGCCCAGAAACTCGTAATCATCGTCACAAAGTGCTGAAAACCAGCTGATTTCCGGGCCAGAAGACGAACGACTCACGGCAGATTTTCCCCAAGCGATGCGACCAGGATGGCGTACCATTGGGCGCGTGTGAACGTGACCTTGAACGCATCGGCGGCTTCCGCGATGCGCGACGGGTTCTGGCTGCCGACGATCGGCGTAATGCCGGCCGGATGGGCAAGGACCCAGGCATAGGCCGTGGCGGCAATGCCGACGCCGAACGGCGCGCCGTGCGCGGCCAGCGCCGCCTTGACCCGGACGATGCGCTCATCCTCTGCCTTGCGGCGGCCGGGGCGCGGATCGCCATCCCCCAGCCGGCCCTGCCCCAGCGGCGACCAGCCCAGCACGGCCTGGCCCATCTCCATGGCGAGATCGAGCGTGCCGTCGAACAGCGGGTTCAGCGCCAGGGCCGAGAATTCCGGCTGGGTGGACACCAGCGGCGCCTTCAGATGGGCGGCCAGCGCGCGGGTCTGCGCCGGCGTGAAGTTGGAGACGCCGACCGCGCCGATCTTGCCGGCCTGCACCTGGGCATCCAGCGTGGCGGCGACATCGGCCCAGTGGGTCAGCATGTCGGGCCGGTGGATCTGCCACAGATCGATGCGATCGACGCCCAGCCGGGTGAGCGAGGCATCGATGGCCGACACAAGATAATCGGGCGACGAATCATACGGCACGCCCATGCTGATGCCGCCCTTCGAGGCCAGCACGATCTTTTCTCGCAACCCCGGCGCAGCCTTGAACACGCGGCCCAGCAAGGCTTCGGAGGCGCCGAAAGGCTCATCATTGTCAGGGCCATAGATGTCGGCGGTGTCGAAGAAATTGATGCCGGCCGCCAGTGCCGCCTCGCAGCGGGCCTGGGCTGCGGCGACATCATCGCCGGCAAAGCGCCACATCCCCCACGCCAGCGGACTGACCAGAAATTCGGACTTGCCCAGCGGGCGCGGATTGGGGCTTAGGACGATATGCGACATTTTGGCGTGATAAACTGAAGGGCAGGCAAATGGGAAGCGATACAATCCGTTGGGGTATCGTCGGCACCGGGATGATGGCGCTTGAACATGTTGCCAATATCCAGCTGCTAGGCGGCGGCACAATTGCGGCAATTGCGGATCCCGTTGCAAAATGCCTGGACCGCGCCGAACGCGCCATCGGCCATGATGTGGCGCGATTCCCCGATGCGACGGCGCTGGCCGCATCGGGCCTGGTCGATGCCGTGGTGGTCGCTTCGCCCAACTTCACCCACCGGCAGGTGCTGGGCCCGTTGATGGACGCCGGGGTTCACATCCTGTGCGAAAAGCCGCTGGCCACGACACTGGAGGACGCCAAGGCCGTCGCCGCGGCCGTGAAGGGATACGACAAGACCTTCTGGACGGCGATGGAATATCGCTTCATGCCGCCGGTCAGCGAATTCGTGTCCCATGTTCACGGCGGCAAGATCGGCCGGCTGCAGATGCTCTCGATCCGCGAACACCGCTTCCCCTTCCTGGTCAAGGTGGGCGACTGGAACCGCTTCGCGGTCAACACCGGCGGCACCATGGTCGAAAAATGCTGCCATTTCTTCGACCTGATGCGCCACATCGTGCAGTCCGAACCGGTGCGCGTCTATTGTTCCGGCGCGATGGACGTGAACCACAAGGACGAGCGTTACGACGGCAAGACGCCCGACATCATCGACAACAGCTACACCACCGTCGATTTCGCCAACGGCGTGCGCGCCATGCTGGATCTGTGCATGTTCGCCGATGGTGCTGAACAACAGGAAGAAATTCTCGCCACCGGTGATCAGGCACGGCTCGACGTGCTGATCCCGGCCGGCGACATCATCCACTCGCCGCGCGTCGGCTTCATGAATCCCAAGCAGGCGACGCGCTGGCACGTCGAAACGCCCGCCGATGCGCTGGCCGCCGGGCAACACCACGGCTCGACCTTCTTCCAGCACCGCCAATTTGCTGCGGCGGTTCGCGGTGAGGGCCCGGTGATCGTTTCGGCGGACGATGGCATGCGCGCTGTCGCCATTGGCCTTGCTGCCGAAATCTCCGCCAAGGAACATCGCGCTGTCACCATGGCCGAATTGGGCCTGTAAGCGACCAGCAACTGTGACTGTGTTGCCACAGCGTGGCAGCAACTGCACAACTCGTTGCACAGCGATAATTGACCCGCACGAAGAAAGCCTGTCTTGGCAATGCAACACGCTCGCATTCTCATGTGCGGGTGAACCCGGCACGCGTCCGGATATTCAAGGGGAGTCACATGATCCGCACTTTGTTGATGAGTTCCGCCGCTCTGATGGCGGTATCCGCCGCTCCCGCGTTCGCGCAGGGTGCCGATGAGCCCGCGGAAATCGTCGTGACCGCGCAGAAGCGCAGCGAACGCCTGCAGGACATCCCGGTCGCCGTGTCGGTGGTGGGTGCGGATCAGCTGGGCCGCCAGGCGGTGCTGAACCTGGAAAACGCCCAGTATCTGGTGCCGACCCTGAACTTCCGCAAATCGGGCACCACCATCAACCAGTCGCTCTATATCCGCGGCGTCGGCACGGCGACGTTCAGCCTTGCCGGCGAACCGTCGATCTCGACCGTGCTGGATGGCGTCGTGCTGGCCCGCGCCGGCGAAGCCTTCAGCGACCTCGTCGATATCGAGCGCATCGAAGTGCTCCGCGGCCCGCAGGGCACGCTGTTCGGCAAGAACGCCTCGGCCGGTGTGGTCAACATCGTCACCAAGCGCCCCGGCGACACTCTGGGCGGCTATGCCGAAGGCGGCTGGTTCTTTGGCAACGGCAATGAATATCGCGTGCGCGGCAGCATCGATCTGCCGATCTCCGAGAATGTCCGCAGCCGCTGGACCGCCTTCTATGGCAATTATGAAGGCAATATCTTCAACGATGCCGCCAACGTGAACCGCCGTGTCAACGGCTATGACCGTTATGGCGTCCGCGGCGTGATCGAAGCCGATCTGACCGAAACGGTGAAGGTGACGGTGATCGGCGATTATCGCCGTGCCAACGACGATTGCTGCGCCGAAGTGATCGGTGACCGTCCGGCCGGCCCGGCGGGTCTGGCGCTGGCCGGCATCAATTTCGAAGGCGATCGCACCCGCACCATCCGCCAGAACCTCATCACGCGCACGGAAGAGGAAAGCTATGGCGTCTCGCTGCAGCTTGATGCCGAAGTCGGCACCTCAACCTTCACGTCGATCACCGCCTGGCGCCGGTATGACAATAACGAAATCCGCGATGGCGACTGGTTTGATCGCGCCGCTGCCGGCCAGGCGCAGCTGCACGACATCGGCCCGCAGACCGGCACCACGATCAGCCAGGAGCTGCGCCTGACCTCGGCCACCGATCAGTTCTTCTCCTATGTGCTGGGCGGTTTCTTCAGCCGCGCGGTGACGGAACGCACCTTCACTCGCAACGTCACCCGCTGCGGCGGCGAACCGGTGCCGCTGGCGCTGGTCACCTGCGGCAGCGCTGGTGCGGCGGCCACGGAAAATGTCAGCGGCACCGCAACCTTCGGCTCGGCGTTCGACAACTATGCCGTGTTCGGCCAGGGCCTCCTGAACTTCACCGAGAAGCTGAAGGGCATCGTGGGCGCCCGCTTCACGGTGGACGAACTGTCGGTGTTCCACAGCCGCGTCGCCACCCCGAACATCGCCGGCCTGCCGGGCATCCAGCGCAATTTCGATCAGGGCGTGTTCGATACCAGCAGCTTTGGCATCAACAACGGCAACCCGCTCGCCAGCAACGGCGTGCCGTTCCGTGCCAAGACCAGCGCCACCAACTTCTCGGGCAAGGTCGGCCTGCAGTATGAGTTCAGCGACGCGGTGAACAGCTATGCCAGCTACACCCGTGGCTACAAGGGCCCGGCGTTCAACACCTTCTTCAACCTGAACGCGACCGGCACAAACGCGATCGCTCCGGAAATCGCCGACAGCTTCGAAATCGGCCTGAAGAACACCCTGTTCGGCGGCAAGCTGGTGCTGAACCTGGCGGCGTACTACGCCGAGTATCGCAACTTCCAGGCCAACATCCCCGATCTGGTGGCGGGTGTGCCGGTGACGCGCTTCACCAACGCCGGCCGGGTTTCGACCCGCGGCATCGAAGCCGATTTCCTGCTGCGTCCGGTCAAGGATCTGAACATCACCGGCGGCCTCGCCTTCACCGACGCTCAGGTTGATCAGTTCAAGGTCATCCCGGGCCAGCCGGTCATCCCGCCGGGCACCCCGCTGGGCTTTGCGCCGCGCTGGAAGGGCACTGTGGGTCTGGATTATCGTTACCGCACCGGCGGCGCGATCGACTTTGCCCTCGCCGGCAATGTCTCGACCCAGTCGAGCCAGCTCAGCCTGTTCGACGTGAACGCGGCGCTGCGCAACCTCAGCTACATCCGCCCCTACAGCCTGGTCGACCTGCAGTTCGGCATCGTCGAAAAGGACGACAAGTTCCGGGTGACCGTGTTCGTGAAGAACCTGTTCGACCAGAGCTTCCCGGCCCAGATCACCAACTCGGGCCTGGGCGGCAACCAGCTGGTGGGCCTGCGCTACATCATCCCGCGTGAAGCCGATCGTTACTTCGGCATCATGGGCCGCGTGAACTTCTGATCGCAGCCAGGCGCGCAACGCTGCGCGTTGCCGGCCGACTCTGGCAAGATCGGCCAGCGACCGAAAAAGGGCGGCTCTTCAGCCGCCCTTTTTTGTGTCGTCTGACGGCGTGGCTTCGCCACGCCCCCTTCTTTCCGTCTGGCCCCCGCCGGCCCCCCCGCTATTCCTGCGCCTGCGCCTCGATCATCTCCATCGCCTCGTCCGACAGCCCGAAGTGATGCCCGACCTCGTGCACCAGCACGTGCGTCACCAGCCCTTCCAGCGTCTCTTCGCCTTCCGCCCACACATCAAGCAGTGGGCGGCGGTAGAGGAAAATCATGTCAGGCAAAGTGCCGGTGGGTACGTCGCCCTTCATGCCGACATGGCGGCCCCAATAGAGGCCAAGCAGGTCCCACACCGTTTCCAGTTCCATTTCGGCCATCACGGTCGCATCGGGAAAATCTTCGACCTTTAGGATGACCGAGGCGAGGTGCTCGCGGAACAGGTCCGGCAGGCGTTCGACGGCGGCTTGTGCAAGGCGTTCGATGTCGGCAAGGCTCGGGGCGATCAGCATCCCCGTGACATAGGGCAAAACAGATGGTCGAGAAACTGGACGAAGCCACCCGCGCCGCGCTGGCGGACGAACTGCCCGGCTGGCGTGTCGATGGCGAGCATATCCGCCGGTCCTACCGCTTCCGCGATTTCAGCCAGGCGTGGGGGTTCATGAACCGCGTGGCGCTGCTGGCTGAAGCGCAGGACCATCACCCGGAATGGTTCAACGTCTACAACAAGGTGGACATCGCGCTGACCACCCACGATGCGGGCGGCCTGTCGGCGCGCGATGTGCGGCTGGCCAAGGCCATCGACGCGCTGGTGGGGTGAGCCTGTCCTACACGGGTCGCGCGTGGCATGATGAGGACGTCGAGCGCAGTCTGGCTGACAATGTTACAGGTCAGGTGCGATTCGTCAAAAGTGTCAAAATTGAATCGACATGATTGCTCTTTGAAAACAGGGGGTAGTTCGCAGCCGGGTGCCTTTGAACCCCCACACGCCGGAAATCAGCAAAAGTGTCAAAACTGGATTGGCGCCTGCGACTCCCCTCCCGCAAGCGGGAGGGGCTGGGGGTGGGCGTGAGGGCACGGCGAACGAATGGGCGTTGGCAATGCCATGCTGACAGACGAATCAAAAAGGGCGGGGAATGCCCCGCCCTTTTCGCTCGCCGTCCGAAGTCGGCAAATGACGCTGCCATTCGCGCGCCCGGCTGCGATTATCGCGGCGCCATCCGGATACCGCCGTCGAGGCGGACGTCTTCGCCATTGAAGTAGCTGTTGCGGCACATTTCGACGGCCAGCGATGCATATTCTTCCGGGCCGCCCAGACGCTTGGGGAACAGCACGGTGGCGGCCAGCGCCGCCTTCACGTTTTCCGGCGCACCCTGCAGCAGCGGCGTATTGAAGATGCCAGGCAGGATGGTGTTGACGCGAATGCCTTCCGATGAAAGGTCGCGGGCAATCGGCAAAGTCATGCCGACGACACCGCCCTTGGATGCCGAGTAAGCCGCCTGGCCGATCTGGCCGTCTTCGGCAGCGACCGACGCCGTGTTGACGATGGCGCCGCGCTCCCCATTCTCCATCGGCGGCAGCGTCATCATGCCGGCAGCCGACTTGGCGATGCAGCGGAAGGTGCCGACCAGATTGATCTGGATGATGCGATCAAAGGCATCGAGCGGGAAATGCTTGATGCTGCCGTCTTCCTTGGAGCGGCTGGCCGTCTTGATGGCGTTGCCGGTGCCGGCGCAGTTGATCAGGATGCGCTCCTGCCCGATGGCGGCGCGGGCCTTGGCAAAGCCGGCGTCCACCGAAGCTTCGTCGGTGACATTGACGTTGCAGAACACGCCGCCGACTTCGGCGGCCATGGCCTCACCCTTCTCGGCATTCATGTCGAAGATGGCGACCTTGACGCCGTTGGCAGCGAGCAGGCGCGCGGTGGCAGCGCCCAGGCCCGATGCGCCGCCGGTGACGACCGCCGAACAACCTTCCAGATTCATGTGATCCTCCCGTTGAGATGTCGGATGCGGTTATGCGGGGCAGGTGACAGCGCGGCAACCTTGGCAAACCGTCAGCCCTGCTTTTTCAACTGCGCCTCCCGGATGGCGAGATAGATGGTGGAGGCCAGGATCAGCGCGCCGCCGGCCAGCGTGAGCAGATCATAGGTCTCGTTGAACAGCAGCACGCCCGCCGCCGTGATCAGGCCGAAGCGGACGAAATCCAGCGGCAGCACAGCAGAGGCTTCGGAAAGCGAGAATGCCCTGGTGAGGGTGAGCTGGCCGATGGCGGCCGCAGCGCCGATGCCGACCAGCCAACCCCAGACGGCCACCGGCGGGGCCGTCCAGACGGAAAGGGCGACGGCAAGGCTGGGAATGGTGGTGAGAATGAAGGTCCAGGCGGCCACGGCGCGGCTGTCATCGACCCCAACCAGGCTGCGCATCGCGACGATGGAATAGCCGGTGGAAACCGCCGAGATGATGGCCGCTGCAATGCCCGCCGTCATCGGCAGCTGGCCGGGCCGCAGCACCAGCAGCATGCCGACAAAGCCGATGGCCAAGGCGGCGATGCGGCGGGCCCGGATGCGCTCCCCCAGCACCAGCACGGCGCCCACGGTGCCGAACAGCGGCGCCGTGTAGTTGATGGCCAATGTCGTCGCCAGCGGCGCGTTGGCGACCGCATAAAAGGTGCCCATGGTGGCGACAAAGCCCGACGTGGCACGGCGCAGGTGGAAGGGCATCCGGTCCAACCGTATGATGCCGGGGGTGCGGACCAGCATCGGCAACAGGAACAGCAGCCCCAGAAAATTGCGGAAGAAGACGATCTCGAAACTGTGCAGATCGCGCGCGGCATAGCGGATCATCACCCACATCGACGCGAAGGCGCCGCACGAGACGATGAACCAGAAGGGGCCGGAGCGGGCGAGACGGGACACGCCCCCGGGTTACGCCGTCACGGCGGCGGGGGAAAGGCCTCAGCCGTCGAGCAGGCGGGTCAGCGTCGCGACGTCGCTGTCGATCTCGCGGTCGTCGGCGCGCAGTTGCTCGACGCGCTTGACGGCGTGCATGACCGTGGTGTGGTCGCGCTTGCCAAAGCGGCGGCCAATCTCGGGCAGCGATCGCGGGGTCATCTTCTTGGCCAGATACATGGCGATCTGGCGCGGACGCGCCACTTCGCGGGCACGGCGCTCCGACAACAGGTCAGCGACCTTCAGTCCATAATAATCAGCCACCTTGCGCTGGATCTCGTCGATCGTCAGCTTCTTCTCGTGCGCGCGCAGCAGGTCGGCCAGCGTTTCGCGGGTGAATTCCAGGGTGACCGGCTTGCCGACCAGCGTGGCAAACGCGGTGACGCGGTTCAGCGCCCCTTCCAGTTCGCGCACGTTGGCGGTGATCTTGCGGGCTAGGAAATCGATCACGTCATCCGGCACCGACACGCGAGCACCCAGTGCCGCCACCTTGGCGTGCAGGATGTTGAGCCTGAGCTCGTAATCGGCCGGGTTGATGTCGGCCACAAGGCCCCAGGCCATGCGCGAAAGAATGCGATCCTGGATGCCTTCCAGGTTCTGGGGTGAACGATCGGCCGTGATCACCAGCCGCTTCCCGGCACCGATGATCTCGTTCATCGTGTGGAAGAATTCTTCCTGGGTCGATTCCTTGCCGGCGATGAACTGCACATCGTCGATCATCAGGAGATCGACCGAGCGCAGCCGCTGCTTGAAGCTGATCGTATCCTTGGCGCGCAGGGCAGCCATGAATTCGACCATGAATTTTTCCGCCGAAAGATAGGCAACACGTCCCTGCGGGTGATGGGCGAGGTAGGCGTTGCCGATGGCGTGCATCAGGTGGGTCTTGCCGAGCCCGGTGGTGCCGTGAAGGAACAGCGGATTGAAGCCCGGCATGCCCGGTTCGGCCATCGACAGCGCGGCGTTGTAGGCCAGTTCATTGGCCTTGCCGACGATGAAATTGTCAAAGCTGTAGCGTGCATCGACCGGCAGCGGCTGGCTGACGGCGGGCGGCGCGGCGGCCCTGCCGACAAGCGGCGTGGCCGGGCCGGCAGTGCCGGTCTGCACGGCGACACGGCGTATCGCAGGCTGGTGCGTCGACCAGTGCCGGCGCAGCAGATCGCCGTAATGGCTGGTCACCCAGTCCGCAGCAAATGGCGAGGGAGCCGCGAGTCGCACGGTATCGCCATCGCAGCCAACCAGCACCAAGGGTGCCAGCCAGGCTTCATAGCTGTGATCGCCGGCATCGGCCTTCAGCGCAGAGCGGACGCGGAACCACGTGTCGCGATCGGCGGTCGATTCCATCGGCCCGCCATGCGCCAGCGTTGCATTACCGGAAGGCAGCAATGATGCAGCAGCCGTCGACACGCACCCTTTCCTTCCGCCGCCCCCGGCATTTCCCCCGCCGCAGCGAAGATAGAACCCACCATTCACACGGACATCGCGGACAAGCGGGCGTATGCGGCCACATCTGTCCTGCTGGGCTCTGCGTCGAACCCAGGATGCCATGCATCATCTGCGATTGGACCCGTTGGCGTTCATCACGCCGGCCGACCCAAACCGAGCGCCAAATAAGCAGCCGCAACCGTTGTCCGCAAGCGGCCAAATTCCGTCCAACGGCAAATAAAGCTGTTGACACGCAATCGGCAGACTTACGAAGGAGGCGCCCTCAAAGCACTGAATTCACAGTCAGAATCGGATTCGGCATTTTCCCCGATTCGGCAAGCGGCGTGGCTAACTGCTTGGATTTTTTGTGTCAAAATGCTGACACTTCGATGACTGCGGCCGCCGCGGATTCGGCAGTCAAACTGGTTCAAAAAAGTGCCGCCGGGCAACGCTTCTGGCGGCAATGTTCCTGTTAGAGCACATCTGCCGGCTCCCGGCACACCGAATCGCTCCTGATGAACGAATCACACCCTGGTCGGGCGAATCGGGCGTGTGGCACGCACGCAACGCAAAACGGGGCGCAGCCGGCCGCTGCACCCCGTTTTCGTCGATCACATCACGCGCTGGCGACACGCCAGCGGGGCACCATCAGGCGGTCGCCAGACCCTTCACCCGAGCGGCAAGACGGCTGATCTTGCGCGAGACGGTGTTCTTGTGGAGCACTCCCTTGGCGACACCGCGCATCATCTCCGGCTGAGCTGCCTGCAGAGCAGCGGCAGCGGCAGCAGCATCACCGGCGGCGAGGCTCGATTCGACCTTCTTGACGAAGGTACGGATGCGGCTGACGCGCGCCTTGTTGATCGCGGCGCGACGGTCGTTGCGGCGGATGCGCTTTTCAGCCTGGGGCGTATTGGCCATGAGTTCCTGCAATCACTGATGTTGATCTTTGAACCGCCCGACCTGCGCACCTGCACAACCCGAACGGGTGCACACCCAACGGGCGAGCACCGGAAGGTGAGCGCCTTAAGCGACACGTGGCCGGCGGTCAAGCCTTTCGCGACCCCTTCGGCAGCGTCTGGCACGATGGACAGAAGAAGCTTGACCGGCCGGACTGGACGATGCGCGATACGGTGGCCGCGCACGTCGTGCACGTGTCGCCCTCACGCCCGTAAACGGCAAAGTCCTTTTGGAAATAGCCGAGCGTGCCATCAGGCGCAACATGATCGCGCAGGGTCGAGCCACCGGCGGCGATCGCTTCTTCCAGAACCGCCGGGATTGCCGGCAACAGGCGATCAAGCTGGCGCCGGGTCACCGCGCCACCGGGTGTTTCGGGATGGATGCCGGCCCGGTGCAGCGCCTCGCAGACATAGATATTGCCGAGCCCGGCGATCAGACGCTGATCGAGCAGGATGGCCTTTGCCGGCGCCAACCGTTCGGCAAAGATACGCGTGAGCAACGCCAGGCCATAATCAGGCCCCAGCGGTTCGGGCCCGATGCCGGCCAGCAGCGGGTGCGCCGTGGCCGCTTCGGTCGGCACCAGATCAAGGCTGCCAAACCGCCGCGCATCATTGAAGGCCACGATGCGGCCATTGGCCGTTTCAAAAACGACATGATCATGCTTCTCAAGGACACCGGGATCGACCCGCATCCGGCCGGACATGCCAAGGTGGATGATCAGCGTGTCGCCGCGGTCGGTTTCAACCAGACCATATTTGGCGCGACGGCCGAGCCGGACCACGGTCGCGCCAGTCAACCGCTGGCCCAGACCCTCCGGCAGCGGACGGCGCAGATCGGGCCGGTTGGCCACGACACGGGTGAAACGCTGGCCTTGCCACACCGGCGTCAGGCCACGCATCACGGTTTCGACTTCGGGCAATTCAGGCATTGCCGCGACATAGGCGGCGTTTGCATGGCCGCCAAGCCTAAGCTAAGCCGCGCGCTGCGAAAAGGACGAATGATGACCGACACCGTCAGCTTTGGATATGAAGAGGTCTCGCGCGAGGAAAAGACACGCCGGGTCGGCGACGTGTTCCGGTCGGTGGCCAAACGGTACGACATCATGAACGACCTGATGTCGGCCGGCATGCACCGGATCTGGAAGGATGATTTCGTCCGTCTGGTGAACCCGCGTGCCGGTGAAGACATTCTCGACATGGCTGGCGGCACTGGCGACATCGCCTTCCGCATGGACAAGGCCGGTGCCAACGTGACGGTCGCCGACATCAATCCCGCGATGCTGGAAGTGGGCATGGAACGGGCCGCCGAACGCGGGCTGACGAGCCTGATCTGGCGCGAGGAAAATGCCGAAACATTGTCGTTTCCCGTCAACAGCTTCGATGCCTACACCATCGCCTTTGGCATCAGGAATGTCACCGACATTCCGGCAGCCCTGAAGGAAGCGCACCGCGTGCTGCGCTATGGCGGGCGGTTCTTCTGCCTCGAATTCTCGACGACCACATGGCCGGGCTTCGCCGAAATCTACGACGTCTATTCGGAGAAACTGGTGCCCCGCATCGGCGAAATGGTGGCCAAGGATGCCGACAGCTATCGCTATCTGATCGAATCGATCCGCCGTTTCCCGAAGATGCCGGACTTTGCCGACATGATCCGGGCCGCCGGTTTCAGCCAGGTGCGGTACCGGCCGATCCTGGGCGGCGCGGTCGCAATCCATTCGGGCTGGAAGGTCTGATTTGACCGCACTGCTCCACCTGTGGCGACTGCTGGTGTGGGGCCGCCGGATGGCGCGCCACGGCGCCTTGCGGCCGTTTGAATCGGATCGGCTGCCCTTTGCCGTGCGATTGCTGGCCCGCGTCGCCCGATTTGCGTCCGCCGCGCCCAAAACGCCGGACTTTGCCGGCGGTCTGGCCGCCGTCGGCCCGGCGGCGATCAAGCTGGGCCAGGCGCTCGCCACCCGTCCTGATCTGATCGGCGTGGAGGCCGCGACCGATCTTGCCCGCCTGCAGGATCAGGTGCCGCCGGTTCCGTTCGCCGCGATCGAACCCGTGCTCAATGCCAATTGCGGCGGCGACTGGAAAAGCCGCTTTCAATCGATCGAACCCGAAGCCGTGGGCGCCGCGTCCATTGCCCAGGTGCATCGCGCCATCACCAGCGATGGCCGCCGTGTCGCCATCAAGCTGCTGCGCCCCGGCATCGAGGCGGAGATTGCATCAGCGCTGAGCACCTACGAATGGGGAGCAGGCCATATCGAGACGCTGGGCGGCGAGTTTGCCCGCCTGCGCCCGCGTGCCGTCATCGCCACCTTCAAGAGCTGGATCGAGGCCGAGCTGGATCTGCGCCGCGAGGCTGCCAACTGCTCGGAACTGGGTGAAATCCTTGCCGGCGAGCCCGATTTCGTCGTGCCGGCCGTCGACTGGCAGCGCTCGACACGGCGGATGCTGGTGATCGACTGGATCGACGGGGTGAAAGTGTCTGATCGTGCCGGGCTGGAGGCACTGGCAATCGACCGGCCAGCGCTGGCGCGGGTGCTGGTCAACGGCTTCCTGGCCCAGGCCATCGCCAAGGGCTTTTTCCACGCCGATCTCCATCAGGGCAATCTTTTCGTCATCCCGCCCAGCGATGCGTGCGATCATGCCCGTATCGGCGTCATCGATTTTGGCATCATGGGCCGCATCAACCGCCGCGCTCGCCTGTATCTGGCAGAAATCCTGCACGGGCTGGTGACCGGCAATTACGCCCGCGTCGCCGAAATCCATTTCGAGGCCGGCTATGTGCCGGGCCACCACAATCCGGCGGCGTTTGCGACGGCGCTGCGGGCCGTGGGCGAACCCATCCGCGGCCGGCAGGCGAAGGACATCGCCATCACCGATCTGCTGGAAGGCCTGTTTTCGATCACCCGCAGTTTCGACATGCCGGTGCAGCCGCACCTGCTGCTGCTGCAAAAGACCATGGTGATGGTGGAAGGCGTGGCGCTGACCATCGATCCGCAGGTCAACATGTGGGACGTGGCGGCGCCCTATGTGCGCGACTGGGTGCGTGACGAGATGGGCCCGGAAGCCGTGATCGCCGACAGCCTGGTGCTCAATGCCCGGGCGCTGCGCCAGTTGCCGCGCATTTTCCGTCAGTGGGTCGCCGAACATCCGATGCCAGGCGCCGCGCCGCCGCAACCACCGCTGCCGCCGCTGCCCGAATCCCGGTCGGTGGGCTGGTCGACGCCGTGGCTGCTGCTGGCCGCCGGCGCGGGCGCTGCCGCGGCGCTGCTGCTGGGCTGAAGCGCCGCGCTTGCACGCCGGCCCGGTTCGGCCTATGGCCGCGCCCATGAAAGCCACCGTCACCGTCACGCTCAAGAATGGCGTGCTCGACCCGCAGGGCCGGGCCATCGAATCGGCCCTGAAGGGGCTGGGGTTTGAAGGTGTCGGCGACGTCCGGGCCGGCAAGATCATCGAACTGGAACTGGCCGACGGCACGCCCCGCGAAACGGTGGAAGCCATGGCCCGCCAGCTGCTGGCCAACACTGTGATCGAGAATTTCCGGATCGAGATGCCGTGAAAGCCGCGGTCATCGTCTTTCCGGGATCGAATTGCGATCGCGATCTTGCCGATGCCATCACCAAGGTGACCGGCGCGGCGCCGACGATGGTGTGGCACGCCGAAACCAGCCTGCCGGACGGCCTTGATTTCATTGGCGTGCCGGGCGGCTTTTCCTACGGCGATTATCTGCGCTCCGGCGCGATGGCGGCGCGTTCACCGGTGATGCAGGCCGTGGTGCAGGCGGCGGGCCAGGGCCGCGCCGTCCTCGGCATCTGCAACGGCTTCCAGGTGCTCACCGAAGCCGGGCTGCTGCCGGGCGCGCTGATGCGGAACGCCGGCCTCAATTTCGTCTGCCGCCATGTCCGCCTCGAAGTCGGCAACAGCCAGTCGATCTTCACCAGTCGCTATGCCGCTGGCGAAACGCTCACCATTCCAGTCGCCCACCATGACGGCAATTATTTCGCCGACGAGGGGACGCTTGACCGGCTGGAAGGCGAAGGCCGTGTCGCCTTCCGCTATGCCGAGGCCGTCAATGGTTCGGCGCGCAACATTGCCGGCATCCTGAACGACGCCGGCAACGTGCTGGGCATGATGCCCCACCCGGAACGGCTGATCGAAGCCGAACAGGGCGGCACCGATGGCCGCCGCATGTTTGAAGCCGTGCAGGCCGCACTGGGCTGAGCCGCTGCTGCCGCGGCGCCGGCAACTGACACGCGATTCGCGGCTTCTCCGCAAATTCAGGGCCAGGCGTCCTCGAAATTGCATCCGTTCCGGGTGCAAAATCATCCGCTGTGAACGCTATAAATCCTGTTTTTTCAATATTTTGACCCCTCCGCTATTCCACTCTTGTGGTATGGTAAATATTTCCTTAATGATATCGACAGCAACGCCGATTGTCGGCGCCGGGGGAGACGCCATAGATGCCTGCCGCATCATCACCGCAGAGCATCCCGCTGCAGCAGGACACGAGCGAAAGGCCCAGAGCCATGCCCAGAGCCATGCAAGCCACCGGCCTCACCCTGTTGACCTCCCCGACGCTGCGGACGCTCGCCGGTTTTTGTCTGCTCGCCGTAACCGCGGTGCAGTTCCTGTTGCTCGTCCAACTGGAACAGCAGTCCGTGAGCGCCTCCGCTTCCGATCTCGCCATGCTCGGCGTCTATGGCCTCACCCTGCTTCTGGCGGTGACGGTGATGATCGACATCGCGTGGTTCAGCGCGGTGGTCCGCGCGCAGGCTGGTGCAGCGCGGGACGGCAACGGCCCCGCCTGACGACCGTCGGCCTGACCTGAGGGCCACCTGACCCGAGGGCTGCCTGAAACCGGACCACCTCCCGGATCCCCGATCATTCCTGCCTTGCCTCCTGCCAGCCGCTGCCCCACCCTGCGCGCAACGGTGCAAAGGGGAAGGCCACGTCATGCCGTCACGACGCCAGATGCTTGCCATGGCTGCGGCTGCGGCATGTCTGCCAGGTGCGGTGCGCGCCCAGCCCGCGCCCGATCAGCTCGTCCTGCTCGGCACCGGCGGCGGGCCGACGCCAAAGGCCCTGCGTGCCGCGCCGGCGATGGCCCTGATGATCGGCGGCCAGCTCCACATCGTGGACGCCGGCAATGGCGTGGCGCGACAGGCGGCACTGGCCGGCCTGCCGCTGAAGGCACTGGCGCACGTGTGGATCACCCATCTGCACAATGATCATGTTGCCGATGCCTTTACCCTGCCCTGGCTGGCATGGAGCGGCGCGCTGACCACGCCGGTGACGGTGCATGGCCCCAACGGCATGAAGCAGATGGCGCGGGACTGGCTGCGCTTTGCACGGGTGGATATCGAAACCCGGATGGCCGACGAGGGCCGGCCCGATCTCAGGCAGATGATCCGTGTGGAAGAGGTACAGCCCGGGGTGCAGCACAATGCGGCCGGGCTGAAGGTGACGGCTGCGCGGGTGGAGCATCCGCCGCTCATCGACAGTTTTGCCTATCGCTTCGACTGGGCGGGCAGATCCGTGGTGTGGTCTGGCGACACGCGGCCGTGCCGGGCGCTGATTGATCTGGCGAAGGGTGCTGACATCCTGGTGCAGGAGGTGATGTATCTGCCGGCGATGGAACGGCTGATCGCCAGCGAAAGCAACGCGCCATCCCTGCGCGCCCATCTGCTCGCCAGCCACACGCTGGTTGAACAGGCCGGCGAGCTTGCGGCGGCGGCCGGCGTGAAGACGCTGGTGCTCAGCCATTTCGTGCCGGGAGGCGATGCCAGCATCGGCGACGAAGACTGGCGCAGTGCAGCGGCGAAGGCGTTCGGCGGCCGCATCATCGTCGGCCGCGATCTGATGGCGATGCCGCTTTAAACCCGCGTCTGGAACGGCGTGAAATCGGTGCCGGTGTCATAGACATCGAGGCCCTCGACCCGCTTGAACCAGCCGACCACGGCGTAGGTGAGCGGCGTGAGCACCACTTCCCACAACACCTTCAAGAGATAATTGGTGCCCGCGATCAGGAACACGCGCTCCACCGGCCAATCGGGCTGCCCCAAAAAGGCGAGCGGGTAGAAGATCAGGCTGTCCACCCCCTGCCCCACCACCGTTGAGCCAATCGTCCGCATCCACAGGTGACGGCCCTGCGTGAGCAGCTTCAGCCGGGCCAGCACGAAGCTGTTGGCGAATTCGCCGGCCCAGAAGGCGGTGATCGAGGCGATGAAGATGCGCGGCGTCTGGCCGAACACGGCGGCCAGGGTTTCCTGCCCGCTCCATCCCGGCGCCGGCGGCATGGCGACAACGACAGCGCACATGAAGGCGGTGAAGGCCGAGGCGGCAAAGCCCACCCAGACGACCCGGCGGGCGCGGGCATAGCCATAGACTTCGGTGAGAACGTCGCCCAGCACATAGCCCAGTGGGAAGAACAGGATGCCGGCGCCGAAGATGATCGGATCGCTGCTGCCGATGCTGATCGCGGCCTGCTTGCCGGCACCGATCAGGTTGGAACAGATCAGGATGACGGCAAAGGCCGCCATGCAGAAATCATAATAGCGCAACTGTCGCCCGGCGAGCGCGCCGGCAGACACCGCCCGGATGCCGGCCGGTTCGTCGGCAGCGGCGGCAGCGAGGATGGTCTTGTCGTCGGGCGTCTGCGTCATGGCGCGCACCATACAGTCCGCGGCGCGGCGGGGAAGGTGCCGGATGACGCAGAAATCATGTTCTTGGTCTGTTCCTTCTGTGCTAGCATCCGGACATGGCCAAGTCCCCGCCCCTTCGCTGGCTCTATCTCGATCTCAACAGCTATTTCGCGAGCGTGGAGCAGGAGTTGAACCCGGCGCTGCGCGGGCGCCCGGTGGTGATGGCGCCGGTGATGACCGACAGCACCAGCGCGATTGCCGCCAGTTACGAGGCCAAGGCCCATGGCATCCGCACCGGCACGAAGATCTGGCAGGCCAAGGCGATGTGCCGCGACGTGGTGATCGTGCCCGGCCACCACGATGACTATGTGCGCTTTCACCACAAGGTGATCGCCGAGGTGGAGCGGCACGTGCCTGTGACCAGCGTCTGCTCCATCGACGAAGTGGCGTGTCGCCTGCTCGATAACGAGAACAGCCCGCAGGCGGCGGCTGACCTGGCCCGGCGCATCAAGGCCGGACTGGCGGCGAATGTGGGAGAATGCCTGACCGCCTCCATCGGCGTCGCGCAGAACCGGCTGCTCGCCAAGATGGCAGCCGACATGGAGAAGCCGGATGGACTGACCATCCTGACCGATGATGTGCGCCGGGCGCGGCTGTCGCGGTTGAAACTGTCAGACATTCCGGGCGTGGGCCGGGCCATGGAACGCCGGCTGGCGGCCGCTGGCCTGGTGACGATGGAACAATTGTTCGCGCTGTCACCGGCGCAGGCGGCGCGGGCCTGGGGCAATGTGTGGGGCGAACGGCTGCACTGGCTGCTGAACGGTCACGAGGTGGCCGAGGTGGCGACCGAACGGCGATCGATCGGGCACAGTCATGTGCTGGGGCCAGAAAAGCGTCCGTTCTCCGTCGCGCGGCTGGTGGCGCGGCGGCTGGTGATGAAGGCCGGCACCCGCCTGCGCCGCGCTGACAGCCGCGCCGGCTGGCTGGGCCTGTTCGTGAAGGGGGAGGAGCGCGGCACGAAGTGGAAGGGCGGCGTGAAGCTGCCGCGCGTTGCGGATTCGATCAGCCTGGTGGAGGCGATGGAGCGGCTGTGGGCGCAGATGGAGCGCGAATTTGCACCGCGCCGGCTGCTGCAGGTGGGCGTGGTGCTGGGCGAGTTGACCGAAGCCAGCGCCGCCCAGGCCGACCTGTTCGACAGCAATGCCCTGCTGTGCGCGAAGACCGATCAGCGCCGGCTGGCGCTGAGCCAGGCGATGGATCGCATGAACCAGCGTTTCGGGCGCGATGCCGTGACACTGGGCCACGATGCCCGCGGTGCCACGCGATCACGCGGGCCGGCAATTGCCTTCACCCGCATCCCGGAACTGGCCGAATTCCACGAATAGGCCGCTGCAGCGCGCTGCAGTGCACAATTGACGTGCCATCAAGGTAAATAATGCACTTGATAACGTTAATCGCGGCCTTTACGCTCCTGCATAATACAAGCAGGGGGTTTACCATGTTTCTTAAGATTGCGTCGGCAGCGCTTGCCGCTGCCTCGTCCGTGGCTGCATTGGCACAAGCGCACGTCCACACTCTGACCTGCGGTCACCAGTTCGTCGAACATCAGGGCGTTCTTGATGTTGCGTCCGCACTTGCAACCAGCAGCCAATTGCGCGCGACGGCGGCCTCGCAAAGCTCGCAAGGCATGACGTTCATCCTGAACGACCTTGGTGGCGTGGGCACCGGCACCCAGGCGCGCTCGGGGTTCGAAATGGCCGCGGCCATGTGGTCGCGCGTTCTCAAGGATCCGATCACAATTCGGCTTGACGTGCAGTTCGCCGCGCTCGGTCCGAACATTCTGGGTTCCACCGGATCGACGACCAACACTGTAGCCTATGCCGGCCTGCGCACCGCCCTGGCTGGCGACGCCAAATCCTATTTCGACAATCGTGCAGTCGGCTCCCTGCAGACAGGGCCACTGGCGTTTGTGACCAACGAACCGCCCAATGGTGGGGCCATCGATTCGCGCCTGCGGTTCCTCGACAACAACAACACTGTCGACAACAACAACCTCAGCGTGAACACCGCCCAGTTGAAGGCGCTTGGACTGAATCCGGTTTATGCCGCCGGCAACACCACGCAACGCGACGGTTCGGTTTCGTTCAGCACGCTGTTCGACTGGGATTTCGATCCGACTGACGGCATCGACGCTGGCAAGATCGATTTCGTCGGCGTTGCTGCCCACGAAATCGGCCACGCGCTGGGCTTTCGGTCCGGTGTCGATACGGCCGACATCAACGCGCTCCCGGGCGTGGCGCTGCCGGGCCGCCGCGGCCTGAACAACATTGCCTGGGGCACGGTGAACGATCTTCAGCGTTATGGCGCGTTCAATGGTTCTCAGACCTTGGATTGGTCGATCGGCGGGACCTCGTGCTTCTCGATCAATGCCGGCAAAAGCTGCCTGGCACCGCTGTCGACTGGGCGGCTGAATGGCGACCTTCGCCAGGCCAGCCACTGGAAGGATGACATGCTCACCGGCAACTTGCCGCTGGGCATCATGGATCCGACCGCGAGCGGCCCCAATGGCACGCGCCCGATGATGCGCCTGTCCTATTTCGACCTGATTGCGTTCGACACCATGGGTTACGATGTCGGCGTGCCGGAACCGTCGAGCTGGGCGATGCTGATCATGGGCTTTGGGCTGACCGGCGCCGCCATGCGCCGCCGCCGCCGCACCGTCGCGGCCTGATTGCCGCAATTGCAAACTGGCGCGGCCACCGACCCCCGGTCGCCGCGCCGTTTCCTTGTGATCAGTGCAGTTTCAACTTGGGCCGCACCACCTGGTTCACGTGGCCGACAAGGATCAGGAACAGCCCCTTGATCCAGCCGTGGATGGCGATCAGATGCATCCGATACAGGGACGTGTAGACGAAGCGGGCCAGCCGGCCTTCGATTGCCATCTTGCCGCCGACCAGATTGCCCATCAGGCTGCCCACCGTTGAGAAGCGCGCCAGGCTGACCAGCGAGCCCTTGTCCTGATAGACGAACGGGCGCAGCGGCTTGCCGGCCAGTTGCGCCTTGATGTTGCGGAACACCGTATCAGCCATCTGGTGCGCGGCCTGGGCGCGCGGCGGGATCGGACGGGTGTGCGCCGGCGGCGTGTAGCTGGCGCAATCACCGATGGCGTAGACGCAGTCGTCCCGCGTGGTCTGCAGCGTGTCGCGTACCAGCAGCTGGTTGTTGCGGGTGGTTTCCAGCCCGCCGATGTCAGCCAGGAAATCCGCGCCCTTCACGCCGGCCGCCCACACGCGGATATCCGCCGGCATCACGGTGCCGTCCTTCACGTGGATGGCGTCTGGCGTAGCGGCGACAACCTGCGTGCCGGGCAGCACGGTGACGCCAAGGTTTTCCAGTTCCCCATGCGCCGCCGCCGCCAGCTTGTCCGGCAGTTGCGGCAGGATGCGCGGCCCGGCTTCCAGCAGCGTCACCTTCAGGCGATTGCGGTCGAACACCTCCAGCCCGTAAAAACCCAGAGCGTCCGCCGCCGAATAAAGCTCGGCCGCCAGTTCGACACCGGTGGCGCCGCCGCCGACGATCACGACGTTCACGGTCGCATCATTGGCCGGATTGGCCATCATCTGGCGGGAGACCCGCAGGCACTGGTTGAGCAGTTTGCGGCGGAATCTGTCGGCATCAACACGGGTTTCCAGCGCCAGGCAATGCTCCTTCACGCCCGGGATGCCGAAATCGTTGGACACGCTGCCGACGGCGATCACGAGAATGTCATAACGGATGCGGTGGCGGCCGATCACCTCGCTGCCGTCATCATCGCGGATCGGCGCGATGATGATCTGCTTGGCCTCACGATCAATGCCTTCCAGCGCACCGTCGAAATAACGATAGCCCCAGCGATAGGCATGGCCGCGATAGCCGACCTCGTCGAGGTTGGCGTCAAGACTGCCTGCGGCCACCTCGTGCAGCAGCGGTTTCCAGATGTGGGTGGGGTTGCGATCCACGAGGATGATATCGAAATCATCGCGCGGGAAATGCGCGCCCAGCCGGGTGACCAATTCCAGCCCGCCGGCGCCGCCGCCCACGACGACGATCTGCGTTTTCTTCCCGTCTGCGCGCGTGCGTGGCATATTGCCCGTCTGCCCCTGTTTTGCCGGCAATGCCATAACCGCCGGATGCAACAAGCGAAAGCAGCAATCTGACCACCGCCGCGCCCGCTGAACGGCCATTTCGGCATGACTTCCCTCGCGCACATCGCTATGGGGCGCGTTCATGAGCATCACCCCCGATATCGTTGCCGCCCACGGTTTCACGCCGGACGAATATGATCGCGTGCTGAGCGCAATGGGACGCGAGCCCAACCTTCTGGAACTGGGCATTTTTTCGGTGATGTGGTCGGAACATTGCAGTTACAAGTCCAGCCGCCTGCACCTCGCCAAGCTGCCGACCAAGGCACCGTGGGTGATTCAGGGACCGGGAGAAAATGCCGGCGTGATCGATATCGGCGATGGTGATGCCGCCATCTTCAAGATGGAGAGCCACAACCACCCGAGCTACATTGAACCCTACCAGGGTGCCGCGACCGGCGTGGGTGGTATCCTGCGTGACGTGTTCACCATGGGTGCGCGCCCCGTCGCCAACATGAACGCGCTGCGCTTTGGCGACATCAACGCGCCCAAGATGCGCCACCTTGTGAAGGGCGTCGTGGCCGGCATCGGCGGCTATGGCAATTGCGTCGGCGTGCCGACCGTGGGCGGGGAGACGATCTTCCACCCCAGCTACAACGGCAACATCATCGTCAACGCGATGACCGTCGGCATCGCCAAGGCCGACAAGATCTTCTATTCGGCCGCTGCCGGCGTCGGGAATCCGGTCGTCTATGTCGGTTCCAAGACGGGCCGTGACGGCATCCACGGCGCCACCATGGCCAGCGCCGAGTTCGACGAGAACAGCGAGGAAAAGCGCCCGACCGTGCAGGTGGGCGACCCGTTCACCGAAAAATTGCTGATCGAAGCATGCCTGGAACTGATGGCGTCGGATGCCATCGTCGCCATTCAGGACATGGGCGCCGCCGGGCTGACCAGCTCGTCCGTCGAAATGGCGTCCAAGGGCGGGGTTGGCATCCGCCTCGATCTCGACAAGGTGCCGTGCCGTGAAACCGGCATGACCCCTTATGAAATGATGCTGTCGGAAAGCCAGGAGCGCATGCTCATGGTGCTGAAGCCCGGCCGCGAAGCCTTTGCCGAAGCCATCTTCAAGAAGTGGGAACTGGATTTCGCGGTGATCGGCGAAGTCGTCGAGGGTGGCGACCTGACCATGACCTTCCACGGCGAGGTGGTCGGCCGCATCCCGCTCGATCCGCTCGCCGATGCCGCACCCAAATATGACCGTCCGCACGTGCCGACGCCCAAGCGCGCGCCGCTGGCCGATGTGCCGGCCAGCGCGAGCATCGTGGCCGACCTCAAGACGCTGATGGGCAGCGCGGACCTGTGCTCCCGCCGCTGGATCTGGGAGCAATATGACAACCAGGTCGGCGCCGACACGCTGCAGCGGCCGGGCGGCGATGCCGCGGTGGTGCGCGTGCACGGCACCCGGAAAGCGCTGGCGATCGCGACGGACTGCACGCCGCGTTACTGCTTTGCCGACCCCCACGAGGGCGGCAAGCAGGCGGTGGCGGAGACGTGGCGCAACATCGTCGCCGTCGGCGGCAAGCCGCTGGCCATCACCAACTGCCTGAACTTCGCGTCCCCGCAGAACCCGGTGATCATGGGCCAGTTGGTGGGCTGCATCGAGGGCATGGCCGAAGCCTGCCGCGCGCTCGACTACCCGGTCGTGTCGGGCAACGTGTCGCTCTACAACGAAAGCAAGGCAACAGGCGGCGGCAACGCCATCCTGCCCACGCCGGCCATCGGCGGTGTCGGCGTGCTGACCGATTATGCCAACCAGATGGACCTGGCGTTCAAGGCCGAAGGCGAGGCGATCTGGCTGATCGGCGGTGAAACCACCCACCTTGGCCAATCGCTGTGGCTGCGCGAATGCCATGGCCGCGAGGATGGCCCGCCGCCGGTGGTGGACCTCGACCACGAGCGCAACGTCGGCGATTTCATTGCCCGGCTGATTGCCGATGGCACGGCGACCGCGGTGCACGACCTGTCGGATGGCGGCCTCGCCGTGGCGCTGGCGGACATGGCGCTGGCCGGCGGCCTGGGTGCCACGGTCGATCTGCCGCTGGAGGCCGCAACGGCCTTCGGCGAAGACCAGGGCCGCTACCTGGTGACCATGAAGGCCGACCTGCGCTGGCACGAAGCGCCCGCCCCGATGCGCCGCATCGGCACGGTGGGCGGCCCTGCGCTGGTGATCAATGGCGAGAGCGTCACGCTGGCCGAACTGAAGCACATCCACGAGAGCGCACTGCCGGCGATGATCGCGGGCTGACCGGGCGGCGATTGCCGCCGCGGCATATCTGCGTCATTCTCCCGCCCGGGTCAGCGGACAGGGAGGACGACATGAGCATGCTTGATGATCTGCTGGCCCAGGCGGGCGGCAGGATCGATATCGCCGGGATGGCTGCAAAGGCCGGGCTGGATCCCACCGCCGTGCAGGGCGCGCTGGGGCAATTGTTGCCGCAGATTGCCGACCCGAATGTGAACAATGCGGCCGCCGTGGCCGATGTCGCGGGCAAGACCTGCATCGATGCCAGTGCCCTGGGCGCCCTGCTGCCGCAACTGTTGCAGCAGGTGCAGGGCGCGGGCGGTGCCGGCGGTGTGCTGCAGCAGGTCATGGCCGGGCTTGGTGGCAACGCCGGCGGCATGCTGGGCCAGGTGGCGGGCCTGCTGGACCGCGATGGCGACGGCAACCCGATCGACGACATCATGGGCATGTTCGGCCGGAAATAGGCCGCACCCCTTGAATGCGGGCGCTGCAGGGCCAGATTCAGGGCATGAGCCCCGCCGCCCTTTACCGTACTGCTGCCGCCCTGCCCCGCACTGATGCTGTTTCGGCACGGGCGCGGATCGAACGGCTGGAAACCCTTCTGGAAGGCGCCATCCGCGTGCCCGGCTTGAACACGCGTGTGGGTGCCGACGCCCTGATCGGCCTGGTGCCGGGGATCGGCGACGCCGTCACGGCCGCCATGGGGCTGTATCTGGTGTGGGAAGCGCGCAATCTGGGCGCGTCGCGGCTGCAACTGCTGCGCATGCTGGGCAACGTCGGCGTCGATGCTGCGCTGGGCAGCGTGCCGTTTGTTGGCGACGTGTTCGACCTGTTTTTCCGATCGAACAGCCGCAACCTGAAGATCATCAAGCGGCTGGCGCGCTGATCAGGCGAAATCCAGGCCAATGTCGGCCGCCGGCGCGCTCTGGGTGATGCGGCCGACGCTGATATAGGTGACGCCGGTTTCGGCGATGGCGCGGATCGTGTCGAGCCGGACGCCGCCCGATGCTTCGGTTGGCACGCGGCCGGCAACCAGCACCACGGCTTGCTTTAGGGTCGGCACATCCATGTTGTCGAGCAGCAGCCGATCGGCGCCAGCCGCAAGCGCGGGCGCGATCTGGTCGATGCGGTCAACCTCCACCACCACGCCGGTCAGACCCGCCACCTTGGCAGCGCGCACGGCCGGTTCAACGCCGCCGGCCACGGCGATGTGATTGTCCTTGATCATCACGCCATCATCCAGCCGCAGCCGGTGGTTGGTGGCGCCGCCCATCCGCGTGGCATATTTTTCCAGCGCCCTGAGGCCCGGCAGCGTCTTGCGCGTATCCAGCAGCACGGCGCCCGTGCCGGCAATGGCATCAACATAGGTGCGGGTCATCGTCGCGATGCCGGTGAGATGCTGGACCGTGTTGAGCGCTGAGCGTTCGGCCGACAGCAGCGCGCGGGCATTGCCCTCGATCCGCATCACCGGGGTGCCGGCGGCCACCCGATCCCCATCGTGGACGAGGTGCGTGACGCGGCAATCGGGATCGAGCGCGTGGAAGAAGGCTTCGGCCAGTGGCAGGCCGGCGATCACCACGTCATCCCGGCTCGCCATCACCGCCGACAGGCGGGCATCGGTGGGGATCACAGCGGCCGACGTGATGTCGCCGCCGCTGCCCAGATCCTCCGCCAATGTCGCGGCCACAAAGGCAGCAACATCAAAACCGCCGATCATCGCGCCGACATTTCCAGCATGCGATCAAGACTGCGCTTGGCGCGGATGCGGATATCCTCCGGCACCTCGATCACAGGTGACAGGTCGCGCAGGCACCGATGCAGTTTTTCCAGCGTGTTCAATGCCATGTAGGGGCACATGTTGCAGCCGCAATTGCCGTCGGCGCCGGGCGCACCGATGAAGATCTTTCCCGGCGCGGCCTTCTGCATCTGGTGGATGATGTGCGGTTCGGTGGCGACGAGCATGACCTGATCGTCGCGATCCGTCGCCTGTTTCAGGATGCCGCTCGTGGCGCCAACATAGTCGGCAAGCTCCAGGATCGGGGCTGGACATTCCGGGTGAGCAAGCACCGGCGCGTCCGGATATTGCGCCTTCAGCTTGAGCAGTTCGGTCACCGAGAAGCGTTCGTGGACGATGCACGAACCGTCCCACAGCAGCATCTCGCGCCCGGTCTTGCGCGACAGCCACGCCCCCAGATGCTTGTCGGGCGCGAACAGGATTTTCTGATCCGCCGAGATCTGGCTGATGATGCGCTCGGCAGAGGAAGACGTGACGATGATGTCGCTCTCCGCCTTCACCGCCGCCGAACAGTTGATGTAGGTGAGCGCGAGGTGATCGGGGTGGGCACGGCGGAACCGGGCAAATTCCTCCGGCGGCGCGGAATCCTCGAGGCTGCATCCCGCCTTGAGGTCGGGCAGGATCACCGTCTTTTCCGGCGACAGGATCTTGGCCACTTCGGCCATGAATTTGACACCGCAAAAGGCGATGGCGTCGGCATCGGTGGCGGCAGCCTTGCGTGACAGATCAAGGCTGTCGCCGACGAAATCGGCAATATCCTGGATTTCAGGTGCCTGGTAATAATGCGCGAGGATGACGGCGTTGCGCTCCCGCTTCAGGCGTTGGATTTCCGCCTTCACGTCGACGGCCGGGCCGCCGCCCAAAAGGTTCAGCCGGGCGTCCATCAGGCAAGGCTCCACACATCGCCGGCGCGGGCGACCTTGCCGCGCCGTTCGAGATCAATCAGATGTGCCAGCACGCTGCGGCCGGCGGCGGGGTGCAGGCGCTTGTCTACCATCGCATACATGGCGGCGACCATCTGCGGGATGGTCGTCCACCCCTCTCCGATGGCGCGGAGCACCTGCGCCTCGCGCTGGCGGCGGTGGCCGAGCAGATGCTTGACGAAGCGCTGGGGATCGGTGACCGCCTCGCCATGGGTGGGGTGATAGATGGCATCATCGCGGGCCATCAGTTTTTCGAGGCTGGCCATGTAATCGGCCATGTCGCCATCCGGAGGCGCGACCACAGTGGTGCTCCAGCCCATGACATGATCGCCAGTGAACAGCGCCTTTTCTTGCGGAAGCGCAAAGCAGAGATGATTGCTGGTGTGCCCCGGCGTGTGGACGGCGGTGAGCGTCCAGCCGGGGCCGCTGATGCTGTCGCCATCGGCGAGCACGCGATCGGGGGCGTAGGTCGCGTCAAAGCCCGCATCGGCGCGCGGGCCATCGTCGGACAGCACCAGCGGGGCGCAGCCGACGATCTCGGCGTCCGTGGCGGCCTTCAACGCCGGGGCGGCCGGCGAATGATCCATGTGGGTGTGGGTGATGACGATATGGCTGACCGTCTCACCGACCAGCGCGCCGATCAGGGCAGCGATATGGTCGGGATCGTCGGGGCCAGGGTCGATGACGGCCACCGTTCCCTGTCCCACCACGAAGGTGCCGGTGCCGGTGAACGTAAAGGCCGACGGGTTGCGCGCCAGCAGGCGGCGCACCAGCGGCGATCGCGGGGCGAGCACGCCATAGGCGCTTGCATCGGGGTGGCTGGCCAGATCCATGGCCTTCATGTGGCAGCGCGGCCGGGGGATGTGAAGGGCAGATAAGCAACAACCCGGCTTGGCAAGGCGGCGCCCTTGTCGCATGGCACGGCCAACGGGAGGCAAGGCCATGCAATTTGATGTGGTGATCGTGGGCGGCGGCCATGGCGGCGCGGCACAGGCGGCGCAGCTGCGGCAGCGCGGTTTTGCCGGCAGCATCGCGATCATCACCGCCGAGCCCGAACTGCCATACGAGCGCCCGCCCCTGTCAAAGGAATATCTGGCTGGCGAGAAGAGCTTCGAACGGATGCTGCTGCGCCCGCCGGCGTTCTGGGCGGAGCGCAATGTCGAGGTGATGACCGGCACGCGGGTCACTGCCGTTGATCCGGCGGCGCATCGGTTGGAAACCAGTGCTGGCCCGATTGCGTACGGCACGCTGGTGTGGGCTGGCGGCGGCGACGCGCGCAAACTTACCTGCCCCGGCCATGATCTGCCCGGCATCCATGCCATCCGCACCCGCGCCGATGTCGATGCGCTGAAGGCCGATTTGGGGGAAGCGTCGCGCGTGCTGATCGTGGGCGGCGGCTATGTCGGGCTGGAATCGGCCGCCGTGCTGGCCAAACTCGGCCACAGCGTGACCGTGATCGAGGCGATGGACCGTGTGCTGGCGCGCGTTGCCGGCATGCAGCTGTCCGCCTTTTACGAAGCGGAACATGCCGCCCACGGCGTCACCATAGCGACCAATGCGCTGCTGACCGCGCTGGCGCCCGCTGGCGGCATCGCCAAGCATGCCACATTGGCCGATGGCCGCCACTTGATCGCGGATGTTGTGATCGTCGGCATCGGCATCGTGCCGTCAATGCAGCCGCTGCTGGAGGCCGGCGCGACGGGCGGCAACGGCGTGTGGGTCGACGATCATTGCCGCACGACCCTGCCCGACGTGTTCGCCATCGGTGATTGCGCGCTGCACGCCAATCCGTTTGCCGATGGCGCCGAGATCCGGCTGGAATCGGTGCAAAACGCCGCCGACATGGCTGCCACCGTGGCGCGTGCCATCACCGGCGATCCCGCCCCCTACAAGGCGGTGCCCTGGTTCTGGTCGAACCAATATGATCTCAGGCTGCAGACGATGGGCCTGAGCATTGGCCATGATCAGACCGTTCTGCGCGGCGATCCCGCCACGCGCAGTTTCAGCCTGATCTATTTGAAGCACGGCCGGGTTATCGCATTGGACTGCGTCAATGCGGCCCGCGATTATGTGCAGGGCAAGGCGCTGGTGGAACAAGGCGTGGTGGTGCCACTGGCAGCATTGTCGGATACCGAGACCCCGCTGAAGACCTGGCATCCGGCCTGACGTCCCTCCCCAAGCTGCCGGTTTGCACCCCGCCGGCAAGGCGGTTACGCTTTCGCCATCCAGTCAGGGGAAAATGCGTGAGCGAGACGTTCGATTTCATCATCGTTGGGGCCGGGTCGGCCGGATGCGCGCTCGCCAATCGATTGTCGGCTGATCCCGCCACGCGCGTGTTGCTGCTGGAAGCCGGCGGCAATGACAATTCGATGCTGATCCAGATGCCGGCCGGCATTGCCCAGATCATCCCGCCTGACAAGCCCAGCCCGTTCGACTGGTCGTTCTGGACGGAACCGCAGGCGCACTTGGGCGGCCGCCGCCTTTACTGGCCGCGCGGCCGGGCACTGGGCGGATCGTCGTCGATAAACGGCATGGTGTATATCCGCGGCCACGCCAGTGACTACAACCGCTGGTCACAACTGGGACTGACCGGCTGGGGCTGGGACGATGTGCTGCCCTATTTCCGCAAGGCCGAGGATTCGGAGCGCGGATCGGACGACTATCACGGCCAGGGCGGCCCGCTGCACACCAGCCGCAAGGGCGCGCTGCCCCACGTGCTCAACGCCGCCTTCGTCGAGGCCGCCGTGCAGGCCGGCTACCAGCGCACCGACGATTTCAACGGGCCGCAGTTCGAAGGCGTCGGCCAATATGATGCGACGATCAAGGATGGCGAACGCTTCTCCGCGGCCAAGGCCTATCTGACGCCCGACGTGCGCGCCCGCGCCAATCTGCAGATCCTCACCGGCGTGCAGGCGCGGCGGGTGCTGTTCGACGGCAAGCGCGCGACCGGTGTAGAGTTCACCCGCAACAACGCCGTGCAGACGGCTACCGCACGTGAGATCATCCTGTGCGGCGGCGCGGTCAACAGCCCGCAACTGCTGATGCTGTCCGGCATCGGCCCGGCGGCGCACCTGGCGCAGCATGGCATCGACGTGCTGGTGAATGCGCCGGATGTCGGCGGCAATTTGCAGGATCACCTCGACGTGATCGTGCAGTGGCGCTGCACGCAGAAGATCACACTCAACAGCAACAGCAAATTCCTCAACAAGATGAAGGCGCTGGGGCTGTGGACCTTCAAGCGCACCGGCAATGGCGCGCATATGCCGACGCCGATGGGCGCGTTCCTGTCCACCCGTGAAGGGCTGGCCGCGCCGGACATCCAGATGCATTTCATGCCGGTGCGCGGCAATCCACACGGGGCCGGCCAATTGGATGCCAGCCACGGCTATCAGCTCCACGTCTGCCAATTGCGCCCCGAAAGCCGCGGCACGGTGCGGCTGAACTCTGCCGATCCGCTGGCACCGCCGGCGATCGACCCCAATTATCTCAGCGCGGCCGAAGACGTGGAAACGCTGGTGCGCGGCGTGGAGATGGCGCGTGCCATCGGCGGCCAGCCGGCGCTTTCGGCCTACAACGCCGGGGAGGCGTGGCCGGGCCCGGACGTGACCGATCGCGACACGCTGATCGAAAGGATGCGGGGCTGGGCCGAAACCATCTATCACCCGGTCGGCACCTGCCGCATGGGCGTCGATGAGAATGCCGTGGTCGATGGCCAGTTGCGCGTCAACGGCGTCGAAGGTCTGCGCGTGGTCGATGCCAGCGTGATGCCCTATCTCGTATCCGGCAACACCAACGCACCGACGATCATGATCGCGGAAAAGGCCGCCGACATCATCGCCAGCCAAAGCCGGCGCGATCGCAAGCTGGGCATCGCGGCATGACGGCAACGCCGTTCACGATCCCGGTGAACGACGAGGAGGTGGCGTGGATCCGCGACCGCGTCGCCGCCTATCGCTGGTTCGAGGAGCCGCCGGCCGCCGGCTGGCGCCACGGCGCCAACCGCGATTACATGCAGCGGTTGCAGGATTGCTGGCTGAACCGGTTCGACTGGTCGGCTGCCGTGGCGCATCTCAACCGGCTGCCGCATTTTCGGGTGGCAGTGGGCGAGGACGGCGGCCAGCCCTTCCATCTCCACTGCATCCATCTGCGATCGAGCAGGCCCGACGCGCGGCCATTGCTGATCGCCCACGGCTGGCCCGGTTCTATCCTGGAGTTTGACGCCATCATCGAGCGGCTGGCCGAGCCCGAAGACCCCGCGATGCCCGCCTTCCATGTCGTGGCGCCATCTTTGCCCGGTTATGCCTGGTCTGACCGGCCGTCGGCCCCGATCGGCCCGCGTGAGGTCGCCCGCCGCTATGACACCCTGATGGGCGTGCTGGGCTATGATGCCTATGTCTATCAGGGCGGCGATTGGGGCTGTGTGATCGGCGGCTGGATCGGGCTGGATTCGAGGCGGGTTCAGGCCATCCACCTGAACGGCTTTGGCCTGCGCCCCGCCAACATGGCCCCAACCTCGCCGGAAGAAGGCGCGTGGCTGCACAAAGCCGTCGCCGTGCGCGATGTCGAAACCGCCTATCTGCAGTTGCAGGGCACGAAGCCACAAAGCCTGGGCTTTGCCATGATGGATTCGCCGATGGGCGTCGCGGCGTGGTTTGCGGAAAAGTTCGTCGGCTGGTCGGATGTGGCGGGCGATTACACCGATCCGCCGTTCACGATGGACCAGATGCTCACCAACATCATGATCTATCTCACCACGCGCAGCTTTCTCACCGCCACGTGGATCTATCGGGGCATGTTCCTGGAAGGCGGCTTTGCCATGCCGGAAGGCCTTCGGGTCGAGGTGCCGGTGGGCGTTGCCGCCTTCCCGCGCGATCTGCTCGCCTTTCCGCCGCGGCCCATGGTGGAACGCGGCTACAATGTCGCGCACTGGACGACGATGCCGCGCGGCGGGCATTTCGCCAGCCTGGAAGAGCCGGAATTGTTCCTGGCCGATATCAGGGCCTTCGTTGCCAGCCTGTGAGCAGTTCGTCGCCAGTCTGGGAGGTCTCGCCAGGGCTCACCGCGTATCCCGACGCGCTTGCCCGGATGCAGGCGATCGCCGCCGGCATTCGGGCTGGCACCGAATCGGAACGGGTCTGGCTGGTGGAGCATCCACAGCTCTACACGGCCGGCACCAGCGCCGATGTTGCCGAGCTTGTTGATCCGGAACGCTTTCCCGTGTTCGATGCGGGCCGTGGCGGGCGTTACACCTATCACGGGCCGGGCCAACGCGTGGCTTATGTCATGCTCGATCTCGCTGAGCGCGGGCGTGATGTTCGAAATTATGTGGCCGCGCTGGAACACTGGCTGATCGACACGCTGGCCGAATTCGGCGTTACGGGGCGCATCATCGAGGGCAAGGTAGGCGTCTGGGTCGACACACCTGCAGGCGCCGCCAAGATCGCCGCCATCGGCGTGCGGGTTCAGCGCTGGGTCACGTTTCACGGTGTGTCGTTGAACGTCGACCCCGATCTGAATGATTTCAACGGGATCATCCCGTGCGGCCTCACTGAGCCGGTCACCAGCTTGGCCGCACGTGGCCGGAATGTGACGCTGGCCGAAGTGGATGCGGCGCTGCATCGGCAGTTGCCCGCCATGCTGGCACGCCTTGTCGCATGAGGTTGCGAGGGGCAAACGACCCGCTTGCACGATTTCGCCGGCATCGCTAATGTCTACCGCAGTTGGGGGATTAAGGCCGAGCCGACCCAACTCGTCCTGGGTTCAGGCGATACGTCCTATAGGAGATTGAACATGACCGTCATCGAAAAGCTGAAGACCGCCTCGATCATCGCTGGCGCCGCCCTGCTCGTCGTCGCTTGCGGCGAAAAGAAGGCTGAAGAAGCTCCGGCCGCTGAAGCTCCGGCCGCTGAAGCCGCTCCGGCTCCGGAAGCCGCTCCGGCTGCCGACGCCATGGCTCCGGCTGCTGACGCCGCTGCTCCGGCTGCTGACGCCGCTGCTGCTCCGGCCGCTGACGCCGCTGCTGCTCCGGCTGCCGAAGCTCCGGCTGCCAAGTAATTTCGACTTTTCGTCGATTTGCTTTAGGAAGGGCCGTCCCGCATGGGGCGGCCCTTTTTCATTGCGGAAGGAAGCATGATGAGCCTTGCAGAGATCACTGAAACCATGAAGCAGCGCATCGGCGCTGGCGGCCAGTTCAAGAAGTCGGTCAAGTTCGATTTCGGCGGCGATGGCCTGGTTCGCATCGATGATACCGTGTCGCCCGTGGTGGTGAGCAACGAAGACGGCCCGACGGCCTGCACCATCAAGGTCAGCATGGCCGATTTCATGGATATTGCCACTGGCAAGCAGAATGCTCAGATGGCGTTCATGATGGGCAAGCTCAAGATTGACGGCGACATGTCGGTCGCGCTTTCGCTGGGCAGCATCCTGGGCTGATCGACGGCCCATGGCTCACCGGGCAGCCGCAACGGCTTGCCCGGTGGCCGTTTGGCGAGGGCAGATCATTCGTTCGGGGTAGGAAAATGCGTCTGATATCGTCCGCTGTCGTGATGGCCGTACTGATAGCCGGTGCAGCCGATGCCGCCCCTCGCAAGGCCAAGCGCCGCGCACCGGCGCGCACCGCGACAAAGGTTGCGCCGAAGCCGGCGGTCCCGGCTGGTCCCACGACGCCGGGCATAATGGTGCCGCGTGCCGTCAATCTGACCAGGCCAACCCCTGCCGAATCGCGCGCCCACGCAATATGGACGCTGCGCGCCGGACTGAACGTGGCGGCGCTGGCGTGCCAGTATTCGCCGTTCCTGCGGACGGTCGACAATTACAACCAGATGCTGCGAAAGCACGGCGACGAGCTGTCATCCGCGCAATCTGTCATGTTGAGCCACTTCAATCGCACGCTGAAGCGCGGCGGTTCTGCCGCGTTCGACCGTTACAACACTCGCAGCTACAACAGTTTCTCCACGCTCGACGCGCAGTACAACTTCTGCTGGGCGGCCGGACAGGCTGGCCTGGCCCTGCGGCTTGGCGATGTCGGCAGCATGGCACGTCTGGCCGAACAATATGTGCCGCAGATGCGGGCAGCGCTGGCGTTCGTGCCGCCCGCCGCTGGTCTGGTGGTGCCATCACTGCCGCCGATGCCGGATTTCCGGATGGAACCCATCGTCGACGCCGCCCTCGCCGGCGAGGGCTGACTCTCCCCATTCCAAAGTGTGCGGCTGCCCACTGGCGGCGGTGATCCGCTGCGCCTCAACCGGCGGCGATCTTCGCATGACAAAGAAAAAGGGGGAGCGGCGCGGGCCGCTCCCCCTAATTCTGTGCCTGTCGGCCGCTTACTGCGGCTGGCAGGGACCGGTCGGCGTCGGAGCCGGAGCACCGCTGAAGGTGATTTCCACGCGGCGGTTCTGCGGTTCACGCACACCATCGGCGGTATCAACCAGCGGACGACCTTCACCGAAGGCTTCCGTGCCCATCGCATCGGCGGGGACACCCTTGCCGGCCAGATAGGCCTTCACGGCGTCAGCACGGCGCTGCGACAGCTTCTGGTTGTAATCGTCCTTGCCCGACTTGTCGGCGTGGCCGGCAAGCGCAACGCGGGTCTGGCCGGTCGCGGCATACTGTTCGGCAGCGCGATCGAGGATCGCAGCAGCTTCAGCAGTGATGGCCGACTTGTCCCAAGCGAAGAAGACCAGGAACGGACCCGGGGTCGCAGCAGCAACCGGGCACGGAGGCAGCGGCGGCGGCGGGGGCGGCGGCGGGGGCGGCGGAGCCGGCGGGGCCGGCGGCGGCGGCGGCGGCGGCGCGTCGAAGAAGTTGTAGGTCAGGGTCAGCAGCACGCTGTGGCTGCGGAACTTGTTCGAAACCGGCAGACCGTTCACGGTGAAGGTGTTCACCGAGCTGACGTTCATCCAGCGATACTTCAGACCCAGATCAACCTTGTCGCTGATCGGCTTGTAGACGCCAGCGAGCAGGTTCCACGCGAAAGAGGTATCGGCATCGTCGTGGAACACGAGACCCGGAGCCTGCAGGCGAGCGAACTGCTTCACGCGGGCGATACCGGCACCGGCGCCGAAGTAGCCGCCGATGTCATTGCCCTGGCCGCCGAAATCGACGAGGCCGTTCATCATGAAGGCCAGCGCGCTGGCGGTGCCGCCGGCGTTGGCATACTGGCCCGGGGCCGGACCAGCAACGTTGTTGACACCACCAGCGGTGGTGAACGGAATGGCCGGGGGCACGTTCAGAACCGACGATTCGCGGTTCTTGTCGCGGATGTAGTTCAGAGCGAATTCGGTGCGGAAGCCACCGAAATCATAACCAATGTTGCCGCCGACATCGAAGCCGGGGAAGTAAGTGTGCGTGATGGCTTCACGGGTGGTGGTCGCACCGTTGGCGGTGGAAATGTCCAGACGCTGCTTCTGCAGCAGGTTCACCCCGGCTTCCAGACCAATATACCAAGCCTTGTCCTTCGCCGACGCAGCACCCGAAAGCGCAGTCGCGGCGAGGGCCAGGCCGATCGCAAGCTTGCGCATCGTCTTCCCCTTATGCAGCACCAGTAAATTCTGGCCTCAGACTGTTCTTTAGCGCGCCAAGACAAAGCGGCGCAAGTGGGGAGTTCCGCACTCTGTTGCCCAATCGCAACAGGTGCAATCCGAAAATGTCGGTTAACAGGCGAGTCACGGGGCGAGGACGCCCATCTGGCGCAGGGCAGTGATCAGGGCCGCAATCGCCGAACGGGCTTCGGCATCGACCACAGTTCCGCCGGTCGGTGGCGCGATGGCCACAGGATTCGCGGCCAACACGGTTCGCCCGCCGATCGTCAGACCAGCCACCGGCCAGCTCGCCTGCCAACCGCCGCGGTGCACCAGCATCACATCTTCGTCCACCACCAGGGCGGTCTGGCCGTCGCGGGGCGCCACCGACTGCCAGCCAGTATCGCCCACCCAGTGCATCAGCGTACCGGCCGGCTGACCCCAGGCAGCAGCGCCTGCGGCGGGCACGATATGGCAGGTGCCCGGTGCGGGCGACGCCGGCGGCGTGGTCACACTACGCGATGCCACCGCCAACGCCAGCAGGCGATCGATCGCCAGCACGGCATCATTGTGGGTGACATCCTTCTGGGCCTGTCCAGCGGCAAGCAGCGGCAGGGCGAGGCGGGGCGAGGCGGGCATGATGACAGGCCTTTCAAGGATCAGGGGATGAACAGGGTGGCGGCGCGCCCGAGGGTGGCCCCTAGTTGAGCGACGTCCAGCCACAACGGCCCGGCACGATCAGCCGTGCTCCATTGCGCGGCGGCGGTTTCCGCCTCGGCAACCACACCCGCCGTATCACGCAGCACCACCCGGAAGGCGACTTGCACCTCACCGGCCGGCACGTCGGTAAGATCTGGCCAGCCAAAGCCGACGCGGCTTTGTGCCACCCAGCGGAAGGCCAGCGCGCCGCCGACGCGTGACCAGGTCAGATGCACCGGGGCCAGAGGCCGGATCGCCTCGGCACCGACCGTCACGCTTTGCGGCGGCGTGCCGGCATCCCCAGGCCCGGTGGGGCGCACCAGAAGCGGCTGTCCCAGCCGTTCCAGAGGCATCGGCAGTGCCAGCATCGCTGCCATATCCAACAGCACAAAGCGGTCGTTCACGGCATGACCGGCCACGGCGTGATCCGTTCCCCGCCGTCCGCGCAGCAAGCCAGACAGGCGGAATCGCCGGTTGCCCAGGGCTTCGGCGACGGCGAACTGGATGATCTCCTGACCGAGCAGCCCCATGTTGGCGCCGGCGAGCACCGATGCCTCGCTGCGGTCTTCCAGCCACATCGTTTCGGCGACCAGTTCGACATCGACATGGCCCAGCCGGTCCCACCCTGCCGGATCGGCGCCCGGCAACACGGTCAGGGCGCGGCCCATGGCAACAGCTGTCGGCACCATGCCTGCCGCTTCGTAACTGGCACCGTCATCAAGGCTGATCGCCACTCCAGCGCGCCGCCAGCCGGGCATGGCCCCCGCAGCGGCAACCCACAGGCGCGGAGTGTCGCCGGTCTCGCCGGGCAGCAGTGGCAAATCCATCACGGCGAGCGTTGTCGGGCCGGCGGCGCTGTCGCCATGATCGAGCACACGGCCCGGATCGCTGGCGACCGCCAGAGCAGGGATGGCGGCGACGCGCACCAGATCCAGGCCGAGCACAAAGCGTTCAAAACGCGTTTCCCGCACCTGCCAGTCGGCGCCGTCCAGCCGCAGCACGTCGCCGGGCGCGATGCCGAGAAAACGCCACGGCAGCCGCAGCGTGCGTTGCTGCCGTTCGGCCGCGAGCCGCAGCAAGCGGTCGCCGCACAGGGACTTCGCCGCTGCTGCCGTCAACGCCAGCGGCAGGCCATCGCCGTCGACCCGGCCACCCACCCGCAGCCGCGCCCGCTGCAGGCCGGGCTGATAATCGCGATCGACATCATAATAGCCCAGTTCGATGGCATCGGGAGTGGCGGCCGCTGCGGCGCGGCGCTGGCGATCACGCGGCTTCCGGCCGCCCGGCGCGTCCGCATCGGCGGCGCCCGCCGCGTCGATTGTCACTGCCGCCAGGCCGGGCCCGACCAGCGCCTGCCCGCCGGCCATAACGGCACCCGTTGCCTTCAGCACCGGTGCCAGCGCATCCCCCAGCGGCCCGGTGGTGCCGATATGGACACCCGTCACCACCGGGAAATCGCCACGCACCGGCAGATCGACGCCAATCCCGGCGGCCAGATCGCCCAGGACGGATCCCAGGGCGACCGGACCATCGTCAGCGATCAGTTCAAACGACAGATTGGGCAGACGATTGCCAAATTCGGCCAGCGCCAGATCCTCGAACACGGCATAGGCAATTCCGCGAAAGGCCGGAGCATCGCCTTCCGCCGCCGCAATCAAGGGGTCGGGCAATTGCCGCTCTCCTCCTTGATGCAGCCGCATCGTCACCGGCTGCAGCCACTGGCCGCCGGCATCGCGCAGCAATTTGCCGTCCGCCCACACGCGGCCAATCCCCACGATCGGCCGCGCCGCCAACGCGACGGCAAAGCTCGCCGAATAGGCATAGCTGGTGGTGGCAGGCCCGCGTTTGCCGCCGCCACTGCGCGTGGTCGTCTCCCGCACCGGTGCCGCCCACACGACATTGCCGCTCACCCGCATCCGGCCTCGCACCACCGGCAACGGCTCGCCATAGCTGGCAGCCTGCAATTCGGGCGCGGCCTGACGCGCGCCGGCGCGGCCGCCGCCGCCCCCCAGCAGGCGGCGATCTACCACACCACCCAGCAGCGTGCCGACCAGCCCGCCGACCGGGCCGAGCACGGCCCGACCCACCACCCCCAGCACTAATGTTGCCATCGTGAAATTCCTATCTGATACCCGGCAGCGCCCAGCACGCCGACACCAGCCAGTCTGCCGGGGCCGGCCCTTCCACCACGCGGCCGAGGCCGGCATGGGCATGGATGATGCCGGCCTCGCTGATCACCGCGAGGTGGCGGTGGCCGGGGCCAAGCTGATATTCGACAAGATCGCCGGGTTCGCCCCGCCGCACGCGCCGCAACCCCAGGGTCCGCAGCGTCTGGCCCAGAACGACGGCATGATCACCGCCCAGCGCATAGGCCGGAACCGGCCCAAGGCGCACCCGCGCCCCCGCTGCCGCCAGCAGCGCCACGCCGATGCAGTCCAGCCCGATGTCAACGCTGCGGCCCTGCGGGCGAAAGCGCGTGCCCACCCCGGCCCGGGCCGCGGCGATGGCAGCCAGCCGCCGCCGGGTGATGCGATGCGCGCTCACAGCGCATAACGGGTGAGCAGGTCACCCCCCGGCACGTGCGGCTCGCCACGGAAATTGGCGGCATTGCCAAAACGGTCGCGGCAGGTGGCGAAACGCTTGTCACAACCTTCGCGCAGGTGCACCCGCGCGCCCGTCCCAAGACTGATCGGTTCATCCAGCACCAGCCAGTTGCCATCTGTGGCCAGCACGCGGCGCACCAGGCCGGCGCTGCCGCCATCGAGCACGGCCAACCCGCCATGGGCATGATCGGCAGCGGCAATGCCGGCAATCTGCACCCGATCGCCATCACTCGCCGCCACCGTCGCCACCAGCTCGCGCCCGCGCAGCGAGACGCGGCAGCGCCAATCGCCCAGTTCGGCCCGGCACTCCGGCGAGCAGCTTTCGACCGCGCTTGCCGCCAGGGCGGCGCCGGGGCCGATCAGCTCGGCGCTGAAGCCGGCATCCCCGCCACTGCCAACCGCGACATCACCCAGCGTGCCGCGCGCCAGTTCGACCTTGCCGCCATCAGGATCGCGCCAGTCCACCAGGAACAGGCGGAGGCTGGCGCCATCCCAGCGCCCGGCCAAAAGGTCGGCCGCCGACAGCGCGTCGGCCGACAGCGCGCCGGCTACCTCCATGTCGTCGGCGCCGATGCCGCTGCCCAGCACGACGGCCGAGGCGGACATTCCCGGCCGGCTGTCATGGCGCAGGCCATCCACCATCAGCGGCAGATCATGGCTGGTGAACCCCAGCGCCGCGCCATCACGGCGCACCAGCCGCCAGCACAGCGCCAGATGGGTGAGATCATCGGTCAGCATCGCCCTCACCCCTCCCTTATCTCGATCAGCGGCACCGACGGCAGTTCGCCCGCCCGCCAGCCGGCGATCGACACCTCGATCCGGTCGGTGGCAAATCGCACTGGCACATCAAAGCGATAGCCGGCGGTGATCGCCGCGCCCGCAGGCGGGGCCGCCGCAAAATCGATGAAGCCGCCGTCGGCCAGCACCCAGCCCGACACTTCGACGCCGCCAACCGCCACGCGCACGCTGCCGGCCGTTGGCCGCGTGATACGCCGCGTCTGCGGCGGCTCGTCGGGCAGGCTGGCGTCGCCATAATGTTTCACCAGGGCAAAGCGGGTGGTGCCGCCGTCGCCCGTGCCCAGCCGCTGATCGGTCGGTGCAGGATCGCCACTATCGCCCGCCGAACTGTGGTCGAGCGGATCCAGAAAGCGAAACCCATGCGCCTGCCCGCGCCGCGCCCTGAAAAAGCCGACCAGCCGCTTCAGATCCTCCTCGGAACGGATGCCCAGCCCCGCATCATATTCCAGCCGCGCATCGCTCCATTCGGCATTGCGCTGCTCCGCCCCTGATCCGGTGACGACGACCTGGGTGGAAAAGGCCGGGCCACCGGCGGCGCCAAAGCCCAGCTCCAGCGGAAAACGCACATCGTGAAACGCAGTCATCGCATCCTCCTCGGCGGCAATGCGGAACGGGGTGAAGCCGTCGCGCGCCACCTGCGGCCAGGCCCAGACAAAGACCTCGCTCACCCCAAGCGCAGTGGCCGCGGCGGCGGCGTCGGCAATCCGCGGCCACTGCGCGGCGGCATCGGCCGGATCGAGCACGAACCCGGCAAGATAATGCTGGGCGCTGCGGGGATAGCTCAGTTGCGCTTCGACCAGCGCCCGGCCGCTCGCCTGCCCGGCCTGGTTGCCACTGGTGACGAAGGTGTAGTCCTCCAGCTGCAGCACATCGAAGGCGGGCGCCGCCCACCCCGCCGGCAGATTGGCGCGCGCCAGATCCGGGCGATCGGGCAACAGCACCTGCGGCGCATAGAACAGCAGGTGCGTGACGGTGCCGGGCGCAGCAGCGCGTGCCGCTGCGGTCATGCCTGCCGTCGCCTCGGCCAGCCGCGCGCCGCACCAATCGAGGAAGGCGCGTTCGGCCGCGCTCTTGTTGCCCTTGATGTCGGCCATCACCGGCGGCGGCGCGCCCTGTTCGGCCTGCCAGCGCGCCGTGGCCGCCGCATCGTAGAAACAGGGCCTGTCATTCGGGCCGACCCACCACCATGGTTCGCCCACCTGGAACGCCGGCGCGCACCCTGCTGCCAGCGCCAGCCCCATCACCGCCGCCACCACCGCCTGCAACCAGGCTTGCGCCCCGGTGTGGCAAGGAGAGAGCAGCGCCGACGGCGGCGACCAGCCGGTCAGCCCGATGGCCCCGGTCGAATCCCGCTGCGCCCACGCCGGCGGGCAGTGCTGGGCCAGCAATTCCATCGAGAGGGACAGGATGGGCGCGAAGCCCAGTGCCTGTGCGCGGGCGAGGAAATCCGCGTGCCACGCCACCGCCGGCCCGCACAGCGGCCGCGCCGGATCAACGACATAACCGCCCGCGCCATCGGGCAGAAACGCCATGAAATGGCTCATGCCCAGATAGTGCGTGACCGCCCCGCGCCAGCCGAGCAGCAGCGCCTGTTCCAGCACCCGCTCCGGCGTCTGATTGTAAATGTCGTCATAGGCCGTGCACAGCCGCAGGCCATGTTCGCCCAGCAACGGCGCGCCCGCCTTCAGCGCCGCGCCGGGGCCATCCACCTGCCGGTTGGTCAGCCGCACACTGCCACTCGCCACCACCGGCAGCGGCGCGTCGACACCGTCATGACCGTCCGGCACCAGGCTGATGAACAATCGGTCGATATCGCCGGCCCACACCGGATCGGCCTCGCCCGGCAGCAGGAAGCCTCCGTTCAGCGCATCGAAATCAAGGCTGATCTCGGCATCGGTCGGGCTACCGCTGGCATAGTTCCACAGCCGCACATACCAGGTGCGCGCCGCGCCACTTTCATCGCGGCCCTCGATGGTGAGCACGGGGCCGTTGACCGCATCCAGCGGCAGCACCGCGCCGGATGATTGCCAGCGGAACCGCCACAGCAGCCCGCGGTAATCTCGCCGCGTTTCCAGCGCACACAGGGGATGGCTCCAGCGGTCGGCTGATTCCCAGATCAATCCGGCCAGATCGGCCCGCCGCTGGAATTCCAGCTGCACCGCCACCGTCTCGTCGCCCTCGGTGACGACGCTGGCCATCATCGGGCGCGGAAAATCCACCAGCCACCAGCGCGGATCAAAGCGCTTCACCCAGCGCGTCGCACCCTGATCGTCAGGCCTTGCCAGCCACCAGCGCATCATGGCCGGGCCCGATCGATGGCACGGGCGACGGCGCGGGCGACCTGGTTGCCGGTCTGCTGCATGACGCCCGGCCCGGCATCGCGCGGGGCCGCCACGTTCACCGTGATGTTCACAGCCCGACCGCCGGCAGCGCCGTTGGCCTCCACCCGTCCGGCAGCGGTTGGCACAAACAGCTCCGGCCCGCGCTCACCGACCAGATAGGGCCGCCCCGCCGTCACCGGACCACCCGTGGCTCGTCCCGGCAGGCCGAGCAGGCTGCCGACCAGCCCGCCGATCAGGCCGCCACCCTTGCCGCCACCCAACAGCCCGCCCAGATCAAGCCTGAGCGCACCCTGCGTGATGTCGGCCAGCGCCGACAGCGCCAGCCGGCGCAGATCGTCAAAGCCCAGCTTGCCATCCGACAAGGCCCGGCCCAGCGCGCGCGACAGGCCTCCGCCCGCCCGCTCGATCCCGGCGGCAAATGGCCCTTCCAGCGTGCGCTGCATGTCGTTCACGCCGGCCAGGAACCCGCCGGTATCGGCGCGCACGCGCACCACCAGATCATCGATCGGTTCGGTCTGCATCGGGATATCGCTCCATCAGGGAGGCCAGGGCATCGCGGTTCACCGTTGCGGCTGGCGGCGCATCCAGCCCCAGCGCCGTCACCAGCTCTGCCGGCGTCGCCGCCCAGAAGTCCGCCGGCCGCCAGCCCAGGGCGGCAGCGGCCACGTGCGCGGCGCCGCGCGCCGCATCGGCAAAGCTCATTGTCCGGCCAGGATCTGGCCCAGCAGCACGCGCAGCGCCGGCGTTGCCTGCGCCAGCCCGCCCGCCAGCAACGCCTCGCCAAACGCCTCGCGCGGGCCGGCATCGGGCGTGCAGTGCCACAGCAGCGCCGCCATCTCGGCCAGGGTCAGCTGCCCGGCCGCCGCCCGCTCACACAGGGCAAACAACGGCCCCAGTTCGGCCTCGGCCGCCACCAGCGCCGTGAATGTCGGGCGCACAAGCAACGCGCGCCCGCCCAGCACCAGCTGCGCCTCGCCGCGAACGGGGTTGGCGATCACGCCGCCACCACCGGGCCGCTCGATTCCAGCTGCAGGCTGTAGGTGCGCTCACCATTGAAATCGCCGGCATAATCCAGCCGTGCGATCTGGAATCGACCCGTGATCGTCTCGCCGCTTTCGAATTGCACCTGGTAATCATCGATCTGGCCCGACAGCGCGGTCGCCTTCACCCGCTGTTCGGCGGACGATCCGGTAAAGACGCCCGACCCTGACAGCGAAACGGATCGCACACCGGCCCCCGACAGCAGCTCGCGCCAGCCGCCCGATCCCTGGTTGGTCACCACCACGGTTTCGGTGTTCACCGTCAGCTGCGTCGTCCGCAGCCCAGCCACGGTCGAAAACACCGGCACAGCCGCGCCATTGCCGACCTTCAAAAGGAAGGCGGCCCCTTTTTCCATTGCCATGTTCGTTGGTCCTTTCGCGCTTACATCTGCTCGCTGCGCAGCCGCATCTCGATCACGCCGGGACGCCAGCCGTCCTCCGCCGCACCCACCCCGGCCCGAACCAGCCGCGCCCAGACGATGCGGTGGCCATCCCATGCCCCGGCCAGGGCGCGCAGCCGCGCCTCCGCCGCACCCAGCAGCCCCTGCACGCGGGCGCCGCCGGGGCGATCATCCCAGATCGTCACCACGACGCGGTGATCATGGGCTTCGCCCGTCTTGGTGCCGGCATCGGTGACGAGATCCGGCCCGATCACCGCATAGGGAGCGGCCGCATCGGCGGGCGGGCCGTCATACACGCCGGTCAGGCCCGGCATGTCGGCCAGCGCCGACACCACCGCCTTCTGCATGGCAAGGCCGGCGGCCATCACCGCTCACCCGGCCACAGCAGATCGGCATCAGCCTGCCGCTGGCGATTGCCGCGCCGCCGCGCCTGCACGTCAGGCGGAATGGCCACGCCGTCATCGCGATTGTCCGCAACGCCCAGTCGCCGCGCCACCCGCGCCCGCAGCTGGGCCAGCGCCTGCGCCGCCAGTGCCAGACCCGCCCGTTTCACCATGTCGATCAGTTTCATGCCGGTCTCCCATCACACCAAAGCGTCACGATGCCGGGCGCGCCGGGATCGCGATCGATGCCGCGCACCGCCAGGATCTGGTCGCGCCAGATGATCCGCACGGCGAGATCGAGATCATCCCGTGTCCGCAGCCGCACCCGCCAGCGCCGGCCCGATCGTGCGGCATCACCCGCCGCCTGCCCGCGCGCATCGCCATCGCGCGCCACGGCTGCAAACACGCGCTCCACCGCCTGCCACTGGCCCACGTCATCGCCCGCGCCGTCGCGGCTGCCCTGCCAGCGTTCGATCACCACGCGCTGATCGAGCGCGCCTGCCACTTCCGCGCCCATCACCAGCCTCCCAGTTGCAGCCGGCGCCACGGCCGCCACAGCGCTGCCACAGCGGCCGGCGGCGGACCGCCATCAGCCGCGTCGCGGTGGCTGAAGAAATGGCTGACCAGTCGCACCACCCCTGCCCGCAACGGTTCGGGCACGCCGTTCCAATCCGGGCCCAGCCCGGCGCGGAACCGTGCCGACAGCGCGTCCCCGGCCATGGGCAATCCCGACAGCCGCACCCAGCCAGTGCCATCGGCGGCGATATCCGCCTGCCAGCCATCGGCCAGCGCCACACCGGCACGAAACACGCCGCTGATCGCCTGCACCGGGCTGGCCTCCAGCCGCTGCCAATCAAGGCTGGCGGCCAGCCGCTGTTCGCCGTCGCGTTCGATCAGCCATTGGCCGGTAAACGCCTCGCACAGCGCCATGGCGGTGCGGATGTGGCCGGCGATCAGCGCATCTTCGTCATCACGATCAAGCCTGAGCGCCGCCTTGCATTCGGCCAGCCCCACCAGCAGCGGCCCCGGTTCCTGGATCATCATGGCCATCACCGGTCCTCCACCCGCACCACCAGGGTGCGTTCATCGCTGCTGCCATCGGAAAGCGTCACGCGATTGGTGACGTGATACAGCGTGCCCACCGCACCGCCGCCCAAGAGGATCGACGTGCGCCCGCCCACCAGCTGCGCGCCCGTCAAGGTCAGGCCGGCCGGGATCACGCTCCACTGCGATTGCGCCAGGCTGCGCCCCGCCAGATAACCGGCGTCCCAGTCCACCGCGTGCGCAACGCTGCTGCCGGGATCCTTCACAAACATCGTCATCGCGTCCCTCCCGCTCACAACGGCGCGCCGATTTCGACCTGCCAGGGCGCGACGTTGATCGCGCTGCCCACCAGCAGTGGCTGGGCCGGGCAGGTGGTGACATAGATCAGCCGCTGCCCGGCGGTATCGATCAGGGCGACATGATCGGCAGTGCCGGGAGCCTGGGCCACCAGCCCCGGCCGCCCGGCCACCTGCAGGCGACGGCCCGCGCCGCTGCCGGCGGTGATGGCGAAATCGGCCGGCGTCACCACGGCCTGCGCCAGGGCGCCGGTAGCAGCCGCGGCATAAGTCGCCGGCTGGCCCGCCACCACGACCAGGCGATCGGCGCTGGCCACCACGCCCAGCGCGGCATCAAGCACGTCGTTGCTGGCGAATTTCGCCATCGTCTGCCTCCTGTGTTCGGTTGATCAGGGTTGCCGCACCGGCAGCACGGGCGCGCGCGTCCGCACCACGATGGACGCAGGCGGTGCCGCGCTGCCACCACCGCCAACACTCAGCGGGGCGGCGCTGCTGGCCAGCGGCAGCAGGCCCGCATCGGCCGCGATCACGGCTGGCGGCAGGCCGGCAAGGGCGAGGAAATGGGTCAGGATCATGCCTTGGGCCCTCAGCTTGCCGAAATCGCCAGCGTGCGTTCGCGCAGCACCGTCACGCCATCGGCCGCCATCAGCCGGGCGGTGATGGTGCGCGGGCCGGAAAAGCGCTCGCTGGTCACCAGCCGCGCCGCGCCCTTCACCAGCACCGGCAGGCCGGCGACGCCCGCCCCGCTGCGGTTGATGCCCTGCAACGGCGTGCCGGCCCGCGCCCCGGCCGCCAGGTTGATGCTGCCGCGATGGGTCTGGTTGTCATACAAAAGGCCGTAGAGATTGGTTTCGGCGCTCAGTTCCGGCGGGTTGGTGCCGTCGGAAAACGGGAAATTCCAGGCATATTCCACGCGCACGTTCGCCGCGGGAAAGGCTGCGCCCGTCGTCGTCAGGATCGCGGCGGTGTTGCCGCGCGCCAGTGCCACGCTGAAACCGGCCTGCGACCAGTTCACGCCGTTATCCGTGCTGATCCAGAACTGGTTTGACAGCGCAGCGCCGTTCAGCGTTCGCAGTTGCCGGCCCAGATCGATCTCGATCGTGGTGCGCGTGCCGTCGCCGAAATAGGCGCTCAGCAGCCGGCCGCCATGCACCTTGACGCGGCGATCCCACGCCCAGGCCAGCGCCCGCCCGATGCTGCGCCCCAGCCGGGCCTGGCCAACATGGTTCTGGTCGCCAGGCTGGCCGGCCACCACGTTGTTGCCATTGGTATAGGCGCTGTGGCCGATGGCCCCCACCATCACCGGATCCAGCCAGCATGGCCCCTGCAGGCCGCGCCAGCCAAGTTCGGCGATGAAATCCAGATGCCGCATCCGCCGCGTCGGGCTGCCGCTGGCATCATTCACGTCGCGGGCGATGCGCCACACCGGAAACACCAGCCACGGCGCGCCGGCCGCATTGCTGAACCGTTCATCCGTTCGGGCGACATACAGCGCCCGATCAGCCGACGCATCGGCGATGCCGGGTGCCCACATCAGCGCATGGACATCAACATGGCGGCCCAGCGTCTGCGCCATCACCTCCATGACGCCGCTGCTGTTGCCGCTGGTGGCATCCGGCACGGCGCCGATCGTTCCCATGAACAGCCAGCTGCCATTGCCGCTGCCCACGCTGCCGGAATAGGCGGCGATGTTGTTGGCCCAATCCGGCATGCCGGTGCCACCGATCGCGACATTGGCGATCAACAGCGGATGGGCGGGATTGCGCGCGTTCCATTCGTTCAGCATCGCCACCGCGCCGTGGGCAACAGCCGGCGTGGTACCGCCGGCCATGGTGCCGACGGTGATGATCGGCCGCGCGGTTGACCATGTCGGCCCGCTGCCGGGGTTGCTGTATCGCAGCAGCACACCGATGGCGCCGGCATCCACCGCAAGGCCCAGACGGTTGAGGCCAAGCGGATTGCCCGATCCGTCGCCCTCGCCAAATGTCACCTGGTCCATGCTCGACTGGCCGTGGGTCAGCACCACGGTGCCCACCAGCCAGCCGCCGCTTTCGGCGGTGCGCGCGGCATCGCCCGGATCGCGGATCTTCAGGGCATAGGGCCCGCCCACCGGCAGCGTGGCGGTATCGCTCCACACGCCGCTGCCGAACGTGCCAACAGTCGCCCAATCAAACCCCGGCACGGCCGCGCCCGTCGCCGTCACCTCCCAGCGCCGTTGCAGCGTCGTGGTGCCGGCAAGCCAGGTGCCGGCTACCGTATAGGCGCGCAGGCCGCGCCCGCCGATGAACTTCACCGCCGGCTCGCTGATCGTCGGCGCACCGCCGGTCCAGTGTGGCGGCACGATGCTGGCCACGTCGGCAAGTCCGCCCGCGGCGCCGCTTTCGGCCAGGTTCTGCCCGGCCTGCGCGCCCAGGTTGATCAACCCCGTCGTCAGATTGCTCAGGGAAAAGCGGAACTCGATGGTGCCGCGCCCCTGCGCCCCGCCTTCGGCACGCAGGTTCGGATAGGGCAGGTTGCCGGCGTTCTGTGCTGCCACCAGCCCGGCGTAATCCAGAAACGGGTTGGCTCCCGCACCGGCCAGCGCCTGCAGGGCGGAGTGGTGCGGGCGGTTGTTCAGCGTGTCCCACGGGAAGTCGCCGGTCACCAGCACGGCCTCTTCCAGCGCGGTGCCGACGATGGTGCTGCTGCCCTGCCGCACGAACACCTGGTGGAACAAGCGCCCGGTGGTGCCGGTGACATAGGCCGGCGCGGTTGCCGTTGCCGCCACCATGCTGGCCGGCGTGCCGCCAGTGGGGCAGATCGCAGCCCAGTTGCGCCACACCGGTGCGGCATTGGTGCCGATGTTCGTGACGCCGGCAACGATCAGGGTCGGCACGCCATAGCCGATCTGATCGATGCCGCTGATATTGCCTTCGGTGCCGGCAAAGGCCTGGCTTCCCGAACCATAGGTGATCTGCAACCGCCGCCGGATCGTGGTGGTGGCAAAACTGTCCTGCGGCACGCGGATCACGCAGTCCTGGGTGGTGTTGAACGCGCCCGTGCCGCCGAAATCCCAGCCCATCAGCGCCGGGCGACCCGATCCGGCATAGGTGGCCGGCAGCCGCACCCACACGCCGTGCCAGTGGCCCACCACCTGCCCGCCGGCACCACCAACGCTCAACGCCGTCGCGTAACTGCGCTTGGGATACGCCGTCGCCAGCCGCAGATCGGTGGCATTCAAAGTCTGGACCTGGATCGCCATCAGCCGTTCACCACCGCAAGGCCGGCTTCGTCACCGCTGGCAGCGGTGCCCTCAACCAGCAGGAAATAAGCCCCTGGGGGCGCGTTGATCGGGGTCAGCGTGCCCACAGTGACGACGCCCCATGTCGTTGCCACCGTCGTTCCTGACAGTGCGAAATCCGGGGCGGCCATGATGGCGCGCCCGCGCGATCCGCCCACCGCGCCAACGCGCCCCAGGCTGATCATGCCAGCACCGGCATGATGGTCAGGCTGCCATCGCTGGCGCCGTCGCGCACGAAACTGACGAACTGGCCGCTCACCAGCCGCAGGTGGAATTTCTCACCCGTTTCCAGCGGGATCGATCCGGCGCCCACGCTCGCCGCCACGGCAGCGTCACCCACCCGGAAAAACCCGCGCACCGATGCGTGCAGCAGCACTTCGGTCGCCAGCACCGCCGCCGAACGCACCTGGCCGGCGCCAGTGGTGGTCAGGCGCTGGCCACCGGCATAATCATAGGCGCGGGTGGTGGTGGCGATGGTCGGCACCGTCACCGCGCCAGCCACGCTTACCGTGCCGCCCACCGCCACCGGCAGGCGCGCGCCAGCCGCATCGGCCACCGCCACCGCCACGTCCTCGGCGCCAAAGGCCAGCTTGGCGAACGGGTAATGCACGCCGCCCACATCGTCGGTGGCAAAGATCGTGCCCCCGGCAGGGGCGGTGATATTGTTGGGCATGGGCGGTCTCCGGCCCGGCGGCCAGCTGGCCGGGGCGTGATCGATGTTGCGACAATCGGGGGTGGTGCCGCCGCGCCGGATCACCAGCGCGGCGGCACCGGGGGATCACACGGCAAAGCGCATCAGCTTGATGGCGCGGCTGTCCAGCACCGCACCGCCAACCCGCCTGGTGGCATAGAAATGCACATAGGGCTTGTTGGAATACGGGTCCTTCAGCACCGTGGTCTCGGCGCGCTGGCTGATCAGGTAACCGGCCTGGAAATTGCCAAACCCGATCGACAGGCTGTCAGCGGCCACGTCGGGCATGGCATCCACCTCGACGACGCGATGGCCCAGCAGCGTCTGCGGCTGTTCCGGCCCCAGGCCCGGCTGCCAGATGAAGGCGCCATCGGTCGTCTTGAACTTGCGGATGCGTGCCAGCGTGGCGCTGTTCATCACCCACACCGCGCCCTGGCGATAGGGGCTGGCCAGCGCGTGCACCATGTCGATCAGGCGATCCTGCGGGTTGGTGGCAGCAAAGCCCCCCGCCGCGCCCGAGGTGAGGAACTGCAACGTGCCGAACGGGCGCGTGGCGTCCGCCGTGGCGGCATTGGGGGCGTTCAAAAACCCGCGCGGCTTGTTGACGCCATCGCCCGTCACGAACGCCACGCCTTCGGCGCGGGCAAATTCGCGGCCGATCTCCTCGCCCAACCAGGCTTCCACGTTGAAGCCGGCATCATCCAGCATCGCCTGGCTGGCGGCGGGATTGGCGTAAAGCTCGCCCATCGGCGGCGCGATTTCCGAAAAATTCGGCGTGTCCGTCTCGGGACGCGCCTGCGTTTCCGAAACCCAGCCCGAAACGACGCCACTGGTGGTGATCAGCCGGCGATAATTGGCCGAACCGATATCCACCACCTGCGCGATCGAACGGATCGGCGATGCGGCCAGCAACACGCGGTTGATCACCGCATCGATGTCCAGCGGCACCGCCGAACCGCCCTTGGCCGGCGGCGTGATGGTGGCGGCCTTGGCCTCCAGCGCCGGGCGTGCCAGCGGCGTTTCCACCGTGGCCGTGCCCACTTCGGCCGCGTCGAATACGGCGGCCAGCATTTCCGATTTCACTTCAACCATGCGTCTGCTCCTCTTGCCAGCCCAGCACCCGTGCCTCCCGCTGCATCGGGAAGGTCACCAGTGACACCTCAACCAGTTCGATCCGCTCCAGGCGGCGGCCACCCCGGGCCGGGCTGGCGGCCTTGACCCGGTATCCAAAGCTCAATCCCGTCATCGCGCCGGCCCGCACCAGCGCCGCCGCCTGCCCGCCGCGGCCTTCATCAACGATGGTGGCGGTGATCCTGAGGCCGCGTGCATCCTCTGCCAGGCTGTCGACGAACCCGATCGGTTCGTGGGGCTGATGCTGCCACAGCAGCGGCACCGGGGCCGCAGCGCCCGCAAAGGCACCGGGCATCACCACGTCGCCGCTGGCATCGGGCAGCGCGAACACCGACGCATAGCCGGCGATCCGCAGCGCGCTCATGGCCGACCACCCTGCAACAGGCCCAGCTTGAAACTCAGCCCCAGCAACAGCAGCGCCACCACCGTGCGCGACGCCCAACCGACGAGGGACCGCAGCGCCGATTTCTTGATGTCGCGCCAGCCCTGCACCAGCTGGCGCAGTTCGCGCACATCATCGCCGGCGCGCTCGTCCATCAGGCCCAGCCGCTTCAGGGCGCGCTCGGCCCCGGCTTCGGCGCCCTCCTCCACGATGGCCTGCAACGTCACGCGCGCCGCGCCCTGTGCTTCGGCCTGCGCCAACAGCCCTTCCAGGATACCGGTCATTGTCCGTCCTCCAGCCCGAGGATCCGCCGCTTTTCGGCCGGATCGAGGAAATCCGCCCCGCTCACCTGCGCCCACAGCCGTTCGCGATCTTCCGAAAGCGCCGGCACCGCATCGCGATCGACACGCAGGGAAAGGCCGGGCCACCACCACTGCAGATGCGCCGAAAGCGCCCCCAGCAGGCGGGCCAGCAGCGGCAGCAGGGTCAGCCGCCACAGCGCAACATTGGCCTCGCGGTAATTGGCAAAGGTGTTGTCACCCTTCAGGCCCAGCAGCAGCGGCGGCACGCCCAGCGCCAGCGCGATGTCGCGCGCCGCCGCCTCCCGCATGCCGGCAAAATCCATCTCGGCGGGTGAGAGGCTCAACGCCTGCCAGCTCAATCCGCCTTCCAGCAGCATCGGCCGCCCGGCGTTGGCCGCGCCGGCAAAGGCGGCCTCCATCTCCGTCCGGAGGCGGCTGTACTGATCCGGGCTCAGCGTCGATCCGTCACCAGGCTGGTACACAAGGGCCCCACTGGGCCGCGCCGCGTTGTCAAGCAGCGCCTTGTTCCATGTCGTCGCCGCGTTGTGCACTGCCACCGCGCTCGCCGCAGCGCCCAGGCAGCCGGCGCCATGATGATCATCGGTCGGATGGAAACTGCGGATGTGGAGCAGACCCCCGTCGCCGCCCACCGGATAACGCCTGACGGCAGAGCCAGCGCGATAGACGTGGGTCGCTGGCCAGCCCTCGTCATCAACCTCGATGCTCACCCGTTCCGGGCGCAGCGCAAACAGCGCCGCCGGCAGGCCATCATGGCCCACGGCCACGTCCACAAAGGCGTTGCCGTGCAGCAACATATGCCCGGCCAGGGTCTCCAGCAGACCGGGGCCAGAGGCGCCAAAGCCGCAGCTGCGGAGCAGTTCCACGGCGGGATGCCCGGCCGGCGTGCTGACCACCGGCGCGCTGCCGGCATTTTCGGTGATCATGCGGATGGCGCGCGCCGCCACCGGGTTGGCCAGGAACGCCGCCTGCACCTGCCCGGCATAGCCGGCGGGCTCATCGCGCAGCGGCGTCGCCCAGCTCGGAATGCGCGGGCCAGAAGCAGGCGCGACGGACTTCGTCCGCACAAACGGCAATCGCATGGCATCTAACCTTTCAGGTTCAAAGTTTGCGGATGCCGGGCTGCGCGGCGCGCGCTCCCAGCAGGAGCGCGGTCAGCGCCCACACCGCGGCATCGGCGCGGTCGGGCGACGCGCTCGGTCCGGCAAAGCGGCCATCGTTCAACAGGCCGCACAACTGATCTTCCAGCGCCGGAAACACGCCGGCATGAAACACCCGCCCCTCGCCATAGAGCGCGGCCACCGGTTCGGCCCTGGCGACCTTGCCGCGCGCCGCGTGCACGGGTTGCACCGGCAATGCGGCATCGACCGATTTCAGCATCGCCGTCACCATCGCACCGCCCTGGTTGACCTCGGCAATCACCCGGTCCGCCTGCCAGCGATCGGCGGCCTTCACCACGGCCCGCGCCCATTGTTCCGGGCGCTGGCCGCTCACACTCGCATCATCCAGCACATAGGCATGGCCGTCGCCGGCCAGCGCCGCGACGACGATCCCGCAGGTGCCCGCACCGGCCGGCGGATCAACGCCCACCACCACCCGCACCGGCGCGGGCGCCGTGATCACCCGCTGGCGATCAATCAGGGCGCGCGTCCACAGCGCGCCTTCCAGATCCTCGACAATTTCCCCTGCCAGTTCCTGCCGGCCCGTCGCTGTGCCACCAAAGCGCCGCTGCAAGCGTGCCAGATAGGTTCTTGGCAGATGGGCAGCATTGTCTTCGGTGCCGCCGCGCGTGATCACCACGTCCGGCTCGGCAATCAGCGCCTTCAACCAGGCCAGCGGCAGCGGCGTCGTGGTCAGCAGCATCTGCGGCAGGGTCCCCAGCCGGGTCGCCATCCTGAGGTTCATCAGCGTGTCCTCACCCCCCGGCCAATGGGCGAATTCATCGCCCCAGGCATAATCGAACTGGCCGCCGCGCAGGCCGTCAGGCTCTGCCCCGGAATAGAGCCGGGCCTCGCTGCCGTTCGACCATTTCAGCAGCTTGGTGCTGGGGTGCCAGATCAGGCGTTGGCCCGGCGGCAGCCGCGCCATCAGGCCGGATTCCCCCTCCACCATCACCGCGCGCGCCACGTCCAGCGTCGGCGCCACCAGCGCAATGCGGCGCGGCCGGTTGCCGGCGGCACGGGCATGCACCCATTCCGCCCCGGCGTGCGTCTTGCCAAATCCGCGCCCGGCCAGGATCACCCAGATGCTCCATTCCCCCGCCGGCGGCCGCTGCGCGAGCCTGAGGCTGGCCGAGCCCATGAAGGTGTCCAGCACCAGATCCTCGCCAAAACGGCGCAGGAAACTCTGGCGGCGGGCGGGCGACAGGCGCCGGAAGATCTCGATCAGCGGGATGTCGTCGGGCGAAACCGTCATGGCAGTCGTCTCCGTTCACGCCGCACAGGCGTGTGGGAACAGGGACCGGACGTGCCGGAACGGTTATTTCTTGGTGTCAGTCAGGCCAGCAAGGGCGCGAAGTTCGGCCCTCAGCCGCGCGGCGCCGGCGCCATCGGCGGGGCGTCCGCCGGTCACCGCCACCGGCTTTTCGCGGCGATTGACGATAGCCAGCGCCAGCCTGGTATCGATCTGCCCGGCACCATTGCCCACCGCCGCAGGCACTTCGCCGTCTGCCAACTGGCCCAGCAGGGCGGCGAGAACGCGGCTTTCCACCCGTTCCCAGGCATAGTTCACCGCCGCCTGCCATTCCGCACCGAAATTCGGGTCGGCATCGCGATAGCGGAAGGCTTCGAACAGCGGCAGACCCGCCTGATCGGCAGCCACGGCGGGATCGCCGCAGCGCGCCAGCTGCTCCAGAAAGGCCAGCCGATCCTTGCGACGGCCGATCATCTTCACCGCCAGCCGTGAACCGGGGCGATGGCGATACCGCGGCAGCTTCGCCACCGGCGCGTCTTCGAAAGGCATGAACTCTCTCCCGCTGGGGGGATCAGATGCCGCCGCCACCCTTGATGCGGGCGGTCTTTTGCGACCATGCCGAATCTATAACCAATAGCGTTACGCTAGTCAAGCATTAATGTGCCTATTTGGTTATTTCTTGTTCCGCGCCGTCACCGCCTGCACCACCGCAGCCGCAAAGCGCGGCATATCGAAGGCCGCACCCAGGTGATCGAAACCGCGCCGGATCACGATGATGTCATGTGCCGGCACAATCACCGCATATTGGCCACGATTGCCGTTCATTGCGTAGGTGCCGGCGGGCAGCCCGGCGGCCCCGCCCCAGCGCCAGAAACCGGCGCCATAGCCGGGACCAGCGGCAGGCTGGGTGGCATCGGCGCGCTCCACGAATGCCGGCCAGTCCGGCGGCAGCAACTGCTCCCCACCCGCCTTGCCGCCATCGCGATACAGCAGCGCCAGCCGGGCGAGGTCACGCGCCGTCATCCACACCTGGCTCGACAGGATGAAATCGCCGCGCCAATCGGTTTCCGGCGTCGTGCGGGTCATGCCGGTCTTCCACAGCAGTTCCGTGAAGGGAAAGGCCAGCGCACTCGGCCCCAGCCGCCGTGACAGCGCCAGCGCCGCCAGCATGATGTCGTTATTGCTGTAATTGAAATGGCTGCCGGGCGCATGTTCCAGCGGCATGGTAGCGGCGGTCTGCGCCACCATGGCACCACCCAGATAGGCTTCATCGGTGCGGTTGCCCGGCCCCGCCGTCCACAGCCCGCTGTTCATCCGCAGCAGCTGGCTCCACGTGATGGCCGCGCGCGGATCGCCCGGCGCGCTCCAGCCCGGCACCGGGGCGGGCTGCGTCACGTCCACCATGCCCATCTGCACGGCGCGGCCGACCAGCGTTGCCGTCAGCGATTTTGCCACGCTCCAGGTGCGCTGCGGCGTGTGCATCGTCCAGCCGTCGCGATACCGCTCCGCAATGATCCGCCCGCCGCGGATCACTATCACTGCCGTCGTCTTGTCGCTTCGGAAGGCATCGGTGAAGGCCTGGGCCACCACGCCGTCCAGCGCGGCGCGCGTGCGGCGATCCTTCACCGGCTGCACCGCGCCAGCATCGCCCAGCGGCCAGGCCCGCGCATCCGTCACCGCCAGATCGGGCTTCACCAGATCAGGCGTCAGGCGCGGCACGGCGGCCGCCGCAGCCTCCCCTGCGCCGGGCGGCAGCTGCGCGCAGCCCAGCAACGGTCGCCATACCGCCACGCGCGGCGGCAGCGATCCCGGCATTTTCACCGAAACGGTTCGCGCGGCTTCGTCGATCGTCGCCGGCAGTTCGACGATCAGATCCTGATACTCGCGGTAGATGCCGGTCAGATCATCACGGGTGATGGCGTCCACGCCCTGCCCGGCATTCCAGCGCCCCGAACACAGGAACGCCGCCTTGTATCCCGCCGCCAGCGCCAGCCGGTGCGGATCGGGCGCGTTTTGCGCGGCTGCCGGCGCGGCCAGCAGCGCCAGGGCAATCAGGGCGCGCTTCATGCCATCAGGCTCCCCCACACGCCGGCCATCAGCATCCCGGCGCGCATGTCACCCACGGTGGTGCCGGCCATCTTGTTCATCGCATAGGCCATGCACAGGCGGGCATCCATGTCGCACACCACCAGGCTGCCGCCATAACCGCCCCAGAACACGGTGTTGGGGTTGGGCAGTGGCCGCATCGGGCCGGGCAGGCCGTAGCCCATGCCATAACGCACCGGCATGTTCAGCACCTGGTCCTGCCCCTCGATCTGCAGCTCCAGCGCCTTCAGCACCCCGGCTTCCGACAGCAGCCGCTTGCCACCGGCGACGCCGCCATTGGCCATCAGCGTCTGCACGGCCGCGACGCTGCGGGCATTGCCTTGGCCGTTTGCCGCCGGGATTTCCGCCCCGCGCCAGCCGCGCGTGCGCGTATCGGCGGGATTGATGGGCGGGTTGGTCGCCATGTTCTTCGCCAGCGGCGATTGCGGCCCGTCGCTGATGCTGGCGCCCTGCGGCGGCGGCACCAGATCGGCCACGCGGCCATCGTGGGCGGCGTCCAGCCCGATGTGGAAATCAGCGCCCAGCGGCCCGGCCAATTGCTCGGCAAACACCGTCCCCAGCGATTTGCCGGTGATGCGCCGCACCACTTCGCCCACCAGATAGCCCTGGGTGACGGCGTGATAGCCCGGCGCGGTGCCGGGCGCCCAGAACGGCTCCTGTGCCGCCAGCCGACTACACACCAGATCCCAGTCATACAGGTCATCCGGCTGCATCGGTTCGGCAAAGCCCGACAGGCCGGCGGAATGGCTCATCAACTGCGCCACCGTCACGTCCGCCTTGCCGGCCGCCGCAAACTCCGGCCAGTAATGCGCCACGCGCTGGCCGAAATCGAGTTCGCCCTGATCCGCCACCCACAGCGCCGTCAGCGCACACATCGTCTTGGTGGTGGAATAGACGTTGACGATCGTGTCTTTCTCCCAGGGCCGCGTCCGTTCCGCATCGGCGAAACCGCCCCACAGGTCGATCACCGGTTCGCCGTTGATGGTGGCGGCAAAGCTCGCGCCGATATCGTCGCCGCGCTCCAGCGCTGCTGCAAATGCCGTCCGCACCCCTTCAAAGCGCGGATCAACGAACCCCTGCACCTCACTCATGTCACCATCTCCCGCGGCAGGGGCGATGGCCCCACCAGTTGCTCATACAAACGCAGCGCGTAACGATCGGTCATGCCAGCCACGAAATCACCAACGTGGCGGGCGCGGCCCGGTTCATCGGTTGGGCAGGTCGCCGCCCAGTCGCCGGGCAACAGCGCCGGATCGCCATGCAGCCGGGCAAACAGGCCCTTCACCACCTCTTCCGACGGATCGCGCAGCCGCGCCACCTGCGGCGCGCGATACATATGCTCACGCAAATAGGCCTTCAGCACCCGCACCTCGGCCGCCAGCCCGTCGGAAAGCCGCGCCAGCGTGCGGCCACAGCGGCGCACGTCATCAACCGAGTCCATGCCCGCCAGGCCGGCACGCGTCGTCGTCAGCAGGTCGGCCACCATCCGCCCGATCTGTTCGCGCACCAGCTCGGGCACCAGCCGCCGCCGCGCCGAAACGCCCGGCCAGCGCCGCGTGACGGCGGCCCAGCAATCGGCGACGAAGGGCACGGCGGCGGCAATCTCCTCGATCCCGAACAGGCCGGCGCGGATACCGTCGTCGAGGTCGTGATTGTCATAGGCAATATCGTCGGCAATCGCCGCCAGCTGCGCTTCCAGCCCGGCATGGCTGGCGAGATCGAGCGGCCACGCCGCGTTCACCCCGGCCAGCGCCCAGCCGGGTTCAAAGATCGGCCCATTGTGCTTGGCCAGGCCTTCCAGCGTTTCCCAGCTGAGGTTGAGGCCATCAAAGCCCGGATAGCGGCTCTCAAGACGCGTCACGATACGCAGCGCATGGCCGTTGTGATCAAAGCCGCCCCACGGCGCCATCACTGCCTCCAGCGCATCCTCGCCGCTATGGCCGAACGGCGGGTGGCCCAGATCATGCGCCAGCGCCAGCGCCTCAGTCAGATCCTCGTCAACGTTGAGCGCGCGGGCGAGGCTGCGGGCGATCTGCGCCACTTCCAGGCTGTGCGTCAGCCGCACGCGGAAATGATCGCCATCGGGCGCGACGAACACCTGCGTCTTGTAACGTAGCCGGCGAAACGCGCCGGAATGGATAATGCGGTCGCGATCGCGCGCGAACGGGCTGCGCGTGGCCGACGCCGGCTCCGGGTGGAGCCGTCCGCGCGACTGCTGCCAGTGGGTGGCGTAAGGGGCGAGCGTTGTCACGCCGCCGTCTTACGACACCCTTGCGCCCGGCGGGAGAGGGCTTTGCCCCTCACTTCACCGTGCCGCCGGCCTTCAGCGCTGCCACCTTGTCCGCGCCATAGCCCAGTTCGGCCAGGATCGCATCGGTATCGGCGGCCCTCGTCATGCGCGGCGCATCGGTCACCGTCGCCGAATAGCGCGGGGCCGGGGCCGGCTGCATCACGCCGTCAGCCTCCACGAAGGTGCGCCTCGCGGCGTTGTGCGGGTGGTGCGGCGCCTCGCTCATCGACAGCACGGGCGCAAAGCACACGTCGGTCATTTCCATGTCGGCACACCATTCGTCGCGGGTGCGCGTCTTGAACAGGGCGGTCAGCCGCTCCTTCAGCGCCGGCCAGTTCGCGCTGTTCATCTGGTTCGCAAAGCCCGCATCGTCCTTCAGGCCGGTCTTTTCCAGCAACAGCGCATAGAATTGCGGTTCCAGGCTGCCGATGCTGATCCACTTGCCGTCGGCACATTCATAGGTGTCATACATGTGCGCGCCGGTATCGAGCAGGTTGACGCCGCGCTCGTCCTTCCAGATGCCGTTGGCGCGGAAACCCCAGATCATCGCCATCAGCGCGGCGGCACCATCGGTCATGGCGCAATCGATCACCTGACCCTGCCCGGTGGTTTTCGCGTGCAGCAGTGCCGAAACCATGCCGAATGCCAGCATCATGCCGCCGCCGCCGAAATCACCGACCATGTTGATCGGCGGCGTCGGCTTGTCGCCAGCGCGACCATAGGCGTGCAGCGCACCGGCGAGCGCGATATAGTTGATGTCGTGCCCGGCGGCATTGGCATAGGGCCCGAACTGGCCCCAGCCGGTCATGCGGCCATAGACCAGGCGCGGGTTGACGGCGTGACACTCCGCCGGGCCCAGGCCCAGCCGCTCGGTCACGCCGGGGCGGAAGCCTTCGAACAGCGCATCGGCGGATTTCACCAGATCGAGCACCAGCGCCTTGCCTTCGGCGCTCTTCAGATCGACGCCGATCACCCGCCGGCCGCGCAGCAGCGGATCACGGGCATCGATGCGCGCGCCGGGGCGATCGACGCGGATCACCTCCGCCCCGTGATCGGCCAGCATCATGCCGGCAAACGGCCCCGGCCCGATCCCGGCCAGTTCGATGATCCTGATACCCTGCAGCGGCCCGGCCATGTGCATCTCTCCCCAAATCGGTTGCCGCCCACCCGTGCCAGTTCGGCAGGCCCGGTCAAGCTGTCGGGGGTGGCAGGGCAAACACCTCCTGACGCGCCGCCTTGCCACTGGACTTCGCCAGCAAGGCCATGCCAGACTGCCAAAAAACAAGGTCGTCGCCAAAGACGGCCCAACGACTGCGGCGGAACGCACAGACATGGCGAGCATCACCATCTGGCACAATCCCAAGTGCGGCACGTCGCGAAATGCGCTGGCGCTGCTGCAGCACGCCGGCCATGATCTGACCGTGATCGAGTATCTGAAAACGCCGCCGGATGCCGCCACGCTGGCACGGGTGGCGGCAGCGGTGGGCGGGGCCAAGGCCCTGCTTCGCACCCGCGGCACCGATGCGGAAGCGCGCGGATTGCCCGATGCCGACGATGCGGCCATCCTTGCCGCCATGGCCAGCGATCCCGTGTTGATCAACCGGCCCGTGGTCATCGGCCCCGGTGGCACCGTGCTTGCCCGTCCCGTCGAACGGGCGCTGGAAACCATATGAGCATCCGCCCGGCCCGCGCCGAAGACGCGTCTGCACTTGCTGCCATCTACGCGCCCGCCGTCCTGTCCGGCACCGCGAGTTTCGAGATTGATCCGCCCAGCCCGGCCGAAATGGCGACGCGGCTGATGCGGGTGACATCGCATGGCTGGCCGTGGCTGGTGCACGTGACGATGGGCAAGGTCGATGGCTATGCCTATGTCACCCAGTTCCGCGATCGTGCCGCCTATCGTTATTGCGGCGAAACCAGCGTCTATGTCGCCCCCGATGCCCAGCGCACCGGCATCGGCCAGGCGCTGCTGGGGGCGGCGGTGGGCGCAGCGCGACGCGCCGGGTTCCGCCAGCTGATCGCGGTGATCGGCGACAGCGGCAACACCGCCTCCGTCGCGCTGCACGCCTCATGCGGGTTCGAACGGGTCGGCCTGCTGTCGCAGGTGGGAGAGAAATTCGGGCGCCCGCTGGATATCGTCATGATGCAGCGCAGCCTGATCGCGCCCTGATCAGGCCATCACCCGCCGCGGTCCGCGCCGCCGCAACATCCGCCCGATCATCGCAAAGCCCAGCCCCATCGTCAGCCAGTTGGCCGGTTCCGGCACCGCCGCCGGGGAGACGCCGCCCGCCCCCCACGGCACGAGATCAAGGCGGCTGCCCACCAGCCCGGCAAAGCTGGGCACGAAGTTTGACCACGCCGGCCCCGGCAGCACAAAGCCCGGTTGCAGCGCCAGCTGGCGGACGTCGAATGTCTGGTTGTTGGCGACAAGATTGCCGGTGCCTTCGGTCAACCGCACACTGGGCGCGCCCCAGCGCGCACCGGGCAGGTTGGTCAGCACATTGTCGATGAAGATGCTGTCGTTGCAGCGCGTGCAGCTCACCCCGTGCGTGTAGGTGACGGCGGCATAATTGCCGGCAAAGATCAGGCGGTTGCCACTGCCGGTGCGCGGATCGAACGACACGAACGCCTGCATGTCGCCGATGGCGCTGTTGTTGATGACGGCGATATCGGATTGCAGCGGACGGCCGGCCAGGCTCCACAGCTGGATGCAGTCCGGATGCGCGCCCGGCCCCGGCACAAAGGCCGAACAGCTGTTGTGGGACACGACAACGCGCTGGCTGTCGATGACGTTGATGCCATCGCCGGTGCTGCCGATGATGTTGTTGCGCGTCACCAGCACGTTCGTGGATGTCCTGACGCCCAGCCCGGTGCCGTGCCCGGTGAAGCGGGAATCACGCACCGTCACCTGGTTGGAAAGCACCACCTGCAGGCCCGATCCGCGCTGATCGCCATTGCCCAGGAACAGGCCATCGCGCAGGCTGATGTTGCTGCTCGATTCCACGCGCACCGTGTGCCAGGCCGCCAGATCGATATCGGATCGGCCATAGGTGCCGCCGGTGATGGACAGGTTCTGCACATTCACCAGCGCCATGCCGCCCTGGAAGGTCGCGCTGCGCGCATCCACCCGCACATTGCCGAAATCGCGGTTGCGGATCACGAAGGGCGTGGTGAAATTCCCGCTGATCCGCAGCGTGTCGCCGGGGCGCAGGGATCCCAGCACGCTGCGCTGGTTGCTGGTCGGTGTCAGCGTGATGATTGCCTGTGCACTGGCCGCACTGGCCAGCACGGCCAGCCCCGCCACCATCATCGCGCGCACCGTCCCTGCCGTCATCACCCGTGTCTCCAGTGGCTGGTTTCCAGCGGATAACGGCCGCCCGCCGGCCCGACTTGCGGGGCAAAGCGCAGCATCGGTGCAAATCGCCGCCATTTCGGAGGAATCGCGCCGGGGCTTGCACCGGAAGGCTCAAGCGGCCATGCCGCCAGCATGGCCATCCAGATGCTGTTCCCCACGCCCCTGTGGCGCTCCGCGCTTGATGATGCCGGCCTGCTCGCCGATCTCGCGCACAGCTGCCGCGCCATTGCCGCCGATGATGGCGCCGGTCGCCGCTGGAGCCGCGACCACGCCTATCGCGGCTACACCAGCTATGCCTCGCTGAATGATCTGCCGGCGCGCGATCCGGCCTTTGCCGATCTGGCGCGCTGGCTTGTCCGCCAGGCCCAGGCCTTCGCCGCTGCGGCCCATCTCGACATGGGTGGCCGCAAGCCGCGCATCGACAGCCTGTGGATCAACATCCTGAAACCCGGCGGTGGCCACAGCGGCCACATCCACCCGCACAGCACGATTTCCGGCACGCTCTATGTGGAGGTGCCAGCCGGCGCCGGTGCCATCCGTTTTGAAGACCCGCGGCTGCCGATGCTGATGCACGCCCCGCCGCGCCACCCCGATGCGCCGCCCGAACAGCGCCATTTCGTCCATGTCGAACCGGCCGCCGGCACGCTGCTGCTGTGGGAAAGCTGGCTGCGCCACGAAGTGATGACCAGCGCCGCCAAGGCCGATCGCATCTCGATCAGCTTCAATTTCGCCTGATTTTCAAGACCCTGCCCCAAAAACGCGAACGGCCCGTCGCTCCTGGGTGGGGTGGAGCGACGGGCCGGGCGGGGCGTGCCCGCCGATCAGGTCATCCCGGGGGGAGACGACCGGATAGCAGACGGTATCAGAACTTGAAGCTGAGTTCCCCACCAATCACGCGGCGCTGACCCGGCGAAATGAACGATCCGCCAAATTCGATGGCGGGGATGACCTCGTTCAGCCACTTCTGGTCCAGCAAGTTGTTGGCAAAGATCGAAACCTGCCAGTTGCGGCCTTCGATGCCGGCGCGCAGGTTGACGATGCCGAACGCCTTGCGCTGCGTCACGTCATATCGGGCGTTGCCCACGAAACCGGGCAGCGCCAGCGCCGAAATCGGCAGCAGGCCGCTGAACAGGGTCGGCTTTTCCTGATCCTGCACGCTGTGGAACCAGGTCGGGCCAGTGAGGCGGTAATCGGCGCGGAAATTGGCCTTCAGCGCGTCGTTCATGGGCACGCTGATCTGCGTGCCCAGATTCAGCGTGTAATCGGCGGTATAGGGGCTCTTGTTGCCAACCGTGTCGGGCCGGCTGCGGTTGGCCTTGATCTGGCTGCCGGTCATGTTGCCCGAACCAAACAGCGTCCAGCCTTCGACGATCTTCGCCGTCAGGTTGAGTTCGCCGCCCCACAGGTCGACCCGGTCGATGTTCGACACGACGCGCAGCAGGCCAAAGCCGCCGACGAAGAATTCGAAGAACTGCATGTCGCGCACGCGGGTGTAATAGCCGGCAAGATCATAGGTGACGCGGCCATCGAGGATGCTGCCCTTGATGCCGGCTTCAAAGGCCGACGAGCGTTCGAGGCGATATTGATCGTTGATCGTCACCCCGGCGTTGATGGTGCCGGGCACGCGACCGTTGTTGAAGTTGTTGTTGACGATGGCGGCCGAGCCCTGGTTGTTGAAGCCGCCGGCCTTGAAGCCCACGCCCCAGTTGGCAAACAGGCTGTTGTCGTCATCCAGCTTGTACGCCAGCGTCACCTTGGGCTGCAGCTGCTTGAAGGTGTTTTCCGCCGGCGGGATCGGGCCACCGTTCTGGCCGGGGTTGATCGGGCCGCCGGTGATGGGATCGGTGACGAACGGCACCAGATTGTCGGCGCGGCGGCGTTCGATGTCGTAACGCAGGGCCAGGCCCACCGTCATCGCGTCCACCGGCTTCCAGTCCAGCGAGCCGAAGGCGGCATAGACATCGGTGCGGAACCGATCGTTGAACAGCTGGCTGGTCGGGTTCGACGATCCGGGCGCGTTGTAAAGCTGGCGCGACACGCCCTGGCCCAGATCGGCCCCCAGGCTGACGCCGGTTTCGCGATCGATGTTCAGATAATAAAGGCCAACCGACCAGTTGATCGGACCATCCAGCGTGGAGGCATAGCGGATTTCGCCCGAGATGTCCTTCTGGCTGCGGGTCTGCAGCTGGGTGCCGTCGCAGGTGGTCGGGCTGTAGGCGCCATAGGTGGAGCCGCTGGCCGGATTGAAGATGAACGGGGTGGAACTGGTGCCGATGAACGTCGGCGGGTTCAGCGGAAAGCCGGCCAGCTGCAGCGTGGTGGCGGCGCAGCGCGCAGCCGCGGCCTGGCTGGCGGCGGTCGCGCCCGGGAAGGTGTAGCGGGCGAAATCGGCCGAAGTGCCATCGGCGGTGAGCGACTGGTCGACATTGCTGTAGAGCAGCCAGCCAGTCAGCTTGCCGGTGCCGAAATCATGCTCGATCCGGGCGGAGGTTTCCCAGGTTTCCTGGTCGTTGGTCGGGCGGATGTTGCTGTAATAACGGAACCGGCGATTGTTGACATTCTCGTAAAACGCCGGGTTCACCGCCGCGAAATTGGGCAGGTGGAAACTGGCGTTGAAGTTGATCGAGGCACCCGACAGCTTGGCATAGCGCGCCTTGACATCAAGCGTGGTGGCATCGCCCAGCCTGGCGATCACCCGGCCATCGACACCATAGTTTTCCTGATCGTCGACCACCTTGGCATTGCCCAGGAATTCGTTGCGCCAGAAACCATCGGTGGTCTGATAATTGGCCGACAGCACGAAACCGATGCGGTCGCTGATCGGGCCGGCGACGTGGGCAAAGGCCTGCGCCGTGCCCAATTCGCCATAATTGGCGCGCACCGCACCCGACAGCACCTCCGTCGGCTTCAAGGTGGACATGACGATGGCACCGGCAGCCGCGTTGCGGCCATAAAGCGCGCCCTGCGGCCCCTTCAGCACTTCGACCTGGCGCAACGTGCCCTGCACCTGGTTCAGCTGGGCGGTGTTGGTCTTCAGGATGCCGTCCACCACCAGCGCCACGCTGCTCTCGGCATCGCGCGCACCGTTCAGGCCGCGGATGTTGATCTGGGTGTCACCGGCTTCGGCAGTGCCCGAAACGATCGTCACGCCGGGGGTGAGCTGCAGCATTTCCTGGGCGCGGAAGGTGCCGGTTGCGGCCAGCGTATCGGCTGTGATCACCGAAACCGTGGCGGGCACGTCAATCAGGCGCTCGCTGCTGCGCCGGGCAGTGACCAGGATCTCGCCATCGTCGGCCGCAGCCGTGTCAGCCGTTTGCTGCGAAAGGGCAGGATTGGCCAGCATCAGGCCCGAAACGGTCGCCAGCAGCGCAGCCGATGTCCGCACGCGCCGCAGATTCGGCAGCGAGTGCAGCGCCGAAAAGGACTGAAATTGGTTGCGAATTTCGCTCATCTGGTCGCTCCCCGCTTGCGCCACAACAGCTCCTCCCGCTAATTGTCTGGCGCCATGTCGGGCCTTATTGTATACAAAACACCATGCTGGCAAGCCGGCATTCGTCCGTTTCGCTGCAAATCCCCGCGGCGCGATCAATTTGTCACAGGATGATCATGCCGGGTTCTGCGTCCAAGAAAGCCGCCGCCAGCAAGGCTGCCGATCGCGCCTATGCCGAGATCCGCAGCCTGATCCTGGCCGGCGATGCCAGCCCCGGCACGCCGCTCAGGGAAGAGGCGCTGGCCGATATCGTTGGCGTGTCGCGCACACCGATCCGCGATGCGCTGCGCCGGCTGGAGGCAGAGCATTACGCCTTCCGCACGCCCGGCGGCCGGCTGGTCGTCGCCGAATGGGACGTTGACGACGTTGCCGAGATGTTTGCGCTGCGCGCCATGCTGGAAGGCCATGCCGCCGCCCGCGCGGCACAGCGCATCACCGCAGCCCAGCTGGACAGCCTGCGCCAGTGCAACGCCGCCATCGAAGCCGCCATCGCCCAGCCCACGCCAGACATTGCGCGCTTTCTCGGCGAAAATCGCCGCTTCCACGATCTGGTGCTGAATGCATCGGCCTCCGCACGGCTGGTCGCCATGCTGGCCAGCCTCGTGGAACAGCCGATCGTGCGGCGCACGGCGACCCGATATGACCGGGCCGATCTGGCCCGGTCAGCCCATGAGCACGGACAGCTGATCCAGGCCTTTGCTGCCCATGATGAAGAGTGGGCACGCGCGATAATGACCGCGCATATCCGGCGCGCGCTGCACGCGTTTCAGGACGCAAGCCCCTCGAAATAAACGATAATCTCATCCGCCATCCGCAACTCTGCGGTCTTGGCGGCCAGATCGAACAAATTGGCATCGTGCACCGCCGGCAACCGGTCGCCAACGGCATCGGCCACGATGACGGGGACGAACCCGTGGCAGATAGCGTCCACCGCCGAAGCCCGCACGCAGCCCGATGTGGACAGGCCGCAGATCACCAGCGTGTCGATGCCACCTGCCTTCAGGCGAGCGGCCAGATCCGTACCGAAGAAGGCGGATGGATACTGCTTGGTGATCACCACCTCCCCACCCTCGGGCAGCAGCGGCGGCTCGAAATCGCCAAGCGGACTGCCGGCATCAAACGCCTTCAGCGCTGCGATCTTGCGATAGAACACCCCGCCATCGGCGCCACCGGGCTGATACTCCACCCGGGTGTGAAACACCGGCACGGCACAGCGCCGGGCAGCCGCCAGCACCCGCGTCGCCATGTCGCGCGCACGCTCAACCCCCGCGTAAAGAGGCGAAGCCGGATCGAAATAGGCGCGCGCGAAATCGATCATCACCAGCGCCGGCCGCGGGCCAGGCACCAGGCCCTGGCCAAAGCCCGCTGCCGCATAATCCGCGTCTGCATCGGTCATAATGAACGATTTCTCCTGCCCGGCGCTCTATACAGGCCGATCACGGCTTTGTATACAAAACGCCATGTCCGCCGCCAGCCCAATTGCCGCCGATCCGGTCTCCATCGTCGAGGTCGCGCCCCGCGATGGCCTCCAGAACGAACAAACGCTGGTCTCCAGTGCCAACAAGCTGGCTTTGGTTGACCATCTGATCGCCATTGGTGCCCGCCGCATCGAAGTTGCAAGCTTTGTGAATCCGCGCCGCGTGCCGCAGATGGCCGACGCCGAAACCATCGTTGCCGGGCTTCCCGCCGCTCCCGGCGTTCGCATGATCGGCCTCTGCCTGAACGAGCGCGGGGTGGCCCGCGCCATCGCCAGCCTGGACACGGCACGGCCGCTTGACGAGGCGGGCTGCGTGCTGGTGGCCAGCGACACATTTGGCGTCGTCAACCAGGGCCAGACCATCGCGGACGGCATCACGGCCAACACGGCCATGCTGAAAATGGCAAAGAACGCAGGGCTTTACGCCCAGGTGACGATCAGCGCCGCCTTCGGTTGCCCTTATGAAGGCCCCGTCCCCGCCGACCGGATCGTGGACCTTGCCAAGCGCATGGCCGACGCTGGCGCCCAAGAAATCGCTCTGGCCGACACGATCGGTGTCGCCGTTCCGGGGCAGGTTGGCGACCTGACGGCACGCGTAATCGACGCCATCGCACCCATCCCGATCCGCCTGCACCTGCACGACACGCGGGGCCTCGCCCCCGCCAACGCCTGGGCCGGCTACATGGCCGGCTGCCGAACCTTTGACAGCGCGCTCGGCGGACTAGGCGGCTGCCCGTTCGCGCCCGGCGCCGCCGGCAATGTCGGCACCGAGGAATTGATCTATCTGTTTGAAAAATCAGGCATCGCGACAGGCTATAATCTCGATGCGGCGTTGGCAGCCAATGCATGGTTCGCCGGCATCATGGGCCGGGCACTGCCCAGCCGCGCGGGCAAGGCCGGCGATTTCCTGCCCCGCCCCATCCCAACCGGAGCAAAAGCGTGACCTATCGTCTTGGTGTGGACGTCGGTGGCACCTTCACCGACCTGATCGTTATTGACGAGGCCACGGGCCGCGCCGTGCGCGACAAGGTGCCCAGCACGCCGCACGATCCGTCCGAAGCCGTGATCGCCGGTGCCCGCCAACTGTGTGAAAAGGCCGGCATTTCGGCAACCGACCTGTCGCTGTTCCTGCACGGCACCACGGTCGCCACCAACGCGGTGCTGGAACACAAGATCGCCCGCGTCGGCCTGATCGTCACCGAAGGCTATCGCCACATCCTGCAGATCGCCCGCAGCCTCGTGCCCGGTGGTCTCGCCGCCTGGATCGTCTGGCCCAAACCCACCCCGATGGCACCGCTGGAAGCCACGATCGAAGCGCCGGAACGCATCGGCGCCGATGGCGAGATCGTCCGCCCGCTCGACGAGGCGACATTGCGCTACAATCTCAAGCGGCTGGCCGAGGAGAAGGTGGAGGCGATCACCATCTGCCTGATCAACAGCTACATGAACGACGCCCACGAGCGCCGTGTCGCCGAAATCTGCGCCGAGGAATTGCCGGGCATCCCCGTCTCTGTCTCCGCCGACATCCTGCCCGAAATGCAGGAGTATGAGCGCGCCCTGACGACGGTTGCCAACAGCGCCGTGCGACCGACCGTTTCGCGCTATGTCGGCAATCTGGAAAATGCCCTCAAGGACTGGGGCACACCGGCCAAGCTGAACCTGCTGCGGTCCGATGGTGGCCTGATGTCGGCGGAAAAGAGCCGCACGGCACCGGTCAACCTGCTGATGTCCGGCCCGGCTGGCGGCGTGGCGGGCGCGGTGTGGATCGCCAAGAACGCCGGCTTCCCCAACGTGCTGACGCTCGACATGGGCGGCACCTCCACCGATGTCGCGCTGATCGAGGATTACCAGGCCCGCCTGCGCCGCGAAACCAGCGTCGGCCACCTCACCGTCCGCGCGTCTTCGCTGGACGTGAAGACGGTGGGTGCTGGCGGCGGCTCCATCGCCACCGTGCCGGAACTGACCAAGGCGCTGCGCGTCGGCCCGCAATCGGCCGGCGCCGTGCCGGGCCCGGCCGCCTATGGCCGCGGCGGCGAATTGCCGACCGTGACGGACGCTAACGTTGTGCTCGGCTATCTGCCCGAAAACCTGCTCGGCGGCGCCTTCAAGCTGGACCGCGAGGCCTCCCGGCGCGCGGTGCAGACGGTGGCCGACGCGCTCGGCCTGCCGCTACTCGAGGCCGCCGCCGGCATCATCGCCATCGTCAACGAGACCATGTTTGGCGCGCTGCGGCTGGTTTCGGTGCAGCAGGGTTATGACCCGCGCGATTTTGCGCTGATGGCCTTTGGCGGGGCCGGTCCGCTGCACGGCAATGCCATGGGCATGCTGATGGGTTCGTGGCCGGTGATCATCCCGCCCTCGCCCGGCGTGCTGTGCGCATATGGCGATGCCACCACGCGCCTGCGCGTTGATGCCCAGCGAAGTTTCAACAAGCTCGTCACCCACACCGATGATGCCGACGTGAACGCGGTGATCGCCGAGCTGGTGGCGCAGACGCGCGCCGAACTGGCGGCCGAAGGCGTGGCAACGGCCGATGTCGAGATCCGCACCGAAATCGACGTGCGCTACGCCGGCCAGGCCTTTGAAGTGCCGTTGGCGCTGCCGCAGGGTAGCACCATCGCCGATCTCACCCAGCGCTTCGATGCCGAGCACAAGCGGCTGTTCACCTTTAATCTTTCGGTGCCGCAGGAACTGGTCAACATCCGCGTCGTGGCGCTCGGCAAGGCGGCCAATGTGTCGGCGGAGCGCATCGCCAGGGGCGACGGCAACCCGACGGCCGCGCGGGTGCGCGATCACGAAGTGTGGATGGACGGGCAGGCCCGCGCCGCGGCCATTTACGACCGGTCGAAACTGCGCGCCGGCGACATCGTGCGCGGCCCGGCGGTGATCACCGAGATGGACTCCACCACGCTCGTCCACAACGGCCACATCGCCACGGTGGATGATTTCGCCAACCTCCTCATCACGCCGGAGGCCTGAGCCATGCCCGCCCGCATCATCGAGACCAATCCGCGGCCGTTTGCGCCGAAGACCATCGATCCCGTCACACTCGACATCATCGAGAATGCGCTCAGGAACGCGCGCATCGAGATGGACGCCACCCTTGTCCGCACCGCCATGTCCCCCGGCATCCGCGAACAGGGCGATGCCTTCCCGATGATCGCCAACCCGGCGGGCAAGATGATCGTTGGCCAGTTCGGCAGCTTCATCGATGGTTTCCTCAAGGGCTGGGACGGCACGATCGAGGAAGGCGACATGATCTTCCTGTCGGACCCATACAGCTGCGAGGGCGCGATCAGCCATTCCAACGACTGGCTGGTGCTGCTGCCGGTCTATCGGTCAGGCAGGCTGGTGGCGTGGACGGCGATGTTCGGCCACCAGAGCGACATCGGCGGCAAGGTCGCCGGCTCCATGCCGATCGATGCGCGCGCGATCTTTGAAGAGGGCGTGCGCATCCCGCCGGTGAAGATCTGGAAGAAGGGTGAGTATAACGAGGACCTGATCAAGCTGGTGATGCACCAGACCCGCAAGCCGGATTGGTGCGCGGCGGACTTGAACGCCCTGATCGCGTCGTGCCGGGTGGCGGCGCGCCGGATCGACGAGATGTGCGCCCGTTTTGGCGAGGATGACGTGGTCGCGGCCATGGACGCGCTGCTGGCGCGCAACCACCGCGCCATGAAGGCGCTCATCGCCCAGTCCGTCTCCACCGACCGGGTGAGTTTCGAGGATTTCGTCTGCGACGATGGCGTGGGCTATGGCCCCTACAAGATTCGCTGCACGATGCAGCGGGTGGGCGACAAGGTGGTGCTGGATTTCGACGGCACCGATCCGCAGTCCGACGCGGCGATCAATTTCTATTTGAACGAGAACATGTTCAAGATGTTCTTCGGCATCTACATGATCATGGTCTTCGACCCGCAGATCATGTTCAACGACGGGTTCTATGACCTGATCGAGGTGAAAATCCCGGAAGGCTCGTTGCTGAAGCCACGTTACCCGGCGGCGCTGTCGGGGCGCACCCACGCGCTGGGCCGCATCTTCGATATCCTGGGCGGGCTGCTCGGCCAACGCACGCCGGAATTCCTGTGCGCCGCCGGTTTCTCGTCCAGCCCGCACCTGATGTATTCGGGGCGCGACCAGCGGCCGAGCAAGCGGGGCGAATGGTTCCAGCTGTTCCAGATCGGGTTCGGCGGCATCCCTGGCAAGCCGTTTGGTGACGGGCCCGATGGCCACTCGCTTTGGCCGGGCTTCACCAACGTGCCCAACGAGTTCCTGGAGCGCTATTTCCCGCTGCGGATCGAGCGTTACGAGGCGCTGGCCGACACTGGCGGCGCCGGTCTCAATCGCGGCGGCAACGGCATCCTGATGACCTATCGCTTCCTGTCCGCAGGCACGGTTTCGATCCACGACGATCGCTGGTTCACCTATCCGTGGGGCGTGAACGGCGGAGAGCCGGGCAGCCGGGCCCGCAAGATCCTGGAAAAGGCCGATGGCACCCAGACCATCGTGGCCAACAAGCTGGACAGCCTTGATGTCGAGGCCGGCGACCAGCTGCACTTCATCACCTGGGGCGGCGGCGGCTGGGGCAACCCGCTGGAACGTGACCCGGCGCTGGTCGGGCTGGAAATCCGGCAGGGGCTGGTGAGCGTGACGGGTGCGCGCGCCTATGGCGTGGTGGCCGATAGCGAGGGCCGGGTGGATGAGGCGGCCACGTTTGCACTGCGCGCCGAACTGGCGGCGACGCGTCCCGCCGAAGCGGCGATCTTCAACTATGGCGGCACCGTTGACGAACTGCGCGCACGCTGCGTGGCGGAAACCGGCCTGCCGGCGCCGAAGCCGCCAGTGTGGCACTTTGCCGAGGCCGCGGAATGAGCGTGGAAAACACCGGACCGCTGGCCGGCATCCGAGTCGTCGAAATGGGTCAGCTGATCGCCGGCCCGTTCTGCGGACAATTGCTGGGCGACATGGGCGCCGATGTGATCAAGCTGGAACCGCCGGGAGAAGTTGGAAAGGGCGGGGGTGATCCGATGCGCGTGTGGGGCCGCGGCGACTTTCCGCTGTGGTGGGAAGTTGTCGCCCGCAACAAGCGTGCGGTGTCGTGCAATCTGCGCGAAGCCGAAGGCCAGGCGCTGGCCCGCCAGTTGATCGCCAAGGCCGATATCCTGATCGAGAATTTCCGCCCCGGTACGCTGGAAAAATGGGGCCTGTCGCCCGAGGTGCTGATGGCCGAGAACCCCGGCCTGATCATCGTGCGCGTGTCAGGCTATGGCCAGACCGGCCCCTATTCGTCGCGCGCCGGCTTTGGCGGCATCGGCGAGGCGATGGGCGGCTGGCGGGCCATCGTCGGCGATCCGGATCGGCCGCCGAGCCGCATGGGTGTGTCGATCGGCGACACGTTGGCGGCCAGCTATGGCGCCATGGGGGCGCTGGCGGCGCTGAACCATCGGCACATGACCGGCAAGGGCCAGGTGGTCGACTCCGCGCTTTATGAGGCGGTGCTACAGGTGATGGAGAGCCTGGTGCCGGAATATGTGGCGTCGGGCTATGTGCGCGAACGCTCCGGATCGGTGTTGCCGGGCATTGCGCCGTCGAATGTCTATCCCTGCAAGGATGGCGAATATCTGATTGGCGCCAATCAGGACACGGTGTTCGGCCGCCTGTGCGCCGCCATGGGCCGACCGGAACTGGCGACCGACCCGCGCTATGTGAACCATGTCGCCCGCGGCAAGCACCAGGAGGAGCTGGACGCGCTGATCGGCGAATGGACCCGAACCCTGACCATCGCCGAACTGGAGGACAAGATGATCGCGGCCGGCGTGCCGGCGGGCCGCCTCTATCGCCCGCAGGACATGCTCGACGATCCGCACTTCGCCGCGCGTGAGGCGATCATATCGGTCCACCACCCGCGCTGGGGCGAAGTGAAGATGCAGAATGTCTTCCCGAAACTGTCCGCAACGCCGGGCAGCGTCCGCCGCCGCGCGCCGGAAAGCATCGGGCAGGACAATGCCGAGGTCTATGGCGAGCTGCTGGGCCTGAATGCCGCCGCGCTGGAAGAACTGAGGGCCCGCAAGATCATCTGAGCAGCATCAACGAATAGCTGGCCACAGCATCGCCGCGCCCAGACCCGCCATCACCAGCGCCGCCATCACGCGCACGGCCGCCATCGGCACCGCCCGCAGCACGCGGTCGCCCAGGAAGATCGCCGGCACGTTGGCGATCATCATGCCCAGCGTGGTGCCGATGGTGACGGCGGCGACATCGTGGAACTGCGCGCCGAGGCCCACGGTCGCCACCTGCGTCTTGTCGCCGATTTCCGCGATGAAAAAGGCAATGGCGGTTGTCAGGAACACGCCGCCATGGGGCGCCGGCTGATTATCATCAGCCTTGTCGGGCACGAGCACCCACAGGGCCGTGGCGATGAAACCCAGTCCCACCGCAATCTGAAACCACTGGCCGGCAAACCATGCCGAAAGCGCCGCTCCGGCCCAGGCCGCCACGGCGTGATTGGCCAGGGTCGCGACGGCCACGCCGACGATGATCGGCCACGGCTTGTGAAACCGCGCTGCCAGCATGATTGACAGCAACTGCGTCTTGTCGCCGACCTCGGCGATCGCGACGAGGCCGGCTGAGGTGCCAATGGTGGCGAGACTGGTGTCCATTCCTGCCGGCTTAACGAGGTGCGGCATCGACGGCCACCCCTGCCTGCCCTCTTGCACCGGGACGTTAACAGGCCGAAAATGGAGCCATGCCCCTTTCCCCCATGATGATCGCCCTTGCGGTTGCTGGCGTCACGCCGCCGGCCCTGAGTGTGTCTGGCCAATCGCCAATCGCGCCCGCTGTTATTGACAACAATCTGGAAATCACCGGCGAAGCGCTTGAGGCAGACCAGCTGAAAAAGCGCATGTTCATCGACGTGAAGGTGAATGGCGCCGGCCCGCATCGCTTCCTCGTCGATTCTGGCGCAGATCGATCGGTGGTGAGCGATCTGCTGGCCGAACGGTTGAACCTGCCGGCAGGTGAACCGGTGCGGCTGCAGGGCATGGCCGGATCACGCGATGTCGCAACGGTGGAGGTCGCGGCGCTCACACTCGGCCAATCGGAAGTCGGGCCGATCATCGCCCCGGCGCTCTCGTCGCGTCATCTGGGAGCGGATGGGCTGATCGGGATCGATGCGCTCGCCGATCAGCGGCTGATGCTGGATTTCGTCAAGCGCACCATCACGGTTCAGGATTCGCGCACCAGCCCATCGGCCGGCGACGGACAGGAAATCGTTGTCACCGCGCGCCGCCGCAAGGGGCAATTGATCATCACCCAGGCATCGGTGAGCAACCGGCCGGTGTCCGCGGTGATCGATACCGGCAGTGAGGTCACGCTTGGCAACCGCGCCCTGCGCGAACGCCTGTTCGGCACGCGCCGGCCCGAACGCATGGTCGATATCGAGCTGCTCTCCGTCACCGGCCAGGTGCTGAAGGCCGAAGCCATCGTGCTCGACAATGTGCGGATTGGCGGGCTCTATCTCAGCAACGTCACGATCGCCTTTGCCGATGCCCCGCCGTTCGCCCTGTTCGGGCTGAACGACCGGCCAGCGGTGTTCCTGGGGTCAGACCTGTTGTCCAGCTTCCGCCGCGTCGCGCTGGATTTCGGCAATCGCAAGGTGCGATTCACCTTGCGGTGACAACGGCCGTCGTCCGCCGACTCAATTCAGGAACCTGTTCGCCGCAAGCCGCAGTTTTAACGGCGCCGACTGCGCTTGCCGCTGCCGCCTTCCTCGAACAGCGCAGCCAGGCTGTCGATGATGGTGCCGCCCAGCTGTTCGGCATCCATGATGGTCACGGCGCGATTGTAATATCGCGTCACGTCGTGGCCGATGCCGATGGCGATCAGTTCAACCGGGCTGCGGGTTTCGATGTGGCGGATCACGGCGCGCAGATGGCGCTCCAGATAATTGCCGCTGTTCACCGACAAGGTGGAATCATCCACGGGCGCGCCATCGGAAATCACCATCAGGATGCGGCGATCCTCGGGACGGGCGATCAGGCGGTCGTGCGCCCACAGCAGCGCCTCGCCGTCGATATTTTCCTTCAGCAGGCCTTCGCGCATCATCAGGCCCAGGTTCTTGCGCGCCCGCCGCCACGGCGCATCGGCCTGCTTGTAGACGATATGGCGCAAGTCGTTGAGGCGGCCCGGTTTCGCCGGACGGCCACCGGCCAGCCAGGCCTCGCGGCTCTGCCCGCCCTTCCAGGCGCGCGTGGTGAAGCCGAGGATCTCGGTCTTCACCGCGCAGCGTTCCAGCGTGCGCGCCAGGATATCGGCGCAGATGGCCGCAATCGAGATCGGCCGGCCGCGCATCGATCCCGAATTGTCGATCAGCAGCGTCACCACCGTGTCGCGAAACTCGGTGTCGCGCTCCACCTTGTAGCTCAGGGCATGATCGGGATTGGTGACGATCCGCACCAGCCGCGCGGCATCGAGCAGGCCTTCCTCCTGGTCGAAATCCCAGCTGCGGTTCTGCTGCGCCATCAAGCGGCGCTGCAGCCGGTTGGCCAACTTGGTCACCGCCGATTGCAGCGGGATCAGCTGCTGATCGAGGTAGGAGCGCAGGCGCGTCAGCTCCTCGTCGTCACACAGTTCGGCGGCCCCCACGACCTCGTCGTGCTTGGTGGTATAGGCCTTGTATTCGAAATCGGGCGGCAGGTCCGACATCGGCATGTTCGGCCGCCACGGCATCATGCCGTCTTGGCCCTCGTCGCCCATCTCGGCGTCAGACACCTGGTCGGTGTCCATCTCCACCTCTCGGCTGTCGGCATCTTCCGGCGCATCCGAAGATTCCTCGGCGCGGGTTTCGGTCGATTGCTCGCTGCCGCCGCCGTCGTCCTGTTCCTGGTCCTCGCTGTCCTCGCCGGGCTGTTCTTCCTCGTCCTGGCCTTCGGATTGCTCGGCCTGTTCCGGTTCGGCGTCCGGATCGGTGCCAAGGCCCAGATCGTTCAGCACCCGGCGCAGCGCCTGGCCAAAGGCGGCCTGATCACCCATTGCGGCGACCAGATCATCCAGGTGGCCGCCCGCCCGCGCCTCGATATCGGCGCGCACCATGTCCACCGCATATTCCGCTGCGGCCGGCACCGGCGCGCCGGTCAACCGTTCGCGCACCAGCAATTGCAGGGCCGATGCCAGCGGCACTTCCTCCGCCGACCGGGCGCGCACGATCGGATCGGTGCGCACCCGCATCTCGGTCATGCGATCGAGGTTGCGCGCCACGCCAGCCATTTCGGCGGCGCCCAGGGCTTCAAAGCGGGCCTGTTCGACCGCGTTCCAGATATCGCGGGCCAGCCCCGAATCCGGCTGGTCGACATTGTGCAGCTTGGGATCGTGGAACCGACGCTTCAGCGCAAAGCTGTCGGCCCAGCCGCGCACTTCGGCCACCTGCTCGGCCGGCAGGGCGCGCGCCGGCTGCGGCACGCGGGCCTGGTCGCCGAAGCAGCCGGGCTTGTCGGCGGTGTAGGCCAGCTCCATCCCCGGCGCCATGCCCAGCGCGCGCATCGTGGCGGCGACGGCCTGGCGGAAATCTTCGGTGGGGCTGGGATCGGCCATGGACCTGGGTTACCGCTTTGCCTTCACCGCCACGCTTTCCGGCAGATCCTCGCCGAATACGCGCTGGTAATATTCGGCCACGATGCTGCGTTCGGCGTCGTCGCACTTGTTGAGGAACGACAGCCGGAAGGCAAAGCCGACATTGCCGAAGATGGCGGCATTCTGCGCCCAGGTGATCACCGTGCGCGGGCTCATCACCGTCGAGATGTCGCCGCCGATGAATCCGGCGCGCGTCATGTCGGCCACGCGCACCATGTTGGCGATGGTCTTGCGGCCGGCTTCGGTGTCGAATTCCTTCACCTTGGCCGTGACGATCGCGGTTTCGGTGTGGTGCGGCAGGTAATTCAGGGTGGTGACGATGTTCCAGCGGTCCATCTGGCCCTGGTTGATCTGCTGCGTGCCGTGATAGAGCCCGGTCGTGTCACCCAGGCCCACGGTGTTGGCGGTGGCAAACAGCCGGAAATACGGGTTGGGCCGGATCACGCGGTTCTGGTCGAGCAGCGTCAGCTTTCCTTCCACTTCCAGCACGCGCTGGATCACGAACATCACGTCCGGGCGGCCGGCATCATATTCGTCGAACACCAGCGCGGTCGGCGTCTGCAGCGCCCACGGCAACAGGCCTTCGCGGAATTCGGTCACCTGCGCGCCGTTCCGCAGCACGATGGCATCCTTGCCGATCAGATCGATGCGGCTGATGTGGCTGTCGAGGTTGATGCGGATGCACGGCCAATTCAGACGCGCCGCCACCTGCTCGATGTGGGTGGATTTGCCGGTGCCGTGATAGCCCTGCACCATCACGCGGCGATTGTGGGCAAAGCCGGCCAGGATGGCGAGCGTGGTGTCGGGATCGAACACATAGGCCGGATCGAGATCGGGAACGCGGTCGTCCTTCACCGAAAAGGCGGGCACCGCCATGTCGATATCGACACCGAACACCTCGCGGGCGTCCACCGTGGTATCCGGGGCCATCATCGCCACCGGCTTGGTTTCGTGCATATCGCTCACGTCTTGTCCGACTCCGTTCTGTATCCGGCTGCAGCTTTCAGGTGCGTAAAGGCCTTGACCACGGCCTGCAACTTTCCTTCGTGGCTGCGATCCCCCCCATTGCTGTCAGGGTGGTATCGCCGCACCAGGCCGCGATAGGCGCGCCGCACATCAGCGGCCGTGGCATTGCGATCCAGGCCCAGCGTGCCCAGCGCCTGTGCGTCGCCCTTGTCCGCCCATTTGCCGGGCGGCGGGCGCGACGGCCGCACCGGGCCATCGAACAGGCCGTGCGGATCGCCGAAGGTGAAGGCCATCTTGCCGCCGCGCACCACATCCTTTTCCCAGCCGGCCAGCGGCGACTGGGCGGCGTGGATCTCGTCAGGACTCATGCCGTCGAAATAATTGTAACCGGCGTTGAAGGCGCGAACATGATCAAGGCACAGATATTGCCAACCGCCCACGTCGCCCGGCACGCGGTTCGACCGCGGCGCGCGAAATTCGCCCTCGGCGTCGCAGCCCGGCCAGGCGCAACCATCCGCCGACGGGCGCTCGACGCGTCCGTGCCAGCGGCTGTGGCGAGGTTGGCTGTGACCGGAAATTGCTGTCGTCCTTTTTGCGGGCCCCGGTCTATAACCGCCGGCAGAGGAGAAGATATGGGCAAGGTTGCCGCAGAAATCCAATCGCGCCTGACAGCGGCGCTTGGTCCTACCAGCCTTGAGGTGATCGACGACAGTCACCAGCACGCTGGCCACGCCGGCCACCGCGGCGACGATGCCGAATCGCACTTCACCGTCAAGATCACGGCGGCCCGCTTTGCCGGGCAGAGCCGCATTGCCCGGCAGCGCGCCGTCTATGCCGCGCTGGGCGATCTGGTGGCGCCCGATCGCATCCATGCGCTGCGGATCGTTGCCACGGCCCCCGGCGAGGCTTGATGCGCGCACTGGTGATCGCGGCAGCGCTGCTGGCCGCCGCCCCGGCCGTTGCGGCAACCGAAGCCGCCGGCAGCCTCGATGGCGTCAGCATCGTTGACCGGCTGGACGTCAACACACTGCCGACCGGCGTCACCATGCGCTTCTGGTTTCGCGCCGGCTCCACGCCGGTCGGCCAGCCATGGCTGGTACCGGTCATCGTCATCAAGGGTGCCCAGCCCGGCCCGCGCCTGCTGCTGACGGCCGGCATCCACGGCGATGAACTGAACGGCATCGCGGTGATCCATCGTCTGGCCGCCACCATCGACTCGGCAAAACTGTCGGGCACGCTGACGATGGTGCCCGGCCTCAACCCGCCTGGCCTGCTGCAATCATCGCGGCAATGGACGCCGGACTGGTCGCGCAGCGCACCCAATCTCAATCGCGAGTTGCCAGGCCGCGAAGGCGGCAGCGCCATTGCCGATTTCGCCGGGCGACTTTGGAGCCGGCTGCTGCGGCCCAACGCCGATACCGCCGTTGATCTGCACACCCAATCGCGCGGCACCGCCTACATGATGTATGTCTTTGCCTCGACCCCGCGCACCCGTCGCATGGCCGAACTGGTCGCGCCCGACATCATCAAGATGGACAAGGGCGACAAGGGAACGGTGGAAAACACGCTGACCGATGATGGCGTGCCGGCGATCACGCTGGAACTGGGCCGCCCGGAAGTGTTTGACGACACAATGATCGCCCGCGCCGAATCCGGCTTGGCCAACCTGATGCGCGATCTCAAGATGCTGCCCGGGAAGGTGACGCCGCCGCCGGCCGGTGTCTATGTTGCCAACGACATCGTCGCCGCCCGTGCCACCAGGCCGGGCTGGGCGCGACTGCTGCTGCCCATCGGCAGCGCGGTGAAGAAGGACCAGCCCATCGCCGACGTGCGTGACGCGTTCGGCGCGCTTGTCGAAACGGTGCGATCACCCGCCGATGGCCGCATCAACATGATCGCCACCGATCCGCGCATCGATACCGGCGGCACGGTGGCCCGCATCGTCTGGTGGTCGCCCGATCCGGCCTGTGCGAACGGCTGTTGAGTTGGCCGGCCACACAGGCTAATCCGGCGCGTCTCACGGGTAGGCCGGATTAGCACAGCGGTAGTGCAGCGGTTTTGTAAACCGAAGGTCGGGGGTTCGATCCCCTCATCCGGCACCAGTGACCCCTCAGAGGTCGGGTAGCGTCTGTTCGGCTTGGCCCCAGCCGGCGAGGTCGCTCGAAGCGGCGCGGGCCACAAGGTCTTCGGCGTCGCCCACGTGCCAGTGTGCCGGCGTGTCGAGCGTTCGCAGTTCCTCCCACGTCAGCGGCGCCGCCACCGGGCCATTCTCGCGGGCGCGCACGCTGTAGGGCATCACCGCCGTGGCACCGCGCTGGTTGCGCAGCCAGTCGATGAAGATCTTCCCCTTGCGCTGCGCCTTCGCCATCGTGGCGGTGAACCGCACCGGATCGCTTTGCGCCAGCGCCATGGCGAGGCGGCGGGCAAAATCCTTCACCGCCGGCCACTCTGCCGCCGGCACCAACGGCACGACGACGTGGATGCCCTTGCCGCCGGTGGCCATCGGGAAACTGGTCAGCCCCATGTCCGACAGAAGGTCGCGAATGTGGGCCGCGGCATCGGCAACCGCCCGAAAATCCAGCCCCTCGTCGGGGTCGAGGTCAATCACCAGCCGGTCGGGTTGTTCCAGCGCGTCGACCGTCGATCCCCAGCCGTGCAGCTCGATCGTGCCCATCTGAATGCAGGTCAAAAGGCCGGCGGCATCTTCGACATAGAGATAATCGGCCTCGTCCCCGTCCTTTTCGGTGATGGCCACGCGCTTGACCGTATCGCCGAAGCTGCCGGCGTCATGCTTCTGGAAGAAGCATTGCTTGGCCCGGCCCTGCGGGCAGCGCACCAGGCTGATCGGCCGGCGCGCCACCCATGGCAGCATGATGCCGGCCACCGCCTCGTAATGATTGGCGAGCTCGCCCTTGGTGATGCCGGCTTCGGGAAACAGGATGCGCTCGCGGTTGCTGATCTTCACGCCGCTGGGCTTGGCGGGTGGCGGGGGCTTCGTCTTCGCCGGCTTCGGCTTTACCCGGTCGGGCGGGGTCGCGGTTTCCAGCCCGAGATAGCTTGGGTGGCGCAGCACGCCGTCGCCGGTGATCTCGCCATAAGCGACATTGGCGGCCAGTTCCGGCTTCACCCACCGCGCGCCGCGCACGGCAGATTTTGGCGCTTCCACGGTCGGCGATGCGTTCTCCAATGGCGCCAGCAATGTCTGCAGCCGCGCCATCTCCGCCTCGCCAAAGCCGGTGCCGACCTTGCCGGCATAGCGCAGCACGCCGCCATCGTCGCGGCCAAGCAGCAGGGAGCGAAACCCGCGCGTCTTGTCCGACGGCAGCCAGCCGACGATGGCCAGCGCTTCCTGCTTCGTGCACTTGGTCTTCAGCCAGGCGCCGTTGCGCGCGCCGACATATTTCGCATCGGCCCGCTTGGAGATGACGCCTTCCAGGCCCTTTTCGCAGAATCTGTCGAACAGCGCCTCGCCGCTGCCGGCGATATGGTCGGAATAGCGGAGGCGGTCGCTGCCCTTGCCCAGCAGGGTTTCGAGGCGCGCCTTGCGTTCCCGCAGCGGCTGGCCGGTGAGGTCGTCTCCGTCGATCATCAGCAGGTCGAAGGCGAAATAGGCGATGCGATCGGGCGCGCCCTTCAGCGCCGCCTGCAGGGCCTGGAAACTGGTGCGGCCATCGTCCATCAGCACCACGGCCTCGCCATCGATCAGGGCGCTGTCGCAGGGCAAGGCCAGTGCCGCCTCTGTCAGGCTGGCGAACTTGTCGGACCAGTCGAGCCCGCTGCGCGTATAGGCCCGCGCCGCGCCGCCGCCGATGGCGATGAGCGTGCGATAGCCATCGAACTTGACCTCGTGCAGCCAGTCTTTGCCGGTCGGCACATGATCAACCAGCGAAGCCAGCTGCACCGGGCGGAAAGCCGGCAGGGTGGATTTCGCCTTGGCCGCACGCGCCTTTCTCACCGGCGTTCCGGCGGCGATCTGGTCGAGCGTGCGGCCACTGTCGACGCTGGTGAGATGGCGGCCCACCAGGTCGTCCGATCCGCCGGCATGTTCGTCCGCGACCTTCCGCAACAGCCAGTTCTCGCGCTTCTCGCCGGGCCTGCGCTTCAGGCGCACCAGGATCCATTCGCCCTTCATGCGCTGCCCATGCAGGAAGAAGTGCAGATGCCCCTCGGCCAGCGTCTTTTTCGGATCCTTGCCCGGCACCGGTTCCCAGCGGCCATTGTCCCACAGCATCACCGTGCCGCCGCCATATTCCTTTTCGGGGATGGTGCCTTCAAAGCTGGCATAGGCGATCGGGTGATCCTCGGTCCGTACCGCCAGCCGCTTGTCGTCGGGATTGGCGCTGGGGCCGCGCGTCACCGCCCAGCTGACCAGCACGCCATCCAACTCCAGCCGGAAATCAAAATGCAGGCGGGTGGCGGCGTGCTTCTGCACCACGAAGCGCTTGCCGGCCTTCACCTTCGCGTCCCCCGATGGTTCGGATGTGCGCGAGAAATCGCGCATCTCGCGATAACGGGCGAGCGGGGCCGTCTTGGGGCTCATCGCGCCGCCCGGCGGCGCGGCGGCGTCGTGGCCGCCGGCTTGGCAGCCTTCTTGTCAGCAGCCGGCTTGGCCTTGGCTGGAGGCTTGCCGCCATCCTTGCCGCCCGCATCCTTGCCAATCGACGATTTCAGCGCCGCCATCAGGTCAACGATGTTGCTGCCACGCGGATCGGGGCCAGTGTCACTGTCGACGGAAATCGTCTTGCCGGCCTTCTTGCGTTCGATGATTTCCCGCAGCGCATCGACATAACGATCCTTGAAGTCCGATGCGTCGAACTTGCCGGTCTTCTTGTCGATCAGCGTCGTCGCCAGTTCCAGCAGCTCGGCATCGGGCTTGGCATCGTCGATCTCGCGGAAATAGGCCGATGCCTTGTTCACCTCGTCGGCATAGCGCAGCGTTTCCATCACCAACCCGCGCCCGCACGGCTTGATGCTCACCACATATTCGCGCCCGCGCATGGCAAGCTGGCCCAGCCCCACCTTGCGGCTCTGGCGCAGCGCCTCGCGCAGCACGATGAACGCCTCTTCGGCCAGGTCATCGGCCGGCACGACATAATAGGGCTTGTCGTAATAGATGGCATCGATCTCGTGCGCGTCGACGAACTGCGTCAACTCCAGTGTCTTCTTGCTCTCCAGCCTGACGCCCTCGATCTCCTTCTCGTCGAGCACGACATATTCGCCCTTGGCATATTCAAAGCCCTTGACGATGTCCTCCGGTGCGACCGGGCCGATGCCGGGTACGGTCTTTTCCAGCTTGATGCGCTTGCCCGAGGGTTCGTGAATCTGGTTGAAGGCAATGGCAGCGCCGCTTTTCGTGGCCGAAAAAACTTCGACCGGAATCGACACCAGCGCCAGGCGCAACTGGCCTTTCCAATAAGGGCGCGCCGCCATCTTCGTCTCCGCAAGACCTGCCGCCAGAACGCTCTGATGTCAGCCATTGTTCCCGATCAGCGCCGGGCCGGCTTGCCAGCGAGGATCGGAGCGCAATTGACGTCCTTGGCGTCGCCGGGATCGATGAAGGCCAGCAGCGCGGCCAGCGGTGACGCCGCGATCCCCAGCGCCGCGCCCGCCGCGCCGCGCGCCAGCAGTTCGCCTGAAACGGGGTTGATGGCGGGATCGGCAAACCAGCCGTTGATCGCGATCGGCGACTGGCCGGAGAACAGGCTGATCTGCTTGCTGTCAGCCTCCATCGCCATCGCCAGCGATTCGTCGCCGAAATCAAAGCCGCCGCGCCCGCGCAGCACCGTCTTGTCGGAATCGATGACGATGGGATCCGCGATTGCCTTGCCCTGGCGCACGGTGAAGGCGACGATGCCGCAATTGATATCCCGCTTGTCTTTCAACTTGTTGCTGAGCATCGCGGTGAGGAAGTTCTGCAGATCAAGCTCGGCCAATTCGACATTTCGCAGCCACAGCGTCCCCTGCGGCACGATCACCGCGATGCGCCCGTTCGAGGTCGCCAGGGATGATTGCACCGTGTTGCCGACGCCGTTGAGCTGCACCCGCGCGCGCAGCGTGGCGGTGGTGCCGGCATCCTCGACCTTGAAGCCGGTGAACAACTTGCCCAGCGGAATCTGCGTCAGACGGATATCATAAGCGGTCTTTGCCGGCGGCCGGCGTGCGTCGATGCCGATATTGGCGATCAGCCGCCCGGTGGCGATATCGAACGCAAGGGGCAACAGATTGAGTTTGCTGTTGTTCAGCGCCACGCGCAGCCGGAAATTGGTGAAGGGCAGCTTGCCGGTCTCAACCCGTTTGGCCCGGTAATCGACGTCGGCATCCATCGATCCCAGCGCGGCAATGGCCAACGGCGCATCCGGCAGCAACCTCGGCCGACCGCCCTCCTGCCTCACCACCCGCCCTGCCGAAATCCGCGCGGGATCATAGCCAAACAGGGGGCCAACATCCTTGATATCCAGTCGGTTGGAGGCGAGCTGGCCGGTCAGCTTCATCCGCTCCTGTTTCGTCGCCGCGGGGCGCACGGTCAGCGTGCCGGTGATATCGGTGTCCCCGATCCCGCCCTTCACCCGGCTCAGCCGGTAATCACGTCCCGCCTTCGTCAGGTGGGCGGCCAGCGCATAGGGACGGGTCGCGGGCAGAGCCACATCGAAAATGCGCCCGAAATTGTGGAGGTTGGGACCCGCCATCGAGACACTGAGATCAGCCCCTTCCAGCCGTGTCGCGCCGGGCATTTCGCCTGCAACACCGAGGCGCGTATCGGCAATCCGGCCGCCCGCCCGCAGCGCGATCCGCCCGCCGGCCGCAGCCTGGTTGGGCGTTGTCAGCCGGCCCTGAAACCCCACTGGCGCACCTCGCATGCTGCCCGACCCGCGAAACACCAGCGGGCCCTCCACTCGCGCCGCGCCGTCCGCCGCCGCCCCGCCGACCCCTTCAAGCGCCACCATGATGCGCGTCTGTGACCGCGCATCGATGACGGAAATGCGGCTGTCGGTGGCCGCTGCCCGGCTTATGTCGGGCAGATCGAGCGGCTCGTCGCCAAATGTCCATGTATTGCTGCCATCCGCGCGCCGCTGCAGCGCCAACCGCCCGCCATCAACCTGCAGATCATCAATCCGCGTGTCACCAAACAGCAATTGCCAGATCGACGCCTCGGCGGTGATGCGTCTTGCCGCGAAAAACTGGTCGGCCTCCGCCCAGCCGGGATTGCCGATCGTCAGCCCGTCTGCGCGGAATCTGAGGTCAGGCGCCAGATACAGATGAAACGTGCCGGCCACCCGCACCGGCCGCCCGGCCCGTTTCGAAACCTGCCGTTCGAACGTCGCTTTCCAGAACGCGCCCTTGGTCACATATTGATAGACATAGGCCGCCGCCAGCAGCGCCACCACGCCAAGCACCCATCGCCACCACCGCTGCGGGTGGTGCCGGCCTGGAATCGCGGTGGGGGCGCGCGAATCGACCATGTCCCATTGGTGCCACGCCAAAGCTGGACTCAGCCTTAAAGGTTAACGCGACACGCCCCTACGCATTCCCCCGCTCTTTCCTTTTTGCCAGTGGCCAATCATCCCGTGGCATGACAGCTTCACGGCTGGAACCAGAACGTCAGTCAAAGGGACATCGCGCCATGCATTTCGAATATAGCCAGAAAACCAAGGACCTGATCGAAAAGCTGCGCGGCTTCATGGACGAGCATATCTATCCCAACGAAGAGCGTTACCATCGCGAGGTGATGGAAGGCGATCGCTGGAAGGTGCTGCCGGTGATCGAGGAACTGAAGCCCAAGGCCCGCGCCGCTGGCCTGTGGAACCTGTTCCTCAACATCTGCGATCACGACACCGGCGAATGGAAGGGTCCCGGCCTCACCAACCTCGAATATGCCCCGCTGGCCGAGGAAATGGGCCGCGCCGGCTGGTCGTCGGAAGTGTTCAACTGCTCGGCACCCGATACCGGCAACATGGAAGTGCTCCGCACCTATGGCACCGAGGAGCAGAAGCAGACCTGGCTGAAGCCGCTGATGGCCGGCGAGATCCGCTCCGCCTTCCTGATGACCGAGCCGGCGGTCGCCTCGTCGGACGCCACCAACATCGAAACCTCCATTCGCCGCGAAGGCGATGAATATGTGATCAACGGCCGCAAATGGTGGTCGTCGGGCGTCGGTGATCCGCGCTGCAAGATCGCCATCGTCATGGGCAAGACCGATCCATCCGCGCCGCGCCACAGCCAGCAGAGCCAGATCCTGGTGCCGCTGGATGCGCCGGGCATCACCAAGCTGCGCCCGCTGAACGTGTTCGGGTTCGACGACGCGCCGCACGGCCATTTCGAGGTGATCCTCGACAATGTGCGCGTGCCGGCCAGCAACATGATCCTGGGCGAAGGCCGCGGCTTTGAAATCGCGCAGGGGCGCCTGGGGCCGGGCCGCATCCACCACTGCATGCGATCGATCGGTGCCGCCGAACGCGCGCTGGAAAAGATGGTGAAGCGCCTGAAGAGCCGCGTCGCCTTCGGCAAGCCGATCAGCGAACACAGCCTGTGGCATGAACGCATCGCCGATGCCCGCATCGCGATCGAACAGTCGCGCCTGCTCACGCTGAAGGCTGCCTACATGATGGACACCGTCGGCAACAAGGCCGCCGCCAACGAGATCGCGATGATCAAGGTGGTCGCTCCCAACATGAGCTGCATGATCCACGACATGGCGATCCAGGCCCACGGCGGCGGCGGCGTCTGCCAGGATTATGGCCTCGCATCGGGCTATGCCGGCCAGCGCACCCTGCGCCTCGCCGACGGCCCGGACGAAGTGCACCGCCAGGCCATCGCGAAGAACGAACTGCGGAAGTATAATTAAGTCTGCGGATGGCGGCGGAGGGGCTTGCACGCCAGCCCCTCCCCTGCTACCCGCCCCCTCCTACCGAAGGGGCGCCCCGGCGCTCATTTCCCTGGTGTGCGGCCATGGCGGAATTGGTAGACGCGCAACGTTGAGGTCGTTGTGGCCGAAAGGCCGTGGAAGTTCGAGTCTTCTTGGCCGCACCATCATTGCAGTTTTGAGGCGAGCCCACGGATGGGTGCCACACTGCGAATTCTCCAATATCTCGATGATGATATCCGGCTGATCCTCGCCTGCGATCAAGGGGCCGGGTGCGTTGAACGCACAACCGCGCTCAGCGCCGCACGTCCACCGTCCCCGCCAGAAACGCATCGATATCGCGCTGGGTGAACAGGCTGGCGTCGCCGGGGAGCGTGTGTTTGAGGCAGGCAAGCGCCAGGCCGATGCGGGCGGCCTCACCGGGTGTGCCGTGGGCGAGGCCGTGCAGCACGCCGGCGGCAAAGGCGTCGCCGGCGCCGATCCGGTCGACAATGCCCGATACCAGCATGGCTTCGGTTTCGACGTGGTGATCGCGCCGATCGATGCGGGCCGACAGGCTGTGGCGATCGGCATCCTGCGCGTCGCGCGCGGTCGACGCGATGATCCTGAGCCGCGGGAAGGCGGCGAACGCGGCTTCGGCGGCGGCGCGGTGGCGGGCGTTGCCGGTGCCGGCAAACTCCCGATCCAGCAGCAGGGCAACGTCGCGGTGATTGCCGAACAGGATATCGGCATGGCTGACCAGCCGGGCAAGGATCGGGCGGGGATCAACGCCGCGCGCCGCCCACAGCTGGCCGCGGAAATTGCCATCGAAGGACAGCGGCACGCCCAGCGCGGTGGCCGCTTCTGCCGCGGCGATGGCTGCCGCCTCCGTTTCCGGCCCCAGCGCCGGGGTGATGCCCGACAGGTGGAGCCGCGACGCGCCGGCCAGCAGGCGGGGCCAGTCAAAGCTGGCCGCCGGTGTGGTGGCAAAGCTGCTGCCGGCACGATCATAAACGACTTCCGACGCCCTCATGCCGGCGCCCGGCGACAGGAAATACAGGCCCATGCGGCCAGGGCGGGTGATGATGCCGCCGGTATCAACGCCGCTGGCGCGCAACTGGGCAACCGCACCGGCCGCCAACGCATTGTCGGGCACCGCGCTCACCATCTTCGTCGCGTGGCCCAGCCGGGCAAGGCCAACGGCGACATTCGCCTCCGCCCCGCCCACGTGCACATCCAGCGCCGGGGTCTGCATCAACAGGCTGCGGCCCGGCGCCGACAGCCGGATCAGCAGCTCGCCAAATCCCACGAACGCGCCTGCCATTGCCCCATCCCCCTTCCGGCCACGATACCGGCTGCGACGGTCTAACACGCATTTGCGGGCGCCGCCCAGCCGCTATCGCACCTGGAACTGACAACGATCCCGCGCGGCTTTTCTGTATGTTCGCAAGCATATGGCCAGAGGCAAGGCGTATCGCGCCAGTCATTTCATGAAAATTTGCAATTTTCGTGTCACAAGTTGCAATGTGTGTATAGTGCGGCACTGACGGGCCATAACATGGGAGCCAAGCTTGTCAGGCAGTGAACGGGATGTGGAGGCGCAGCCGTCTGTCCGCATGCGCGATGTCGCGCGGGCGCTGGGGGTTTCGGTGTCGACCGTGTCGCGGGCGCTGTCGCAACCCGACATGGTGTCGGTGGAGACGCTGGAGCGCGTTGGCGAGATGGCGGCGCGCATGCGCTATCGCCCCAATCTGGCCGCACGCGACCTCAGAACGCGCACGACCCGCACGCTGCTGGTGATCATCCCGAGTTTCAGCCCGCTGTTTCTGGAGATTTTCCGCGGTGCGGAGCGCGAGGCGGTGCGGCAGGGATATAGCGTGCTGATGGCACACAGCGGCGGCGATGCCGATCGCGAGCATGTGTTTCTGGATCAGGTGCTGAGCCAGCGCGCCGATGGCATCGTGCTGGTGACGACGGCCGATCCCGCTCGCCTGGCCGAGCGCCAGCCCAGTCTGCCGATCATGGTGACGGCGGTGGACACGATCAGCGGCATCGGTGCGCCCAATATGCGGATCGACAACGTGGCCGCCGCCCGCGCCGCTGTGGAGCATCTGATCGGGCTGGGCCATCGCCGCATCGCCCATATCGGCGGCCCGTCCGACAGTTTGATGGCGCGTGACCGCGCGCAGGGCTTTGCAGACGCGATTGCCGCGGGCGGACTGGAACCGGCGCATTGCCCGATCCTGACCGGCGCCGTGACGCTGGCGACCGGCGAGGCACTGATGGCACGGCTGTTGACGCGATACCCGCGCCCTACCGCGGTGCTGGCCGCCAACGATGAACTGGCGGTGGGGGCGCTGCAGGCGGTGAAGCGCGACGGGTTGAGGATCGGGGCGGATATCTCGGTGATCGGCTTTGACGATCTCAGGTTCGGGATGCTGTATGATCCGCCGGTCACCACTGTGGCCTTTGACAAGGTGGAACTGGGCCGGCTGGCCATGGCCGCGCTGATTGCGCGCATCGAAGGGCGCAGCGACGTGGTGGATGCGACGCTGCCCACCCGGCTGGTGGTGCGCGGCACCTGCGCCGCTCCGGCAGCCCCGTGACGACGAAGGCATGAGCATGCGAAAACGGTCGGTCACCATCCACGATGTCGCCCGCGTTGCCGGTGTGTCGATCGCCACCGTGTCGCGCGCCTTCAACAATCCGGAACTGCTCAGCCCGGATGCGCGTCAGGCCATCGAACAGGCGGTGCAGACGCTGAATTACCGCCCGCACGTGGCTGCCCGGCGGTTGCGTGGCAGCCGGACCAACCTGATCCTCGTGGTCGTGCCCAGCCTCAACCCCTACTTCCTGGAGATCTTTGCCGGCGCCGAGGATGCAGCCAAATCGGCGGGCTATGGCGTGCTGGTCGGTCACAGCGAGCGCGATCTGGCGCGCGAACAGGGCTATGTGGATCAGGTGGCAGCGGGCCGGGCCGATGGCCTGATCCTGGTGACGACGGTGGGCCGATATGAGCCGGACGAAGCGCGCGGCCTGCCCCCAACGGTGATCGCGCTCGACATCGGGGAGCAGACGGAGCTGCCCAAGGTGCGGATCGACCACGTCGGCGCATCGGAAATGATCACGTCCTATCTGCTCGATCTGGGCCATCGCCGTATCGCGCATATCCTGGGGGCGCCGGGATCGAGCCTGACCACCCACCGCCGCGACGGCTTTTGCCGGGCACTGGAAAGACGCGGGATCGGCTTTGATCCGGCGCTGTGCCTGCCGGGCGATTTCACTGTTGACGGCGGGGCGGCGGCGGCGGCCGCAATCGTCGCCATGAAAGACCCGCCAACGGCCGTGTTTGCCGCCAATGACCAGACGGCGATCGGCGCGTTGCAGCATTTCCGCAGCGTCGGCTGGCAGGTTCCGGGCGATATCTCGGTGGTTGGCTTTGACGATGAGCGCCTGGCCGCCATCGCCTCTCCGGCGCTTTCGACCGTGCATGTACCGACCTATCAGATCGGTTATCGCGCCATGGAAAAGATGCTGCTTCTGCTGGATTCGCAGGCCATTGAGCGCGATACGGTGCTGGAAGCCGAAGTGGTCGTGCGCCGATCGGCCGGCCCGCCGCACACCGCCGCCCGCGCCGTGGCCAGCTGACGCCCCGGCTTTTTCAAAAGGGCCGTTTCCGGCCATTGACAGCCGGCCCGCAACGGGTGATCAATCGTTTTCATAACCACGCCCCGAAGAGGGCGGATCGTCGGCCATGACAGGGGGTCAACCCGGCGGTTGCGATAACTGGGGATGATGCGAATGACACGTTTTGCCGGCCTTGCCCTGCTGTCTGGTGTGGCGCTTGCCGCGGTCGCCTGTTCGCCTGCCGACAAATCGGCCGAGGCCGCCAAGCCTGCTGCCGAAGCTGCCGTGGTGGGGCAGACCAGCGTTGACCGGCTGGATCCGGCGCTGGATGCCCTGATCGCGCCGGGCGAGAAGCCGGTGCAGATCGCCAGCGGGTTCCGCTTTGTCGAAGGCCCGCTGTGGCTGGGCGACCGGCTGCGCTTTTCCGACCTGATGGACAACAAGCTGTATGAGCTTGTGGACGGCGAGAAGCCGGTATTGATCATGGAACAATCGGGCGGCCTTGAAAAAATGGCGCCCGACAGCTTCCAGGGCTCCAACGGCACCATCGTCGACAAGGATGGCAGCATCCTGATGACCCAGCACGGTGCGCGCCGCATCGTGCGACTGGATGACAAGATGAACGTGACCGTGGTGCTGGACAAGGCCAACGGCAAGCGGGTCAACAGCCCCAACGATCTGGCCTTCACGCCCGATGGCGCGCTGTGGTTCACCGATCCGCCCTATGGCCTGGTGGGCCAGGACAAGGACCCCGCCAAGGAACAGCCCTACAACGCGGTGTGGCGCCACGCCAACGGCAAGACGACGGCGGTGATCACCGATCTGCCGCGCCCCAACGGGATCGCCTTCGCGCCCGGCGGCAAGAAGCTTTATATCTCCAATTCCGAGCCGGAGATGTTCGTCAACGTCTATGACGTGAATGACGATGGCACGGTGTCGAACGGCAAGCGCTTCATCACCTATCCCGGCCCCAACCCGATCGACGTGCCCGATGGCCTGAAGGTGGACAGCGCCGGCAATGTCTGGACGTCTGGCCCCGGCGGCATCCGCATCATCAGCCCCGAAGGCAAGGTGCTGGGCCAGATCAAGACGCCGGATCGCGCCCAGGCCAACATGATCTGGGGCGGTGATGATCTGAAGACGCTGTTCATCATGGGTGCCGGCAACGTGTACAAGATGCGGACCGAAGTGGCCGGGCAAAAGCCGATGTACACAAGGGCCGCGGCCAAGTGAGCGGCATGGATCGCCGCGGCGCGATGGCGACGCTGGTCGGTGGCGCTGTTGCCGCTGCCGGCCTCGCCGGGCGGGCAGAGGCGGCAGCGCCGGCCAGGAAGCCGATCGTGCTGTACTGCGATCTGAAGGTGGATCCGGCGCGCGAGGCCGAAATGCTGGCGCATTTCCACCAGCGCTTCAAACCCGCCGGCGCGAAGTTCAAGGGCTTCATCGATCTCAAGATGCTGAAGCTGCGGACGTTGATCCAGGGTGACAAGCTGCCGGAAGCGGTCAACTACCGCTTCCAGCTGACGTACGAGAGCGAGGAGCTGCGCCAGATCTGGATCGCATCGAAGGTTCACGCCGATCTGTGGCCGGGCATCGAGAACACGCTGATCGACCGCAATTTCCACGTGTCCCTGTTTGACGAAGTCTGAGCCGGCCTGATGCGCGCCCATTTTGCCCTTGCCGCCGCTGCCCTGCTGATCAGCCCCCTGCACGCGCAAACGGCGGAACAGCGCCCGGTGCCGCGCGAAAGCGAAGCCAACCGGGTGACCGGCGTCACCGTCGAGCGTTTCCTGGGCGATGCCGCGCTGTCGGCACCGCGCATCATCGGCAACGCCATGCTGGCGCGCACCATCCTGTCGAAAGGCGATCCCACCCAGCCGGGCTGGCCGGGCGCGCTGCTGGTGCACAAGAGCGAGATTTTCGCCGCCAGCCTGGAAGCCGGCGAAGCGACCAGCATGATGCAGCCCGAGGAACAGTGGATCGGCTATGTGAAGGCCGGCCACGGCCAGATCGACGACGGCAGGCAGCGCTGGCCGCTGAAGCCGGGTTTTGCCTTCCTGATCCCCGCCGGCATGGCGCACCGCATCGGCGCTACTGGCGATGATGGCCTGCAGATGACCATCCTGGCCGGGCCGGCGCAGGGCACCGCCAGCACCGCGATCGTGGTGCGCGACAGCGCGAAACTCCTCTATGTCGAGCAGGGCGCGCACTGGGTAAATCTTTCCAAGGCACCGTTCCGCGATTTCGGGGAGCGGTTCCTGCTGGTATCGATGGCACCGCGCACCATTGCCGGTGCCCATGCCCATGTGCCCGGCACCGAAGAGGCGTGGATCAAGCTGACCGCCGCGCCGGCATTGTTGCAAGTGGGCAGCGAGATCCGCGACTGGAAACAGGATCAGGGCTTTGTGGTGCCGCCCAATGGCCGCACCGTGCACGCCGCCATCAATCACAGCAACCAGCGGCAGACCTGGTTCTATTTCTCCACCATGCCGCGCCCGGCCAACGCACCGCCGCCGCGCCCGGTCGATCCGGTGTTCGCTGCCGCGGTTGCCGCCGCCACCGTCGCGCCAGAGCCGCTGCCGGGTGCCGCGCCGGGCCGCAAGGGCGCAGCGCGGCCGTGATCATGCCGGCAAGCCTGGGTTCAACCGTGCGCTGCCACACACTGCCAGCGCACCCCCGCGCCCGGTTTGACAGGTTGCCCTGATGCGTTTCACCCACGTCCTGCTGGCGGCGCCCGCCGCCCTTGCCATCATCACCTGCGCCTTCGCGCAAGCCACGCCGGCCGATCCGCCCGGTTCGGAAAATCTGCGTCCCGGCCCCGGCAAGGCGCTGGTCATCCAGTCGTGCAGCCAGTGCCACCAGCCCGACATCGTGGTCGGCCAGAAGCGCGATGCCGCCGCCTGGCGTGAACTAGTCGATCAGATGGTCGCGCGCGGCGCAATGGTGGACGAGGCCAATTACGAGAAGATCATCGCCTATCTGGCGGAAGGCGACTGATTACGGGCGGCCCAGCCGCGCAACGGACCGATGGCATCAACCGGGATCAATCCGGGGCCAATAAGGGGGAGACCATGACGGACGTCAACAGACGCAATTTCTTCGCAGCCGGCGCAGTCGCCGGGCTGGCGGCCGGCAGCGGCATCGCCCTGCCCTCTGCCGCCGCCGCCGGCCCGATGGCCGGCCCCGGCGGCGGTGGACCCGGCCTTGCCGACGTGTGGGGTCAGGATTTCCTGTATCAATGGAGCCCGCCGGAAAATTACAAGCGCAACCTGACGGCAGGCCCGCGCACCATCCGGCTGGCCAGCCAGTCCACGCCGCGCGTCACCGGTGCAGAGGGCGTGGATTATGGCGCGCTGTTCAAGGCCATGCACGATGGCGGCTGGAGCGCCTGTGAAGCGCCATCCAACGCCTGGCTGGAACGCAAGAAGCCGGACAGCGAAATCCGCGAGATCAAGGCCCAGTTGAAGGCCAACGACGTGGTGTTCTATGGCCTGCACTGCGCCGGCAACATCATCGCGCCCGATCCCGATGCCGAACGCTGGCAGCGTCACATCATCGATTCGATCCATGCAGCGGAAGAGGTGGGCTGCGAGCTGATCCTCACCCACGCCGGATCGATGCACACCAACCGCAACTGGGCTCACCCGCTGAACTGGAGCCGCGAGGCCTGGATGCGGACGGTGGGCGCGCTGAAGCGCATCTGCCGTGACACCGCCGGCAGCAAGGTGAAGATCGCCATCGAGGCAGTGAACACCGAAAGCGTCAACAATCCGTGGGCGCACAAGCGGCTGCGCGAGGACGTGGGTGACGAGCGCATCACGGTTGGCCTCGACATCACCAACATGGTGTTCCCGAACGTGGCGTTCCGGATGAGCGAAATGCTCGACCTGACGTTCGACATGCTGGGCGACCAGATCTCCTATGTCCACGCCAAGGATTTCGCCTGGAACGACATGCTGCCCGGCATTAACTGGGCGATGAACGGCACCGGCGGCATGGATTACGAACTGTTCCTGGCGCGGCTGAGCCGGCTGAAGAGCAATCCGTACATGCTGGTCGAATTCCTCACCACCAATGACGAATACCAGCAGGCGCAGCGCAACATCCGCGCCATTGCCGCCAAGCTGGGCGTCAAGATCCACGGCACCCAGCCCTGAAGGAGGGACATATGCGCAATTTCACCAAGATGGCGCTGCTGGTCGCTGCCCTCGGCACGTCCGCCGCCGCCCTTGCCGCGGATTTCAGCGGCGCCTGGGCCCGCGATGCATCACGCAGCAAATCGGCACCCTACCCCAATTACTGGCTGACCCGGTCGCCGGGCATTGGCGGTGGCAACCCCAATGCCCCGTTCATCGTGCGCGTGCAGCAGAGTGCGACGGGCGTTGTCTTCACCCATCCGCAGCTGCCGCAGCGTTCGTACACGACCGACGGCAAGGCCCGCATGTCGCGCGCCGACAGCGGCCTGGTGCAGGTTTCAACCACGGCTGCCATGGCGGGTGACACGCTGAAGGTGACCACCGTGCAGCCCTATGGCGGCATGCCGGGCAACGTGACGATGACGGCGACCGAAACCTGGTCGCTGTCGGCCGACGGCAAGGAATTGACCATCGATACGGTGCGCGAACTGCCGGCGCAGACGCAGCGTTTCACCGAGGTCTTCAAGCGTCAGTAAAGTGTCAGAGGGCCCGCACCCGGCTTGATGATCCGGCGCCCGTGGCAACACGGGCGCCGGATTTCTTTCGGGCTGAACAAAAAGCCCGGATCAGGCGTCGGGATCGGCGATCGGCGTGCGGACCAGCGTGACGTAGGCAATCGCTCCAGCGAGGGCGACAGCTGCGCTGATCAGCAGCGCATAGACGAAACTGCCGGTGCGATCGACGATCACGCCGGTGATGATCGGCGCCATGGAGCCACCCAGATAGCCGCCGAAATTCTGCAGGCTGCCCAGCGAGGCCACCAGCCGGCGCGGTGCGGCGACGCTGGCCAGCGCCCAGGCGCCGCCGCTCGCCAGATTGACGAAATACATGGCGAGCGAGATGAACACGATCGCCCAGACCAGGCTGGGGGTATAGGCCGCCGGAATGGTGAAGGCCGCAGCGCAGACCAGGCCGATGCAGATCGGCCACTTGCGGCTGGTGATGGGCGCGAGACCCCGCGCCAGCAACTTGTCGGCGACGATGCCCGACGAAAGCTGGCCCAACGTGCCCGCCAGATAGGGGATGATCATCACCCAGCCGGCCGTGGCCAGCGGCAGACCGCGTTCCTTTTCCAGATAGGCGGGCAGCCAGGTGAGATACAGCCACACCATGTAGATGACGCCCATGAAGCCCAGCAGCATCCCCCAGGTGGTGCGCTGCCTGAACAGGCTGCGCCATTCCGCGGCCGTCATCGAACGATCATCGGCGGGCTTGCCGTCTTCCAGCCAGGCGATTTCTTCCGCCGTCAGCGCCACGTCGCGGCGATCGCGATAGATGGCGTACCAGGCGATCGCGATGACGATGCCCAGCACCCCCATGATGATGAACATGCCGCGCCAACCGAAGGCGAACATCAGCGCGGTGAGCACTGGCGGCGCCAGCGCCGGCGCAATGGTGGTGGAGGCGACGAAGATGCCGGTGGGGCGCCCGCGCTCCTTGACGGCGAACCAGTCGCTGAACACCTTGGCCCCGGCCGGGAATTGCGGCGCTTCGCCCACGCCGAGCAGCAGCCGCGCGGCAAAGAATTGATTGACGCTGCGGACGAAGCCGCCGGCCAGCTGGGCGACCGACCACAGCAGCATGCCGAAACCCAGCGTGAAGCGTGCGCCCATGCGATCAAGCAGCACCCCCATCGGCAGCTGCGCCAGCGCGTAGGGGAGCGAGAAGGCCGAGAGCAGCAGCCCCATTTCGGAGGCTGACAGATTCATCTCGGCACTGACCGCGCTGTTGGCGATCGAGAGCGTGCTGCGGTCGAGGTAGTTGATCAGCCCCGAAAGCACGAGGAGGACGACCGCGGTCGTCTGGATCTTCTTCAGCCGGGCGGTCTTCATCGCGGGATCAGATCCGGCCGAATTCGGCAAGCAGATCCTCGACCGTCTTGCCTTGCTGCACCCAGGCGCGGGTGTTCTTCTCACGCTCGGCCTGTTCCTCGGCCAGCGTCAGGAACTCCTCTGCACGGTCGACGGGGACAACGCAGACTCCGATGGTGTCGGCCACGATGAAATCGCCGGGGCGCACGATGACGCCGCCGCAGGGGATGTCCACGTTGATCGAGAGTTCTTCCTTGCGCTGGGAGAACATCGTGTGGGTGCCGCGCGCGGTGATGGCGCGGGTCCAGATCGGCCAGTTGATGTCTTCCAGCTCGTCGATGTCGCGACCGGCGCCATCGACGATCATGCCGCGGATGCCGCGATTCTTGGCGAGGCCGCCCATCAGGCCGCCGCACACCGACACTTCGGTATCACCACCGGCGTTCACGACGATCACGTCGCCCGGGAAGCCCATTTCCAGCGCCCGCAGCGGATCGACAAGATCGCCGCCCGACAACTGAACGGTGATGGCCTGGCCGGTGACCTTTGCCTTGAACGCCGGCTTGATGGCCGAATGCATGACGTTCTGCCGGTACATGACATCGGCAAAGATGCACGAAATCGAATAGGTCGGCAGCAAGGCATCGAAGCGCGCCAGCAGATCGGGGCGACGTTCGAAATCGTTGAAAACCTTCAGCATGAAAACTCCCCAGAGCTGATTATGGCGTGCAGACTGCGTTGGGCTCACACAATGATTGAGTGGCAGACATGTAAACCTTTGCATAGAAGGATGCCGAATGAGAAGATCAAAAATCACAGGGTGAAGGCAAGCGCCGGAGCGGGGATGGGAATGGACGATATGCAAGGGTTGCAAACCGATCAGCGGCAGGCGGCAGCCTGATGTCGGCGCATTTTCTGGCGCTGGATTGGGGGACAACCAACCTGCGCGCGTGGATCGCGACAGCGGATGGAACGCCTCTGGTGCGCCGCGATTTTGCTCTTGGTGTCAGCGGGTTGGCTCCAGGGGAGGCGGCGCGGAGATTTGCGACCGAGGTTCGCCCGGCCTTGCAGGCGGAACAGCTGCCGGCGGTGCTGTGCGGGATGATCGGGTCAACCCTGGGCTGGACGGCGGTGCCATATGCCGATTGCCCGGCGACATTCGGGGAGTTGCAGCGCAGTCTGTTCGCTGTGGACGACGGGGTGTGGATCGTGCCCGGCCTCAGAACGGAACGGGCGGATGGGTCGGGACCGGACGTGATGCGCGGGGAGGAGACCCAGTTGTTTGGCTGGGCGATGAGCGATCCGGCGCGGCAACGAGGGGAGTATCTGCTGTGCCACCCCGGCACCCATGCCAAGTGGGCCAGGCTGATCGACAACCGCATCGATGGCTTCGTGACGGCGATGACCGGGGAGCTGTTTGCCATCCTGCGCCAGCACAGCGCCCTGCGCGTGACGGATGCTGTCGAGAATGAAACTGCCTTTGATCAAGGGCTTGAAGCTGCCGGCGATGGCGGCGCGCTGGCATCGCGGCTGTTCACGGCCCGATCGCGCGTGGTGGGCGGCAGCATGACATCGGCCTGGGCCGAATCCTATCTGTCGGGCCTGCTGATCGGCGCGGAAGTGGCTGCCACGCCGGCACTTCTGGGCATTGACGTGCCCGGCCCCGTTGCCATCATCGGGGAGCCGGCGCTGTGCCAACGTTATGCACGCGCCATGGCCCATCGCGGCATCGAAGCCCATGTTCACGATGGTGAGACGGCCGTTCTTGCCGGCCTTGCCGCGCTTTACCGGGGGACCCTTGCCTGATGCTCCGCTTTGCCCAGGCCTTTGCCGAGATGCCGCTGGTTGCCATCCTGCGCGGGGTCAGACCCGGCGAGGTGATCGCCATTGCCGAGGCGCTGCACGCCGCCGGGATCCGCATTGTCGAGGTGCCGCTGAATTCGCCGCAACCGCTCGACAGCATTCAGAATTTGCAGGCCATGGCTGACATCATGGTGTCCGGCGCTGGCACCGTGCTGTCGGTGGCTGACGTCGATGACGTGATCGCTGCCGGCGGCCAGATCATCGTTTCGCCGAACATGGATGCGGCGGTGATCCGCCTGGCGCTGGCCAAGGGCAGCGTTCCGCTGCCCGGCGTTGCCACCGCCACCGAAGCCTTTGCCGCCATTGCGGCCGGCGCTGACATCCTGAAGCTGTTTCCCGCCGCCACTTATGGCCCCGGCCATGTGCAGGCCCTGCGCGCCGTGCTGCCATCTGCTGCCACGATCGTGCCGGTGGGCGGCGTCGGGCCGGCGCAGATGGCCGAATGGTGGGCCGCCGGTGCCCGCGGTTTCGGCCTTGGCAGCGATCTCTACAAGCCCGGCATGACGCCCGCCGAGGTCAGGGCGCGGGCCAATGCGGCTGTTGCGGCCGTGCGGGCGCTGCGGTGAAAACCGGCGCGATTGCGCTTGATCATGAAATCGATATCATCGCCCAGAATACCGGGCTGGGGAGGCCACCAATGACCATCGCACTACAAGCGCGCGCCGGCCGCGCCATCGGCCTTGTTGCCGCCCTGCTGGTGGGCAGCGCCGCACTGGCTGCCCCCGGCGATTACCCGGCCTATGGCGGCGATCACGGCGGCACGCGCTATTCGACGCTGAAGCAGATCACCAAGGCCAATGTGGCCAAGCTCACGCAGGCCTGGCGGTTCGACATGCCGGCCGGCGGCCTGCAGGTGCAGCCGATCATCGTCGATGGCGTGCTCTATGCCACCACCACCGATGGCAAGGTCGTGGCGCTGGATGGCGCCACCGGCACCACGAAATGGACGACGAGCTTCCCCGGCGCCGGCGGCGGGCGCGGACGCGGCCTCACCTATTGGGCATCGGGCAATGATCGCCGCATCATCGTGCCCGGCGGCGCGTTCGTCTATGTCATCAATGCCGATACCGGCGCGCTGATCCCCAGCTTTGGCGACGGCGGCAAAATCGATCTCAGGCGGCAACTGCGCGGCGATGATCCGACGAAGAATCTCGTCAACATCGGCACCCCACCCAGCCTCTACAAGGATGTGATCATCACGGCGGGCGGGGTTCCCGAAACCTCGCCGTCGGCCCCCGGTGACATCCGCGGCTGGGATGTCCGCACCGGCAAGTTGCTGTGGGCCTTCCACGCCATCCCGCATCCCGGCGAGCCGGGTTACGAAACCTGGCCCGCCGATGCCTGGAAAACCGCTGGCGGCGTCAACGCCTGGCAGGGCACCATCGTCGACGAGGAAGCCGGCGTCGTTTATGCCGCACTGGGATCGCCCGCCGACGATTTCTGGGGTGGTGAGCGGCTGGGCAACAATCTTTACGGCAACAGCCTTGTTGCCATCGATGCCACCACCGGCAAGCGCCTGTGGCATTTCCAGACCGTCCACCACGACATGTGGGACGCCGATTTCGCCGCCCAGCCGATCCTGATGACGGTGAAGCGCGGCGGCAGGCCGGTGAAGGCGGTGGCCGTCACCAACAAGGCCGGTTTCATCTTCCTGTTCGATCGCAAGACCGGCAAGCCGCTGTTCGACATCCAGGAAAAGCCGTTCCCGGCCTCTGATGTGGAAGGTGAGGTCGCCTCCCCCACCCAGCCGATCCCGGTCGCGCCTGCACCGCTGGGCCTGCACGAGATCGGCCCCGATTCACTGACCAACCGCACGCCCGAAGCCAATGCCGCCGCCCGTGCCCGGCTGGCGACGATGAAATATGGACCGGTCTACACGCCGATCGCGAAAAACAAGGACACGATCGTCATCCCCGGTTTCAGCGGCGGGGTGGAATGGGGCGGGATGGCGGCCGATCCCAAGGGCATTCTTTATGCCAACAGCGAGAATATCGCCTGGTACACGTCGATCATCGATCAGAACCGGCCCGGCCCCGGCCGTTCGAAGTTCAATTTCTCCGGTTACAACAAGTTCCGTGATCCCGATGGCTATCCCGGCACCAAGCCGCCGTGGGGCACGCTGAACGCCATCGACATGAACAGCGGCAAATATCTGTGGAAGATCCCCTTCGGATATTATCCCGAACTGGCCGCCAAGGGCATGGCCGATACCGGCAGCGAAAGCTATGGCGGCCCGGTCGTCACCGCCAGCGGCCTGCTGTTCATCGGTGCCACCATCTATGATCGCCAGTTCCGCGCCTATGAAGCCGCCACCGGCAAGGAACTCTGGAAGGCCACCCTGCCGTTTGGCGGTGTGGCGACGCCGGCCACCTACATGGCCAATGGCCGGCAATATCTGGTGATTGCCGCCAGCGGCGCGCGTGACAGCAAGGGGCCGAAGGGTGCCGCGCTGGTGGCGTTCACGCTGGGCAAGTGAGGCGCCGGCCGGCGCGCGCCTTCATTTCGTGGTGATGTGAAGGAAACGCGCCGGCCTGGCGCCAAGATTGATGTTGGCGCGGGCGGTGATGCCGGTGGGCGGCACCTTGTAGGCGGTGCCAGCCTGCAATGACCGCAACTGCTTGCCGATCATCGCATCGACGTCATCCAGCGCGATCCAGATATCCTCGGCACCGGGCGCGCTGCTCTGCGCCCGCGCCATGGCCAGCGGCGGCAGCGTCAGGGCATCGATCGCGCCCAGCCGGGCCAGGCCATCGGCCGCCGTCACCAGCGGTCGGCGCTGGTTGTGCCAATCGGTGATCACAGGGCGCTCCCCGCCGTGATCGATCAGGGTCACGGGTGCGGGCGCGGCGCCGGGCGCGACCTTTTCGGCAATCACATGAAAGCTGAGATAGGCGCTGCCCGTCGCGGTCAGCCGGAAATCGCGGCCGGGAGGCAGGATGAAGGCCTTGCCCTTTGACAGCGCCAGTTCCTTGCCCTCGATCTGGAGCGTGCCGGTGCCGGCTTCGACGATGAAGATTTCCTGCACGTCGGCCGGGTCGCCTTCGGCGCGGTGCGCGGTCGATCCGGGTTCCAGCATGGCGTGGCTCACCGCGGTCGCCGCCGTCAGCACTGCGCCCTTGCGGATCGGCTTCACCGCATCGCCGCCGGTCAGGCTGGTCAGCATGTCGCGCAGGTAGAGATTGCCGTGGGCCATGCGCGGATAGGCATCGCGCCAGTTGCCCATGAACAGATCGATATCGGGCGCGCCCGCCGGATCGATCGGCGTGTTCTGCAACTGGGCATAATCCGGCAGCGGCGGGCGGGGTTTGCGAACCAGCGGCCCCATGTAAATCAGCTGGATCGGTTCGTTGTTCGGATTGAGATTGCTGTGCGGGGCAAGGCCGCTGGGCGGGATCTTGTAGGCCTGGCCGGGGCGCATCCGCACCAGTTGCTTGCCCAGCATCAGGACCGATTCGCCCTTCACCGCCAGCCACACCTCTTCCCAATTGTGACTGTGCGGCTGCGGCATGGTGCGGGGGGCGATGGTGCACAGATTGTTGTTGCCAAGGCCGCCGTTGCAGATGTGCAGCCAGTGCGCGCCGATGCGGCGATCATTGTCGAAACGGCTGAAGATGCTGACATCGGGGGTGAGCGCAGCGCCGGGCGGCACCGGTTCGGTTCGCATATATAGGGTAAGCGGGACCTTGCCGGTGTTGGCGAGGGCGAAATCGAAATCCGGGGTGAGGACGATGAAATGGCCTTCGCGCAGTGGGTGGGCGCGGCTGTTCGCCGTCACCTGCGCGGTGCCATCGGCCACATAAAGGGCCGCCCGCGTGCCGGCAGGCATGCGCCCTTTCGCCGTCGCACCGGGGGCAAGGCTGGCGCGACTGACGCTGGTGATGTCGATCAGGACTGCGCCGCGCGCGGCAGGGCGCATCGGATCGGCCGCACCCAACGGGGTGAGGATATCCTGCACGACAAGCGCGCCAAACAGGGTGCGCGGTTTGGCGACGCGGTAATCACCAACGAACAAGCCGATATCCGGGTCGTTCGCCGGATCGACCGGGCTGGGATCCAGCGCGTCCTGCCGTTCGGTGTTTGGCGCGCGCGCCGGAGCCGGGGCCGGGTCGGGAGCTGCCTGGGCCAGCGCCATGAGCGGTGTGAGCGCGAGGCCGAGGGCTGCGCCTGCTGCCACGATCGTCTTCATCATGCCCCTCCCCGTGTCGTTTCAGCCCTGGCGGCCAAGGCGCTGGGCCTCCGGGATGGAATAGAAATCATAGGTGATGCGCCACGACATCGGCCGGCCGCGATCGGCGTGGACGTGGATATAGGCTTCCGGGCAGGTGGTGCGCGGGGAGGTCCAGAACACGAAATCCGAAAGCGGCGTGTCGCTGGTGACGCGCACGCCGGCGCCGGTGCGGCGGTTTTCGACGATGATGTCGTAATCCTTCGGGCTGGGGCCAAAGCCCTTCAGTTGCATCCTGACCGGCTTTTCCAGCGCGTTCCTGTAGTTCAGCCGGTCGCGGCCGACGTCGATGCCTTCGCCGCGAATGTTGAACGCCTCCACGGCCCAGGGAAAGCGCACCTCCACATCCGGGCCACTGGGCTGGCCATCCAGCACGAAGAAATTGTGATCATACATCTCGGTATCGATCGGATTGCGACCGATCGATTCGATGTGGTGGGTCAGCACCAGCTGGTTCCGGCCGCGCGGCAGGGCGACCGTCTTCTTGTAGCGATAGCCATAGCCCGACACGGGATCGTTGACCTCGTGCATGAAATCCACAGCATCCTTGCGGACACGGGTGGTCCAGCGGCCGCCGTCGAGGATTTCGAGGGTCGGGAAGCCGCGGATCGGTTCGGCAGGCTTTTTCAGGATGCCAACGCCGATCTTGACGAACGGGCCGCCGATGGCCGCCGCGTCAAAGCCCTGCCCGGTGACATAATCCTGCACCGGGCCGGGAATGGCATCATGCTTCTTCGGATCATAGGCCGGGAACCAGCGGCCGAAATAGCTGTGGCCGGCCGCCCTGAGATCGGCCACTGCCCCCGACCAGTCAAAACGGGTGCCGCGATAATAGCCCTTTTCAGGGTCGGGCATGAACAGCACGGCGCTGACCAACCCGTTGCTGATGCGGACGGCCGGTGCATCGGGCGCGTCGGGATCGGGGCTGGGCACCGGCTGGGCCCTTGCTGCCATGGGCGCGGCCATCGGCAGGGCGGCCGCGGCCAGCAGGCCGGCGAGGATGCTGCGCCGGTCGGTGTCGCTGCTGCCCGGCCCGATCCCGGATTCGTTGCTGATGATCTGCACTGGCGTCGCCTCCCCTGCGGCCGTGATGTGTTGCAACACTATCATGATTACGTTTTCATATAAGCCCTGATCTCACGGCAATCCTGACCGCTGTTGCAGATCGGACACAAACCTGCGCGTCGTGACAGGATGGCAATCGAGTGTTGCCTTTCTGCCGCATCGTGGGCAGTATCCGGGCGCTGATAGGGGGATACAACCCCCTGCCGCGCGGAAATTCCGGGACCTGACGCTGCAAAGCCTGCTTGTCATTCAACCCGGACCGACCGAATTTCGGACTGCAAACGATTACGTAAACACACAGCAATCCTGGGGGACGATGATGACGAACAAGAATGCCTGGATCGGTTGTCTGCTGGCCGGGGCCAGCCTGATGGCCTTTTCGCCGGCCAGCGCCGGCCAGGCCGCGCAGTCGCAGCCGGCTGCCGGCACCGCCGTTGCCGATGCAGAAGCCGAACCTGCCGAAATGGTGGTCACCGGTTCGCGCCTGCTGAACAGCGGCACCATCAGCCCGACGCCCCTGACGGCGGTGAGCACGACCGACCTTTTGCAGACGACGCCGACCATTCTGGCCGATGCCCTGTACAAGCTGCCGGTGTTCGCCGGCCTGCCGGCACAGCAGCGCAACCCCGGCAACTCGGGCGGCAACTCGGGCGCCAACGCGCTGAACCTGCGTTCCATCGGTGCCGATCGCACGCTGGTGCTGTTCAACGGCCAGCGCCTGCCGGTGAACAACATCGACCAGATCCCGCAGATGCTGATCAGCCGCGTCGACATCGTGACCGGCGGTGCGTCGGCGGTGTATGGTTCCGACGCCGTCGCCGGTGTCGTCAACTTCATCGTGGACAAGAAATTCGAAGGCCTGAAGATCAACGCCCAGGCCGGTCTGTCGACCTATGGTGACAACTTCGTGCAGCGCTATGGCGTTGCCGGGGGCAAGACCTTTGGCCGTCTGCACCTGATGGGCTCGGTCGAACATTTCAACGATCCGGGCATCATGTCGAAGCTGGTGCGTCCGTGGGGTCGTGATGTCTACTCGACCCAGGGTGCCGGCACTGCCGCCAACCCGTTCCGTTCGATCATCAACACCCGCATCAGCAACACCTCGTTCGGCGGCAAGATACTGGCGAGCAGCCCCGGCCAGCCGGCCAACCCGCTGCAGAACTTCAACTTCAGCCAGAACGGTGTGCTCACCCCGTTCGTGAACGGTGCCGCCACCGGCGCCAGCACGATCCAGAGCGGTGGTGAAGGCGGCTTCCACAAATATGCCTCGCTCAAGACGAAGCTGGTCAACACGCAGGTGTATGGCCGCGCCGATTACGAGCTGTCTGACAACGTGAACGTCTGGATGCAGGGCACCTATGTCGAGACGAACAACCAGAACAACCACGAAGTCAACGAGTTCCGGAACTACACCATCAGCGCGTCCAACGCGTTCCTGAGCCCGGAAGTCCAGACGACCCTGCGTAACGCCGGGGTCACCAGCTTCCTGTATGGCAAGATGCTGGGCCAGGCGACGCCGCGTCAGCCGGAAACCTTCCTCAACACGGTCAACCTCGCTGCCGGCCTTGATGGCAAGGTCAGCCTGGGCGGTTCGGATTGGGCATGGGCGGTCGCCGGCCAGTTCAGCCGCGAACGGCAGAACACACTCAACAACGCCAACATGGACGGCGCCAAGGCGGCAGCGGCACTGGATGCCGTGGTCAACCCGGCCGATGGCCAGATCGTCTGCCGCGTGACGCTCACCAACCCCGGTGCCTATCCGGGCTGCGTCCCGCTGAACGTGTTCGGCCCGACGTCGGAAAGCCAGGCGGCTCTGGATTATGTGCTGCTGCAGACGCAGTTCACCCGCTACAGCCAGCTGAAGGCGGTCAACGCCAGCTTTGCCGGTTCGCCGTTCAGCACCTGGGCCGGCCCGGTCCAGCTGGCGCTCAGCGGCGAAATGCGTGAAGCCTCGGTGCAGGTCGAATCCGACTTCCAGCCGAGCGACCTCGTCAACTGCGCCTCGCTGCCGAACTTCCCGGGCACCTCGCGCCCGCTGAACTGCAGCACCACGCAGGCGCGCTGGGTCAACAACGTCGTCGCCCGCCAGGCGCGGCAGCAGGTTTCGGTGAAGGAAATCGCCATCGAAACCGATATCCCGCTGCTCAAGGATTCGGCCATCGCCGACTCGCTGAACGTCAACGGCGCCGCCCGCTACACCGATTATTCGTCGTCGGGCGTGGTGTGGACATGGAAGCTTGGTCTCGACTGGCGCCTGAACCAGGATATCCGCGTTCGCGCCACGCGCTCGCGTGACATCCTGGCGCCCAGCGTCACCCAGCTGTTTGGCGCAGCGGTCGTCAACCCGTCGGGCATCACCGACCTCTTGACCGGCGTCAACGCCGTCGCCCCGGTGGAAACCGGTGCCAACCCGAACCTGGTGCCGGAAGTCGCCAACACGCTGACTGGCGGCATCGTGCTGACGCCCAGCTTCCTGCCCAACTTCTCGCTGTCGGTCGATTACTACCGGATCAAGATCGACAACGCGATTGCCAACGTTTCGGGCAACAACGCCACCGTCGCCCGCCTGTGCGTGCAGAGCAACGGCACCTCGCCGCTGTGCGCGCTGTTCGAACGCCCGCTGGGGCCAACCAACACCTCGCCGGCGAACTTCCCGACCCGCATCTTCGCGCGGCCGCAGAACACCGCGGCGTTCCTGAGCGAAGGCGTCGATACGGAAATGAACTACAACTTCCGTGTTGGCGAAGGCCGCATCAACCTGCGCGGCCTGGTGACGTGGACGCTGCGTCAGACCACCCAGACCCTGCCGGGCACGACCGTGCTCGACGCGGCCGGGGCTGCTGGCCTGCCCAGCCTGCGTGCCACGATGAACGTGCAATATTCGAACGGCCCGTTCCGCTTCGACTGGTTGCAGCGTTATGTGAACCAGAGCCGCCGCGATGCCGATCCGGTGCAGGTGTGGGCGGAAGGGCCGGTGCCGGCGCGCACCTACACCGATCTCACCTTCTCCTACGACATCAACGCGCTGGGCGGCACCAACCAGGTGTTCTTCAACGTGCAGAACCTGTTCAACACCGCTCCGGCCGTGCACGGCAACACCGGTGGTTCGTCGTCGGTGCCGGGCCTGTTCCTGGCCACAACCAACGGCCACGACATCATCGGCCGTTACTTCACGGTTGGTTTCCGGTCGCGTTTCTGATCGGTTAGCCAACACCAGCCCACGATTGCTGCCCCGGATCATCGCCATGATCCGGGGCAGTTTCGTTTCCGCCGGGCCTGATCACCGCCCGGCCACAGGAGAACAGCCATGAACAGGCGCAATTTCCTTGCAGCGGGCTCGGCCACCGCCCTGCTGGCCGGCCAGGCCCTGCGCGCCGCGCCGCCCTATCCCGCCAGCAAGCTCGCCCGCCTGTCGGTCAGCAGTTCGACCTACCGCGCCCATTACGAAGGCCGCTTCGCCAGCGCGACCGCGATGCCGAAACTGTCTCACCGCACCCTGCCGGCCTTTGTGAAGGCCCGGTTCGGCATCACCAAGGTGGAGCTGTGGGATCAGCAGTTCGGCCCTGCCGGCCACAGTTTCGAGGAATGCCGCGCCATCCGTGCCGCCGCCGATGCGGCCGGCGTGCAGATCGTCAGCGTCGAGGTGGAGGACATGGCCCGCATCGACGCCAATGATCCCGATGATCAGAAACAGGCCGTGGCCGAAGGCATCGTCTGGCTGGAAAAGGCGCGCGTGCTCGGCTGTTCATCGATGCGCTTCAACGTCAACCGCCAGCGCGGCGGCGAGCTCAATCAGGCCGCCGCCATCACCGTGCTGCGCCAGATGGCCGATCATGGCCGCAAGTTGGGCATCATCGTGCTGCTGGAAAATCACGGCGGGGCCACCGCCGCCGTGTCGGGTCTGGTCGCGCTGGTGAAGGCGGTGAACCATCCGTTCCTGAAGGCGGAGCTGGACTGGGGCGCCTGGGCCCCGCCCGGCGATCGTTACGACGCCATGCTGTCAGCCATGCCGGTCACCCACATCGTGTCGGCCAAGGGGCTGGCGTTTGATCCCGACACCTATGCCCACACCTCGTTCGACGTGGCACGGCTGGTGCGTGATGCCGAAGCCATGGGGTTCCGGGGCGTCTATTCGATCGAACTCTACAACAACCCCGCCCCGGCCGACACCAGCCGCGCCGTGGCCAGCTTTGTCGACACGATCATCGCCAACCTGCGCTGAGGGGGGCCACACGCCCGCGGTGGCCGCTGTCCCCCAAACATGATACATCCGATTTCGGATGCATCGGTTGGGGGACTGGGCAATGCCATATCGTCAGGGGCATTGGTATGTGGGGCTGGTGCTGGCGGTCATCCTGGCCGGCTTCTGGGCGACGTACTGGTCGCCCATCGGCCATGTGCCGGTTACCTTCCATGTCCATGCGCTCAGTTCGTCGGCCTGGCTGCTGCTGCTGATCGTCCAGAGCCTTGCCATCCAGCGCCGCGCCAACGGCCTGCACCGGCAGCTGGGGCTGGCCAGCTTTGCGCTGTTCCCGCTGCTGATGCTGGGCTTCGTGCTGATCATCGATCTTTCCGCGCAGAATTATGCCCGGGCCGTGACCCCGTTCTCCTTGTTCCTGGGGCCATCGTTCTTCTGGGGCATGGCCGTCGCATTGGCCGCCTATCTGACCCTGTTTTACAAGGCGCTGAAGCACCGGACAAACATCGCGATGCACGGCGGTTACATGCTGGCGACGCCGCTGATCCTGTTTGAATCGCCGTTCTCGCGGGTGATCGATCAATTTCTGCCGTGGCTGAACATCATCGGCAGCGATGGCCCGCGCCAGGTGCTGGATGTGATCTTGATCAGCAACACGCTGGCCATTGGCTTTGCCATCATCGTCTATGCCCGGAAGCGCAAGACCGGCGCGCCCTGGCTGCTGGCCGCGGGCTTCGTGGCGCTGCAATCGCTGGTAATGTGGTTCGCGCCGGACATGCCGGTGCTGGGCACGGTGCTGCAGGCCTATGCGGCGATCCCGCTGGGCCTGACCGCATCGGCCGGCATCGCCGCCGGCGCGCTGGCCGGCTGGCTGGGCTGGCGGGCCGGGGGCGGCACGCAGCGACCGGCGCGGGCGACGGCCTAGCCGATCGTCAGGATCACGGCTTCGCCCAGCGGCGCCAACCGGCCCGGTTCCACGCTCTGTTTTGTCACGCTGGCACCCGCAGCACTGGCCACGTCCTTGCCGTCGCCATCGATCAGGCGCACCGCCAGCCCCAGCCGATCGAGCACCGCCAGCGCCTCCGTCGCCAGCCGCCCGACCAGCGCCGGCATCGGCCGTGCATCGTCCAGCGCCGATGGCGGCGGCACCGGGACGATGCGAAAGGTCAGCTTGGCCGCCGCGCTGGCCTGAAAGCCGAACCGCTGCTGGAAACCGGCATCCACCGGCGTCACGTAGGTCCGCCCCCGCCCCAGCGCGGCAATGCCGCCGGGCAGGCGCGCGGTGCCGGCGCTGCCATCGGCCCCGCCGCTGCCGCCGATCCGCATCGAAACCTGCACCTCGCAGGCGGTATCGGGCAGCACGTAGAAGGTGGGGCGATAGCCAATCTCGCGCAGCAGCGTCATGCCGGCCTCGCCCTGCTCCTCGTAAATCGCCATCGTTGCCGCCAGCGCGGCATCGTCCAGCGCCCGCTGTGCCTCCGCCACGCCCTGCCCCACGGCGGCGATCACCTCGCCCAGCGGCGCGGCGACAGTTTCGGCCAGCAGATCGGCAACCGGGTTGTCAGCCATCATCCTGCTCCTTGGCTGCGGCAAAGATCACGTGCACCCGGCCACCGCGCGGCAGATCGGCACCGGCGGGCGGCGTCTGCAGCATGGCCTGGCCGGTGGCGGCATTGGCGTTCAGGGCGGCCGGGCCAGTGCTCGCTTCCAGTATCAGGCCAAGGCTGGTCAGCACGGCCCGGGCGCGGTTTTCAGTGAGATACATCAGGTCGGGCACCGTCTGGCCCGTCACCTCGGGTGGCGGCTTGTCGGGGCGATAGCTGAACTTCAGATCGGCCAGCACACCGGGCGGCAGCGTCTTCATCGCCTCGCGATCCGGAATCTCGATCTTGCGGCCATCATCGCGCAGCAGCGCCTTGGCATTGACCTCGATGGCGCCCAGCGAGAAACCGCGCGATTTCAGCGCCGTTTGCGCCTCGTCGAGCTGGACGCCGATGGTGCTGGCAAAATCGGTGACGCCCGTCACGCTGGCGGCATCGGCGCGCGGCGTGTTGATGATGCGGTCCTTCTCCGCAATCACGCCCGTCAGCCGGCGGATTTCGCCATCGCGCTCCTCGATGGCGGCTTTGGTGTCGGCCAGTTTCGCATCGCGCAGGCTGATCTGTTCGTCGCGGGTCGCCAGGTCCTGATCCCGCCGCGCCAGCCGTTCGGCATAATCCTTGTCGATCTCGGCACGCAGGGCGGCGACATCGGTGGCGGCCAACGTCCGGCGCAGGCCGGCAAGTTCCTGATCGCGCGTCGTCACCAGGCCGGAAAGCCGGCTGATCTCCGCCTCCTTCTCGCCCAGCACGCGGACATTCTCAGCCAGCTTGGTGTCGCGATCGGCCACCTCGCGCTCGCGCGCCGCCAGTCGTTCGCCGAAATCGCGGCTCACCTCGGTGCGCAGGGCGGCCATGTCGACGCTGGCCGTGCCGGTCGCCGCCACGCCCCCGCCGATGCTGAATGGCGAACGCCCCCCGCCCAGCGTGCGGATGAACGGCGTGGCGACGGGGGCCCGTCGCACCTCGCTGAAATCGATCGACAGGCCGCGTGCGGTGCGGGCGATGGCCGGGGTGGTGGCCATCACCGCGCCATTGTCGGTCAGCCGCAGCGCCGGGGCAAAGGGCAGGCTGTCATCGCCGATCTCGCCGCGGCCCCGCGCGCCGCCATCGCTGCCGGTGGTGCCCTGCGACAGCGCCACCCATTTGTTGCTGCCCAAATCGAACAGTTCGACAGCCAGTGCAGCACCGGCAACGGCGGCGCCGCCCGCATCAAGCAGGCGGGCGGACCAGGTGAATGGCGTCGTCATCCCAGCACCTCGGCGCTGATCGTCGCCTGGGCGGACCAGGGCCCGATGCTGGCGGTGACGACAATGAGGGCGCGGGCGGGTTCGTCCGCATCAATCAGCAGCGCCGTGGTGGCGCGGCCTTCGCCATCGGTGGTGACGATGCCGGCGGCCAGCCTGGTGCCGTCACGGCGCGGCAGAGTCGGCACGCCGCGCGCCTTTGACAGAGTCTCGCTGGCCCGGTGATCGATGTTCAGCTCCACCGGCTGGCCGGCAAGCACTTCCCCGGCACTGTTGCTGACCGCGATGCCGATCGCGGCCCTGCCCTCGATATTGGGGCCGGGCGTCAGCCGGATGCGCGGCAGTGGCAGGCCTTCGCCAGCCGGCACCGCCACCAGCCGGCCCGACATGCTGGACCGGATCTCGCGATTGTCGCTGGCGCGGTGAACCGGCACGGTGAACAGGCGCAGCACTGGCAGGCCCTTCACGCCACCGGCAGGGGGCGGCGTGGCGACCTCCACATCCACGTTGATGCTGAAATCCAGATACGGCAGCGCATAACGGGTGACGGCGCGGCCGCTATCGTCCATCTGCGGGCCGGCGGCCAGCGCACGCTCTGCCTCGCGCACGCCATCGGCCAGCGCGACGAGCAACTGCCCGATGCTGTTGTCGACGAAATCAACCGGATCAGACACGCACCTCTCCCCCCATCACGCTTCGCGCCGCTTGGCCTGCAGCCGTTCCAGCGCCCGTTCCCGCCGGGCCTCGTCACCGGCCTCGTCGGCCTGTTTCAGTTCGCGCATGTCGCGCGCCAGGCCGCGCAGCCGGTCGGCCTTCGTGCCGATCTCGTCGATGCTGCCCACCAGCACCGAAAGCTTGCGCGCGCTTTCGCGGACATAATGATCGTTCTTGCCAAGGCCGGGGATGCGATCGCGCGCCCGTTGCTGCCAGTCGCGCGGAATGGCGTCGCGCGCCTGATCCAGCGGGCGTTCGGCTGCATCCAGCGTGCGGCGGGCGCGGGCCGCCATATCGCGCGCCCGCGCCAGCCGGCGATCGAGCGGATCAGCATTGGCGGTGGGCGCGGGCCGTTCGAACCGTTCAAACAGGCGGGTGGGCCGGGCCTCGGCCAGCAATTCGCCCGGCGTGGCGCGCAGAGCATCGGCTGCGGTGGCGCGCAGCGTATCGGCGGCGGTTCCCCGCAACGGCGGCGCCTGCGGGGCGAAGGCCGCGGCGGGGTTGCGCCGTCCGTCGCGCATCGCATCGCGGGACTGGCCCCACGCCGCCAGCGCAGCTCGGCGCTGATCAAGAGGTTCTACGGCATAGCGCGGATCATCAGCCGCGCCGCCAGTCAGGCCCAAGATGCGCTGTTCCAGCGCGCGCCGTTCGTCGAGCAGGTGCTGGAGGCCGGGCGCTGCTGCCGCCACGCGCTCCAGCGGCGGCGGCGCAGCGGCCGGGGCAGGCGCGGCGGCCGGGGCTGGCGCTGCTGGCCCCCGGCTGGCCCGCACCAGCGCGTCCTTCCACGGCGGCTGCGCCATGGTTCAGGGCACCTGCGGCGTGCGCGCGGCGATCAGGGCGCGCACCCGCTCTTCAAACAGCGCCGGTGGCGGGATCGGCACCAGCTTGGTCCGCATCAGCGATGATCCTTCGGCGCTGTACTGATACTTGGCCGAAAAGCTGGCTGAAACGCTGCTCGACCGGATGGCACCGCCGCCGCCAAAGGGCGTCCACACCGCGCCGCCGGCAGTCACGCTCGACTTGGCCTCGCGCTTGATCTCGGTCTCGCTCGACACGCTGATCGACATCTTCAGTTCGATCACGGTGTCGACGAACTGGTAGAATGTCGGCGTGAAGCCCAGCTCCATCAGGCTGTATTCCTGGCCGTCGCCAAGCTTGACGAGGTAATTCTTGGACTTGACGCCATCGCCCTCCTTCTTGACCTCCGCCTCCTCGTCATAACCGGCCATCAGGCGGGCGATGCGAAGGGAGACGAGATCAAGCTGCAACTGGGCATTGGCGATGCCGACACCCAGGCGCTGCACCATTTCGGGAAAGGGCACCGACAGAAGCTCGGTTCCAACGCTCATCGTCTGTCACTCCATGCTGAGGGCAGTAGGGACGGGTTACGATCAGGGCGGAGTGGGCGTGACGGGCTTGGCGAGTTCCGTTTCCAGCGCCTTGGTGCGCCGCGCGCTTTCCTCGTCGAGCAGGCGGCGGATGCGTTCTTCAAGGATCGGCGGCGGAGGCAGCGGCACCAGCTTGGTGCGGAGCAGGGAGGAACCTTCGGCCGAATAGCTGTATTTCGCCGAGTAGCTGGCATCGACCTGGCTGGTGGTGGCCTGGCTGTTGCTGTTGGTGCCAAAGCGCGCACCGACACTGCCAAAGCCGACGCCGAAGCGCGCCGCCGTGGTTTTCGACGAGGCGTTGGCCGACGCTGTATCGCGCCGGCTGCGCGTCGTTTCCACCGTGCGGGTGATCTTGATGGCGATCTTCACCTCGATGATGGTGTCGACGAACTGGTAGAAAGTGGGCGAGAAGCCCAGTTCCAGCATCGACACGCGGGTCGGTACACGAATGAGGCCAGTGGCCCGTTCCTCCGTCGGCAGCGCGCTTTTCTGGCTGCTGATCAATGTGGTCAGCGCGGTCTTGTCGCCGCCTGAAATGGCTTCGTCCGCGGCGAGATATGCCTCGGCCTCCTTCACCGTCATCATCTCGTATCCGAAGAACACCCGGCTGTCGTCGAAGGTCTGCTTGCCGTCCTCGTCCTGCACCGTCTTCAGGCCGCCCATCATCTCGGCGACCTCGATGCTGCTGGCATCCAGCTTCACCTGCGCCTCGGCGATGGCAAAGGCCATCTGGCGGATCATGTCGCCCATGGGGACGTTGAGCAGTTCCTGTCCGATTGCCATCGTCAGTCTCCTTTTTCAGATCACGGGTTGGCCTTGTCCGCCATGGCCTTGAGGCGGGTTTCAAGGAGTTCGGGGGGCGGCAGCGATACAAGGCGCGCAGCGATGCTGCTCATGCCCTCGGCCCCCACCGAAAATTTGCGCGCATAGGATACGTTCACCGATGCGGCGACCATGACAAACGCATAGCCGGCCTCGACCTTCAGCCCGGCTTCCACCTTCGTCTCGGTGGTTTCCTGCATGGAAAAGCTGAGCTTTGCCTCCACCGTAGCCTCGGTGAAGCTGTAGAAGGTTGGGGTGAAACCCAGCGCGATCAGGTTGGTGCGCTCGCCGCCCAGCTCGATCTCGGTTTCGGCCATCGCCTGCGCCACCTGGATGCTGTTGCGATCCAGCGCGGTCTGCGCTTCGGCGATGGCGATGCCCAGCCGTTCGATGATCTGCGGCAGCGGCGCCGACAGCAGCTGGTTGGTGACGCGGGAGACGTCCGACATCGGATCAGCCCTGCGGCTGGCGCGGTTGCGGGATCTGGCCGAGATAGGTCTTCAGTTCGTCCAGAAACTCCACCGGCGCCGGGACAGACACCAGCCGCGCACTGATCGAGCTGTTGCCGTTGACCGATTGTTCGAACTGCCGGCTGGTGCGGTAATCGGCGGTGATGGCCGCGGCGAAGGTGTACCGCGTCTTTTCCTTGGGCGCGTCGGCATTTGCCTTGATTCCGGTCAGCGGCTTGGTGACGGTCGCGCCGCCGCCCGCCTCCAGCTTGATGTCGTTGGCCGACAGGGTGACCAGGTCGATCACCACCGCATCATCCGCATTGGCCAGCACCACCATGGCGCCGTTGCGGGTCGCGCGCACCTTGTGGGTGGCGGTGGCGGCGTTGATGTCGCGCGCCAGGTTGAAGGCGCAGGCTTCCGGGCTGCCTTCGGCGAACGTCGTGCCGCTGTCGTTCACCGCATCCTTCTTGATGGCAACGCTGGTGGCGGCTGCGCCCAGTTTCACCGTCGTCCCGTCAATGGGCAGCGCATCGAACTTTCGGGCAAAAAGGAAGCCATTGCCCGCCCCGCCGCCAGATGTGTCGGGCGCGGCGCCCTCCAGCTGTTCGCCCTTGTCCTCAACCAGGATGATGAGATCAGTGCTGCCCGGCAACAGCACTTCGGCGCGGCGGAACTGCTGATTGTTCGTGGTGACGGGCACGCCATTCCAGCGGTCCTCGCCGCCGCTTTCGGCCTTCATCTTGTCGCGCGACACACCTTTGCCGGCCAGGTACTTGGCAACGGCATCGGCGCGCTTCTGCCCCAATACCCGATTGTCTCCGGGTTCGCCGCGCTTGTCCGCATAACCCTTGATGTTGACGGTGAAGTTGCCCGCCTTGATGGCTGCGGCGGCAAGATCCAGCTCTTCGCGGGCTTCTCGCTTGATATCCCACTTGTCGGTGTCAAACAGTGCAATGACCATCGATCCCGGTGCATCGGGCGCCGTGCTGTCGCCGCCGGCATCGTTGATCAGCCGGGCCTTGAACTTGTCGGTGCCGTTGATCGCCTCCACCACCTTGCGGGCATAAAGCGTGCGGTTGGCAGCGCCCGTCACGGTGACGGATCGGGTGGTGTTCAGCTTGAACGTCTCGCCGTCCGCCGGCGGTGGTGCTGGCGTCTGCTGGATGCGGATCACCCCGACACTGGTCTCGGCGGGCTTGAGGAAGGCGACGGCGTTCGATGTCAGGATCGGGTTCTTTGCTGCTGCCGGCTCCAGCGCTGCGGTCACCGGCTTGCGTTCCGTGTCGGCAAAGGCGCGTTCGAACGGCCCGGCGCGCAGGGCGGCGGCCAGTTGCTCCGCGCCAGCTTCCAAATCGGTGCCGGTCGTGTCGGTCTTCTTGCCGTCCACCGTCACGCTGGCGGGCAGGCTTTTCACGCTCACCTGCGCTTGCCGGGCAGAGGCCGCGCCGACCGGGCCGCCGGTATCCATGCCGAATTCGGCCTTCCCGCCGATGCCCCACGCCGTCTGCTCGCCGATCTTCATCACGATCTGCATCGACACCGAAAGATCGGCATGCTGGTAATGATAGAAGGGCGGCGACAGGCCCAGCTGCAGCAGGCTTTTGTTGTCCAGCCCCTCGCGCGGCTGGGCATATTCGCCGACCTGGCGCAGGCTGTTGATGTCCAGCTGCATCTGGGCTTCGGCAATCGCGATGCCCATCGCCTTGATGTAATCGGTCACCGCGCTGTCGGCGAGGATCTGGCCGGGACGCAGTTTCTCGATCGGATTTTCATCAGCCACGGATCGTCTCCATCAGGGGGGCAGTGTGAGCGTGCGGGCTTTCAAGCGCGCGGGCCGGATCGACCGTGTCGGCGCGCACCACCCAATAGCCATGCTTGCGCTGGGCGTCGGCAAGGCGCTGGGGGTTGATGGCAAGGCCGCGCGCCGTCCAGTCGAGGATGGCGCGGGCCAGCGGCAGTCCGTCATCCAGCGCCACCGCATCGGCCAGCGCCGACCGCGCGCCCGCAATGTCGCCGGCCAGCGCCAGATTGACTCCCTGCCGTTCGAGCAGATGGGCACGATCGCGTTTCTGGAACGGGGTCGGATCAGGGCAGGAGGCGGTATCGGCGGCAGCGGCAGCCAGTTCGGCGGCGCGGGCGTGATCGCCCAGATGCTCCAGGCTTTCGAGCACGCAATGGAGATAATGGCGGGCAAACAGCTGCGGCGCGCGCGCGCCGTGCGCCAGCTGCAGCGCCTCGCGATACCTGGCCAGCGCCTGCTGGTGGCGGCCCTTCAGGGCCAGCAGCTTGCCAGCCTCGGCAATGCCGATGTGCAGGCGGTGGCGGGGATCGATGGTCATGCTGCTGCCTCCACCACTTCCGCGCCCGCCGCCTCCAGCCGATGGCGCAGCAGGCGGGCGCGCGGGCGCCACAGCGGCGGGGTTGCAATGGGCGCTGGGCCGGTGAGGCCGGCCGCGGCCAGCGCTTCGGGACTGGCCGACAGCAATTCGAGCACGACGGGCGCGAAGCTTTCCAGCTCGGCGGTCACCGCCAGCCCGGCTTCGGCATAGGCGGCAAGCCTGGCATCAAGCCCGGCCAGCGGCAGATCGCTTTCAACCGGCAGCGGCAGGGCGGCGGCGACCAGCGCGAAATCCGCCGCTGGCACCCCGGCCAACCGCTCCAGCGCCTCGGCGGCGTCTGGTGCCACCTGGTGCAGCAGGATGCCAAAGCGCAGCAGCGGCTCTGGCACCAGCCGCACCTTTTCCGGTGCGCGCAGCCGCCGCCACAGCGCGTCCGCCTCGCTGCGCGACAGGCCCAGCAGCAGGGCGCTGCCATCGGCCCCGATGGCGGCACCGGGCGGCAGGTGACCGCGCAGCAGGCTGGCCTGAACCGGCGTCAACCCGGCTGCGAACAGGGCATAACGCGCGGCATCAGGCTCCACCTCCAGCAGCCGCACAGCGCCGGACGGCAGTGCGGCCGCCAGCGCCGCGACGGTGGGCGGCGTGACATTGCCCAGGATGATGCCGGGCGGGGTGAGCAGAAGATCGAGGGCCGCTTCAGCCTCCATCCCGACAAAGCGCCCGAGCGCGGCGGCAACCGCATCGGCGGCATCGGGATCAACGAGTTCGGCCGCCACATCGCGCAGCGCGCCGCGCCGGGGTAGCGTTCCGGCCGGCAGCACGGCCAGATCAAGGCCGAGCGGTGCCAGCATGCCGGCCAGGGTTTCGGCATCGGCCGCCGTCAGCCCGCCGGCCAGGCGACCGGGCGCGCGGTAGATGGCATCAACCACAGCCTCGATCGGCAGGCCGAGCGCATCGGCCAGGACCGAGGCGGCACGCGGACTGGCGCGACCGGGGCCGATGACAACCAGATCGCATGAAGTTCTGTCTTGAAGATCGGCAACAGAGTTCGAATTGGCCACGGCCACTGCGGCCGCACCAGAAGAAAGACTGTCCATAGCGCCCCCCACCGTGGTGCTTGTCAGCCCGACCCTGTACTGATGACCCGTAGTGTATTGAGTCGTTTTTTGGCGTCAATAACTGTTTTTCACGCCGAGCAAATGCCAGTTAAGCTGTGCATTCAGGCATTTGCTGTTTCGGCACGGCCGTGCCAATATTTTCAAAGGCCGGTTTGTGCTGGCGGGGCGTTGCCTCACAGCCAGAATCGCACCCCGGTCCGCACCGACCAGCCACCCGGATTCTCGCCGGCGACCCGCGCCAGCCGCGAGGATTCGCCCAGCCGGCGCTCGAACATCACCGCGACATAGGGCGCGACCCGGCGGGTGATTTCGTAACGGGTCAGCACGCCGGCTTCGATGATGGCCGGGCCGGGGGCGATCAGGCGTTCCGGCACCCGCGTGGCGTAGATATCGGTTTCGAACAAAGGCTGGATGACGAAACGGTTGGTCATCCTGAGATCGAAGGACTGGCGCAGGCGGAACAGCACGTCGCCCTTGAAGCCGAAGAAAGCGTGGGCTTCGGTTTCGAAGAACAAGGGCGACAGGCCCTGCACACCGACCACGGCATAGCTGCGGGCATCGGGCTGGATATCGTGGCGCAGGCCCACCTGCGCGTCGAAGAAGGTGGCGATGTTGCGGCTGTAGAGCGCCTGGAATTCGCTCTGTTCCAGGCGCGGGCCCTTGGTTTCGCCTTCGGTGCGCCACCAGAATTTGTTGAGGTCGCCGCCGATCCAGCCCTGCACCTCCCAGTTCGCCACCCACTTGCCGTCAAAGCGGGTGATGTCGGCTTCTTCCACCAGCGTGAAATTGTTGATGGCATCACCATGGCCGTGGCGGTCCTGCGCCATGGCGGGTGCCGCCAGCAGCGCGGCGGCGATCAGGGCGGTGCGCATCAATGGACATGCCCCGCCGTGGGCACGGCCTTGCCATCCGGGCCCAGCACATTGGCCACCACCAGTTTCTGCATCATGCCCGAATTCATGTGATAGAGCAGGTGGCAGTGCAGCGGCCATTCGCCGGCCTCGTTGGCGGTGAGGATGATCGACTGGGTGCGGCCCGGCGCGACAACGATGACGTTCTTTTCGGGCATCAGGCCGGGGGCCTGGCCGTTCTCCACCTCGAAGAACATCCCGTGCAGGTGCATCGGGTGGGCCATCATCGTCTCGTTGACGAAGGTGACGCGCACGCGCTCGCCATATTTCACGTCGATGGGCGGGCCTTCGCCGAACTTCTTGCCATTGAGCGTCCAGATATAGCGTTCCATGTTGCCCTGCAGGCGCACGACGATCTCCCGCGTCGGCGGGGCGGCGTCCTTCGGTTCCAGCGCCACCAGATCACGCATCGACAGCACGCGGGCGCCATAGGGCGCGCCGGTGGCCCAGCCAAAGACGCGGCCCGACCCGTCGGTATCGCCTTCCTTGCCGAGCACCGGCATGTTCATGCCGGCCATCTTGCTGTGGTCCATGCCGACCATCGGATCCTTGCCATAGCCATAGTCGACCACCGGGAAGGGCGTGCCGCCCGCCGGCCTTTCGGCCAGCGCCACTGCCGTGCCGACACGCGGGCCAGAGGGGGATGCGGCGGATTTCGGTGTGCAATGGCCCATCGCGGCGTGTTCCGGCGGGCAGTCTGGATCGCTTGCCGCAACGGCCGGCGTTTTGGGCGTGCAATGGCCCATCGCGGCATGTTCCGGCGGGCAGTCCGGATCGGCAGACCCACCCCCGGCCCCTCCCGCAGGCGGGAGGGGAGAGGCGGTGCAATGGCCCATCGCGGCATGTTCGGCGCTGCACGCTTCCCCGGGCGCGGGCATCGAATGGCCCATCTCGGCCAGCAACAGCACCTGTTTCGGCCGCGGCGGGGGCGCCGTGACCTTGAGCGCCGGATCGCTGGTCAGGCGGCCCAGCACGCTGGCGCGGCGGTCGAGCGTTTCCACCCACAGGGCATGGGCACCGGCCGGCGGGGTCACGATCACGTCATAGGTTTCGGCGACGCCCATGCGGAATTCGTCCACGGTCACCGGCTGCACCGGGCGGCCATCGGCGGCAACGATCGTCATCGGCACACCGGGGATGCGGATGTCCATGAAGCTCATGGCGCTGCCGTTGATGAAGCGCAGGCGCACGCGCTGGCCGGGCGTGAAGGCGAGGGTGGGCCCCGCCGCCGTCGGCTTGCCGTGCATCAACAGTGCATAGCCGGTGACGTCGGCAATGTCGGTGGCGTCCATCCGCATGTCGCCCCAGGCCCGGCGCTCGGCCAGCGTCGCCTTCAGCCCGAATTTCTTCGCGTCGCGCGCCAGTTCCGGCAGGGTGCGCTTGTTCCAGTTGTAATAACCGCTGTCGGCCTTCAGGTTCTTCATCACCTGGCCGGGGTCTTCGCGCGTGTGGTCCGACAGCAGGATCACATGCTCGGCATCCGCCTTGATCGGATCGTCGCCCTGGGGCGCGATGATCAGCGCGCCATATTGGCCGGCCTGTTCATGGCCTTCGGAATGGGCGTGGTACCAATAGGTGCCGCTCTGCCGCACCTTGATGCGATAGGTGTAGGTGGTGCCGGGCGCGATGCCCTTGAAGCCGTTGAACCCCGGCGCGCCATCGTGCGGCCCATCCACCAGCAGGCCGTGCCAGTGGATCGACGTCGTGGCGTCCAGCCGGTTGGTGACGCGCACTACCGCCTCCTCGCCCTCCTTGAAGCGCAGGGTCGGGCCGGGCACGCTGCCGTTGATGGCGATCACGCTGTCGGTGCGGCCGGGCACCACCTGCATCTTCTGGCGCTCCACCACCAGGTCGTAGGTGGCGGCACGCGCCAGCGCGGGCACGAACAGGGCAAGGATCAGGAGCAGCAGGCGCATCATCATCATCAAATCCCGTGCGCCGCCACCATCCAGAAAGCCATTGCGATCATTGTCACATTCTCCAGGAGCGAGATGAAACCGAGCGGCACGTTGCTGCCACCGCCGACGCAGGCGCAGGTCAGTTCGCGCCGCTCGACATACACCGCCTTCACCACCGATACCGCCCCCACCGAACCGATGAACAGCGCGATGGCCGATGCGAGGCCCACCAGCTGGCCCGACAGCATCAGCACCCCGGCCGCGCCCTCCGCCCATGCATAGACATAGGCATAGGGCAGCCAGGCCCGCGCCAGCAGGTCATAACCGATGAAGCCGGTGACGAAGCCTTCGATATCCTTCAGCTTCAGGAAGGCGAGCAGGCACATGGCGATGCCGATGAACCATTCGGCGGCGTGAAGCGTGAACGGCGTGCCCATCACCGCCACGCTCAGCGCCAGCGCCATTGCGGCCGCCATGCCGAACAGCGCGATCACCGGGCGATAGGTGATGGCCTTGGGATCATGCAGCGTCAGCCCCAGCCAGCGTCGCAGATCGTCGTGGCCGCCCACGCGGGTGCCGGCGATCCACACCTGCGGCATCGTCTTCACGCCCTCGGCCGCCTTGAATGCCTCCACCGCCTCGCGGCTGGTCAGCAGTTCTTCCTCGAAGGCATAGCCATGGCTTTTCAGCAGGTGGCGGGCGCGCAGGCCCCACGGGCAGACATGATCGGGCAGCGCCATGCGAACCAGGCGCGCGGTGCGGGGCAGTTGGGCGTCCATCGCGTTTCTCCTTTGCAGGCCAGCGAGTCGCTGCGGTATAGCCTCCGTACCACGATACGGAGTCAAGCGATGCCCGCCCTTACCATCGCCCGCCTGGCGGCTGCCGCGAATGTTGGCGTCGAAACCGTGCGTTTCTATCAACGAAAAGGGCTGATGCCTGTTCCCGCCGCGGCCACCGCCGTGCGCCATTACGACGATGGCGACATCCAGCGCCTGCGCTTCATCCGCGCCGCCCAGCGGGCGGGATTTTCGCTGAAGGAAATCGCCGAACTGCTCGAACTGGATGCCGGCGGCGACCGCAGCCGCGTCCAGGCGCTCACCCGAACGCGGCTGGCCGCCATCGATGCCGAAATGGCGCAACTGGCCGAGGCCCGCGCCGCCCTGTCGGGCCTGCTCGACGAATGCACCAGCGGCAAGGATGGCCCCTGCCCGATCATCGCCACCTTCACCGGAAACTGCCATTGACCGGCTTGGTCGGGCTGTCAAAGAACAGTCCATGACCCAGACACCGCCCGCCAGCCTGCCCCGCACCCTGATCATCGCCATCGCCCTGCTGCTGCCGCCGGCGCTGGCGATGCTGGCGCTGAAGGATGTGCCTGCCCCGGCGCCGCTGGCGTTGCAGGGCGGGCCGATCCTGGCGCTGGGCCTGATGGGCGTCGGCATGATCGCGGCCGCCGCGGCCGGGCGCTTCTGGCTGGGGCTGGGGCTGGCGCTGCTGGGCGGGGTGGGCCTGATCCAGCTGGCGCGGCTGCTCGGCATGCCGGCGCTGCCGCATCCCTTCTCCACCGGCCTCGCCCTCATCATCGCCAGCCTCAGCTTTGCCGCGCGCGGGGCGCTGTTTGCGAAAGCGCAAGGCAAGGCCGGCGTGTGGGCGGCGCTGTTCGTGGTCGGCGGGGAGGCGGCGATCCTGCTTTCGGCCGCGCTGATGCCGGCCTGGCTGCTCACCCTGCTGCCGGCGCAATGGGCAACGACGGCGATCCAGACGGCGCTGACCGGCACCGGCACGCGCGCGGCGCAATCGGCCCTGATCGCGCTGGCCGGCACCGGCGCCATGACCCTGATCGTCACCCGGCTGCTGCCGCGCAAATGGCCCTATGCCCTGATGTTCACCACCTGGCTGGCACTGTCGGCGCTGGTGGCACAGCGCCCCGGCCCACCGCCGCCGCACGCCGATCTGGCGATTGCCGCGGCCCCTGCGGGCGCGGTCGCGCCGATCGCCGCCACCGCCCCCGATGCCGCCGCGCAAAGCGCCATCGACCGGGTGCAGCGGCAGATCGCCAAATGGCCCGCCGCTGCCGAACCCGATCCGGCCCAGCGCGCCCGCAACCTGCTGCTGATCGCCGCCGTGCCCGACATGTACGACACCGAACCGCTGCAATCGCAGCTGCCAGCGCTGGTGGACGCCGAATTGCGCGCGCGCCTTCCCGCTGACCGCCGCATCGCCATCCTGCAAGACGTTGCGCGCCACCCCGAACAGGGCAGCGTGACCGCGCGGGGCAGCCTGCCGCTGCTGGGCCTGCCGGCCAACACCGGCAACGAAGCCGCGGTTCGCAACCGCATGGCGCTCTACGCCGCGCAGTTGGCGCGCTGAGGGCTTACCAGCCGTTGATGCGCGGCCACTGGCCGGTCACCACGCCATTCTCGACGACATGATAATGGCTGTGCTGCGCGCCCGTCGCGCAGGCGTGATTGGGCAGGATGCGCAGCTGTGATCCGATCGGGAAGCGCGCCGGATCAAGCCGGCCATCGCGCGCGCCGATCAGCCCATGTTCCTGGTTGCATTCACGCACGATGATATCGCCCAGCACCGCGCCATCGGCATCGCAGACAAGGCCATAGCCCTGATCGACAGCCTGCCCCGCCGTGCCGCGATCGCGCGACAGCGCCATCCAGCCGGCATCGACGATGATCAATCCCTTTTGCGCCTGGTGGCCGATCACGGTGGTCAGCACACTGAGCGCAATCCGGTCAGGCGTGGTGACACCCAGCCCGGCCATCACCAGATCGAAGAAGGTGTAGACACCGGCCCGCACCTCGGTGACACCGGCCAGATCGGCACCGGCCAGCGCCGTTGGCGTCGATCCCACCGAGACGATATCGCAGGCGATGCCGGCATCCCGTATGCGCTCGGCCGCGCGCACGCAGCCCGTCGCCTCGTTCTGCGCCGCCGCCGCCCGCGCCGCCGCTGTGGCGTCACCATAGGACCCGCCGGCGTGGGTCATCACGCCGGCCAGGTGCAGCGCCGGATCGGCGGCGATCAGCTCGGCCAAGGGCACCAGTTCGGAGGCACCGGGCGTCACGCCGGCGCGGTGGCCATCCACATCAATCTCGATCAGCACCGGCAGCACCACGCCCGCCGCCCGCGCCGCATCGGCGACGGCGCGGCCTTGCGCGGCATCGTCCACCACCGCCATCACCCGCACGCCGGCCTTGAGCAGCCGCGCCACGCGGGCCACCTTGGCCGGCACGATGCCAACGGCGTAGAGAATGTCGTCCGCTCCGTGCGCGGCGAAATGTTCGGCCTCCGCCAGCGTCGAGACGGTGATCCCGCTGGTGCCGCCGCCGGCCAGCACGTCGCGCCAGACGTCCACCGATTTGTGGGTCTTCACGTGCGGCCGCAGCATGGCGCCCGAACCGGCAATGGCGGCGGCCATCTCGGCGATGTTGCGCTGCATCTTCGCGCGGTCGATCAGCAGCGCCGGGGTCTCGATCTCGGCAAGGGCGCTCATGCCGTCGCCACCCCGTCGACTTCGACCAGGAAGCCGTAATGGAGTTCGGGCACCGGGATCACGGCGCGGGCCGGGCGATGCGGGCCGAGCAGTTCGGCATAGACGCGATTGAACGCCGGCCAGTGATCGATGCCGACGATGTAGACATTGACCTTCAGCAATTTCTCCGGCCCCGATCCCGCCGCCCGCAACGCATTGATCAGATTGCGGATGGCGCATTCGGCCTGCACGGCGAACGGCGCATCGGCCAGCCGGCCCTGCACCTTGTCGATGGGCAGCTGGCCCGACACGAATACCAGCCCGGCCCCCGTGGTTACGTGCGAATAATGGCCGCCGGGCGGGGCGTTGTCGGGAACGTCAATCTCCATGCGCGCGACCATGGAACAGGTGGCGGGGGAATGGGAACAGGAAAAGCGGCCTCCGGCGGGCAGGGCCTGAGGCCCTGCACCCACTTTCGTTGGTTCGGCGCGCTCCGGGCGGGACTGCGCCAAGGAAGATCGAACGGGTGCAGGGACCGCGTCCCTGCCCGCCGGAGGCCCCTTCCCTTCTCCTGCCCGGCGCGCAATGGTGGGCCGATGATGCAGATGCCCGCCCCCAACGCCGGCGTGATCGCTCGCCGTGCCGAAATTGCGGCGGCGCTGGCTGCCATCGTGCCGGATGGGGTGATTGCCGATGATGACGGCGTCTCGCCCTATGGCAGCGACGGGCTGGCGATGTATCGGCAGAGCCCGCTCGCCGTGGTGCTGCCGCGCACCACGCAGCAGGTGAGCCGCGTGCTGGCCTGGTGCCATGCCCACGGCGTGAAGGTGGTGGCGCGCGGATCGGGCACGTCGCTTTCCGGCGGGGCGCTGCCGCTGGCCGATGGCATCGTGCTGGGGATGAGCCGGTTCAACCGCATTCTGGAGATCGATTACGACAATCGCTGCGCCGTAGTGCAGCCGGGCGTGACCAATCTCGCCGTCAGCCAAGCGATGGTGCATCGCGGTTTCTATTACGCCCCCGATCCGTCGAGCCAGATCGCCTGTTCCATCGGCGGCAACGTGGCCGAGAATGCCGGCGGCGTGCATTGCCTGAAATATGGCACCACCAGCCCCAATCTGCTGGGCGCCGAACTGGTTTTGATCGACGGCACCGTGCTGCGGCTGGGCGGGCGGGGGCAGGAACAGGCGGGTTATGACCTGCTTGGCCTTGTCTGCGGTTCGGAAGGGCTGCTGGGCGTGGTGACCGAGGCGACGGTGCGGATCTTGCCGAAACCGGCGACTCAGCGCGCTCTGCTGATCGGCTTTCCGACCGTTGCCGATGCCAGCGACTGCGTGGCGGCCATCATCGCGGCGGGCATCATCCCGGCGGGCCTCGAGATGATGGACGCGCCGGCGATCCGGGCGGCGGAAGACTTTGTGAATGCTGGCTATCCCACCGATGTCGCGGCGCTGATGATTGCCGAAGCCGATGGCACGGCGGCGCAGGTGGACGACCAGCTGGCCGAGATCACCCGCATCGCCGGCGCCCACCGCGCCACACATCTGAGCGCTTCGGCCGACGAGGCGCAGCGGCTGCTGTTCTGGGCCGGCCGCAAGGCGGCCTTTCCCGCCGTTGGGCGCATCGCGTCGGATTATTATTGCGTCGATGGCACCATCCCGCGCCGGCAACTTGGGGCGGTGCTGGCCGAGATCAGCGCCATCGTGGCGCGGCACGGGCTGGGGGTGGCAAACGTGTTCCACGCCGGCGACGGCAATCTCCACCCGCTGGTGATGTATGATGCCTCCGTGCCGGGCCAGACCGCAGCAGCGGAGGCGGCGGGGGCCGAAATCCTGAAGGCCTGTGTCGATGCCGGCGGTGTGCTGACCGGGGAGCATGGGGTAGGCGTCGAGAAGCGCGATCTGATGCCCCACCAGTTTGCCGCGCTCGATCTCGACGTGCAGAGCCGGCTGAAATGCGCCTTTGATGCCAATGGCCTGCTCAATCCCGGCAAGGTGTTTCCCAGCCTGTCGCGCTGTGCCGAAATGAACGCCATGCACGTCCACGGCGGGCGGTTGCCCTTCCCCGAACTGCCGCGCTTCTGATGCCCCACCGGCCGACAACGACCGAGGAACTCGCCGCCATCATCGCCGACGCGGCGGCGCGGGGCCAAACGCTGGCGGTGACCGGCAGCGGCAGCAAGCCCGGCATCGGTCCCGGCGCGGCCGACACGGTGCTGGACGTCACCGGCATCGGCGGCGCCATCGATCATGATCCGGGCGAGCTGCTGCTCACCGTGCCGGCATCGACACCGCTGGCCGAGGTGGAGGCGCTGCTGGCCAAGGCGGGCCAGTGCCTGGCGTTCGAGCCACCATCGCCCGATGCCATCTGGGGTCGCGGCGATGGCACCATCGGCGGCGCGGTGGCGAGCGGGCTTTCCGGGCCAAGACGGCCGTTTGCCGGCGCCGTGCGCGACCATGTGCTGGGGCTGACCGGCGTAACGGGACGCGGCGAAATCTTTCGCGCTGGCGGCAAGGTGTTGAAGAACGTGACGGGTTTTGATCTGCCGCGTCTGCTGACCGGATCACGCGGCACGCTGGCCGTGGTTGCCGAAATTACCCTGAAAGTGCTGCCACTGCCGCCGGCACAGGCGACAGTGCTGCTGCCCGCTGACACGGCGGAACGGGCCGTGCGCGCGATGGCCGATGCCCTGCTGGTCGATGGCGGCATCACCGGCGCGGCCTGGGATGGCGTGCAGGTGCAGCTGCGGATCGAGGCCACCGCCGTGGCGCTGCCGGCGCTGGTAGACGCAGCGCGGGCGCGGCTGGGCGCGGCGGACGTGATCGACGGGGCCGACAGCCGCGCGCTGTGGGCGGCAACGGCCAGCCTGTCCGGCACCATCGCACCCGACGATATCCTCTGGCGCTGCCCGCTGCCCGCCACCTGTGCGCCGGCTCTGGCGGCGCTGTTGCCGGCGCAGGCGCGGCTGCGGCTGGATTGGGCCGGCGCGCTGGCCTGGGTGTTGCTGCCGGCCGACATGGCGAATGTCGACATGCACGCGCTGGTCACGCAGGCGGCGGGGCGTGACGGCCATGCCGAACGGCTGCGCGGCGCGTCCTCCGTTCCGGCGCGCGCGCCGCTCGATCCAGGTGTCGCCGCCTTGTCGGCGCGGGTGAAGGCGCAGTTCGATCCGGCGGGCATCCTCAGTCCGGGGGCCGCGCCATGACCGACGCCGCCGCCCTCACCCGCAAATGCGTGCATTGCGGCTTCTGCAACGCCACCTGCCCGACCTACCTCGTTACCGGCGACGAGCTTGACGGCCCGCGCGGGCGCATCTGGCTGATGAAGGAAATGCTGGACGCGCCCGACCAGTCGCCCTCCCCGCGCGCGCTCAGGCACATGGATCGCTGCCTCACCTGCCTCAGCTGCACCACCACCTGCCCATCCGGCGTCGATTACGCGCAGCTGGTCGATCTGGCCCGCGCCCATGCCGAACCGCGTCGGCCGTGGCCAGAGCGCCTCACCCGCCGCGCGCTCACCGCCCTGCTGTCACGCCGCCGGCTGTTTCGCGCCGCGCTGCATCTCGCCCGCCTCGCCCGGCCACTGGCGCCGCTGCTGCCGGCGCCCTTGCAGCGCATGATGGCAATGGCGCCCGCCCGCATCCCGCCCACCGGCGCCGCCGAACGCCGCGATCCCGTGCCTCCCGACACGCCCCTGGGCCGCGTCATCCTCCACCTCGGCTGTGTGCAGCCCGCCCTGCGCCCGCAAATCGACGACGCCGCCATCCGCCTGCTCACCCGCCACGGGCTGCAAGTGATCGTCACCCGCGACGCCGGCTGCTGCGGCGCGCTGCACCAGCACCTGGGCCAGGCCGACACCGCCGCCGCCCGCGCCGAAGCCATCCTGGCCGCCTGGCGCACTGCCGGCCCGGTGGACGCCATCCTCACCACCACCTCGGGCTGCGGCAGCGTCATGAAACACTGGACCGATCCGCTCGCCGCCAAGGTGCGCGACGTCTCCGAATATCTCGCGACCCTGCCGCCGCTGCCATCGGTCATCGCGCCGCCGGCCGTCGCCTGGCACAATCCCTGCTCACTGCAGCACGGCCAGCGCGTCACCGCCCCGCGCGCGCTGCTGGTGGCGGCTGGCTTCACCGTCCACGACATCGCCGAAGCGCATATCTGCTGCGGCAGCGCCGGCACCTACGCCCTGTTGCAACCCGACATGTCGGGCGAACTGCGCGCGCGCAAACAGGCCCATATCGCCGCCACCGGCGCCCGCGTGCTGGCCAGCAGCAACATCGGCTGCCTGACCCAGCTGGCCGACCCGGCGTGGCAGACCGTGCACGTGGTCGAACTGCTCGACTGGGCGAGCGGAGGGCCGTGCCCTATCCCTTGACGACCACCGTCAGCCCCTGCGGCAGCGGTTCCGGCATCGCATCCAGCCGCACCGCATCCCGCCGGGCGCGGTCGGTGATCGGGGTGGGCACCGCACCGTCCACCACCAGCACGTCACAGCGGGCGAGCGCGTTCATCTGGTTGAGGGTGAGGTCGCCCGGATCGGGGCTGGTGATGGTGATGACCAGCAGTTCGGGCCTCGCGGCCGAAGTGCCCTCCACGACGCCGGCCACGGCCGCATCGGGATCGGGCAGCGCCGCGAACGGATCGAGCGGGCCATGTTCGGCCAGTGCGCGTTCCCACAGCCGGCGGCGGTCGCTGGGGGTGCGGTGCCGCGCGCTCACCGCGTCGCGCGCCGACAGGATGGCGCGCGCCAGCGGCCCCAGGCTGGCCGGCAGCAGCGCTTCCAGCCGGGTACGCAGGGCGCGGGACAGGCTGGCCGATGCGCCGGCGGTGGAGACGGCGACGGTGACGGGATCGCGGTCGATGATGGCGCCCATCAGGAAATCCGACAGCGCGGGCTTGTCCACCACGTTCACCAGCAGGCCGCGGGCGCGCAGCCGGGCGGCGGCTGCCGTGGCCTCGGCATCATCATCAATGGCGACGAAGGCCAACGCGGCGCTGGCGGCACGTTCATTGACCAGGGTGCCGCCCGCCGCACGGACCAGACGGGCCTTGGCCTCGGCCGCCTCGCCATCACCGATCAGGATGACGGCGCGGCCCACAAGGTTCACGAAGATGGGGAGCTGCTGCATGGGCGGCGTCTGCCCCGTCTGTCAGGCGACTGCAAGCGCGTGCGGATCGGCCACCCGCGTCAGCCGCGCCAGCAGTGCCAGCCCGCCGGGAATGGCCGACAGGCCGGCGATGGCCGCCAGGCGTCCCGCCGGGTGGCGCGCGACGGCAAGCGCCGCCATCGCCAGCGTGACCGGGCGGCGCGTGCGGGCAAGAAGCACGCGCTGGTAATCCGGGGCACGCGCCCCCTGCCCCAGCATCTGCGCCGCCAGCCGGCCCGATTCCAGCGCGATGGCCATGCCGTCGCCGCAGAAACTGGGGATCACCGCGGCCTGATCGCCCAGCCGCCAGACGCCATCATCGCTGGCCCGCGCCAGATGGCCATAAGGCACGCGGCTGATGGCCAGCGGGCGCGGCAGCAGCGGCTGGGCATCGGCAAGCGGCGCCAGGCCCGGTTCCCGGCACAGGCGCGCCAGCAGCGCCGGCCAGCTGCCCAGGTCGCGGTAATGCGCGCCATCCACCAGCAGGCACAGGTTCAGCCGCCCGCCCTCCACCGGCTGCAGCCCGGCATAGCCGCCATCGAAGAAGGTGACGGCCACCGTGCCGGCCAGCCGCGCCGACAGGGCGGGGGCGCGAAAATACATCTTGAAGCCGATCTCGTCCGGCCCGTCCGGGCGCGGCGCCCCGCGCACGTCATGCTTGCCGCTGGCCAGCAGCAGCGTGTCGGCGCTGATGTCGCCGGCCGTCGTCTGGGCGATGCCGCCGGCGATGCCGCGCACACTCACCCCGCGCTCCACCTCGACCCCCACGCGCGCCGCCTGTTCCAGCATCGCCGCATCCAGCACGCGCCGCGACAGGCTGAGCGCCGGGAAGGGCAGCAGGGCAGAGGCCTGGCGACAGCCAGCGTGCAGCGTGACGCGGGTGATCGGCACGGCCCCCAGCGCGCGCGCGTCGATGCCCAGCCCGGCCAGCGCCGCCACCGCCTCCCCGCTCAGGAATTCGCCGCAGATCTTGTCGTGTTCGCCCGCCTCGCGCTCGATCAGCAGCGGTGCGCCGCCCGCGCCGGCCAGATCGATGGCTGCCGCCGCGCCGGCCAGCCCGCCGCCGACGACCAGCACCGGGGTCATCGCGGGCATGATTCGACCGTCCAGCGGAACGGGACGTGCCAGCGCACGGTGGCGGCCACGCCGGCTTCGGCCAGCAAGCGCTCCCAATCCGCGCGGGTGAAGGCGCGGCGCACGGACACGGCGCCATCATGCGCCACGATGGGGTGCCAGCGGAACAGGATGGCCAGCACGCGAAAACCCGCCCATGCCAGCCAGTGCCGGTGCAAATCGTTGATCAGCCAGCCGACGCGCGCCGTCTGGTCCATCCAGCGGATGAAACCGATCAGTTCCGCATCGTCCATGTGGTGGGCGACGAGCGACGAGACGATGAAATCCGGTTGAAACGCCAGCGCTTCGGCCCGGCCGGTCAGATAGGTGATGCCCAGTTCGCGCGGGGTGGCGGCAGCAGCCACGGGCGCGGAGCGCGGGTTGAGATCGACGCCGACCAGTTCGTGCGGCACCCCGGCCCGCTGCGCCCAGTTGGCGATGGCGCGCAACATGTCACCATGGCCAAAGCCGACATCGAGCAGGCGAAACCGCACCCGGCTGCCGGCGTGGCGCTTCAGCCAGGCCAGCGTGGGCGGGCGGGCGCGGGTGATCGTGTTGACGCGCGCCAGATCGGCGATGACGGCGGCGTAGCTGCGGGCATCCAGACTGTCGGCATCCATGATCTCGGGAAGATCGGCGCGGGCGGACAGATCCAGCGGCGCAGTGGGCCAGTCGCCGATGGCGCGGTTCATCCGCCCACCGTCTGGAACCGGAAGCTTTCCGCCGCCAGCCCCGGCCCGAACGCCACGCCAAAGCCGGGCACGTTTTTCGGCACGCTGGTGCCGATGCCGGCCATGATGCGCTGCAGGACGAACATGATGGTGGCGCTGCTCATGTTCCCGCAGGTCCGCAACACGTCGCGCGACCAGTTCAGGGCACCCTGCCCCAGCCCCAGCCCGGTTTCGACCGCATCCAGGATGGCGCGGCCGCCGCCATGCACGGCCCACACGCCATAATCGTCGGGGCTCTGCCCACGCAGCAGGTGCGCGCCGGCCGGGCCGGCCAGCGCCTGTTGCAGGATCGCCGGCACCCGGCCGGACAGCACCATGTCGAACCCCTGGTCCCCCACGCCCCAGGTGATGGCATCGGCGGAATCGGCGATGGTCGCCGCACGGAAATCGGTGAGCGCGATGCCGATCGGATCGGCCGTCACCAGCGCCGCCGAACAGCCGTCACCAAACAGCAGCATGGCAAGCAGGCTTTCCAGCTCGCCCGTCTCCTGGAAATGCAGGCTGCACAGTTCAAGGTTCACCACCAGCACGCGCGCGGCCGGATCGGATCGCACGAAATGATGCGCCAGCCGCAACGCGTTGACGGCGGCATAACAGCCCATGAAACCGACATGCGTGCGCTCCACGCCGGGATCGAGGCCGATGCGCTCGACCAGGATCTGGTCGATGCCCGGCGCCGTCATGCCGGTGCAGCTGGCCACCACAAGGTGGGTGATGCCGGCGCGCTCCCCCGCAGAAAGGCCCAGCCCGGCAATCGCCTGTTCGGCAAGGCCGGGCGCGGTGGCGGCGAAACGCTGCATCCGGCGCGCGGTGGAGGGAAACTGGCCGGGGCGATAGAAACCCTCGGCATCGGCGGTGAAGCCATCCGGGTCCTTCACCGGCGTGAAGAAGCTCCAGCGGTGATCGATGGCGGAACGGCCGACAAGCCGCTTGAAGATCAACTGGTCGCGGCGGTCCTTGATCATGCCGCCGACGAAATCCACGAAGGCTTCGTGAACATCGTTGGGCGGCAGGGCCGTTCCGATGCGGTTGATGTGCGCGACTGCGGGGGCGGACATTCGCGTTATTCCTTGCAAATACAGATCGGCAGCTTGCGCCGGTTGTTCAGGCCTTGCAACCGGCCGGGCTGCGGCCGATGGATGCGTGATGAACACCCAGCAACAGCGCGGCATCAGCGAAGTTCCCGGCATCGCGGTCGGCCACGCCCATTGCGACACGGCGCGCACGGGCGTGACCTTGATCGTGCCGGACGCGCCGGCGGTGATGGCGGTGGACGTGCGCGGCGGCGGGCCGGGCACGCGCGAAACCGATGCGCTGAACCCGATCAACTTGGTGGAGCGCGCGCACGGATTGGCGCTGGCCGGCGGTTCGGTATTCGGGCTGGCGGCGGGCGATGAACTCGCCCTGCTGCTGTCAGCCGCCGGGCGCGGCCTGCCGATGGCGGCAGGGGTGCCGCCGGTGCCGGTGGTGCCAGCGGCGATCCTGTTCGACCTGTCGAACGGCGGCGACAAGGCCTGGGGCATGGACCCGCCCTACCGCCGGCTGACGCGCCAGGCCTTTGCCGACCTGGGCCATGATGGCGAAGGCCCGATCGGGGCCGGGCACGGCGCGCGGTCGGGCAGCCGGGCCGGCGGCATCGGCAGCGTGTCGCGGCGGCTGGCCAATGGCCATGTCGTCGGCGCGCTGATTGCTGCCAACAGTTTCGGCGAAGTCTATGCCGGCGCGCCGCCCGACGATGGCCCGGTGGCCATGCCAAAACTGCCGGCGCACCGGCGCTTTGGCCGCGGCAACACCATCATCGGCGCGGTCGCGACCAATGCGCCGCTCACCCGCGCCCAGGCGCAGCGCGTGGCGATGATGGCCCATGCCGGCCTGACCCGCGCGGTGCGACCGATCCACACGCCGTTCGATGGCGATTGCCTGTTCGCGATCTCCACCGCCGCCGAAGGCCTGACACCGGTAGAGGATGTCGCCCTGATCGAAATCGCCACGGTCGCCGCCGATCTGGTGGCGATCGCCGTGCGCCGAGCGGTTGGGCTTACCTAATCCTGCAGGGCAGCGATGCGGCGGGCGAGTGCCTCCAGCCGGGGCAGCAGCGCCTTTCCGTCGGGTACGTCGCCCAGCGCCACGGCCAGCGCCGCGCGGCGATAATCGGCACTGGCCAGCGGCGCCAGCGCAGCAGACAACGCGGACTGCGCCGCCTCCAGCCGGGATGCAGCCGCCGAATCACCGGCCGCATTGCCGGCGGCGCGGCGAGCGGCGTCAACCGCTGCGCGGCGGGGGGCAGCGGCAGCCTCCACCTCGGCCACCAGCGTTTCCAGCGCGGCAACCTCGTTGGCGGCAGCGGCGGCGGTGATGGGCGTCGGCGGTGCCGGCACGTCCGCCAGCGCAGGCGGCGGTGCAGCCACGGGCGGGCCACAGTCGGCACCCGCTTCGCGAGCACAGCGGCCGACGCCCGGCACGGCGCGCGGTACCATCGGCGAAATCTCGCCGGGGCGTGGATTCAGGCTTGGCCAGTCGCGGCCCTGCCCGGCGCATCCGGCCAGCGACAGCGCAAGAAACAGGGAGGCGGCCGGGCTTTTCATGTTTTATCGCCTAAATCGGCAAGGAAGTGGTTGCAATGCCCAGCGACCGCCGCTAACAGGCCCACCTCTCAAGTGCGCGCCCGTAGCTCAGCTGGATAGAGCATCAGACTACGAATCTGAGGGTCGGACGTTCGAATCGTTCCGGGCGCGCCAATTTCCCTTTTTCCAACGAAGATGGCGCTTGCCGCCCGGATTGTTGATCGTTCGACCAACGTTCGACAGGGCGCCAATTTCCCCCCAAGATCACGCTTCACAGGGCCCGCTCAGGTGTCGGCAATGCGCCGGCTTCGTGTGCGTCTTCCAGTATCTCTTTCACGTCGTCCCTGTCGTCCTCGCTGGGCGGCGGCGGGGCATCGTTGCCGGGTGGGCGCGGGCCCAGACAGAGCTTGGCGGTGATCGGCAGGTGATCTGATCCCACCGGCTCCAGCACTTGCAGCGACTGCATGGCGAATTCGGGCGTGACGAACAGGTGGTCGAGCGGCCAGCCCAGCATGACATAGCGCGCCGGGAAGGTGGCATAGGTGCCGCGGCCGATGCGCGGATCGAGATAGCCGCCAATGCGCTTGAACAGGCGGGACGTGTGCGACCAGGCGACATCGTTGAAATCGCCCACGGCCAGCACCGGCAGCCGGGTTTGCGCCGCGCGCAGGGCGGCCTGGGCCAGCGTGCCGTCGCGTTCCTCGCTGTCCTGCCCCGGCACCGGCGGCAACGGGTGCAGGGCAAGCAGGCGGAAAGGCTGACCGCCCGGTGCCGTCAGCTGCGCGGTCATCGCCGGGATGCCCAGCGGATCGACAACGATCCTGTCGTCCGCCATCGGCAGCCGGGTGGCGAGGATCATGCCGTAGAGATTGTCGAGCGGGCAGGACAGGACATGGGGGTAGCGTCCGAGCGTTGGGGCCAGCGCATCGGCCCAGCCATTATCGGTTTCCATCAACAGCAGGATATCTGGATCGACACGTTCGAGGAGTTGCAGCGTGGCGCCGTAATTCCGGTTTGTTTGCAGCACGTTGAGCGAGAGCACGCAAAAGCAGCGATCGGCGTTGCCAGCGGCGGGCATTGGCATTTCCGAGCGGGCGAGCCGCGTGTACGGGAATATCCGGCGCAGCTGCCAGCCGGCGGCCAGCGCGCAGGCCGCGGCGATCCACGCACCCGCTTCGGCATCGGCCCACAGTTCGATCCCGCCGGCGATCACCAGGCCCACCATGATCTGCGGGCGCGGGAAATCCCAGATGCGGATCCACCAGCGCGCCGATTGGACGACGCTCAATGCCGTCACCCCGATCAGCAACCCGGCCAGAACCCGCGATATCAGCAACAACGTCAGCAACCGGCCCTCCCGCGCTCATCTCAACGCGGCGGGACGGATACGGCTCCCGCTGCCGGGAACAGCGCGTTGTGGTCGCGGTTATGACGACGGGAGATTGATCATGGACACAGAGTTGCAGACCCCGCCGGGATCGGATGCCGAACTGACACCGCCGGCCGATCACGGCGAAACCAGCTATCGCGGCCATGGGCGCCTGGCCGGCAAGCGCGCCATCATCACCGGCGGTGACAGCGGCATCGGACGCGCCGTCGCCATCGCCTTTGCGCGGGAAGGTGCCGATCTTGTGATCGCCTATCTGAACGAGCACGAGGATGCCGAAACCACGCGGCAGCTGGTGGAGGCCGAAGGTCGGCGCTGCGTGCTGATGCCGGGCGACATCGCAGATCCCGCCCACTGCCGGGCCATCATCGATAGCGCCGTCGCCGAACTGGGCGGCATCGACGTGCTGGTCAACAATGCCGCCTATCAGATGAGCTTCAAGACGCTCGACGAGATGACCGATGACGAATGGGATCGCGCCTTTGCCGTCAACGTGGCGGCGACATTCCGCCTGTGCCGTGATGCGGTGCCACACATGATGCCCGGCGCATCGATCATCAACACCGCATCGATCAACAGCGACAAGCCATCGCCCGACCTGCTGCCCTATGCGACCTCCAAGGGCGCAATCGCCAATTTCACCGCCGGGCTGGCGCAGCTGCTGGGAGAGAAGGGCATCCGGGTCAACAGCGTCGCCCCCGGCCCGATCTGGACGCCGCTGATCCCGTCAACACTTGCGCCCGAACGCATCGAGGAGTTCGGCAAGAACACGCCTTTGGGCCGCCCCGGCCAGCCTGCCGAACTCGCCGCCGCCTTCGTGCTGCTGGCATCGGACGAGGCCAGCTATATTTCGGGCACGTGGATCGGCGTTACCGGCGGGGTGCCGATGCTGTGACGCCAAAGCCGAAGACCATGCGATTGCGATAGGTCTGGCCGGGATCGAGGCGGATGACGCCGAACGCCGGCTGGTTGGGCGTATCGGGCGGCATCTGCGGTTCCAGCGTGAAGGCGTCACCCTGACGGTAGAGCCGCCCGGATTTGCCGACGATGCTGCCATCGAGAAAATTGCCCGAATAGAATTGCAGGCCGGGCTGATCGCTCCACAGATCAAGGGTGCGGCCCGATTGCGGATCGTCGGCACGGGCGACCAGCCGGGGTTCGGCTGCCACATCATCGCCGACCACCCAGTTGTGATCGTAACCGCGCCCGATGCGAAGCTGATCATCGCCGCCGTCGCGAATGCGCGCGCCGATGGCGGTGGGCACACGAAAATCAAAGGGAATGCCGGCCACAGGCTGCGCTGCCCCGGTGGGAATCAGCCCGGCGTCGGTCGGCAGGAAGGCATCGGCGGCGATCATCAGCCGGTGGCCCAGCGCGCTGCCGCTGCCTTCCCCGGCGAGATTCCAGTATGTGTGGTTGGTCAGGTTGACGATCGTCGGCCGGTCGGTGGTCGCTTCATAGGTCACCGACAGGCGATTTTCGTCGTCAAGAGCGTAGCTGGCGCTCACCGCCAGCGTGCCGGGAAAGCCCTGATCGCCATCCGGGCTGACAAGATGCAGCACCACCCGCTGCGCCGATGCGCTGCCGATCGTCCACAGCCGCTTGTTGAAGCCTGTCGTGCCGCCGTGCAGGCTGTTGGCGCCATTGTTGAGCGGCAACTGATGGGTCATGCCATCAAGGGTGAAACGACCGCCGGCGATGCGGTTCGCCACCCGGCCGACGGTCGCACCGAAATATTCGCTGCCGGCGATATAGCCGTCGATGGTCGGGTGACCCAGCGTCACGTCGGCCACCATGCCCGCAGCATCGGGAACGCGGACCGCATGGATGGCAGCGCCATAGCTGAGGATATCGACCGTCATGCCGCCCGCGCTGGCCAAGGTGACGATCTCGGCCTCGCCAGCGCCCGGCACTGTGCCGAATGGCATCCGCAACATCACGACCGCCTCCCCGGCGCAACACACGCCGGCAAGCCTAGCATCGATTTCACCGGATGGGGGGAAAATGGTGGACGCGGCAGGGTTTGAACCTGCGACCCCTGCGATGTCAACACAGTGCTCTACCACTGAGCTACGCGTCCACGGGAGCCGCCTGTTAGTGGCAGAAACCGGGCTTGGCAAGCCCTGAGAGCGGGCGGGGGTGAATTGTCATCTTGGCAGGGGCGCAGCCACGTGCTTGGGGCAGAGACAATGGCATTTTCCGCAACCGCAGCCGGGCCGCCGGCCTGGCATCTGACCGGTGACGCCGATGGGCGCTGGCCGCTGCTGCTGACGTCGCCGCACAGTGGCCGGCATTATCCACCATCGCTGCTGACGGCGACGCGCCTGGCCCTGCGCCAGTTGCGCCGGGCCGAGGATGCGTTTGTCGATGCGCTGCTGGACGGGATCGCCGGGGTGCCAGTGATGGCGGCGACCCATGCCCGCTGCTGGATCGATCTCAACCGCCGCGCCGACGAGCTTGATCCCGCGATGTTCGATGCCCCGCTGCCGGTGCCGGTGACGCTGACCGAGCGGGTGGCCGGCGGGCTGGGCGTGATCCCGCGGCTGGCCGGGGTGGGGCTGGACATCTATGCCCGGCCGCTGCCCGCCGGCGAGGCGACGGCCAGGCTGGCCAGCCTGCACGTGCCGTGGCACGGCCAGGTGGCCGAGATCCTGCGGCGGGCGCGTGAGACGCACGGCGCGGCGCTGTTGATCGATTGCCATTCGATGCCGTCGGCCGGCGGCCCGCGCCCGCCGCAGATCGTGCTGGGCGATTGCCATGGCACCAGCGCCCACCCTGCCATCGTCCAGGCAATCGAGGATCATTTCCGCCGGTCTGGCTGGCGGGTCGGGCGCAATGTGCCCTATGCCGGCGGCCACACCACCCGCCACCATGGCCAGCCGGCACAGGGAATCCACGCCGTGCAGATCGAGATCGATCGCGCGCTCTATCTGGATGATCACCGCCTGACGCTGCACGCCGGCGCAAGCAAGGTGCGCGCCGCGATGACCGGGCTGGTGCACCGGTTGCTGGCTGATTTCCCGACCTTGCTGGGCGCACCGCCCTGGCGCCTCGCCGCCGAATAAGCACCGCAGGCCGCCGAACAGGGAAAAGGCCGCGCTGGCGGGGGCAGCCAGCGCGGCCAGTTCAGGGCCGTCGGAGGCCCGGAAGCGGTGGCGACCATGGCCACCAGGGGGACGCCGCTCGGGGGAAAAACGACGCCGCCACGATCCCGATGTGGGGTGGCGACGCCGGCTTTCAAGAGCGGGCGATCAGAACGCCATCCGCACCGAAACGCGGATATCGCGGCCGAACAACGGGGCGACATCCTTCAGGAAGCTGGCGTGGCGGCGGGCTTCGACATCGAAGATGTTGTTCGCCTGCACCATCACCGTCGTCTGGCTTTCGGGGCCATAGGGCTTCCACGACAGGCTGGCGTTGACCAGCGTGTAGGCGGCGGTGCGGGTTTCAAACGCTGCCAGCCGATCCTGCGCGGTGGCATGTTCCACCTCGACCCGGCCGCCGACAGCACCGCCGTTGGCCTCGACACCGCCGATGAACCGCATCGGCGGGATGCGCGGCACGGCGCCGCCGCCCGACAGGGTGGCGCGGGTGTAATCGACCTGCCCGGTCACATCGAAACGGGTCTGGCCCAGACGCGCCACCGTCACCGCGCCTTCTGCTTCAAAGCCATAAAAGCGCGCATTGGCCTGCGAATAGACGAACACCGGCAGATCATCTTCCTCGGTGCCATCGGGATTCAGGAAGATGTAGTTATCAAAGTGGTTGTAAAAGGCCGACAATTCGATGCGCCAGCCATCACCGCGACCGCGCAGCACGGTTTCGGCACCCAGCTGGCGCTCGGTGCGGAAATTGGGGTTGCCGATTTCATAGGCACGGGTGGCGGCATGGGCGCCGTTGGCAAACAGCTCCTCGGCCGCCGGTGCGCGTTCCGAACGCGCGCCGCTGAGGGCGAGGCGGAAGCCGCCGCCAAGATCGACCGAGCCGCCGGCGGACACGGAGATGGCATCAAAGCGGCGTTCCCGGCCAACTGCGGCAGATCGCACCTCGCTGTGCTCGTAACGCGCGCCGGCTTCCAGCCGCACCCTGCCCAGATCGAGTTCCTGCAGGGTGAACACACCGATCTGGCGGGTTTCGTTGGCGGGGATATAGGCTTCCTCGCCCACGGCACGGAAATTGCGGCTGAAATACTGGACGCCGCTGGCACCCTGCCAGCCATCCTTGTTGGCCTGCACCAGTTCGGCGCGCGCTTCCCAGCTCTTGTTGAAGAAGCTGGTGCCGATCTCGCCATTGTCCTCGATCTCGTCGTGGCGGTAATTTGCCCAGCCGGCGCGAACCTTCAGTTCCTGGAACGCGCCGCCCAGCGGCACCGCGCCGCGCACGTCGACACGGGTCTGGCGCATGGCAAGCGTGATGTCCTCGTGGGCCTTGTGTTCCTCCTCGCCGTGTTCTTCGCCTTCGTGCTCCTCGTCGTGGCCGATCTCCAGGCCATTGGGGATGCCATAGCGATTTTCGAGATGACTGACGGCAACGCCGAAGTTGGCCCCATTCTCGCCAATCCAGGCGAGGCTGCCAGCGACGTCCCAGGTGCGGGCGGCGGTGTTTTCGACGCGGCCGCGCTTGCCGGCCTTTTCTGCCGCTTCACCGCCCTCTGCGGCGGCAGCTTCGCGCAGACCTTCGCTGAACACATAGCCGCCGCTGCGATAATCATCCGATTCAAAGAAGCTGCCATCGACATGGGCAACAAAGCCGGCGCCCAGCGGCACGTTCAGCGCGGCGGCAATATTGCGTTCGCGCGCGGCCGAACCGATGCCCGCCGTGGCATCGACGTGCGGCGCATCGGGCACTTCGCGCGCGATCCGCAGATCGCGCATGTTGACGACACCGCCGATGGCGCCCGAACCGAACAGCAGGGCGGCCGGGCCGCGCAGGATCTCGATCCGGTCAGACAGCAGCGGGTTGGCGGCCACTGCGTGATCGACCGAGGTGTTGGACACGTCAAAGCTGCCGATGCCGTCGGTCAGCACGCGCACGCGCTCGGCATCAAGGCCGCGCAGGATCGGGCGCGAGGCGTTGGGACCGAAGAAGGTGCTGCTCACCCCCGGCTGGCGGGCGAGGGTTTCACCGATGGTGGAGCGCAGCTGGCGCTGGAGTTCGTCGCCCTGCAGCACCGAAACCGCGGTGGCGACCAGCTTGCGATCGCGGGCATAGGGCGCAGACACGATGATCTGCGGATCCACCGTGCCGTGCTGGGCATCAGCCTGATCGTCCCCTTCGGCGAGGACGGGGGCCGACGACAGCAGCAGCGCGGACACAAGCGAACGTCGAAACATCAGGCATCACCTTTGCATGACGAGAGGGGTATCAGGTGCGCCGCGATAAGATGATACCATATATCACGTCAAGCGGTGATTGAACCACGAAAAAAGGGCGATGGCCTTGGCCACCGCCCCTTTTTGCGTCACCCGCAGGGCGACAGGATCAGGCGGCCTGCGGCTGTGACGCCACGAACTGGCGTTCGAACAGCGGGCTGATCAGCGACAGGCTGAACAGGTGGGCATAGATCAGGCCCATCATGCCCGATTGCACCATCTTGCGGGCCTGGTCGCCGCGCAGGTTCTGCAGCTTTTGCTCATCGATCATGCGGAAGCCGCGATAGACTGCCGGCTGGGCCAGGCCGTCGCGCTGGATGGTGACTTCGCCATCCATCAGCAGATCGAGCTTGGCCAGTTCTTCCATGAAGGCGCGGGTCCGCATCACGGCCTGCTCGAACTGCTCGCAGAACTGCAGGATCGACTTGGTGGTTTCGGTCGGCTCGGTGCCGGCGAACAGCTTTTCACCGTCGTTCTCGACAACGATGCCAGCCGTGTCGTCAAAGCACAGCGACAGTTCCTGCGCTTCCGGGGTCAGCCGCGCCAGCATGAACGGGTAACGGCGCACGAAGGCCGGGATATAGGCGTTGGCTTCCCACTGGTTGTCGGCACCAAGATAGAGGTTTTCGCCTTCCTGCAGGCCAACAAGCGCGAGCGGCGCCGGGTTTTCGCCCACGCCGAACACGATCGGATAGTTGCGCTGCACCAGCGGGAATTCGTCGACCGTCACGGGGATGGCATGGGTGCCACGGGTGAAGCCCAGATCGCCACGCGGCTTGAGGCCGTGGTTGGGGTGGAGCTGCGACGACAGCGGCGCCAGGCCGTTGTAGAACAGGGGAAGCTGGTTGGCAGGAGGCTGGCTGGCCATGATCGGTATCGCGCTTTCGTGACTGGAGTGAAAATTCGGTAGGCTTTCCTAGAGCGGGGCGACGCGTCGTGCAAGGCTGCGGCATGACAGGGTGGAGCAGCCTTTCCCCCGCAGCAGCAGCGGTCAATAGAGCTTGCCGGGGTTCATGATGCCCAGGGGATCAAGCGCCTGCTTGATCGCGCGCATCGCCGCCAGTCGCACCGGATCGCCCAGCCGGGCCAGATCGGCGCGTTTCATCACGCCGATGCCATGTTCGGCCGAAATCGATCCGCCCGCCGCCGCCACCAGCCCATGCACACGCGCGGTGATCGCCTCACGCTGCCGGGCGATCCAGTCGGCTGCCCCGTCGCCAGCGGGAGCCCGCACGTTGAAATGGAGATTGCCGTCACCCAGATGACCGAAGGCCAGCACGCGCGCACCGGCAAACTCCCGTTCGACGATGGCAGCGGCGGTCTCGGCGAAATCGGGCATGGCCGAAACCGGCACCGCGATATCATGGTGCACGGCCGGGCCATCCTGACGTTCGGCCAGTGGCAGTTCCTCGCGTCGGCGCCACAGCGCGGCGGCCTGGCTTTCCGATTGGGCGATCACCGCGTCATCGGCGTCGGCCAGGCCCTGCGCCAGCACCTCGTCCAGCGGCTGCGGTCCCGCGAGTTCGACAAGGCATTGCCAGGCGTGACGACTTGCCAGTGGCGGGGCCATGCCCAGATGCTGGGCCACCAGATCAACTCCATCGGCGGGAATCAGCTCAAAGCTTTCGACCTGACCACCGCTCAGCTGGCGCAGGCGCGAGAGCAGGCCGAGCGCACGCTGTGGCCGGTCAACGCCGGCCCAGCCGACAACGCGATGGGCCGGCGCCGGCACCAGTTTCAGCGCAACCGCCGTGATGATGCCCAGCGTGCCTTCCGCCCCGATCAGCAACTGCTTGATATCAAGGCCGGTGTTGTCCTTGGCGAGACCCTGCAGCTGGTCCAGCACGCGGCCATCGGGCAGCACCGCCTCCACCCCGGCCACCAGCGCCCGCATGGTGCCGTGGCGCAGCACCTGCACGCCGCCGGCATTGGTGGCGGCCAGCCCGCCCACCGTGGCCGATCCCTTGGCGCCCAGCGACAGCGGGAACGTCAGCCCGTGGGCGGCGGCCGCAGCGTGGACATCGGCAAGGATCGCGCCGGCCTCGGCGATCAGCAATTGCCCGGCCACATCGACATGGCGGATGCGGTTCATGCGCGACAGGCTGATCAGCACCGCCGACCCGTCCGCCGGCGGTATGCCGCCACCCACAAGCCCGGTGTTGCCGCCCTGCGGCACCAGGCCCACGCGCTGTTCGCCAGCCGCCCGCACGATGGCAGCAACGGCATCGACATGGCGCGGCAACAGCAACAGCGGCGTTGCGCCGTGATAGCGCCGCCGCCAATCGACAAGGCGGGGCGCGATCAGATCGGGATCGGTGGTGAAATCGCCGCCCGCTGCGGCCTGCAGCGCGGCAAGCGCGGCGGCGGTGGGTGGTGGTGGGACGACAAGGGGATCCATGGCCCTCCTGTAGCGCGAATGGGGCGCGCGATGAAACGATGGATGCACAATCGGTTGCCCGCGACATTCAGCCGTGGTTCAACTGGCCGGCGGCATCGGACAGCTGTTGCGGGGGAACGCGGGGGCGCCTTCTCCGGCTGTGCAGGTGCACGGTGCAACAGGGGACAATCGGTCTTGTCGGCAATACGCTCTGCTGTGGTGACGGGAATGGCGCTGCTGCTGGCAGTGGCTGCCCCGTTGGCCGCGCCGGCTGCCGCCCAGCGCAACCGTGCTGCCGAACCGCAGAGTTTCGATGGTCAGGCCTGGAAACGCGTGCCGGTGCGCCCCGGCGGCGAGCCTGATGCCCGCCCCGCCCCGCCCCGCGCCGGCCGCAACCGCTGCATCGCCATCAATGGCATTGCGGGCGCGCAGCTGTATGGCGACCGGGCGATCGAGCTGACCATGCGCGGTGGCCGGCGCTGGCGCCTGCATCTGGCGCAGGAATGCCCGGCGCTGAGTTTCTACCAGGGCTTTTACTATCAGCAGAAACGCGCCGGCCAGCTGTGCGCCGGGCGCGATGCCATCGGCGCGCGATCGGGCGGCGAATGCGCCATCGCCGCGATCGTGCCATCGCCGCCGCCGCGCGCCAAAAGGCGCCAAAGGCGGCGCTGATCCCGCTTGCCACGTCTCAGACTGTTGCCCGGCGGCCACAGCAAGCGCGGCACGCTCTCCACGCCCTGTGGCCCACTGGACAAAGTTCCGAAGGCCTGTCCAAACTGATGATTGCAGCATGGTGGCCACACGGGCGTCATGCAACGGCACAGGATCAGGCCAGCAGAGCCACGAAAAAGATCCGTCCGTGAAGGCATTTGGGGAGGAAGACAGATGAAACTCACGCTTGGAATCCGTGCCGGCCTGGTGGCCAGTGCTTCGCTGATCGGCCTGGCCATGCCGGCCATGGCGCAAACCGCTGCCCAGGGCGAAGACACCGGCATCGAGGAAATCGTCGTCACCGCGCAGCGCACGGCGCAAAGCCTGCAGGACGTGCCGATCGCCGTCACCGCCTTTTCGGCCGAAGCGCTGCAGCGTCAGCAGATCAACAACCCGCTCGACATCCAGCTGACCCTGCCCAACATCACCTTCACCAAGGGCAATTTCACCGGCGCCAGCTTCACCATCCGCGGCATCGGCGATCTTTGCGTGGGCGTCACTTGCGACAGCGCCACCGCCATCCACGCCGAAGGCATGCCGCTGTTCGCCACCCGCCTGTTCGAAGCCGAATTCTTCGATCTGGAGCGCGTCGAAGTGCTGCGCGGCCCGCAGGGCACGCTGTTCGGCCGCAACGCCACCGGCGGCGTCGTCAACTTCGTCAACGCCAAGCCCAAGATGGACGCGATCCACGCAGCCGGCGAAGTCGAATACGGCAATTTCAACTCGCTGCGCGTGAAGGGCATGTTCAACCTGCCCGTCACCGACACGCTGGCCGTGCGCGTTGCCGGCACCTATCTGCGCCGCGACGGCTTCACCACCAACGTCTTCAACAACACCCGCGTCGATGGCCGCGATCTCTATGCCATCCGCGGCAGCGTCCGCTGGCAGCCGACCGAGAATACCACGGTCGACGCCATGGCCTATTATTTCCGCGAAAAGGATGATCGCGCCCGCCTGCAGAAGCAGCTGTGCCAGACCGATCCGACCGGCGTGCTGGGCTGCCTTCCGGGCCGGCTCGACAATGGTTTCATCAACGCCAATTCGACCTTCGTCGGCACGCTCGCCAGCCGCGAATTCCTGACGACGCAGGGCGGCGCCGCCTTTGGCGCGCTGGGCCTCGGCAGCCTGTATGGCACCGATCCGTACAACTATGCCGGCAACCTCAGCCCGCTCGACAAGCGCCAGATCCGCACCGATTACACGCCGACCTATTTTGCCGAGGAAGAACAGTACATGCTGCGCGTGCAGCATGACTTCGGCAGCATCAAGGCGCAGGTGACGGGCATGTACCAGCGCAACGCGGTGGACAGCTCGGTCGATTACAACCTCAGCGTCTTCAACCCGGCGGTGGCAGCCACGGCGGTGGCCACGGCGCGGGCCTTCTCGGCCGCGATCCCCGGCCTCACCAACGTCGTCAACGCCGTGTCCAACGGCGGCCAGTTCTGCACCTCGCTGGCGGAAGAAACCGGCCTCGGTGCCTACGGCGGGCAGCGCTTCTGCTCGGCCACGCCGCAGGATTTTGACCGGTCGAACCAGCTCGTGCGCGCCAAAACGCTGGAAGCCATCATCAGCTCCCAGTTCGACGGCAAGTTCAACTTCCTCGTCGGTGGCATATATGTCGACTCGGTCCTGCCGGAAAACAGCTATTACGTGAACAGCTGGGGTATCGACTATGTTTCGGGCGTGCTCGGTTCGCTCACTGCGGCAGGCAGTGGCGGGGCATTGCCCCCGGGCTTCCTGGGCACGCCGTTCTTCCGCAACCACTCGATCCGCTACGATCTGGAAAGCTATGGCATCTTTGGTGAAGTCTATTACAACATCACGGATACCCTGAAGTTTACCGGTGGCTTGCGTTACAATAACGACAAGAAGTTTGTCCGCGCCCGAAACACGCTGGCCAGCTTCTTTGTGCCCTTCGGCACTGCAGGCAATGCGTTCAACTCGCCGTTTGCCGCTGGCTTCGATGGCGATCCAAACCGCCCCGGCATTCAGCCCTTCTCAGAACGATCGGTCAGTTTCTCGGAAGTCACCGGTCGCGCCGTGCTGGATTGGCAAGTGACCGACGACAATCTGATCTATGCGTCCTACTCGCGCGGCTACAAATCGGGCGGCATCAACCCTCCGATCCCGCCGATCTTCCAGGTGCCGGACTCCTTCACGCCGGAATTCGTGGACGCATTTGAAATCGGATCCAAGAACAGCTTCCTCGATGGCAAGCTGCGCGCCAACGTCACGGCCTTCTATTACAAGTACAAGGGCCTGCAGCTGTCGCGCATCACCGCCCGCACCTCGGTCAACGACAACGTCGATGCCGATGTCTACGGTCTGGAAGGCGAATTCATCATCCAGCCCAACCGCCACCTGGCGATCAACCTGAACGCGTCGTACCTGAACACCAAGGTGACGAGCGACAAGTTCCTCGCCAACCCGCGCAACCCGGCCGGTAATCGCAGCGACGCGGTGATCATCAAGGACATCACCAACGGTTCGAACTGCGCCATCGTCAACAACGGTCCGGGCGGCCAGGCCGGCACCCGCGCCTTCGTCGCCCAGGCCAATGGTGCGGTCAACGCCGGCCTGATCCCCGGCCTGCAGGCCGGCGCCGGCCTGCGCGGTGCCACCGACTTCCCGTCCGACAGCGGTCTGCCGGCTGGCGTTGGCGGTGCGTTCGGCATCTGCGGCGTGATGCAGGCGCTGAGTGCGGGCACCCCGTTCCAGATGCTGCCGGATGGCGTGCTGCAGAACCTGCGCGGCAACCAGCTGCCGCAGGCGCCGCAGTACAAGTTCTCGGCCGGTGTGCAGTACACGTTCGACATCGGTGACATGAACCTGATCCCGCGCGTCGACCTGGCCCATACCGGCGAAAGCTTCGGCAACATCTTCAACGGCCAGATCAACCGCGTGCCGAGCTACACGGTGGTCAACGCCCAGGTGACGTTCAACGGGCCGGACCAGAAATGGTATGTCCGCGGGTTCGTGCAGAACCTGACCAACAACAACGCCACCACCGGCCTGTATGTCACCGACCAGTCGTCGGGCCTGTTCACCAACATCTTCACGCTGGAACCCCGGCGTTACGGTGTGGCGGCGGGCTTCCGCTTCTGATCACCACGATCTGATGCAAACGGGCGGGGCGGCTGGCGACAGCCGCCCCGCTTCGTTTTGGCGGGCGTGGACCGGCGGCAACGCCGGCCCGCAATCGCTGGCGGCAACAGGGTGCAGCCATTGACTTTTGCGGCCCTCACCGCCAAGGCCCCATGCAGGCCGGCTTGCGGCCTCGCACTCACAGGAACCCGATGAGCTTTTCCGATCTGGGCCTTTCCGACGCCCTGCTGCGCGCTGTTGCAGACAGCGGCTATGATACGCCGACGCCGATTCAGCGGCAGGCGATCCCGTCGGTGCTGATGGGCAAGGATATCATCGCGATCGCCCAGACCGGCACCGGCAAGACCGCCAGTTTCGTGCTGCCGATGATCGACATCCTGGCCGAGGGCCGTTCCCGTGCGCTGATGCCGCGCAGCCTGATCCTGGAACCCACGCGCGAGCTGGCGCAGCAGGTGGCCGAGAATTTCGACAAATACGGCAAGAACCACAAGCTTTCGATGGCGCTGCTGATCGGCGGCGTTTCGATGGGCGACCAGATGGCGGCGCTGGAAAAGGGCGTTGACGTGCTGATCGCGACGCCCGGCCGCCTGATGGACCTGTTTGCCCGCGGCAAGATCCTGCTTTCGGGCTGCGCCATGCTGGTCATCGACGAAGCCGACCGCATGCTGGACATGGGCTTCATCCCGGATATCGAATCCATCTGCTCGAAACTGCCCAAGGCGCGGCAGACCCTGCTGTTCTCTGCCACGATGCCGCCGCCGATCAAGAAGCTGGCGGATCAGTTCATGGACAGCCCGAAAAGCATCGAGGTGGCGCGGGCGGCCAGCACCAACACCAACATCACCCAGTGGGTGGTGGAAACCAGCAGCCGCGACAAGAAGGACCTGGTGCGATCGATCCTGAAACAGGACGACGTGAAGACCGCGATCATCTTCTGCAACAAGAAGACGATGGTGCGCGACCTGGCCGACATCCTGAAGCGCGCGAAGATGCCGGTGGGCCAGATCCACGGCGACATGGACCAATCGGATCGCATCCGCGAACTGGACCGGTTCAAGCAGGGTGACATCACCATCCTGGTTGCCAGCGACGTTGCCGCACGCGGGCTGGACGTGCCGGGCGTTTCCCACGTCATCAATTACGACATGCCGTGGCACCCGGATGATTATGTGCACCGCATCGGCCGCACCGGCCGCGCCGGACGCACGGGCGTTGCCATCAGCTTTGCGACGCCCGAGGACGCCGAGAATCTTGCCAACATCGAAAAGCTGACCCGGCAGAAGATCGCGCGCTGGCAAGCGGGCGCACCGCTCACCCGCGATGCCGCTGCCGAACCTGCCGCCGCCGAACCGCTGGCCGCGAGCCCGGCCGAAGCGCCGGGCGAAGCGCCGACCGGGGACGAGGGCGCACCGCGCGGCGACCGCCGGCGTCGTGGGGGCCGTGGTGGTGACCGTGGCCGGGGCCGCGACAAGGCAGAAACGAGTCCGGAGCAGAAGACCGAGGCGCGCGCAGAGCCGGAGGCCCGCGCCCCGCGTGAGGCTCGCCCTGCCCGTGAAGCGCGTGCGCCGCGCGATGCCCGCGAGGCGCGCCCCCCGCGCGATGCCGCCTCGGCCCGCGAACCGCGCCCGGCGCGCAGCGCCGAACCTCGGCACGCCCCGCGGGAACGCGCGCGTGATCCACTGGCCAGCTATCGCGCCATCGCGCCGACGCCGCCGGCCCGCCGCCACGATGATGGCGACGGCGAACGCTTCATCGGCTTTGGCCCGGAAGGCGTGCCGGATTTCCTGTCGCGCCCGATCCGCCCGTAATCCGCTGGCGGCGCTCAGGCGCGCACGAACACCTCGTTGTAATGGCTGCGCTGCGTCTCGTTCACGGACGGGCGCAGGCCCTTTTCGGCCAGGCGGGCAAACAGCATCTCGCGCGTGGTGCCGTGCTGGGCCAGGTTGGCGGCATCGACTTCGACGACCAGCTTTGCCACCTGGGCCTCGCCCAGCAGCGGCATCAGCGCGTCGATCACCTGGTTTTCATGGCCTTCCACGTCGATCTTGATGGTGATGCGGCGGTTGCCGGCGATGTTGAGGATGAGATCGGCCACCTGCCGTCCGCCCAGGACCATGATGGCGCTGCTGCCTGACTGGCTGATGTGGGCGACGCCGCTGTGCCCGGCCGGGCCGGGATCGAACGCGACCCGCGCCGTGGTGTCCGACACGCCGGCGAGCAGGGTGACGACATTGGTGCAGCCGTTGGCGGCAATGTTGCCGGCCAGATCGGCAAAGGTCGCCTGGTTGGGTTCAAAGGCGATCACCCGGCCTTCGGGGCCGAGATGGCGGCTGGCGATCAGCGTGAACAGCCCAAGGTTGGCGCCGATATCGACCAGGCATTCGCCCGGCGCCATCGCCATCACCTGATCGTGGACGTCACGATAATCCTCGGCCAGCGTGCCCAGCAGGGCAAAGCGGTTGGTGGCATCGCGAGCGCGCACCGTGATCAGCGGGCCGTAAACAGAGGGCAGCCGCCGCCCATCCCACAGCCGCAGCAGGGCGCGAATCACCCGCCCCTTTCCGGGATGGGGCGCCGCCCTGACGTAATCTGCAAACCACTGACCCGGCATCACCGTTCCTTTTTGCGGAAACAAAGGGATAACGCCGGGGAAACGCCGCGGCAATGCCTGGTCTGCGAAGGCTCGTCTTGTCGCAAATCAACCCCGAAATGACCCTCAAAAGCGACGAATTGAGCGTCTGAGTAATGTCCGCAAGCCGGTTGGATGGTAGACGCCCGGTGCCGGGGGCGGAACCAGCAAGGAAATTTGAAAATGCTCAGTTGCGCGATGATCGCCGCCACGCTTGCCGCTGCCGCCCCGGGCAGCACCGTTACCACCGGAGCCGTCAACTGCCCCAGCCGCGTGTCGCTGGTGAACCGCAACTATGCCGGCGTCACGCTGGATGCCAGCGGCGGGAAATTCCCCGAAGGCATCGGCATGCGGAACGTGCAGGGCCTTACCATCAAGGGCGGCACCTGGGGTCGCCGGGATGTCGACACCGCCAATCTGCACGTCATCCGCGGCGATGCCGTGACCGACGTGACCATTGCCGGCACCACCGTGCTGGGCAATTCCAATCTGAAGGGCGGGGGCATCTCCATCCAGCCGGGTTCGCAGCGCATCACCATCCGCGACAATCGCCTGCAGGGCCACATGCTGGGCATCGGCGTCCGCGAATCCAGCGATATCCTGATCGCGCGCAACCAGATCACCGGCAGCACGTCGGACGGGATCAACAGCGTTGGCAACCAGCGCGTGATCATCACCACCAATCAGTGCAGCGAATTCACCAAGATCTATCCGGCCCACCCCGATTGCATCCAGCTTTGGAGCATTGTCGGCCAACCTCTGCAGGCCGATGTCTATGTGATCAACAATGCCGCCATCGGCGACATGCAGGGCATCCTGTCCAGCGATCCCAAGACCGGCAGCGGCCGCCGGCTGTTCTTCCACGGCAATTATCTGGCCGTCACCTACAGCCACACCCTCACCTGCGGCGGCTGCGTGGAAAGCATGGCGATGGACAATGTGCTGGCCAGCTATCCCGGTTCCTATTTCGGCATCGGATCGCTGAAGGGCTTTGATCACATCAGCAACCGCGCGGCCCGCAACGTGATGCGCGATGGGATGAAGGCGCTGCCCACGCGCATCTGGTCCAGCTTTGTGCCGCCGATTTCCGACCGTGTCGGCAGCCGGTATGACAAGCGCTGGATGGGCGGCGAAACCACCCAGACCCCGGGCTAAAACGCGCCCCCGGCGGCGCGCCACTGGTCGACTTCCCATGCCAGGCGCGCCGGTGGACCCAGGACAGCGCTCACCGGCCGGCGCAGCGATGCGCCGGCCGGTTCGTCTGCGCGGCCGAGCCGGAAGCAGAAGGACGGCCGCCACGCCGGATCATCGAGCAGGGCATCGGCGGCGCGGGCAAAGCGCGCCGGGCGGCCAAGCTGCGCCTCGCGGTCGATCATTTCGGGGATCTGGTTGAGCGGCTGCGCCACCAACCCCGCCGCCGTCGCATTCAGGTGCAGCCGCTGCCAGGCACTGCCGACCAGCAGCGCGGAACGCCGGTCGTGCGGCTGCGGCGTGAGGATCAGGCCAAACAGCGATGCCGTTGGCAGGTGCGTTTCGCGGGTGGCGGCCAGCCAGAACCGCCCTTCGCTTTCCGGCGTCTGATCGGGCAGCAGCGCGCCAGCGATGGCCATCAGCGGCGGCGTGCCGGATGTGGCAAGGGTCAGCCCGTCCATGCGCGATTGCGCCAGCTGAAAATCGTGGCGGAACCAGCGGTGGCTGTCGGCCATCATCGCGGCGTCGCCGGCAATGGCGGCAGTGGCCTCGCTGGTGAGCGCGGCAAAGCGCTGGCCGCGCGCGCTGCCGGCAGCAAACAGCGCCACGCGCACGCCTGGAAACGCCGGAAAGGCCAGCACGCGGGCCAGCACCGCATCGGCAATCGGGCCACCACGCCACGGCCCGCGATGGGTGTGGCGGCGGGCAATGAACGGCAGCAGCGGGTGCGGCGCTGGCCCGCTGCCATCAGGGCCGAGCACGACGCGCGCGACATGGCCCGGATTGTCCGGATCAGGCAGCAACCGCACCCGCGCCGCGCGGCCGAGCGCGGTGGAGGCCAGCGCCATGTTGTGGATGGCGGCGCCCAGCCCGGCCAGCCGTTCCCGGCCAAACGGATCCATCGTGCCCAGGCTGCGCTGGGGCACCTCGAAAATGTCGACGCCCAGCCGGCCGACGGCAAAGGCCCAGGGCTGGGTGTTGTGCGGGCTGGCGGCGAGCACCCCGCCGCCCACCAGCCTGAGCGCGCCCAATTGGCGCTGGCTGGCCCAATCATCCCACGCGGCCAGTGCGGGCTGATCACCCCCCAGCAGGCCCTGCTGCCACGCGCGCACCCCCAGCCCGGCAGCGGCGATACCGGCGCCGCCCACCAGCAGCCGGCGGCGGCTGATCATTCGGCCGGAACGCCGGCGGGCGTTTGGGATAAGGTCTGGCGCTGCTGCTGTTGCCACTGGGCGCGCAGCGCGTCGGCAGTGTCGCCGGTCAGCGCGCCGGGCGGGCCAAAGGCGGCCAGCCACGCTGCACGGGGGCTGCGCGCCCGCAGCAGATCGCGGGCAATGCCCACCCATTCGTGCACCGCCACCCACAGCGGGTTGAACGTGCCCAGGTTGCGGATGATGCCATACCGCGGCGGATCATCGGCCTGTTCGGCCTGGAAGGTGCCGAACATCCGGTCCCAGATGATGAACACGCCGGCATAGTTGCGATCGAGATATTGCGGATTGGTGCCGTGGTGGACGCGGTGGTGCGACGGCGTGTTCATCACCGCTTCGAACCAGCGTGGCATCCGCCCCACCACCTCGGTGTGGATCCAGAACTGATAGATCAGGTTCACCCCGCCGCAGAACGCCACCAGCGCCAGCGGAAAGCCGATCAGGAACAACGGCAGCTTGATGAGGAAGGTGAGGCCGAACAGGCCGGTCCACGTCTGCCGCAGCGCCGTCGACAGATTGTAGTGCTGCGACGAATGATGGATCACGTGCGCCGCCCACGCCCAGCGGATGCGATGGCCGGCGCGGTGGATCCAGTAATAGGCCAGATCATCCGCGACAAAGCACAGGGCGAGGCTCCACCACGTCAGCGGAATGTCGAACAGGCGATGCTGCCAGCACCAAAGCGCCAGCCCCGTCACCGATCCCGCCAGCAGCGCGCCGGCAATGGTGTTGCCCAGCCCCATGGCGAGGCTGGTGCCGGTATCGCGCCAGTCATAATCGCCGCGCCAGCCCAGCCGCACCAGCGCGAGTTCGATGATGATCGACAGCACGAAGACCGGAATGGCGATGGCCACCGGATCGACGGTCAGGAGATCGGCAACGCTCACAGCCTTGCTGCCCAGCGCGCCGCCGCCGCCTCACCCAGATCAAGCGCGGTTTCGGGAAACATCAGTTCATCCGGGCGCACGCGGAGCACGGCACCGGCCCGCGCGACGATTGGGCGGGACAGCGGGCGCACCACGAAGCGATCGCCCAGCGGGCGCACCAGCACCACACGGCCATCATGCCCGGCCACCAGCGCGCCAGCGCCATCGCGGCTGCGCACGGTGTCGGCAGGCACAAAACCGGGCAGGGCATCAGCCGCCAGCCGCTGCGCCAGCGCATCACTGGCAATGGCCGGCACCCGCGCAAAGCCCAGCCAGCGCGCCGCCAGCACCAGCATCGCAACGCCGATGACCGAAAACAGCAGCAGGTCGATGCGCGACAAGCCGGATCAGCCCTTCAGTTGTTTCAGCAGCGGCAGCAGCCCGGCGACATTGTAGCCGCCCTCGCCTGCCGCGGCCACGATCTCCGCCGGCTCGCCGCCCTGCTTTGCCGCAGCCAGCGCCCACAGGTTGCAGCTGCGCGTGCCGGACCGGCAGAAGGCCAGCACCGGCCCTTTGGCCAGCGCGCCCGCCATCGCTTCGACCTGGTCGAGGTTGAAGCCGGTGTGATCGATCGGAATGGCGACATAATCGATGCCGGCCGCCGCGCAGGCCGCCGCGATGGCAGCGCCCGGCGGCTGATCCGGGCTTTCGCCATCGGGGCGGTTGTTGACGATGGTGGCAAAGCCTTGCGCCTTGGCGGCGGCCACGTCTTCGGGCGAGATTTGCGGCGCGACCGAGACGCCATCGGTGATGCGGATGAACATGACCCAAGTCTATACCGCTGCCGCCACATCCGCCAAGCGCGATGGATCAATAGGTGATGAACTCGTCCTCTCCCGGCACGGCAGGAAAGCGGCCTTCGCGCCAGTCGGTCACGGCGCGCGCGATGCGGGCAGGATCGTGGCTGACGAAATTCCATTCGAGATGGCGCGGCTCCGGCAACGGCGCGCCGCCAGCGATCATCAGCAGCGCATCGGCCGTGGCCAGCAGCTCGGCATCGCCATCGCCGGCCACGGCCAGCGTGCCCCGCTCGATCCATTCGCCATCGAGTTCGGCTGCACCTTCAACCAGATAGACCCCTCGATCGCCCCACCCTGCCGGCAGCGGCAGCCGCGTGCCCGCTGCCAGCCGCACTTCGGCATAGATGATCGGATGCGGGAAATTCACCGGCGAGGTGCGGCCCCACATCGTGCCGGCGATCACCACTGCCTCCAGCCCGAATTCCGACACGCGCGGCATGGCGGCAGCCGGGAAATGGTCGAAGGCCGGCTCGCACTCTTCGTGGGACACGGGCAGCGCCACCCACGCCTGGATGCCGTGGAAATACTGCCCCTGTTCCCGCGGGCCCGGCGGCGTGCGTTCGGAATGGACGATGCCGCGCCCGGCGGTCATCCAGTTCACCGCGCCGGGGTGGATGTCGATCACCGATCCCAGGCTGTCGCGGTGGCCCAGCGCGCCGGCGAACAGCCAGGTGATCGTCGCGAGCCCGATATGGGGGTGCGGGCGCACGTCGATGCCGGTGCCCGGCGCGAATTCCGCCGGGCCCATCTCGTCGAAGAACACGAAGGGTCCCAGCTGGCGAAACCCCGGGCTGGGCAGCACGCGCGCAACGGTTAAGCCGCCCAGATCGCGGGTGCGGCCGGGAATGACGGCGGCGATGGCCATGGCTGGTGCCTTTCGCTTGTGACAGTTGGCGGCTGGGGACGCGGCCTATTCTGCCAGCAAAGAGGAGCCACGCATATGCAGGATCTGGCCGGCAAGGTCGCCTTTGTCACTGGTGCGGCGTCGGGGATCGGGCTGGGCATCGCCGAGGCGCTGGCCCAGGCCGGCGTGAAGGTGATGATGTCCGACATTGATGGCGATGCGCTGGCCCGCGAGGTGGCGCGGCTGGCGGCGACCAATGCCGACGTGGCGGGATTCCGTGCCGACGTGTCGTTGAAGGCCGAATTGCAGGCGGCGGCCGATGCCACCATCGCGCGGTTTGGCAAGGTGCATATCCTCGTCAACAATGCCGGGGTTGGCGGCGGCGGCGGTTATGGCGAATGGAGCGACGCCAGCTGGGACTGGGTGATCGGCGTCAATTTGATGAGCGTGGTGTGGGGGATCGAGATCTTTGGCCCGCTGATCGAAGCCCACGGTGAAGGCGGGCAGATCGTTTCGACAGCGTCGATGGCCGGCCTGGTGGCGGCTGTCGCCCCCGGTTACAACGTGACGAAATATGGCGTCGTGGCGCTTTCGGAGGGGCTGCGCCCGGCGCTGGCGGCCAAGGGCATCGGCGTGAGCGTGCTGTGCCCGGGCTTCATCCGCACCCGCATCATGGAAAGCGCTCGCGCGCTGCCGGAACGACTCGCCGGCCAGGTGGCGCTGCCCGATCCGGATGCGCCGCAGACCGAATTTGCCAGGCTGGCGGCGCACGCCATCCAGAACGGCATTGATCCGCTGTACGTCGGCGAACTGGTGGTGGAAGGGATCGAGGGCGACTGGCCCTATATCTTCACCGACACCAATTTCGAAGGCGGAGTGGACTTGCGCTTTGCGGCGATCAAGGCGGGTTTTGACAGGATCAGGGGGCGCACGCCGCGCCATTGAACCTGCGATGGAAGTGGCGCCCGTGGGCTGAACAATCGCGGTGGCCGGTCAATGCCCGCCGCCCATCGGCCCGGTGATTTTCATTTTCGGGATCACCCACACCAGCGCCGCGGCGGCAAAGAACAACGCGGCGGACGAGGCATAGACGTGGAGATTGGCCAGCGTCGCCGCCTGCACCTCCAGCACGCGATCAAGGCTGGCGCGGGCCTGTTCCGCCGACAGGCCGGCGGCCTGCAGTTTCTGCATGGCCCCTTCAACGCCGTTCATGCCTTCGGCCATGGCGGCGCGCACCTGGCGCGATTCCGTGTCCCACTGGCTGGAGGCGATGGCAGCCCCGATCGCCCCGCACAGCGTGCGGCAGAAGTTCATGATCCCGGCGGCCGACACCGATTCTTCCGGCTTGACGCTGGCCATGGCAAGGCTGGTCAGCCCGATGAAGAAGAACGGCATGCCGATGCCGGTGAGCAGGTGCGGCCAGACCAGATCGAGATAGGTGCTGTCGGTCGACCACGTGGTGCGCGCCGCTGCCATCAGGCCCAGCCAGACGACGCCGAAGGTGACGGTGATGCGCGGATCGATCCTGGCCAGCAGCAGGCCGGCGGCCGGCGCGATCAGCACGGAAAACACGCCGATCCACGCCACCGTGTATCCCGCCTGCGTGGCCGAATAGCCCAGCACCGATTGCAGCCACAGCGGCGTGAGCACGACGACGGCAAAGAAGCTGCCGAAGCCTATGGAAATCACGCCCGTAGCCGCTGCAAAGCCGCGGTGGCGGAAGATCTTCAGATCGACGACCGGGTGATCGTCGGTCAATTCCCAGATGATGAAGGCCGCCATGCCGATGGCCGACACGATGGCCAGCACGATGATGTCGGTGCTGGCAAACCAGTCCTTCTCGCGGCCGGTGTCGAGCATGATCTGGAAGGCGCCGATGCCGATCACCAGCAGGATGAAGCCGATGATGTCGATCGGCTTGCGTTCCAGCGGGGTTTCGAACGGCTTCAGGCGGCGGGCAAGCACGAACAGGCACAGCGCCACCACCGGCAGGTTGATGAAGAAAATCCAGTGCCAGCTCGCGCCATCCGACAGCAGGCCGCCCAGGATGGGCCCGCAGATCGGCGCGGCCGTGGTGGTCGCCGCCCACAGGCCAATGGCGGCGCCCTGTTTCTCCTTGGGAAAGATCTGCTGCAGCAGCGCCTGGCTCAAAGGCATGATCGGGCCGCCGGCAAAACCCTGCGCGATGCGGAACAGCACCAGCGCCTCGAGGCTCTGGCTCAGCCCGCACAGCAGCGAGAACAGCGCAAAGCCGAACAATGACACGCCAAACCAGCGCACCACGCCAAAGCGCATGGCGAGCCAGCCGGCGAGCGGCACGGAAATGGCTTCCGCCACCGAATAGCTGGTGACCACCCACGTGCCCTGCGACGGCGCCACGGCCAGGCTGCCTGCGATCGACGGTATCGACACGTTGGCGATGGTGATGTCGAGCACAACGACGAAATTGGCCAGCGCCAGCATCAGCGCCGTCGTCCACAGCTTGGCGCCGGTCAGCGGGGCCGGCCCAGGCGCGGCACTGCTCATTGCCGCGTGTCCACCACCGCCGTCATCGACAGGCCGACACGCAGCGGATGCGCCTTCAGTTCGGCTTCGTCCAGCGCGATCCTGACCGGCAGGCGCTGCACCACCTTTACCCAGTTGCCGGTGGCATTCTGCGCCGGGATCAGCGCGAACGCCGCGCCAGTGCCGCCAGCCATGCCGACGACCTTGCCGTGATAGGTGACGTCGCCGCCGTAAAGATCGGATTCCAGTTCGACCGTCTGGCCGACCCGGATCGTCTTGAGCTGGCTTTCCTTGAAATTGGCATCGACGAACAGGCCGGTGGTGGGCACCAGCGTCATCAGCGGCGCGCCGGCGGCCACGCGCTGGCCCACCTGCACGTTGCGGTTGGTGACAATGCCGGCAACCGGGGCCTTGATCACCGTGCGTTCCAGGTCCAGCCGTGCCCGTGCCAGTGCGGCCTGCGCGGCGCGCACGTCGGGCGCAGTGGTGCGGGTGGTACCGGTGACCAGCGCGGCGGCGGCAGCGGCATCGCCCTCGGCCGATCGCGCCGTGTCCTCGGCCGCCGTCACCGCCGTCTGCGCGGCGGCCCGCGCCGCGGCCGCGGCCTTCAGCGCGGCTTCGGCGCTGGCGATTTCCTCGGCCGAAACGGCACCGCTGCCGGCCAGGCCGCGACGCCGTTCAGAATCACCGCGCACGCGCACCAGCGCCGCGTCGGCTTCGGCCAGCCGGCTGCGGGCAGCGGCAATCTCGGCGGTGCGGCCCCTGGCGCGGGCCTGTGCCGCATCGGCCAGCGCGCCGGCCTGGCCATAACGCTGCAGCGCCTGCGCCAACGCCGCTTCGGCCTGCGCCACGGCGATGCGGGCATCGGCATCATCCAGCACCACCAGCACGTCGCCGGCCTTCACCGCCTGCGTGCCGCCAACCGCCACGCGCGCCACCGTGCCGGCCAGCTGCGGCGTCACCAGCGCGGTATCGCCGCCGACATAGGCATTGTCCGTCTCCACCCGGCCGCGCGCAAACAGCGCCCACCAGGCGGCGGCCAGCAGCGCCGCGATCACCACGACGCCGCCCATCAGGCGCAGCGCGCGGGCACGTTTCGGGTTGCCGGTTTCGCTCGCCATGGCCTGATTTGTCACCGCATCCATCACCGGTTCCCCGTGTCCCGAAATCCGCCGCCCAGTGCGCGCACCAGCGCCACGTCAGCCGCCAGCCGATAGGCCGCCACATCAGCCGCCGTGCGCCGCGCAGATACCACGGCATCATCGGCAATCAGCACGGCCAACTGATTGGAAAGCCCGGCCTGATAGCGCAGCGCGGCAACATCCTGCGCGCGGCGCGCCTCGGCCAGCGCCGCCATCACCTGCTGCTGCTGCGCGCCGAGCGCCGTCACCGCGCTGGCGGCATCGGCGACCTCGTTCAGGGCCCGCAGCAGGGCCGCATCGTGGGCGGCAGCGGCACTCACCCGGGCAGCGCGCGCGCCCCGCGCGTCGGCTGCGCGGCGGCCACCATCAAGGATGGGCAGGCTCAGCGCCGGGCCGAACTGGGCATAGACGCTGTTGCTTTCGAACAGCCGATCAAAGCCCAGGCTCTGCTGGCCAATGGTGGCGTTGATCGACAGATTGGGCAGGAAGGCGCGGCGGGCAGCGCTTTCACGCGCGCCGGCGGCTTCGGCACGCAGGCGGGCGGCAATCACATCAGGGCGGCGCGCGATGAGGCCGATGCCGGCATCGGCGGGAACGCCCGGCGGCAGCGCCGTGATGGCCGGCGGCGAAAGGGCGAGGCCGCGATCCGGGCCGGCGCCCAGCAGCAGCGCGATGCGGTTGCGCGACACCGTCACGGCCTGGCCGGCGGCAGCGACATCGGCCTCGGCCAGCGCCAGTCGCGATGCCGCCTGGGCGCGGGCACCATCATTGTCCAGTCCGGCCGCCGCGCGCCTTGCCGTGATGTCGAGCGTCTGGCGGCGGATGGCCAGCGCATCACGCGCGGCGGCGGCGCGATCGAGCGCGGCGGCGAAATCGGCGTAGGCAGCAGCCACACTGGCGGCGAGCAGCAATTGCGCCTGCGCGCGCTCTACCGCCACGGCTTCAGCCTCGCGCCGCGCCGCGCGCAGCTGCGCCCGCCCCTGCCCCCACAGATCGAAATTCCACCCCGCCTGCAGATTGATCAAACCGGATTCCAGCACGCCCTGCGGCACGAACTGGGGCGGGATGCCAAGATTGCGCGACAGCTGGGTTCCGCCCAGACTGGCATTGCCGTTGAGCGACGGCAGCAGCCCGGCCCGGCTCTGGCGCGCGGCGGCATCGGCGGCGGCAACCCGCGCGGCGGCTGCCACCATGTCGGGATTGCCAGCCAGCGCTTCGGCCACCAGCGCGTTCAGCTGTGGATCGCCCCACGCCTGCCACCAATCCACCGCCGGCCAGTCGCGCACCGCCTGCCCGGCAAGGCTCTTCCCCGTATCGGCAGTCCCGGCAGTCTTCAGGCTGGGCGGGGCGCCGAGTTGGGGCGGCAAGGCGCACGCCGACAGCGCCAGCATCGGGAGGAAAAGGAAAGACTTGCGATGCACGGGCGGCTCAAGCGATACTGATCGGTACAAGGAGAGTTTTGAGCCGTGCTCAACCCCACGTCAAGCAAAATGATACCGCTTGGTACACGCCGCGATGATCCAGAGCCGGATCCGGTTGCGGCGGCGGCCGGTGACAGTCGCCGCCAGGCCTATATCGCGGCAGCGCAAAGGCTTTTCTTCGCGAATGGTTATGGCGGCACTTCGATGAACGCCGTCGCGGCGGCCGTGGGCGGCAGCAAGACGACCCTGTGGGGCCTGTTCCCATCGAAACTGGCGCTGTTCGAAGCCGTAGTGGAGGCGATCGTGCGGGATTATGGCGCGGCGCTGACCGTCGATCTCGACAGTGCCGCGGATGTCGCCGCCGCGCTGGAACGCATGGGCGATTCGATCATGGAAACCATCATGTCGGAACAGGTCACCGGGATTCATCGGCTGGTGATGGGCGAGGCCGCGCGGGTGCCGGAACTGGGCCGGGTGATGTTCGAACGCGGCCCCGGCCCCGGCATGGCGCGGTTTGCCGGATGGCTTGAACGCCAGATGCAGGCGGGCAGGCTGAAACCTGGGGATCCGGTGGTTGCGGCCCAGCAATTCAGCGGAATGTGCCGTGCCGGCGTCGTCGATCGCCGACTGCTTGGCCTTGCCGGCCCGGATGACGTGGAACAGGGCCGCCGCGAGGTGCGGGCAGCGGTGGCGACCTTCCTTGCGGCCTGGGCGCGCTGATCACAGGAAGGCGCGCAGCTCCGCCATGAACCGGTCGAACTGGTCGTGGTGGAGCCAGTGGCCGGCATCGGCAAAGGTGATGACGCGCGCATTGCTGAAATGCGCGATGCGGCCATCGGCTTCGGGGTTCGATGCCCAGCTTTTCTGCCCATACATCAGCAGCACGTCACAGCTGATGCGGCGCCACAGTTCGGCAACCTGTTCCGGGGCGGTGTCGTGCGCCCACGGCAGGTGGAGATAATTGTCGAACTTCCAGCTGTAGGTGCCATCCTCGTTGCGGTGGGTGCCGTGGATGGTGAGGTGGCGCGCCTGCTCTTCCGACAGGAAGCTGTTTTCCTGGTGCATCCGCGCGAACGCATCTTCCAGCGTGGCATAACGCTTGGGCAGGCGGGCGGCGGCGGCGCGCTTGGCCTCGATCCACTGGCGTTCGCGGCTGGCGAAATCGGTCTTGGCGCGTTCGGCCAGCATCTTCGGGCTGGGGCCAAGGCCTTCGATCGCGACCAGTTTCTTCACGTTTTCAGGGTAAAGACCGGCATAACGCAGCGCGATGTTGCCGCCCATCGAATGGGCCACCATGGTGACGGGCGCGACACCCAGCTGGTGCACCAGCTGCGCCAGATCATAGACATAGGCATGGGTGTTGTAATCGCCATCGGGGGCCCAGGCGCTGTCGCCATGGCCGCGCCAATCCGGCGCGATGATGTGCCAATCGTCCTGCAGCTCGCGCGCCACCCAGTCCCAGCTGCGGGCATGGTCGCGGCCGCCGTGCAGCAGCAACAGGGGCGGCGCATCGGGGTTGCCCCAATCCAGGTAATGCAGCCGCAGCCGCTGCGAGATGAAGCTGTGCGAGGTGGGGCCGGCCTGGCGCGTGCTGTCGATCATGGCCGCCCCATGCCACGCAGCGGGGGAACAGACCAGCGTTTCAGCGATTATGGATCCATCGGCATCCGGGGGGAGTGAAGGAGACGCATCATGGGTTGGATCATTGCTTTGATCGTGGGCGGCATCGCCGGCTGGCTGGCCAGCAAGGTGATGAACCGGGACAGCAGCATGGGCGTGTTCTGGAACATCGTTGTTGGCTGCGTGGGTTCGGTGCTGGGCAATCTCCTGCTCAACCAGTTCGGCGTGGGCGGTTCGGTGCAGGAATTCTCGCTGACCGGCCTGCTGGTGGCGATCATCGGTGCCATCGTGCTGCTGGGGATCGTCAACCTCGTCCAGAGGGGCCGCGTGCGGTAAGGTTCAGGCGGGCAGTCGGGCCGCCGCCGCGTGGCTCTGATCGCCGCGGGTGAACACGGTGTCACTTTCGGTGATTTCGGCAATGGCGATATCCCGGCTGCCGGCCAACCGCTGATAGAGCGGGCCGAAATCGGTTTCGAGCGTGACCTTGAGCAAGTGTTCGAAACTGTCGATGACGAAATAATTCTGCTGGAAATCGTCGATGCGGTAGGGCGTTCGCAGCACGCGCTCGAGCCTCCAGCCAAGGCGGTTGGGGCTGGCGCTGTCCAATGCGAACAGCGTCTCGCCATGGCTGGAAACAATGCCGGCACCATAGATGGCCAGGCCGCCATCTCCCTTGGCCCCTGACCGCATCAGGCCGAATTCCACCGTGTACCAATACAGCCGCGACAGCCGGTCGATCGCGTCAAACTCGAGCGCCCTGAGGCCGCCGCGGCCATAGGCCTGCATGTAATCGGCAAACGCCGGATGCGCGAGCAGCGGCACGTGGCCGAACACGTCGTGAAACACGTCAGGCTCTTGCAGATAATCGAGTTGATCGGGCCGGCGGATGAAGTTGCCCGCCGGAAAGCGCCGGTTGGCGAGATGGTCAAAGAACACCGCATCGGGCACCAGCCCCGGCACCGCCACCACCTGCCAGCCGGTCAGCGCCATCAACTGGTCGTTCAGCCGGGCAAAATCCGGCACGCCTGGGCGGGTGAGATCAAGCCGTTTCAGGCCTTCCAGGAATTCCGGTGCCACCCGGCCGGGCAGCAACCGCGTCTGCCGGTCGAACAGATGATCCCACACGCGGTGATCGGTGGCGCTGTAATGCGCCCAATCCTGCGGGATGGTCCAATCTGGGGAGGGGGCAATCGCGATCACCCCGCGATTGTAGCAGGGGTGGCCGGCCCCCGCGAGTGCTTCCCGCGCCGCGCGGCAGCCTGTATCACCTCGGACATCGATTGCAGGGGGAAGATGCCATGTCGCTGCCAGCCGAACGCACGCCGGTGATCATCGGGGTTGGGGAGGTGATCGACCGTCCCGCCGATCCCGCCGCCGCGCTGGAACCGCTGGCGCTGATGGAAGCGGCGGTGCGCGCTGCCGATGCCGATGCCGGCGGCGGCTTTCTCGACCGCATTGACAGCCTCGACGTCATCAACCTCGTTTCGTGGCGATACGACCGGGTCGCCAAGCGGCTGGCGGAGCGGCTGGGCATCGTGCCGCCGCGCGCCGTGTATGGCATCGTGGGCGGGGAGACGCCGACGACCAAACTGCACGAAGCGGCGCTGCGGATCGTCAACGGCAATTCGATGGTGGCGGTGGTAACCGGCGGCGAGGCGCAGAATGCCGTCGCCAAGGCCAAGGCCGCGGGCATCACCCTGCCGTGGACGCCGCCGGCCAAGGAGCCGGAGAATCCGATCATCCCGTCCGATCACGTCACGCCGCTGGGGATGCAGCACGGCATCTTCCAGCCGATCCACATCTACCCGCTGTATGAAAATGCCACGGTGGCGGCGTGGGGGCTGACGCCGCGGCAGGCGCTGGCCGAGAGCGGCGCGGCCTATGAGCGGATCAGCCAGGCTGCGGCCGCCAACCCCAACGCCTGGGGCCGCAAATCCTTCACTGCCGACGCAATCGTGCACGTGTCGGACGACAACCGCATGATCTGCTGGCCCTATACCAAGCGCATGGTGGCCAACAACAACGTCAATGCCGCTGCCGCCGTGCTGATGACGACGCTGGCCGCCGCCCGCGCTGCCGGCATTCCGGAAGACCGCATCATCCATGTCCATGGCGGCGCGTCGGCAGGCGAGCACATGGATTATCTGAAGCGCGACCAATATGTGCACAGCTGCGCGCAGGATGCCGTACTGGGCCAGGCCATGCGGATCGCGCCGAACGGCTTTGACCGGGTGGAGCTGTACTCCTGCTTCCCGACCGTGCCCAAGATGGCGCGGCGCACGCTCGGCCTTGGCCCTGATGTGCCGCTGTCGGTGATGGGCGGCCTGTCATTCGCTGGCGCCGGGCTCAACTGCTATATGCTGCATTCCACCTGCGCGATGGTGCACTCGCTGCGCGCCCGCCCCGCTGATCAGGCGCTGCTCTATGGCCAGGGCGGCTATGTCACCAAGCATCACGCGCTGGTGATCGGCAATCGCCCGGCCGAACCGGAATGGCTGATGCTGCCGCGCGACGTGCAAGATGCCGCCGAGGATGCGCGCGGCGACGTGCCGGCTTATGTCGGCAATTACGAGGGCCCGGCGGTCGTTGAAACATTCAGCATCGTCTTTGGCCGCGAGGGCCAGCCCGGCAATGGCAGCGTTGTGGGCCGCACACCCGCCGGTACCCGCGTGTTCGGCAAGATCGACATCGCGGATGCCGATGCGGTTGCCAGGCTGCTCAGCCTTGATGCCCATCCCATCGGCCTGCCTGGCCGGGTGCGTGTTGCCGACGATGGCCTGCAGCAGTGGCGTTTTGCCTGATCCTCAGGGGCGCGGCAGCGTCGGCTTGCCAATGATGGTGAAGCTGGCCCACAGCTTGGGATTGTCGGGATAGTCCTTCAGCGTTTCCAGCTGCGCCGTCTGCATCGCGGCTTCAGGTGCCTGTCCGGCCTTCAGCGCGCGGGTGAAGCGGGTCATCAACCGCATGGTGGCCTGATCGCTCACGTTCCACAGGCTGGCGACCACCTGTCCGGCACCGGCATCGGTCCAGGTGCGGGCCACGCCAAAGGTGCCGCCTTCGAATACCCGGCCCAACCCGGTCTGGCAGGCGCTCATCACCACCAGAGGCTGCCGCGCCGCCCAGCCGCGAAAACGCGTCTGGCGCAGTTCGCCGGCAAACAGATTGCCACTGTCAAGCACGACGAAACCGCGGGTGAGCGGGTTGCGCGCGTCGGCGATGGCATGGGTGGCCATATACACGATGCCGCCGCCATTCATCCGGTTGATGGCCTTCACCACGGCGGGGCGGGTGGCGGCGGCGCCGATCAGCACGTTGGCGGGATCGACCGTCAACTCCTGCGCCACCGCCTGCGCTTCGGCGCGCGCACCGGGCAGTGGCGGGAAGCTGTAGCGCACGTCGCGCATGGTTTCAGGATCACCCACCACGACGGCCCTGCTGGTGACGACACGTCCCATGTCGAACCCGGCAGCGGATGAGGCCAGCGTCGGCACATCCTGCATCACCACGAACGACCAGCGCCGTGCCGCAACATCGCCCGCCAGCGGCAACGCCGCATAGGGGGCGGTGCCAGTATCACGCACCGGCAGCACCAGCAGCCGCCCGCTGGCGGCGGCCAGCGCGGCACCAACAGCGCCGGGCAACAGCATCTGGCCAGTGCGATCCAGCGTCGCCATGCGCTGGGCCACGGTGGCGCGCGCGCCGCGCACATCATCGGGCGCGCGTTCGGCATCCAGCACAGGCACCGCCTGCCCCTTCAATTGGGGCCCGCGCGACAGGGCAAAGCGCGTCACCCCCAGGCCTTCGGGAAGAGCGGTGAGGCCGGCATAGGGCTGGGCCGAACGATCGGCGACGATGCTGCCATCGCTGCGGATCAGCCAGGCCTGCAGATGGCCATCGCGCGCGATCGACTGGAACAGGGCGTGGGTGGGCACCCCGCCTTGCGAAAGTCGCGCCAGATTGGCCCTGACAGAAGCCAGATCCCGCCGGGCGCGGGCAAGGCTGGCCGCGGACGGGCGCAGTGCCACCACGTTTCCGGTTTCGGATTTGGCCTGTATCTGCCGCACGCGTGGGTAGGATTGCGCGATGGCCGCCACCAGGCCGGCATCGCCGCCAGCAAGCGCCGTGTCCTGGGCGCTGATCGGATCAACAGCCATGATCGCCATGATCACCATGGCGCGGCGCGACAGACGTGCAATCACATCGGCCCCCTGCCAGCCCCCAATGGGCTGACTGCGATGCTCTGCGGTTACCGCCAGCCTGTCAACGGGGGGCGAGTGCGGCCTCGTTCACCACGCCGTTCTGCTTGTAGATCACGCCGCCCTTGATGATGTGCGCGGGGTTCTGCAACAGCGCGATGGTGCGGAGCACGTCGCCCCGCACGGCGATGATGTCGGCAAATTTGCCCACCGAAACCGTGCCGCTGTCGCGCTCCACCCCCATGAACTTGGCCGGCCAGTAGGTCGCGGCCTGGATCGCCTCCATCGCCGGCACAGCCAAACCGTTCACCCACACGTCCAGTTCGTTCCAGGTCGTCTGGCAGTGAAAGGCGGTGGGAATGCCGCTGTCGGTGCCGACCAGCAGGATGGCGCCAGCCTTGCGCAATTGCGCGAACTTGGTGTCCAGCGTCGGTTTGCGACGCGGGGTGAGCTGGTTGTATTCAAGGCTCGGCAGATCCTTGAGCGAGGCCTTGATGTCGGCCACCGTGTCGGGCTTCAAACCGCGCGCCCAGCAGGCGTCGTCCAGCTTTTCCGGATTGGCGAGCAGGTTGGCGTGATTGAACAGGCCGCTGATCGTCGGCGTCCAGTAGAGCGGGTTGCCGCGCACGCGGCCTTCGGCGGCGCGGGCTTCCAGCGCCACCATGATGTCGTCGGGATAACGCGGCGCCGCGCCCAGCCCGGTGTGTTCGAAATTGTCGATGCCGGTCTTCAGGCCGATGCGAATCTCGTCGGGCAGGTGGCTGTGGCCGACGACCTTCAGGCCCAGCCGGTGCGCTTCATCGACGATGGCGCGGGTCGTCACCTCACCCACCTCGTCCTGATCCACCAGCTTGATGACGTCGACGCCGGCGGCTTTCAGCTTCCTGACCTTGGCGCGGGCATCATCCGGGGAGTCGACGCCCCAGCGAAACGCCTCGGTGCCCGGATAGGGCTTTTTCTGCAGGAACGGCCCGGAGACATAGAGGCGGGGGCCGGGCTTGCGGCCGGCCTTGATATCCTCGCGGATGGCGATGGATTCGGCCAGCGGCCCGCCCAGATCGCGGGCGCTGGTGACACCGGCCAGCAGCAGTTGCACGGCGCTGGCCGGCATGATCTCGGGGCCGAAACGGTTGAGATAGGCCTTGTCCCAATGGGTGTAATCGGCATGGCCGTTGATCATCAGGTGGACGTGCATGTCCCACAGGCCGGGAAGCACATCCATGCCTTCGGTCGAAACCACGGTGGCGCCGGCCGGCACCGGCAAGGTGGCGACCGTGCCGATGGCGCTGATGCGGTCGCCATCAACCAGGATGACACTGTTGGCCAGCGGCGGCCCGCCCTGGCCATCGATCAGCCGGCCGCCAACCAGCGCGGTGATGCCGGCCGCCTGTGCCGCGACACTGGCAAACAGGCTGGCGATGAACAGGATGATGGCGCGCATGCTTGGATCCCCCATGATGCGCGATTCCTGCGCCACGGGGAGCGGGAGGTCAAATGACCGAAGCGTCACCCAAGCTGGTCAAGTGCATGATAAAGCAGGACACCGGCGCACACAGCGACATTCAGGCTGTCGGCGGTGCCGTGCATGGGCAGCTTCACCACGCCGTCGCAGCGGGCAACATATTCGGCGGGCAAACCGGCCTGTTCATTGCCCATCATCAGGAAGCAGGGCGCCTGATAGCGGTGGGCGCGATAATCGACCGCGCTGTCGCTGAGCGCCGCGCCGACAAGCTGCCCCGGCCCGGCGCGCAGCCAGGCGAAGAATTCCGCGCCCGATGCCTTGGCCACCTGCCGGCTGAACAGTGCGCCCATCGATGCGCGCACCGCCTCGACGCTGAACGGGTCACACGACTGGTCGAGCAGGATGACGCCGCCCGCACCGGTGGCATCGCACGTCCTCAGCATGGTGCCGAAATTGCCGGGGTCTTTCAGATTCTCGGCCACGAGCCAGAGACCGGCCGTGCTGCGGTCAATGCGGCCCAGAGAGATGTCGGGGATGGCATAGGCGGCGGCCACCCCTTGCGCATTGTCCTTGCCGGTCAGCCGCTGCATCAGCTGCGGGGTGGTGCGAAGGATGGTGCCGCGCCGATCCCACGTCGCCTCGATCAGCGCCTGGGTGAGGCGGTGGCGCTCGGCCTCGGGCGTGAACAGCAGGGTGTCGGGCACATGGCCGGCGGCCAGCGCCTCGGTGCAGACGCGCAGGCCTTCGGCGAGGAACTGGCCCGCTTCGCGGCGGCCGCGCTTGTCGTCGAGCGCCTTCAGCGCCTTGAGGACGGGGTTGGCCGGCGAGGTGATATCGGTGATGCGCGGTTGCATGAGCGGGGCGTTATCACAGCGCCGTGATATTGTATTGATGCCAGAGCATGATTGACAGCGCACCGCGGTGCGGGCGCATCGGTTCGGCCAGCAGCCGGGCCTGTTTTTCCGTTGGCCGGGCCGGCTGCGCCAGCAGGCGCCCCAGCTGGATCTGCAGCGCGAGGTCGCCGGCGGGGAAGATGTCGGGCCTGCCTTCGGCGAACAGCAGATAGATTTCGGCTGACCAGCGGCCGATGCCCTTGACGGAAGAGAGCAGCGTGATCGCCTGTTCGTCATCCGTCGGCAGCGCGGCGAAATCGATGCGCCCGCTCGCCACCGCCTCGGCCAGCGCGTGGACATAGCCGGCTTTCTGCCCCGACAGCCCAGCCGCGCGCAGCACGTCGAAGGGCGTGGCGGCGACGGCGGCGATATCGTCCATGTTGCCGCCGCAGGCTGTCACCAGCCGGTCCCAGATGCTGGCTGCGGCCTTGGTGCTGACCTGCTGGGCGACGATGGCGCGCATCATGGTCGAAGCGCCGCGCGGACGCAGCCGGGGTTCGGGCGGGCCGTGGGCGGCAAGCGCTGCGGCGATGGCGGGATGGACGGCGGCCAGATCGGCAAGACTGGCGGCCAGCGTGGCGGCGGAAAGACCCATGATGCGAGTGTAGGGCCGCCCCGGCACGATGGCCAGCACCGGTGACACACGCGTCCGAAATCCGCCGGCCATGGCCGCGGCTGGCATTTTTCGCGCCTTTGGCTATGCTGGGCGCGATGGTTGAACCCCTCGTCCGCCACGGTTTTTTCCGCGACAAGAACCGCGCCTTCTGGATTTTGCAGGGCGGCGGCTGGGTCGCCTATCTGCTGCTGCGCGCGCTGTCAGGGCTGGCCAACTCGATGGGGCTGAGCTTTGTGCTGCCGGCCGTCATCGTCACCGCCACCGGCTTTTCGATCACGCTGCTGCTGGCGGCCGCCTATCGCCGGCTGATCGCCATGAAGCCGCTGTGGACCTGGACGCTGACGGCGCTGCTGCTGGTGACGGCCTCGGCGCTGTTCTCCGTTCTCGAAGTGTGGGCGCACGCCACCTTCTACCAGCCCGGCTGGCAGCCCAGGGGTGTGCAGTTCCTGGGTGCCATCCTGCTCGATTTCTCGGTGCTGGGGGCGTGGACGGGGCTTTATTACGGCATCAACTATTATCTGCTGCTGGCCGAACAATCGGAACGCATGCTCAACATGGCGGCGCAGGCCAACAGCGCCCAGCTGGCCATGCTGCGCTATCAGCTCAATCCGCATTTCCTGTTCAACACGCTGAACAGCATTTCGACGCTGGTGCTGCTGAAACAGACGGAGCGCGCCAACGCGATGCTGTCCCGTCTCGCCAACTTCCTGCGGTACAGCCTGGTGGGGGAACGCGAGGGGCTGGCGACGGTGGCGCAGGAGGCAGAGGCGCTGAAACTCTATCTCGACATCGAGCGCACCCGCTTTGAATCGCGGCTGCGGACCCGGTTCGACATCGCGCCCGACGTGATCGAGGCGCGGCTGCCATCACTGTTGCTGCAGCCGCTGGTGGAAAACGCCATCAAATATGCCGTGACCCCGTCGGAAGACGGAGCCGATATCCTGATCGATGCTCGCCGCATGGGCGACCGGCTGGTGATCACCATTGCCGATACCGGGCCCGGGCTGGGCGCAGCGCCGGCTGACACGACGCCGGGAACCAATGTCGGTCTGGCGAATATTCGTGACAGGCTGGCGCAAAGCTATGGCGCAGATCATCGCCTTGAGCTGGCCGACAACGAACCCCACGGCCTTATCGTGTTGATCGACATCCCGTATCAGACCGACAATAGCGCACAGCCCGTCGCAAACCCGGTTGTCGTCCCGGCACTGGCCCCACAGGTCTAGGCCCATGCCCATCCGCACCATTCTCGTCGACGATGAACCCCTGGCCATCCAGGGGCTGGAACTGAGACTGCAGCCCTTTGACGATATCGAGATCATCGAACGCTGCGCCAACGGCCGCGAGGCCATCCGCGCCATCCGCACCCACAAGCCCGACCTGGTGTTCCTCGATATCCAGATGCCGGGCTTTGACGGCTTTTCCGTGGTGTCAGGGCTGGCCGACATCGAACCGCCGCTGTTCGTGTTCGTGACCGCCTTCACCCAGCACGCGCTCAAGGCCTTTGATGCACAGGCGGTGGATTATCTCTTGAAGCCCGTCGAGGAAGACCGGCTGGCTGCCACCATCGACCGCGTCCGTCAGCGCCTCGCCGAGAAACAGGGCGCGCAAGGGGCGGAGCGGTTGAAGGAAATCCTGTCGGAGGTCGCGCCCGAAGCCTTGCCTGAGGATCTGTCGGACGCACCGGCTGCCGGCCGTTTCGAACGGGTGATCAACATCAAGGATCGCGGCCAGATCTTCCGCGTCGATGTCGACAATATCGAACGCATCGATGCGGCGGGCGATTACATGTGCATCTATACCGCCGATCAGACGCTGGTGCTGCGTGAGACGATGAAGGACCTGGAGCGCCGGCTGGATCCCAAGAAGTTCCAGCGCATCCACCGCTCCACCATCGTCAACCTCGACAATATCAAGAGCGTGCGCCCGCACACCAATGGCGAATGCTTCCTGGTGCTGGGATCGGGCACGCAGGTGAAGGTGTCGCGCAGCTATCGCGACGTGGTGGCACGGTTTCTTTAAAAGCCCTGCCGGCCCAGCCAGTCGGTGACGATACCGGCCGCGATCTTCAGATGATCGGGCTGGAAGGCATAATAATGGGTCGCGCCCCTCACCTCGTGCAATTCGCGCGAAGCCGCATTGGCAACGCATTCGAACAGGCGCTGCGTGTGGCTGGGCGTGCAGGCATCATCGGCGGTGTTGCCCACCACCAGCACCGGCACCCGGATGCGATGGCCGACCTTCAGGGAGCAGGCGTGGCTGGAAAGGCTCCATTGCGACAGCCATGATCGCAGCGTGGTGAAGCGGCCCAGCCCGCCCGGCGAATCGTTGATCAGGCGCGGATCACCCAGATAGCAGCGGCCGGGCGTGCGATCATTGGCGTCGACCGCCGGATCGAGCCAGCATGGTGCCGCCATGGTGCCATGGACGATGAAGGCGCGTTCGGCATGGGGGCCTTCGCGGCGTGTGATGTCGGCCAATGTCTCCCGTGCCCAGGCCGTGATGCGCTCAGACCGGGCGACCTGCCGGGCGGCATATTCCGAAAGGAAATCCTGCGAATAAGGCGGCTGCGGACATTCCGGGCCGTAAAGATACCAGCGCGGATCGCGCACCGGTCCGGCTTCATCCACCACCGAGGCATCCAGCCACTCCGTCAGCGTCTGCGCGCGGCTGACATGAGCTGCGAGCAGCATGACACCATCGACGGGCGGCAGGTTCGCCCCTGCCATCGGGAACGGCTCACCAGACGGCGTATGGGTGACCTGGGGGTCGCAGGCCTCTGCCTGGTAGAAAAGGGCGAGACTGCCGCCACCCGACCAGCCAGCCAGCACGACCTTCCGGTAGCCCAATTGCTCGCGGCAGTGCGCCACCCAGCGGCCAAGATCGACCGCCACCTTTTCCATGATCAACGCACTGTCGTTGTTGGGATAACGCGAGACGGCGGTGAGCACGTGCACCCCGGCGGCGGCCAGTGCCGGCGGCAGCGGCAGATAGTGCATGATGCCCATCGGGTGCATGAACACCACGATCGTATCGGACGGGGTTTCGGGTTTCAGGTGATGCGCCTGCAACGCGACAACACCATCGATGCCGCCATAGGTGTCGCGCAGGCCAACGGCTTCGCGGAAAGCGATCAGCAGCGGAATGCGGGCGAAGCTCATGCGGCGCGTTCGGCGGCCTTGCGCGCGCTCCAGGCGGCGATGGTGGCATGCGCGGTTTTCGCATCTTCGGCCAGGATGGCATCGTGCGCGGCCACCCGCGCCGTGATTTCCAGTGGCAAACCGTTGGGATCGGCGAAATAGACCGATTTCACAAAGCCGTGATCGATCGGACCGAAACAGGGAACGCCGGCCCCGTTCAGCCTGTCGCACCAGGCGAGCAGGGTCACTTCGTCATCGGCTTCAAAGGCAACGTGGCGATCAAAGCCATGCACCAGCTTGAAGTCCCCGTCCTTCACCGTGCCGGGCGCATCGAAGAACGCGATGAAATTGCCATCGGGCATGCGGAAGAACAGGTGCACGAACGGATTGGGCACGCCCGACCCCGGCTCCTTTTCCTCCTGCACCACGGCCGCCAGCGGCAGGCCGAGCACGTCTTCGTAAAAGGCCCGTGTCTCCTCTGCGTCGCGGCAGCGATAGGCGCTGTGGTGAATGCCCTTCAGCGGGGTCGTCATGGCGTGCCTCCGTACTGCCCACAAATCTGGCACAGCCATCGAGTGAGGCCAAGCCTGCCGAAATTGGCCGACAGATGGCCACAAGTCACCGCAAACCCGTAATTTCCGGCCCTCCCGCCTGCAAGCCATAGCAATGCAAATGGTTACTGCGGGATTAACCCCTCAATCCTGCATGTTTGCGAACGAAGATCACGACGGGTCGTCCTGTCGTGACGGGATCGCATTGCGTGATCGGCATGAACGATTTTCAGGAGTACGGACAATGAAGAAGCTTTTATTGGCAGTATCATCTGCCGCACTGGCGCTGGCGGCTGTTCCCGCTTCAGCCACGATTGTCATCTTTTCGTCACCGGGCGAAGTCCAGCCGGCAGAAAACGTGCAGTTCCAGGGTCCGGCTCCTTCGGGCAACAATGCCTTTGGCGTGACCAACCAGACCAACACGCTGGTGACCTTCCTTGGCACCGAGGCGCTCGCAACGCCGTCTTCGGGTCAAGCCCGCATCGAAGGGGCTGATGGCGGCCTCGATGCGCTGTCGTTCTTCCTCGGCGCCGGCTCCGGCTTCAAGGAAGTCGAATTCAACATTTTCGGCACCGGCGCCACGGCCACGCAGACCACGCTGAACTTCACCGATCAGTTCGGCAATCTGTTCTCCGAGACGTTCAACATCACCAACGGCCAGAATTTCTTCTCGGCCCGCGCGCTGGACAACCAGTTCATCACCAATGTCAGCTTCACGCTGAACGGTGATGTGCAGGATGTTCGCCAGTTCCGCATCGGCGGCATCGGCGACACCGGCATCGATCCGGGCGGCGGCGAGGTGCCGGAACCGGCCAGCTGGGCCATGATGATGGCCGGCTTTGGCCTTGTCGGTGCCTCGATGCGCCGCCGCAAGACGCTGCAGACCGTCGCCGCCTGATCCAGGCGTCGCGTGTCAAGACCGGCCGGTGCGGACCCCCCGCACCGGCCGGTTTCATTTGGTCGCGGCCAGGAAGTAGTTCACCGATGTGTCGCTGCCGATGTGGAAGCCCTTGCCGGGCCGCCACGACAGGCCGGCGGGTTCGCCGGGCGTCAGGCTCGCGTGGGTCAGAGCCTCAGCCAGTTCGGCAGGGGTGAAGAAGCGGTTCCAGTCGTGGGCACCCTTGGGGATGGTGCGGGCGATATGCTCCGCCCCGGCGATGACCACGGCCCAGCTGGCCGGCGTGCGATTGGGGGTGGAAAACACCGCCAGCCCGCCCGGCTTCAACAGCTGCGCGATGGCGGCAAAGAATTGATCGCGCCCGACGACGTGCTCCACGACTTCGAGGCAAGTGATGAGGTCGTGCTGCACGCCGGTCGCCGCCAGATCCTCGACCGGGATGCACCGGTAATCGATGGCCAGCCCGCCCGCCTGGGCGTGAGCGCGCGCGGCGTCGATATTTTCGGGCGCGGCATCGATGGCGGTGGTGGCAGCGCCCATGCGCGCCAGCGGCTCGGCCATCAGCCCGGCGCCGCAGCCGATATCCAGCGCCGACAGACCGGCAAGCGGCCGGCGGCTTTTCGCGTCCAGCCCGAAATGGGCCAGCGCCAGCGACCGGATATGGCCGGCGCGCACCGGCGTGATGCGGTGAAGCATGGCCGACGTGCCGCGGGGATTCCACCAGTCCGCCGCGAGCAGGCCGAAAAAGGCGGCTTCTTCCGGGTTGATGGTGGCTGCGGTCATGATCATGTCCGGTCGTGGATCAGGGGTTTCTTGCCAATGCCCCTCCACGTTCCTATCAGGCAAGGGCAATAGTGAAGCACCTGAAGGAACCCGCCGGCCATGGCCCGGATCGTGATGAAATTTGGCGGCACCTCGATGGCGGGGACGGAGCGGATTCGCAACGTCGCCAACCGCGTGAAACGCGAGGTCGAGGCCGGCAACGAGGTTGCGGTGGTGGTTTCGGCCATGGCGGGCGAAACCGACCGGCTGGTCGGCTATTGCCGCGAAGCCTCGCCGCTGGCCGATCCGGCCGAATATGACGTGGTGGTGGCCGCCGGCGAACAGATCACATCGGGGCTGTTGGCGATCACGCTGCAGGCGATGGGCGTGAAGGCGCGCAGCTGGCTGGGCTGGCAATTGCCGATCACCACCTCGGCCGCGCACAGCGTCGCCCGCATCGAGGATATCGGCACCGACGCGATCCTGGCCAGCATGGCGGCCGGCGAGGTGGCAGTGGTGCCGGGCTTCCAGGGGCTGACGGCCGGTGGGCGCGTGACGACGCTGGGCCGCGGCGGTTCCGACACCTCGGCGGTGGCACTGGCGGCAGCGCTGAAGGCGGATCGCTGCGACATCTACACCGATGTCGACGGCGTCTACACCACCGATCCGCGCATCGTGCCGCGCGCGCGCAAGCTGGCGCGCATCACGTACGAAGAAATGCTGGAACTGGCCAGCGTCGGTGCCAAGGTGCTGCAGACGCGGTCAGTCGAGCTGGCGATGAAGGAAAAGGTTGTGGTGCAGGTGCTGTCGAGTTTCTCCGACGCGCCCGGCACGCTGGTGGTTGACGAGGATGACGAGATGGAACGCGAACTGATCGCCGGCGTGGTTGCCGACAAGGGTGAGGCCAAGGTGACGCTGGTGGGCGTGCCCGACAAGCCGGGCGTGGTCGCCGGCATCTTCGGGCCGCTGGCCGATGCCAACATCAACGTCGACATGATCGTGCAGAACATCGCCAAGGATGAAGGCAAGACCGATGTCACCTTCACCGTGCCGCGCGCGCAGCTGCCGACGTCGATGGACGTGCTGGAAAAGGCCAAGGAAGCCATCGGCTTTGCGACCCTGCTGGCCGACGATGATGTGGCCAAGATTTCGGTGGTGGGCGTCGGCATGAAGAGCCATGCCGGCGTGGCCGCCACCATGTTCCGCGCGCTGGCCAGCCGCGGCATCAACATCCAGGCCATCACCACGTCGGAAATCAAGGTTTCGGTGCTGATTCCGCAGGATTATGTCGAACTGGCCGTGCGCGTGTTGCACACGGCCTATGGCCTGGATGGCCCGGTTGCCGAAGAGGTTGACGCGTGAGCGACACCCCCTGTCTCGACGCCGCGTCGGCCCGGGGCCGCGCCTTCCTCGGCACCCGCCACGCCATCATGGCCGGCGCCATGACCTGGGTGTCGGAACGCAACCTCGTCTCGGCCATCTCCAATGCCGGCGGCTTTGGCGTGCTGGCCTGCGGATCGATGCCGCCGGCCATGCTGGAAGCGGAAATCATCGCCACCCGCGCGCTGACCGACAAGCCGTTTGGCGTGAACCTGATCACCCTGCACCCGCAGCTGGACGAACTGATCGACGTGTGTGGTCGCACCAATGTCTCCCATGTCGTGCTGGCCGGCGGCCTGCCATCGGGCGCCGCGTTTGCCGCCATCAAGGGCCATGGCGCCAAGCTGATGTGCTTTGCGCCCACCGCTGCGCTGGCGAAGAAGCTGGTGCGGTCGGGCGTCGATGCCATCGTGATCGAAGGGTCGGAAGCCGGCGGCCACATCGGCCCCGTCAGCCTCACCGTGCTGGCCCAGGAAATCCTGCCGGTCATCACCGATGTGCCGGTGTTCGTGGCCGGCGGCATCGGGCGCGGCAATGCGATTGCCGCCTATCTGGAAATGGGCGCATCGGGCGTGCAGCTCGGCACCCGCTTTGCCGCCTCGGCCGAAAGCGTTGCGCATGAGAAGTTCAAGGCGGCATTTGTGCGCGCTTCGGCCCGCGACGCGCTGGCCAGCGTGCAGATCGATCCGCGCCTGCCGGTGATCCCGGTGCGCGCGCTCAAGAACGCCGGCAGCGAGGCGTTCAACGAGCGTCAGCGCGAAGTCGCCGCTGCGGTCGATCGCGGCGAGATGGACCTGGCCGCCGGGCAACTGGCAATCGAACATTACTGGGCCGGCGCCCTGCGCCGCGCGGTCGTGGAAGGCGACATCGACAATGGCAGCCTGATGGCCGGCCAATCGGTGGGCATGGTCACCAAGGTGCAACCGGTGGCCGAGATCATCGCGGAACTGACCGCCGACGCCGAGGCCGCCCTGTCGCGCGCCCACACGCGGGAGGCTGCCGCCTGATGCCGCCGGTCAGCGCCGCTCGCACCATCCTCCGCCGCCTTCACGACGTGATGGCGGCGAAAACGGCGGCGCAGGCCAAACTGAACCAGATCGTCAGGATCGTCGCCGCCGAACTGGGCAGCGAGGTCGCCTCCATCTATCTGCTGCGCGATGGCGTGCTGGAACTTTTTGCCACGCAGGGGCTGGCGCAGTCCGCCGTTCACGTCACCCGCCTGTCGATGGGGCAGGGCCTCGTCGGCAATATCGCCGCCCGCCGTGAGCCGCTGAGCCTCGCCGAGGCCAAGGCCCACCCGGATTTCGCCTATCGGCCCGAAACCGGCGAAGATGATTTTCACAGTTTCTGCGGCGTGCCGATCGTGCGGCGCGAATCGGCGATCGGCGTGCTGGCGGTGCAGCACCGCGACCCGCGCGATTATGCCGAGGTGGAGATCGAGGCGCTGCAGACCGTTGCCATGGTGCTGTCGGAACTGATCCACGGCGCCGGGCTGGTCGATGATGCCCAGGCAGCCCGCCTGCGTGCGGCAAACTCCGGCCCGATGCGGATGAACGGCCTGAAACTGGTCGACGGCCTCGCCCGCGGCACGGCGGTCTTCCACCAGCCGCGCGTGGTGGTGGAGCACACGGTCGCCGACGATGTCGACGCCGAACGCACCCGGCTGGTGGAAGCTTTCCGCCGCATGCGCGCCCAGATCGACGCGATGATGGGCCAGGCCGAGTTCGTTGCCGGCACCGATCACCACGAGATCCTCGAAACCTACAAGATGTTCGCCTATGACGAAGGCTGGGCGCGGCGCATCAACGAGGCGATCGAGACCGGCCTGACCGCCGAAGCCGCGGTGGAGCGTGTGCAATCGCGCAACCGCCTCAGGATGCGGTCCATCGACGATCCCTATCTGAAAGAGCGCCTGACCGATCTCGACGATCTGGCCAACCGACTGCTGCGCATCCTGTCGGGCCAGCTGGGCACGGCGGCGCAGCTGGGCCTGTCCGGCGATGCCATCCTGATCGCGCGCAACCTGGGGCCGGCCGAGCTGCTGGAGTATGACAAGCGCCACCTGAAGGGCGTCGTGCTGGAAGAAGGCAGCCTGACGGCGCACGTCATCATCGTGGCGCGCGCGATGGGCGTGCCGGTGCTGGGCCGGGTCGATCAACTGTTCGCGCAGGTGAACGAAGGCGATGAACTGATCGTCGACGCCGGCAACAACGCCCTCTTGGTGCGCCCTACCGCGGCCACCATCAAGTCCTATCAGGCGATGCGGGCGCTGAAGGCGCGGCAGGCCGAACAATGGGCCAAGGTGCGGGATCTGCCGGCCATTTCAAAGGATGGCCGCCAGATCGCGCTCTACATGAACGCCGGCCTGGTCGACGATGCACAGGCGATTGCGCTGTCCGGCGCCGATGGCATCGGCCTGTTCCGCACCGAATTCCAGTTCCTGGTGTCCGCCACCCTGCCCCGCCGCGAACGCCAGCAGAGCCTGTATCGCGGCGTGCTGGAAGCGGCGGGCGACAAGCCGGTGGTGTTCCGCACCGTCGACATCGGCGGCGACAAGGCGGTGCCTTACCTCGATCACGACGAGGAGGACGAGAACCCGGCCATGGGGTGGCGCGCCCTGCGTCTGGCGCTGGGGCGCACCGGGCTGATGAAGGTGCAGGCCCGGGCCCTGCTGGAAGCCGCTGCCGGGCGCACGCTGAACGTGATGTTCCCGATGGTGTCGGAACCCTGGGAATTTGCCGAAGCCCGGGCGCTGATGGAAGAGCAGCGCGAGCGTCTTGCCAGCCTGGGCCGGCCGGTGCCGGCCGAGATCTGCTATGGCGCGATGATCGAGGTGCCGGCGCTGATCGAGCAGCTGGACGTGCTGCTGCCGATGACCGATTTTGTTTCGATCGGCACCAACGACCTGACGCAATTCCTGTTTGCCGCCGACCGCGCCAATCCGCGCCTTGCCGACCGTTATGACTGGCTGTCACCCGCCATCCTGCGGGTCATCCGCCGGGTGGTGTGCGCGGCGGCGGAACATGATGTCCCGGTGACCGTCTGTGGCGAAATGGGCGGGCGCCCGCTTGAAGCGCTGGCACTGATTGCACTGGGTGTCGAACGCCTGTCGATCACGCCGGCCGGCATCGGCCCGATCAAGGCGATGATTCGTTCTGCGACGCTGGAGCCATTGGCTGATGCGATGCTCGACTGGCTGAAGACGCCCGGCGTCAACGTGCGCGAACAATTGTCCAGCGCCGCCAAGCGGCAGGGATTGCTGCTGTAACGCAGCCTGACGTTACGGCAGCACCTTGTGCCAGTTGGTGATCGACCGGCTCTCGAACAGGCCAACCTGATGATAGGGATCGCCATTGGCAAACGCCAGCGCAGCGTCGCGATCCTCGAACTCCATGATCAGCAGCGACCCCATCGCGCGGCCGTCCGGACGGAGCAGCGGGCCAGCCACAAGCACCTTGTCCTTGTGGGCATTCACATGCGCCAGGTGGGCCGGCCGCGTTTCGGCGCGCAGATCGGCGCTGTCGGCCTTGTCAATGCAGTGGATGGCGAAATAGGGCATGGCGGCATTGCTGCACCAGTGCGGCGCCGGCGGCAAGCCCCGGCGTTCCTCGGACGCTCATTATGGCCGTGGCTGTTGACGACCCCCACTGACTGGGCTATGCGCCGCCCCCTGTTGCCGCCTTGTCTCGAGGTGGCTGCCGATTTTTGCAGATTCGATTTTCCTTGAGGACGTGAACCATGTCGCGCGTTTGCGAATTGACCGCCAAGGGCCGCCAGATCGGCCACAACGTGTCCCACGCCAACAACAAGACCAAGCGCACCTTTCTGCCCAACCTGCAGAACGTGACGCTGATCTCGGATGCGCTGGGCAAGGGTGTGCGCCTGCGCGTGTCCATGAACGGCCTTCGTTCGGTGGAGCATGTCGGCGGCCTCGACAACTGGCTGCTGAAGACCCGCGACGAACTGCTGTCGGATCGCTGCGTCAAGCTGAAGAAGGAAATCTCGAAGAAGCTCGCCGCTGCCGCCTGAGGCGCTGGCGCTGCTTCCTGACGAACCGGCGGCCGGGGTTTTCCCCGGCCGCTTTCGTTTGTGCGCGATCCGCCTATCGTTTCGGCCATGGCCGCCGATTCGCTGCACAGCTCCCTCCCCCTGATTCGCGCCGCCACGGCTGCCGATCGGGACGCCATCATCGCCGTTCTTGCCGCCGCCTTCGCCGATGATCCGGCGATGGTCTGGCTGTTTCCCGATGCCGCCACCCGCCCGGCGCGGCTGCGGCGTTTCTTTGCGTTGATCGCCCGTGCCGATGCCCGGCTGCCGCTCGCTCAGGTCGCCACCGATGCGGACGGCGTGATCCTGGGGGCATCGCTTTGGCGGCCGCCGGGGCAATGGGCGCTGCCCACCGCCAGCCTGATCGCCAATCTGCCGGGGCTGTTCGCCACCTTCACCACCGCGCTGCCCCGCACCCTGGGCCTGATGGGCGCGATGGACCATCAGCACGACCGCCGGCCGCACTGGTATCTGCAATTCATCGGCGTCGCCCCGGCAGCGCAGGGACGCGGCGCGGGCGGCGGGCTGCTGAGGGCCGGCATCGCACGGGCCGGCGGTCAGGCCTGTTATCTGGAAACCGCCACGCCTTCGAATGTCGGCCTGTATCAGGCGCACGGCTTTGCCATCCGCAACGAATGGCGGCACGGCAGCGCGCCGCAGTTCTGGTCGATGTGGCATCAAGGAGAGCCAGCATGAAAACGTTGCTGCCCGCGCTATTGCTGTTTGCCGCCCCGGCTGCGGCCCTGCCCCCGGAAACGGTGCTGATGGCCGAAAATCCGGCGGGCCGCGCCTTTCAGGAGAAATATGGCTATGCCGACGCTGTGATTGCCGGTGACAGCGTTTACCTGTCTGGCGTCGTTGTCGGGCTGGCACCGGGAGAGACCGACATGGTCGCTGCCTATGATCGCACCTTCCGGCATATCGGCACGATCCTCGCCCGCGCCGGGGTGACGTGGGCCGACGTTGTCGACATCACCAGTTTCCACACCGACGTGAAGACCCAGATCGACGCCATGGCGACGGCCAAGAAGCGATACATCAAGGCGCCCTTTCCGGCGTGGACGGCGATCGGTGTGACCCGCTTGCTGCCCGATACCGGCATCACCGAAATCAAGATCATCGCCCGGAAACGGCAACCAGCGGCGAAATGACCTCGAGCTGCAGCAGCAGTGTCCGCTGCACGCCTGAAAAATTGTCGTCTGAGACGAGGTAAAGCAGCGGCAGCCGGCCCGGACGGCGGACAAGCGCCAGCCCTTCCATGTTGTCGATCGGCCAGCTGCCCCCTCGCGCCCACTGCGCCAGCAGCCGCGCGGGAGCCGCGCTGCCACCGGCAAGCACGGGCGCCAGATCGACGACGGTGATCGCAGCAGCGCTCTGGGCGCCATTGTACTGGCGGTGCAGGACGATCAGGTGGCGATCATCCAGCGCGGTCGCGTCGGTGGGGGAAAAGCCGGCGACCGGATCGATGACGATCGTCCGCGTCTTGCCATCGCCTGCGATCAGTTGGGCGGTCAGCGCGCCATCGGCAGCGCGGGCGTTTTCGGCGATCCACACCAGCTGGCCATCCGGCAGGACAGCCAGCGATTCGCCGCCGCCGTTGGGCGGCCAGCCCATCGTGTCGGTTCGGTAGAGGGGCTCGCCGACCGGGCCGACAGGCGGGCCTTGGCCGGCAAAGGTCAGAATGCGGTGCTGCTGTTCCAGGCTGACCAGCGTGCGGCCATCGGGGGTGAGCGCCACCGCTTCGGAATCACGATCCGCCTTGTCACGGCCGGGCATGGCAATCGCGCCCATCTCGCCCGTTGCCGAGCCCGGCCGCCACAACAGCCAGTCCCCGGCGTCGGTGATCGCCAGCAGCTGGCCGTCGGCCAACGCCGCGAGCCCGGACAACCCGCCGAATCGACCGTCCGCACTGGTGAGCGCCGCGGCACTGGCCAGCCGGAATGGGCCGTTCGTGGTGCCGGCCCCTGCCACGTTGGCCACGGTGATTGCCACCTGTCGGCGCTCGGTGTCGGCTGCAAGTTGCGGCGGGCGCAGCTCGCTCCACAGGATCCCGCCTGCCGCCAGCACAAGACCGACCAGCAGCCCCCATTCGCCCAGACGGCTCCATCGCGTCGCGCTCATGCGAAATCCATAGCAGGGCCCGCCGCCAGCCGCTATCGAACCGGACATGACCCCCCACGAAGTCCTGTCGCGCGTGTTCGGCCATGCCGAATTCCGCGGTCCTCAGGAAGCCATCATCACCGATGTCATTGCTGGCCGCGACTGCCTGGCGATCATGCCGACCGGGGCAGGCAAGTCCTTGTGCTATCAGGTGCCGGCGCTCATCCGTCCCGGCACGGCGCTGGTGATCTCGCCGTTGATCGCGCTGATGGAAGACCAGGTCAGCGCCCTGACCGCGCAAGGCGTGCGGGCCGCGACCCTGAACAGCCAGTCGGCCGACGGCAGCCAGGTCTGGCGCGACTTTGCCGATGGGCAGCTTGATCTGCTCTATGTCTCGCCCGAACGCGCGTTGACCGACGGGTTCAGCCAGCTGGTGCAGCGCACGGAGATTGCGCTGATCGCCATCGACGAAGCGCATTGTGTCAGCCAGTGGGGCCATGATTTCCGCCCCGAATATCGCCGCCTGCGCCCGTTCTGCGACGCGCTGCCCGGCGTGCCGCGCATCGCACTGACCGCGACTGCCGACCGCGACACCCGCATCGACATCGCCCACCAGCTAGGCATCGCCGATGATCGCATCGTGCTGTCGGGATTCGACCGGCCCAACATCCGTTACGAAGTGGTGGGCCGCGACAACATCAAGCGCCAGCTGCTGGCGTTCCTGGCCAATCATGCCGGTCAGGCCGGTATCATCTATGCCCCCACCCGTGCCGCCACCGAAAAGATCTGCGACTGGCTGGTGGAGGCCGGCATCCGCGCCCGCCCCTATCACGCCGGGCTGGAGCCGGGCGTTCGCAGCCGCCACCAAGCCGATTTCGTGGCCAGCGAGGACATGGTGATGGTGGCAACCATCGCCTTCGGAATGGGCATCAACAAACCCGACGTGCGGTTTGTCGCCCATGCCGGTCTGCCGAAATCGATCGAGGCCTATTATCAGGAAACCGGCCGCGCCGGGCGCGATGGCGATCCCGCCGTCGCGCACCTGATCTGGGGCGGCGAGGACGTGGCCCGCCTGCGCGCCTTCATTGCCGCTGGTGACGGCAACGAGGCGCACAAGGCCAACGAGGCCCGCCGCATGAACGCCCTGATTGCCTTCCTTGATGCCGCGGGCTGCCGCAGGCGCGAACTGTTGCGCTATTTCGGCGAGACCGCACAGTCCGCCTGCGGAAACTGCGACAATTGCCTGAGCCCGCCCGACCTGATCGACGCCACGGAAGCAGCCCGCAAGCTGCTGTCTGCTGTCTATCGCACCGGGCAACGGTTTGGCGTGCAGCATCTGCTGGAGGTGCTGGCCGGCAAGTCATCGGAAAAGGTGGTCAAGTTTGGCCACGACCGGTCGAGCGTGTTCGGCATCGGCAAGGATTGGCCGGCGGACCAATGGAAAAATCTGGCCCGCCAGCTGGAAGCCATCGATGCGCTGGAACGCGATCCGGAACATGGCGGGCTGGTGCTGGGCCCCGCCGCCCGGCCCATCCTGAAGGGCGATGTGCCGATTGCGCTGAAACAATTGGCGCCCCGACGGCCCACGCGCAGCACCGACAGTGCCGCCGAACTGGCGCCGGGCGATCGCCCCTTGTTCGAAGCATTGCGAGGCCTGCGCCGGCAATTGGCAGCCGATGCCGGCGTGCCGCCCTATATCGTGTTTTCCGATGCCACGCTGCGGGCCATGGCGGCGCGGCGGCCGCAGACCGTGGCAGAAATGGCACGCATTCCCGGCGTGGGCGCCGTCAAGCTCGACAGTTTCGGGCCGGCGTTCCTGGCCGCGATCCGCGAATCAGCAGCGGCCTGACCGTTCGATCGCACTGCCGGCGAGGGCGCCGACAAGTCCGCCCACGATCACCCCGGTCGACCGATCCCACGGATTGCCCAGGCCATAGCCAATGGTCGCTCCGGCGATGCCGCCGACCAGTGCGCCGCCGCCACTGGCACGGCAACGGCCCCAGCCCAAACCTGGGCCCCAACCGCCATATGCCGGGCGACCCCAGCCACCGCGAAAGCCGCGGTGCCACCCCCGATTCCAGCCCCGATTCCAGCCGCCACCCCAGCCGCCGCCCCAGCCACCGCCCCAGCCACCGCCATAGCCAATAGCGACCCCGTTGCCCCAACCGCCATAGGCGACTGGAACGGGCACGGGAACGGGCACGACTGTATTGGTGTGCTGCACGATCGGCTGGGCAGGCGGCGCCTGCCAGGCTTGCGTCGGCGTCTGGCTCCAGCCCGTTGCAGGGGCCGGCTGCCAACCCGGCGGCAGCGCGCCCTGATGGTCGGCAGACGTAGGCGACAGCCGCGCATCGGGTTCCGGCGGCGGCAGCGCGGCCGCTGCTGCCGCGTCGGCCATGTCAGGCACATATTCGGTCACGGGCACATATTCCGCCCGCACGTTTACATCCCGGCCATTGTGCACAGCCGGCACAGTTTGCGCTGCAACTGGTTGGGAAAAGGCACCAATTGCAAATGCAGAAACGATTATTTGCTTCATCATGAATTCAGCTTGGCACGATAAGTTTGAATATGGGCTGAATTGGGGAGAGGATGAATCTTTCCCCATCACCCGACAAGAGGAGAGACCGATGCGAACCCCGCTCACCATTGCGATTGCCATGGGCCTGATGCTGCCGACCGCTGCGCCTGTCTTTGCCCAGAACAGCCGCCCGGCCCTTTATGAGTTCAACGGCAAGCAATATGAAACCCTGGCCGCCTGCCAGCGCGCGAAGAAGCGTGCAAAGGCACGCGGTGCCATTGCAGGCGCAGTGCTGGCCGGCGCAGGTACCGCGATCCTGGGCGGCAATGTGGGCGAAACGGCGCTGGTGGCTGGTGCCGGGGCACTGGCTGGCCGCGAGATCGGCCGCGCTACCGTCAAGCAATGCTGATCAGCTGCCGAACCGGTCCTTGCCGGCGGCGATCCGCCCGACCGGATGGCGACCCAGCGCATTGGGCTGAAAGCCATCAACATCGCCGGCAACCAGCGCCCAGCGCACGGGGCGCAGCAGCGGGATGAAGGCCGGATCGGCCATCATCAGCGCTTCGGCATTCGTTGCTGCAGCCATCCGGGCTGCCAGATCGTTGCCGGCGGCAGCCGCCTTGTCGAGCTGCGCGTCGGCAGCGGCGCTGCACGGTCGGGTGCGCCCGCAACGCCATTGCCCCAGATGGGCCACGACGTCGGGCACGCCAGCGATCTGTTCCACCCACACCAGATCGTGCTGGCCGCGGCGGCGCGCGGCGGCGAAACCGCCGGGGCGGGCCATCTGGATCACGATCTTGATACCCAGCGGGTCGAGGCTGGTGGCCAGCGTCTCAGCCAGCGCTCGCACGTCCGGGCCAGCGGGCAGCAGCAGCGTCAGCCGGAGGGGTGTTTCCGGGCCATAGCCGGCATCGTCAAGCAGTGCCTGCGCCAATGCGCGGCGTTCCTCAAGCGGGCGGGCGCGATCATCATCGGGCGGCGGCAATCCATCCCACAACCCCACCTGCGCCGTGAGCGCGGCCAGCGCCAGCCGGTTGGCCAGCGCCTCCCCGTCGCTGGCCAGCAACAGCGCCCGGCGCAGTCGCGCGTCGGTCAGCGGGCTCTTGCCGGCGTTGATCGCCAGGCCCACGACACCCTGCACCGCTTCCAGCCGCAAGGCGCGGCCCTGCCCGGACGTGCGAGCCGCCCCAAGTCCGCCCAGTCCTTCGCCCAGCACCAGTTGCACGTCGCCCCGCCGGAAAGCCGCAATGGCATCCGCGGCTGGCTGTGACTGGATGCGGATCGAGGCGGCGCGAGCATCCGGGCGGGCATCGTCGGCGCGGCGATCGAGCCGCCAGCCGGTCTTGCCATCGCGCACCGCCACATAGGGCCCAGGGAACAGCCGGCCGCGGCGATCGCGCACCGCCAGCGCCGGTTCCGCCAGCCAGTCGAGCAATTGCGGCGTCGGGGGACGCGGGGTGAATTCCACGACGCGCGCGATCGGCGCGCGCGCCGTGCCAGCGCCGGACAGGCCAGCGGCAGCCAGCGCGGCACGGCCCTCACTGCCGCTGCGGCGCACGCCGCTGATCACGTCCCTCGCCACCAGTTCCGGCCCGCGCCGGTCAGCCACGCCCGGCCAGCGCGCGGGTGCCAGCCGCAGGATCAGATCATTGCCATCATCCAGAAAGCGCCAGCTGGTCGCCAGCCCCGGCACCAGTTCCCCCGCCGGGCCGCGCCGGATCAGCGTGGCGCGGCTCGCCTCCTCGGCCAGATCGTCCGCCAGCGCGCCATCACCCACCACCGCCACGGCCAGATCGCCGCCTTGCGGGCCACCCGAACAGGCAGCCACCAGCAGGCCGGCACACAGAAGCGGAAGGGAACGCATGGCCTTATCCTAGCCCGGCTTTGCCCGCGCACAACATAAGCTTGCTTGCCGCTGCCACCCCGGCGGCGGTATCACGGGCCATGATCACCTCCGCTCAACCGGCTGCCGACATCACTGCGCTGATTGGCAACACGCCGCTGATCACGCTGAAAGGCCCCAGCGTGGCGACTGGCTGCACCATCCTGGGCAAGGCGGAATTCCTGAACCCTGGCGGCAGCGTCAAGGATCGCGCCGCCATCGGCATCATCGAGGATGCCGAGGCCGATGGCCGTCTGCAGCCCGGCGGCATCATCGTGGAAGGCACCGCCGGCAACACCGGCATCGGGCTGGCGCTGGTGGGCGCCGCGCGCGGCTATCGCACCATCATCGTCATGCCCGAAACGCAAAGCCGCGAGAAACAGGACACGTTGCGGGCGTTGGGGGCCGAACTGGTGCTGGTGCCGGCCGCGCCCTATGCCAATCCTGGCCATTATGTGCACACCTCGCGCCGCATTGCCGAGGAAACGCCCGGCGCGATCTGGGCCAACCAGTTCGACAATGTCGCCAACCGGCTTGCCCATATCCGCACCACCGCGCCCGAAATCTGGCGGCAGACCGACGGGCGCATTGATGGCTTCACCTGTGCTGTCGGCACTGGCGGCACGCTGGCGGGCGTGGCGCTGGGCTTGCGCGCCGAACGGCCGGACATCACCATCGCGCTGACAGATCCCGAAGGCGCGGCGCTGTACAACTGGTTCGCGCACGGCGAGCTGAAGGCCGAGGGATCGAGCGTGTCGGAAGGCATCGGCCAGTCGCGCATCACCGGCAACCTGGATGGCCTGGTGGTCGACGCGCAGTTCCGCATTTCCGATCAGGAAGGCCTGCACTGGCTGCGCCGCCTGAATGCCGAAGAAGGCATCTGCCTTGGCCTGTCATCGGGCATCAACGTGGCGGGCGCGGTGCGGCTGGCGGAGCAGATGGGCCCCGGTCACACCATCGTCACCATCCTGTGCGACTCCGGCCTCAGATATCTTTCCACCATCTACAATCCCGACTGGCTGGCGGCAAAAGGACTGGGGGGACTTGCCCCGGCATGATGCCGGCCTGTAAGTTGGCGGCTTGATGAACGCGCTGCCGCCTTCTGACGACCGTCGCGCTGCGCCGCCACGCGCACCTGCGCGCAGCGGTGAGCGGCTGCGCTGGGGCGTGACGGGTCTCGGCGCGATCATGCTGATCGTGATGGCTGCCGCCGCCGGCATGCGCCCGGCAGGCAAGGAAGCCCAGCCGGGCACCGGCGAACCGCTCGCCGTGCTGGGCGTCGCGCCCGGTCCGGCCACGCGCACGGAATCGACCGAGCTGGGACCAGCCAGCCCTTCTGACGCGGCTGCTGGCGCTGCCGATCCGGCCGCCACCCCCTGATGCGCCCGCGGCGCCGCTGCCGCGAATCAATCTCCACCCGGACGCAGCTGCTGGCACTGTCCAGCCGCAATTCCCGCCGCATTTCATCCCACAGACTTATCCACAGGCTTGCGCCGACCTAAACAAAAGAGGAACAGATCCCAACGGCCCACGTTTTCACCGTGGATATCTCCAATTAGGAGCCCATTTGCCCATCAGATTCCATTGAGGCCCATGAAATCCCATGTTACACCGCTTTTCCACAGCGGGTGAGATTTGCCGTGCTGTCGGTGCCGCCCCCGATCCGAGGAGCGCCGCCGGCGGTGATCGGGGTCGTCCCGCAGCAGGGGAGCGGGGTGTCGGCGAGCAACTACTTCGGCTATGGATTGAACGCGGTTGACGCGAAGAGCCGGCTGTCTGTGCCGGCCAGCTTTCGCGATGTGTTGACGGCGAAATCCGGAGGCAAGCAGGTGCTGGTGGGGCCTGGCCACGCCGGCCGCCGCTGCCTCATGGCGTTTGACGCCCAGTTTGCCGAACGTCTGCGCGCCGGCCTCGAAACTCGCCACGGCGATGCCGTCACGCCCGAGGCCTATGCCGAACGCGCCTATCTGTTCGGTTCCGCCCAGCCGCATTCGATCGACGACGCCGGCCGCATCGTGCTGTCCCCCGTGCTCCGCAAGATCAGCGGCATCACCAGCCACGTCTGGTTTGTCGGCAGCTTTGATTATTTCGAACTGTGGGATCCGTGGGCGTTCAAGGCCCAGCCGGGTCTGCCCGAACTGCAGCGCATCCAGATCGAGGCAGAACTGGAAGTGCGTGGCCTGCCTGTCGAAGGCCCGGCCGCATGAGCGCCGCCCCGCACATTCCCGTCCTGCTGGCCGAGGTGCTGACCGCGCTCGCGCTTCAGCCAGGCGACATTTATGTCGATGGCACGCTGGGCGCCGGCGGTTATCTGCGCGCGGCCCGCCAGCAAGGCATCAGTCATGCCTATGGCTTTGATCGCGATCCCGACGCCCACGCGCTCAACGCCGATCTGGCAGGCGCGCCCGATGTCACCCTCGTCCACAGGCCGTTTTCCGAACTGGTCGAGGGCCTTGCCGATCATGGCGTCACCGCGGTTGATGCCATCGTCTTCGATATCGGCGTCTCGTCGATGCAGATCGACACGGCCGAGCGCGGCTTTTCCTTCCAGACCGATGGCCCGCTCGACATGCGGATGAGTCAGGAGGGCATGAGCGCTGCCGATTTCGTCAACAGCGCCAGCGAGGAAGAGATCGCCGACGTGCTCTATCACCTGGGCGATGAACGCGCCTCGCGCCGCATCGCCCGCGCCATCGTTGCCGATCGCCCGTTCACGCGCACCAGCGAACTGGCCGGCCTGATCCGGCGCGTGCTGGGCCGAGGAGAGCCGGGCAAGGATCCGGCCACCCGCAGTTTCCAGGCACTTCGCATCCACGTGAATGATGAACTTGGCCAGCTCGATGCCGGGCTTGAAGCGGCCGAGCGCCTGCTGCGCCCCGGTGGGCGGCTGGCCGTTGTCTCGTTCCATTCGGCCGAAGACCGGCGGGTGAAGAACTTCCTGCGCGACCGTTCGGGCGGCGCTCCGGCCGGATCACGACACCAGCCGATGGCGGTTTCGACCCGCGCTGCCAGCTTTGAAAAGCCTGCGAAGGCGGTGCGCCCGTCGGCCGCCGAGATCGCCCGCAACCCCCGCGCCCGCAGTGCCACGCTGCGAAGCGCCGTCCGCACCAGCGCCCCGGCGTGGAACCAGACGGGGATGGGAGAACGCGTATGAGGCAGCATCTGTCAGCCCTGCTGTGGATTGCCGGCACCACCACGGTCGTGGCCGCCGCGCAGGTCATCACCACGCGCGCCGCTGCCGAGCGCCGCGCCGTCACCCGCCTCAACATCGAACTGGTGGAGAACACCGTCCGCGTCCGCGAGCTGGAGGCCGAACTTCGCACCCGCGCCGGCCTGCCCGAACTGCAGCGCTGGAATGATGCGGTGTTTCAGATGTCTGCCCCGCAGGGTGGGCAGATCCTGCGATCGCCGGTGCAGCTGGCAGCCTTTGCCGCCCAACCCGAACGCGCGCCGAGCGTGCAATATGCCGTGGCCGAAACCGGCCTGCCATCCGCCGCCCAGCCCGCGCCGCCGCCCGCCCCCAATGCGGCCGGGGCCCGCCTTGTCCGCACCTCCTTTGGCGAGCCGGCGCCGACCGCGCCTGACGCGGCAACAGCCGATCCCACCGAACCGCAGGGTCGGGAGGACTGATGGCCAGCATTCCGGGGGACAATCAACTGATGGGGGCAGCCCCGGCGATCGCCGGGGAGCGGGTGACAGCACGCGCCCAGGCCAGGCAACGCCTGGCCTTTCTCGTCATGCTGTTCCCGGTGCTGGCGCTGGTCATCCTGGTGCGACTGATCGATCTGGCCGTGGTGCAGGGCATGGCGGCCAGCCAGTCGGCACCGATCACCGCAGCCCCGCCGCGCGGCGACATCGTCGATCGCAACGGCGTGGAACTGGCGCGCACGTTCGAGGCTTATGCCATCACCGTGATCCCGCGCCGCCTGACGTCCGATCCCGAAGTGCTGGCCACCAAGCTGGCCGAGATCCTGCCCGAACGCAGCCGCGAAGAGATCCTGGCCGATCTCACCTCGTCCAAGGGCTTGCGCTATCTGGCGCGGCGCGTGCTGCCGGGCCAGGCCCGCCGCATCAATGATCTGGGCGAACCCGCCATCGAACTGGCCCGCGAGGCCGAACGGCTTTACCCCAACATCAATCTCGCCGCGCAGGCACTGGGCTATACCAATGATGCCGGCCATGGCCTGATCGGCGTGGAAAAGGCCTTTGATGCGCGTCTGGCCGATCCGGTGCAGCGCGCCCAGCCGCTGACGCTGGCGCTGGATGTGCGCGTGCAGCAGGCGATGCAGCACGAACTGGCCGCGCTGGTGACGGACCAGAACGCCAAGGGCGCGGCCGGCGTGGTGATGGACGTGAACACCGGCGAAGTGCTGGCGATGGTGTCGCTGCCCGATTTCAACCCGAACGTTCCGGGCCAGCGGGCCGATGGCCAGAAATACACGACGGAAAATGACGATGGCAGCCGCTTCAACCGGGTCACGCTTGGCGGGTATGAGCTGGGATCGACATTCAAGGCCTTCACCATCGCGACGGCCCTGGAAACCGGCACGCTGACCAACCTGCAAAAGCAGTACGATGCGACCCGCCCGCTGGAGGTCGCCGGCTTCCGCATCCGTGACGATCACGCCAAGAACCGCTGGCTGACGGTGCCCGAAATCTTCATCTATTCCAGCAACATCGGCACGGCGCGCATGGCTGTGGAAGTCGGCCGGGACCGGCAGCGCGACTTTCTTGACAAGATGGGCTTTCTGAAGCCGGTCGAGGTCGAACTGAAGGAAAAGGCGCGGCCGCAATATCCGGCGCTGTCGAACTGGGGCCAGCTTGCCACCATGACGATCAGCTATGGCCACGGCCTCACCGTCTCGCCTCTGCACCTTGCGGCCGGATATGCGACGCTGGTCAACGGCGGCATCTATCGCCCGCCCACCCTGCTGAAGGCCAACCCGGCCGCGGTGCCGGCCGGCCGCCGCGTGTTTTCGGAACGCACCAGCACCGAAATGCGGCGGCTGCTGCGCCTGGTCGTCACCAACGGCACAGGCCGCAAGGCCGACGTTCCCGGCTATCGCGTCGGCGGCAAGACCGGCACCGCCGAGAAGATCGAAAATGGCCGCTATGTGCGCGGGCAAAATGTCGTCAACTTTGCGGCCGTCTTTCCGGTGGATGCGCCGCGTTACGTGGTCATCGCCATGATCGACGATCCGCGCGGCAGCAAGGCGACCTATGGCTTCCGCACCGCCGGCATGGTGGTGGCGCCGGCCATTCACAATATCATCCGCCGTATCGCCCCGCCGCTGGGCGTTGTTCCCGATCCCAACCGCGATGTCGACCTGACGGGCCTGATGCCCGCCACGGCCGAGGTGAAGGAGTAAGGGCCGTGCGGCTCGGCGCTCTTGCTGCTGGTGGCGGTGATGTGGAGGTCACCGGATTTGCGCTCGATCATCGCAAGGTGGCGCCCGGCACGATCTTCGGTGCCTTCCAGGGCGGCCGAGTGAATGGCGAGGATTTCATCCCTGCTGCCATCGCGGCCGGGGCGATTGCTGTCGTGGCCCGCCCGGAAGCGCGGGTGGAAGGCGCGCTCCACGTCGCCGATGCCAACCCGCGTCGCGCCTTTGCGGCATTGGCCGCGCGCTATTTCGCGCCGTTCCCGGCCACCACCGTCGCCATCACCGGCACCAACGGCAAGACCAGCACGGCCGAACTCACCCGGCAATTGTGGCAACTGGCCGGGCATCGCTCGGCCAGCATCGGCACACTCGGCGTCACCACCGGCTACGACCGCGTGTCGCCGCGCGATGGCACCGGCGGGCTGACCACGCCCGATGTGGTGACGTTCCTTGCCACCATGGCCGGGCTGGCGCGCGAGGGCATCAGCCACGCCGCCTTCGAAGCCTCCAGCCACGGGCTTGATCAGCATCGCATCGAAGGTCTGCCGGTGAAGGCCGGCGCGTTCACCAATCTGTCCCGCGATCACCTTGATTATCACGGCACGATGGAGGCCTATTTCACCGCCAAGACCCGCCTGCTGGGCGAGGTGGTCGACGAGGGCGGCAGTGCGGTGGTGTGGGCTGACGATGGCGACTGGTCGGCGCGGATGATTGCGGTGGCCCGCGCCCGCGGCCTCAATCTGATCACCGTTGGCGACGCCGGGGAAACACTGAAACTGGTCAGCCGCACGCCGACGGCCCTTGGCCAGGACCTGGTGGTGGAAGCCGGCGGCCAGAGCCACAGGATCGCCCTGCCCCTGATCGGCGCCTATCAGACCGCAAATGCACTGGTTGCCGCCGGACTGGTGATCGCCTGTGGTGGCGACACCAAACAGACGCTAGCCAACCTGGCGCGCGTGTCGGGCGTGCGCGGGCGGCTGGAACGCGCCTGCCTCACCCGCACCGGCGCTGCCGTTTATGTTGATTACGCCCACACGCCCGATGCCATCGTTGCGGCGTGTGCGGCACTGCGTCCGCACGTTTCCGGACGCCTGATCATCGTGTTTGGAGCCGGCGGCGATCGCGACGCCGGCAAACGACCCCTTATGGGCGAGGCTGCGACCGCCCATGCCGATGTCGTCGTTGTCACGGACGACAATCCCCGCAGTGAAGACCCGGCGTCCATCCGCGCTGCCATCCTCTCCGCCACGCCCGGCGGACAGGAAATTGCGGATCGGCGCCGGGCCATATCTGCGGCCATTACCATGGCCCTTGCCGGTGACATCGTCTTGATAGCCGGCAAGGGCCATGAGCAAGGCCAGATCATTGGGGATCGGGTGCTGCCGTTTGACGATGTCACCGTGGCGCGCGAGTGCGCGGCATGAGCCTGTGGACCAGCGCCGACATCGCCGCGGCGTGCGGCGGCCGCGTGCACGGCGATTTTGCCGTGAACGGCGTCACCTTCGACAGCCGCGAAGTCGTCGCAGGTGACCTGTTCATTGCGCTGAAGGGGGAGGCAACGGACGGCCACCGCTTTCTCGAAAAGGCGCGGGCGAACGGTGCCGCCGGTTTGCTGGTGAGCGAGGCTGTCGACACGCCGCATGTGCGCGTGGCCGACACGATGGCCGCCTTGCACGCGCTGGGCGCCGCCGCCCGCGATCGCAGCCAGGCGCTGCGGATCGGCGTTACCGGCAGTGTCGGCAAGACTGGCGTGAAGGAAGCGATTCTGGCCGCGCTGTCGCGCTTTGCGCCTGATGCCGTCCATGCTTCGGTGAAAAGCTACAACAATCACACCGGCGTGCCGCTGTCGCTCGCCCGGATGCCGGCCGAAAGCCGGTTCGGCGTGTTCGAAATGGGCATGAACCACGCTGGCGAACTGGCCGAACTGACCCAGCTGGTGCGGCCCGACATTGCGGTTGTCACCTGGATTGCGTCCGCCCACCGTGAGTTCTTCGCAACCGAAACCGACATCGCTCGCGCCAAGGCCGAAATTTTCGGTGGCCTGCCCGCCGGCGGCACCGCGATCATCCCGCACGATAGCGCCCACGCCGATCTGCTCGCGGGCGCTGCAACGGCAGCTGGTGCCAGGGTGGTGCGTTTTGGCTGCGGCGAAGGCGCCGATGTGCGCGCCACCCATGTCGCGCTCCACCCCGATTGCAGCTGCGTCACCGCGCGCATCGGCAGCGAAACCCTTACCTTCAAGATCGGCATGGCGGGTGCCCACTGGGTCAACAATGCGCTCGCCGTGCTGGCGGCGGTGCAGGCGGCGGGCGGTGATCTGGCGCTGGCCGGGCTGGCCCTGGCCGACATGAACGGCCTGAAGGGGCGTGGCCGGCGGCTGCGCGTGTCGGCCGGCGCGGGACAGGCCATCATTATCGACGAGGCCTATAACGCCAACCCGGCCAGCATGGCGGCCAGCCTTGCCGTGCTGCGCGACGTGACGCCCGAACGCGCCGGCCGCCGGCTGGCGCTGCTTGGCAGCATGAAGGAACTTGGCACGCTGTCGGACGAATTCCACGCCAATCTGGCACCCGACGTGGTGGCCGCCGGTGTCACCACCGCCGTGCTGGTCGGGACGGAGATGAAGCCGCTGGCCGCCGCCCTCAATCGCCGGATGGATGTGCGCCATGTCGCCGATGCCAAGGCCGCGCTGGCTGAAGTTTCACCCCTGATCGCCGCTGACGACGTGCTGCTGGTCAAGGGTTCCAATTCGATCGGCCTGGCTGGCGTCATCGATGCGCTCGCCGCCGCGGAGGCGACGCCATGATCAACCTGATCGCCGATCTGTTCGGCTTCGAAGGCATCTTCAACCTGTTCCGCTACATCACCTTCCGGGCGATCGCGGCGCTGATGACCAGCCTTGCCATCGCCCTGCTGCTTGGCCCGCGCTTCATCGACATGCTGCGGCTGAAACAGGGCAAGGGCCAGCCGATCCGCGAGGATGGGCCGGAATGGCATTTGCTCACCAAACGCGGCACGCCGACCATGGGTGGCCTGCTGATCCTGATCGGCATGACCGTTTCCACCCTGTTGTGGATGGATGTCGGCAACGGCTTCGTCTGGTCGGCGCTGCTGGTGACGCTGGGTTTCGGCGCCATCGGCTTCATGGACGATTTTGACAAGGTGACGAAGCAGAGCCACAAGGGCGTCTCCGGCAAGGTGCGCCTCGGCCTGGAATTCCTCATCGCCGGGCTGGCCTGCTCGTGGATCGCCAGCCGCACCGGCTTCACCCTCTATCTGCCGTTCCTGAAGGACGCCGGCCTCTACCTCGGCCTGTTCTACATCGCCTTTGCCGCGTTCATCGTCACCGGATTTGGCAATGCGGTGAACCTCACCGACGGCCTCGACGGGCTGGCGACCATGCCGGTGATCATCGCGGCATCGGCCTTTGCGATCATCGCCTATCTTGTCGGCAACATCCGCTTTTCGGATTATCTGGGCGTTCATCACGTGCCCGGATCGGGGGAACTGGCCGTGTTCTGCGCCGCGCTGATCGGTGCCTGCCTGGGCTTCCTGTGGTTCAACGCGCCGCCGGCCATGGTGTTCATGGGGGATACCGGCAGTCTGGCGCTGGGCGGCGCGCTCGGCACCATCGCGGTGATCACCAACCACGAAATCGTGCTGCTGGTGATCGGCGGCCTGTTCGTGCTGGAAACGCTGTCGGTGATCATCCAGGTCGCCAGCTTCAAGCTGACCGGCAAGCGCGTGTTCCGCATGGCCCCGCTGCACCACCACTATGAAAAGAAAGGTTGGAAAGAATCGACCGTGGTGATCCGCTTCTGGATCATCGCCATCCTGCTCGCCTTGGTGGGCCTCGCGACACTGAAACTGAGGTGACGTCGATGCCCGCCCGCAGCGCCTCTTCCCTTACCCCTTGCTACCCCGCACAGCGCGTGCCGCGGCGTTTTCGTGGCGCGCGGGGGGAAGGGGCGCTGCAATCGTGATCACCTCGCCCGCCTTTGCCGGAAAGCGCTGGGGCGTGCTCGGCCTGGCCCGCACCGGTCGCGCGGTCGCGGCCGCACTGATCGCGTCGGGCGGCGAGGTGTGGGCGTGGGACGACGGCGAAGCCGCGCGCGCTGCCTTTGATGGCCCGCTCGTCGATCTGAACAGCGCCGATCTTTCGGGGCTGGCTGGCGTCATTGTCTCACCGGGCGTGCCGCATTCGGCGCCGATCTTTGCTGCCGCCGCCCGCGCCGGCGTGCCGGTGATTGGCGATATCGAATTGTTTGCCATGACCGCGCCCAAGGGCCGCATCGTCGGCATCACCGGCACCAATGGCAAATCCACCACCACGGCGCTTGTGCATCATCTGTGCACGGTCGCCGGCATTCCGTGCGCGATGGGCGGCAATATCGGCCTGCCGATCCTGGCGCAGGACCCGCTGCCGGATGGCGGCGTCTGGGTGCTTGAACTGTCCAGCTATCAGCTTGACATCACGCACAGCCTTGCCTGCGATATCGCCATCCTCACCAACATCACGCCCGATCACCTGGAACGGCACGGCACCATCGCGGCCTATGCCGGCGCCAAGGCGCGGTTGTTTGCCATGCAGAAACCGGGTGCCACCGCCATCGTTGGCCGCGCTGCCCAGGCGGCGTTCGGCGTGCAATCCGGCCCCGGCACGACCACGCTGATCGAAGATGTCGCCTTGGCCGCTGCCCAGGCCGATTGGCCCGCGCTGCAGGGTCCACACAATCTGGAAAACGCCCGCGCCGCGATCGCTGCCGCCCGCGCTCTTGGCATTACCGATGATGTGACCGCCGCCGGGCTGGCCTCCTACCGTGCGCTGGCGCACCGCATGGAACCGATCGGCGAAAAGCGCGGCCTGCTGTGGATCAACGACAGCAAGGCCACTAACCCGGACAGCACGGCCCCGGCGCTGACCGCCTATCCGCGCATCCACTGGATTGCCGGCGGTCGGCCCAAGCGGGACGCCAATGGTTATGCCGATCTGTCTGCAGCCCTGCCGCATCTGAACAACGTGGTGGCTGCCTATCTGATCGGCGAAGCGGCAGCGCAGTTCGGTGAGCAGCTTGCGGGCCGCCTGCCGGTCACCCAGTCGGGCACGCTCGACCAGGCCATCGCCGATGTGCTGGCAGCGGCCACGCCCGGTGATGTCGTGCTGTTCAGCCCGGCAGCGGCCAGTTTTGATCAGTACAGCGATTTCGAACAGCGCGGCGCCGCCTTCCGGGCGGCGGTCGCAGCGTTGTGAAGGGGAAAGAGGCCATGGCAACCCGCTCCACCCGCCTTCGCAACGGCCGGCCGCTCGCCACCGCGCTGACCCGCGGCGACCAATCGATCCTGGGCCGCTGGTTCTGGACGATCGACAAGACCCTGCTGATCATCATCTTTGCGCTGGTCGCCGCCGGCATCGTTGCCGTTGCCGCCGCGTCACCCGCTGCTGCCCGCCGCCTGTCGGGCACGGCGCTGCGTTATGACGATCTCTATTTCCTTTATCGCCAACTCGGCTGGGTGGCGCTGGGCCTGCCGCTGATGCTGGCGACGTCGATGCTGGATCTGAAGCTGGTCAAGCGTCTGGCCGTGGTCGGCACGCTGGGTTGTCTGCTGGCACTGATCCTGGTGCCGTTCATCGGTGGCGGCGCCAACGGGGCGGCGCGCTGGATCCAGTTGCCGGGCTTCCAGTTCCAGCCGTCGGAATTCTTCAAACCCTGCCTCATCGTCGCCACGGCCTGGCTGCTCAGCCTGAAGGTGGAGGATCGCAGCCTGCCCACCATGCAGATCAGCCTGGGCGTGCTCGGCATGGCGCTGATATGCCTGATCGCGCAGCCTGACGTGGGCCAGTCGGCGCTGATCTCGGCGGTGTGGCTGGTGCAGGCCATGCTGGCCGGCCTGTCGCTCACCATCGTCGGTGCACTGGGGGTGCTGGGCGTCATCGGGCTGGTGGCGGCCTATTTCACCCTCGATCACTTCGCCGCGCGCATCGACAAATGGGTGATGGGCACGGGTGATACCTTCCAGATCGACAAGGCGCTGGATTGCTTCCGGGCCGGCGGCTGGCTGGGCACCGGGCCGGGCGAAGGCCGCATGAAGTTCCGCCTGCCCGAAGCCCAGACCGACTATATCTTCTCCGTCATCGGTGAGGAGTTCGGCCTGATCGCCTGCTTCATGCTGGCCGGGCTGTTCATGGGCCTTGTCGTGCGCGCTCTGCTGGTGGCGATGGACGAGGAAGATCCGTTCGTGTTTCTCGCCACCGCTGGCCTTGCCACCCAGTTCGGCCTGCAGGCGGCGATCAACATGATGGTCAACCTGGCGCTGCTGCCGTCAAAGGGCATGACGCTGCCCTTCATCAGCCATGGCGGTTCGTCCTATCTCGCCATCTGCGTGGGCGCCGGGCTGCTGCTGGCGCTGACCCGCTGCAATCCCTTCCTGAAGGGCCAGCCGTGGGCACGGCCGCCCGGCGCGCTGCGCGCCGCATGACCGAAACCATGGGCTCTCGGCCGCGCCAGATGACCCCCGGCCCCGGCGGCACCTATGTGCTGTGTGCCGGCGGCACTGGTGGCCACATGGTGCCGGCGCATTGTCTGGCGCTGGAACTGATGGCGCGCGGCCACAAGGTGCATCTGGTGACGGACGAGCGCGGCCTGCGCTTTCCCGGCCTGTTCCCGGGCGTGCCTGTCACCCGTGTCGATGCCGCCTCCACCGGGCGCAGCGGCTGGCGTTCGCTGCCGCAGGTGGCGCTGTCGATCTGGAAAGGGCGCGCCGCCGCGCGCAAGCTGTTCAAGGACATCCGCCCGCGCGCGGTGATCGGCTTTGGCGGCTATCCGGCGTTGCCCGGCTTGCTCGCCGGCCTGTCGCTCTATCTGCCGTGCCTGATCCACGAACAGAATGCCGTGCTGGGCCGCACCAATCGTCATCTGGCGCCGCGCGTTCGGGCGATTGCCACCAGCTTCCCCAAGGTGCGCCGCATGGAGGGCAGTTGGCAGCGCCGCGCGCATTTCATCGGCAACCCGGTGCGCCCAGAGGTGCTGGCCGCGCGTGACGTGCCGTTCGCCGCCGATGCGCCGCGCCTCAAACTGCTGGTCACCGGCGGCAGCCAGGGCGCGGCCATCCTCAACAGCGTCGTACCCGCCGCCATTTCGCTGCTGCCGGCTGAACTGCGCGCCCATCTGGACGTGACCCACCAGGGCCGCGACCAGGATCGCGACGCCATGCTGGCCGCCTATCGCGCCGCCGGGATCGAACCGACGATCGCCGCCTATTTCCCTGATCTGCCGGCCGAAATGGCGTCGTCACACATCGTCATCGCGCGCTCCGGCGCCTCGACCGTGGCCGAACTGGCGGTGATGGGCAGGCCGTCGATCCTGGTGCCACTGCCCATCGCCACCGATGATCACCAGGCTGACAACGCCGCCGCGCTGGTGGCCGCCGGCGGGGCGCAGATGATCCGCCAGCCGGAATTTACGCCAGAGCGGTTGGCAGAGGCCTTGACGATGTGGCTGACAGACCGGAAGGGGCTGGCAGAAGCGGCCGCTGCCGCGCACGCCGCCGGCCATCCGGAGGCAGCGCAGCGGCTGGCAAACCTCGTCATTGCCACCGGATTGATCGCATGAACCCCGTCCTGTCCTCCACGCCCGAAGGCCCGCGCCTGCGCCCAGGTTTCCGCACCGACATCGGCGTCATCCACTTCGTCGGCATCGGCGGCATCGGCATGTCGGGTATTGCCGAGGTGATGGCCAATCTGGGCTTTGCCGTGCAGGGCTCGGACGCGGCGGAATCCTATGTCGTCGAAGGCCTCAGGAAAAAGGGCATCACCATCTTCATCGGCCAGAGTGCCGACAATGTCGCCAACGCCGCGGTGCTGGTGATCTCCACCGCCATCAAGGCCGACAACCCGGAAGTGATGGCCGCCCGCGCCAGGCGCATCCCGGTGGTGCGGCGCGCCGAAATGCTGGCCGAGCTGATGCGCCTGAAAAGCTGCGTCGCGGTGGCCGGCACGCACGGCAAGACCACCACGACCTCGATGGTCGCCACCCTGCTCGACGCCGGCGGGCTTGATCCCACCGTGATCAACGGCGGCATCATCAATTCGATCGGGTCCAACGCCCGGCTTGGCGCGTCGGACTGGATGGTGGTGGAGGCCGATGAAAGCGACGGCAGCTTCCTGCGGCTCACCGGCACGTTCGGCATCGTCACCAACATCGATCCCGAACATCTCGATCACTGGGGTGATTTCGAGAAGGTGCGCGAAGGCTTCCGCCAGTTCGTCCACGCCGTGCCCTTCTATGGTGCCGCCATCCTGTGCATCGATCACCCGGAAGTGCAGGCGCTGATCCCGCGCGTGTCTGACCGGCGCATCATCACCTACGGGTTCGCCGCCACCGCCGATGTGCGCGGAACAGACGTGACGCCGGTGCCGGGGGGCAATCGTTTTTCGGTGCTGGTTCGCACGCGTGCCAATGGCCTTGAAGCCCAGCGCCGGATCGATGACCTGGTGCTGCCGATGCCGGGCCGCCACAATGTGCAGAATTCGCTGGCGGCCATCGCGGTGGCGCTGGAGCTGGGCGTGGACGATGATGGCCTGCGGGCCGGGCTGGCGCGCTTTGGCGGCGTCAAGCGCCGCTTCACCAAGGTGGGCGAGATCGCCGGCACGACGATCATTGACGATTATGGCCACCACCCGGTCGAGATCAAGGCAGTGCTCGCTGCCGCCCGCGAGGGCGCGGAAGGCCGCGTGATCGCTGTCGTGCAGCCGCACCGCTTCACCCGCCTGCGCGACCTGATGGGCGAATTCTGCGCCGCCTTCAACGATGCCGACATGGTCTTTGTCGCACCTGTCTATGCCGCGGGCGAAGCGCCGATCCCCGGCACCGACGCTGCCGCACTTTCCGCCGGGCTGGTGGCCGCCGGACACCCGTTTGCCGCCACCGTGACGGGCGCCGACGATCTGGCGGCACAACTGGCCGGCGTGATCAGGCCGGGCGACCAGGTCATCTGCCTCGGCGCCGGCGACATCACCAAATGGGCTGCCGGCCTTGCCGATGCTATCGCCAGGGTGCAGGCGGGGTGAGCGTCCTGCCCGCCCCGGCAACCACGGTGCGTGGGAAGGTCACGACGGCGGCCCCGCTGGCACCGCTGGTGTGGTTCAAGGCCGGCGGTGCGGCCGACTGGCTGTTCGAACCCGCCGACATCGATGACCTGTGCGCCTTCCTGGCCGCGTTGCCGGCCGATGTGCCGGTGATGGCGCTGGGCCTGGGCAGCAACCTGATCGTCCGCGATGGCGGCGTTCCCGGTGTGGTCGTGCGGCTGGGCAAGGCGTTCGGCAAGGTGACGGCGGCCGGCGACACCGTCACCTGCGGCGGCGGCGCATCGGGCATCGCGGTCAGCAGCGCGGCGCGTGATGCGGGCATCGCCGGTGTCGAGTTCCTGCGCGGCATTCCCGGCACCGTGGGCGGCTTCGTGCGCATGAACGGCGGTGCCTATGGCCGCGAGGTGGCCGATGTGCTAATCGACGTCACCATCGTCACCCGCGACGGCCGCATCGAAACTCGGCCGTCCGCCGCGCTCGGCTACAGCTACCGCCATTCCAACTTGACCGATGGCGAGATCGTCGTTTCAGCCCGTCTGAAGGGCCAGCCCGGCGACAAGGCCGCCATCCAGGCCGAGATGGACCGCATCGCCGCCGCGCGCGAGGCCAGCCAGCCGCTGCGGACCCGTACCGGCGGCTCCACCTTCAAGAACCCGCACCCGCACAAGGCGTGGGAACTGGTCCACAATGCCGGCTGCCGCGGCTTGCGCGTCGGCGGCGCCGAGGTGAGCGAAAAGCACAGCAATTTCCTGATCAACAGCCACGGCGCGCGGGCTGCCGATATCGAAGCGCTGGGCGAGCTGGTGCGCGCCCATGTGCTGCGCCAGTCGGGCGTGGCGCTGGAATGGGAAATCCAGCGCGTGGGGAGGGTGAAGTGAAGGTCGCGGTGCTGATGGGCGGCTGGTCGGCGGAGCGCGAGGTCAGCCTCACCTCCGGTCGCGGCATCGCGCAGGCGTGCCGCAGCCTTGGCCACGACGTGACCGAAATCGACATGGGCCGCGATGTGGCGCAGCAGCTGATCGCCGCCGCACCGGACGTGGTGTTCAACGCCCTGCATGGCACGCCAGGTGAAGATGGCACGGTGCAGGGCGTGATGGATCTGCTGGGATTGGCCTATACGCACAGCGGCCTCACCACATCGGCCATCGCCATCGACAAGGAACTGACCAAAAGGGTGCTGGTGCCGGCCGGCGTGCCGATGCCGCAGGGCAAGGTGGTGGCGAGCGAAAGCCTGTTCGACGGCGATCCGCTGCCACGCCCCTATGTGCTGAAACCGGTGAACGAAGGTTCTTCGGTTGGCGTCGCGATCGTCACGGATGCCAGCAACTATGGCAATCCCATCCGCCGTGACGTGCCCGGCCCGTGGCAGGAATTTGCGAACTTGCTGGCCGAACCGTTCATCGCCGGCAAGGAACTGACGGTCGCGGTGCTGGGCGACGAGGCGCTGGCAGTGACCGAACTGAAGCCCAACCAGGGTTTCTATGATTACGAGGCCAAATATACCGATGGCATGACGGTGCACGAATGCCCCGCGCAGCTGCCGCCGGAGATCGAGGCCGCCTGCCTGGCGCACGCCCTCACCGCCCATCGCGCGCTGGACTGCCGCGGTACCAGCCGGTCAGATTTCCGCTGGGATCCGGCGCAGGGGCTGGCCGGCCTCTTCCTGCTGGAAACCAACACCCAGCCGGGCATGACGCCCTTGAGCCTGGTGCCGGAACAGGCGAAATATCGCGGCATCAGCTATGAACAACTGGTGCAGCGCCTGATCGACATGGCCATCACCGATCACAAGGCCAAGCGGCAATGACCGCCGCCGTTCTCAAGCGTGGGGCGCGCCCGCCCAAGGCGGGCAAAGGGCGCGACCAGCGAGCCACGGCGGGCGGCACGCCGCCCACCCGCCGCCAGATCGGCCTTGCCGCCGGCATCCTGCTTGCCATCACCATTGCCGTGATGATCGCCATTGGCGTGCCGCAACGGCTGTGGGCCGGCTTCGTCGTCTGGACGGCGGCACGTGGCTGGGAAGTGCGCCACGTGGAACTGACCGGCGCGCGCGAACAGGAGCGTCTGGCCATCTATGCCGCCGTGCTCAACGGACCGACCAATGCCATGCTGTCGACCGATCTGGATGACGTGCGTGACCGGCTGCGCGGCCTGCCGTGGGTGGCAGATGCCAGCGTGCAACGCCGCCTGCCCGACACGCTGGTCATCGAGGTGACGGAGCGCAAGCCGGTTGCCCTTTGGCAATATCGTCAACAGCTGGCCGCCATCGATATTTCGGGCCGCGTGCTGACCCGCGAGCGGCTGGAACGCTGGAACGATCTGCCCATTCTGGTTGGCGCCGGCGCCAACGCCCGCGCCCGCGATGCCATCGCGCTGATCGCAGCCACGCCGCTGGGGCGTGATGTCGATGCCGCGGTGTTTGTCGGTGGGCGCCGCTGGGATCTGCGCTTCAAGAGCGGCGAGACACTGGCCCTGCCCGATCGGCCGGGTGAGGCGAAGGCGGCGCTGACCAGTTTTGCGCGGCTGGACGGCCAGGGCCCGCAACGTCTGCTGGGCGGGCGCTTTACCCGGTTCGACATGCGGCTGCCCGGCCGGATGATCGTTGCCGGCCCGGCCGTGGCAGACACGCTTGCCGCAGCGGAAAAGGCGCGTCGCGCCGCCGCCCAGGCCCAGAAGATCTGAGGAGACAATGGCACCCCGCATCCCCCTTCCGCCCCTTGGCCGCGGCCAGCCTGAACGGACTGTTGCCGTTCTGGATGTTGGCACCTCCAAGGTGTCGGCGTTGATCGCGCTGATCGGCGGCGACGGCGCACCGCGCGTGATCGGCAGCGGGCAAAAGCCCTGCCTGGGGTTGAAGCGCGGCACTGTCACCGATGTCGACAAGGCCGAAATGGCCATTCGCGGCGCCATCGATCAGGCAGAACGCGCCGCCGGAACCCAGATCGAAAGCGTGTTGACCAGCTTTGCTGCCGGCAATCTGGCCAGCAGCATGGCCAGCGCCGAGATCGACATTTCCGGGGCCAGCATCACGCCGACCGACATGGTGACGCTGCGGCAGGCCGGGCGCGCGGCCATCGATCCCAGGGGCCGCACGGTCGTCCATGCCCTGCCGGCGCTTTACACCATGGATGGACTTCCCGGTGTTGAAAGCCCGCTGGGCATGCACGCTGATCGGTTGGGTATCGACATCCATGTCGTCACTGCCGACACGCCCGCGATCATGAACTTCACCCGCGCGGTCGCCCAGTCGCACCTTGGCATTTCCGGGCTGGTGGCGAGCCCGCTTGCCGCCAGCATGGCGGTTCTGGACGAGGAAGAGCGCGACATCGGCGTGGCGCTGATCGACATTGGCGCTGGCATGACCAGCATTGCCGTGCACCGCTTTGGCATCGCGGTGGGCGTGGCCACCGTGCCGATGGGCAGCGCCGACATCACCGATGATATCGCGGCTGCCTTTGCCACAAGGCGCAGCATCGCAGAGCGGTTGAAGACATTCGATGGTGCGGCCGTGGCCACCACCCGCGACCAGACCGATCCGGTGATCATTCCCCCGGCCAGCGAGGACGGCGGCGCCGAACCGGTGAAGATCGCCCGCGCCCAACTGGTAGGCGTCATCCGCACCCGGCTCGACATGCTGTTCGGCGAGATCGCCCGCGCCCTGTCTTCGCTGGGTTTCGTCGGCCCGCAGGCGCGGCGCATCGTGCTGACGGGCGGCGGTTCCGATCTGCGCTCGATCGCCGATTTTGCCGGCACCTACCTGGGCTGCAACGTCCGCATCGGCCGGCCGCGCGGTCTGAACGGCCTGCCTGCCGCGCAGGAAGGGACGGCTTTCGCGACTCTGGCCGGGCTCGTACTGTTCGCGGCGGGCGATCAGGGTGACGTGTGGCACCAGCCCGCCACCGCCCAGCCTTCCGCGCCGCGCCGGGGTCTGGGCGGGGTCATCGAAAAACTGTGGGGAAGTCTGTGAAGCCGCTTCCCACCGATTCGCACATCATCTAGTGTGGTTCGCGCCACGGGAGACACGACATGCTGGAATTTGCGAAGCCTGAACTGACCGAGCTGAAGCCGCGCATCGCGGTGGTTGGCGTGGGAGGCGCAGGTTGCAACGCGGTGGCCAACATGATCGCGGCCGACCTGATGGGGGTGGAGTTCGTCGTCGCCAACACCGACGCGCAGCAGCTGGCCATGAGCCCGGCCGCCACCCGCATCCAGCTGGGCATGAAGATCACGCAGGGCCTGGGCGCGGGCGCCCGTCCGGAAATCGGCCGCGCCGCCGCCGAAGAGACGCTTGATCAGCTCGAAAGCGCGCTGGAAGGCGCCCATATGTGCTTCATCGCGGCCGGCATGGGCGGCGGCACCGGCACCGGCGCTGCCCCGGTCGTGGCCCGCGCCGCGCGTGAAAAGGGTATCCTGACCGTTGGTGTCGTCACCAAGCCGTTCAGCTTTGAAGGCGCCAAGCGCATGCGCGCCGCCGAGGAAGGCATTGCCGAACTGCAGAAGCACGTCGACACGCTGATCATCATCCCCAACCAGAATCTGTTCCTGATCGCCAACGCCAACACCACCTTCAAGGATGCGTTTGCGATGGCCGACCAGGTGCTGCACCAGGGCGTGCGCGGCATCACCGACCTGATGATCATGCCGGGCCTCATCAACCTCGACTTTGCCGACATCCGCACCGTGATGAGCGAGATGGGCAAGGCCATGATGGGCACCGGCGAGGCATCCGGCGAGGGCCGCGCCATTGAAGCCGCGCAGAAGGCGATCGCCAACCCGCTGCTCGACGAAGTGTCGATGCGCGGTGCCAAGGGCGTCATCATCAACATCACCGGTGGCGACGATCTGAAGCTGATGGAAGTGGATGAAGCCGCTTCGTACATCCGCGACATGGTCGACACCGAAGCCAACATCATCGTCGGCAGCGCCTTCAACAAGGAACTGGATGGCACGATGCGGGTGAGCGTGGTGGCAACTGGCATCGACGCCGCGTCGCGCCCGATGCCGATCCCGGCCCCGCCCAAGAAGGCGGCCGCGCCGGCGTTTCTGGCCCAGCCGAGCATCTTCACCATGCCGCCGGCCGCCGCTGTGGAACCCGAACCCACTCCGGAACCGGTCGCCGAAGTGCAACCGGAACCTGAAGTCGCGCCGGCCGAGCCGGTGGCGCTGGCGCTGGATCTGCCGGAAGTGGCAGCGCCTGCCGAGCCGGAAGCCGTGGCCGAGGACGATGCCCTTGATCTGGCTGACGTTGGCGAGCCGGTCACCAGCTATACTGTCCCGCCGGTGGCGCCGGTGGCACCGGTTGCCGCTGCCCCGGTTGCGCCTGAACCGGTCCCGGCGCCGCAGCCGGCCCCGATCGCCGAGGACCGCCCGCTGACCCTGTTCGAGCGCATGATGGGCATGAGCCGCAAGCCGCGCGCGCCGGAACCGCCGCCGGCCACGCTGGCACCGCAACCGCAGCCGCCGCAGGCTGGCGATGATGACGTGCCGGGCTTCATGAAGCGGCAGGTCAACCGCTAAGCCATTCACAAGCAAGGCGGGGCTCGGCTGGCAACAGCCGGGCCCCGCTGCGTTCAGGCCAAGGTTTTCAGCAGGAAATTGCTGGCATCCACAAGCACCGGTGCCTTGCCGCGGAACGGCTTTGACAGGCCCAGCAGGATGCCGACGTGGGTGACGCCGGGGTAAAGTTTCACCTCGGCATGGCCGCCCAGATCACCCACCGCATTGGCCAGCCGCTGGCTGTTGCGCGGCAGCACGGTCGTATCCTTGTCGCCATGCAGCAGAAGCAGCGGTGGCGCATCTTTTCGCGCAAAATGAACGGGTTGGGTATCGGCCAGATCGGTGGCATTGCCCAGCGCCGCATCGGCGGCGCCGCCGGCGGTGAAGGGCAGGAAATCATAGGGGCCGGCCAGCCCCACGGTCGCCTTGATCCTGTCGGCAACGCCCCATTTGCGGTCCAGCGTCAGCAGCATGGCGATGTGCGCGCCAGCGGAATGGCCCATGACGGCGATGCGGGCCGGGTCGCCACCATGGGCGGCGATACTGGCCGTCGTCCAGCGCACTGCGGCAGCGCCGTCTTCAACGAATGCCGGCCAGCGCACCTGCGGCACCAGCCGGTAATCAGGCACCACCACGACAAAGCCGCGCGCCGCCAGCGCCCGCGCCGCAAAGGCGTAACCATCGCGCAAACCGCTGTTCCAGCTGCCACCATAGAAGAAGATGATGACCGGCAGTGGGCCTTTGCTGTGCCTTGGTGCCCACACGTCGACCTTTTGGCGCGCATCGCTGCCATAGGCTGCACCGTCCACGATCTGCCGCACGCCGCCATCGCCCGGCGTCAGCCGATTGAGCCCGTTCAGCGCCCCCAGCGGCGTGCAGGCGGCAGCAAATGACGACAGGGCGGCCGTGGACAAGAGCGAACGACGGGACATCATGATCCCGCGATAGCCCAGCTTTGACGCAACCGACAATCGGCGCGGATTGCCGCTGCCAAAAGGCGCGGTTATGCTGCGAGCCGGCCAGGGGAGGATCGTGCCATGAAGCTCAACATCAACGGCAAGCCCGTGGAGGTGACCGCCGATCCCGATATGCCCCTGCTGTGGGCGCTGCGCGACGTGCTGGGGCTGACCGGCACCAAGTTCGGCTGTGGCGCCGGGTTCTGCGGGGCCTGCACGGTGCAGCTGGATGGAGAGCCGGTGCGGGGTTGCCAGACGCCGATATCGGCCGTCGGCACGGCGAAGATCACCACCATCGAAGGCCTGTCGGCATCGGAATGGGGCCGCAAGCTGCAGGCGGCCTGGGTGGCGCTGGACGTGCCGCAATGCGGTTACTGCCAGGCCGGGCAATTGCTCGCCGCCGAAGCCCTGCTGCGTTCGACGCCCAAGCCGACCGATGCCGATATCGATGCGGCGATGAGCGGCAATCTGTGCCGCTGCGCCACCTACACCCGCATCCGCGCCGCCATCAAGCAGGCCGCCGCCGCGTGAGCCTGTCGCGCCGCAGCGTCCTGAAGGCCGGCATCATTGCCGGCGGCGGGCTGAGCCTGGGCTGGCAATTTGCCGGCGCCCGCGCCAGCGTGCCGGGCGCGTTTTCGGCGTTCGTCATCATCGATGCCGATGGCACCATCCGCATCACTGCCCACAACCCCGAAGTGGGCCAGGGCGTGAAGACCAGTTTCCCGATGATGATCGCGGAGGAGCTGGACGTGGACTGGAACCAGGTGACCGTGGTGCAGGCCACCGGCAACCGCGCCGTCTATGGCATGCAGATCGCCGGCGGCTCGATGGCCACCCCCACCCAGTTCGACCGGATGCGCCGGCTGGGCGCGGGCGCACGCGCCATGCTGGTCAATGCCGCTGCCAAGGCCTGGAAGGTGCCGGCGGCGGAGATCACCACCGGCAGCGCCATGCTGCATCACAAGGCGTCGGGCCGCAGCGCGCGTTATGCCGATATGGCCGAAGCCGCCGCCTGGCTGCCCGCCCCCGATCCCAAGACGCTGACGCTGAAGACGCCGGACCAGTTCCGCATCCTTGGCCGCCGCGTGCCCGGCGTGGACAATCAAAAGCTCGTCACCGGCCAGCCGCTGTTCGGCATCGATGCCCGCCCGCCGGGCATGGCCTATGCCGCCTTTGCCAAATCGCCGGTGTTCGGCGGCAAGCTGAAAAGCGCCAACAAGGCCGCCGCGCTGGCGGTGCCGGGCGTGAAGGCGGTGATCGACGTTGCCGAACGCCGCGACCTGAAGGCCGAGATCGACGTGCCGCTGCCCGGCATCGAGGTGCTGCCGCAGGGCATCGCGGTGATCGCCACCAGCAGCTGGGCCGCGATGCGGGGCCGCGATGCGCTCGCCGCCGTGTGGGAGGGGGGCGATGCCGCCTTCCAGTCCACCGCCGCATGGGATGCCGCCGCTGCCAAGGCGCTGAAGGATGGCCCGCAAAAGCCGGGCTTCATCAATCATGGTGACGCGCCGGGCAGGCTGGCCAGCGCCGCGAAGCGCATCCGCGCCGATTACAGCTACCCCTTCATCGCCCACGCCGCGCTGGAGCCGATGAACGCCACCGCCCACGTGGCGAACGGCAAATGCGAGTTGTGGCTTTCAACGCAAACACCGGAAGACGCGCGCCGCATGGTGGCCGCGGCGCTGGCCATCAAGCCTGAGGACGTGACGCTGAACCTGATGCGGTCGGGCGGCGGCTTTGGCCGGCGGCTGATGAACGATGTCGCGGTGGAAGCCGCGGTGATCGCCAAGGCGGCCGGCGTGCCGGTGAAGCTGACCTGGGACCGCGCGCAGGATTTCGCCCACGACTGGCTGCGCCCCGGCGGCTGGCACCGCATGGAGGCGGGGCTGGACGCGAAAGGCGACATCATCGCCTGGCACGATCACTTCATCAGCTTTGGCCGCAATGGCGTGCTCGACCCGCCGGCGAGCATCGATCAGTCGCTGTTCCCGGCCGGCGTGATCAAGGATTATCGCGCCGATGTGACCGTGCTGCCGCTGGCGTCCACGCTGGGCTGGCTGCGCGCGCCCATCAACAATGCCTTTGCCTTCGTGACGCAGGGCCTGATCGACGAATGCGCCCATGCCGCCGGCCGCGATGGGCTGGACTATCGCCGCACGCTGCTCGGCACCGGCCGGGCCATTCCGATGGCGGCCGAAGGCGGGGCGGAGGGTGCGGAGAACACCGGCACCCCCTATCACACCGGGCGGATGCGCGGCGTGCTCGACAAGGCCGCTGCCATGGCCGGCTGGGGCCGCAAGCTGCCGCCCCGCACCGGCATGGGGATCGCCTTCCACTTCAGCCATTTGGGCTATTTCGCCAACGTGGTCGAAGCCAGCGTCGCCGGCGACGGCAGCGTGAAGGTGCACAAGATCTGGGTGGCCGCCGATGTCGGCAAGCACATCATCAACCTGTCGGGCGCGGAAAACCAGGTGCAGGGCAGCGTGATCGATGCGCTGGGCGCGGCGCTGGGCCAGCGCATCACCTTTGAGGACGGCGCGGTCGCGCAGAGGAATTTCGGCGATTACAGCCTCGCGCGCATGGAGATGGCCCCGGCGGTCGAGGTGGCGTTCCTGTCCACCGATTTCCCCACCACCGGCCTTGGCGAGCCGGCCTATCCCAGCCTCGCCCCGGCGCTGGCCGGCGCGATTTTCCAGGCGACCGGCAAGCGGCTGCGCGCCCTGCCCCTTGATACCAGCCTGCTGACAGCGTGAGGCCATCATGACCATCCAGCTTTCCCGCCGCAATTTCCTGTTTGCCAGCGCCGCGGTGGGGGGCGGGCTGTATCTTGGCCTCGGCCCTGAGGCGGCGAGCGCGGCGGAAGCCGGCCAGCTGAATGCCTGGGTGGTGATCCCGCCGACGGGACGCATCCGCATCATGGCCAGCAACCCGGAAGTGGGCCAAGGCATCCGCACCAGCCTGCCGATGGTGATCGCCGAGGAACTGGACGCCGACTGGGCCGCGGTGGAGATCGTGCCGACCCTTGCCGATGCCAAGATCTATGGCCGGCAGGTGGCCGGTGGTTCGATGGCGATGACCACCCAGTATGAGGCCATGCGCCGGGTGGGCGCCGGCGCGCGCGCCATGATCGTGGAGGCTGCCGCCGCCGCATGGGGCGTGCCGGCGGCCGAGATCACGACGGCGAAGGCCATGGTGATGCACGGCCAGAAAAAGGCACCCTATGGCCAGTTCGCCGCTGCTGCCGCCGCCCTGCCCGCGCCGGATGCCGCCAAGGTGGCCGTGAAGGACCCGAAGACTTTCACGCTGGTCGGCACGTTCCAGCCCGGGGTCAACAACCGCGCCATCGTCGCCGGCCAGCAGGATTATGGCATCGATGCCAAGGTGCCGGGAATGCTGCACGCCGCCTTCCACAAATCCGGCGTGCAGGGCACCAAGGTGAAGAGCGCCAACATCGATGCGGTGAAGACACAGGCCGGCGTGCGCGATGCCTTCGTCGTTGCCGGCACCGACGAATATGAAGGGCTGGCCAGCGGCGTTGCCATCCTGGCCGATACCACCTGGCACGCGCAGCGCGCGCGCGGCGTGCTGGAGGTCGCGTGGAGCGACAGCCCGGCCGCGGCGCAATCAACAGCGGCGTGGGCGAAGATGGCGGCAGAGGCCAAGGCCAGGGGGGCCGCCATGCCGATCCACGCCAGCGGCGACATTGCCGGCGGCATGGCGCGCGCGGCCAAGCGCATCCGCGCCGATTACGCCTATCCCTTCATCCCGCACGTGCCGATGGAGCCGATCAACTGCACCGCGCGCGTGGATGGCGACAAGGTGGAAATCTGGGCCCCGACGCAGAACCCGGAACCGGGCTGCGCTGCCGTGGCGAAAACGCTGGGCGTGAAGCCGGAGAATATCACCATCCACATGCTGCGCGTCGGCGGCGGGTTCGGCCGGCGGCTGCAGAATGATTACATGGTGGAAGCCGCCGCGATCGCGAAGCAGGCCGGCCGCCCGGTGAAGCTGACGTGGACGCGCGAGGACGACATCACCCAGGATTTCCTGCGCCCCGGCGGCTGGCATTTCCTGGAAGCCGGGCTGGACGCACAGGGCCGCTGCATCGCGTGGGACAATCATTTCGTGTCGTTCGGCCGCGACGGGAAGTTTGCCCGCGCCGCCGGCATCGGCCCCACCGATTTTCCGGCCGGCATGGTCGATGATTTCCGGCTGGGCGCGACCATCTTGCCGCTGCAGCACACGACAGGATTCCTGCGCGCGCCGTCCAACAACGCCTTTGGCTTTGTCACCCAGTGCTTCATCGATGAACTGGCCTTTGCCGCCAAGGCCGATCCGGTGCAGTTCCGCCGCGATTTCCTGGGCGCGCCCCGCATCATCGGCGATCCCAATGCGCGCGGTTCGTACAACACCGGCCGGATGCGCGCCGTGCTCGACAAGGCGGCCGCAATGGCCGGCTGGGGCCGCAAGCTGCCCAAGCGCACCGGGCTGGGGATTGCCTTCCACTTCAGCCACCTCGGCTATTTCGCCAACGTGATCGAAGCCAGCGTGAGCCCCGAAGGCGAGATCAAGGTGCACAAGATCTGGACGGCGGGCGACATCGGCCGCCAGATCGTCAACCCGGCTGGCGCCATCAACCAGGTGCAGGGCAGCATCCTGGATGCGCTGGGTGCCTGCCAGAACCACGCCATCACCTTTGCCGATGGCGCCATCGAACAGCGCAATTTCGGCGACGTGGCGATGCTCCGCATGGACCAGGCCCCGCCGATCGAGGTCGCTTTCCTGACGCCGGATTATCCGGTGACGGGCCTGGGCGAGCCGGCCTATCCGGCCGTCGCCCCGGCGCTGGCCAACGCCATCTTTGCCGCCACCGGCGTGCGGCTGCGCAAGTTGCCGTTCGATACGGCGCTGCTGAAGGCCTGACCTGTCACACGCCTGCCACAATGGCGCGGCAGGGCGAAGCGATGAATGCGATCAAGACCTTGGCAGCTCTGCTGCTGACCACGCCCGCCGCCGCGCAGGACGTGCAGAGCTGGAACACGCTGCTGTTGCAGGGGCCGGTGGAGGGCAAGCTGCTGCTGTGGGCGGAACTGCAGCCGCGTTTCACCAATGACGTGGACCGCATGGGCCAGTTCATCGCGCGCACGGGCGTGGGCGTGCGGCTGAAGAACGACATCGATCTGCACGTCGGCTATCATTACCAGCACAACAATCCGTCGCCCGGCGTCACCAGCGATGAACACCGCTTCTGGCAGCAGGTGATGGCGCCCGTGGTGCGGCGCGACAATGGCTTTGCGCTGATCACGCGCTGGCGGCTGGAACAGCGGACGTTCGAGAACCGCAACGATCTCGGCTGGCGGCTGCGGATCCAGTGGCGGGTGCAGCAGCCGCTCCATGGCAAGGGCAGCGCCGGACCGCTGGCATGGAGCGAGACGTTTCTGGCACTTAACGACACCGATTGGGGGGCGCGCGGCGGCTTTGACCAGCAGCGCAGCTTTGTCGGCTGGCTGCAGCCGCTGGGCAAGCGGCTGAACCTGGAGGCCGGCTATATGCATCAATATATCAACCGGCCGACCCGCGATGCCGGGAACCACGTGATCAGCCTGACACTCAACCGCCGGCTGGGCTGAAGCCTTCCGCCGTAAAGACGACATCGATCGCGCCGGCGCGGGCAAAGGTCAGCCGGGCCGGCACCTTCGTGCCCGGTGGCACCGGCTTTTTCAGGCCGATGAACATGATGTGGAGGCCGCCTGGCGCGAACACGACGCGCCCCCCCGGCGCGATCGGCACGCCGTCCGCCTGCGCGCGCATCTTCATCACGCCACCGCTCTGGATGGTGCCGTGCAGGTCTGACCGGTTGGAGGCATCCGTGGCGACCGAAAGCAGCGTGTCTGCCGTGCGACCGGTGTTGCGGATCACCATGTAACCCGCGCCGGTTTTCGACACGGGCGAAGCGACGCGGAGCACCGGTTTTTCGATGCGAAGATCGTGCGCGGCGGCCGGCGTTGCCAGGGCGAGGGCAATGACGAAGGCACGCATCACAGGCCGAGCGCCTTCACATCGGCCGTGGCGGCGGCAAGATCGGCATGGGCGACGATCTGGCGGAAGGCGGCATCAAGACGGCGCACCTGCGCGTCGGCAGCGGCTTCTTCACGCAGGTTCACAAGGAAGAAATCCGACGCGCCTTCCTGAAAGCGGCGACGTTCGGCACCGGCCATGGCGCCGGCGCGTTCCTGTTCGTCGATGGCGATGCCCAACAGGCGGCGGGCCTGGCGCGCGGCGATGGAAAGCCCCATGATCTCGGCGCGGATCTGGTCCTCGATCAGGCGGCGGCGCTGCTGGAACCCGTCGATCTCGGCGTTCGTCTGCCCCAGCCGGCCACGCGCGATGCGCTGCTGCAGCGGCACCGACAGGGTGACGCCCAGCTTGCTTTCGGTGCCGGTATAGGCCCTGCCGCCAATGCCGCTGTCGCCCAGATATTGATTGACCTCGGCCTTCAGATCGAGCCGGGGCAGGAAGGTGTTGCGATCGAGCTGCAACCGGGTGCGCGCCTGCGCGATCCGCACGTCCACCAGCCTGAGATCGGGACGATTTTCCAGCGCCGCCATCACGTCGTCGGCCAGCGGCAGCGGCGCGCCCAGCCGGGGTGGCAGGCGATCGGCACCGGGCACCTGCGGGTTGCCATCGGCATCGCGCCAGAACAGCGACAGGGCCACGGCGGCCTGTTCCAGTGCCTGCTGCGACTGCACGACAAGGGTTTGCCGGCGCAGGATATTCTGTTCGTTTTCGGTGAGCAGGATGGCGGGGCGCAGCCCTTCGGCGACCTGGCGCTTGAAGCCGGCCTGGCGATCCAGCGCCAGTTGCAGCAGATCCTTGTAGACAGCGACGCGCTGGCCGGCGATCACCCAGTTGTTCCATGCCGCGATGGCGCGGGCCTGCACGCCGATCGCCACCATCAGGCGATCATTGTCGGCCAGCACGATATCGGCGCTGGCCATGGCGCGGTTGAAACGGCGTTCGTCGATGTCGCGATCGCGCAGCAGCGAAAACAATGTGCCGGCGGTGAAGCGGCCATAGCGCGCGGTGTAGTTGCCGGCCTGGTAGCCGGGGAAACTGCCACGGGACAGGTCGTATCCGGCATAGACATTGCCGCCGTTGGTTGCCAGCGGCTGCGCCAGACGCACGCCGACATCACTGCCATCGTAGAAACCGGTCGGCCGCGTATCCAGGTTGGCGTTGAACAGCGTGTCGAACGCGCCTTCGGTGGTCAACAGGCGGGCTTCGGCGCCGCGCACGCGGGCCAGCGCCTCCAGCACCTGCGGCGCGTGGAAGCGGCTGGCGGCCAGCACCTCATCCAGCCCCAGCGGCGCGGTGGCAGTGGCAACCGGGCGCGCATCGGCGCGGGCTTCGGCCTCCAGCGCGCGGCTGGTCTGCCCCGGCACCACCTGCGCCTGCGCCGCCGCAGACAGCAACAGCAGCGCCAGTGCCGATGCCTTACTTGGCAGCCTTGCTGGCATCGCCGCCCTTTGCCGACTTGATTTCGCCGTCTTCCGCCGGCGCGGCGCTGGGCCGGCTGAACTGCAATGGGAAATCGTTCAGGATGCGCCACAGTTCGAACCAGATGGGCACGGTGTTCATCTGCACCCAGCCGCGCACCTTGGCACCCAGCCGCACCGATTGTTCGGATGGCCACGGATCGCGATCGGGCGATTCCACCACCAGGATGCGGAACAGACCGTTGGGCGACGCGTTCAAATCCAGTGCCGCCACCTGGCCATCGAAGAAGCCCTTGGCAACCGACGGCCAGCCCGAGAACTGGATAGCCGGCCAGCCTTCGAATTCCAGCCGCACGCGGCGGCCGGGGTTGATCAGCGGGATGTCGCGACCATCGACATAGAGTTCCACCACCCGGCGCGAATGTTCGGGCACGAACGTGGCCAGCACGTCGCCCTGCTTGACGATGGTGGCGCTGTCGATGCTGCTCACCCGCAGGATGCGGCCATCGCGCGGCGCCCGGATCAGCTGTTCCGACTGGCGGCGCAGGTTGACATCGATCTTGTTGATGTCCGCCCTGAGCGAGGCCAGCTTGGCGGCGTAATCGGCCACCTTGATCTGCGCCAGTTCCATGTCGCGGCGCGCCGCCAGCCCTTCGCCATACAGCGTCGCCATGCGCTTCACGTCGCGCTGGGCCGTGGCCATCGCGGCGTCGGTCGCGGCCATTTCCGCCAGCTTCTGATCGCGTTCGGCGCGCAGGCGGTTGAGGAAATCGGGATCGAGATCGACGACGCGGGCAATGGCATCACCAGCCTTCACGTTGGCACCATCGGTCACATACCAGCGATCCAGCCGGCCCGGCACCAGCGCCGTGATGTTCTGCTGGCGGTCACGCGGGTCGAAGGCGATCACCTGCCCGCTGCCCTGTGCCGTCTGCACCCATGGTACCAGCGTGATCAGCAGCAGGGTGGCGACGATGCTCGACACGACGATCCAGGCAAAGATCCGCATCACCGGCGGCGGGTTCAGACCGCGCAGCGTGGCGAAATGGCCCTGCGGCAGGGGGGAACGGTCAGTCGCCAACGATCGTCTCCCGTCCGGCCGCCGAACGCAGCTTGTCGAACGTGCCGCGATCGCGCGTGATCAGCTGGTGATCGAGCCCGAGCCACAGATAGCCATCCAGCACCAGATCTTCCGGGCGGTTGCTGAAATAGAGGATGGTTGTCGACGTGTTGCGGAAGTGATCGAACACCGCCTTCAGCCGCGGGCGCGCAACCGAATCGTAGAGCGGCGACATCACCAGGATGCGCGGTTCCGACAGGATGGCGGCGGCCAGTTTCAGCTGCATCATCTTGGCGACCGTGAACGGTGCGCCTGTCGACGACAACCGGGTAAGCAGGCCGTCGGGCAACAGCGCCAGCCGGTCTTCGAGCCCGACCAGGCGGAGTGCCGCCATCTGGTCGGCGGCATTCTTGTCCGGATTGGCCAGCCTGAGATAATCGGCGATCGTGGATTCCACCATGGTCGCGCGGTCCAGCACGACGATATCGGATCGCAGTGCGAGCGGATCCATCAGCGCGATATCCACGCCGCCAAGGGTGAGCAGACCCGATTCCGGTCGTTCGAGCCGCTTGAGCAGATCGGCAAACACCCGCTCCATGCCGGGCACGCCCTGCGCCACCAGCCGGCTGCCCTGCGGAATCTCCACGTTCAGCTCGGCCGCACCAACCGGCAGGTCAAAGCGCACCTTGCCCATCGTCAGTGCGCCGCTGCGCGGTGGCGCCACCCCGGCCGGCACCGGCGGTTCCTGCTTCAGCCCGTACAGCAGCGACAATTCCTCGACCGATGCGACAAGGTCGTACCAGTCGTCGAGATAGGAATAGAGGCTGTTCATGCCGGCGAACACGCCGGACAGGATCAGTTCGGCCGCGACCAGCTGGCCGATCGACAATTGTTCCTGGATGACCAGCCAGCCACCCAGTGCCAGCAGGCCGGCGGAGGCCGCGGCATAGAGGAAATAGAGCGCGATCGTCTGCGGGAACTGGAAACGGAAATGCGCCTTGTGGGCATTCACATAGTTGGCCGACACCTGTTCGGCCCGTTCCAGCGCATATTCGATGTGGCGTGACGATTTGAAGAAACCGTTGGACGCGCCCACCGTTTCGAGGAAGTGGGCGGCGTTGTATTTTTCGTGGGACAGGTTGATCGACGTCTTCATCGCGCCCTTGGCCCAGATCGCCCACACCGCCCACAGCAGCACGATCAGCACCAGGTTGAACGCCAGGAAGAACGGGTGGTAGAAACTGGTGACGACAAAGCCCACCGCCATGCCGAGCACGATGGTGAAGCCACCGATCAGCAGCGACGGCACCGCCTTTTGCATGTTGACCAGTTCGAAATAGCGATTGAACAGATCGATGCGGCGATCATCCTGGAAGAAGGGATCGGCAGCGTTGATCACCCGCACCGTCACGTCGGCGACCAGCCGCGCCATGAAACGACGGCGATACATTTCCATCAGGTGGATGCGCAGCACCGACAGCAGGCCCGACACCACGAGCAGCCCGAACAATATGGCCGACAGGGTGAACAGCGGCACCGGCAACGCCGTGTTGGCGATGGAGTTGATCAGCAGCTGCACCGAGATCGGCGTCGCCAGGCCCAGCAGCGCAATGCCCAGACCATAGATCACCGCCAGCCAGAAATAATTCTTTTCCGGCCAGACGATGTCCTTCAGCCAGCGGTAGACCAGCTGGTTCAGGTTCATCTGTGTCAGGTCGGTGGCGGCCATGAGTCTCCTGATACTGTCGCTTCGGTCGCGGTCATGTAGGGGGCGCAGGCCGGGTTTGCCAAGGCCACCGACGAAAAAAGATTACAGCGGCGTAATGCGGAGTGCAGGTGAACAGGCGATGTATGCCATCGTCCACCCCGCCCTGGCATCACGCCAAATGCCTCAGTCCGTCGGCCAGACGGCTGGCAATCTCGTCGATCTGGGCCGCCGAGATGATCAGCGGCGGCGACAGGGCGATGATGTCGCCGGTCACCCGGATCAGCAGGCCGGCATCGAACATGGCGCGGAAGATCGCCTGCCCGCGCGCGCCGGGCTGGCCGGGGATGGACGCCAGCTCGATGCCGGCGACCAGACCGAAATTGCGGACATCGATGACGTGCGGCAGGCCGGCGAGGCCGTGCAGCGCCGCCTCCCAATGGCCTTCCAGCGACCGGGCGCGTTCGAACAGGCCTTCGCCGGCATAGACATCGAGCGTGGCGATGCCGGCGGCGCAGGCCAGCGCATGGGCGGAATAGGTATAGCCGTGGAACAGCTCGATCCCCGGCGCATCACCGGGGGCATCGACGATGGCATCATGAACATGGCGGGCGACGGCGACAGCACCCATCGGCACCGCCGCGTTGGTCAGCCCCTTGGCGAGGCAGATCAGGTCGGGCGTGACGCCGAACCGCTCCGCAGCCGTGGCCGCGCCGAGCCGGCCAAAGCCGGAGATCACCTCGTCGAAGATCAGCAATATGCCATGCTGTGCCGTGATGGCGCGCAGCCGTTCGAGGTAACCCACGGGCGGCACCAGCACGCCGGTTGACCCGGCCAGCGGCTCGACGATGACGGCGGCGATGGTATCGGCACCGTGGAGCGCGATGATCGCTTCCAGCCGGTCAGCCAGATCGGCGCCGTGCGCGGGCTGGCCCTTGGCAAAGGCATTGCGCGCCGGATCATGGGTGTGCGGCAGGTGATCGATGCCCGGCAGGCCCGGCCCATAGGCACGGCGGTTGGTGACAATGCCGCCCACCGAAATCCCGCCAAAGCCGACGCCGTGATAGCCGCGTTCGCGCCCGATCAGCCGGGTGCGCTGGCCCTGGCCCCTGGCGCGCCAATAGGCCAGCGCGATCTTGAGCGCGGTGTCGACACTTTCGGAGCCGGAATTGGTGAAGAACACCCAGTCCAGCCCTTCGGGCATGATGCCGGCCACGCGCGCTGCCAGCTGGAAGGCGAGCGGATGACCCAGCTGGAAGGTGGGCGCGAAATCCAGCGTGGCGGCCTGCTGCTGGATGGCCCGCACGATGGGCTCCCGGCCATGACCGGCGTTGACGCACCACAGGCCGGCGGTGCCATCCAGGATGCGGCGGCCATCGGCGGCGGTGTAGTGCATGTCCTGCGCCGCCACCAACAGGCGCGGATTGGCCTTGAAATAGCGGTTGTCGGTGAACGGCATCCACCAGTTCGAAAGATCGTTGGGGGCGGCGCTGCTCATCGTCGGGGCTTTCGGATTCAGGGCGTTGAGCGTCAGGGTTGGGCCAGCAGCTTTTCGATCTGGCCGCCCAGCGCCTCGGGCTTGGTAGTCGGTGCGAAGCGTTCCTGCACCTGGCCATGCTTGTCGACGAGGAACTTGGTGAAGTTCCACTTGATCGCCTCGCTGCCGAGCAGGCCGGGCGCCTGCGCCTTCAGCATCTGGAACAGCGGATGGGCCTTGTCGCCGTTCACATCGACCTTGGCGAACAGCGGGAAATCCACGTCATAGGTGAGCTTGCAGAAATTGGCGATTTCCTCGGCGTTGCCGGGTTCCTGCGCGCCGAACTGGTTGCAGGGAAAGCCGAGCACGGCGAAGCCATCGGGGCCATATTTGCGGTGCAGCGCCTCCAGCCCCTCATATTGCGGGGTGAAGCCGCATTTCGACGCGGTGTTGACGATCAGCAGCACCTTGCCTTCGAAATCCTGCAGGGAAATCTCGCGGCCATCGATGGTTTTCGCGCTGAAATCATAAACGGTCGTCATGGCAGGGGCCTTTCAAGCAAGATGGCGGCCGGCCAGCGCGGCCGTGAAGTGGCGGCGGCACAGCGCGATATAGCGATCATTGCCACCAATTTCGGTCTGCTCGCCAGAAACGATGGCGCGGCCCTCTTCGTCAATACGCAGGTTCATCGTCGCCTTGCGGCCGCAATCGCACACCGCCTTCAGCTCGGTCAGCGTATCGGCAATGGCCAGCAGCCACTGGCTGCCCGGAAACAGGTTGCCAAGGAAATCGGTGCGAAGCCCATAGCAGAGCACCGGGATGCCCAGTTCGTCAGCCACCCGCGCCAGTTGCCAGACCTGGTCGCGCGTCAGGAACTGCGCTTCATCGACCAGCACGCAGTGGGCGCGATCATCGGCGCCGGCGATGGCGGTGTAGAGATCGGTATCGGACGCGAACACGTCGGCTTCCGCCGTCAGCCCGATGCGGGACGCGATGATGCCGGTGCCGGCGCGATCATCGATGGCGGCGGTGAACAGCCGCGTGGTCATGCCGCGTTCGCGATAGTTGAAACTGGCCTGCAACAGCACGGTCGACTTCCCGGCGTTCATCGAGGCATAGTAGAAATAGAGCTTGGCCATCGCTGGCCTTCTTGGTCTGCCGCCGGGGCCGCGTCAACGTGGACCCGCCAAGGGATGGAACGCCGCCATGGACAATGATGCCCGCAAGGCGGCCACCGCCGCCTGGAAGGAACGCAAGGCCGTGCCGGGCATCTTACGCATCGATTGCACGGGCAGCGGTGAGACCTGGGTGGGCAGCGCGCCCGATCTGGCGACGATCCAGAACCGCCACTGGTTTTCGCTCAGGATGGGCAGCCACAACAAGCCGGCGTTGCAGGCGGCATGGCGCACCCACGGCGAAGACAATTTTGCCTTCGCCGTGGTCGAAGCGTTCGACGATGCCGACAGCGCGCCCGCCACCCACGCGGCGTTGAAGGCGCGGGTGCAGAACTGGGCCGATCAGATCGGCGCCAGCCCGCTGTAACCGGTCAGTTGTTGCCGCCGATGAAGTCGCCGAGTTCGCCCAGGATGCTGCCTTCACCGCGGTTCTGGCCGCGGCCCATGGCGGCCTGCATCATGCGGCCGGCAAGGCGGCTGAACGGCAGCGACTGGATCCACACCTTGCCCGGCCCGGTGAGCCGCGCAAAGAAGGCGCCTTCGCCGCCGAACAGCATGGATTTCACCCCGCCGGCACCGACCAGATCGAAATCGACGCTGGGCGTGTAGGCGGCAAGGCAGCCGGTATCGACATGGAGCTGCTCACCGGGGGCCAGCGTGCGTTCCACCACGGTGCCGCCCATCTGGACGAACACCCAGCCATCGCCGTCCAGCCGCTGCATCACGAAGCCTTCGCCGCCGAACAGGCCGGTCATGATGCGGCGCTGGAATTCGATGCCGATCGAAACGCCGCGCGCGGCAGCGAGGAAACTGTCCTTCTGGCAGATCAGCGTGCCGCCGACACTGTCCAGCTTGATCGGCAGGATGGCGCCCGGCGTCGGGCTGGCAAAGGCGACCCGCGCCTTGCCGCCGCCATTGTGGGTGAACACGGTGGTGAACAGGCTTTCGCCGGTCACCAGCCGCTTGCCGGCGCCCAGCAGCTTGCCCATGAAGCCGCCGCCCTGATCGCCTGAACCGTCGCCGAACACGGTCGTCATGCCGACGGCGGCATCCTTCCACACCATCGCGCCGGCTTCGGCGACGGCGCTTTCGCCGGGATCCAGCTCGATCTCGACGAACTGCAGTTCCTGGCCCTTGATCTCGAAATCGATGTCGTCGGCCATGCTGGTGCGGCTGTGCTGCCAGGGATTGGGCATCGGCGTGTCTCCTCGGGTTGAAGCCGCAATGTAGGAGCGGTGTGTTGCCGCGCCAAGACGGGTCTTGCCAAAAGGTCGGGTTGCGTTGGCGGCGGGCATGGGCAACACAGCGGGCCATGAAGATGCTGCCCCTCCTCGCCTTTTCCCTCGTCGCCGTCCCTGCGCTCGCCGCGCCGGCCGAAGATGCGTTGATCACTGTCACCGGCAAGGGCCTGAAGGACGTGCCGGGCGACGCCGCGCTGTCGCTGGTGGTGATCGATCGGGCGCGCATTCTCAACACCGGATCGAACCGGCTCGAATCGGTGCTGGCCGATATCGCCGGGCAGCAGCAGTTCCGCCGGTCGGACAGCCGTTCCGCCAACGCCACCAGCCAGGGCATCACCCTGCGCGGGCTGGGCGGCAATGCCTCGAGCCGCGCGCTGCTGGTGCTGGACGGCGTGCCGCAGGCCGATCCGTTCGGCGGCTGGGTCGCCTTCCCCGCCTATGCCACCGGACGTCTGGACCGCATCCGCGTCACCCGCGGCGGCGGTTCGGGTTACTGGGGCCCGGGCGCGCTGGCCGGCACCATCGAGCTGGAATCGGTGGGCGCTGCCGATCTGAAAACCTTCGATGGCAGCATGGCTTATGGCAGCCGCAACAGCCTCGACGCGCAGGGCGCGTTGGGCCTGAAGCGCGAGGGCGGTTTTGCCACGCTGTCCGCCGCCTATGGCCGCGGCGATGGCTTCATCCCGATCGTGGCGCGCAGCCGTGGCAGCGTGGACCGCGCCGCGCCCTATGAACAGGCCAGCGCCAACCTGCGCGCCGTCGTCGGCATCGCGCCCGACACCGAAGCGCAGGTGACCGCCACCGCCTTCACCGACAGCCGGGAACGCGGCACCGCCTTTTCGCGCAACACGTCGGAAGGCGTCGATGGCGCGGTTCGCCTCGTCGGGCGTGGACGCTGGGGCTGGCAGGCCCTGGCCTATGTGCAGACGCGCAATTTCACTTCGGATTTTGCCGCCGTGAACGCGACGCGCACCAGCGTCACCCAAAGCCTGGCGCAATATGCCACGCCCGCCACCGGCATCGGCGGCCGGCTGGAAATTGCCCCGCCGCTGGGCGATGGCATCACGCTGCGGCTGGGTGCCGATACCCGCCATCTCACCGGCAAGACGATGGAGCTGTTCACCTATGTGAACGCTGCCCCCACCCGCCAGCGCGAGGCCGGCGGCCGCACCAGCAACAGCGGCGTCTTTGCCGACGCCAGCATCGAAGCCGGCATCGTCACCGCCACGCTGGCGGCGCGCGTGGACTGGTGGACGATCAGGGATGGCCGCCTGCTGGAAACCACCATCGCCACCAACGCCCCCTTCACCACCCTGGTGTTCGCCGATCGCAAGGGCGAGGAATTCACTGGCCGCGCCGGTCTTGCCGTGAAGGCCAGCGAAGCCATCACCCTGCGCGGTGCCGCCTATCGCGGCTGGCGTCTGCCGACCCTGAACGAGCTGTATCGCCCGTTCCGCGTCGGCCCCGATGCCACGGCCGCCAACGCCCTGCTGCGCCCGGAACGCGTGACCGGCGCCGATCTGGGCGTCACGCTGACCCCGGCGCGCGGCGTCGAAATTGGCGTCACCGGTTTCTGGAACCGCATGGACGATACCATCGCCAACGTGACGCAAGGCATCGGCCCCGGCAATTTCCCCGGCGTCGGCTTTGTCGGTGCCGGCGGATTTTATCGGCAGCGCCAGAATCTCGACGCGCTGGAGGTGTGGGGCTGGGAAGTGGACGCCCGCGTGCGCCGCGGCAATTTCGGCCTGTCGGCCAGCTGGAGCCATGTCGATCCCGTCATCCGGGCCAGCGGCACGGCCGCGCCGTTGAACGGCCTTGCCCCGGCGCAGACGCCGCGCGACCAGTTTTCGGGCACCATCGATTACAGCAGCAGCCTGTTCACAGCGTCGGCCACGCTGCGTCACATCGCCAGCCAGTTCGAGGATGACCAGAACAGCCGCAGCCTCGATGCCGCCACCATGGTCGATGCCCTGCTGGTGGTGCCGGTGGTGAAGGGCCTTGCCATCGAAGGCCGGGTGGAAAACCTGTTCGATGCCGAGGTGCAGGCGGCGCTTTCCGGCACCGGTGTCGTCGAACGCGCGCTGCCGCGCACGCTCTGGGTCGGCGCGCGCGTCAGCTTCTGACGGGGGATGGCGCGCGGCAATCCCGTATTGATCCCCGTGCGGCGGGCGTGATGAATCGGTGCATCCTGGTTCGGGGAGACAGGCAATGAGCCGTTACAGGAAGGTCGCCATCACGCTGCACTGGCTGATGTCCCTGATGATCGTCGGCAATCTGCTCGGCGGATTCCTCCACGATCTGGTGCCGCGTGAAAATGGCCAGCGCGCCTTTGTGATGATGTTGCACACCAGCTTTGGCCTGACCATCATCGCGCTCACCCTTGTCAGGCTTGGCTGGCGGCTGGCCAATCCGCCGCCGGCACTGCCCGATTATTTCACCGGCGGCGAACGGCTGCTGGCCAGGGCTGCCCACTGGGCTTTCTACATCGCCATGCTGGCGCTGCCGCTGACCGGCTGGGCGCTGACCAACCGCAATGATCGCCCGCTGCTGTTCTTCGGCTTGTTCGAAGTGCCCAAGTTCGGGCTCGACACGCTGACGGCGCGCAGCTTTGGCGAGATCCATGAAACGCTTGGCTGGGTGATGGTGGCGCTGCTGGCGCTGCATATCATCGGCATCATCAAGCACCACATGATGGATCGCGACAATCTGATGCCGCGGATGGGGATCGGCCGCCAGCGCGGTTGAAACGATGGCCGTCAAACTCGATCCCAGCTGGGCCGAACCGCTGGCCGGCGAATTCGCCTCGCCGCGCATGGCGGCGCTGAAGGCCTTCCTTGCCGCCGAAAAGGCCGCCGGCAAGGCGATCTTTCCCAAGGGCAGCGAGTGGTTCCGCGCGCTCGACCTGACGCCGCTTGATCAGGTGCGCGTGGTCATCCTCGGGCAGGATCCCTATCACGGCCCCGGCCAGGCGCACGGGCTGGCCTTTTCGGTGCGGCCGGGCGTCAAGGTGCCGCCCAGCCTCGTCAACATCTACAAGGAACTGCAGGCCGATCTTGGCATCGCGCCGGCGCGGCACGGATTTCTGGAACATTGGGCGCGGCAGGGCGTGCTGCTGCTGAATACCAGCCTGACGGTGGAACAGGGCCTTGCCGCCAGCCACAAGGGGCGTGGCTGGGAAGAGTTCACCGATGCCGTCATCCGGCTGGTCGCCAACCGGCCGCGCCCCTGCGCCTTCCTGCTGTGGGGCAGCCATGCCCAGAAAAAGGCGGCGTTCGTCGATGCGAACCGCCACCTCGTTCTGAAGGCGCCGCACCCGTCACCGCTGTCGGCCCACAACGGCTTTTTCGGGTGCCGGCATTTCAGCCAGGCCAACCAGTGGCTGGCGGCGCAGGGTCAGGACCCGATCGACTGGGCATTGCCGGCGCCATCCAGTTCCACCGTGCCAACCTTGTCCTCGTAATCACGCTTGGGATCGATCCCCAGGAACATCTTCACGCCGGCGATCAGGCTGCTGGCGTCGATCCAGATTTCCGCCCGCTCCGCATCCAGCCGCAACAGCCGCAGCTTGGGATCGTTGCGGCCATCGAACCAGGCGGCGACAAAGCGGTTCCACAGTCGGTCGATGGTGGCTTCATCGCGGTCCAGCCGCAGCCGGCCGTGGACGGTGGCGAAAAGGTCGTGATCCTTGGACGTGAAGGTGGCGATGGCGCGATCATTGCGCTCCAGCAACGGGATCAGCGCATTGTCGGCCGAACAGAAGAACCAGATCGGCGCACGATCATCCTCGAACTGCGCGGTCATCGGGCGGGCATGGCCGTCCTCCACGCCATCAAGGCCCAGCATCATCGTGCGGTCGGATTCCAGCGCCTTCCAGAAACGCGCTTCCAGTTCGCGGTCGTCGGCCATCCTCTTGCTCCTGTCGGTTGCGGTGATGGCATGGCAACCGGCACCGGCCGCGCAAGGTTCCGCACGCGCGTCAAGGATGAGGGGAGGGATGGTGCCGCTTACGTGACTCGAACACGTGACCCCCGCATTACGAATGCGGTGCTCTACCGGCTGAGCTAAAGCGGCGAACCGGAAGTGGTGGGGCGATTATCAGTGAGGGGCGGCGCTGGCAAGAGGATTGGTGACCATTGCCGTCCTGGGGCTGGCTGAATCGCAGCCGGGTGCGGCCGTTATCGCCAGGCATGAGCCACAATCGCCACGGCACCGTCGTACCGCTGCCCCTGCCCGCGTTCGAAGACCATGCTTGGCGTGAATCCGGAACTGGGCGCGAATCCGGAACCGGGCGCAGCGATCGGACGATGCTGCACGGCATGGACCCGCTGCCGCGCAATGTTGCGGTCGAACGGCGGTTGACCAGCCGGGCGCTGGCGGCATGGCAATCGGCCGAGGACGGTCGCATCGCTGCGGCGCTGACGCCGTTTTTCGATCACAGCATCGTCGTGCGCGATCCCGCCGGCCGGGCCATCATCGACAGCGTGGGCGGCCCGGTTTCGGCGCGCTTTGGCCTGGTCGCGGGATTGCCGCTGCTCCGCGATCCCGGCCTGTCGGACCTGTCGGACGAACTGGTCGCGGCCTGCGAACTGGTGGCGCTGCAGCCGATGCCGATCCCGTTCGAAGCGGCGGTCAACGATCCGATGGGGGCGCAGATCCTGGTGCGCGGGCTGGCGCTGCCGCTGCCGGAGGGCGATGATCCGGCCGCGCTGGTGCAGGTGGTGTTGAGCTGGCGCGAAGTCCTGTCGAAAAGCGCCGCGCGCCGGCTGCGCGCCGAACTGGCCAGCGCCCTGGCCGAGATCCGCCAGCAGCAGCCGGCGCCCTTGCCGGGGCCGTTTCCGCGTCGAGAAGGAGCCGGTGCCTTCCAGCTCGGCGGCAGCAACGGTGTGTTTCAGCGCACAAAAAAGGGTGATTGATCGATCAATCACACTTTTCTTTCCCGACCGCGCGGCGCATAAGCATGGCTTTGAAAGCCTCGGGAGCGATAGACGTGTCTGCATCGACCCGGGCCGGCCAGGCGGCCGCGCCCCCAGTTTCCACCGCCGCGATTGAAGAGACGCTGACGGGATGCCTGTTTGCCCGCGCCCTGCCTGGCGAGATCGAGGGGCTGGACGACGCGGCCCGGGCCGCCATCGCCGCGTTCATGGCGCAGGCGGCCATGCAGCGGAGCGCCGATGCGCCGGTCATCCACATCGATCCGCTTGCCGATGATGGCGCGCGCCGGCTGCAGCTGGCGGTGATCGGCGAGGATCGGCCGTTCCTGGTCGATTCCACTGCCGCTGCCGTGACTGCTGCCGGCATCGACATTCACCGCCTGCTGCACCCGATCATCGATGTGCGCCGCGACGCCGATGGCCGCCTGATCGAGGTGATCGGTGCCGGCCAGAATGGCGCGCCCCCAGCCGGGGCCACCCGCGAATCGATGATCTACATGGAGATCGAGCAGGTCGGCCGCCGCGCCCGCGACGAACTGGCCGCCAGCTTGATGCAGGTGCTGGCCGACGTGCGCGCCGCCGTCACCGATTGGCAGCCGATGCTGGGGCTGCTGCGGTCGTGCATCCGCGATCTGGCCGACAATCCGCCACCGCTCGCGCCGCACCGCACCGCCGAGGCGATGGCCTTCCTGGAATGGCTGGCGGCCGACAATTTCACCCTGCTGGGCGCGCGCCGCTACAGCCTGACCGGCGATCTGGATGATCCGGCGATGGCGGTGACCAGCGACATGGGGCTGGGCCTGCTTGCCGACCCGGATTACCCGGTGTGGACCGGCACGCGCGGCGCGGCCGACACGCCGCGCGCGCTGAACGCGCTGCTGGCCAGCCCGGAACCGCTGCTGATCACCCGCGCCGGCGCGGTGGTGAGCGTGCACCGCCGGGTGAATGGCGACCTGATCGCGGTGAAGGGTTTTGACCGTCAGGGCCGGGTGGTGTCGGAAACGCGCTTCCTGGGCCTTTACACCTCTGCGGCGCTTGGCACCTCGCCGCGCCAGATCCCGCTGCTGCGCCGCAAGGTGGGCGAGATCATCGACGCGCTGGGCTTTGGCGAGCGCGGCCATTCGGCCAAGGCGCTGGTCCATGTGCTGGAAAGCTTCCCGCGCATGGAGCTGTTCGAAGCCAGCCTCGATGAGCTGAAGGCGATGGCGCTCGGCCTGTTGTCCCTGCTCGACCGGCCGCGCCCCAAGCTGTTCGCCCGCCCCGATCCGTTCGGGCGTTTCGTGTCGGTGCTCGTCTATGTGCCGCGCGATCTTTACACCAGCCGCCTGCGCGAGGCCGCCGGGCAGATGCTGTCGCAGGAACTGCAGGGCCGCATCGCGCGATACGAGGTGGAACTGCGCGAAGAGGGCCTGGCCCGCGTGCATTATGTGGTGGACGTGGCGGATGCCGCCAGCTTTACCGCCGATCGCGTGGCCGGGCTTGATCGCCGCCTGCGCCAGCTTGTGCGCGGCTGGGAGGAAGACCTGGAAGCCGCGCTGGCCCAGGTGACGACGCCCACCCGCGCCGCCCGGCTGGCACGCAGCCATGGCCGTGCCTTTTCGGCCAGTTATCGCGCCCAGCATGATCCGGCCGAAGCCGCGGCCGACATCATGGCGCTTTCGGAACTGGAGGACGATGCCGGTCGCGCCGTCCGTATCCAGGAAACCAAGGTGCCGGGCCAGATCCGCCTGAAACTCTATCGCCTTGGCCCGATCATCCCGCTGTCCGAAGCCGTGCCGGTGCTGGAGAATTTCGGCCTGAAGGTGATCGAGGAGTATCCGTTCGACCTTGATGATGGCCGGCTGGGACGCATCAACGATTTCATCTGCGAAGTGCCCGATGCCGACATCCTTGCTGATTTCCCGGCCTTTGCCGCGCGACTGGAATCGGCGCTCACCGACGTGCTGCTGGGCGCTCGGGAGAATGATGGCTTCAACGCGCTGATTCCCGCTTGCGGGCTGGAGGCGCGCGATGCCTCGCTGCTGCGCGCCTGGTTCCGTTACCTGCGCCAGACCGGTGTCACCTATGGCGTGATGACGGCGGTGGACGCGCTGAAGCGCTATCCCGGCATCACCCGCGACCTGGTGGCGCTGTTCACCGCCCGCTTTGCCCCCGACGTGGCCGACCGCGCGACCGCCGAAGCCGAGGTGAAGGCCCGCATCGAGGCCGCGCTGGCGGGCGTGTCAAGCATCGATGATGACCGCATCATCCGGCTTTACCAGTCGGCGATGCTGGCAACGCTGCGGACGAACTTCTTCGTGCCGGGCGGGCCGGAAGCCATGGCGTTCAAGATCGATTCCGCCGCCATGCCGGGCCTGCCCCACCCCATTCCCTATCGCGAAATCTGGGTGTTCTCGCCGCGGGTGGAGGGCATCCACCTGCGCGGCGGGCCGATTGCACGCGGCGGCCTGCGCTGGTCTGACCGGCGCGACGATTTCCGCACCGAGGTGCTGGGCCTGGTGAAGGCGCAGAAGGTGAAGAACACGGTAATCGTGCCCACCGGCGCCAAGGGCGGTTTCTATCCGAAACTGCTGCCGCCGGCGTCGAACCGCGATGCCTGGCTGGCCGAAGGCACCGAAGCCTATCGCATCTACATCCGCGCGCTGTTGTCGATCACCGACAACCTGGCCGTGGATGGCAGCGTGATCCCGCCCGAGGGCGTCGTCTGCCACGATGCGCCCGATCCCTATCTGGTGGTCGCGGCGGACAAGGGCACGGCCACTTTCTCCGACACTGCCAATGGCATTGCCGAGGATCATGGCTTCTGGCTGGGCGACGCCTTCGCTTCGGGCGGCGGCAATGGATATGACCACAAGGCGATGGGCATCACCGCCAAGGGCGCGTGGATTTCGGTGCAGCGCCATTTCCGCGAGATGGGCATCGACGTGCAGACCCAGAGCGTGCGCGCCGCCGGCGTGGGCGACATGTCGGGTGACGTGTTCGGCAATGGCCTGCTGCTGTCGCCGGTGGTGGCGCTGGTCGCAGCCTTTGATCACCGCCACATCTTCCTTGATCCCAATCCCGGCATCCCGGCGGCCTTTGCCGAGCGCCAGCGCCTGTTCGCCCTGCCGCGATCGAGCTGGGACGATTATGACAAGGCGCTGATTTCCGAAGGCGGCGGCGTGTTCCCTCGCAGCCTGAAGTCGATCCCGCTCAGCCCGCAGGTGCAGGCGATGCTGGGCGTGAGCGTGCCCACGATGACGCCAGCCGAACTGATGAGCGCCATCCTGACGATGCCGGTCGACCTGATGTGGTTCGGCGGCATCGGCACCTATGTGAAGGCCTCCACCGAAACCGCCGCCGATGCCGGCGACCGCGCCAACGATGCCATCCGCGTCGATGCGAAAGACGTGCGGGCGCGCGTGATCGGCGAAGGCGCCAACCTGGGCCTCACCCAGGCCGCCCGCATCGAACTGGCGCGCGTCGGCGGCCGGCTCAACACCGACTTCATCGACAATTCGGCCGGGGTCGATTGTTCGGACCACGAGGTCAACATCAAGATCGCCCTGAACGGCGAGGTGGCCGCCGGTCGGCTGAGCCGCCCGGATCGCGACGCGCTGCTGAAGGTGATGACTGACGATGTCGCCGCTCTCGTGCTGCGCGACAACCGGCTGCAGACGCAGGCGATCAGCCTGGCGCAGGGCGGTGGTGCGGCCGCGGTGCCGGTGTATCAGCGCCTGATCCAGGTGCTGGAAGGCCGGGTGGGGCTGGATCGCAAGGTGGAAGGCCTGCCATCCGATGAGGCCTTGGCCCAGCGCGCACAGGCCGGCGAAGGCCTGACCCGCCCCGAACTCGCCGTGGTGATGGCCTATGCCAAGATGGCGGCCTATGATGGGCTGGTGGTGAGCGACGTGGTCAATGATCCGCTGCTGGAAGCCGATCTGATCGCCGCCTTCCCGACCGCGATGCAGGACGTGCACCGCGATGCCATCCTCAACCACCGGCTGCGCCGTGAACTGGTCGCGACCAAGCTGGCCAACGAACTGATCAACCGCGCCGGCCTGTCGGCTCCGTTTGAAATCGCCGAGGAACTGGGTACCGGCATTGCCGATGTGGCCCGCGCCTTCGTGGCGGCGCGCGACCTGTTCGGCTTTGGTGCGCTGTGGCAGGCGATCGACACCGCCGACGTGCCGGCACCGGTGGCGGCCGCCCTGCATCTGGCGGCACAGGCCGTGCTGCGGGCGCAGGTGGCCGATCTGGTGCGGCTGGGCGGCGGACACAGCGCCAGCGACCTTGTCGCCGCCACCGCGCCGGGCCTCGCGGCGCTGGGCAAGTCGCTCGACAAGCTGGTCAAGGCCGAAGTGCGCGCCCAGCTGGATCGCACCGCGGCAACACTGGCGGCTGCCGGTGCGCCGGCGGAACTGGCGGCGGCCATCGTCCGCATCGAGGCGCTGGATGGCGCGGTTGGCGTGTCGCTGCTGGCCGGCGCGCGCCAGCTGGACATTTCCGCCACCGCCCAGGCCTACACGTTGCTGGGCGAGGTTGCCGGGCTGGACTGGGCGCGCGGCGCGGCCATGGCGATGAACCCCGCCGATCCGTGGGAACGGCTGCTGACCGCATCGCTGGTGCGCGATTTCGAACAGATCAGGCTTGATCTGCTGCGCGCCATCGTGCCGGAAGGCGGCGATCCGGTGCCGGTGCTGCGCCAGTGGCTGAAGGCGAACGAGGCGCGGGTGCAGCGCATCGCGGCCGCCATCGCCCGGGCGCGCGACAGCGGATTGACGACGGCTGCCATGCTGGCCCACATCGCCGGGCAGGCACGCGCGGCGTTGACTTGACAACGCGCGCCAGCAACAGCGCGGCGTTGACGTGACAACGCGCGCCCGTAACAGCCCGGCGTTGACGTGACGACGGTCGCAAGCCTGTTGGCGGCAGTGGCCTTTACGCCCCTTGTTGCGGCGCGCGTCGCCTGCTAGCGGCTGGCCCATGTCTGTGAACAGCGAAACCGTGCGGAAGATCGCGCGCCTGGCGCGCATCGCCGTGACCGATGATGAAGTGCCCGGCCTGACCGAGCAGTTGAACGGTATCTTGGGCTGGGTCGAACAGCTGGGCGAAGTCGATACCAGCGGCGTCGAACCGATGGCCAGCGTCATGCCCGGCGCCCTGCGCTGGCGCGAGGACGTGGTGACCGATGGCGCCATGCCGGACAAGGTGCTCGCCAACGCGCCGGAGGCCGCCAGCGGCTTCTTCGCCGTGCCGAAGGTGATCGAATAATGACCGCGCTGACTGATCTTTCGCTGGCCGAAATGAAGGCCGGGCTGGACGCCAGGACGTTCAGCGCCGTCGAACTGACGCAGGCGCATCTTGATGCGATGGCGGCCAACCGCCATCTCAATGCCTATATCGTCGAAACCCCGGAAATGGCGCTGGCACAGGCCCGCGCTGTCGATGCCGGCACCCGCACCGGGCCGCTCGCCGGCATTCCGCTCGGCATCAAGGACCTGTTTGCCGTCGAAGGCGTGCAGACCACCGCCGGCTCGAAGATCCTCGAAGGCTTCGTGCCGCGTTATGAATCCGGCGTGACGGCCAATCTGCTGCGCGACGGCGCGGTGTTCCTCGGCAAGCTCAACATGGACGAATTCGCCATGGGCTCGTCGAACGAGACCAGCGCCTATGGCCGCGTCATCAGTCCGTGGAAAGCGAAGGGTTCGGATGCCGAACTGGTGCCCGGCGGCTCGTCCGGCGGTTCGGCGTCAGCAGTGTCGGCGCGGCTGTGTGCGGGCGCCACCGGCACCGATACCGGCGGTTCCATCCGTCAGCCCGCAGCGTTCGTCGGCATTTCCGGCATCAAGCCCACCTATGGCCGCTGCTCGCGCTGGGGCACGATTGCCTTTGCCTCCTCGCTCGATCAGGCCGGGCCGATGGCGCGCACCGTCACCGATTGCGCGCTGATGCTCACGTCGATGTGCGGTTTTGATCCCAAGGATTCGACCAGCCTGGATATCCCGGTGCCGGATTTCGCCGCCGGCCTCACCGGCTCCATGAAGGGCAAGACGGTCGGTATTCCGACCGAATATCGCCTTGACGGGATGGATCCGGAAATCGCCGCCCTTTGGGATCAGGGCATCGCCTGGCTGAAGGCCGAAGGTGCCGAAATCGTCTCCGTCTCGCTGCCGCACACGAAATATGCGCTGCCGACCTATTACATCGTCGCGCCGGCCGAAGCCTCGTCAAACCTCGCGCGCTATGATGGCGTGCGGTACGGCCAGCGGGTCACGCCGCCGGGCGGCAACGTGCACGACATGTATGCTGCCACCCGCGCCGCCGGCTTTGGCAAGGAAGTGAAGCGCCGCATCATGATCGGCACCTATGTGCTGTCGGCCGGTTTCTACGACGCCTATTACACCCAGGCCCAGAAGGTGCGGGCGCTGATCGCGCGCGATTTCGAACAGGCCTTTGCCCAGTGCGACGTGCTGCTGACGCCGACTGCGCCCAGCCCGGCCTTTGCCTTTGGCGCCAAGGCCGATCCGCTGGCGATGTATCTGAACGACGTCTTCACCGTGCCGGCCAGCCTTGCCGGCCTGCCCGCGATGAGCGTGCCGGCCGGCCTGTCATCGACGGGGCTGCCGCTGGGCCTGCAGATCATCGGCCGTCCGCTGGATGAAGCTGGCGTGCTGGATGCCGGCCTCGCCATCGAACGCGCCGCCGGCTTCACCGCGCGGCCCTGATGCGCGATCTCGCCACCCGGCAGGGGCTGGCGCAGTTCGTGCGTTTCGGCCTGGTCGGCGTGGCCAACACGGGCGTCAGCTATGGCGTGATCTGGCTGCTGGAACCGCGGCTGGCGATGCCCGTTGCCAGTGCCATCGGCTATGCCGCCGGCGTCATACAGAGTTTCCTGCTCAACCGCTTCTGGACGTTCGGAAACACGCGAGGCGCGGGATCGGGTCGCTGGGCCGGGGAAGCCGTGCGCTTCGTGCTGGTCAACATCATCTGCGGCGCGCTGTTTTCCGCCGTCGCCACGCTGGCAGCGCCGCACATCGGCCTGCTGGCGGCAACGGTGGCCGGGGTTGCATTGGTCACGCCTGTCGGGTTTATTCTCAATCGGGTCGTCGTGTTCCGCTGAATGACAAAAGGATGTGAGACCATGGTTGCCCTGTCGGTCGTCATCCCCTGCTACAACGAGGAAGCCTGCCTGCCCGAACTGCATCGCCGCGTGTCGGCGGCAGCGCGCGGCTGCTTTGGCGACGATCATGAGATCGTGCTGATCAACGATGGCTCCCGTGATCGCACCTGGCCGATCATGCAGCAGCTGGCCAGCACTGATCCGCACCTCGTCTGCCTCAACCTTGCACGCAACCACGGCCACCAGCTCGCGCTCACGGCGGGGCTTGATCTGTGCCGGGGGGAACGCATCCTCGTCATCGATGCCGATCTGCAGGATCCGCCGGAACTGCTGCCTGACATGCTGGCGATGATGGATCGCGATGGTGCCGATGTCGTCTATGGCCTCAGGACCAGCCGCGATGGCGAGAGCCTGGCCAAGAAAGTCACGGCCGGGCTGTTCTACCGCATCCTCGACCGGCTGACCGACATCAGCATCCCGCTCGACACCGGTGATTTCCGCCTGATGAGCCGGCGCGCGCTCGACGTGCTGATGGCGATGCCGGAACAGGCACGGTTCGTGCGCGGGATGGTGGCGTGGATCGGTTACAAGCAGGTGCCCTTCCCCTATGCCCGCGCCCAGCGGCTGGCCGGGGAAACGCATTATCCCTTCACCAAGATGCTCAGCCTGGCATTTGATGCCATCACCGGCTTTTCCACCGCGCCGCTGCGCTTTGCCAGCCATGCCGGCCTGTGGCTGATCGTGCTGCTGGCGCTGGTGGCCGTCTATATCCTGTTCCAGTGGCTGAACGGTCGCACCATCGAAGGCTGGACATCGCTGGCCTTGCTCGTGATCGGCTTGGGCGCGGCGCAGATGTTCGTGCTGGGCGTGATCGGCGAATATCTGGGGCGCGTCTATGTCGAGGCGAAACGCCGGCCGCTCTATATCGTGGCCGACGTGGTGGGCAGTGGCCGCCCGCCGGGCCGGCTGGGCATCGCGCCCGAAGCCAGCATCACCCCGATCAGCGCGCGCGTGATGCCAGCGCGATCAGCGACAGCCCCGGCGGCATCGGCACCCGCCCAACCAGATGGCGTTCCAGCCCGAATATCGTCGTGAACAGGCCGTTGAGCAGCGCCGGCGGCTGTTCATCATCAAGGCCCTCGCGGCCGGACGCGCGCGCCGCCAGCCGCTGCGCCACGGCGAGCGGGAACAGCAGGCTGTTGAAGCTTTGCAGCATATCGATACGCAGGCCACTGCCGGCAAAGGCGTCTGTCAGGCTGGCCTTGCTGTAACGGCGGAAATGATGGTTGGCGACATCGTGGCCGCTCCACATCCACTGGTGCTGCGGAACGGTCAGCAGCAATGTGCCGCCGGGGACGAGCCGCGCGGCAATGGCCTGCAAGGCGGCGCGGTCGTCCTCGATATGCTCCAGCACATCCAGCAGGGCGATCATGTCGTACTGGTCGGCGGGGAGACCGGGCAATTCGGGCAGGCGCGATGCCACCACCGGCCGGCCCAGCACCCGGCTGGCGAGTTCGCGGCTGTGATCGTCCAGTTCCACCGCGTCAACGCTGCCAAAGGTGGACAGCATCGGCAGATTGTGGCCGGTGCCACAGCCGATCTCGAGGATGTGCGGCAGGCGCGGCAGCGTCACTTCGCGCCGGATCACATCGGCCAGCACGCGGCGGCGCGCGACATACCACCAGTGGCTGCCGGCCGTGCGCGCCATGTGATCGTAAATGCTGCGGTCCATGGCCCTCAACGCTCCCCTGTCAGCCGCAGCACCCGGAACCGCCCCGATTGCGCGACCATGTCGTAGGCCGCATCCGGGAAAGGCCGATCGGCCGACACCTGGCACAACAGCACGTGCGAGAAACCGGCGCGGGCCAGGGCATCGATCATCTCGGCGGGCCGGTCGCGCAGAGATGTGCCCCGCGTCTGCGCCACCAGCCGGTCGCGCGCCGTCGCCAGCCGGCCGCGCAGTTCCAGCGGCTGGGCGGCGCGGATGGCGAACAGCGGCACGGCGTGGCCGTGGCGCACCAGCAGCAGCGGCGGATACATTTCGCAGCGGTTTGGCATGTCTTCGTGCGGGCGCGCGCCGATCGGCAGGCCGGCCACCACCTGCCCCGCCGGCAGCCGCGTGGCCACCGCATCGAAATCGGCAAGATCGCCGGCCGTGGCCTGCCACTGCACCGCCAGCATCACCAGCCGCACCGCCGCCAGCGCAGCCAGCGCCGGCACCAGCACCCGAAGCCGCGCGATATTGGGGCCGGGTGCCGTGCCCGCCACCAGCAGCGCCGCCAGGAACAGGGGCATGCGATCGGCAACATAGCCGCTGCCAAACAGCGCCGGTGGCATCACCACCACCAGCACCACGCCCGCCAGCACCGCCGGCACCATCACCGGCACCAGCCGCAGGCCACCGCGCACGACTGCCCAGGCAATCAACCCCAGCGCCACCGCCAGCCACAGCGCATCGGCCGGATAGGATGGGCCTTCCGCCACGCGCACGATGGTTTCCACCCGCATCTGCGCCAGCTCGATCAGCCGATCGAGCAGCCGGCCCTGCGCCTTGAGGCGCGCCACGCTTTCATCGGCATTGCTGATCCCGCCCGGCGCGCCAGCAGTGCGTGACTGCACGAACAGGATGGCCGGAACCACGGCCTGCACGGCACACAGCGCCAGCCCCTTGATGAGATCAGGGAGGCGCCGCTCCGGCTGCTGCCGCCAATGGCCCAGTTCCAGCGCGGCGATCAGGATGCCATACAGGCCAAAGGCCAGCGCGTGGCTGAAGAACACCGCCAGCGCGATCAGTGCGGCCACCGCCACCCGCAACGCGGTCCGTCGCCGCGCCGCCAGCCACCACGCGCCGCCCAGCAGCGCCAGCCCCAGACCGAGCAGGAAATTGGCAAAGCCCCAGTTGAGAATCCAGCTGTAGAGCAGCGGCACCGCCAGCAGCACCGCCGGCCAGGCCGTCTGCCCGGTTGCGGCGCGATTGAGCGCGATGATGCCGGCGAAGATCAGGACGGTGATCAACGCCGCCAGCACCTGCGCCAGCACCGCGAGCGGCACGACCTTCAGCGCAGCAACCGCAATCAGGTCCAGCCCGATGTTGGGCAGGATGGCCCAGGCGGCGGCATAATTGGCGGCAAACAGCGGATTGCCGTCCAGGGTGGTCAGCACTTCAAATCTGGCGATGTGGTTGTAGAAATCGATGAAGGGCAGCACCGGCGTGACCAGCATCGGCACCAGCGCCACCGCGATCACGAGCACGACAAGCGGCCACCGCACGGTTGCGGGCGCTGCATTGCTCATTCGACTGGCTGCGGAAGCCGCCACATCTGCCCCTTGCTGCCCACCCCACAGGCCCCGCGCCCGATACGCTGCGTTACCAACAGTCGGTTAATAAAGGGCAATCACTTTGTCCATGTCGTAATATTCCCCCATGCTGCCATGGTGGCCAAGCGCAGACTTGCCAATCGGCTGCGCTCTGGCCATAGCGGCAACCATGTCGAACGCTCCTGCCCCCTTCATCGTCAAGGGAGCCACCGGTGATTGGGAAATCGTCGTTGGCCTTGAAGTTCACGCCCAGGTGACGGCCAACGCCAAGCTGTTTTCCGGCGCAAGTACCCAGTTCGGGGCCGAACCCAACGCGCAGGTCAGCATGGTCGATGCCGCGATGCCGGGCATGCTGCCGGTGATCAACGGCGAATGCGTGCGCCAGGCGGTCCGCACCGGCCTCGCCATCGACGCGCAGATCAACAAATGGTCGCGCTTTGATCGCAAGAATTATTTCTACCCCGATCTTCCGCAGGGATATCAGATCAGCCAGCTCTATCACCCCATCGTCGGCGAAGGCCGGCTGGAGATCGAGCTGGAGGATGGCACGAAAAAGACCGTCGGCATCGAGCGTATCCACCTTGAGCAGGATGCCGGCAAATCGGTGCATGATCTGCACCCGTCGATGTCCTACGTCGATCTCAACCGTTCGGGCTGCGCCCTGATGGAGATCGTCTCGCGCCCGGATATCCGTTCCCCGGCCGAAGCCGGCGCCTATGTGGCGGCGCTGCGCCAGCTGCTGCGCTATGTCGGCAGCTGCGATGGCAACATGGACGAAGGCTCCATGCGCGCCGACGTCAACGTGTCGGTGCGCCGCCCCGGCGAAGGCTTTGGCACCCGCACCGAAACCAAGAACGTCAACAGCGTGCGCTTCATCATGGCCGCGGTGGAGCATGAGGCGCGCCGCCAGGTCGACGTGATCGAAAGCGGCGGCACCGTCGTGCAGGAAACCCGCCTGTTCGATCCGGGCACCGGCACCACCCGTTCGATGCGCGGCAAGGAAGACGCGCACGATTACCGCTATTTCCCCGATCCGGACCTGCTGCCGCTGGTGTTCGATGATGCGTTCATCGATCAGTGCCGGGCCTCCCTGCCCGAACTGCCGGCCGCCAAGCGCGCGCGCTATGAGAGCACGCTCGGGCTGTCGCCCTATCTGTCGGGCGTGCTGACGGCGGAAAAGGAAACCGCGGACTGGTTCGAGACGGCGCTGGCCGCCACCGCTGCCAAGGTCGGCAAGCCGGAAGCGGACGTGGCGCTGCGCGTCGCCAATTTCGTCTCGACCGACCTGTTCGGTGCGCTGAAGAAGCTGGGCAAGGATATTGGCGACAGCCCCGTCGGCCCCGAGGCACTGGCCGAACTGCTGGCGCTGGCGGCGGACGGCACGCTGTCGGGCCCGCTGATGAAGCAGGTGTTCGAAGCCATGCTGGAAACCGGCGAGAGCGCCGGCAGCATCGTTGAATCGCGCGGCCTGAAACAGGTGTCCGACACCGGCGCCATCGATGCCGCCATCCAGACGGTGCTCGATGCCAATCCCGACAAGGTTGCCGAATATCGCGGCGGCAAGGACAAATTGTTCGGATTCTTCGTCGGCCAGGTCATGCGCGTCATGGCCGGCAAGGCGGCACCGGGAATCGTCAATGATCGTCTGAAAGCCCTGCTCGACAACTGAGTTTCAACGGCGCCAGCCACGATGTTGGTGCCACATATCTGCGGTTGGTCGTCGCGTCAGGGCATTTCGTCGTTGCTTCATTGACGAATGGTGAATAAGCGACCACCCCGCATTCTTTCGAAGGGCTGAAGCGCACCAGGTTATCGGGCGTTTCTGCACGTCGTGTCCGTCGCGTTGGTGGAGCCGTTTTTTCCGTCAATCGCCGCGGGGGCGCAGTTTCGGCACTCAGAGTGAACCTTACACCACGTCTTCAGATGCAGGCGGCGTTTGCCGCCGTTGCGCTCACCTCGGCCCTGGCCATTGGCCATGTCGGCTTTGCCCAGCCGGCGGTGATCGATATTCCTGCCCAGACAACAGCGACGGAAATCGTCGTCGGCGAAGCCGCTGAAACAGCGCCGCCCGAGCTCAATGACCGCCATGTCACCTGCATCGCCAAGGTGGTCCATCACGAAGCCGGCAACCAGCCCCGCGAAGGCAAGATCGCCGTTGCCCACGTCCTGATGAACCGCGTGAAGCAGGGTTTCGGCGACAATGTGTGCGACGTGGCCAACCAGCCCGGCCAGTTTTTCCGCCTCAACCGCTACCACCCCAACCGCAAGAGCGAGGCGTGGGCCGAGGCCGTCGACGTGGCGCGCACCGTGCTGGCCGGCGAAGCCCGTGACCATTCCAGGGGCGCGCTTTATTTTCACGCCAACTGGGCACGGCCCAACAGCTTTTTCCGCGGCCGCACCAAGGTGGCGCGGCTCGACGATCACGATTTCTATCGTTGAGGCTTATTCGGCCGGCGCCTGATCCGGCCGGGATTGTCCGGACCAGCGCGCCGCCTTGGCCCGGTTCCACTGATCATGCAGCGTCGCGCGCGGGCCATCAAACCCGCGTGCGGCGGTGCGATCCGCCAGCGCGTGCGCGGCATCGCCGATGCGGGCGCTGCGCGCGCCGGGTTCCAGCGTGTCGGCCCACGCTGCCAGCGCATGGGCGTTCAGCAACGCCAGCGTGACGACGGCAACGATGATGACGATCGCCATCTGCCCCAGGCCGGAAAGCCCGCGCTCGTCAGCCGCCACATCGACCGGGGACTCGAACGCATCAGCCATCTCTGCCTCCGTCAGAACTGGTAATAGATGAAGGCCGCGACGCCTTCGAAGCGCATGGCATCGACGATCAGGATCGCCAGCCCGGTCGCCAGCCCCAGCAGCGGCGCCGGCCACGCCGCCACCCGCCGGCCCAGGGCGGGCAGCAAGGCGGGCGGGGTGAAGTGGATGGCCAGGCCGAAGGCGATCAGTCCGCACAGCAACGGACTGGCCAGCGCCACGCCGGGACGGAACGCCCACAGCTGGGTGAAGAAGGCGAGCGCGCCATCCAGCGTGTCAGCGCGGAAGAAGATCCAGCCGGCCACGACGATGTGGAAGATGATCAGGATCGCCAGCGGCCTGGGCAGCGCGGGAAGGCCCGCCGGTCGCCATTCGCGCCACAGACGTTCGATGGCCAGCACGCCGCCGTGCAGGGCGCCCCAGATCAGGAAGGTCCATTTGGCGCCGTGCCAGAAGCCGCCGAGCAGCATGGTGATCATCAGGTTGCGGCAGATGAACCACACGCCGCCCCGGTTGCCGCCCAGGCTGATGTAGAGATAGTCGCGCAGCCACGACGACAGCGAGATGTGCCAGCGCCGCCAGAATTCCTGCAACGAGCCTGAACGATAGGGCGACAAGAAATTGCGCGGGAAACGATAGCCCAGCAGCGCCGCCAGCCCCACCGCCATGTCGGAATAGGCCGAAAAATCGCAATAGATCTGAACAGCATAGCCATAGGCACCCGCGAGCAGATCAAGGCCGGATTGCGCGGTCGGATCAAAGAACGCCTTGTCGACGAGGCCCGTGGCCAGTTCGCTGGCGATCACCGTCTTCTTGAACAGGCCCCAGCAGATCAGGATCAGCGCGGTGGCGACCATGCCGCGCGTCAGTTTCGGCACGCGGGCGAACTGCGGCACCAGGTGGCTCGCGCGCACGATCGGCCCGGCGACGAGGTGAGGGAAGAAGCTCATCAGCAGGGTGGTATCAAGAAAGGTCGCCGGCGCCGTCTGGCGGCGGGCGATGTCGATCAGATAGCTCATGCCCTGGAAGGTGAAGAAGCTGATGCCGACGGGCAGGATCACCTCGATCAGCGGCAGGTCACGGCCCCAGCCAGCCTTGACCAGCAGCGGCGCCAATTGATCGATAAAGAAGCCGAAATACTTGAAAAAGCCCAATATCGCGAGGTTGGCCGCGACGCCGAGGCCAAGCCAGGGCTGGGCGCTGCGGCCGTCGTCCAGCCGGCGCTGGATCGCCTGCGCGCAGCCCCAGTTGAGCGCGGCCGACGCGATCAGCAGCAGCACGAAGCGCCAGTCCCACGCGCCATAGAAGATCCAGCTGGCGAGCAGCAGGATGATCTTGCGCCATTCGTTCGACGCCTGCCCCACCGTCCACACCAGCAGCAGGACAGGCAGGAAGAACAGGCCGAAATCCAGCGTGGGAAACAGCATCAGTGGCCGCCTGCGGTCCGCGCTGCGTCCAGATCGGCAAGCAGCATCCGCGCCACCTCCGCGCCGCCGGTCGGGGAATAGTGAATGAAATCAGGGCCCATCAGCCCCGATTGCATCCAGCGCACCGCCGCACAAGCCCCGCCCTGCCGCGCCCGCCAATCCCAGAAGGCGACGCCCAGTTCGCCCGCCAGCCGGCGCTGCACGGCGCTGGCCGCAGCCAGCGCAGGCGGGTTGAACAGCGGCAGGCCACGCCGCACGGCGCGCGGCACCGGGCCGGAAAACTGCACGGGATCCGGTGCGAGCGACCCGCCCTCGTCGATCCACAGCGGGATATCCAGGCCTTCCACCGGCAGGCGGCCCGGCGTGCGCTGGATGGCACTGTTGCAATCGGTCGCTTCCCACGGCGCATTGCGGCGCAGTTCGGTGTTGCGGCTGGCAGCGTCGGGCGGCCCGATCAGCAGGATCGGCACAGTGCCGGCCAGTCGTCGAATCCGCGCAACCTGTTCGCGAATCTGGCTTTCCAGCCGCGTTGCATCGAAAAACGGCGCAAAACCCTCGTTGGTGCCAAAGGCGAGGATGATCAGGTCTGGCGGCAGGGCGCGGAATTGCGCGGCGATGGTGGCATCATCGGCGCGGCCCAGGAATTGCAGCTGCGATCCAGGCACACCCAGATTGGAGACGACCACGCCGGTGGGCCGTTCCACCCACCAGGCGGTGACGATGGCATCGCCGCTGATCAGTTCGAGCCGCGCGCTGTCGGTGGCAACAGCCGGCACGATGCGGCGGCATTCGGGGCCGTCGCCGACAAAGGCCAATTCCTGCGTGTCGGTGCCCAGCGTCAGCTGCAGGTGCGGGCCGTCGGCGCTCGTGGCGACACACACGCCAAAGGCGGTGAAACTGGCATCGGCGGTGAGCGACAGCGACGCGCCGGGGCTGCTGCTGGTGAGGGTGTAGCCGGTGATGCCGCGCGGCGGCCACGGCTCGGCAGCGCCACTGCCAAACAGTCCACGCGCGCTCCAGCCGCCTGATTGCGTTATGGAAACACCGCGCAGGCGCACGCCGGCATGGGGACGGCCCGGCGGCATCAGCCCGCGCCCGCCATTGCCCAGCCGGGCCTGCAGCGCTTCTCTCAGCGCGCTGGTAATGGCGTCGCCGGCAGTGTGCGAATCGCCGATCTGCACGATGTGCACCGGGCGATCGGTTGGCATCTGGGCCGGGGTGAGCGGCACGCCGGCCAGGAGATCGGCCCCGCACAATGCCGCCACGCACGGGGCAGCGGCAAGTGCGATGGTGGCGAGCGCCGCCATCAGCCCTTGGGCGGTTCGGCGGCGTCAGCCGGCGGTGGCAGCAGATCGACGGGCGGCGCGGCCGGCTCCGCAGGCGGCGGGGCGGCCGGGGCGGGAGCGGGCAGGATGCCGGATTCTGCTGCCGCTGGCGCAGCCTGTGCCGGCGCACGGGTGACAACGGCTGCCGGTGGCAGCGCCACGGGTGGCGGAACCTGCGTTGCCGTCACGCTCTTGCCGGCGCGGGCCGTTTCGCCCCAGGCGCGCAGCCGGGTCGCCAGCGCATCGGTCAGCAGGCGATAGCCCTTCATGCTCATGTGCACGCCGTCGCCGGCGCGCACCAACCACGGCACGCCATCCTTGCCGGGCAGATGGGATGCATAGCGGCCAGCGGCATCGGCAGCGGCTGCGCGAGTGTCGATGAACGGCACGCCCAGCGGGGCGAGCAGCTTCGCGTAAAAGGCATTGAGCCCCTGCACCTGGCCATCATAGGCGGCATCGCGCATCACCGGCAGGCCGATCCAGACAACGCTGGCCCCCTGCGCCTGCAACGCCTTCACATATCGGGTGATGCGCGCGCCGATTTCGGCCTGCCACGCCGGCGACAGCAGCGGCGCCACCTTGCCATCGACAAACAGGCCCTGAACATCGTTGGCACCAAAGCTGATCACCGCCACGTCCACCGGCCCTTCGGCCAGGTGGGTCGCCAGCCGGTCTTCCAGGTTGGTCTGGCGATAACGGGTGAATCCGGTCGCCTGTTCGGAATAGCGCAGCACCTGGAAGGCTTCCCGCCGGGGCAGCTGGTTGTACAGCGCCGACCACAGGCCATCGCCAAAACTGTCGCCAAACACACCGATGCGGAACGGGCGCTTTTCGGCCACCGCGCGCAGCAGGCCGGGCGGCACCTCGCCGGCATCGGCCACGTCGGTCGGCAGGCCTTCGGCATCCAGCTGCTGCGGTGGTGCCGCTGCGGCCACGGCGGGTGCCGGCGCGTCGGCGCGCCACGCCTCCAGCTGGGGGGCAAAGGCCAGGCCAATGGCAATGCCCGCCGCCACGCCGCAGAACAGCACGGCGGAACGGTCGATCAGCAGGAAGGCCGGGTGGGGTGACGGGGATTGCGACATGATCTGCCGGCGGCTGATACACGCCCCGGCGGGCGGTGCAAGGGCATCAACCGCCAGTGAGCGGCGAGTGCCGGCCCAATCGCGCCAGCCTTACCTTCAACAGCGCCATGCCGACCACGGCCAGCGGCACCGCCAGAATGACGCCCAGCGGCCCCATCAGCGTGCCGGCCGCGATCAGGCTGAAGATGGTGAGCACCGGCGGCAGGTCGCCAAAGGTCTTTTGCGCGATCGGCATCACCAGATTGCCCTGCAACTGCTGCACCACCACCAGCGCGATGATGGTGAACAGCCCGGTATCACCTCCCTGGCCAAAGCCCAGGATCACCGTGGGCACGGCAACCAGGATGACCCCCAGATAGGGCACGAATTCGCACAGGCCCGCCACCAGCCCGATGGCGAGCGGCGACGGCAGACCCACCAGCCACAATCCGATCGACGTGCCGACAGCGACAAAGGCCATGCCGATCGCCTGCCCCTTCAGCCACGCGGTGAGCGACTGGCGCACCGCCTGCACCAGCTCCATCGCCGGGGCGCGGCGCGGCTGCGGCAACATGGCGATCAGGCCATCGACATACAGCCGCGGCTGCGCGGCCAGATAGAGCGCGGAGACCAGCACCACGGCCAGCCCGGTGAGCGCCGATCCGATGTTGGCCAGCGTCGCCTGTGCAAAGCCGACCACCTGTTCCATGCGCGGCGCGAAATCATTGAGGTGGGAAATGACGTCGTTGCCCACCGGCGTTGCCCGCACCCATGCCTCCACCCGCGCCAGCGCCTCGGGGAATTGTTCGGACAGGATGACGAACTGTTCGACCATCATGGTGCCGAACAGGCCGAAGATCACCACCAGCGCAATCAGCGGGATCAGCACCGCTGCGGTGATCGCCAGCGCGAACGGCAGGTGCAGCCGGCGCTGCAGCAGCGCGGCAAAATCGCTGAACATCAGGCCGACCAGCGCGCTGGCGAACAGCACCAGCAGCAATTGCTGCAATTGCCACAGCATCACCGCCAGCCCGACGCCGGCCATCACCGCCAGCGTGCGCCGGAACCAGCGCCCGCTGTCATCGACCTGCAGCGGCGGTGCGACCGGCGGCGCGACCGGGGGGACAAACGGCGGTTCGTCGGTGGTGGGGGGCGGTGTCATGCCGGGCCATCATGGCGATGGCGGACGCGGAAGGAAAGAGGGGGGGTGTCGCCCCCCTCCCCGTCAGATTGCCGTCCACTCCCCATCATGGCTGTAGCGGTGCGAGACCCGGCCCGCATCGTCCAGCGCCCACAGGTGCAGCCACTGGTTGTCCACCAGGTCCTTCACCATCGGCGCGGCCATGATGATGTCGGTCATCGCGTCCAGCGGGGCTTCGATGAAGACATTGAGGCGCAGCGGTTCGTGGATCAGCTTGTCGCCGTCGTGCACCGATTGCCAGGCAAGGCCCGTCTTCAGGTCGCCGGCATTGCCTTCCAGCACGCCCAGCGTGCCGACCACGTTGTGCAGCACCTTGTTGCCGGCGCCCCAGACGCGGTTGTTCACGGTTGATCCGTAATATTGGAGGTTGATCCACGAGGCGACGACCATCGGCGCGGTCATGATCAGTTTCAGCACGCCAAAGCCGTCATCCTGCTTCCAGTCGTAATTGTGCAGGAAGCTGCGGCCGCCCAGATCGATGCCGAGCGTGCGTTCGCGCGGCGCGGCGATGAAGGCGCCGTTGCCGGCCAGGCCCCATTCCGGGCGCACCTGCGCCCAGTCGCGGCTGCGGTGGTGGATCTGCGCGTCGACATCGCCGGCCGGATCAATGGCCAGCAGGCCGGCCCGTTCGCGCCGGGCGATGGCCGAGGCGCGGCCCAGCCAGTCGCCCAGTTCCGCCAGTTCGCCGCGCAGCGCCGCCGGCACCTGGCAAGTGTCGAAGATCGTCACATCGTCGGTGGTGGTGTCGTGCAGGGCGCCCAGGAACCAGGTGTCGTCGGGGATGGTGATGCCGCGGCTTTTCAGCCCGATGCGGACGGCGGGATCGTTGAGGATGCCGGCGGCGATGCGGGCGCTGGCTTCGCCGGTGTGGCCGCCGCAGGCCCCGCAATCGAGGCCGGAGGCGTGCGGATTGTTGGCCGTGGTGCTGCCATGGCCGGCGAGCAGGACGAGGCGGGCGAAATCGCGCGTCAGGCTCATGCCGCGCAGCACGGCTTCGGCCTGGTTCAGCCGCTGATCGGCGTTCAGCCCGGTCATGCGGCCACCCACCACGCGCGGATCAAGGCGCGGGCCCAGCTTGCCGATCACGTTGCCATCCAGCCCATCGGTGTTGGGATCGGACACGGTGCGGGTGAGGCCGAGCGCGTCGCCGGCCAGCTTGGGCGCAAAGGCCAGGCCCATGGCTTCGACATAGGTGAAGCTGGAGACGGCGGACTGCTTGAAGCTCTTCCACGCCTTGGCGGCTCGGCGGCGCAGCAGGCGCAGGCCCAGCACCTCGATCTCGTCATTGTCGGACGCGCCGCTGACCATTTCGGTGATGGTGAAGGCCGGGGTGAGCAGCACCGGGCAGTGCGCGCCGCCGGTTTCGCGGCCGATGGGGATATATTCGATGGGATAGCCGAAGAAGCCGGCGAACCCGATGGTCTCGCAGCTGGGCACCACGCCTTCCAGCGCGCGGCGATAGACTTCGGACCGCACGTCGATGCAGAAGGCGGCCTGCAGCGGCTTGCGGGTGAGGGCCGGCGGGCGGACATCGCGGCCCTGCGCCAGCTTCTCGATCAGCTGGCGCTGCCACGCGGCTTCATAGGCATCCTGGAACAGCAGATCGATGGCGAGTTCGGGATCGGCGGACAGGCCGGCATCATCCGGCAATTCCGCCGCCTGCCGCATTTCGGCCGCCCATGCCGCCTGGAATTCCGCATCGCTGCGCTGGCGGAACAGGGCATAGCCCCAGGCCATGCGGATGGCGAGCAGCTCCACCAGCCGGTTGTCGTCCCGGCCATAGAGATTGTTGTCCCAGACGAGGTAGCGGACATAGGCCGCCCAGCCGCCGATATCGAACAGCGCACGGTGAAGATAATCCGCCTGCGCCCGTTCCGGGATGCCGATTTCGGCGACGATATGGCCGATGGCAGCCACCGGATCGGCGGGCAGGCCGGCGACGATGGCGCGGAAATTCTTCACGCCCAGCGCTTCGGCATTGCGATCGTGGCGCATCGTGTCGCGCCACGCCGCCCACGGCGACGCCCCGCGCGCCGGCATCTGCCAGCTGGCCTGGCCTTCGTCGAAATAGGCCGCGCACCAGCGCGAGATTTCATCAACCATGAAGGCGGTGCGGCTGGCCTGGCGGTCACCCGCCGACAGCCGGTCGAGCACTTCGGCGATGGTGGCGACAACGCCGGGGCCGCTGGCGCGGGCGGCGGGATCGCGAGCGAGCGCGGCGCGGGCGGAGGCAACATCGGCCGGCACGGCGGCGTTGGCGGGTGCCCGGTGCAGGGCGTGGGCGATATCCTCGTCGGTGATGATGCCGTCGATCAGCGCGCGGCGGTAGAAATCGCGCGGCATCAGCATGTCCACCTTGGCGACGCGGCGCAGCGTGGCGCTGGTGGCGGCAAAGCTTTGCCCGGTGAAGCCCAGGAAGGGGTTGACCGCCACGAAATGCTTCAGCGGCCACAGCGGCGCGATGCGCTGGCAGGCGGTTGCAATGGCGGTGTCCAGCGCCGACGGGGCGGGCGCGGCGGTGGTTTCGGCGGAAGCGGTGGCAGTGATGGTGGTCATCGGATCAGCCTTTCGCGAAATGGGGGGAGAGGGATCAGCGCTTGGCCAGGCCGGTGGGCCACAGGCGCAGCACCAGCCGGTTGGCGATGGCGTTGACGTAGAGGCCGTTGTGGGCGTGGACATAGAAGGCCTTGGCCCATTCCGGCGTCGAGCCGCCGGGCTTGGCGGTGATGAAGCTGGCCTGGCCGATGGTGAGCGCCGCAAAGCCGCCGACCACCGCGATGATCGCCGCCAGCGCCACCGGGTCGCTGCGATCGGCGCCCAGCGGGAAGGCACCGGCCATCAGGCCCGCCATGCCCGATTGCAGCGCGAACCACGCCGCGGCGACACCGATGGCAGCAGCCACGGTGCGGGCGATGACAAAGCCGGTCGGGCGGGTATCGATCGACTGGGCGATATAGTGGGCCAGGCCCATCAGCAGGATCGCCCCCAGCGCGAACAGGCCGGGTTCGCGGGCGAGTTCCAGGCCCGACAGCGAGCCGACGACGCCCACCGCCGCAATCACGCCGGCCACCGCCAGCGCCAGCCGCGCCGGGTGCGGCGCACCGCCGGGGCTGGGCGACCAGCTGGCGCGGGCGATATCGACGACGCTGCCCGACGACAGGAAGGCGTGCGCCTTGTAGAGCGAGTGGGCGACGATGTGCAGCAGCGCTGCCGGCCAGGCGCCAAGCCCGCACTGCAGCAGCATGAAGCCCATCTGCGCGATGGTCGACCACGCCAGCGCCACCTTGATGGCATTCTGGGTGAGCATGACGACGCTGGCGAACAGCGCGGTGAAGCCGCCGACGATGAGCAGCAGATCAAGCGACGGCGTCGACAGTTGCAAGAGGCCGGCAAAGCGCAGGGCAAGGAAGCCGCCGGCGTTGATGATGCCGGCGTGGAGCAGGGCCGAGACCGGGGTGGGCGTTTCCATCACCTCGGTCAGCCAGCCGTGCAGCGGGAACTGCGCCGATTTCAGCAGGGCAGCGATGGCAATGAGGATGGCCGCCAGGCCGAGCGCGGTCGGGGTCGCTCCGCTGGCGGCGATGGCAGTGAAGGCGGCGGTGGCACCGGCAAAGTCCAGCGTGCCCGTCACCTCCCAGACCAGCCCGATGGCGACGGCAAGGCAGAGATCGCCGATGCGGCTGGCGATGAACTTCTTGCGGGCGGCGAGGATGGCGGCCGGACGGTCGCTGTAAAAGACGAGCAGGCTGCCAAGACCCAGCGACGTCGCCACCCACGCGGCAAGGAACATCGCCATGTTGCCCGACAGGATCAGCAGCAGCACGCTGGCGAGCGTGCCCGACAGCAGCCGGGTGAAGCGGGCATGGCCGGGATCACCGGCCATGTAGTTGCGCGAATAATGCACGACGATGGTGCCGACGAAGCTGACCAGCAGGAACATGACGGCAGTGAGCGGATCGAACAGGATGCCGATGCCGGGCAGCGCCGGGGTGGCGGCAGGGCCGTTCAGCGCCACCAGCAGGGCAGCGACGGCAGCGGTGCCAAGGCTGGTGAGGGCGGCCGCGCGGGCGAGACCGGCAAGGCGGGCCGGCGCGGTGATCGGGGCCGCGGCCAGCGCCATCAGCGCGGCGGGGCCAATCATTGTCAGCCAGAGCAGGGGGGAGGTCGTCATGCGGGTCGCTCCAGAAAGAAGGGAACGACACTCGCCTTATGCACTGGCAGACTTTGCGTAAAATAGATATATTGAAAAATAACGTTCGATTTAATGGAAGTCCTCCCCGTGGCCGCGCTGAATTACAATCACTTGCGCTATTTCCACGCCGTGGCGCACGCCGGCAGCCTCACCCGTGCGGCGGCCGTGCTCAATCTGTCGCAGTCGGCACTGTCGGTGCAGCTGAAGGCGCTGGAGGAAGCGCTGGGCCACAGCCTGTTCGATCGCGGCCCGCGCCGCATGGCGTTGACGGAGGCGGGCAAGATCGCGCTGGATTACGCCGATACGGTGTTCGCCGCCGGCGAGGCGCTGCAGCAGACGTTGGCCGGGCGGGTGCGGCTGGACCAGCAGGTGCTGCGGGTGGGCGCGCTTCCCACGCTCTCGCGCAATTTCCAGGCCGAATTCGTCGCGCCGCTGATCGGCCGCCGCGATGTGGAACTGGTCATGGTGTCGGGCACGCTGACCGACCTGCTGACACAGCTGGAGGCGCACGAGCTTGACGTGGTGCTGGCCAACCAGCCGCCCCGCGGTGCCGTCGCTGCCGACATCCACAGCCGCCGCATTGCGGAACAGCCGGTCGGCCTCGTCGGCCCGCCCGGCCTGATCCATCGGCCGCTGCGTTTCCCGCAGGATCTGGCGAAGCTGCCGGTGCTGCTGCCGGCCAGGGGCCTCGATATCCGCACGGCCTTCGATCAGATGCTGGATGCCGCCGGCGTGCAGCCCATCATCCTGGCCGAGGTTGACGACATGGCGATGCTGCGCCTGCTGGCACGATCATCACAGGCGCTGACATTGGTGCCGCCGATCGTCGTCAAGGACGAGCTGGCGGCCGGCGCGCTGGTGGATATCTTCACCATCCCCGGCCTTACCGAGGAATTCCACGCCATCACCCAGCGCCGGCGGTTTCCCAATCCGCTGCTGGCGCAATTGCTGCCTTAAAGCCCCATCTCCGCTGCCGCCGCCCGGATGCGGCCCTGCGCCGCCGTATCACCGGCGAACGCGGCCAGCGCCTGATCCCGCGCCGTTTTCGCAGCGGCGGCATCGCCCAGCACCTGCCGGGCGCGCATCAGGCGCAGCCAGCCGCCTTCGTCCTTCGGATTGGCCTTCAGCTTTTCGGCAAGGCCATCGACCATGGAACGGATCATCGCCTGCCGGTCGGCCGGGCTCATCGCCTGCGCCGCCTGCACCTGGTCGCGGCTGGGGCCGGGCATCACGCCCGCGGGGGCAGCGGCGGCGGCGGCAGCAGCGACCGGCGGCGGCAGGCCCGGCACACTGGCGGTGCCCACCGGCTTCGCGGCCGCGAGGCGCGCGCTGATGTCGATGCCGGCGGCCTGCGCCGTCTGTTGCACGGCGGCGCGCAGTTGCGGCAGCCACGGCGCATCGGCCGGGCTGTCGGCAATCAGGCGCAGCATATCGTCGATGGCCCCCTTGCGGTCACCGGCTTCGACCTTGCGGACAGCGAGGAAATAGCGGGCGCGGGCATCGCTGCCATCCTGTGCGGCGGCCTTTTCAAAGGCGGCGGCGGCGGCCGGCGTCACCTGCCCGCCGGCTTCCTGCACCAGCGCCTCGCCATAGGCGGACTGGAAGCCGACACCATCGGGCTTCAGCGCAATCGCCTTGGCATAGGCCTTGGCCGAATCGGCGTAACGCCCGGTCTGGAAATAGCTCCAGCCCAGCATCCGCCAGCCTTCGGGATCATCGGGATTGGCCTGCATCTTCTGTTCCAGGCCAGTGATCAGCTGGGTCACTTCGCCCTGCGCGGCGGCGTCCCCAGCCGGTGCGGCGGTGGGTGCGGCCGCTGCCGGCGTGGGCGCGCCGCTGCCGGCCAGTTCGGGCTGGCCCATGCTGGCATAGAGCGCGGCACCGGCACCGGCGACCATCACGGCAAGGCCCAGCGCCAGCCCCGAAAGCGCCCTCTGGCCCATGGTGCGGTCAAGCTCGGTAGGGATATGGCCGGCGGCGAGCAGGCGGCGGCGGATCTCGTTGCGAAGCCCCTCTGCCTCGCCGGGCTGGATGCTGCCGGCGGCGAGCTGCACGTCGACATCGGCGAGCTGGTCCTTCAGCACGGCAATGGTGGCGGCGCGGGCGTCAACGCGCGCTTCGTGGCGGCGCACCAGCGGAATGGTCAGCCAGGCTGCGGCCAGCGCGGTGAGCGCGGTGAGGATGATCCAGAGCGTCATTCAGTGTCTCAGTCAGCAGGGCCGGCCAGCCGGTCAAGTTCGGCGCGTTCGGCGTCGGTGAGCGGCGCGGAATCGGGGGTGGCCGCCGGGCGGCGGCGTTGCCAGAGGATCATGGCCACACCGCCCAGCAGCAGCACGGCAAAGGGCCCGGCCCACAGCAGCAGCGTATCGCCTTCCACCGGCGGTTTCAGCAGCACGAAATTGCCATAGCGGGCCACGACATAGTCGCGCACCTCGGCATCCGTTTTGCCCAGCCGGATCTGTTCGCGCACCAGCACGCGCAGATCGCGCGCCAGCGGGGCGTCACTGTCGTCGATGGACTGGTTCTGGCAGACGACGCAGCGCAGATCCTTCGAGATCATGCGCGCACGCTGTTCCTGCGCCGCATCGGGCAGCATTTCATCGGGGAGGACGGCAGCGGCGGGCGCGGCGATGGCAAGCGCCAGCGCGAGGATCAGGCGTTTCATGCTTCGGCCCGCAATTGCTGCATCAGCGGCTTGATCTGGCCTTCCCACACCTCCGGGCTGATCGGGCCGATCTGCTTGAAACGCACCCGGCCCTTTTTGTCCACGATGAAGGTTTCCGGCGCGCCGGTGACGCCCAGATCGATGGCGGTGCGGCCCGAGAAATCCGAACCCATGCCGGCATAGGGATCGCCATAGCGGGCAAGGAAGGCACGGCTGTCTGCCGGCTTGTCCTTCCAGGCGATGCCATAGACGGGAAAGCCTTCGTCCGCGATGCGGGTCAGCACCGGATGTTCCTGCGGGCAGGCCGCGCACCAGCTGGCCCAGATGTTGAGCAGGCGCGGCTCGCCCCGGAAGCTGGCGCTGGCGAGACCAGGGCCGCCGCCCGGTTCATCGGCGATGCCGGGCAGGGCGAATTCGGGCAGCGGCCGGTCGATCAGCTGGCTGGGCAGTTCCTTGGGGTCCTGCGTCAGGCCATAGCCAAGGAAGGCCGCCAGCCCGGCAAAGGCGATGATTGGCAGGATGAAGATCAGGCGCTTCATGGGCTAGCCTTATTCGGCAGGAACCAGGGCCGGCGCAAGGGGCCTGGCCGTCGGGGACTGGCGCACCTGCGGCGCCCCGATGCGGAAGCGGCGATCAGCGAGGCTGGCCGCACCGCCCATCGCCATCAAAAGGCCACCAAACCAGATCCAGCCGACCAGCGGGTGCCAATAGATGCGGACGACCAGCCCCTGCCCGCGCGCATCCTGCTGCACATCGCCGATGGCGACATATTGGTTGCCGGCAATGGAAACCCCGATGCCGGCTTCGGTCGTCTGGTTGCCCGACACGGTGTAGATGCGGCGTTCCGAAACAAGGGCGCGCTGCGAACCATTCTGGCTGACACGGAAATGGGCGCGCAGCGCACGGTAATTGGCACCATCCACCTCTTCGGCGCGCTGCAGCGTCACCGACAGCGGGCCGGCGGTGGCCACGTCGCCGGGGCGCATCACCAGGATCTTTTCGGCGGCAAAGCTGCTCATCGCCGCGATGCCGGCGGTGGTGAAGCCCAGGCCGGCATGGGCCAGCGCCAGCCCGATGGTGGCGGCCGGCGTGGTGCGGACCAGCCGCCACGAAAAGCCCGCCGCACCGCGCCAGCGCCGCGCCAGCACCAGAGCCGCGCCCAGCACCAGCCACGCGCCCAGCGCCAGCCCCAGTGCGGCAACAACCTGCGCCGTGCCAAGCCACACCACCATGGCGGCCAGCCCGGCGGCGACCAGCAGCGTCGGCACGATCAGTTTTTTCGCCACCACGCCAAGATCGTCGCGTTTCCACGCCAGCATCGGCCCGATGGTGACAAGCACCAAGAGCGGTGCGGACAGCGGCACGAAGACGAGATTGTAATAGGGCGGGCCAACGGAAATCTTGTTGGCCGGGGACACCGCCTCCATGATCACCGGGTAGAAGGTGCCGAGAAACACCACCGCCGTCAGTGCCATCAGCAGGAGATTGTTGACCGTCAGCCCGGATTCGCGGCTGACCGTGCCGAACAGCGCACCCGATTTCAGCATTGGCGCACGCGCGGCGAACATGGCCAGCGCCGTGCCGGTGGCACCAATGATCATGGCGAGGATGAACACGCCGCGTTCCGGATCGACGGCAAAGGCGTGGACCGAGGTGAGAATGCCGGAGCGGACGAGGAAGGTGCCGATCAGCGACAGCGAGAAGGCCAGGATGGCGAGCAGGATCGTCCAGCCGGCAAGGCTGCCGCGCTTTTCGGTGACGATGGCCGAATGCAGCAGCGCCGTGCCGATCAGCCACGGCATGAAGCTGGCGTTTTCCACCGGATCCCAGAACCACCAGCCGCCCCAGCCCAGTTCATAATAGGCCCAGAAACTGCCCAGCGTGATGCCGCAGGTAAGCGGCACCCACGCTGCCAGAACCCAGGGGCGCATCCAGCGCGCCCACGCCGGATCGGCCCGTCCTTCCAGCAGCGCGGCGACCGCAAAGCTGAAGGTGACCGAAAAGCCGACATAGCCGAGGTAGAGCAGCGGCGGGTGGAAGACGAGGCCGGGATCCTGCAGCAGCGGGTTCAATTCGGCACCATCCAGCGGTGCCGGCACCAGCCGGGCGAACGGGTTCGACGTGAACAGCGCGAAGGCCAGAAACGCCACCGAGATCATCGCCTGGACGCTGAGGATACGGGCCTGCAGCGTTTCTCTCAGATTGTCGCCAAAGCGGGCGATGCCGGCACCGTAGATGGCCAGCACCAGCACCCACAGCAGCATCGATCCTTCGTGATTGCCCCAGGTCGCCGCCAGCCGATAGGGCAGCGGCTGCGACAGCGCCGAATGGTTGGCGACCAGCGCCACCGAGAAATCCGCCTTGCCAAACAGGATCATCAGGCAGCCAAAGCTGATCGTGATCAGCAGCGCCTGCAGGACGGCGGCACTGCGCCCGAACGCCATCAGCGCCGCATCGCCGCGCAATGCGCCTGCCATTGGCAACACCGCCTGCGCCAGTGCCACCAGCAACGACAGGATCAGGGCATAATGGCCGATTTCGGCGAGCATGGGGTCCTCCAGCCGGCAGTGGTGCGCCGGCCCGTCATGCTTGCTCTAGCCGATGCGTATCAAGATGCTAGGATTTATCGGCAAGCGGCGAGCGGCAACAAGGCTTGAACCGGGCGGCAAGAGCCAGCGTGACGACGTATCGCATCGCCAACGTCTGCAGGGGCAATTGTCGGGTCCGGCCCCGGCGGCCCGTGGAACCGGCGGGCGGGTCTTTGGCCGCGCCCGCCCGTGCGCGGTCAGAAGGGGAACTTGTATTGCCTAGGGTTCAGCACGACACAAATGTCGTTAGCAACCTCCCGCAATTTCACATCACTCGCAATCTTCATAAGCCAAGGCAACTCATCAGCCATCGCCTGTAAGAAGGCCGACTGCTCCGCGGGGGTCATCCCTGAAGTGTTTAGAAAAGCACTTCCCTGTTCTCGCCGAAATCCAAACCGAAACAGAAAATTTTCCAGCCTAGAGTATGGCAAACCCCTGTTTCCGAACATTTTTTCGGCAGCACGGGTATCAAGGTCAAACGTCAGCAGCATAGATTTCATGGCAAATCCCTCTGTCCGGAACACGCAAAAGGACACTCCGTCGCTTCTCGTGGAAGCCGGATCAAATCGTCTGGGGGAGGACTGATTTGGTGCTTGCTAGGCCTTGCCCGCGCATCATATGATGCGCCGGCGGCGGCTCATCAGGCTGTTGTCATCTCAAGTCTCCTATTCTGACCGCTGGCGGCGGATTTGGTGGACTTTTCGGCTGTGAGAGCGTTGGCGCGCTTTCGTGCCGGCTTTGGGGGGGGTCGTGCCATTTGGTCCGACCCCCCTTTTGCTGCGGATTTACCGCAGAACTCAGACGCGCATCGGCATCAGCACATACAGCGCCTTCGCCTCGTCATTCTCGCGGATCAGCGTCGGGGCCGACGCATCGGCCAGGTGCACATCCACCAGGTCGCTGCCCACCTGGCCCAAGATGTCGAGCAGATAGCGATAGTTGAAGCCCACCTCGATCTCGGCGGCGGCATAATCGGCCGGCACGTCTTCGGCGGCGGTGCCGTTTTCCGGGCTGGTGACCGACAGCGTGACCTTGTCACGGCCCAGCGCCAGCTTGACGGCGCGGGTCTTTTCCGTGGTGGCAATCGCCGCCACGCGGTCCACGCCTTCGGCCAGCGTCTTCGCATCGATCTTCAGCAGCTTGTCGTTCGCCGTCGGGATCACGCGGGTGTAGTCCGGGAAGGTGCCGTCGATCAGCTTGCTGGTCAGCGTCGAATCTTCCGAGAACTTGAAACGGATCTTGGCAGCCGACAGGCTGACTTCCACCGGGGCGTCACCGGCCATCTCGTCCAGCAGCTTCCGCACCTCGTTGACGCATTTGCGCGGCACGATCACGCCCGGCATATCTTCGGCGCCGGCAGGCAGGTCCATCTCGATCCGGGCGAGACGGTGGCCATCGGTGGCAACGCCGCGCAGCTTGGGCGACGGGCCGGTGGTGGCGTGCAGATAGATGCCGTTCAGATAATAGCGCGTTTCTTCCGTCGAGATCGCAAAGCGCACCGCGTCGATCAGCTCCTTCAGATCCGCCGCCGACAGGGTGAAGCGCACCGGCAGATCGGTTTCGGCGATCACCGGGAAATCGTCGCGCTTCAGCGTGGCCAGCGCAAAGCGGCTGCGCCCGGCCACCACGCTCATGCGGTCCCCCGAAACCGCCAGTTCGACCTGGCTGCCTTCGGGCAGCTTCCTGACGATATCGAACAGCGTGTGCGCCGATGCGGTGGTGGCACCGCCCACATCGATCGCGGCCGGGATATTCTCCACCACCTGCAGATCAAGATCGGTCGCCATCAGGCGCAATCCGTCCGGCCGCGCCTCGATCAGCACATTGGAAAGGATCGGAATGGTATTGCGACGTTCAACCACGGACTGGATGTGGCCCAGACACTTCAGCAGGGTTGCGCGTTCAACGGTGGCCTTCATCCTGATCCCTGTTAACCGATGGTGAGTTGCGGGCACTATAACCATTCGCGCGCACGGTGGTAGTGGCGATGTGCGGCGAATTGGGCATAAGATTGGCGATGGATCTGATTCTCGCCCGTCACGCCGAAACCGTGTTCAACGCCGCCGCCCGCATGCAGGGCCACATGGCGCACACCCCGCTGACCCGCGCCGGCATTGCGCAGGCCGAAGCCATGGGAGCGGCCCTGCGGGACGCACTGGGCGAACGGCCGGACCGGGATTTCTGGGTCAGCCCGTCGGGCCGCACCCAGCAGACCGCCGCCATCGTGGCCGAACATCTGGGCGTGCCCTTCTTTGACTGGCGGCAAGACAGCCGCCTGCTGGAAATCGATGTGGGCCAATGGGAAGGCCGTTATTATTCCGACATCGTGGCTGATCTGGGCGAACATATCGTCTGCCCCGATCGCCGGCTGTTCCGGGTGGAACCGCCCGGCGGCGAATGGTTCCCCGCCATCGCCGCCCGCCTCACCGACTGGCTGGCCGGCCTCGACCCCACTCGCCCCGTCCTCGCCATCAGCCACGGCATCACCGCCCGCGTGCTGCGCGGCATCCTGGTGGGCGGGGACGACTGGCATGGTGTGCCGGTTGCCAACGATGCGCCGCAGGGCACGGTGTTCCACATTCGCGATGGCATGGAAACCATGCTGCACGTCGGCAGCGGCGTGCAGGGCGTGCGCGCCGCCTGATTGCGCCGCCCGCACGCCGGGCCTATGTGCAGTGCAGCATCGAAGGAGCATTGCCATGTCCGATCCCGTTGTCATTGCCTCTTACGCCCGCACCCCGATGGGCGGATTTCAGGGCGCGCTGGCGGGCGTGAAGGCGACCGATCTGGGCGCCGCTGCCGTGAAGGCCGCTGTCGAACGCGCCGGGGTTGCGCCGGACAAGGTGGAGCAGATCGTCATGGGCTGCGTGCTGCCGGCCGGTCTGGGCCAGGCACCGGCGCGGCAGGCGGCGCTTGGGGCGGGGTTGCCGCTCCATGTCGAGGCGACCACGATCAACAAGATGTGCGGCAGCGGCATGCAGGCAATGATCATGGCGCATGATGCGCTGGCCGCGGGCAGTGCCAATGTGATCGTCGCGGGCGGCATGGAGAGCATGACCAACGCGCCTTATCTGATGATGAAGCATCGCGGCGGCGCGCGCATCGGCCATGATGCCATCAAGGATTCCATGTACCTCGACGGGCTTGAGGACGCCTATGACCCTGGCCGGCTGATGGGCAGCTTTGCCGAGGAGAGCGCCCGCGATTACCAGTTCACTCGGGCGGCCCAGGATGATTTCGCCATCGCCAGCCTGAGCCGCGCGCAGGCCGCGATTGCCGGCGGTGCGTTCGCAAGCGAGATCGTGCCGATCACCGTGTCGGGCCGGGGCGGCGACGTGGTGATCGACACCGACGAGCAGCCCGGCAAGGCCCGGCCGGACAAGATCCCGACGCTGAAGCCCGCCTTTGCCAAGGATGGCACCATCACGGCGGCCAATGCGTCGTCGATCAGCGATGGTGCCGCGGCGCTCGTGCTGACGCGGGCCAGCGTTGCGGAACGCGATGGCCTCAATGTGCAGGCGCGCATTATCGCCCACGCCGCGCACGCCCATGAGCCGGCCAAGTTCACCACCGCGCCGGTGCCCGCGATCCGGAAGGTGCTGGCCAAGGCGGGCTGGACGGTGGCCGATGTCGACCTGTTCGAAGTGAACGAGGCGTTTGCCGCCGTCGCCATGATCGCCATGCACGATCTGAGCATCCCGCACGAGAAGCTCAACATCCACGGCGGCGCCTGTGCGCTGGGCCATCCGATCGGCGCCTCGGGCGCGCGCATCGTCGCCACCCTGCTGGCGGCGCTGGAGCGCACCGGCGGCAAGCGCGGGGTGGCTGCCCTTTGCATCGGTGGCGGCGAGGCGACCGCGATCGCGGTGGAGCGCATCTGATGCGGGGGAAAACCGCCCTTGTCACCGGCGCCACCAGCGGCATCGGCCTCGCCATTGCCAAGGCGCTGGCCGAAGCCGGCGTGCGGGTGATGATCAACGGCTTCGGCGACGAAGCCCAGATCGCGGCGGCGCAAGCGGAAGCCGGCGGTGCGCTCTACCACGGCGCGGACATGAGCAAGCCCGCCGAGATTGCCGATATGATGGCAGCGGCTGAGGCGCAGCTGTGCGGCGTCGATATCCTCGTCAACAATGCCGGGATCCAGTTCGTCTCCCCGGTGGAGGAGTTCCCGCCGGAAAAGTGGGACGCGATTTTGGCCATCAACCTGTCGAGCGCCTTTCATACCACGCGGCTTGCCGTGCCGGGCATGAAGGCGAAGGGCTGGGGCCGCATCATCAACACGGCATCGGCGCACAGCCTGGTCGCGTCGCCGTTCAAATCGGCCTATGTCGCCGCCAAGCACGGCATTGCCGGTTTCACCAAGACGATCGCGCTGGAAGTGGCGACGGCGGGCGTGACGGTGAACTGCATTTCCCCCGGCTATGTGTGGACGCCGCTGGTGGAAAAGCAGATCCCCGACACGATGGCGGCGCGCGGCCTGACCCGCGAACAGGTGATCGAGGACGTGCTGTTGAAGGCGCAGCCGACGCGGCAGTTCGTGACGGTGGACCAGGTGGCGGCCACCGCGCTGTTCCTGTGCAGCGATGCCGCCGCGCAGATCACCGGCGCCAACATCAGCATGGATGGCGGCTGGACGGCAGCGTAAGCCGATTTCATCCCCGATATCCCCGTTATCCACAGGGCCGCTGGCCAAAATTTCACTTTGACGACTCGGGCGTTGGTGAGACCATCCATCTGTAGCCGGGAATTGACGGCGGCAGAAATGCCAACGAAATGAACCAGTTACCGCCGATCGCGAGTGATATTCCACGGCTTTGCCGGGAATTGAAACGGACGAAAGGTGACGCCAAGGCAGCGCGGACGACGGGCGCGACCAGACTGGTGGAAACCAGGCAGGCAAACCCGAAACGAAAACGCACCCTGGCAGGGCTGAAACGCCGGCAGGCAGGCCGCAGGTGACGGAGGGCAACCTCTGGAACCGGACCCGCAGGCAAGGGCAGCAGCCCGGCGGCTGGAACGCCAGCCCGCAGCCCGCGGCGCCTGCGAAAGCAGGAGACCAGGCGAGGGGAAGGGCAGCAGTCGTGGGCCGACAGGCCCGACCGGAAGCCCAGACGGCCGGCACCAGCCGACCGTCTGGACGGAAGGCCGGCACCGGACGGTCAGGCAGCGGTGGCAAGCAGGCCCGGAAGGGACGAGATGACACCGATGCAAAAGTGCCGTGGTTGCGCGAGAGGCCAGCCGCCGCAGCTCCAGCCGACGAGGCTGTGAGCGCAGGCGCCGACCGGACCGCCCAAAAGTCTCCCTTGCGGGAGAGGCACGACACAGTGGCCGCTGGTGGCAACACCAGCGGCCATTTTGCTGCGCCGCGCCGCGAGCGCGCGTGCCGCGCGCCGACAGGCGCAAGAACGGCCGGGCTGGCGTCTGGCCCACAGGCCAGACGAACAGCTTCGACGACGCGGCTCCGCCGCGCCCTTCTCTTCTTCCCTTTTCTGGCACCCCCAGCGGACTCGGCGGCTCCGCCGCCGGCCGCGATCACAAAGGCCGCGCGTGAGGGCACCAAAGCGCCCCAGCCCTTTCCCACCCCCGGCCCCTTCCGCCAGCGGGAGGGGAGAGGTTCAGGGCCTCACATCCGCCGGCAGCTCACCTGCCATCCCGGCCGCCACCTTCTCCGCCGCTTCCATCGCCCGCAGCAGATTGCCGCCAGCGATCTTCTCGCAATCGGCCTCGCTGAACCCGCGCTGCAGCAGTTCGGCGATCAGCGCCGGATAGGTTTCCACGCCTTCCAGCCCGGTCGGCGTCGAATCGATGCCATCAAGGTCGCCGCCGATGCCGACATGATCGACGCCCGCCAGCTTCACCAGGTGCGCGATATGATCGGCAACGTCAGCCAGCCCCACCGGCGGCAGCGGGTTCCTGGCCATCCAGTCGGCCATGGCCGCCATCTGGCGCGGCACGTCGCCGATATACAGCGCCGCCAGCCGCGCCCGCTCACCGCCGCGCGCCGCTTCCCACGCCTGCCGCTTGGCGTTGATGAAGCCGGGCACGAACGTGGCCATCACCACGCCGCCATTGGCCTTCACCAGCGGCAACACGTCATCGGGCACGTTCCGCACATGATCGGCAAGGCCGCGCGCGGAGCTGTGGCTGAAGATCACCGGCGCCTTCGTCGTGGCCAGCACCGCCTTCATCGTGCCGGGCGACACGTGGGAAAGGTCGACCAGCATGCCGATGCGGTTCATCTCGCGGATGACGGCCTTGCCATAGTCACTGAGCGGCTGGGCGCGGGCCGGTTCGTTGGCACTGTCGGCCCAGTCATTATGCTTCGTGTGCGTCAGCGTCATGTAACGCACGCCCAGCGCGTGATAGGCGCGCAGCACGGGCAGCGAATTGTCGATCTGGCTGCCGCCTTCCACACCCATCAGGCTGGCGACCTTGCCGGTCTTCTGGATGCGGCGGATGTCGGCGGCGCTGCCAGCCAGCTCGAAATCATTGGGATATTTGCCGACGAATCCGCGCACGATGTCGATCTGCTCGATCGTCGCCTTCACCGCTGCCGGGCCGGTGACAGTGGCGGGCACATAGACGCTCCAGAATTGCCCGCCGACGCGGCCCTGGTGCAGGCGCGGAATGTCGGTCATCAACGGGCGCTTGAACTGCCGGCTGTCGGCCTTCAGATCCTGACTCCACCAGCCCTCCCCGAAACTGCCGCGCAGCGCGCCCGGCCAGTCGTTGTGGCCATCGATGATCGGCTGGCGCTTCAGCACGGCCTCGGCGCGCTTCATCACGGCGGCATCAGGTGCGGCCATCGCACTTGTTGCCAACAGCCCCAGAACCAGCCCCGTGATGATCATCCGCATGATGTGCCCTCCCTGTTTGCGCCGATGCTAGGCCGCGCCGGGCCCACGCGCAATGTCGCAGCCCCCTCGCCCTCTCTTGGCAGACAGGTGACGGCCCGGCCACACTGGCCACATAAGACATCGCACGCATTTTCCGAGAGGGGACCATCATGCTCGAAGCCAACGATCGCCGCGTCTATGGGGCCGACGAACAGGCCTTCCGCGACACGGTTCGCAAGGTCTTTGAAAAGGAACTGATCCCCAATCTCGACCGCTACGAGGAAGAGGGCATCGTTGACCGCAAGTTCTGGCGCGCCTGCGGCGAAGCCGGCCTGCTCTGCCCGACCGTGCCGGAGGAATATGGCGGCCTGGGCCTCGATTTCCGCTACAACGCCATTGTCGATGAAGAGCTGAGCTATGCCGGTTCGTCGGCCGGCATCACCCTGCAGTCGGACATCATCGCCGATTATCTCGTCGCCTATGGCAGCGAGGAGCAGAAGGCCAAGTATTTGCCCAAGATGATTTCGGGCGAGCTGATCACCGCCATCGCCATGACCGAACCGGGCGCCGGCAGCGACCTGCAGGGCGTGCGGACGACGGCGAAGAAGGATGGCAACCACTATGTCATCAATGGTTCGAAAACCTACATCACCAACGGCCAGAACGCCGATCTGATCATTGTCGTCGCCAAGACCGATCCGGAGGCCGGCGCCAAGGGCACGTCGCTGATCCTCGTGGAGGCCGACCGCGAAGGCTTCAGCCGCGGCCGCAACCTCGACAAGATCGGCCAGAACAGCGCCGACACGTCGGAACTGTTCTTCAACGACGTGCGCGTGCCGATGACCAACTGCCTGGGCGAGGAAAACAAGGGCTTCATCTACCTGATGAGCCAGCTGCCGCAGGAGCGCCTGTCGATCGCCATTTCCGCCCAGGCTGGCGCCCAGCGTGCGTTCGACGAAGCGGTGAAGTTCGTCAAGGAACGCAAGGCCTTCGGCAAGACGGTGTGGGATTTCCAGAACACCCAGTTCGTGCTCGCCGGCCTGAAGACCGAGCTGCAGGTCGGCTGGGCCCATATCGACTGGGGCCTTCAGAAGCTGATCGAAGGCAAGCTGACCGCCGCCGAAGCCAGTGCCGCCAAGCTGTGGCACACCGAACTGCAGGGCCGCGTGTGCGATGAGGCGCTGCAGCTGCACGGCGGTGCCGGTTACATGAACGAGTATCCCATCGCCCGCCTGTGGCGCGACGCGCGCGTGCAGCGCATCTATGGCGGGACGAGCGAGATCATGAAGCTGGTGGTGAGCCGGACCATCTGATCGCAGCGCGGCCAGCGCGCGTGCCGCGCGCGGACTCGCGCAAGATCGGCCGGCGGGATCGGGCAAGCCGGCGCGGCGGCTTTGCCGGCGCACAGGCTTGCCCGAGGCCCGTTCGACGTCACGTAAGCGCGCATGACCGCACCGCCAAATGCGGCATCATACGGACTGGGCGCGCCCCGCTTCTGCCCTTAAGGGGTCGCAATTCCCTGTCACAAGACCCATATCATGACCGTGATTGCGACTGCCCTTCGTGCCGCCGATGCCGCGCCGCCCGCCGCCAAGCCCCCGGGCATGGCCGGTGAGGATATGGCAATGATCACGCTGGCGGCCAGCATCGGCCGCGAGCTGGGTGCCTACAGGCCCGCCATCTACTGGGCTGACACCATCGCCAGCGCCGTTGTCGGGTGGGGTGCGCTCGCCGCGCTGATCCTGCTGCCGGGCCTGCCGGTGGCCGGCAGTGCCGCGCTCGCGCTGGTTGCCGTGCTGGCGCTGTATCGCCTTGGCAGTTTCATCCATGAAATCACCCACATGAAGGAGGCCAGCGTGCCGGGTTACCGGCTGGTCTGGAACCTGATCGCCGGCATCCCGCTGATGATCCCCAGCTTCATGTATGAAGGCGTGCACACGCTGCACCACGCGAAGAACCGGTACGGCACGGTGCGCGATCCCGAATATATGGCCCTCGCCTTGAAGCCCAAGCTGAGCGTGCCGCTGTTCGTGGCGGTGGCCGCGCTCGGGCCGATTGGCCTCATCATCCGCTGGGCCGTGCTGGCGCCGCTCACCCTGATCCCACCGGTGCGCCGTTTCGTACACGCCCGGCTGTCGGCGCTGTCGATCAATCCGGAATTCCGCCGCGATCCGCCCGAGGGCGCGGCCTTGCGCCGCTGGCACATCATGGAAGCGGCAACATCACTGTTCGTGATCGCGTCGCTGGCCGGCGTTGCCACCGGCGCCATCGGCCTGCGCGCCTTCGGCCTGTGGCTGGCGGTGCTGTCAGCCTCGATGGTGCTCAACCAGGTCCGCACGCTGGCCGCGCATCTGTGGGAAAATGATGGCAGCCAGATGAGCATCACCGCCCAGTATCTCGACAGCGTGAACGTGCCGCCGCCGGCGCTGCTGCCGGAACTGTGGGCGCCCGTCGGCCTGCGCTACCACGCGCTTCACCATCTGCTGCCCGGCCTGCCCTATCACGCCCTGCCAGAAGCCCACCGCCGCCTGGTCGCCGGCCTGCCACAGGGCAGCGCCTATCACGGCGGCAACCACAAAACGCTGGCCGGCGTGATCGCCCGGCTGTGGGCCGAAGCGGGCAGCGCTCGCAGCTAAACACCCAGAGTAAATGCCTCCGGCGGGCAGGGACTCAGTCCCTGCACCCGTGCGTTTCGGTCGCGCTCATCGGCTTTGTTGTGCACACCAACGAGAGTGGGTCCAGGCCCTCAGGCCCTGGCCGCCGGAGGCATCTCTCTCAAACCCTGCCGTGTTCCTGCATCCACGCCATCACCCGCGATGTCGCCATTTCCACCAGGTGCGGGGCCATGTCGGCAGGCGGCGGCGGCAGGCTGTCAAAGACCCGGCTTTCGCTCAGCACCTGATCACCGCGGGCGATGACAAAGCCCTGCCAGCCCTTGCTTTTTACCGCGTTGCAGATGTCGGTATAGGTGTGCAGCCCGCCGGCATAGGCCAGGAAGCGGCGAGGCTTTCCGGGCACGTTGGCGCCCATGTACCAGCTGTTGGCCTGCGGCAGCAGCGTCATCGCCGCAGTCTGATCGACATGGTCAGTCCACGCCTGTTCGGCCTCGCGGCTGGCCTCGATGCGGCCGGCCTGGTTGGCATTCAGCGATGCGATGATGTCGGCCACATACTCCACGTGCTGTTCGATGCTGTGGATCATGTTGGTCAGCACGGATGGGCTGCCGGGGCCGGTGACCAGGAACAGGTTGGGGAAGCCGGCGACCATCAGGCCCAGATAGGTTTCCGGCCCGGCGGCCCAATGGTCCTTCATCGCTTCGCCATTCACCCCGCGGATGTCGATGCGTTCGATGGCGCCGGTCATCGCGTCGAAACCGGTGGCGAGCACGACGGCATCAAAATCGAAACTGTTGTTGGCCGTCTTGATGCCGGTGGCGGTGAAGCGATCGAGCGGATCGGCGCGCAGATCGACCAGGCTGACATTGTCGCGGTTGTAGGTGGCGTAATAGCCGGTATCGACGCAGGGCCGCTTGGTGCCGAACGGGTGATCCTTGGGCGTCAGCAGTTCGGCGACCTTCGGGTCCTTCACCTGCTCGCGGATCTTGCCCGCAACGAAATCGGCGATGATCCTGTTCGCCGCCGGATCGATGCCCTGATCGGCAAAGCCCGACAGGATGCGGAAGCCGCCCCACGCCCAGCGGCGCTCCAGCTCCGCCTTGATCTCTTCCGGGGCGGTCTGGGTGGCCAGCACGTCCTCGCGCGCCTCGTTCCAGAACCCGCCGACGGTGGCGCGGCTGCGGGCGCGATAGGCGCGGGGGTCCGCCAGCCATTCCTGCCAGTCGGCTTCCGGAATCGGGCCGTTGTGCGCCGGCATCGAATAGTTGGGCGTGCGCTGGAACACGGTCAGATGCGCGGCGGTTTCGGCGATGATGGGGATCGACTGGATGGCCGATGATCCGGTGCCGATGATGCCGACACGCTGGCCGGTGAAGTCCACGCCCTCATGCGGCCATTGTGAGGTGCGATAGATCTTGCCCCTGTAGTCGCCGATGCCATCGAAGGTGACATCGGTCGGCACCGAAAGGCAGCCGGTCGCCATGACCACGAAGCGCGCGGCCAGCACCTCGCCCGTGTCGAGCGTGACATTCCAGCCATCGGCGGCGGCATCCCAGTGGGCGGCCGTCACGCGCCTGTTGAAGCGGATGCCGTCACGCAGGCCAAAGCGGTCGGCGACGTGGTTGGCATAGGCCAGCAATTCGGGCTGCGGCGCATAGCGCTCGGTCCAACGCCATTCCTGCTCCAGCTTTTCGTCAAAGCCAAAGCTGTATTCCAGGCTCTGGATGTCGACGCGCGCGCCGGGATAGCGGTTCCAGTACCAGGTGCCGCCAACGCCGCTGCCAGCCTCGATCACCTGCGCCGAAAGCCCTTGCTCACGCGCCTTCAGCAGCATGTACATCCCGGAAAATCCGGCTCCGACGATCAGTACATCCAGACGATCGGCCACGGTGCTCTCCCCAGTTCTGGCCCCGCCATGGGGGCACGTGGCACGAAGGCTAACACGCCGACTGTGCACGCAAAGCTGGGATTTATGGGTGTGACGGCGCGCCACGAAAGCGAAAGGCCCGGCACCTTGCGGTACCGGGCCCTCGCCATTCTGTCGGTCGGGTCGCTTACGCGGCCGGCTTGGCCGGGGCAGCTACAGCGGCGGTTTCGGCCGGAGCCGGGGTCGCCGCGACGACCGGGGCCGGGGCAGCGCCCTTCAGGCCCGGATAGTCCTTGAGCATCTTCGCACCGCCCAGCGGCTTGTTGACGCCCTGGTGGCAGGTGGCGCAGTTCACCTTCAGCGGATCGCCGTGCGGACCACGACGGTTGCCATAGATGCCCTTGCCATTGGCCGGCCACACATCACCAAGCGCGGTGATGTAGTTGTTGTTGATGTCACGCACCATGCGGATGCCATACCAGGCATTGACGCGCTTGGGCGTGCTGTCCGTCCACTTCGCGAAGTTGTTCGAGTTGTGGCAGAACTGGCAGTTCACCCCAAGGCCCTGGCTCATGTGCATCATGAGGCCATAGGTCTTTTCGGTGGACTGGATCGAGGCATTGCTGGCCGCAGTCGGGAAGGCCTTGCCACCAACGCGGATGCTTTCCTTGCCGGCCAGATAATCCGAGAACGGATCATAGTTCAGCGAGGCATAGGCCACCGACGGCGCCGGCGTGTTGCCACCGCGCTTGTTGCCGGCGATCTTGCCCGGATCGGGCACCGCGGTCGACCAGTTGTTCACCGGCACAGGGTTGCCGCGGTGGCAGGTCCAGCAGGTCACACCAGCGTTTTCCTGGGGCACACCCGCCTGGGCGAAGTGCGGCTTCCAGTTGGCGTTGATGTTCTGCGTCATCTGCAACATCTTGCGGGCGACGACCTTGGTGTACTTCTCGTCCGACGCCATGTTTTCCGGATTGTGGCAGTAAGTGCAGCCAGCATCCTTGACGTTGGAACCATCGGGCGCGATCCAGGCCGTCATCGCCAGCATCGTGTAGTTGAACTCGTCAACCGACACGTCACCCAGCACCTGGACGTTCTGGTAGGCCGTCTTGGCACGGTCACCGTTGATCATTTCCGGGGTCAGCTCGTACGGCGGCGCCGGGACTTCGCCCACCTGTGCCTTCGTATCCGGATCGGCGATCTGCACCATGCCGGTGCCGCGATAGCCGGTCTGCTGCTGTTCCTTGGAGCCCAGCTCACACCCGGCCAGCAGCAACGCCGGCAGGGCGATGGCGAAAACCTTCGTCAGCGTCTTCATTGCGGAGCTCCCGGAAGGGTGGCGGGATCGACGACACCGGTGGCGGGATATTCCAGCGCAAAGCCGTGCTGGACAGCCCAGAGATACCAGTTGTCGACAACCGTGCCGGTGAGCAGGATGCCGATGCCGCCGGTCAGCGTCGTCAGCACCGCAAACCACCAGGCCCAGCGGTGGATCGATTCCATCGTGGCGTTCCAGCCCATCGTCCAGCGCCAGAACAGCGCGGCGCGTTCGGACGCGGTGCCACGATCGGTGATCTGTTCGATTTCGCGTTCACCGCCATAGCGGCCGACGGCGAGGATGGTCGCGCCGTGCATGGCGAACAGCAGGGTCGAACCATAGAGGAACGCGATGCTGAGCGCGTGGAACGGGTTGTAGAACAGGTTGCCGTAACGGATCGAGAAGGCCGCGGTCCAGTCGAGGTGCGGGAAGATGCCGAACGGCACCGCTTCGGCCCAGCTGCCCATCATGAGCGGGCGGATGAAGCCGAGCACCAGGTAGAGCCAGATCGCCGAGGCGAAGGCCCAGGCGACGTGCGTGCCCATGCCCAGCTCCTTGGCGCGGACATAGGTGCGCGCCCACCACAGCAGGATCGATGCGGTGAGGAAGAAGCCGGCAGCAATCCACCAGCCACCTTCTTCAAGCGGCACGTTGACCGTGAAGCCGTACTTGGCGGGCGGCGGTTCCAGCGCCAGCCAGAAGAACTGGCGGACGAACTGGATCGGATCCCAGTTCACCGACGCCAGCATGTTGAAGCCGATGATTTCGAGGGCGATGAAGCCCGCGAACAGCGACGCGAGACCCAGCTTGCCCAGATAGACCGGGCCGATCTGGGCGCCGCCAAGCTTGCCCATCAGCCACGAGGTGCCGAACGGGCCAAAGCGGGGGTCGTTGTTGGGACCCAGCGGCACGCCGGGTTCCAGCTCACCGCGGAGCTGAACCTGCGTGAAGATGTTCTGATAAGCCATGGTGCGTGTCCGTCCTCAACGCCAGATCGGCAGGTTGAGCCACCAGGTCCACCATTCCGGCCAGCCACGCGACCAGAAGGGACCCGAGATGATGATGCACACCGCGCTCCAGAAGCCGGCATTCATCGCCAGCAGCAGGCCCACGCGGTGGATGCCCAGCGTGCCGACCGAATAGCCGATCAGATCGCGGAAGAACGTGTCTTCATATTCCGGCGACTTCACCGTTTCACCCTTGGCCGGGTTCACGGCGGACAGAACCAGCGCACCGTGCAGGCCGAGCGCCAGCGTGGTGGTGAAGAAGAAGCTCACCGCCAGCATGTGCGCCGGGTTGTAATGGAAGTGCAGATATTGGTAGCCGGTGTTCGACACCCAATCGAGGTGCGGGAAGATGCCGTAGGGGAAACCATAGCCCCAGGCACCCATCAGCAGCGGGCGGAACACGACGAGCGTGACATAGGCGAAGATGGCCATGCCGTAGGCGGCGGGCACGTGATAGCCCATGCCGAGCTTGCGGCAGATTTCCACTTCACGCAGCGCCCAGCTGACAAAGGCACCGATCGCGCAGATCGTGATGATCTGCCACAGACCGCCTTCGCGCAGCGGCGCCAAGCTCAGCCCGTACTTGATATCGGGCGGAGCGATGTTGATCAGCCACGGATTCCAGGTCGGCCCGATGGCGGCCCCCCACAGGATCAGTGCAGTGCCAAGGGCAGCAAAGAACAACGTCGTGACCCCGAAGAACCCGACGTAGAAAGGACCGATCCAGAAGTCGAAGAGGTCACCGCCGATGAGCGTGCCCCCACGAACGCGATATTTTCGTTCAAAACTCAATACTGCCATGGCGCACCTCCCCCATAGAACCGTCGACCATCAAGGCCAGCGGAACGGGCCAGTTGCTGGGTGCGGATGGGCGGGCGGTAAAGCCGGCCCGCCCATCGCGCGCTTGACGGGAATTGCCCAGGCAATCTGACGAGCGTCAGACCGCCGGGGTGACTTCCGTGATGGCCGCAGTCGCCTTCGGCTCGGCGCCGTCCAGCCAGTTGTAGCGGTCGGTGCTGAGCAGGATGAAGTGAATCAGGATGGCCAGCGTGAACAGGAAAACCGCGAGAGCAGTCAGGATGCGCTGCGGATTGAAAGTCTGCCAGATCTTCCACATTGTCGTCGCTCCTTAAGCCCGCGGCGCCGCGGCGCTGGTGGCGCTCGCCTGCTGAATCTGGTGGATTTCGGTGGCCGCGAACGCACGCTTGGTGCCCAGCCACGGACGCCACACCCACACGAGCCAGTGAGCAATCACGGCCACGATCACGAAGAACGCCATCGAGACGACGAAGCCCCGGTGGAACTCCTTCGCTTCAGCGTCGGTCAGGTAGGTACCCGGACCAATCTTGTTGTCACTCATGCCTTTTCCTCCGATGGTTCCGCCGCACGCGATCAATATGATCTCGCCCGACCGGCGGCTTCGCGGCGTAGGATGATTCCACCGCAAAGAGACTGAGAACGATAGGGGAAATCACCCCCGCGTCCAATGCTTTTCCCTGCCCTCATGGCAAGTTTGTAATGTTTTGAAAAGAGGCAGATTGCATGCGTCATGCCGCCTGCGCCTCATACAACCGGGCCGCAGCCCGAAGCCGTTCAACTGTAACGATTTTTTCGCCGGCATCGCGCGCCGCCCGCTCGGCCGCATCGCGCAGGCGCTTGGCCGCCGAGATGCGGACAAGCACCGGCTCCTTGTCGACCATGCGATCCAGTTCCGAACGCGCGTCGTCTTCCCATGCCACCGCTTCGAGCAGACGCGACGGCGTGGCATCGGCCTTGTCCATCATCGTCGACAGCGGCAGGATGAAGAACAGCGCATCGAACAAGGCGTTGCACACTTCCTGCATCAGCCAGGTGCAGCCGGCATAGCCCATGAAGGGCGTGCCGGTGTGACGCCGGATGGCGGCACCGGGGAAGCTGGCGTTGATGTAGATCGAGCGGCTGTTGGTTTCGGCCATGTACAGCCGCTCGTTGTAGCTGCCGAACACGATCAGCGGGCTGGTGCTGGCAATGGCCTGCTTCACCGCTTCATTGTCGGGCTTCACGCCGGCGTTGCGCTGGAAGGAAAAGGCGCAGGGCATGCCCATGTCCTCTTCCAGGAACACCTTCATGCCGCGGGCATAGGTTTCGGTCGCCACGATGCCAAAGCTGGCGGTGGCAAAGAAATCCTGCGTCACCGAACGCCACAGATCCCACAAGGGCTTGATCGTGGTGTGCTTTTCCTTCTCGATGAACGGTTCCGGATCAATTCCGGTCAGCTCGCCCAGCTTGCGCAGGAAGGCGGTGGTGCTGGAAAGGCCGATCGGCGCCTGCAGATAGGGCCGTTCCAGGGTTTCGCACAGGTTGCGGCCCCATTCGCGGTACATGCAGACGTTGACGGAAGCATCGGCAAGGCGGCGGATGTCAGCGAGGTGAGTGCCCAGCGGGAACACCATGTTGACTTCGCAGCCGACGCCTTCGATCAGGCGGCGGATTTCCGCCAGATCGGATGGCATGTTGAAGGTGCCATATTGTGGCCCGATGATGTTGACGAGCGGCTTTTCGCCCTCTTTCCGCACCTTGGGCGCCGGCATCTTCTTGGGGCCGAACTCCTTCCACAGCCAGGTCAGCGCGCGGTCGGCAGACTGCCACTGGTCCTCGTCGATGGTGCGCGGCAGGAAGCGCTGGATCGTCGTGCCTTCCGGCGTCACGCCACCGCCGATCATTTCGGCGATGGAGCCAGTGACGACGACGGACGGCAGCGCCGGATCCAGCGTCTTCCACGCCCGCTTCATGGCGCCTTCGGTGCCGGTCTTGCCAAGCTCTTCTTCGGCAAGGCCAGTCACGACGATCGGCAGCTCATGCGGCGGCAGGCCATCGGTGTAGTGGAGCACCGAGGTGACCGGCAGGTTTTCGCAACCCACCGGGCCGTCGATGACGACCTGCAGGCCCTTCACCGAGGTGAAGCTGTACACCGCACCCCAGTAACCGCCAGCGCGATCATGATCGAGAACCAGCATCTCAGGTCCCCACCGCTTCTTCCGCCTTGGCGGCGGCGATCATCTTGGCGGCAAACTTCTTCTTGAATTCCGGACGGTCCTTCGGAACATCTTCCCAGATGCCGGCGGCATGGCCTTCGCCAACGCCGTCGAAGAAGTCCTTCATCATGTCGAAGCGGCCCTTGTTGCCGAGCGCGCCGTTGATGACCTGCGCCAGGCTGCCCGCACCCGCCGGCCCCATCAGCGGACGCGCCGAGATGAGGTTGGTGAAGTACAGGCCCGGGATCGCCTTGGTCTTGGCGTGCTGGACAACCGGCGTGGTGCCGATGGCCAGATCGGGTTCAAAGGCGTCAACCGCGTGGATGTCCTGCTCAAGGCTGGCGCGATACTGGATCTTGGTGCCGCGGGCTTCCAGCCATTCGCGATCCGGATCCGACCAGCGGGTCCGCGGGCAGGCGGTGCCCACATACGGCACTTCGGCACCGGATTCGACCAGCAGGCGCGCCACCAGCAGTTCCGAGCCTTCATAGCCCGACACCGTGATGCGGCCCTTGATCGGCTTGCCCGCCAGCGCGCCGGAAATCGCCGGCAGCCACTTGTTCTGCGCGGCGGCCACCTTGTCGGCCGACAGGCCAAAGGCGTCACCGATGGCGGCGAGCCAGGCGGCAGTGCCATCACGGCCCACGGGAGCCGAACCGACGATGGTACGGCCCGCCGCTTCGAATTCGCGCACGGCGGCGGTGTAGAACGGGTGGATGGCCGCGACGACCGGCGAGGCCAGCGCGGCATACAGCTCACGCCATTCGCGGGTCGGCACCACGGGCCCGGTGGTCAGGCCCATCGGTTCCAGCAGCATGGAAATGCCCACCGGATCGGCCGGGAACATTTCGCCCAGCAGCGTCACGGTCGGCTTGTCGGGCATCACGGCGGGCGCCGCGACCGGGCCGGCCATGATTTCCTCGCGGGCATATTTCAACATGGCGCCGGCCAGCACGTCCTTGGCCTCGGCATGGGTCGGCACGCCGAACCCGGGCACGTCGATGCCGATGATTCGCACGCCATTGATCGTGTCGGGCAGCAGTTGCAGCGGCACGCCCGAAGCGGTCGGCACGCACAGGTTGGTCACCACGATCGTGTCATACTTCTCCGGATCGGCCATATCGTGCACGGCGTCGCGGATGTCCTCGAACAGCTTGCCGGTGACCAGCGTTTCCGAATTGAACGGCACATAACCGACAGTGCGGCGGGCGCCATAGAAGTGCGACGTGAAGGTGAGACCATAGACGCAGCAGGCCGAGCCAGAGAGGATCGTTGCGGTGCGCCGCATGCGAAGGCCGACGCGCAGGGAGCCGAACGCCGGGCACATCGATTGCGGCTGGTCGTGCGGGCCCTTGGGATAATCGGCCGCGTAACGCTCCAGCACCTCCGACTTGCCGGCCTTGGCGGCGGCGTCGCGCATGGTGTCGGCGCCGGCGTGGCAGCCGGCCCCTTCAGCCGGAGGAACAGCCAATTCCTCAGACATTGTCGTACACCACTTCCAGGCTCGGCTTCGTCTCGTAGACGCCGCCGCGCATGTCGGCCTGGGTCGCCGGCTTCAGGGTGAAGTTGCCGCCGGTGTCTTCCGGCTTGAACAGGCCCAGCAGGCCGTCCTGATCGAGCGGGGTCGGGCGCACCGGGGGCGCGGTTTCGACGTTGCTCGCCAGTTCGGCGAACAGCGGGCCCCACGGGCCATCCGGCGTGCCGATGATCTGGTAATTGGCGGACTTGCGGCGGATTTCCTCGTGCGCCGGGATGCTGGCGAGCACGGGGATGCCGACAGCCTTGGCAAAGGCCTGGGCCTCGCCGGTGCCATCGTCCTTGTTGATCAGGATGCCGGCGACGCCGACATTGCCGCCCATCTTGCGGAAATATTCGACCGCCTTGCAGACATTGTTGGCGACATAGAGCGACTGCAGATCGTTCGATCCGACCACGATCACCTTCTGGCACATGTCACGCGCGATCGGCAGGCCGAAACCGCCGCAGACCACGTCGCCCAGGAAGTCGAGCAGGACGTAATCGAAGCCCCAATCGTGGAAGCCCAGCTTCTCGATGGTTTCAAAGCCGTGGATGATGCCGCGACCGCCGCAGCCACGACCCACTTCCGGGCCGCCCAGCTCCATCGCGAACACGCCGTCGCGCTGGAAGCACACGTCCTCGATGGTCAGTTCCTCGCCGGTCAGCTTCTTCTTGGAGCTGGTCTCGATGATGGTCGGCGTTGCCTTGCCGCCAAACAGCAGGCTGGTGGTGTCGCTCTTGGGATCGCAACCGATCAGCAGCACGCGCTTGCCCTGCTGCGCCATCATGTAGGACAGGTTGGCGAGCGCGAAGCTCTTGCCCGAACCACCCTTGCCATAGATGGCAATGATCTGCGTTTCCTTGGTGACTTCACCGGTGTGAACGGGGTCAGGTTCGATCGCGGCCTCTTCACGAAGCGCAGCGACCTGGTCGAGAAGTTGATTGATGCTCATGCGATATCTCTCCAGTCGAAGACCATCTTGAGACAATTGGGGTCCGAGAAGGCCTGACCATAAGCGGTCGGAGCCTCCGTTGCCGGCACCTTGTGCGTCACAAGGCCCTCGAGTGACAGCCTACCGCTGCCCACCATGGCGAGACATGTCGCCAGGTCGTCAGGCTGGAACTCAGTGGCGATGCGGATACGAAGCTCGCGCCGGAACGCTGGCGCGAAGTTGAACGACAGCGGATCGCTGTAAAAGCCGGCCAGCACGATCTCGCCCCCACGCGTCATGTGCATGACGGTCTGGTCGATCACGCGGTGGTCACCGCTGGCGTCGTAAACCGAGCGGTAATCCCGCCGCTCGTCGGTCTCGGGCCTGACCACCCGATATCCCTCTGCTCCGCCCATGCGGGCGTCGTTGATTTCCCAAACCGTCGGTTGCACGCCCGCGGCCAGCGCCAGGCGCGCCAGCAGGCGGCCGAGCACGCCGTGGCCGACGATCAGATCCGGCATCTCACCGCCCACCACCGCGTGCTGGGCGGTCGCGGCCAGACTCATCAGCACGGCCTTTTCGTGAAGTTCGGCCGGCAGCGGAATCACCCGCGCCGCGCCCGTGATCAGCGTCTTGGCCTGGCCGCCAAACAGGCCGCGCGCGCCTTCGAACTTGGACGAACCCGGCACGAACACCGTCTGCCCGATCATGGCCTTCTGGTTGTCGCCAGCGTCGATCACCGTGCCGACCGCTTCGTATCCGGGAACCAACGGATAGCCCATGCCGGGGAACATCGGCATGGACCCGTTGTACATCAGCTTTTCAGTGCCCATGGAGATGCCCGACCAGTCGATCGACACCACCACATCATCGGCTTCGGGCGAGACGAGACCCAGGCGGCGCAAGGCGACGCGCTCCGGCTCCTCAACCACAACGGCCAATGTTTCCATTCACTAAACCCCTCAAAGGAGCTGCCCGGCCATGCCCTTCCGGACTGCTCCCAAATTCGCGCGGCTATCTATCCGCTCAGGTTCGCGCCTGTAAAGCGCGCGCGCCGCCGGGGGAAGCAAAAAAATGCGACTTTTGTTGTCGTCTTTCGGCTTGACGAATCCGGCAGACCCACAATTTGCATACAGAATCAGCGTTCGGCGACGATCAGCCTTGTCACCATCGGCAACGCCGTGCCCACTTCCCGCGCCGACCCGAAGCCCGCTTCCGCCAGCAGCGCCAGGTAATCAGCCACCGTGCGCGGCCGACCCGATCCCATCGCCCACAGATACAGGCCGAAATAGGCGTCACCCATCACCTCGGCCCCCGGCGTGCCGGCCATCGGCTCGGCAATCAGCAGGCGCCCGCCCGGCGGCAGCGCGGCATAGGCCTTCTTCAGCAGGGCGCGCACCACGTCATCATCATGATCGTGGCAGATTCGCACCAGGCTGATGACATCGGCTCCCTGCGGCAGCGGATCGTCGCGGAAACTGCCGCCATGCAGCACGACATGGCTGAGGCCCCGCGCCGCCAGTTTCGCCTTCGCCCCGGCCACCACGGCGGGCAGATCGAACAGTTTCAGGCTCAGCCGGGGGTGCCGGGCCGCCACTTCGGCGAGGAACGCGCCATGCCCGCCGCCGACGTCCATCAGGCACTGGTGGCGACGAAAATCATAGGCATCCAGCACCTGTTCGGCCACCATCGGCTGGCTGGCCGCCATCAGCGCCGAATAGGGCGACACGGCGCCGTCACCCTCGCCCTGCCAGCTCGCCGCGTCCTCCGTCGCCGGCCGGCCCTGCCCCGCCGCCGGCGCATAGGTCCAGAACGCCGCCAATTTGCCCTGCCCGCGCCCGCCGCGCAGCATCGCCAGCGGATCGGCCAGATCGTCATAGAACAGCTTGTGATGCTCGATCATGGCGAGCGCGCCCTGGTTGGTGGAGAGCGCCGCGCCGCGCTGGCCCAGCACCCACAGATCGGGCGCCGCCAGTTCCACCACATCGATCGCCTTGGCCGCTCCCAGCAGGCGCTGCATCGCCTCCAGCCCCAGCCCGGCGCCCTGCGCCAGTTCCGCCGTCGTCGCCGGCCCATCGCTCAGGCGGCGCACGATGCCGGCATCCACCGCGGCTGTGAGCGCCTTGGTCTGCACGAAACCGGTGATCACCGCGAACATGCTGTTGGCATGGTATCGCGCCGTCCGCCGCATGAAGATGTTGCGCATGGCAAAACGCTGGAACGCCGGATTGGCCAGCACCCGGTTGCGACCGTTCAGCCAGCGCAATTTCCATCCGGTGGTGGCGGGATCGTGGGCCATGGTTTGCGTTGTATACCTATCAATTGCTCTGGACAGTGGCGGCGCAAACGTCAATCATGACCGCTCTCGTCGGGTTTTCCGCCCGGCTTTGCAACAGTGTGATTCGGGTAAGCGCTTTGGCAGGCCACGACAGCGTTGTCATCATCGGTGCCGGCATGGGCGGGCTGTCGGCCGCCGTGCTGCTGGCGGCGCGCGGCATCCCCGTTACCGTGGTGGAGCGCATGGCCCACCCCGGCGGCAAGCTCCGCACCGTCGATGTGGCCGGTGTCGCGGTTGATGCCGGCCCCACCGTCTTCACCCACCGCCCGGTGTTCGAACGCATCTATGCCGATGCCGGCGCGGCGCTGGACGATCACCTCACGCTGGTGAAATCCGATCGCCTCGCCCGCCACGCCTGGCAGGATGGCAGCAGCCTTGATCTGTGGGCCGATCACGCCCGCAGCTTTGACGCCGTCGCCCAATTCGCCGGCCCGGCAGAGGCCGAAGGCTGGGCCCGCTTCCAGGCCGAAGCCGCGCGCATCTGGAACGCGCTCGAAACCCGCTTCATGGAAAGCCCGGCGATGGGCCCCGTCGGCCTCGCCCTCAAATACGCCCCCTTCCACCTGCACGAGATGTTCGCGATCAACCCGTTCGCGACCCTGTGGGGCACGCTGGGCAAATATTTCCGCGATGGCCGGCTGCAGCAACTCTATGGCCGCTATGCCACCTACACCGGCGCCGATCCCTTCCAGGCCACCGCCACGCTGATGCTGATCGCCCATCTGGAAGCGCGCGGCGTCTGGCTGGTGGAAGGCGGCATGCACGAAGTCGCCCGCCAGATGGCGGCGCTGGCCATCCGGCTGGGCGCCACCTTCCACTACAACGCGCACGTGGCTGAAATCCTGGTCCGGAACGGCCGCGCCGCCGGCGTCCGCCTCGCATCGGGCGAGGAAATCCTTGGCGCGGACGTCCTTTCCAACAGCGACATTTCCGCGCTCGCCGATGGCCGCTTCGGCCCCGCCGCCGCCCGCGCCGTCACCGGCGTCAAACCCCACGAACGCTCATTGTCCGCCCTCGTCACCATGATGACGGCCGAAGTCTCCGGCTTCGAGATGGACCGGCACAACGTCTTCTTCTCCACCGATTATGCCGCGGAATTCCGCCACATCTTCGGGGAACACAGATTGCCCGCCGAACCCAGCATCTATATTTGCGCCCAGGATCGCGGCATCACTTCGCCGCCACCGGGGCCCGAACGCTTTCAGATCATCGTCAATGCCCCGCCCACGGGCGACGGCATCCCACCCAGCCCTCAGGAGATGGCACAATGTCAGACAGCAACCCTGGCCGTCCTGTCCCGGTGCGGGCTGACACTGAAACCAACGGCAATGGTGCCGGTGGGCCCGGCGATGTTCGAGGAACTTTTCCCTTCGAGCGGTGGGGCCCTCTATGGTCGGGCCTCGCACGGGTGGCAGGCCAGCTTCCGCCGGCCTGGCAGCAAGACGAAGCTGCCCGGGCTGTGGGTGGCCAGTGGGTCGGCGCATCCGGGGGCGGGCGTGCCGATGGCGGCCTTGTCCGGCCGCTTGGCGAGCGCAGCGATTCTCAGGGCCCGCGCTTCGATCAGGACGTTCCACCCGGTGGCTACCGCTGGTGGTATGTCGACGCCGAAAGCGACTGCGGCACCTTCGGGCTGACGATCATCGCCTTCATCGGCTCGGTCTTTTCCCCCTATTACAAGGCGGCCGGGCGGGATGCGCCGGAAAACCATGTCAGCCTGAACGTCGCCCTCTATGGCCCGCGCGGCCGGCGCTGGACGATGACGGAACGCGGCCGCGGCGCGCTGTGGCGCGATGCCACCACGCTCCGCATCGGGCCGAGCCAGCTGCGCTGGGACGGGCAGACGCTGGTGATCGATATCGAAGAAATGGGCGCCGTCTTCCCGCTGAAGGCGCGCGGCCAGGTGCGGGTGACGCCGATGGTCTATGGCCAGCGCCGCTTCCGCCTCGATCCCGGCGGCCGCCACGTCTGGGAACCGCTCGGCCCCTGCGCCCGGGTGGAGGCCAATTTCACCGATCCGGCGATCAACTGGGCCGGCACCGGATATCTGGATGCCAACCACGGCGCGGAATCGCTGGAGGAAGGCTTTGCCGACTGGCAGTGGAGCCGAGCCCACCTGAAAGACGGTTCCACCGCCGTGATGTACGAAGGCAAGCTGGCCAGCGGCGCCGATTTCGGCATGGCCCTCAGGATCACGCCCGATGGCCAGGCCGAAGTGATGGAAATGCCCAGCCCCGTCACCCTGCCCAAAACCGGCTGGCGCCTCGACCGCATGACCCGCGCCGACGCCGGCTACACCGCCCGCCTGCGCGCCACCTGGGAAGACACCCCCTTCTACAGCCGCACCGCACTCGCCACCCGCCTTTGGGGCGAGGACGTGGTGGCCGTGCATGAATCGCTCAACATGAAGCGCTTCGACACGGGCGCGGTGCAATGGATGCTGCCGTGGCGGATGCCACGGAAGGTGTGAGGGAAAGCGTAAAAATTTGCAGCCAAAGTGCAGTAACGAGCCAGTTTAATATCGGCTACCAAGATACGGGGCGTTCTCTACGCCAACTTCAATCATATGCGGGTCCTTGCAATCCTATCGCTCACTAGGATATGGGTATTACAGTAATGTAAAAACCCGTAAGGATGATTGGTTCTTATGCCGGAACGAAAGCGCGGAAATCGGCTCGAGCGTTGGGAAATTTCGCTCATAAAGGCAATGCTTGCGACCGGCAAATACAACGATCAAGATGTATTAGCTTACTTCACTAGACCCACCCGCTCAATTAATCATCGGGCGATTTCGGAGATTCGATCAGAAACAAAACATAAGGCTGTCAAGGCCAGCACAGCCGATCAGCTCAACGAATTTCTGAGGTGCTGGCCCGATGTAGACGGAGAGACGGGGCTTAGCCTGCGTGGCGATGAACTACTTGTAAAATCAAGAGAGGCAATGATTGCCGCTGTTCACAATTTCAATGCTGCCGGCATCCATTTCCGTGCAGAAATTTTCATAACGACGGCAATGATTGGGTGGACCTATCTGTGCCACGCCTGGTTTAAACGGGAAGGAATAGATTTTCGCTACAAGGAGAATGGGGTAGTTAAGCTACTGAAAAGCGGTGCAGAGTCTTACTGGGATTTAGGCAAGTGCCTTCGCAATGATAAAATTCCCTTACCTCGTCCAGTGAAACTGAATTTAGGCTTGCTTCTTGAAATCAGGCACGAGATCGAACATCGCTCGACCAATCGGATTGATGACACCCTTGGCCCTCTTATGCAAGCATGTTGTATTAATTTCAACGATACAATTAAATCTTGGTTCGGCGTTCAATTTGGGCTGGAGCGTCGATTGCCAATCGCTCTACAATTTGTAACCTTTGACGCCGCCCAAGTGACCAGATTGAAGGGGGCGAATACATTGCCGCCTGCAATCGCATCTACTATGGACGCCTTTCATGCGGGCATGGATGACGATGACCTCAAAGATCTCGCGTTCAGCTATCGCGTCGCATTTGTGCCAAAAGTTGGAACAAAGGCGAGCAAGTCAGATGTCGCCATCGAATTTATAAAATCGGACTCGTCAGAAGCACACCAAATTAATGCCGTTCTCCTAAAAGAAGTCGACAAAGCGCGCTATACTGCAACGCAGGTTGTGGAAATAATGCATACCGAGGGCTATCCGCGATTCAAACAATCCAATCACACTTCATTGTGGAAAGAACTGGATGCGAAAAATTCCAAAAAGGGCTTTGGAAAAAATGGTGATTATAAAAATACATGGGTTTGGTTTGAAAGTTGGATCGCACGCGTGCGAGCTCACTGCCAGGAAAATGCCGAGAAATACGTTTAACCAGCGTTGAAGCGTCAAGGGGAAGCCCGTTTGGGAGGCTGAGCGACCGCTCAGCCCTCGTCCTCACGGTCAGGTTTGCCTACCTTCTTCTCCCGCAGCGTCCACAGCTGCCACCCCGCGAAGGCGAGGACAGCGAACAGGCTGACCCCGCCTTCGATCAGGCCGTAATATTCGACCGGGATGTCCATCAGTGCCTCACCGGCGGATCGGGCCGTCGGGCCCATAGAGCGGGAACGGCGGGCGCTTTGGCTGCGGCGGCGGGTTTTTGGCGAGGGCGTCCAGCGCCAGGCTCACCGCCTTTTCCAGTTGCGGATCGCCGCCGGCCATCATGGCGGCCGGGTCCTGGTCCACCTCCACATCGGGCGGGACGCCGATATTTTCCACCGCCCACTCACCCGCCGGGGAGAAGAAGCCGACCGATGGCGAGGTGAGCTGGCCGCCGTCCATCAGCGGCGGGATGCCGCCGATGCCGACAAGGCCGCCCCAGGTGCGCTTGCCCACCAGCGGGCCCAGATGAAACTCGCGGAACATCCACGGCAGCATGTCCCCGCCGCTGGCCGAACCTTCGTTGATCAGCATCACCTTGGGGCCCAGCACGCTCGCCGCCGGGGTGCGGCCGATGGCGCCGTAACGGCTGCTCCACCAGCTGATCAGGCGGCGGTTCATCACCTCGATCATGTAATCCGCCGCCTGGCCGCCGCCGTTCCAGCGATCGTCGATCACCATGCCCTGCCGATCGGTCTGGGCGAAATAATAACGGTTGAAGCTGGTGAAGCCGCCGCCGCCGGTGTTGGGCAGATAGACATAGCCGAGCTTGCCGCCCGAAAGCTTGTCCACCCGCCGGCGATTGTCCTCGATCCAGCTGAGGTTGCGCAGGCGGAACTCGCTGGCGACCGGCACCACCGTCACCTCGCGCTCTGCCTGCCCGGCGCGGGCGAGGCGCACGATCACGGCCTGATCGGCGGTGCCTTCCAGGTGGCGCTGGATATCTTCATCCCCCCGCACATCGGCCCCGTTGATGGCGGTGATGCAATCGCCCACCTTCACATCCAGGCCGGGGCGGGACAGCGGCGCCTTGATATCCGGCGTCCAGGTGCCGCCATCGTGGATGCGGGCAAGGCACCAGCGGCCATCGCGAACCTCGTAATCCGCGCCCAGCAGCCCGCCCGGCACGCGCTTTGCCGACGGGATCGCCCCGCCGCCGCCGCGCAAGTGGCCGATGGAAAAGCCGGTGAGCGCTTCGTGGAAGAGATAGTTCAGATCGCCGCGCGACTGGATGCCGGGCAGATACGCGGCCAGCGCCTTTTCCGCGCCGGCCACGTCATAGCCGTGGAAATTGGGATCATAGAAATAGGCGCGCTGCACCCGCCAGATCTCGCGGTACATCTGCGCCCATTCGGCCTGCGGATCGACCCTGACCGACAGGCCATCCAGCTTCAGCCGCACATCGGGATCGCTGGCCTTGAACGGCTTGGACGCATCGGCGACCAGGTACGACGACTGGCCGGCGCCGTTGGGCGGGGTGCGGACGAGCAGCCTGGTGCCATCGGCCGACAGGGTGAAATCGGCGGCCTTGTCGAACAGCGTCTCGGTTTTCTTGCCGTCCGTCTGCCAGCGCAGCAGGGTGGCGCCGGCCGGTTCGTCGGCATCGGGATCGGCGGGTTCATTGTCGCGCAGCACCCACAGCACGCCGCCCTTGCCGGCGACCAAGTTGCGATAATCCCCGGCCGGCAGCGGCATCGCCACCATGCGCCGGGCGATCTGATCGAGGGAAAGGCTGGCCAGATCGACCTTCACCGCCGGCACGGCGGGCGTGGCCGGCTTGGCGGCGGGCTTCTTGGCATCGGCGGCGGGCGCAGGCGGGGCGGGGGCCTTCTCATTGCCCAATTCCGGCGCCAGCGGAGACGGGGTGCCGGCATTCAGAGCGATCGCCCAGATGCTGCTGGTGGGGCTGTACACGTCCGACGACATGTCGAGCGGGTGGATGGTTGCCCCGGCGTTGTTGCTGGCCAGGAAGTAGAGATGTTTGCCGTCGCGGTCGAACGCCGGGTCGGAGGCCATGGCCATCGCGTCGGTAATCTGGGTGGCCTTGGCCGTCGCGACGTCGTGCAGCATCAGCACCGGGAAGTGGTTCGACGAAACACGCGAATAGGCCAACCATTGGCCATCAGGTGACCACGCAAGCCCACGCGCGGGCAGCGCAAAGCCACCAAATTCATCCGCGGGGCCAGCAGAAATCAGCTTTCCCGTGGCCAGTTCCAGGATCCAGGTGTTCAGCCGGTTGTCGCGAAACGCGATGCGCTTGCCATCGGGGGACCACAGCGGGTTGAAATAATAGGCCGGCTCCGCCGCCAGCGCATATTTGCGAACCGATTTGGCCGCGCCCTGCTGGGCCGCGACGTGAAGGGCATAAGCGCCTGATTCATCACTGAAATACGCAATGGACTGGCCATCCGGGCTCCACACCGGCGTGCGCTCCATCGTGCCCGGCGTGGCGGTGATGGTGCGGATAACGCCCTCCTTCACCGGCAGCGTGAGGATCTCGCCATGCGCCTCCACCGCGGCACGCAGGCCGGTGGGGGATACGGCAACGCTGCGGACCTCATTGCCAACTGTGACCACCCGTGGCCGCACGTCGGGCATATCGCCATCCAGATCGATGGAAATGGCCTTGGGTTCCTCACCGGGATTGAGCGTGTAGATCGTACCAAGCCGATCAAAAATCAGGGTTTTCCCGTCTGTCGCGAGGCTGCGGATATCAGACCCGCGGTTCTGCCAGACGAGGCTGGTCTGCCCGCCTGCTGGATCAAAACGATAGACGCTGACCGGCCCCTTGCGGCCCGACAGGAAATAGACCTGACCATTCAGCCACACTGGCGAGAAATCCGCACCGCCGGCCTGCGGCACCTTGGTGGTCTTTAGGCCATTCAGGTCGGTGATCCACACCGCGCCCGCAAGGCCACCGCGATAATTGCCCCACGCGGTATAGCGGGTGTGGTTGAACGAAAAGCCCTGTTCCTGCGGTGTGTAGGCGATGGCCTTGCCATCGGGGGACATCATCCCGGCCGACGCCATCGGCAGCGGCAGCGCCGAAGCGGCACCGCCGTTCGCGCTCACCTGCCACAGGCGGGTGTAGCGGCTGGCGGCGTCGCGGTTGCTGCGGAAGATGACCTTGGCGCCATCCGGGCTCCAGCCGACAGCGGCATCGCCGGCCGGGTGGAAGGTCAGGCGCTTGGGCACGCCCCCGGCCACCGGCACGGTGAACACATCGGTGTTGCCGTCATACTCGCCAGTGAACGCGATGGTCTGGCCATCGGGGGAGAAGGCCGGCGCCTGTTCGATGCCGATGCCGGTGGTCAGCCGCAGCGCCTTGCCGCCGGCGCGCGGGGCGACCCAGATATCGCCGCCCGAGACGAAGGCAAGGTGCGTGGCGCTCATCACCGGCGATTGCAGCAGGCGGGGTGGGCTGGCGGCATACGCGGCTGAGGCCAGGCCGAGCGCAAGCAGCCCTGCGCCCAGAAAGCGGTGTTTGATCATGGCGATGAGTCCCCCGAAAGGCTGGTGTTTGCGGCAAGGGTGGCAGCGTGTGTTGGCCGCGTCAATCACTCCGGCCCTGGCCACCAGGGCACGCCCGGCTGCAGATCACGGCTGGCCTTGCCGGGGAAGGCCGGGCTGCGTTTCTCGAGGAAGGCCGCCACCCCTTCCTTCACATCCGGCCCGCCGCCCAAGGCAATGTTCCACGCCGCGTCCACGGCCAGTGCGTCGTCCGGGCTGGCCGTGCTGCCCAGCCGCCACAACATGGCGCGAGCCAGCGCGATGGCCACCGGCGCGGTGCCGTCGCTCATTTCCGCCGCGATGGCGCGGGCGCGGGGCAGCAGCTGGTCGGGCGGCACGACCTCGCTGACCAACCCGCCCGCCAGCGCCTCGTTGGCGTCGAAGATGCGGCCCGACAGGCACCAGCGCAGCGCCTGCGGCAGGCCAACCAGCCGCGGCAGGAACCAGGCGCTGCCGGCTTCCGGCACCAGCCCGCGCCGGGCAAAGACAAAGCCGATGCGCGCGCCCTCTGCCGCGATCCGCACGTCGCACGGCAGGGTGAGCGTGATACCCACCCCAACGGCAGGGCCGTTGATGGCGGCAATGATCGGCTTCTTCGATTCGAACAGGGCGTGGATGAAGCTGTCCTCCGTCCCGCGCCGCGCCTGGCCGAAATTGCCCGCGCCTTCGCCTACCATGTCGAAACTTTCCGCGCCTGCCGACACGTCCGCCCCGGCGCAGAACGCCCTCCCGGCACCGGTGATGATGACGGCGCGGATGGCATCGTCCTCGCTGGCCGCGCGCACCGCCCGGGCCAGCGCCCGGCCCATCGCATCGGTATAGGCGTTGCGCTTTTCCGGCCTGTCAAAAGTGATGATCATCACTCCGGCTTCGCTGCTGACAGTCAGCCCATCTTGCGCCATCATCGCCTCCAATGCCGGGGCCATGCTGCGACCGGACAAAAAGAGCGGCAACGACCGCTTTGGGGAGGACAAATGCTGAGGCTGCGCCAGATTGCCATGGTCGCGCCCGACCTTGCGCCAGTGGAGGCGGAGGTTGGTGACATCGTTGGCGTGCCCGTCTGCTACCGCGATCCCGGCGTCGGCAAATATGGCCTGCACAACGCGCTGTGGGCGCTGGGCGGAACATTCCTGGAGGCGCTGGCACCGTTTCAGGACGACACAACCGCCGGGCGTTACATGGCGCGGCGCGGGGGTGCGACCGGCTACATGGTCATTCTCGACACCAGCGATCTTGCCCGCATGCGCGACCGGCTGGCCGCCCACCAGGTGCGGATCGTGGAGGACCTGACGGTTGGCGACAATGCGCTCCACGCCACCGCGCTTCACCTTCACCCGCGCGATACCGGCGGCTGCCTGCTGTCGCTCGACCGGCATGGGCCGGATGCCGGCATGATGGGCAGCTATATGTGGGCCGGCTCCGCCTGGCAGAGCAGTGCCAATCTCGATCTGGTCATCAGCGGCGCGGTGATGACCTGCGACGATCCCGCTGCAACCGCAGCGCGCTGGAGCGCCATCCTGGATCGGCTGGCCATCGCCCATGGCACCGGCTGGCGCATCGCGGTCGACAACGGCACGCTGGATTTCGTGCCCGTGGCTGACAGTCGCGGCGAAGGGCTTGCCGCCATCCGCCTGCGCGGCCTCGCTGTCACGGCGCGCACGTGCGGCCTCGATTTTCTCCCGGAGACCTGAGCCATGACCTATGACACCGGCACCGATGATTTGCTGGCGAGCGTCGCCGATGGCGTGCTGACCCTCACCCTCAACCGGCCCGCCGCCCGCAATGCGCTGTCGCGCGCCATGCTCGACGGGCTGGCACGGCTGCTGGGCGAGGCGGAGGCCGATCCCGCCATTGGCGCCATCGTCATCACCGGCGCGGGCGGCGCCTTCTGCGCGGGCGGCGATGTGAAGGGCATGGCCGCCCGCAACGAGAGCGGTGAGCCGGAGCCGATCGACGTCGCCATCGCCCGTCAGCGCCGCAACCAGCGCGAGACGGCGGGGCGCCTGCACGCCATGCCCAAGCCCACCATCGCCGCCATCCCCGGCCCGGCCGCGGGCGCCGGGCTCAGCATGGCGCTGGCCTGCGATCTGCGCGTGATGGCCGATACGGCGTTCATGACCACTGCCTTTGCCAAGGTCGGCTTCTCCGGCGATTATGGCGGCACCTATTTTCTCACCCAGCTGGTTGGCGCGGCCAAGGCGCGGGAGATGTATTTCCTGTCGGACCGGATCGACGCCGCCGAGGCGCTGCGGCTGGGCCTGACCAACCGCGTGGTACCGGCAGCTGACGTGCTGGAGACGGCGCAGGCGCTGGCGGCGCAGCTGGCGGCCGGACCGCGTGTCGCCTACCGCTACATGAAGGAAAACCTCAACCGCGCCTTCTCGGGCGGAGACATGGACGACTGTCTTGACCTTGAGGCGACCCACCATGTCCATTGCGGCCTGACCGAAGACCACAAGGACGCTGCACGCGCCTTTGTCGAAAAACGCAGCCCCATATTCCGCGGGCGCTGAGGGAGATCGTGATCACCATCCGAATGCTTGCCGCCGCCCTGTTGCTGGCCACACCCGTCGCCGCGCAGGAAGCCGCCCTGCCCGCCGCCACCGCCGCCGAAATTGCCGCGCTGGCCCAGAAGGCGGCGGCGACCATCAAGCCCGGCCAGCCGCTGGTGGCGCTGCCAATCCTGGGCTTTGGCCCCTATCGGGCCGTGCTGGAATATCGCCAGGCCGGCGCGCCGGCGGCGGTGCACAAGGATCAGGCCGAAATCTTCCACGTCGTCGAAGGCGCCGGCCAGCTGGTGACCGGTGGCACGCTGGATGGCGGCCGCGCCGTCGATGCGAAGAACGACAGCGGCAGCGGCATCAGCGGCGGCAGCAGCCGGCGACTGGCCAAGGGCGACATGGTGGTGGTGCCCGCTGGCGTCGCGCACTGGATTCCCAGCGTGGAAGGCCGGCTGGTTCTGATCAGCACGAAAGTGCCGATGAGCTGAGGATCAGGCGAGGACGCGCTGCGCGAAACGCTGGATGGCCTCGGCGTGGCGCTCCGGCGCTTCCTCGTGGGCGAGGTGGCCCAGGCCAGGCAGGCCGTGGTGCTCCACGTTGACCCCGTGGGCGGCCAGCCGCTGCGCCACGGTGCGGCTGGTGGCGGGCGGCACCGTCTTGTCGCGATCACCGTGCAGCAGCAGCACGGGTGCCTTGATTTGTGCGATGGTGCGCTCGATCGTGTCGAGATCCCAGTGCGCCATCAGCGCCAGCGCTCCGCCAGTGTGGGTCGGGTTGCGGAACAGGCGCTCGTAATAGGCGACCTGCTCGCGCGTTGAATGCGATCCGGTCCAGCGTTTCAGCAGATCGGGCACCGACTGGAAACGCGTGGTGAAGCTGAAGAAGGCCGGCATGAACGGGTTGACGAACAGCGCCTTGGCCAACCCCGGATAGACCTTGCCCACCCCGGCGAAGGGCAGCAGCGCGCCGCCCAGCGCGACAATGCCCTGCGGCTGGACCAACCCGCGCGCCGCCAGCATGAAGGCGATGGCCGCGCCGACACTGTGGCCAATAACCAGCGCTGGCGTGACGCCCAGTTCCGCCAGCAGCGCAGCCAGCGCCTTCGCCACGTTGTCGGGATGGGGCGCATTCAGTTTCTGGGTGAAGCCGTGGCCGGGCAGATCGGGGATCACGACGCGGAACTGCTGCGCCAACAATGGGGCCAGGTCGGCAAAGCTGTGCGTCGTGGCGCCCGTGCCGTGGATCAGCAGCAGCAACGGCGCCTGGTCCGGCCCGGCCTCCTGCACATGCCACCTGATGCCGCCGGCCGTGACAAACCGGCTCCACTCGCGATTGGGCACATGGCGTCCATCGACATCCCAGCGCATCAGATCGCCCCTCCGCTGGCGGATTTCACGGCGGCGACCACCGATTTGGCATCGACGCGCGGCAGCGTCACCAGCCGGGCGCCCATCGCCTGCGCCAGTTCGGCCCCCTGCGGGCGCGGGCGGGGCGAGCAATCGATGAACACGGCCGAAATCCCGCTGGCGCGATATGCGCGGGCGGATGCCAACGCCGCGTCCTGCGGGCTGAGCGTGCCGTTGCCGCCGACATTGGCCCTGCCATCGGTGAGCACCACCACCAGCGGCGTGCGCCCGCGACCGCGCTCGCTCTCCGCCACCTTCAGCGCCAGATCGAGGCCCGATGCGATCGGCGTGCCGCCACCGCCGGCCAGCCCGGCCAGTTCCTTCTTGGCGCGCGGCAGGCTGCGCGTCGGCGGCAGCGCCAGCGCGGCTTCGGTGCCGCGAAAGGCCACCAGCGCCACTTCGGCGCGCTTCACATAGGCTTCGGCCAGCAGCAGCTCCACCGCGCCCTTGGCCTCGGCCAGGCGCGCGAACGCCGCCGATCCACTGGCATCGACGGCAAAGATCGTCGTCGATTGCGTCTGCGCCACGAAGCGGCGGATCCTGAGATCATCGGTGCGGATCGCCAGCCGCCCGTCCTCGCGCCTGGGCCGCAGTTTCTGCCACGGCGCAGCCGTCTTGATCGTCTCGATCAGCGCCAGCCGCGCGCCCCTGCCCGGCATCCCCGGCCGCACGCCGGCGGGCCTGCCGCTGGTGATGCTCTTCTGCTTGGCGCCCGAAGATCCGCTCGCCTTCGGCGCCTTTGACATCGTGCCGGCAGCCAGCGCGTCGAGCAGGCCCTGCGGCAGCGCGGTCTGCGCCGCATCCAGGATCATGTCGGTCGGGTCGATCGGCGGCGGTTCCGGCTGTTCCTGATCGTCACCAGGATTGTCATCCGATGGCGGCGGTGGTGGCGGCGGCTCCTCGGGCGGCGGCTCGTCCGGCTGCTCCTGTTCTTCCGGCGGGGGCGGTGGCTCCTCCTCCGGCGGCGGCGGCACGCGGGTGGCGCGCGGGCCCAGCACCAGCGCGGCGGCAGCCGCCATGTCGGCCTCGCGCAGCTGGTCGATGGTGTCGGGGCGCTCGTCGGCGCGGGCATGGGCGCGGGCAACGCGAACCGCCAGCACCGGCGCGCGGATGGAGGCGATGCCGAGGCTGGCCGCCGCCACGGCCAGCGCCGTTTCCGGGTCCTTGGCGATGGCCCCCGGCTCCGCCAACATCTCCAGCGGCGGCGGCGGCGCCTCGCCGGCGATCAGCGCGCTCATAGGCAGGCGCACGGCGTTCAGATCGATATGGATGGCCAGACGTTCGGCCAGCCCCTGCGGCACGCGCTCACGCTCCGGGTCTTCCGGGTCGCCTTCGTCGAACAGCACCAGCGGCGGCGCGCCCTCGTCCACCGCGCTGGCCAGCCGCGCCGCCAGCGCCGCATTCAGACGCTCCGCCATCGGCACCAGCAGCACCTTGCCGGCCGCATCCGCCAAGATGCCTGCGCGCTGCACAAGCTTGCCGCTGGCCAGCGTGGCGGTCAGATCAAGGCCACCATCCAGCGCCTCGGCATCGGCGCTGGCCGGCAGACGGCGGGTGGGCAGCACCAGTTGCAGCGCCTCCACCCAGGCATCGCGCACCGGGCCGGGCCGGGCGCGCAGCAGGACGCCGCCAACGCGGTTGCCAGCCACGGCCAGCACGTCGATGGCGCTGAGCGCCAGCGCCCAGCGTTCGTTCGAGTCCTCGTCCACCCCGGCAAGGGTCATGCCGGGATCAGCTCCGTGATAGCGCGGGTGATACGGCTGGTCGAACCGGTGTCGTCCAGCACGTTGCGGCGCAGGCGGTGGCGGAGCGCCATCGTCGCAACCTCGGCGACGTGGTGCGGCTTCACCTCTTTCTTGCCCTGGAGCGCGGCCTGGGCGCGGGCGGCGCGGAGCAGCGTCAGCTCGCCGCGCAGGCCGTCGGCGCCAACGGCAGAGCACAACTGCGCGCCAAGGCCCAGCATCTCGTCGGCCACCTGCACCTTGGGCAGAACTTTCCGCGCCTTGGCGATGGCCTCCAGCGTGGCGCCCTCGCTCTCCCGGAACTCAGCGGCGAAGGCGGCCGGGTCGCGATCAAAGCGGTCACAGCGCTTCACGATCTCAATGCGGTCGCCCATGTCAGTCGGGGTGCGGACATCCACCGACAGGCCAAAGCGGTCGAGCAACTGCGGGCGCAGTTCGCCTTCTTCGGGGTTGCCCGAACCAACCAGGATGAAGCGCGCCGGGTGGCGGATCGACAGGCCTTCGCGCTCCACCACGTTGGTGCCTGACACCGCGACGTCGAGCAGCAGGTCGACGAGGTGATCTTCCAGCAGGTTGATTTCATCAATGTAGAGAAAACCGCGGTTGGCCTTGGCCAGGAGGCCCGGCTCGAAGCGCTTTTCGCCGGTGGCCAGCGCGCGTTCCAGATCAAGGCTGCCAACCACGCGATCTTCGGTGGCGCCCAGCGGCAGATCGACAAACGGCACGCTGGCTTCCTCAACCTGCTTGCCGGCCTTTTCGCGGCAGCCTTCGATGCAAGGCGCGCGATCATCGGGGGCGCAGAAATAACGGCAGCCCGGCACCACCTTCATCGGCGGCAGCAGGCCGGCCAGCGCGCGCACGGCGGTGGATTTGCCGGTGCCGCGATCACCAAACACCATGACGCCGCCCAGCCGCGGCTCCACCGCCGCAAGCAGCAACGCCTGTTTCATTTCGGCCTGGCCAACAATGGCGGTGAACGGGAACGGGATGCGCGCGGGAGTTGCCATGGCCGCTGCCTTAAGCGGCACGCGGCACATGGGCAAGACGGCCAGCGTGTCGCGGCTCGGACTCGCCGGATACTTTACAAACAATTACCGATATATTAACACTGGTGTGTCCGGGGACTCAGGAGGGCGTAATGAAAGCGTTGATTGGCACTTTGACAGCGGCAGCGATGCTGGCCGGGTCGCCCGCATTGGCCGCGACCAACCTCGTCAGGAACGGCAGTTTTGAAAACGCGCTGGCGAACTGGACGATTGGCGGCAGCGACGGACAGGGCTTCCCGCCTGTCGCAATTTTCTACAACAGCAGCAGCGGTTACCCCACCGGGGCCTTTGGCGAAGCGGTTCCGCCCGACAACAGCGTGTCGTTCAGCCCCGATGCGGTGGGCAATCGCGCCGCCTATTTCGTGACCGATCTGGCGCGCGCGCAGTCGCTGTCGCAGAGCATTTTCCTGACGCCGGGGCGTTATGAATTCGGCTTTTCGGCCTTTGCACCACAGAATGGCTTCAACAATGCCGGCGACGCGCGGTTCCGCGCCACGCTGTTGGGCAACACGGTGGCCAATTATCTGGTGTCGACCGGCCCGGTTCGCACGTGGCAGGCCTTCAGCGGCCAGACCACGATCCAGACCGCCGGGTTCTACGATGTCAGCTTCGTGTTCGATACGAACCTCGTGCCGGCAAAGGATATCGTGATCGATCGTGTCTACGTCGCCGCCGTGCCGGAACCGGGCAGCTGGGCGATGATGATCGCCGGCTTTGGCCTGGTTGGCGCGGCCCGCCGCCGGGCTCGGATGGCCGCCACCGCCTGACGTTTCCAGCGTCGCAAGCAAGGCCCCGCAGCGTTTTCGCGCTGCGGGGCTTTTCTTTTGTCAGTCGAATTTGGAACCGCGCACGACCTCGACATCGCTCGACAGCAGCAGCAGATGATGGCTTTCCAGCAGCGGCGCCAGCCGGTCAATGAAGGCGGCGGCGTGTTCGGGAGAGGTGATGGCCAACAGCATCACCTTGGCGGTGGCGCCCGACAGCTGGTCATCGCGCCAGCGGCCGTGCGCGCCGGCACCGCCCGATGTGGGCAGCAGCGTGTAATAGGTGATGCCGGCTTCGGCCGCGAGGCGGACGATAGCGGGGATCAGCGGCTCGTCGGCCAGCACTTCGATGCGGCGGCGGTGGGTGGTTTCGGTCGTCATGGGATCAGCCTTGCTGCCAGCCAGCCATACCAGGCAATGCCAAGCGTGAGGTTGAAGGGAAAGGTGACGGCAAGGCTCATGCCCAGATACAGGCCGGGATCGGCGGCAGGCAGGGCAAGGCGCATCACGGCGGGCACGGCGATGTAGCTGGCGCTGCCGGCAAGGATGCCGAGCGCGGCGGCCGAGCCGGCGTCAAGCCCGAGCCAACTGCCGAGCAGCACGCCAAAGCTGCCGTTGACCACCGGCAGCAGCAGCGCCAGCGCCACGGTGCGGGCGGTGAGCGCGCGACGGTCCATCAGGCGGCGGGCGGCGATCAGCCCCATATCGAGCAGGAAGATGCACAGCATGCCGCGGAATGGCACGTCGAACACCGGCGCCACGGCCTTCAGCCCCTCCTTGCCGTCGATCATGCCGATCAGGAAGCTGCCGAGCAGCAGGATCACCGAGCCGTTGAGGAAGGTTTCGTGCAGCAAGCCGCCGCGTGAGGCGAGGCTGTCGGACTTGCCGGCGCGGGCCAGCAACAGGCCGGTGATGATGGCCGGGGTTTCCATCACGGCCAGCACGCCAACCATGAAGCCGGCAGGGGCCATGCCGGCCTGGCGGAGGATTTCCGAACCGGTGGCAAAGGTGACGACCGAGACGGAGCCATAATGCGCCGCCACCGCCGCCGCATTGGTGCGATCCAGCTTCCCAAGCGTACGGAGCAGCCAGAAGGCCGGCAGTGGCAGCAGGAAACTGAGCGCGAGACCCGCACCGCCGGCCAGCGCCATGTCGTGGGTAAAGCCGCTTTCCGCCACCTCGGCCCCGCCGCGCAGGCCGATCGACATCATCAGGTAAAGCGAGATCGCCTTGGCGACAGCTTCCGGGATGACAAGATCCGATCGCACGGCCGCCGCGAGCGCACCAAGCAGGAAGAACAGCACCACCGGCTGCAACAGCGCGTCAATCGCCAATGATCTGCTCCGGCCCGTTGATCATGAACGCGCCGTAATGTTTTGCGGCACTGGCGGCAAGAGGCCAACGAAAAAGGCCCGGCGGATAAAGCCGCCGGGCCTGATCCTCGTCACTGGAGGCCGCGATCAGGCCGCGGCTTCGACACGGTGGAGCGCGCACTGGCCCCAGATGTCCGAAAGCGCCTTCACCAGATTGTCGATATCCTCGTCGCTGTGCACCGGGCCCGGCGTGATCCGCAGGCGCTCGGTGCCCACCGGCACGGTCGGATAGTTGATCGGCTGCACATAGATGCCGTGATGTTCCATCAGCCAGTCGCTGATCATCTTGGCCTTCTTGGCATCGCCCACCATCACCGGGATAATGTGGCTGGGATTTTCCAGCTGCGGAATGCCGGTGGCGCGCAGCGCGGCGCGCACCTTCGCCACGCGCTCCTGCTGGCGCTTGCGCTCGAACGGGCTTTCCTTGAGGTGCTTGACTGAAGCCAGCGCACCAGCGGCAATGGCCGGCGGCAGCGCCGTCGAGAAGATGAAACCGCTCGCAAAGCTGCGGACGAAATCGCACAGCGCCTTCGACCCGGTGATATAGCCGCCAACAACGCCATAGGCCTTGGCCAGCGTGCCTTCGATCACGGTCAGCCGGTCCATCAGGCCTTCGCGTTCGGCAACGCCGCCACCGCGCGGGCCATACATGCCGACCGCGTGGACTTCGTCGATATAGGTCATCGCGCCGTGCTTGTCGGCAACGTCGCAGATTTCCTTGATGGGGGCGATGTCGCCATCCATCGAATAGACGCTTTCGAACGCCACCAGTTTCGGCACGTCCGGGCCATATTGGGCGAGCAGGCGATCCAGATCCTCCACGTCGTTGTGCTTGAACACGTGGCACTTGGCGCGGCTGTGACGGATGCCTTCGATCATCGAGGCGTGGTTGAGCGCATCCGAAAACACGACGCAGCCCGGGATCTTGCTGGCCAGCGTCGAAAGCGCCGCCCAGTTCGACATATAGCCCGAATTGAACAGCAGCGCGGCTTCCTTGCCGTGCAGATCGGCCAACTCGGATTCAAGCAGGCGGTGCACGTGCATGGTGCCGGAAATATTGCGGGTGCCGCCCGAACCGGCGCCGGAGCGATCAAGCTCTTCATGCATGGCATTCAGCACATCCGGGTGCTGGCCCATGCCGAGATAGTCATTGGAGCACCAGACGGTCACATCCTGGGTGGAACCATCCTCGCGGAACCGCGTTGCATGGGGATAATCGCCCCGGCGACGCTGCAGTTCGGCAAAAACGCGGTAATTGCCGCGTTCCTTGAGGCCGTCCAACGCCGCCTGGAAGTGCGCTTGATAATCCATTCAATCTCTCCCGGCGCCGTTCATTGCACGGCGTTTTGTCGCGCCGCAAGCGGATTTGTTCCGCCATTACCGTGTATGGCTGGGCTTTCAATAGGGGCAGTTGCGAGGGCGGAGGCGCCGTCATCGCGATTGCGCTGCGGCATGGCCCAGCGGAACATCGCGGTATCCTGCCACGGCACCACCAGGAAGCCGTGTTCGATGAAGGCCAGCGCCACCAGCGCGAACGCCAGGGCATAGCCGGTGGCGATGCCGCCCTGGCTGGACAGCGCCTGATCGGCGAGCCACGCTGCCAGCACCGCGATGCCCGACACCGACGCCAGGAAGAACCAGCGCGGCGGCCCGATGCGGAAATAGCTGGCGAGATAGCGCATGTGATCAGGCATCATCTCGGTGGACAGGTGCGGCACACCGGCGAATATGTTGAACTTGGCCGAAAGCCGCATGACGAACAGCAAGAGGAACGTCAGCGTCGCCGTCTGGTTGGCCTTGCCCCAGGTGGAAGCGGCCATCACCAGCAGGCACACGAACATCGCCACTTCATGATAGATCAGCGTGCCGGCCGCGAGGCGGAAACGCCGCCAGCCGCGCGCGTCGGGCGGGCAGGGTTCGCGGTTGGGGCCGGTGACAAAACCCATCAGGAACGACAATTCGTGCCAGCCCCACAGCACCAGCGCACAGGCAAAGGCGACATAGGCTGCCCACGGGCTGGTTTCTTCCGCCGTGGCGATGATGCCGCCCATGGCAAAGCCCGAAGCGATCGTTGCCATGGTGATGCTCACCGGCCAGGTGTGGCTGGGCAGCTTGTCCAGCCACAGTACGAAGCCGGTGGCGACAAACCACAGGACGGTCGCAAACAGCAGAGGCAGGGTGAATTCGGTCACGACTGGCTCTTGGAACTTACCAGACCGGCGCCATGCGGACGTTGGGCGTCACGTCCATCTTGTCGACCGGGTGCAGATAGAGCCGGGCAAAGGTCACGGCCGCCTTCAGCGACAGGCCGACGCGCTTGATGCCGCCAGCAAGGCCGCCCTGCGCAACGGCCGCATCGATGGCGTCGCTAGTTTCGCGCATGGTTTCCAGCAGCGCGCGATAGCTCGGCGCGTCGGTCTGCAGGCCGATCGGGAACACCTGGCGGGTGATGTCGGTGGTGATACGGAAGACGCGGAAGCCAAAGTCGGTCGGATCGATGCCGAAATGCTTGTACAGCATCGGCCGCTTGTGATCGCGCACATACATGGTGGCATAGACCGCGTTCAGGAAGAAGCGGATCCACAGAACGTTGAGGCCCGAGGTCAGCTTGGGATCAGAGCGCATCAGCAGCGCGAACGCCTCCCCGTGGCGGAACTCGTCGTTGCACCATTCCTGGAACCACTTGAAGATTGGGTGGAAGCGCTTTTCCGGGTGCTTCTCCAGATGGCGGTGGATGGTGATGTAGCGGGCGTAACCAATCTTTTCCGACAGATAGGTGGCATAGAAGATGAACTTCGGCCGGAAATAGGTGTATTTCTTGGTCTTGGTCAGAAAGCCCAGGTCAATGCCGATGCCGGCATCCTTCAGGCTGTCGTTGATGAAGCCGGCGTGGCGGCTTTCATCGCGCGCCATCAGCTTGAACAGCGCCTTGGCGTCGGGGTTCTTCATGCGCTTGGTGATTTCGGCATAGAGGATGCAGCCGGAAAATTCCGACGTCATCGACGACACCAGGAAATCGACGAACTCCGGCTTCAGCTCCGGGTCCATGGCGGCAATCACGCCATCGAATTCCGGCGTGCGCTTGAAATGCTTCTTGTTGGGATCGGCGGTCATCTCCGCGATCAGGCTGTCCCACTCGGCGCGCACGCGCGACACGTCGATCCGGTCCATCGCGTCGTAATCAGTGGTGTAGAAGCGCGGGCTCAGCACCGTTTCCTGGCGCGCGATCGCCATCGCGTCTTCTTTGGTGATCTCCACGGCACCGCCGGGGGCAATCGGGGTCACGGCATTCATCACGGCTTCTCCGAGCTGAAGGTGATTTCGTACAATTCGGTCAATTCAAGCTGGGCCTTCAACTTGGTCCACAGCCGTTCAAGCGGGGTCGCCTTCCAGACGGTGACCGGGCGGCGCAGCACCAGCCGTTCACCGAACGGCAGCTTCACCGCTTCACCATGCACCTTGACCTGGTCGCCGGGGCCAAGCGGGATGTCGCCATCCAGTTCGACATGGGCGTGCAGGTTGTCGAACGTGTGCTCGATCTCGATCGTGCACTGCGTGTCGAGCCGGGTGCGGGTGAACAGGCCCATCAGCCGCCCGCCACGAAAAAGCCGCCGTTGTTCGCTGCCGGCATGACCGGCACGATCGGCTTGTCTGGCACACCCGAACGGCCGGGCGCATAGGGCACCAGCAGCTGGGCAAAGGCGGCGCGATTGGTGTGACCAAAGCTGCCCAGTTCGAGAATGCGGCCCGTCGACTTGTCTTCCAGAGTCAGCGCACCATCCGACCATTGCGCGACCACGACAGATCCGACGCGCGGCACCTCGTGCAGACGGCGTTCGCGCATCAACCCGCGCATCACGCCGCGGATGAAGCCAGTGTTGGTGCCGGGCATGAAGATGAAGGCGACCTTGTTGGCAGCCACGTCGGTGACGAGCAGTGCGCCATCGGCGCGGTCTTCAAAGCGGAATTCGCGCTGCACCGTCGGCGTCACGTGGCGGCGTTCGCGCGATTGCGGCGCGGTTTCCGGCGCCGGAAGCACGCCGATGCGGATGCTGCCCACCGTCAGGATCGACACCGCGATCAGCGCGCCGGCGGCATAGAGCGCCGACTTGGGAAAGCGCTCGGTGGTGAAATCGCTCATGCCGCCGCCCCGATCATATCGGCAGATGCAGGTGCATCAATGGCGGCGCGGGCCGGATCGGCCTTGGCCAGCGCATCGGCGAGCAGCGGCAGCAGTGATTCCGGCACAGCGCGCAGCATCGGCTGCGGCGAACCAAACTTCCACGGCCGCACGTGCGGCCACATCTGCAAGTAAGCCAGCGGGAAACGTACTGTCGGGGTGAGGGAGACGTCCACCATCCCGGCGCCCGCAGGCTTGGCATCGGCCGTACCGATCAAGGCCAGCGGCACGTTCACGCACTTGGGCAGAGCCACGCCAAACCGCAGCACGACGCGCTTGTTGGTCAGCGTATAAATTGTCGATTTGGCCTGAGCCCGCGCCAGCACCGCCAGCACACCCAGGCCCAGCAGCGCCACCGCCAGCGTGATCAGCGCCCCCGAAATCCCGGTGCCGCCAGCCACGAAGGCCAAGCTGGCCACGAAGACGAACCAGATGGCGACGGCACGGGTGTGGAACACCCCGCGCGCCACCCCGCGCCAATCGGGCGTGCCTTGCCAGATGATCGCCTCACCCGGTGGCAACCGCCCGGGCAGGCCCGGGATCGGTTCGTCTTCATATTCCATCGACACGAATTGGCTCCATCCCGGTGCCGGACCGGCCCCAAAAAGGTGGCCGGTTCGGGATCAGATCAGCGGTTCGGCGCGTTCCGGCGTCGCCCACAGATAACCCGCGCCGAAATAGGCGGTGATCTTCTCTTCTTCGAGCAGGGTGACCTGATCCATCGACTTGGTGCGCGGCACGCCAGCGAACTGGGCGCCGGTGATCGCATCGGTCATCACGCCGCGGCGCGACACTTCCGACATGGTGATCGGCATCAGGATGCTGCCAGCGCCACCGGCCAGATCGACTTCCAGATAGCGCAGGCAGGATTCGGCGCGGTCCATCCACAGTTCCTTGACCGTGCCGGCGGCAACGCCATCAAGGCCATAGACCGGCAGGCCACGCGGATCGACGTCATTGGCATGGACGGTGACCGGGTGGGCGACGAGGCGGGTCGGCACGATGCGCGGCTGGCCGTGCATGTCGAGATCGGGGCGATCGGCGCGCTGGGCGATCGACGCCGGGCCAACGCCCGAGGTGAGCTTGTCACCCACCACGTCCAGCGGCTCGCCGGCCCAGTGGCGCGGCAGCACGTTGGTCGGCAGTTCGTCACGCGCATTGGCGGTCGGCGTGGTGATCTCGCCGAGGCCGTGCGGCAGCTTGAAGGTTTTCGGCGGCTTGAAGAACAGCGGCTCGGTGCCACCATGGGCAGCGCCAGTCAGATCGTCTTCCACCGGATAGCCTTCGCGGCGGTCTTCGCCGCGCAGGTACCAGACCAGGCCCAGGAAGAACAGGAAGAAGGCAAAGAACGTGAGTTCGGCGATATCCAGCCCACCCACCAGGTGCACATTGGTCATGCGAGGCGTCTCCCCTCAAGTAAGTCCGGCCGCGGCGTCTTCATGCCCCGGCTGGCCGGCGTGAAACCCGAAACCCTGCTCCCGTCGCGCCAGCGAGATGCAGAGCGAATCCCTGTTTGGCCACTGCCAACCCGTCTGCCGCCATATCACGGTCAGCGCGCGCGTGGGTAGCCCACAAGATGACATGTATGCAATCTTTTGTGCCGCCTTGCCGCCGTCATTGGCAGCAATGTTGGCGGTCACCGTCATCCCAGCAGCACCTCCTGCGCGTGACTGGTGTAGAAACCCCGGCTGATCCGCTGGTCGCGGCCCAGTTTTGCGTGCGGAACGCTGCGCGACAGGCGCGATTTCACCAGCCCATGCTCAACCGGGATGATGCTCGGCGAGCGGTCGCTTTTCGGGAAGAACTGCCCGATCGCGCGCGCCGTCTTCAACAGCGGGGTGCCCGGCGCAAAGGTGAACAGCAGCGAATGGCGGGTGCGTTCGGCCAGACGGGCGGTGGCGGCGGCGATCTGGTCGCTTTCATAATGGATCAGCACGTCCATCGAGACGATGTGATCGAATTCGCCAAAGCTCGCGTCCAGCATGTCACCGGCATGAAGGGAAATGCGACCCTTCACGTCATCAGGCAGGCGTTCCTTGCCGATCTCGATCAACTGCGGCGACACGTCGATGCCCACCACCTCGGCCCCGCGCCGCGCCGCCTCGATCGACAGCATGCCGGTGCCGCAGCCGGCATCGAGGATGCGGCGACCAGTGAGATCAGCCGGCAGCCAGCTCAGCAGCGTGTTGCGCATCTCTTCGCGGCCGGCGCGCACGGTGGCGCGGATCTTCGACACCGGCGCATCGCTGGTCATCGCCGCCCACGCATCCAGTGCGGTGCGGTCGAAATAATGTTCCAGCTTCGCGCGCTTGGCTTCCCAGCCCGGTGCGTGCGGCTTTTTCGCAGAGTGCGCGTTCATTCGAATCCCAGGAAATCGAAGATGTCGCGATCCTTCATCGGAGTCGCGCTGCACGGTTCGACCCCGGCCCAGAGCAGCGCCGCGAGACGCTTGTATTCGTTCTGGGCCGCGACGATCTCGGGCGTCTCGTCCATCTCGAAAATCGTGCACTTCTTCAAGCGGCTGCGGCGAATGGCGTCGAGGTCGGGCAGGTGGGCCAGCCGCTCGATGCCGGTGGCGCCGCAAAAACGGTCGATCTCGTCGGTGTTGGCCGACCGGTTGGCGATGCAGCCGGCGAGGCGCACTTCGTAATTCTTCGACTTGGCCTGGATCGCCGCCATGATGCGGTTCATCGCGAAGATGCTGTCAAAGTCGTTCGCCGTCACCACGATGGCGCGCTCGGCATGCTGCAGCGGCGCGGCAAAGCCCCCGCACACCACGTCACCCAGCACGTCGAAGATCACCACGTCGGTGTCTTCCAGCAGGTGGTGCTGCTTCAGCAGTTTCACCGTCTGGCCAACGACATAGCCGCCGCAGCCGGTGCCGGCGGGCGGGCCACCGGCCTCAACGCACATGACGCCGTTATAGCCTTCGAACATATAGTCCTCGGGCCGCAGCTCCTCGTGGTGGAATTCGACCTGCTCCAGCACGTCGATCACCGTCGGCATCAGTTTCTTGGTGAGCGTGAAGGTCGAATCATGCTTGGGATCGCAGCCGATCTGCAGCACCCGCTTGCCCAGCAGCGAGAACGCCGCCGAAAGGTTGGACGAGGTCGTCGACTTGCCGATGCCGCCCTTGCCATAGACGGCGAACACCTTGGCCCCCTCGATCTGCTGGCTCGGATCGAGCCTGACCTGAACACTGCCCTCCCCGTCACCGGGGCCGGGCTTGTTGGTCTTGTCGATGATGAGGGTCATGGGAATCCTCCCTTATGCAGCCATGGAGCCGGCGGGCGCGACCCCTTCCAGCTGGTCTTCGATGGCGTCGGTCGCGGCATAGAGCGCGGCCAGCGTTTCCGCGTCCGGCTGCCAGAACTGGCGGTCGGCGGCTTCAATGAGGCGGTTGGCGATCTTGGCCGCCGCGCGCGGGTTCATCTCGGCAATGCGCTGGCGCATCGCGTCATCAAGGACATAGGTCTCGGTGATGCGCTGATACACCCAGGGATCGACCTGGCCGGTGGTGGCCGACCAGCCGGTGGTGGTGGTCACCGCCGCTTCGACCTGGCGCACGCCTTCGTAACCAAACTTCAGCTGCGCCTCGATCCACACCGGGTTCAAGGTGCGGGTGCGGGTTTCCAGCGCCACCTGTTCCTGCAAGGACCGGACCTTGCCCGAACCCTGCGTCTGGTCACCGATATAGACCGGCGCGGTCTCGCCGCCCTTGGCACGGGTGACGGCGCGGCTGATGCCGCCCAGCGTGTCGACATATTGGTCGATGGTGGTGATGCCCAGTTCGACGCTTTCCAGATTCTGATAGGCGCAGTCGACCGTCTTCAGCGCGCTGGCGAGCAGGCCGGGCTGGCGCTTGGGCTTGCCATCGACGCCATAGGCATAGCCCTTCTGCTTCTCGTAGGTGTCGGCCAGCTCGTTGGGATCGCTCCAGCCGCCGCTGTCGATCAGCAGGTTGACGTTGGCGCCATAGCTGCCTTCGGCGTTGGAATAGACGCGCAGCGACGCCGTCGCCATGTCGCATCCATGCTCTTCCAGATAGGCGAGGCTGTGCTTGCGGATGAAGTTCATCTCCAGCGGCTCGTCGGCTTCCGATGCCAGCAGCGCGGCTTCGGCCAGCATCTTGGTCTGCAACGGCAGCAGGTCGCGGAACACGCCCGACAGCGTGACCAGCACGTCGACGCGCGGACGGCCCAGCTGTTCCAGGGGGATCAGCTCGGCGCCGGCGAGGCGGTTGTAGCTGTCGAAACGCGGCTTGGCCCCCATCAGGGCCATCGCCTGCGCCACCTGCGCGCCTTCGCTCTTCAGATTGTCCGTGCCCCACAGCACCATGGCAACGGTTTCCGGCAGCTTGCCGGCATCTTCCACGGCGCGATCAAGGATGCGCTGCGCCTGCTGCGCGCCATCCTTGCAGGCATAGGCCGACGGCAGGCGGAACGGGTCGAACCCGTGGATATTGCGGCCGGTCGGCAGGATTTCCGGATCGCGCAGGATGTCGCCACCCGCCACCGGCGGCACGTAACGGCCATCGAGCGCGCGGATCAGGCCCGCCATCTCGTGGTTGGTCGACAGCGCGGTGTTGAGGTTGGCAAGCTCGCGCAGCACCGGCGTGTTGGGCGCGATGCGGCCGTGGATCAGCTTTTCGATGGTCTCGCGATCAACGATTTCGCCGCGGGCCTGGGCGCTGGCGGCCAGCATGTCGATGCGGGCTTCCTCGCTTTCGGCATCGCCGAACACGTGCAGGCCCTGCGGGATCAGCTCCTGCTCGATCTCGTACAGCTTGGCGGCGAGCTTCGATACGTCGCTGCCGTCAAGGTCCATCGCCTCGGCCTGCTCGCGGATGATCTCTTCCAGGCCAGCGAGTTCCGGGCTGCCCGGCTCGGTCGAGCGCCAGCGGTCGACGCTGGCCTTGATGTCCGAAAGACCCTTGTAGAGGCCCGAATTGGTCAGCGCCGGGGTCAGGTACGACACCAGGGTCGCGCCCGAACGCCGCTTGGCCAGAACCCCTTCCGACGGGTTGTTGGCGGCATAGAGATAGATGTTGGGCAGATCCTGGATGATGCGTTCCGGCCAGCAGCTCATGGTCATGCCGGTCTGCTTGCCGGGCATGAATTCCAGGCTGCCATGGGTGCCCCAGTGGACGACGGCATGGGCGCCAAAGTCGTTCCGGATCCAGCGATAGAAGGCCATGAAGGCGTGCGTAGGCGCGAAGCGGCCATCGAACAGCAGCCGCATTGGATCGGATTCATAGCCGTTGGCCGGCTGGATGCCGACAAAGACATTGCCGAACTGCGCGCCGGTGATCAGCACGTTCTTGCCGTCGGACTGGAACTTGCCCGGCGCCGGGCCCCATTCCTGTTCGATTTCCTTGAGGTAAGGCTCGGTCGCGACGATGCGATCGGCCGGAACGAAGGCGTGCACGTTCGCCTCCTGCCCATATTGCATCGCATTGCCTTCGATGACGCGCTTGCGGATGGCCTCGCCATCTTCGGGCACCTCGACGTCATAGCCTTCCGCCTTCAGGCGGACGAGCGTGCGATGCAGCGAGTCGAACACCGCGAGGAACTGCGCCGTGCCGGCGGCACCGCCATTGGGCGGGAAGTTGAACAGCACGACCGCCAGCTTGCGATCCTTGTTGGCGGCGCGGCGCAGCTGCACCAGCTTCAGCATCTTGTCGGCCAGCGCCTCGGCGCGTTCCGGGCACGACTGCATGGCGCGCACGCCATCTGAGGGCGCCCAGCTGCACTTGCGTTCGCAGCCGGTGCAGGCTTCGCCATTGGCGTCGCTGCGGCCACCGAACACCATCGGCTGGGTGCCGCCATCCAGTTCCGGAATGGCGATCATGATGGTCGCTTCCAGCGGCAGCAGGCCCTGGCGGTTGGCGCCCCACTGCTGCAGCGTCTGGAATTCCACTGGGTGGGCGGCGATATAGGGGCGGTCGAGCTTGGTCAGCACCTCTTCGGCGGCCTTGGCATCCGAATAGGCCGGGCCGCCGACAAGGGAGAAGCCGGTGAGGTTGATGACGGCATCCACCGTCGCCTTGCCGTCCTTCATCATCAGCGTCTCGATCGCCGGGCGCTGATCCAGACCGCCGGCAAAGGCCGGGATCACGTTCAGGCCGCGCGACTGCAGCGCACGGATGACGCCGTCATAATGATTGGCATCCTTGCCCAGCACGTAGGAGCGCAGCATCAGCACGCCCACGGTGCCGACGGCGTTAGGGTTCCACGGCAGGTCGCTGATGTTTTCCGACATGCGCTGCGGCAGATCGGGGTGATAGACGCCGACTTCCGGATATTCCTGCGGCGCCTCGATCTTGGCCTTGCCGCGCAGCCCCTTGCGCGGGCCGTCGGCATAGCGGTCGACCAGCGCCGAAATCATCTGGAAGGCGTTGTCGTCACTGCCGGCCAGCCAATATTGCAGGGTGAGGAAATAGGCGCGCACGTCCTGGGCGGTGCCGGGCACGAACTTCAGCAGCTTGGGCAGCCGGCGTAGCACGGCCAGCTGGGCGGCACCGCTGTTGGCCGCGCCATCCTTCGACGATCCGCGCAGCTTCTTCAGCCAGCCGAGCGGGCCCTTGGGCGGCACGTCCATGCGATACTCGCCCATCCGCGTCATCTTCACGACGTCGGACTGGCTCATCAGGCAGACCATCGCGTCGCATTCCTCGCGGCGCGCCACCAGCGCGTCCTTGATCATGCGGATCTGTTCATCAAGGAACAGCATGGTGACGACAACGATGTCGGCGCGGGCGATATCGGCGCGGGTGGCATCCAGCTTGCCCGGCTTGTCCCAATCGGCGGCGGCGTGGAAGCCGATGGACACCGGCAGACCGGCCTTCTGGAAGCGCACGCGGGCGCGATCGATCGCGCCCGAAAGATGGTTGTCGAGCGTGACGATCACGACATGGCAATGATCGGGACGATCCTGCTTCGATGGCGGAGTGTCAGCGCGCATAATGTGATTTGGCCTCGTACAAGGTATCGCGGGTGATGGTGGTGACGCCGTGTTCCGCGGCGTAGCGTTCGGTGTTGCGGCGTGCCTTGCCGCGCACGAAAAACGGGATCTTGCCCAGTTCGGCCAGCGCTTCGTCGGTCCAGCCGCCGGGTTCGGCGGGGACGGACGCGGGAGCCGCAGCTTCGGCCACGGGGGCAGCCTCTGCTGCGACCGGCGCATGGGCAGCCGGCGCATGAGCCGCCGACGCATGGCCCAGGTGGCTCGGCCCGGCGGCATCGGAAAATTCGAAATCGTCGCGGAACATGGTGAGCAGATGCTCTTCCAGGCCCATCACCAGCGGGTGCACCCAGGTGTCGAACAGCACGTTGGCGCCTTCGAAACCCATCTGCGGGCTGTGGCGCGCCGGGAAATCCTGCACGTGCACCGGGGCGGAGATCACCGCGCACGGCAGGCGCAGGCGCTTGGCGATGTGGCGCTCCATCTGCGTGCCCAGCACCAGTTCCGGCGCCGCTGCCTCGATCGCGTCTTCCACCGCCAGATAATCGTCGGTGATCAGCGGCTCGACACCATATTTCTCGGCCGCCGCCCGTACCTCGCGGGCGAATTCGCGGTTGTAACAGCCAAGGCCGACCACCTTGAAACCGAGTTCCTCGGATGCCACGCGCGCCGCGGCAACCGCGTGGGTGCCATCGCCAAAGATGAAGACGCGCTTGCCGGTGAGATAGGTCGAATCGATCGACCGCGACCACCAGCCCATGCGGCCTTGATCGATCGCGTCCGGCACCGGAATGCCGGCGGCGGCGCACACCTCCGCGATGAACTCGCGGGTGGCGTTCACGCCGATCGGCACGGTCTTCACCGTTTTCTGGCGGAAGGTGCGTTCCAGCCACGAACAGGCCTGCGCGGCGATTTCGGGATAGAGGCAGATGTTGAAATCGGCCTCGCCAATGCGGGCAATGTCGGCGGGACTGGCCGTCATCGGCGCCACCAGGTTCACATCGATGCCCAGATCGCGCAGCAGGCGGCTGATCTCGGCCACATCGTCGCGGTGGCGGAAGCCCAGCGCCGTCGGGCCAAGCAGGTTGGCGCGCGGGCGGCGCGGGCCGTTTTCGCCCACGGCGGGCGGGGCCTTGCGCTCCTTGTCGGCAAGGCCACGCACGATCTGGTAAAATGTCTCCGACGCGCCCCAGTTTTCCTTGCGGCTGTAGCTCGGCAGCTCCAGCGGGATCACCGGGCAATCAAGGCCCATGGTGAGCGACAGGCCATGCGGATCGTCCTGGATCAGTTCGGCGGTGCAGCTGGAACCGACGATCATTGCCTGCGGGCGATAACGATCATAGGCGTCGCGCGCCGCCGTCTTGAACAGCTCGGCGGTGTCCTTGCCCAGATCGCGGGCCTGGAACGTGGTGTATGTGACGGGCGGGCGATGATCCCGCCGCTCGATCATGGTGAACAGCAGGTCGGCGTAGGTATCGCCCTGCGGCGCGTGCAGCACATAATGCAGGTCGCGCATGCCGGTCGCGACGCGCATCGCCCCCACGTGCGGCGGGCCTTCATAGGTCCAGACGGTCAGCTGCATCGCCTACACCCTCAACACGTCACGGCGGTGGAGCGGGCGGGCGAACAATTCGGCCAGATCGCCGGCCTGATCATACCCATGGATCGGCGAGAACACGAGTTCGATCGCCCACTTGGTCGACAGGCCTTCCTTTTCCAGCGGATTGGCCAGGCCAAGGCCGCACACCGTCAAGTCAGGCCGGGCAGCGCGCACGCGGTCCAGCTGCTTGTCGACATCCTGGCCTTCGGAAATCAACGTGCCCGGCGGCAGGGCGGCCAGCTCGTCGATCAGATGACCCTTGTGCAGATAGGGCGTGCCGACCTCGCACAACTCCATGCCCAGTTCGCCGGCCAGGAAGCGCGCCAGCGGCACCTCCAGCTGGCTGTCGGGCATGAAGAAGATGCGCTTGCCATTCAGGCGTTCGCGATACAGCGCCAGACCCTTGCGGGCGCGTTCGCGCGGCGCAGCAATCACCTGCTCAAAGCGCGCTTCCGGCACGCCAAAGGCCTGTGCAGCGGCATGGAGCCAGGCCGTCGTGCCCTCGGCGCCGAACGGGAACAGCGCCGGCAGGTGGATCGCGCCGCGCTTGTCGAGCGCAGTGGCGGTTTCGGCGAGGAAGGGCTGCGCCAGCAGATATTTCGTGTTCGGCCCCACCGCCGGCATCTGCCCGGCCAGCCTCGCCGGCAGCGAGACGATCTTGCCGATGCCAAGGTCGGCGAGCAGGCGGGTCAATTGATCCTCGACGATGTCGGGCAGGCTGCCGACCACCATCAGCTGCCTGTCATCAGTGAAGGCAAGATCGGGCACCAGCGCGGCGAGGCAGGCGTTCTCGCCTTGCGTGAAGGTCGTCTCGATGCCGCTGCCGCTGTAGTTCAGCACGCGCACGTTGGGCGAGAACCGGGTGTTCAAGCGCGACGCCGCGCGGCTGAGATCCAGTTTGATCACTTCGGACGGGCAGGATCCGACGAGGAAAAGCATCTTGATGTCGGGCCGGCGCGCCAGCAGGCGGGTGACGACCCGATCCAGTTCCTCATTGGCGTCGGCAAGGCCGGCGAGGTCCTTTTCCTCGATGATGGCGGTGCCGAAGCGCGGCTCAGCAAACACCATCACGCCGGCCGCCGATTGCAGCAGGTGGGCGCAGGTGCGGCTGCCAACGACCAGGAAGAAGGCATCCTGGATCTTGCGGTGCAACCAGATGATCCCGGTCAGCCCGCAGAAAACTTCGCGCTGGCCACGCTCCCTCAGGATGCCGTCAACGCCCACCGGGGGCGCATCGCAGCCGGAGGCGGGGCCTGCACTCATGCGGCTTCGGCCATGGCAGCGGGTTCGATCGGCGATTCGGCGGCATCCTTGGCACGCGCCGCATCCGACGACAGCCGCGCCATCCGCAGCTTCCAGATGAACTGGGCGGCGTTGATGACATAGGCGACATAGGCCGCCAGCGCAGTGGCGAACAAGACTCCATCATCGGCAATGCCAGTGAACAGCCCGAACAGGTAGAGCGAGTGCAACACGATCACCAGCATCGAAAAGACATCTTCCCAGAAGAAGCTTTCATGGAAAAGATACTGGCCAAAGACGACCTTTTCCCAGATCGCGCCCGTGATCATGATCGTGTAGAGCGCCATTGTCTTGATGACGACAGACCACACCGCCCATTCATAATTGGCGCCGGTTTCCAGATAATCGATGACAAGATACAGGCTGATGCCAAAGATCACGAACTGGATGGGCGCAAGCAGACCCTGCACCAAAGTCCATTTGGTGGTGTCGCGCCGCACGCGCTCTTCCGGCGTATACAGCGGTCGCTGCGACGCATGTGACGATGCCGTGGACAAGCCCCTTGACCCTTCAGAACCTAGGTAAAAAACCCTAACAGCAGGGGCCTTCAAGTCAACCCGCGTCTCCCATTTGCGACAGGCTGCGACGGGCTGCGACACTGGCGACAGACAGGTCCCGAACCAGCGTCTTTTCAGCGCATTGGCGCGGCCCTGCCCGCCCGTGCCGCCGACCCACGTTGACGCACTTGCACCGTGACGAGTAGGTGGAAATCCATGGAACACAGCCCCCTTTCCGTGCCCTTGCCGGCGCGCAGTGCACCCCGGCCGCGCGATGTGCTGGAACTGCTGAAACCGGTGACATGGTTTCCCCCCATGTGGGCGTTCATGTGCGGCGTTGTGTCATCGGGGGTGCCGCTGGCCGATCGCTGGGGGCTGCTGATTGCCGGGATGATGCTGGCCGGGCCGCTGGTGTGCGGCAACAGCCAGGCCATCAACGACTGGTTTGATCGCCATGTCGACGCCATCAACGAACCGCAGCGGCCGATCCCGTCCGGCCGCATTCCCGGCCGCTGGGGCCTCGCCATCGCCATCATCGGATCGATCATCAGCCTTGGCGTCGGCTTTGCCATCGGGCCGGTGGTGGGCGTTGCCACCATCGTCGGCGTGGCCATGGCCTGGGCCTATTCGGCGCCGCCGTTCCGCTTCAAGGCCGATGGCTGGCTCGGCCCGCTGGTGTGTGCCGCGGCCTATGAAGGCGTCAGCTGGTTCACCGGCGCCGCCGTGATGGCCGGCGGCATGCCCGATACGCGCATCATCTGGGTGCTGTGCATGTATGCACTGGGCGCGCACGGCATCATGGTGCTGAATGATTTCAAGGCAGTGAAGGGTGACGCGGCGCTGGGCGTCAATTCGCTGCCCGTGCAGTTGGGTGAGCGCAACGCTGCCGAAATCGCCTGCTGGACGATGGCGCTGCCGCAGGTGGTGGTGATCATCCTGCTGGCGCGCTGGGGCCTGCATTGGCCGTCGGCGATGGTGGCCTTCTCGCTTTCCATGCAGGTCGTCCTGATGCAGCGCGTGCTGGCAGCACCAGCCGCCAACGCGCCCTTCTACAACGCCACCGGCACCACCCTCTATGTGCTCGGCATGCTGACCAGCGCCTTTGGCCTGGCCGAGATCGTCTGATGCCGCGCGCACCGCTGGGATGGGGCGGCATCGCCCGGCTGGGCCTGGTGCAGAGCGCGCTGGGCGCCATCGTCATGCTGGCCTCCTCGCTGCTCAACCGCATCATGGTGGTGGAATATCAGATGGCCGCCGCGCTGCCGGCCGGGCTGGTCGCCTTCCATTACGGCGTGCAGCTGTCGCGCCCGAAATGGGGCCATGGCAGTGACGCCGGCTGGCGGCGCACGCCGTGGATCATCGGCGGCATGGCCGTGCTGGGCGGCGGCGGCCTGCTCGCCACCTTTGCCACCACCCAGCTTGCCGGCCCGTTCTGGCCGGTGTTTGCCGCGCTGGTGCTTGCCTATGCCATGATCGGTATCGGCGTCGGCGCGGCCGGCACCTCGCTCCTTGCCCTGCTTGCCACCCGCACTGCGGAAAGCCGTCGCCCCGCCGCGGCCAGCCTCACCTGGATCATGATGATCGTCGGCATCGTCATTTCGGCCGGCACGGCGGGCGCGCTGCTGGATCCCTTCTCGCCCGATCGGTTGCTGATGGTCGCCGCCGGTGTGGTCGCTGTCGCCTTCACCGTTACCTGCCTCGCCGTCTGGGGGGTCGAGGGCGCGCCGCAAGCAGAAGAAAAGCGCGAGAGCGCCCCGTTCGGCGAGGCCTTGAAGGGCATCTGGACCGACCCCCTCACCCGCCTGTTCAGCATCTTCGTCTTCTTCTCGATGCTGGCCTATTCAATGCAGGACCTGATCCTGGAACCGTTCGCGGGCCTGATCTTCGGCATGACGCCGGGCCAATCCACCACCCTGTCTGGCGTGCAGCACCAGGGCGTGCTCGCCGGCATGATCCTCGTCGGCGTTGGCGGCCATGCCTTTGGCGGCAAGGCGGGCATGAAGCTCAAGCGCTGGATCGTCGCCGGCTGCTTCGCGTCGGCCCTTGCGCTGGCCAGCCTTGCGATGGCGGCCAGGGCCGGGCCGGGCTGGCCGCTGTCGATCAATGTTGCCGTGCTGGGCTTTGCCAACGGGATGTTCGCGGTGGCCGCCATCGGTTCAATGCTGGAACTGGCCGGGCGCGGCGGGCCGGGGCACGAAGGCATCCGCATGGGCCTGTGGGGCGCGGCGCAGGCATCGGCCTTCGGCATCGGCGGCTTTGTCGGCGCCTTTGCCGTCGATCGCCTGCGCGTGGCACTGGGCGTCGATGCAGCGGCGTTCCAGGCCGTGTTCGCCGTGGAATCCGTGCTGTTTCTGGTGGCGGCGATCATCGCTTTGCGCTTGAATGACAGGATGGCAATCTCAACCGACGCGGCGGGCAGGCCGGCAACAACCGGAGTGATGGCATGACCGAGATGTTCGACATGGTGGTGGTGGGTGGCGGCCCGTCGGGTGCCACGGCGGCCAATGATCTGGCGCTGGCCGGGCACAAGGTGATGCTGCTGGATCGCATGGGCCGCATCAAACCGTGCGGCGGTGCGGTGCCGCCGCGCCTGCTGAAGGATTTCGACGTGCCGATGGACCTGCTGTGCACGACGGCCAACAGCGCCCGCATGATCAGCCCAAAGGATCGCAAGGTCGACATGCCGGTGGGTGAAGGCGGCTGGGTCGGCATGGTCGATCGCGACGTGTTCGATGAATGGCTGCGCGCCCGTGCCGCCAGGAACGGCGCCGACCGCCGCGACGGCACGTTTGAAGGGTTGGAGCGTGAACCCGATGGCACCGCCGTCGTGCTCTATCGTCCCAAGGGCGCGGCACGCGGTTCCGAACCGGTGCGCGTCAAGACGAAGTTCCTGATTGGCTGCGATGGCTGCAATTCGGCCGTTGCCCGCGCTGCCCTGCCGGATGAAAAACTGCCCTTCGTTGCCGCCTATCACGAGGTGGTGGACAGCCCGCCCGAAGGCTTCAAGGGCTTTGAAGGCAATCGCTGCGACGTGTTCTACCAGGGCAAGCACAGCCCGGATTTCTATGCCTGGGTGTTCCCGCACGGTTCGAAAACCAGCATCGGCACCGGCAGCGCCGTGCAGGGCTTCGAGCTTCGCAAGGCCGTCGCCAAATTGCGCGAAGAGCTGGGCATGACGGAGGACGCCTGCAAGACCGTGCGGGTGGAAGGCGCGCCCATTCCGCTGCGCCCGCGCAAGAAGTGGGACAATGGCAAGGATGTCGTCGTGGCCGGTGATGCCGCCGGCACCGTGGCCCCGGCCAGCGGCGAAGGCATCTTCTATGCCATGACTGCCGGCCGCGAAGCCGCCCGCGCCGCTGCCGAGGCGCTGGCCACCGGCGATGCATCAAAGCTGGCGCTGGCCCGCAAGCGTTTCCTGAAGGCGCACGGGCTGGTGTTCCAGGTGCTCGGCATCATGCAGTGGTGGTGGTATCGCAGCGACACGATGCGCGAGAAATTCGTGAAGCTGTGCATGGACAAGGACATCCAGGAACTGACCTGGGAAGCCTATATGAACAAGGAACTGGTGCGCCGGAAACCGCTGGCGCACGTGCGGATCTTCCTGAAGGACAGCGTGCAGCTGATCACCGGCATCTTGTCGGGCGGCGGCACGCGCGAAGGCAACAACGCCGGCAAGCGGGCGCAGGCCTGACCGGCCCACACGTCACGCGCGGCGCGGGAAAGGCGGGAGCGATGTCGCGATTTGCCGAATCTCCCTGGGTGCTGCCTGCCGCCATCGCCGCGGTGGCAGCCGCCTTCACGGCCGCCGTGGGCGCGACCATCACCGATATCGGCCCGTGGTATCTGGCACTGAAACAGCCGGAATGGGCGCCGCCCAATTGGCTGTTCGGCCCGGCGTGGACGATCATCTTCATGCTGTGCACATTTTCGGGGACCACCGCGTGGCTGGCGGCGCGCAGCACCGGCGCTTTTGAAGCCATCATTGGCCTGTTCGCCCTGAACGGCTTCCTGAACCTGCTGTGGAGCTTCCTGTTCTTCCGCCTGCACCGCCCGGATTATGCCGCGCTGGAAGTGGGCATATTGTGGAGCAGCATCGCCGCCCTGATCGTCGTGCTCTGGCGCATCTCGCGCCCGGCCTCGGCGCTGCTGCTGCCCTATCTGGCGTGGGTCAGCTTTGCTGCCATGCTGAACCGGGCGATCGTGGAACTGAACGGGCCGTTCTAGGCCAGGCTGGCTGGCGGCGCGGCTGGGCCGCGCCGCCCGGCTTCACCCCTTCGTCTTCAGGAACGCGATGACATCAGCACGATCCTGCGCGTTCTTCAGACCGCCAAAGGCCATGCGCGTGCCGGGCATGAAACGCTGCGGGGCTTCCAGATAATCGAACAGCACGGCATCGGTCCACGTCACGCCGCTGTCCTTGTTGGCCTTGCTGTAATTGAAGCCCGGCACGGTGCCGGCCTTGCGGCCAACGACGCCGTGCAGCGACGGGCCGACACGGTTCACGCCGGGTTCGACCACATGGCAGGCCTTGCACTGGGCAAACACGCGCTCGCCCTTGCTGGCGTCCCCGGTCAAGGAGGCGAGGCTGACCTCGCCGGCCGGCGGTGCGGCTGGCGGCGCATTCAGCGGGCCCGATTGCGGGCCGGCTTCCGGCGCAGCGACCGGCGCCGCCGGCGGGCTGGCCGGCGGTGCGGCGGTGTCACCAGCGGCGGTGGCGGTCGTGTCCGCCGTCTCGGTCTGGGCCGGCTTGTCGCCGCCACCGCACGCGGCAGTCAGAAGGCTGGCGATGGCGAGCGTCGTCAACGGAAGATGGCGCATGGGGGCAATGCTCCTGCTGGTGAAACCGGCGCACATTACCACAATGTTATCTTTCTGTCTGCTGAACGATAACCCGTCCGCCGCTCATTCGGGGCGGAGCGCCGCTGCCGCCGCGAACGGCCCGACCGCCAGCGCCACCAGGCTGGCGGCCGCCAGCAGCCGGAAGGCGCCGGCGACATCGCTGCCGACACCAAAGATCAGCACCGGCAGCGCCAGCGGCAGCACGATCAGGCCAGCGAGGGCACCGCCGCCTTTCAGGCCCGCCGTCAACGCCGCGGCGATCACGGCGAGGCTGGCCAAGGCCGGCGTGCCGAGCAGCAGCGCGATGGCGATGCGGGTGCCGTCTTCCGCCGCCAGCCCCAGCAGCACGCCCGCCACCGGAAGCGCCGCCAGCAGCGGCACGGCAAAGCCCACCCAGTGCGCCACGATGCGCGCCGCGCAGACCAGTTCCAGCGAAATCCCGCGCGCGATCAACTGATCGATGCTGCCATCGTCCACATCCGGGGCCAGCAGCGTTTCGACCGGCAGCAGGCTGGCCAGCAGCGCCGACACCCAGATGATGCCCGGCGCGATCCGCGCCAGCAGCCGCGCATCGGGGCCGACGGCAAAGGGAAACAGCGCCGCGGCCAGCACGAAGAACATCACCGGCAGCCACAAGGCCGGAGAGCGGGCGATGAGCGTGAGATCGCGGCGGAGCAGGGTGAAGAACATCAGCCCAGCCGCAGTTCCGCCGCGTCGGCCAGGCCAATATCGCCGTGCACTGCCGCCACCACCAGGCCGCCCGCCGCCCGGTGCGCCGCCATCGCGTCGGCCAGTAGCGCCGATGAGGCCGCGTCCATCCCCGCCGTCGGCTCGTCCAGCAGCCAGCACTCCGCACCCGATGCGATCACCCGCGCCACCGCCGCCCGGCGTTTCTGCCCTGACGACAGGTGCCGGCACGGAACATCGGCAAGCGCCGCCAGGTTCATCGCCGCCAGCGCTGCCGGCAACCCCGCCGTGCCGCCATCCAGCCGCGCCCAGTGGGTCAGTTCCGCCAGCAGCGTCTGCCGGGGTTTCAGCGCCACATCATGCCCGGCAAAGGCCCGGCGGCCGCCGCCGGTCACGCTGCCGGCCTCGGGACGCAGCAGCCCGGCCAGCAGGCGCAGCAGCGATGACTTGCCGGCACCGTTAGGCCCGGTCAGCAGCAAGGCACCGCCGGCCTCCACGCGGGCGCTCACCTGCTCGAACAGCAGCCGCTGCCCGCGCCGGCAGGCGAGATTGTCGATCACCAGTGCGTCCACCACGCCCCCGGCTTAATGGCTCTGTGGCCCCGCGTCACCCCCGGCGCGTGACGGGGTCGCGCAAATTGGCTATCACACCGCCATGCCCCCCGCTGCCGAACGCCCCGAACTGTCCACCACCGCCCGCATGGCCGTCAATTTCGGGCCGCTGCTGCTGTTCTTTGGCGCCAGCAAGCTGGGCAAGAACCTGTTCGAGGCGGGCCGATTGCCGGGCCTGGCCGATGCCGAGGTGGCGAGCGCCGTTGTCGGCACCGCCGTGTTCGTCGTCGCCAGCATTGCCGCCGCCCTCTTTCACTGGGCGAAAACCCGCCACCTGCCCGCCGCCATGCTGTTCACCACGGTGATCGTCGTGCTGTTCGGCGGGCTGACGATCTGGTTGCAGGACAAGGCCTTCATCCAGTTGAAGCCCACCATCATCTATGGCGTGTTCGCCGCGCTGCTGTTCGGCGGGCTGCTCACCGGGCGGCCGACCCTGCAGCTGGTGATGGGCGACGCGCTGCCCGGCCTCAGCGAACGTGGCTGGCGGCTGCTCACCCGCAACTGGGCGCTGTTCTTCGTGGCGCTGCTCGCCGCGAACGAGGCGGCGCGGCGGCTGCTGGGCTATGATGACTGGCTCAGCTTCAAGGTGTGGGGCGTCACCATCGCCATCTTCGCCTTCACGATGGCGCAGGGGCCGCTGCTGGCCAGGCATGGCCTGAAACTGGATTAATCCTTCAGCAGGCCATGCCGCTTCAGCGCGTGGCGCAGTTGGTCATAGGTCAGGTTCAGCCCCGCTGCCGTGCGCCGCTGGTTGTGGCGATATTTTTCCAGCGCGCATTCCAGGATCTCGCGCTCATAGGCGGAAACCGCGCCGCGCAGATCGGTGACACCGTCCAGTTTCGGCGGCGGCATCGCGGCGGCATCGCTGGCCGGATCGATGGTTGGCCCGGATGCAGAGGCGGCTGATCCCGGCATCGGCCTTGGCCGCCACGGCGATTCGAACGGATCGATCACCAGTTGCCCAACCGGCCGGTCAGCATCACCCCAGCGATAGAGCGCGCGTTCCACCACGTTCTTCAACTCGCGCACATTGCCCGGCCAGTTGTAGGTCGCCAGCTGCTCGGTCACGCGCGGGGTGAAGCCGGGAAAGCGCGGCCAACCCAGCTCCGCGGCCATGCGCCGGGCAAAATGCGCGGCCAGCGCCTCGATGTCCTCGGCGCGTTCGCGCAAGGGGGGCAGGGTGATCACCTCGAAACTGAGCCGGTCGAGGAGGTCGGCGCGGAACCGACCCCGGCCCACCAACCCCGGCAGATCCTCGTTGGTGGCACCCACCAGCCGCACATCGACGCTGATCGGCTTGTTCGATCCCAGCCGGGTCAACTCGCCATATTCCACCACGCGCAGCAACCGTTCCTGGGCCTGGGACGACAGGGTGCCGATCTCGTCGAGGAACAGCGTGCCGCCATCGGCATCCTCGAACCGCCCGGCGCGGGCCTTCTGGGCACCGGTGAACGCGCCGGGTTCATAACCGAACAGTTCGGCATCGATCAGGTTTTCCGGCAGCGCCGCGCAGTTCAGACTGACCAGCGTCTGCGACCAGCGCGGAGACAGGCGATGGAGTCGGTCGGCGATCAGTTCCTTGCCGGTTCCACGCTCGCCAATCACCAGCACCGGGCGATTGAGCGCGGCAGCGGCAGAGGCGCGTTCGACGGCATCGAGAAAACTCGACGACGAGCCGATCATCTGCGCCGGAGCAGCCATCCAATGAGTTGGCACAATTTCCCAAACCTTGGCAATTCCCCGGATATAAAAAAGTTGCTCTGATGTAAGCCTTCTTTGTTTTTCAAGATGTTAGGATGGCGCGGTCACTTGGCACGATCCCTGCAAAACACCTGGCATGAGCGGCACCCCCAGCCGCCAACCAGACCAAGGAGACACGAAATGACCACCAACTTCACCAGCTTCGGCCGCACCATCGTCGGCCTGTTCGCCGCCCTCCTGATCGGCACCACCTTCGTCGCTGCGGCCACCGGCCCGGCGGTGGTGACGCCGGCGATCAACAGCGATATCGTTGCGTGACCACTGCAACGATGGCCGGGGCGCTGGTTCCGCTGCACCGCCCCCTCACAGCGGAACCAACCCCGGCCACCCACATCGCCAACACCAAGTTCGAATTTCTGGAGATCCGACCGATGGGCATTTTTTCGCGGACCCGAGACATCATCGCCGCCAACATGACCGACCTGCTGGATCGGTCGGAGGACCCCGCCAAGATGATCCGCATGATCATCATGGAAATGGAGGAAACCCTGGTTGAGGTGCGGGCGTCGGCGGCGCGGACGATCGCCGATCAGAAGGAAATGAAGCGCGCCATGATGAAGGCCAGCCAGGCCGTGCAGGACTGGCAGGACAAGGCCGAGCTCGCCCTTTCCAAGGGCCGCGAAGATCTCGCCAAGGCCGCGCTCACCGAAAAGAACAAGGCCAAGGCGTTCATCGACACCACCCAGGTGGAGATCGACCTTCTGAACGAGACACTGGCGCTGAACGAAGCCGACATCGCCAAGCTGGAAGGCAAATTGCGCGAGGCGCGCAACCGCCAGAACGCGCTGCTCAATCGCATCGAAAGCGCCACCCAGCGTTCGAAGCTGCGCGAGATGATCCGCGGCCCGCGCGTGGAGGAAGCCTTCAGCCGGTTCGAGATCCTGGAACGCCGTGCCGACATGGCCGAAGGCCGCGCCGATGCGCTGGGCCTCGCCGGCCCCGGGGGCCGCAGCCTCGAGGATGAATTCGCCGCCCTCCAGGGCAATGACGAAGTCGATGCCGAACTGGCCGCCATGAAGGCGCGCCTCGGCAAGAGCGAAGGTTGATCGCCATGGAAGACGTCATCGTTCCCGTCGCCGTCGTCGGCATGCTGTTCATCGGCCTGCCCGGCATGATCCTCCACTATCTCACCAAGTGGAAAAGCCAGACCGGCATCAGCAGCCAGGATGAAGCCCTGCTTGATGAACTGCACGAACTCGCCCGCCGGCTCGACCAGCGCATCGAAACCGTCGAGCGCATCGTCGCTGCCGACAACCCCAACTGGAAGGATGGCCGCATCGCCGATCTTTCCGAACAGCGCCGCCAGCTCCGCTGACCGGCCCACCTGAAAGGCTTTCCCCCATGAGCCGCCAGTTTCTCATCCCCAAGTCCCAAGGCAAGCTGATGGGCGTGTGCGCCGGCATCGCCAACTACTTCAGCATCGATGTCACGCTCGTCCGCATCGGCTTTGTCCTGGCCGCGCTGTTCGGCATCGGCGCCCCGGTCCTCATCTATCTCGTCATCGGGGTGCTTGCGCCCTCCACCTACTGACCCGCCCCCCGGCCCCCGCTGCCGATCAACAGGGATCACTACCATGTCTGCCAGCCGCACCCGCTTCTACCTCGACAAACGCAACGGCAAGATCATGGGCGTCTGCGCCGGCATCGCCGATTATTTCGGCTGGGATGTCACGCTCGTCCGCATCGGTTTCGCGCTTGGCGCCATCATGGGCGGCGGATCGACCATCCTCGCCTATCTCGCCATCGGCTGGATCGCCAATGCCAAGCCGAACACGCTGTATGACCAGAGCCCGGAGCGCGTGGAATTCTGGCGCGATGTGCGCGTCGCCCCCAAGCGCACCCTGCGCGATGTCAACGCCCAGTTCCGCGACGCCGATCGCCGCCTGCGCGACCTGGAATTCCACCTGACCAGCGAAAGTCGCCAGCTCGCCGACGAAATCGAAAAGCTGCGCTGAGGGAGCTGGCACGATGTGGAATTACATGGTTCCGATCCTGGTCTTCATGATCCCGATCACCGCGATCCTGGCCGGTGTGGCCAACCGCTGGATCAAGCTGAAGGAAAAGCAGCTGGAACTGGCCGCGCGCAACAGCGCTGAGACCGCCGCCCAATATGCCGCCAAGATCGCCACGCTCGAAGAGCGCGTGGCCGTGCTCAACCGCATCGTCACCGATCGCAACGAAGGCCTCGCCGTGCAGATCGAGGCGTTGCGCGACGAACCCAAGCAATTGAACTGAAAGGCCTGCCCCCGATGCCTCTCCCCATCGAAGTGATCCAGGCCATCGCCCCGGTCGGCGGCATGGCCGTCTTTGCCGGCACCATCGGCTGGGTCGTCACCACCTGGCTCAAGGTCAAGAACGGCTATCCGCTGGAAAACAGCTGGGGCAAGCCGATGTATCCCAACGGCGGCGGCGAGGCGATGGAGCGCATCCGCCTGATCAGCCAGGAAAACGCCCAGCTGCGCGCCGAACTCGGCAGCATCAAGGATCGCATGGCCGTGCTGGAACGCATCGCCACCGACAGCCCTGCCCGGCTGGCGGCCGAGATCGACAGTCTCGCCACCAAGCAGCTCAACTGATCCACAATTTCACCAAGGACCACGACGATGAATCCGTTTGAAATGGTGGTGATGATCGTGGCGATCGTCACGATCGGCCGCGTGATTTCCGGCCGCATGGGCCACCGCGACAAGCCATGGACGGGCAAGACCCTCGCCGCCGAAGACAATGCCGAGAATGTGCGCCTGCAGGCCGAGGTCGCCCGGCTGAATGACCGAATCCGCGTGCTCGAACGCCTGGCCACCGATCCGGCCAAGCGCCTGTCTGACGAAATCGAATCGCTCAAGAACGACTGACGCAGAGGAGAACGACGATGCCCCCGGCAGATTCCCTCATCATCCTGTCCTCCGCCACCCTGATGGGCCTTGCCATGCTGGGCGGCCTTGCCGCCTGGGGCTGGTCTGGCTGGCTGCGCCTGAAGACGCGCGAACTGGAAGCCCGGTCCGCCGCCCCGGAAATGCCGGCCATCGGCCAGCGCATAGATCTGGCCGACCTGAAGGAACGCATCCGCAAGCTGGAAGCCATCGCCGCTGGTGTCGATCTGTAAAGGTCGCACCCGGCCCGCTGCGGCGGGAAAGGGTTGACCATCGCCGCCCGTCGCCGCAAGGCACCGGCCATGGCCATCACCACTTTCGATGATGTCGAAGCCGAATTCGAAGCCTTCGACGACTGGGACGACCGCTATCGCCTGATCATCCAGCTGGGCCAGGCCCTGCCGGCGATGGACCCCGCCCTGAAGACCGATGCCAACAAGGTGCGCGGCTGCGCCAGCCAGGTCTGGCTGCACCCCACCCGCGAAGGCGAGGTGCTGCGCTTTGCCGCCGACAGCGATGCGGCCATCGTCAAGGGCCTGGTCGCGCTCGTGCTGATGCTCGCCAACGGCCAGCCGCCCGCCGCCATCCACGCCGATGCGATCAAGGCGCGGCTCGACGGGCTTGGCCTGTCAAAGCATCTCTCGTCGAACCGCACACAGGGGCTCGCCTCCATGATCGGGCGCATCGATGCGCTGGCCCGGGAACAGGCAGGCGAGGCCGCATGACCAGCTTTGCCGAACAGGTGTCGCAGTTCATGGGGCCGTTCGTCGGCCGCGTGCCGCACAACAGGCAATTGGGCCTGCGCTTCATCACGAACGGGCCCAACTGGGTCGAACTGCAGATGCCCTATGCGCCGCACCTGCTCGTCGATCCCGATCATGGCATCTGGGCTTCAGGCCCGATCATCACGCTGATGGATACCGCCGTCGGCATGGCCTCGATGCTCACCCGCGGCGCCTTCGAACCGCACGCCACGCTCGATCTTCGCACCGATTACGTCCGCTCCCCCAAGCCGCAGGCGACCGTCACCGCGCGCGGCGAATGCTATCGGATGACGCGGCAGATCGCCTTCGTGCGCGGCTTGGCCCATGATGGCGACCCGGCTGATCCCATTGCCCACGTCGCCGGTACCTTCATGTTTGCCGCGTCGAAACTGGCGGGAGGCGCGAAGTGACCAACCCCGCGCTTGCCACCCTGCTTCGCCAGCCCAGCGGCCGGCTCGATCTCGTGCCCTATGCCGCCATGCTCGACCTGTCGTTCGAACGCGTCGACGATGAACTGCAACTGGTGATGCCGTTTGCCGAAACCCTGATCGGTTCGCCCGGCCGCCTGCACGGCGGCTCCATCGGCGGCCTGCTGGAACTCGCCGGCCTGTTCACCGTGATTGCTGCCCAACCGGTGGGCGAAGCCCTGCCGCGCGTGCGCCCGGTCACTGTCACGGTCGATTTCATGCGCGAAGGGGCCACGCAGGAAACGCGCGCATCCGCCACCATCACCAAGCTTGGCCGCCGCGTGGTGAACGTCCACGCCCAAGCGTGGCAGGTAAAGGATGGGCAGGCCAGCCGCGACAAGCCGATTGCGGCGGCGCACATCAATTTCGTGCTGGACTGGCCAGAGAAATAACGGGGCTGCCTCCGGCGGGCAGGGCCTGAGGCCCTGCACCCACTTTCGTTCGGGTCGTGATTACCGCTTCTCCGGTGCCGCCAACGCCTTCACGGCAAATGCCGTCGAATCGCTGAAGAAGCCGTCGATGCCCGTCGCCAGATAGGCGCGGATCTCGGCCTCCGCGTCGCCCAGCCCGCGCGGATCAGTGCCGGCCTGATGGTCAACTGGCAGGAAATAATTTTCCGGCCGGAATGTCCACGGATGCACTTCCAGCCCGGCGGCATGCGCGTCGCGCACCAGGCTGGTCGGCTGGCCCAGTCTGCCGTCGGCCGCGCGCGGGATCACCAGCACGCGTTCCGGGCCAATCCCCGTGGCATATTCGGCCACCCGCTTCAGCCCGGCGGCACTGGCCAGTTCGGCATAATCATACCCATCGGCAGATTTGCCCGTCGCCCCCAGCAACTGGATCAGCCGCACGCCGGTCTGGGCCTTCAGCGCCTTCAGATTGTCGACCTCGAAACTCTGGATGAACACCGGGGCCGCGCGCGTCGTCCAGCCGGCGGCGGCCAGTTCCCGCAGCAGCACCGGCTCCAGCGGCAGACCCAGCCCGCGGAAATAGGTCGGATGCTTGGTTTCGGGATAGATGCCGATCGTGCGACCCGTGCGCGCCGTCGCCGCCTTGGCCAGCGCGATGATCTCGGCCAGCGTCGGGATTTCGAACTGGCCATCATGGACGGTGTTGCCGGGCCGGATAAGCGGCAGGCGCTCCCGCGCCCGCAGCGTCTTCAGTTCCGCCAGGGTGAAATCCTCGGTGAACCAGCCGGTGACGCTCTCGCCATCGATGGTCTTCGTCACCTTGCGCGCGGCGAACTCAGGGTGATTGGCGACATCGGTGGTGCCGGAAATCTCGTTCTCGTGCCGCGCCACCAGCTGATGGTCCTTCGTCGCCACCAGGTCGGGCTCGATGAAATCCGCGCCCTGTTCGATGGCGCGTTCATAGGCGGCCAGCGTGTGTTCCGGCCGTTCGGCACTGGCGCCGCGGTGGGCAATGACGATCGGCGGCGTCGGAGGCGGGGCCGGCACGGGGGCAGGGGCAAGCGGAGCAGCCATCAGCAGCATCACCATCGACATCAACATGGCCGGCAGACTAGCCGCCCGCCATGACAGTATAAAGGCCGATCAGCAGGCGGCTTGTTGGCCGGGCGCTTTGGCGGCAAGCTGCGGGTGATGCCGACTCCCGCCCGCTTTGCCCTGTGCTGCGCCATCGTGGCGGGCGGCATGGCAATGGCTGCGCCGCTGATCGGGCAGGCGCGGCCGGGCGTGGCGGGCTTTTCGCCCAGCGGCACGGTCGCTGCCCCGCGCCAGATCGTCGTGCGCTTTGCAACGCCGATGATCGGCCTGGGCAGCGATGCGCCATCCCCCATCACCGGCGCGTGTGCGGCCGGCGGCACGGCGCTGTGGCTCGATCCCCAGCGCTTTGCCATCGATCTCCCGGCACCCCTGCCCGGCGGGCGGGCCTGCCGCTTCTCGCTCGCTCCCGGCCTGCGCGATGCCGCCGGCCGCCCGCTGCCCGCGGCCGGCCCGTTCACCTTCACCACCCCCGGTCCCAGCATCCGCGCCATCATGCCGGATTACGGGGAACTGGCCGAAGACCAGATCTTCCTGATCGCCACCGAAGCGCCGCCCGCCCCGGCCAGCATGGCCGCAGGTGCCGCCTGCCTTGTCGACGGCGTGGGCGAGAAGATCCCGCTCGATCCGCAGCCCGACGCGGTGCGCGACGCCATCATCAAGGGCGCGCGCGGCAACTGGAACATCGGCTGGTTCCTCCAGCAGGCCGGCTGGCGCAAGGGCGAAGGCGACGGCGAAGCCCGGACGCGGGCCCATGTCTTCGCGGCCAAATGCCGGCGCCCGCTGCCGCCCGGTGGCAAGGTCACCATTGCGTGGAATGGTGCCATTGCGGCCAGCAACGGGCTCACCGCGGGCAACGATTGGCAGCGTCGTTTCACGGTACGGCAGCCGTTTGCGGCGCAGATCAATTGCACGCGGGTCAATGCCGGGGCGGCCTGCTCCCCGCTGGATTCGATCCGCGTCAGCTTTTCCGCCCCCGTGCCGCGCGCCGCCGCACTCGGCGTGCGCCTGCTGGCCGACAGCCGCGCCATCGCGCCGCAAGCCCCGAAGGACCGCGCCAACACACTGCAAGAGGTTGTTTTCAAAGGCCCGCTACCGGCCCGCACGGCCTTCCGCATGACCATCCCGCGCGGCCTTGCTGACGACAGCGGCCGCCCGCTCGCCAACGCCAACCGCTTCCCGCTGGCCATCGCCACGGCCGATTACCCGCCGCTCGCCAAGTTCACCGGCACCTTCGGCATCCTGGAGGCAGCCGAGGGCGGCATCCTTCCCGTAACCTTGCGCGGTGTCGAAAACCCCCTGCCAGCCAATAGCTTGACTCTTCCCGCCCGCAGCATCTCCACCACCGATGATGCCGCCATCGCCCGCTGGCTCCGCCGTCTGGAAGCCGCGGAACAGCGCCAGTTCCGCGATGAACCCCTGACCGGCGGCGGCAGCCGGACGGTCGAGACGACAGGCAGCCAGCCGCTGATCCCTGCCGGACCGAACGCGCGCCGCTTTACCGTCAGCCGCAGCCGCGACGGCGCCATGCAGGTGGTGGGCATTCCATTGAAATCGAAAGGCTTTCACGTCGTCGAGCTGGCCTCGCCTCGCCTTGGTGACGCGCTGATCGGATCGGGTCAGGTCCGCCATGTCGCCACCGGTGCGCTGATCACCGACATGGCGGTGCACTTCCAGTGGGGCAATGGCGCCAGCCTGGCCTGGGTGACAAGCCTTGCCGACGCTGCCCCCGTCGCCGGTGCCGTGGTCCGCGTTTCTGACGCCTGCAGCGGCAGGCTGCTGTGGCAGGGAAAATCAGATGCCTCCGGCCGCGCCCGCATCCCTGCCGGCTTGCCCCGCCCCAGCTTCTATGGCGGCTGCGATCGCGGTGAACCCGCTCCCCTGATCGTTTCGGCCAGGACGGCGGACGATTACAGCTTCGTGCTTTCGGGCTGGGGGCGCGGCATCCAGGGCCATGATTTCAACATTCCCACCGGCGACTGGCAGGCCGGTGCGCTTGCCCACGCCGTGCTCGACCGTACGCTCGTCAAGCCCGGAGAACGCTTGAATCTCAAGTTGTTCCGCCGCACCGTCAGCGATGCCGGCTTCGCCCGCGCGGGCGGCAACCCCACGTTGATCGCCCGCCACTGGGCCAGCGACACCACGCTTCCCATCACGTTGGACCAGGGCCGCGACCCCGCTGGCCACCTCGACATGCCCGCCACCGCCCCCAGCGGCGAGTGGGACCTGCAACTGGGTGACCGCAGCGTCGGCCGCTTCCAGGTGGAAGCGTATCGCTTGCCCACCAGCCGCGCCACGATCAGCGGCCCCAAGGCGATCCCCGTAGCCCCGCGCCAACTGCCGCTTGACCTGGCGCTATCCTACCTGTCGGGCGGCGCGGCAGGCGGCGCGCCCGTCACGCTCAGAACACGTGTCGTGCCGCGCAGCGTCAGCGCAAATGGTTACGAAGGCTACACATTCGACGCTGAACCGGTGACGCCGGGCCTTGTTCCGCTGGATGGTGATGGCAACGAAGCCGGCACCACCGCCGCCCTGCGGGCCGCCGAGCAGCCCGTCACTCTTGGCCCTGCCGGCACTGCGCGCATCGTCGCCAGCGGCTGGCCGGCGATCACCGCGCCGTCAACGTTGGTGGCCGAACTCGACTACCCGGATGCGAATGGCGAAATCGCGACGAAAGTGACGCGCCTGCCGCTCGATCCCGCCGCCGTGCGGATCGGCATCGCCAGCGATGGCTGGCTGATGAAGGCGGATGATGTTCGCCTGAGACTGGTCGTCCTGGATCTGGCGGGCAAACCGGTGCGCGGGGCAAAGGTGACGCTGCGCCTTTTCGCGCGGGAGATCATCTCGTCGCGCAAACGCCTCGTTGGCGGCTTCTATGCCTATGACAATGACCGCGAAACCCGTGAGCTGAAGCCGCGCTGCACCGCCACGACCGACGATCATGGCCGCGCCCTTTGCACACTGGATGCCGGGGTGTCGGGCGAGATCCTGGCGCTGGCCGAAACCAGCGACAGCGCGGGCCGCACCGCGCGCGCCACGCAAAGCCTGTGGCTGGCCGGCGATGATGACTGGTGGTTCGGCGGCGACAATGGCGACCGCATGGACGTGGTTCCCGAAAGCCCGCAGGTGGCCGCCAACGGAACCGCCCGGCTGCAGGTGCGGATGCCGTTCCGCACCGCCACCGCACTCGTCACCGTGATGCGCAGCGGCGTGATGGACAGTTTCGTCGCGCAGCTTTCGGGCAAGGACCCGGTGATTGCCGTCAAGATGAAGGGCACATACGCCCCCAACGTCACCGTTTCCGTGCTGGCCGTGCGCGGCCGCGTCGCGGGCTGGCGGTTGTGGCTGGCCGATCTGGCGCGGCGCTGGAACCTGCCCTGGATCAGCCGCGATGCTGCCTCGCCCACCGCGCTCGTCGATCTGGCCCGGCCCAGCTACCGCCTTGGATTGGCGCAATTGCAGGTGGGCTGGGACACGCATCGCCTGTCAGTGCAGGTGACGCCCGACCGGCCAATCCACGCCGTGAAGGAGCCCGCCAATGCCGTCGTCCGCGTCACCGCGCCAGCCGGCATGCGCTTGCCTGCCGACGCCGAAATCGCCTTCGCCGCCGTTGATGAAGCGCTGCTGCAACTGAAGGACAATGACAGCTGGAAGCTGCTCGATGCGATGATGGCACCGCGCCCGCTTGGCGTGGTCTTTGCCACCGCGCAGGGCCAGGTCGTCGGCAAGCGCCATTATGGAGCCAAGGCGGTGGCAGCCGGGGGTGGCGGCGGCGCGATGGCCCTGCAGCGCCGCGATTTCCAGCCGGTGATCGCCTGGACGGGGCGCGTGCCGCTTGATGCCAATGGCCGCGCGCGGGTGAATTTCCGTCTCAACGACAGCCTGTCGGGCTTCCGCCTCGTCGCCATCGCCAGCGCCGGCAGCGGCCTGTTCGGCACCGGCAGCGCCAGCATCCGCACCACGCAGGACTTGCAGATCCTGCCAGGCATCCCGCCGCTGGTGCGGGCAGGCGACGCCTATGTGGCCACCGCCGTCGTTCGCAACACCACGGCGCGCCGCCTGTCCGTCACCCTCACTGCCAGCGCCGGTGCCTCCCGCTGGTCGCCCCGCACTCTCACGCTGGCCGCCGGCGCCGCGCAAACCATCGCCTTCGCCGCCACCGCGCCGGCGATGCCCGGCAGCCTGAGCTGGCGCATCGCGGTGCGGGGCGGCGGCGCGGTCGACACGGTGGAGGTGACGCAGGCGGTCGAGCCTGCAGTGCCGCCCGCGATCATCACCGCCACCCTCACCCGCACCGGCCTGCCCATCGCCGTCCCGCCAGGCGCTCTGCCGGGCAGCGCCTTCGTCACCACCACCCTGTCACCATCATTGGGTGGCAGCCTTGCAGGCGTGGCGGCTCATATGGCCGCCTATCCCTACGACTGCATCGAACAGCGCCTGTCCAAGGCCGTGGCCATGGCTGATCGCGCGCTGTGGGATCGGGAGGCCGCCGGCATCGCCGCCTGGCTCGACAGCAATGGCCGCCTGCGCTTCTTCCCCAGCGACAGCCTGCCCGGTGATGCCGGGCTCACCGCCTATGTACTGCAATTGTCTCGCCTGTCGGGCTGGCCGCTGCGAGCGGCAGAGCGGGCGCGCATGATCGCCGGGCTGGTGCCGGTGGCCGAAGGCCGCGTGGGCGGGGACCGGCTTGCCGCGCTGGCGGCGCTGGCCGGCGAAGGCCAGCCGGTGGCCCGCATGCTCGCCGGCTTCAATATCACGCCAGACCAGTGGGGCCCAGCCGCGCTGATGGATTGGCGAGAGGTGCAGATCGCCACCGGCAACCGCGCCGCCGCCGCCCAGACGCTCGCCCGCCTGCGCGCCCGGCTCGATGATCGCGGCACCGTCATGGGCTTCACCGGCCACATTGACGATTGGGGCCTGATGGCCGACCCGGATGCCGCGCTGGCCCGGCTGCTGATCATTGCCGTCACCGATCCGGCCTGGGCCAGTGATGCGCCGCGTCTGGCCCGCGCGTTGATGCAACGCCAGCGCCAGGGCCATTGGCAGACAACACCGGCCAATGCCCTTGGACGGCTGGCGATGGCCGGCTTTGCCGCCCGCTTCGAACGCGAAGTCGTGACGGGCCGTACCACCCTCACGCTCGGCAACAGCCAGCGCGTCGCCAGCTGGCCGGCGCCGGCCCCCGTCACCCTGCCGGCCGCCACCGCGCCGCTCACCCTTGCCCACGCCGGCGCTGGCCAGCCCTGGGCGCTGGTTTCGGTCAGCGCCGCCGTCCCCGTCACGCGGCCCGTTGCCAGCGGTCTCGGCCTCTCTCGCCGGCTCATCCCCATCCGCCAGGCCGTGCCCGGCCGCTGGAGCCGGGGCGATGTGATCGCCGTGCGCCTCACCCTCGCGGCCCGCGCAGATACGGCGTGGGTGGCGCTCACCGATCCGGTGCCGGCCGGCGCCACCATCCTTGGCGGCGGGCTGGGCGGGCGTTCCGAACTGCTCGATGCGGGCAGCGGCGATGCGGGCCAGCCGCCCGCCTGGGTGGAGCGCCGCACCGGCGCTTGGCGCGCCTATTGGCAGCAGCTGGGCAGTGCGCCGGTCACGGTGGAATATCGCATCCGGCTGGGCAGCGTCGGCCGCTTCAGCCTGCCACCAACACGAGCCGAGGCGATGTATGCGCCCGATATCCACGCCGTGCTGCCCGGCAGCCGCATCACGGTGGCCGACGCGAAATGACGCCAGCCCTGCGGCGCGCCCGCGTCCTGCCGTTGCTGCTGCTGGCGCTGATCGGCGCGCTGGTCTGGCGCACCCAGCCGGCACCGGTACCGGATTTTGCAGCCGTCGCCGCACAGCCGGGCAGCGAGGCGGTGCTGCTCGACCGGCATGGCCGCGAACTCGCCCGCCGCCGCACCGATCCGGATCAGCGCCGGCTCGACTGGCTGCCAATCGCCGCCATCAGCCCCGATCTCGTCCGCCGACTTGTGACCGCCGAGGATCGGCGTTTCTGGCAGCACCACGGCGTCGATTGGCGCGCCGTCGCCGCTGCGACGCGCAGCCGGGTGGCCGGCGACGGCGGGCGCGGCGCCTCCACCATCAGCATGCAGGTGGCAGCACTGGTGGATCCGGCGCTGGGCCGCGCCGGGCAGCGCGGCGCCGTGCAGAAACTCGCCCAGATGCGCGCCGCCCGCGCCATCGAGGCGCGGTGGAGCAAGGCGCAGATCCTCGAAGCCTGGCTCAACCTGTTGCCCTTGCGCGGTGATGTCGTCGGCATCGATGCCGCCGCGCGCCTGCTCGCCGGTCGCCCGGCTGCCAGCCTCGCGCCAGCCGAAAACGCCGTGCTGGTGGCGCTGGCGCGGCGGCCCTCCGCGCCGGTGCCGGCTGTTCTCGAGCGTGCCTGCCGCGCGGCCCCCGATCTCGATTGCGCCGCCATCGCGCTCGCGGCGGCACGCCTGCTGGGCGCCCGGCAGGGCGTCGCCACCACCGATCTTGCCCCTCATGTGGCCGACCGGCTGCTGCCCCCCGGCACGACCGGCTTGGTGCAGACCAGCATCGATGCCGGCGTGCAGGCCATGGTGCGCGCCGCGCTGGATCGGCAGCTGGCGGCGCTGGCAGGGCGCAACGCGCGCGATGCCGCCGCCGTGGTGGTGGACAACGCCACCGGCAAGATCATCGCCTGGGTCGGCAGCGCCGGGGCCGCAAGTCGGGCCGCCGCCGTCGATGGTGTCACCGCGCCGCGACAGGCCGGATCGACGCTGAAGCCGCAGCTTTACGCCCTCGCACTCGAACAGCGCCTGCTCACCGCCGCATCGGTGCTGGACGATTCGCCGGTCGATCTCGAAACCGCCACCGGGCTTTATGTGCCGCAGAATTATGATCGCGGCTTTCGCGGGCCCGTGTCGGTGCGGACGGCGCTGGGCAACAGCCTCAACGTGCCGGCGGTCCGGGCGCTGCTGCTCACGGGCGTCGAACCGTTCCGCCAGCGCCTGTTCGATGTGGGCTATCGCGGCATCGATCGGCCAGGCGATTATTACGGCTTCAGCCTCGCCCTGGGATCGGCAGAGGTCACCTTGCTGGAACAGGCCGCCGCCTTCCGCGCGCTGGCGCTCGGCGGACGCGCCGGGCCACTGACGCTCGATCCCAGGATGCGGCCACCAACAACGCCGGTCATTGATGCCGCCGCTGCTGCCATCGTGCGCGACATGCTGGCCGACAGCGCCGCCCGCGCGGCCAGTTTTGGCGAGGAATCAGGCCTGTCCCTGCCGTTCCCGGCCGCAGTGAAGACCGGCACATCAAAGGCGATGCGCGACAACTGGTGCATCGGGTTCTCGCGCCGCTTCACGGTGGCGGTGTGGGTCGGCAATTTTGAAGGCGATGCGATGATCGGCGTGTCCGGCACCAGCGGCGCCGCGCCGGCATGGGCGGCGATCATGCTGGCCCTGCATGATGGTGCGCCGCCCGTCGGCTGGGCGTTGCCGCCTGGCGTCGAGCGCCATCGCGTTGCGTTCCGCCCCGCCGTCGAACCACCGCGCGAGGAGTTGTTCCTTGCCGGCACCTGGCAACCGGTGTTTGCGCTGGCCACGGCCGCCGAACAGTCGCCGCGGCTGGTCGCTCCCAGCGATGGCGCGGTGATCGCCATCGATCCCGACATTCCGCCGGCGCGCCAGTTCGTGGTGATCCGCGTGAAAGGGCAGCGGCCGGGCCTGTTCGTCAGCGTCGATGGCCGCCGCCTGCCGGGCCTGCCGGCGCGCTGGTCACCGGTGCCGGGCCGGCACGAAGTGGCGCTGAGCGACGGGCGCACCACCTATGACCGGGTGCGGATCAGCGTGCGCTGAAGCGCGTCAGGCGCACCCCTGCGCCGGACGGCGCATTACGCACACCAATGAATGTCGATATCCATGTCCAGCTCGGCGAGCAGCCGGCCGATCGGCAGCGTGCTCGATGCGCCCTGCTTGATCGCCTGTTCCACCAGCTTCTTCTTGGTCTTGCCCTGCAGCACCAGCGTGACGGTGCGGGCCGAAACCAGCGTGGCAGCCGTCAGCGTCACGCGCGGCACCGGGGCATTGGCGGGCAGCGGTTCGGGGCGCACGCCGATGGCCCGGCGCGCCTTGGGGCCGGCGATGGCGGCTTCGAAATCCGGGCCGGGGAAGATGGAGGCGGTGTGGCCATCCTCGCCAACGCCCAGCCAGGCCACGTCCAGCGGCCAGTCGAGATCGGCGATGCGCTCATCGGCGGCACGGCCGGCCAGCACGGGGTCGCTCTCGCCCGCCGTCAGCGGCAGCACGCGGGCCTTCTTGGGCAGGAACAGCTTGGCCAGCATCCCGGCGTTGCTCAGTTTGTCTGTCACCGGCACCAGCCGGTCATCGGTGGGCAGGATGGTGACATCGGCCCACTCGATCTTCATGTCGGCCAGCAGTTTCAGCGCCTTCAGCGGGGTGTTGCCGCCGGGGAAGGCCACCAGCGCGCGGCCGCGAGCCTCCAGCGCCTGGCCGATGATATAGGCGATGTCGCCCGCGACGGCCTCGGCCATCTCGTCTTCATCCTCATAATCCCACCATTCGGCATCGATCACGCGTCATCTCCTGAAACCGGCACGGTGTAATTGAGGCCAAGCCGGCCGCCGTCCGCATAAAGCGTCTCGCCGGTAATGTAACTGGCGTCGTCGCTCAACAGAAAGGCGGCAACGGCCGCAATTTCCGCAGGTTCGCCGGCGCGGCCCAAGGGCGTGCGTGACAGGATCTGCCGGCGCGCGGCATCGTCGGCCATGACGGCATTCTTCGCCAGTTCGGTGAGGATGGTGCCCGGCCCGATGCCGACAACGCGGATATTGTGCGGGGCCAGCGCGACGGCGGTGTTGCGGGTGAGCTGGTTCAGCCCGCCCTTGGCCACGTTGTAGGCCAGCAGCGCCGGGATGGTGAGCAGGGCGTTGACGCTGGACATGTTGACGATGACCCCGCCGCCGGCCGCGATCAGGTGCGGCGCAGCGAGCTGCGTCGCATGGAAGGCGGCGGTGAGGTTGGTGGCGATCACCCGATCGAACTGTTCGGGCGTTTCGGTGAGGATATCGCCCCTGGGCGCGATGCCGGCATTGTTGACGAGGCCGTCCAGCCCGCCCCAACGGGCGACCGTGGCGGTGATGGTGGCAGCGATGTCATCGCGGTTGGTGACGTCACAGCGCACGAACGCAGCCGCATCGCCCAGCTCGGCAGCGCGGGCCTCCCCTTCTGGCAGCACGTCGGCCAGCATCACCTTCGCGCCTTCGGCCACCAGCCGCTGCGCGATGGCAAGGCCGAGGCCGCGGGCGGCACCAGTGACGAGGTAACGGCGATTGGCGAGGCGTGTCATCCGCCGGTTCTAGGCCGGCGAAGCGCGTTTGTCATGCCACGCGGCTATTCCGTCAGCTCGTTCCAGGCCTCTTTCAGCTTGTCGAAAAAGCCCTGGCTCTTGGGCGTGTTGCGGCCGCCTTCCGCCGTTTCGATGGCGCGGAATTCTTCCAGCAGTTCGCGCTGGCGGGCGGTCAGCTTCACCGGCGTTTCCACCTCGACTTGGATGACGAGGTCGCCGGCGCCACCGCCATTCAGGCTGGGCATGCCCTTGCCGCGCACGCGGAACTGCTTGCCGCCTTGGGTGCCGGCCGGGATCTTGATGCTGGTCTTTTCCTTGTCCAAGCTCGGCACGTCGATCTCGCCGCCCAGCGCCGCCAGCGTGATCGACAGCGGTGCGACGGAAAACAGGGTGGTGCCATCGCGCTTGAAGATAGGGTGCGATTTCAGGTGGACAAAGATGTAAAGATCGCCAGCCGGCCCGCCGCGCGTGCCCGCCTCGCCTTCACCGGCCACCCGGATGCGGGTGCCGTCGTCAACGCCCTTGGGCACATTGACGTTCAGCGTCTTCTGCTTTTCCACGCGCCCCGCGCCGCCGCAGCTGTCGCACGGATCGGCGATGATCTGGCCCTGGCCGTGGCAGGCCGGGCAGGTGCGCTCCACCATGAACAGGCCCTGGCGCATGCCCACGCGGCCATTGCCGCCGCAGGTGGTGCAGGGGCGGGCCGAAGTGCCGGGCTTGGCGCCGTTGCCGCTGCACGGCTCGCAGGCTGCGGCCACGTCGATCGTCAGCGTCGCCTGGCGGCCGGAGAAGGCTTCCTCCAGCGTCATTTCAAGGTCATAGCGCAGGTCGGAACCGCGCGTCGGGCCACCGCGGCGACCACGACCGCCACCGCCCATGAATTCCCCGAACACGCTTTCGAAGATATCGGCAAAGCCGCCGAAATCCTGCGGCCCGCCGCCACCGCCACCCTGCTGGAAGGCGGCATGGCCGAACCGGTCATAGGCAGCGCGCTTCTGGGGATCCTTCAGAACGTCATAGGCTTCGTTGATCGCCTTGAACTTCTGTTCGGCACCGGCATCGCCCGGATTCTTGTCAGGGTGCCATTTCATCGCCAGCCGGCGATAGGCCGATTTCAGCGCGGCATCATCGGCACCGCGCTCGACTTCGAGCAGTTCGTAATAGTCGATCTCAGTCGCCATGCACCGTCGCCCCTGACACAAGCAGCCGGGGTGCGCGCCGGTTCAGGCGCGCACCCCGGGGACCGGCTTACTTCTTGCCGTCGTCCACATCGGTGAACTCGGCGTCCACCACGTCGTCGGCCTTGGCCTCTTCGGCCGGGGTTTCCGCAGCCTTGGCCTGCTCGGCCGCATACACGGCTTCGCCCAGCTTCATGGCCACCTGGCCCAGTACTTGCACCTTGGCGTTGATCGCGTCGGCGTCGCCCGAATCCAGCACCGCCTTCACGTCGGCAACGGCGGCTTCGATATTGGCCTTCACGTCTTCGCCCACCTTGTCGCCATGCTCGGCGAGCTGGCGTTCCGTCGAGTGCACCAGGCTGTCGGCCTGGTTGCGCGCTTCGGCGGCGGCGCGGCGCTTCTTGTCTTCCTCGGCAAAGGCCTCGGCATCGCGCACCATCTTGTCGATGTCTTCCTTGGAAAGGCCACCCGACGGCTGGATGCGGATCTGCTGTTCCTTGCCGGTGCCCTTGTCCTTGGCGTTCACCGAAACCAGGCCGTTGGCGTCGATGTCGAACGTCACCTCGATCTGCGGCACGCCGCGCGGGGCGGGCGGAATGCCAACCAGGTCGAACTGGCCCAGCAGCTTGTTGTCCGCCGCCATCTCGCGTTCACCCTGGAAGACCCGGATGGTCACCGCCGACTGGTTGTCGTCAGCCGTCGAGTAGACCTGGCTCTTCTTGGTCGGGATCGTGGTGTTGCGATCGATCATGCGGGTGAACACGCCGCCCAGCGTCTCGATGCCAAGGCTCAGCGGGGTCACGTCAAGCAGCAGCACGTCCTTTACGTCGCCCTGCAGCACGCCGGCCTGGATGGCGGCGCCCATGGCCACCACTTCATCCGGGTTGACGCTGGTGTTCGGCTCCTTGCCAAACAGCTCCTTCACGAACTGGCGCACGCGCGGCATGCGGGTCATGCCGCCCACCAGGATGACTTCGCTGAGGTCGCCCGGCTTGATGCCGGCTTCCTTGATCGCATCGAGGCACGGCTTGCGGGTGCGCTCGATGAGGTCGAGCACCAGCTTTTCAAGGTCGGTGCGGGTGATGTTTTTCACCAGATGCTTCGGGCCGTTCTGGTCCGCCGTGATGAACGGCAGGTTCACTTCGGTCGCAGCCGACGACGACAGCTCGATCTTGGCCTTTTCCGCGGCTTCCTTCAGGCGCTGCAGGGCCAGCTTGTCCTTGGTCAGGTCGATGCCTTCGGCCTTCTTGAAATCGGCCGACAGGAATTCCACCAGCTTGGCGTCAAAGTCTTCGCCGCCCAGGAACGTGTCGCCGGAGGTGCTCTTCACCTCGAACACGCCATCGCCCAGTTCGAGGATGGAGATGTCGAAGGTGCCGCCGCCAAGGTCATAGACGGCCACGGTCTTGGCGTCGTTCTTCTTGTCGAGACCATAGGCCAGCGCAGCGGCCGTCGGCTCGTTGATGATACGCAGCACTTCGAGGCCGGCGATCTTGCCGGCATCCTTGGTGGCCTGGCGCTGGGCGTCGTTGAAATAGGCCGGCACGGTGATGACGGCCTGGGTCACGGTCTCGCCCAGATAGGCTTCCGCGGTTTCCTTCATCTTCTGCAGAATGAAGGCCGAAATCTGCGACGGGCTGTAATCCTGGCCGCCGGCGTTCACCCACGCATCGCCATTGGAACCGCGCGTGATGGCATAGGGCACCAGGCCCGCGTCCTTCGCGGTCAGCGGATCATCGAAACGGCGGCCGATCAGGCGCTTGACCGCAAACACGGTGTTGGCCGGATTGGTGACGGCCTGGCGCTTGGCCGGCTGGCCGACCAGACGCTCGCCATCCTTGGTGAAGGCAACCTGCGACGGCGTCGTGCGCGCGCCTTCGGCATTTTCGATCACCCGGGGGGCGGAGCCTTCCATGACGGCCACGCAGCTGTTGGTGGTGCCCAGATCGATCCCGATAACCTTTGCCATCGTTGGCAATCCCTGTCCTGCGGGCGCGGCCCCCAAACGCCCGAAGGCGTCGCGGCACTGGCCGTCCCAAGTTGATCCTGATGGCCGGTGCCCCGGCCGCTTTGACTTGCACCGGCGATATAGGGAGGCTTTCCGGGGCTGCAAGACGCGGCCCCATCGATTACTTGCATTGGCAATGACGAAACATCGGCCTGTGACCATCCGCGCCCTGACGCCAGCCGAAATCGCGCTGGTCGCCAGCGTGTTTGGCGATGCAGTGAATGTGGCGACGGTGACGGTGCGCCGCGCCAAGTTCTGGGCCTTCCACCCGTGGCGGGTGACGATGGCGCCCGACGGCCACATCTGGTGTCATCCCAATGGCGACAATTGGTCAGCCGATTATGCCGCCGAGCCGCTGGGCACGCAGGCGCATTTCATCCACGAGATGACGCATGTGTGGCAGGTGCAGACCGGCGGCCACCTCGCCCTGCGCCGGCACCCTCTGGCGCGCTATCGCTACAGCCTCACGCCCGGCAAGCCGTTCGCGCGATACGGGATCGAACAGCAGGCATGCATGGTGGCCGATGCGTTCCGGGCGCGGGCGGCCGGTGCGCCCGATCCGGTGCTGGAAGCGCTGCTGCCGTTTCGATCGGCCTGAACGGCGCTGCACAAACAGAGGGGCCGGGCGCGGCTGCTGCCCCGCCCGGCCCCTGATTCCTGGCCTGATCCGGTTCAGGCGGCCTGAAGACGCCGCCGGCGCGCCGCAGCACCCACCATGCCGAACCCGGCGATCAGCATCGCCCAGCTCGACGGTTCCGGCACGCCGCCGATCACCTGGCCATTGCGGACGCTGAAAAGATAGCGCCCCGGCGTGTTGATGTTGGAGCCGCGGATCAGCGGGTTGCTGCCGCTGTCGAGGAAGCTGCCCGGCACGCGCGAACCCGCAAATTCGAAGAAGGTGCCGGGTGCGCCGCCCACGCCGGCATTGAAGCCAACAGCAGCTGAAACCCCGCCCAGACCGTTGGAGCCGCCCGAAGCGCCCCCGGTTTCCCACTGGATCTGGTCATAGTTGAAATAGATGTCGAAATTGCCGGTCCCCGTGTCGGACCGGTCGGTCAGGATCAGCTGGAAGGTGTTGCGCTTGTTGCCTTGCTGGCTGAAATAACCGGTGTTGTCCCAGGTAGTGCCAAAGGCATTGCGACCGGCAAACGTGCCCGTCGCCCACTGGGTCGAACCCAGCCCGGCCCTGGTATCCACATCGCCAAAGAACGGCGCAATGATCGGGCGACCCACATAGGCTGCGCCCAGACCGGTCGGGGTGAAGGTGCCCTGCCCAGCGCCGAAGGTCACATAGCCATTGTTCGACACGTGGAGATTGGAATAGGTCGTGCCGAAGAAGTTCATGTTGAAGCCAGTGCTGACCGCGCCGGAGAAACAGTCATCGCACGCGGGCAGTCCCGTACCGGTAAAGCCCGACACGACCGTGCCCGCCGATGCCGGCATCGCCACGGTCAAGGCCAGTGCGGCCACACTCAAAAGCATTGTCTTCATGATACCCACCCCAATGGCTCCACCCCCATGGTGAGCCGTTGTGATGAGGCTATGTGGCCGACTCGGCAGGAGTCAATCAAAAATTAACCATATATTCAGTAATCACTGACCTGGATTAACAACTTGCCGAAATTGCCGCCGGTATAAAGCTCGCGCACCGTGGCCACGGCATTTTCAAGACCCGGCCGAATATCCTGCCGCGTCTGCAACTGGCCGCCCAGCATCCAGCCGGCCAGCGCCGCGCCGCTTTCGCCAAAGCGGGGCGCGAAATCGGTGACGATGAAACCGCGGATGGTGAGGCGGCGCATCAGGATCATGGTCCAGAAACCCGGCTCCTCCACCGCATCGATGGCGTTGTAACCGGAAATCAGCCCGCACAGCGGCACGCGGCCAAAGGTCTTCATGCGTTTCAGCACTTCGACCATGATCGGCCCGCCGACCTGTTCGAAATTGATGTCGATGCCGTCGGGGCACAGGCGATCCAGCGCGGCCCCCACGTCCTCGTGCTTGTAATCAATGCAGGCATCAAACCCGAGTTCGTTGACGACATAATCGCACTTGGCCTTGCCACCGGCAATGCCGATCACGCGGCAACCCTTGATCTTGCCGATCTGGCCGACGATCTGGCCCACGCCGCCGGCCGCAGCCGAAACGACCAGCGTCTCGCCCGGCTTGGGCTGGCCAATGTCCATCAGGCCGAAATAGGCCGTGGGCCCGACCAGCGCCAACGTGCCATAGGTGGCGGCCAGCGACACGCCTGGCAGCTGCGGCAGCGGCGACATGAAGCTGCCATCTGACACGATATGATCGGCCCATTCGCCCAGACCGGCCATGATCTGCCCCGGTTCCACCCCGGCCTTGCGGCTGGCGACCACGCGCCCGCACACACCGGCCCGCATGGGGGCACCCAGTTCGACGGGCGGCATGTACTGCTCCATGTCGCTCATCCAGATCCGGTTGGTGGGATCAAGCGACAGGTAGATGACAGCCAGCAGGAACTGGCCCTCGGCCAGATCGGGAATGGCTTCGCTCACCAGTTCCAGATCGCCATCGGCGATATCACCCACCGGCCGCCGCGCCAGTTTCCACACCTTGCGATCCATCGATCCTCTCCCCATTCAGCTTGCGTTGGCGATCCCGTCCAGAAACTGTGCCAGCGCACCTGCCGCCACCGGTTCGGCCAGCGTCGGCATATGGCCGACACGCGGCACCGTCACCGACGTCATGCCGGGCAGGCGGCGCTGCATCTCGGCCTGGGTGGCGGCCGTGAACACATCCGAAAGTTCGCCGCGCAGCGACAGCACCGGCAGGCCGGCAAGGCTGTCGAACGCGGCCCAGTCATCGGCGCCGGCATCGACCTGCGGCAACCGGAACGCCTCGGCGATGCGCGGGTCATAATCAAAGACGATCCGCCCCTGCGGCCCGACCCGGCACAGCCGCTTGGCGAAATCCAGCCAGTCGTGCAGCGTCCAATCCGGATAGAAATCGCCGTTTCTGAGGGCGAGATCGCGCGCAGCATGGACCCAGGTCGGCCAGTTGCCGCCGCGCCCGACATTGGCGCGCAACCGGGCCTGGCCCTGCGCCTCGATGGTGGGGCCAACGTCGATCAGCACCATGCCGTCCATCTGCGCCCGGTGCGCGGTCGTGAGCCTGAGGCCCAGCAGGCCGCCCAGCGACGATCCGATGACGACAAAGCGCGTGATCCCCGCCGCCTCCATCACCAGCGACAGGTCGCGCAGATAGGTGAGCGAGACATAGGTGAGCGGATCACGCGCCCAGCCCGATTCGCCGCGACCGCGCAGATCGGGCGCGATGATGCGCCAATTGCGGCCCAGCGTGGCCGCCAGATGGGCAAAATCGGCGCCGTTGCGGGTGAGGCCAGCGAGGCAAAGCAGCGCCGGGCGTGTGGCCGGCACGCCGGGCTCGTGATGTTCGCGCCAGCACAGGCGGACGCTGTCACCCGTGAAGGCAAAGCCTTTTTGCCAGCCATCAGCCGGGGTGAGGGGAGCGGAAGCGGCGGGGGACACCATGGTTTTGACTCTGACTCAACACTGGCGTTATAGGAAGGGGGAAGCCGAGGGGGTAAGGAAGAACGACGACCGTGGCAACGCGCGCAGCCGATACCCGTACCCGTACATCATCCCCGCAACGTGGCCGGCCCGCCCGCGTTCCCGCCGGCGCCGACATGCGCGCCCGCCGTTATGATCCGGCCGAAACCAAGGCGCGGGTGCTGGCCGCCGCCCACATGCTGTTTTCGCGGCAGGGCTTTGCCGCCACCGGCACGGCCGACATCGCCCGCGAAGCCGACGTGTCGGAAGGCTCGATCTTCTATCATTTCGGGTCGAAAAAGGCCCTCCTTGCCGAACTTGGCCGTCGCCACGGCGAAGCCATGATCGAGGCGATGGAAGAAGGCTACGCTCTTGAGGATCTGGAGCCGGGCATCACCATCCCGCGCGTGCTGCGGTTCGTGCGCGACAACATGATCTGGGAAGGCATGGAGGCCGATTGCGCCGATTGCGGCCCCAAGTCCAAGATGGCGCAGACGCCGGAAGCCGAGCCTTTCTATCACGCCGCCAAGGAAGTGACGACCGACTGGATCAAGCGCCACATGACGGTTGCGCTGGCCAAGCGTGGCGTGACCGGCATCGAGATCGATCTGGCCGCCAGCTTCACCCACCACGTCGTGGGCGACGCCATCGATCGCTGGCTGTGCGCGGGCAATCAGGACGAGGCTGACCGCATCGAGCGCGAGACCGTGCGCTTCATCCGCGCCGCCAGCGGATATCCTGCCGATTGATCTGCCGCCAGCGCAGCGCCATGGTGCTGCGATGACCCCCGAAACCACCATTCTCGACCTTGGCGCGGAGTTTCTGGATCCCGTCGAGCCCGCCGATTTTCCGCAGACGATCCTGCGGTTCCGCAACGACCGCGCGGCGACCGAGGTGGGCCTTGATACGCTGAGCGACGAGCAGTGGATCGCGCATTTCGGCCGCTTCGTGGGACTTCCGGGCAGCCTGCCCCAGCCGCTGGCGCTGCGCTATCATGGCCACCAGTTCCGCACCTACAACCCCGATCTGGGCGATGGCCGCGGCTTCCTCTTCGCCCAGCTTCGCGATGATCGCGGCCGGTTGATGGACCTTGGCACCAAGGGCAGTGGCACAACGCCCTGGAGCCGCATGGGCGATGGCCGGCTGACCCTGAAAGGCGCCGTGCGCGAGATACTGGCCACCGAAATGCTGGAGGCGCTGGGGGTGGCGACCTCCCGCACCTTCAGCGTCATTGAAACCGGCGAGAATCTCGTCCGCAACGATGAACCGTCGCCCACGCGCTCGGCGGTGCTGGTTCGCCTCAACCACAGCCACATCCGCTATGGCAGCTTCCAGCGCCAGGCCTTCCACCAAAACCGCGAGGCGCTGCAGCGGCTGGTCGATTATTGCCTCACCCACCTCGCGCCCGAGGCGAGTGGGCCAACTCCGGTGGCGGCGCTGATCGATCACGCCGTGAAGGGCGCGGCGCGCATGGCGGCACAGTTCATGGCCGCCGGCTTCGTCCACGGCGTGCTCAACACCGACAATATCAATATCACCGGCGAAAGCTTCGACTATGGCCCCTGGCGCTTTGCCCCGGCCTGGGATGCCGGCTTCACCGCCGCCTATTTCGATCACGGCGGCCTTTATGCCTTCGGTCGTCAGGCCGAAGCACTGCAGTGGAACCTCTATCAGCTCGCCAATGCCCTGCGCCTGATCGCCGATGTGGAAGAGCTGAAACCGGCGCTGGAAACCTACCCGCTGCGGTATCGCGCCGCTCTGTCGGATGCGATCCTGGGCCGATTGGGCGTCAAGCGGCTGGGCAGCAGCGAGGACGAGGCGCTTGTCGCCGCCATCCAGACCGCGCTGGTCGCGACGCAAATGGACCCGGATCGTTTCTTCTTCGATTGGCGCGGCGGTACCCGACGCGGGCCGTCACCAGCCGAGCATCACTACAGCCACGATGCGTTTGGTGATTTCCTCCGCCTCATCCCTGATTTCGCCGCAGGCGCGCCGTCACACCCCTATTGGGCCGACGATGCCCCCTGCACCATGCTGATCGACGAGGTCGAGGCGCTGTGGGCGCCGATCGCCGAACGTGACGACTGGGCCCCGCTCCACGACAAGATCGCCGCCATCCGCCGCATGGGCGAAGCGCATCGTTAGCGCGCCAGCATCGGCCCCAGCGCCTTGCCGCCAAAGATGTGGACGTGCAGGTGCGGCACCTCCTGGTGCGCGTTCACCCCGGCATTGGCGAGCAGGCGATAGCCCGGTTCCTCCAGCCCCAGCAATTTCGCCGTCTCCCCCACTGCCCGCACGAAACCGGCAATCTCCGCCTCGCTCGCCTTGGCCGAAAAATCCGCCCAGCTGCGATACGGCCCCTTGGGGATCACCAGCACATGGGTCGGCGCCTGCGGGTTGATGTCGTGAAAGGCCAGCGCGTGATCTGTCTCGTGAACGCGCTTGGCTGGGATCTCGCCGCGCAGGATGCGGGCAAAGATGTTGTTTTCGTCATACTGCCCCAAGGCGTCCACCGGCATGCTAAGGCCCTTTCCAAACGACGTTTCACCCCGTCGTATCACCACCGCCACAACCGGCAAGGCCTGAGGGACAGCATGTCAGACGAAGATTATGTGTACGACGACGCCAGCGGCGACTGGCTGCCGGCGTCGGAAGTTCGCGCCCGCGCCGCCGCCGCCAATACGGTGGAGGTGCGCGACGCCGTCGGCAATCTGCTGGCCGATGGTGACCAGGTGACGCTGATCAAGGATCTCGACGTGAAAGGCGCCGGCCAGACCCTGCGGCGCGGCACGCTGATCAAGTCGATCCGCCTCACCGGCGACGCACAGGAAATCGACTGCAAGTTCGATGGCATCAAGGGCCTCGTGCTGCGCGCGGAGTTCGTGAAGAAGCGCTGAGAGACGGCGCTTGCGTCTCGGCGTCGGGGCGATTATCCCTCGTGCGTTCGCGCCCGTCCTGGTGCGCGACAGGCTTCACTTGCATCTCGCCGCGCATCCGGGCCACGCGCTCGTCGCCGCGAAGCCGAAAGACCAACATGCACCTCCAAGAACTGAAGAAAACGCCGCCGGCCGATCTGGTTGCCATGGCCGAGGAAATGGGCGTCGAAAACGCCTCCACCCTTCGCAAGCAGGACATCATCTTCGGAATCCTCAAGGCCGCCGCCGAGGCTGGCACCGAAGTGATGGGCAGCGGCACCATCGAGGTGATGCCCGATGGCTTCGGCTTCATGCGCTCCGCCGACAGCTCCTATCTCGCCGGGCCTGACGATATCTACGTCAACCCGCAGATCGTGCGCCGTTACGGCCTGCGCACCGGCGACACGGTGGAAGGTGAGATCAGCTCGCCCAAGAATGGCGAACGCTATTTCGGCTTGAACAAGGTGACGGCGATCAACTTCGACGATCCCGAGGCCGTGCGCCACCGGGTGAACTTCGACAACCTCACCCCGCTCTATCCGAACGAGAAACTGAGCCTGGAAAGCGGCGATCCGACCAGCAAGGACAAGACTGGCCGCGTCATCGACATCGTCTCTCCGCTCGGCAAGGGCCAGCGCTGCCTGATCGTCGCCCCGCCGCGCGTCGGCAAGACGATCATGATGCAGAACATCGCGAAAGCGATCAGCGCCAACCACCCGGAATGCTTCCTGATCGTGCTGCTGATCGACGAGCGCCCGGAAGAAGTCACCGACATGCAGCGCACGGTGAAGGGCGAGGTCATCTCCTCGACCTTCGACGAACCGGCGACGCGCCACGTGCAGGTTGCTGAAATGGTGATCGAAAAGGCCAAGCGCCTCGTCGAGCACAAGCGCGACGTCATCATCCTGCTCGACAACATCACCCGTCTGGGCCGCGCCTACAACACGGTGGTGCCGTCGTCGGGCAAGGTGCTGACCGGCGGTGTCGACGCCAACGCCCTGCAGCGCCCCAAGCGCTTCTTTGGTGCCGCGCGCAACATCGAAGAAGGCGGCAGCCTGACCATCATCTCCACCGCGCTGATCGACACCGGCAGCCGCATGGACGAAGTGATCTTCGAAGAGTTCAAGGGCACCGGCAACGCCGAAATCGTGCTCGACCGCAAGATTGCCGACAAGCGCGTCTTCCCGGCCATCGACATCGGCAAGAGCGGCACCCGCAAGGAAGAGCTGCTGGTCGACAAGGATACGCTCACCAAGATGTGGGTCCTGCGCCGCATCCTGATGCAGATGGGCTCGACCGATGCGATCGAGTTCCTGTTGGACAAGATGAAGGACTCCGCCACCAACGCGGACTTCTTTGCGGGGATGAATAAATAGTGAGTGGGCGCGTGGTTAGCGCGCAGCGCTAACCACCGACTCCACGAACGGCCGGACGGCGAGCGAAAAGGGCGGCCCCTCAGGGCCGCCCTTTTTGACTCGTCCGACGGCGTGGCTCCGCCACGCACTTTCTCTTTCTTTCTGCCGTAGCGGAAGCGGAGTCGGCGGCTCCGCCGCCGCCCGCGCCCACGAGGGCCGCATCAGGAAACACACGCCCTCCCCCAGTGTGCGCCCCTTACCCCGTAATCGCCTTCCTCACGTCAGCCGAATCCCAATCCAGCGTGCCCGACACCCGCCAGATCTCCTTGCCTTCCTCATCATATAGGATCGTCACCGGCAGCCCGCGCGCCTTGATCGCCTCGCCAAAGCTGCCCGGCTGGTCCAGCCCGGTCTCGATATTCTTGAACTTGTCCGTGCCCCAGAATTTGTCGACCGCCTGCCAGCCTTCCATGTCCTGGCTGATCGGCAGCACCATCACCGGCACGTCACCGGCCAGCTTGTCCAACGCCGGCATCTCAGCGATGCACGGCGCGCACCAGGTCGCCCACAGGTTCACCAGCATCTTCATGCCCTTGTGATCGGCCAGTTTCTGCCTGGTGCCGCCCTTCATCTCCCACGTCACCGCCGCGGGGCCGGGTTCGCCGGCGTGGCTGCGATCGATGGTGTTGATCGGGGCTTCGGCGGTCTTGGCCGGTGCGGCGGCGGGCGTATCCGGCGTCGTCGGCGCGGCCTGGTTGCAGGCGGCGAGCGCCAGAAGCGGCAGGATCAGCAGGCTCTTCGTCATTGTCACGGTCTCCAAGCGTCTGCGGCCCCGATAAACAGCGCAGTGGCAGGTGCCAAGCCGGTGTGGCACTTGGAACGCGCAAGGGGGACAGACAATGACGGTATCACGGCGGGACGCGATCAAGCTGGCAGCATTGGGCGGCGCCGTTGCCGCTGGTTGCGGGGGCGGCGGCAATGCCCTATCGGCCACCACCATGAGCAGCGACCCCACCACCCCTGCCGGCAGCGGTGCCGCCAACAGCCTGTGGGGCGGCCGTTTCGGCGGCGGCCCATCGGCGATCATGCAGGACATCAACGCTTCCATCGGCGTCGACAAGCGCCTGTGGCGCGAAGATATCCAGGGCAGCCGCGCCCACGTCGCCATGCTGGGCAAGCAGGGCATCGTGTCGGCCGACGATGCCGCCGCCATCGACAAGGGGCTGCAACAGATCGCGGCCGAATATGCCGATGGCAAGCTGGTCGAGAACAAGGCGCTGGAGGATATCCACCTCCATGTCGAAACCCGGCTGAAGGAAATCATCGGGCCGGCGGCGGGCCGCCTGCACACGGCGCGCAGCCGCAATGACCAGGTGGCGGTGGATTTCCGCCTGTGGGTGAAGGCCGCCTGCGCGGAGGCTGATGCCGCGCTGAAGGGTCTGATCGGCGCGCTGCTGAAGCGCGCCGAGGAACACGCCGATACGATCCTGCCCGGCTTCACCCACCTGCAGGTGGCGCAGCCGGTCACGCTGGGCCATCACCTGATGGCCTATGTCGAAATGCTGATGCGCGACCGCGGCCGCTTTGCCGATGCGCGGGCCCGCATGGACGAATGCCCGCTGGGTGCCGCCGCGCTGGCCGGCACCAGCTTCCCGATCGATCGCCACATGACGGCGAAGGCGCTGGGTTTTGCCGGTGGCCCGACCCGCAACAGCCTTGATTCGGTGTCGGATCGCGATTTCGCGCTGGAATATCTGGCCGCCACCCACATGACCGGCCTGCACCTGTCGCGGCTTGCCGAGGAAATGATCATCTGGGCCAGCCAGCCGTTCGGCTTTGTCACCCTGCCCGATGCCTGGAGCACGGGCAGCAGCATCATGCCGCAAAAGCGCAACCCCGATGCCGCCGAACTGGTGCGCGCCAAGGCCGGGGAGTTCCTCGCCGCCTTCACCCGCCTGTCGGTCATCATGAAGGGCCTGCCGCTGACCTATTCCAAGGACATGCAGGACGACAAGGCGACGGTGTTCGCCGCCCACGACGATCTGGGCCTCTGCCTCGCCAGCATGACCGGAATGGTGGACACCCTCACCTTCAACAAGGCGAAGATGCGCGCGGCGGCCAACTCGGGCTTCTCCACGGCGACTGACCTTGCCGACTGGCTGGTGCGCGTCGCCAACGTGCCGTTCCGCGAAGCGCACGAGATCACCGGCAAGTGCGTGAAGGCCGCAGAAGCCAAGGGCACCGACCTGAATGGCCTGGCCGATGCCGAGCTTTCGGCCATCGACAAGCGCATCACCAAGGCGGTGCGCGATGTGCTGAGCGTGGAAGCCAGCGTTTCGAGCCGCACGAGCTTTGGCGGCGCCGCGCCGGCCAATGTGCGTGCCGCCATCGCGGCGGCCAAGGCGCGGCTGTGATCCGCGCTCTCGCCATTGCCGGGCTGTTGCTGCTTGCGGGCTGCGGCAAGCAGGGCGCGCTGGAGCCCAAGGCTGGCCGCCCGGCCCCGCAGCGCGCCGAAACCCAGACGCGCGCCGCCACGCCGCAGGAAATGCTGAAACTCGATCCGCAGGCGGTGCCATTGCGCGTCGACGACAACCAGGGCCCGCTGCCCGAACGCGGCAACGATCCGTTCAACCTGCCGCCGCCCAAGCCATAAGGTCGCCCCCATGGACCATTTCCAATATCGGGACGGCGTGATGCACGCCGAAGGTGTCAGCCTTGAGCAGCTGGCCGCGACGGTTGGCACGCCCTTCTATTGCTACAGCAGCGCCACGATGGAGCGGCACTTCACCGTGTTCCGCGATGCCGTCGCCGACCTCGGCAGCGAGCCGCCGCTGGTGGCGTTCGCGGTGAAGGCCAATCCCAATCTCGCCGTGCTGGCGACGCTGGCCCGGCTGGGCGCAGGGGCTGACGTGGTGTCGGGCGGCGAACTGGCGCGCGCGCTGGCGGCTGGCGTGCCCGCAAATCGCATCGTGTTTTCCGGCGTCGGCAAGACCCGCGCCGAACTGGCCGCGGGCGTGGACGCCGGCATCCTGCAGTTCAACGTCGAATCCGAAGCCGAGATCGACATGCTGGCTGCCGTCGCCGCTGCAAAAGGCGCCACGGTGGAGATCGCCATCCGCATCAACCCGGCGGTTGATCCCAAGACGCACGGGAAGATCAGCACGGGCGGTGCCGATGCCAAGTTCGGCATCCCGTGGGAACGCCTGCCCGCCGCCTTTGCGCAGGCCGCCGCCCACCCCCATCTGCGCCCGGTTGGCCTTGCTGCCCACATCGGCAGCCAGTTGACCGATCTTGGCCCCGTGGAAGACGCCATCCGCAAGCTGGGCGTGCTGGCGCGCGAACTGGAGGCGGCCGGCCACACCATCAAGCGCATCGATGTTGGCGGCGGCCTTGGCGTGCCCTATCGCCGCGATCTGCCCGCCCCGCCGCCGCCGGCCGATTACGCCGCAATGGTGGCGCGCGCCACCGCAGGCTGGCCGTGGCGGCTGATGTTCGAACCGGGCCGCATGATCGTCGGCAATGCCGGCGTGCTGGTATCGGAAGTGATCCTGACCAAGGAAGGCGCGTCCAAGCATTTCGTGGTGGTGGACGCCGCCATGAACGACCTGCTGCGCCCGTCGCTCTATGGCGCGTGGCACGATATCCTGGCCGTGCGGCCCAAGGCGGACCGCACCGTCGCCACCGTGGTCGGCCCCATCTGCGAGACCGGCGACACCTTCGCCGAAGACCGCGAGATGGAGGACGTGCGCGCCGGCGATCTCGTCGCCTTCATGACGGCCGGCGCCTATGGCGCGACCATGGCCAGCACTTACAATTCAAGGCCCCTGGTACCGGAAGTGATGGTGAACGGCGATCAATGGGCCATCGTTTCGCAGCGCAACCAGCCCGCCGCCATGCTGGCGCTGGATGCGAAGGCACCGTGGCTCTGAAGCCCGCATCCGCCAGCCGCATCCTCGCCGCCAGTCTGGTCGGCACGGCGGTTGAATTCTATGATTTCTACATCTACGCCACTGCCGCCGCGCTGGTGTTCGGGCCGCTGTTCTTCCCGTCCGACAACGCGCAACTGCAACTGCTGTTGAGTTTCGCCAGCTTTGCCGTCGCCTTCGTCGCCCGGCCCATCGGCGCGCTGGTGTTCGGCCATTATGGCGACCGGCTGGGCCGCAAATCCACGCTGGTCGCCTCGCTGCTGCTGATGGGCGGCTCCACCTTCGCCATCACCTTCCTGCCGCCCTATGCCGCCATCGGCGTCGCCGCGCCGGCAATCCTGTGCCTGCTGCGCTTCGGGCAGGGCTTTGGCCTGGGCGGTGAATGGGGCGGCGCAGCGCTGCTGGCGGTGGAGAATGCACCGCCCGGCTGGCGCGGCCGTTACGGCATGTTCCCGCAACTGGGCGCGCCTGTCGGCTTCATCGCGGCGAATGGCCTGTTCCTCGCGCTGGGCCTGTGGCTGGATGACGGTGCATTCCTGAACTGGGGCTGGCGCCTGCCCTTTGCCGGTTCGATCCTGCTGGTCGGGATTGGGCTGTGGGTGCGGCTGACCATCCTCGAAACCCCGGCCTTTGCCGCCATGCTGGCGCATGAAAAGCCGCCGGCCGTGCCGCTGGCCGAACTGGTGCGCCACCATGGCCGGGCCACGCTGTGCGGCATCGCGGCGGCTGTCACCTGCTTTGCCATCTTCTACATCGCCACGGCCTTTGCGCTGGGCTTTGGCACCACCAAGCTGGGTTACAGCCGCGAAGCCTTCCTGCAACTGCAACTGGGCGCGATCCTGTTCCTGGCCGCCGGCATCATCGTCGCCGGCTGGCTGTCCGACCGCACCAGCCCCACCCGCGTCCTCATGCTCGGCAGCATCGCCAGCATCGCGGTGGGCGCTGCAATGGGCCCGCTGATGCAGGCCGGCACAGCGGGCGTGTTCGCCTTCCTCGCGTTCAGCCTGTTCGTCATGGGCTTTGTCTATGGCCCGCTGGGCGCCTTCCTGCCCGGCCTGTTCCCGGCCCGCGTCCGCTACACCGGGGCCAGCGTCGCCTTCAACATGGGCGGCATCATCGGTGGCGGCCTCACCCCCGTCATCGGCCAGGCCTTGAGCAGCCAATATGGCATCGGCGCGGTCGGCTGGTATCTCGCTGGCGCCGCGCTGGTCAGCGCCGCTGGCCTCGCCCTCTTGCCGAAGGGGGATGTGCGGTCTAGCGTCGCGGCATGATCCTGCGCGCCCTGCTTCTCAGCACCCTTGTCATCACTCCGGTTCTGGCGTCGAACACCCCCGACATGAACCGCTGGGCGGCCCGATCGGCCGCCGTCACCATCACCCGCGATGATTTCGGCATCCCGCACATCAAGGGGCGCACCGACGCCGACGCGGTGTTCGGCATGATGTATGCCCAGGCCGAAGACGACTTCAACCGCGTCGAAACCAACTTCATCAACGCGCAAGGGCGTCTGGCGGAGACCGAGGGCGAAGGCGCGATCTGGCGCGACCTCAGGATGAAATTGTTCATCGATCCGGCCGAACTGAAGGCACAATATGCCGCCGCGCCGGGCTGGCTGAAAACGCTGTGCCAGGCCTGGGCCGATGGCCTCAACCATTATCTCGCCACCCACCCCAACGTGCGCCCGCGCGTCATCACCCGCTTCGAACCGTGGATGGCGCTGGCCTTTTCCGAAGGCAGCATCGGCGGCGACATCGAGAAAGTGAACCTCGGCAAGCTGGAGGCGTTCTACACCGGCCAGGCGCCCAAGCTGTCGGCGCTGGAAATCGGCAGCGAGCTCGCCGAACCCGCCGGCTCCAACGGCATGAACCTTGCGCCCAGCCGCTCCACCACCGGCGATGCGCTGCTGCTGATCAACCCGCACACCAGCTTCTATTTCCGTTCCGAAGCCAAGGTCGAAAGCGGCGAGGGCCTCAACGCCTATGGCGCCTCCACCTGGGGGCAGTTCTTCATCTACCAGGGCTTCAACCGCCACACCGGCTGGATGCACACCACGTCGGGCGTCGACAATGTCGATGAATATGCCCTCACCGTCGAAAAGCGTGGCGGCAAGTGGCACTATCTCCACGGCACGACATGGCGTCCGCTCGCCGAAAAGACCATCACCATCCCCTACAAGGCCGCTGACGGCACGATGAAGTCGCGCAGCTTCACCACTTGGCGGTCCCACCACGGCCCGGTGATCAGCGCCGACAACGGCAAGTGGATCGCGATTGCCCTGATGCACCGCCCGGTCGCCGCGCTCGAACAAAGCTTCCTGCGCACCAAGACAACCGATCTCGCGTCCTATCTGAAGGTCGCGCAGCGCCGCGCCAATTCGTCCAACGCCACCCTGTTCGCCAGTTCAAAGGGCGAGATCGCCTATCTCCACCCGCAATTCGTGCCGATCCGCAACGACAAGTTCGATTGGCGCAAGCCCGTCGATGGCAGCGACCCGGCGACCGACTGGCAGGGTGAGCACAGCCTTGATCAGCTGCCGAGCGTGATGAACCCGAAAAGCGGCTTCACCTTCAACGTCAACAACTGGCCGTGGACCGCTGCCGGGCCGGACAGCCCGAAACAGGCCGCCTATCCCAAATATATGGACGCGGCCGGCGAAAACCCGCGCGGGCCGAATGCGCTGCGGTTGCTGTCGGGCGACCGCAAGTTCGATCTCGATGCGCTTCTCGCCGCCGCCTATGATCCGTTCCTGCAGGGCTTTGCCGATACCATCCCGACACTGGTGAAGGCGTGGGATGCCGCCCCCGAAGGCGCGCAGAAAGCCCGGCTGGCCGCGCCGATCGCGGCGCTGAAGGCATGGGATTATCGCAGCGGTGCGGACTCGATCCCGACCAGTCTTGCCGTGTTCTGGGGCGATGAAATGATCCGGCGCTTCGGCCCGGTCGCCCGGCTGGATGAGGAGGCGATCGTCCCCTATCTCGCCGGCCCCAAGGTGCCGGATGCTGCCCGCCTCGCCGCGCTCGATGCCGCCGTCACCCGCCTCGCCAATGATTTCGGCGGCTGGGACACGCCGTGGGGCCACATCAACCGCTTCCAGCGGCTGACCGGCAACATCGTGCAGTCCTATGACGACAAGCTGCCGTCTGTCGCGGTGCCGTTCGCCAGCGGCAACTGGGGCAGCCTCGCCAGTTTCGGCTCAAGGCCGGAAGCCGGGACGAAGCGCTGGTACGGCAGCTATGGCAACAGCTTCGTCGCCGTCGTGCGGTTTGGCAAGGATGGGCCAGAGGCGCGCGCCGTTCACGCCGGCGGCATCAATTCCAACCCGGCTTCCCCGCACTTCCGCGACCAGGCCGAACGTTACGCCACCCACAATTTCCGCCCGGTCTATTTCACCGACGCGCAGTTGCAGGGGCATGTGGAAAAGACGTACCGCCCGGGAGAGTGAGGCAGGCAGATGCAGCCCCTCGACGTTGGGAATGTCGTCTCCAAGGCCAGCGCAGCCGCCTTTGGCAAGCCGCTGACAACCAACGTATTGAGGGGGCTGATCGTCGAAGCGATTATCGCGCTCGCGCTTGAACCCGATTGGGAGTGGTGCAGCGCAGACTATGCCTCGTGGGATTTCCAGCGCAGTGACGGTTTACGATTGGAAGTGAAGCAGTCCGCCTACCGGCAAAGCTGGGACACGCCCGCTACCGCCAAGGTGTCTCCCGGTTTCGACGTCAAGGCGAGAACCGGGCGGTGGGAAGGGACGACGTTCATTGCAGAACCTGGCCGCGCCGCAGACCTCTATGTTCTGGCCTACCATGACAGAAGAGACGAGGGTGCGGACCATCGAAATCCCCTTCAGTGGGAATTCTTCGTTTTGCCGGCCACAGCCATCCCACCGGTCGCGCGAATAGCCTTGAATAGCGTCCGGCGCCTCACCCAACCGGTTCGTATCGATAATCTTGCAAGCAGAGTTGGAGCAGTTGCGGCGACCATCCCGAGACGCCGGCCTGCAGACACGACCCTTCGCTAGCGCGGGTTAGCAGCGGTGAGCAGAAGAGGCCGCTCCCCATTCGCCGCCCGCTCCACCAGCGCATAGAAAAACCGGTTGAAGTCCCGCGCGGCATCCAGGTCCATCGGCGTTGCCGCGTCATCTTGCGGGCGGTGATACCGGCGCTGGTACCAGTCCCGGTAGATCCGCTCTTCCTCGGTGCGCGGGCTGTAGGCGAAGATGAAGTTCACCGCCGGGATGCCGGCTTCCATGAACGGCCAGCTGTCCACCCGGCGGATCAGGTTGCGTTCCGGTTCGCGGTCGGGACGGATCTCGATCTTCAGGCCTTCCGCCACCGCTTTGGCCGTATCGGCCAGCGTGTTCTGGCCCAGACCGTGCAGGGTCAGCGCCTTCAGCGGGAACAGCGGACGCAGCTGATCAAGGTTGATCACGCCAACAACCTGCTCCTTCGGCACGGTCGGGTGCGCCAGCCACCAGCGCGCGCCCAGCAGGCCCTTTTCCTCCGCCGTCCACGCCGCGAACAGCACCGGTCGGGCATAGCCCTTGCCGCGGCGGTTGTGCGCCAGCTGGGCCAGCAGCGCGACATAGGCCGCATCATCCAGCGCGCCATTGTAGAGCGCATCGCCATTCACCGGCTCGCCAAAGCCATAGCCATCGATATGCGCGCCGAGCAGCAGATATTCGCTCGCCTTTGCCTTGTCGGTGCCGGGCAGCACGCCGAGAAACTGCTGCGCGGTGAACGCGCGCTGCGCCGTGCTGATCTTCGCTTCGAACCGGCCCGGCAGGTCGAAGCTTTCCAGGTCGCGGTGATAGGTGCCCTCGGTCAGGATCGCCGCCGCCAGCCGGCCCGATCCGGCGATCAGCGTCGCCAGTGCAGCCCCGTTGACGCGGAATTGCGGCAGGCCGCCGGGCAATGGGTTGGCCTCGTGCGCGACGCTGCGGGCATAGGCGTCAGGCCAGCGCGGCGGCTCGACGGTGAAGCCGACATCATCGATGGTGAGCAGCGCCACCGCGCCCGCCGCCGTCACCGCCGCCAGCCGCTCCGCCGCCTGCGCCCGGCCGGGCCGGCGACTGCCGTAACAGACGGCCATCTTGCCCTTCAGTTCGGGGCCGGCCTCCGCCTTGCTGCAATAGCCGGCGAAACGCATCGGCGCGGACAGGCTGGCCGGCAGATCAACTGCAGCGCGCGGCGTGATGTCGTGCAGATATTTCAGCGGCGCGGCGCTGCCATCGGGGCCGATCACGCGCAGATCGGCCGCTGTTACCGCGACTTCATGCAGGCGCACGGTCTGGCGGAAGCTGCCGCTCTCACCGGCCGGTTGCAGCTTTGCGGCCTTGAACCAGCCTTCCACCAGATCGATGGCGCGGGCATGGCCGGGGCTGCCGGCATCGCGGCCCTCCATCGCATCGCTGCTGAGTTCGGCGGTGCGGGCCAGCCACTGGCGCGTGTCGGCATCCGGCCTGGCAAACACGGGGGCGGAAAGAAGGGCGGCAGCGAGGAGGAGGTGGCGCATGGGCTGTTCATGCCGCCCCCCAGCCCCGCCCGCAAGCGGGAGGGAGCAGATCGCGCTGGTCACATCCGGTTCCCTTCCCGCTTGCGGGCGGGGCCGGGGGGTGGGCTTGCGCCTCAATCCTCGCCGAACTTGTCCAGCACCAGCCCGGCCAGCTTGGCCACGGCGGCCTCCGCCTCGGGCCCGGTCGCGCTGATGTCGATGGAATCGCCCATGGCCGCGGCCAGCATCATCAGGCCCATGATCGACGTGCCGGTGACGGACGAGCCATCATGGCTGACGGTCACGTCCGCATCGAACGAAGAGGCGACGGTGACGAACTTGGCGCTGGCGCGGGCATGAAGGCCGCGACGGTTGGTGATGGGCACGGTGACGGGGCCGGCGATCGCGCCGCCCGGTGAAGCCAGCGCCTCGCTCAAGCCGCTTCGCCCAGCATGCGGCTGGCGACCGCGATATATTTGCGCCCGGCATCCTGGGCGGCCTGCACGGCGGTTTCGACCGTGCCGGTTTTCCGCACGCTGGCCAGCTTGATCAGCATGGGCAGGTTCACGCCGGCAATCACCTCTACCTGCGGGCCCAGCAGCGAGATGGCAAGATTGGACGGCGTGCCGCCAAACATGTCGGTGAGGATGATCACGCCCTGGCCGACGTTGCAGCGGGTGACGGCGGCGGCGATATCGGCGCGGCGTAGCTCCATGTCGTCATCGGCGGCAATGCAGATCGCTTCCACGCGCGGCTGTGGACCCACGACATGTTCCATCGCGGCCACGAATTCGGCGGCCAGATGGCCATGTGTTACCAGCACCAGTCCGATCATCGTGTCTCGCCGTCGCGCGGTTCACCTGAGTCTGTCAATGGGTCGTCTTTCAACTCGGCGGCATCACCTGTCTGTTTGGCGATGTCGCGATGCCGCAACGCCACAGTGTGGCCGGCGGTTTCCAGCCGCGACGCGAGGGCGCGGGCGACGGCCACGCTGCGGTGGCGGCCGCCGGTGCAACCGATGGCGATCGTCAGATAGGCCTTGCCCTCCCGCGCATAGCCGGGAAGCAGGGTGCGGACGAGATCGTCGATCTTGTCGAGCGTGGGTGCATGCAGCGGGTCCCGGGCAACATAGGCCGCCACGCGGTCATCCTCGCCGGTCAACGGGCGCAGATCGGCCTGCCAGTGCGGATTGGCCAGAAAGCGCATGTCGAACACCAGATCGGCATCGCGCGGCAGCCCGGCGGAATAGCCAAAGCTGAGGATGGTGACGGTAAGGCCGGGCGACGAGCCGCCGCCAAAGCGATCGGTGATGCGACCGCGCAGATCGGTGACCGAAAGATCGGTCGTGTCGATCACCAGGTCGGCCCAGCGCCGCAAGGGGGCCAGCAGGTCACGTTCGGCGCGGATGCCGTCGATGGCGGGGCGATCCTGGCTCAACGGGTGACGGCGGCGGGTTTCGGAAAAGCGCCGGATCAGCACGTCATCGCCGCAATCGAGATAGATCAGCCGCACATCGCGCCCGGCATCCCTGAGCGCCGCGACGCCCTGGCCCAGTGCGGCGGCATCAAAGCCGCGGGTGCGGCTGTCGATCCCCAGCGCCAGCGGGCGGCTGGTTTCGCCGGCGATCAGCCCGCCGAGCAGCGAAAACGGCAGATTGTCGACCACCTCGTGCCCGGCATCTTCCAGTGCGCGCAGCACGGTCGACTTGCCGGCGCCCGAAAGGCCGGAAATGATCAGGATGGGCTGGCTCACGGCTGCCCTTGTGACGGGAAGCCCGTGGCTTGCCAAGGCCCGCGCCGCCCGCTCCGGCGCCGATGCACCGAACGGATCAAAACCAAGGCAGGGGATGGCGTGGCCGGCCATTTCGACGGTGCCGATATCGGGCATCCGTTCGGCCGTTCGGGCGAGATCAAGCACGAGCGCCACCGGTGCCGGCGCGGTTGGTTCGGGCACGATGCCGACCCCGCGCACTTCCAGGAGACCGGAAAGGCGCGGCGGCGCACTGGCGATCAGGGCACCGTCAACCGTGGTCAGCACCACGCGATCATCGGCCACCAGATGCCACCCGCTGGCCACCAGGCGCAGGGCAAGATCAGACTTTCCGGCACCCGATGGCCCCAGAATGAGCACAGCGCGGCCATCCAGCGCCACGGCAGCGGCATGGATGGTGGGCGCAGCCATGATCAGGCCGCCGGCAGGATGACGCGGAACAATGCGCCGCCCCCGGGCGCATCATGCACCCGGATCTTGCCGCCATGCGCCGTCACGATGGCCGCAGCGATCGACAGGCCCAGGCCGGAATGCTGGCCGAAATCCTCGCCTTCCGGCCGTTCGGAATAGAAGCGCCGGAAGATGTCGCGGCGGTTGGCCGGCGGCACCCCCGGCCCCTCGTCGCTGACCGACAGCACCACGCCACCGCCATCGCGCGCCACGTCCAGCGTCACCGTCCCGCCAGTGGGGGAGAAGCTGATGGCGTTGTCGATCAGGTTTCTGAGCACCTGCGCCAGACGGCCCGCATCGCCCTCGATCAGCACCGGGCCGGGCAGACCGCTCCGCGCCAGCGCGATCTCGCGCGGGCGCCCGGCGATATCATAGGCGCTGACAAGGCCATCAGAGAGCGCTGCGATATCAATGGTTTGAAATCCGGTGCGCGACAATTCCGCATCAAGCCGGCTGGCGTTGGCAATGTCGGTGATCAGCCGGTCGATGCGGGCCACGTCGCCCTGGATCACCCCCAGCAGTTGCGCCCGCAGTTCCGGCTGCTCGACCCGTTCCAGCACCTCGACGGCTGATCGCAGCGAGGCCAGCGGGTTTTTCAGCTCGTGCGCCACATCGGCGGCAAAGGCCTCGGTGGCGTCGATCTGCCGGCGCAGGGCCGTCGACATGTCGGAAATGGCCCGGGCCAGCGCGCCAATCTCGTCACGCCGTTCGGGCAGGCGCGGCACCACCACTTCGCGGCTGCGCCCCAGCCGCACCCGGTGCGCGGCAATGGCCAGCATCCGCAAGGGCCGCACGATGGTTTGCGTCAGATACAGCGACAGCCCCAGCGTCAATCCCGTCACGCTGAGCAGCAGCCAGGCCGAGGTCAGTCGCTCGCGCCGCAGGATGTCGGCCAGATCGTCAGCGGAATCGGTCAACAACACCGCACCATCGCCCGGCACCGGCGCTGCCGCCGTGACGATCAGGCTGCCATCGCCCGCGCGCCGCAGGTCGGTCACCGGGCCGGTGCGGGCCATGCTTTTCGCCAGTTCCGGCCAGGCGGCGGCGGTGTCGGCCGCCGGTTCGCGATAGGGCGCGAGGGTGCGGAACCCCAGCACCACGTCCAGCGCGCGATCGATGGCCTTGGCCGATGCCCGGCGCCAGCCATAGGCGGTCGGATCTTCGATCACGAATCGCGGCGTGCGCGGGTTCTGCCAATTGTCCGCCAGTCGCGCACCATCGCTGGCAAACAGCCGCACGCGGGTGCCGCGCTCCAGCCCCAGCCGGCCAACGCTGCCGGGCCGCAGGTCAGGTGGCAGATCGGCCACCAACCGCGCCACGGTGGTGGCTTCGTTGGCCAGGCTGGCCGTGCGTTCATCCAGCAGGCGCGACCGCACCGTGCCCAGATAGAGCAGCATGATCGCCAGCACGATCACCGCCAGCACGTTCACCGCAAAGATGCGCGCCCTGACGTTGCCGAAGCCCAGGCCGCGGCGCCATTCCTGCACCGCCTCCTCGGCGCGCACCGGCCTATTCCTCGTTGAAGCGGTAGCCGACGCCATACAGCGTCTCGATCGCCTTGAACTGGTGGTCGACAGCGCGGAACTTCTTCCTGAGCCGCTTGATGTGGCTGTCGATGGTGCGATCATCCACGTACACGTCGTGGCTGTAGGCGGCATCCATCAGCTGGTCGCGCGATTTGACGAAGCCCGGGCGCGCCGCCAGCGTTTCGAGAATCATGAACTCCGTCACCGTCAGCGCAACATCGCCGCGCCGGCCCTCACCGGCGTCCCAGAATACGCGGTGACGCGCCGGGTCCATCGTCAGCCGCCCGCGCACGATCGGATCACCGGCCGGCGCTTCGGCCTCCGCCGCATCGATGGCAACGCGGCGATTGGCCGTGCGCCGCAGCACCGCCCGGATCCGTTCGATCAGCAGGCGCTGGCTGAACGGCTTGCCGATATAGTCGTCGGCCCCCATCGCAAGGCCCAGTGCCTCGTCGATCTCGGTATCCTTGCTGGTCAGGAAGATCACCGGCACCTGGCTCTTCTCGCGCAGGCGGCGCAGCACCTCCATCCCGTCCATGCGCGGCATCTTGATATCCAGCACCACCAGATCGGGCTGGTTTTCGATCAGGGCCTTCAGTGCGGTATCGCCGTCCGAATAAAGCCGCACGGCAAAACCTTCGGCCTGCAAGGCGATCGATACCGACGTGAGGATGTTGCGGTCGTCATCAACCAGCGCAACCGTCGGGGATGGGGGGGCGTCGTTGTCCATCGCGGCCCTTGTGGAACCTTGGCCAGCCGGTGGCAAGAGTGGAGAGCGGCCGGCCCGCCGCTGCGACGAGCCCTGCCCGATCCGCGCCGGCCGCGACTGGCGATTTTTTGACGAACCCGGTCCGCTGGTTTATGCGTTCACGCGAATTAACGGGAGCCAACAAGGCCCCACCCCGTCCAAGGAGAACACGCTGTGCCGTCGACCGTTGTGCCCGCTCATGGTCTTGACCGCCAGGGGCTCGCCACGCCTGCCGCCCTGCACTGGAACCTGCTGACCGGCTCGCTGGTGGAACTCGCGGTCCAGCGCGGCGAAGGCCTGCTGTCGGAACATGGCGCGCTGGTGGTGAAAACCGGGAAGCACACCGGCCGCAGCGCCAATGACAAGTTCATCGTGCGCGACGCCGCCACAGAAAACACCATCTGGTGGGACAAGAACAAGAGCATCACGCCCGAACAGTTCGCCGCCATCAAGGCCGATTTCGAAACCGCGCTGAAGGCGAAGGCCGATCTGTTCGTGCAGGATCTCTATGGCGGCAGCCAGCCCGAACACCGGGTGAATGTGCGCGTCATCACCGAATTTGCCTGGCACAGCCTGTTCATCCGCACCCTGCTGGTGCGCCCGGAACTGGCCGATCTGGCGGCGTTCGTACCGGAATACACCATCATCGATCTGCCCAGCTTCAAGGCCGATCCGGCCCGTCACGGCTGCCGCAGCGAAACCGTGGTGGCGGTCGACTTCGAAGGCAAGACCATCCTCATCGGCGGCACCGCCTATGCCGGCGAGATGAAGAAATCGGTGTTCTCCATCCTCAACTACCTGCTGCCGCTGAAGGGCGTCATGCCGATGCACTGCTCGGCCAACATCGGGAAGGACGGCGATACCGCCATCTTCTTCGGCCTGTCGGGCACCGGCAAGACGACGCTTTCCGCCGATGCCAGCCGCACCCTGATCGGTGATGACGAGCATGGCTGGTCCGACACCGCGGTCTTCAACTTCGAAGGCGGCTGCTATGCCAAGATGATCCGCCTGTCGGCCGAGGCCGAACCGGAGATTTATGCCACCACCCGCCGCTTCGGCACGGTGCTGGAAAATGTCGTCATCGATCCTGTCACCCGGAAGATCGACCTTGATGACAACAGCCTCGCGGAAAACAGCCGCGGTTCCTATCCGATCGATTTCATCCCGAACGCGTCCGCCGACAATATGGGGCCGGTGCCGCGCAACATCATCATGCTGACGGCCGATGCATTCGGCATCCTGCCGCCGATCGCCAAGCTGACGCCGGACCAGGCGATGTATCACTTCCTGTCGGGCTACACCGCGCGCGTTGCAGGCACCGAAATCGGCGTCACCGAACCCGATGCCACCTTCTCCACCTGCTTCGGCGCCCCGTTCATGCCGCGCCACCCATCGGTCTATGGCAATTTGTTGAAGGAGCGCATCGCCAAGGGCGGTGTCGACGTGTGGCTGGTGAACACCGGCTGGACCGGCGGCAGCGCGACGGCCGGCGGCAACCGCATGCCGATCAAGGTCACCCGCGCCCTCTTGAACGCCGCGCTGGATGGCAGCCTGAAGAATGCGGACTTCCGCACCGATCCCAATTTCGGTTTCGCGGTTCCCGTGTGGGTGCCCGGCGTTGCCGATACCATCTTGAACCCGCGCGAAACCTGGGCCGACAAGGCCGCCTATGACGCGCAGGCGCAAAAGCTGGTCGGCATGTTCATCGCCAACTTTGCCCAGTTCGAAGCCCACGTGGATGCCGGCGTGCGGGAATCCGCGCCCAAGGCCGCGTAACGCTTCCGACGCTGGAACGCCTTGCCGCCGTTTCCCGCCCGAGCGGGGAACGGCGGTCTCGTGTCGGGCATTTTGCCCCTCAACATGACAAATTTGCAATTGTTATGCGACTCTCGCGCCACAGCGGCGACGAATCTGAACCGGTGCGCGCGTCTGCGACAAATGCCGCGTTGAGCTGGCAATATTGCACCGCAAGAAGAAGGTTCGACAAACAGGGGAAATCACGATGACGAAGAAGATGCTGCTGCTTGCCAGTTCGATGCTGGCGGGAACGCTGTCCTCCGCTGCCCTCGCGCAAGAACAGACCGCCAATGCTGCCGAAGCGGCGGCGGAAGAACTGGTCGTCACCGGTTCGCGGCTGAAGGGCGACCCCAACGCCACCGCACCGCTGCCGATCACGTCTGTCGATGCCGCCCAGCTGCGCGCGCTTGGCAACAGCGACCCCACCGCCAGCCTGCGCCAGATCCCGGCGCTGCTCGCATCGGGCACCGTCGCAGACTCCCTGGAACGCGGCGGTGGCGGCGTTGGCCAGGCCACGCTCAGCCTGCGCCAGCTTGGTGCCAACCGCACGCTGGTGCTGGTCGATGGCTACCGCCACGTGTCGGGTGTTGCCGGCAGCCAGACGGTTGACGTCGCCACCATCCCCAACGCCCTGATCGAGCGGGTTGACGTGCTGACCGGCGGCGCGTCCGCCGTCTATGGCGCGGATGCCGTCACCGGCGTCGTCAACTATGTGCTGAAGAAGGATTTCACCGGCCTGGCGCTGGATGGCCAGTTCGGCATTTCCGATTATGGCGATGGCAGCACCTATCGCCTGGAAGCCACCTGGGGCACCAATTTCGCCGACGGCAAGGGCAACATCACCTTTTCCGCCGGCTATACCAAGGACAGCGAAGTGCTGATGTCGCAGCGCGAGTTCACGGCGAACAACCGTCGCGGCAACAACAGCACCACCTATGAAAACCCGGCCCTGCGCTTCCAGAAGGGCGACATCAACCCGGCGACCATGCCGAACTTCGCCAGCTTCTACAGCCAGGCCAATGGCTCATTGCCGTTCGGTTTCGCCATCCCCAGCGCCGCCGAGTTCGCCGCCCAGTTCCCGGGCCAGACGCCGACGGCCGCGGAATCGGCGCTGATCGCCCGCGCCGCCAATGCATCGCAATTCGTCATCGCACCGGGCGCCGCCTTTGCCATCTCGTCCTATTCGGGCCTGCTGTGGCGCGGCGATTTCGGTGATTTCACTGCCGACGTCAACCGCAACGGCGTGCGCGACTGCGCCGAAAGCTTTGTCGGTCTTACCGCCTTCGGCTTTGGCGGCGCCTGCTATGTCACCACCGCTGGCGGCGGCGTGAAGATCTTCAACGACGGCGTCATCTCCACCGATCAGAACCAGTTCGGCGGCGATGGTGCGGCCGAACGGCCCGATCTGCAGTCACTGCTGCCGGGTTCCGAACGCATCTATGCCAATTTGCGCGCCCGTTACGAGTTCTCGCCGGCGGCCGAGCTGTTCGTCGATGCCAAATACACTCGCAACAGCGCAACAAGCCGCAACGAATACAACAGCTTCTATGATTCGCTGCTGATCTTCCCGGAAAACCCGTTCATCCCCGCCGCGCTGCAGGCCGATGCCAATGATGGTGGCGGCTTGCGCGTGTCGCGAGACATGACCGATCTGGGCGACGGCGTGCAGAAGGCGCGTTATGAAACCTATCGCATCGTTGCGGGTCTGCGCGGCGAGATCACCAGCCACCTGAATTACGAACTGGTCGGCAATTGGGGCCGGACGGACAACACTGTCACCGACATGAATTCGGTGCTGTATGATCGCCTGTTTGCCGCCGTCGACGTGGTGCGCGGCCCCAACGGCCAGCCGGTCTGCCGGGTCAACACCGGCGATTTCACCCCGCACCCGGGTTCGGAATTCTTCCCCGTCATCGCCCCGGGCTTCTTCAGCTTCCGCCCCGGCGATGGCAGCTGCGTGCCCGCCAACATCCTGGGCGGCAGCAACTCTGTCAGCCAGGCCGCAGCCAACTGGATCACCACGCCGACCACCAACCGCTTCCGCCTGGAACAGACGGTGCTGACCGCGCTCTTCACCGGCGACACCGGCGGCTTCCTGAACCTGCCGGGCGGCGCCGTGCAGTTCGCCTTTGGCGGCGAATATCGCCGCGAAAGCTCGCGCTCCACCTTCGATCCGCTGGTGCTGGGCATCATCCCGCAAACCGGCCCGGCAGCGCTGGCCGGCCGTTTCATCGGCGACGTCGAACCGCAGAACCAGTCGCTGATCTTCGATCCCAGCAACCGCATCAACAATGCCGGCGGCAGCTTTGAAGTGGTTGAAGCCTTTGGCGAAATCAAGCTGCCGATCCTGAAGGACCTGCCGTTCGCCCACGAACTGTCCGCGGGTGCGGCCGGCCGCTATGCCGATTATTCCACGGTGGGCGGCGCGTTCACCTGGAACGTCAACGGCACCTGGGCGCCGGTGCGCGACATCAAGCTGCGCGGCAGCTATGCCCGCGCCATCCGCGCCCCCAACATCGCCGAACTGTTCGATCCCGCGCAGGGCGCGACCTTCCGCCCGGCCGATCCGTGCAGCGTCGTCAACCAGAACGCAACGCCCAACCGCAAGGCGAACTGCATCGCGCAGGCCACCGCGCTGGGCATCCCCAACGCGGCGCAGTTCATCGCCACCTATCGCGATCCGCTCACTGCGCGCTTCGGCGGCACCGTCGGCGGCAACCCCAATCTGCAGGAAGAAGCCGCCACAACCTGGACGGTGGGCACGGTCATCCAGCCGCGCTTCGTTCCCGGCCTGACGCTCAGCGCGGACTATTATTCGATCAAGATCCGCGATGCGATCGCCAACGTGCCGGCGCAGACCATCGTCAACACCTGCTATGACAACGCGCAGTTCCCCAACCAGTTCTGCGCGCTGTTTGATCGCATCACGCCCACCTCGCCGGGCTTCACCGGCAGCAACCTGTTCGGCTTCCGCTCCCTCAATCAGCGCGTGCTGAACTTTGCCCGCATCGAAACCGCCGGTGTCGACTTCTCGGTCAATTACCGCTTCACCCTGTGGGACAAGAACAACATCAGCCTGGGCCTGAACGGCAACTGGACCGAGAAGCTGAACCGCTTCTTCGATCCGTCTGATCCGTCGCTGGTCAATCCGGCACTGCGCGAACTGTCGGTGCCGGAATGGTCGGGCGTCGCCAACGTCACCTACAACCGCGGCGCCGTCACGGTGGGCTACAACGTGCAATATGTGCAATCCACGGCGGTCGCCTCCGCCATCGAGATCGAGCGCATCGCCGCCGAGTTCGGCCCGGCCGGCTTTGCCCCCGATTATTGGGTGCACAGCGCCAACTTCAACGTGGACATCCTGAAGGACCGCTTCAGCGTCTATGGCGGCGTCAACAACCTCACCAACGCCCGCCCTTACCTCGCCTCCTCGGCTTACCCCGTCTCCGGCATGGGCCGCTTCTACTTCATCGGCATCCGCGCCAAGCTGTAACGGCCTGGCCCATACGCCACACAGAAAGGGCGGCCCCCACGGGCCGCCCTTTTTCGTTGCGGGTCAGCCGTTCGCCTGGCAGCCTGGCACGATGAAACGCGCCTGGTTTGATGCCCCTGCCGATGTTTTTGCCAAGACCACACCAGAATTGATCCTTGGCCATCTCACAAAGGCCACACAATTCCCGGCCGAATTGTCGCAAATCGCTGCGTGGCAATTCACCATTGATCATCTGCGGACCGTAGCCAGGGCACTGCCTGATGCTCACGTCTTTCTGGAATTCGCCATTCCGCGAATGGGGCGCCGCGCCGATGCCATCATCGTATGCGGGCCGCTGATCTTCGTGATCGAGTACAAGGTAGGGGAAGCCGGCTTCGCCACGCCATCGAGCAGACCCATGGCTATGCGCTCGACCTCAAGAATTTCCACGTCACCAGCCACGACAAGGCGATCATTCCGATCCTGGTCGCCACGCGTGCCCCGCCCCAACAGATCGGCCTCGGCTTTTGGGCTGAAGACCGCGTACACGACCCGGTCTGCCTCAGCCCCGATGACGTGCTGCTGGCAATCCAGCGCTTCCTGGCCAGCGGCGGTGGGCCGGGTATCGACGCAACTGCATGGTCTGAGGGTGCCTATCGTCCGACGCCAAGCATCATCGAGGCGGCAGAAGCGCTTTATGCCGGCCATGATGTGACCGCGATTTCACGATCCGAAGCCGGCGCTGAGAATCTGTCCCGTACCGCCACCGCCATCGCCGCCGTGGTGTCCCGCATGCGTGAACAGGGCGGGAAGGCGATCTGCTTCGTCACGGGCGTGCCCGGCGCCGGCAAGACGCTGGCCGGCCTCAACCTCGCCTGCCAGCGCCACCCCGAGCATCCTGACGAACACGCCGTCTTCCTCTCTGGCAACGGGCCATTGGTGGCCGTTCTACGAGAGGCGCTGCGCCGCGACGGCCGGCGCACAAGAGACCTTCCAGACGAGCCAGAAGCGCGGATTCTACGAAACCGCGAACCCGACACGTTCATCCAGAACATTCACCATTTTCGAGATTTCCATTTGCCGCCGGCCAGAGTGCCAAACGAACATGTCGTAGTCTTTGATGAGGCCCAGCGAGCGTGGGACAAGGTCAAGGCAGCCAAGTTCATGACGAAGCGTGGTCACACAGATTTCGATCAATCCGAGCCCAGCTTTCTGCTGTCGGTAATGGATCGCCGCCAAGACTGGTGCGTCGTCATTTGCTTGATCGGTGAGGGACAGGAAGTCAACGAGGGGGAAGCTGGCGTTGCCGAGTGGATCAGGGCCCTTCAGGCAGATTTGCGCCATTGGCACGTGTTCTTGCCGCCGCATCTTTTGGCTGACAACGGCCCGCTCGATGGGGTCCAGCGGTGGCACCTCGGCCAACGCGGCGCAACAGTTGACGCCGGCTTGCATTTGGCAGTGTCCGTTCGCTCGTTCCGCGCCGAACGTGTTTCGGCCTTCGTCTCAGCCCTTCTTGCAGAGGACGCCAGCACAGCCGCTGCTTTGCGGCCCGACCCGTCTCAGTTTCCGATTGCATTCACCCGCGACCTTTTCGCCGCGCGGCGGTGGCTGCGCCAACGCCGCCGGGCCGGTGAAAGGGCTGGGCTGCTCGCAAGTTCGAACGCACTACGCCTTAAACCGGAAGGTCTGCACGTGAAGGCTCCCGTGGACGTCTGTCACTGGTTCCTTGACGATAATGACGATGTGCGATCCTCCAATGCCCTGGAAGACGCCGCCACCGAATTCGATGTGCAGGGTCTGGAGCTGGACTGGTCGGGGGTAGCCTGGGACCTCAACTACCGACGAACAACAGGAGGCTGGCAAGCGCGGAGATTCCACGGCAATCAGTGGCAGCGGATCAGCGCCACGGACAGCGGCATCGGGCGCGCGGAATACGTCCGCAACGCCTATCGCGTGCTGCTCACCCGCGCGCGGCAGGGGATGGTGATCTTCGTGCCGTGCGGGGACGCCGAAGATGCCACGCGCCCGCCAGCGGACTATGACGCCATCGCCGACTGGCTGGCCGCGTGCGGGGTGCCAGCGCTGGCCTAGACCCGCTCGCGCAATTCCCACACTGGGCGCGCGGCGTCCGCAGCCTTCATGTAGACGGCCGGGAAACGCGCCAGGGTGCGTTCAGCGACGGCGCGGTCGATCGGGGTGTCGGCCAGCACTGCGTCAAAGCCGGCGCGGACGAGGAAGGTCAGCTGATCCACGTAGAGCACGCCGACGGCGCGGATTTCGTGGGCGTAGCCGGCTTCGCGCAGGATGCGGGCGCTGCTGTAGCCGCGGCCTTCACGGAATTTCGGGAAGGCGATGTCGATGCGGCGCAGCGCGCCGAGGTGCGGGATCAGCAGACGCGCATCGTCAGCCGGCTCCAGCCGCACTGCCGTGCCGCCGGGCTGGTAATCGGCCAGCGCCACGGCGTCGGCGGTATGTTCGGGATCGGTCCGCAGGCGGAACAGTTCAGCCATAAACGGCCTCCTTGAAGGGTTCGGCGCCGACGCGGCGATAGGTGTCGAGGAAGCGCTCTTGCGGATCGGCGCGGAGGGTCTTGTAACGATCGATGACCTTTTCAACGGCATTGACGATCCCGTTCTCGTCAAAGCCGGGGCCGAGGATCCTGGCCAGCGACGCATCTTCCGCGCCCGAACCACCGAGCAGCAGCTGGTAATTCTCCTCGCCCTTGCGATCGACGCCCAGGATGCCGATGTGGCCGGCGTGGTGATGGCCGCAGCCGTTGATGCAGCCGGAAATCTTGATCTTCAGCTCGCCCAGATCGCCTTCCTGCGGGGCAAGGTTGACCGCCAGTTTCTGCGCGATCGGGATCGAGCGGGCGTTGGCCAGCGTGCAATAATCAAGGCCGGGGCAGGAGATGATGTCCGACGCGCGATCGAGGTTGGCGGTGGCCAGCCCGGCCGACACCAGCACCTGCCAGATGTCGAACAGGTCGGCACGGCGCACGTGCGGCAGCACCAGGTTCTGCGCGTGCGTCACCCGCACTTCGTCCTGCGCGTAACGCTGGGCCAGATCAGCGATGATGTCCATCTGATCAGCCGATGCATCGCCGGGGATTTCGCCCGGCGCCTTCAGGCTGATGGTGACGATGGCATGGCCCGGCACCTTGTGGGGATGCGTGTTCACCGCCACCCAGTTGGCGAAATCCGGATTGGACAGGTCGATCTCCACCGGCGCATTGGCACCCAGCGCGGGCGGCTGGAAATGCGCGGCGATGCGGGCCAGTTCCGATGGCGGCGGATCAAGGCCCAGCGGCTTCAGCTGCGCCCACTCCTCCTCCACCTGGCGCGCGAATTCGGCTGCGCCCAGGTCGTTCACCAGGATCTTGATGCGCGCCTTGTAGATATTATCGCGCCGACCGTGGCGATTGTAGACCCGCAATATCGCTTCCATGTAGCTGAGATAGTCAGCAACGGGCAGAAACTCGCGGATCACCGGCGCCAGCATCGGCGTGCGGCCCATGCCGCCGCCCACCAGCACCTTCAGGCCGATCTCGCCATCGGGGCCGTGCACCAGTTGCAGGCCGATATCATGCAGCTGAATGGCGGCGCGATCGATGGCGCTGCCAGTCACCGCGATCTTGAACTTCCGGGGCAAGAAGGAAAATTCCGGGTGCAGCGTCGACCATTGCCGCAGCAGCTCGGCATAGGGGCGCGGATCGGCGATCTCGTCGGCGGCAGCGGCGGCGAACTGGTCGGAACTGATGTTGCGGATGCAATTGCCGCTGGTCTGGAAGGCGTGCATCTCCACGCTGGCCAGATCGGCGAGCAGATCCGGCGTCTCCGCCAGCTTGATCCAGTTGTACTGGATGTTCTGGCGCGTGGTGAAATGGCCATAACCGCGATCATAGCGCCGCGCGATGTGCGCCAGCATCCGCAGCTGGCGGCTGTCGAGCGTGCCATAGGGGATGGCGACGCGCAGCATATAGGCATGCAGCTGCAGATAGAGGCCGTTCATCAGCCGCAGCGGTTTGAAGGCTTCTTCCGAAATCTCGTTGTTCAGGCGACGCGCGACCTGGTCGCGAAATTCGTCGACACGGGCATCGACGATGGCCTGATCATATTTGTCGTAACGGTACATCAGATGGATTCCACGGGCAGCGAAGGCAGGGCGAAATCGGGGCGGACACTGGGGCCAACGGCGCGGACGCGTTCGCGCGTGGTGCGCGGGCGCCAGCCATCGGGCGTGGCGTCGACGTCGATCAGGGCGAGATCGTTGATCCGCTCCTGCGGGCCAAGACGGGCGATCAATGCCTCGCCCTCGTCGTCCACGGCCACCGCATCATTCAGGTGCAGGCTCCAGTCAGACCCGCTCCACCACAGCACATCGCCGGTTTCGAGGCGGTTTCCGGTCAGAAGGCGGGGCATCAGTCTTCTCCCCTCCCGCCTGCGGGAGGGGCCGGTGGTGGGCCGAGCCCTGCAAGCGCGAGTGTCTTGGTTGTGATCCTGGTGGTTGCGCCCACCCCCAGCCCCTCCCGCGAGCGGGAGAGGAGACGGCGGCGCTTGGCGGGAAGCGAGGCGACATCGCCAACAATGATGAGAGCGGGGGAGGCGATGGCTTCGCGTGTCACCAGCCCGGCAAGATCGGCGAGCAGCGAGGTGACGATGCGTTCATCGGCCTGGGTGGCGCGTTCGACAACGGCGACCGGCGTTTCGGGGGCGAGGCCGTCGGCGATCAGCTTGTCGGCAATCGGGCCGGCACCCGCGAGGCCCATGTAGATCACCAGCGTGCGGCCCTTGCCAGCCAGGCCGGCCCAGTTCTGCTGCGCCAGCCCGCGACATTCGCCAGCCACGAAGCTGACGATGGAGGCATGATCGCGGTGGGTGAGCGGCAGCAATTGGGACGCGGCAGCGCCGTTCGCCGCCGAAATGCCGGGGATGACATCGACGGGCACGCCGGCGGCCATCGCGGCATCCACCTCTTCCCCGCCGCGGCCAAAGATGAACGGGTCGCCCCCCTTCAGCCGCACGACCGTGTGACCGGCAAGCGCCTCATCCACCAGCAATTGCCCGATCGCATCCTGCGCCAGCGTGTGGCGGGCGCGGCGCTTGGCCACCGAAATCCGGCGCGCGCCTTCGGGAATCAGCGCCATCACGTCGGCGCCCACCAGGCCGTCGTGCACCACAACATCGGCAGCCTGCAGCGCGCGCACGGCGCGCAGCGTCAACAGGTCAGCTGCACCGGGGCCGGCGCCGACCAGGAGAATACGGCCGCTGTTGGGGTGAAAATCCATGCGCCCCCTTTGCCGCATCGGGCGGCAAGGGGGTAGCAAGGCTTTCTTGTGTGGCGGTTAGTCCAGCTTTGCGGCTCAGTTGCCGAAGGTGCGCTGCCACCAGCCCTTGCGCGGCGGCGCGGCGGGGGCGGTTTCAGCCTCGGCGACGGGGGCTTGCGGGGCCTCGTCAACAACGGGCGCAGCAGCAGCCGGGGCGGCAGCAGCCGGGGCGGCAGCGGCAGGGGCAGCCTCATCGGCCTTCTTGCGGCGCGTGCGTTTCGGCTTGGCGGCGGTGTCCTCGGCCACCGGTTCCGGCGCGGGTGCAGGCACAGGTTCCGGCGTCACATCTGCTGCCGGCTCATCGGCCTTCTTGCGGCGGCTGCGCTTGGGCTTGGGCGCTTCGGCGGCAGGTTCGGCCACAACTGGTACAGGCTCCGCCACCGGTTCCGGCGCGGCGTCCACCGATTCGGTTGCTTCGGCACCCTTGCGGCGACGGCTGCGCTTCGGCTTGGCCGGGGCGTCGCTCTCCTCCGCCACGGGCGCATCGGCTGCCGGCGCGTCGGCTGCTTCGGCCGCAGCATCTGCGGCGGCATCGGCGGCGACTTCGGCCGGCGTGCGCTCACCGCCGCCACGACGGCCGCGACGACCACGACGACGGCGCTTGCGGCGACCGCCATTTTCGCTGGCGTCCGCGCCCTCATCGCTGCCGTTGTCGGCATCATCAGCGTCGGTGTCGGCGCGGTCTTCGGCGCTGTCGTCGTTGCGGTCATCACCGCGAGCCTCGCCCCGGTCCTCACCCCGGTCCTCGCCCCGGTCCTCGCCCCGGTCCTCACCCTTGTCGCGACCACGGCGACGGCGGCCACGGCGACCACGGCGGCCATCCTCGCGCTCCTCGCGGCCATCCTCACCCTCACCGGCATCGGCGTCGGCGTCTTGGGCTTCGGACTCTTCGACAATCTTCACGATCGGCGGCAGCGCCGCCATCTCGACCTTCTTCGACGGCGGCGGACCGGCGGCATCAATCTGGAAATTCGGGCCGATCAGACCGTCATCCGGACGGGTGACGATCGAAACGCCATAGAGTTCTTCCAGCTCGGCCAGCTCGATGCGCTTGCGGTTGAGCAGGTAGACGGCGACTTCCTCGCTGGCGCGCAAGCCAAGATCGCTGTGGCGACCGCGCAGCGCCTCGGCTTCCAGCGCGCGCAGGGCTGCGAGCGCCGCCGAGGCCACCGAACGCACCATGCCGGTGCCTTCGCACATCGGGCAGACGTGGGTGGACGCTTCCAGGATGCCGGTGCGCAGGCGCTGCCGGCTCATTTCCATCAGGCCAAAGCTGCTGATCCGGCCGATCTGCACGCGGGCGCGATCATTCTTCAGCGCCTCCTTCATGGCCTTTTCGACCTTGCGGACGTTGGAGCCATTTTCCATGTCGATGAAGTCGATCACCACCAGGCCGGCCATGTCGCGCAGGCGCAGCTGGCGGCCGATTTCTTCGGCGGCCTCAAGGTTGGTCTTGGTCGCGGTTTCCTCGATGCCATATTCGCGGGTGGAGCGCCCCGAGTTGATGTCGATCGACACCAGCGCTTCGGTCGGGTTGATGACGAGATAGCCGCCCGATTTCAGCTGCACGACCGGCTGGTACATCGCCTCCAGCTGGTCCTCGACGCCGAAACGCTGGAACAGCGGCACGCTGCCCTGATATTCCACCACCTTGGGCGCATGGGCCGGCATCAGCATCGACATGAAACGGTGCGCGGCTTCGAAACCGTCGCGGCCTTCCACCAGCACCTGTTCGATGTCGCGATTGTAGATGTCGCGGATGGCGCGCTTGATCAGGCTGCTGTCCTCGTGGATCAGCGCCGGGGCCTGGCTGGCCAGCGTGCGCTCGCGGATTTCGTCCCAAAGGCGCGTCAGATAATCGAAATCGCGACTGATATCGGCGGCGCTGCGCTTCAGGCCGGCGGTGCGGACGATGGCACCCATGCCCGACGGCAGGTGCAGATCGGTCATGATCTGCTTCAGCCGCTTGCGATCCGCAGGGTTGGAGATCTTGCGCGAAATGCCGCCGCCGTGCGCGGTGTTGGGCATCAGCACGCAGTAACGGCCGGCGAGGCTCAGATAGGTGGTCAGCGCCGCGCCCTTCGAACCGCGCTCTTCCTTCACCACCTGGATCAACATGACCTGGCGGCGGCGGATCACCTCCTGGATCTTGTAACGGCGGCGCAGCGCCATGCGCTTGCGGCGGAGCGCGTCGGTGGGCTCGTCGTGATGGCCGCCGGTTTCCAGCACGTCATCGCCGTCTTCATCGCCATCATGATCGTGGGCGTGTTCTTCGGCGGCCAGCTCGGCCTCTTCACGCAGCAGCGCGTCGCGGTCTTCCTTGGGGATCTGGTAGTAATCGGGGTGGATTTCGCTGAAGGCGAGGAAGCCGTGGCGGTTGCCGCCATATTCAACGAAGGCCGCCTGCAGCGACGGTTCAACCCGCGTCACCTTGGCCAGATAGATGTTGCCCTTCAGCTGACGCTTGTCAGCCGATTCGAAATCAAATTCCTCGATGCGCTGGCCATTGATGACGGCCACCCGGGTTTCTTCCGGGTGGCGGGCGTCGATCAGCATGCGATTTGACATGGAATGTCTCCGTGGCGCGGGCCCCGCGACGGCCTCCCGGTGAACGGGCGGCGGCAGGACGGCGCAATATGAAAGCGCCGGCACCTTCAGAAAGGCACCGGCAAGAGGGGGTATGGGTGAAATCAGCAGGCGCGGCGGCTGAACCGTTGGCAAGACGGCGCAAAATGCGCTGTCCTTTCGCCAATACGGTCAATCCGGTCATCCGCGTCCTTCGATACGTTCGGGTGGCAGCCGCAGCCTGCGGGGCGCGGGCGGGCAACCACGGCCTTCCTGCCAATCCGCCAAACACCGGCCAGCACAAAGGCGGCGGCAGCGCGGACAGCGCGAAAGACGACAGCAAACAACTCGCTGTGTATTGGCTTGCTAGCAGTCACTTGGCCCCTGAGCAAGGGTGCGCCATTGCCGCACGATTTGCACAAGCGCAGCGCATCCGGCTATGCGACCGCAAAGCTTTGGGGTGAACATGCGCAAGATGATGACACGTACGGCACTGATGGCCGCCACCATGCTGCTGGGGGTTCCGGCCACCGCGCAGGAACCAGCCGTGCCCCGGCAGGCGCTGACGCTGGAGCGCGTGTTCGCTTCGCCCTCGCTCAGCGGCCCGCGCCCGCGGGTGCTGAAACTCTCGCCCGATGGCCGGCTGGCAACGCTGTTGAAAGGCCGCGCCGACGACAAGGACCGGTTTGACCTGTGGGCTGTCGACACCGCCACCGGGCAAAGCCGGATGCTGGTCGATTCGGCCAAGCTCGCCACCGGCAACGCACTTTCCGAAGCCGAGCGCATGAATCGCGAGCGCCAGCGCATCGCCGACGTGAAGGGCATCACCACCTATGGCTGGGCGCCTGACGCCCGCCGCCTGCTGGTGCCGGTCGATGGTGATCTGTGGGTCGCCAATCTCGATGGCAGCGTTCAGCGGCTGACGACGACACCGGAAACCGAAACCGATGCGCGGCTGAGCCCGAAGGGCGGCTATGCCAGCTTCGTGCGCGATGGCCATCTGTTCGTGCAGCCGCTGGCCGGCGGCAGCGCCCGCGAAGTCGCTGGCGAGGCCACACCCAAGGTCAGCTGGGGCGTCGCCGAATTCATCGCGCAGGAGGAACTGGCGCGCTTTGACGGTCATTGGTGGGCACCGGATGACAGCCGCATCGCCGTCACCCGCGTCGATGAAACCCCGGTGAAGCAGGTCACCCGCGCCGCCATAGGTGCCGATGGCACCCGCCTGTTCACCCAATCCTATCCGGCCGCCGGCACCGCCAATGCCGATGTGTCGCTGTGGCTGGTCAATCCCGATGGCACGGGCCGCACCCGCGTCGATCTGGGGCCGTCCGCCGATATCTACATCGCCCGCGTCGCCTGGGCGGTGGATGGCAAGACGCTCTATGTCCAGCGGCTATCGCGCGATCAGCAGCGGCTCGACATCCTTGCCGTCGATGCCGCCACCGGCGCGTCCCGCGTGCTGACGAGCGAGACGGCGAAGACCTGGATCAACCTCCACAACAGCTTCCGCCCCTTGAAGGACGGCAGCATCCTGTGGGCCAGCGAGCGTGACGGCTATCGCCACCTCTATCGCCTGATGGACGGCAAGCCGGTACAGCTGACCAGCGGGCGCTGGGCCGTCGATGAACTGGTGGGCGTCGATGAAAAGCGCGGCCGGCTGTGGTTCACCGGCTTTGCCGATTCGACGCTGGAAAAGCAGGTCTACGCCCTCGACACGAAGGCCGGTGCCAGGCCGGTGCGCGTCACCGCAGCGGGCGGCTGGCACGAAGCGGTGATGGACGAGGCCGGCCAACGCCTGATCATCACCTCCACCACCCCCAACCAGCCGGCACAGGTCTGGCTGGCCGATGGTGCCGGCAAGCGGCTGGCCTGGGTGGAGGAAAACCGCCTTGATGCGGCTCACCCCTACGCCCCCTATCGCGCCGCCCATGTCACGCCCGAATTCGGCACGATGACGGCGGCCGACGGGCAAAGGATGGACTGGCGGCTGCTCAAGCCCGCCGGCCCCGGCCCGTTTCCGGTGCTGATGCAGGTCTATGGCGGCCCGCACGCCCACAATGTCCACAAGCGCTTCACCGCGCCGATCGAGCAATATCTGGTGTCGAAGGGCTGGGCGGTGTTCCAGCTCGACAATCGCGGCAGCAACAATCGCGGCAAGGCGTTCGAAGACCCGATCCATCGTGCCATGGGCGGCGTCGAGGTGCAGGACCAGCTGCAGGCGCTGCAATGGGTGAAAAGCCAGCCGTGGGCCGGCAAGGTCGCCGTCAACGGCTGGTCCTATGGCGGTTACATGGTGCTGAAGCTGCTGGAGGCCGCGCCGGGCGCTTTCGCGGCGGGGATTGCCGGTGCGCCGGTCACCCGCTGGGAGCTGTATGACACCGCCTACACCGAGCGTTACCTCGGCAACCCGGTCAGCGATCCCGCCGTCTATGCCAAATCGGGTGCGCTGCGCGATGCCGGCAAGATCAAGGACCCGCTGCTGCTGATCCACGGCATGGCCGACGACAATGTCGTGTTCGAAAATTCCACCGCGCTGATGACGGCGCTGCAGAAGGCGAAGACGCCGTTTGACCTGATGGTCTATCCGGGCGCCACCCACGCCACGCCGGGGCTGGAAGTGCACGGCTGGATCACGCGCCTGCGCTTCCTGGGGCGGACGGTCGCACCGACGGGGTATTGAGCCCCATCGCACCAAACTGATCCGTCGCCCCGTGCCCGACACGGGCCCCCGCTTTCCCGGTGCAGAAAGAAGCGGGGCCCCGGATCATGTCCGGGGCGACGTGCGCTCTTATCCTGTTGGTCCTTGCACCACGGCCACAAACGAAAAGGGCGGCCCCAAGGGACCGCCCTTTGCTGTTGGTGATGCCCGAAGGATCAGCGCGAGTAAAACTCGACGACCAGGTTCGGTTCCATCTTCACCGGGTACGGCACTTCGTCCAGCGTCGGGACGCGAACGTAGGTGGCCTTGTTGCCGTCGACCGACACATATTCCGGCACGTCGCGTTCCGACAGGCCCTGGGCTTCGATCACCAGCGCCATTTCGCGGGCCTTCGGGCCCAGCTCGACGACGTCACCCGGCTTCACGCGGGCCGAACCGATGTTGCAGCGCACGCCGTTGACCCAGATGTGGCCGTGGTTGACGATCTGGCGGGCGGCGAAGACGGTCGGCGCGAACTTGGCGCGATACACGACCATGTCCAGGCGCTGTTCCAAGAGGCCGATCAGGTTCTGCGAGGTGTCGCCCTTCATGCGGACAGCCTCGGCATAGACCTTGCGGAACTGCTTTTCGGTCACGTCGCCGTAATAGCCCTTCAGCTTCTGCTTGGCGCGCAGCTGCAGGCCAAAGTCGCTGACCTTGCCCTTGCGGCGCTGGCCGTGCTGGCCGGGGCCATATTCACGCTTGTTGACCGGGCTCTTCGGGCGACCCCAGATGTTCTCGCCCATGCGGCGATCGAGCTTGTACTTGGCGTTTGAACGCTTCGACATGATAGTCCTCTGCTGTGACGGACCGCCGGGATTGGCGGGCCTTCCCGGTCTCGCCACACTGGCCTGATGCCAGCATGGGCCGCCGCTTCACCGGGGTGCGGGGCCAGATGCGAAGCGGGTGCGTTAGGGAGGTGTGCGGGCAGAGTCAAGCCGATCCACGAAGGAGCAGGGCCAATTTCCTTGACTTTGGGCCCCCGAATCGTCAGGGAGCGGCATTCCTTCCATCTGAATTTATCGGAGTTCGCCCCATGGCGCGCGTCACCGTCGAAGATTGCGTAGACAAGGTCGAGAACCGGTTTGACCTGGTGCTGCTGGCCGCGCATCGCGCCCGCAACATCTCGTCGGGTTCGGAACTGACCATCGATCGCGACCGCGACAAGAACCCGGTCGTCGCCCTGCGCGAAATCGCCGAAGAGACGATCCGTCCGGCCGATCTGCGCGAATCGATGGTTGTCGGCATGCAGCGCGTGCAGGCCGAAGACGACGATACGCCCGATGTCATCGGCTCGCTGTCGGCATCGGCGGAAGCGCTTCGCATCACCGCAGCCCAGCCGCCGCGGAACCAGAACATGGGTGGTGATTACGAATGAGCGGACTGGAAATAGCCTGAGCTATTTCCAGACTCCGCGAATTCCGGCCGGCGACCAAAAAAGGCGACCTTCGGGTCGCCTTTTTCGTGTGTCGTCCGACGGCGTGGCTCCGCCACGCAATCTTTCCTTTCTTCCTGCAACACCCAGCGGACTCGGCGGCTCCGCCGCCGGCCGCGACTGCCCGAACCCCCGTGACGTCTAACGGGCCTCGCCCAAGCCTCTGCGCCGGCAAAGCCGCCGCGCCGGCTTGGCCGATCCCGCCGGCCGGCCTTGCCGGAGTCGGTGAATTGCGCTGCGCCCAATCCACACGCCCGGCCGCGTCAGGGTTGCGCCACTGTCCAATCCCCCCCAAGATAATCGGCTATGCTGCGCCAGTATGAATTGGTCGAGCGGGTCAAGGCCTATGACCCGGACGCGGACGAGGACCTCCTCAACCGCGCCTATGTGTTTTCGGTGAAGGCCCACGGCAGCCAGCTGCGCGCCAGTGGTGACCCCTATTTCAGCCACCCGATCCAGGTTGCCGGCATCCTCACCGACCTGGAGCTTGACGACAAGACGATCGCCACCGCCATCCTGCATGACACCATCGAGGACACGGTGGCCACGCAGGAGGAGATCGAGCGCCTGTTCGGTCCTGACGTCGGCCGGCTGGTCGATGGCGTCACCAAGCTGTCGAAGATCGAGACGCAGACCGAGAGCGAGCGCCAGGCGGAAAACCTGAGGAAATTCCTGCTGGCGATGTCGAACGACATCCGCGTGCTGCTGGTCAAGCTCGCCGACCGCCTGCACAACATGCGGACGCTGCACCACATCCCCAAGGAGGAAAAGCGCCGCCGCATCGCCCGCGAGACGATGGACATCTATGCGCCGCTGGCCGAGCGCATCGGCATGTATGGCTTCATGGAGGAGATGCAGGAGCTGGCCTTCCGGCACCTGGAGCCCGAAGCCAGCGACATGATCACCCAGCGCATGGCGCGGCTGCGCGAGACGACGGGCGCCAATGTCCACCGCATCACCAGCGCGATCGAAGGCGTGCTTCGATCCAGGGGCATCGCCGCCAGCGTGACGGGCCGGGAAAAGCGCCCCTACAGCATCTGGCGCAAGATGCAGGCGCGGCAGATGAGTTTCGAACAATTGTCGGACGTGATGGCGTTTCGCGTCATCGTCGACGATGAAAGCGACTGTTACCGGGCGCTGGGGATCGTGCATGGCCGCTGGCCGATGGTGCCGGGCCGGTTCAAGGATTTCATCTCGACACCGAAATCCAATGGCTACCGCTCGCTCCACACCTCCGTTCTGGTCGGCGGCGAGGCGGCGCGCATCGAGGTGCAGATCCGCACCAGGCTGATGCACGAGGAGGCCGAATATGGCCTCGCCGCCCACTGGGCCTACAAGCAGGGCAAGGACGGCGCCTCGGCGCGCGAGGCCTACCCGTGGCTGGAAGACCTGCTGGAAGTGCTGCAGGACGCGGCCAGCCCCGAGGAACTGCTGGAGAACGCCCGGCTGGCGATGTTCCAAGATCAGGTGTTCGTGTTCACGCCCAAGGGCGAGCTGTATCAGCTGCCCGGCGATTCCACGCCGGTTGATTTCGCCTATGCCGTGCACAGCGACCTGGGGGACAGCTGCGTCGGCGCCAAGGTGAATGGCCGTGCCGTGCCATTGAGAACCCGGCTGGTGAATGGCGATCAGGTCGAGATCCTGAAGGGTAAGGTGAAATCGCCCGATCCGGCGTGGGAGGCGTTCGTTGCCAGCGCCAAGGCGCGGGCCGCGATCCGCCGCCATGTGCGCCACAAGCGGCGCGAGGAACTGCTGGCAATGGGGGCCAAGCTGCTCGACGCGGTGGCGGGGCGGCTGAAGGTGGCGCTGACCGACGAGATCATGGGCCCGGCGCTGGGCCGGCTGAAGCTGCACGACCGGCCTTCGCTGCAACTGGCGATGGCCGAAAACCGGCTGACCGACGAGGAAGTGGCCGAGGCGCTGGTGCCCGGTGCCGCATCGCGCCCCAGCCGCGCCCGCAGCGCCAGGGCCAAGGCGGCGGCCAGCATCTCCATCGAGGGGCTGACGCCGGGCGTGGGCTTCCTGCTGTGTGATCATTGCCGGCCCGTGCCGGGCGATCGCATCGTGGGCGTGCGCCATCCCGATGGGCCGATTTCGGTGCACGTCATCGATTGCGATCATCTTGTCGATGAAAGCGGCGAGTGGCTGGACGTGAAATGGGGCGCCGAAACCGCCGGGGCCGCGGCACGAATTGCGGTGGTGGTGCACAACCAGCCCGGCGCACTGGCCAGCCTTGCCGCCAGCATTGCCGCGCACAATGCCAATATCGTCGGCCTGGCGCTGAAGCATCGCGACCGCGAATTCCATACCGATCTGGTCGATATCGAGGTGGAAAGCGTCACCCATCTGGCCACCATCCTGACGGCGCTGCGCCAGTTGCAGGCGGTGGTGTCGGCAGAGCGGGTGCGTCTGTAACGCGCTTGCGAAGGCACCGGCACGCTGCCAAGGGGGCGCACAACCGGGAGAGACATGATGACCGACGATGATGTGCTGGCCGAATTCCGGGCCGCCGAGGCGCTGCTGGAAGGCCATTTCATCCTGTCGTCGGGCCTGCGTTCCTCGCGCTACCTGCAATGCGCCCGCGTGCTGATGGATCCGATGCGGGCGGAACGGCTGGCCGTGGCGCTGGCTGCCAAGATCCCGGCCGAGGTGAAGGCGCGCATCACCGCCGTCATCGCGCCGGCCATGGGCGGGCTGATCTGCGGTTATGAACTCGCCCGGGCGCTGGGTGTCGATTCCCTGTTCGTCGAACGTCCGACCGGCACTTTCGAGCTGCGCCGCGGCTTCCGGCTGACGCAGGGTCAGGAGGTGCTGCTGATGGAAGATGTCGTCACCACCGGGCTGTCGAGCCGGGAAGCCATCGCGGCGGTGGCAGCCGCCGGCGGCAAGGTGATCCACGCTGCCTCGCTGGTCGACCGTTCCAACGGCAAGGCCGATCTGGGCGTGCCGTTCACGCCGCTGATCCGGCTGGATGTGCCGTCCTACCAGCCTGACGACCTGCCGCCGGAACTGGCGGCCATCCCGGCGGTGAAGCCGGGCAGCCGGGCGGCATGATCCCGCTGATCGCGATGATCGCGGCCGTCACGCTGCCGGGCGCGCCGGGCCGGGTGCAGGACGTTGCCGCGGGACAGGGTTTTGCCGGCATGGTGCTGCTGTCGGAAGGCGGCAAAGTCACGCTGGAACAGGGCTTTGGCACCAGGGTGCCGCAGCGCATGGTGCGCGCCCGCACGCCCAGCGATTTCCTCGCCACCGACAGCTGGCGCTGGGCATCGGTGACCAAGCAGATCACCACGACCATCACCCTGCAGGACGTCGCTGCCGGCCGGCTCGATCTCGATGCCCCGATCACGCGCTATCTGCCCGACTTCAAGGGGCCGACAGCGAGGCGCATCACCGTCGCCATGCTGCTGGGCCACACATCGGGCCTGCCCGACAGCAATGCCAACGACGGTGCTGCCTTTCGCCCCGGCGCTCGTCTGCTGCCCGATGCCGTGTGTGCCGGCCCGCCGCGCGACCAGCCTGGTGCCAGTTTCTATTACGACAATTGCGATTTCATCGTCGCCGGCCGCATCCTGGAAGCGGTCAACCGCAAGCCCTTCGCCCAATTGCTCACCGAACGCATCACCCGCCCGCTGGGCATGACATCGGTGCGGCTGGCCGGGTCGCACGTCGCCGGGTGGGGCGAGCAGCCCGTGAACCTCGCCGCCTATGGCGCGGCCGGCGCCATCACCGGCACGGTGCGCGACCTGTGGCGTTTTGATCAGGCGCTGATCGACGGCAAATTGCTGCCCGCCAGGCAGCGCGCCCTGATGTGGCGGGGCCGTCCGCAATATGGCTATGCCGCGCTCGGCCAATGGGTGTTCGACGTGCCGCTGCGCCGCTGCGCCGAACCGCAGCGCATCGTCGAGCGGCGCGGGGCCATTGGCGGCGTGCAGGTGCGCAACTATATCCTGCCCGAACGCAACATCGTGCTGATTGCCATGACCAACCGCGACAACACCGATTTTGGCGAGCTGTGGCAGGGCAAGGGCCTCGGCTTCGAATTGCTCAGCGCCGCCGCTTGCAAGGGTGAAGAATGAACCGGCATCTCAGGCTTGGCGTCAACATCGATCATGTCGCCACCATCCGCAACGCGCGCGGCGGCATCCACCCTTGCCCCAAGCGTGCTGCCGAGATCGCGGCGGCGGCCGGCGCCGATGGCATCACCGTCCACCTGCGCGAAGATCGCCGCCACATCACCGATGCCGACCTTGATGCACTGTCGGGTTCGATCAGCCTGCCGATCAACCTCGAAATGGCGGCGACCGACGAGATGCTGGCCATCGCGCTCGCCCACAAGCCGCACGCCGCCTGCATCGTGCCGGAACGCCGGGCCGAGCGCACCACCGAAGGCGGGCTGGATGCCGCCGGCCAGCACAATGCGCTGCAGCCCATCGTCTCGCGCCTGAAGGATGCCGGCATCCGCGTCTCGCTTTTCATCGCACCCGAAGCCCGCCAGCTGGAAGCCGCCGCGCGTCTGGGCGCGCCGGTGGTGGAACTGCACACCGGCCCCTATGCCCACGCCTTTGATGATGGCGATGCGGCGGCCGAACTGGAGCGGCTGGCCCGCGCCGCCGAACATGGTGCGTCGCTGGGCCTGGAAATCCACGCCGGCCACGGCCTCACCTATGCCAATGTCGGCCCCGTCGCCGCCCTGCCGCAGCTGGCCGAGCTCAACATCGGGCATTTCCTGGTGGGCGAAGCGGTCTTCGTCGGCCTTGATGCCGCCATCCGCCGCATGCGCGCCGAAATGGATGCCGCCCGGGCATGAGCCTGGCCGTCCCCCCCGGCCTCGCGCTGATCGGCCTCGGTTCCGATCTGTGCAACATCGATCGCATCGCCAGCAGCATTGATCGCTTTGGCGACCGCTTCATCAATCGCATCTTCACCGATATCGAACAGGCCAAGGCCAACCGCCGCGAGCTCACCCGCGCCGCCACCTTCGCCAAGCGCTTTGCCGCCAAGGAAGCCTGTTCCAAGGCCTTGGGCACCGGCTTTCGCAATGGCGTGTTCTGGCGCGACATGGGCGTGGTCAACCTGCCCACCGGCCAGCCCACCTTGCACCTCACCGGCGGCGCTGCGGCAAGGCTGGCGCAAATCACCCCCGCCGGGCATAAGGCCGCCATTCACCTGACGATGACCGACGACCATCCGTGGGCGCAGGCCATCGTGCTGATCACTGTCACACTGGATTTGCCCCCCGCATGACCGACACCGTGGCCAAGAAGAAGATCAACTGGGCCGAAGAGGCCTGGCAGCTGTTCCTGCTCGCGCTGGCCGTGCTGGCGGTGCACACGGCAGTGGCCAAGCCCTTCTATATCCCGTCGGGATCGATGCTGCCCGGCCTCCTGGTCGGTGATCGGCTGATCGTGTCGAAATATCCCTACGGCTATTCCTATCTGTCGCCGTCGCTCAACATCCTGCCCGAAATGAAGGGCCGCATCTTTGGCAGCCTGCCCGAACGCGGCGATATCGTCGTGCTGAAATCCCCCATCGCCAAGGATGACTGGATCAAGCGCGTCATCGGCCTGCCGGGCGACACGGTACAGATGAAGGACGGCCAGCTGTGGCTGAACGGCCAGCCGGTGCCCAAGCTGAAGGTGGCCGATACGGTGATGAAGGTGACGCCCAACAGCGACTGCGCCACCATGATCGACGCGCAATATCGCGTCATCACGCCCGATGGCACCGCCGAATGCCACCTGCCGACCTATCGCGAAACCCTGCCCGGTGGCCGCAGCTACCTCGTCCACGATCTCGCCAACCTGCCGCAGGACAACACCGAACCGGTGATCGTGCCGGAAGGCCATGTGTTCCTGATGGGCGACAATCGCGACAACAGTGAAGACAGCCGTTTCCCGGCCGAAGTCGGCGGGCTGGGCCTGCTGCCGGTGGAAAACATCGTCGGCCGCGCCGAATTCACCACCTTCAGCCTGGATGGATCGACCAGCTTCAACCCCGTCACCTGGGTGACGGCGCTGCGCAACCGCTGGTTCCTGTCGCTCAGGGATTAACCTGCCGGCTTCACCGCCAGCAGTTCGACATCGAATTCCAGCACGGCGCCCGGCGGGATCACGCCGCCAGCGCCCTGCGCGCCATAGCCAAGGCTGGGCGGCACGACGAAGTGATACTTGGAACCGACGGTCATCAGCTGGACGCCTTCGGTCCACGCCGGGATGACCTGGTCCAGCGGAAACGCCGCCGGCTGGCCGCGGCTGTAGCTGCTGTCGAACACCGTGCCATCGACCAGCTTGCCTTCATAATGCACCAGCACCGTGTCCTGCGCGGCCGGGCGCGGGCCCTGGCCTTGGCGAATCACCTGATATTGCAGCCCGGAAGCGGTGGTGACCACGCCCGGCTTTTTCGCGTTCCGGGCCAGATAGGCCATGTCGGCCTGGCGCACGGCGGCCACCTGGCCTTGCGTGCCGGTATAGACCAGCACGCCCACCACGGCCGCGATCACGCCGCCGGCAGCCAGCCACTTGCCGATGCCGACACCGCCCGGCTTGCCTGCTGTTTGACCTGACATGAGCTTGAAACCCCTGAAATCCGCGCTGTCGTGGCGCTATTGTCGTGCTGTTGGCGCAAAATGGCGAGGGCCGGGCAGAGGGTCAACCCTGCCCGGCCCTCGGCCTTTTGCGAGATCAGCGTCAGCTTACTTGATGCCGTCGCGTTCCATGCGCTTGCGCTCCAGCTTGCGGGCGCGGCGCACGGCGGCAGCCTGCTCACGGGCGCGCTTTTCGCTGGGCTTCTCGTAATGACGACGCAGCTTCATCTCGCGGTAGACGCCTTCACGCTGCAGCTTCTTCTTCAGGGCGCGAAGGGCCTGATCGACGTTGTTGTCGCGAACCACGATCTGCATGAGTTGCCGTCACTCCAATATGTTCGGGGGCAAGCGGCCCCAAATGCGGGTTAGTCTTGAAAATGGCGTGCCCACCGAGTCGCCCCGGTGAGAGAGGGTGCGCGGATAGCAGAAGGCCATGGGCCCGGCAAGTCCCGCACCGGGGACGGCACGACAGGGCGTTCGCCCCCGCGACGCAATATCGGCTGTCAGCGGTGCGCGACACGGTTTATATGCGTCTGATGACCGACGATATCCCGCTTGCCGACCTGAGGCCCCGGCTGGTTGCCGCCATGCTGCCGCACGTGCCGTTTGACGGCTGGAGCGAGACCGCACTGGCCGCCGCCGCCCATGATACCGGCATCGATCCCGATATCGCCGCGCTCGCCCTGCCCGATGTCGCGACCATGCTGACCGTGTGGACCAGCAACGCGAACGCCGTGATGGCCGAGGCGATGGCCGGCGCCCACAATCTGAAGGTGCGTGAGCGCATCCGCATGGCGCTGGTCACCAGGCTGGAACAGGGCGACCGCGAGGTGACGCGCCGCGCCCTGAACCTGCTGGCCCAGCCGCAGCACGCCGCCCTGTCGGCCCGGCTGCTGTGGCAGGCCGCCGATGCGATGTGGCGCGCCGCCGGCGATACCGCCACCGATTACAATCATTATACCAAGCGGCTGATCCTGTCGGGCGTCTATTCGGCGACCCTGCTGCACTGGACGCAGGACGACAGCGAGGATTTCGCCGCCACCCGCGCCTTCATCGATCGCCGCATCGATGGCGTGATGCGGTTCGAAAAGGCCAAGGCGAAATTGACCGGCATCACCGGCAAGCTGCCCGATCCGGCGCGCTTCCTCGGCCGGCTGCGCTATCCCGCCGTCTAGGCCGCGACGGACCAAGGTGATTTGCTGGTAGCATCGCCGCGCAAGAATTGATAACGGTTCGCAACTTTTTCGCGACCGGACCCGTTGCCTTGACGCCAGCCGACCTTCATCGCCCGATCGACACGCTGGCCGTGGGCGAAATCGCATTGATTGCCGCCATCGATCGCGCCGGGCTGGAACCCGATACCGCGCGCCGGCTGTGCGAACTGGGCTTTGATGAAGGCGTTGATGTCGAAATCCTGCACCGTGCCCCGTTCGGCGGTGATCCGCTCGCCGTGCGCGTTGGCAACATGGTGGTGGCGCTGCGCCGCGACATGGCCCGCCTGATCGAGGTGGAGGCGGCATGAACGTCATCGCCCCCATCACCCGCCAGCCCGTCGTCGCCCTGGTCGGCAACCCCAATGCCGGCAAGACCAGCCTGTTCAATGCGCTGACCGGCAGCCGGCAGAAGGTCGGCAATTATCCCGGCGTGACCGTTGAACGAAAGGCTGGCCGCATCGCCCTGCCCGATGGCCGCACCTGCGAGCTTATTGATCTGCCCGGCACTTACAGCCTTGACCCGCGCTCCCCTGACGAGGCGGTGACGCGGGACGCCATCTTTGGTCGCATGGCCGGCGAAAAGCCGCTGGATGCCATTGTCGCCGTCATCGATGCCACCAATCTGCGGAATCACCTGCGCTTCGTGCTGGAACTGAAGGCGCTGGGCCTGCCGCTGGTCGTCGCGCTCAACATGGTCGATCTTGCGGCACGCGACGGCATCGCCATCGATGCAGGCCGGCTGGCCCATCAGCTGGGGGTACCGGTGATCGAAACAGTCGCCGTCCGCCGCCGCGGCCTCGATGCCCTGAACGCCGCGCTGTCCGCCATCATCGGCGCTGCGCCACCCGAACCGCCGAACGCTGCCGCCGGTGATCTGAAGGCGCTGCAGAAACAGGCGCGCAGCCTCGCTGCCACGGTGGAAACGTCAACCGGTGCGGCGCGCCGCTGGTCGCAGCGCATCGACAAGGTGGCGCTGCATCCCGTCATCGGCCCGCTGCTGCTGGCGGCCGTGCTGTTCTTCATGTTCCAGGCCGTGTTCAGTTGGGCCGAAGCGCCAATGGGCTGGATCGAGGCGGGCATTGCCGCGCTGCAGGCGGAACTTGCCGCCGCCATGCCGGAAGGCTGGCTGTTGTCGCTGCTCAACGATGGCGTGCTGGCCGGCGTCGGCGCGGTGGTGGTGTTCCTGCCGCAGATCCTGATCCTGTTCCTGTTCATCATCACGCTGGAACAGACGGGTTACATGACCCGCGCTGCCTTCCTGATGGACCGGCTGATGGCGCGGGTGGGGCTGAATGGCCGGGCATTCATTCCGCTGCTGTCCAGCTTTGCCTGCGCCGTGCCGGGCATCATGGCGACGCGCACCATCGATTCGCCGCGGGACCGGCTCACCACCATCCTGATCGCGCCGCTGATGACCTGTTCGGCGCGGCTGCCGGTCTATGCCGTCGTTATCGGCGCCTTCATCCCGGCCCGCGATGTCGGCCCGTTCGGCCTGCAAGGGCTGGTGCTGTTCGCGCTCTATATTGCGGGTATCCTGGGCGCGCTGGTCGCCGCCACGGCGCTCCGCCGCACCGTCACCAAGGGGGCGGCGCCGCCGTTCCTGATGGAAATGCCCAAATATCAGACGCCGGCCCTGCGCGACGTCGGCCTCGGCCTCTACGGCCGCGCCACGGCCTTCCTCACCCGCGCCGGCACCATCATCCTCGCCTCCACCATCGTGCTGTGGGGCCTGGCCAGCTGGCCGCAGCCCCCCGCCAACGGCAAGCTGCCGCCGATCGAATACAGCCTTGCGGGCAAGATCGGCGCGGCACTGGAACCGGTGTTCGCGCCCATCGGTTTCAACAAGGAAATCGCCATCGCGCTGGTGCCGGGCATGGCCGCGCGCGAAGTGGCGGTCTCGGCGCTCGGCACCGTCTATGCGCTGAACGACGTGACGGAAGACAATGCCGGCAGCCTGATCGAGCGGTTGCGCGGCGCCTGGCCGCTGCCCACGGCGCTCGCCTTCCTCGCCTGGTTCGTGTTCGCGCCGCAGTGCATCTCGACGCTGGCCATCACCCGCCGCGAAACCGCCAGCTGGCGCTGGCCGATCTTCATGTTCTGCTACCTGTTCGCGGCGGCCTATGTCGCGGCCGGCATCACCTATCACGCCGCGGTTGCGGCTGGCCTTTGAGGACCGCTCGCAACACCAACCCCATCGCCAGCATCCCGAAACTGATGGCGCAGCCGGTGATCCCGACATAGCGCAGTGAGCTTTGCAGCACGAACAGGCAGCCGCCGGTGAAGATCAGCGGCACCAGCGGATAGAGCGGTACCGGAAACGGGCGTTCGGCATCTGGCAGGCGGCGGCGCAGGATGATCAGCGCCGGGCCGGTGAGGGACAGAAACAGCCAGAACACCGGCGACAGGAAATCGACCATCTGGGCAAAGCCGGTCGACGCCGATCCCCACGCCACCAGCGCCAGCGACACCACACACTGCACCCAGATCGCCCGGCGCGGCACGCCGGCCCGTTCATCCCACGCCGCCAGCCGGCCCAGCGCCGGTTCATCCGCCGCAACCGCGAACAATGTGCGCCCGCCGACGATCACCAGCGCGTTGACGATCGCCAGCGCGGCGATGCCGACAAACACTACCATCGCCGCCTTGCCGGCAGCGCCAAACGCCAATTGCATCAATTGTGCCGCCGGCGCCGCACTATTGGCCAGCCCGGCGCCACCCAATCCCACCAGATAGGCCCAATTGGCCAGCAGATAGAGGGCGGTCACCAGCCCCATGCCGCCCACCAGCGCCAGAGTCATGTCCCGCGGCCGCCGCACTTCGGCCGACAGGGTGGCGGCATCGTTGAAGCCGCCAAAGGCCAGCATGACGAACACCATGGCCTGCCCGAACGCGGCGGCGGCGAAGGGCTGCGGCGGGGCCGTAGGCGTGAGCGGCGGCGTGCCGGCGGTGATCAGGCTCACGGCAGCCACCCCAAGCACGAGCAATGCCACCACATCGGCGCTCACCAGCACGATCTGGCCACGGGTGGAGCGTTTCACCCCGGCGAGGTTGAGCGCCGTCAGCCCCACGATCGCAGCGGCTGCCACCCCGCCCCTTGCTGCGCCGGAAAGGGACACAAGTTCAGCAACATAGTCTGCGGCGACAAAGGCCAGCATCGCCGCCGAAGCCGAGAAAATCACCGCAAAGCGCGACCAGGCAAACAGGAACCCGACCAGCGGACCATAGGCCAGTTTCAGAAAGCGATAATCACCGCCCGGATGCGGAAAGGCACTCGCCAGTTCGGCATAGACAAGCGCCCCGCACAGCGCGAACAGCCCGCCCAGCGCCCACGCCACCAGCACCAGCACGTCATTCTGCAGATTGGCCGCCACCAGGCTGGCCGATCGGAAGATGCCGGCGCCCACCACCATGCCCACCACCACGGAAGCCGCAGCAAATGGCCCCAAAACCCGGCGTGGTGCGTCTGTTGTCATGCCCCGATCCTTGCGACCCGCAATCGCCGCCGCAAGGGGCTGTTCACCCCCGCCGCCCGGCAAAGAAGTCCTTCAGCAACGCCGCGCATTCCGTCTCTGCCACGCCGGCCACCACCTCGGGCCGATGGTGCGACTGGGGATGGCTGAACACCTTCGCGCCCTGTTCCACACCGCCCGACTTGGGATCGGACGCGCCATAGATGACCCGCTCCAGCCGCGCCGCCGCGATGGCCGCGGCGCACATGGCGCAGGGCTCCAGCGTCACCGTCAGCGTGCAACCAATCAAGCGCTCGCTGCCCAGCGCGGCGCAGGCCTGGCGGATGGCCAGCATTTCGGCATGGGCGGTTGGGTCGCGCAACTCACGGGTGCGGTTGCCGGCCTGGGCCAGCAAATTGCCCGCCGCGTCGGTTACCACTGCGCCCACCGGCACCTCGCCACGAACAGCCGCTGCGCGGGCTTCGGCCAGCGCGGATGCCATCGCTTTGGAGGGGGGGAAGGCCATGCGCTCCCTCTAGCCCGAAGCGGCCTCAAGGCCTAGTCTGGTGGCCATGACCGATACCATCCACCCCGTTACCCCCGCAGCGCTGGCAATCACCCGCACCACGACGGAGCAGTATCGCGCCCTCCACGCCCAGAGCCTCGCCGATCCCGATGGCTTCTGGCGGCAGCAGATCGGCCGGCTGGATTGGTACAAGGCACCAACCGTGATGGGCAACTGGTCGTGGGACCCGGTTGATATCAAGTGGTTCGAAGACGGCGTGATCAACGCCAGCTGGAACTGCCTCGATCGCTGGGCAGAGGCAGATCCCAAGCGCACCGCGATCATCTGGGAGGCCGATGACCCCAAAGCCAAAGGTCGCCGCCTGACCTACAAGGAGCTGCGCGACGAGGTCGCCCGCATGGCCAACGCGCTGGTGGCGCTGGGCGTCGACAAGGGCGATGTCGTCACTATCTACATGCCGATGATTCCGGAGGCGGCGATGGCGATGCTCGCCTGCGCCCGCATCGGCGCGATCCATAGCGTGGTATTCGGCGGCTTTTCGGCCGAGAGCCTGGCCGGCCGCATCGAGGACGCCGGGAGCCGCTTCATCATCACCGCCGACGAGGGCCGCCGCGGCGGCAAGGCCATCCCGCTGAAGGCCATCGCCGACGACGCCTGCGACAAGGCGGAGACGGCGGGCGTCAACGTCGAAGCCATGCTCGTCGTCCGCCACACGGGCGGCCGCATCGCCATGGTGGAGGATCGTGACCACTGGTGGCACGACATCCGCGACGAAGTGCCGGAAACCTGCACGCCCGAGCCGATGAACGCCGAAGATCCGCTGTTCATCCTCTACACCTCCGGCTCCACCGGCAAGCCCAAGGGTGTGCTGCACACCACTGCCGGTTATCTGCTGTGGGCCAATCTCACCTTTGAAACTGTGTTCGATTACCGCGCCGGGGAAACCTTCTGGTGCACCGCCGATGTCGGCTGGGTGACGGGGCACAGCTACATCGTCTACGGGCCGCTCAGCGCCGGGGCCACCGTGCTGATGTTCGAAGGCGTGCCCAGTTGGCCGGGCAACGACCGCTTCTGGCAGGTGATCGCCAAGCACAAGGTCAACATCTTCTACACCGCCCCCACCGCGCTGCGCGCCATCATGCGCGACGGCGACGAACCGGTGAACCGTCATGACCTGTCCTCCCTGCGCCTGCTCGGCACCGTGGGCGAACCGATCAACCCGGAGGCCTGGAACTGGTATCACCGCGTCGTCGGCAAGGGCCGCCTGCCCATCGTGGATACGTGGTGGCAGACCGAAACCGGTGGCGCGCTGATCACGCCGCTGCCAGGGGCCACGCCGCTGAAGGCCGGCAGCGCCTCGTGGCCGTTCTTCGGCATCGAGCCGGCGCTGGTGGAGGCCGATGGCAGCATCATCCCGTGGGCACCGGGCCAGGAGATCAGCGGCAACCTCATCCTCACCCGCAGCTGGCCGGGCCAGGCACGGACGGTGTTCGGCGACCACGAACGCTTCACCCAGACCTATTTTACCACCTATCGCGGCCGCTATTTCACCGGCGACGGCGCCCGCCGTGATGCCGATGGCTATTGGTGGATCACAGGCCGGGTTGACGACGTCATCAACGTGTCCGGCCACCGCATGGGCACAGCCGAGGTGGAATCGGCGCTGGTCGCCCACACTGACGTGGCCGAAGCCGCGGTGGTCGGCTTCCCGCACGACGTGAAGGGCCAGGGCATCTATGCCTATGTCACCCTCAATGTCGGCGTGGATGCTTCACCGGCGCTGATCGATGCCCTGAAGGCGACGGTGCGCGCCGAAATCGGCGGCATCGCCATCCCCGATCACATCCACCTCACCCCGGCACTGCCGAAAACCCGCAGCGGCAAGATCATGCGCCGCATCCTCAGGAAGATCGCCGAGAATGAGTTCGGCGCGCTGGGTGACATCTCCACCCTCGCAGATCCGACGGTGGTCGATGCCCTGATCGAAGGCCGTCTGAACCAGTAGAAAGCGCGCCGGCCCAGCCCCACTTTTGTCAGTTTTTCCGCATTTGGGGGGTGTGAGCCTCACAGCCCGCATGACGTGTCGCCGCAGCCGGAAGGCGGCATGGCAGGTTCTGCTGGTGTAGGACAGGCCGCGCCTGCCGATCGTCAAGATTGCCGTATTGTCATGAAACCTGCGCTTGCGATTCTTGCGAATGCGTCTCAATAAGCTCGCAAGTGATAATCATTCGCAGGATAAGAACGATGCGGTCCCTGTTCCTCGCCTCTGCCGCGCTGCTGGCCTCTGCCTCGGCCCACGCGGCCACCCTTGATGAGGCGCTGGATGCCGAGGCGGCCACCATCGTCGTCACCGGCCAGCGCGACGCCGGTTACCGCATCGACAGCCTGTCGTCGGCCACCCGCACCGATACGCCTTTGCTCGACGTGCCGCAGGCGATCACCATCCTCACCCGCCAGCGCCTTGATGATCAGGCCATCCTCAGCATCCAGGATGCCATGCGCTTCGTTCCCGGAGCCGTGGGCGCTCAGGGCGAAGGCAATCGCGATCAGATCGTGCTGCGCGGCAACAACAGCACCGCCGATTTCTTCGTCGATGGCGTGCGCGACGACGTTCAATACTACCGCGATTTCTACAACCTCGCCCGGCTGGAAATCCTGAAGGGCTCCAACGCCATGATCTTCGGCCGTGGCGGCGGCGGCGGTGTCATCAACCGCGTTACCAAGACGCCCGATCTCGCCAGCCACTTCGTCGCCGTGGATGCGGCCGTCGACACCTGGGGCAGCTGGCGCGTGGCCGGCGACATCAATCAGCCGCTCGCCAACGGCATCGGCGCGCGCCTGAACGGCTTTTATGAAGAAGCCAGCAACCACCGCGATTTTTACGGCCTCACCCGCTGGGCGGTGAACCCCACGCTGGGCCTTGATCTGGGCGGGCGCGGCAACTTGGTGCTGGGTTATGAACACGCCAGCGATGATCGCACGGCGGATCGCGGCATCCCCTCCCAGAACGGTCGCCCCGCGCCGGTGTCGCGCAACCTGTTCATTGGCGATCCGGCGCTGAACCGCGCCACCGTGAATGTCGATGCGCTGACTCTGGCCGCCGATTATCGCCTGTCCGACACGGTGGCGCTGCGCCACCGCACGCGCTGGGCCGATTACGACAAGGTCTATACCAACATCTATGCCGCCACCGCGCTGGGGGCCGACGGCCGCATCGGGGTGGAGGCCTATCGCGATCCCACCCGCCGCCGCAATCTGTTCAGCCAGACCGATCTGAACTGGAAAACCGATATTGCGGGCGCGGAAAACCAGTTCCTGATCGGCGCGGAATTCGGCCGGCAGGTGTCGCGCAACCAGCGCATCAACGGCTTTTTCGATGGCATCGCCCCCGGCACGGTGCGCGCCTTCGTGACGCCGGCCACCGCCTCCGCCCCGCCGCCGGCGACGTTCCGCGCCGGGCCCGGCAACCGCTCCATCCGCGCCCAGGCGGATATCGCCGCCGTGTTCGTGCAGGATCAGGTGAAGATCGGCGACGCCATCGAGCTGATCGGCGGCATCCGTTACGACCGTTTCGAACTGACGCTGGACAACCGCCTGGCCGGCACCCGCGTTGCCCGCGTCGATCACCTGTGGTCACCGCGTGCCGGCGTGGTGGTGAAGCCCGCGCCCAACGCCTCGCTCTACGCCAGTTTCAGCCGGTCATACCTGCCGCAATCGGGTGACCAATTTACCAGCCTTGATGCCAGCCTGGCCGCGCTGGAACCGGAAGGCTTTTTGAACCGCGAGATCGGCGCCAAGTGGGACATCACGCCCACGCTCAACGTCACCATCGCTGCCTATCTGCTGGATCGCACCAACACCCGCGCGCCGGGCAATGTTGCAGGCACTATCGAACTGACCGGCCGCCAGCGCAGCAAGGGCATCGAACTTGGCCTTGATGGCCAGATCACCAAATGGTGGCAGGTGCAGGCCGGCATGGCCGTGCAGGATGCGCGCATCACCAGCACCACCAGCGCCGCCCCCGCCGGCCGCCACGTGCCGCTGGTGCCGGAATTCCAGGCCAGCCTGTGGCAGCGTTTCCAGATTGCTGAGCCGGTGGGCGTTGGCCTTGGCATCCTGCACCAGGGGGCCAGCTTTGCCGGGATCAGCAACAGCGTACGGCTGCCGGCCTATACGCGGTTCGATGGCGCTCTGTTCGTGACGCTGGCCAAGGGCGTGCAGGCGCAGCTGAATGTCGAAAACCTGTTCAACACCGCCTATTTCCCGACCGCCCACACCGACAACAATATCAGCACCGGCACGCCGCGCACGGCGCGGCTGACGATCAGGACGGCGTTCTGATCCGTTCCCACAGGCCGACCGGCTGCTCGCGATAGGTGGCTTCGCCATAGATGGTGAAGCCACAGCGGCGGGCGACGACAATGCTGGGTGCGTTGGCCGGATGGATCATGGCAACGGTGCGATCAAAGCGGGCGTCGCCCCATTCCAGCGCGCAGGCCACCGCCTCGCTGGCATAGCCCTGGCCTTGCGCTTCGGGATGGAACGTCCAGCCCATTTCCGGGCAGCCGAACGGCGGCACGCCGCCGCGTTCGCCGTGCAGGAAGCCGACATCGCCGACATGGGCGTCGTTGCCCTTCAGAGTGACGGCCCACATGCCATAGCCCATCAACGGCCAGTGGCCGACATAGCGCAGCAAGCGGTTCCAGCTGTCTTCCCGGTCAAAGGGCTTGCCGCCGAAATAGGTGACAACCTTGGGGTGCGCCCACATCGCCGCCAAGCGTTCGAAATCGTCCATTCGGTGCGGGCGCAGCACCAGTCGCTCGGAATGCAGGGTCGGCGTGTCGGTCATGATCCCAGCATAGGGCGGCACCCGCCCAATACAACCGGTTGCGGCAACGGCCGGGCGTGTTAGCCATGGCATAATGATCCGCGCTGCCCTGCCCGACGATCTGCCGCTGCTGGCCGCCATCGAGGCGTCGGCAGCGACATTGTTTGCCGGCACGGCGATGGGCCACGTGGTGGACGGCCCGACGACGGCCGCCAAGGCCCTTGCCGCCGGCATGGCCGCAGGCAGCCTGTGGGTGGCAGCCGAACCGGAGCCATGCGGGTTCCTGCTGGCAGCGCCCACGGCCGGCTGGCTCCACATCCAGGAGCTTTCGGTGGCGCGCGCGGCGCAGCGGCGCGGGCTGGGCGCGGCATTGCTGGAAACCGCCATGGCCGCCGCGCCTGCCTTGGGCTGCACACGCCTGTCGCTCACCACCGATCGCTGGCTGGCGTGGAATGCGCCCTTTTATGCCCGTCACGGCTTTGCCGAGATTTCACCGCATGATCCCTCATTGCCGGCGTGGCTGGCGGCCCTCCCGGCGCACGCCGCAGCGAGCGGGCTGGACCCGGCGCGGCGCTGCATCATGGTGCGCGACGCATGAGCGATCTGGAACGACTGGCGGCGTGGCTGCCGACGCAAGGCTTGGCCCTGGCGCCGGGCGCGGTGCTGGAGCGGCTGGGTGGCGGCATTGCCAACCGCAACGAGGGGCTGATGCTCTCCAGCGGTCCGGCCGTGCTGCGGCGGCCGCCGCCCGGCGCGCTGGCCGCCGGCGCCAGCGACATGGGGCGCGAAGCACGGGTGCTGGCCGCGCTGGCGCCACACTTTCCGCTGGCTCCCCGCCTGATCGCCTTCTGCGACGACGAGGCGGTGCTGGGCACGAAATTCCAGCTGATCGAGCGGCGCGACGGCGTGGCAATCGCCGGCACGCTGCCCCCCGGAATCGGTGACGGGCTGGCACTGGTGGAAACGACATTGCAGGCAATGGCGGCGCTGCACGCGCTTGACCCGGCGGCAGTGGGCTTAGGCAACCTTGGCAAGCCAGAGGGTTTTCATGCCCGCCAGCTGAAGGGCTGGACAGCCCGCGCCGAGGCGGTGTGGCCGGATGGCTTGCCCGATGCGGTCGCGGCGCTGATCGCCGCCTTGGCCAATGTGCCGGCAGAGGTAGGCGCACCGGTGCTGCTGCACATGGATTTGAAGCCGGACAATCTGCTGGTCGATCCGGCCAGCCTGCGGGCCCGCGCCATGATCGATTGGGACATGGCGACGCGCGGCCCGCGCGGTTTCGATCTGGCCATCCTGCTGTCGTACTGGATCGAGCCCTGCGACCCTGACGATGTGAAGTCGCTGATGGCCGTGCCGTCGCTCACGCCGGGCTGGCCGGGTCGGGCGGCGGTGGCGGCGCGCTATGCCGAAATCAGCGAGCATGATGTCGGCGACCTGGTCTGGCCCCTCGGACTCGCCCGGTTGCGGCTGGGGGTGGCGTGGATGCAGCTTTACCGAAAATGGCAGCGCGGCGAGATGGACGGCGCGCGCTATCAGGGGTTCGAGACACTGGCGCTGGCAATCATCGACCATGCGGCAGAGCAGTTCAGGAAAGGCGCGCTGTGACCGATTTCACTCTGCCGGAAGAGACCAAGGCGCTGGCCCGCCGCGTGCGCCAGTTCGTCATCGACAAGATCATTCCCTTCGAACGCGACCCGCGCCTCACCCAGCACGGCCCAACCGATGACCTGCGCGCCGAAATCGTGGCGCTGGCACGGGCGGAAGGCCTGCTCACCCCGCAAGCGCCGGGGGAACTGGGCGGGATGGGTTTCGATCACGCCACGCAGGCGGCGGTGTTCGAAGCCGCCGGCTGGTCGACGCTGGGCCCGGTCGCGATGAACTGCGCCGCGCCGGACGAAGGCAATATGTATCTCTTGTCCCGCATCGCCAGGCCCGATCAGGTGGCGCAGTTCCTGAAACCGATGATCGACGGCCACCGCCGCAGCGTCTTTGCCATGACCGAGCCGGATGGCGCCGGCAGCGATCCCGGCCAGCTGAAGACGCGCGCCGTGTTCAACGGCAATGATTACGAGATTTCCGGCCTGAAATGGCTGATCACCGGTGCCAATGGCGCGAAAACCTGGATCATCATGGCCAATGTGGAGGAGAACGCGCACGGGCCCCACGGCCCCACGCTGTTCCTGTGCGAAGGCGACACGCCGGGCATCCACATCGAGCGCGTGATGGATTCGATGGACCGCAACTATGTCGAAGGCCATTGCGTCGTGCGCTTTGACGGGCTGCGGCTTGGCCCGTCACAGATCCTGGGCGAGATCGGATCGGCCTTCCGTTACGCCCAGATGCGCCTCGCCCCGGCGCGGCTGACCCACTGTATGCGCTGGCTGGGCGCGGCGGCGCGCTGCCAGCATATCGCGCTGGAACACGCGCGGACGCGCACGGCGTTCGGCAAGGCGCTGCTGCAGCACCAGGGCGTCAACTTCATGCTGGCGGATAACGAGATCGCCCTGCACCAGGCGCGGCTGGCCATCCGCCACGTTGCCTGGCTGCTCGACAATGGCGTGCGGGCCCGCCACGAAAGCTCGATCGTCAAGGCCAGCGTGTCGGAGGACCTGTTCAAGGTGACCGATCGCTGCGTGCAGATCCTGGGCGGCATCGGCGTGACGAGTGAAACCGTCGTCGAGATGATCTTCCGCGATATGCGCCCGTTCCGCCTGTATGACGGCCCGACCGAAGTGCACAAATATGCCATCGCGGTCCAGCTGGAACGGCAGGGCAGCGCCTTTACCGATCCGGTGGGGTGGTGATTTACAGCGCCAGGCCCGTGGCGGCGGCGAGCGCCTTGATGGCCTGATCCTCGCTGGTCACCTTGATCGCCGTCATGCCCAGCGCGGCCGCCGGCTTGCAGTTGATGCCGAGGTCATCGAGATAGACGCAGGCCGACGGCTCCACTGCCAGTGCCTCGCACATCATCAGATAGATGCGCGGATCGGGCTTCCTCAGGCCGACCCTGGCGCTTTCGATGACATGGTCGAATTCGGCCAGGATGTGGCGCACGCTCGGCCCCCAGCCGATATCGTCTTCGCTGGCGACATTGTTGGTGATGCAGCCGGTCTTGAACGCCGCCTTGCAGGCCTTCAGCGCTGCCACCATGCCCGGCCGCACATCGCCGGCCAGCAGCGGCAGCACATTGCGGCCCGGCACGTCGTGGCCGAGCGCCAGCGCCTCGGCCCGGAAAGCGTCATCGAACTGCGCCGTGTCGATCTCGCTGCGCTCCAGCCGCGCCCAGGCGTTGCTGTCGGGGTTGGTCGCATTCACCGTGCGGATGAAGGCGTTGGGCAAGCCGTTTTCCGCCTCGTAACGGGCGAATGCCTCGAACGGGGAGGACGTGATCACTCCCCCGAAATCGAAGATCACCGCGCGGACGGGGCTGGTCAAATCGAGAAACTCGATCCGCAACCGCATCCCGAAGCAGCCTGCGGGTTCTTCACCTCGAACGCGGCGGCACCGATCTTTTCGACATAATCAACCTCGGCACCGGCAACGAGCGGCAGCGTATCGGGATCGATCAGCATGGTGACGCCATCGGTTTCCACCAGCGTGTCGCCGTCGGCAGGGGCGTTTTCGAGGCCAAAGCGATACTGGAAGCCGGCGCAACCCCCGCCATCGACAGCAAGGCGCAGCATCATGCCGGGCTTGCCCTGCCGCGCGGCGATGGCGGCAACGCGTTTGGCGGCGGCGGCGGAAAGGCGGGGCAGGTCTTCCATGGCCCCAATCTAGTCATCGGATGCGCCGGCTGCAACCGGCAGCGAGGATCAGCGGCCCGAACGCACCGTCCAGACGCGGCCACCGGCCATCACGGCATCGTCGCTGGCCAGCGGCGCAAAGGGCTCGTCGCTGGCGATATCCACCGGTGCGATCACGGTCGGGCGCGAACGGGCCGGGGCGTCAAAGCCGAAGCTGGCGATGTCGAGGAACGGCTGCGGATCCAGCGCGCGGCCATCGAGGCGGATTTCGAAGTGCAGGTGGGTACCGGTCGAACGGCCGGTGGAGCCCATGCCGCCGACAACCTGGCCTTGGCGGATCACGTCGCCTTCCTTCACATGAAAACGGCTCATGTGGCCATAGCGGGTTTCAAGGCCGTTGCCATGATCAACCACGACCACCTTGCCATAGCCCGCCCACCAGCCGGCGCGCACGACAACACCGTCGGCCGCAGCGTGGATGGCATCACCGGTCTTGCCGGTCATGTCGATACCGGCGTGGAAGGCGCCGCCGCCGTGGAACGGATCGGAACGATAACCGAAATCCGATGACGGATCATAACGGTTGACCGGCAGGAACGCCGGGATGCGGGCGAAAGTAGCGGAGATCGCGGCCTGGCGCGCGGCGCTGGCCTGCAGATCGCGCACCTGCGGATCATTGGCGGCGATGAACGGCCCGCCGACATGGGCTTGGCCGGGCATGAAGCGATCGGGGTTGAGGCCAAGGCGGCGCAGCACGGCTTCGGCGCGCGGGGCACCGGCGGGGGCAGCACCGATCAGCGCCGCCACCGGTTGGCCGGCGCGGGGCAACATGCGGGCCAGGGTGGCGGCATCGGTGCGTTCGTTGGCCAGCGCGGCCAGGAAGGCGCGGCGGGCATCACCAACGCTGTTGGGCGGGTTGGCGGCGCTGTCATCAGCGGTCATCGCCGAAATGGCAGCAGCGGCAGAAACAGTGGGAGCGGCGGTGAGGGTTTCGGCGGCGGCAGGGGCCGCCGCCAGAGCCACCAGGCCCAGCGCCGCCATCACCATCTTGCCGATCGAAACTTGCATGACCCGGTACGACCCTTCAGCGAACCTTCCCGGCGCACTGCCGCCCTGCCGGTCGTGATCCGGCGGTGCGCGGCAATTGCCTGGAAAGCCCCTCCGTCGCCGGGTTGGCCCGATCGACAGGGGCCAGAAACCACCCAGACCGGAAGCCCACAACCGGCCCTCGTTCATCGCGCGGTCAGCCGTTGGTCGTGGACGACGAGTTGTGACGTTTGCGTGCCAAAATCGTGAAATTTGGGCGCAATCGGGCCGTAGGACTACGCAGATTCTCGCCCTATCCGGTCCAGATCGGTCAGAATCACCCGCCGCCAAGGCGGCGACGGGTGCGGGTTTGTCCCCAGCTTGTGTCGGCTGTCAGGCGAGGGCGCGGGCGGCAGCCAGCACGGCCTCGGCGTGGCCGGGCACCTTCACCTTGCCCCACACGTCCGAGATCGTTCCGTCGCGGCCGATCAGGAAGGTGGCGCGCTCGATCCCCATGTATTTCTTGCCGTACATCGATTTTTCGACCCAGGTGCCATAGGCTTCGGTCACCGCACCTTCGTCGCTGCCCAGCAGCACGGTCAGGCCATGCTTGGCGCGGAACTTGGCGTGGCTGGCAACGCTGTCGCGCGACACGCCGACAACCACCGTATCGGCCGCATCGAATTCGGCCTTCAGCGCCGAAAACGCCTTGCCTTCGTTGGTGCAACCGGGCGTGTCATCCTTGGGATAGAAATACAGCACCAGTTTCTTGCCGGCGAAATCAGCCAGGCTGATCGGGCCGGTGTCGCCTTCCATCGTGAAGGCCGGGGCGGCGGTTCCGGGCTGCGGCATGGTCATGGAGTGTCCCCTCAATTGTCGTTGAAAACATCCGCCCATGCCACGCGCACGGCCTGTCTGGCGATGGCCAGTTTCTCGGTGAAGCCGGTGAAATTTGCCGCAGCCAGCGCCCGCGCCAGGATCGCCTGCACGGGTTCGGGGATCGTGTCAGGCACCCGCGCCCCGGCAAACAGCAGCCTGAGCCAGATCAACGTGCGCGCGAGGAAATCATGGGCAGCCCTCAAATCATCGGGCAGCAGGCCAGCCGCGATCAGTTCGTCCATCGCCACCGGCAGCTCTGGTGCCAGCCCCTTGCCCGTCGCCAGCTGGCGGAAATGGACGATGAACTCCAGATCGACCATGCCGCCCGTCGCCAGCTTCACGTCGAAGCGCCCCTGCGGCGGCTTGGCGGCGGCCATGTCGGCGCGCATCCCCAGAACCGCCTTGCGAAGCGCCGCCACATCGCGCGGGCGGCTCAGCACCTCGGAAATCACCGCCTCTGCCTGCTCCGCCGGCCCGGCGACAACACGGGCGCGGGTCAGCGCCATGTGCTCCCAGCTTTCAGCCTCTTCGCGCTGATAACGGGCGAAACTGTTGATTGACAGCGCCAGATTGCCCTTGGCGCCCCAGGGCCGCAGGCGCGTGTCGACCTCGTACAGCGCCCCCGCCGCCGTCGGCACCGACAGCGCGGTGACCAGCCGCGCCCCCAGCCGGTTGAAATACTGGCTGGCCGGCAAGGGCCTGGCGCCATCCGACAGGGTTTCGTGATGGCCGGTGAACAGGAAGACGAGATCGAGATCCGAGGCGTGCGTCATCGCCCGCCCGCCGTGCCGGCCCAGCGCCAGCACCACCAGTTCCCCGCCCGGCACCGTCCCGTGCGCCTGGGCAAATTCGGCGGCGACGGCCGGCAGCAGGATGCGAACGGCGGCATCCGCCAGATCGGCAAGGCTGCGCCCCACGGCCAGCGCACCGGCGTGGCCTTCGATCAGCTGCGCGCCCAGCTGGAAGCGATATTCCGCCGTCCAGCGCCGCACCCGATCAAGCCGGTCTTCCAGAGCGCCGCTGCGGCACAGGCTGGCGAGTTCCGCCGCCAGAGCCGCCGCATCGGGCAATGGCGCAAAGGCATCGGGCGACAGCATGACATCGAACAACGCCGGATCGCGCGCCACCGCTTCGGCCAGCACGGGCGTGATGCCGACAAGATTGCCAAGCAGGCCGACAAGGCGCGGATTGGCGCGCAGCAGGGCGAAGAATTGCGCGCCGGCAGGCAGGCCGCTGAGCAGGCCGTCAAGCCGGTTGGCCGCCGTCGCCGGATCGGCCGCCGCCGCCAGCCGTTCGATCAGTTGCGGCAACACGGCTTCGAAATCGGCGCGCGCCGATTCGGTTTTCAGCGCGCGATACTTGCCCTGCCGCCAGCCTGCGATCAGCGGCGGCAGCAGTTTCACCAGCGCGGGGTGATGCTGTTTCAGCCACGGCTTGGGATCGGCTGGCACCGTCGTGGCTTCGGGCGTGGCCGCGCGGATCAACCGGTCATACGCCGCAGCCACCGGATCGGTGATGGCCTTCAGCTGCGATTCCAGCGCCTTGCCGTCCTTCCAGCCGCACAGCCGGGCAACCGCGTGGCGATCGGCAGCCAGACGCGGGATGGCGTGGGTCTGCTCATCGCGCCGCATCTGCAGCCGGTGTTCCAGCGTCCGCAGGCTGCGATAGCTCTCTGCCAGCCGTTCCGCCTCGGCAGCGCCCACATGATGGGCCGCCGCCAGCGCCGCCAGCCCATCAAGCGTTGCGGGGCAGCGCAGTTCCGGCGCGCGCCCGCCCCATATCAGCTGGTTGATCTGGGCAAAAAACTCCACCTCGCGAATGCCGCCGCGCCCGCGTTTCAGATCAAACCCCGGCCCGATCGCTTGCCCGCCTTCGAAGTGGTCGCGGATACGAAGGGAGACGGACTGGATGTCGCGCACCGCCGTGTAATCCAGGCTGCGCCGCCACACGAAGGGCCGGATGCGGGCCAGGAATTGCTCGCCCATCGCGACATCGCCGCCAACGGCGCGGGCGCGGATGAAGGCGACGCGTTCCCACGTCAGCGCTTCGGACTGGTAATAATGTTCGGCGGCCGACAGGCTGATCGACATCGGGGTGATCTCCGATGCCGGGCGCAGCCTGAGATCGATGCGCGCGACATAGCCATCGGCCGTGAGATCGCCCAGGATGGCGACCGCACGCCGGGCGATCCTCACCGCCGCCTCGTGCGGATCTTCGCTGCCGCGCACCGGGATCAAGCCGGGATCATGCAGGAAGATCAGATCGGCATCGCTGCTGTAATTCAGCTCGCGGCTGCCCAGCTTGCCCAGCGCCAGCGCCACCAGCCCGCGATTGGGGGCACCGCGTTCGGCCAGCGCCGCCGCAATGGCCGCATCGACGGCAAGATCGGTGAAATCCGACAGCGCCGCCGTCACCTGCTCCAGCGGCCACAGGCCGGCCAGATCGGCCAGCGCCACGACCAGCGCCACGTCGCGCCGCGCCATCCGCAGCCGCGGCATGATTGGCAGGGCCTCGTCGGCGGCGAGCGCCATGGCGGCGGCAAAGGCCGCTTCCGGCCCGGCGGCGGCGAGTGTGGCCATCGTCGCCACCCGGCCCCGGATCAGACCTTTCAGGAAGGGCGCATCGGCCCAGGCCGCCGTGGCAGCCGCCACCAATGCTGGCGACAGGCCGGCGGGCAACAGCGCCGCCAGATCGGATGGTGGTTGCGCGGCAGGCAGGGTGAAATCCATGCCAGACTGTTGCCAGCGCGTTCAGCCGGCAGCAAGCTCAGTCGGTGCAGGAGCGCACGGGATATATGGGAGGCAATCTGCGATGAAGATCATCCATCTCGGCCTGGTGGCGGCGCTGGCCCTGCTGGCGGCGTGCAACACGATCGAAGGCGCCGGGCGCGATCTGAAGAGCGTGGGCAGCGCGGTGGCCAAATCGGCCGACGCCGCCAAGGACGATTAAGCCGCTGGCGTCTCGATCCTGGCCCGGCGTTTTTCGGTGAACCAGATGCCGATGATCGAGATTTCGTAGAGCAGAATCAACGGGATGGCCAACGCGATCTGGCTCCACAGATCGGGTGGCGTGATGACGGCCGCGACCACGACAGCGGCAACGATGGCATAGCGCCTGCCGTCGATGAGCTGGCGCCTGGTGATGATGCCGGCGCGTTCCAGCAGCATCAGCAGCACCGGCAGCAGGAAAGCAACGCCAAAGGCCAGGATCATGCTGGTGACGAGGTCGAGATATTCGCCCATCGCCGGCAGCGCCTCGCGGTTGACACCGCCCATGCCGCCCGTCTGCTGGAAACCGAGGAAGAATTTGAACGCCGCCGGCATCACGAAATAATAGGCCAGCGCCGCGCCCATGGTGAACAGCACCGGCGTCGCCAGCAGGAACGGCAGCAGCGCGCGCTGTTCGCGCTTGTAGAGGCCGGGAGCGACGAAGCGCCACAATTCGTTGGCGATGAACGGAAAGGCCAGGCAAAAGCCGGCAAAGGCGGCGACGCGGATTTCCACCAGGAACGCATCGTACAGCTTGGTATAGATCAGCCGCGCACCGCTGCCTGACGCCTGGACCAGCGGCTGCACGAGGAAATCGAACACCCTGCCCGCCTGGCTGAAGGCGATGCCAAAGGCGACGATGAAATAGACGAAACAGCGCAGCAGCCGGGTTCGCAGCTCGATGAGATGTTCGAGCAACGGGGCCTTGCTGGCTTCGATCTCGGCGCCTTCGCTGGGATCGGTCATGCCGATTCTCCGCTGGGAGCAGGCGCTTCCACCTTCTTGGCGCGCGGTTTGCGCGCTTTCTTCACCGGGGCTTCGGCCACCGGTTCAGGCGCTGCCAGCGCCGGCGCAACATAGGGCGGCGCATCATGGGCCGGTTCTGGCGGGGTCGGCCCGGCCAGATCGGGCAGCGCATCGGCCGGCAGCTGCGTCGCCTTCATGATGGCTTCGTTCTGTGCCGCCCAGATCTTCTGCATCTCTTCCAGCTCAGCCTCGCGCATCATCGCGTCAAAGCCGGTGCGAAGATGGCGGCTCATGGCCCGGCCCTTGCCCACCCACTGGCCCAGCCAGCGCATGGCGCGCGGCAGATCCTTGGGGCCGATGACAAGCAGCGCCACCAGCGCAATCAGCGCAAGTTCAGAGGAATCGATGCCGAACATCTATAGACCCTGGGGCCGAGACCGGCCCTTGGCCGCGGATCAGCCGCGTGCGTCTTCAACCGGCGACTTGGCCTGCGACTGCGGGTTCTGTGTCACCTGTGCCGGCGGCGGCGGCGTGTTGCCAGGCGCGGCATCGTCGTTCAGCCCCTTCTTGAAGCTGTTGATGCCCTTGGCAAAATCACCCATCAGATCGGAAATCCGGCCGCGGCCGAACAACAGCACGATGACCAGGATGACCACCAGCCAGTGCGTGAGGCTGAACGAACCCATGTGACGAAACCCTTGCCGTTGTGCGGATTGAACCGCCCATCCTTACGCCCATGGCGGCGGCTTTGCCAGCCTCTGCAACAGCGCAGCCTGATCAATCACAGCCGGATGAGGCGCCGGCCAAAGCTGGCGCCGCTGAACAGGCCACAGAAGGCGGCGGGCAGGCTTTCGATGCCGTCAAACAGCTCCTCGCGATAGCGCACACGCCCTTCCCGGATCAGTCCGGCCAGCTCGGCCTGTGCGGCGGGAAATTGCGGCAGATCGTCGAACACCACCAATCCTTCCATCCGCAGCCGCTTGCCGATGAACTCGCGGGTATTGTGGATGCCGGGCGCTTCGGTCGGCGTCAGGTTGTAATCGGCCACCTGGCCCGACACGACGATGCGGCCCTTCATCCGCATCACCGGCAGGGCGCGATCAATGCTGGCATTGCCAACATTGTCGAACAGCACGTCCCACCCTTCCGCACTCACCTCGGCAAAGCGCGCCTCGAAATCGGGGGCCTTGTAATCCAGCGCGGCATCGAACCCGCAGTCCTCGGTCAGCCAGCGGCATTTCTCAGCGCCGCCTGCAATGCCCACCACGGCTGATGCGCCCCACAGTTTCGCCAACTGCCCCGCCGTGGCTCCCACCGGCCCGGCGGCGCTCGTCACCAGCACCCGTTCCCCGGCCTGCAATTGCGCGACGCGCCTGAGGCCAAACCACGCCGTCATCCCCGGCACGCCCAATATGCCGTTCCACAAGCTCAGCGGCACGCCCAGATCGGGCACCTTCGACAGGTAACCGCGCCCGTTGGACACCATGTGCGTCGCCCAGCCGGTGCCCATCACCAGATCGCCGGCGGCGAATTTCGGATGGCGGCTCTCCACCACCTCGCCCACCGCAAAGCCATCGACCATCGCACCCGGCTGCAACGGCGGCGCATAAGATGCGCCGGGCGACAGCCGAGACCGTGTGCCGGGATCACAGCTGATGAAACGGTTGGCGATCAGCAGCTGGCCCTCCTCCAGCGCCGGGATCGGCAGCGTCTCCAGCCGGAAATCGTCGGGGCTCGGCATTCCGTCGATATGCCGCGCGAGCACGATGCGTTTCATTTCAGTCGTCGTCATGCCACTGTCGTCCCCTCAAGCTCCGGAGCCCATCATGGACCAACGCATCAGCATCGTCACCCTCGGCACCGACGATCTCCCCCGCGCCGTCGCCTTCTGGGAAGCCATGGGCTGGCCGCGCAAGGCCCGAAAGTTTGACGCCATCGCCATGTTCCAGGCGGGCAGCATGGTGCTGGCCATCTACCCGTTCGACAAGCTGGCCGAAGACTGCGGTATGCAGGATCGTGGGCCGGGGTTTGGCGGCTTCACCCTGGCCCACAACGTCAGCAGCCGGGAAGAGGTGGACGAACTCCTCGCCCGCGCCGTCGACAATGGCGCCATCTTGCAAAAGGCCGCGCACGACGCCTTCTGGGGCGGCTACACCGGCTATTTCCGCGATCCCGATGGCCACCCGTGGGAAGTGGCCTACAACCCGTTCATGCTGCCCGGCCCGGATGGCAGTGTGACGCTGGCGGATTGATGATGCTGGCCGTCACCTGCCAGTGCGGCGCGGTCGAGGTCAGCATCGAGGAGCGCCCGTCGTTCGTCCACGATTGCAACTGCTCGCTCTGCCGCAAAACCGGTGCGCTATGGGCCTATTGCCACCCGTCGCAAGTGCAGATTGCGGGAACCACCACCAGCTATCACCGCCGCGACAAGCCGGAACCCGGCGTGGACATCCACTTCTGCCCGACCTGCGGTGCCACCACCCATTTCACCCTCACCCCCGCCGCCATCGCCCTGCACGGCAATGTGCAACTGGGCGTCAACCTGCGGCTGGCGGAGGAGCGCGAGCTTGCCGGCGTGGAGGTGCGCTATCCGGACGGCGCTGGCTGGGGTGGACAGGGACCGTTTGGTTATGTGCGGGAGGCGCGAACTCTCGGCCGCTAGCGACAGTGCTATGCCAACTGCTCAGCCAGCAGTTCCAGCGCCGCCACCGCAAACGCCACCATGTTGGCCTGCCGGTCATTCGAACCCGTGGCGATGGTGCGCGCGATTTGCACCGGCCCGCTCACCGCCACCACATCGTGCCCCGCTGCATGGCCATAGGGGTTGCCGTTCGGCCCGGCCGCGCCGGTTTCGCCAATGCCCCAGGTCACGCTGTGCTGCTTGCGGATGGTTTCGGCCATGAGCAGGGCGAAGGGCTCGGTGGCTGACATATAGCCGCGCACGTCCTCCCGCCTGAGGCCGAGCAGGCGGTGGCGGGCACGGGGCGTGTAGACGACAGCCCCGCCCAGGTAGAAGGCCGAGGCACCGGGCACGGCGAGCAGCGCCGCCGAGATTAGCCCGCCGGCGGCGGATTCGGCGACGGCGATGGTCTCGCGGCGGGCCTTCAGGCGCTCACCCACTCGGGCGCCGACGGCGAACAATGTGTCCATGGTCATGGGCGCAGCTTGCAGCGGTGCGGGGCGGCCATCAATGAAAATCCCGGCTTTTGGGCAGGATCCGCACATCGCGCGGGTGGCGGGCACGCGCTGCGGCTTTGGGCGGTGGCGGTTTGCGGTTGCTGGGGCCGTGGACCAGGTCTTCATTGGCGCGCGCCAGCGGCGGGGTGCCGTCGTGCGCGTCCGAAAGGCGATCGAGCACGGCGCTGCGGTCAATGATGCGGGTGGCCATCAGGTGCATCACGCCTTCGGGGCTGCGCTGCACTTCGCCTTCCACCTGCATCAGCCGGCTGGCCATGATCGGGCGGCGGAATGTTTCGAACAAACGCGCCCACACCACCACGTTCACCACGCCGGTTTCATCTTCCAGCGTGATGAAGATGGCATTGCCGCCGCCCGGCCGCTGCCGCACCAGCACGACGCCAGCCACGCTGGCGCGGCGGCCGTTCTTCAGGGCGGCAAACTGCGCCGCGTTCAGCACGCCGGGCAGCCAGCGCCGCAGCAGCGCCAGCGGATGGGCGCGCAGGGACAGGCGCAGCACCTGGTAATCGGCAGCGACTTCTTCACCCGGTGCCATCAGGGGCAGATCATGGGCGCTTTCCTCGCCCAGTTCGCTGGCCGCGGCGGCGGCGAACAGCGGCAGGCTGTCGGTGGGCGTGCGCAGCGCCTGCCAGCCGGCATCGCGGCGACCCAGATCGAGAGACGCGCAGGCATCGGCATCGGCGAGCAGTTTCAGCGCACGGGCCGGCAGTCCGGCGCGGGCGAGATGTTCGAGGCTGCGGATCGGGCGGGCGGCGGTGATGGCGTCTGCCCACTCCTCGCGAAAGCCGGTGATCTGGCGCAGGCCGAGGCGGAGGGCGAGGCAGGCATCGGCACGGCTGCCGTTCCCACCGGCAATCGCCTCCAATGTGCAATCCCACGCGCTGAAGTTCACATCCACCGGCCGCACCTCCACCCCATGCTCGCGCGCATCGCGGACGATCTGGGCTGGCGCATAAAATCCCATCGGCTGCGCGTTCAGCAGCGCGGCGGCAAACACCGCCGGGTATCGGCACTTCAGATAGGCCGAAACCCACACCAGACGGGCAAAGGCGATGGCGTGGCTTTCGGGAAAGCCATAGCTGCCAAAGCCCTTGATCTGGTTGAAGCAGCGGCGGGCAAACTCCTCCTCGTATCCGCGCGCCACCATGCCATCGATCAGCTTGGCCTCGAAAAACTCCATGCCGCCGTTGTGGCGGAAGGTGGCCATGGCGCGGCGCAGGCGGTTGGCTTCGGCGGGCGTGAAATTGGCCGCCGTGATCGCCAGCTTCATCGCCTGTTCCTGAAACAAGGGCACCCCCAGCGTCTTGCCCAGCACGTGCTTCAGCTCGTCGGGATCATGCGGCGGCTTCGGTGCCGGAAAGCTGACGCCCTCGCGGCCCTGCCGTCGCCTGAGATAGGGGTGGACCATGTCGCCCTGGATCGGGCCGGGCCGCACGATGGCGACCTGGATGACGAGATCATAGAATTCGGCCGGGCGCAGGCGCGGCAGCATGTTCATCTGCGCCCGGCTTTCGACCTGGAAGACGCCGATGCTGTCGCCCTGCTGCAGCATGGCGTAAACGTCAGGCGCCTCGCCCGGCACATTGTCGAGCGTGTAGGCGTGGCCGATCTGCGTTTCGATGAATTCAAAGGCGCGGCGGATGCAGCTGAGCATCCCCAGCGCCAGCACATCCACCTTCATCAAGCCCAGCGCGTCGATATCGTCCTTGTCCCATTCGATGAAGGTGCGATCCGGCATGGCGGCATTGTGGATCGGCACCAGCTCATCCAGCCGCGTCCGGGTGAGGACAAAGCCGCCGACGTGCTGCGACAGGTGGCGCGGCATCCCCAGGATCTGCGTCACCAGCCCGCCCAGCCGCGCGATCTCAGGGCTGTCGGGATCAAGGCCGCTTTCGGCGAAGCGCTCGCGCTCCATTTGCGATGAAAAACTGCCCCACACGGTGCTGGTCAGCCGTGTGGTCAAATCCTCGCTCATCCCCAGCACCTTGCCCACTTCGCGCACGGCGCTGCGCGGGCGGTAATGGATCACGGTGGCGGCAATCCCGGCGCGTTCGCGGCCATAACGCTCATAGATCCACTGCATCACCTCCTCGCGCCGCTCATGCTCGAAATCCACGTCGATATCGGGCGGCTCCTTGCGTTCTTCGGAAATGAAGCGGGAAAACAGCAGGTTGTGCTTGGCCGGATCGACAGCGGTGATGCCCAGCACATAGCAGACGGCGCTGTTGGCGGCGCTGCCACGGCCCTGGCAGAGGATGCCGCGCGACTGGGCAAAGCCAACGATATCGTGGACGGTGAGGAAGTAAGGTGCGTAACCGGCGTGCGCGATGATGCGGAACTCCTCGGCCAGCAGCGCCTGCATCTTCGGGGGTATGCCCTCCGGCCATTTCTCGCGGGCCTTCTGGAGGGTGAGCGTTTCCAGCCAGCCTTGGGGAGAATGGCCGGCCGGCACCGGTTCATCGGGATAGTCGTAACGGAGTTGGTCGAGGGTGAAATCCACCCGCGCCAGCAGCCGTGCCGGTTCCAGACAGGCCTGCGGGCAATCGCGGAACAGCCGCACCATCTCGTCCGTGGATTTCAGGTGGCGTTCGGCGTTGGCGGCAAGCCGCGTGCCGGCACTGGCCAGGGTTTCGCCCAATGCGATGCAACGGATGACATCGTGCAGCGGCCGCTGCGCCGGCGTGGCGTAGAGCGGGGCGTTCAAGGCGAGCAGCGGCACGCGGTGGGCATCGGCCACGGCGCCCAGCGCCGCCAGCCGCCGCCGGTCGCTGCCGCCGTGGGCCATCATCGCACCCTGCCACACCCGATCCGGGCAGGCGCGCACCAGTTCGGCCAGCCGGCTCTGCTGGCCGGGCAGAGGGGGAAGCGCGATCAGCAGCAGGCCGTCCGAATGATCGATCAGGTCAGACAGATGCAAAAGGCAATTCCCCTTCTCCGCCCGCCGGTTGCCGGTGGTGAGCAGCCGGGTGAGCCGGCCCCAGCCGTGGCGGGTGGCGGGATAGGCGATCACATCAGCCGTGCCATCGGCGAACACCAGCCGCGCCCCCACCGCCAGCTTGAAGGGGGGCAGATCGCGGCCCTCCTCCTTCGCAGCCTCGGCCGCATCGCGCAGCGCGACATGGGCGCGAACCACACCGGCCACCGTGTTGCGGTCGGCAATGCCGATGCCGGAATGGCCCAGGCTGAGCGCGGTTTCGACCATGGCCGCCGGGCTCGATGCGCCTTCAAGAAAGGAAAAATGCGTCGCCGCACCCAGTTCGGCGAATCCTTGGCGGATCATGCGAACAGGCCATGCAGATACCAGCGCGGGCCGACCGTTTCGCGGTCGTACAGGCCGTGGCGGAACAACCAGTAACGCCGGCCGTCACCATCCTCGATCCGCCAGTAATCGCGGGTCAGGCCGGCGTTGTCCTTGCGTCGCCACCATTCGGCAGCGATGCGTTCCGGGCCTTCGTGGGCGGCCACGTCGAGCACGCGTCCACGCCAGCGAAAGCGCCGGGGCGGACCATCGGGCACTTCGGCCAGCACCTCCACCGGCTGCGGCGGATCGAACAGGCGGATGGGGCGGGTGGGCGGTTCGCCCAGGGGCGGGGGCTCCCAGCGTGCAGGGGGCGCACTGGCCAGCGGCAGGTCGAAACTCGCCTGTTCAGGAATATGCGTGTCGGCCCGCGCCAGCCGGCGGATACGGCCGCGCCCCAGCCGGGCAGTGAGGCGATCAACCAGTTCGGCCAGCTGGGTTTCGGCCAGTTGCCCGCCCTCCAGCCCGAGCTGACTTTCGTCGAGCGTATGGGTGACCGGCACAGCGAGGCGCAAGAGGTCGTAGCCAAAGCCGGGATCGAGCAGATCGTTGAGCGCGGCGATGCGCTCATCGAACAGGCGCAGCAATACGGCGGCATCGCGCTGGGGCGCCGCCGTCTCCACCGTCACGGTCGCGACATGGCCATCGGCGCGATAGAGGGCGAGGGCGAACAGCCGTCCGCCGTGTCCACGCTGGCCCAACTGCACGGCGCAGTGCAGCAGCAGGCGCTCCAGCGCGGCGCGCACGGCGTCTGCGGTGGCGATCGGCTGTGGGAAGCGCTGCTCGGCCATCACCTCGGCCAGGGGCACCCGCGGATCGAGCGGTTGCGGCGCGGATTCGGTGAGCGCATCCAGCGCCGTCAGCAACGCCTCGCCGAACCGTGATGCCACGGCAGCGCGCGGCAGGGCGGCAACTTCGCCGACGCGCTTCAGCCCGGCGCGGCGCAGGGCGACAGCCACGGGTTCCAGATCGGTGAGCGCCGTCAGCGGCAGATCGGCCACCGTGCTGCCGCCAAACCGCGCCAAGGCCATCGCAGCAGCCGGCGTCGCGGCGATGGCTGGGGCGGCAGTGAAGCCCAGCCGATGAAGGCGCGTCACCACGTCGGCGATCAGGCTGGCCTCCCCGCCAAACAGATGCGCGCAGCCGCTGGTATCGATCAGGAACCCATGCGGGGCCAAGGCGGCAGCCATTGGCGACCAGCGGGTGGCACCATCCGCCAACCAGTCGAGACAGGCGGCATCGGCGGCCGGATCATGATCGGCAACGGCCACGCCGGGCACCTGCGCCCGCGCATCGGCAAGCGCCAGGCCGGGGTGCAGGCCTTCGGCGGCTGCGGCCGGGCACGTGGCGCGGATCACCTGCCGGCCACGCTCTTGCGCGACCAGCACCAGCGGCGTCTGGTCTGTCCGGTGCAGCCGTTCAGCTGACAGCCAGGGCAGATACAGTGCGAGGATACGGCGCGACCCGGCGCCCAAAGGCAGCGCCGACGGGGAGGCGCTGACCGATGGCGCTGGCGGGCAGGAAACGGCGTCGGTCACGATCCCACTCCAGTTCAATGTCGATATCGGCGGGGCCACCGCGTTGGCGTTCAAGGGCCAGGGCAAGGCGCGGCGGGCCGGGCGCATTGCCGGCAAGGCGGCGGGCGGGGGCGGCACGGGCCCGCCAGCGCGTGAGCGCGGCCGATGGCCGGGCCGGCCCGGCCCGCACCAGCAGGGTGAAGACGCCCGAAGCAGCGGCCGCCAGTTGCAGCCGGCGCGTCACGGTGAGATCAACCGCGCTGGCGCTGCCGGCCTCGATCACCACGCAGGCCAGGGCGGCACAGCGCTGGGCTTCGGCGGCGGCGCGCAGGGCGGCGAGCGTGTTGCCGGCCATCACCAGCCACAGGCGTCCCGGATCACCGCCCAGTTCGGCCAGGCCCGCGCCATAAAGCCTGCCCTCATCACCGCGCGCATCGGCCAGCCACAGGATCGGCCCCGCACGCGGAGCCGCCAGCGCCAGCATCAGCGCAAAGGCTGATGCGGCAGGGCCGTAAATCTCGTGGCAGCCGGCCAGCGCCAGGCCGCCGTTCAGCGCCGCATCGGCGATACCGCCATCCAGGCACAACCGGCCGGTGACCGCGGGACGGTCAGGCGGCGGGGGCGGCAACAGGCGGACAACAGGCGGCACAGGCTCCTCGTGAACGACTCAGCAGAATAGATGTTCCACTTTTGTTCACGTTGCCGCCGTGCCAGCGACAGAGTCAAGCCACGATACGTGCGACCGCCTCGCGCACCAGCACCAGCCGATCCTGCCCGAAATACATATCGTCCTTTCCGACATAATAGGTCGGGCTGCCGAAACCGCCGCGCGCGATCAGCTCATCGGTGTTGGCGCGCAACTGCGCCTTGCGTTCGGGGCTGTCGGCCTCGGCCAGCGTCGCCGCCGCATCCAGCCCCGCAGCCATGCAGGCTTCGGCCAGCACGTCGGCCTGCGAGATGTCACGATCCTCGCTCCAGTAAAGCTGGAATACCCGCCGCGAAAATGCCTCGCACACGCCGGCATCGGCCGCCACCAGGCAGGCCCGCATCGTCTTGGCGCTGTTCACCGGAAAGATGCTGGGCGTCCATTTGATCGCCAGCCCCGATCGCCGGATCCAGTCGTGCAGATCCTTGGTGAAGTAACGCGCCTTGGGCACCACCGGCTTTGACCGCATCTCGTACACCGACGGGTTCACGGTGTTGAACACGCCGCCCACGAGGAAAGGCCGGAAACACACCCCGAACCCATCTTCGCGCGCTGCCGTGCACAGGCCTTCGAACCCCAGATAGGTCCATGGCGACGAACAATCGAAGAAGAATTCCACCTGTGCCGTCATGCCCCTCTCCCCAAATGGCGCTTTGCGGTTAGTGTGCGGCCATGATGCAACGTTTCAAACCGGTCTTTTTGCTGGCACCGCTGGCTGCCGTCCTGATCGCTGCTGCGCCAGCCAACCCGTCTGCCGCGCCGCGTGAAGACAGGCTGGCCCAGGCCGCTGCGCTGGTCGATGCCGGCAAGCCGGTCGATGCACTCGCCATCCTTGATCCGCTGCTGGCAGAGGCTGATCTGCCGGCGGACAAGGGCCGCGTGGAAGGCCTGCGGAGCTTCGCGCTTGCCAGGCTGGGCAAGTTTGCCGAAGCCCGCGCCGCCATCGAACTGGCGGTGGATTCCACCCTCAACCCCACCCCGCTGCTGCTGCGCCAGCTGTTCGTGCTGCGCGCCGTGACGGGTGACATGGCCGCTGCCGCACAGACGCTGCAACTGGTGGCTGAATCCAACCCGAAATGGCTGGCGGAGCTGCCGTCCGATCTGATCGGTGAAGTGCAGCGCGCCGCCGCCAGCGACGAACAGCGCAGTTTCGACCTCGCCTACACGCTGGTGGCCGCCAATCACGCCCCGCCTGACGAAACTGTTGGCGATGGCGATGGCCTGCGCCTTTCGGTCATCGCCGGGCTGGCGCGCCGCGACCGGCTGGATGACGCCCGGCCGATCATTGACGCGCTGATCAACACTGCCAACATTGCCCGGCTTGCCATTGATCGGCGTTACCAGTCGCTGTGGCCGGCGCTGGAAACCCGGCTCGGCCCCGGCGCCGATACCGCCGACGCTGCCTTCATCGCGGCGGCGGAAAAGCGACTGGCGGCCAATCCGCAATCGATCGTGGCCCGTGCCGGTGTTGCCGAAGCGCTGAACATCGCCAGCAAGGAGCCCGAGGCGTTGGAGCGGATCAAGGACATCGGCACCACGCCCGAAGCGCTGGCCAAACTGGGCAATCGCGAATTGTGGACGCTCAATCTCAAGGCCGGCCTGCTCAACGACGCCGGCCGCGTTGACGAGGCGTTGGCCGTGCTCGACGCCGTCGCCGCACTGCCGGCCGAGGGCCGGCCCACTGGCCTTGCCTTCCGCATCATCGCGGCCGACATGGCCGAGGAGCATGGCCGCCACGACGATGCGCTGGCCCGCGCGGCGGCTGCCGACAGCGCCGACCTCAACGATTTCGGCAAGCAGGCGCTGGCGGGCATCCGTGTGTGTGCGCTGGCCCGGTCGGGAAGACAGGCTGATGCACAGAAGATTGCCGCCACCCTGCCCGCAGGCTGGACGAAGGATGCAAACAACCGCGCCGTGCAGGCGGCCTTTTCCTGCCTTGGCCGGCTCGATGCCGCCGCCGCCGTGCTGATCAAGCGGCTGGACGACGAGGCGAGCCGCGACGACGCGCTGTTCGAACTGCAGCCCTTCCTGATCAATGATCGCCCCAACGCGCCGGATCGCGCCACCAAGGCCGCGCTCAGGACGCTGAAGGCGCGGCCCGACGTGAAGGAGGCCTTCCTGAAATATGGCCGCGATCTGCCCGCCGCAATCAGCCCGCCGCGCTGATTTGCAGTATAACGTAATGTTAACGTTAACTGCTTACACAATTGGCGTTCGCTACTTCGCGAATCGTATCGGGGGCATATATGAACACGCGTCTTGCGGCCATCGCTGTGGCCGCCACACTGCTGGCCGGAACGGCCCAGGCAGCCATTCTTTTCGACAACGGTCCCGTTGTTGACAGTGCCAATCTTTCGATCCTGCCGACCGGATCTACTGGCCTGGGCTATACGTCCAGTGCCGCTTTCCGCCTCGCAGACAATTTCACGGTTTCCGGTCCCAGCTGGAACGTGGAGTCCATCAGCTTCTATGCCTATCAGACCAATGCCGGCGTTTTCACCTTCACGGGGGCAACCTGGAGCATCATCGCCGGGACGAACGTCAACAGCGGCACGGTGATTGCATCGGGGACCACCGCCGTCAGCAACGGTGGCCTGGTCGGGTATCGCGTCACGCCAGCCACGCTGACCAACACCGCCCGCGCCATCTATCGCATCACTGCCGACATGCCGGACTTCAGCCTTTCGGCTGGCAATTATTTCCTGACCTGGGCGCTCGCCGGCACGTCAACATCTGGTCCGTTCGTGCCACCGGTCATCGGGTCGCTGGGCAGCGGCAACGCCTTGCAAGGACCGACCTCCGGCACGTTCACGGGTTTGACGGATGCGGGATCCGGCCTGACGCTCGACTTGCCGTTCACCATCAATGGAAGCGTTGCCGCCGTGCCGGAACCGGCGTCGTGGGCGATGATGCTGATCGGCTTTGGCGGCGTGGCCGGCGCGCTGCGCGCCCGTCGCCGCCAGGCATCGGTCGTCGCTGCCTGATCATTGGCCCCTGCCCTGCCGCACGGTGGGGCAGGGGCTGATCGTCAGTTTGCGATGCAGGCGTCGATGGCCGCCAGATGGCGCGCCTGCGCGTCCGCGTCCAGGAAACTGCCGGCAAAGCTGTTGCGGGCGAGCGTGATGATCTCCTCGCGCGTCAGATCGAGCGCATTGGCGACCGCGATGAAGTTGGCGTTCACATAGCCGCCAAAATAGGCCGGATCATCACTGTTCACCGTCGCCTTCAGGCCAGCGGCCAGCATCCGCCGCAGCGGGTGACCGGCAAGATCCTTCACTACGCACAATTTCAGGTTGGACAGCGGGCAGACCGTGAGCGTCAGCCCATCGGTGACGATGCGCTGCACCAGCGCGGCATCCTCCAGCGCGCGGTTGCCGTGGTCGATGCGGTCGACCTTCAGCACGTCCAGCGCCTGCCAGACATAATCGGGCGGGCCTTCCTCGCCGGCATGGGCCACGATCTTCAGGCCAAGACCTCTCGCCCGCGCAAAGACGCGCGCGAATTTCTCCGGCGGGTGGCCGACCTCACTGGAATCAAGCCCGACGCCGTCAATCAAGTGCAGGTGAGGCAGTGCCTGGGTAAGCGTCGCCTCCGCGTCCGCTTCCGGCAGGTGGCGCAGGAAGCACATGATCAGCCGCGACGTGATCCCGCGCTTTTCAGCGTCGGCCAGCGCCCGTGAGATCCCGCCCACCACATCGGCAAAGGCCACGCCACGTTCGGTATGACCTTGCGGATCAAAGAAAATCTCGACATGGCGCACGCTGTCAGCCGCGGCCCGGGCCAGATAGGCCGCGGTCAGGTCGTAAAAATCCTGCTCCTTCAGCAGGACGGCCATGCCCTGGTAATAGATGTCGAGAAAATCCTGCAGGTTGGAAAATTCATAGGCTGCGCGGATCGCCTCCACACTGTCGAACGCCAGCGTCACGCCATTGCGCTTTGCCAACGCAAACATCATCTCCGGCTCCAGGCTGCCTTCGATGTGCAGGTGCAGTTCCGCCTTGGGCAGGCTGGCGATGAAGGCGGCGCGGTCGGCGGCGCTGGCAAAGCCGGTCATCGTTCCAGTCCCTTGATCGGCGCCAGGATCACGTCCGCGGCGGGTTTGTGGGCGCGGATCTCGGCCTCGCTCAGCCCGTCGATCTCGTGCGGGAACACCAGCCACTCATCGCTTTCGTGGACGAAGTAATCCGGCGCCAAGTCCGTCTGGTTGCGTTTGGGCTTGTACCACACGGTGGCGATCCGCACCTCTGCCGGCATGTTGGCGCGGCAACGCGCCTTCAGTTCGGCCAGCACCGCCGCCACGCTGCGGCCACTGTCGAACACGTCATCGATGATCAACAGCCGGTCATCGGCGTTCAGCGTGTCGATCAGATAGCCCAGTGCATAGACCTTCACCGTCTTCGACTGCTTGTCGATGCCGGTATAGCTGGCCGTGCGGATGGCGATGTGATCGCAGGCCACGCCGTGCACATCGAAAAATTCCTGCACGGCGATGCCGATCGGGGCACCGCCGCGCCAGATGCCAACGAGGTGCGTGGGGCGGAAGCCGCTTTCCAGCACAGCCCGGGCCAACCGGAAACTGTCGCCAAGCAGCCCGTCGGCGGTGAGCCAGATCTTGGGGATTTCGCTCATCGCCGGGACTGGCGCTTACTTGCCGAGATCGGCGGCGACCGCGTCCACCATGGCATCAGTGAGCTGGCCACCCGACATCGGCTGCAACTGCTTCAGGGTCATCGCCTTGAACTGGTCGAGCATCGGGTGGCTGCTGAGGCCGGGAATGCGCGCGTCCAGAACGGCCTTGGCCTTTTCGTTGGCGATCAGCTGTTCGATCGGCGTGTCGATGCTCACCTTGGCGGCGGCTTGCGCCGGGGCGGCGGGCGCGGCGTTCTGGGCAAGGGCAGCAGCCGGCAGCGCGGCGAGAACAAGGGCGGCAATCAGCTTCATGTCATGGCTCCTGAAAAACTTGGTTCAACCAAAGACGCGGGTGAAAATCGTGTCGACCTGCTTGAAGTGGTATCCGAGGTCGAACAGGCTTTCCAGCGCCGCCGGCGGCAGGCTGGCCGTCACCTCGTCATCGGCCTTGAGCAGATCGAGCAGCTGCAGCGCGCCATCCGATTCCCACACCTTCATGGCGTTGCGCTGCACCAGCCGATAGGCCTCGTCGCGGGTGCGGCCGGCCTGGGTCAACGCCAGCAGCACGCGCTGCGAATGTATCAGGCCGCCCATGCGGTTCAGGTTCTTTTCCATCCGCTCCGGATAGACGACCAGCTTGTCGACCACGCCGGTCAGCCGGGCCAGGGCGAAATCCAGCGTGATGGTGGCATCGGGGCCGATATAACGCTCCACCGACGAATGGCTGATGTCGCGTTCATGCCAGAGCGCGACATTCTCCAGCGCCGGGGTGACGGCGGAGCGCACCATGCGGGCCAGGCCGGTGAGATTTTCGGTCAACACCGGGTTGCGCTTGTGCGGCATGGCGCTCGAGCCCTTCTGGCCGGGCGAGAAATATTCCTCGGCCTCCAGCACCTCGGTGCGCTGCAGGTGGCGCACTTCGATGGCCAGCCGCTCGATGCTCGAAGCGATGACGCCCAGCGTGGCAAAGAACATGGCGTGGCGATCACGGGGGATGACCTGGGTGGAGACCGGCTCGACCGAAAGGCCCAGCTGCTGCGCCACATGCTCCTCAACGCGCGGATCGACGTTGGCGAAGGTGCCGACCGCGCCGGAAATCGCGCAGGTGGCGACATCGGCGCGCGCGGCGACGAGGCGGGCGCGGCAGCGGTCGAACTCGGCATAGGCCTGCGCCAGCTTCAGGCCAAAGGTCGTCGGTTCGGCATGGATGCCGTGGCTGCGACCCATGGTGGGGGTGAACTTGTGCTCCAGCGCGCGGCGCTTGATGGCGGCGAGCAGGGCATCCAGATCGGCAAGCAGGATATCAGACGCGCGGGCCAGTTGCACAGCAAGGCAGGTATCGAGCACATCGCTCGACGTCATGCCCTGGTGCATGAAGCGGGCCTCGGGGCCAACTTGGCTCGCCACCCAGTCCAGAAAGGCGATCACGTCATGCTTGGTCACCGCCTCGATGGCGTCGATGGCGGCGACATCGATGGCGGGCTTCGTCGCCCACCAGTCCCACAGCGCCTTGGCGGCGCTTTGCGGCACCACGCCGAGATCGGCGAGTTTCTGCGTCGCGTGCGCCTCGATCTCGAACCAGATGCGGTAACGCGCTTCCGGCTCCCAGATGGCAACCATGTCGGGGCGGGCATAACGGGGGATCATCGGCACCTCTTTGATGTGCGGCGCGCCTAGCACGAGGCGGCGGACTTGCCTATCTGTCGGATGGTGACGTCGCCGCTATCCCGTGTTCGCGTGATTCCGTTCCAGCACGGGCTGGGGCCGCTGGATTATGCCGTGCCGGCGGGAATGACGCTGGCGCCGGGCGACGCGGTGGAAGTGCCGCTGGGCCCGCGCCGCATCATCGGCGTGGTGTGGGATGCGGAGCGGCTGTTCGCACCCGATGTGCCGGCGGCGAAATTGCGCCCGGTCGCGGCAAAGCTGGACATCCCGCCGCTGGCCGAACCGCTGAGGCGGCTGATCGAGTGGACGGCGGATTATTATGTCGCCTCGCTGCAATCGGTGGTGCGGATGGCGTGGCCGTCGGTCGCCTTCCTCAATCCACGCGAATTCACCGAATATCGGCTGGGCGGCCCGCCGCCGGGGCGGCTGACGCCGGAACGGACGCAGGCGCTGGAGCGGCTGGAGGGACGGCAGGGCACGGCGCGCGACCTGGCGCGGATGGCCGGTGTTTCGGAAGCGGTCATTCGCGGGCTGGTCACATCCGGCACGCTGATTGCCGAGCGCGTGGCCGGCGATGCCAGCCCGCCGGAACCAGACCCGGATTTCGCGCCGCCGCAGCTTTCTGCCGATCAGCAGGCGGTCGCAGACGAACTGGTGGCGGCCGTCGATGCCGGCCAGTTCGCGCCGATGCTGCTGGAAGGGGTGACCGGTTCGGGCAAGACCGAGGTCTATTTCGAAGCGATCGCGCAGGCGATCCGCATTGGCGGGCAGGCGCTGGTGATGGTGCCGGAAATCGCGCTGACCGCGCCGTGGCTTGCGCGCTTTGCGGCGCGCTTCGGCTGCCAGCCGCTGGCGTGGCACAGCGATCTGAAAACCAGCGAGCGCCGGGCGGCCTGGGCCGCGATCGCCGATGGCCGGGCCAAGGTGGTGGTGGGCGCGCGATCGGCGCTGTTTCTGCCCTATGCAAACCTGAAAACCATCATCGTCGATGAAGCGCACGAGGCGAGTTTCAAGCAGGAAGAAGGCGTGCACTACCACGCCCGGGACGTGGCGGTGATGCGCGGCCAGATGGAGGGGCTGCCGGTGGTGCTGGCCACGGCCACACCGGCGATCGAAACGCAGGTGCTCAGCCAGCGCGGCACCTATCGCCACCTCGCCCTGCCGAGCCGTTATGGCGGGGCGGAGCTGCCAGATGTGAAACTGGTCGACATGACGCGCCATCCGCCAACCCGCGGCGCGTGGCTGTCACCCGTGCTGGTCGCCGCCATCACCGATGCGCTGGCCAAGGGCGAACAGAGCCTCTTGTTCCTCAACCGGCGCGGCTATGCCCCGCTCACCCTGTGCCGGGCCTGCGGGCACCGAATCCAGTGCCCCAACTGCACGGCCTGGATGGTGGAACACCGCCTGTCGCGCCGGCTGGCCTGCCACCATTGCGGCCACCAGTTGCCGGTGCCCGATCAATGCCCGGAGTGCGGCGAGGCCGATCACCTTGTCGCCTGCGGGCCGGGCGTGGAGCGCATTGCCGAGGAGGTGCGCCGCACCTGGCCGGAAGCGCGCACGGCCGTCGTCACCAGCGACACCATCACCTCGCCGGCCCGCGCCGCCGCGCTGGTCGCCGCCGTGGAAGCGCGCGAGATCGACGTGATCATCGGCACCCAGATGGTCACCAAGGGCTATCATTTCCCCGATCTGACGATTGTGGGCGTGGTGGACGCCGATCTGGGCCTGGCTGGCGGCGATCTGCGTGCCGGAGAGCGGACGTGGCAACAGATCGTGCAGGCCGCCGGGCGCGCCGGACGCGGGGTGAAGCCGGGCCGCGTGCTGATCCAGACGCACCAGCCGAAAGCGCCGATCATGCAGGCCTTGGGCCAAGGTGATGCATCGGCCTTCTTTGCCGCCGAAATCGCCGCGCGGCGCGATCTGGGGCTGCCGCCGTTCGGGCGCCTGGCGGCGCTGATCGTCAGTTCCGAAGATGCCGGCGCCGCCAAGGCCGCTGCCGACACGCTGGGCACGCTGGCGCCGCATCGTGACGGGCTGCTGGTCCTCGGCCCCGCCCCCGCGCCGCTGGCCATGCTGCGCGGGCGGCACCGCCACCGCCTGCTGGTGCAGGCCCGGCGGGAATTGCCGCTGCCGCGCATCCTGCGCGACTGGGTGGGCGGAGCCGCGCTGCCATCGTCGGTGCGCGTGGTGATCGACGTCGATCCCTACAGCTTTGTCTAGAGCATCGACGCGTCGGCGGGCAGGCCGAGCAGCACACGGCCCGCAAGTTCCAGTGTTGGCGGCGCAACCATCACGTGCTGGGTCGCCACATGGGCATCGCGGAAGCGGCGGTTGAGCGGATGGCTGGCATAGACCGAGGTGCCGCCGGCAAGCTCGTGCATCTTGGCGGCAACCTTGGCCGAAACCTGCGTCAGCCGCGTTGCCGCCAGTCGCAGCCGGGCGCGCATGGCGAGATCGAGTGTATCTCCGGCCTCCACGCGCTCCCAGGCATCCGCAATTTCGGCCTTCACCAGCGCCCGGGCTGCCGCCAGTTCGGCATGGGCGGCGGCATAATCGGCCTGCACGACGCCGCGTTCGGCAAGGCTGCGGCTGCTGCCCTGCCCCTTCTTGGCGAGGCTGAGCGCCTTCAGGTCATCCAGCGCGCCGAGCGCATTGCCGCTGGCCACGGCCGCGATGCCCAGCGCCAGCAGGCCGAACGGCGCAAACCGATAGAGCGGCCCGGTTTCACGCGGGGTATCGGTGATGAACGACACGCTGCGCGATTGCGGCACGCGCACATTGTGGGCGGCGAGATCGCCCGAACCGGTACCGCGCATGCCCAGCGCATCCCAGGTGTCGATCAGCTCCACTTCGTCACGGCGCATCACCATCATGCGGTGGTCTGGCGCACCATTCGCCAACCGCCGCATCTCGCCATTGTCGATGATCACAGCGCCGCCGAGCAGCCAGGCGCAATTGGCACTGCCCGATCCCCACGCCCAGCGGCCGGAGACGACATAATCATCGCCGTCCACCGCCGCCTTGCCCATCGGCGCGAACACGCCGCCAGTGATGACCTCGGGATCGCTCCAGATCTCGCGGGCATGGTATTCGGGCAGCCAGGCCGAAATCAGTGCCGTGGTGCCGCCGATCATCACGCACCAGCCGGTGGCGGCATCGGCGCGGCCCAGCTGTTCCAGCGTGGTGAACAACGTCGCGACATCCACCTCCGCCCCGCCCAGCGATTTCGGCACGAGCAGCCGGAACAGTCCGGCCTTGGCCAGTTCCGCGGCGAGATCGGCCGGCAGCCGGCGCTGCGCCTCCGTATCCGCAGCCCGCGCGGCAATGGTGGAGAGAAGGGCGGGCGGGACGGTCACAGCTTCCACAGGCTGGCCAGATTGTTCTTCTGCATGTCGCTCGATCCGCCGACGATCGGCATGCCCAGCAGATCGCGCACATGGCGCTCCATGTCGAACGCGTCGGACAAGGCATAGGCGCCCATCACCTGCTGGCACGCCAGCGCGATCTCAACGCCGACATCGGCAACGAACAGCTTGGCCATGCTGGTTTCCGCGCTGCATGGCCGGCCTTCCTGCGCCAGCCATGCTGCGTGATACAGCATATGCCGCGCCGCCTGCAGTTTGGTCCGCGCCACCACCAGCTTGTGGCGCACGGCCTGATGCTGGCTGATCGCCTTGCCGAACTGCACGCGCTGTTGGGCGTAATCCCACGCCTCATCCAGCGCGGCCCGCGCGATGCCAAAGGCGACGGCGGTAATCTCCAGCTTCTCCACATCCAGCGCCCGGCCGGCGAGCAGCTTCCAGCCCTGGTTCCACATCTGCGGCCCGCCGACGATGTTGGCCACCGGCACCCGCACGCTGTCGAAATACACGTCCTGGCTGGCGGTGTAGCGCAGGTTTGAATGGTGGATGTCCTGCATCCTGACGCCGGCTGCGTCTGTCGGGATCAGCACGAACGACAGGTTGCGATAGCGGTCCCCCGCCGGGCCGGAGCGCACGAGCGTGTAGATATAATGGCACCAGTCGGCCCCCGTGCACCACCGCTTGGCACCGTCGATCACCACCTCGTCGCCCTCGATCCGTGCACGGGTGGTCACGCTGGCAAGATCGCCGCCCACATCTGGTTCGGACAGGCCATAGGCGAAGAACAATTCGCCACGCGCCAGCGCCGGCAGGAACCGCGCCTTCTGCTCGTCGCTGCCGTTTTCCGAAAGATTCATGCCGCCATAGAAGGCGGTGTGAATGAACGGCCCGGCGAGGCAGGGCCCGGCCTGCGCCAGCTCCTCGATTACGGCGATGGCCGCGACAAGATCCTGACCCGCACCGCCATGGTCCGGCGCGATGGTCAGCCCGGTCAGGCCCAGCTTATTGAGTTCGGCATAGACATCGCGCGGCCAGCGATGATCGCGATCCCACTGGATGCGCGCCTCGCGCGGGGCGTGCTGGGCGATGAAGCGGCGCAGCGTGTCACGCAGTTGCCCGATATATTCCGGTTCATCGGTGAAGGTGACGGGGGGCAGTGGCGGAGCCATCATTCGCCCGTCAGCTTCGGCGGGCGACGTTCGCGAAACGCCCGCACGGCCTCGGCCCGGTCGGCGGCAAGGTTGGACAGCGTTTCATAGGGGATGGAGGCATCCATCAGCTGCTGCGCCAGCACCCGCAAGGGCTGGTTCGCCACCACCTTTGACCAGCGCACGGCATATTTGGGATTGCCCATCAGCTTGCCGACCAATTCGGTCACCTTGGCATCCAGCTGGTCGCCCGGCACGGCATAGTTGATCAGGCCCATCGCCTCGGCGCGCGGTGCCTTGATCAGGTCGCCAGTCATGAGGAACTCCTTGGCGCGGGCATAGCCGATCAGTTGCGGCCAGATCACCGCGCCGCCATCCCCGGCGACCAGCCCCACCTTCACATGCGGATCGCCGATCACGGCATTCTCATCAGCCACGATCATGTCGCACAACAGGGCGATGGTGGCGCCAAGGCCAGCCGCCGCGCCGTTCATCCGGCAGATCACCGGCTTTTCGATGTCGAGCAGGCTGGTGACGATGCGTTTTGCGTCCCAGCCGATATCACGAAACTGGTTCGGATTGGCGATCTGTTCTTCAAACCAGTCGAAATCGCCGCCGGCGCAAAAAGCGCGACCCGCACCGGTCAGCACGATGATGTCGCTACCCTGATCCTGCTGCAGATCGGTGAACACCCGCGCCAGTTCATGGTGCATCTGTTCATCGACGCCATTGACCGGATTGTTGCCGGTGATCGTCGCTGTCAGCACGCGATCATGGCCGAACTGGCCGCGCGTAAACGTGAACCGCTGATAGCCTTCAAGCAGCGCCATTCACCTGCCTCCCCATTGTCCCACCAGCGTGGCGCAAGCTGGCGGGCCGGTCAATCGTGACGGCGCGGCGCGGCATAGGCGCCGGGTGTGACGAGCACCCGGCGCGCACTCAACAGATCAGGATCAACCGAAGATGAAATCGGTCGCCGTGATCTGGGAGAGCTGCGTATTGAGGATGGCGATTTCACCAAGATCGCCATTGCTGGTCTTGACCAGCACGTCATCGGTGGCACCGTCACTGTCGAGGTCGCTCAGTTCGAAGAACAGCGAGCTGAAAGTCTGTCCGGTGCCGCGAAGGTCGAGCTTGTCAACGTTGTCCTGGAAGTCGGTGACCGTATCGAAGCCCCACTTGCCGTTGAAAACAAAGCGGTCGGCCCCGGTATCGCCGGTCAGGAAATCCTGGCCCTCGCCGCCTTCCAGGATGTCGTTGCCGCCACCGCCAAACAGTCTGTCGGTGCCGTCACCGCCAAACAGCCGGTCGGCCGCATGGCCGGTGCCCGAACGCTGGCCGATAACATCACCATACAGCGTATCGTCACCCAGACCGCCGATCAGCGTATCGGCGCCAATGCCGCCTTCGCCAGTATCGTCGCCTTCACCGCCGTCGATGGTGTCAACGCCGGCATCACCGCGCACGATGTCTGCGCCTTCGCCGCCGTCAATCACGTCGTTGCCAGCGCCGCCGCGGACATCGTCATTGTCCTTGCCGCCGAACAGGCGATCAGCGCCAGCGCCGCCATCGATGATGTCATCGCCTTCGCCGCCATCGACCAGATCGTTGCCGGCTTCACCGAACAGGCGGTCCAGGCCTTGCCCGCCGAAGATCTGGTCAGCGCCGTTGCCGCCAAGGATGGTGTCATCATCCTCGCCGCCATCGAGAAAGTCGTTGCCGCCGGCGCCGTCGATGAAATCCCGGCCCTTGCCGCCGAAGATGCGATCATTGCCGATGTCCAGAGACTTTTGACCAGGCGCATAGCCGTAGAGGAAATCATCGAGTTCGGTGCCGATGATCTGGTCAGTTCCCGAGGTCCCGAATCGTCTTGCCATTTGCTGTCTCCATTACCAGGTTCCTACAGCCCCCGATAATGAACCTGCCGCTGGATAGATTACGGCCGGATGAACAATGGCAGAATTTCCAACCAGAAAACGTCGGCGTATTACTGCCGCATACTAGCGATGCAAGGTCAGTATTTTCTCGTTGGCTCCGATGACAAAATCATGACAGCCAGTCGCGTCCGGAAATCAGTAATTCCACTGCAACTGGGCGCGCACCAGATCACCTTCGGCCCTGCCGCTGCGGCGCTCATCCGCTTCGCGGCGCTTGGCGTGGCCATAGGAAATGGTGAATTCCAGCGGCGGTGCAGGCTGGAATTCGATGCCAAGCTCCAGTTCGTCGGTTTCCAGCCGCGGCGCGTTGATGCCGGCCTTGAAGCCGCCGCGATAATATTGCCAGCGCGCAAACGGCATGAACGGGCCCAGCGGCGATTCCTTCACCCGGCCCATCGCCTGCACATAACCACCGGTCAGCGGTTTGGCCTGGATCGTGCGCGTGGCCGGATCCCATTCCGGCCCGGTGCCCCAGTTCCATTCGGCCTGGAACCCGATCGGCTGCGGATACAGCATGGCGTGCACGCCCACACGATTGTCGGTATAGCTGATCGGGCTGACCCCGCCGGTGCGGATTTCCGGCTGCACCCTGTTTCGCATCACGGCGCCGCCGATTTCGAACACCTGGCCATCAAGGCCAAGCCCGTCGAGTGCAAAGGGCCACGTGCCCATCGCCACGAACATCAGGCGGTTGTTGGTTTCCACCCTGTTGGTGCCCTGGCCGTTGTAGAGAGCCAGGCCGAAGGCGCCATAATTGCCAAACAGTTTCTGGCCGTCAGCCGACAGGCGGTTCCAGATCGCCTGCACCCGCGGCGGCGTGTAATAGGCGACGACGCCAAGATCGCGCTCGGTCGGTACGGACGTGTTGATGCCATCCGTGCGATCCAGCGCGAGGCGCGCCGATGAACTTTGCAGGTTTTCCCAACCGAACGGCACCTTGGACTGGCCAAAGCGCAGTCGCAGGGAGCGATCCTGCAGGGGGAACCAGTCGACATAGGCATCGCGCAGCTGACCGAAGCCTTCGCGGCGTTCGTTGGCGGCCTGGTTCGAAATGGCGGAAGCGAAATCAGGCTGCAGATACAGCGAGAAATGATCACTGAGATCGCCCTGCAGGATGAGCCGGACGCGGCGGAAACTGAAATTGTTGGCATCGGTGATGTTGCCGTCACCAATGGAACGCAGGCGCGAGACGCCCGCCGGCGCCGTGGCGTCGCCCGAGACGATCTCGTTCACCCGCAACTGGGTGTAGCCGCGCAGGGTCAGCCTTTCATACCAGGCCTTTCCGCGCTTGGACGGCGGGGTGAGAACGATGGGCGCGCTGGCAACGGTGATGGGCCTGGAAGGAGCAGGGGCAGCGGCAGGGGCAGCGGCGGCGGTCGCGGCGGGGGCAGGCGCGGTGGGGGCAGGCGCGGCGGGCGGCTTCGCGCTGGCTGCCTTCAGTTCGGCAATCACCGCCTTCAGCTCGTCGATCTGGCGCTGCAGGTCGGCCACCGTCGGCTCAGCAACCGCAGGCGCCGCCATCGCGGCAGCCAGCAAGGCCACACGAAGGCCGAAACGAAGGCCGAAACGAAGGCCCGCAGGGCGGCGAGGTGACAGCGCGATCATGGCGGCAACTTTCCAGGGCGGGGCGGGGCCCGGCGAATGTGGAGCCGTTATGACAGTTCCATGACAGGCGCGTTGCGGGGACGTGACGTTTTTGTGACGTGCGTTTCCGCGCGATCAGACCGGCAGGTGGCGATATCCCCACACCGCCATGCCGCCGGCAATGGCCACGGCATAGGGCAGATGCGCGCCCACCCGCACCAGCCGCGGTGCGTCCTCGCCAGTGACACCGGCCGCCGCCAACCCGCGCCGCAGCCCGGTGAGGATCACGGCCAGCACGCCGCCGGCGATCGCGATGAACACCACCTGTTCGGCAAGAGTGCCCAGCGTGGCCCAGCAGGCGCAGCCGGTCATCACCTTGACGTCGCCGCCGCCCAGCCAGCCGCGCGCAAAGGCCAGCAGCCCGAACAGGAAGAACAACCCGCCCGCCGCCGCGTGGCTGGCCCAGTCGAACCCCGGCGTGCCCAGCCCGAACATCACGGCCGCGATGATGATCACCACGGTGATCGTATCGGGAATCTCGAACGTCCGCAGATCGAACAGTGCCGATGCCAGCACCGAAAGTGCCATCAGCAGCAGGCCGGCGTCTGCCAGGGTCATGGCTTGGCACGCCCGCTGGTTGGCTCGCGCAGCTTGCTGGCCTTCAGCTCCGCCAGATATTGCAGATTGGCCCAGGCAACGCGATCGAACTGCGGATTTAGCGACAGTGCGCGGTTGAAATAGGCCTCGGCCACGGCCAGATCACCGCGCTGCATGGCGGCAAAGCCCACCGTGTTGAGATCGGCGGCAAGCGAGGTCTTGTCGCTGAGCAGGAAGGCTTCCTGATAACGGCCCTGCATGGCGCGGGCGAGGGCGAGATTGGTGCGTGCCGTCTTCAGCCCCGGCTGCAGTTGCAGCGCGGCGGCCAGATCGCGTTCGGCCCCAACATGATGGCCGCGCAACAACTGCGACCAGCCACGATTGGCCAGGATGGCGGCGTCGCGCGGTGCGGCCGCGACCGCCTTGGCATAGGCCGCGTCAGCCGCCGGCCAGTCGCGCGCCTTGTCGGCCAGCACGCCCAGCGCGTTCCACGCCCGCGCCAGGCTGGCATCGAGCGCCACGGCCTTTTCCAGTTGCACTCGGGCATCGGCGTCCTTGTTCTGGCGCAGCAGGGTGATACCCATGCCCTGCGCCGCCCGCGCCGCCAGCGGGCCATTGGCCAGACCGGCAAAGGCTTCGGCCGCTTCCGGCAGCGAATTGCCGGCCAGCGCCAGTTCGGCCCCGCGCAGCAGCACATCGGGGGTCCCGCTCGCCCACATCGGCGCGATCAGGCTGCGCGCATCGGCCAGCCGGCCATCGGCGATGGCGGCATCCAGCATCGCCAGGGCTTCGGCGGTCGGTGGCGGCGTGGGCGTGGTCAGCGTTGCGGCAAGTGCCTCCGGATCGGGCGCGCGCCGGGATTTGGGCGCGGCCAGCGCCGGCACGGCCACGGCAAAGACGATCGCGACGAGCAGCACGCCAAAGGCCGCCGCATGAACGCGGCTGATGCCATCGCGCGCGTCAGGAGTGTCGTCAGCGCGCGCCGGCCCACCGGCCTGCAGGGCATGATCAGGCGACGGCGGAACCGAACCGTCGGCGGCGTCAGGCACTCAGTGCTCCGATCCGGTTCACCAGCGCTTCCAGCCGGGCAATCGCCATGCGGACGGCGTCCTTGTCGTCCACACTGCCGGCATCGGCCTGCGCCATCAGCGCGGTGCGGATGCGATTGCGGGCGCGATCAGCGCCATCATCAACCAGCCGCGTGGCATCGAAACCCGACAGCCAGTCGACGGCGATCAGCGGCGCCGCCAGCATGGGGCGGGGTGCCAGCGGCATGGCGGTGGCAAGTTCGGGCAGCGCTGCGAGGTCGAGCAGACGCAGCGGCACCAGCTGGCGGCTGGCGGGCGCGGGCAGACCGGTCGTGCCGACATCAAGGCCCAGCGAAAATTCCGGCGGCGCATCGCCAACCGTGATCACCTGCGGCAGCAGCGCGGTGGCGGTGCCGGCGTCGCTGGCCGGGGTCACCACCGCCAGCGGAATGGTCAGCGCCGCAAGATCGCCCAGCGTTTCGGCAACGGCGGCCGATGGCGTGAGCGCAGCGGCGGCCAGGCTGGCGGTATCGACGGACACGCCGCCGGCCAGACGCGCCACCGGCCTTGGCACCACGGCCTGCGCGGCGCTGGCGGGGTGGGCAACGGCGGCGGGCAGCACCAGCACGGCCTCGCCACTGGTCGCCATGTCGATGCGGGCGGCATCCAGCCGCGCCGACGCCACGCGCAACGGCGCGTCCATGGCCGTTGCCGGGGCAAGTGTGGACCCCGCGTCGATGGCCGCAGCCACCAGCAGCAGGGCGCGACGGGCGGCGGCGGCGGCGCGGCCATCGCTGCCGCCACTGGCGCGCTGCAGCCACGGGATCGCGTTGCGGTGCTGGCCGGCGCGGTGCAGCGTCCAGCCCAGATTGTAGGCGATGTCGGCGGCGTCCGGCTCGATCGCCAGCGCCATTTCGAAATGCTGCCGGGCCAGATCGATGCGGCCCAGGCGATCATAGGCGATGGCGATGCCGTTCAGCGCCACGACCGATTGGCCATCATGGGCCAGCGCGGTGCGGAAGGCGGAAATCGCCTGCGCGGCGTTGCCGGCCGCCAGCAGGCTGCGGCCTTCCGCCAGCGCATCATCCAGATCCTGGGCACCGGCGATGGCCGAGGCCGGCAGGCCATCGGTGCGCGGGCGGACATCGGGGGCATCGAACCCGTCGGCGAGCGCCGGGGACGAACCCGCAAGCGCGATCAGCAGGCCAGCTGTCTGTTTCATCGGCGTTTCTGCTCTTCAACCTTGGCCATCTGGTTCTTCATGCCGATGGCGGCCGGCAGCATCAGCACCGACACCATTGTCGGCAGCAGGAAGCAGACCAGCGGCACCGACAGCAGCACCGGGATGCGATGGGCCTTTTCCTCGGCCCGCATGCGGCGCTGTTCGCGCATTTCGGCGGCGTAGATCCGCAGCGCGGCTGCCACCGATGCACCCAGCTTGTCGGACTGGATGATCAGGGTGGTGAAGGCGGTGATTTCCGGCACGCCGCTCTTTTTCGCCAGCAGACGCAGTGCGACTTCGCGGCTGCGGCCGGCGCGCAGTTCCAGGCTGACCTGGCCGAACAGCTTGGCCAGCAGCGGGTGCGAATCGACGATTTCGTTGCCGACCCGGCTGAAGGCGGCATCGATGCCAAGCCCGGCTTCCAGACAGACCAGCAGCAGATCGAGCGTGTCCGGGAACCCGTTGAGGATTTCCTTGCTGCGCTCTTCGGCGCGGCCGTTGACGATGATGCCGGGGGCATAAAGGCCCAGCATCGCCGCCCCGATCATGACCATGTAGAGCTTGGTTGGCGATGGCCAGTTGCCGCCGACGGCGAGGAAGCTCACCACCAGGCCCGGCAGCGCCAGCGTGGCGATGGCACGGGTCAGCGTGAAGGCGCGCGGCGCCCACGGCTGGTCATAGCCGGCCATCTGCAGCTTTTCGGCGATCTTGTTCGATGCATCGTCGGTCAGGCTGAGACCGGTTTCCTCGATCTGCTGCAACAGCCGCGCCCAGCGCGAGGTGTTGAGATCGTTGCGGATGCTGCCGCTGCCATCAACCGCCGCCGAACCGCCCTGCGCGGCCAGCCGCGCCTTGATGTCGGTGCGGCCCACGACCAGCGGCGCCAGCGCCATGACGACGAGCACCACGGCGGTGAACACCAGGCCAAGGACAATCCAGTTTGCAAGTTCGCCGCTGACCATGACGTTACACCTTGATCGCGATCATGCGGCGCATGATCACGACACCCAGAACATAAAGGAACAGCACGCCCAGCGTGCCCGGCATGAACCAGGGATCATCCACCACATCGAGGTAGAAGCTGGGCTGGCTGGAAAACACGCCGACAAAGGTGATGATCGGCATGGCGGTGAGCAGCGTGCCGGTCATCTTGCCTTCCGATGCCAGCGCCCTGACCTTCAGCACCATGGCGGCGCGGTCGCGGATCACCTTGGTCAGGCCATCCAGGATGTCGGCAAGGCTGCCGCCGGTCTCGGTCTGGATCGCGACCGAGACGACGAACATGTTGACGTCCTGCGTCTGCACGCGCTTGGCAAAATTCTCCAGCGCATCGCGCAGCGGCGAACCATAGTTCATCTCGGCCAGCACCAGCCCCAGTTCCGACGACAGCGGATCGGGCATTTCGTTGACGACCAGCTCCAGCGCGCCCGACACCGGGTAGCCGGCGCGCAGGCCGCGCACCAGCACGTCCAGCGCCACGGGGAACTGCGCCTCGATCTTCTTCAGGCGCTTGGCGGCCGCATAGTTGAGATACAGTATCGGAAGCACGATGCCGATGCCGGCGGCAAACAGCACCAGCAGCAGCACCCCGCCCACCGATCGAACCTGGCCGGTGATGCCGCCGATCAGCGGGAACAGGAAGCCGATCAGCAACGTCGCCGTGGCCATGTATCCCAGCATCCGCTGCGCGCTCAGGCGGAACCCGGCCTGATTCATGCGCGAATCCAGATAGGTGATCAGCGACGGCAGCAGCGATCGCGATACATCGGTCGTCTGCCGGCGCAGCGCGGTGATGATCTCTTCCGAGGTTGCGCCCTTTTCGATCAGCGCCATGCGCTTCGATACGCGGTTCTTCGGTCCGTAGGTGTCGCGATACCAGATGAAGCCGCCTTCCAGCAGCAGCACGATGGCCAGGAACACGATGCCATAAAAGACGAATTCGGGATCGATGAACGATGGCAGGGCCATCTCAACCCTCCTTGCGCTTGTAGGGATCGAACATCGTCGACGGCAGGTCGTATCCGCGCGATTTCAGCACGTCCATGAACTTGGGCCTCACCCCCATCGGGCGCATCTCGCCGATCACCTTGCCGTTCTCGTCGATGCCTTCGCGCACGAACTTGAAGATCTCCTGCATCAGGATGATCTCGCCTTCCATGCCGGTGATTTCGGCCACCGAGGTCACCCGGCGGCTGCCATCCTGCAGACGTTCCAGCTGCAGCACGACCTGCACCGCCGAAGCGATCTGGGCGCGGGCCGATTTGGGGCTGATGTCGATCCCCGACATGCCGATCATCTGTTCCAGGCGCGACAGCGCATCGCGCGGCGTGTTGGCGTGCAACGTCGTCATCGACCCATCGTGGCCGGTGTTCATCGCCTGCAGCATGTCGAACGCTTCACCCGACCGGATTTCGCCCAGGATCACGCGATCGGGCCGCATGCGAAGCGCGTTCTTCACCAGGTCGCGCTGGTTGACCTCGCCGCGGCCTTCGATGTTGGGCGGTCGGGTTTCCAGGCGCACCACGTGGCTCTGCTGCAATTGCAGTTCGGCCGAATCCTCGATCGTCACCACGCGCTCGTGCTCGCCGATCGATGCCGACAGCGCGTTCAGCATCGTCGTCTTGCCCGAACCGGTGCCGCCCGAAACGATGACGTTGCGGCGGCTGCCGACCACGGCCTTCAACATGGTGGCGCAATCGGCGGTCATCGAACCATAGCCGACCAGCTTGTCGAGGCTGGTCTGGCTGGGCGGGAACTTGCGGATCGAAACGCACGGCCCGTCCAGCGCCAGCGGCGGAATGATGGCGTTGACACGGCTGCCGTCGGGCAGGCGGGCGTCGACCATCGGCGAGCTTTCATCGACGCGGCGGCCAACGTTCGAAACGATCTTGCCGATGATCCGCAGCAGGTGGGCATCGCTGGCAAAGCGGGTGCCCACTTCCTCGATGCGGCCGCGGCGTTCGACGAACACCTTGGTGGCGCTGTTGACCATGATATCCGAAATGGTCGGATCTTTCAGCAGCGGTTCCAGCGGGCCAAGGCCCAGCAGTTCGTCAAGAATGTCTTCAACCAGCTGGCGGCGCTCGGCCGCGTTCAGCGCCTGGTTGTTTTCCTTCAGCATTTCCTGGACGATGTCGCCGATGTCGCGCTGCATCTGCTCGCGGGTCATCGTGTCGAGCGCGGCCAGGTTGATGCGGTCGATCAGCTGCTGGTGCAGCATGACCTTGAGTTCGGTGTAATCGTCGCGGCGGCGATCCTTGATGCTGACAACGGGCGCGGGTGCCGCGACGGCAGCCGGGGTTGCCGCCGCTGCCGGGGCTTCACCTTCGGCCGCCGGGCCGATCTTGCGCCGGGTCGGGAAGATCACGCCGTGGCTCCCAGCGTGGCCAGTTCGTCGGCAAGCTGCGCCGCAAGCTGGCGGATGTCCTTTTCCACCTTCGATTTCAGCTTGATCTGCTTCAGCGACCGGCCTTCGTCCAGCGCCGCCGACACGGTGGGATAATCATTGGCAATGGCACCGTGCACGCTGCTGCGGAGCACGCCTTCGGCCTCGCTGACATCATAGCGGCCGAACAGGCCGGGCACCATGCGGTTGAGGACGACGCGGGCACGATCGCCAAGGTTGTTGGCCTCGGCCACATCAAGCTGGCGACGCGCCTGCTGGATGCCCGAGACGGTGAGCTGGCTGACCAGCAGCATCAGATCGGATTTCTGGATGGCCAGCGCCGTCCAGTCCATCCACACGCCCGGCAGATCGAGCACCACGACATCGAAATTCTGCGTGCACACGTCCAGCAGCCGCTCGATGAATTCCGGCGTGACAGCGTCCATCGGCGTCATGTCGGTGGGGGCCGAGATCACCGACACGCCCGACTGGTGACGTTCGATCACCATGTTGAGGAATTCGATGTCGAGCCGGTCATCGGCCTCGATCAGATCGGCGATCGACAGGCGCGGCTTGAGGTTGAGATAGAGGGCGGCGTTGCCGCGCTGTACATCGAGATCGATCAGCAGCACCTTTTTCGTTTCGGCCCACACCTGTGCCAGCTGGGTGGCGATCATGCTGGTGCCCATGCCGCCCAGCGCGCCCTGCACGGCAACGATGTTGCCCGATCGCGCCGGGCCGCCGCCGGTGCGAACCTGCGCCAGCTTTCCGCGCGCCGAATCCAGCGCCTGCGTCCATTCTTCCTGGGTGAACGGGATCGGCAGCACATCGGCAATGCTCGACCGCATCAGCCGTCGCGCGGCCGCCAGCGTCAGGTGGTGCGCGGCGGCAACCACCGGGATGCGGGCACCCGCCGTGGTGGCAAATTGTTCCAGCGCGTCCAGATCGGCTGCACTCGCCGGATCGACCTCCAGGATCAGCACGTCGGTGCGACGCAGCAGCGGGCCGTTGGCCGTCAGCCGGTCGAGACCGCCTTCGAAGATGTGGGAGGAGACACCGCCGCCATTGAGGCTGGCAGGATCCAGCTGCGTTGCCGTTTCCGGCTTCATCGCCAGGGTAACGCGCAGGTCATCACCCACTGCCGGCGCTTCGCCGGCGGCAGCGGCCGCAGCCGCCTCACCGCGCCCGGCAAACGCCCCCAATCGCGCCAGGATCGCCATCAGCGCGGCCCACCCGGTGCGGGCTGGCCACCGCCAGCGCCGGCGCCGCCACGCTGCTGGCCCAGTTCGCCCGTGCCCGACAGCGGCATCAGCGCCTTCACCCGGCCCGTGCGATAGCGCGTGACCGCGGCATCGGCGACCGAGCCGTCACTGCCTTCGATCTTCACGTTGGCATAGCTGGGGTTCAGATCGACGACCATCGCCGCGACATTGTTCTGGGTGATCAGGCCAAGGCCGCGATCCTGGGCGGTAACGGGTGCCGCAACGCTGATCATCAGCGCCACGAGCAACATGGATGTGGCGATACGCAACATGGCTTACCTCACGATGTGGCCGTGATCGGCGGCAACCCCGCCGGGCTTGTTGATGGCGCTGGCCGGGCCAGGCAGCGGCAGCATGATTCCGGGCTGGGAGCGCCGTTCGGATTCACCCAGCAGGAACAGGCCGGCATCGGATGGTTCCTGGATCCGGTCGGTCGGCAGCTGCAGCGCCGTGCCGGCCTGCACCGGGCGCACGATGCGCGGCGTCACCAGGATCACCAGTTCGGTTTCCTGCCGTTCGAACTGCGCCGAACGGAACAGCGCACCCAGGATCGGGATGCGGCCCAGCAGCGGCACGCGGTTCACCGTATCGCGGAAATCGCTCTGGATCAGGCCGGCCAGCGCGAAGGTCTGGCCATCACGCAATTCCAGCGTGGTGCGCGCGCGGCGCACCTTGAGGCCGGGGATGCGAAGACCGTTGATGTCGATACCCGCGGTGGGATCGAGGCTGGACACCTCCGGCGACACCAGCAGGTTGATCAGCCCATCTTCCAGCAGGGTCGGCGTGAAGGCGAGACCGACACCGAACTGCTTGAATTCGATGGCGATCTGGCCGTTCAACGCAACGCCTACTGGTACAGGGAATTCCCCGCCCGCCAGGAAGTTGGCGGTTTCGCCCGACAGCGCGATGATGTTCGGCTGGGCCAGCGTGCGGATCAGGCCCTGGCGTTCCAGCGCCGACAACCGCAGGCCAAAGTTGGGGAAATTGAAGGTGCCGGTGAACCGGCCGATGATCGTGGTGCCGGGGGTGACGACCGTGCCGGTCGTCGTCGCGGCATCATTGGCGTAATTGATGCTGTCGATGCCCAGCAGCTTGGCGGTGCCGCGCTGCATTTCGGCAAAGCGCACTTCCAGCAGGATCTGCTGCGCCGTGCCGACGCCGGTCATGTTGATGACCTTGTCCGGCGCATAGGCCTGGGCGATCGTCATGGCGCGCTGCACGGCGGCGGCGCTGGTGGCGGTGCCCGACAGGATCAGGCGATCATTGGCCACCTGCACGCCCAGGCTTTCGGTGGGCATCACCTCGGCCAGCTTCTGCTTCAGGCCCATCGCGTCAGGGACAACATTGACGTCCACCACAGCAATCACCGCGCCGGCGCGATCGTAAAGGGTCAGGTTGGTGGTGCCGATATCCTTGCCCAGGAGATAGGCGACGCTGCTCGTCACCGGGCTGACATCGGCGATCTTGGGATTGCCGATGGCGATGCGGGCAAAGGGCCGGGGCACGCGCAGGGTTTGCGACTTGTTGACCGGCAGGTTGATCGACAGGCCGGTGCGCGCATCGACACTGGATTGCTGGGCCTGTGCCAGTGCCGGAGCGGCGACGGCGGCGGCGGCCAGGATGGCCGCGAGGAAGGAGCGCAGGATCATTTGCCAATCACCGATTCAAATTCGCTTTTGGTGCCACGCATCACCATCACCCCGGGGCCACGCGGGGCCTGGCCGGCGCCGCCACCCTGGGCGGGTGCGGCAGCGCCGGCATTGGCGTTGGGCTTGCGGACAAGGCGGGTGATGGTGCCGTCGTTCAGGTCCATGACCTGTGCCGTTTGCAGGCGAACGCGGCTTTCATCGGTGAAGTGGCGCAGCGCCAGGTTGAGCTGGCCCACCGTCGTCGCCAGCGCGATCTTCTGGGCCTGCAGCGGCGTCACTTCCAGCGTCGCCGACTTGACGATTTCCGGCTTGTCCTTGCCGACGTTCATGTCGACGCCCACGGCCAGCACGCGGGCGCCCTGCGCCAGCAGCTCGGTGTAGGGCAGGGCTTCTTCCGGCTGGCGCGTCATGAACACATCCACCCGGTCGCCGGGGAAGATCAGGCCGGCAACACCGGAGACCTCGTTGAGCGGCACCGAAACGGCGCGCATCTGCGGGTTGAGCAGCTGGGCGGTCGACAGGCGGTTGGCACCGGTGGCCAAAGACTTGTCGGTGAGGATTTCGTTGGCGACGATGGCGCGCATCGCGGTGCGGCCCTGGCCCGAGGTCAGGTCTTCCATGCGCTGGAAGCTGCCCTGCGGCAGGGCGCCGGCGGGCCATTCGACCACCTTCACCTTGTCGGGCGTGATCTTTTCGCCAAACTGGATGTCACCTGCCGCCACGACGGTCGGCACGGTCCGCACGGATGGCGATCCGGCGACGGGGCTGTCGCTGTTGCTGAGGAAGGTGCGCGCGAAGAGCACGGCGACAAGGCCAAGGGCCACGGCCGCGATCAGCATGATGATGGAGGAGCGGCGCATCAGCGGGCCGCCTTGGCGATGGCATCAGACGCCGTGCCGCGCAGAGCGCTGGCCTGATGGCGGAGCCGGAATGTCGATTGCGTCAGCAAAATGGAGCCCCTCTTGCAACTGCCATCCGCCAAGGCCTCAAGGCCTGGCGATCTCAGTTTACGGCCAGACCCGGGTCCGGCTTGACAGTTACGCTCGATACGCCACTTGCACGCACGAAACGGCCCGCCCCCGGGATCCGCCCGCTTCGGCACCAACCCGAAACGCGGACGGCACCTGAAAAACTTCGCTGCCTGCAGGAAACTGGCCGCCCCGTCGCCCGTGGGCTGGGGGGTGTCGTTTCCGTCGGTCCAGGCAACCAGACCGGATTCCATCGCCAGCGGGTAAGCCGGCGGAAGAACTGGCCGGGGCGCGAACGCCCCGGCCAGGACCGTCTTAGTTGGCAGCGCCGGTGGTGGCCTGCGACTCGAGCTCGGTGCCCGAGGTGCCCAGAGCGGTCTGCAGCGAGGTGCCGAACTGGGTGGCACCCAGAACGACGAAACCGCCGAGAACGGCGACGATCAGAGCATATTCGGCGGCCGAGGCGCCCGACTTGTTGCCCTTCAGGTTGTTCAGGAACTTCATCATCGTTTTTCTTCCCACTGTTTTTGGCCGAAGCCACTCTTGCAAGGTCCCGCACGTTTTGGACGAGCGCACGAGAGGGAGACCGTTGATGCCGATCGGATGAAAACCCACTGCTTCCTCCGGCCGATATCCCGCAACTTGAATAAACCTCCGTAATGGTTTGAACAATATAGAATTTGGTTTACGAAATTTGTCTATGTTACTCTGTTTTTCATTATCCTTACTGGATTTTAGTAATTCTTTATAAATCGTTATTTGTCGATTTTTGAGGCCGTTAGTCCAAGCACTTGCGCTCCGCGCTTTACGCGCCAGCAACAATCCCCACCATTTGTCAGCAATTCGTAAACCATGTTTGGTTTCAATGCTTTGACCCACGGTGTTCACCACCCGGCAAACACCCGGCAAGGCAGGAAAATGGCACCGAACACGCCAGATGGGCCGAATTCCCGCTGTGGCAAAAATGCCACGCCAAATCGGACTGATCGCGGGAAAACGGTGATTTAAGTCCGGAAATCAATGTTTCCGACTGACGATTCGGGGCTTTGCGAATCGGAAATTGCACCGATTCGACACCACCGACACAGCGTCATTGGCATTATGGGCGCGATCAGCCCCCGAATCGCGCGGGCCGCTGGCTATTGCGCGAGCGTTTTCACCGCTGCTGCTGCTGCAGAGGCACGATTTTCGATGCCCATCTTCTCGAAGATCTGTTCAAGATGCTTGTTCACCGTGCGCGGACTGATTCCCAATATCTCCGAGATCTCGCGATTGGCCTTGCCCCTGCTGATCCACAGCAGCACTTCGGCTTCGCGCTCGGTCAGGCCGTGGCGCTGGGCCAGCAGACGCTCTTCGGCGCCTTCCAGGGTTTCGGTGATGCGGTAGTGCCGCTCCTCCCCCTTGGTGGCGACGGCGGCAAATTCCACCCGCCCACCGGGAAAGGCATGCTTCACCCGCGCTTCGCCCAGCGCCAGCCGTTGCAACTGTCCGGCCAGCGCCGGTGGCAGCCGATCGCCCACCCCCACGCCAAAGCGCCCGGTGAGGATCGCGGCACTGCGCGGCGTGGTCCACAACACCCTGCCATCGGCATCCAGTGCCGCCAGGGGCCGGTTGCTGGCGTCAAGCGCACCCTGCGCCCCGGCAGCGATGCGCGCATTGCCCAGGTGCACCCGCAGGCGCGCCAGCAGTTCAGCCAGCACGATCGGCTTCTTCACATAGTCAACGCCGCCCGCCGCCAGCCCGTCGACAACATTCTCCGTGTCCGACAATCCGGTCATGAAGATCACCGGCACGCTGGCCAGCGCCGGATCGGCCTTGATGCGGCGCGTCGTGTCAAAGCCATTGAGGCCCGGCATCACTGCGTCCATCAGCACCAGATCAGGCAGTTCGGCGGTCAGGCTGGCCAGCGCCGCCTGCCCGTCGCGCGCGATCCGCACGCTATAGCCTTCGCCTTCCAGGCTGTCGGTCAGGAAGCGCAGGCTGTCGGGCGCATCGTCAACCACAAGAATGGTGGCGCGCGTGGCGTCGGTCATGGCGTCGTCTCCCCCGAAGCGGCGTTCTGGCTGTCAGACTGCTGCTGCGCCAGCAATTTCTGAAATGCCGGCAGGTCATATTCATCCAGCGCCGCCGTCAGCCGGCTCACCAGCCCGCCGGCATCGGGCACGGCCGCCGCCAGCGCCGCCAGCGCACCCGACAGCCCGCGCACATGGCCGGTGCGCGCCAGCCGCGCCAGTTCCGCCAGATGTTCCCGGGCCTCTGCCGGCAATGGCACGAACGTCGAGGCCGCCGCGTCGGCGTCTGCACCCTCGTATGTCCAGATCAGGCCCAGCCGCCGGCCCAGCGATCCGAACAGCACCTGTTGATCGACCGGTTTCAGCACGAACCCGTCGTGCAGGCCATTATCGGCCACGCCCACCAGTTCGGTCGCATTGCCCGACACCATCAGGATGACGACATCGCCGCCAAATCGCTCGCGCAGCTGCCGCGCCACGTCCCAGCCGCCCAGGCCGGGCATCGACACGTCCAGCAGCACCGCATCGGGGCGGCCCAGTTCGGCCAGCGACAATCCGGCACCGCCCGATCCCGCCACGAACAGGTTGAACCCGATCGGCCGCAACAATTCCTGCCACAGCGCCAGTTGGCCGGGATCGTCGTCGATGGCCAATATCGTCCGCCGTCGCCCTTCGTAACCGATGGGCAGGCCGCGCGCCTCGTCGTCCGGCGGCGCCGTGTTGGGTTGTGGCAGCAGCAGCTTCAGCGTGAAGCGACTGCCCTGCCCGGTGCCGCTCTTCACCGAAATGTCGCCGCCCATGATCTGCGCCAGCATGCGCGACAGCGACAGGCCCAGCCCGATGCCCGGTGCCACGCCCGCCGCGCGGCCACCGCCACGATCGAACGGGCGGAAGATGCGTTCCAGATCCTCGGCCGCGATGCCGATGCCGGTATCGGCAACCTCGAATTCGGCCACCATCGAACGATATCGCACTGTCAGGGTCACACTGCCCGTGCGCGTATATTTGATGGCGTTCGAAAGCAGGTTGATCAGCACCTGCCGCAGCCGACGTTCGTCGGCCAGCACCCAGGCCGGCAGATTGGGCGCAGTGACGAAAGTGAAGGTCAGCCCCTTGTTGGCCGCCTCCACCCGGAACATGGCGCTCAACTGTTCCAGCAGCGCCCGCAATGCCACCGTCTCGCGGTTGAGCCTGATCACGCCTGATTCGATGCTGCTGATGTCGAGCAGGCCTTCGACGAGGTCGGCCAGATGCTCCGACGATCGCCGGATGATCTTGCCAGCTTCGGCCGGCGCGATGGCGGCACCGCGTTCCAGCAGCTGGGCGTAACCGTGAATGGCATTGAGCGGGGAGCGGATCTCGTGGCTCAACCCCATCAGAAACAACGACTTGGCCTGATTGGCCGCTTCGGCAACGGCGCGCGCCTGCTCCGACGCCGCCAGCCGCGTTGCCAGGTCGGCATCAGCCGGCAATGGCAACGATGGGGACGACGATGGGGGCGCAGGCGCATTCATCGCCGCCCCTCCCGCGTCGCCTGTCGCCCAAAGCCGTGCACTGCCGAGACCCCGTGTTCTTGTTAAGGAATAGCGTAGCGGCATGTTGGCCAGTTGCAAATCGCCCGCGCCCGCGCGACAGGTCAGCCACGATGATTTTGCAGTTTGGGGGGGGCAGATGATGCGCGCGAATTCCTTGTGGCTGATGGCGGCAACCGCGGCGATGGCCAGCCCGGCGCTGGGCCAGCCGGTGGGCGTGGCAGAGGCCAACACGGCTGCCGCCATCACGCGCGTCAAGGCGCTCAATCCGAAACTGAACGCCGTGATCGCGCTCGATCCCACCGCGCTGGACCAGGCCCGCGCGCTGGATCGCCAGCGCAAGGTGCGCGGACCGCTGCACGGTCTGCCGCTGCTGGTGAAGGACAATATCGACATGGCCGGCCCGCTGCCGACCACGGCGGGCAGCCTGGCGCTGAAGGACAATGTGACCGGCCGCGATGCGCCCTTCCTCGCCCGCCTGCGCGCCGCGGGTGCGGTGATGCTGGGCAAGACCAATCTTTCGGAATGGGCCAATATCCGCGCCGACGCCTCGATTTCGGGCTGGAGCGCGGTGGGCGGCCAGACGCGCAACCCGCACGCGTTGTCACGCAACACCTGCGGATCGTCGTCGGGCAGCGGTTCAGCGGTGGCGGCGCAGATGGTCGATGCCGCCATCGGCACCGAAACCGATGGCAGCATCACCTGCCCGTCGGCGATGAACGGCATCGTTGGCATCAAGCCGACCGTGGGCCTCGTCAGCCGCACGCACGTGGTGCCGATCAGCCACAGCCAGGACACGGCCGGCCCGATGACCCGCGATGTCCGCACCGCAGCGCGGCTGCTCACGGTGATGGCCGGCAGCGACCCGGCTGATCCGGCGACGAAGGAGGCTGATGCCAGAAAGCAGGATTATGTCGCCGCGCTGGATGCCAAGGCGCTGAAGGGTGCGCGCATCGGCGTGCTGCGCTGGGCCACCGGCTGGCACACGGGTGTCGATGCCCGCTTCGAAGCCGCGCTGGCGGTGCTGAAGGCGCAGGGCGCGACGCTGGTGGACATCACCACCGCCCCCAACCGCCGCGAGATCGGCCCCAACGAATTCACCGTGCTGCTGACCGAGCTGAAAGCCGATCTGGGTGCCTATCTCGCCTCCACGCCCGCCACCGTGAAGACCCGCACGCTGGCCGATGTCATCGCCTTCAACAAGGCCAATGCCGCCAGCGAAATGGGCCTGTTCGGGCAGGACATCTTTGAAAAGGCCGAAGCCACCAAGGGGCTGACCGATCCGGCCTATCTGAAGGCGCGCGAAACCTCGCTCAAGTTCGCCGGCAAGGACGGCATCGACAAGATGCTGGCCGATGCCAAGGTGGAGGTGCTCGTGGCTCCAACCGCCGCGCCGGCCTGGTTCATCGATTCCGTCAACGCCGATCAGTCGCCGGGCGGCGGCGCCGGCGGGCTGGCGGCAGTGGCGGGCTATCCGCACCTCACCGTCCCGATGGGCGGTGTGCGCGGGCTGCCCGTTGGCCTCAGCTTCATCGGGCCGGCGTGGAGCGAGGCCCGCCTGCTGGCGCTGGCTTATGCCTTTGAACAGGCCGCGCCCGAAATGAAGCTGACCCCCGCCTTCGTGCAGACGGTGGAGGAAAGCCCCGCGGTGCAGAAACTGTTTGCGCCGGCGGCGCGCTGATCGAACCCATCAGCCATAGGCGCCAAAATGATTGGCGATGGCGATGGTGATCAGCGGGATCAGCCGCCCGGCTTCGGCGATGGGGGCGATGAAGCGGCTCTGGATGCCGGCATAGGCGCGGGCATCGCCTTCCGGCCAGTCGCTGGGTTCGTCCATGCGGTAATCGCCAAGATCGGGCGCGCTGACCGGGAAGGCGGATTTCAGCTGATCGATCGCCTCGTCCGTCCGCAATGACAGGATCATGTCGAGCACGTCGTCGCGGCTGATATCGTTGCGGCGTGAAAAGGCCGGCATGTCCACCGCGCGCAGGAACATATGCTGCATCAAGGCCAGCCGCAGCGCGTGCAGCACGCCCAACACGCGCCGCGCCTCGTCCTGCCCGCGATCCGCCACCGGTTCGGGCAGGCAATCCAGCAGGGCGCGCAGCTTGATGTTGTCGACGCGCAGCATGGAGGCAAGGCGGCGGAACTGGCCGTGGCGATCATCGTCAACCAGCCGTTCTGCCAGCGCCAGGCACGGCTGCGCCAGGTGATCCTCGGTGCCGCGATAGGGCCGGGTCGCCCAATAGGCGCTGTTGAACAATTCGCCATAGGCCGCCAGCGTCTTGATGCTGGCCAGCGCATTGGCCGATGTCACCAGGCCCAGCAGGCTGCGCCCGCGCGCTGATGCGGCCAGCAGCGCGGCCAGCGCCTCGCGCGCGTCGCCAGCCGCGCTCCCCACCCCGGCCAGCACATTGGCCGGATAGCCCAGTTGCTGCAGGATCGCGTTGTGGGGAATGGCGCGGATCTGGCGCAGCGACGCGGCGCGATCCTGCCCGATATCGGATTGGCGGCGCAGCCGGCGCGACCCCGTCACCGGCATCAGCCCCAGGCCAAAGGCAGTGACGGCCCTGGCATAGGGCTGCGCTTCGAACAGGCGGCGCTGGTGCCGGCGGATCATGCGGTAATAATCCAGCGAAAGATCGGTGCGGGTGTAGAACGGGTCATCGCCGCCCGCCCCGGCCAGCGCCGGCGTCTCTCCGGCGATGCGAACCAGCGTGGCCAGTGCCAGCACGTCGTGGCCAAAGAACAGATAGCCATCGCCACCCTGGAAGCTGGCTTCGGCCTCCACCCTGATGCCGGCGTTGGCAAACTGCGCCCGCGCCCAGCGGCTCAATGGCCAGGCCAGGCGTTCGGCAAAGCCTTCGGGATGGGCACCGCGGCCCATGGATTCGCCGTGGGTGTTGAAGATCAGCGCCGCCACATCGGCAAGGCCGTTGGCCGCCATGGCGCGGGCCAGACGGCCCTGCAGCCGCTCGATCGCCAGCGCCGCCGGGATCTGGCCGACGAAGCGCCCGGCATCGGAAAAACCGGTCTGGATGGCAACGCGGCCGCGCCGGCGGGCGTGGGCCTGATAGGCGGGTTCGGCCAGCAGCGCATCAAGGAAGCGGCCACCATGCTCCAGCGCCGTTTCGGTTTCGAACAGCGGCGACACGTCCACCTTGTCGTCGATGCCGAACAGCCGGGCGAAATAGAGCGCAGACAAGACGGTGGTCGGCTGCTCGCACTCGGCAATCAGCAGGCGGATCGGCGTATCGGCATCGACGTGGCGCAGGATGGCCACCATGGCGAGAAACTGGCGCACGGCGGTCGTGCTTTCCACCGCCAGCGCGGCGAAATTGGATCGCAGCGGCCGGACGCTGTCCAGCGCCTCGCGCAGCCGGGCCAGCGCCTGCCCGCTCGCCATGTCGAGCACGCCTTCGGGATCGATGCGGCGGCGGATGGCATTGTGCAGCTGGGCAGCATTCAGGCGGAAATGGATCCAGCCCATGCCCAGCCCTTCCGCCGCCATGGCTGCCGCCAACACCAGCCGCGGCCGCGCCTGCTCCCCCGGCAGGGTGTCAGCACCGGCACGCAGATCGGTGATGGCGCCGGCCAGGCTGGTCAGGCGATCCGGGTGATCGGCGGTGATGCGATTGGCAATGGTCGAAAGGGAGGCCGGATCATCGATATCACCGGCCAGCAGATCGGCATCACGCTGCGCCAGCAGCCCCGCCGCGCCCAACCGGGCGGCCAGCGCCGCTTCGCCCAGACCGGCCGCCGCATCGGCATGGGCCTTCAGGCGCAGTGCCTTTTCGATCAACCGAAAGCGCAGGCTGGTCGCCCAGCCGATATCGGTGCGACCATCCATGTCGTAACCGACCCAGGTGGCAAAGCGGAACAGGCACGGCATCAGGGCCTGCCAATGATCGGGATAGCGCGCGGCGGCCACATCCAGGATGACATCGTGCAGCGTGTCGCGCGCCGCCAGCGCCCGGCCCAGCGCCGCCATCGCTTCGCCATGTTCCCCGGCCAGATCGGGGCTGGGGCGGACCGGCGCCGGCGCGATCACCACCGGCGACCCGTCAACCGCGCTGCGGGCGACGGCGGCATATTCCTCGGGCGTCAGCAGGAAGGTCGGGTGCGCCGTCAACACCACGTGCAGCAGCGGCTTTGACCAGCGCGCGGCGAACGCGGCAAAGTCGTCCGTCGCCGATGCTTCGACCTGGTCGCGAAAAGCGGCCAGATTGTCAGCCAGACCCAGCGGTGCCAGCAGATGGGTCAGCCGTCGGCTGCGCGCGGCCAGCCCATCGCGACCAAGGTCATCAATGGCCCCGGCCAGATCCGCCAGCGACAACGCCCCGCTTTCCAGCTGGCGCGAGATATCCAGACCCAACTGAAACACGGGATTGAACAGCGGCGTTTCCGCCGTGCGGGCATGAAGTTGCGCCAACCGTTCCCGGCAGTTGTCGATCAGCGTGGTCATGCCGAAAGGTTCGCATTCGCACGCCGCAATGTCACGGCCCAACCGAACCGGAGTGAAATCATCACTTTCGTGGCGCACCCGACAGGATTCGAACCTGTGACCTCTGCCTTCGGAGGGCAGCGCTCTATCCAGCTGAGCTACGGGTGCCTGAGCGCGCTGTTAGCAGCGGATGACGCCCTGCGCCAGCCGGATTCGGGCGGGGTCAGACGAGAGTGGTCTTGGTCTTGAACTGGCACAGGTCGGCCACCGGGCACGCACCGCATTTCGGGCTGCGCGCGGTGCAGATGTAGCGGCCATGCAGGATCAGCCAGTGGTGGGCGTGACGGCGCCAGGGCGGCTTCACGCGTTTCATGATGCCGTTTTCCACCGCCAGCGGCGTCTTGCCGGGGGCAAGGCCGGTGCGATTGGCAAGGCGGAACACGTGCGTATCAACCGCGCAGGTTTCTTCGCCGAACAGCACGTTCACCACCACGTTCGCGGTCTTGCGGCCCACCCCCGGCAGCGTTTCCAGCACATCGCGGCTGTGCGGCACCTCACCGCCGAATTCCGCCACCAGCCGATGCGACAGGGCGATGACGTTCTTTGCCTTGGCATTGAACAGGCCGATGGTGCGGATATGGCCTTTCAGCCCGTCCTCCCCAAGGTCGAGCATCTGCTGCGGCGTGTGGACGATTTCGAACAGGCGTCTGGTTGCCTTGTTCACCCCCACGTCGGTCGCTTGCGCCGACAGCACCACCGCGACCAGCAGCTGATAGCCATTACCATAGGCGAGTTCCGTCTCAGGCTCGGGCCGGGCGGCGGCGAGCACGCGGAAACATTCGTCGATCTCGCCCGGCGTCATCAGGCGGCGGTGCAGCTTGGTCATGGTGTCGCCCCTATCATGAAATTCGGCCAAAAGCCTTGGCGCGTAAAGGGGCTGCGGCGTAAACATCGCGCCGTGCTGCTGGATGTCACCCTCACCCCGAATCGCTCGCTCAGTCGCGATCATGCCCGCACGCTGGTGTTGGTGGTGGGTGCACTGTTCCTCGTCGGATCGGTGCGCTTCCTGATCCTGGGCCTGTGGCCCGTCATCCCCTTCCTGGTGGCAGACGTGGCGTTGCTGGCCTGGGCGTTTCGCAGCAATTATCGTTCTGGCGGCGGGCACGAACGGCTGGTGCTGGCCGACGATGCACTCACCTTCACCTGCGTCAGCCCGCTAGGAGAAGCGCGGATCGAGCGGCTGGAACCCTGGTTCACCCGTGTGGACATCGAGGAAACGCCGCTCGGCGACGCGCATCTGTTCCTGAATGCGCGGGGCCGGCGCCTGCGCGTCGGGCATTTCCTGTCGGCGCCGGAGCGGCGCGAGGTAGGTGCGCTGATCCGCGAGGCGCTGGCGCGTTACCGCAATTCCAGCACGTCGGTCATGGCATAGCGGCCGGGCTGGCGGCCGGCGAGCCACTGCGCCGCCTTCAGCGCGCCGCGGGCAAAGATGCTGCGGTTTTCGGCGCGGTGCCACAGCTCGATGCGTTCACCTTCGCTGGCGAGCAGCACCATGTGATCGCCCGCCGCGCTGCCGCCACGCAGGGACGCAAAGCCGATATCGCCCACCGTGCGGGCACCGGTGATGCCGTCGCGGCCGCGTTCGCAATGGCTGGCCAGATCGATGCCGCGCCCGGCAGCAGCGGCCTCGCCCAGCGCCAGTGCCGTGCCCGATGGCGCATCGACCTTCATGCGGTGGTGCAGTTCGGCAATCTCGATATCCCAGTCAGGCCCCAGTGCGCGGGCGGCCTCTTCGACCAGGCGGGCCAGCAGGGTCACGCCCAGGCTGGTGTTGGCGGCCTGCAGCACGGCGATGTGGCGGGCAGCGTCATCGATCATGGCATGATGTTCGGCCTCTAGGCCGGTGGTGCCGATCACCAGCGCGCTGCCGCCTTCCTGCGCCGCCTCGATGCTGGTCGCCAGCGCCGCGGGCACGGAAAAATCGATCAGCACGTCACATTTGTGGGCAATGGCACCGATGTTGGAACAGACGGTCAGGGTTTCGGGATGGCCCGGCCCGGCCGGGCGACCGCAGCTGGCATGGCCGGCGCGTTCTACGGCGCCGGCAAGGATGAGCCCCGGCCAGTCCGCAATCTGGCTGATGATGGCCTGGCCCATGCGGCCCCCGGCACCCAGCACACCCACACGGATCGGTTTCGTCGTCATGCCCCGTATGTGGGCGATTGCGCCGACCGGCGCAACCGGTCAGGCGGGCCGACGCCGGCTGAGCCAGCCGGCAGCCACCAGTGACACCAGCAGGCCAACAGGCAGGATCTCGGTGGCCGTCACGCCCATCCGCCACAGCGGGCGGGCATAATCGCGGGCGAACTGCGCGGCTTCGGCCTTCGCGCGTGCGATGGCGGCGGCATCGCCGGTCTTCTGCGCTTCGGCCACCATGAAGCCGGCATATTCGGCGCCGAAATCCATGCCCGAAACGGCCAGCGCCGCCTCCCACGCCAGCACATAGAAGACGGTGGCGACGGCAGTGATGCCCAGTCCCAGCACCAGCGCCGGCCCGAACCGGATAACCCCGCCCAACACGACATCGCGCTGGTGACGAATGGCGAGGACGATCATGGCAAACGCCAGCAGCATCCCGGCATAGCCGATCGCCATGCCGACGGCGGGATCGGGGATATGGTTCTGCAGGCCGACAGTGGTGCCGAACAGGATGCTGCCGACGATCAGGCCGGCGGCAATTCCGTAACGGGCGATGGTGGTGATCATGTGTGAGTCCCCTGTGCTGATGGTTGCGCCATCACATCGCCACGGCAAGGGGGTGCGTGTCAGTCACCCAAACGGGTGATTTCGCCCGGATCACCCGACGATGTGCAGCTTTCGCGCCTGGGCGATGGCGGCGGTGCGGCTGGTGACGCCCAGTTTTTCATACAGGCGCGCCAGATGCGTCTTCACCGTGTTGGGCGAAACGCCCATGGCGCGGGCGATCTCCTTGTTGGCCTGACCTGCGGCCAACAGGCCCAGCACCTCCACCTCGCGCGGGGTGAGGCCCAGACTGGCCACGGCTGCCGGATTGCCGGGCGGGCGTTCGGGCGGCCTAGCCACCGACAGCCCCAGCCACAGGCCCACGCCCAGAAACAGCGCCGCCACGATCAGCAGCGCGATATCCCCGGCATGGGTGCGCGCCATGCGCTGATAATCCGCCCACGCCAGCAGCAGCGCGCCAGCGCCAAGCACAGCGCCCCACGCCAGCATCTGCCAGCCAACGCGCCACTGGATCCGCCGCCCCTTCATGGCCCGCATACAGCCACAGCTTGCCGGGCTGCGCCAGCCACGCCTATGCTCAGGCCATGGTTCGCAACATCGTGATCCTGACCGGTGCCGGCATTTCTGCAGAGAGTGGCGTTCCCACCTTCCGCGCCGCCGATGGCCTGTGGGAAGGCCACCGGGTAGAGGACGTGGCCACGCCAGAGGCCTTCCGGCGCAACCCGGCACTGGTGCAGACATTCTATGATCAGCGCCGCGCGTTCCTGGGCCAGGTGGTGCCCAATGCGGCGCATCTGGCGCTGGCGCGGCTGGAGGCGCAATGGCGTGAGCGGGGCCTGGGCGAATTTTTGCTGGTTACCCAGAATGTCGATGATCTGCACGATCGCGCCGGCCACAACCGGCTGCTGCATATGCATGGCGAGCTGAATTCCGCCCTGTGCACCGCCTGCGGCGCGGCGCGTCCGTGGCGCGGGCCGCTGATCGACGATCCGGCCTGCCCGGCCTGCCAGCGCAGCGGTTCCCTGCGGCCGGATATCGTCTGGTTCGGCGAAATGCCCTACCACATGGACGCGATCGGCGATGCGCTCAGCCGCTGCGACCTGTTCGTGTCCATCGGCACATCAGGTGCGGTTTATCCGGCCGCAGGCTTCGTGCAGTGGGCAAAGGACGCCGGCGCGCGCACGCTGGAACTCAACCTCGAACCCTCCGCCGGCACGCCGATGTTCGACGAAGCCCGCCACGGCCCGGCCGGCACATTGGTGCCAGCGTGGGTGGAAGAGATGCTGGGCGCGCTCTAGCCCTCGTCGATCGCCCGGATATCGGGTTGCATCAGGTGGATGAACGCCAACGCCATCAGATAGGCCCCGGCTGCAATCGCGAACATCGGCCAGTAACCGACGCCGTTGGTCAGGCACCAGCCGGTCAGTTCGATGATGCCGGTGCCGGTCAGGTTGCCGGCCACGCCGCCCAGCGCCATCGCGCCGGCCACGCGCGATGTCGGCACGGTATCGGCGGCAAGGCCGAAGATGTTGGTGGAAAAGCCCTGGTGGGCGAACAGCGCCAGCCCGATGATCAGCGCCGCCGCAATGGGGCCGGGGGCCTGCAGCGCCAGCGGGATCGGCAGGATCAGGATGGCATAGAGGAACATGCTGGTCTTGCGCGCGCGGTTGACCGTCCAGCCGCGTTTCAACAGCGCCGGAAACAGGAAACCGCAGCTGAACGCACCCAGCGCCGCACCGACGAAGATGATGGCGTTGGGCACGCCGACTTCGGCCTGGCTGAGACCAAAGGTCTTCACCAGGAAGTCGGTCGACCAGAACAGCACGAACCACCAGACGCAGTCGGTGAGCGCCTTGGCACCCACCACCGTCCACGTCCGCCGATCCCGCAGCAGGTCGGCCCATTTGCCGTCCAGCGCGGCATTCTTCGCAACGTTTACCGGCTGCAGCTGTTTCGTGCCGAACACCCAGAACGCCAGCCACACAAAGCCCAGCCCGCCAGTAACGATGAACGCCGCCTTCCAGCCAAATGCCAGTGCCAATGGCGGGATCAGCAGCGGGGTGAGGATGGCCCCGATATTTGGCGCGGTGTTGACCAGCCCCAGCCCCATGCTGCGCTGGGTGAGCGGCAGATAAGTGGCGGCCGCCTTCACCGCCGCGGGCGTGTTGACGCTTTCGGCCACTGCCAGCACGGATCTGGCGACGACGAACTGGCTGACGCTGGCAGCGGCAGCGTGGGCCATACCGGCCGCGCTCCAGACAGCGACGGCAATGCCATAGGCCAGGCGCACGCCAAAGCGATCGACGAACCAGCCCACCGCCAGCAAGGCGAAGGCCGCCGACAGCTGGAACACGCTGCCAAGATGGGCAAATTCCTGATCGGTCCAGCCGAATTCGGCTTCCAGCGTGGGCTTCAAAAGCGCCAGCACCTGCCGATCGACATAGTTCAGCGCCGTGCCGACAAACAGCAGCGTGATCAGCAGCCGGCGCGCGCCGGCCTGGGCATCATCGTGCAACGCGCCTCTCCCCAAGGGCATTTTGGTCAGGCTTGGCCCGGCCCGCCGGCAACGTCAACCGGCGGCATCCGTCAGAAATCGAGCTTGTCGTAATGCGGCGGCGGCGGCAGGCCTTCCAGCCGTTCGGCCAGCAGCGGGCGGAACGTGGGGCGCGACTTGATTGCCGAATACCAGGTGCGGGCCGGTTCATGGCCGTCCCATTCCAGCCCGGCGAGGTAATCCGCCACCGATAGATGCGCGGCCGCCGCGATATCGGCCATGCCGAACTGGCCGCCGCCCAGCCAGGCCCGGCGTTCCAGCAGGAAATCGATGTAATCCAGGTGCATGTCGGCCATGCGGCTGGCGGCGCGGATCACGCCGCCATCAGGAGCGCCGCGCACGACGGCGCGTTTGTACATGCGTTCGCCCAGCAGCGGCGCGCCCACTTCGGAATAGAATTTCTGATCAAACCAGGCCACCAGCCGCCGGGTTTCGGCACGGGCTTCGGGCGTGGTGCCCAGCAGCGGCGTGCGCTCCACCGTCTCTTCGAAATGTTCGACGATGGCGACCGAATCGGCCAGCACGCTGGTGCCGTGCTGCATCACCGGCGTCTGCCCCGCCGGGTTCAACGCCGTGAACACGCCGCGCTTTTCCCACGGCCGTTCCAGCACGAGTTCGTGGGTGACGCCCTTCACCGCCAGCGCAAAACGCACCTTGCGGCTGAACGGGCAGAGCGTGAAATGATGGAGACGCCACATCAATTGCGTTCATAGCCAAGTTTGGCCGGTTGGGAAGGCCGGCGCGCCATGCTCTGCCTTGTTGCAAATCACTCGCAACAAGTCTAGCACAGACAGGTGGATCGGCGTGTTGCCTTGTGGGCCCTGTGGGCGGTGCTGATGGCGCCGATCCTGTGGCTGTGGCCGCAGGCATCAGCGCCCGATGCCGACATCGATGCGCTGGTGGCCGACAGCGGCAACTGGGCGATGGCCTGGCTGGCAATCGCCGTGGTCATGACCCCGCTGGCGCGGCTGTCGCGATCCGTGCAACGTGCGCTGTGGCTGCGGCGTGCGGTGGGTTTGGCAGCCTTTGGCGGCAGCCTTGTCCATCTCTGGCTCTATGTCCTTGCCATGCGGGCCTTTTCCGAACCCGGCGGTGAATGGGCGCTGATCCGGGATGAAGCCTTCGCGCCCGGCATCCTCACCGGCTGGGCGGCGCTGGCGCTGATGCTGCCACCGGCGTTGACCAGCACCGACGCCGCCATGCGCCGCCTGCGGGCCGCCTGGAAGCGGCTGCAGCGTCTCGCCTGGCCGGCCGCCGCGCTGGCCCTTGTCCACATGGCCGTGGTGCATGACGGGTTCACACTCGCCCTGATAGTCACCGCGCTCATCGCCGCGCTGCAACTGCCGCGCTTCATTTCAATACGTCCAACCAGAAAGGCCTGACCATGCGCTTGATGATGATGACGGTGGCCGCCGCCGCCACGATGCTCGCCGCCCCGGCATTCGCCACCGGCAAGATGACCTGCAATGTGAAGCCGGCCGACATGAAGCCGATCGAGGCGCTGAAGGCCGAGCTGACGAAGCAGGGCTGGACCGTCACCAAGGCCAAGGTCGATGGCGGCTGTTATGAAGTCTACGGCGTAATGCCCGAAACCGGCCGCGTGGAAGCCTATTTCGATCCGGCGACCTTCGAGAAGCTGTTCGTCGAACAGCGCGGCAAGGTGCTGTTCAAGAAGGGCTGATCAGGCCTTTGCCGGCCGGGCCTTGGTCGCGACCTTGATCTTGACCTTGGGCTTGGCCGGCTTCACCGCCGCTGCCTTCAGCGCGGCGATTTCGGCCTCCAGCTCGTTGATCCGCAGCGCCTGGCGCACGATGATGTCCTGAAGCGCACCCGCTTCCGGCGCTGCCGGTGCCGGCGGCGGTTCCGGGGCAGGCGGCGCGGGCGGCGGTTCGGCGGCCTTGGGCGCCACCACTTCGGCATCGACCACGCTGTCGCGATCACGGAAAATCCCGCTTTCGCGCGCCTTGCGGATCAACGGGGCGGCAGCCACCGCCATCTGCATCAGGCTTTCGATCAGCGGATCATTGCTCTTGGCCATCACCGGGCTCCTTCAACTGTTATAGGCAAATATAGCAGCGAGAAGCCCGGTTTCAAGGATGGCGCTATTCGGCAGCGATGCTGGCCGACTGGTCGCTGAGCGGATGCGGCAGCCGGGTGAGCATTTCCTTGGGGCAGACCTGCCACAATTGCTCGCGGGTGCGATCCCATTCCGCCAGCAGCCCGGCGGCCCATTTCGACCCCGTCTCGCGCGCGTGTTCGGCGATGAGGTCGTGCACCACGCCTTCCCAGTGCGCGCTGGCCAGCCGCTGCACGGTCACCGTCTCGCGGTTGACCCGGGCGGAGAACTGGCCGTCGCGATCCAGCACGAAGGCCATGCCGCCCGACATGCCGGCGGCAAAATTTGCCCCCGTCGGGCCGAGCACCACCGCGACACCCCCGGTCATATATTCGCAGCCATTGGCACCGCAGCCTTCCACCACCACGGTCGCACCGCTGTTGCGGACGGCAAAGCGTTCCCCGGCCCGGCCGGCGGCAAACAATTTGCCCGCCGTCGCGCCATAGAGGACGGTGTTGCCGATGATGGCGTTGTCCTGGCTGGCGAGCGGGCTGGAAACCATCGGCCGCACCACGATGGTCGCGCCCGAAAGCCCCTTGCCGACATAGTCGTTGGCCTCGCCGAACACTTCCAGCTTCAGCCCCTGCACGGCGAACGCGCCCAGCGATTGCCCCGCCGAACCGCGCAGGCGCACATGGACATGGCCCGGCTGCAGGGCCGTCATGCCGAACCGGCGGGTGATCTCGCCCGAAAGCCGCGTGCCGACGGCGCGGTGGGTGTTCCGCACGGTATAGGCCAGCTGCATCTTCTCGCCGCGATCAAACAGGTGGCCCGCCTCGCGGATCATCTCGGCATCCAGGCTGTCCGGCACCGGGTTGCGGCTGGTGCCCAGGCCCCAGCGGCGCTGGTGATCGGGCGCATCAACCTTGGCGAGGATCGGGTTGAGATCGAGATCATCCAGATGCTCGGCCCCGCGGCTGACCTGGCGCAGCAGTTCCGTGCGCCCGATCACCTCGTCAAGGCTGCGGAAGCCCAGCCGGGCGAGGATCTCGCGCACTTCCTCGGCCACAAAGCTCATCAGGTTGATGACCTTTTCCGGCGTGCCGACGAACTTCTGCCGAAGGGCATCGTCCTGCGTGCACACGCCCACCGGGCAGGTGTTGGAATGGCACTGGCGCACCATGATGCAGCCCATGGCGACCAGGCTCATGGTGCCGATGCCATATTCCTCCGCACCCAGGATGGCGGCGATCACCACGTCGCGGCCCGTCTTCAGGCCACCATCGGCGCGCAGCTTCACCCGGTGGCGAAGGCCGTTCAGGGTGAGCACCTGGTTGACTTCGGACAGGCCCATTTCCCACGGCGTGCCGGCATATTTGATGCTGGTCTGCGGGGATGCGCCGGTGCCGCCGACATTGCCGGAAATCAGGATGGCATCGGCATGGGCCTTGGCGACGCCGGCCGCGACCGTGCCGATCCCGGCGGAGCTGACCAGCTTCACGCACACCCGGGCGCGGGTGTTGATCTGCTTCAGGTCATAGATCAGCTGGGCCAGGTCCTCGATCGAATAGATGTCGTGGTGCGGCGGCGGGCTGATCAGCGTGACGCCCGGCGTCGAATGGCGCAGGCGGGCGATCAGTTCCGTCACCTTGAAACCGGGCAGCTGGCCACCTTCGCCGGGCTTGGCACCCTGCGCAACCTTGATCTCGATCTCCTCGCAGGCGTTCAGATATTCCGCCGTCACCCCAAAGCGGCCCGAAGCGACCTGCTTGATGCCGCTGTTGGCGTAATCGCCATTTTCGTAGGGCTTGAACCGGATCGGATCCTCCCCGCCCTCGCCCGAAACCGCCTTGGCGCCGATGCGGTTCATGGCGATGGCCAGCGTCTCGTGCGCTTCAGGCGACAATGCGCCCAGGCTCATGCCCGGCGTCACGAAGCGCTTGCGGATTTCGGTCACCGATTCCACCGCCTCGATCGGCACCGGCCTGGTGCCCGGCACGAAATCGAGCAGGTCGCGCAAGCTGATCGGCGGCAGTGCCTGCACACCCCGGCTGAACTTCTGATAATCCGAATAGGAATCGCGGCTGACCGCCGTCTGGAGGAGGTGGATGAGCTGCGCGCTCCAGGCGTGCGCCTCGCCATTGGCGCGCCAGCGATAGAGGCCGCCCACCGGCAGGGCGATCACGTCCTCATCCCACGCCTTGTCGTGACGCATCTGGGCGTTGACGAACAACGAATCGAAACCCTCGCCCGAAATCTTCGCCGGCATGCCGGGGAAGAAGTCATTGACCAGCGCGCGCGACAGGCCCACCGCCTCGAAATTATAGCCGCCACGGTAGGAGGAGATCACCGCGATCCCCATCTTGGCCATGATCTTCAGCAGACCGTCATCGACAGCCTTCTTGTAACGGGCCACGCAGTCATCGAGGCTGAGGCCGGGGAACAGGCCGCGGGCATGGCGATCGGCAATCGCCTCCTGCGCCAGATAGGCGTTCACGGTGGTGGCGCCCACGCCGATCAGCACGGCGAAATAATGGGTGTCGAGTGCTTCGGCCGCCCGCACGTTGATGCTGGCATAAGTGCGAAGTCCCTTGCGAACGAGGTGCGTGTGCACGCCCGCCGTCGCCAGGATCATGGCGATGCCGGCGCGGCTCGCGGACTGGTGCTCGTCGGTGAGGAACAATTGCGTCTTGCCCTGCCGCACCGCCGTTTCGGCCTCGGCCCGCACCCGCGCGATCGCGGCGCGCAGGGCGGCGGGGCCGCCGGCGATGTCGAAGGTGCAATCGATCTCGGCCACTTGCCGGCCAAAATGGCTTTTCAGCACACCCCAGTCGCGGTTCGACAGGACGGGGCTGTCCATCACCATCACCCCGGCCTGCGTGGCCTCGTCGTCAAGGATGTTGGTCAGGTTGGAAAAGCGCGTCTTCAGGCTCATCACGCCGGTTTCGCGCAAGCTGTCGATCGGCGGGTTGGTGACCTGCGAAAAATTCTGCCGGAAGAAGTGCGAAAGATTGCGGGGATTGTCGGAAATCACCGCCAGCGGGGCGTCATCGCCCATGCTGCCCACGGCCTCCTTGGCGTCTTCCACCATGGGGCTGAGGATCAGCTCCATGTCCTCCAGCGTCTGGCCGGCCGACACCTGCCGGCGACGCAGCGCGTCACGGTCATAGGCCGGGCCGGGTTCCGGCGCCTTGCGGCCGGGCAGATCCTCGAAATTGGTGAAGCCGGCGACCAGCGCGGCATAATCCTGCGCGCCGGCCACCCTGGCCTTGATCTCGGCATCGGAATAGAAACGCGACGGTGCCGCATCGAGATCGACAGCGATCATCTCGCCGGGGCCCAGCGCGCCCTTCTTCACCACGTCGCCTTCCGGCACCACCACCATGCCGGCTTCCGACCCGGTGATCAGCAGGCCATCGCGGGTGAGGCAATAGCGCATGGGCCGCAGCGCGTTGCGATCAAGGCCGGCCACCACCCAGCGGCCATCGGTCATGGCCAGCGCCGCCGGCCCGTCCCACGGCTCCATCACCGAGGCGAAGAAGGCATACATGGCGCGCGTGGCGGGATCGAGGCTGTCGTCCTTCTGCCAGGCCTGCGGGATCAGCATCAGCTTGGCTGTCGGCGCATCGCGGCCGGAGCGGACAAAGGCTTCGAACACCGCATCCAGCGACGCCGTGTCCGACGCGCCGGCCGGAATCAGCGGCTTGATGTCTTCCGAATGCTCGCCGAAGGCGGAGGCGGCCATCTTGATCTCGTGGCTCTTCATCCAGTTCGAATTGCCGCGGATCGTGTTGATCTCGCCATTGTGGGCAAGGCAGCGGAACGGCTGTGCCAGCCACCATTGCGGGAAGGTGTTGGTGGAATAGCGCTGGTGGTAGATGGCAAAGCGGGACACGAACCGCTCATCGTTGAGGTCAGGGTAGAAGACGCTCAGCGACTCCGCCAGGAACAGGCCCTTGTAGATGAGGGTGCGGCACGACAGCGAGCAGAAGTAGAAGCCCTGGATCTGGGCCTCGATCACCTTCTTCTCAATGCGGCGGCGGACGAGGAACAGGTCTTTTTCAAACCGCTCCTTGGCATCCTCGCCATCGGGGATCGGGCCGGCGATCATGATCTGCTCGATCTCCGGCCGGCTCTGCATCGCCTTGTCGCCGATGCAGCTGATGTCCACCGGCACCTGCCGCCAGCCATAGACCTTGTAGCCAAAGCCGATGATTTCCGATTCGACGATGGTGCGGCAGGCTTCCTGCGCGGCCAGATCGGTGCGCGGCAGGAACACCTGGCCAACGGCCAGCAGGCCGGCGACCGGCTTTTGCCCGTGGCGTTCGATATGCTCGTGGAAGAAATCGACCGGGATTTCGACCAGGATGCCCGCACCGTCACCGGTCTTGCCGTCGGCATCAACGGCACCGCGGTGCCACACCGCCTTCAGCGCATCGATCGCCGCCGTCACGACCCGGCGCTGCGGACGGCCATCGGTGGCGGCGACCAGGCCCACGCCGCAGGCATCGCCCTCCATGTCGGGGCGATACATGCCGATTTCGGCAAGGCGGGCGCGCTCTTGCGGGCTGGCGGTGAACGGCGCGGGCGTATCGGTCATGGCTTGCGTCCCTGTTGGGGCTGGCTGTTCAGCGGGGCGAGCGCGGCGCCCAAACGCTTGCTGTTGGCCTGCATGGCGGCATCGATCTTTGCGCCGATCAACTGGCCAGTGGCGTTCGAGATGGCGGCCGCCACCGCCGGTTCCTTCCGCAACATCGCCTGGCCGGCGGGCGTGCGATAAAAGGCGACCATGGCGTTGAGTTCGGCAGCGGTGAACTGCTGGGCATAGGCACGCGTGGCAGCGGCCACCACGGCATCCAGGTTCTGATTGATCACGCCCTGCGCGATTTCGGCCTGGATAGCGCCAGCCTTGGCCAACACCGGATCAAACTTGGCCTTGTTGGCCTGATAGGCGGGGATGAAGCCCGGCTGCTGCGCCAGCATCGCCCGGATGACGGCGCCCGATTTCATCTGCGCCACGTTGCCGGCCATCTGCTGCTGCAAACGGCCTTTGATCCCCAGCTGTGCCACCACGCCGGCGGCAGCCTGCATGGTGGCGGCATCGGGCGCGCGCGCTGCCGCCGGGCGCGCGGCCTGGGCGTGGGCAATGGTTGGAGCCGTGGCGGCGAGCGTGAGCGCAGCGGCGGCGGCAATGATGGTCTTCATGGGCAATTCCTTGGATGATCGGGCCGGCAGCATCAGGCCGCCTGCGCCGCCGCACCAGCGCGGACGCGCAGATACTGGTGCATCTGTGCCGCCACGTCACGCCCGTCGCGCACCGCCCACACCACAAGGGATGCGCCGCGCACGATGTCGCCGGCGGCAAACACGCCGTCCATGCCGGTCATCATCGTCTTGTGATCGACGCGCACCGTGCCCCAGCGCGTCACCGGCAGTTCCGGCGCGCCAAACAGCGTCGGCAGATCTTCCGCGTCAAAGCCCAGCGCCTTGATCACCAGGTCGGCCGGTGCCGTGAAGCGATTGTCGGCATCCGGTTCCGGCGCGCGGCGGCCATCCGGGCCGGGCTGGCCCAGCCGCATCGCCTGCGCGACAACGCCGGCCGGCGTGATTTCGGCCGGAGCGGCCAGCCAAACGAATTCCACGCCTTCTTCCTCGGCATGGGCAACCTCGCGCACCGAACCGGGCATATTCTCCCGGTCGCGGCGATACAGGCACTTCACGCTGGCCGCGCCCTGCCGGATCGCGGTGCGGACGCAATCCATCGCGGTATCGCCGCCGCCGATCACCACGACATGCTTGCCGGCGGCATCAAAGCGCGCCGCATCGGGCACGACATCGCCAAAGCCGGCCTTGTTCGACGCGATCAGATAATCCAGCGCCTCCATCGTGGTGGGGCCATCGGCGCCCGGCACGTCGACGCCGCGCGCCTTGTAGACGCCGGTCGCCACCAGCACGGCATCATGGCGCTCGCGCAGGTCGGCCAGCGACGCATCGCGGCCCACGGCGAAATTCGCGTGGAACTGCACGCCGCCCGCCGCCAGCCGCTCGACCCGGCGCATCACCACCGGCTTTTCCAGCTTGAAACCGGGAATGCCATAGGTCAGCAGCCCGCCGGCGCGATCATGCCGGTCATAAACATGCACGTCATAGCCCTTCACCCGCAGCGCCTCGGCCGCGGTCAGGCCAGCCGGGCCGGCACCGATGATTGCGACGCTCTGCCCCGAACGGTCGGCAACCGGCGTCAGCGGCTTCACCCAGCCCTGGTCCCAGGCATTATCGGTCAGAAATTTTTCCACCGAACCGATGGTGACGCTGCCAAAGCCGGCCTCGATCACGCAATTGCCTTCGCACAACCGGTCCTGCGGGCAGATGCGGCCACAGATTTCCGGCATGGCGTTGGTGGCCGCCGACACCTCATAGGCTTCCTGCAGCCGGCCTTCCGCCGTCAGCTTCAGCCAGTCGGGGATGTTGTTCTGCAGCGGGCAATGCACTTGGCAGAACGGCACACCGCACTGGCTGCACCGCCCCGCCTGCTCCTCGGCCTTGGCCAGGATATAGGGCCGGCTGATCTCCAGAAAATCATGGGCGCGCTCGTCAGCGGTGCGCTTGGCCGGATAGGCCTGCTCCCGCTCGATGAATTTCAGCAATTTTGTTGCGCCCATACCTGCCAAACCTTTCGCTGGCAGGTGCGAAACCACAATGGAATGGCAATGTCACGCAAAAAACTGCCGATTGGTCAACAAACCTGCCATAAATCCGTCAACTACGTCATTACACGCAGCAATATTGCCGGCAATAATGGCCGTTCCGGCCCTATCTTAACGCCAACCACACCAGCGCCGCGCTGCCGGCGGCGATTCGGTACCAGGCGAACGGCGCAAAACCATACCGGCTGACCAGCGCGACAAAGCCCTTCACCACCGCCAGCGCCACCACGAAGCTGACGGCAAAGCCGATGCCGATGGCCGACAGGTTGGAGGCGTCCAGCGCCTCGCGGTTCTTCCACAGCATCAGCACCGTGGCGCCCGAAATGGTCGGCACGGCCAGAAAGAAGCTGAACTCCGCCGCCGTCTTGCGATCAACGCCCAGCCACAGTGCGGCCATGATCGTCGCGCCCGAACGCGACACGCCGGGGATCATGGCCAGGCACTGGCCCAGCCCGATCTTCACCGATGTCCCCGCGCTCAGCGCCTCGACCCCCGATACGCGGGCCGCGCCCATGCGCCGCTCGATCCACAAGATGGCAATGCCGCCGATGATCAGGGAGACGGCGACGGTGGCGGGGCTTTCCAGCAGCGCCTCGACCGCCTTGATGAACAGCACGCCCATCACGGCGGCAGGCAGGAAGCCCAACAACACGTTGCGAATGAAGGCCAGCGCCGTGGGTTCGCGGATCAACAGACCGCGCGCCACGCCCATGAAGCGCGCCCAATAGGCCACCAGCACCGCCAGGATCGCGCCGGACTGGATGGCGATATCGAACGTCGCCCCGGCCTCACCGGAAAAACCCAGCAGTTCGCCGGCCAGGATCAGGTGGCCGGTCGATGACACGGGCAGATATTCGGTCAGCCCTTCAACGATGCCCAACAGGATGATGGTCAGCAGATCGGGCTGGTTCACGCCGCCTGACCCTCGCCCGATTTCGCAAAGCGACCACCGGGGCGGAACCGCGCCATCATGTCGGGCACGAACGCCGACAGCGGGGTGGGCGTGATGCCCAGTTCGCTCAGCCCCGGTGTGCCGGGCGCGCAGACATTGCCCAGTTTCAGCATGGCCAGCTGATCGCTGTTCATCGGCATGAAGGGCAGGATATCGCCCATCTTCGCCAGCAGGCCCGACGTGAAGTCCGACAATGGCACCACCGGGCGATCCAGCCCGGTCAGTTCCGAAATCATCGTCAGGATGCGGGTGAAGCTCAGCACGTCAGGCCCGCCCAGTTCATAAATGCGGCCGCGCGCTTCAGGCGATTGCAGCGCCGCCAGCACCGCATCGGCCACGTCACGCACGTAAACCGGCTGGAACTTGCTGTCGCCGCAGATGGCCGGCAGGGCCGGGGCCAGTCGGGCCATGCCGGCAAAGCGGTTGAAGAACTGGTCTTCCGGCCCGGCCACCAGGCTGGGCCGCAGGATGGTGGCAAGCGGCAGGGCGGCAAGCACCTGCGCCTCGCCCTCGCCCTTGCTGCGGGCATAGGCAATCGGGCTGCGGGCATCGGCGCCGATGGCCGAAACCTGCACATAGGCCTTCACACCCGCCGCCGCCGCCGCGCGCGCCGCCCGGCCGGCACCTTCGGCCTGCAGATCGGCAAAGCGCTGCTTGCCGCTTTCGGCGAGGATGCCGACCAGATTGACGCCCGCCACCGCACCGGCAAAGGCCGCCGCCATGTCGGCATCCGACCTTATGTCGCCCGAAACCACCTGGATCTGGCCCAGGCCGCCCAGCGGCTTCAGGAACAGCGCGCTGTCGGCATGGCGGGAGACGACGCGAACCCGGCAACCGGCGCGGGCCAGCGCCTCGACAACATAGCGGCCGATGAAGCCGGCGCCGCCGATCACCGTGACCAGGCTGCCATCGGCCAGAGGCGACCCCTGTTCAGGGTCGTGCGGAGGGGTGAGATCAGTCATGCCGGCGGTGTAACCGCTGGCGCTGCCGATGTCTTGGGCCATATTGCCCCCCGCGACCACGCAGCCCCAGAAATTTGCAGGCCAAAGTGCAACAGGCGATTGACAACCCCTGATTCCGCCCATATCAGCCGCCGCCTACCCCGTGCCCAGATGGCGGAATTGGTAGACGCACCAGCTTCAGGTGCTGGCGCTCGCAAGGGCGTGGAGGTTCGAGTCCTCTTCTGGGCACCACTCTACATTGCTGACGCGCTGGTCGAATTGCCTGTTCGACCAGCGCGTTGGCGTTTGCGGTGCAATGGTCCTGCCGGGCTTGCTTGTCTCTGTTCCGACCGCCCGGTGCCCCATGGCCGGTCATCACCCGTCTTCACCGCCGGCCCAAAAGCCGTTCAAGCTCGGCCACAAGCGCGGCGATGCGGATCGGCTTTGACAATATGGTCGCCGTGGCCAGTGCGTCGGGAAGCTGGCTCTGCAGATAACCGGTCGTCACGACGAAGGGGATCGATCGCGCGCGCAGTGCCTGGGCAACCGGCAGCGCACTCTCGCCGCGCAGATTGGCGTCCAGAACCGCAGCATCGCAACAATCGGGCTGGTCCAGAACGGAAAGGGCCCGAGCCACGGATGCGCAGGGCCCGACGATCTCAAAACCCACGTTCTCCAGCCCTTCAGCCAGCAGCATCGCGATGAATGCCTCGTCCTCCACCAGGAGAATGCGTGCCGTCATGGTCGTTCGCCCGGTTGCATATCGAGCGGCCTCTCATCGCCGATCACATTGGCCGACGGGCAGTCGAGCCGCCACGACAAGCCCGTTGGCGCAAAGTCGATCGAAACCTCGCCATCGACGCTCATCTGCACCATCTTGCCGATCACGGTGGACCCAAAGCCAAGCCGGCTGGGCGGCACAACCGGCGGGCCGCCGGATTCGGTCCAATGCAGAACGAAACGGTCAGGCCGGGCACCGGGCAGCAGCTCCCACCTGACCGTCACCCGGCCCTGATCGTTGGACAGGGCGCCGTGCTTGCTCGCGTTGGTTGCCAGTTCATGGAGCACGATGCCAATTGTCTGGACGGCCGACGGCAGCAACGGTGCCGACGGACCCGAAAGCAGGATGCGACTGCCGATCAAATCCCGGAAATGGCTGAGCTGGGCATGGGCGAGGCTTTCAAGCTGCACACCGTTCCACTGGCTCACGACAAGCAGGTCCTGACTGGCCGCAAGGGATTCGATGCGTTCGGCAAAGCGCACCATGAACGCATCATGGTCAGGTGCCCGTGTCTGCTTGGCAACCGCCATTACCACGCCCAGCATGTTCTTGGCGCGATGGTTCACCTCTTCCATCAGCAAACGGATCCGGGCTTCGCGGTTCCGTTGATCGGAAACATCGAGGTTGGTGCCCACCACCCATTCGGCTGCACCGTCAGCTCCCGGCCGGGCAATTTCCACCGCGCGGATGTGGCGAACGCTGCCATCATCCGATCGTCGGATGCGAAATTCGCGCTGGCTGCCGCCGCAGGTGGCAACGGTATCGTGCAGGATGGCATCCTGCGCGGCCGCGTCGCCGGGGTGAAGGCTGGCGATATAGTCGGCGTATCGCACCAGCCCGTCCGGCGTCGGCGTCATGCCATACAGCTCGAACATCGTCCGATCCCAATGGACCTCGCCGGTGCGGACGTTCCATTGCCAGAGACCGATTCCTGCCGTTCGCGTCGCCAGCTGGGTCTGGACCTGGCTCTGAAGCAAATCATCGGCTGCCTCGTCACGTTCCCTGATGCGATCCTGCAACTCGCGGACGATCAACTCCTTTGATTCGGCGAGGTTCCGATTGATCTCGCGCTGCCTGACCAGTTGCTGGTTGGCCGTCTGCATCCAGTGAACCAGGGCAAGATCGGTCGCCACCACGAACACATAGAATGCCAGCGCCACCTGGGCGCCGAACGTCAGATCGAATGGGTGAACGGGACTGACAAAGAAATACCAGGCCAGCAGCCCGGAAAGCAGCGCCGACAGGGCGCCCAGCCGCACACCGAAGAGAAATGACGTGACGATGACCGCCGGAAAGAAGGTGACGTAGGGAAATCCGGACGGCAGCAGTGGATCCGCCGCCACACGGGCCGCCCACGCCAGGGCGACAAGCGCGAGCGTTATGGTCACGCCGACGAGCGGCCTGCCGCGCGCGACAGGGAGTTTCTCGATCTGCAGTTCTCGCATCAGGGAAAGCCTTGCCGCGCGGCAAATGGATTCATGACGCCTCCCTGTGATCCGTTCGCACGGCACGCATGGGCCGTGAACCCAACTCCCAACAAAAAGTTGCGTGCGTCAATCAGGATTGTTGGCGTTTGACCCTGCCGGCCGATGGGGAAACAACATTCCCATTGCCTCCGCCCCATCGCCGCTGGCATCCCTTGGCCACCAACAGGGAGCCACCACCATGAAGCCCGCCCTTGCCGCCATCGCGGCGCTGATCGCCACTGCGGCAACTGCCGCGCCCGCTATCAGTGACGCCGATTTCACCACCGCCAACTTCCGCTTTGCCGATGGCAAGACGCTGCCGGAACTGAAGCAGCATTACCGCACCATCGGCACGCCGATCCGCAACGGCAAGGGCGAGATCATCAACGCCGTGATGGTGGGCCACGGCACCGGCGGCACCGGCGCGCAGTTCCTGAACCCGCAGTTTGCCCGGCTGTTCGAAAAGGGCGCGCCACTGGATGCCGCGAAATATTTCATCATCCTGCCCGATGCCATCGGCCACGGCGGATCGTCAAAGCCATCCGATGGCCTGAAGATGGCGTTTCCGGCCTATGACTATGGCGACATGGTGCGCGCGCAGGGGCTGCTGCTCGATCATCTGGGCGTGAAGCAGCTGCGGCTGCTGATGGGCACATCGATGGGCTGCATGATGGGCTTCCAGTTCGGCATCGATCTGCCCGGCCGGGCCAAGGCGATCATGCCGATGGCCTGCAACGTGATCGAACTGGCCGGGCGCAATCGCCTGTGGCGGGCGATGGCGATCCAGGCGATCAAGGCCGATCCCGACTGGCAGGGCGGCAATTACACGAAACCGCCGCTGAACGGCCTGCGCGTTGGCGTGGCGCTGCAGGCGATGGCCAGTTCTGCCCCGGTCAGGATGCAGGCCGATGCCCCGACGCGCGCTGCCGCCGATCAGATGGCCGAACGCGCGATGACGGCGGGGCTGGCCGGCAGCGCGGATGCCAATGACCGCATCTACCAGCTGGAGGCCAGTCGCAATTACAAGCCGCTGGCCCGGCTGGCCCGCATCACCATGCCGGTGACCTGGGTGAACAGTGCCGATGATTTCATCAACCCGCCCGGCATCGGCCAGCCGGCGCAGTGGGCGAAGGCGATGCCCAAGGGCAAATTCGTGCTGATCCCGGAAACCGCCGACACGCGCGGGCATTCCACCCACACATGGTCGATCTTCTGGGAAGGCGAGTTGAAGGCGCTGCTGGCGCGCAGCCAGTGACGCGGGCCCGCACCGGTCTGGTGCTGCGCCAGCCGGCGCGGCTGTCACCGGGGTCATCCCTGCTGGTGCGTGTCGTGCTGGTGCTGGCGCTGTTCGGGGTCGCGGTCGCCGGCCACTGGTTCGAACGCGACGGGTTGAAGGACAATGCCGACAATGTGCTGTCGTTTCTGGATGTCGTCTATTTCACCGCCGTCACCGTCACCACGGTGGGCTATGGCGACATCGTGCCGGTCAGCGATGCGGCGCGAGCCTTCGATGCCTTTGTCGTCACGCCGATCCGGTTGTTTGTCTGGCTGATCTTCCTCGGCTCAGCCTATAGTTTCTTCCTGAAAAGCGGCTGGGAACAGGCAAAGACCCGCATGACACAGCGCACCTTGCACAATCACGTCGTCGTCTGCGGTTATGGCACCAGCGGGGCCGCCGCGGTGGAGGAGCTGCTGGCGCAGGGCGTGGCCGGCGGCAGCATCGTGGTGGTGGACTGCGATCCGGCCCGGATCGACGCCGCGATGGCCTGCGGCGTGCTGGGCATCACCGGCGATGCCACGCGCGACGAGGTGCTGGCCACCGCCTGCATCGGCCGTGCGGCGCGGGTGATCGTCGCCCCCAATCGCGACGATGCCGCCGCGCTGATCGTGCTGTCGGCCCGCCGGCTCGCGCCCGACGCGCGCATCAGCGTGAGTGTGCGCTCCGCCGAAAATGCCGATCTGCTGCACCAGGCCGGCGCCGATGCCATCATCAACCCGGTGGTGCTGGGCGGGCAATTGCTGGCCCGGGCCGCCACCAACGGCCACGCGGTGGATTACATCACCGATCTCGCCGCCGCGCGGGGCCGGGTGGCGCTGTGCGAACGCCCGGTCATGGCGGCGGAAGTGGGCCAGCCGCTGTCAGCCATCACCACCGGGCTGGGCGTGCGGGTGGTGCGCGCCGGCCAGCATCTCGGCTGGTTCGATCCCGGCGCGCAGCGGCTGCAGGATGGTGATATCGTCGTGGAGATCGTCCGCGCCGATTAGGCGGGGACACTTGCCCGCGCGAATGTTTCAGGCTGGGCACCGTCCGGCAAGTTTCAGGTTGGGCACCGTCCGGTGCCGGGGCCCTTCACGAACCGCCCCGCCGCGGCCCCCGTCGGCTCGCCGCCCTTCAGCACCTGTACGCCGTTCACCCATACGTTCGACACACCGGTGGCATATTGCGCTGGTTTCTCGAAGGTGGCGTGATCCTTGATGGTGGCCGGATCGAAGATCACCACGTCCGCATAGTAGCCCGGCTTCAGCAGCCCGCGTTCCTTGATGCCCAGGTTGGTCACCGGCAGGTGGCTCAGCCGCCGCACCGCGTCGGCAAGCGTCGTCGTCTTGTCCTCGCGCACATATTTGCCGAGCAGGCGGGCGACATTGCCATAGGCGCGCGGGTGATCCTGGCTCAGCAGGAACACGCCTTCCGCCGATGGCGCGCCGGCGTCAGAGCCAAAGCTCATCCACGGCAGCGCGGTCTGACGCTTCACATTCTCCTCGTCCATCAGGAAATAGGCGGTGCCGACCCGGCTGCCATCCTCGATCACCAGGTCGATCGCGGTGTCTTCCGGGCTGGTGCCGCGCATGCGGGCCACCTCGCCCAGCGTCTTGCCGGTCAGCGGTTTCAGCTTGGGATTCTTGAAGCCCAGCAGCAGCACCATGTCGGGATTGCCGGCCCGCCGCGCCAGATTTTCCCAATCGGCATTCTCGTCCATCATCTCGCGCTTCACGCGGGCGCGGATGGCCGGATCCTTCAGCCGCTCGATCCATTTTTCCAGCCCGCCCGACTGCACCCAGATGGGCATGGCGGCGTCCAGCCCGGTGGCACCGGCGGTATAATTGTACATGTTGGCGGTGATGCGGATGCCCTGGGCGCGCGCCGCTTCCACCTTGCCGATGATGGTATCGAGCTTGCCCCAGTTCCTTCGGCCCGACATCTTCATGTGCCAGATTTCGGCCGGGCCGCCGCTTTCCTTTGCGATGGTGATCAGTTCGTCCACAGCCTGTTCGATGCGGTCGCCTTCCGATCGCATATGGCTGATGTACATGCCGCCACAGGCCGCGCTTGCCTTGGCCAGCGCGATCAGTTCCGGCGTTTCGGCATAGGCCGCCGGCGCATAGATCATCGACGTGCCCAGCCCCAGCGCGCCTTCGTTCATCGCGGCGCGCACCAGCCCCTGCATCCGCTTCAGCTGTTCCGGGGTCGGATCAACATCGCTTTCGCCCACCTCGTGCACGCGCACCGTGGTGTGGCCGACAAAGCTCGCCACGTTGGGCGCGATGCCCTTCTTCTCCAGCGTGGCCAGATATTCGCCCAGTGTCGTCCAGGTGATAGGGAACTTGATGTCGTCCTGCCGCTGCTGGATCAGGCGCTTCATCTCCGGGTTCCATGGCCCCATCGAATTGCCTTCGCCCATGATTTCCAGCGTCACGCCCTGGCGGATGTCGCTCTGGGCGCGGCCATCGATCAGCAGGCTTTCGGTGGCCCAGCTCAGCATGTTGACGAAACCGGGCGAGATGGCCTGCCCCCTGGCGTCGACCATCTTCGCATCATGGGCGACACGGCCCGCCGGCCAGTCGCGCCCCATCGAATGGATGCGGTCGCCCTCGATGGCGACCCACCCCTTGTAAGGTTCGCCGCCCGAACCGTCGACGATCAGGCCGTTGACGATATACAGCGGCTCCGCCGTCGCCGGTGCCGCCCCCGATGAAGCGGTTGCCAGCAACAGCGCCAAGGCCACCACGCGCATGATCATTCCCCCTTGCTGATTTCGGGGGCAGCTTATGGCGTCAGCCCGGCGGCAACAAGGCGGCAATCCCGGCCAGGATGGGTGCCAGTTCGCCGCCGCGGCTGCCGGCCATCGGCCCCAGCACCGCCGCCACCCGCGCCGGATGCCGCGCGTCGGTCAGCGCCCGCAACAGCCGCTGCTCATCGTCGGTCAGGGCGGCGCGGCAGGGCCGGTGCAGCAGCACGGGGCGCGTTGCCCGCCGCCCCAGCCCGACGACAAGGCAGCGCAGCAAATGTTCCAGCCCCATCCCGCTGGGGCCATAACGGCGCTGCAGCAGCAGGTGAACATGGGCGTCGCGGGCCTGGCCCAGAGGTCGCAGCGCCGCCAGCCGGCGCAGACACCACAAAAGATCGCGCTGCACCGGCGTCAATCTGGCGGGATCGTCCCGGCGGGGCGGCCCGGCCGGGCCGCCGCTGGCCCCGGTGTCATCATGGTGCAGGAACATCGTTCACCTCCGTCACCAGCGAAGATGGCCTAATTGCGAACGCTTCGCAATAGCAATAATGCCCCTAGAACCGCGGCGCGGCCGCCCGCGCCAGACGGTCGTTGATGGCCAGCCCCAGCCCGTCGCGCGGCACTGGCGCGACCGCAATGCCGGCCTTGCCCGACGCCTGCGCGATGTGGAGCAGATCGAACAGGCGCGCCGCCGCCTCGGCGAGGTCGCCGCTGGCCGACAGCGTGGCATCGCCGGCCAGTGCGCCAAAGCCGATGTGAAATTCGTCTGGCCCGGCGCTCAGGGCCTCCAGACGCACCGGCTGGTGGGGAGCATAATGTGACGCCAGCATGCCGGGCGCCTGCACCGCCGGCTGCGCCGCCGCCGCCAGCGGTGGGCCGGCCAGCGCCGCAACCGCCTCCACCGTCACCGCGCCGGCGCGCAGCAGCCGCCAGCCACCGGCTTCCACGGCGACAATTGTCGATTCCACCCCCGCGGCACACGGCCCGGCATCGATCACCGGCACATCCAGCGTCGCGCGCACATGGGCAGCGCGGGTGGGGGAAATCCGCCCGGAGGCATTGGCGGAAGGCGCCGCCAGCGGGCCCACGTCGCGCACCAGCGCCTGCATCACGGGGTGCGCCGGGCAGCGCAGCGCGATCGTTGTCAGCCCCGCCGTTACCAGGGATGCCACTGGCGCATCGGCCGGGCGCGGCAGCACCAGGGTCAGCGGGCCGGGCCAGAAGGCATCTGCAAGAGCGTGCGCCAGCGGCGGAAACATCGCGAGCGTTTCCGCCTGCGCCTTGTCGGCGACGTGCACGATCAGCGGGTTGAAACTGGGCCGGCCCTTGGCGGCATAGATGCCCGCCACCGCCGCGCCATCATCGGCGCGCGCAGCAAGGCCATAGACCGTCTCGGTCGGCACTGCGACCAGCCCGCCGCCACGCAGGATCGTCGCCGCTGCGGCCAGGCCGGCGGGATCGGGCATCAACAGGCGGCTTTCAGTGGCCATGGCGCGCGTCTATACCGGGGCAAACGCCAAAACGGAAACGAGACGATGCCCTACTCCGCACCCACCACCGAACAGCGTTTCGTGCTCGATACCATTGCCGATCTGCCCGGCCTGGCGGCGCTGCCCGCCTATGCCAACGCCACGCCCGACATGGTGGACGCCATCCTGTCGGAATCCGGCAAGCTGGCCAGCAACGTGTTCGCGCCGCTGAACAAGAGTGGGGACAAGGAACATGCCAGGCTGAACGCTGGCGTCGTCACCCTGCCCGCCGGGTTCGTCGATGCCTATCGCCAATATGTCGAAGCCGGCTGGGCCGGCCTTGGCGTGCCGGAGGCCCATGGCGGCCAGGGCCTGCCGTTCGCCGTGGCCGTCGCCGTGCAGGAACAGCTGACCAGCGCCAACATGGCGTTCGCCCTGTGCATGATGCTGAGCCAGGGCGCCATCGAGGCGCTGGCCGCCCACGCCAGCCCGGAATTGCAGGAGCGTTACCTGTCAAAGCTGGTCACCGGCGAATGGACCGGCACCATGAACCTGACCGAGCCGACCGCCGGCAGCGATGTCGGTGCTCTGAAATCGCGCGCCGAGCCGAACCCCGATGGCAGCTGGCGCATCAAGGGCACCAAGATCTTCATCACCTGGGGCGAACATGACGCCGCCGAGAATATCGTCCACCTCGTGCTGGCCCGCACGCCCGACAGCCCGCCCGGCACCAAGGGCATCAGCCTGTTCCTGGTGCCCAGGATCCTGCCCGATGGCAGCCGCAACGATCTGAAATGCGTTGGCGTGGAACACAAGCTCGGCATCCACGCCTCCCCCACCTGCACGATGAGCTTTGGCGACAACGATGCCTGCATCGGCTGGATGGTCGGCGCCGAAGGCGGCGGCATGCGCGCCATGTTCACCATGATGAACAACGCCCGCGTGCAGGTGGGCTTGCAGGGCGTCGCCGTGGCCGAAGCCGCCATGCAGCACGCGCTGGATTACGCCCGCACGCGCGTGCAGAGCGCGAAATTCGGCGGTGGTCGCGATCCCGTCCGCATCATCGAACATGCCGATGTGCGCCGCACCATCATGACCATGCGGGCGCTCACCGAAGCCAGCCGTGCGCTGGTCTATCTCAACGCCGCCGCCGTTGATCGCGCCCACGCTGGCGACAAGGCCGGGCAGGGCCTCGCCGATCTGCTCACCCCCATCTCCAAGGCGTGGGCCACCGATATCGGCGTCGAGGTCGCATCGCTGGGCGTGCAGGTGTTTGGCGGCATGGGCTATGTCGAGGAAACCGGCGCCGCCCAGTTCCTCCGCGATGCCCGCATTGCGCCGATCTATGAAGGCACCAACGGCATCCAGGCCATGGACCTTGTCGGCCGCAAGCTCGGCATGGACGGCGGGCAGCACTGGAAGGACCTGCTGGGCGAAGTCCGCGCCACCCTCTCCGATCTGGATGAGGATGAAGAGTTGAAGCTGATCACCCCATGGCTGCAGGATGCGCTGGATGCGGCGCAGACCAGCTCGGTCTGGCTCGCCGGCGCCAACAACCCCGACGATGTCGCCGCCGGCGCCACGCCCTATCTCCGGCTGATGGGCCTCACGCTCGGCGGCTGGCTGCTGGCGAAACAGGCGCTGGCCAGCCGCGCCCATCCCGATCCCCAATTTGCCGCCGCCAAGCGCGCGACGGCGCGTTTCTTTGCCGAACAGCTGCTGCCGCAGGTGCAGGCGCTCTCCGCCAGCGCGATGCGCGGCGCGGCCCTGCTCTATGCCATCCCGGAGGATGGGCTGGCTGCCGCCTAACCCTCCGGATACAGCAGCCGGTCCAGCCAGTGCGCCGCCAGGCCGCCGGCCACCTGCGCGGCGATGAAGGCCGGGGCGCTGGCCGGGGCGATGCCGGTGAAGCTGTCGGACAGGCTGCGCGCGATGGTGATGGCCGGATTGGCAAAGCAGGTCGACGAGGTGAACAGGATCGCAGCGCCGATATAAAGGGCGACGCTGGTTGCCCCGGCCTGCGGCGCATGCCGGCCGGTCATCAGCACGGTGAAGATCAGGCCGAAGGTGGCGATGAACTCGCCCAGCCACAGGCCCGGCCCGGCGCGCACCGTGCCGCCCAGTTGCAGCAGCGGCAGGCCATACATGGCGTGCACCGCCAGCACCGCCGCCACGCCGGCCGCCACCTGCACCGCGATCATCACGGCGGTATCGCCCCAATTGCTCTGCCCGCGCAGCCGCAGCACCAGGCTCACCACCGGGTTGAATTGTGCGCCGGATACCGGGCCCAGCATCGTCACCAGCAATTGCAGCATGAACACGGTGGCGATGGTCACCGCCAGCACGGCCACCAGGTCATTGCCGGCGGCCAGCTGCTTGCCCAGGACCCCCGATCCGATCACCGCGGCGAACAGGAAGAATGTTCCCACCGCCTCCGCCCACAACACCCTCATGCCGCCCCCAGCCTTGTCTTCTCCCCGGCGCATAGGGGCACGGCCTCGGCGCGCGGTCAATCGGCGGCAACGCCGGGCTGGACGCGCCCCGCCGCCAGCACCGCGTCCCACGCCGCACGCATGTCGGGGGTGAAACCATCCCCACACGCCTCGGCAATGACCTCGGCCACGATCGGCAGGAACTGGGCAAAGATGGCGGGCGGGATGCCATAGGCTTCGTGGGTGACGATCTCGGTCGCCAGGAAGGCGGGGGCCCAGCTGCCGCCGGGCTGGCCATGCGCGCCGGCCAGATCCAGCGCCACTTCCAGCGTCCGCGCCAGCATCTCGCCGCGGATGCGACCCGACGTGTCGCGCCAGAATTCAGCTTCCATCGCCGGGTGCAGGGCAAACAGCCGGGCATAGATCGCAGCCTGCGGATCGCCGCCGCGGGCGACGGCCAGTTCCAGGCTGGCCTCCAGAGCAGAGGGAGGGGTCATCCGCCAATGCTGCGCCCGACGTCGATAGCCGGCAAGCAATCCATATGATGAGTGGAGCCGCCCTTGGGCATTAACCTTCTTTAAAAGCACGTATTTCTTGACAGATTGGACAGAATATTTAACAAATAGTTTCAGTTGAGTTGCGTGGGCGCCCCGGATTCGAATCGGTGCGCCGCCGGAGGTGCAGTGATGGACGACAGCCGGGCCTTTGTTGATTATTACGCCGTCCTGCGCGTGCACCCCGAATGCGACGGCCGCAGGCTGGAAATCGCCTACCGTACGCTGGCCAAGATCTATCACCCCGATCACCCGGAAACGGCCGACGTGGCGCAGTTCAACGCGGTGATCGAGGCGTATCGCGCCCTGAAGGACCACGGCAAGCGCCTCGCCTATGATCTGCGCTACAGTGCCCACACCGGTTTCGTGTTTTCCGCTGACGACGTGATCCTGGCCGAGGAGCGCACCGCCCTGTCAGACGCCGATGTCCACGCCGAACTGCTGATGACGTTGTACAAGCGTCGCCGTGAACGCGCCCGCGAGCCCGGCGTGGGCAGTTTTGAACTGCAGCGCCAGATCGACTGTTCGGACGAGGCACTGGATTTCCACGTCTGGTATCTGAAATCCAAGGGCCTCATCGAAACCACCGATGCCGGCACGCTGGCCATCACCGTGGCGGGCGTTGATCACGTCATCAGCACGTCACGCTCCACCGCGCAGGAAAAACTGCGGATCGGCCAGTCCACCATTGCGCCCGGCCCGCGCGCCTGGCCCCACGGCGTCGCCGCCTGAGCGCAAATCGGCGGAACCCACGCCCTGCCTGCCGCGTCTTGCGACAAAGCAAGGAGTGCAGCCATGGCCATGTTGTCGGCCCGTTTTGCCAGCCCCACGGCCGCCCGCAGCGCCGCTGACGAGTTGATCCGGCTGGGTGCCACGCCCGATCTGGTGATCATCACCACCGAATCCGCCCGCCCCAATCCCCAGACCGACGTCATTGACGATCGCCGCAACCCTGCCGCCATGCCCCCCGTCGACATGACGCGCGTCGCCATCCACGATGATGCCATCGACAATGAACAGGCACGATCGGTGCTGGAAGCCGCCGGCGGCTACGACATCAGGCCCATCACCTAGGCGAACAGCCCGCGCAAATGCGGGTCGGTCATCGGGTCCCGGGCCTGCCTCGGCCCGACAACGGTTGACGTCGATGCGGATTGGTTCACATTCCGACAAGGGCGCGGTCATTGTTGGGGGCCAGGATAATGCACAAGTTCGTCGGGATCAGATGGAAACTGCCAGTTGCCGCCATGCTGCTGGCGGCTGTCATGGGCGGTGCTGCCGGCACAGCGCAGGCACAAGGCGCAGATGAAACGTCCCTGCGCGCGGCACCGACGGCCGCCGCCGTGGCGACGATCAAGCGCATCCAGTCCGCCCCGGCCTTTGCCAGAGCCATGGCGGCTATTGATGCCGGTCACGACAAGTGGGTTGCCGACATCATCGCCCTGACCGAAATCCCGGCGCCCCCGTTCAAGGAAACGGCACGCGCACAGGCCTATCGCGACATGTTCATCGCAAACGGGCTGACCGATGTGGGAATCGATGCCGTGGGCAATGTGACCGGCCTGCGAAAGGGTGGCGGCGAGGGCCTGATCGTCGTGTCCGCGCACCTCGATACGGTGTTTCCGGAAGGAACGCCGGTCAAGGTTCGCCGCGAGGGCGACAAGCTTTTCGCCCCGGGCGTGGGCGATGACAGCACGGGCCTTGCCACGCAGCTGGCGTTCATCCGGGCGATGAACGCCGCCGGCATCCGCACCAAGGCCGACATCCTGTTTGTCGGAACCGTGGGCGAGGAGGGTCTGGGCGATCTGCGCGGCGTCCGCCACCTGTTTACCAAGGGAAAATACAAGGGCCGCGCCAAGGCCTTTTTCTCCATCGACGGCGGCGGGATGGACAGCGTGACCATCGGCGGCGCCGGATCGAAACGCTATCGCGTCACGTTCAAGGGGCCGGGCGGGCACAGTTTCGGCGCGTTCGGGCTGGTCAACCCGATGACGGCCATGTCGCAGGCGGTCGTCGACCTTTACAAGGTGACAGTCCCCACCGATCCCAAGACGACCTTCAGCGCCAGCGTCGTTGGCGGCGGCACCTCGGTCAACGCCATTCCCGGTGAAGTGTGGATGGAGTTCGACATGCGATCGGCAACGGCCGCGGAACTTGCCAGGATCGAGCAACGGTTCCTGGCCATTCTGAACGAAGCTGCCGCGACCGAAAACGCCGCGCGTTCCACCCGCGACGGGCGCATCACCGTGGAGCCCGTCCTGGTTGGCGATCGCCCGGCCGGCGCAACCCCGCTGGGTGCGGATATCGTGCAATTCGCCACGGCCGCCCACGCGGCGGAGGGCATCACGCTGCGATACAGTTCCAGTTCGACCGATTCCAACATTCCGATCAGCCTCGGCATCCCGGCGATCACCATCTCTCGGGTGGCATCGGGCGGTCGCAATCATTCGCTGGACGAATGGATCGGGATCGAAAAGGCCAACAATGTCAAGCTGAAGCGCATCGGCCTCGCCACCATATTGGCCACGGCCGGCCTGTGAGGTGCAGTGCGCCGGGTTGTCCCTAGGGACGCTTGATCCCGGCGGCTGCCACCACGATGTCGAATGCCGTCGTCAGGCCCTTCACGAAGGCCCCCCGCTCGACACTGATATATTCATCCAGCGCGTGGGCGCGGAAGCCGCCGCCGCCGGCTGACAGCGTGATCGCCGGGATGCCCATGCTGATCGGGATGTTGCTGTCGGTCGAGGATGCCGTGAGGTTGGCATCATAGCCATTGGCAGTGAGCACCCTGGCGGCCGCCTGCACCAGCGGATCACTGGCCGGCGTGGTGCCGGCAGGGCGGTCGCCGATCAGTTCCGGCACGGCGCTGACCTTGCCAAAGCGGGTGTCGCGGGCGGCGTTCTCGGCGGCGACACTGGTTTCGATCAGCTTCAGGAACTGCGTTTCCACCGCCTTGAGATTGGCCGGCGATGCCGACCGCATATCGAATTCGGCCAGCAACAGGTTGGGAATCGAATTGACCGAGGTGCCGCCGGCCACCGTGGAGGCCGCATAAGTGGTCTTCACGTCGGTCGGGGCGGCGATCTTGTACATGCCGCTGATCGTATCGGCCATCGCCACCATCGGATTGACGATGCCGAACGCGCCATAGCTGTGGCCGCCCGGCCCCTTGAAGGCGACGCGATAGCGGCGGGAGCCGACCGCGCCGTTGGTGATGCGGCCCACCGTGCTGCCGTCAAAGCTGATGAAATCGCCGATCCGCGGTTTCAGCGGGCTGGCCGAGAAGATGTGGCGGATGCCGCGCAGATCGCCCTGGCCTTCCTCGCCCACGTTGGCCACGAAGATGATGTCGCGCGGGGTCTGCACCTTGCCGGCATCCATGGCGCGCACGAAGGCAAGCAGCGCCGCCACGGTCACAGTGGTGTCACCGATGCCCGGCGCGTGCAGCGTGTCGCCTTCGCGGCGCACCTTGATCGGCGTATCAGGCGGGAACACCGTATCCAGATGCGCGGCGACCATCAGCGCCTTGGCGGCCCGATCCTTGCCGGGCCTTGTGCCGATCACGTTGCCCACCGCATCAATGTGGACATTTTCCAGCCCCAGCGCCGCAAACTTCTCTTTCATGCGCTGGGCGCGGGCGGTTTCCTTGAAGGGCGGCGCCGGGATTTCCGTGAGTTCGATCACTTCGGCCACCGTCTTGTCGTAATCGGCGGCGATCTGGGCACGGGCCGCCGTCAGGCTGGCGGACTGGGCCGCGGCCGGGGCGGCGGTGGCAAGCAGGATCGAAAGGAACAGGGAGCGCATGGGATGACAACCTTGGCTTGACAGACGGTGGATCAACAGGGGGTGGCGCCGGTCATTGCACCGGCAGGCGGATGACGCCCACGCCCTTTTCAATGGTGATGGTGGTGCCGAACGGCGCCGAAAGCCGCTGCATCCGTTCCAGGATGCGCTGCGCCACCGCCGGGCTGGCGGTGCCGGGCACACCCTTGCCGGCGCCTTCGACAGCCGTGCCCAGATCGATCGGGTGCAGCCGGATCTCGGCCACCTGGCCCTTCACATAGCGGCTGACGGCCACCACCGATTCATACAGCACCGGATCGGCAAAGCTGCGGCTGTTGCGCGCCGCCAGCAGTTCCGGCGGCGTCGCATCGGCCGGGTTCACGCCGAACTGTTCATACATGTCGAGCGGCACGTCATCGAGGCTGTTGTTCATCATCGCGAAGTTGCCGAGCGAATAGAAGATGGGCTTGCCCTTGTAGATCTCGATGCCGCGCAGCTGGTGCGGGCCATGGCCCACATAGGCATCGGCGCCGGCATCGATCAGCTTGTGGGCGAAGTCGATGGCAAACTGGGCCGGCACCTGGCTGCCATTGCCGGGTTCATGGTTGTGCAGCGTGTAGACAACGAAATTGCCGACCTGCCGGGCCTGGCGCACGGCGCGCAGGTTGGCGGCTTCGTCTTTCTGGTTGATGATCCAGCTGATCTCCACCGGCGTCTTCGGCGCATCGGTCGCTTCATAGCGCACGCCGCCAATGCGGACCGGCGCACCGGTGCGCGCGCCGGCCACGCGGGCCAGTACGGCAAGATCGGCCGCGCTCACCTTCCCCACCCGCTCTGTCCGCACGGTGTTGGCGCCCGGCCGGCCCGGCACTTCGCCCAGCGGATCGGATGCACGCGACTGCGGCGAGAAGCTGGAAGTGCCCGACACCAGCGCCACCCGGCCCGCCGGAACATCGAGATAGCGCGGTGCCCGCGCCGCTGCCATGGTGCGGCCGGTGCCAGCCGCGATCAGCCCGCCCTTTTCCACGTGTTCAAGCGTTTCCAGCAGCCCCTGTTCGCCCCAGTCGACCGTGTGGTTGTTGGCATGGCCAACGATGTCGAACCCCATCCTTGCCAGATCGGGCACGATGGCCGGCGGGCCCAGCATCCAGGTGCCCCCGGATTCGGCCCCCGGGCTGGCCCTGGTGGTTTTCAGATCGAGCACGCTGGTTTCAAGGTTGCCGAACGTCACATCGGCATCGCGCAGTAGCTTGACCAGGCCCGGCGACTGGCGCTCCACCGTGGCCAGCATCGGCCGCAGATAGATCAGGTCCCCCACCGCAGCGAAGGTGAAGCCATCGGCGATCGGCGTCGATGGCACCGGCTTGATGTCGATCCCCGCCGGCTGCGCCGCAACCGGCAGGGCGGCGGCCAGTGCCAGCCCGGCCAGCAGCAGCCGTGCGCTGAGACGGCGGTTTGTCTTGATGCCTGCGATCATGGCAATCACGTCCCTCTGATTGCAATGCGGCCCTGATCAGCCGCCAAAGTTGAACCTGAGGCCCACCTGGAAGGTGCGGCCCAGGAAATCATAAAGGGTCTGGTTGCCCCACACTTCGACGTTGGAGGTGTCTGAAGGGCCCTTGCCGACTGGCACCGGATCCTTGTTGAACAGGTTTCGCACCCGGAAATAGATCTGCGGCTTGAACTTCTCGTTCGGCAGCGTGTAGGCGAACGAGGCATCGACATAGGCAGCGCCCGAGATGCGATTGTTGGCGATGGTGCGGTTGACCGCGTTGCTGGCCGGACAGGCCGTGGTGCATTCCACCCACAAATTGTTGTAAACGCCGCTGGACAGGCCGCGCAGCGCAAACTGCGCGGTGAAGTTTTCCAGCGCGTAATCGATCGTGGCGCGATAGATCCAGCTGGGCGGGCCGCTGCCGCTGTTCTCGCCAGCAGTGTCGGTGGGCGGATCGACACCGTTCGATTCCGAATCTTCCATATAGTGGGTGGCCACCGCCCGGATGGCGATGCTGCCCGGCAGGGACGAGGCGATCGAATCGAGCTGGAAGCGATAGCTGGCCTCGATATCGACCCCGCGCACCCGCTGGGTCAGGAAGTTGAACGGGCTGTTGGCGACCAGATATTCGGTGACACCTGGCGCACCGCCGGCCTGGCTGAAGCCCGGCGCGCCAAACGCGATGTCCCTGCCGCCGACGGTGGCGGTCAGGCGCTGGCACAGTTCCAGATTGCCATCGAAGCAGCGATCAATGATGCTTTGCGGCGTCAGCGTGCCGATGGCACCATTGATCTTGATGTCATAATAGTCGACCGACAGGCCGAAGCCGGGCAGGAACGCCGGGCGGAAGATGGCACCAAGCCCCAGCGTGTCGGCCTTTTCAGGATCAAGCATCAGATTTCCGCCCACGGTCTGCGTAAAGCGAACCGAGTTGGCATTCTGCCAGGGATCGAAGAGCGAGTTTGTGTTGCGCGTGCCGGCGGCAAACAGCTCTTGCAGGTTCGGCGCGCGAATGTCGCGGGACCGGGTGACGCGCAGGCGCAGGCCGGAGATCGGCTCCCACGCACCGCCGACCTTCCAGGTGACGACATCGCCGACCTGGCTGTAGCTGGTGTAGCGCGCAGCACCCGACAGTTCGATGTCGAGCGGCAGCGTGAACAGGGTTTCCAGATAGGCTTCGGTCACCGTGAAGGACCCGTTGGTGACGAGATAATTGCCGACCACCCAGCCACTGTCGGCACCCGGCGAGATTTCTCCGGAAATGGACTCGCGACGCCGCTCCACGCCAAAGGCAAGACCGATCGGATCGATCAGGCCGTTTTCAATCTTGGTGTTGAAGTTCAGCGCGGCGACATCCTGCTTGAAGGTCTGGATGCGGAAGGGGTCGCCAACGATATAGTCAACCACCGCCTGGCTGTTCACACCGGTGCCAAAGCTGTTGTAGGGCAGGCAGCCGGCCGCCAGCGGGTTGGTGCTGCCATCGCGGGTGACGCGGCAGACGATCTGGCCGGCGCTGTTGCGAACCGCATCGCGGGCGAAATCCAGCCGGGTGCGGTTGATGGTGTTGATCAGCTGCTCGCGCGCCCTGGTGACGCCGTGCTGGTAATAGCCGTCAATGTTCCAGTCGAGCCCGATGGCATCGAAATTGGTGTTGAAGCCAAGAACATAGCGCTGCAGACGGCGGACGTTGTTGCTCTGCCGCGACGGCAGGTCGGCATCCCACGACCCCATCGTGAGGTTGGACGTGCCGATCAGCGAGCGCACCTGTGCCGGGATGAAGGCATTGTCGTTGCGGATGCTGATGTTGCCCTTGCTGGTGAAAGGGCCGCCGTCGTTGAAGGCGCGGCTCCAGTTGTAGGTGGCTTCACCGAACACGGTGAGATTTTCGAGCACATCGAAGCTGGCGCGGGCAAAGCCGCTGGCGAAATTCTCTTCCGGCTGCAGCGAGGTCCGGTCGAAGTGGAGCCCCTGCTCCCAGTCGCCGCCGATCGTCCATTCGCGGTTGTTCAGGCGGTCGGGGCCATAATTATACTGGCGGATCACGCCGCCGGGGCCGAAATAGGTCCCGCGCGCAGGGCCGGCGGTGATGATGCCGCCGGCGGTCAGGCTGTTCAGGCCGGATTGCGGGCTGGCCAGGAACTCCGGCTCGCCATTGCCGGCGACGAAGCGCGGATTCTGGGTGAGGTGCCAGCCGTCGCGCGCCCAGGGTCGTGGTGCGCCGATGACGCCGTCGCGCCGGAAATAATCCCCGCTCAGCAGCAGGTGGCCCCGTCCGCCGGCGAACTTCATGCCGCCGGTCAGGCTGACACGGTAATTCTTGTCGTCGCCATAGGTGGTCTCGCCATAGCTGACATCGCCCTTGAGGCCAGTGAAATTCTTGTCGAGGATGAAGTTGACCACACCGGCCACGGCATCCGAACCATAGAGCGACGAGGCACCCCCGGTGACGATTTCGACGCCCTTCACCAGCCCTTGCGGGATGGTGTTGATGTCAACCGTGCCGATGCTGGTGGAACCGACCGAGCGGCGACCGTCGAGCAGGATCAGGGTGCGGTTGGTGCCGAGGCTCCTGAGGTTGAGGGTGTTGATGCCGGCCGTGCCGGCACTGAGCAGGCGCTGGCTGTTCGCAGGCGTCTGGCTGCCCACGACCGAGGGGATCTGGTTGACGAAATCGGCAAGGTTGGGCTGGGCGGCGGCCTTGATGTCCTGCTCACCGATCACCGTCACCGGGGTGGGCTGATCGAAACCGCTGCGCGAAATGCGCGAACCCGTGACCGTGATCTGCGCCTCGCTCGCATCGGATGCCGCGTCGGCGGTTGCCGCCGGTGGCGGCGCCTGCTGGGCCAGCGCGCCGGATGCCGAACCCAGCAGCAGGGCGGCGATGGCCAGCGTTCGGAAATCGCGCGGGATGCCAGCACCCGCCTGGACAGAAGGCAGCGATCTCGAAAAGGACATCAGTTCATCCCCCATCGTGTCGGTCCGCTTTCGTCACGTCCCCACGCGACTGCGAACCTCGTTACGAAACAGCTTATCCCAAACGCGACCATTGGCAATTCGCCCCATCCTGCCGAAAGCGGGAAGCGGTTCACGTTGCCCGCCGGCTGGAATCATCGCGCTTGCCAATTCCCATCGAATCGGCTTGACTGACCCGCCGACAATTTTGTGCGTATTTGGTGTAACCAACTGTTTTGGCACATCATTTCAATGGGGGACGACATGAGGCCTGCCGCGTTCAGAGCAATGATCGGAGTGTTCCTGGCGACGGCCGCCTGCGCCGCGGAGGCACAGGCCTATGATCCGTCGCTGTGGTCGGGCCTCCATTATCGCCAGGTCGGGCCCTGGCGCGGCGGCCGTGTCACCACCGTGACCGGCGTGACATCGCAACCCCACACATTCTTCATGGGCACCACGGGCGGCGGCGTCTGGAAGACGACCGATGCCGGCCATAGCTGGACCAACCTGACCGACGGCCAGATCCCGCTGGGATCGATGGGCGCTGTCGCCGTGGTCGAAAGCAACCCGGACATCATCTATGCCGGCACCGGATCGTCGAAGATCCGCAGCAACGTTTCCATCGGGCGCGGGGTCTGGAAGTCGGTCGACGGCGGCAAGCGCTGGCAGTTCATCGGCCTGCGCGACGTGGGCCAGATTTCCACCATCCGCATCAACCCTGCCAACCCCGACGAAGTGTTCGTGGCGGCCACCGGCAACCCCTTCAAATATTCGCCCGATCGCGGCGTCTATCGCACCCGCGACGGCGGCAAGACCTGGAAGAAGGTGCTGTTCATCAACGACACGCTGGGCGCGGCCGACCTCGAATTCCAGGCTGATGATCCCAGGGTGCTCTATGCCACCATGTGGCACGGCATCCGCCGCCCGTGGACGATCACGTCCGGCAGCGCCGATGGCGGCATCTACAAATCCACCGACGGCGGCGAGACGTGGGCCAAGCTCGGCGGCGGCCTGCCCACCGGGCTGTTCGGCCGGGCCAATGTCGGCGTCAGCGCGGCAGCGCCAAACCGGCTCTATGCGCTGATCGAAGCCAAGCCCGGCATGGGCCTGTATCGTTCGGAAGATCAGGGCAAGAGCTGGTCGCTGATCAACAGCGAGGGCCGGCTGACCACCCGTCCTTTCTATTACACCACGCTGGGCGTCGATCCCAACAATGCCGATGTCGTGTTTGTCGGCAACGAAGGCTGGTTCCGATCGGTGGACGGCGGCAAGAGCTTCAAGTCCGAAGAGACCCCGCACGGCGACAATCACGATATCTGGATCAACCCGAAGAACAGCCAGATCATGGTGCAGTCGAACGATGGCGGCGCCAATGTCTCGCTGGATGGCGGCAAGACCTGGTCGGGCCAGGCCAACCAGCCCACGGCCGAGATCTATCAGGTGGCGGTGGACAACCAGTTCCCCTATCGCATCTATGGTGCCCAGCAGGACAACACGACGCTGATCATCCCGTCGCGTCCGCTGGGCGATGGCCAGGGCTTCCGGGTTGGCCCCGGCTGCGAAACCGGGCCATCCATTCCCAAGATCGATGATCCGATGATGGTGTGGGGCGGCTGCAAGGGGCAGTTCAGCCGGCTGGATCTGCGCACCAACCAGAACGAGCAGCAATATTGGATCGGCAGCGAATCCCTGTATGGCAGCCATCCCAAGGATCTGCGCTTCCGCTTCCAGCGCGTGGCGCCGATGGAAGTGCACCCCACCGAGCCCAATACCATCTATTATGGTTCGCAATATGTGCACCGTTCCAGGGATGGCGGGGTCAACTGGGAAGTGATCAGCCCCGATCTCACCGCCAATCCGCCTGAAGGCCGCATGGCGTCGGGTGATCCCATCACCATCGATGCCACTGGCGAGGAAGTCTATTCCACCGTCTATGCCATCCGCGAAAGCACGCTGCAGCCAGGCGTGATCTGGGTCGGCTCCAACGATGGCCTCGTCCACGTCACCCGCGACGGCGGCAAGACCTGGACCAACATCACGCCCAAGGGCCTGCCGCCGGGCGGCCGCGTCCAGAACATCGAGCCGGGCGTCCGCAACGCCGGCACCGCCTATGTCGCCATCCACCGCTATCTGCTGGGGGATTTTGCGCCCTACATCTATCGCACCGATGATTTCGGCAAGACGTGGACAAAGCTGACCGACGGCAAGAACGGCATCGCCGCTGACGAGCCGACCCGCGTGGTGCGCGAGGATCCGGAGCGGCCGGGGCTGCTCTATGCCGGTACCGAGTTCGGCGTGTATGTCTCGTTCGATCGCGGCGCCACCTGGCAGAGCTTCCAGAACGACCTGCCCGCCACGCCGGTCACCGACATGAGGCTGGCGCACGGCGATCTGGTGCTGTCCACGCAGGGCCGCGGTTTCTATGTGCTGGACAATCTCAGCGCCCTGCGCCAGCTGCCGGCACCGGCGGAGGCCACATCTGCGCCGCGCCTGTTCAAGCCGGCCGTGGCCACGCGGATCAATGCGTCTGCCGACATGGGCGGCCCGCCCACCGAAGGCCCGGAATATGCGCTGCCCGGCGCGCAGATCGATTATTTCATCCCCGCCCAGGCGGCCGGCGCGCCGGTCACCCTGACCATCCTGGATGCCGCCGGGCAGACGGTACGCAGCTTCACCAGCGAAGGCGCGGAGCCGCGCGCTGGCGGCGGCTATCGCTATCGCCCCACCTATCGCACAAAGCTGGATGCCAAGCCGGGCATGCACCGCCTGACCTGGGATCTGCGCCGTTCCGGCCAGACCCTGCCGGCAGGCCGGGTTCCGGCCGGCGTGCGGATGCTGGCCGGCCCGATGGTGCCGCCCGGCGATTATACCGTGGTGATGTCCGCCGGTTCGGTCACGGCGCGGCAGCCGCTGACGATCGTTGCCGATCCGCGCGTGCTGGCCACCGGCATCACCCAGGCCGACCTGGTCGATCAACATGATCACAACCTGCGCGTGCTGGCGCTGGTGAACGACACCAACGTGGCGGTGGCGCGCCTGAAGGCGGCGCAGGCCGCACTGAAACAGCAGCCGGACGCCGCCAGGGCGAAGGCACTGCAGGCGATTGCCGACAAGCTGCTGACGCCGCCGGTGCGCTACAGCCCGCCCGGTCTGGACACCCACGTCAACTATCTGCGCAGCCAGACCGACGAATATGACGGCAAGATCGGCAATCATCCCAAGGAGCGGCTGACCGACCTGCGCAAGCAGATCGATACAATCGTTGCCGAGCTTGATCGGGTGATCGGCCAAGTGCCGGCTGCCGCCGCCGGCGGAGACTGATCTGCGATCATCGGGCCGCTCGCCTGGGCGGCCCGCTGGTTCTGGATAGCTTTTCGCGCGCCGTATCGCGTGTATCGTCCCCAAAAAACATCACCGCCTTGGGGAAGAGCCATGCACTACGCACAACTGGCGCAGGCGCGCGAAGAGCTGACGGGCCCCGGCGGCGCGTTCGAGATTGTCACCGTCACCGTGAGCGGCGTGCCGGTGCGCGCCTATCGCCACGCCCTGCCCGATGTGCGGGCGCTGTGGCAGTCCACCGCGCAGTTCGCGGACCGCACCTACCTTGTCTATGGCGACGAACGCCTGACCTATGCCGAGGCCCACACCCGCGTGAACGCCATCGCGGCCTGGCTGGCGGCGCAAGGCGTCACCAGCGGCGACCGGGTGGCGATCGCCATGCGGAACTATCCCGAATGGATGCTGATCTATTGGGCGTGTGTGTCCACCGGCATCGCGGTCGTCGGCATGAACGCGTGGTGGACAGCGGAGGAAATGGCCTACGGCCTCGCCGATGCCGCGCCCAGGGTGCTGTTCCTCGATGCCGAACGGCTGGGCCGCTATCGCGAGATCAGCGAACCGCCCGCCGGCCTGACACTCGTCGGCGTGCGGCTGGGCGGGCCGGAATCGGGGGTGACGCCCTATACCGATGTCATCGCGCACGGTGGTGACATGCCCGATGCTGCCATCGATCCCGATGCCGATGCCTGCATCTTCTACACGTCGGGCACCACCGGCTTTCCCAAGGGCGCGCAGCTCACCCATCGCGGCTGCATCACCAACCTGTTCAACATGCTCTATGCCGGCGCATCGACGGCGCTGGCGGTGCAGCGCGCCACCGGCGTCGAACCGCCGGCCACCCCGCCCGTGCCGGTATCGTTGCTGACCACGCCGCTGTTCCACGTCACCGCCAACAATTGCGGTGCCTATGCCACCACGGCAGCGGGCGGCACCATCGTGCTGATGTATCGCTGGGACGCGGGTGAGGCGCTGCGGATCATCGAGAAGGAACGCGTCACCTCCATCGGCGGCGTGCCGGTGATGGCGCGCGAACTGATCAACCACCCGGATTTCGCCACCACCGACGTGTCGAGCCTCACTGCCCTGTCCGGCGGCGGCGCGCAGGTGCCGCCCGACCTGGTGCACAAGATCGAGGAAGGCGTTGCCAGCGCCCGGCCCAGCACGGGTTACGGCATGACCGAAACCTGCGGGATCATCACGTCCGTCTCCGGCGATTTCTTCGTCGACAAGCCCGACAGCGCCGGCCCGGCCATGCCGGCCTATGAAGCAAAATGCGTCGATGACGATGGGAACACGCTGCCGCCCGGTGCAGTAGGCGAATTGTGGGTGCGCGGCGCCGCCGTCATCAAGGGCTATATCAACCGGCCCGACGCGACGGCTGCCACGATCACCGATGGCTGGCTGCACACCGGCGACGTGGCCCGCATCGACGAGGATGGCTTCATCTTCATCGTCGATCGCAAGAAGGACATGGTGCTGCGCGGCGGCGAGAATGTCTATTGCGCCGAAGTCGAAGCCGCCATCTACCGCCACCCCGCCGTCGCCGAATGCTGCGTGTTCGGCGTGCCCGATCACCGGCTGGGCGAAGAGGTTGGCGTGGCCGTGGTGCTGAAACCCGGCGAGAGCGTGGACGAGGCGGAGCTGCGCGCCTTTTGCGGCACGCTGATCGCCAGCTACAAGGTGCCGCGCCACATCTGGTTCATGGCCGATCCGCTGCCGCGCAACGCCAGCGGCAAGTTCCTGCGCCGCGAACTGCGCGACCGGCTGAGCCAGCAACTGCCGGCGGCGTGATACGCAGCGCGGCGCAATATCCGACCCTGATGGACGCACGCGCCGCTTGGCGTTAGGGAACAGCCAATCCTGTTCCTTCATCGCAAAGCTGAGCCCACGTGAACCTGTTTGCCGACTATGCCGCCATCGTGACCGGCGCGCTTGAAGAGCTGGTGGCCGCCGGCACGCTGCCCGCCGGCCTGAGCTTCGCCAACGTCACGGTTGAACCGCCGCGCGACGCCAGCCACGGCGATCTGGCCACCAACGCCGCGATGGTGCTGGCCAAGCCCGCGGGCATGAACCCGCGCGCCCTTGCCGAGGCGCTGGTGGCCGTGCTGAAGGGCAAGCCGGGCATTGCCGCTGCCGATGTCGCGGGGCCGGGTTTCATCAATCTGAAGCTCGCCGACAGCGTGTGGCATGGCCAGATCAGCGCCATGCTGGGTGCGGGTGCCGATTATGGCCGCTCCACCGCCGGCGCCGGCAAGCGCATCAACGTCGAATATGTCTCGGCCAATCCCACCGGCCCGATGCACATGGGCCATTGCCGCGGCGCCGTCGTTGGCGACGCGCTTGCCGGCCTGCTCGCCTTTGCCGGCTGGCAGGTGACCAGGGAATATTACATCAACGATGCCGGCGGGCAGGTCGATACGCTCGCCCGCTCCGCCCATCTGCGGTACCGCGAGGCGCTGGGCGAGACGATCGAGATCCCGGAAGGCCTCTATCCCGGCGACTATCTGGTGCCGGTCGGGCAGGAATTTGCTGCCGAATTCGGGGATCGTTACGTGGCGGCCCCCGAAGGCGAATGGCTCACCCTGTTCCGCACCCGCACCGTCGCCCTGATGATGGAGCGCATCCGTGCCGATCTGGCGCTGCTGGGTATCGAACAGGACGAGTTTTTCTCCGAAGCCTCGCTGGGGCCGAAGGTGGCCGAGGCGCTCGACACGCTGAAGGCCAGGGGCCTGATCTATGAAGGCGTGCTGGAAAAACCCAAGGGCGAAGCCGCCGACGATTGGGAACCGCGCCCACAGACCCTGTTCCGCTCGACCGATTTCGGCGACGATCAGGACCGGGCGATGATGAAATCCAACGGCAGCTGGACCTATTTTGCCGGCGATGTCGCCTATCACTGGGACAAGCTGACCCGGGGCTATGACGCGCTGGTCAACATCTTCGGCGCCGATCACGCCGGCTATGTGAAGCGCATGACGGCGGCGGTGAAGGCGCTGTCGGATGGCCGGGTCCCGCTCGACATCAAGATCGTCAACCTCGTCAAGCTGCTGCGCGCCGGCGAACCGGTGAAGATGTCCAAGCGCGCCGGCACCTTCGTCACGCTGGGCGAGGTCGTGGAGGAAGTCGGCAAGGACGTCGTGCGCTTCGTCATGCTCACCAAGCGGCCGGAATCGCTGATGGATTTCGATTTCGCCAAGGTGGTGGAACAGAGCCGCGACAACCCGGTGTTCTATGTCCAATACGCCCACGCCCGCATCGCCAGCCTTGGCCGCAAGGTGGCAGAGGCCGGCATCGCGCTGCCCGAACCCGATCTGTCGCTGCTGGACGCCGATGAACTGGCGGTGGTGAAGATGGCGGCCAGCTTCCCGCGCCAGGTGGAGCAGGCCGCCGACGCGCGCGAACCGCACCGCATCGCCTTCTATCTGGGTGATCTCGCCGCCGCCTTCCACAGCCAGTGGAACGCCGGCAACGATGATGCGACCCGCCGCTTTGTGCTGGCAGACCGCCCCGACCTGACGGCGGCGCGGCTGGCGATGGCCCGCGCCGTGGGGCAGGTGATCCGCAACGGCCTCGCCGTGATCGGCGTGGCGGCTGCCGAGGAGCTGCACTGATGGCCCAACGTGATGAGGACGCCCCCTGGCTGGCCGAAGCCGCGCCGCTGCGCGCCCAGCCACAGAAGCGCCCGATCCTCAACATCGCCATTGCCGTGCTGGCACTGGGCGCGGTCGCCGCTGTCGCCCTCCTCATGCTGCTCGGCCGCCGCGATGGCGGATCGACGCAAGGCTATATGGAGGCGTCCCAGGCCCCGCTGATCGAGGCTGATCCCGGCCCCTACAAGGTGCCGCCCGCCGACCGACAGGGCATGGAGGTTGATGGCGAGGGCGAAGTGATCCACGAGGCCGTGCGCGGGGAAAACCCCGGCAGCGTGATCGACATGGGCGCCCTGCCCGAAGAACCGGTGGGCCGTCCGCGCGATCTGCTGCCACCCGGCAGCGCGCCGCCTGCCACAGCGCCGGCCACGGCACCCGTCGCCGGCCAGCCCGTGCCGGTGCAGGTGGTGCCCGCCGGCCAGCCCGCCGCCGCGCCGCGCACTGCGCCGGCCCGCCCTGTCACCCCGCCGGCTCCGCCGCCCATCGTCCGCCCGGCACCCGCAGCCGCCGCGCCAGCGCCGGTCATCAAACCGCCGCCCGCGGCCAGCGCGCCGGCAAAACCGGTCACCCCGGCGGCAAAGCCTGCCACCGCCCCGGCCAAATCCGGCAGCGGCGTGGTGCAGATCGGCGCTTTTTCCAGCGAGGCCAAGGCCGAGGAGGAATGGTCGCGCGTCGCCGGCAAGGGCGGACTTTCGGGCAAGAGGATCCAGAAGGTCACCTCGTCCAGCGGCAAGGAGATGTGGCGCGTGCGCGGCACCGCCGCAGATGTGGACGCCGCCTGCAAGGCCATCCTGGCCGCCAAGGGCGCCTGCGAAGCGGTGAAGAAATGATGCAACCGCTCTTCCTCGGTCTGGCCGGCCTTGCCCTGAACGACGACGAACGCGCGCTGTTCAAGTCAGCCGACCCGGCGGGCTATATCCTGTTCAAACGCAACGTGGATTCGCCCGATCAGGTGCGCGCGCTGACGCAAAGCCTGCGCGACCTGGCGGGCCGCGACGTGCCGATCCTGATCGATCAGGAAGGCGGCCGCGTCGCCCGGCTGCGCCCGCCGCACTGGCCGGAATTCCCCACCGGCGAGACGTTCGGCAAGCTTTACGACAAGGCCCCGATCACCGCGATCGAGGCCTGCCGGCTGAACGCGCTGGCGCTGGCGGCGCTGCTGCGCGACCTAGGCATCAATGTCGATTGCCTGCCACTGCTCGATGTGCGCGACCTGGAAGGACATGACATCATTGGTGATCGCAGCTTTGGCGCCGAACCGATGATCGTTTCCGCGCTGGGCAAGGCAGTGCTCGATGGCTTCCAGGCCGGCGGCATCTGCGGCGTCGTCAAGCATATCCCCGGCCACGGCCGCGCCCGGGCCGACAGCCATCTCGAACTGCCCGTCGTCACCGCCAGCCGCGACGAACTCGAGCGTGATTTCGAACCGTTCCGGCGGCTGGCCAACGCGCCGATGGCGATGACGGCGCACATCACCTACACCGCGCTCGACGCAAACCGCTGCGCCACGCTGTCGCCGCAGGTGATTGATTTCATTCGCCACGATATCGGCTTTGGCGGCCTGCTGATGTCCGACGATCTGGGCATGCACGCGCTGGGCAACCCGCAATCGGGCGGCCATCCGCCGGGCAGCAACGCGCTAGCCGATTTCGGTGCGCGTGCCCTCGCCTGCCTGGATGCCGGCTGCGATATCGCGCTGCATTGTTCCGGCGATTTTGCCGAGATGCGGTCGATCGTCGAATCAGCGCCAGTGATGAGCGCGGCCGCCGCCCGGCGCCTTGCCGCCGCCATGGCCTGGATGGGGCCGGGTGATGCGACCCCCGTCGCCGAATGGGCCGTGGCCCGCGACGCGCTGCTGGCCTGCGCGTGAGCGAGACGGCCGAACAGTTCGACCTGCCGGTGCGCGCCGGGCCGGAGCCTTCGGCGCTGATCCTGCAACTTGGCAGCTGGGAAGGCCCGCTCGACCTGCTGCTCACCCTGGCGCGCGCGCAAAAGGTGGACCTGTCGCAGATCTCGATCCTGGCGCTGGTCGATCAATATCTGGATTTCATCCGCGACGCCAAGGCCTTGAGCCTTGAACTCGCAGCCGATTACCTGGTGATGGCGGCGTGGCTGGCCTATCTGAAATCGCTCCTGCTGCTGCCGAAAGACCCTGAGGCAGAACCCGATCCGGCCGAACTGGCGCTGAAACTGCAGTTCCAGCTGCAGCGGCTGGAAGCCATGCGCGAAGCCGGCCAGAAACTGCTCGCCCGCCCGCAGCTGGGGTGGGACATGTTCCGCCGCCCCAACCCGGAAGGCCTCGCCGAAGACCGGCAGGCGGTTTACGAATGCAGCTATTACGACCTGATGTCCGCCTATGGCGCGATCACCGCGCGGCGCAGCAAGTCGGTCCACGTCGTGCGCCGGCGGCCGGTGATGGCGCTGGATGAAGCCATTGAACGGCTTGAACATCTTTTGGGGCGCAGCATCGACTGGACCGAGCTGGCCCGCTTTCTGCCCGCCGATCTGGCCGACGAATCCTATGCCCGATCGGTGCTGGCCTCCAGCTTCGTCGCGGCGCTGGAGCTGACCCGCCAGGGCAAGGTCTCGCTCAGCCAGGGCGCCGCCTTTGCCCCCATCCTGCTGAGAGCCAAGCATGACTGAAGAGGCGCACGACCTTGCCCTCACCCGCGCGCTGGAAGCCATCTTGTTCGCCGCCGAAGCGCCGCTGACACTGGGCGAGATCACCAAACATGTCGGCGAACGTGGCGACCTGCTGCCGACGCTGCGCGCGCTGGCCGCGAGCTATGAACCGCGCGGCATCAACCTCGTCGAGCGCGGCGGCCGCTGGCAGTTCCAGTCGGCGCCCGACCTTGGCCATTTCCTGCGGACCAGCCGCGAGACGGTGAAGAAACTGTCCCGCGCGGCTGTCGAAACGCTGGCGGTGATCGCCTATCACGAACCGGTGACGCGCCCGGAAATCGAGGAAATCCGCGGGGTTGCGGTATCGGGCGGCACCATCGACGTGCTGATGGAGGCGGGCTGGGTCCGCCCCGCCGGTCGCCGCGAAACACCGGGCCGGCCGCTGCAATATGCGACCACGCCGGAATTCCTGGCGCACTTCAACCTCGCCAGCAGGCGCGATCTGCCCGGCATGGCCGATCTGAAGGCTGCCGGCCTGCTGGATCGCGAACCGCCGAAGGAACTGCCGCTGCCGCTGGGCGGGCGGGAAGAGTAGGCTCAACTCCTCCCGCAGGCGGGGAGGGATTGGTTGGGTTATGCCGCGAGCGGGCAGTGCAGCCACGGCAAAGCCGCGGCCTGACGTCGAACGGATTCGGCGCGCAGGTGCGCGCCGCCCCGCCGGCCGGCCTCAGCCTGTCGGCCGATAACGCTGCGCGTTATCGGCGCGCGGCTTATCGGCGGAACAGCGCCTCGCCCTGCTCCAGCGCCGTCCCCGGCGAGCTCGAAACCGGGGTTTCCGGGGCATGGGCGGCGGCGTGGCGTTCCGCCTGCAGCTGGTTGATCAGCGCGGCGCGGTCGGCTTCCACCTTTTCCGGATCGACGCTGGTATCGATGCCGGCCTTCTTGGCGGCCGCGGCGACCAGCGCATCCATTTCGCGCTGGCTGGTCAGGCCCAGCGTCACCGGATCACGCGCCTGCAGGTTGGCATAGTTCCAGTGGCTCTTGTCGCGGATGGCGGCAATCGTCGTCTTCGTCGTGCCGATCAGCTTGGAAATCTGGCCGTCGGTGATTTCCGGGTGGTTCTTGATGATCCACAGGATGCCATCCGGCTTGTCCTGGCGCTTGGACACCGGGGTATAGCGTGGGCCAGACGTGCGGCGGGCCTGTTCAGGCAGGCGCGACATCTTGATCTCGTAATCCGGGTTGGCCTCGCCCTTGGACAGCTCTTCGCGGGTCAGTTCGCCAGCGCGGATGGGATCGCGGCCCTTCAGCTTGGTGGCGGCGGTATCGTCGGCGATCGCCTGCACTTCCAGAACGTGCAGGCCGCAGAACTCGGCGATCTGGCTGAAGGTCAGCGCACTTTCGTCGACCAGCCAGGCGGCGGTGGCGTGCGGCATCAGGGGCAGGGACTTGGCGGCCATCATCGGCTCCTTCGCGAATAAAAAAGGCCGCCCCTTCCGGGACGGCACTGCAGTTGCCGGTTGTAATGGAGCGCGGGCTGTGGCGCAAGGGCGCGCGATGATGCCCGATCCCGCCCACCTGGCCGCACTGGATGCCGCCGACCCGCTGGCCCACGCCCGCGCACGCTTCGATCTGCCGCCGGGCCTTGTCTACCTGGACGGCAACTCGCTGGGGCCATTGCCTGCCGGACTGCCAGAGCGGCTTGCAGAGACAATAAGGGGCGAATGGGGCACCGGCCTGATCCGCAGCTGGAACGATGCCGGCTGGATCGATCTGCCGGTGGCGCTGGGTGCGGCCATCGCGCCCATTGTCGGGGCCGAACCCCAATCGGTCGTCGCCTGCGATTCGGTCAGCCTCAACCTGTTCAAGCTGGCCAGCCCGGCGCTGGCCTTGCGCCCCGGCCGCCGCACCATCCTGATGGAGGCGGATGATTTCCCCACCGATGCCTATGTGATGCAGGGTCTGGCCGGGCTGGCGGGCGTGGTGCTGAAGCGGGTGAAGCGCGCCGATCTGCTGGCGGCGCTGGATGGGGACGTGGCGCTGCTGCTCGTCTCCCACGCGCATTATGTGACCGGCCTTGTTCACGACATGGCCGCGGTCAACGCCGCCGCCCATGCCGCCGGCGCGCTCACCCTGTGGGATCTGTCGCACGCGGCCGGCGCGCTGGTGGTCAATCTCGACGCCGATGGCGCGGATTTCGCGGTCGGCTGCGGCTACAAATATCTGAACGGCGGCCCCGGTGCGCCGGCCTTTGCCTATCTCGCCCGGCGCCACTGGCAGACGGCGCAGCCGGCCCTGACCGGCTGGATGGGTCACGCCCGTCCGTTCGATTTTACCGCCGATTATGCGCCGGCCGAAGGCGCCCGCCGCCTGCTCACCGGCACGCCGCCGATCCTGGCCATGCGCGCGCTGGAGGCCGGCGTCGCGACATTTGCGGGCATCGACATGGCGCAGGCCGAAGCCAAGTCACGCCAGCTTGTCCGCCTGTTTGCCGCCGGCGCCGCCACCATCCCGGGCATCAGCGTCGATGCGCTGCCGGCGGGACGCCACGGCGCGCAGGTGATCATCCGCCATCCCGAAGCCCGCCGCGTGATGACCGCCCTGATCGCCCGCGGCGTGATCGGCGACATGCGGCCGCCCGATGCCATGCGCTTCGGGTTTCCGGCACTCACCACCCGCTTTGCCGATATCGGGCTGGCACTGGCGGCGGTGGAGGATGTGCTGGCCAGCGGCGAATGGCGCGACGACCGCTTTGCGCCCCGGGGCATGGTGAGCTAACGCCCGCGCGCCTTCGCGTGGGCCTCTGCCCGGTTGAGCAGCGCGTCGAGATCCTCTGGCGCCACGTCGAAGCTCTCGTGCATTTCGGCCAGCGCCTTGTCCATGTCCTCGCGGTGGAACAACGGCGCAACCGCCGCCGGCGGGCGGTGGGGATAGCTGTGGCCCGAAATTCGGTGCCAGGCCCATGCAGCCAGCACCAGCGCCAGCGAATTGAGGCCGACAGGCAGCAGCGGAAACCACAGGCCGCTGTGCGCCAGCAGCGGCGTGCCCAGCACCGCCGTCAACGCCGAAGCGCCGCCCGGCGGGTGCAGGCAGCGCATCAGGCTCATCACGATGATCGCGCCGCCCACCGCCACCCCGGCGGCAATTTCGGGTGACGGCACCAGGGCCGCGACGATCATGCCGACCGCGGCCGAAATGCTGTTGCCGCCGATCACCGCCCACGGCTGGGCCAGCGGGCTGGCCGGCACGGCAAACACCAGCACCGCCGATGCGCCGATGGGCGCGACCAGCATCAACGCTGCACCAGGTGCCGACGGCAGCAGGCCTGATGCCAACGCCGCCAGCGTGATGCCCAGTATCGCCGCGCAGCCGGCGCGGACGCGATCCGCCAGCGTGCTGCCAGCCAGTTGCGGCAGCCAGCGCCTGAGATCAGCCATTTGCGCGATCAGCCATCGACGCGCAGCACGATCTTGCCCACGTGCTCACCAGCCTCCATGCGGGCATGGGCGGCAGCAGCCTCGGCCAGCGGAAACACACTGTCCGTCACCGGGGTCAGCCGCCCGGCCTCGAACGCCGGCCAGATTGCGCCTTCCAGCGTTTCCGCAATCGCGGCCTTGAAGGCGATGGGGCGCGGGCGCAGCATCGAACCGGTCAGCGTCAGGCGCTTCCTCATCACCAGCGCGAGGTTCACCTCCGCCGTCGGCCCGCGCTGGAAGGCGATGCTCACCTGCCGGCCATCGTCGGCCAGACAGGCGATGTTCTTCGGCACATAATCGCCGCCCACCATGTCGAGCACGATGTCGACACCGCGACCTTGCGTGATCGCCAGCACTTCAGCGGCGAAATCCTGTGTGCGGTAGTTGATCGCGTGCGCCGCGCCGTGCGCCCTTGCTGTCGCGCATTTCTCATCGCTGCCGCAGGTGACGATCGCCGTCAGCCCGACCTCTGCTGTCAGTTGCAGTGCGGTGATGCCGATCCCGCTGGTGCCGCCGTGGATCAGGATCGTCTCGCCCGGCCTTGCGCGGCCGCGGTCCATCACGTTGGACCAGACGGTGAACCAGGTTTCCGGCAGGCCCGCCGCATCCGTCATGCTCATGCCGGCCGGCACGGGCAGGCACTGGCCGGCGGGCGCGGTGCAATATTCGGCATAGCCGCCGCCGGCCACCAGCGCGCACACCGCGTCGCCAATCCGCCAGCGCGTCACGTCGCTGCCAACGGCCACCACGGTGCCGGCAATTTCCAGCCCCATGATCGTCGGGGTGCCGGGCGGCATCGGGTAGAGGCCCAGCCGCTGCAGCACGTCGGGGCGATTGACCCCGGCCGCCGCCACCTTCACCAGCACCTCCTGCGCGCCCGGCTGCGGCACCGGGCGGGTGACGGGCTGGAGCACCTCCGGCCCTCCCGGCGCGGCGGGATCGATGGCGGTCATCTGGCTGGGGATGGTCATGGGCGGATATTGACTTGGCAACCGGCGCGGTCAACCGTGCCTTCCATGTTCGATGACGATCTGCCCCGGAAGAAAAGTGACCTCCTCGCCGACCTGGCGCGCGAGGATCTTGATCGCCTGTCCATCGCCGATCTCGATGCGCGCATTGCCGCGCTGGAGGCCGAATTGGCCCGCACCCGGACCAAGCGCGCCGGTGCCGCCGATTTCCGCGCCGCTGCCGACAGCCTGTTCAAGAAATAAGCCATGACACAATCTTTGGGCACCCACGGCCACGCCGCCGATCCGCGCAACGACACCATTCTGATCAACGTCAACGGCACGCTGGTGCGGCGCGCCGAGGCAATGGTCAGCGTGTTCGATTCCGGCTTCATGCTGGGCGACGGCGTCTGGGAAGGGCTGCGCGTCCACAATGGCCGCATCGCCTTTCTGGATCAGCATCTCGACCGGCTGTGGGAGGGGGCGAAGGCCATCTTCATGGACATCGGGATCAGCCGGGCCGAGATGGAGCGGCGGCTTTACGCCACCATCGATGCCAACCAGATGACCGCCTGCCACATCCGCCTGATGGTGACGCGCGGGCTGCGCTCGACGCCCTATCAGGATCCACGCGTGGTGGTCTCACCTGCCACCATCGTCATCATCGCCGAGCACAAGGATCCGCTGCCCGCCACCATCGAGAAGGGCATCCGCCTCGCCACCGTCCACGTGCGCCGCGGCTTCCCCGACGTGCAGGACCCCAAGCTCAACAGCCATTCCAAGCTCAATTGCATCACGGCTTGTATCCAAGCCACCCAAGCCGGGGCCGATGAGGGCCTGATGCTCGATCCGCACGGCTTTGTCGCCACGTGCAACTCCACCCATTTCTTCATCGTGAAGCGCAACCGACGCGGCGTGCAGGAGGTGTGGACGTCGAGCGGCGATTACTGCCTCGCCGGCATCACGCGCGGCAACGTCATCGCGGTGTGCGAGGACAACGGCATTCCCGTGTTCCAGAAGAATTTCTCGCTCACCGACGTCTATTCGGCCGATGAGGCGTTCGTCACCGGCACCTTTGCCGGCGTGGTGCCGGTGACCAGCATCGACGGGCGCAAGCTCACCGATGCGCGCGGGCCGATGGTGGAGCGTCTGCAGGGCCTGTATCGCCAGCTGATCGAAGCCGACATTGCCGCTCGGGGCCGGCCATGACCGTCCGCATCGCCATGTGGAGCGGGCCGCGCAACCTTTCGACCGCGATGATGCGGAGCTTTGGTGCGCGGGGCGATTGCCACGTCAGCGACGAGCCCTTCTATGGCGCCTACCTGAAGCACACCGGCGATGATCACCCGATGGCGGCCGAAGTGATCGCCGACATGGATTGCGACTGGCACAGCGTCACCGCCGCCCTGTCCGGCCCGTGCGCGCAGCCGGTCTGGTATCAGAAGCACATGGTCCACCACATGGTCGGCCCCGTGCAGATGGGTGACATGGCGGGATTCACCCACGCCTTCCTGATCCGTGCGCCGGAACGGGTGATCGCCAGTTACGCCCAGAAGCGCGAGGTGGTGACCGCCGAGGGCCTCGGCTTTGCCAAACAGCGCCAATGGTTCGAGGCGGAGGCGGACCGGCTGGGCCACGCGCCGCCGGTGGTCGATTCGGCGGACGTGCTGGCCGATCCCGAAGGCACATTGCAGCGCCTGTGCGCCGCGCTGGGGATCGCGTGGGATGCCGGGATGCTCAGCTGGCCCGCCGGCCAGCGCGACACCGATGGCGTGTGGGCGCCGCACTGGTATGGCCGCGTCATTGCATCGACCGGATTTGAAGGCCACGAAGGCCCGCTGCCAGTGCTGGATGGCGAAGCCGCGCGGGTGCGCGACGCATGCCGCCCGCATTACGAGGCGATGGCGGCCCACAGGCTCTGACACCCAAGTCAAAAGCGACAGGTTGCCCGCGCCTGACGTGCGCGTAATCTGCCCTCCGTCCTGATTTCGGGGGAGGCATCCATGAATTTCGATTTTTCCGATGAAGCCAAGGAACTCGGTGAACAGGCGAAGAAACTGCTCGCCGAACGCGCCGGCACCGGCCCGGCGAGGAAGGCGATGGCCGAAGGCGCCGCCGCCATGGACGCCCAATTGTGGAAGGACATCGCCGAACTGGGCTGGACCGCCGCGCGCGTGCCGGAAGCCCATGGCGGCCTTGGCCTCAGCGTCGAGGAAGTTGCCCAGCTGGCCGAAGCCGCCGGCGGCAGCTTGGCCCATGTGCCGCTGATTTCCACCCTGCTCGCCACCGAGGCGCTGGTGCTGGCCGGCACCGAAGCCCAGCAGGCGAAATATCTGCCCGGCATCGCCAGCGGCGAGACCATCGCCACCGTCGCCTGGAGTGAGCAGGGCATCAACAACCCCGCCAATGTGAAAACTGTGGCCAAGGGCAACGCCCTGTCCGGCGTCAAGCAGCCGGTGGCTGATCTTGCCGTCGCCAATCTCGTCATCGTCGCCGCCGCCGGCCCGGATGGCCCGCAACTCTACATCGTCGATCCGGCCGCGGCGAAGGTGGGCGCGGTGGAGACGGTCGATCTCGTTCGCCGCCATGGCCGCCTGACGCTGGAGAACACCCCGGCCGAGCCGCTGGGCAATGCCGGCGACTACCAGGACTGGCTCGATCGCGCTGCCATCATCCTCGCCTATGAAGCCATCGGCACCGCCGGTGCCGCGATGGCGATGGGTGTGGATTACGCCAAGACCCGCGCCGCCTTCGGCCAGAAGATCGGGCGTTACCAGGCGGTCAAGCACAAGTGTGCGGACATGTACATCAAGCTGGAACTGGCCCGCGCCCATGCGCTCCACGGCCTTGCCATGATCGGCATGAACGGGCCGGAACTGCGCCAGGCTGCCGCTGCCGCCCGCGTCGCCAGCCTCGATGCGCTGGCCTTCTGTGCGGAGGAAAATGTCCAGCTGCACGGCGGCATCGGCTTTACCTGGGAAAGCGATTGCCAATTCTATTACCGCCGCAACCGCACCGCTGTTGCCGCCCTCGGCCCGCGCGGCTGGTGGGCGGATCGGCTGGTGCGCGCGCTGGAACAGCGCAACCGCGCGGCCGCGTGACAATTCATCCCTCGACAGGCTGAGCCGCACAGGCTGACAAGAGTTCCGGGAGACTGACCATGGATTTCAACGATACCCCGCAGGAAGCCGACTATCGCGCCCAGGTGCGCGCCTGGCTGGAAGACAACGCCGCCGAATATCGCGAGCCGGCCGCCGAAAGCTGGAAGCTGCCGGAATTCATCGCCCGGTCAAAGGCGTGGCAGGCGAAGAAGCACGCCGCCGGCTATACCGGTATCACCTGGCCCAAGATGTTCGGCGGCCAGGGCCTCACCCCGATGCACAGCATCATCTATGGCCAGGAAGAAAGCCGCTTCCACGTGCCCCAGGGCCTCTATTCCATCGGCCTTGGCATGTGCATTCCCACCGTCTTCACCCACGGCCAGCCGGAGGTGATCCAGCGTTATGTGCCCAAGGCGCTGCTGGGTGAGGAAGTCTGGTGCCAGCTCTTCTCCGAACCCGCGGCGGGGTCCGATCTTGCCGGCATCCGCACGAAAGCCGTGAAGGATGGCGATGAATGGGTGATCGACGGCCAGAAGGTGTGGACCAGCTTTGCCCACGCATCGGATTACGGCATCGTCGTCACCCGCACCGATCCGTCGCAGCCCAAGCACAAGGGCCTGACGATGTTCATCGTCAACATGAAGGCGCCGGGCGTGACCGTGAAGGGCATCAAGCAGATGTCGGGCGGCAGCGATTTCAACGAGGTGTTCTTCGACGGCGTGCGCGTCCACGATTCGCACCGGCTGGGCGCGGTTGGCGATGGCTGGAAGGTGGCGCTGACCACGCTGATGCACGAGCGTCTCGCCGTCGGCGGCAAGCCGCGTTACGCGCCGGGCTATGAAACGCTGATGAAGCTGGCCCGCGGCGTCGAGGCGCCCGATGGAACGCCGGCCATCGGCGCCAGCGACGTGCGCCAGAAGATCGCCCAGACCTACATCAACGACCAGGGCATCAAGCTGACCCAGATGCGCGCCCTGTCGGCCCTGTCCAAGGGCCAGGTGCCGGGGCCGGAACAGTCGATTTCCAAGGTCGTCGTTGCCAAGACGATGCAGGACCTCGCCAGCTTCGCGCTCGATCTCGCCGGGGGTGATGGCTTCGTCGCCGGGGCGGATGCCGATCCGGAACTGGCCAAGCTGCAGGGCAGCTACATCGGTTCGGCCGGCCTTCGCATTGCCGGCGGCACCGATGAAATCCTGCGGAACATCATCGCGGAGCGCGTGCTGGGCCTGCCCGGCGACATGCGGCCGGACAAGGACACGCCGTTCAACCAGTCGGTGGCGGTGTAACGGGCAAATCTCAGGCCCACCCGCGTCTCAGGCCCACCCCTGGCCCCTCCCGCGAGCGGGAGGGTTCGGGGGTGAGGCTTATTGGGCCGGGCAGCCTTCCGGCACCGGGGCCAGTGGCAGTTCGGCTTTCGCCTTCTCAAGATCAGCCTTGTAATCGGCCGTGTCGGCAATCTGCTGATAAAGCGCCGTCGCCATCAGCCGGCCACCGGTCACGTCAGATGCCCAGTGCACCCGGCAGGCGATGCGAAGATCGCCGGTGCCCTTGCCGAACTTCAGCAGCGCCGCGCTGCGTTCGGGGCGCGCATCGGCCAGGATCAGGCCCCACAGCCAGCCGACAGCGGCATGGCCCGATGGATAGGCATAGCCCAGCGCCTTGCCGCCATCCTTGGCGGCATCGGGATCGCACGCCTTGCCCTTATCGGTCGTGAACGGGCGCGGGCGCTTGTAATAGTCCTTGGCCGGGAACACGGCGCGCGACAGATCGGTGCCAGCGCGGCGCAGCAGGGTCATGGTGGCCGGGGTCGTCTGCGGGGTCAGGTTTGCGCCCAGCGCGCAGCTTACCGCCTTCAGGAAGGGCGGGCTGGTCACGCTCAGCTGGCCGATGGCGGCGTTCCAATCGGCCTTGCCGATGCCGCGCTTGCTCTGGCGATACAGGAACCGATCAGCCTGATCCTCGTTGCTGCCGGCTTCGGGCGGCGGTGGCAGCAGCCGCATCAACGCCAGCGGCGGGCGGTTGGCCAGATAGCCCCCGGCGGCGGGCGCCGGTGCCGAACTCGCCTGCATCATCGCCTGGGCGGCAACGGGGCCGGCCATCGCGGCCATCATCAGGGTCAACATCAGGCGCATCGTCATCTCCATTGCAGACCCGATCATCATGGCCCGCCGCGGCGAAGCGGGCAATATCAGCGTATTTGGGCCCCTGCGCGCCCCCTGCGCGCCAATGCCACATGATTTTGTACCATATGGGGGGTGTTTGCCCCTTGATGTTTGGGCATGGCAGGCAGACATTCCCATTGGGCCGGTCTCAAAGGCCGGTCCGGACACTCAGGGTGCCGCACTCCCCCCACGACGGCGGCACCACCGGAGAGGTTGATGCCTTCGTTCACCCGCGAACTGGAAAAGACCCTGCACAACGCGCTGGCCGAAGCCGCGCGGCGCACGCATGAATATGCGACGCTGGAACATCTGTTGCTGGCGCTTACCACCGATACCCACGCGGCGCAGGTGATGAAGGCGTGCAACGTCGATCTGGAAGAGTTGCAGGGCCAGTTGATCCGCTATCTTGATACCGAGCTGTCGGCGCTGAAGGCCGATGCCAGCATCGATCCGTCGCCCACCGCCGGTTTCCAGCGCGTGGTGCAGCGCGCCATCCTGCACGTGCAGTCGAGCGGCCGCGAGGAAGTGACCGGTGCCAACGTGCTCGTTGCCCTGTTCTCCGAACGCGAAAGCCACGCGGTGTTCTTCCTGCAGCAACAGGACATGACGCGCCTCGACGCGGTCAGCTTCATCAGCCACGGCATCGCCAAATCGGGCCAGTCGGAAACCAAGCCGCCGCGCGGTTCGGCCGGCAGCGAACGTGACGAGCCGGAGGAAAAGCCCGCCAAGGCCGAAAAGTCCGACAAGAAGGGTGGCGAGAGCGCGCTGAAGCAGTTCACCGTCAACCTCAACGAGAAGGCCAAGATCGGCAAGGTCGATCCGCTGATTGGCCGCACGGCCGAGGTGGACCGCACCATCCAGATCCTGTGCCGCCGGTCCAAGAACAATCCGCTCTATGTCGGTGATCCCGGCGTGGGGAAGACCGCCATTGCCGAAGGCCTGGCGCGCAAGATCGTCGAAGGCCAGGTGCCAGACGTGCTGAAGCCGGCCGTGATCTACAGCCTCGACATGGGCGCGTTGCTGGCCGGCACCCGGTATCGCGGCGACTTCGAAGAGCGGCTGAAGAACGTGGTGTCGGAGCTGGAGAAGCTGCCGCACGCCGTGCTGTTCATCGACGAGATCCACACCGTGATCGGGGCCGGTGCCACCAGCGGCGGCGCGATGGACGCATCGAACCTCCTGAAGCCCGCGCTCTCCTCTGGCGCGATCCGCTGCATCGGGTCGACCACCTACAAAGAGTTCCGCAACCACTTCGAGAAGGATCGCGCCCTGCTGCGCCGCTTCCAGAAGATCGACGTGAACGAGCCGACGATCGAGGACAGCATCAAGATCCTGATGGGTCTGCGCCCGTCCTATGAAGAGCATCACAAGCTGAAGTACACGCCGGATGCCATCAAGGCGGCGGTGGAGCTTTCGGCGCGCTACATCAACGATCGCAAGCTGCCCGACAAGGCCATCGACGTGATCGATGAAACCGGCGCGTCGCAGATGCTGCTGCCGGAAGGCAAGCGCAAGAAGACCATCGGCGTGAAGGAAGTGGAAGCGGTGATCGCCACCATGGCGCGCATCCCGCCGAAGAGCGTTTCGAGCGACGACAAGGCACAGCTGGCGACGCTGGAAGCCGATCTGAAGCGCGTGGTGTTCGGCCAGGATCTCGCCATCGAGAAACTGTCGAGCGCGATCAAGCTGGCCCGTGCCGGCCTGCGCGAACCGAACAAGCCGATCGGCTGCTACCTGTTCTCCGGCCCCACCGGCGTCGGCAAGACGGAAGTGGCCAAGCAACTGGCCGATATCCTGGGCATCCCGCTCACCCGGTTCGACATGTCGGAGTATATGGAGCGGCACTCGGTCAGCCGGCTGATCGGTGCGCCTCCGGGCTATGTCGGCTTTGATCAGGGCGGCCTGCTCACTGATGCCGTCGATCAGCAGCCGCACTCGGTGCTGCTGCTCGACGAGATCGAGAAGGCGCACCCGGATCTGTACAACATCCTGCTGCAGGTGATGGACAACGGCAAGTTGACCGACCACCACGGCAAGACGGTCGATTTCCGCAACATCATCCTGATCATGACCACCAACGCCGGTGCCGCCGACATGGCGCGCGAAGGCATCGGCTTCGGCTCGACCACCCGCGTCGGCGAGGACGAGGAAGCGATCAAGAAGATGTTCACCCCGGAATTCCGCAACCGCCTGGATGCGATCGTGCCGTTCGCCTATCTGCCGCCGGCCGTGGTGGCGATGGTGATCGACAAGTTCGTGCTGCAGCTGGAAATGCAGCTGGCCGACCGCGAGGTGCACATCAGCCTGACCGACGACGCCAAGGCCTGGCTGATCGAGCGTGGCTATGATCGCCTCTATGGCGCGCGCCCGATGGGCCGCCTGATCCAGGAGAAGATCAAGCAGCCGCTGGCCGAGGAACTGCTGTTCGGCAAACTGGTCAACGGCGGCGAGGTGCGTGTCCACGTCAAGGACGACGCGCTGGCCTTCGAGATCGTCTCGGCGATCAGGAAGCTGAAGGCCCGGAAGGCGCCCAGGGCGCTGCCGGCGCCCACGCCGGAAGCCTGAACCCTCAACGCATGACCGGCCCGCGCCCCCACACCGGAGCGCGGGCCGTGTCGTTCAGCGTGGGTTTAGCATTGCGGCGCAATAGCCGGGAGCGACCAGCAATTTCAGTCAGGGGAATCGGGCATGCACCGGCAGATCGCAGCACGCTTGGGCCTGTTGGCAATGGCCGCCGCAGCGGTCATCGCGGCCGAACCCCGGCTGGAACTGGCCTTTGAACGCGCCGGCGATCCCCGTCCGCAGCGCCTCGCAATGACCGGCGAAGTGATGGGCAAGATGCTCGGCCTCGTCATCAGCTGGTCGGGCGGATCGCGTCAGCTGCTCGGCTGATCGTCCGCCACCAGGCCTTCCGCCTCCGCCACGCTTCGTGCTGCCAGCACCGTGCGCGCCGCTGCCATGCCGTGCCCGGCGCGCAGCATCGCCGCCAACGCCTTCTGCCGGCTGGCAAGATCATCGCTCGGTTGGCGCGCAAACGGGCCCAGCCGCTTGCGCCTGGCAAAGGCCAGCGCGGTGGCCAGCGCCTGCGCCTCGTCGGGCGCGTCGCCGCGATCTTCGTGCGCGACACCGGCTGCCGTCAGCGCTTCGGCCACCCGGCGATGGCCCAGCCCGCGCGCCGTCATGGCCCGCCCCTTCATCTGCGCCCAGGCCGCATCGTTGACATAGCCCAGTTCGGCCAGTCGATCGGCCAGCGCTTCGGGATCGGCAGCCTGCGCTCCGGCCCAGCCGCGCTCCTTCAGCTTGCGCGCGAGATACCGCAGCAATTTCAACCGGGTGGTGGCAAAACGCGCGGCGTAATGCAGCGCCAGATCGCGCAACGCAGCCTCGTCCAGCGGCGGCGGCACCCGGCGCTCGCGGCGTGATCGTCCCTGTTCGTCTTCACCCATGCCACTTTCCTGCCACTTTCGGGCCGGAATTTGAACGCCCCCGCGTGGCAGTGCAGCATGGACACAAAAGAAAATGTGCAGTCCGCCGGGTCGGGCGGGCCGCACGACAGGGAGACAATCATGGCCAGCAACCCCCCGGCCGATGGTGCCAAGGCGCCGACCCCCACCAACGACAGCCTGCCGCTGCGCCGTTCCGATTTCCGCACGCTCGCCGATGCGCTGGATTATGCCGCGCAGGGCGAAAAGGGTTTCAACTTCCATGATGCCCGCGCCGATCTGGTGCGCGCCTATCCCTATCGCGAACTGGCCGCCGATGCCCGCCGCCACGCCGCGCACTTCATCGCCGAAGGCGTGAAGCCGGGTGACCGCATCGCCCTGATCGCCGAAACCGGCCCGGGCTTTGCCGCTGCCTTCTTTGGTGCCATCTATGCCGCCGCGCTGCCGGTGCCGCTGCCGCTGCCGACCAGCTTTGGCGGCCGCGACGCCTATGTGGACCAGATCCGCGTGCAGCTCACCAGCTGCGATCCGCTGATGCTGCTGTCGCCGCCCGGCCTGCACGACATCGTGAAGGATGCCGCCACCGGCCTGTGCGCTGCCCATGATTGGGAACAATGGTTTGCCGGCGAAGCCCCCGCCGTGGACCTGCCGCAACCGCTGCCGACCGATATCGCCTATCTGCAATATTCGTCCGGTTCCACCCGCTTCCCGCACGGCGTTGCCGTCACCCACGAAGCGTTGCTGGCCAATCTGTCGGCCCACGCCACCTGCACCCACGCCGCGCTGGACGACCGCGTGATCAGCTGGCTGCCCTGGTATCACGACATGGGCCTTGTCGGCTGCATGCTCGCGCCGATGGCCAACCAGATCTCGGTCGATTATCTCGCCACCGCGGATTTTGCCCGCCGCCCGCTGTCGTGGCTCACCCTGATCAGCCGCAACCCGGCGAACAGCCTCAGCTATTCGCCGACCTTCGGTTACGACATCTGCGCCCGGCGCATCTCCCCGTCGATCCCGGTCGCCGAACGTTACGACCTGTCGCGCTGGCGCGTCGCCGGCAACGGTGCCGACATGATCCGCCCGGAAGTGATGCAGGCGTTCGTGGACACGTTCGCCCCCGCCGGCTTCAAGGCGTCGGCCTTCCTGCCCAGCTATGGCCTTGCCGAAGCGACGCTGGCCGTCACCATCATGCCGGTGGGCGAAGGCATCCAGTGCGACCTGATCGACGAGCGCACCCTGTCGGGTGCCAGCGCCGATGCCCGTGCCGATCAGCGCCTGCCCACCCGCTATCGCGCCATCGTCAACTGCGGCAAGGCCGTGCCGGGCATGACCATCGAGGTGCGCGACGAGGCCGGCCACGTGCTGCCCGATCGCAAGATCGGCCGGGTGTTCGTCAAGGGCCTGGGCATCATGGCCGGCTATTTCCGCGATCCGGAAGCGACCGAGGCCTGCCTGAAGGACGGCTGGCTCGACACCGGCGACATGGCCTATCTGAAGGACGGTTCGCTGTTCATCGTCGGCCGCGCCAAGGACATGATCATCATCAACGGCAAGAACCACTGGCCGCAGGACATCGAATGGGCGATCGAGCAGCTGCCCGGCTTCAAGGCCGGCGACATCGCCGCCTTCTCGATCACCACCCCGTCGGGCGAGGAAGCCCCGGCCGTCCTCGTCCAGTGCCGCACCAGCGACAATGACGAGCGCGTGAAGCTGCGCGAGGCAATCAAGTCGAAGGTGAAGGCGATCACCGGCATGAGCTGCGTCGTCGAACTCGTGCCGCCGCGCACCCTGCCGCGCACCTCGTCGGGCAAGCTCTCGCGCTCCAAGGCGCGGCTGCAATATCTGTCGGGTGAAATTCAGCCGTTTGAAGTGGCGGCGTAACCTCTCCCCTCCCGCTTGCGGGAGGGGCCGGGGGTGGGCATTGCTGCCAGCTCACATCACCCCATCATGACCCTGTCTGATAACCCCACCCCCAACCCCTCCCGCCTGCGGGAGGGGGGCGTGATTGCCGTCACCGGCGCCACCGGCTTCGTCGGTCGGCGCGTGCTGGCGCTGGCCAATCGCCCCGTTCGCGCGCTCACCCGCCGACCGCAGCCCCCGCAGCCCGGCGTGGAATGGGTGATTGGCGACCTTCACGACAACGCCGCTCTCGCCCGCCTGTGCGACGGCGCGTCGGCCATCCTGCACATCGCCGGCGTGGTGAACGCAGCCGACGAAGCGGGATTCGAAGCCGGCAACATCACCGGCACCGCCAACGTGCTGGCCGCCGCTGCCGATGTCCCGCGCTTCGTCCACGTCTCCAGCCTCGCGGCGCGCGAACCCGGCCTGTCGCTCTATGGCGCGTCAAAGGCGGCCGGCGATGCGCGGGTGGAGCAGCGCAAGGGCGACTGGGTCATCGTCCGCCCGCCGGGCGTCTATGGCCCCGGCGACGCGGAAATGCGCGACCTGTTCCGCCTGGCGCGCTTTGGCCTTGGCCTGGCCCCCGGCGGGCCGGATGCCCGCATCAGCCTGATCCATGTCGATGATCTCGCCCGCGCACTGCTGGCGCTGGCCGATGCCGGCCCGTCGCGCGAGATTCTCGAAATCGAGGACGGATCAGGCGGTTACGCTCACGCCGATCATGCCGCCGCCATCGGCCGCGCACTGGGCCGGTCGAACGTCCGCATGATCCCGGTCGGTGATGGCCTGCTCAATGTCGCCGCCAGCATCGCGACCCGCATCGCCGCGGCGCAAGGCCAGCTGCCCAAGCTGAGCCGCGATCGCGCCCGCTATCTCGCCCATCCCGACTGGGTCTCCCGCGGCGGCAATGCGCGGCTGGCCGGCCTGTGGCAGCCGCAGATCGGGCTGGACGCCGGCATGGCCGACACGGTGGCGGACTATCGCCGGCGCGGCTGGCTGTAACGCAGGCTGCGGCAACGCTGCCGCCCGCCCGTTCCGCAATTTGGCCATGATGTGGGGGCATGGGGGCGCGCATATCACCAAACGGAGCCACCATGACCGACCGCGCCAGCGTTTACGCCCGCATCATCGAGCTGATCGAGCCGCTGAACAGCAAGAAGGTGCCGCTTACCGAAGCCACCACCTTTGCCGGCGACATGGAAATGGATTCGCTGACCGTGATGGACCTTGTCGCCAGCATGGAAGACGAATGGGACATCATGATCCCCTTGAACATGCTGCCCGATCTGGAAACCATCGGCCAGGTTGCCGATGCCGTCACCGGGCTGGTGGCGAAGAAGGGCTGAGACGATGACCGCCAATCTGCCCAAGTGCGATCTTCTCGCCAAATATGATCCGCTGATCGCCGAACACGCCGGCCTGCTCTCCACCGGTATCCGCGATCCGTTCGGCATCGTGATGGAAAAGGTGATTTCGCCCACCGAGGCGATCATCAAGGGCAAGCACACCATCCTGCTCGGCACCTACAATTACATGGGGATGACGTTCGATCCCGATGTCGTCGCCGCCGGCCAGGCCGCGATCCGCGATTTCGGTGCCGGCACCACCGGCAGCCGCGTGCTCAACGGCACCTACCAGACCCACAAGGAGTGCGAGGACGCGCTGAAGGACTTCTATGGCATGAGCCATGCCATGGTGTTCTCCACCGGCTACCAGGCCAATCTCGGCATGGTCTCGACGCTGGCGGGCAAGGGCGATTTCATCATCCTCGATGCCGACAGCCATGCCTCCATCTATGATGGCTGCAAGATGTCGAACGCCGATATCGTGCGCTTCCGCCACAACGACGCCGCCGATCTCGAAAAGCGCCTGAAGCGCCTGCCCGAAGGCGCCGGCAAGCTGGTCGTGCTGGAAGGCGTCTATTCGATGCTGGGCGATATCGCGCCGCTGCCGGAACTGGTGAAGATCGCCAAGGCGCACGGCTGCATGGTGCTGGTCGACGAAGCCCACGGCATGGGCTTTTTCGGCGAACATGGCCGCGGCGTCTATGAAGAGCAGGGCGTGGCGGACGATGTCGATTTCGTCGTCGGCACCTTCTCCAAGTCCGTTGGCACCGTCGGCGGCTTCTGCGTGTCGAACCATCCCAAGTTCGAGATCCTGCGTCTCGTCTGCCGCCCCTATACCTTCACCGCCTCGCTGCCGCCGGCCGTCGTTGCCTGCGCCGCCACCTCGATCCGCAAGCTGATGACCGCGACCGACAAGCGCGCCCGGCTGTGGGAAGCGACGCGCCGTCTGCATGGCGGGCTGAAGTCGCGCGGCTTCCGCCTTGCCACCGAAACGCCGGAAAGCGCCATCGTCTCGGTGCTGATGCCGGATCAGGAAACCACCGCGCTGATGTGGTCCACGCTGATCGAACTCGGCGTCTATGTGAACATGAGCCGCCCGCCGGCCACGCCCGCCGGCGTGTTCCTGCTGCGCTGCTCGATCTGCGCGCTGCACAGCGACGACCAGATCGACACGGTGCTGGGCCGGTTCGCCGAAGCGGCCGAACGTTGCGGCCTGGCGCTGGGTCAGGCGGCCTGAAAACCGCCAATTTGGTCATGACGGGGCAAGGTTGGCCGGCTATAGCTGGCCCACCGGTCGTTCCCCTGCGCCCGGACACCGCGGCAAGGGAAGCGGCGTGACCAAGCGCATCGATCGGTATCTGTTCAGCCTGATCCTCGTGCCGTTGTTCGGCACGCTGGTCGTGGCTGCGATGCTGCTGGTGCTGGATCGCATGCTGCGGCTGTTCGATTTCGTCATCAACGAAGGCGGCCCGGTCAGCGTCGTGTGGCGGATGCTGGGCAATCTGCTGCCGGAATATCTGTCGCTGGGCATCCCCATCGGCGTGATGCTGGGCATCCTGCTCGCCTTCCGCCGGCTGGCAACCTCGTCGGAACTGGATGCGCTGCTGGCCGTCGGCGTCTCCTACCGGCGGCTGCTGCGGGTGCCGTTTCTGTTTGCCATCGTCTTTGCCGTGGTGAATTTCGGCATTGTCGGCTGGCTGCAACCGGTCACCCGCTATGCCTATGAAAATCTCCGCTTTGAACTGAGGTCGGGCGCGCTGGGCGCGTCGATCAAGGTCGGCGAATTCGCCAATCTGGGCGGCGGCATGACATTGCGGGTGGAAGAATCCCGCAACAGCGGCGCCGATCTGCGCGGCTTGTTCGTGCGCGCGGCAGGCAAGGATGGCACGATCATCGCCGCCACCGCCGCGCGCGGCACCTTCCTCGCCACCGACGATCCCGAATATATCCTGCTGCGCCTGCGCGATGGCACGCTTGTGCACACGCCGCGCCCCGGCCCGGACGGCACGCCCGCAACCCCGCGTGTGCTCGGCTTTGCCCAGCATGACCTGCCGATCCGGTTGCCCGACATGGCGGCGTTCCGCAAACGCGGGGAAGGCAATCTGGAAGCCACCCTGCCCGAATTGCTCCGCACCATGACGACGGCGAAGGACCCGGCCGAACGGCGCGGCGCATCGGCCACCTTCAACCGCCGCATCGTGCAGTGCGTGATCATGTTCGTGCTGCCGTTCCTGGCGTTGGCGATGGCGGTGCCGCCCAAGCGCTCGACCTCGGCACTGGGCGTGTTCCTGTCGATCATCGCGCTGGTGACGTTCCACAAGTTCACCGAATATGGCGAGCGCATGGGCGCGCTGGGCCGTGTCGATCCGGTGCTGGCGCAATGGGTGCCCTATGCGCTGTTCCTCGGCCTCGCGCTGTGGCTGTTCCGCGTGCTCAACCGGCCCGGCGGCCAGCCGATCGGCGCGCTGGATCGCTGGTTCGGCAAGATCACCGGCGCGCTGTCGGCGCTGGCCGGCAAGCTGGTGCGGCGCCAGAACTGGGCCGACGACGTGCTGTCGGCGGGCTGATCCATGTTGCAGATGCTTTTCCCGTCGCGCACCATCGCCTGGTACACGGCGCGCATGTTCCTGATCCGGGTGGCCGCCTTCATCATCGGCCTCACCGTGATCCTGCAGTCGCTCGACCTGCTGTCGGAATCGGGCAAGGTGCTGGCGGCGGCGGGGAACAGCGAGGCGGATCTGTGGGTCTATGTCTCCCTGCGCGCGCCGCAGATCGTGCAGCTGTTCCTGCCGTTTTCGGTGCTGCTGGCGACGCTGGTGACGCTGGCAACGCTGAACCAGAACAGCGAGGTGGTGATCTTCAAGAATGCCGGCCTGTCGGCCCACCACATCCTCAGCCCGCTGATGGTCGCCTCGCTGCTGGTGGCGGTGGCCAATTTCGCCTGGAACGAAAGCATCGCGGTGCCGGCCAGCGCGCGGCTGAAGGCGTGGCAGGAACAGGAATATCGCAAATTGCCCAAGGCGGCGGCCAAGCCCACCCAAAGCTGGGTGCGGGGCGGCGATGACCTGTTCCACGCCGATGCCGTGGCGGGGCGCGGCGCCGCCACCCGGCTGTCTGACGTCACCATCTATGACCGGCGCGACAACCGGCTGGTGCAGGTGGTGATGGCGAAAAGCGCCGTGCCGCGGGCGGGCGGCTGGCGGCTTTCGGATGTGCGGCTGTTCGACGTGGCCAGCGGCGGTCTGGAAACGCGCGAAACCATCGATTTCGCCACCGACGTGGTGCCGCGCCAGTTCAACACGACGACGATCAACCCCAATTTCGTCGCGCTGTGGAACCTGTGGCCGCAGATCGCCGAACAGCGCGCCGCCGGCAAGCCGACCGACGTGCTGGAGGCCGCGGCCTGGCACAAGATTTCCGGGCCGTTGTCGGCGGTGCTGATGCCCTTGCTGGGCGCCGTCGCCGCGTTCGGGCTGGCGCGTTCGGGCAAATTGTTCGTGCGCGCGGTGATCGGCATGGCGCTGGGCTTTGCCTTCTTCGTGGCCGACAATTTCATGCTGGCGATGGGCAATTTCGGCACGGTGCCGCCGTTGATGGCGGCGTGGGCGCCCTTCCTCTTGTTCCTGCTGATCGGTGAAGCCGTGCTGATCCGCACCGAAGAATGATCGCCGCCATTCTGCCTTGATTGCTTCGTATCACCGCCCACGATGAGCAATATCAGTATCAAGCCCGTTGAAACCGCCGCCGACCGCACGGCCTTCGTCAATCTGCCGTGGACGCTTTACGCCGGCGATCCGCACTGGGTGCCGCCGCTGAAATCGGAAATGCACGGCCTGATTGGCGGGGAAAAGACCAACCCGTGGTTCGGCCATGCCGAAGCCGCCTTCTGGCTGGCGCTGAAGGATGGCAAGGTTGTCGGCCGCATCTCGGCGCAGGTCGATCAACTGGTGATCGCGCCCACAGCCCCCGGCGGCGGGCCGGGCACCGGTCATTTCGGCATGTTCGAATGCATCGACGATCAGGCGGTGGCCGATGCGCTGTTCGCGACGGCCGAGGACTGGCTGCGCAAGAAGGGCATGACCCGCGCGCTCGGCCCGTTCAGCCTGTCGATCTGGGACGAACCCGGCCTGCTGGTGCAAGGTTTCGACGGCCCACCCACCGTGATGATGGGCCATCACCGGCCCTATTACGAGCGGCTGGTGGCGGCGCGCGGCTATGCCGGCGTCAAGGATCTGCACGCCTGGTCGCTGCCCATCGCCCAGCCGTTTCCGGAAATGGTGCAGCGCATCGTCGCGTTCTCCGAACGCAACGCCAAGCTGGTGACGCGGCCCGTGGACAAGTCGAAGTTCGACCAGGAAGCGGCGCTGATCCTCGATATTCTCAACGATGCCTGGTCCGACAACTGGGGCTTCGTGCCGCTCACCCCGGCCGAGATCGCCTATGTCGGCAAGAAGCTCAAACCCATCATCTTCGAAGGGCTGGTGCGCGTCGCCGAATATGAAGGCGTGCCGGTCGGCTTCATGATCACCCTGCCCGACATCAACGAGCTGACCCGCGATCTGAATGGCAGCCTGTTCCCGTTCGGCTGGGCGAAATTGCTGTGGCGGCTGCGCGCGCCCAAGGTCAAGCGCATGCGCGTGCCGCTGATGGGCATCCGGAAATCGCTGCAGGGCCACCGCGTCGCGTCGCTGATGGCGTTCCAGATGATCGAATATATCCGCCGTGTCGCCGTCAGCGAGTTCGGCGCGTCCGAAGGCGAGATCGGCTGGATTCTCGACGACAACGGCCCGATGCGGTCCATCGCCGATGCGATCGACAGCCACGTGACGCGGACATACCGGATCTACGAAAAGGCGCTGTAAAGGTCGGGGGAGCAGTCGCCCGCTCCCCCGACACAATCTCACTTCGCCGGGATCAGCTTCACACCCGTGTAGCGCGCCGGCGTGTTGCCGCGCTGCACCAGCATCAGCACCGTGTCCTTGCCGGCCTTGCGTTCGGCGTCCACGGCGGCGGCGGCTTCGGCCGGGCTGGTCACCGGCTTCTGGCCGATCTTCACGATGATGTCGCCGCGCTGCAGGCCCTTCGAGGCCGCGTCCGACGACGGGCTGATGCCGGCAATCACCACGCCCTGCACCTTCTCGTCCAGCCGCAGCTGCTGGCGCAACTGCGCGGTCAGCGGTTGCAGCGTGATGCCCAGGCTGGCGCGCGCCGCCTCGATGCCGGGCGACTTGCTGTTGTCCTCGCCGGGCGTCTCTTCCTCGGCACCGCCGGGCAGGCCGGCACGCTGCGCCACCACCGCTTCCGACGGGCGCTGTGCCACCGTCGCGTTCAGGCGGATGCGCTTGCCGTCGCGGATGATCTCCAGCGGCACGGTGGTGCCGATCGGCGTCGTCGCGATCAGGTAGGACAGGCTGTTGTCGTAATCGACCTCGCGGCCACCCACGCTCAGGATCACGTCGCCCTGGCGCACGCCGGCGCGGGCGGCGGGGCCACCCGGCTCCACAGTGGCGACGATCTCGCCCTTGTCCTTGGGCAGGCCCAGGCCGGCGGCGATGTCCGACGACAGGCGCTGGATGGCGACACCCAGGTAACCGCGCTTCACCGCGCCGGTTGCCTTCAGCTGGTCCACCACCGGCTTGGCCAGTTCCGCCGGAATGGCAAAGCCCAGGCCAACGTTGCCGCCGGTCGGCGAGAAGATGGCGGTGTTGATGCCGATCACGTTGCCGGCCAGATCGAACAACGGGCCACCGCTGTTGCCCTGGTTGATGCTGGCATCGGTCTGGATATAGCGGTCATACTGGCCCGACCCGATATCGCGGTGCAGCGCCGAGATGATGCCGGCGGTGACAGTGCCGCCCAGTCCGAACGGATTGCCGATGGCAATCGACCAGTCACCCACGCGCACCGCCTGGCTGTTGCCGAACTGCACGAACGGCAGGCCGCTCGCCTCGATCTTCAGCACGGCCAGATCGGTCAGCGGATCACGGCCCACCACGCGCGCCTTGAACTCGCGGCGATCGGCCAGCGTCACGGTGATCGATTCCACCGGCTGGTTGCGACCTTCACCGGCCGAGATCACGTGATTGTTGGTAACGATATAGCCATCGGCGGCGATGATGAAGCCAGACCCGAGGCTGGTCGCCTCGCGCGTCACCGGCTCGCCGCCGTCCTGCTGTTCCTGGAACCGGCGGAAGAATTCTTCCAGCGGATTGCCCTGCATCCCCGGCATCCGCCGCATCCGGCCGATTTCCACCTTCTGCGTCGTCGAAACGTTCACCACCGCCGGCGCCAGCTTGCTGGTCAGATCGGCAAAGCTGCGCGGCGCGCCGCCGGGCGGCTGGATGGCCACGGCGGGCGGCACGGCGTTCTGCGCCACCGGCTGGCCGGGCGCCTGCGCCACCGCGATGGCGGCAACGCCGGTCATCAGCACGGCGGCGGGAACAAGATTGCGAACAAGGGTTGAGCGCATGAGTGACTTTCCGGTTGCGAATTGATTGAGCCCGTGTGCCTTATGCAAACAACACGCCTAACCGTGCATGAACAGGCTGGCGCGTTTTCAAGCCCTGTTACCGCGTCCGCCGTCCTTCGAATTCCCGCAGGAATTCGTTGTTCGGCCCCAGCACAACCGATGCGGTGCCGTCTTCGAACGTGGTGCGATACGCCTGCATGGCGCGGTAGAAGGCATAGAATTCCGCATCCTTGCCGAAACTGTCGGCATAGATGCGCGCGGCCTGCGCGTCGGCTTCGGCCTGCACCAGCTGCGCCTGCTTGTTGCCCTGGGCGCGGATGGTGGCGGCTTCCTGCTGGCGGGCCGATGCCATGCGGGCATAGGCGGCTTCCAGCGGCGGGCCCGACGGCAGGTCGGCGCGCTTGATCCGCACGTCCACGATCTCGGCGCCATATTGCTTGGCCTGGGTGTTCACGGTCCGCTGGATTTCATCCATCAGCTGCCCGCGTTCCGGCGACAGCAGCGCGGCAAACGGCTGCTTGCCCAGTTCGTTCCGCAGCTTTGATGCCAGGATGCGCTTCAGCGCGTCGGCGGCATTCTGTTCGGTTCCCACGGTTTCCACCATGCGCTGCGGATTGACGATGCGGAACCGGGCAAAGGCATCCACCACCAGCCGCAGCTGATCGGTCGAAAGCACGGTCTGCGCGTCCATGTCGAGGTCCATGATGCGCTTGTCGATGAAGCGCACATCCTCGATGAACGGCACTTTCACCGTCAGCCCGGCGCCGGTTTCGCCCAGCTTCGCCTTGGGATCATATTCGTTGACGATGCGTTCCGGCTTGCCCAGGCGCAGCACGACGGCCTGCTTGGTTTCGGGAACGGTATAGAAACTGCTCATCGCCAGCACGACGGCGGCAAAGCCGATGCCGGCGAGCAGGGCAGGATTGCGGTTCAGGGTTGCCATGTCCTTGGGTCCTCAACGCTGGGCCGGGGCCGGTTCGGCGGCGGCAGCCGCGCGGCGGCGCACTTCGGGCAGCGGCAGATAGGGGGCGACGCCGGGGGCATCGACGATGGTCTTGTCCACCTTCGACAGCACGCGCTCCATGGTTTCCAGATACATGCGCTTGCGCGTCACTTCGGGCGCCAGCTTGTACTGGGCATAGACGGCGTCGAACGCCGCCGCATCGCCCTGCGCCTTGGCCACCAGCGCCTGGGCATAGGTGCGGGCACGGTTCAGATATTGCTGGGCGTCCTGCTGGGCGGCCGAAACATCCTTGAAGCTGCCATCGACGGCGGCGGGCGGATCGGCCTGCTTGATGTCAACACCGCGCACGTCGATCCCGGCGCGATAGCTGTCGAGCAGTTCCTGCATCCGTTCCCGCACCTGATCGGCGATCTGGGCGCGCTGCGGGCCCAATGCCGCGTTCAGCGAGGCGCGGGCAATTTCGGCGCGCATGGCGCTTTCGGCCACTTCGCGCACGGTCTTTTCCGGATCGGCGAGTTCATACAGGAAATTTTCCGGATTCCGGATCTTCCAGCGCACCGTGTAGGCAAGGTTGATGATGTTCTGATCGCCGGTCAGCATCAGATTCTCGTTGGCGCCCTCGCTCGACGAGATATCGATGATGTTGATCTGTTCGACCTTGCGAAGCTCCACCGCATCGATCGGCCACGGCAATTTGAAATGCACGCCCGGCCCGGTGGTTTCCACATAGGCACCAAAACGCTGCACCACCGCTGCCGACTGCGCGTCGACCGAATAGAAGCTGGACAGCACGATCCACGCCGCGGCAATCGCGCCGCCGCCCCAGATCAGCCAGCGGCTGTCGCCCAGGTCCATGCCGCCCATGCCGCCGCCACCGCCGCCGTTGCCGCCACCAAACTGCGTCTTCAGCCGTTCCTGGCTGCGGCGGATGAGATCGTCGAAATCGCCACCCTGCTTGCCGGGCTTGCCCATCGGGCGGCGCGGCGGGCCTTCGCCCCACGGGTTGACGGGGCGATTGCTGGTCGGCTTGGCCGGCACGTCGTCTCCGTCGCTGTGCGGCGGGCCGTCGCCTTCACCATTGTTCTGCCAGGGCATGGGCGGGATGAAACCTTATCAGACGGGTTGAAGTCACTATATACGAACGCCGAACAGGGATTGCGAGTGCGTGCGGCACCGCGGCGTTGACGCGGTGGATTATGCCTGCACTTCTGGAAGGAACAAGACACCGATGGCCGTGAAGGATGATGTGATGGCCGCGCTGGCCACGGTGGCCGATCCGGCCGGCGGTGGCAGCATTGCCGCCACGGGCCGCGCCGCCGGCGTGGTGGTGAAACAAGACGGCCACGCCGGGCTGGTGCTGGCCGTCGACGGCCTTGATCGCACTGCCGCCGAACGGTTGCAGGCCGCCGTGGAAGCCGCCGTGCAGCGGGTGCCGGGCGTGTCCGCCGCGCGCATCATCCTCACCGCGGATCGCGCCGCCGCGCCGGCAGGCAGCGCCCGGCCCAAGGAAACCACCGTGCCCGGCATCCGCAAGCTGGTGGCGGTGGCCAGCGGCAAGGGCGGGGTCGGCAAATCCACCGTAGCGGCCAACCTGGCGTTTGCGCTGGCCCGCGCCGGGCAGACGGTGGGCCTGCTGGATGCCGATATCTATGGCCCGTCCGTGCCCACGCTGCTGGGCATCGAAGGCCGCGCGCGGGTTGAGAATGATCGGCTGCAACCCGAAACCCGCCACGGCATCAAGGCGCTTTCGATGGGGATGATGACCGATCCGAACAAGGCGATCGTGTGGCGCGGGCCGATGGCCTCCTCCGCGCTCGTCCAGATGGTCGAACAATGCGACTGGGGCGCGCTGGACGTGCTGGTGATCGATCTGCCGCCCGGCACCGGCGATGTGCAATTGACCATGGCCCAGAAATTGAAACCCGATGGCGCCGTGATCGTTTCCACGCCGCAGGATCTGGCCCTGATCGACGCACGCCGCGCCGTGGCCATGTTTGGCGAAGTGGGTGTGCGCGTGCTGGGCGTGGTGGAGAATATGGCGGGATATTGCTGCCCCAATTGCGGCCATGTCTCCGATCCCTTCGGCCACGGCGGAGCGGAAGCCGAAGCCCGGACGATGGGCGTGCCTTTCCTGGGCCGCATCCCGCTGCAGATGGCGGTGCGGACCGCTTCGGAAGAGGCACAGCCGGTGTCGGGCGAGGCGGCCACCGTGTTTGACGAGATCGCGCGCGGGGTGATTGTCACCGTCGGACTGTGAAGGGAGCTGCCATGCTGACCGAGGATCGCGATATCGCCCAGCTGCTGATGGAGGCGCGCACCATCGCGCTGGTCGGCGCCAGTGACCGCCCCGAACGCGCCGCCCACGAGGTGATGGGCGTGCTGCTGGCCCATGGTTATCACGTCATCCCGGTCAACCCGGCGCTCGCCGGACAGACCATTCACAGCCAGACCGTGGTGGCATCGCTGGCCGATGTGGAAGGGCCCATCGACCTGGTCGACGTGTTCCGCCGCAGCGAGTTTGTCGCCGGAGTTGTGGACGAGGCGATTGCCGTCGGCGCCAAGGCCGTGTGGACGCAACTGGGCGTCATTGATGAAACCGCCGCCGCCCGAGCCGAAGCCGCCGGGCTGAAAGTGGTGATGGACCGCTGCCCCAAGATCGAGCTGCGCCGGCTGGCGGTGCCGCGCCTAAACTGACGCGCGGCAAGGCGATTGACTGCGCCGATCCCCGTATTATGCAGGCAACACGCCCAATTTCGGAGAGTGATGATGCGCGCCCTGTTCCTGCTTGCTGTCAGCCTGTCAGCCATGTCCCCCGTTGCGGCACAAATGGCCACCCGGAACAGCGAGGTGGTCAGCCCCGCGGCAGCAACGGCCAGCCCATCACCATCAATGGCCCTCGCTTCGCTGTTCGCGGCGAGCGATGCCGACAATCTGAAGCGCAATCCGCTGATGGGCCTGTTCCGCGGCGACACCAGCCGCGCCGGCGAACTGGGCGAGGTGTTCACCGATGCCGCCTACGCCGCGGAAAGGCAGGCGGCGATCAATGAACTCAAGGCCTTGGCCGCCATCGACCGCGCCGCGCTGACCCCCGACGAACAGGTGAGTTACGATACGTTCAAGTGGCAGCGCGAAACCGATCTGGCCGGGCTGCAGCCCGCCATCCTCGCCGCCACCGCCCCGCGCCCCATCGATCACTTCTTCGGCTTCCACACCTTCCTGCCGGAACTGAACAGCGGCGAGAGTGCGGCGCCCTTCAAGTCATTGAAAGATTACGAGGATGCGCTGAAGCGCAATGACCAGTTCGCGCTGTTCCTCGACCTCGCCATCCTGCGTTTCCGCCAGGGCATGAAGACCGGCGTGGTGCAGCCGAAACTGGTGGTCAACAACATCATCGATCAGCTGAACAACCTCACCGCCGGCGATGTCGATGGCTCGATCATGATGAAGCCGGTGCAGAAATTTCCCAGCGAAATCAGTGCACAAGATCAGGCTCGGCTCACCACCGCCTATCGCAAGATGGTGGGCGAACGCGTCAACCCGGCCCTCATTCGCCTGCGTGATTTCCTGAAGACCGAATATCTGCCGGTTGCGCGGGAACTGCCGGGCCTGGTCGCCATGCCGGGTGGCCCCGAACTCTATCGCTACCTGGTGGCCAGCAACACCACCACCAGCCTGACGCCAGACGAGATCCACAACATCGGACTGTCGGAAGTTGCCCGCATTCTCAAGGGGATGGATGATGTGCAGAAGCGTGTCGGGGTGCCCGGCGACCGCGCCGCCTTCTTCACCCACCTGCGGACCGATCCACGCCTCAAGTTCGCGAGTGCGCAGGCGATGGGCGATTCCTATCGCGCTGTCGGCAAGCGCATCGATGCCGTGATCGGCCGGCTGTTCGATACGCTGCCCAAGTCGCCGCTGGATATCCGTCCCGTGCCGCCGCACCGGGAAAAGACTGATGCTGCAGGCAGTTACCAGGGTGGCACCCCCGACGGCAGCCGGCCGGGCGTGTTCTATTACAACAGCTACGACCTGCCCTCGCGCAGCAATTACGGCGTCGAGACGCTGTTCCTGCACGAAGCCGTGCCGGGCCATCATTTCCAGGTCAGCCTGGCGCAAGAGAATGACAAACTGCCCGCTTTCCAGCGCTTTGGCGGCAACACCGCCTTTGCAGAAGGTTGGGGCCTCTATGCCGAAAGCCTCGGGCCGGAACTCGGCATGTTCACTGATCCCTATCAATTGCAGGGCCGGTATGAGGACGAGATGCTGCGCGCCCTGCGCCTCGTCGTTGATACCGGCATCCATGCCAAGGGCTGGGGGCGCGATCAGGCCATCGAATACATGCTGGCCAACAGCAGCATGAGTCGCACGGACGCCACTGCCGAGGTCGAGCGTTATATCGCCATTCCGGGCCAGGCGCTGGCCTACAAGATCGGCCAGCTCACCATCACCCGCCTGCGCGCCAAAGCGCAGGCCGCACTGGGATCCAGTTTTGATATCAAGGGCTTCCACCGCCAGGTGCTGATGACCGGTGCCCTGCCGATGGCGGTGCTGGAGGCCAAGATCGATCGCTGGATTGCCCAACAGAAGGCCCGCTGACTCAGCGCTTCACCAGCCGCTTCTCGATCAGGCTGTTTGCGCAGTCGAGGATGGTGATGGCTTCATCGCGGGTTTTCCAGCCCAGCCGCTGCAACGCGTGCGCGGCGGTGGCATCGCGGCGTCGGCCCAGTTCCGGTACCACCATCTTTACCGTGGCATCGAAATTGGCGAGCAATTTCAACAGCCAGTTTGGCAGGCCCCTGAGCGGCACACGCTGCGCCTTGTCACCAAGGCCAGTCTTCAGCACGTCCGCTACTTCCCGCATCCACAGGAAACGCCCCTGCGCGATGAAGCGTTCGCCGTCCAGCCCCGGCTCCGTCATGGCGCGGACGTGGAGTTCGGCCACATCACGCACATCGACCACCCCAAAGCCCAGGTTGGGCAGGCCGGGCAACGCCCCATCAAGAAGTTTCTTCACCACTTCGAGGCTCGTCGAAAAGTCCGGCCCCAATACCGGCCCAAGCACGGCCGCAGGATTGATCGACACATATTCCATCCCGCCGCCGTTGGCCGCCATCCACTCGCGCGCGGCGCGTTCGGCCAGGGTCTTGGACTTGATATAGGCATAGGCGTCGAGGCTGTTGACGTTGGACCAGTCGGCCTCGGTGAAGGGCGTGGCGCGCGGCCCGTGGCCATAGGCGATGGCCGCCATACTGCTGGTCATCACCACGCGCCTGACCCCTGCTTCATGGGCAAAGCGCAGCGCCCGCAGCGCGCCCTCTCGCGCCGGCACAATGAGTTCGTTGGGGTCCCTGGGCTCGGCAGCGGGAATTGGTGAGGCGATATGCTGCACGAAATCAATGCCGTGCATCGCCTCCGCCCAGCCGTCGTCCCGCATCAGATCGCAGGCAACCAATTCAAGATCGGACAAGCCCAACGTCGCCCGTACCTCGGCAGCTCGCGCCAGAGAACGGAGGGTTCCGCGCACCTGCCAGCCTTCCGCGACCAGCCGCTGGATCACGAACCCGGCGATATACCCCGATGCTCCCGTGACGAGCACTGTTCCCTGGCGCACACCCGTCGTCATCATCGGCCTCCCCATTTTCAGCGCGATGGTGTCGCCCCCGCAACGCCATGGCAAGGGCGGCGGGGAAAAGTAACGGGTTGGCATCGGCGCGCCGCCGGCCCATTGAACGCGAGTGCATACGCCCAATCCCTTTGCCGGCCTTGCCAATCCCTCGCTGCCGCGAAGCCAATTCGCGGTGGTGTTCGCCGCGCTGCTGACGGTGGCGGCGGGCAATACTGCGCTCCAGACCGTGCTGCCGGCGATTGCCCGCGTGATCCATCTGCCCGACATGCTGGTGGCGGTGATTTTCTCGCTGTCGGCGTTGTTGTGGACATTCAGCGCCCCCTATTGGGCCCGGCAGAGCGATATTCGTGGCCGGCGACGGCTGATGCTGGTTGGCTCGCTGGGATTCATGGTTTCGATGGCAGGGTGTGGGGTCGCGATCTTCGCTGGCCTGCAGGGCTGGCTGGCACCGGTGGCCACATTTGCTTTGTTTGCAATATTGCGGAGCCTGTTCGGCATCTTCGGATCGGCGGCCAATCCGGCAGCGCAGGCCTATGTCGCCAGCCGCACCAGCGAACAGGATCGCACCGCGGCGCTTTCCAGCCTGTCATCCGCTTTCGGTCTGGGCACCATCATCGGACCAGCAGTTGCGCCGCTGTTCATCCTGGCGCCCCTTGGCCTGTCGGGGCCGATGTTTGCCTTTGCTGCCATCGCGTTGGTCGTGATGCTGGCGGTGGCCAAGGTGCTGCCGGACGATGATCCTACCCACCAGCCCGGCCCTCGCAGCGGCAGCGGCGCGCCGTCGTCGGAACCGAATCTGGCCGGCACCACCACCGGCGCCAGCGTCAACGCGGCGGCGGCGGGACGACCAAAGCGCCTCAGCGTCAAGGACGGTCGCATCGCACCCTTTATGATCTTCGGCTTTGTTTCGGGATCGATCCAGGCCGCGACGGGGCAGGCGCTTGGGTTCCTGGTTATCGACACGCTGGGCGGCAACGCGCTGGAATCACAGCATGCCATCGCGCTGATCTTCATGGCCGGGGCCTTTTCAACCCTGCTGGCGCAGTGGGTGCTGATCCCGCAGCTGCGTCTTACGCCGCCTGCCCTGATGCGGTTCGGGACGGTCATCGCCGCAGGCGGCACGGCCGGGATCGCATTGTCGGGCAGCCTTTACGGGCTTGTGATCGCCTTTGCACTGATGAGCCTTGGTTACGGCCTTGCCCGCCCCGGCTTCACTGCCGGGGCCAGCCTTGCCGTTGGCCGCGCCGAGCAGGGCGGGGTGGCGGGAGCCGTCACCTCTGTGAACGGCAGCTGCTTCATTGTTGCACCCGCGGTGGGAATCGGCCTGTACCAGGTCGGCCACACGCTCACTTACTGGCTCGGCGCCGTGGGGCTATTGTGTCTCGCGGTCTATGCCATCAGCAAGCCAGAACTGGCGCGCGAACCAGGTGAGCGCACCGACGATGAGTCATGAAAAAGCCCGGCGCCGACAGGCGCCGGGCCTTGCCATTCAATAGCTTGAGGCGTCAGGCGCCGGCGGGAGCTTCACCGAGGCCGGTGCCGCGACGGCCCGCCTTGGGGATGGCCGACGCTCCTGCCGACGGACGCGCCACCGGCGTGGTGGTGGTGCCGCGATCGATGGTGCCGCCTTCCATGACACGCTTGATCTCATCACCGGTCAGCGTTTCATATTCCAGCAGTGCGCCAGCGATGGCGTGCAGCTGGTCGATGTGATCGGTCAGCACCTGCTTGGCGCGCTCATAACCGGTGGTGACGATCGTGCGGACTTCGCTGTCGATCATCTGGGCGGTTTCTTCGGACATGTTCTGGGCCTTGGTAACGCTGTGGCCAAGGAACACTTCTTCCTGGTTTTCCACATACTTGAGCGGCCCCAACTTGTCCGACATGCCCCACTGCGTCGCCATCGAACGGGCCAGATCGGTGGCATAGCTGATGTCGGACGAGGCACCGCTGCTAACCTTGTCATACCCGAAGATCACCTCCTCGGCGACGCGGCCGCCCATGGCCACGGCCAAGTTCGCGTACATCTTGTCACGGTGATAGCTGTACTGATCCCGCTCCGGCAGGCGCATCACCATGCCCAGCGCGCGGCCGCGCGGAATAATGGTCGCCTTGTGGATCGGGTCAGACGCCGGTTCATGCAACGAGACGAGCGCGTGGCCAGCCTCGTGATAGGCGGTCATCTTCTTCTCGTCCTCGGTCATCGCCATCGTCTTGCGCTCGGTGCCCATCAGCACCTTGTCCTTGGCGTCTTCAAATTCCCGCATGGAAACCAGCCGCTTGCCGCGACGGGCAGCCAGCAGGGCGGCTTCGTTGACCAGGTTGGCGAGATCGGCACCGGCAAAGCCCGGGGTGCCGCGCGCGATGGTGCGGGCGACGACGTCAGGCGCCAGCGGCACCTTCTTCATATGGACCGAAAGGATCTTTTCACGGCCATCGATATCGGGACGACCGACCACGACCTGGCGGTCAAAACGGCCCGGACGGAGCAGGGCGGGATCAAGCACGTCCGGACGGTTGGTGGCGGCGATGATGATGATGCCTTCGTTGGCATCAAAGCCGTCCATTTCGACCAGCAGCTGGTTGAGCGTCTGTTCGCGTTCGTCATTTCCGCCGCCAAGACCGGCACCACGGCTGCGACCGACAGCGTCGATTTCGTCGATGAAGATAATGCACGGCGCCGACTTCTTGCCCTGCTCGAACATATCGCGCACCCGGCTCGCGCCGACGCCGACAAACATTTCGACAAAGTCGGAGCCGGAAATCGAGAAGAACGGCACATTGGCCTCACCCGCGATGGCGCGGGCCAGCAGCGTTTTGCCGGTGCCGGGCGGGCCAACGAGAAGCGCGCCCTTCGGAATCTTGCCGCCCAGACGGCTGAACCGACTGGGATCCTTGAGGAAATCGACGATTTCCTGCAATTCTTCACGGGCTTCGTCGATGCCAGCGACGTCGTCAAACGTCACCCGGCCTTCCTTCTGGACCAACAGCTTGGCCCGGCTCTTGCCGAAGCCCATGGCGCCCCGACCGGCACCGTTCTGCATCTGGCGCATGACGAAGATCCAGATGCCGATCATCAGGATGAAGGGCAGCATGTTGAAGAACAGCTGCGCGATCACTGAACGGCTCTCTTCCGGGCGGGCGTCGAAACGGACGCCCTTCTGGCGCAGGCGTTCGATCAGCTGGTTGTCGCCGGGGTTGAAGGTGCGGAATTCCTGATCGCTGCTGGTCTGGCCAACAATCTCGTCACCGCGAATTTCCACTGATTTTACAGCACCATCGTCAACCCGGGCGAGAAAATCGGAATAGGCGATCGTGTCACCGCTGCGCGACGATCCCGATCCCTGCATCAGGTTCACAGCAACCGCGAGGCCCAGCAGGATGACGATCCACAGGCCGATATTCTTCATCCACGGAGAGGGCTGGCGCTTGTTGGGGCCGTCGGACATGGTCACTTCCTGATCAGATACGCGCGCACGAAAGGCGATGGTGCCAAAATAGGATGGATTGGCCGGGTTGCAATCGGCCTGTGCTATTCTGCCCCAAATCCGGGGGGTTTCGCTGGTGTTTTGCTGCCAGATTGTGGTGCGCGGGTGACGAAAAGTCGCCAGATGCTGCCACCGCGTGCACCGACGCCGGCCAAAGTGCTGCTTTTGCCGGCACCGATTCGCTGCGCCAGCCGCGCCACGTCGCTGCCGCGCGGCTGCCGGCCCGAAAGTTCCCGGATCGCCCGCGCCAGCACCCGGTTGGTGATGGCCTGGGGCAATCCGGCGGCGTCGACCAGCAGCGCATCGCCATCCGGTCGCACGCGGCTCTGCCAGGCCAGATCAGCGGCCCAGGCCAGTGCGTCGGCATCGGCGGCGAGATGGGCCGCGCTTTGCGCCAGCGCGGTGACGTCAAGCGCCGGCGTTTGCGCCAGCAGGGCGCGCGCGTAGGTGCGATCGTGGCGGGGATCGCGGTTGCTGGGATCGTCGGCTGTCTGCCAGCCGGAAGCAATCGCGGCGAGGTCGGCCTTGCGCCGGGCCAGCAGCGGGCGGACGAGGGTGACACCGCGCCCCAGCGGGCGGCACGCGCGGATGCCGGCAAGGCCATCGCTGGCCGACGCGCGGTTCAACCGCATCAGCAGCGTTTCGGCCTGATCATCGGCATGATGGGCGGTCAGCAGCAGGTTGTGGCCATGGTTGGCGCACCAATCCGCCAGCAGGGCATAGCGGGCGGCGCGGGCCTGGGCCTGGATATTGGCCGTGAAGGCCGGCCCGTCGCGCACCAGCGTTTCGTGCGGAATGCCGCGCTGGGCACATTGCGCGGCGACGGCGGCAGCTTCGGCGGCTGATCCGGCGCGCAGCCGGTGATCGACGGTGAGCGCGGTCACCTGCCCCGGCAAGGCATCGGCGGCGAGAGCGAGGAGGGCCACACTGTCGGCCCCACCCGAAACGGCGACGGCGACCCGGTCAGCGGCGCCCACCGGCCGCCCCAGCGCAGCGGCGATATCGGCGATCAGATCAGGCGGCGCATTTGGCGCGGGTGCGTTGACGCCCGGCATCGGCCTTCTGCGTGTCGGTCAGCTTGGCACCATAGACCGAATTCAGCTCGGTCAGCACCTGGCAGGCGTCGGTGGGCTTGGACATGGCATTGAGAGCGCCGGCCAGGCCGATCAGGGCATCAGGCGCCGGAGTGGATCGCGGCGCCGACTGATAGACATCAAGGAAGGCCTTGGCCGCCTGCGGATTCTGCCCGCGCGCGGCGAAACTGCGCGCCAGCCAATATTTGGCCTGCGGCACCCGCGTCGATTTCGGCCAATCGGCGACGAACTGGGTCATCGCCGCTTCCACGCCCGGCCAGTCGCGCGCCGTCACCTTGGGATAGGCGGCGGCCCAGGCGGCATCGGGGGTGGCCGGCTTGGCGGCGACGGGCTTTGGCACAGCGGCGGCAGGTGGAGTGATGACAGGAGCACCCGCCGCCGCCGGAGCAGCCGGATCCGTGGCAGCAGCCGCGCCACCGCCGGGCTTTTCCAGGGCGTTCAGGCGGAATTCCACATCGCCCTTCAGCCGGCGCTGGACATCGTCAATCTGGCGCAACTTGTATTCGATCGCCTCGATCTGGCCGGTCATCGTCTTCAACTGGCCTTCCAGCGCATCGACGCGCGCCGTCAGGTCGGCGATCGGCGTGGTGGCCGGCACCGCATCGGGGGCGGGCGGCGGGGGTGTTGCGGCGGCCGGCGCGATTTCCGGTTCGAAAAAGCGCGCGTTGCCGCCCGGGAACACCTTGCGCTGCACGGCGCGCATTTCCGATTCGAGCGTGCCGACACGGCGATCAAGCTTGCCCACGTCCACCGCCTGCGCCGCTGCCGCGACGGGCAGCAAAACTGTGGCAGCAAGCAGGACAGACAAAAGACGGGTCACGTCACGAAACTCCACAAAACTCAGCGTTGGCGCGGTGATGCGCCCGCCGGGCTTGCGGCGGGCTGAACGGCCGCAGCGCCAGCCGTGGCACCGGTGATGGGCAGATTAAACCGCGCCGCCAGCGCTCCCGGTGTCAGCACCACGCCATCGATCGTGTCAACCGGCCCGCCCAGCGGTGGCAGCGCCACCCCGCCCACCTTCACATCGATCACCCCGGCCCGGCCGGCGCGCAGCGTGAGTGTGCCGCGATCGGTGGGCACCGGATAGTTGCTGCCCGTCACCATCAGGCCCTGGAACGCCTTGCGGCCGGTCGAGCGGTCATAGATCTTCACCCACACATCCTCGCGGGCGAACAGCACCACCGGGCCTGTGGCAGGAACGGCGGTGGCGGCAGCAGCCGGCAACGGCCCCGGCGACACGATCGGGCCGGGCTGGCCGCCGGCCGCGGGCGCACCGGCCGGTGCAGCAGCAGGCGCCGTGCCGGCGGGGGCCGCGACGGGCGGCGACGCCACGGCGACCGCTGCCGGCTGCGGCGCCGGATCGAACACGCCGGCCCCGTAAAGACCAAGGCCACCGATGACGGCGACCAACACCGCCACGCCGGCCAGCGCCATGCCGCGCGACGGCAGCCGCGCTTCGTCCATCGGTTCCAGGCTGGGCGGCGACGGCACGTGCGGCGTCAGCCGGGTTTCGGCGCGGAATTGCGCGGCCACGCTTTCGGGATTGAGACCGACCGTGCGGGCATAGGTTTTGACGAAGCCCAGCGCATAGGGCAGCGCCGGCAAGGCATCGTGGTCGTCGGCCTCGATCGCCATCAGATGCCGCAGCGGCACCCGGGTTTCGCGCGCCAGATCGGAAAGTTCGCGGCCCGATGCCGCGCGGGCATCGGCCAGCATTGCGCCAATCGTCAGCGGCCGCCCGGACGTATCCGGCGCTGCTGCATTGGCTAGTTCCTCTTCGGCCATTCGGTAGACCCTCACCGCTTTGTCCGCGACTTGGCCCACCTCCAGCGCAAGAGTCAATCTTGGTTCCGCACCCCATCTGCCCGCGACAACAGGACACCCTGCGGAACACAGGGGACGTTCGCCCCGGTGACAGCGCGGCGGCGCGCGGGCAGGGTATCCTTGCCCTTCGGGGCCTGTTGCCCTATGGGCCGCAGCCAATATTGCCGGCAAGCGTGTCGGCGGTGTGCCCCACCCACGTCCTTTTCCGGAAAATCTACAATGTCCACCCGCAACATCGCGATCATCGCGCACGTCGACCATGGCAAGACCACGCTGGTCGACCAGCTGTTCCGCCAGTCCGGCACGTTTCGCGACAACCAGCGTGTCGCCGAACGCGCGATGGATTCGAACGACCTGGAAAAGGAACGCGGGATCACCATCCTTGCCAAGTGCACCAGCATCGAATGGCAGAACCACCGCATCAACATCGTCGACACCCCCGGCCACGCCGATTTCGGCGGCGAGGTGGAGCGCATCCTGTCGATGGTCGATGGCGTCATCCTGCTGGTTGACGCCGCCGAAGGCCCGATGCCGCAGACCAAGTTCGTCTGTGGCAAGGCACTGGCCTTGGGCCTGAAGCCGATCGTCGTCGTCAACAAGATCGACCGCCCCGATGCCCGCGCGTCGGAAGTGCTTGATGAAGTGTTCGACCTGTTCGTGACGCTGGACGCCAATGACGAGCAGCTGGATTTCCCGGTGCTCTATGCATCGGGTCGTGGCGGCTATGCCGGCCCGACCGACGACGTGCGGTCGGGCGACCTGACCCCGCTGTTCGAAAAGATCGTTGGCCACGTGCCGCCGCCGAGCGGTGACCCGACCGCGCCGTTCCGCATGCTGGTGTCCCTGCTGGACCGCGACAATTTCCTCGGCCGCATCCTCACCGGCCGCGTGATGTCGGGCACGCTGAAGGTGAACAGCCAGATCCACGCGCTCAATCCTGACAGCAATGTCGCCGAAGTCGGCCGCGCCTCCAAGATCTTTGCCTTCCGCGGGCTGGAGCGGGTGCCGGTGGAAGAGGCCGTGGCCGGTGATATCATCGCGCTGGCCGGCCTGACCAAAGCGACTGTCGCGGACACCATTGCCGAGCAGAGCGTGACCGAAGCACTGGCCGCGCAGCCGATTGATCCGCCGACCCTGTCGATGACCTTCAGCGTCAACGACAGCCCCTATGCCGGCAAGGATGGTTCGAAGGTGACCAGCCGCATGATCGCCGACCGTCTGGCCCGCGAAGCCGAAGGCAATGTGGCCATCCGCATCACCGAACTGCCGTCGAAGGACGCATTCGAAGTGGCGGGCCGCGGCGAACTGCAGCTTGGCGTGCTGATCGAGACCATGCGCCGCGAAGGCTTTGAACTGTCGATCAGCCGCCCGCGCGTGATCTTTGACAAGGACGAGGCCGGCAACCGCACCGAGCCGTATGAAACTGTCGTGATCGACGTGGACGAGGCCTATTCGGGCACGGTTGTCGAGAAGATGGCGACCCGCAAGGCCGAGATGACCGACATGCGCCCGAGTGGTGGCGGCAAGACCCGCCTGACCTTCTCCGCTCCGTCGCGCGGCCTGATCGGCTATCACGGCGAATTCCTGTCCGACACGCGCGGCACCGGCATCATGAACCGGCTGTTCGAGAAATATGGCCCCTACAAGGGCCCGATCTCGGGCCGTCTGAACGGCGTGCTGATCTCCACCGACAATGGCGAGGCCGTGGCCTATGCGCTGGGCTATCTGCAGCCGCGCGGCACGCTGATGATCGCGCCGGGCGAGGCCGTTTACCAGGGCATGATCATCGGCGAGAACGCGCGTGAGGAAGACCTGGAGGTCAACCCGCTGAAATCGAAGCAGCTGACCAACTTCCGCGCCAGCGGCAAGGACGATGCCATCCAGCTGAGCCCGCCCAAGAAGCTGACGCTGGAACAGGCGATCGCCTATATCGACGAGGATGAGCTGGTGGAGGTGACGCCCAATCACATCCGCCTGCGCAAGATCCACCTTGATCCGCATGAGCGCAAGCGCGCCAGCCGGGCCCGCGCGGCGGGCTGACACGGCGCCCGGGCCATCGGCCTGCGACAATGGAACAATTGCGGGGCCGGGGCATCACGCCTAGGCCCCGCGCTTTGTTGGACGCAACCGCGGGCGAGGCGGGCGCTGTCACGCACGAGAGGATACGCCATGTCTGCGATTTATGACGACGACGCCCCGATGGATGCGCCGGCCCCGGCCGATTTCGTCACCATCCCGCAGGCCGAAGCCGAAGACGCCATCCGCACGCTGATCCGCTGGACGGGTGACGATCCCACCCGCGAGGGCCTGCTGGATACGCCGAAGCGCGTGGCCAAGGCCTGGCGCGAATATACCAAGGGCTATGCCGAGGATCCGGGCCTGCACCTGTCGCGCACGTTCGCGGAAGTGGGCGGGTATGACGAGATCGTGATCCTGCGCGACATCCCGTTCCAGTCGCACTGCGAACATCACATGGCGCCGATCATCGGCAAGGGCCACATCGCCTATCTGCCGCGGAATCGCGTCGTGGGCATTTCCAAGCTGGCGCGCGTGCTGCACGGCTATGCCCGCCGCCTGCAGGTGCAGGAACGGCTGACGGCGGAAGTGGCGGACTGCATCCAGAAGCATCTCGATCCGGTCGGCGTGGCCGTGGTGATCGAGGCGACCCACGCCTGCATGAGCGCGCGCGGGGTGATGACGCCGGGCGTGGTGATGACCACCAGCCGCATGATGGGCGTGTTCCGCGACGACAACAGCAGCCGTTCGGAAGTGCTGCGCCTGATGGGGAAGGGTTAACCCCGACTTGCAGGCGGCGGCGGCGGCGGGCACCCTTGCGGGATGATCGCTTTCGCCGCCCTCATGTTCGCGCTGGCGCAGTCACAGACACCGCCGCCCTCGCCGCCGCAGAACAGCGCGGCGGAAGCCGTGGTGCAGCCTGACAAGGAACGCGGCATCGACGATACGCTGGGCCGGGCGGCGGTGCGGCCGCTGAAAGACCTCAACATCGTCAAGCCCAAGGTGGCCGGCGAACTGGCCGAGATCATGGACGCGCCCTATGACATCAAGGGCTTGCGGACCTGTCGCCAGTTGAATGGCGAGGTCAATCGCATGACGACATTCGTGGGCCCGGATATCGACGATCCCGCGCTGGCCCAGGCGAAGGGCCGCACGCCGGTGGAAGGCCTGCTGGACAGCGCGGAAGGCATCACCGGCAGCCTGATCCCCGGCCAGGGCATCATCCGGCAGTTGACCGGTGCCAACAAGGCGGCCCGCGTGGCGGCGGCCGCGCGGCTGGCCGGGCAGCTGAGGCGCAGTTATGTGCGCGGCGTGATGCTGGCGCGGGGCTGCCGCCTGCGGCCCGAACCAAAACCGCCCGCCTGATTTGCCGAAAGCCGCGCCGGCCTGTATCGGGTGCCGCGCATTTCGCGCAGCAAGGACCCCCCGATGACGGCCGCCCCGGCCCCCACTGACGAAACGACCGGCTCTGGCCTGTCGGCGTTGCTGGCGCTGGCGGCGCCAGTGGTGGGGTCGCGTCTGGGCATCATGGCGATGGGGCTGGTCGATACCGTGGTGGTCGGCCGCCACAGCGCCGCCGAGGTGGGCTATCACGCGCTGGCCTGGGCGGTGACGGGCGTGGTGCTGACGACCGCGCTGGGCCTGTTGTCGGGCGTGCAGGTGATGACCAGCCAGGCCATCGGCGAAGGGCGGGAGGCCGATACCGGCGCCATCCTGCGGCGCGGGCTGGCCTATGCCTTCTGGATCTCCGTGGCGGCCGCCGTGTTTCTGGCGCTGGCCGGTGGGCCGATGCTGCACGCGTTCGGGCTGGCGCCGGCGCTGGCCGATGGCGCGACGCCGGTGCTGATGGTGCAGGCGGTGTCTCTGGTGCCGATCATCGTCGCTGATGCCGGCCTGTTCTGGCTGGAGGCGCATGGCCGGGCGTTGCCGGGCACGGCGGCAATGTGGGCGGCCAATATCGTCAATCTGGCGGTGAACCTGTGGCTGGTGCCGGGCGGCAACATGCTGGGCGTGGAGGGCGCAGAGGCGAGCGCGTGGGCGACCTTTGCCAGCCGGGCGTTCCTGCTGGTCGTGCTGGCGTGGATCATCCTGTCGTGGAAGCGCGCGCGGGAACTGGGCGTGCTGACGCCGGCCCCGCGCGACCCCCAGGCGTTCAAGGCCATGCGGCGCGTGGGCTATGGCGCGTCGGCAAGCTATTTCATCGAGAGCCTGGCCTTTTCCGCGATGGCGATCTTTGCCGGCTGGATCGGCGCGACGGCGGTGGCGGTGTGGGCGGTGGTGATCAATGTCGCCGCGCTGGTGTTCATGGTGCCGCTGGGGCTGGCGGTGGCCACCAGCGTGCTGGTGGGCCGGGCCTATGGCGCGCGCGACCAGCCGGCGATGATGCGCGCCGCCGGGCAGGGGTTTGGCGTGACGACGGCGGTGCTGCTGCTGGTGTCGGGCGGAGTGTGGGTGTTCGCGCACGAGATCGCCATGGCCTATTCCCGCGATCCGGCGGTGATTGCCGGAATCGCGGCGGCGATGGCGCTTTCCAGCCTGTTCTTTGTCGCCGATGGCCTGCAGGTGGTCGGCGCGCAATCACTCAGGGCGCGCGACGACATCGTGATGCCGACGGCGACGCACCTTGTTTCGTATGTCGTGCTGATGATGCCGCTGGCGTGGTGGCTGGGCGTGCGTGGCGGCGGCGGCGTCGATGGCCTGGTGTGGGCGATCATCCTGGCCAGCGCGGTGTCGGCGGTGCTGCTGTGGGGGCGGTTCCTGTTGCTGGCGCGGGTCAGGCTGCCTTCCGGCGCGACCCCCGCCTGATCTCGGCGGCGAGATCGGCCACATAGGGTTCGAAATTCACCTGCATCGTGTGCCGGCGGCTGGCGTAATAATGGCCCTGATAGCGTTTTTCCTCTGCCACGATGGTGCGGCGCATTTCGTCGGGTGAGGGCAGCGCGTATGCGCCCGTCAGATACGCCGCCAGCAGTTTCGACTGCTGTTCGGCAAGGTTGACCAGCGTCGGCAGCGTCTGTGCCAGCCCCATGAACCACAGGCCGTGCAGGTTCGGATCCGCCTGCACCATGCGCTTGTAGAGCGGGATGTGATTGTCGGTGACCCGGGCATCGTCGGGATCGAGGAAGGGGAAATCGATGTTGTAGCCGGTGGCGGTGATGATCGCGTCCACCACCTCGCGGCTGCCATCTGCAAATACCACGCCGTCGCCATCCAGCCGGGCAATGGCGGGCTTGATGCTGATGTCGCCGCTGCCCAGCCGGCCGAGGAACTCGCCGCTCACCGTGGGATGCGCGTCCAGCGGTTCGTGATCGGGGGTGGGCAGGCCATAATCCTCCATGTTGCCCACCAGCTGCTTCACCTTGCGGCGGCCGATCCAGCGGGCCACCGGCAAGGGCAGCCATGGCGGCGCGGCCTGCTTGTCGGCCGGCACGCCGTTGAAATATTTGGGCAGTACCCACACCCCGCGCCGGGTGGAGACGAAGCATTTCGCCGTGATGCTGCGCTGGCCGAGTTCGGATGCGATATCGACGGCGCTGTTGCCCAGCCCCACGACCAGCACCCGCTTGCCGATGCAATCGATGGGTTCGAACGGCGTGCGATAATCATGGGCGTGGATGATGGGGCCGTCGAATTGCCCGTCCCACACCGGGCGGTTGGGGCTCCAGTGATGGCCGTTGGCGACGACGACGCCGCGATAGGTGGCGGTGCCGTTCCGTGTCGTCACGTCCCACAGGCCGTCGCTGCGCCGCGTCACCTTCGTCACCGGCGTTTCGAACTGGATCAGCGGGCGCAGCCCGAAATGATCGACATAGTCGTTGAAATATTGCGCGATCAGGCTGTGGTGCGGGAAATCCGGCCAATCGGCAGGCACCGGAAATTCCTCGAACTGCAGCCGCCATTTCGACGTGTCGATGTGCAGCGACTGGTAGGCGCTGCTCATGCCGTTGGGGTTGTTGTAGGCCCAGTTGCCGCCAATCCGGTCTGATGCCTCGAACCAGTCGAAGGCGATGCCCGCATCGCGCAGCCGCTTGGCCGTGGTGAAGCCGGAGCAGCCGGCACCGATCAGGGCGACGTTTCGCGTGTCCATGGCGCAAAGTCTACCGTGCGTCCGCCGTGCTGCCACCTCATGCTTTCAAGGTGGCGGGTTGCAGGCCCGCACGCTTTGCTGTTCAAGCCTTTGTGATGACCACCGCCACGTCCCTGCTGCTGTTCGGTGCGACCGGCGACCTGTCGCGGCGAATGCTGATCCCGTCGCTGTTCGGCCTGCACAATGATGGCCTGCTGCACCCCGACCTGCGGATCATCGGCACGGCGCGATCGCAGCTGACGGTGGCGGCGTTTCGGGCCATGGCGCTGGCCGCGCTGGAAGCCGCGGTGGAGGCCGAACGCCGCCCCGCCGACAGCGTGGCCGCCTTCCTGGACCGGCTGGCCTATGTGCCGCTGGATGCGACGCTGGCGGACGGTTTTGCGGCGCTGGCCGCCGAGGTGGGGGATCCCGATCGGCTGGCGATCTTCCTGTCGACGGCACCCAGCCTGTTCGGGCCGACCATTGCCGGGCTCGCCGGCGCCGGCCTTGCTTCGTCAGGCGCGCGGCTGGCGCTGGAAAAGCCGCTGGGCCACGATCTCGCCAGCAGCCGGGCCATAAACGACGCGGTGGCCGCCGCCTACCCCGAAAGCCAGATTTTCCGCATCGATCACTATCTGGGCAAGGAAACGGTGCAGAACCTGTTGGCGCTGCGCTTTGGCAACGTGCTGTTTGAACCGTTGTGGAACGCCACCGGAATCAGCAGCGTGCAGATCAGCGTGGGTGAAACCGTGGGGCTGGAAGGCCGCGCCGATTATTATGACGGCATGGGGGCGCTGCGCGACATGGTGCAGAACCATATGCTGCAATTGCTGGCGCTGGTGGCGATGGAGCCGCCGGCCCGCATCGATCCCGCCGCCGTGCGCGATGAGAAGGTGAAGGTGCTGCGGTCGCTGCGGCCGATCACCGGGCGGCAGGTGGAAACCTCGACGGTGCGCGGCCAATATAGCACCGGTGCCATCGCCGGCCAGCCGGTGCCCGGTTATCTGGATGAGCTGGGCCGCGCTTCGGATACCGAGACGTTTGTGGCGATCAAGGCGCACGTGGACAACTGGCGCTGGAAGGGCGTGCCGTTCTACCTGCGGACCGGCAAGCGTATGCCGGAACGGGTGAGCGAGATCATCGTGCAGTTTCGCGCCGTGCCGCATTCCATGTTCGGCGATGCCGCACTGGCTGCCAACAAGCTGATCATTTCCATCCAGCCCGACGAGAATGTGGGACTGACGATGATGGCCAAGGTGCCGGGGCTGGACCAGGGCGGGCTGAAACTGCGCGCCGTGCCGCTGGATATCGGCCTGCCCGGCGCCTTTGCCGACGTGCGCCGCCGCATCGCCTATGAACGGCTGCTGCTGGACCTGGTGGAAGGCCGGCAGACCCTGTTTGTCCGCCGCGACGAGGTGGAGGCGCAGTGGACGTGGATCGACGAGATCCGTGCCGGCTGGACCACAGCCGGCACGACGGTGAAGCCCTATGCCGCCGGCAACTGGGGCCCGGCCGCCGCCATCGCGCTGACCGAACGCGACGGGGTGAGCTGGCATGACTGAACGGATCGTGGGCGATATCGCCAGCGCGCGCGGCGCGCACACCGTTGGGGCCGCCGATGTCGCCCGCGCGCACGGCGCGCACACCATCGTGGCCGCCGATATCGGCGGCACCCACGCCCGCTTTGCGCTGGCCGAACTGGATGCCGCCGGGCACGTGACGCGACTGGATGAACCGGTGGTGATGCGCTGTGCCGATCATGCCGATCTGGTGAGCGGCTGGACGGCGTTTGGTACGGCCATCGGCCGGCCGCTGCCACGCGCCTGTGCCATTGCCATCGCCGGGCCTGCGAATGGCGCGGAATTGCGGCTGACCAACAATCATTGGGTGATCCGTCCGGCGCAACTGGGCGCCGACCTGGGCGTGGATGCGCAGTTGGTGATCAATGATTTCGCCGCCGTGGCCAGCGCGGTGCCAGCCTGCGGCCCGGCGGATTTTGCGCCCATCTGTGGCCCGGATGCGCCCCTGCCGGATGAGGGCGTGATCAGCGTGCTGGGCCCCGGCACCGGGCTGGGCGTGGCGGCATTGCTGCGCGACGGTGGCGATTGGCGGGTGTTGCCGACGGAGGGCAGCCATGGCGATTTTGCCGCCGTCGATGCGCTGGAAGATGCGATCCTGGCGCATTTCCGGCGGAAGTTTGGCCGCGTTTCCAGCGAGCGGGTGATATCAGGGCCGGGGCTGGCCGACATTGCCGCCGTGCTGGCCGGCATGGACGACATGCCCGCCCATGATCTGCCCGATGCGGAGTTGTGGCGGCTGGCGTTGAGCGGGGAAGACCGGCTGGCGGCGGCCGCACTGGAACGTTTTTGCCTGATGCTGGGCGGCTTTGCCGGCAACATGGCGCTGGCGCACGGGGCCGGGGCGGTGGTGATCGGCGGCGGACTGGGCGCACGGCTGGCGGCGCATCTGCCGTCCAGTGGCTTTGCCGAACGCTTTGCCGCCAAGGGGCGATTTGTCGGCATGATGCAGGGGTTGCCGGTGAAGGCGATCATCCATCCGCAGCCCGGCCTGCTGGGTGCGGCGGCGGCCTTTGGCCGGCAATTCAGGAATACCGGCGGGGGAACGGGACAATGAGCGACGACATGCAGGCCCTGATGACGCTGGCCCCGGTGATCCCGGTGCTGGTGGTGGACGATGTTGCCCATGCCCGCCCGCTGGCGGAAGCGCTGGTGGCCGGTGGCCTGCCGGTGCTGGAGGTGACGCTGCGGACGCCGGCAGCGCTGGCGGTGATTGCCGAGATGGCGCAGGTGCCGGGCGCCATCGTGGGCGCGGGCACGGTGCTGTCGGCTGCGGATCTGTCGGCGGCGCTGGCAGCGGGCGCACGCTTTGCCGTGTCGCCGGGAATCACGGCGGCTCTCGGTTCGGCGGCCCGCGCGCGCGGCGTGCCGTTCCTGCCCGGCGTATCGACCGCCAGCGACATCATCCGGGCGCTGGAATTGGGCTTCAATCGCGTCAAGTTCTTCCCGGCAGAAGCCGCCGGCGGCCTGCCGGCGCTGCGCGCGCTGGCGGCACCGTTCGCGGGCGTGCAATTCTGCCCGACGGGCGGCATCACGGCTGACAGCGCCGCCAGCTGGCTGGCCGAACCGGCGGTGGCCTGCGTGGGCGGCAGCTGGATCGCGAAACGCGGCGAAAGCGACTGGGCCACGATCGAAGCGCGGGCGCGGGCCGCAGCGGCCTTGCGCGGCTGAGCTATTCCGCCGGTTTGGGCCGGAACCACCACACGCCAGCGAGCAGCAGCACCGGCACCGCCAGCGCCGCCAGTGTCCACCAGCTGGGCACCAGCAGCAGACGGGTGGCGAGCGCCATGCTGCCCAGCAGGATGAATTCGCCCACCGCCATCAGCAGCGAGCTGCGATAGCGTTTGCGAAAGGCGCTGCGGCGGGCGGGCGGCTGGGTCCAGGCCTGCATGGCGGCGCTGACGAGGCCGGTGATCAGCGCCATCGGCAGCATGACGGCAGCAGCGACAGGGGAACGGCTGACGACGATCAGCGCCAGCGCTGCCACCATCAGCAGCGGCGGTGTGAGCGCGGCGGCGAGCTTGGCACGCAGGGCGATGCCGGGACGCAAGGGGGCGGTGGCAATCAGGTCGGGCGCGTCTTCGGCGCACAGCACCAGCCAGGCCAGCGACGAGGTGAGCGCACCGGCCAGAAACACGCCGGCCGCCGCCAGCCGCGCCGGCGTCACCTCGCCATCGGTGAAGATCAGCGCCAGGATCGGCACCATGAACACCAGTTGCTGGCCGATCTGCGAGACGAGTTCGGGATCGCGGGCGAGGAGTTTGAGTTCCTTGCCATACAGAACTGCCACAGGGCCGCTGCCAAAGCGCGGTGGACGCACGCTGCGGGCGGTGGCCGGCGCAGAAACGGGATCGACGGGTGCGGCTTCGAGGCGGCTGGCCGCGAGCCGTGTCGCAAACACCGCGGCAGCGATGGCGAGGCTGAGGACGCCAATCAGGGGCAACGGCTGGCCGAACACCGCCAGCGCCGGCCAGTCCCACGGCGCGGGCGGGCGCTGTGACAGGCGCTTCAGCGTGGCTTCGAACCAGACCGGGGCGAAATTCGGCGCCTGGCCAATGGCGAACACCGATGCGGCAAGGCCGACGCCGGCAATCTGTGCCAGCAATTTGGCCCGCGCCGGGCCGAGCAGACGTTCAAGCCCGGCGCCGATGGTGAGGGCCAGCGCCGTTGCGACCAGCGCGACCGAGATCACCACCAGCGGCCCCGCCAGCCAGCCGACATGGCCAAGCAGCGCAGAGGTGAGGAAGAAAGGCAAGGTGAGCAGCAGGAACGGCAGGGCCACCACCGCCTGCACGCCGGCCACGCGCGCGGCGACGACACGCGGCACCGGGATCGGCGCGGTGAGCAGCAGTTCCAGTTCGCCGCGATCCCGACCCAGCCGCAGCACATGGGCATAGGCGGAACTGACCATCACCAGCAGCATGCCGGCCAGCACCGCGCCGACATAGCCCAGCGCCGCCGCCGGCACATCGGCCCCGCCGCGCACCCGCCACGCCATCAGCGCGCCGCCGATGACCGGGGCAATGGCGAGCAGCACGATGGCGATCCAGCGGCCCCAGCGCCCGGCTTCGCGACCGCGGGCCTTCACCCTGACATCGTGCCAGATCAGCCAGGCAAGGCCGGGGGCGCGGGCCAGCGCCATCATTGCGCGGCGAATTCCAGGAACAATTGTTCCAGCGTGGTGCCCGCGTCGCGCCCGGCGGCGAGTTCGGCCATCGATCCTTCTGCCACCAGCCGCCCGGCGCGGATGATGCCGATGCGCTGGGCCATGCGTTCGGCGACTTCGAGGATGTGGGTGGTGAGGATGACGGTGCCGCCCGCCGCCACCTGTTCGAGGAGGATATCCTTGACCGAGCGCGCCGCCGCAGCGTCCAGCCCGGTGAGCGGTTCATCGAGGATGAGCAGGCGCGGCTGGTGGATCAGCGCGCCGGCCAGCGCCACCTTCTGCTTCATGCCGCGCGAAAAGCCTTCGCAGCGGATGTCGCGCTTGTCCCACAGGGTCAGCCGCGTCAGCAGCGCCTGGGCGCGCGGTTCGGCATCGGCGGCGGGCACCCCCCACAGGCCGGCGATGAAGGCGAGATATTCCAGTGGCGTGAGCTTGTCGTAGAGCAGGGGTTCGTCGGGCAGCCAGGCGATCAGCTGCTTGGCAGCGATCGGATCGGCGACGGCATCGACGCCGAACACGCTGATCTCGCCAGCGTCGGGGCGGGCAAGGCCGGTGACCATTCTGAGCGTTGTCGTCTTGCCGGCACCGTTGGGGCCAAGCAGCGCATAGATCTGCCCCGCCGGAACGACGAGATCGAGGCCGGCAACGGCCTGGAATCCCTCGAACGCCTTCATCAGTCCACGGATCTGCAGGGCGGGAATCGGTGCGTGCATGGACAATGGGTAACAAACTGGCGGCGCGAAGGCGATGAACGCGCATTAACCGGTGAATATGGGGGTTGAGCGGGCGGGCGCTCTGTTCGACACTCGCGCCATCGGGGAGAGGATGAACGCATGCGCGCATGGCTGTTGACGATGGTGGCGCTGGCAGTGCCAGCCGGGGCGAAGACGATCCATGTCGGCCCTGGCGGCGACGCGCAGGAAAAATTGCAGACGGCGCTGATCGAGGCGCAGCCGGGGGATACGGTGCACATCGCTGCCGGGCGTTACGCGCTGGCCGACGGGCTGTCGCTGGATGTCGATGGCGTCACGGTGAAGGGCGACGGGCCGGACAAGACCATCCTGGATTTCACCGCGCAGAAGGTGGCGGGCGAAGGTGTGCTGGTCACGTCGGACAATGTGGTGGTGCGCGATCTGGCCGTGGAGAACGCGGCAGGCAACGGCATCAAGTCCAAGGGCAGCGACGGCATCGCGCTGGTCAACCTGCGGGTGGAATGGACCGGCGGGCCGAAATCGACCAACGGCGCCTATGGCCTGTATCCGGTGAGTTCGAAGAACGTGCTGATCGACCGGGCGCTGGTGAAGGGCGCATCGGACGCCGGCATCTATGTTGGCCAGTCGCAGACCATCATCGTGCGGAACAGCCGCGCCGAAATGAACGTGGCCGGGATCGAGATCGAGAACAGTTACGATGCCGATGTGGTGAACAACACCGCCACCAACAACGCCGGCGGCATCCTGGTGTTCGATCTGCCCGATCTGCCGCAGCAGGGCGGGCGCAACGTGCGACTGGCGAACAACCAGGTGGTGGGCAACAACCATGTGAACTTTGCCGCGCCCGGCAATATCGTCGCCAGCGTGCCATCGGGCACCGGCATCATGGTGATGGCCAACAGGAACGTGATCGTGACCGGCAATCACGTCATGGCCAACAAGGGCGCGGCGGTGATGATTGTCGCCTATACCCAGAAATTCACCGATGCCGCCTACAACCCGCTGCCGCGCGGCGTGTCGGTTTATGGCAATCATTTCATGGACAACGGCAAGGCCCCCGCCTTCCCCGGCGGCAGGGAGATCGCCGCCGCTCTGGGCGGCCCGCTGCCACCGGTGATGTGGGACGGGGTGACGCGCTTTGCCGTGCCGGGCGGCGGCGAGATGGCCGCCGATGGCGGGATATCCAGTGATGCGCCGGGCGTGACGCTGAACCTGGGCGTGCAGGGCACGCCGCCGACGCAGGCCAGGCCCGCGCCGCTGCCCACCAGCCTTGTGGTGAGCACGCGCAAGGACATCGTGCTGCCGGCAGCGCTGGAGGCGCGGGCGCGATGAGGCGGGCGCTGGCGGCGCTGTTGCTGCTGGGCGCGGCGCCGGCGCCTGTCGTTCAGGCCGACCTGCTGATGACGGCGGACGCGCCGCGCCTTGCCGATTACGGCCTGTTCGATGCCAGCGGCGCGCCGGCACCGGGGGTGACGCCCTATACGCTGAACACGCCGCTGTTTTCGGATGGATCGGAAAAGGCGCGTTTCGTGTGGATGCCGGCGGGCGCCAAGGCCCAGTATCGCGCCGATGGCGCGCTGGCCTTCCCGGTGGGCACCGTGCTCGTCAAGAAATTTGCCTTTGCGGCCGATCAACGCCGGCCCGGCCAGAATGTCCGCCAGGTCGAAACCCGCCTGCTGATCCACCGACCGGCTGGCTGGGCCGCGCTGAGTTATGTCGAACAGCCCGGCGGCGCGGTGCTCAAGCGCGCCGGGGCCAAGGTGCCGGTGGCCTTCACCGATGCGAAGGGCCGCGCGCAGGCCATTGAATACACGGTGCCCAACCAGAACCAGTGCAAGACCTGCCACCAGCATGGCGAGGCGATCACGCCGCTGGGCCCGACAGCGGGAAATCTGAACGATGGCCGGCAATTGCTGCAATGGCAGGCCAGCGGCCGGCTGGCGGGATTGCCGGCGGCCGGCCTGCCGCGCCTGGCCCGCTGGGACGACACGGCGGAGCCAGTGGCATCCCGCGCCCGCGCCTATCTGGCGGTGAACTGCGGCCACTGCCACAGCCGCGGCGGCTTTGCGTCCAATTCCGGACTGTACCTGACGCCCGACGAGCGCGAGCCCGCGCATCTGGGCGTGAACAAGCGCCCGGTGGCGGCGGGGCGCGGTTCGGGCGGGCATGAATTCTCGATCCTGCCCGGCCAGCCTGATCGTTCCATCCTGCTGCACCGCATGTTGTCATCCGAACCCGGCGTGATGATGCCGCAGTTCGGCCGGGCGCTGATCCACGAGGAAGGCGTGGCGCTGATCCGCCAGTGGATCGCTTCTATGCCGGCTGCCGGCCCGCCCTCAGCGCCGGCAACAGCGGCAGCACGGTAATCCCGGCGATCATCAGCACCAGCGGCACGCCCAGCCCGGCGCCCACGGCAGCGCCCGCCCCCAGCACGGCGGCCACCTGGAACAGGCTGTTGATGATGTTGTTGGCAGCAATCGCGCTGGCCCGCGTGCCGGCTTCGCCAGCGGTTTGCAGCACGGCATAGAGCGGCACCGAGAACACGCCGCCGGCCAGTGCCAGCAGGGTGAGATCGGCCAGCACGCGCCAGCCGGCGGGCGCAGCGAAAAAGGCCGCGACATCCTTTGGCACCGCGCCGACGCCGCGAATCGCAAACCACAGATCGATGCCGGCCAGCGCCATGGCGATCCCGGCCGGCGCACACAGCCGCGTGCTGATCCGGCCTTTCAGCCAGCGCCCCACCGCCACCGAACCCGCCGCGATGCCGATGGAAAAGGCAACGAGGAACAGGGTCGCCACCGCTTCGGTGCCGCCCATGTCGTTCCTGGCCAGCGGCACGAACTGGCTGGTGTAGACCGCGCCCAGCGCCCAGAACCACGAGATCGCCAGCGTCGCCACCAGCAGATGGCGATTGGCAAAGGCATGGCCCAGCGCCGCCTTACCACTGGAGAACGGGTTCCAATCGATGCGGCGGCCGGGTTCGGGCGGGGCCGGCGGGATGAACCGCGACGCCAGCCAGCCCAGCGCGGCAATGGCCAGCGCCACCGGGCCGACAGCCTGGGTGGCAAACAGCCCGCCGGCCACCTGGCCCAGCAGGATGGCGACGAAGGTGGCGCCTTCCACCAGCCCGGTGCCGGCCAGCAATTCGCCTTCGCGCAAGTGCTGGGGCAGGATGGCATATTTGACCGGGCCGAACAGGGTGGAATGGCAACCCATCAGGAACACGACGAACAGCGCCAGCGGCAGCGATCCGATGGCAAAGGCCGCCCAACCCAGTGCCATGATGGCGATTTCGGCGATCTTCACCACTTGCGCGATGGCGGCCTTGTCGCGCGCGTCGGCGGCCGAACCGGCAATGCCGGAAAACAGCAGGAACGGCAGGATGAACAGGCCGGCCGCCGCCGAAGCCAGCAACGCCGCCTGTTTCGGATCAGCGGCAGCGACATCATAGGCGACCAGAAACACCAGCGCCGTGCGAAACAGATTGTCGTTGAACGCGCCCAGGAACTGGGTGGCGAACAGGGGGCCAAAGCGCCGCGTGGCCAACAGGGCAAGCATCTGGCAGACGGTCTGCCCGTTTGCGCGGCATTCGTCCAGCCGAAGCGCCATCCGGGCCGGGCGGACTCGCAAGGCCGCGCGCGATGGCATAGAGTGGGGGTTTGAGGAGTTCACGGTGCCAAAGCAGCGGCGCAACGATGACTGGGGGTTCCCGCGCTGGCGGGATTATGGTGCCGAACGCGCCGCTGCCACCGTGCGCCTGTGCGATCGCGATGGTTGCAGCAACATCGGTGACCGCCCCGCCCCGAAAGCGCCCAACAGCCCGGAACGCTGGATGTTCTGTCAGCAGCACGCCGCCGAATACAACGCCGGCTGGGATTATTTCCGCGGCCTGACGCCGGAAGAAGCCGCCGCGCGCGCCGCCGCCGAAGACCGCCAGCGCCAGTACAGCCGCGCCTCGCACTGGCAATGGGGCGGCGAGGGCGACGGCAGCCGCAGCCGCGCCGAACATGATGCGTTGCGCGTGCTGGGTGTTGATGCCAGCGCCAGTGCCGACGAGATCAAGGCCGCGTGGCGCGCCGCCGCCAAGGCCAGCCACCCCGATGTGGCCGGGCCGGGGCCGGAAGCCGCCGAGCGGTTTCGCGCCGTGCAGGCGGCGTGGGCAGTGCTGCAGGCGGCCGATGCCGCGCGGGCGCAAGCCGCGGCAAAGGCGCGCTGAAAGCCGGAGTTTGCGTATCACAAGAAAAGCCGCGATTGCCAGAACAGCGGCCTTTGGGTTCAAGGGGGATCATGATGGCCAAGTTTCGTACCCTTTTCGCCGCCGGCCTGGTTGCCGGCCTGACTGCAACGCAGGCGCTTGCCGCCGGCCTTTATGGCCAGTGGCGCGTGAGTTTCGAACACCCCGGCGGCCCGCTGCCGTTCACCCTTGAGGTGCGCGAAGGCAAGACCGGACCGCAAGCGTGGCTGTTGAACCCGCCCGAACGGCTGAAGGTGGAACAGGTTGCTGTCGACAAGGACAGCATTACGCTGACCTTCCCCAGTTACAACAGCAGGCTGGAGCTGAAGGCCGCAGGCGGCGACACGCTGACCGGCACCGCCACCGTGCTGCGGTCGACAGGCACCGTGACCCTGAATGCGAGGGCACAGCGCGGCGCCTGGCGCTTCACGCCGACGGCGGTGAAGCCGGCGGGCAACGTGACCGGCCGCTGGAACCTTGCCTATGGCGACAACAGGGTGAAGGGGCTGATCCTCTTGAAGCAGGTGGGCAGCCAGGTATCGGGCACGGTGCAGCTCCCAACCGGCGACATGCGCTATCTGTCGGGCGAGCTGAACGGCAACCAGCTGAAGCTTTCGACCTTTGATGGCAGCTTCACCAACCTGTGGGTCGGCACGCTGGCGGGTGACACGCTGAAGGGCGCGCAGTTCGCCGCCACCAGCCGCCCGGCCGGCAACCCGTTCGAAGCGAAGAAGGAAAAGGCCGCGACGATCAATGCCGTGGCGGTGGAAGCCCCCGGCGGCGAGCGGCTGTCGTTCCGCCTGCCGACCCCCGATGGCCAGATGATCAGCCTGAATGACGCCCGCTACAAGGGCAGGGTGGTGGTGATCTCGCTGGGCGGGGCCTGGTGCCCCAATTGCCATGACGAGGCGCAGTTCCTTGGCCCCTATGCCGCGCGCCGGCAGAAGGAAGGGCTGGAGATGATCGGCCTGCAGTTTGAATATGGCACCGATGTCGCCCGCGCCATGCGCCAGATCACCAGCTTCAAGACGCGTTACAAGCTGCCTTACCCGATGGTCTATGGCGGCCGCCCGATCGATGAGGACACAAAGAAGGTGCTGGGCGATCTGGCGCCGGTGAAGGTGTGGCCCTCAACGATCTTCATCGGCCGCGATGGCCGGGTAAAGGAAGTGCACGTGGGCTGGGCTGGCCCCGCGACGGGCGCGCTGAGCGAGAAGGTCAAGCGCGAGTTTGACGAGACGGTGACCAGGCTGCTGCGTCAAAAGGCCTGAGGGAACAGGGCTGAGACGGGCTGACCGCAATCAATCCACAGGCGGTTGCAGCAGGGGTGGCCCAGCCACTACCACCCCTGCGCGCGCCCTGCTAGAACGCGCGCATGACCGTTCGTATCGCGCCTTCGATCCTGTCTGCCGATTTCGCCCGCCTGGGCGAAGAGGTGCGCGCGATCAGCGCCGCGGGGGCGGACTGGATCCATGTCGACGTGATGGACGGCCACTTCGTGCCCAACATCACCATCGGCCCGGCCGTGGTGAAGGCGCTGCGCCCGCACAGCCAGTTGCCGTTCGACGTTCACCTGATGATCAGCCCGGTGGACCTGTATCTGGAAGCCTTTGCCGAAGCCGGTGCCGACATCCTGACCGTCCACCCCGAAGCCGGGCCGCACCTGCACCGCACCATCCAGCGCATCAAGGCGCTGGGCAAGAAGGCCGGCGTGTCGCTGAACCCGGCCAGCCCGGTGGAGCTGGTGGAAGAGGTGCTGGGCGATATCGACCTGATCCTGGTGATGAGCGTGAACCCCGGCTTTGGCGGGCAAAGCTTCATCACCAGCCAGTTGAAGAAGATCGAGCGGCTGCGCCGGATGATCGACGACAGCGGCCGCCAGATCGACCTTGAGGTGGATGGCGGCGTGGATGCCGGCAATGCCGCCACGGTGGTGGCCGCGGGCGCAAACGTGCTGGTGGCGGGCACGGCCAGCTTCAAGGGCGGCGCGGCACATTATGCCGCCAACATCGCGGCATTGAAGGGCCGCGGCGGCTGATGGCCCGTTCCAGCGCGCCGCCCGATCCTGCGCCGCAAGACGAAGACGGCAGCCTGCGCCGCGGCGCAGGTGATCGCGGCGTGTCGCTGGTGGAACGGCTGGCCGCAGGCATCACCAGCCGGGTCTATGCCTCGCCGCTGCACAGTTTTCGGCTGCGCGGGCGGTTTCCGCTGAAATTGCTGGGCGTTCCGGCGGATCCGGTGCCGGGCGACCCGCATATCGGGGAACGCATCATTGCCGGTCGGCTGATCCATGCCGGCCACACCGCGATGACGCGCGACATCAGCTTTCGCGAAGCCACGCCGCCCCAGTGGCGCGATTGGGCCAACGGCTGGGAATGGCTGCGCGATCTCGCCATCCTGCCCGATCGCGCCGTCGCGCGCCGCGAGGCGGAAAATCTGGTCCAGCGCTGGCTGGCGAGTTTCACCGAATATGACAGCCTGGCCTGGCGCGCGGATGTGACCGGCACCCGCCTGCTGATGGCGCTGGGCCACGCGCCGCTGATCCTGGCATCGTCGAACCAGATCTACCGGTCGGCCGTGTTGTCGGCGATGGCGACGTGGGCGCGGCACCTGGATCGCGCCGCGCGGCGCGGTTCGGAAGGGCTGGGCCAGGCCAGGGCGCTGTGCGGTCTGTATGCCGCCGGCACGCTGATCCCCGGCGGCGAACAGCGCGCGGCAGCGGCGCTGGCCGGCCTCAACCATCTGCTGCCGATCCTGGTGCTGCCCGATGGCGGCATGGCCAGCCGCGCGCCGGTCGATGCGCTGGCGCTGGCCGATCTGTTGCTGTTCACCGCCGCTGCGCCTGAAGCCCTGGGCAACCGCGCGCCGCCGCTGTTTGCCGATACGCTGGCGCGGCTTGCCCCGGCCCTGCGCGGACTGATGCTGGGCGATGGCCAGATCGGTGCCTGGCATGGCGGCGCGGTGATCGGGGCAGACGCCATCGACCGGCTGGCGCGCAAGGTGCCGACCGGCACCGAAATCCGCCGGGGCGGGCGCTGGAGCGGCTATCACCGCCTCTCCGCCGGGCGCAGCGTCGTGGTGATCGATGCCGGCCCGCCGCCATCGGCGCGTCTGTCGAACAGCGGCCACGCCGGCACGCTGGCGTTTGAAATGAGCGACGGGCCGGATCGGCTGATCACCAATTGCGGCGGCGTGCGCGGGCTGGAACGCAGTGGCGCGCAGCCATTGGCTCCCGCGCTGGCAGCCGGCCTGACGACGACGGCGGCACATTCGACGCTGGTGATCGCCGACACCAATTCCACCCGCGTGCGCGACGATGGCACGCTGGGCAATGGCGTGGAGGAGGTGACGCTGGCGCTCCGCTCTGCCGCCGAAGGGCAACTGATCGAAACCAGCCACAATGGCTATGCGCGCCGCTTTGGCCTGACGGTGCGGCGGCGGCTGATGCTGACCGCCGATGGCACCGAACTGGCCGGTGAAGACCTGATCGAGGCGGCGAATGTGGGCCTGCTGCGCCGCCGTTCCGAACGCGGCTTCGATGTGCGGTTCCACCTGGGCCCCGGCATTTCTGCGACGCCCACCGCCGACGGCCTGGGCGCACTGATGAAAACGCCGGCGGGCCGCATCTGGGCGTTCAAGCTGCGCCGCGACGATGGCGGCGATTGCCGGCTGGCGATCGAGCCTTCGGTGTGGGTCGATGCCGCAGGTCTGGTGCAGCGCACGCAGCAGCTGGTGGTGTCGGGCACCACCGCCAAGATGGCCGCCGACATCCATTGGAGCTTCAAGCGGGCTGGCAAATAAGGCCGGGAGGCGCTAGGGCCACGCCGCATCACGCCCAGCCCGGAAAGCCCGCCATGACCGATCTCGTCCGCATCCGCCGTGCCCTCTTGTCCGTTTCCGACAAGGCGGGGCTTGAACCGCTGGCCGCCGCGCTGGTGGCGCGCGGGGTGGAGCTGGTGTCCACCGGCGGCACCGCGACCGCGCTGCGGGCCATGGGCCACCAGGTGAAGGACGTGGCGGAACTGACCGGCAGCCCGGAGATGATGGACGGCCGCGTGAAGACGCTGCACCCGCGCGTTCACGGCGGCCTGCTCGCCCTGCGCGACAATGACGAGCACGTGGCAGCGATGACTGCCAACGGCATCGGCGCCATCGATCTGGCCGTCATCAATCTTTATCCCTTCGCCGCCACCGTGGCCAAGGGCGCCCCGCGCGAGGACATCATCGAGAATATCGACATTGGCGGCCCGGCCATGGTGCGGTCTTCGGCCAAGAACCACGCGTTCGTGGCGATCCTGACCAGCCCTGACCAGTATGCCGACTTCATCGCGGCGCTGGACGCCAACGACGGCGCCACACCGCTCGATCTGCGCCGCAAGCTGGCTGCCGCCGCCTTTGCCCACACCGCCGCCTATGATGCTGCCGTCGCCAGCTGGTTCGCCTTTGCTGACCAGGGCGAGACGTTCCCGCCCGTCCTGCCCGTCGCGCTCACCCGCAAGGAAGAGCTGCGTTATGGCGAGAACCCGCACCAGCAGGCGGCGCTCTACCTGCCGCAGGGCAAGCTTTATGGCCTCGCGGCCGCCCGCCAGGTGCAGGGCAAGGAGCTGAGCTACAACAATCTCAACGACGCCGATGGCGCGCTGGACCTGATCGCCGAATGGCGCGACGCTGCACCTGCCTGCGCCATCATCAAGCATGCCAACCCGTGCGGCGTCGCCACCGGCAGCACGCTGGCCGAAGCCTATGAAAAGGCCTTCCAGTGCGACCCGGTCTCGGCCTTTGGCGGCATCATCGCCGTCAACCAGCCGCTCGATGGCCCGACCGCCGAAGCCATCACCGGCATCTTCACCGAAGTGGTGATCGCCCCCGGCGCCAATGATGATGCGCTGAAGGTGTTTGCCGCCAAGAAGAATCTGCGCCTGCTGATCGCCGATCTGCCCGATCCGCGCCGCCCCGGCCTGATGCTGAAGCCGGTTTCGGGCGGTATGTTGGTGCAGAGCCGCGACAATGGCGCCGTGCTGCGCGAGGCCTGCCAGGTGGTGACACAGCGCGCGCCGACCGAGGCCGAATGGGCCGACCTGATGTTTGCCTGGACCGTGGCCCGCCACGTCAAGTCCAATGCCATCGTCTATGCCAACGGCGGCGCCACGGCGGGCATCGGTGCCGGCCAGATGAGCCGGCTCGATTCCACCCGCATCGCCGCGCGCAAGGCCATCGACGCCGCCGAGGCCGCGAACTGGCCGCAGGCGAAGACCATCGGTTCGTGCGTGGCCTCCGATGCCTTCTTCCCCTTCCCCGATGGCCTGATCGCCGCGGCCGAAGCCGGCGCCACCGCCATCATCCAGCCCGGCGGCTCCATCCGCGACAAGGACGTGATCGCCGCCGCCGACGAGCGCGGGCTGGCGATGGTGTTCACCGGGATGCGGCATTTCCGGCACTGAGGATGCTGCTCCCCTCCCGCAGCCGGGAGGGGAATGTCCTTGCTGCTCCCCTCCCGCAAGCGGGAGGGGCCGGGGGTGGGCATCTTCCCTAAGCTTCCCCGCCAAAGGGGAGGCCCATATGCGCGACCGGATTCAACACGCCCTCGAAACCACATTGGCCGCTGCCAACATCCCCGGCGCGGTCGCCGTTGTCGGCAACAGCGCCGGCACGCTTGCCGAGGTGGCGGTGGGCACCAAGGGCCCCGGTGACCCGCCGCTGGCCATCGACGACCTGTTCCAGATCGCTTCGATGACCAAGGCGATCGCCAGCGTGGCCGCCATGCAGCTGGTCGAACAGGGCCGGCTGAGCCTGGACGACGATATCGGCGCCCTGCTGCCGCCGCTCGCCAACCCGCAGGTGCTGGAAGGCTTTGACGATGAGGGAAAGCCGGTCACCCGCCCCGCCGCCGGGCCGATCACGCTGAGGCAACTGCTCACCCACACGTCCGGCTTTGGCTATGAATTCATGTCGGCGGAGCTGACGCAATATCGCCAGCACAACCCGGCCGCGCCCGGCAGCCTGGCCAGCCTGAACGCGCCGCTTCTCGCCGATCCCGGCACGCAGTGGATCTATGGCATTTCCACCGACTGGGTCGGGCTGGCGGTGGAGGCCGCGGCTGGCATGAAACTGGGCGACTGGCTGGACCGCCATGTCACCGGGCCGCTGAAGATGGCGGACATCAGCTTTGCCTTTGATGATGCCGTCAAGGCCCGCCTCACCCCGCTGCACGCGCGGATGCCCGATGGCAATCTGGTGCCCTTCCCGGTGCATTTCGGCGGCGGCGAGAGTGCCGAGTTCCAGGGCGCCGGCGGCGGGCTGGTGGGCACGGCGGGCGATTACCTGACTTTCTGCCGGATGATCCTGAACAAGGGCACGCTGAACGGCGCGCGTATCCTGAAGCCGGAAACCGTGGCCGAGATGAGCCGCAACCAGGTGGCAATGCCGGCTGGCCGCATGAGCACCAACATGCCCGGGCTTTCGACGGATTTCGACCTGTTCCCGATGATGGACTGCGGCTGGGGCCTGGGCTTCCTGATCAACCCGGTGGAAGGCCCCGATGGCCGCGCACCGGGCAGCCTGGCCTGGGCGGGAATTGCCAACACCTATTACTGGATTGATCCTGCGTCAGACGTGGCGGCTGTCGTCTGCATGCAGCATCTGCCGTTCGGGGAACCCGCCACGGTGGAGGTGTTGCGGGCCGTGGAAAGGGCCGTCTACGGGCGGTGACGCGATCAGATGATGCTGCGGGCCAGAACCAGCTTGCGGACGCGGCCATCATGGGTGTCGCGATCAACGCGCACCAGCCCCTGTTCCTGCAGCTTGTTCAGGAGCAGGTAGAAACCGCGATAGGACAGGCCCGACAGGCTGATGGCCTGCTTGATGCTGAGCGGCCCGGAACGGCTGAGGGTCATCAGCATGCGCGCTTCCGGGCGCAGGACCATGATCCCCAGTTGTTCCGTGAAGCGCTTGTCCAGATCCAGGGCGTCCGAAAATGCCCTGTTCATCGTATCCTGCACGCCAGCCGACCCCGTCTCGCATTGCGAAAGCTGCGTTGAAGTTGATGTCTGCGCCCCCCGCGCATTGACTTGTGTCCGGTCTGTTTCGAAACTGAAATGCAACAGGACAGTGCTAAATTAGGCCGCAGCGCAGACCGCTTCAAAGCCAAGTCGTTCCAATTCCGGATGAAATCGGCGCGCCAATTCCAGGCCTCGACGCCGACGGTCGGGCCAGCGTCCGCAGCGAGTCTGCCCGTGGGCAGGTGCGACGCTCGCCAGCCCGACATTACAGGGAGCCGGCCGCTTGCTGACAGGGCCGGCGCCCGCCCTGCCCATCGCCCAGCCACAGCACGCGAAGGCGCCGGGCCAATCACAAATTACTTTCGTTAACGGATGGATTTTCCGCCGCCGTCAGCGTTCGTCGAAGGACTCGGCAACGGTTTTCAGAATGGGCTTGGTCAGATAGCGCATGACGGTGTTCTCGCCGGTCTTGATTTCGGCGGTCACGGTCATGCCGGGCTGGATCACGATGCGTTCGCCGGCCTTGTGCGGGCGCATCTGGCTGATGTCGACATCGAGGTTGATGCGGTAATAGGTCATGCTCTGGCCGTCGGGCCGCTGCTCGACCAGCGTATCGGGGCTGACGTAGGAGACAACGCCCACGCCCGAGCCATAGATCGCACTGTCGTAGGTATCGAATTTCACCGAGGCCGTCTGGCCGATCTTGATGAAGGCGATATCCCGCGGCGCGCCCTGCGCCTCGACGATCAGGCGTTCGCCGGTGGGCACGATCTGCATCACCTCGTCACCCGGCCGCAGCACGGCGCCCACCGTCGTCAGCCGCACGTTCTTGACGATGCCGTTGCTGGGCGCACGCAGTTCCGTGGCGGCCAATGCGTCGACGCGCTGGGCCAGGATCTGTTCGGCACTGACCAGGTCTTCCTCGACCTTGGCAAATTCGGCCTGCAGATCCTGCTGATACTTGCTGCGCTTGTTGACGATCTGGCCCTGGATATCGGCAATGCCGCGCTGCATCCGGATGATTTCGGCGCGGGCGACGTCGCCGCTGGACACGAGCGGCAGGTTGAGCTCAAGCTCCTGCTGCATCAGGCGCTTGATGGATTCCAGCGCGGCGATTTCCGAGGTGATGGCAAAGCGGCGCTTGGTGAACAGCGCTGTCTGGTTCGACACGAATTCGGGATAGGCGCGCACATCGGCCGGGAAGCTGAGCGGGCGGTCATAGAGTTCGGCCTCGATGCGGGCCATGATGCTCTTGAAGGCGGCGACCTTGGCGCGGCTTTCGGCGACGGCGGCCTGGACCTTGACCCGGTCGATCCGCACCAGCAGCTCGCCCTTGCGGACGATGTCGCCTTCCCGCACCCGCATCTCCTCGATCACGCCGCCGTCGACACTCTGGATCACCTGGATCTTGCCGATCGGGATCACCTTGCCGGTGGCGCGGGAGATCTGGTCGATCTCGGCCCAGCTGGCCCAGACCACGAAGGCGAACACGGACAGCGCCGACGTGAGGATGATCCAGGTCGACAGGCGGATTGATGCGAGTTTCTGCATGGCCTTCATTTCATGATCACTGCGCGGGGGCGACGGCGGCGGTGGGGACCACCTGCGGACCGGGACGCTTGGCCGTCAGCTTGGCGACGACATCGGCCGTGGGCCCATCAAGGATGACCCGGCCCTGGGCCATCACGATGACGCGCTGCACGGCCGACAGCAGTTGCAGGCGGTGGGTGACGATCACCAGGCCGTGATCGGGCGCCAGCTGTTGCAGCACGCTGTTCATCACCAGCTGTTCGGTCGACTGGTCGAGCCGCGCCGTCGGCTCGTCGAGCAGCATGAAAGCCGGCTTGCCGAGCAGCAGCCGGGTCATGCCGACCAGCCCGCGCTGGCCGCCTGACAGGCCGCGCCCGCCTTCGCTCAGCATCAGATCAAGCCCCTTGGGATGGGCCGCGATCATGCTCGCCAGCCCGGTCTGCTGGGCGCAGCGCACCAGCTCGTCATCACTGACGTTGCCCAGGCCCATCAGCAGATTTTCGCGCAGGGTGCCGTTCACCAGGCGATAATCCTGCGGCAGATAGCCGATATGGGCGCGCACGACGTCGTCGGCGATCTGGCCGACATCGAGGCCACCCAGCCTGACCGAACCCTGTTGCGGGATGTAAAGCCCGGCCATCAACCGCAGCAGGGTGGATTTGCCCGAACCCACGCCGCCGATGATCGCCACGCGCTCCCCGGCGCGGAATTCGAGCTGCGGGATGTCCAGCCCCTCGCGCGCGCCGGGGTAGGCGAACTTCACCCTGTCGAGCACGATGTTGCCGGCAAGGCGGCCGGGGCGCAGCGCGCCGCGGGTGGCGGTGCTGTCAACCGGCAGCGCCAGGATCATGTCGAGTGCCTTCAGCGACGAGCGGGCATAGCCCCACTGGACGATCAAATTGGGCAGCATGCTGATCAGCGGCCCGTTGATACGGCCGGCGATGATGGAGCAGGCGAGCAGTCCGCCGGAGGTGAGGCGACCCTGGGCGACTTCATAGGCGCCGACCGCCATCAGCAGCACATAGGCGACCTGCTGCAGCGACGAGAAGATCGAGGCGGTGAGGGCCGACGTGCGCTTGATCGGGTCTTCGTGGTGATGAATCTCGCGGATCAGGCGGTTCCAGCGCGCCAGCATGAACCAGCTGCCGCCGTTGGCCTTGATGGTTTCGACGGCGTCGAGCGCCTCGACCAGCATGCCGTTCTTGCGATTGCCGCTGACCTGGGCGCGTTCGGTGCCGACTCGCAAGGATCGCGCGATCAGGAAAGCGACGCCAAGGGCCAGCGGCAGCGAAATGATCGGAATCAGCGCGACGACGCCGCCCAGCCAATAGACGACGATGATGAACAACAGGGCAAAGGGCAGATCGGCCAGCACGAACAGCGAGGTGGAGGACATGATCCCGCGCACCTGTTCCAGGCCCTTCAGTTGCGCTGCCATGGTGCCGATGCCGGGCGGTCGCGCATCAAGACGCACGGCCTGGGTGCGGGCAAAGAAGAATTCCGACACTTCGGCATCGATTTCGGCCGCTTCGCGTTCGACCAGCAGCGCGCGCGTGGTGCGGATCACCAGATCGAGGACCAGGGCAACAAGAACGCCGATGGTGAGCACCCACAATGTCGAAAAGCTGCCCAGCGGGATGACCCGATCGAACAGCTGCATCGAATAAAGCGAGGTGGCCAGCGTGAGGATATTGGCAACGACCGTCGCCAGCGTCGCGGTGAGCAGCACGTTGCGACGCCGCATCGTCGCGTTCCAGAAGACCGAAACCGCCTTTTCGCCGGCTTCACGGGTCACCGGATCGGGCAGGCCAAGATCCAGGAACACCATGTCGTCGGCAAAGGGGCACAGGTCGCCATCGATATCGCGCAGGCGCAACATGGTGTCATTGGCCCATTGTTCGGCCACCACGAATCCCAGCGCCGGGGACCACAACAACAGCGGGAACTGGTCAGGACGGGGCCTGCCCGAAACCTGGGCCGGCGCAGGCCACCCCAGCCGGGCGCAAAGGGTGCCGATGGCAGCGACACCCTCGGGCAGCGAATCGAGGTCCACCCCATCGTTCCAGCCCGGCGCGAGCGAGGCCGCCCGGGCGCGCGCGAAGGCTTCGATCGCAGCGAAAATGGCGCTGTTATTGACCATTGGTCGGTTCCGTCTTGTCGAAATGCGGCCTTGGCAGCCAGGCACAGGTTCGCAGGGCAATGCGGGCAGTGGTGGATTGCGCCGTGATCTGCGCGTCCACGACGGCCAGCCGGGTGTTGGTGGCTTCCTGCAGGGCGTTCATCACGTCCAGCCATGTGCGCCGACCGGCGATGAACTGCCGCTTGTAGGAATCGATCACGAACTGCGAGCTGGAAGCGGCAGCGCCGGCACTGGCAATGCGGTCGCGCGCGGCACCGTTGTTGACGAAATCCAGTCGCAACGCTTCGCGCAGGTCGCGCTGCGCCGCCACGATCGCCGCCTCGCGGGACAGCGCGCGCTCGGCCGCGCTCTGGGCGGCGGCCGCCTGGGAAAGGCCGTTGCCGGACTGGGCGCGCAGGGCGACACCGACACGTTCGCCAAGCACTTCGTTGCTGGACAGCTGGCCGACCAGTTGTGGCCAGAAGGCCGCCTTGGCCGCGCGCTGTTCGGCGCGGGCGATGCTTGCCTCTGCCAGCAGACGGGCGCTGCGCGGATCGCAGGCCAGCGCGCGTTCGATGGCCCCTTCGCGGGCGGGATGATGGCGTTCCGGGCTATAAGGTGGCACGTCCCCCAGATCGATCCGGTTGTCGCCCGAAAGTTCGACCAGCGTGTTGTATCCGGCGCCGCGCTGCGCCTGGGCAAAGGCCAGTTGCTGTTCCACCTGCGCGGCCCGGGCGCGCGCCAGATCCAGATCCGATTGCGGGCTGACCTGCTGTTCGACCCGGCGGGAGATCGTGTCTGCAAGCTCCCGGTGCTTGGCCAGCGCGTCGGCAAGGATCGTACTTCGCATCGCAGCCGCGGCCACGTCGAAATAGGCCTGGACCACCCGCAGGGAGAGATCCCGCACGGTTTCGTCGAGGACGGCGTGCTGCAGGCTCAGTTGTGCCTTGGCCCGATCGTTGGCAGCGGCGATCCGCCCGCCGGACCAGATCGGCTGTTCCAGCACGGCGTTCAGAACCGTACCGTCCTGCGCGGCGTTGGCGCTGCCGCGGCTGATGGCCAGCGCCTCGACCGACAGGCTGGGAAAACGCAGCCACTTCGCCCCGCGCACATCATAGCCGGCGGCCCTGATCTGCCCTTCGGCCGCCCTGATCTGCGGATGCGTGGTGGCGGCACCCGCGGCGAGGTCGCGCAGAGCAGCGGAAACACCGGGATAGGGCGCATCGATCACGGCCGCCACGGGGGCCGGTTGCCGCGCCGCCGGGTTGGGCGGACCATAGGTTGCGGCCGGCTGAGCCAAAGCAAGACCCGAGGCAAGACAGGGCCAGACGGTGCAAACAAGCCCCAGGCGATAGCGCAACCTGACCAAAGAACTGACCCTATTCAACGCTTGTCGGACACCGCACCGACACGGCTTGTTCAAGGTTTCACCGTGGAGCCAAACAGCCGCTCGTGAACCATATCGCCACGCCCTGACGCCCCCGCCGCAGGCGAGGTGACGAAGGCCGTGGTTACATTCGGAAACTACCCAGCGTCTTTGGAAAGAACGCCCGGATGTGGTTGTTTTCGCCGGCCTGCAGGCAGGGATATCCGCGCAGATCGCCCCTCAGTGGAGCACGATTCCCGCTGGCGGCGCCGGCGGCGCATTCACGTCCAGAAACCATTCCGGCCAGCCGTCAAACGCCCAGCCGGCCGCCACATAGCTGCCGTGCAGGATCTTCAACCACTGCAGCAGATGCGCCAATGGCAGAGCCAATGACGTCGAAAGGCCAGATTTCGCCTCGAAGACAAGCGTCACCGACTGGGGCTGCGGTTCGATCCGCACCGCCTTCAACAGATGCTGATCGATGGGCGCCGCGGGACGCACGGGTGGCAGCGCCGGCAGGGCCGCCTGGGCTTCGCTTTGGGTTTGCGCGCGCCAGAAGGGTTCAGCAAAGGCCGGCACCGACGGCCCGGCATCGATCTTGCCCGCAAGGTCGAACAGGGCGGCCAGCAGCCGATCGGCAAGACGGCGCGTCATCCAGAGGGACAGGGTACCCGAACCGGTTTCACAGTTCAGGGCGACCCTGTCCTCATCCGGGTCGTAGTGGGTCGTCAGTCGCGTGATGGCGGCGTCTGGCGTCATGCCGTCAGCCCGCAGCCGGTGCGATCAGTTCGGCGAGGGCAGCATGCCGCGCAGGGCGTTGGAGTAGGCAATCCGCGCCGTCTGCAGGATGGCCACCTGTTCCTGGAGATCGGCCAGGCGGCGATCGACAGCCTGCAGGCTGACCATCTGGGCCTTTGCGTCATCCGACAGTGCGTCGAGCGGATAGGTGATGTTGTCGATGGTAACGCTGCTCATGCGGGTTCCCTGAGTTGAGATGATTGCGCGCCCATAGCGGGGCTGTGCCTGCCATGCCCGGCCCAGAAAGGTTCGGAACAGGACATAAACGGTCATCAGGCAACGAAAGGCCCGCATCCCACCGGAGTGGCATGCGGGCCAACGTTTTCCGATCCGGGTGATCGAGGCTGCCGCCCGGGCCGATCAGCCCGGACGGCGGCCTGTGACACGATCAGCCGAACATCAGGACCGGAGCGCCGCCGACGTTGTAGGCCAGCGACGCGGTGCTGAGATCGACGAGGCCCGACAGGGCGACGACGATATCGCTACCGTTGGCAAAGGTGGCGCCTGCCGACAGATCTTCGACAACGTAGGTGTTGCCGTTGAACTGGAACCACGAGATCCGGCCGGCCAAAGAACCGTCGCCCGAAGCAGCGAGGTTCAGGTAATCGGCAAAGGTTGCCGTAGCTGCCAGGTTCAGCCTGGCCGTCGCGAACGTCTCGGTGCCCCGGTTGGACAGCTCGAGGCGATCGCCAGCCGCCGCATCGGTGATGGTGGTGTAGACGTTTCCGTTGGCACCGGCCGTCGCCACCACGAACAGGTCCCGACCAGCACCACCGGTCAGGGTGGTCAGACCCTGGTTGGAAGTCAGCGTGTCGTTGCCGGCGCCGCCGTTCAGCACGTCGGCATTGGTGCCGGTGGTGGCCGTCAGGCTGTCGTTGCCCGAACCGCCGGTGAGGGTGGCGGCCAACGTGCTCGCGGCCGTCACGGTGACACCGCCGGTGTTGGCGCTGGCGTCGATCGTGCGAAGTGCGGTCGACCCGGCCACGTCGAGGATAACGCCGGCGTTACCGGTGATGGTCAACGATGCCAGCGAGTCGGTCGTCGAGGTATCGTTGACGGCAACCGTGTTCTTGAAGGTGCCGGCAGCGATATCAACACCGTTTGTGTCGGCAGTGGCGTGAGTTGCGCTGAGCGCGATGCTTTCAATGCCCTTCGTCTGGACCGTGCCGTTGTTCTCGTTCGTGTTACCAGCCGAGCTGCCAAGGTTGATGTTCAGGCTGTCGCTGCTGGCGCCCGTTGCCCTCCAGGCAGCATTGTCAAATTCGACAACATCAGCTGCCCCAGTCTGGGCGTTGACGGTGACGGTGCCACCCCGCACGAGGTTGGCAACCTGCAGCGTGCCCGTATTGACGCGATTACCGATCACGACGTTCGAAGTGATGCCCAGGTTGGCCAGATTGACGGACTGGTTGCTGACATCAATGAGCTGGAGAACTTCGAACCCGGTGACCAGCGCCGAGAAGGCCAGATCGTTGTCGGCCGTCGCCGCATCGGCAGCGGTCATGATGAGGCGGTCGGTACCGCTGCCACCCGAAATGGCACCCGTCACCGAATTCGTGCCTTGCGCCAGCTGCAGGCGGTCATCACCGGCACCAAGGTCGATGGCCTTGGAGGGCGCAACGGCCGAGGTGGTGACACGATCGGAACCCGCACCGCCGGTGTAGGTGGCCAGCGTCGCATCGAAGGTGATGGTGCTGGTGCCGGTCGTGCCGGTTGTGTCGATAGCCTTCATCGTGCCGGCACCAAAGGTCGCCGTCACGCCGGCTGCGCCGGTGACGGTGACATTGGCCAGGGCAGTGGCGCCGGCCGTGCTGGTCAGCGTCAAGGTCTTGTCGCCACCAACCGTCAGCGCGGTCAGCGCGGTGTTGGTGATGTTGGCCAGGGTCGAGTTCGCGCCGGTCGCGGTGACGTTAATGGTCTTGTAGACATCAGCATCGTCCAGCGTGCCGCCGGTCAGGCCGTTCACCGTCAGGTTCAGCGTGGTGGCCGTGTTGCCGACCAGGCTGCCGTTGCCGATGGTGATGTTGCCCGAACCGCCCGTCAGGCTGAGGGTGTTCAGCGCGTTGCTGTTCACCGTAACCGTCGTGTAGTTCGCGGCGGTCACCGAGGTGATGGTGCCAGCCTTCGTGGTGGAGCCATTGTTGACGTCGGTCACGGTGACCGAGTTGGCGACGACGCCGGTGCGACCAGCGGCGGCAACGGCGGTCACGCCGTCCGTCACAGTCGTTGCAGCCGAGATGCCGGTGCCGGTCCCCAGGTCAGTCCGTGCGCCTGTCGTGGTGCCGGTGAAGGTCACGGTCGGAGCAGCGGTGGTGCCGCCGACAGCGCCCGACGTCCAGCCTTCCGTCGAGAAGGTGCCCGAATAAACGCCCCGCGTCGAAGCGCCGTGGGTCGCGCCGGCGGAGAGGTTGGCAAAGGCTGCGGCCACCTGCTGCGCGGTGAGCGTCCCACCGGACGTGTTGGTGAAGGTCAGACCGTTGACGGTTGCGGAGGTATTGTTGGCGAGGGTAGTGAAGGTCAGCGTCGCCACTTCCGTAACGCCGGCAACGGCCGCAACAGTGGCGGCTGCCGCGACGGCTTTTGTCGCGGCGACCGAAACCGACGTGGTGCTGGCAGTGCCGGTCACGGTGACGGCGGCGTTGGTGATGGAGCCGTTGGCCGAACCAGCGTCGTTCAGGGCCTTTACAGCGACCTGATCGACCGAGACGCTCGTGCCGCCCGTGACGGTGATGGCGCCACCGGCGGTGTTGTTCGCGCTCTTCACTTCCGAAATGGTGCTCTTGATCGCCACGGCGCCGGTCGGAGCATTGGTGTTGCTGCCGACGGTGATCGTGCCGGTCGTGCCGTTGTCGTTGCGCGACGTGGAGGTGATGTTCACCGAGGTGCCATCGGTGACCGACGACGCAACGGCGCCCTGGGCGCTGTCGACAACGGTGACGGCGCCCTTGCCGCCGCTGACCGTGAAGCCGCCCTTGGCGGTGACATTCTGCGCCAGACCGCCAGCCAGGGTCACACCAGCGCCAGAGGTGATGGCAACATTCTGGGTGCCGGCAGCCTTCAGGTTGACAGCGCCATCGGCCGAGACCGTGGCATCCGTCAGCGACGTGAAGCTCGACACGTCATAGGCGGCGGCGGTCACACCGGCCACGCCGACAACGTTGGCGGTCGTGAGCGCGATCGAGGGAAGGCCAGTCTGGTTGGTGGAATCGACCACAGCAACCGAGAAGGCCGGCAACGGCGTACCGGCAACCGGCGCGGTCACAACGACATTGTTGCCCGAGACGGCGGCGATCGACGAGCCGGCCATGGCATTGATGGTGTTGGCAACAACGGTAGCAGCGCCAGCCGCAGTCGCAGCCGCCGAACCGGCGCTGGCCTGGGTGACACCATTGTAGGTCACGCTGTAGCGATCGCCAACGTCAACAGCGCCGGTGAACGAGATCGTGTTGACCTGGGCGACGGCGGTGGTGCCTTGGACGGCCTGGACACCGACGCGCCCGTTGGTCGAGATGGTCAGCGCTTCAATGCTGGTCAGGGTCGCCGACGGAGCAGCGATGCCCATACCGGCCACGTTGTCGACGATGGCAAGCGTGTCCTTGCCCGCGCCACCGTTCAGCACGTCGCCAGCCGAGAAGGTGGTGGCGATGGCGCTGTAGGTGTCGTCGCCAGCGCCGCCGGCGAAGGCAGCGCCGCTGTCGATGCCGGCAGTGAGGTTGAAGGCGCGACCAGCGACGGCCGAGCTGCCAGCGGCCAGGGCATCGGCGGTGGCGTCAACGACGTCGGCACCGAGCGTGATGGCGTTGGTCTGGGTGTTGAACACCAGCGTGCGGGCAGCAGCGTCAGCGAAGGCCACCGAGGCGCCGGTGACACCGACCGGGATGGTGATTTCCGAGCCCGAGGCATCGGTCAGGATGACCGACGAGCCGCTCTGGCGGGCGGTGTAGCTGGCGGCGTTGCCAGCGAGGGTGATCGTGTCACCACCGCGGTTGAACGAGGCATCCAGCACGACCTTGGCGCCGACGCCGATCGAAAGGGTTTCGTTGCCGGTGGTGCCGAAAACGGTGGTCAGAGACGAGCCAGCACCAACGGTAAAGGTGCTGCCCGACGCAAGGATCAGACGATTCATTGTTTATTCCCTCTTTTCTTGGGGTGAGCAGGCAGCACTGCCTTTTTCACCGATTAGCCGAAGACCATGAAATCGAAGCCAACTGCCTGACGGGCCGTGGCATAGTCGAAAATGAAGACGTTCTTGCCCACAAGGACGTCATCAAGAACGATGCTGTTGACACCACCATTGCCGGTTGGCGCGGTGATGACGAGATCGTTGGGATCGGTATTCGTGAACGAATACTGAGCCAGAGTGGCACCGCTGACGCTGATACGGTCGTTTGCGGTGAAGTTCGTGATTACAACGTTGGTCTCCTTGGTTGCATCATCGGTGAAATTGAGAGCGGCGGTGCCGGCGTTGATGGTCGACACCGTGGCGCCGTTATCGATGCTCTGCGCCGTGCCCTGGCCGCCCGAGCCACCGCCCGAACCGCCGCTGGACGCGAAGCGGAAGAAGTCGAAACCAAGGGCGGCTTCGGCGCTGGCTTCGTTGTTGACGAAGGCACCGGTCGGCACCACGCCGGCGATGGCGATCGAGCTGGCAATGCCGGCCTTGTTGGCGGTGATGACCAGATCGTTGCCGATCGACGTGAAGCTGTAGGTATTGGCCGTCGCGTTCGACACGGTGATCGTGTCACCACGGGCGAAATCCGTGATGCGGATGGCGTTGGCGACATCGGCGTTCTCGGTATACGCGATGTCGGATCCGGCGGCGCTGGTGAGCGCGGTCGTCGAGACATTGCTGTCGTTGTCGAGATCGAGGTTGCCGCCAGCCGCTGCCGTGCCAGTGCCACCGCCGGCGGAATTGGTGGTGGCGCGGAAGAAGTCGTGGCCGAGCACGCTTTCGGCACTGGCTTCATCGCGGATGAAGCCGGTGGCGACGCCCGGGATCACGATCTGGTTGAGCACGCCGGCGCTGGTGTTGTTGAAGCTGATCACCAGATCCGTGCCGACCGACGAGAAGCTGTAACCATCAGCGTTGCCGGCCACTTCAATCGTGTCGCCACGGGTGAAGTTGACGATTCGGGCGTTGGTTGCGCGTGCCGGATCGTCGGTGAACTTGAAGTTGTCACCGGCCGTGAAGCCCGAGCCAGCCGCATCATAGGTGGTGGCCTGGCTGTCATTGCTGACGTCGATCGAAAGGGTTTCGGCCAGGTTGCTCGCGACATTGAACGTCACGGTCTGGGTCGATTGCGCCCCCGCCCGGTCGGTGACCGTGACGACAACCGAATCGGTGCCGTTGAAATCGGGCAGCGGCACATAAGTGAACGTACCACCGGTACCCGCGGTCACGGCGCCGCCCTTGGCCGACTGGGACGGGACGAGGTAAACCAGGGCATCACCCTGGTCGACATCGGTCGCCGCAACCGTGAAGGCCACCGACGCCGCATCTTCGTTCGCCGCCACCGATTGGGCGGCCGCCACGGACGGCGCGTCGTTCACCCCGGTAACCTTGATCGTCAGGGTCGAGGTCGCGGTACCACCCTTGCCGTCAGAGACGCTGTAGTTGGCAACGACATCGCGCACCTGGCCGGCGGCGAGATTCTGATAGGCGGCATCGGCAGGATTGAAGCTGTAGCTGCCATTGCTGTTCAGCGTCAGGCCCGCAACCGGAGCAGCCAGCGCATAGGTCAGCGTATCGCCATCCAGGTCGCTGTCATTGGTGGCCACCGAACCGGTCAGCGCCGCGGCGTCTTCGGTGGCAGCGCCGGTGTCGGCAGCAGCGACCGGACCGTCGTTCACCGGCGTGACGGTGATGTTGACCGTCTGCGTGACCGTGCCACCCTTGCCGTCGTTGACGGTGACGGTGAAGCTGTCGGTGCCGTTGAAATTCGCATTGGGCGTGTAAACGAAGCTGTTGCCCGACGCGGTGACACTGCCCTTGCTGGGGGCGGTGTTGGTGTAGCTGAGGGTATCGCCGTTCGGATCGGTGGCCGAAACGGTAATGGTGGCCTTGGCGTCTTCGGCCACCGACACCGCCTGCGTGGCCGCAACGACCGGGGCCCCGTTGACCGGAGTTGCCGGCGGCGTGACGGGCGGCGTGGGAGCCGTGTCCTTCTTCCCGCCGCCAGCCAGCGCGAGACCGCCGCCGACCACGGCAAGGCCACCAAGCACGAGCGGCATGGCGCCGATCCCGCCCGCGCTGCTGGCGGCAGCAGCGGGGGCGGCCGAAGCCGCAGCGGTCTGACCGGCAGCATCGGCCGGCTCGCTTGCAAGGGTCACGGCGCCCTGGGCGGCCTGGTCAACCATGGCGATCTTTTCAGGCGCGGCCACATCGACCGCTTCGTCACCCGACGCATCGCGGGCGTCGTCGGCTTCCTTCACGGCCTTGAGGGCCAGCTTCATCGGTCGCAAATCGGCCGCAGAAGCAACTGCAGGCTGCAGCTTTCGACCCAGAACAGTGTCGGCCTTGGGGCCAGACCCACCCTGACCCGAAGAGGCCTTTGCGGTCGGCGTGCCACTCGTTTTCGACATGATTACCTCAGAAAAAACCGACAATCTGTTTCACGTCTCAACACACAAGTCGCCGCTGTACGGAACGCACAAGTGGGAATCTGTCTGTTAAGTCAGTGAACCTGTTAAAGCCGTCTGAGATGATCACAAAGCGTGTTTACAAATACGGAATATGTGTAAGTGATACACACAACGGCCTATCGCGCTGGTTTTTATCATTTTTATGATGGCCGATTCAATTCGGTCAGCGCATTTGTACATGGATGGGACAATCTCTTTATGGATTATCCTAAAGATGCGCATTATTATCGTCTGATTATTTTTATAATCGTAAATTGAACTTTCACAATCTCTCGCCCGGCACAGCCAAGGGAGCGCCGCCTGCGGCGGCAGGGGCGGCTTGGACTGGTCAAGACGTGGCAGGGGCCGGCGATCGGAGGCCAGACCAGCCCCACGCCAATTCGAACACCGGCAATCCGGTTTAGCAACCTGGTTCGAGACGCAGACGGATGGAGGCAGCGTGCGCCGCCAGGCCTTCCACGTCGGCGATAGCGGCGCCGGCCGGACCGATGGCGGCCAGGCCCTGCGGGCCGCAATCGAGGAAGGTGGTGCGCTTCATGAAATCCACCACCGACAGGCCGGAAGCGAAACGGGCGCGGCGGCCGGTGGGGAGCACGTGATTGGGGCCGGCGAGATAGTCGCCCGCCGCTTCTGGCGTGTGGCGGCCGAGGAACACCGATCCGGCGTGACGCATCCGGGCGAACAGGGCGTCGGGATCGTCGACCATCAGTTCCGCATGCTCGGCAGCGAGCGCATCGAGCAGCGGCAAGGTGGCATCGAGATCGGGAACGACGATGATCGCGCCGTAATCTCGCCACGACACGCCAGCCACCGCCGCCGTGGGCAGGGTTTCCAGCTGGCGGGCGACGGCGGCCTCCACTGCATCGGCTTCGGCGGCAGACGTGGTGATCAGGATGGATTGCGCCACCGGGTCATGCTCGGCCTGGGCCAACAGGTCGGCGCCGATCCATTCGGGGTTGGACTTGCCGTCCGACACGATGACAACTTCCGATGGGCCGGCGACCATGTCGATGCCGACGACGCCGTAAAGCTGGCGCTTGGCTTCGGCCACCCAGGCGTTGCCGGGGCCGGTGACGACATCGACCTTGGGAATGGTGGCGGTGCCGAAGGCGAGCGCCGCGACGGCCTGCGCCCCGCCGATGCGGAACACGCGGGAGACGCCGGCAACACGCGCGGCAGCCAGCACCAATGGATTGACCTCGCCGCCGGGGGTGGGCGTGACCATCACCAGATCGCGCACGCCGGCGACGACGGCGGGAATGGCGTTCATCAGCACCGATGACGGATAGGCAGCGCGCCCGCCCGGCACATACAGGCCGGCCGCGTCCACCGGTGTCCAGCGCACGCCGGTGCGGACGCCGGCAGCATCGGTCGCGTCGTTGCCGGCGGGCCTTTGCCGTTCGTGGAAGGCGCGGATGCGGGTGGCGGCGAGATCGAGCGCCGCGCGCAAATTCGGATCGAGGCCGGACAGCGCGGCATCGAGGTCGGCGGCCGGGATTTCCCAGCCCAGCGCGTCGAGATCGACCCGGTCGAACCGGGCGGTGAGGTCGGCGATCACCGCATCGCCGCGCGCCTTCACGTCGGCGATGATGCCGGCGACGGTAGCGGACACATCGGCGGCATCGTCGCGCTTGGCATCCACCAGCGCGGCAAAGGCGGCGGCGAAACCGGGGGCGGAAGCGTCAAGCCGCAGCGGCATCGCGATTGTCCACAAGATCACGCATGGCATCAATGATGGCGACCACGCGCGCATCGGTCTTGAAGGCGGCGCGGTTGGCGATCAGGCGGCTGGTGATCTGCGCGATCACCTCCACCTCCACCAGGCCGTTTTCAGCCAGCGTCTTGCCGGTCGATACCAGGTCGACGATGCGGCTGGACAGGCCGACCAGCGGCGCCAGCTCCATCGCGCCGTTCAGCTTGATCACCTCTGCCTGCAAGCCGCGCGCGGCGAAGTGGCGGCGGGTGAGGCCGGGATATTTGGTGGCGACGCGCACGTGGGACAGGCGCGACAGGTCGGGATCGAGCGCGGCGGGCTGTGCTACCGACAGGCGGCAGTGGCCGATGTTCAGATCGACCGGCGCATAGATTTCGGAAAAGTCGAACTCCATCAGCACGTCGTTGCCGGCGATGCCGATCTGCGCCGCGCCAAAGGCCACAAAGGTGGCGACATCGAAGCTGCGGACGCGGATCACCCGCACGTCATCGCGGCTGGTGGCGAACGTCAGCTTGCGGCTGTTCTCGTCCGAAAAATCGGCTTCCGGCACGATGCCGACCTTGGCCAGCAGCGGCAGCGCCTCTTTCAGGATGCGGCCCTTGGGCAGGGCGATGATCAGCGGTTGGGCCATGATGGGCGGGGGCATAGCGCGGATGGCCGCCAATTGCCAACGCGGCAGATCAGCCCCTGAGCAGCCTGATGATCGCCGAAAAGTCGCTGTTGCCGCCGCCATTGTTGACCATCAGCTGATAGAGGCTGGCGGCATCGGCCCCCATCGGTACGCTGGCCCCGGCCCCTTGGGCGGCGGCCATGGCCAGCTTCAGGTCCTTCAGCATCAGCGCGGCAGCAAAGCCGCCCTGGTAATCGCGGTTGGCCGGCGAGGTGGGCACCGGGCCGGGGACCGGGCAATAGCTGGTCATCGACCACGATTGCCCGCTGGCCTTGCTGCTGATATCGAAGAAGGTCTGCGCGTCCAACCCCAGTTTCTCGGCGAGCACGAAGGCTTCGGCGGTGGCGATCATGGTGGCGCCCAGGATCATGTTGTTGCAGATCTTGGCCGCCTGTCCCATCCCGGCGCCGCCGGCGTGGATGACGGCCTTGCCCATCTTTTCAAGGATCGGCCGGGCGCGTTCAAAGGCGTCTGCCGGCCCGCCGACCATGAAGGTGAGCGTGCCGCCATCGGCCGCCGCGGTCCCGCCCGACACCGGCGCATCGACCATCGCCAGCCCGCGCGCGGCGGCAGCCTCACCCAGCGATTTTGCCGTGGCGACATCGATGGTGGAACAATCGATCAGGATGGCATCGGGGCCCGCCGCATCGAACAGCCCGCCTTCATAGGCGGCGCGGACATGGCTGCCGGCGGGGAGCATGGTAACGATGGCATCGGCGCCCGTCGCGGCTTCAATGGCAGAAGTGGCGACCGTGCAGCCGCCCGCCGCCACCCGCGCCAGCGCATCGGCCGAAAGATCGAAGGCGCGAACGTCGTGGCCGGCCTTGGCCAGGTTCAAGGCCATGCCGCCGCCCATGTTGCCGACGCCGATGAATGCGATGCTGGCCATGATCTTCGTTCCTTGCGGGATGTGGGGCTGAATGTGGGGCTGGCTGTGGGTTCGCCTTGCCATGCACGGTTTCGATTGCCAAATCAGCCTTGCGTTTTGCCCAAGGAATCACGCGTGCGGACGATCATCAACAGGTTCATGATCGGCGGTGATCTGCGCGCCTGGCGCCAGCGCCACAGCGAGACGGCGGAGCGCGCGTTTCGCGATCTGGCCGCCGATCTGGTTGCCCACGCCGAGGCGGAAGCGAGCCGGCTGGGCACCGGAAACCTGATGTTTGGCCAGCGCGATTTCCTGTCCGACCGGGTGAAGACGCTGCTACGCTCCGCCGCGGAGCCGCTGGCGGCGCAATTGCTGGAGGCCGCCAACGAGGAGCTGGCGCTGCTCGCCGATGTGGAGGCGGTGCGGGTGCGCGGCGATGATTATGCGCTGGCCGGCAAGGGCAGGGTGTTTGATCTGGGCGAGGCGATGATGGCGATGCTGCCGTTGGGTCGCACCGCCTGGCTGCACGAGCGGCTGCGCGACTATGTCCACAGCAGCCTGATTGCCGGGCCGAAAGGCCGCCCGGCGGTGCTGGAGCAGGTGATCGCGGCCTATGCCGACGCCGTGAAGCGCGCCTTGAAAGCCTGATTATTCGCCCGTCCAGTTGCCGGGCCGCTTCTCGACGAAGGCCGCCATGCCTTCCTTCTGGTCGGCACTGCCGAACAGGCCGTGGAACAGCCGGCGCTCGAAACGCACGCCTTCCTTCAGGCTCATCTCGAAGGTGGCGTCGATCTCCTCCTTCACGGCGATGCTGGCCAGCGGTGCCATGCCGGCGATGGTGGCGGCGAGTTTCACGGCTTCATCAAGCAAGGTTTCAGTGGGGACGACACGGGCGACCAGGCCCGACCGCTCGGCCTCGGCGGCGTCCATCATGCGCCCGGTCAGGCACATTTCCATCGCCTTGGCCTTGCCGATGGCGCGCCCCAGCCGCTGCGATCCGCCCATTCCGGGGGTGACGCCCAACTTGATTTCGGGCTGGCCGAACTTGGCGTTCTCCGCGGCAATGATGATGTCGGCCATCATGGCGAGTTCGCAGCCGCCGCCGAGCGCGAAGCCGCTGACCGCCGCGATCCAAGGCTTGCGCGTCGCCGTCACCCGGTCATAGCCGGCGAAGAAATTGCCGCCATACATCTGGGCGAAGCTCTGGCCGCTCATCTCCTTGATGTCAGCGCCGGCCGCAAAGGCCTTTTCGCTGCCGGTGATGACCAGGCAGCGCTGCGACGGATCGCCGTCATAGGCTTCGAACGCGGCGATAAGATCGGCCAGCACCTGGCTGTTCAGCGCGTTCAGCGCCTGCGGGCGGTTGAGGCGCACCAGCGTGACGGCGTCATGCTGTTCGACGAGGATGGTTTCGTAAGCCATTGGTCCCCTCAACCCATCGTGGGAATGACAAAGGCGCTGCCGGTATCGCCAACGCCGCCATCGGGCCAGCGGCCCGTGACCGTCTTGCGCTTGGTCCAGAACTGCACGCCTTCCATGCCGTGCTGGCCGATGTCGCCAAAGGCCGAACGCTTCCAGCCGCCAAAGCTGTGATAGGCGACCGGCACCGGGATCGGCACGTTGATGCCGACCATGCCGACATTCACCCGCGCCGCGAATTCGCGGGCGGCGTGGCCGTTCCGCGTGAAGATGGCGACGCCGTTGCCATATTGGTGCTGGCTGGGCAGGGCCAGCGCGCTTTCGAAATCGGGGGCGCGCACGATCTGGAGGACGGGGCCGAAGATCTCGTCGCGATAGGACTGCATGTGCGGCTGCACGTGATCAAACAGGCTGGGGCCGATGAAGAAGCCGTTTTCGTGGCCCTGCAGGGTGAAGCCGCGGCCATCAACGACCAGCTCCGCACCTTCGTCCACACCCATCTGGATGTAGCTTTCGATCCGCGCCTTGTGGGCGGCGGTGACGACCGGGCCGTAATCGGCGTCGGGATCGGTCGACGTGCCGATGCGCAGCGCCGCGATGGCGGGGAGCAGTTTGGCGCGCAGGGCCTCGGCAGTGGCCTCACCCACGGGCACCACCACCGGCAGCGCCATGCAGCGTTCGCCGGCCGAACCGAAGGCGGCACCGGCCAGATCGCGCACCACCTGATCGAGATCGGCATCCGGCATCACCACGGCGTGGTTCTTGGCGCCGCCCATCGCCTGCACGCGCTTGCCGCGCTTGCAGCCTTCGGCATGGATATATTCCGCCACGTCAGACGATCCGACGAAGCTGATCGCGGCGATGTCGGGGTGCTGGATGATGGCGTCCACCATCTCCTTGTCGCCGTTCACCACGCTGAAGATGCCATCGGGCAGGCCCGCCTGCTTGAACAGATCGCCCAGCATGTGCGGCAGGGTGGGATCGCGTTCGGACGGTTTCAGGATAAAGGCGTTGCCGGTGGCGATGGCGACGCCAGCCATCCACATCGGGATCATCGCCGGGAAGTTGAACGGCGTGATACCGGCGCCGATGCCGATGGGCTGGCGGTGGGCATAGATGTCAATGCCCGGGCCGGCGCCGTGGGTATATTCGCCCTTCATCACGTGCGGGATGCCGCAGCAGAATTCGATCACCTCCAGCCCGCGCTGAATGTCTCCCTTGGAATCGGCCAGCACCTTGCCATGTTCCGACGACAGCACACGGGCGAGTTCGTCGATATTGGCTTCGACCAGTTCCTTGAACTTGAACATGACACGGGCGCGGCGCTGCGGATTGGTGGCGGCCCAGCCCGGCTGTGCGGCGCGGGCGGCGGCGACGGCCTGCTCCAGCAGATCGGCGCCGGCCAGGCGGACTTCGGCCTGGACCTGACCCGAATTGGGATCAAAAACCGGGCTGCTGCGGGTGCCGGCGGCGACGGCCTGGCCAGCGATGTGATGATCGATGATGCGCATGGCGGCCTTTTATCGGGCCGGGCCGGGCGTGACCACCCGTAGAAGCATCAGTGGTGATGATGATGCGCGGCTTCCGGTAGGGCCTGCCGGCAGTGATCAGCACCCGTTTCCACCTGCAATGTCGCGTGGTTGATGTTGAACTTGTGGTGCAGGGCGTGGGCAATATTGGCCAGCGCCTCGTCGCCCGGATGGCCGGCGGGCATCACCAGATGCGCCGTCAGGATCGCGCCGGTCGTGCCCTGCGGCCAGATGTGGAGATCGTGGACAGCCGCGACGCCATCGAGATTGCCAAGCCAGCCCGACACGGCATCCGGCTCGATCCCGGCGGGTACGGCATCCAGCGCCAATGCCAGCGATTCGGTCAACAGGCCCCATGTGCCGCGCAGCACCAGGGCCGCGACGGCAAGGCCCAGCAGCGGATCGATCAATGTCCAGCCGGTGATGCCGATGACGAGCCCGCCAATGACCACCCCGGCCGAAACGGCCGCATCGGCCATCATGTGCAGATAGGCGCCGCGCACATTCACATCGCCCTTGCGCCCGCGCATGAACATCAGCGCCGTGCCCAGGTTGATCAGGATGCCGACACCGGCAACCGCCATCACCACATTCCCTGATACCGGCAGCGGGTCGGTGAGGCGGTGGATCGATTCGAACGCGATGCCGCCACAGGCCGCGACAAGGATCAGGGCATTGGCCAGTGCGGCGAGGATCGGAGAGCGCGACAGGCCCCAGGTGAAGCGCGGCGATGGTGCCCGACGGGCCAGAGCCAGGGCGCCCCAGGCGATCAGCAGGCCGGCAACGTCGGACAGGTTGTGGCCGGCGTCGGCCAGCAGCGCCATCGAATCGAACCACAGGCCGGCACCAGCCTCGATCGCGACATAGGTGAGATTGAGCCCCACACCCACGGCAAAGGCGCGGCCGAAATTCGGCGGCGCGTGGGCATGGCCGTGGCCATGATGATCATGGCCGCCCAGCGGGTGCGAGTGGGCGTGGCTGTGCATGCCCGCTGTTGTAAGGGGGCGGCGGGCCAAGGTCGAGGGTCAAAGACCCGCCCCCCCAAAGGCTGCGCGTCAGACGCGCTCGGACTTGGCCGCCTTCATGCTTTCCCCCAGTGCCGCAAGGTCCAGCTTGGCCTTCTTCACCTTGGGAAACATCTCCTTTTCCTCTTCCTCGATGTGATGCTGCACATATTCCATCAGCACCATCACGCTGGCACGGAACATGTCGGTCGAAAGATCGCCGCTTTCGATCTGGGCGATGAGCTGCTTGGCGCTTTGATGCTCGACTTCGGCTTCGTCCACCAGTTCGGTCTCGTCGATGGCGTTGCGGACGGCGGGATAGAAAATCTCCTCCTCGATCTCGGCATGGAGGAGCAGCGCGGCGCAGATCTCGGTGGCGATGGACTGCTGTTGTCGGCTGGTGGTGGCCGCTTCGAAGCGCTTGAACAGCTCTTCCACCTCGCGGTGATCGTCCTTCAGCATCGAGATCGCGTCTTCCTTGGCGGCCATGGTCGGTTCCTTTCGCAGCAATGTGGCCCAGCCCTAACCGCGATGGCGCGGATATGTTTCCGCAGCCGCAGCGGGAACGAAACGGCCTGTTACGCGTTGGCGGTCGTTGGGCGAGGAGGCCGCGATGACCGCATGGCGCACAGCAACCATCTGAGATGCACAGGCACGATGCGATCGTGGTGGGCGGTGGTCCGGCGGGATTGAGCGCGGCGCTGTACCTGGCGCGCTATTGCCGGGACACCCTGGTGATCGACGACGGCCGGTCCCGCGCGCTGGCAATCCCGCGCAGCCACAATGTGCCGGGCTTTGCCGCCGGTATCGCCGGGCCCGACCTGATCGACCAGATGCGTGCCCATGCCGGGCGCTATGGGGCAAGGCTGACGAAGGCGCATATCGTGGCGGCGGCGCGAGATGGGGACGATTTCGTGCTGGCGGCAGACAACGGTGGCGAGTTTCGGGGGCGAACGCTGGTGCTGGCCACCGGCCTGGCGACCGATCCGATGGATCTCGCCCCCGATGTGCTGCGCGCCGCGATCACCGCTGGCACGCTGCGATACTGCCCGATCTGCGACGGGTATGAGCATCGCGGCAAACGCATTGCCGTGATTGGCGCGCTGGCAGACGCCGCCGGAGAGGCGCTGTTCCTGCGGACCTTCTCAAACGACGTGACCCTGGTTTCGATCGGCGACGGGCCAGTACCGGCGGCCGAGGCCGCGGCGTTGCTGGAGCGGGGCGTGGCGCTGGTGCACGGCAGCTTGCTGGCGCTGGAGCCGGGCACTCAGGGCATTGGCGTCAGGATCGGCGACGATGCGCCCTTGTGGTTCGACGTGCTGTACCCGGTGGAGGTGACGCAGCCGCGCAGCGCGCTGGCTCGCGATCTGGGGGTGGGGCTGGGAGAGAAGGGCAAGTTGCCGGCCGACGCGATGTTCGGTGCCGGTGTCGACGGGCTGTTTGGTGCCGGCGACATCGTGGAGGGGCTGGACCAGATCAGCGTGGCGATGGGCCATGGCGCGATTGCCGCCACCCGCGCGCACAACTGGCTGCGCGAACGCGATGGCCAGGTCATGCCGGCCGATATTGGCTGAGAGCGGGAGGGTGGCGATGACAAGGCCGATCACGGTGCTGGTGACGGGCGGTGCGGGCGTGGTGGGCAGCCGGATCGCGGCAGCGCTGATCGGCGCCGGGCATGATGTCGTGATCCTGGATGATTTCTCGTCATCTGATGGCAAACTGGTGCCGGCAGGCGCGCGGCTGGTGCGTGGCAATGCTGGTGACCGCGCCCTCGTCGGGCGGGTGCTGGCGCGGGAGCAGGTGGCGGCAATCATCCACGCTGCCGCCAGCAACGATGGTCACGACGCGGCACGTCACCCGGCCCGCTGTTACCGCAACAACCTTGCCGTCAGCATCGATCTGGCGGACGCTGCGGCCAGTGCGCGGATCGGCACCCTGCTGCTGTCGACGGCAGTGGAACGGGGCGAGGTGCATGCGCGCAGCAAGGCGATGGCCGAGGCCGTGCTGACCGACATCGCCGCTGCCACCGGCATGGGACTGGGCATCGTGCGCCATGGCGAAGCCGCACCGCCCGATGCCATCGCGGCGGCCCATCTGGCGATGCTGGCGAGCGTACTGGAGCGCGGCGGCGTCCGCATCGCGTCGGTGGGCATCGCCGCGGAAACACCTGCCCACGAAGTCGCGTTCGGCTGAAGGGCGGAACCTTTCCCGCCGCGCCGGATCCGCACCAGCCGCGCTGATGGAACATCCGGGCCGCTGGCCGCTTATCGCCCCCGACGGCCGGCAGGGATGCTGTTGGCGTCGCCACCCTTGCCGACAGGAGACAAGCCATGCCCTCGCGTGATCTGGAAACCATCTATCAGATGCTCGTCGACAGCCAGAAAGGTTATCAGCAGGCCGCCGAAATCGCTGACGCGCCCAACATTGCGGAATTCTTTGCCAACCGCGCCCATGAACGCGCCAATCTGATCGAGGAATTCGCCACGGTGATGCCCGGCATGTCGCGGGCCCGCGATGAAGGCACGGTGACGGGCGCGGCGCACCGGCTGTTCCTCAACCTCAGGTCGCTGGTGCAGGACGACACCAAGGCGGCGCTGGCCGAAGTGGAGCGCGGCGAGAGCGCTTTTCTGGAGGCCATCGAAAATGCCCTGAACGACAGCGATCTTGACGCCAGCGAACGTCAGATGGTGGCAGATCTGCACGACGAGGTGCGCGCCGACCAGAGCGTGTTTGCCGAAATGCGCGCAACGCTCTGACGCCGGTTCCCGGTTGCCCTTCGGGCCCGCAGTGACCCTGCGGGCCCGCTTTGTTGTGGATTGCAAACAGGCACTTGGCGGCAGCGCGCGCCGGGGGTGCGGCAGCAGGGCAGGGAACAATGCCGGCCTTCAGCGATTGTCCGGGATGGTCACGCACGTCTGCGAGACCGTCCGCTGAAGGTGAAAACCATGGAGAACAACGCCGTTGCCGGCGGCGCGCCGCTGTCTGTCCGCGCCGCCCTCACCCCGACTCGCCCGCTCCTGGTGTGCCTGTCGCACCTGCGCTGGAACTTTGTCTTCCAGCGACCGCAGCACCTGCTCACCCGCGCCGCCCGCGATTACCGCGTGATCTATGTGGAAGAGCCCGAGCTGATCATTGGCGACGACCCGGGCTGGCAACTGCGGATCGACAAGGGCGTGACCGTGGCGACGCCGCTGCTGCCCCGGGATCTGCCTGCCGTGAAGCGCAATGGCGTGCTCGCCGGGCTGCTCACCCGTCTGCTCGCCGGCGAGGTCCCGGCCGTCGCCTGGTACTACACGCCGATGGCGCTGGAATTCTCCCGCCACCTCGGTGCCGCCGTCACCGTTTATGACAACATGGACGAGCTGTCGCTGTTCGCGCAGGCCGACAGCCGTATTGTCCAGCTTGAAGCCGAACTGATGGCGCGGGCGCACGTGGTCTTCACCGGCGGCCACAGCCTGTACGAGGCCAAGCGCCACCGGCACAGCAACATCCACCCGGTGCCATCCAGCATCGATGTGGAGCATTTCCGCCGCGATCCCGCCGCGCCGAAGGCCGAGCCAGGCGATCTTGCCGCCATCCGTCACCCACGCGTCGGCTTCTTTGGCGTCATCGATGAGCGGATGGACATGGCGCTGGTGGGCCAGCTCGCCGATCTGCGGCCCGATCTGCAATTCGTGATGGTCGGCCCGGTGGTGAAGATCGATCCGGCCAGTCGCCCGCTGCGCCCCAACATCCATTGGCTGGGCGGACGGGACTATGCCGAACTGCCGGCCTATCTCCATCACTGGGACTGCGGCTTCATGCCGTTCGCGCTGAACGACGCCACCCGTTTCATCAGCCCGACCAAGACGCCGGAATTCCTGGCCGCTGGTCTGCCGGTCGTCTCGACCCCGGTGCGCGACGTCGTCAATCCTTATGCTGCGCTCGGCCTGGTTCGCATCGGGGCCACGGCACAGGAATTTGCGCGCGCCATCGATACTGCGATGGCCGACGCCACCAACCCGGCCTGGCGCCGCGCCGTCACCGCCCAGCTGGCGACATCGTCGTGGGACAGCACGTGGGCATCGATGCGCGGCCGCATCGTCGAAATCCTGGAAAACGAAGTGGAGTATGCCGATGCATGACTGGATCGTTGTGGGTGCCGGCTTTGCCGGCGCCGTCATGGCCGAACGGCTGGCCCGGGTGCGCGGCGAAAAGGTGCTGGTGGTCGACAAGCGTGACCATATCGCCGGAAACGCGCACGATCTGCACAGCGCCGACGGCATCCTTTACCACCAATATGGCCCGCACATCTTTCACACCAACAGCGATGCCATCGTCACTTACCTGTCGCAGTTCACCGAATGGCGGCCGTATGAACATCGCGTGCTGGCATCGGTGGATGGGATGCTGGTGCCGATCCCGATCAACCGCACGACCATCAACACGCTCTATGGCCTCAACCTCGACGAGGCCGGCGTTGCCGCCTTCCTGGCGTCGAAGGCCGAGACGGTGGAAACCATCGTCACGTCAGAAGATGTCGTCGTCGCCGCCATCGGCCGCGAACTCTACGAGAAATTCTTCCGCGGCTACACGCGCAAGCAATGGGGCCTCGATCCGTCGGAGCTGAACCGGTCGGTCACGGCGCGCATCCCGACGCGCACCAACGACGATGATCGCTATTTCACCGACAGTTTCCAGGCGATGCCGGCGCAGGGTTATACCGCCATGTTCCGGCGGATGCTGGATCACCCCAACATCACCGTGATGCTGGGCACCGACGGGTTGAAACTGCCCGCCAGCGAACGGCCGCCGCGGATGGTCTATACCGGGCCGATTGATGCCTATTTCGATCACGTTCACGGGCCCCTGCCCTATCGCTCGCTGCAGTTCCGGCACGAAACGCTGAACCAGCCGCAGTATCAGCCGGTCGGCACGGTGAACTATCCGCAGGATCAGGATTACACGCGGATCACCGAGATCAAGCACATCACTGGCCAGCAGCACCCATGCACGATGCTGACCTATGAGTATCCCACCGCGGAAGGCGACCCCTATTACCCGATCCCGCGGCCCGAGAACGAGGCGCTGTTCAAGCAATATGAGGCGCTGGCGCGGGCGGAGGCTGACACGTGGTTCGTCGGGCGGCTGGCCACCTATCGCTATTACAACATGGACCAGGTGGTCGGGCAGGCGCTGGCGACATTCCAGCGGCTGGACGCCGCTGTGCCACGAACGTCCCAGATCGCCGCGTGACCAGACCATCTCCCGTACTGGCGACGCTGCGGCATGAGCGGCGTCGACCAGCGGGGCCCCGCATATTGGTCCCGCCACCGGTGCAGACGCTGCACGCCTTCGTGGCGCAGCATGGCTATCCCTGTGTGGGTGCCAAGGCGGCGCTGGCGCGTGGCGGCATCGAAACCCTGCTGTGCGGGCCCATCACTTCGTCCTGGGATGATGCCGCGATCACCCGCCAGCTGGTGGCCTTTGCCCGGCGCTGGCGGGCGCGGCCCCGACTGTTCGCCAGTTTCGTTGTGATCTTCGACCGCGGGTCGCCGCTGACGGAACGCCAGTTCGAAACCGCCCTGTGGGCCCGGCTGCAATCCTTCACCACGCGCGACCGCTGGCTGGGATTTGACCATGATCCGCGCGTGTCGAGCGATCCGGCCGATCCGAATTTCGGGCTGAGTTTCGGCGGCGAGGCGTTCTTTGCCATCGGCCTGCATCCCGGTGCCAGCCGCCGGTCACGCCGCTTCCGCAATCCCGCCATCGTGTTCAACCTGCACGCCCAGTTCCGGCAGCTGCGTGCCGAGGGGCGGTTCGAAACCATGCGAAGCACCATCCTGGCGCGCGATCTGGCCTGGTCGGGCTCTGCCAACCCGATGTTGGGCCGGCACGGCGAGATTTCCGAAGCCAAGGCCTACAGCGGCCGCAGGGTCGAGGCGGATTGGGTATGCCCGTTTCATCGGTGATCGTGGGATGCGGCCAGATCCCGCCGCGCAGTGGCACGGCCTTTGCCATGGCGGCCGGGCAGTATCTGGTTGTCATCGATCCGCGCGGCGAACAGGTGGCCGACCTGGTGGCCTTTGCCGCCGCCGATGCCGACGAGGTGATCTCGTCGGGGCGGACGCTGGATTATGAAAGCCGCATTTTCCTGACAACCGGCAACCGGCTGTGGTCGAATCGCAGCCGGGTGATGCTCGACATCGTTGCCGACAGCGTGGGGCGCCACGATTTCCTGCTGACGCCCTGTTCTGCCGACACGTTCCGCATCATCTATGGCGACACCGATCCGCATCGCGGCTGTTTCGGCAACTTGGCCGAAGCGCTGGCGCCGTTCGGTATCGGGCCAGATCGCATCCCTGTGGCCTTCAACTGCTTCATGAACGTGGCGGTGGATGGCGACAGCGGCGCGCTGGCCGTGCTGCCGCCAAAGTCGCGCGCCGGGGACAGCATCGTGTTTCGCGCCCGCATGGACCTGATCATCGGCCTGACCGCCTGTTCGGCGCTGCAATCGAACAATCACAGCTTCAAGCCGATCGACTGGCGGGTGCACGCCAGCGCCTAGTCCGTCGTCGGATCAAGCGCTTCGGCCACCGCTGCCGTCTTGCGGTCGGGCAGCGAGATCATCAGCAGGATGAAGGCGGCAAATACCAGGCAGATGGCGTTGGGGATGATCAGTGCCCATTCGCCCTTCAGGATGCCGAAGGTCGTCCAGCAGCTGAAGCCGAACACGGTGAGCAGGTACATGAGCCGCGACAGGCCATCGGTCGACCGGCTGCGAATGATGCGCCACGCCTGCGGCGTGAAACTGAGGACGGAGGCGAGCGCGCCCGCGGTGCCGACGATCTGGACGAGGGTCATGGCAGGAGGAACGGGGCGAATCTCGTGTTGTTCCAAGAGTGCCCGCCGCAGCAAAGCCGGATGGCCTGCCCCGGACTTGATCAGGGGCTGAACGACACAAAAAAGGCGGCTGAAAAGCCGCCTGTTTTCCTCGCTTGGTCGGTCTTGGCCAAGTCCGGACCCAACGTGTGGCATGGTGGACTGGCCGACCGGCGACTGGAGCGGGTGAAGAGATTCGAACTCTCGACTTCAACCTTGGCAAGGTTGCGCTCTACCCCTGAGCTACACCCGCTCACCCGTCGCCGGGAGCCGGGCAATTAGCGGCCTTGCCGCCGGAGGGCAAGTGCTTTTTTCCAGTCATGTGCGCCCATGCGCCGTCTTGGCAAATCGCCCCCCTGCCCCCCATATGACGGGCACAAAGATTGGAGCACCTGCCTTGGCCACACTTCCCAACCCCGCCGCCGAGAAGGCCAGCATCGAGGCGTTTCGCCGTGATGTGATCGAGGCTTCAAAGACCGCGCTGGTGCTGGTCGATTTCTGGGCCGAATGGTGCGGCCCGTGCAAGACCTTGGGTCCGCTCATCGAAAAGGTCGTCGCCGCCCGCGCGCCCAAGGTGAAGCTGGTCAAGATCGACGTCGACAAGAATCAGGCGCTGGCCGCGCAGTTCCGTATCCAGTCGATTCCCACCGTCTATGCCTTTCTGGATGGCCGTCCGGTCGATGGGTTCCAGGGTGCGCTGGGCGAGCGGGAGCTGACCCAGTTTGTCGACCGGCTGCTGGCCGCCGTGCCGGCGAGCGAGGACGAAGCGGCGCTGGAAGAGCAGATTTCGGCGCTGATTGCTGCCGCGGATGAGGCAACGGCTGCCGGCGCGCATGATGATGCTGCCGCCATGCTGGCCGCATTGGTGCAGGAGCTGCCCGAACGTCATGATCTGGTGGCCCGTTATGCGCTGGCGTTGCTGGCTGGCGGCAAGGCCGAAGCGGCGCAGGCCGCGCTGAACATGGTGCCGGGCGATTCGAAGGACGAGCTGGTGGTGCGCGCCCGGGCCGCGCTGGCGTTGGCGGCCGAGGCGCCGGCCGATGACGAGCTGGCCCCGTTGCAGGCCAGGGTCGATGCTGCGCCCGACGACCACGCGGCGCGATTCGAGCTGGCCGGGGCACTGGCGGCGCGCGGTGACCGCGATGCAGCGGCGGAGCATCTGCTCGCCATCATCAAGGCCGATCGCGGCTGGAACGAGGATGCGGCGCGGCAGAAGCTGCTGACCATGTTCGAAGCCGCCGGTCTGGCCGATCCGTGGAGCGTCAAGACCCGCGCCGCCCTGCGTGCGGTGTGGTTCGCATGAGTGACGACGACGACACCGGCCTGCCGCTGCCGGCCACCGTGCCGGTGTTTCCGCTCACCGGCGCGGTGCTGTTTCCGCGCGGGGTGCTGCCGCTGAACATCTTCGAGCCGCGCTACCTCGCCATGGTGAGGGATGCGATGGCAGCCACCGGCGCTGCCCACCGCATCATCGGCATGATCCAGCCCAAGGGCGCCGGTGATCCGCCGCCGCTCTATCGCGTCGGTTGCCTCGGTCGCATCAGCGACTATCGCGAGACGGACGATGGCCGCATCCTGATCGCGCTGGTGGGGGTCAGCCGGTTCCACGTTGGCGCCGAACTGGAGCGCGGCACGCTCTATCGCCAGGTGATGACCGATTATCACGGGTTTGCCGACGACCGTGACGACAGCGACGCGCTTGATCCCGCCACGAGAGCCAGCCTTGAGGACGCGCTGCGCCCCTATCTTGATGCACGTGGGCTCGCCGCCGACTGGGAGGCGGTGCAATCGGCTGACGATGAAGGGCTGGTGACGGCGCTGGCCGGCGCGTTGCCGTTTGATCCGGCCGAGAAACAGGCGCTGCTGGAAGCGCCCAACCTCGCCGAACGCGCGCAGACACTGGCCGCCTTGATGAGCTTTGCCGCCGGCCCCGGCCCGGCGAGCGGGAGCTTGCAATAATGGCCGGCTCCGCCCTTGATCCGCGCCTGCTGGCGATCCTCGTCTGCCCGCAGACACGCCAGCCGCTGCGTTATGACCGCGAGGCCCAGGAGCTGGTCAACGACACCGCCGGCATCGCCTACCCGATCCGCGACGGCGTGCCGATCCTGCTGGCGGATGCCGCGCGCGAATTTCTGCCACCCACGGCCTAGGTGAACGTCAGCCCCTTGAACGCGCCGTCCGTTCGCCAGCCCTTCATGTAATTGAAGAAGGCGTTCGGCCCGGCCGGATAGCCCACGGCATATTTCGCCCGCTCGTCCGCCGGCTGGCCTTCATTGTTGTAGTAACCGGGCGTGCAGTCCGGGCTGTTGATCATCATGCCGGGGCCGGAGAGCAGCAGCTGCACCCATGCTGCCTGCGCCGCCGGATCGGGCTCCACGGTCTTCACACCGGAATCGATCATGTGGCGCACGATGGCGGCGATGGTGGTTCCGGTTTCCATCCAGTTGTGCGGCACGTTGACGATGAAGTTTGCGGCCTGCGCGAACTGAACGAGGAACAGGTTGGGGAAGCCGGCAGTGTTCAGCCCGTGCAGGGTCCGCATGCCCTCGCTCCACGCCTCTGACAATTTCTGGCCGCCCTTCCCCACCGGATCAAAGCCGGCGCGCTGTTCGGTGGGCGTGCCGACTTCAAAGCCGGTCGAATGGATGATGCAATCGACCTCGTAATGCTGGCCGTTCACCCACAGGCCGGTCTCGTCGATGCGTTCCACGCCCTTGCCGTCGGTATCGACCAGCGTCACCGTCGGCCGGTTGAAGGCATCGAGATAGGCGTCGTGGAAGCAGGGGCGCTTGCACAGCTGGCGATACCAGGCCTGCAGCGCCTCCCCGGTCTTGCGATCCTTGACCACGGTGACGGCGCGGGTGCGGATCTCGTCCATCTTTTCATGATCGGCCATTTCCCAGGCACGCATCATGTTGTCCGGGGTCCATTCCGATGGCGGCAGGCTCATCACCCGGCTGCGGATGCGGCGGGACAGGTCGGTCCAGCCGTCCTTCACCCAGTCTTCCGATGCGCCGCCCATGCCGACATTGCCGGCGAAATTCTCCAGCCAGCGCGTCTGCCAGCCCGGCGTGGCGATGGATTTGAACCACTCGGGATCAATGGGTTCATTGGCGCGCACGTCCACGCTCGACGGCGTGCGCTGGACGACGAACAGCTGCCCGGCATCGCGGGCGAGATGCGGCACGCACTGCACGGCGGTGGCGCCGGTGCCGATGATGGCGACGCGCTTGTTGCCGAGCTTTTCCATCGGCGCACCTTCGGCCGATCCGCCGGTGTAGCCATAATCCCAGCGGCTGGTGTGGAACTGGTGGCCCTTGAAGCGTTCGATGCCGGGGATGCCGGGCAATTTCGGCACATTGAGCGGCCCGGTGCCGATGCCGACGAAATCGGCGGTGAACCTGTCGCCCCGGTCGGTCTCGATGGTCCAGACCTGCTTGTCCTCGTCCCAGGTGCAGGCCGTCACCTCGGTGTGGAACAGCGCCTTGTCATACAGGTTGAAGGTGGTGGCGATCTTTTTCGCCTGGATCTGGATTTCCGGCGCGTGGGCATATTTCTCGGTCGGGATATGCCCGGTTTCTTCCAGCAACGGCATGTAGATGATGGATGCGGTATCGCACTGCGCGCCGGGGTAGCGGTTCCAGTACCAGGTGCCGCCGACGTCGCCGCCGGCTTCGATGATGCGAAAATCGCTGATGCCGGCCTGGGCCAGCCGCGCGCCGGTGCACAGGCCGGCAAAGCCACCGCCAACCATGGCAAAGCGCACATGATCGGTGACCGGCGCGCGCTCCTTGCGCGGCGTGTAGGGGTCGCCCAGCATCTGCGGGAAGTGTGTGGCTGCCCGCACATATTGGGCGTTGCCGTCGGGGCGCAGGCGCTTGTCCCGCTCAAGCCGGTATTTTTCGAGGAGAGCGTCGCGGTCGATCATGGCGGCAGCGTGTCGGGACGCCCCCAACGGTGCAACGCTGCAAACTGTTAGACCAGTTCGCCCTTCAGCAGCGCCGGCAGCTTGCCGGTTTCACCGCGGGCCTGGTTCATGAAAAAGCGCTTCAGCGGCGGCAGGCGCTCCACCGTGGACAGGCCGAACCGGCGGACCAGGCTGGGCGTGCGGCCGGGGATGGCGAACAGGCGGTTGAGGCCATCGGTGACGGCGCAGACGAGGCTGTTGTCGAACCGGCGCCAGGCCGAGATCTGCGCGAGCACGTCGGGGCTGCCCAGGTCGAGGCCGGAGCGGGCGGCGTTGGTGAGCACTTCGGCTGCCGCCGCCACGTCGCGCAGGCCCATGTTGAGGCCCTGGCCGGCGATGGGGTGGATGCCGTGGGCTGCGTCACCCAGCAGCAGCAGGCGATTGTCGGTATAGCGCGCGGCGTGATGGTAACCGAGCGGCCACACGGCCTGCCTGGCGATCACCTCGATATCGCCCATGGTGCCGTCAACGCGGGCGGCGATTTCGGCAGCAAGCTGTTTGGGCCCGAGCTTCTTCGCCGCCTCCATGTGGGTGCGATCCACCGTCCAGACGATGGCGGTGCGCGGGCGGCCATCTTCGGTGTCGGTCATCGGCAGCAGGGCAAGCGGGCCCGACGGGTAGAACAGCTCGCAGGCGATATTCTCGTGCGGGACGGTGTGCGCCACCATGGTGATCAGCGCGGCATGATCATATTGCCAGGCCGCCATCGGGATGCCCGCGGCATCGCGCGTGGCAGAGCGGCGGCCATCACAGGCGATGACCAGCGGCGCGGTGAAGACGCGGCCATCGGCAAGCGTGAGCGTGGCGGCATGATCGTCGCGGACGATGCCGGCAACCGTGACCGGGGCCAGCAGCGTCACTTCCGGGCAGTCGCGCACGGCGTTCAGCAGGCCAACGCGCAGCCAACGATTTTCGACCATGGTGCCGAGCGGGTCGTTCTCCTCCCCGGCGTCGAAGTGCAGGAACTGCGGGTGGGCGGCATCGGTAACGCGGATTTCCCGGATCGGGCAGCCGTGGGTATCAAGGATGTCGCCCAGACCAAGGGCGCGCAGCATGCGGCCCGACGCACTGGCAATGGCGCTGGCGCGCCCATCGAAGGCCGGCAGGGTGGTGGTATCCAGATCCTGCGCGTCGACGACGATGCTCGTCACTTCGTGGCGGGCAAGGGCCAGCGCCAGCGTGGCGCCCACCAGGCCGCCACCGATGATGATCACGTCAGCGTGCGTTGTCATGGCCACCCCGTTAGACCAGTCGGGCGATTTCCCCAAGCGGGACATGATGTCTCCATGGGCCTGTCCCGATCTGGCCGGGGCTGTGGTTTTCCTTGACCGCCCTTGGGGGGTGATTCATCCTTGCGCCCGCGTTTCGCCGCGTCCAAAGGGTGAACAGCGCTGAGGGGCGGCGCGGGTTTTTTCGCAGGTTTGAAAGGCAGTCACGGCCATGGCCACACGGGCAGCACAGGCGCCCAAACGCACAGCGCCCGGCACGCCGGCGTGGCTGGCGCGGGCGCGCGCGACACTGGCTGTCGTTGTGCGTCAGGCAGCGCGGCTGGCAGCCGGCGGCGCGCTGGCCTTTGTCGGCCTGGCGCTGGCGCTGGCGCTTGTGAGCTATTCTCCCGCCGATCCTTCGTTCAATACCGCCACGGCGCGGGTGGCCGGCAATGCCATGGGCGATATCGGCGCGCATGTGGCCGATCTCCTGCTGCAACTGGCGGGCTGGCCGATGCTGATGCTGGTGCCGGCGCTGATGCTGGCCGGCTGGCGCGTCGCCCGCGCCGAACCCGTCCCGGTGGCGCGCATGGCGGGCGGCAGCCTGGCGGGTGCTGCGGTGCTGTCGCTGGCGGCAGGTGGATCCGGCATGGCAGATCTGGGCGCACCGGCGGGGCCGGGCGGCTTGTTGGGCCAGACGCTTTCCGGCATCGCCGCCAGCGCGGAAGCCATTCCGGAACTGGCCGACGTGCCGATGGGGCTGGTGCTGGCGATCCTGCTTGCGCCCATTGGCCTTGCCCTTTTGGCGTGGGGCAGCGCCATCAGCCGCGATGCCGTCACCGATGCCTTTGCCGCCGCGAACGACCTGCTGACGCCTGACACCGAAGAGGCGGAACCCGGCAGCCTGCCTTTGCCCAAACCGGCCCGTCCGCGCCCTGCCGCGGCCGAAGCGCCGGCCGCGCCCGAACCCGGCCCGGTGGTGGTGGTGGAGCGTCCGGAACGGCCCGGCCGCAGCGATCGCGCCGTGCGCGACAAGCAGAAATCGCTCGACCTGGGCGATGCGGCCGTGTTGCCGGGGCTGGATTTGCTCGCCCCGCCGCCATCCCAACCGCGGGCGCGCATCGATGCCGGTGCCCTGGAGCAGAATGCCCGGTTGCTGGAAGGCGTGCTGGAGGATTTCGGCGTGCGTGGCCGCATCGGCGAGGTGCGACCCGGCCCGGTTGTCACCATGTATGAACTGGAACCGGCACCGGGCATCAAGGCGAGCCGGGTGATCGGGCTGGCCGACGATATCGCGCGGTCGATGAGCGCGCTTTCGGCGCGCGTGGCGGTTGTGCCTGGCAAGAACGTCATCGGCATCGAACTGCCCAACCAGGTGCGCGAGACGGTGTCGCTTTCGGAACTGCTGGGCAGTGCCGATTTCGACAGCCGTTCCGTCACGCTGCCGCTGGTGCTGGGCAAGGACATCGCTGGCGCGCCGGTGGTGGCCGATCTCGCCCCGATGCCGCACCTGCTGATCGCCGGCACCACCGGTTCGGGCAAATCGGTCGGCCTCAACGCCATGATCCTGTCGCTGCTCTACAAGATGACGCCCGCGCAGTGCCGGTTGATCATGATCGATCCCAAGATGCTCGAACTGAAGATGTATGATGGGATCCCGCACCTGCTGGCCCCCGTTGTCGTCGATCCGCCCAAGGCGATCCGCGCCCTGAAGTGGGCGGTGGAGCAGATGGAAGACCGCTATCGCAAGATGAGCGAGCTGAACGTCCGCAGCCTGGCCAGCTTCAACCAGAAGGTGAAGGAAGCGCAGGCGGCGGGCAAACCCTTCGTGCGGCGGGTGCAGACCGGGTGGGACCCGGAAACCGAAATGCCGATCATCGAAGAGGAAGTGCTGGATTTCGAGGCGATGCCGCTGATCGTGGTGGTCGTCGACGAACTGGCCGACCTGATGATGACGGCCGGCAAGGAAGTGGAATTCCTGATCCAGCGGCTGGCGCAAAAGGCGCGCGCGGCGGGCATCCACCTCATCATGGCAACGCAGCGACCGTCGGTGGACGTGATCACCGGCGTGATCAAGGCGAACCTGCCCACCCGCATCAGTTTCCAGGTGACCAGCAAGATCGACAGCCGCACCATCCTGGGCGAACCGGGCGCGGAACAGCTGCTGGGCAAGGGCGATATGCTGTGGATGGCGGGCGGCAAGCTGGTGCGCGTGCACGGGCCGTTCGTTTCGGATGGCGAGGTGGAGGCCGTGGCCGATTTCTGGCGCGCGCAGGGTGCGCCGGATTATCTGGATGCGGTCACCGAGGAGCCGGCCGATCTGGATGGCCAGCTCGATCTGACCAGCGCCGGGCTGACCGGTGGCCGCAGCGGCGATGACGAGGCCGATGTCTATGCCAAGGCGATCGACGTTGTCGCCAAGGCCCAGAAGGCCAGCACCAGTTTCCTGCAGCGCCATTTGCGGATCGGCTACAACAACGCTGCGCGCCTGATCGAGCGCATGGAGCAGGACGGTTTCGTGAGCCGCCCCGACCATGTTGGGCGGCGCGAGGTGCTGATCGACGAATATGGCCAGCGCCGTTAAGCGCGCAGGAACAGGCCTACCGTCAACCCCAGGCCAATGACGATCACGGCGATTTTCAGGGCCTTTTCCGGCACGATCGCCAGCGCCTTTGCACCAACATAGCCGCCAGCCATCGCACCCGCGCCCACCACCAGCGCGTGCATCCACGCGACATTGCCGGTGACCGCGAACAGCAGTGCCGCCGTCATGTTGGACAGCGACACCAGCACATTCTTGGTGCCGCCGGCATTCCGCACCGGCAGGCCGGCGATTGTGAGGCTGGCCAGCGTCATGATGCCGGCGCCGCCACCGAAAAAGCCGCTGTAGACACCGATCGTCGACTGGGTGAGCACCGTCACCCACGCCGGCGGCGGCGGTTTGTCGGCGGATTTCTTGGGCCCGAAACTGCCCCAGGCAAACACGGCGGTAGCCAGCAGCACCAGCCACGGCACCATGGCGGCAAACACCCGCGTCGGCGTCGCATTCAGCAGCAGCGCACCCGCCACGCCGCCGGCCAGCGCGATGATCGCCAACGCCTTGAACGACAGGCGATCAGCCCCCGCCACCAGCTTGCGGCCGGCGATGCCGGTGGTGATCTGGCCGGGAAACAGCGCCATCGTGGAGGTGATATTGGCCAGTTTCGGATCCAGCCCCGCCGCGATCAGCGCCGGCAGGGTGATGAAGCTGCCGCCCCCGGCCAGCGCGTTCTGCGCCCCGGCCCACAGGCCAGCGCCCAGCAGCAAGGCCAGCATCGCTGGATCGTCGAAGATCATCGCGTCTCCCATCGGGCCCCGCGTGTCGGCGGAAAGCACCGGAATGGCAATAGAATTCACGCGGTTTCTGGCGCCGAGCGCCTTGGCGCGACGCGGCTTTCACGATAGTTTACCGCCAATATGCAAATTTCGCGCCAATTGGCGGGGGTTGATTCGATTTATGGCGGTAGACGTTCTGGACCAGCGCAGCGAGGAGACAGGCGGCGTGCTGCGCGGCCTGTCGGTTGATGGCATCGGCAAGCGCTACGACAAGCGGGTCGTGCTGCGCGACGTGTCGCTTTCGGTGCGGCGCGGCGAGGTTGTCGGCCTGCTTGGCCCCAACGGCGCCGGCAAGACCACCTGTTTCTATTCGATCATGGGGCTGGCCACGCCGGATTCGGGCCGCATCCTGCTGGATGGCCACGATATCACTGGCCTGCCGATGTATCGCAGAGCCGCGCTGGGCCTCGGTTATCTGCCGCAGGAAACCTCCATCTTCCGGGGCATGACCGTCGAGCAGAATATCATGTCCGTTCTGGAGGTTGCAGAACCGGACAGCACGGTGCGCGCATCACGGCTGGAAGAGCTGCTGGGGGAGTTCAACATCACCCGGCTGCGCGCTGCGCCGGCGATGGCACTTTCGGGCGGGGAACGGCGGCGCGTCGAAATCGCTCGCGCGCTGGCCGCCAACCCGTCGATCATGCTGCTGGATGAGCCGTTTGCCGGCATCGATCCCATCTCCATCGCCGATATCCGTGCGCTGGTGGTGCAGCTGCGGGCGCGCGACATCGGCGTGCTGATCACCGATCACAACGTCCGTGAAACGCTGGAAATCGTGAACCGCGCCTGCATCATTTACGATGGCCGCGTGTTGTTCGAAGGCACGCCGGAAGCATTGGTGGCCGATGAAACCGTGCGCCGCGTGTACCTGGGCGAGGATTTCAGTCTGTAAGGCAGGAGCCGGGGGGCGGATACGGGGTTGGAATGGGCTTGGGGCCACGCCTTGAACTGAGGCAGTCGCAGCAGCTGGTGATGACACCCCAGCTGCAGCTGGCGATCAAGCTGCTCACCCTGACCAACGTCGAACTGGAAGGGTGGATCGCCGAGGAGCTGGAGCGCAACCCGCTGCTGGCCAGCGGCGATGGCGCGGAACCGCCGGAACCACCCGGCCCCGGCGGTGTGGACGCCACACCCGATGCCATGCCCGTCATCGAGGACAGCAGCAGCACCGGGCTGGAGCAGTTGCTGCGTGATGGCATCGGCGGCAGCGACAGCCCACTGGAGGCCGATTACACGGGCGAGCGTTTCCAACACGACTGCGTGACGGATCAGCCCGCCGACTGGGGCGAACGCGCCGTGCAGGGCGGCAGCGAGGATGACGGCCCCGATTTCGAGCGTATCGCGGGCACCGACATCTGCCTGGCCGATATTCTGGAACAGCAGGCCAGCGCCGCGTTTGACGGCATCGATCTTGCCATCGCCCGCTTCATCATCGATGGCCTGGATGAGGCCGGCTATCTGGTCGAGCCGATCGACGACATCTGCGACCGGCTGGACGTGTCGCCGGCCCACGTCGAATCCGTGCTGGCGCAGGTGCAGATGTTTGATCCGGTGGGCGTTGCGGCGCGCAATCTTTCGGAATGCCTGATCGCGCAGGCCCGCGCGGCCGATCGCTGCGACCCGGCCATGCTGAAACTGCTGACCAATCTCGATCTGGTGGCGCGCGGCGACGTCAACGGCCTGATGCGGCTGTGCCGGCTGGAGCGTGACGATATCATCGACATGATCCGCGAACTGAAACGCTATGATCCGAAGCCCGGCCTGCGATATGCCTGCGAAACCGCGGCGCCGGTTGTGCCCGATGTGTTCGTGACCCGCGGGGCCGATGGCGGCTGGCAGATCAGCCTCAATCAGGCGACGCTGCCACGCCTGATCATCGACCGCGACTATCAGGCCGAACTGGCGTCAGGGGCCGACAAGGCCACAAACAGCTTCCTCAACGAATGCGTGGCCAGCGCCAATTGGCTGTTGAAGGCGCTGGATCAGCGCGCCCGCACCATCATCCGTGTCGCCACCGAAATCGTGCGGCTGCAGGAACGGTTTTTCGAACAGGGCGTCAGCCAGCTGAAACCGCTGACCCTGCGCCAGGTGGCCGACCTGATCGACATGCACGAATCGACCGTCAGCCGCGTCACCAGCAACAAATATCTGCTGTGCGAGCGCGGCCAGTATGAACTGAAATATTTCTTCACCTCGGGCGTTGGTTCCGGCGACGGCGAGGCGGCATCGGCGCTGGCGGTAAAGGATCGCATCGCCAAACTGATTGCGGCAGAGGGCGACGATGTGCTGTCGGATGACAGGCTTGTTGAACTGCTGACCGGCGAAGGCTTTGAGATCGCGCGGCGCACCGTGGCCAAATATCGCGAGGCACTGGGGCTGGGGTCATCGGTGCAACGCCGCCGCGCGCTGGCGTTGCGCGCCGCCTGAGGCCCGAGCGGCAGAGGCTTCACCAACCGTTCAACTCTGCTAGGCAAGGGCAATGCCGATGCGCGGTCTTGTCTGTTTCATGGCGCTGATGCTGATGCTGCTGCCCGGCCCGGCGGCGGCGCAGTCGATCCTGCGCGATGCCGAGACGGAGGCGTTTTTCCGCGACATCTCCAGGCCGCTGGTAGAAGCGGCCGGGCTTGATCCGCGCAACGTGCAGTTCATCCTGGTCGGTGATCCCAGCATCAACGCCTTTGTGACGGGCGGGCAGAATGTGTTCATCCATTCCGGGCTGATCACCGCGGCCGACAATGTGAACGAGCTGCAGGGCGTGATTGCTCACGAACTGGGCCACATCGCCGGCGGCCACAATGTGCGTTTTGGCGAAGGGGCCGGGCCGGCCAGCAAGATTTCCCTGTTGTCGCTGGTGGGGGCGGCACTGGCGGTAGCCGCAGGCGCCGGCGAGGCCGGGATGGCCATTTTGGGGATGGGCACCGCGGCGGCGCAAGGCAAGTTCCTCGCCTTCACCCGCGACCAGGAAAGCCGCACTGATCAGGCCGGCGCGGTCTATCTTTCCAGGGCCGGCATTTCGGGCAAGGGCAGCATCAGTTTCTTCCGCAAGCTGCAGGGGCAGGAATTCCGCCTCGCCATCCCGCAGGACAATGAATATGCCCGCACCCACCCGCTGTCCTCCACCCGCGTCGCCAACCTGATTGCGGTGTACGAGAAGGACCCGGCGTGGAACACCCCGCCCGACAAGGCGTTGCAGGCGCGGTTTGAACGCATCAAGGGCAAGCTGATCGGATTTGTCGAAGAACCGCCGCGGGTCATGCAGCAATATCCCGAAGGCACCAACACCGCGCCGGCGCTCTATGCCCGCGCCTATGCCTGGCACCGTTCAGGCCATCCGGATCAGGCGATGGCCGAAGCGGCAAAGCTGGTCGCACTGGCGCCCGATGATCCCTATTATCTGGAGCTGGAAGGCCAGATCCTGCTGGAATCGGGCAAGGTGCAGGACAGCCTGCCGGTGCTGCGCCGGGCCGTGGCACGAGCACCGTTCGAGCCGATGATCATGACCTTGCTGGGCCATGCACTGGTGACGAGCGAGGACCCCCAGCTGCAGGCAGAGGCAGAGCCTCTGCTGCGAAAGGCGGTGAGCCTGGACCGCGAAAATCCGTTCACCTGGTATCAGCTGGGCGTCATCTATGACCGGCGCGGAGACAAGCCACGCGCGGCGCTGGCGGCGGCGGAGCGGTTCGGGCTGGAGGGCAATGCCGTAGGCGCGATGATGAATGCGCGGGTGGCGCGGGCGGGCTTGCCGCCGGGCACGCCCGACTTTATCCGGGCAGATGATATCATGCTGGTGGCCGGCGACGCGCTGGAACTGCAGCAGAAACGCAGGAAGAGGTGACGGTGATGGCAGGCTTCTGGAACCGGCGGCTGAGCATGGCCGCCGCCATCGCCATCGGGCTGGCCGGCGCGGGGCTGGGCGCGGGCACCGCGATGGCCGCTGGCCAGGCAGCACCGGCCCAGCGCATGGATCGCGCCGCCATCGAAGCCATCGTGCGCGATTATATCCTGAACAATCCCGAGATCATTCCCGAAGCCGTGGCCCGGCTGGAACAGGCAGAAGCCCGAAAGGCGCTCGCCGCCAATCGCGCTGCCATCGAAACCCCCTTCCCGGGCGCGGTGGCCGGCAACCCCAACGGCGACGTGAAGCTGGTGGTGTTTTTCGATTATGCCTGCCCCTATTGCCGGCAGGGCCATGCCGACGTGCGGAAACTGGTGCGCGAAGACCCGAAATTGCAGGTGATCTATCGCGATTTCCCCGTTCTCTCGCCGGCCAGCACCGAAGCCGCGATGGCCAGCCTGTCGGCCGCGACGCAAGGGCGTTACGGCAAGTTCCACGACGCGATGTTCGACAGCCCGGGCCGGGTGAGCAACGCGCGCACGATGGGGATCGTGAAGGGTGTCGGGCTGGACGAGGCGAAGACAACGGCCGATCTCACCAACGCCGCCCTGAAAGCGGAAGTGGACAAGAACCTCGCGCTGGGCCGCAACTTGGGGCTGACCGGCACGCCGAGTTATATCGTCGGCAATCGCATCCTGTCGGGCGCGGTGGGGTATGACCGGCTGAAAGAGGCTGTGGCCGCCGCTCGCAGCGAAAAGGGCCGGTGATGGAGCCGCGCCGCCTGCACGGCTTTGACGGCGCACAGATTGCCGTAACCGAACTGGGCGAAGGCCGGCCGATCCTGCTGCTGCACGGGCTGTTTTCCAGCGGGGAAATGAACTGGCGGCGTTACGGCGCGGCAGCCGAGATCGCGGCAGCCGGCTACCGGGTGATCATGCCGGATTTCCGCGCCCATGGCCAAAGCGCGGCGCCGCATGAGGCCGCCGCCTATCCGGCCGACGTGCTGGCGATGGATATCGAGGCGGTGATCGGCCAGCTGGGGCTGCCGGATTTCGACATTGCCGGTTATTCGATGGGCGCGCGCACGCTGGTGCGGCTGCTGGCGCGCGGCATGCGGCCGGGCAAGGCGATCATTTCGGGCATGGGGCTGGAAGGGTTGATCGGCGGCACCCAGCGCGCGGATTTCTTCAAGCGCGTCGTCAATCAGCCCGATGGCTGGCCGGCGGGCAGCCCGGAGGCCTTTGCCGCCGCCTTCATGAAGCAGAACAAGGTGGACACGGTGGCGGTCGGCCATCTGCTCAACAGTTTCGTGTCGACGCCGATGGACGTGCTGCGCGGCATCGACACGCGCTGCCTGGTGCTGTGCGGCGCGGATGACAAGGACAATGGATCGGCACCGGCGCTGGCGCTGGAACTTCCCAACGCGGCGCTGGTCGAGATTGCCGGCAACCACATGAGCGCGGTGACCAAGCCGGATTTCGGCACGGCCATCGCAGCGTGGCTGGGCCATCCGCTGTAGAACGGGATTTTTCTGGGGAAGACGACCATGACGATCAAATCACTCGCCCTTGCATCGGCGCTGGCGCTGCTGCCCGCCGCGGCACAGGCCGCCGAACCGACCGCCGCCGACGCCAAGGCCTTCGTGGCCGATGCCGAAGCGCAGCTTTCGGCCTATTCCGACAAGGCGCAACGCGTGTTCTGGGTGAATGCCACTTATATCACCGATGATACCGATGCGATGGCGGCCGATGCCGGTGCCGAAGGCACGTTGTTGCAGGTGAAGCTGGCCAAGGAAGCGGCGAAGTTCAACACCGTGACCGGCCTTGATGCCGACACGGCGCGCAAGCTGTTCCTGCTGCGCCAGGCCATCGTGCTGCCGGCCCCCGATGCGCCGGGCGCCGCCAAGGAGCTGGCCGAGATCGCGACGCGCCTGCAATCGACCTATGGCAAGGGCAAGGGCACCGCGCGCGGCAAGGACGTGGTGGGCAACGACCTGGAAGCCCTGATGGGCACCGAGCGTGATCCCAAGGTGCTGCAGGAAATGTGGGAAAGCTGGCACGCCGTCGGCAAGCCGATGGCTGGCGATTATGCCCGGCTGGTGGAGATCGCCAACGCCGGCGCCAAGGAACTGGGCTTTGCCGATACCGGCGCGATGTGGCGGGCCGGGTACGACATGCCGGCCGCCGACTTCGAAAAGCTGATCGACCGCCTGCTGGCCGAGGTGCAGCCGCTTTACACCGATCTCCACTGCTACACGCGCACCAAGCTCAACGAGAAATATGGCGACGCGGTGCAGGCGAAAACCGGGCCGATCCGCGCCGATCTGCTGGGCAACATGTGGGCGCAGGAATGGGCCAGCATCTATGACGTGGTCGCGCCCAAGGGTGCCGGCGACGTGGGGTACGACATCGGCGAGCTGCTGGTGTCAAAGCAGATGGGCCCGATCGAGATGGTGAAGGCCGGCGAGAATTTCTATTCCTCGCTGGGCTTTGCGCCGCTGCCCGCCACCTTCTGGACGCGCAGCCAGTTCACCAAGCCGGCCGATCGCGAGGTGGTGTGCCACGCATCCGCCTGGGACATCGACAACAAGGACGATCTGCGCATCAAGATGTGCATCAAGGTCAATTCGACCGATTTCGTCACCATCCACCACGAGCTGGGCCACAATTATTACCAGCGCGCCTACAACAAGCAGTCGCTGCTGTATCTGAACAGCGCCAACGATGGCTTCCACGAAGCGATCGGCGACTTTGCGGCGCTGAACGTCACGCCGGAATATCTGGTGAAGGTGGGCCTGCTGGACCAGGCCAAGGTGCCGGATGCCAGCCGCGATATCGGCCTCTTGCTGCGCCAGGCGATGGAAAAGGTGCCGGGCATGCCGTGGACGGCGCTGGTCGACAAATGGCGCTGGGGCGTGTTTTCGGGCGCGACCAAGCCGGCCGATTACAACAAGGCGTGGACCGATCTGCGCCTGAAATACCAGGGCATCGTGCCGCCGGTGCCGCGCCCGGCCGACGCGTTTGATCCGGGTGCCAAGTATCACATCCCCGGCAACACGCCCTATGCGCGCTATTTCCTCGCCCGCATCCTCCAGTTCCAATTCTATGAAGCCGCGTGCAAACAGGCCGGCTGGAAGGGCCCGCTGCACCGCTGTTCGATCTATGGCGACAAGGCGGTGGGCACCAGGCTGAACGCCATGCTGGAAATGGGCATGTCCAAGCCGTGGCCGGAGGCGCTGAAAGCGTTCACCGGCAGCGACCAGATGAGCGGGAAATCGATGCTGGCCTATTTCGCGCCGCTGCACACGTGGCTGAAACAGCAGAACAAGGGCCAGAAGTGCGGCTGGTAAGCGGCGAGCAGATAGCGCGCAGCCCGGCCGGCGGGGCCAGGCAAGGCGGCGCGGCGGCTCTGCCGGCGCAAAGGCTGGCCTGAAGCCCGTTCGACGTCACGGAGCAGCTCTACGCGCGGCCGACCCAATGCAGCGCGGCCCCATGCCGGGCAAGCCAGCGTTTCGCTTCGGCCGCGCGCGGATCGAGCTGGCGGTTGAGGGCGTGGAACGCCGGACTGTGATCCTGGTGCACCAGGTGCGCGGCCTCGTGCGCGACGATGGCAAAGCGCACCCAGGCCGGCGCCAGGATCAGGCGCCAGCTGTAGGCAATCCGCGCGCCTTCGCCGCTGCGCGCCCCGGCGCAACTGCCCCAGCGGCTGCTGGCATCGCCCACCGACACGCGCGCCAGCGGTCGGCCCAGTTGTGCGGCCAGCCGGCGGGTGGCGGGTTCAAGATCGGCCAGCGCGCGCGCCTTCAGCCAGCGTTCGATGCGACCGGGGAGCAAGTGAAGAGGCCCACCCACTCGCAACACGTCGCCAGCTTGCGCCGGCGTGCGGGGGTGATCCACGCTCCAGTCGATCCGCACCGGGTTGCCGTCGATGGGAATCACGGCACCGGGGGCAAATGCAATGGCGCGGGGCCATTTCGCCACCTGGGCTTCCAGCCAGTCGCGATGGGTCTTGAGCAGGGCGGCACCGATCTCGTCCCCTCCGCGCGGTGGCAGGCTGATCTCGATACGGCCATTGACGGCGCTGGCGCGCAGCCGCACGCCCCTGGCCGTGGGCCGCCGCGTCGCCACCACCGGCACGCGGCGACCGGCGATGATCAGCTCGTCAGGCAGGGTGGGACGGCGCCAGCGCAGCATCGGGGTGTTAAAACGGCTTATCGAGGATATGGTCTTCCAGATCGCCGACATGATCCTCGCTGATCACCCGGCCGGCGACGGACTGGCCGGCGGCATGGATCGACTGGCGATCGCCGGTGATCAGGTGGTGCCACGGCGCCAGCCCCTGCCCGCGGTGCACCCGCAGATAGGAACAGCTGTCGGGCAACCAATCCAGATCCTCCAGCTTGTCGGGCGTCAGCCGCACGCATTCCGGCACCAGCGCCTTGCGGTTGCGATAATCGCTGCACATGGCGGTGCGGGTGTCGAGCAGGCGGCAGCAGACGTTGGTGGGGAAGACCTCGCCGGTTTCCTCGTCCTCAAGCTTGTGGACGCAGCATTTGCCGCAGCCGTCGCACAGGCTTTCCCACTGCGCGCGCGTCATGTGGTGAAACGGCGTGGTTTCCCAGAACGGCTTATCGGACATGGGTGGCCAGCATCTGCGTCACCTGCGCCGCATCCAGGCCCTGGTGGGGCAGGAAGGCGATGGGATCCCCATTGGGGCCGAACAGGTAGACCATGGCGCTGTGATCCATCAGGTAGTTTTCGGGATCGCTGGTGTCCATGCGCTTGGCATAGACGCCATAGGCTTTCAGCACCGGGGCAAGCTGGGCCGGCGAGCCGGTGAGGCCAACGAGCCGCGGGTGGAAGGCGGCGACAAAGGGCTTGAGCACTTCGGGCGTGTCGCGCTGCGGATCGATGGTGATGAAGATCGGGGCGACGGACGGGCCCAGCGCCGGGTTGGCCTTTTCAAAGGCAGCAAGGCCGCGCCCGATCACCGCCAGATCGTTGGGGCAGATATCGGGGCAAAAGCCGTAGCCAAAGTAGATCAGGCGATAGCGGCCGGCGAAATCGGATTCCCGCACCGTCTTGCCGTTCTGATCGATCAGGGTGAACGGGCCGCCGATGCTGGCGCCGGCGAGGTTGCCGGCAGGCGCGGCTGGCGTCGCAAAGCGCATCCAGCCCAAAGCGGCGGCAAAGGCCACCGCGATGCCGAGTACCAGCCACAGGCGCAAGTTCTTGCCGCTGTTCATGGACGGACGTTGCGAGTATGCGCTATCATCCTGTCCACGCATACGGGAAAAGGTGGCGGTTTGTCGATGATCAGGCGTCTGGTGGCGGCGGTGATGATGCTGGGTGCGGTGGCCCTTGGGGCCGGGCCGGCAGCCGCGCAATTTTCCGACAGCTACAATTTCATCAAGGCGGTGCGGGATCGCGACGTGAACACCGCGATCGAGCTGGCCGACAAACCGGGCACCACCGTGGTGAACGTGCGTGACAACGACACCGGCGAGGCGGCGGTGCACATCGTCACCCGGCGGACCGATCTGGGCTGGCTGGGCCTGCTCTACCAGAAGGGTGCCAATCTCAACGCCAAGGATCGCGATGGCAACACGCCGCTGATCCTCGCCGCTATCAGCCGCTGGACGGAAGGCGCTGCAACGCTGATCCGGCTGAAGGCACAGGTGAACGCCCAGAACCGGCTGGGCGAAACTGCGCTGTTGAAGGCCGTGCAGGCGCGTGACCTTCAATTGGCCAAGGCACTGATCGATGCCGGCGCCAACGCCGATATTGCCGACAACAGCGGAATTTCGCCGCGTCTGGCGGCCCAGAATGACCCGCGCGCGGCCAGCATCGCCAAGCTGCTGAAGGATGTCCCGGTGAAGCCGACCGGGCGTGTTCAGGGGCCGTCGCTCTGACAGGCAGGATCGTCCTGGCCCTGCCTGACACATCACGCCGCATGGTTGCGGCGGCGAGGGGCGTCTAGGCAGTGTCGATGGAACGGCCCTCCATCGCGGCATCCGCCTTCGATCGCCCGGGCGTGCGCGCGCGCACGCTTGCCGGCATTCGCTGGATCGCAATCCTGGGCCAGTTCACCACGCTTCTGGTCGTCGGCCTGTGGTTTGGCTACCCGCTGCCATGGGGTTCGGTGCTGGCCGCCGTTGGCGCGTCCGTCATCCTGAATGCCGGCCTGTCGGGCCTGTATGAGCGCGGTGACCGGATGACGGGCAGCGAACTGGCGCTGCACCTGGCCTTTGATCTGATCCAGGCCGGCGTATTGCTGTTCCTCACCGGCGGGCTGGTCAATCCGTTTGCACTGTTGCTGATCGTGCCGGTCACCATTGCCGCCACCTTGCTGACCGCGCGGGAAATGGCGCCGCTGCTGGCGCTGGCGCTGGGGGTGCTGATGGTGGTGTGGCTGTGGGCGCAGCCGCTGCCATGGGATGGTCCGCCGCCAACCTTCCCGCTTGTCTATCGCTTTGGCAGCCTGATCGCTTATGGCCTCGCGATCGGGTTTCTCGCAGTCTATCTGTGGATGGTGTCGGCCGAAGCCCGTGATCGCGCCCGCGCGCTGGTGGCCACGGAAGCGGCACTGACCCGCGAGGCACGCATGAACGCGCTTGGCAGCTTGGCCGCTGCCGCTGCACACGAACTCGGCGGACCGCTGGGATCGATCTCGCTGATCGCGCACAGCCTGGAAGAACAACTGGGCGACGATCCGGATTTCGGCGAGGATATCCGCCTGCTCGCCGCCGAAGCCGCGCGCAGCCGGCGGATCATGAAGGGCATTGCGACGCGGGCCGAGGCCGAAGACCCGTTTGCCGTGCTGCCGCTGGAAGTGCTGCTGCTTGAGGTGGCGGAAAGCGTGAAGCCCAGCCGGGTGCCGGTGAAGGTGGTGGCCGCAGCGCCGCAGCCGATGGTGCAGCGCTCCCCCGAATTGCTGCATGCGTTCAATAACCTAGTGTCCAACGCGGTGCGCCATGCCGGCACCGAAGTCAGGATGGAAGCCATCGTGACGCCATCGGAAATCCGCGTTGCCGTGCTGGATGACGGCTTTGGCTTTCCGCCCGACTTGCTGCCGCGGCTGGGGGAGCCCATGCTGGGGCCGACCCGTTCCAAATCGGACAGCACCGGGCTGGGCGTGTTCATCGCCACCACGCTGATCGAACGGACGGGCGGACGACTGTCCTTCTCCAACCGGCCCGAAGGCGGGGCGCGGGTGGACGTGCGCTGGCCGCGCGAGGAATTTGAAGTGAACGACCCCCAGGGGGCAATACAGGAGCAATGACGATGGCGAGTGTGCCCGAAACAGAAGGTCGACCGCTGTTGCTGGTTGATGACGATGCGCCCTTCCGCCAGCGGCTTTCGGTGCTGCTGGCCCGGCGCGGCTTTGCCGTCACATCGGTGGGCAGCCTGCAGGAAGCCCGGGTCGAAGCCGCCCGGCTGAAGCCCGGCCACGCCGTGGTCGACATGCGGCTGGAGGACGGCAACGGCCTTGATCTGGTGACCGAATTGCGGGCGATGAGCCCCGATGTGCGGATCGTGATGCTGACTGGTTACGGCAACCTTGCCACCGCGGTGGCGGCGGTGAAGGCCGGCGCGATTGATTATCTCGCCAAGCCGGCGGACCCGGAAGACATCGTCCGCGCCCTTTCAGCCGATGGCAGCACCCGCCCGGAAGCGCCGCCCGAACCGATGTCGGCAGACCGGGTGCGCTGGGAGCATATCCAGCGTGTGTATGAGCTGTGCGATCGCAACGTGTCGGAAACGGCGCGGCGGCTCAAGATGCACCGGCGGACGCTGCAGCGCATTCTGGCGAAGCGCAGCCCGAAGTGAGTGTGGCCTAGTCGATCCCGAACATCGCGCTTTCGGGATCGACATGGCCCAGCCAGCGATGGGCCGCGCGGCGGGCCAGGGTGAGCGTCAGTGCCTTGCGCCGCGCTGCCGTCAGCGGTCGCCACGGCGCATCACGCACCGCCTCTGCATCGTAACGATCGGCGATAATCACCCCGGTTTCATCGGGGCGGAACGCTGGCGTGTGCAGATCGGCGACGGGCAGCCCGGCTGGCAGCGCCCAGAAAAAACGGTCGCAGTGGTCAAGATACTCCGGCCATTTGCGATCGCCGCGCAGATCGGCAAGGCTGACCTTGATCTCCACTAGTGTCAGCCGGCCAGCCGCATCCACGCCCAATATGTCGGCACGGCGGCCACCGGCCAACGGCACTTCCGCCAACGGGGAGACTCCGGCGCGCAGCAGCCATCGGCAGGTGCCGCGCAAGACATCGGCTGCAGTCAGATCATGCGCCATCAACGCCGATCTGGCAGAACATCAGGGGAACAGCAAGCCCCGTCGGGCGATGGTGTCAGCGGTAAAAGACGTGGTTGCCGACGCGGGCAACGCGGGTCAGACGCCAGCGCGGGTTGAGACGGGCGGCGTGGAAGCTGTGGGCGCCTTCGGCAATGTCGTGCCACAGGCCGGCAGCAGCGATGCGGGCGACGGCGAGGGCCACCGTGAAGGTGGCGGTGCTGCGCTGCACGCGGGACGCCACGAAGTTGAACTGGCGCGGCGCCTTGATCACGCCGCAGATGCCCTTGCCCCAGCGGCCCGACTTGGCGCGGTTCACGACAGCCTGGGCCACGGCAAGCTGGCCTTCCAGCGCCTCGCCGCGGCTTTCGAACCACACGGCGGTTGCGAGGCAATCCAGTTCTGCATCACTGGCCGTGGCTGCCGCGGGATCAACCGACACCATCTTCACCAGCGCCGAAAGGCCGGTGGCAACAGGAGCTGCGGCATCGGCGACAACACGGTCATCTTCGCCTGGCAGCACTGGCAGGGAGGTTTCGGCAAATGCCGGGGCGGCGACGGCAAGGCTGACCACGGCCGCAAAAGCAGCGGCAGTGCGGTTCAGCCAGTGGAGAGCCCCGGAATTCATGCCAGCCTTCATGCCGGGGGGGATTTTACAATCAATGGCCTGACAGCATTTCGTCGACGAACTGTTTGGCCTGCGCGATATCCAGTTCGATAATCCACAAATCGGGATCGCGGCGGCGCGCCTTTTCGATCCAGGGTGGAATCGCCCCACCAGCCGCCATTTCGGCAAATTCATACCGGCCGGTCATCGCCAGCACGGCAGCGTGCAAGTGTTCGACACCCTGTTCGCGGGTGACAACGGCAATCGCGCCGGCCTCGTCATCGCCGCGCGCCAGCACCGTGGCAAAGCCGCCGGCCGACGCCACGCGCCGCATCAGCGCATCGACCCGCACGCGGCTGGCCAGCCGGGGCAGCGCTGGCTCCACGTCAGGCGGTGACCGCAACATCCCCGCCGACGGCGACGCGCATGGCATCGGCATCGGCCGCCGCGCGCAGCGCCGGCAGCGTGGCAGGATCGCGCAGGGTGCGGCTGATCCGGGCCAGCGCCTTCAGGTGATCGGCACCCGAATCCTCTGGCGACAGCAGCAGCACCAGCACATCAACCGGATCGCCATCGACGGCACCCCAATCAATGGCCTGCGGCAGGCGTGCCACCATGGCAAAGCAGCCTTTCAACCCCGGCAGCCGCGCGTGCGGGATTGCCGCGCCACCACCGAAACCGGTGGCACCCAGCGCCTCGCGCGTGCGGAGCCGTTCGTGAATCTGCATCACGGGTTGGCCCACAAGATCCGCAGCACGCCGCGCCAGCACCATCAGCGCCGCCTCCTTGGAGAAGGCGGGCAGATCGGGAATCAATCCCTCTGCCACCACCAGCGAGGCAAAGCCCGGCTGCTGCGATCCGTTGGGCATGTCGGGTCCTATCCGGCCATTTCGGCCTGGCGGGCAGGCACTGCCGCCTCGCCGCGTGGTTCCACCCAGCCAATGGTGCCATCTTCGCGGCGATAGACCATGTTGTGGGCGCCCGTTGCACTGTTGACGAACAACAGCGCGGTGGTGTTGCGCAGATCAAGCATCATCACCGCATCGCCAACGCTGGCAGTGGGGATATCGACCCGGGTTTCGGCAATGATCAGCGGCGCATCGCCCTCGATCTCCGCATCTTCCGGCGGGGCCGCGAACACCTTGTATTCGGCATTGTCGATTGCGGCGACGTCGTCCAGTGGCGGCACACCGCGCGCGGCGGCCGGCGAGTGGCGATCCTTCAGCCGGCGCATGTAGCGGCGCAGCTGCTTGTCGATGCGTTCGGCGGCGGCATCAAAGGCGACATGGGCATCGGCGGCGCGCGCCGAGCCCTTCAGGATCAGATCCGCCATGACGTGCATGACGATGTCACACGAGAAATGCCCGTAAGGCGCCGGGCCGAGCGTGACGTGCGCGGCCAGAGCGCGGGGGAAATATTTCGCCACCATCGCGCCCAGTCGTTCGTGCACATGCTCGCCAAAGGCTGCCCCGGTATCAACCTGGTGCCCTGAAATCCTGATGTCCATGCTCGTTTCTCCTCACGTGCCGATGACGCGAAGTGCGCGTCATGACAGCCAGAGCGGATCCTTCAGGCCGGCCACGAACTTGGCATGGCGCGCCAGCTCCTCCTCGCTGGCGCTGTGACTCCGAACGGCCAGACTCACCCGCTCATATTGAGTGTCGTCCGCCGCCGTGTCGCTGGCAAGGTCGAATCCGATCTGCCGCCCTCCGGTCAACTCGATGTAGACACGGGCGAGCAGTTCGGCGTCGAGCAGCGCGCCGTGCTTGGTGCGCGCTGAAAGATCAATGCCATAACGGGTGCACAGCGCATCCAGCGTGTGCTTGGCGCCGGGATTGGCCTTGCGGCTGATCTCCAGCGTGTCGATGGCGCGGCTGATCGGGATGATCGGCATGCCGGCGCGCTTCAGTTCCCAATTGAGGAACTCCATGTCGAAGGCGGCATTGTGGGCGACGAGGGGGGCATCGCCGATGAACGCCAGGAACTCGTCGATCACCTGTTCGAAGATCGGCTGGCCGGTCAGGAAGTCGCTGGACAGGCCGTGCACACGCTCGGCATCCTTGGGCATCGGGCGCTGCGGATCGATATAGGTGTGGAAGGTCCGCCCCGTGACGGTGCGGTTGATCATTTCCACCGCGCCGATCTCGACAATGCGGTGGCCGTCACCGGGCATGATCCCGGTGGTTTCAGTATCCCAGACGATTTCGCGCATGGCGCTCCCTGTAACGCACTGGGGGCGGGCTGCAAGCCCCTTGCCCCACCGCCCGGCCGGCGTGCGAATTTTGACACGCTTGACACTCTGAGCCGGTCTTCACGTTGATTTTGCACGGCTTCACGAAAAAAACGCCGACGTGAACCACGCATCGGGCATGGTCAGAATGACAGGATTTGCGCCTGTAGGACAGGCCGGCCCCTACAGGCTGTCGACCAGCCGCTTGACCGCAAGCCAGGTGTCGCGCCGGCCCCGTCCGGTTTCGATCACCACGTCGGCCAGTGCGCGCTTTTCCCGATCCGGCATCTGGCCCTTCAGGATGCCCGCGAATTTCTCGCGGGTCATGCCGGGCCGGGCCAGCACGCGGGCGCGCTGGACACGGAACGGCGCGGAGACGACAACGCTCAGGTGACAGCGTCGCCAGCCGCCCTTTTCGAACAATAGCGGCACATCGAGGACGATGGCGGGTTTCAGCCGATGGGCGCCCAGAAACTCGCTCTGCGCCTCGGCCACCAGCGGGTGCAGGATCTGTTCCAGCTGGCGCAGTTTCGCGTGATCGCCGAACACGGCAGCGCCCAGCTTCTCGCGGTGGAGGCCGCCGGCGTGGGTGGTGCCGGGAAACAGCGCTTCGATGGCGGCCAGCGCGCGGCCGCCCGGCCCCTGCACGCGCCGCACTTCGGCATCGGCATCGAACACCGGCACGCCCAGTTTGCGAAACATCGACGCGACGGTCGATTTGCCCATGCCGATGGAGCCGGTGAGGCCGATGATGGTGGTGCGGCTCATATCGTCAGCAGCGCCTTCAGTTCGGCGTCGTGCTCGCGGGGGGCATCCGATCCATGGAAGAGGCGAAAGGCCGTGGCGGCCTGGCCGATCAGCATGGCCAGCCCGTCGATCGTCGCCAGCCCGCGCGCCCGCGCGGCAGCGAGCAGTGGCGTTTCCAGCGGGACATAAACCGCATCGAACACCACCGCATCGGCGGACAGGCCAGACAGATCGAGTGTCAACGGCGGCTGCCCCGCCATGCCGAGGCTGGTGGCATTGAACACCAGGCCCGTATCAGCCGGGATCGGATCGGTCATGGCAACGATGCCGCCGGTAAGGCCGGTGCTCGCATGCAGGGCGGTCGCCGCATCGCGATCGCGCGCCATGATCCACAGCGCGCTGGCACCGCCCACCCGCGCTGCCGCCGCCGCTGCCCGGGCGGCGCCGCCGCTGCCGATCAGCAGCATGGGACGGCCGTTGATGGCGCTGCCCGCCGGGCCGATGATGCCATCGATATCGGTGTTGTGGCCGCTGGTTTGGCCATCCTCGGTCACGACGATGGTGTTGACTGCCCCGATGGCACGGGCCGCGTCGTCGACGTGATCAAGATGCGCCATCACGGCCAGCTTGTGCGGGATGGTGACGTTGACGCCGCGCAGGCCCATGGCCGGCAGGGCTTTCAGAAACTCGCCCAGCCGTTCCGGCGCGACGGGAAAGCGGCTGTAATCGCCGTCCATGCCCAGCTTCGCCAGCCAGAAACGGTGAATCAGAGGCGATTTCGAATGCTTGATCGGCCAGCCGATGACGCCGGCGACAGCGGGCTCGATCATGACGGCAGCACTCCGCGCGTCCGCAGATAATCCAGCACGGGAAACAGCGGCAGACCGCGAATGGTGAACTGGTCACCATCGACACGGGCAAACAGCTGCGCGCCCAGCCCCTCGATGCGATAACAGCCGGCGCAGCCCAGCACGGCCTCACCCTCGGCATCCAGATAAGAGGTGATGAACGCGTCGCTCAATCGGCGCATCGTCAGCTTTGCCGCCGACAGGCTGCGCCATACCGGCTTGCCGCCTTCGCAGATCACCGCCGCCGAGATCAGGCGGTGGGTGGTGCCGGCAAGCTGGCGCAATTGCGTTTCCGCGCGCGGGCGGGTTTCGGGCTTGTTGAGCAGGGCACCGTCGGCGGCGGCAACGACGGAATCCGCTCCCAGCACCAGCGCGCCGGGGATCTGCCGGCTGATCTTCAGCGCCTTCACCTCGGCCAGTGCATCGGCAATGCGTTCGGGGCTGGCCTGTTCCGCCATCAGGCCAGCGGTGATCGCGTCCTCGTCGACATGGGCCGGCAGCGCCTCGTGCGGGACGCCGGCGGCACTGAGCATGGCGCGGCGGGCGGCCGACTGGCTGGCGAGGATCAGGGTCACGCGGGCCGATCCCCCGTGGGGTCTTTCCTGGCCTGATAAAGCTTGATGATGGCGGCAGCCGTTTCCTCGATGCTGCGGCGGGTGACGTCGATCACCGGAATATCATTGTCGGCAAACAGCCGGCGCGCGAAGGCGATTTCGGCTTCGATGCGTTCAAGCTCGACATAATCCGTGTCCGGCGTCTGCCCCAGGGTGAGCAGGCGGTTGCGGCGGATGGATTGCAGCCGATCGGGCGCGGTCGTCAGGCCCACGAGCAGCGGGTGTGCCACCCGCCAGACGTGCGGCGGCGGCGGCGACTGCGGCACCAGCGGGATATTGGCGGTCTTGTAACCGCGGTTCGCGAGATAGATCGACGTCGGCGTTTTCGACGTGCGCGAGACACCGAGCAGCAGGATATCGGCTTCCTCCAGCTCGTCCTCTCCGGCCAGCGCGCCATCGTCGTGAACCATCGTGTAGTTGATGGCGTCGACGCGGCGGAAATAGGCCTGGTCCATGACGTGCTGGCGCCCGGGCCGGCGGGTGGCGGCCTGGCCAAGCAGTTCCGACAGCGCGGAGATGGTGGGATCCAGAGGCGAGACCATCGGCAGGCCGAGCGTGGCGCAGCGGGTTTCCAGCCGATCACGCACGGCGCCATCGACCAGCGTGTAAATGACAAGGCCGGGCTTCTTGGCGATTTCCTCGATGATGCGGTCAAGATGGCCTTCGCTGCGCACCATCGGCCAGAAATGCTTCACCGCCTGCGCGCCTTCGAATCGCGCCAGGCTGGCCTTGGCCACCGATTCGAGCGTTTCGCCGGTGGAATCGCTGATCAGGTGCAGGTGAAGCTGGTCGGGCGGGGTCATCGGCCGGGCCGCCCGCTGCAAAACTGCTGAACGCTTCTGTGGATAAGCATCGGGGCAAAGCGTTAAACACCCGGGCAAGCATCGGGCAAGCCGATATTGTCCTCATGTCCGCCCGCTTCGGCCCGGCAGCCGTCCGCATGGGCACATATTCACAGGCCACCCTGTGGATAACGGGGACAAGGACAGCGACTCGCCAGATTCCGGCGAGTCGTGGAAAATCAACGTTGTGGATGGAAATGGGGGCGGCAATTGATCCCCAGCTTTCACGCCTCTACTTCAATCACCTGATTCATTCATTTTCTGATTGATTGATTTGCCATGCGGTCGGCTCTTGACCGGTCATGGCGCTGGCCCGAAAGGGAGCGCCATGACGAATTTGGCCGCCACTCCTCAGGATCCGCCGCTGCTTGCCGTGCTGAAAGGCGAACGGCGCGACCCACCGCCGGTATGGCTGATGCGCCAGGCCGGCCGTTACCTGCCCGAATATCGCGCCCTGCGTGCCGAAAAGGGCGGCTTTCTGGAACTGGTCTATGACAGTGATGCGGCGGCCGAGATCACCATCCAGCCGCTGCGCCGGTTCGGCATGGACGGCGCCATCCTGTTTTCCGACATCCTGATCGTGCCGCATGCCATGGGCCAGGGCCTGACCTTTGGCCCCGGCGAAGGCCCGCAGCTGACGCCGCCGCTGAGCGATGGCGATTTTTCGATGCTGGAGCCCAATCCGCTCCACTTTGCCAAGATCTATGAAACCGTCGCCAAGGTGCGGAAAGCCATCGATCCGTTGGTGACCATGCTGGGCTTTGCCGGTTCGCCGTGGACGATCGCGACCTACATGGTCGCTGGCCATGGCAGCAAGGACCAGGCCGAAACCCGCCGCTTGGCCTACAAGGACCCGGCGCGGTTCCAGGCACTGATCGACAAGATCGTTGCGGTCACCGTCGATTATCTGTCGGGGCAGATCGAGGCTGGCGCCCAGGCCATCCAGCTGTTCGACAGCTGGGCCGGCACGCTGTCGCCGGCGCAGTTCGAACGCTGGGTGATCGCGCCCAATGCCGATATTGTCGGCCGGCTGATGGTGCGCCACCCCGATGTGCCGATCATCGGTTTCCCCAAGGGCGCCGGCGCCAAGCTGGCGGCCTATGCGGCCGAAACCGGTGTCGATGCGGTGGGCCTTGATGAAACCGTCGATCCGGCCTGGGCCGATGCCATGCTGCCGCCGGGGATGCCGGTGCAGGGCAATCTCGATCCGCTGGCGCTGATTGCCGGGGGCGAGGCGCTGGAACAGGCGGTGCTGCGCATCCGCCACGCGCTGTCGGGCCGCCCGCACGTGTTCAACCTGGGTCACGGCATCCTGCAGGACACGCCGATCGATCACGTGGAACATCTGTTCCAGCTGCTGCGCAAGCCGCTCTGATCCATGATCGAATGGGGCGCCGGCTGGCTGGGTGATGCCTATCTGTGGGTGAAGGCGCTCCATGTCGCCTTTGTCATCTTCTGGATGGCAGGCCTGTTCATGATCCCGCGCTTCCTGGTTTATTGGCACCCGGTCGCGCCGGGGGCTGCGGAATCGACGCTCTGGCTTGAGCGCTGCAACCGGCTGCGCCGCATCATCCTGTCGCCGGCCATGGTGGTGAGCTGGCTGGCCGGCCTGTCGCTGGGCTTCCACCTTGGCTGGCCGCTCTGGCTGGTGGTGAAATTCGGCTTTGTCTGCCTGCTGACCTGGTTCCATCACTGGAGCGTCGCCATGGCGAAGCGCTTTGCCGAGGGCCAGCGCCCAGTGACCGAAAAGCGCCTGCGCCTGATGAACGAGATCCCGTCGCTGGTGACGCTGGCGGTGGCGGTGCTGGTGATCGTCAAGCCGTTCTGATGCTCCCGGTTCTCGCCGTGCTGCCGCAAGTGAAGGCGGCGCTGGCGGGCAATGATCCCGTCGCGCTGGTCGCGCCGCCGGGTGCCGGCAAGACGACAGCTGTGCCACCCGCCCTGCTGGGTGAGGACTGGGCCGGGAATGGCAAGCTCATCCTGCTCTCACCGCGGCGATTGGCGGCGCGGGCAGCAGCCGAGCGCATGGCCGAGCAATTGGGCGAGAGCGTCGGACAGATCATTGGTTATCGCACGCGGCTCGATAGCCGCGTTTCGGCCGCCACCCGGATCGAGGTGGTGACCGAAGGCATCTTCACGAGGATGCTGATCGCCGATCCCGAACTGGCGGGCGTGGCCGGCGTGCTGTTCGACGAAGTGCATGAGCGCAGCCTTGATGGCGATTTTGCGCTGGCGCTGTGCCTGGAGGCCCGCGCCGCCCTGCGCCCCGATCTGCGTCTCGTGCTGATGTCGGCCACGCTGGATGTGGCCGGGTTTGCCGGCATCGTGCCGGGCCTTTGCCAGATCGAATCCGAAGGGCTGATGTATCCGGTGGCGTTGCGCCACATCGGCCGCAATCCCGCGGAACGGCTGGAAGATGCCATGGCGTCGGCCATTCGCGGCGCGCTGGCGAGCGAGCCGGGATCGATCCTCGCCTTCCTGCCCGGCGTGGCCGAGATCGAGCGCACGGCGGAGCGGCTGGAGGCGCGGCTGCCGGCCGATGTCGATCTGTTCCGCCTGCACGGCGCGCGCGAGGCCAGTGACCAGCGCGCCGCCATTGCGCCCGCGCCGCCGGGCCGCCGCAAGATCGTGCTGGCCACCAGCATTGCCGAAACCAGCGTCACCATCGATGGCGTGCGCGTGGTGGTTGATTCCGGCCTGTCGCGGCGGCCGCAGCTGGATCGCAGCGTGGGGTTGCAGCGGCTGGTGACGGTGCGATCCAGCCAGGCGGCAGTGACCCAGCGGGCAGGCCGCGCCGGCCGCACCGCGCCGGGCGTGGCGATCCGGCTGTGGGAAGCGGCGGAGACTCTGGGCCGGCCGGGCTTTGATCCGCCGGAGATTCTGGAGACCGATCTGGCCGGCCTGGTGCTGGATTGTGCCTTGTGGGGCGTCGCCGATCCGGCCGCGCTGCCGTGGCGGGATGCGCCGCCGAAAGCCGCTGTGGCGGACGCGCAGGAGCGGCTGCGCCGGCTGGGCGCCATTGATGACAATGGCCATGTGACCGCCCACGGCAAGCGGCTGGCCGGCCTGCCGATGGCGCCGGAGCAGGGGCACATGCTCGTGAAGGCCGCCGAACGCGGCGAGGCCCTGCTGGCGGCACGCATCGCGGTGCTGATGGGGGAGCGCGGGCTGGGCGGGCGCAGCGACGACCTGGAATTGCGCCTGACCGGTTGGGCGCGCGAACGCGGCCCGCGGGCCGACGCGGCGCGACAGCTGGCGGCGCGCTGGGCCAAGGCTGTCGGCGCGAGCGAAACCGAAATCGCGGCGGAGGATGCCGGCGCGGTGCTCGCACTGGGCTATCCCGATCGCATCGCCCGGCGGCGCGGCGACGGATGTCTGATGGCCAATGGCCGGGCGGTCACGGTGCCGCCGGAATCGAGCCTGTCGCGTGCCGAATGGATTGTCGTTGCCGATGCCAGTGGCAGTGCGGCGGGCGTGCGGCTGCTGCTGGGGGCGGCGCTGCACGGCGATGTGGAAAGGCTGCTGGCCGACCGCATCGAGAGCCGCGCCGTGCTCGCCTATGATCCGGCAACGACCGGCGTGACCGCCGAGACGCAGCGCCGGCTGGGGGCGATCGTGCTGGCGCGCCAGCCGGTGGAGCGGCCCGATCCGGCCAGGGTGCGCGGCGTGCTGCTGGCGGCCGTGGCCGAACGCGGGTTGGGGCTGCTGCCGTGGGGTGAGAGCGCACGGGCGCTGCGGGCGCGGCTGGCCTTTGCCGCCGCGCAGGGTGCCGACCTGCCCGCCAGCGATGACGAGGCGCTGATCGCCGACCGCGAGGCCTGGCTGGGCCCCATCCTGGCCCGCCGCCTGTCCGACCTCAGTGATCACGCGCTGGCCGAGGCGCTGCTCAACCGGCTCGACTGGAAGCAGCGGCAGACGCTCGACACGCTGGCGCCAGCGCGGCTGGAGACGCCGGCCGGCAGCAGCCATGCCATTGATTATGCGGCCGATGGTGGCCCGGCAGTGGATGTGCGCTGTCAGGCGCTGTTTGGTCTGGCCCGGCATCCGATGGTGGCGGGCGGGCGGGTGCCGCTCACGCTGCGGCTGACCTCGCCGGCTGGTCGGCCGATCCAGGTGACCCGCGACCTGCCGGGGTTCTGGGCTGGCAGCTGGGCCGATGTCAGGAAGGAGCTGAAGGGGCGTTATCCCAAGCATCCCTGGCCCGAAAATCCGCTGGAAGCACCCCCGACCCTGCGCGCCAAACGCCCCGGCCAGCCGGGCTGATCCAGTCCGTTTTTGCGCCGTGACGCGGAACATGCGTCAGGCCCGCCGGTTGTCCTGACACGGGAGAAAGCCCGATTGCGCCCCCCGTGCAGGAAGGAAGGATCACCATGGAACAGGATTACAAGACTTCGGGCGATGCCCGGGAAATTCACCGCGAGGAAACCGGCAACCTGATCAGTGCCGAGCGCGTGCGCGGCACCGCCGTGTATGATTCAAGCGGCGACAAGATCGGCAGCATCGACAGCGTGATGATCGGCAAGCGCAGTGGCAAGGTCGCCTATGCCATCATGAGCTTTGGCGGCTTCCTGGGCATGGGCGAGAAATATCACCCGCTGCCGTGGGACATGCTGGAATATGATACCGATGTTGGCGGCTACCGCCTGCCGACCACCGGAAGCTCGTTCAAGGATGCGCCCGCTTATGAGCGCGGCTCGTTCGACCAGGAAGGCAGCGACAACAGCTGGCAGACTGATACCGACGATTATTATGATCGCGAAGGATCGTCCTGGGGCTCGGGTTCGGGCTCAAGCTCGGGCGGCATGGGCGGCAGCGGCATCGGTCGTCTCTGACCCGTTCCAATTGGGCCTGGCTTCTGTTGAGGAAGCCAGGCCTTTCCTTTGTCAGGCTTGCAGTGCCGAAAGCGGGATGATCAGGGTCGCGATCAGACCGTCGGGGGCCCAGCGGCGATCGAAACGGCTGCCCGCCAGGGTCGGCAGCGCGCGTTCGAACAGGGTGGAACCAAAGCCGCGCCGTGACGGCGGCTGGGTGACGGCGGGACCGCCGCTTTCGTGCCACACCAGGCGCAACTCTCCGTGCGAATTGTGACTGGCGATGTGGATCCTGCCCCCGGCAACGGACAGCGCGCCATGCTTGACAGCGTTGCTCGCCAGTTCGTGCATCAGCAGCGCCAGCGAAATCGCCGCATCGCCGAACATGGTGATGTCATGGCCGGAAATCTCGATTCCGGGCTGATAGGGGGCAAGCAGCGTGCCCAGCAACTGGTGCAAGCTGGTGCTGGACACGGGTGAGCCGCCGGGGCTGACAAGCGTGTGGGCGCGGGCCAGCGAGCAGAGCCGGGCACGGGCCGCGTCGGCAAATGCCTGTGCCTGCGGTTCGGTTCGGGCCGACAGCATCAGAACGGCGCCGACGACGGCAAAGACATTCTGGATGCGGTGGGACAGTTCGCCGGCGATCAGATTGGCCTTGTCGAACCCGCGCTTCAGATCATCGATGTCGGTCAAACTGCCGATCCAGCCCGGTGCCATGCGGTCCGGCGTGATCCGGCAGGCCACCCAGCGATAGCTGCCGTCATGCCGGCGGACACGAAATTCCTTATCAAAGACAATGCGTTCTGATTGGCAGTGCTGCCACAGATCCAGGACCGCGCACAGATCGGCGGGATGCACCAGGCGAGTCCAGTGATGCGCTTTCACATCGCGGGTGATGCCCAGAAATGCCCGGCAGTGATCATTGTGGTAGTCGATCTGGCCCTCGTCATTGGCCACGAACAGCATCTGCGGAACCTGATCCAGCACGGCCTGCCGCCAGGCGCGGGTCGGCGGCTGCGGTTCGGAAACGCGTTGAACGGCAGGGCGTTGCGGCACGCCGGCGTAGGCAGCCAGCTTGGCGGGGACGGCGGAAATCCGATCATCGATCATGCGCGGGCCTCGTCGCAGCAGGTTGGACTGCCTCGCAGACTAGGCCGCGCACATGCGAAATTCGCCTTCGGAAACTACCCGGGAATAAATCAGAATTTAAATACAATGATTTAGGAGATCAAGCGCCGCCACAGCCGCGACAGGGGTGGGGACGAATCCGCGCCTTCCGGCAGTCGTTCCAGCAGCTTGAAAATGCGCCGTTCCCACTCCGAATCCTGGCCGGTGGGCGGCATGGAACTGGCCCCCATACCTTCCGAAAGGCTTTCCTGGCGGCGCTGGATATCGCGTCCCCATTGCTCCAGGAATTGCCGGCGCTGGCTGTTGGTAAGGTGCGGATCGGCCATCACCGCATCGGGATCGGCATAGAAGGCGGCGGGATCGCTGACCGCCGTGTCGAAATCGACGCCATCGGTTGCGGGTGGTTGGGCTTCTGCTGACATATGCTTGGCTCTCGTCGTGATTTCAGGGCGTTTCAGGGGGCAGGGGCAAAATCGGGAAGCCGGGCGAGCAGCGCCTGGCCAACGGTGGCGGCCACCACATCGGGATCGAACGGCTTGGCGATCAGGAAGGCCGGTTCCGGCAACAGCCCGGTGAGCAGCCGTTCCGGATAGCCGGTGATGAAGATGATGGGCACGTCGTTCACGGCCAGGATGCGGTTGACGGCATCGATGCCCGACGATCCGTCTGCCAGCTGGATGTCGGCCAGCACCAGGTCGGGCGGGTTGGCGGCGACGATGGCGACGGCCTGGGCTTCGGTGGCGGCCATGCCGACGATGCTGTGGCCCATGTCGGTCATCAGCTGCTCCAGCGCCATGGCGATCAGCGGTTCATCCTCGATGATCAGCACACGGGATCGGATCATGTCGGCTATGGCGGTGCGCGCGGCTGCGATCGATTGCTGCACCGCCACCGGGGTTTCGCGCAGGATCCGGGCGGCCTGATCGAGGCCAAAGCCTTCCACCACTGTCAGCAGCAGCGCCTGTCGATCGGCGTGGGGCAGGCGGTTGCGCCGGTGGAACAGTGCAAACAGCGCCTGCCGGGGGTTGTCGTCACCGGCCAGGGTTGTCCGGCCTTCCACCAGGTCCAGCAGCAGGGCCCGCACCAGCCCGTCACCGGCCTGTTGTGATCCGGTCAGCGCGCGGGCGTAGCGCCTCAGGTGCGGCAGGTGGGGCTCGATCCTCCAGCGCAGCGAGGCGGAGTCGGGTTGTTCGTGGTGCATGCTGGTCTTCTTCCAAGGCGCAGGGCGCTGGCGAGTCTTGCAACGCCAGCCCGAGTTCATGGTTCCGGGCAAAATCGCGACGCAATTCCCTGTTGGCGCGGGAACTTTGGCCGTGCGCCTTCGTTGCCGATCCGGGTGCACCGACCCGATCAGGACAGAGCAGATGGATCAACCGCGCAAGCAGCAGCGCCTTGCGGAGCGGCCCGATGAGCAGCCCGCCATCACGCCCCGCGCCACCCGCGCCACCCCGCGTCCCGACCCGATTTCGGCCGGGCTGCGCGCCTTGTGGGCCTCGTTGGAAGACGAACCGGTTCCCGACGATTTCCTGGCCCTTCTGGATCGCATGGATGATCCGGCGGCACCGCCGGGCAGCGCGTCAGGCGGGGGTTCAGGCGGGGGGCCCACCCCATGACCGATGATGGCGACCGCAAGTTCCGCGCCGAACTGGTCGCCATGATTCCGAAACTGCGCGCCTTTGCCCGCGGTCTGTGCGGCAGCCGCGACCTGGCGGACGATCTGGCGCAGGAAACGCTGGCCAAGGCGTGGGCCGCGCGCGCCAGCTACACGCCCGACACCAATTTCCGCGCCTGGCTGTTCCGCATCCTGCGCAACCATTTCTACACCGTGGCCGGCGTGTCGCGGCGGTTCGTGCCCTATGATCCCGACGTGTCGACGCACGTGCAATCCACCCCCGCCACGCAGGGGGATCGGCTGATGCTGGACGACATGCAGCGCGGGTTGGCCACCTTGCCCGCCGAACAGCGCGAGGCGCTGCTGCTGCTGGGATCGGGCCTGCAATGGGACGAGATTGCCGCCGTGATGGGCTGTCCGCTCGGCACCGTCAAAAGCCGCATCACCCGCGGACGCGCCAGCCTGAAACGCTACATGGAAGGCCCCGTGGACGCCGGCGGCGTGCTGGGCTGAGCGTGGCCAGCGGAACAATCCGCGCGCCCGTGTCCTTGTTCCCTCCATCATCCCGCAACAGGAGCCTGACCCATGGACACACTGCCCCCCAGCATCACCGGTGATCCGGACGGCGCCACCTTCGAGCCGCAGACCGGGCTGAATCGCGACGCCTATCGCCGCGTCGCCGAAGCGCTCGGCCCGGTGCTTGCCGACAGCTATCTGCTGTTCATCAAGACGCAGGGGCTGCACTGGAACGTGAGCGGTGCCAATTTCTATGGCATCCACCAGCTGACCGAACGCATCTACAGCGAACTTTACGAAGCGCTGGACGTGCTGGCCGAACGCATCCGCGCGCTGGGCCAGCCGGCGCCGGCCAGTTACACCAGCTATGGCGAGATGAGCCGCATCCGTGACGAGGAAAGCCATGGATCGCCCGCCGACCAGGTGCGGAACCTGATCCGCGACAACGGCCTGTTGTGCGAGACGCTGCGGACTGCGCTGGAGATTGCGGAGGATTGCAACGACGTTGTCACCGCCGATCTGCTGACCGAGCGCCTGGGCCAGCACGAGCAGAATGGCTGGATGCTGGAAATGCTGCTGTCCTGATCCGCCCGGCCGCCGCCCCGATCGCGGCCACGGAAAAAGGGCCGGCCCCCGATGGGGAGCCGGCCCTTTTCACGGGTTCAGACCGCGGGGGCTGAACCGGCGGGCTTATTTCGGCTCGCCATCGTCTTTGGGCTTGTCGATATCGACGGTCGGAACCTCGATGGTTTCCTTCTTGGTGCCCACGTCGACATCGGCCGCATCGACATCGACATCGGGAACGCTGCCGCCTTCGACGCTGACCTTGGGTGCTTCCAGTTCGCCCTTGGTGTCGACATTGAACAGGCCGGCAGCCCAGGCCACCGCCAGCAGCACCAGCGCCACCAGCAGGATGATCGCGATGGTGCGGCCGGAACCGTCGCGGGTGTGCGGTCGGTCATAACGGTCGTTCATGGTCGTTCTCCCTTGTTGTTGTCACGCGCCGCCAGGCGTCAGCGGCCAATGGTCGACGTGGTGCCGGCGCCAGCGCCCGTTCCGGTGCCCTTGATGTCCGCCAGCATGCGGGCATGCGCTTCGACCTTGGGCAGCAGTTCCTTGGCGAGGGCGCTCAGCTGTTCCGGAGCGCTCGTGTTGTTGGCCATCGAACGATGCATGGCGATGGCTTCGGCATGGGCGGCGCGCTGTTGTTCCAGATAGACCTGATCGGCATTGTTGCCCGCCTGGCGCAGCGTATCGAGCAGCGCCTGGTGCTTTGCCATCAGTTCAAAGCGCGGCGCGACGAGGTTGGCCTGGCCGGCGGCCTTGGTCATCTGGCCGGTCGATGCGCGGTGATCGGTCACCATCATCTTGGCAAAGCGGGTCACCGCGTCATTCTTCGAGCGCTGCAGCATCAGCTGGCTCGACTGGATTTCGAACTGGTCACCCGAAACCGCGCTGGCGACATAATCCTGCGGGGTCATGCTGCGGGTGGCGACCGTGGCGGTGGGGCTGGATCCGCTCATGCCCGGATCGGCAAGGCCGCCTTCGGTGCGGCTGTCGGTGCTGGCATCGGGCGTCATGCCCGGGGCGGTGGTGCTGCCCATGCCGTTTTCGGTGGTCATGGTGGTTTCGGTGCCGGCCGGGCGGCCTTCGATCGCCGCGTTTTCGCGCGCGGCCTCGTTGCTGGATTGCCCGCAGGCCGCCAGCGCGAGCGCCGACACGGCAAGGGCGGCAAGGGTCGTCTTCATCGTCATTCTCCCGACTTGGGGGGTGGCGACGGGGACAACAGCCAAGCGCGGGACAAGTTCCACCGGGAAGGTGGGGGATGGGCGGTGGATTGGGGGATCGGCCGCGCGCTGGCGGCTACAAGATGGTGCACCCGGCAGGATTCGAACCTGCGGCCTGCGGTTTAGGAAACCGTCGCTCTATCCTGCTGAGCTACGGGTGCATCGCCGTTTCAAGGCCATGATGCGCGGCCATGATCAAGCGGAAAATGCCGTCACGCATCCGCCTCAGGCATCAGAGCGCGCGCGGGGGCGGAATGGCAGGGGCAGCAGCGGCACGCCATCGTCACGCAGGGCCTTGATCTCGTCGGGCGTCGCCTCGCCATGCACACTGCGCGTTTCGCCGGCTTCGTGGATGGCGCGGGCTTCGGCGGCAAACCTGTCGCCGACGTAGGTGCTGTTCGCTTCGAAGGCGCGTTGCAACATCAGCAGCCGGGCGGCGGGATCATCGTTGGCCACGCTTTCGCGGCGCTGGTTGGACTTGGCGGGCACGGCCGGGGCCATCACCGCCTTGCCGACCTTGGCCGAACCGCACATCGGGCACGACACCAGCCCGCGCGCCTGCTGATCCTCGTAGTCCGCGCTCGATCCGAACCAGGCTTCGAAACGGTGGGCGGCGTCGCACACCAGATCGAACACGATCATGGGCCGATCACCCGGAACGGGCGCGCGTGTTCCAGCGCCGGCACCTTGCCGCGCGCGGTGGCGACGGCGGCCAGATCGATGCGGGCGTGGCCGATGCCGGGCGCTTCACCCATGTCGAGCACGACATCACCCCACGGCGCGATGACGAGGCTGTGGCCATAGGTGGCGCGGCCATCTTCGTGCTCGCCGGTCTGCGCGGCGGCGATCACCCAGCTGCCGGTTTCGATGGCGCGGGCGCGCAGCAGCACGTGCCAGTGGGCCTGGCCGGTGGGGCGGGTGAAGGCGGCGGGCACGGCGATCATGCTGGCGCCGGCCTGCGCCAATGCGCGGTGCAGCGCTGGAAAGCGCACGTCGTAACAGATGGTGAGGCCAAGGTTGCCCCACGGCGTGGCGGCCACCACTGCGTCCTCACCGGCATCATAGGCGGCGGATTCGCGCCAGCTTTCGGTGCCAAGCGCCACGTCAAACAGGTGGATCTTGGCATAGCGCGCGGCGATGTCGCCATCGGGACGGATCAGGAAGCCGCGATTGACGAACTTGCCGGATGGCGACTTCAGCGCGAGGCTGCCGAGCTGAACCCACACGTTGTTTTGCGCCGCCGCCGCGCGCACGGCAGCGAGGACGGGATCATCGGCTTCATCCCGGATATGCTGGGCGGCGCGGGCGCGATCGCGATCCAGCAAGCCGCTCATTTCCGGCGTGAACACCATCTGCGCCCCGCCGGCTGCCGCCACGGCGATCTGGCTGGCAAGATGCTGCGCCTCGCGGGCCGGATCGATGCCGGTCGTCGTCTGGACGAGGGCAATGTCCAGCATCATGCCGTGAGCAGCGGGTCGAGCCCTCCGGCCCGGTCGAGCGCGACGAGATCATCGCAGCCGCCGACGTGGCGGCCATCGATGAAGATCTGCGGCACCGTCTGGCGGCCGCCGGCGCGATCGATCATTTCGGCCCGGCGCGGGCCGCCGGCGGAAATGTCGATCTCCTCGAAACTGACGCCCTTGCCGGTGAGCAGCGCCTTGGCGCGCGTGCAATAGGGGCAAAGAAACTTGGTGTAGATTTCAATGGTGGCCATGGCGTGTGATCCCAATCAGCAATGTGGCGCGGCGAGCGCGCGTCATGCCCCGCCCGTCCCCTCGCGCATGGCGCGGGCATAGGTCAAGACCTCGACTTGTCGCGCCCCGGCCCGGCGCAGCTGGGCGGCGCAGGCCGAAACCGTGGCGCCGGTGGTCATCACGTCGTCGATCAGGATCACGCTGCGGCCCTTGATGGCGTCTGGCCGGGCGACCCTGAAGGCGCCGATCACGTTTCTTTGTCGGGCAGCGCGGGTGAGGCCCTTGGTGGACGGCGTGGGCTTCACGCGGGTGAGCGCATCGACCAGCAGCGGCCGGCCGGACTGGCGGGCGACCTGGCGGGCGATGGTGGCGGCCTGGTTGAAGCCGCGCCGCCACAGCCGCCAGCGGTGCGATGGCACCGGGACGATCAGGGCATCGGCTGGAATGTCGCCGGCCACCCGCAGCATGGCGCGGGCCATCATGCGGGCGAGATGCAGCCGCCGGCCATGCTTCAGTGCCAGCACCAGCTGCCGCGCCGGGCCGCCATAGGCCAGTGGCGCGCGGGCGCGGCTGAACGGCGGTGGATCGGCGAGGCACGCGCCGCACAGCGCGGCCGCGTCGCCTTCGTGCGGCAACGGATCGCCGCAGCAGGCGCATTGCGGCGGGCCGAGCGCCTGGAGCTGGGTGAAGCAGGCGGCGCAGAAGCGATCATCGCCGTCAACAATTTCGCCGCAGCCGGGGCAGCGCGGCGGCAACACCACATCGATTACCAGCCGCAGCGGCGAGGCGATGAGAGCGAGCACGGCGGACATGTCGACAGTTTGCGCGGCCCGGCAGCCGGCGTAAAGACACGGGCGATGGCTGACGACCTGCCCTTTGATTCCGCCCTGCGCCGCCGCCGCCATGCGCGTGCGCTGGCCGGGTTTGATCGCGCGGCCTTCCTGCACGAGATGATGGCCGATGAACTGCGCGCCCGTGCCGCCATGGTGGCGCGGCCGTTCACCGACGTGCTGGATCTGGGCGGCCCGCGCCCCGTGTGGCCGGGGGCGGTGCGGTGTGCGCTGGCGCCGGAACCGGGCGGCGTGGTGGCGGACGAGGATCATCTGCCCTTTGCCGACGCCAGTTTCGATCTGGTGGTGTCGGCCGGCGGCCTGGCGACGGTGAACGATCTGCCCGGTGCGCTGGCCGGCATACGGCGGGTGTTGCGGCCCGATGGCCTGTTCCTTGCGGCATTCGCCGGCGGCATGAGCCTGGTGGAATTGCGCGCCGCCCTGCTGACTGCCGAAGCGGCGGTGACCGGCGGGGCCGGCACCCACACGGCGCCGATGGTGGAGGCCAGCGCCGCCGCCGGCCTGCTGGGCCGCGCCGGGTTCGTGATGCCGGTGGCCGACGTGGAGCGGGTGACGCTGCGTTATGCCAGCCTGTTCGGCCTGTTCGACGATCTGGCCGCCATGGGCGCACGATCGGTGCTGAACCGGCGCCGCCCACTGCGGCGCGACGTGCTGGCGGCAGCGGCGGGTGAATTTGCCGCCATGGCCGATGATGATGGCAAGACGCGGGTGACGGTGGAAATGCTGTTTGTCGCCGGCTGGTCGCCCGGCCCGAACCAGCCCAGCCCCAAGGCACCGGGCAGCGCCACCACCAGCCTGGCCGACGCCCTCAAAAGCCGGGTGTGATTCTGCAGCGTTTCGATTAGGCTCCACGGCGATGGACGCTGCCGCCACCTACCTCGTCGTCATCGACGACAGCCCGGAAAGCCGGGTGGCGATGCGGTTTGCCGTGCTGCGCGCCGCGCACGTGGGGGCCGATGTGCGGCTGGTGAGCGTGGTGCAGCCGACCGAGTTCATGCATTTCGGCAGCGTGCAGACGATGATGGCCGCACAGGCCCGCGCCGAGGCGGAAAGCCTGCTGGACGCGCTTGCCGGCGAAGCCGAGGCCATGGCCGGGGCGCGGCCTGACCAGCTGGTGCTGGATGGTGATCCGGCCACCGCCATCCTGGCCCACGTGAAGGACAATCCCGGCGTCCGCGCGCTCGTGCTGGGCACCGCCTCGCGCGGCACGCCCGGCCCGTTGGTCAGTTTCTTTGCAGGGGAACGCGCCGGCAGCCTGCCCTGCATCCTGATGCTGGTGCCGGGCGGACTGGATCCGGACCGGTTGGCCACCATCGCCTGATCCGATACCGGACAAAAACAATCTGATTTGTCTTGAAGCCGTCGCGGTGCTGCGCCATATCGGCAACGCAAGCGAAAGGCCCCGCCCATGTTCATCGAAACCGAACAGACCCCCAATCCGCTGACCCTGATGTTCCGCCCCGGCAAGACCGTGACCGGCGGCGACGGCGTTGATATCGCCAACCCCGAAGCGGCTGCCGTGTCGCCGCTGGCTGCGGCGCTGTTTGCGCTGGGCGACATTGATCGCGTGTTCCTGGGCCATGATTTCGTCTCGGTCACGCGCAATCCGGCCGGTGCCGACTGGCCGGGCCTGAAGCCGCAGATCCTGGGCGTGCTGGTCGATCATTTCACCAGCGGCCAGCCGCTGTTCACCGGCGAGGTGGCGCAGGCCGGCTTTGATGACGATCCCGCCGATGCCGATATCGTGCTGCAGATTCGCGAGCTGCTGGAAACCCGCGTGCGCCCGCAGGTGGCGGCCGATGGCGGCGACATCGTCTATCGCGGTTTCCGCGAAGGCACGGTGTTCCTGGAAATGCAGGGCGCGTGCTCGGGCTGCCCGTCGTCGACGATGACGCTGAAGATGGGCATTGAATCGCTGCTGAAATATTACGTGCCTGAAGTCACCGACGTGCGGGCGGTCTGATCGTGGCCGACGCTTTGAACAGCGCCGCGCTGGCGCAATTGTTCACCGAAGCGCGCACCCATTATGGCTGGGACGCGACGCCGGTGACCGAAGCCGATCTGCGCCAGCTGTATGATGTGGTGAAGATGGGGCCGACATCGGCCAACGGCTCGCCGGCGCGGTTCCTGTTTTGCCAGTCCGATGATGCCCGCGCCCGGCTGGCGGCCTGCGTGAGCGAGGCGAACAAGCCCAAGGTGCTGGCCGCGCCCGTGACCGTGGTCATCGGTTTCGATCCCAAGTTTTATGACAGGCTGCCCGAGCTGTTCCCGCACGTCGATGCGCGGCCCTGGTTCAACTGGAGCGCCGATTTCGCCCGCGAGACGGCGTTCCGCAATGCGTCGCTGCAGGGGGCCTATCTGATCATGGCGGCGCGCGCGCTGGGCTGGGACACCGGGCCGATGTCGGGCTTTGCCAAGCCGGCGGTGGACGCCGCATTCTGGGGCGATACCGGCATCGAAACGAATTTCATCTGCTCGCTGGGCAAGGGTTCGGGCGAAGGCCTGTTCCCGCGCCTGCCGCGACTGTCATTTGAAGACGCGGCGCGCATCCTGTAACGCGCACCCCGTGTCGTTGCTTGCCCCATCCACGCTTGCTTTGTCCACGTCCTCGCCGGCGCTGTCGATCGCGTTGATCGATGGCGATCAGGTCGCGCGCCATCACGAGCTGATCGGGCGTGGCCATGCCGAAGCGCTGGTGCCGGCGGTGCAGGCGCTGCTGGCCGGCCGCGTTCCGGGGCGCATCATCGTCGACATCGGCCCGGGCAGTTATACCGGCATCCGCATCGGCATTGCCGCGGCGCGGGCGCTCGGGCTGGCGTGGGGTGTGCCCGTTCACGGGGCCAGCGCGCTGCAACTGGTGGCGGCGCAGGCCTTTGCTGCCGATCCGGCCTTGGCCGAGGTGCTGGCACTGATCGATGCCGGGCGCGGCCATGCCGCCGGCGCTGTGCTGGGGCGTGACCTGCAGCTGCCAACTCCGGCCATCATCACGGCCTTGCCCGATGTGCCGGTGGCTGGCGCTGGTGCCGCGCTGCTGGGTGCGGCCGCGGCCCGCCATGGCGATCACCCCGACGCCGCCTTTGCCGGCGCTCTGCCGGCTGCCGCGCTGACCCTGCCGGTGGCGCTTTACGCCGGCGAATGAGCTGGTTAAGGGCAGGCAACCGTGGATAGCACGCCTGCCCCCGCCGCCAGCCCCGCCATCACCATCGTGCCGGCGGACGATCGGCATGTGGAGGCGATGATGGCGGTGATGCACGCCGCCTTTGACCCGTTCTATGGCGAAGCCTGGTCGGCCGCGCAGCTGGGTGCGACGCTGGCGATGCCGGGCTGTTGGGGCCGCATGGCACTGATCGGTGGTGCGGCTGCGGGATTTACCCTGTGCCGCGCTGCTGGGCCAGAGGTGGAACTGTTGTTGATTGCGGTAAATACTCAGCAACGCCGTCAAGGCATAGGTCAACGCTTGTTGCTGCGCGCACAAGAAGACGCGTTGGCACGCAAGGCCAGCCTATTGTTCCTTGAAGTGCGCGAAGACAATCACGCTGCAAGAAGACTTTATGAACGAGCCGGTTTTTTGCAGGTCGGTCGTCGTCCGGATTACTACTCGGTCAAGGATGGCAGTCGACGGGCTGCGATCACCATGCGATCTGATCTCGAAAAGATGTCAGGTTGAGCGGTTAGAGGTTGCAAAATCCTTGCCAGCGGCCCAATAAAGACAAGCGATGGGTCAAATCGCTACCGAATAAGGGTCAAGGATAGCAACATGACGGAAAATTCACAGTCTCATACCGAGCTGTTGGCATTAACGGCGGATATCGTTTCGTCGCATTTTGCCAACAACACGGTGGCGCCGGGCGAAGTTCCCGGTGTGATTGAAAGCGTTTACGCGACGCTTGCGCGGCTGGGCACGCCCGCGGAAGCTCCGGCGCCGAAGCAGGAACCGGCAGTTCCGGTCCGGTCGTCGATCAAGCCCGATTATATTGTCTGCCTGGAAGACGGCAAAAAGCTGAAGATGCTGAAGCGTCACCTGATGACGCGTTATGGCATGACGCCGGATGATTATCGCACCAAGTGGGGACTTGCTGCCGATTATCCGATGGTCGCCCCCAACTACGCCGAACAGCGCCGCACGCTGGCCAAGTCGATTGGCCTCGGCACCAAGCGCACGTCCAAGCCGCGCGGCCGCCCGCGCAAGAACCCGGCCTGATCCGGGGCCGGTTCGTCACCCCCTGTTGGGGCATGGTGTGACGACGACACCGGCATTCGGCCCGCTTGCTCCCGTCGGCCTTGCCCTTTAACTGAAGGGGCCGGGCCGGCGGGTCGCGCCCGGCCGGGAGACACCCGAAAGGGAGATGGGCGGGAGAAGGGCTGTGACCAAGCCGATCGACATCGAGGCCTTGTGCCTGAAGAAGGGGCTGCGGATCACGGAGCAGCGCCGGGTCATCGCCCGCGTCCTGAGCGAGGTGACCGACCATCCCGACGTGGAATCGCTGCATCGCCGCGTGACCGAGGTGGACCCGCGCATTTCGATCGCCACCCTGTATCGCACCGTCAAGCTGTTCGAAGAGGCCGGCATCCTGGAGCGCCACGAATTCCAGGGCGGCCGTTCGCGTTATGAAGCGGCGAGCGATCACCACCATGATCACCTGATCGACATCGATACCGGCGCCGTGATCGAATTTCACGATCCCGAGATTGAGGAACTGCAGCGCCGCATCGCGGAACGGTTGGGCTATCGCCTCGTCGATCACCGCATGGAGCTTTATGGGCAGGCGATCAAGGCGCCGGCCTGATCCCGCATGATCGCCCGACGATCGCCCACGCCGGCGCGCCGTCTGGCGACGGTGCGGACGGCGGCCGGCACGCTGGCCACGACCGCCGCGACGGTTCCCGCCGAAATATTGCTGCGTGCCGTCACCCTGAAGAACCGGCCCTATCTGCCGATCTGGTTCCATCGCGGGCTGGCGCGTTCGCTGGGCCTTGCCATCCGCACCCACGGCCATCCGCCGCAGCGGGGCCGGGTGCTGTATGTGGCCAACCACCTGAGCTGGGCGGATATTCCGGTGCTGGGCGCGCGCATCCGCGCCAGCTTCGTGGCGAAATCGGAAGTGGCCGGCTGGGGCCCGGTGGGCTGGCTCGCCAGTTTTGCCCACACTGTCTATGTCACCCGCGATCGGCGGGTGACGGCGGCGGCGCAGAAAAATGCCCTGGCCGATCGGCTGAACGGCGGCGGATCGATCATCCTGTTTCCCGAAGGCACCAACGGCGATGGCACCAACGTGCTGCCATTCAAATCGGCGCTGTTTTCGGTGGTGGACGATGTGCCGGGCCTGATCATCCAGCCGGTCACCCTGGCCTATACCCGCATCAATGGCCTGCCGGTGACGCGGCGGCAGCTGCCCGATCTGGCCTGGGTGGGCGAGACGGAACTGGCGCCGCACGCGCTGGGCTTCATGGGGCTGGGCCGGGTGACGGCGGAAATCCTGTTCCACGATCCCATCGACCCCGCCGATTTTGCCGACCGCAAGGCGCTGGCCCGGCACTGCCACGGCGTGATTGCCACGGGGTATCGCCGGTTGATGCGCGGTGGGTGACCGTCGGGCGCAAAACCGCTATGGGTCGGGGCAATTCCCCCAACGCCTGCTGCGAGCCGCAACGTGACGTCCAAGACCTACCATGTGAAATCCTTTGGCTGTCAGATGAATGTCTATGACAGCGAACGGATGGGCGACCTGCTCGCCGGGCAGGGGCTGAGCGCGGCGGCAAGCCCCGAAGAGGCCGACGTGGTGGTGCTGAACACCTGCCACATCCGCGAAAAGGCGGCGGAAAAACTTTATTCCGATGTCGGCCGGCTGCGGCAGAAGCGGGCCGATGGCAGCCGCCGCACCATCGTCGCTGCCGGCTGCGTGGCCCAGGCCGAAGGCGCCGAGATTGCCGCGCGCGCGCCGGAGGTGGACGTGATCGTGGGGCCATTGGCCTATCACCGCCTGCCCGAACTGCTGAAACAGGCCGAAACCGGCCGCGCCATCGATATCGACATGCCGGCCGTGCCCAAGTTCGGCGCCCTGCCCGGCCGCCGCGTGCGCCAGGCAAGCGCCTTCCTGACGGTGCAGGAGGGTTGCGACAAGTTCTGCACCTTCTGCGTGGTGCCTTACACCCGTGGCCCGGAAACGAGCCGGCCATCGGCGGATCTGATTGCGGAGGCGGAGGCGCTGGTGGCGCGCGGGGTGAAGGAAATCACCCTGCTGGGCCAGAATGTGAATGCCTATAACGGTGGCCTGTCGCTTTCCGGCCTGATCCGCGCGCTGGCCGAGATCGAGGGGCTGGAGCGCATCCGCTACACCACCAGCCACCCGCGCGACATGCATGACGATCTGATCGCCGCGCATGTCGAGGTGCCGAAACTGATGCCCTATCTCCACCTGCCGGTGCAGTCGGGTTCCAGCCGTATCCTGAAGGCGATGAACCGCGCCCACACCCGCGAATCCTATCTGGCGACGCTGGCCCGCCTGCGCGAGGCCCGCCCGGATATCGCGCTGTCGGGCGATTTCATCGTCGGCTTCCCCGGCGAGACCGAGGCCGATTTCGCGGAGACGCTGTCGATCGTCGCCGAGGTGCAATATGCGGCGGCCTACAGCTTCAAATACAGCGTCCGCCCCGGCACGCCGGCTGCCACCATGGCCGATCAGGTGCCGGAGGAGGTGAAGGACGAACGCCTCGCCCGCCTGCAGGCCGCGATCACGGTGGGCAGCCTCGCCTTCAACCAGGGCACGATCGGCAAGCGCTGCACCGTGTTGCTGGAACGGCCGGGCCGCAAGCCGGGCCAGTTGATCGGCAAGACGCCGTGGCTGCAATCGGCGGTGGTCTCGATTCCCGGCGCGAAGATCGGGGACCTTGTGGACGTTGAAATCGTTGGCGCAATGCCCAACAGTGTCGAAGCGGTTCCCATCCCCTCTGGCCAAGAAAGTGCTGCTGCCTGATGTCGAAGAAAGCCCCGCGTGGCCCGCTCGCCGCGACCGACCGTGTCCGGCTGGAGATCGAATTCGACAAGGTGCAACTGCTGGGGCCGCTGTTCGGCCAATATGATCAGAATTTGATCGCGCTTGAAGGCCAGCTGGGCGTCTATATCAGCGCGCGCGGCAACCGCGTGGTGGTGGAAGGCCAGGCCGAAGCGGCGGCGCGCACCCGCGACGTGCTGACCACGCTCTATGGCCGGCTGCTGAAGGGCGAGACCATCGAGACCGGCGACGTGATGGGCGCCGTCGCCATCGCGTCTGACCCGTCGCTCGACGGGCTGGTGCAGGCCGACAGCGGCATGGCGACGACGGCAGCCATCCGCACCCGCCGCAAGACCATCGTGGCGCGGTCACCCACCCAGGTCCGCTATATCGAGGCGCTGGGTTCGGCAGACGTGATCTTTGCGCTGGGCCCCGCGGGCACCGGCAAGACCTATCTGGCCGTCGCGCAGGCGGTGAGCCAGCTGATTTCGGGCAGTGTTGACCGGCTGATCCTGTCGCGCCCCGCCGTGGAAGCGGGCGAGCGGCTGGGGTTCCTGCCCGGCGACATGAAGGAAAAGGTCGATCCCTATCTGCGCCCGCTCTACGACGCGCTGTACGACATGCTGCCCGCCGAGCAGGTGGAGCGGCGGCTGGCGTCGGGCGAGATCGAGATTGCGCCGCTGGCCTTCATGCGCGGCCGCACGCTGGCCAACGCCTTCATCATTTTGGACGAAGCGCAGAACACCACGCCCTTGCAGATGAAGATGTTCCTCACCCGTTTTGGTGAGCGCAGCCGCATGGTGATCTGCGGTGACCCCAACCAGGTCGATCTTCCCGTTGCCGGATCGTCGGGCCTTGCCGATGCCGTGCGCCGTCTGGACGGGGTGGAGGGCATTGCCACGCTGCGCTTTTCGGCCAAGGAAGTGGTGCGCCACCCGATCGTCGGCCGCATTGTCGAGGCCTATGAGGGCCCGGCCCAAAACCCCTCGGCGCACGGCTGATGCTGCACGTCGAAACCGATGTGGTGGCGGGCGACTGGCCGGCTGCCGACTGGCCCGCGCTGACCCGCGCGGCGGTGGCGGCCGCCTTTGCCGAAACCCCGCACGGCGAATTGGCGGACGCGCCGATGGCGGTCGAGGTGGCGGTGCGGCTGAGCGATGATGCCGAGGTGCACGACCTCAACCGCCAGTATCGCGGCAAGGACAAGCCGACCAACATATTGTCGTTCCCGATGCTGGCGCCCGACATGCTGGTGATGCTGGCCAACAGCGACGATGGCGAGGTGCTGGTGGGCGACCTGGTGCTCGCCGCCGAGACCGTGGTGCGCGAAGCCGCCGAAAAGGGCTGGAGCGTGACCGACTATGTCGGCCATCTGGTTGTCCACGGCACGCTGCACCTGCTAGGCTATGACCACGAATTGGGTGAGCAGGACGCCGAGCAGATGGAAGCGCTGGAACGCGCCGCCTGTGCAAAGCTGCATCTGCCCGACCCCTATGAGGATCACGACTGACCATGCCTGAGGGCGACAGTAGCGGCGACAGCCAGTCTCGATTGCGAAGCAGCCGCTGGTGGCGGCAGCTTCGCCAGTTGTTCACCCGCACACCGGAACACTCCCTGCGCGAAAGCCTGGAAGAGGCGATCGACGAGGCGGAAGACGCATCGCCGGCTGGCGATGGCGACGACGATCTTGGCCCGGTCGAGCGCGCCATGGTGCGCAACATGCTGCAGCTGGGCGACGCCCGCGCCGGCGATATTGCCGTGCCACGCGCCGACATGGTGATGTTTGACGCCGATGCCGGCTTTGCCGCGCTGGTCGCCAAGTTCCGCGAGGCTGGCCACAGCCGCATGCCGGTGTGGCGCGGCAGCCGCGATGACATCATCGGCATGGTCCACATCAAGGACGTCTATGCCCGCATCGCCGAAACCTTCAGCGACGGCGTCAGCTCGGCCCCGTTCCGTGAACTGCCCATCGATCCGCTGCTGCGTGAAGTGCAGTTCGTGCCGGGATCGATGCGCATCGTCGACCTGCTCGCCCGCCTGCGTGCCGGCCGCACCCACATGGCGATCATCATCGACGAATATGGCGGCGTCGATGGCCTCGTCACCATCGAGGACCTGGTCGAGGAGATCGTCGGCGACATCGAGGACGAGCATGACGAGGTCGCCGACGCGCTGATCCAGGAAGTGGGCGAGCGCCTGTGGGAAGCCGATGCGCGGCTGGCCATCGAAGACCTGGAACAGACGCTGGAAACCAGCCTGGCCGATGACGAAGTGGGCGAAGACGTCGACACCGTTGGCGGCCTCGTCTTCATGCTGGCGGGCCGTGTGCCGGCACCGGGTGAGCATGTCGACCACCCGGCAGGCTGGCGGTTTGAAGTGATCGATGGCGATCCCCGGATGGTGAAGCGGCTGCGGATTCAGCCGGTCGCGGCGTGATTTACCGGCTGCCGAAAAGCGCGCTTCCCACGCGCACCACGGTGGAGCCAAGCAGGGCGGCCGTTTCGTAATCGCTGGACATACCCATCGACAGGCCGGGCAGGCCCAGCCGCTTGGCGTGTTCGGCGAGGAGGGCGAAATAGGGGGCGGGTTCGACGTTTGCCGGCGGGACGCACATCAGGCCGACGATGTTGAGGCCGGCTTCGCGGGACTGCGCCAGCAGGGCTGGCAGATCGGCAATCGCGCAGCCGCCTTTCTGGTCTTCGTCGCCGATGTTGACTTGCAGGTAGCAGGCGGGGCGCTTGCCGGTGGCGGCCTGGGCCTTGGCCAGCGCCGTCACCAGCGAGGGGCGGTCGACGCTGTGGATGACGTCGAACAGCGCCACGGCATCGGCGGCCTTGTTGGACTGGAGCTGGCCGACGAGGTGCAGAACGATCCCCGGCGTTTCGGCCATCAGCGCCGGCCATTTGGCCTGCGCTTCCTGCACGCGGTTTTCGCCGAAGTGGCGCTGGCCGGCGGCGATCAGCGGGCGGATGGCATCGGCATCGAAGGTCTTGGAGATGGCGACGAGCAGCGGACGATCGGCGCGGCGGGCGTCGCGACAGGCCCGATCAAGGCCCGCCTGCACATCGGCAAGCCGGTGAGCCGCGGTCATGCGATCAGAAGGCGATGTTGGTGCCGAAATACACCGCCTGATCGTCCTTGTTGGGCAGGACGAGCGACGGCGGTTCCGGAGCGATGCGATAGCGCACGCCGCCGGTGACGGAGAAGCGCGGCGCGACGCGATAGGCGCCGCCCAGTTCGACGCCGTAACGGCGGGTGAGCGGTGCGAAGGCCAGCGGCTGGCTCTGTTCGGCGGTGCCCTGCAGCGAGGTGCGCCAGTTGCGGCCACCGTAGGACAGGCCGAGGTTGAGCTGATCGGTCATGCGGCCCGAGAGCGGGGTGGCCAGCACCGGTTCGGCGTGGTTGTAGCCGGTATCGATCGCAAAGCCCTTCCAGCCGAGCGACAGGTTCACGCCATAGCCAGCCGGAACAACGAAGCGATCGGCAGGCGCAGCCGCGCGCGAGCGGTCAACCGAAGGCGTGGTGAGGCGGGCAGCAACCCCCAGCGACAGGGCGCGGCGGCTTTCGGCCTGGCCCGACGGCGTGAAGCGGAATCCCGTGCCCAGCGATTGCGGCATGGCCGGCGCGCCGGGCGCGGTGAAGGCAAAACGGCCGACTTCGCCAACCTGCGGCTGGAACGGCGTGAGCGGCGTATCGACGACCAGACGCTGTTTCTGGGCGCGCGGCTTGGCGGCCAGGGCCGGCGTGGTGGCGATCAGCGGCAGTGACAGCAGGGCCGCCGCCAGCCACATCATGGCCGGACGTCGCGTCGCGCGCGCAGGCGCTGGCGAATCGACTCCCCTGATCATGCCACGACTCCTACCAACCGCAGGCCGCCAAGCCCATATGCCAATGCACGTATCGCGTTGATGAACGGCCCGGATTTCATTCTTTTCGCCGGCCCTGTGGCGACAGACACACAGTTGCCGGCCACGGGCAGCGTTGCCCCATCGTGCTGCGGGCTTGGCGGGGCGGGTGCAACATGGCAGAAGGCGGGCAACAAACGGCCCGCCGGGCCCGATCTTGAAGCCACGATTTTGAAGGTTGAGCCATGCGGCGCATTGCATCCGTGATTTTCCTGTCAACGCTGGCGCTGATGACGCCGGCGTGCGGCAAGAAAAAGCCCCGGCTTTCGGCCGAGCCGCCGGCGCGGGTGACGACGCTGGGCATCAACGCCTATCTGTGGCGGTCGGCGCTGGACACGATCGCTTTCATGCCGCTGGCGCAGGTCGATTCCAATGGTGGGGTGATCATCACCGATTGGTATGTCTCCCCGCAAAGCGCCAACGAGCGCGTGAAGGTGACCGTGACCATCCTTGATACGGAGCTGCGCGCCGATGCCGTGCGCGTGGCCGTGCAGCGCCAGACGCTGGGCGCCACCGGCTGGACCGAGGCCAATGTGCGCGCCGGCACCGTGCAGCGGCTGGAAGAGACGATTCTGGGCCGCGCCCGCGATCTTCGCCGCAATGCCATCGCCCCTGTTCGCTGAGTTTTCCTGATGCCCCGTTTTGACCATCAGGCCGCCGAAGCGCGCTGGCAGGCGCTCTGGCAGGAACGGCAAAGCTTTGCCGCGGCTGACAACAGCCCGAAGGCCAAGGCCTATGTGCTTGAGATGTTTCCCTATCCTTCGGGCCGGGTGCATATCGGGCACGTTCGCAACTACACGATGGGCGACGTCGTGGCGCGCACCCGGCGCGCGCAGGGCTTTGAAGTGCTGCACCCGATGGGGTGGGACAGTTTCGGCATGCCGGCCGAAAACGCCGCCATGGAAAAGGGCGTGCACCCGGGCAGCTGGACCCGCGCCAACATCGCCGCGATGCGCGAGCAGCTGAAGCGACTGGGCTTTGCGCTCGACTGGTCGCGCGAGCTGTCGACCTGCGAGCCGGATTATTACGGCCAGGAACAGGCGCTGTTCCTCGACATGCTGGCGGCGGGCCTCGTTTATCGCAAGGAATCGGCGGTGAACTGGGACCCGGTCGACATGACCGTGCTGGCCAACGAGCAGGTGATCGATGGCCGTGGCTGGCGTTCGGGCGCGCTCGTCGAACGCCGCAAGCTGTCGCAGTGGTTCCTGAAGATCACCGATTTCGCCGAGGATCTGCTGGACGGGCTGAAGACGCTGGACCAGTGGCCTGAAAAGGTTCGCCTGATGCAGGAGAACTGGATCGGCAAGTCGACGGGGCTGAAGTTCACCTTCCAGGTGGCCGAAGGTGGCAGTTTCGACGTGTTCACCACGCGGCCCGACACGCTGTTCGGCGCCAGCTTTGCCGCCATTGCCGCCGATCATCCGCTGGCCCGCCAGTGTGCGGAGGGCAATCCGGGCCTGGCCGCGTTCATCGCCGAATGCCAGGCCGGCGGCACCGCGGCGGCCGACATCGAGACGCAGGAAAAGAAGGGGTATGACACCGGCCTGTCGGTGATCCACCCGCTCGATCCCGCGATCCGCCTGCCGGTGTTCGTCGCCAATTTCGTGCTGATGGACTATGGCACCGGGGCCCTGTTCGGCTGCCCCGGCCATGACCAGCGCGACCTTGATTTTGCTCGCAAATATCAGCTGCCGGTGATCCGCGTGGTGGCCGCCGAGGGCGACGAGACCGCCCCCATCGGTGACGAGGCCTATACCGCGCCGGGGCGCATGGTGAATTCGCGCTGGCTGGACGGCATGGCCAGCGACGAGGCGCGTGCCGCCGTGATCGCCCGCGCCGAAGCCGAAGGCTGGGGCCAGGGCGTGACCCAATATCGACTGCGCGATTGGGGCGTGAGCCGCCAGCGTTACTGGGGCACGCCGATCCCGATCATCCACTGCGAAGTGTGCGGCACGGTGCCGGTGCCCAAGAAGCAGCTGCCGGTGACCCTGCCCGAGGACGTGACGTTCGACGTGCCCGGCAACCCATTGGATCGCCATCCGACGTGGAAGCATGTCGATTGCCCGCAGTGCGGCAAGCCGGCCCGGCGCGAGACCGACACGCTCGACACCTTCACCAATTCCTCGTGGTATTTCATCCGCTTTGCCAGCGCGCCCGATGATCGTCCGTTTGATCCGGCGGTGGCGGCGCAGTGGCTGCCGGTCGGCCAGTATATCGGCGGGGTGGAACACGCCATCCTGCACCTGCTCTATGCAAGGTTCTGGACGCGCGCGCTGAAGCATATCGGCAAGCTGGACGTGGCCGAGCCGTTCGCCGGCCTGTTCACGCAGGGCATGGTGACCCACGAAACCTACAGCCGGCCGCAGGGCGAAGGCCTGCCGCCGCTGTGGTTCTCGCCCGACGAGGTGGAGCGCACGGGCAATGGCGCGACGCTGAAGGCTGATGGGCAGCCGGTGGAGATCGGCCGCGTCATCAAGATGTCGAAATCCAAGAAGAATGTCATCGATCCCGATGCCATTCTGGGCCGTTACGGCGCCGATGCCGTGCGCTGGTTCATGCTGTCGGATTCGCCGCCGGAGCGTGACCTGGCCTGGTCGGAAGCCGGCATCGATGGCGCCTGGCGCTTCGTGCAGCGCGTGTGGCGCCTGGCGGAAGACTGCGCCGCGCCGGCCGAGGGCGCTGCGGATGGCAAGATCGACCGCGCCGTGCACCGCGCCATCGCCGGCGTGACCGGTGATATCGATCGCCTGCAGTTCAACAAGGCCGTTGCCCGCCTGTATGAGCTGGTGGGCGCGCTGGAACGTGCCGCCCCCGGCCCCAGCCGCCGCGCCGGCGTGATCACGCTGGTGCAGCTGGTGGCGCCGATGGTGCCGCATCTGGCCGAAGAGGCGTGGGCGCTGCTGGGCCAGCCCGGCCTGGTGTGCGATGCCGCCTGGCCGGTCGCTGATCCGGCGCTGCTGGTTGACGACGAAGTGACCATCGCGGTGCAGGTGAATGGCAAGCTGCGCGGTGATTTCACCGCCGCCAAGGGCACCGACAAGTCGGCGCTGGAAGCGACCGCGTTGTCGCTGGCCGGCGTCATCCGCACACTCGATGGCGCGTCGCCGAAGAAGGTGATTGTCGTGCCTGATCGCCTGGTCAACATCGTTGCGTGACGCCGCCCGCCTTGGCCTGATCCTGGCGGCGCTGGCGCTTGGTGGTTGCCAGTTGCGTCCGGTCTATGCCGGCGGTTCGCAATCCGCGCCGGCCTCGTTGATGGCCGATATCGGCATTGCGCCGATCCCCGAACGGGCCGGGTTCATGGTGCGGCAGGCGCTGGAGGAGCAGTTCGGCCGGCCCGCAGATGCCCCGCGTTATCGGCTGGAAGTGGCGCTGGACGATCAGATCAGCGCCTTCGGTGTGCGCGGAGACTCGTCCGCAGCGCGCGAACGCCGCACGTTGCGCGCCCGGTTCCGGCTGGTGGATGCCGCGACTGGCACGGTGCTGGTGGACGATACCGCCGCCGCCGATGCCGGTATCGACCGTGTCAGCTCCAATTTCGCCGTCGTGGCGGCGGAAACCATGGCACTGGAACGGCTGTCGATCGATATTGCCCGTCAGATCAGCGCGCGGCTGGCCCGGTACGCCCGCGCCGCCAAGGACTGATGTGAAGGCAGGCGCGTGAAGGCAGACGGGGGCAAGATCGCCGCTATCGCCCGCCAGTGGCCTGCGGACGTGCGGCTGGTCATCCTTCACGGCCCCGATGAATCAGCGTCACGCGACATGGCGGGCCAGGTTGCCGCTGGCTTTGGCGCCGGAGTGACCGTCACCGAGATTGCCGGCGCATCGCTGAAGGGCGACGTCCAGGCCCTGCTCGCCGCCGCCACCAGCCTGTCGATGTTCGGCGATCGTGAACTGGTGCGCGTCGATGGCCTTGATGATGATGGTCTGGCCGCCGTGGAGGCGCTGCTGGACGGCCCGCCCGGCCACCCCGTGCTGGCGGTTGCCGGTGCCTTCAAGAAGGGCAGCAAGCTGTTGGCGCTGGCTGAAAAGCATCCCGCCATCGCCGCCTGCATCAATTACGAAGCCAGCCTGCGTGATGCGGCGCGGCTGCTGGGCGACATGGCGGCACCGATGGGCCTCCGCCTTGATCGCGGTGTGCCGGAACTGCTGTTCGAAGGTGCAGGTGGCGATCGTTCCATCTTGCGCCGCGAACTTGAAAAATACGCGCTCTATAAAGACGCCGATCCGGCCCGGCCGCCGCAACTGGTCACGGCTGATGATGTCGCCGCCATCGGCATCGGATCTGGTGAGGCCGACCTGTTCGCGCCCATCGCGGCGATCACCACGGGTGATGTGGCGCAGGCCGCGGATCTGATCGGCCGGCTGCCGGATGGCACCGCCATCCCGCTGCTGCGCGCGCTGGAGCGGCGGTTCGCCCAGCTGGTGTTGCTGCGGACAGAAGTTGATGGCGGCCAGACGCCGGCTGCAGTGGTGGAGGCGCAGGGAAAGGCGATCTTCTGGAAGGAAAAGCCCTTCGTAATCAAGGCCTTGTCTGCATGGACGCAGCCCGCGCTTGCGACCGCGATGGGCGATTTGCTGGCTGCCGAACGCGCGGTCAAATCCACCGGCGGCATCGCTGATCTTGGCGCGCAGCAGTTGCTGCTTGATCTCACCCGCCGCGCGGCGGTGGCAACGCGCCGCCGTTAGAGCGCTGCGCCCAGGCGGGCGCAAAGCAGATCAAGCTGATCGAGATCGGCGAAGCGGATGGTCAGACTGCCGCTGGTCGCCCCTGCTGCCACCTGCAATGCCACCGGCATTCCCAGCGCCTCCGCCAGCTGCTCTTCCAGTGCGTCGCTGTTGGGATCGTTGGCCGCCGGAGCGCCGGGCCCCCGGGATTTGCCGGGGCGCGGCTTGCCGCCAGCCACCATGGCCTCCAGCGCACGCACCGACAGCCCTTGCTTCACAGCGGTTTGCGCCAGCGCCTCGGCATTTTGCGCGCCCACGAGAGCGCGGGCGTGACCCATCGACAGCGCACCGCTTTCCACCATCCCCTGCACTGCCGCGGGCAGATCCAGCAGGCGCAACAGGTTGGTGATGTGGCTGCGCGATTTGCCGACGATATCGCCCAGAGCAGCCTGCGTGTGGCCGAACTCGGCGATCAGTTTCTGATAGCCCCGCGCTTCTTCGATGGCGTTGAGATCGGCGCGCTGGATATTCTCGATCAGCGCAATTTCCGCAACTTCGCCGTCATTGAGCGGGCGAACCACCACCGGAACTTCGTGCAGGCCGGCAGCCTGCGCGGCGCGCCAGCGGCGTTCACCAGCGATGATCTGATGACGGCCCGCGTGGGGGCGAACGAGAATCGGCTGCAACACGCCATGGGCTTTCACCGAAGCGGCGAGTTCGGCCATGGCGGCATCATCGAAGTGCCGGCGGGGCTGATCAGGATTGGCCATGATCTCTGCAACGGGCAGGCGGATGACGCCTGGCGCCGAGGCGGCGGGCGGCGCGGCAATATCCTCCAGCAGAGCCGAAAGCCCGCGGCCAAGACCAGATTTCCGTTTGAGATCAGACATATGTGGCCTCTTTTACCCCGCCATCGCCATTGGCTGTTCCAGCCGCTCCAGCAGTTCGCGCGCCAGCGCCAGATAGGCTTCGGATCCAGCGCAGCGGCTGTCATAGATCAGCGCCGGCAACCCGTGGCTGGGCGCTTCCGACAGGCGCACGTTGCGCGGCACCACGGTCTTGAGAACCTTGGCCCCCATCACGGCGCGCACGTCGGCGCACACCTGGTCCGAAAGCCGGTTGCGGCGATCGACCATGGTAAGCACGATGCCGAGCAGATGCAGACGGGGGTTGAGCCCGGTCTTCACCCGGTCGATTGTCCCCAGAAGCTGGCTGAGGCCTTCAAGGGCAAAGAATTCGCTTTGGAGCGGCACCAGCACGGCGTCGGCGGCAACGAGGGCGTTGACCGTGATCAGGCCCAATGACGGTGGGCAATCGACAAGGACGAAATCATGAGCCGGCAGCGTGGCAAGAGCCTCTGCAAGGCGGTGGCTGCGGCGGTCGGCATCGACCAGCTCGACTTCGGCGGCAGCCAGCGCGGAACTGGCAGTGAGGATTGACAGGCCGGGGATGACCGTCTCGCGGATGGCGTCAGCCGCCGCCGCTTCACCGATAAGCACTTGATAAAGCGAGGGTTCGCGGTCCTTTCGGCCAATGCCAAGACCGGTCGAGGCATTGCCCTGGGGATCGGCGTCCACCATCAGGACGCGCTTGCCGATCGCGGCCAGAGCAGTCGCGAGGTTCACTGCTGTTGTCGTCTTGCCGACACCGCCCTTCTGGTTGGCGATCGCAATGATCATCGGCGTTTCACCCCTTTTGCCACGACGATGCGCGCATCGGAATCGGTGCGGCTGGCAATCAACTCGTGGTCAAAGTGGAACCGCTTTGCGGCGCTGGCAAGCTCTTCCTGCACCCTTGCGCCTTTTGGCAGGATCCAGCGGGTGCCCGATCCGGAGAAGCGCAGTCCCCAATCAAACAGGACATCCAGGCTGGCAGCGGCCCGGGCAGTGATGACATCAAATTTGCTGACCGCCAGTGCTTCGATGCGGACATTCTGTATCGTCACGTTGGCCAAAATGTCGGTTTCGCTGGCCACAGTGTCCAGAAATCGGCACTTTTTGGTGATGGATTCTACGAGCACCAAGCGGGCGGTTGGATCGAGAATGCCAAGCACGAGGCCGGGAAAGCCGCCGCCGGCGCCAATATCGAGCCAGCTGCGGCCCACGCCCGCAATGGGCAACAGCTGTGCCGAATCGCGGAAATGGCGATCCCAGATGTGAGGCAGGGTCGATGGCCCGACGAGATTCATCTTCTGCTGCCATTCGGCGAGAAGCTCGGCATAGCGGTCGAGCTTGGCCAATGTTTCACGTGAAACATCGAACTCGGCCGCAAAGTCTGTACGGGCGTCGGTCATCTCAGGCGGCAATCCTGTTGCGTGATGTATGCGGCAACAGCGCGATCAATGCCGCCGGCGTGATGCCAGGAACACGGCTGGCAGCCCCCAGCGTCAGCGGGCGTGCCTTACTCAGCCGTTCGATCATTTCCTTTGACAGGCCGGCGACGGCAGCAAAATCGAGATCGGTTGGCAGCGCCAGTGCCTCGTCACGACGGACGGCGGCGACCTCTGCCTCTTGTCGGGCAACATAGGCGGCGTAGTTCGCATCAACGGCCAGGCTCGCCAGAAGCTCGTCAGAAAGCGCCGCCAGCTCCGGCCACACGCGCCGGGCAGCGGCGTGGGTGACAGCCGGGAAGCGCAGCCATTCAAACAGGGTGCGAACCTGCCCGTCCTGACGGACGTCGATGCCGTGCGCGGCAAGCTGGTGCGGGCTGGCCGACAGGCTCTCCAACAGTGTGCGACCTGCTTCCCGTCTGGCCTGATCGGTGGCGAATCGTGCGGCATGGGCAGGCGGCACCAGTCCAGCGCCGATGCCGATGGGTGTCAGACGCTGATCGGCGTTGTCTGCTCGCAGGCGCAGGCGATACTCCGCGCGACTGGTGAACATACGATAGGGCTCGGCGACACCGTGCGTGGTCAGATCGTCAATCATCACACCGATGTAGGCCGCGGTGCGATCGATGATCAGTTTGTCCAGCCCCAGCGCGGCGGCAGCGGCATTGGCCCCCGCCACCAGGCCTTGGGCTGCGGCCTCCTCGTACCCAGTGGTCCCGTTGATCTGGCCAGCCAGGAACAGGCCGGGAATGTCCTTCGCTGCCAGCCCCGGTGTCAAGGCGCGGGGATCGACATGATCATATTCAATCGCATATCCGGCCCGCAGGATACGAGCGCGCTCGAGGCCCTTGATGGACGCGATGAACTTTTCCTGCACGGCCAGCGGCAGCGAGGTGGACAAGCCGTTGGGGTAGATGGTGATGTCATCATAGCCCTCGGGTTCGAGGAAAATCTGGTGGCCGTCACGATCACCAAACCGCACCACCTTGTCTTCGATCGACGGGCAATAGCGCGGCCCGACCGAATTGATGTGGCCACCATAAAGTGCTGATTCGCCCAGATGATCGCGAATGATCTGATGGGTGGTGGCGTTGGTGCGGGTGATCGCACATGGCAGTGCCGGCCGGCCATTGGAACGACCGAACCGGCTGAGCCGCGGATCATCGGCGTCGCCATATTGCCAGTCAAGCGCCGCCCAATCGATGCTGCGGCCGTCCAGCCGGGCCGGTGTGCCGGTCTTGAGGCGACTCACCGGCAGGCCCATGGCCCGCAAGGCCGAGCCCAGATCTGACGCCTGCGCGCCCACGCGACCGCCGACTTCCCGTTCCGCGCCGATGTGCATGACGCCGCCAAGGAATGTGCCCGTTGTGAGAATGACCGCTGCCGCGTCGAGGCGACCGCAGGACGTCTGGACGCCGACGATGCGGCCGTGGGTGATGATCAGGCCTTCGACCGCCGCTGGAACGATGGTGAGCGTCGAGAACGCCGCCAGCGTTTCAGCCATCGCGGCGCGATAAAGCTTGCGATCCACCTGCGCGCGCGGCCCTTGCACCGCCGGGCCCTTGGACCGATTGAGCAGGCGGGATTGGAGCCGGGCAGCATCGGTCACCCGGCCCATGATGCCGCCCAGCGCGTCGATCTCGGTAACGAGGTGGCCCTTGCCGATACCGCCGACGGCGGGATTGCAGCTGAGCGTGCCAGGATCGTCGGAACGAAGCGTCACAAGTGCCACCCGCGCGCCGCGGCGGGCGGCGGCGGCAGCAGCTTCGCAACCGGCGTGACCGGCCCCGACAACGATGACGTCAAAGGATGACATGACGTGGCTATAGCGATTCGGGCGAAATGTTTCACGTGAAACATTCACGGGCATCGGCCGAAAGCGGCACCGCTATTTGCCGATGCAGAACCTGCTGAAGATCCGGTCGAGCACGTCATCAACCCCGATGCGACCGGCGACGCGCGCGAAGGCATGGGCGGCTATTCGCAGTGACTCGGCGCGCAGCACCGGCTCGGGGGCGTGGGCGGCGTCGACCAGGGCGGCGTGGGCGTCGGCAAAGGCCGCACGGTGACGGGCGTGGGCAAGCAGAGCTGGCTCACCGGGGCGGGTGGCTTGCCGGGCGAAGTTGGTCAACCAATCGCGCAGCGTGGCCATCCCGGCGCCGGTGCTTGCCGAAACACTCAGCGCGCCCGCCGGCAGCACCGGCAGGGCCAGGTCGCATTTGTTTAGCAGCATCAGCGTCTTCGGGGGCACAGGCGCTGGCGCTGGCCAATGTGGGGCATCGGCACTGGCGACGCTGATGACCAGATCTGCGCGGGCGGCGCGCTGGCGGGCGCGCGCGATTCCTTCGGCTTCGACCGGGTCATCCGTGTCGCGCAGGCCTGCGGTATCGATGAGGACCGCGGCGATTCCGCCCAGGTCCACCGGCACTTCGATGGCGTCGCGCGTGGTGCCGGCAATCGGCGTGACGATGGCCGCATCACGCATGGCCAAGGCGTTGACCAAGCTGGATTTTCCGACGTTTGGCGGGCCGGTGACGACGATGGTGAGGCCGTCGCGGATACGTGCGGCGCGGGCGGAATCGGCGAGCAACTGATCGAGCTCGCTGGCCATCGCGAGCAGTTGTTCGCGGGCGGCTTCGTCCAGCCGTTCGGCGACATCGGCTTCATCTTCGGCAAAATCGAGCCCCGCTTCCGCTTCGGCAAGGATGTCGAGGCACCGCTCCCGCCAGCTGTCGGCCAGCCGGCCAAGAGCGCCTCCGGCCAGCGCCAGCGCCTGATCGCGCTGGCTGGCGGTTTCGGCGGCGACAAGATCGGCAAGGCCTTCGACCTGGGCCAGGTCCATGCGGCCATTGGCGAAAGCACGGCGGGTGTATTCGCCGGGTTCGGCGAGACGGATGCCGGGGTGGGCCGTGAGGGCGGCGAGAACGCCGGAGACGACTGCCGGGCCGCCGTGGAGGTGAAACTCCGCCAGGTCCTCGCCGCTGGCACTGTTGGGGCCGGGGAAGACGGCCACAAGTGCTTCATCCAGCAGTGCGCCATCGTGATGGAGGCGGCACAGGCTCATGCGCCGTGGTGGCGGCACGCGTCCGGCCAGCGCGGCGACGGCGGCAAAGGCAGCAGGGCCAGAGAGGCGGATGACGGCGAGCGCCGCCGGGGGCCGGCCGCTGGCCAGCGCCGCAATCGTGTCGGTCATGGGCCAGTTGTCAGCGCTTGGGCTTGTCGTTGGTGGCGCCCAAGCCGGCCATCATCAGTTTCTGCCATTGTTCGAAGCCGCCCGCCATGCCGGGCGCCCAGGCCTGCATCATCTTCTGCCAGTCGGCAGGCGTGATGCCATCGGTCATCGCGGCCTTCATGCGATCCAGATAGACGGCGTGCAGCGGATCCAGATCGGGCAACCCGAAGAACGCGCGCGCCTCCTGCGGGGAGCATTCGATATCGACGCTGATCTTCATTTGCCTCTTTCCCTTGCCGTCGGGGTGTTTAGTGTAGCGGGGCCGGGGGGCGCACGGCAAGGCAACGGTGCGCGGCGTGTTTGAGTATCGTGATATCAACTACTTACCGCGCAGCAATGTCTGCAGCATGAGGGCGTGACATGAAGGCGATCCGCATTGACCGCAACGGTGGCCCCGAGGTGATGGAATGGCACGAGATCACGCTGCCGCCGCCGGGCCCGGGTGAGGTGCGGTTGCGCCACACCGCCATCGGGCTGAACTTCATCGACACTTATCACCGGGGCGGCCTCTATCCGATGGCGATGCCGTCGGGGCTGGGGCTGGAGGCTGCGGGCGTGGTTGAGGCGGTGGGCGAGGGCGTGACGATGCCGGTGGGCACGCGCGTCGGCTATTGCTGGGGGCCTATCGGCGCCTATGCCACGCACCGCAACATGGCCGCGGCGTCGCTGGTGGCGCTGCCCGATGGGGTGAGCGACGAAATGGCGGTGGCGGGCCTGCTGAAGGGCTGCACGACCGAGTTTCTGGTGGAACGCTGCGCCAGGGTGCAGCCGGGCGATTGGGCGCTGGTGCCGGCGGCGGCCGGCGGCGTGGGCCTGCTGCTGGTGCAATGGCTGAAGCAGGTTGGCGCAACCGTGATCGCCGTGGCGGGCACGGCAGAAAAGCTGGCGCTGGCGGCCGCCAATGGTGCCGATCACGGCGTTCTGGACAGTGCCGATGTGGCGGCCGAGGTGCGGGCGCTGACCGGCGGGCGCGGCGTCGACGTGGTGTTCGACGGCGTTGGCGCGGCGAGCTGGGAATCGAGCCTGAACAGCCTGAAGCGGCGCGGGCTGATGATCAGTTTCGGCAATGCCTCGGGCGCGGTGACGGGCGTAAACGTTGGCATATTGGCGCAGAAGGGTTCGCTGTTTGTCACCCGGCCGACGCTGTTTGATTATTATTCCACGCCGGAGGACCGGGCCCGATACGCCGGGCGCGTGCTGGCGATGATGGCGTCGGGCGCGTTGAAACTGGCGGTGAACCAGCGTTATGCGCTGGCCGATGTGGCCCGGGCCCACGCGGACCTGGCAGCGCGACAGACGACGGGATCGACGGTGCTGGTGCCGTAAGGCGCCTACATCCCGATTATCGGCTGAACGATGGGGGCGACTTCGTGGAAGCCTTCCCAGATCATCTTGCCGGCGACGTAGACGATGACGGCAAGGCCGACATAGGCGATCCAGCGGTAGCGTTCGATATATTGCGCGATGAAATTGGCGGCGATGCCCATCAGCGCGACCGACAGCACCAGGCCGATGATCAGGATATCCGGGTGCTCGCGCGCGGCGCCGGCGACGGCGAGAACGTTGTCGAGGCTCATCGACACGTCGGCGAGGGCCACCGACCAGGCCGCGGCGGCAAAGCTCTTGGCCGGGGCGGGCGCATCGGTGGCGACGAAATCATCATTGTCGCCCGGCGCGTCGATCATGGCATTGCGCGGGTGCAGTTCGCGATACATGCGCCACGACACCCACAGCAGCAGCAGGCCACCAGCCAGAATCAGGCCAACGATCTGCAGCAGCTGCGTCACCGCCAGCGCAAAGCCGATGCGGAGCACCAGTGCCGCGATGATGCCGATCAGGATCACCTTCTTGCGTTGGGCGGCGGGCAGGCCAGCCGCAAGCGCGCCAACCACGATGGCATTGTCGCCGGCGAGCACGACGTCAATGAGAACGACCTGTCCGAAGGCGGCAAGCGCTTCGGGGGTGAGCAGATGGGCGATATCCATGACGGCTCAATAGGCGATGGCTGGCGTGGGCGCTACCCGTCGCAGATACGCATCATTTCGGGTTGGCGAGCGCCATCACCAGATCGGACAGATAATCGCGGCCCTTCATCAGGCTTTCGACGCGGATGCGTTCGTTGAGGCCGTGGATGCCGTTGCCATCGGGATCGATCAGCGTGCCGGGCGCGCCATAGACCGGGATGCCGATCGGGGCGATGAAGATGGCATCGGTGGCGCCCGTGCTCATCATCGCCAGCAGGGGCACGCCGGGGAAATGCTTCTGCGCGATGCTCTTCATCGGTTCGATGATGGCCGGATTCATCGGCACCGCCTTGCCGACCGGGCGCACCGGCGGCTTCAGCGTGATGTTGACCTTGGGATTGCCGATCACCCTGTCCAGATCGGCCTTCAGCGCAGTGGGATCGGTGCCGGGGAACATCCGGCAGTTCACGTTGGCCCGGGCGCGCTGGGCCAGCGCATTTTCGGCGTGGCCGGCCTCCAGCAGAGTGGCGACGCAGGTGGTGCGCAGTACGCTGTGATTGGTGGGATCGACGGAAACGATGCGGTTGGCTTCGGCATCCTGGGGGTTGGCCAGCAGGCGTGCCATCGCGGGGCCGACGGGGGCCGGCGCCACCTTTGCCAGGGTGGTGAAATAGGCGCGGGTGGTGTCGTTGAACTGCACCGGGAATTCGTGGGTGTTCACCGCCACCACGGCACGCGCGAGATCGGTGATGGCGTTATCAGGGCGGGGCACGCTGCTGTGGCCGCCGGGGTTGGTGGCTTCCAGCCAGAAATTCTGCACCGTCTTTTCGCCGACCTGCACGGCAAGGCCCTGCACCCTGCCGGCTTCGTCGTAACGGCCGCCGCCGCCTTCGTTGAGGGCGAATTCGGCCGAAATCAGATCGGGGCGGTTCTTGGCCAGCCAGTCGGCGCCGTTGAAGGCATAGGTCGTCTCTTCCCCGCAGGTCAGCGCCAGCTTGATGGTGCGTCGGGGTGCCTTGCCGGCCTTCATGCGGATCAGCAGATCGGCCCAGATCGCGGCCTGCGCCTTGTCGTCGAAGGTGCCGCGGCCATAGAAATAGCCGTTTTCCTCGATCAGCGTATAGGGATCGCGGGTCCAGTCCTCGCGCTTGGCGGCGACGACATCGAGGTGGCCGAGCAGCAGCATCGGCTTCACGCTGGGATCGCTGCCCTTCAGGTGGACGACGATGCCGCCATCCTTGGGATGTTCCGGCACGCTGAATTGGGTGATCTCGGCATCGCTGAAGCCACCCGCCTTGAAGCGCACCGCCAGCTTGGCAGCGGCATCGGTGCAGCTGCCGGTGGTCACGCTGGTGTCGGTTTCCACCAACTCCTTGTAGAGCGCGCGGAAGGCCGGCTCGCCCGGCTGCTTGCTGGCATATTGGGCATTTGCGGTGGTGGCCGAAACGAGGGCGGTGGCGAGAAGAAGGGCGCGCATATGTGTCCTTACTTGCTGGCGTAGGCGGTGATCAGGTCGAACAGATAATCGCGTTCCTTCATCACGCCGGCGACGGAGATGCGTTCGTTGAGGCCATGGACGCCATTGCCATCAGGCATCCCGAACCGGCCGGGCATGCCATAGGTCGGCATCCCGGCGGCGTTGAGATAGCGGCCATCGGTGGCGCCCACCGCCATCGTCGGGATCAGCGGGATGCCAGGGAAATGCTTGGTGGCCAGCGTGACGGCGGTGCCATAGACGAGCGGTGACAGCGGCGGGGGCGGGGCCGGCGTCTGCGGATTTTCGCTGGCGCGCGGCGTCACGCTGATGGTGGGATCGCCCAGCCGCTCGGCAATCTGGGCGCGGACTTTCTCCACGCTTTCGCCGGGGAACATGCGGCAGTTCACATTGGCTTGCGCCCGCTGCGGCAGGGCGTTGCGGGCGTGGCCGGCGTCCAGCATCGTCGCCACGCAGGTGGTGCGCAGGGTGGAATGCCAGCCCGGATCCTTCGACACGATCGCATCGGCAGCGGCGTCGGCCGGGTTGGCCAGCAGGGCGCGGATGGCCGCGGCGGTGGGGGCATCGGCCAGCTTGGCCATTTCGGTGAAATAGCCGCGCGTCGTGTCGGACAGGAGGATCGGGAAATCGCTCTTGCCCAGCCTCACCAGCCCGGCGGCGAGCTCATAGATGGCGTTGTCGGGGCGCGGGCGGCTGCTGTGGCCGCCGGGGTTGCGGGTTTCGAGGATGAAATCCTGATAGACCTTCTCACCGGCCTGGAACGCGAGGCTGATCGGCTTGCCGGTGGCATCGGCCTTGCCGCCGCCGCCTTCATTCAGGGCGAATTCGGCATCGATCCAGTCGCGGTGGTTTTCCACCAGCCACTTGGCGCTGTTCCACGGGCCGCCTTCCTCGCCGCAGGTCAGCGCCAGCTTGACGGTGCGTTTCGGCGCCTTGGCGGCCTGTTTCAGGCGGATCATGGCATCGGTGAAGATGGCGCCGTGCGCCTTGTCGTCAGATACGCCGCGGCCATAGAAAAAGCCGCCTTCCTCGATGAAGGTGAAGGGATCGCGTTCCCAATCGGCGCGCTTTGCCTCCACCACGTCGAGGTGGGAGAGCAGCAGGATGGCCTTGGCCTTGGGATCGCTGCCCTTCAGCGTGGCGACCAGCCCGCCATCCTGCGGGCGTTCGGCGGAGCCGGGGAACAGCCTGATATCGGCATCGCCGTAACCGGCGGCCTTGAGCCTGGCGGCCATGCGTTCGGCGGCCAGGTTGCAGCTGCCGCTGGACACGGTGGTGTTGGTTTCCACCAGTTCCTTGTAGAGCGCGCGGAAGGCCTGCTGATCGGGGCGCAGCGGTGGCGAGGCGCCTTGCGCGGCCGCAGGCACGGCAATGGCGGCGGCCAGCAATCCGGCGATGACGTGATGCATGATGATACCCCTGTTTTGCCGCCATAAAAGCCGTCCCCGGAGCGGCTGGCAAGCGCAAAGCGGTGGCCGGTGCGGCAACGGGCAGCGCGCGGGACAGGCTGCGGAAGAAAGCCGACAGACGGTGGGAACAGCGGGTGCGATGGCCGGTTATGGCGACGTGGGGTTTTCCAGCGGGGGCTGAGGAGCATCACCATGGCACATGACAGCACACGCAATTACGACAATGGCACCAGCAGCAAGTCAGGTTCGGGCAGTTATGGCAGTGGCTATGGCAATGGCTATGGCAGCAGCCAGCGCGACTATCAGGGCAGCTATGGCGACTATGGCAGCGGGCACAATGGCAAGGGCGGCCACCAGGCCGGCAACAGCACAACGTCGGCCCTGATCGCTGGCGCCGCCGGCTTTGGTCTGGGCCTGCTGGTGCTCGCCGGACGCAAGGCAGCGTTCCAGGCGCCGACCTATGCCGCCGGCGACTGGTTTGAAGGGCTGAAGGCTGAACACCGCGCCGCCCGCAAGCTGTTCGACGCCCTGGCGCAGAGCAGCGACGAGGACCACAAGAAGCGCGGCACCATGCTGATGGAGCTGCAATATGCGATCAGCAAGCACAACATCCAGGAAGAATATGTGGTCTACTGCGTGCTGGCCGAGATGGGCCAGGCCGACGTGGCCGAAGGCCTGAATGCCGATCATTTCGAGCTGAAGCAGGGCCTGTTCGAGCTGGAAATGATCGTGAAGGAACAGCGCGGCGGTTTTGCCGACAAGCTGGCCGAGGTGCGCGAGGCGTTTGAATCGCACGTGCGCGAGGAGGAGGAAGAGGCCTTCCCCACCCTGCAGGCCAGCCTGTCGGACGAGCAGAAGAAGATGCTGACCAACCGCATGAACCGCGAAGGGTTCAAGGTCGCCTGAGTCTGCGTCGGCTCACAAATCCGTTGATTGACGAGAGGGGCACCGGTGGCGGACACCGGTGCCCGTTTCGCATCAGGGTTTTGCATCAGGGGGATTGATCATGCGTTCTGTTATCATCGCGCTGGCACTGGCCGGGGTGGCCATGCCGGCATTGGCCGCGCCGGCGCAAAAAAGCGCCACGCCGCAGCGCGCCGCCTTTGCGGCTGCCATCGCCAAGCGCCATGACACCACGGTTCAGGATCTGAGGAACTGGATCAAGCTGCCGACCATTGCCGCCGAAGGCCGCAATGTGAAGGAAGGGCCCGAGTTCATGCGGCAACTGGCACTGGATGCCGGTTTCCAGCAGGCCAAGGTGGTGGAATCGGGCGGCGTGCCGGCGGTGCTGGCGACGCTGGATGCGGGTGCGCCGGTCACGCTGGGCATCTACATGATGTATGACGTGAAGCAATTTGATCCGGCCGAATGGGATTCGCCGCCGCTGGAAGGCCGGCTGGTCGATCGGCCGGGCGTGGGCCAGGTGATCGTGGGGCGTGGTGTCGTCAACCAGAAGGGCCCGCAGATGGCGCTGCTGGCGGCGCTGCAGGCCTTCAAGGCGACGGGCCGCAAGCTGCCGGTGAATCTGGTGCTGATCGCGGAAGGCGAGGAGGAAATCGCGTCGACCAACCTGCCGAAGGTTGTCGCCAATCCGGAAGTGGCGGCCGCGCTGAAGAAGACGGTGGGCATCATCGGCGCATCGGCCCTGCAATCGAGTGAGGGCATGGCCGGCATCAGCCTGGGCGCCAAGGGCGCGGTGGAGTTCCAGCTGATCGTCGGCGGGGAGACGAGCGATCGTTATCCCAAGGCCGATGTCCACTCGTCCGTGCACGCCCGCGTCGAAAGCCCGGCATGGCGGCTGGTGAAGGCGCTGGATACGCTGGTGAAGGACGATGGCCACACGCCGGCCATCGACGGCTGGTTCGAGAATGTCGCGCCGCTGACCGCCCGGCAGAAGGAGATCATTGCCGAAGGCCTGAAGGGCACCACCGAAGCAGAAGCCAAGGCCGCTGTGGGTGTCGGCAAATGGATCAACGACGAGGATTACCAGACCAGTTCCGAGCGGCTGGTGGCGCAGCCCACGGTGAATATCCAGGGCCTTGTCAGCGGCTACATGGGCCCGGGCGGCAAGACCGTGCTGCCGAGCCGGGCCGAGGCCAAGCTGGAGTTCCGCCTGGTGCCAAACATGACCCGAGCCGAAGCCGAGGCCAAGCTGAAGGCGCACCTCGACAAGCGCGGATTCAGCGACGTGAAGGTGGTGGTGAGCGGCGGTTATGGCCCCAACCAGACCGACGAGAACGCCGCGCTGGTGCAGGCCCAGAAGAATGTGCTGGAAAAGGCCGGCATTCCCTATCGCCTTGTCGTCCGCAATGCCGGCAGCTGGCCGGGCGCCATCTTCAACGGCGCGCCGCTGGGCCTCCCGACCGGCCAGTTCGGCCTCGGCCGCGGCAACGGTGCCCATGCGCCGAACGAATGGTATCTGATCAAGAGCAGCAACCCGAAGGTCGCGGGCATCGACGAGGCATCGCTGGCGTTTGTCGACCTGCTTTACGAGGTCGCGGCGACAGCGGGGAAGAAGAAGTAAGGGGAGGCCTCCGGCGGGCAGGGACGTGGTCCCTGCACCCGTTCGATTTGTGTGCGCCTTCAACTTCATTCGTCACCCCGGCGAACGCCGGGGTGACGTTGGGTATGGGGCGTTCAGTCGCGCAGCAGCTCGTTGATGCCGGTCTTGCTGCGGGTCTGCGCGTCGACGGTCTTGACGATCACGGCGCAATAGAGGTTGGGGCCGGGGCTGCCATCGGGCAGCGGCTTGCCGGGCATGGTGCCGGAAACGACCACCGCGTAGGGTGGCACCTTGCCGATGTGGATCTCGCCCGTGGCACGGTCGACGATCTTGGTGCTGGCGCCGAGGTAGACGCCCATTGACAGCACGGCGCCTTCGCCGACGATCACGCCTTCGGCCACTTCGGCGCGGGCACCGATGAAAGCGCCATCGCCGATGATGACCGGGTTGGCCTGCAGCGGTTCCAGCACGCCGCCGATGCCGGCACCGCCGCTGATGTGCACATTTTCACCGATCTGGGCGCACGAACCGACAGTGGCCCAGGTGTCGACCATGGTGCCACGGCCAACGCGCGCGCCGATGTTGACGAAGCTGGGCATCAGCACAGCGCCCGGCGCGATATAGGCGCCGCGGCGGACGACGGCGCCCGGCACGGCGCGGAAACCGGCGGCAGCAAAGCGCGCCGCATCCCAGCCGGCGAATTTCAGCGGCACCTTGTCGTAGAAGCCGGCGTCCCCAAAGCCGGGCATCACCACATTGTCATTCAGGCGGAAGCTGAGCAGCACGGCCTTTTTCAGCCACTGGTGGGTGGTGCCATCGGCTTCGGCCACGCGCAATTCGCCGGCGTCTAGGGCGGCCAGCGCCTGTTCCACCGCGTCGCGCAGTTCGCCGTGGGTGGCGCTGGTGACGCTGGCCCGGTCGTCCCAGCCGGCGTTGATGATGGCTTCGATGCTCATGCGCTCTCCAGTGTCGTCAACACCTCGGCCAGGAATTCGGCGAGGTCGGTGATGGTGTAATCGATGTGATCGGTGCCCGATCCGGGCCCCTGTTCGGAACCGTTGGCGATCCACACGGTGGTCATGCCGATGGCCTTGGCCGGGGCGAGGTTGCGCGCCATGTCTTCAAAGAAGATGGCGCCATCCGGGCGGATATCGAGCGCCCTGCACAGCCTTTCGTAGGCCGGGGCCTGCGGTTTGGGCACATAATCCAGCGCGTGGATGTCGTGCAGCGCGTCAAACACGTCGGTCAGGCCCAGCCGTTCGAGCACGCGGTTGGCATAGGGCGCATCGGCGTTGGTGAAGATATATTTGCGCCCCGGCAGGCGCGAGATCAGGTCACCCAGTTCGGGATGCGGGCGCAGCACCTCGATATCGACATCGTGGACCTGCGCCAGAAATTCGTGCGGATCGACATTGTGCAGCGCCATCAGGCCCGGCAGCGTCATGCCGTGCGAATGGTAAAGCTCCTTCTGGATGCGGTGGGCTTCGATCGCATCGACGTTCAGCAGACGCTGGATATACAGACCCATGCGCGCATCGATCTGCGGGAACAGCGGCGAATGCGCCGGATACAGCGTGTTATCGAGATCGAAGATCCATGTATCGATATGGGCAAGCGGTGCGGCCATGGCGGCCCGCATAGGCGTTCCGGGCGCGCCTGTCGATGCACGCACGACGCATCTGGCAGGGGCAGCAGGCGGCAGGTGCAGGCGGCAGGGGCAGGCGGGGCAACACGGGCGGCGACAGGCGGGTCGGATCGCCAGCGCCGCCGCCCGCATTGGCCTGCGGAGGAGCAGGCATGCCGCCATATGAGCCTGATGCTGCCATTGTGCACTGCGGCAACGGCACCGCGCTTCAGTGTGTCGCGGGGGCGGGCCTTGCAGGCGGCGATCAGGCCCGCCGGCTGGCGCGCGGGTCGGCCTCTGCCGGGCGAACGCGCAGCACGTTCAGGGGCTTAAGGGCCATGGCGATGGGATCGGGCGACGGCGATGGCAGCGCGGCGATGCCGGCGATCTGGCCAGCAATCCCCTGCAGGTGCGGATCACTGATCATCGGCTGCACATCGGGCCAGTTGGCGGCAAAGCGTCCGGCCAGCAGATCGTGGGCGCCCAACAGCCCCTCGACGCGGATGCGGCGGTGATTGGACCAGGTCAGGGCGAAGCGCGGCCGGGCCGGATCATCGAGGATGTCGACCGGATCGATGTGGCGGAACCGGCAGGAGAGCGCGGTGCCGGCATAGACCCCCTTGGTGTCCAGCGACCTGATGGTCTGCTCGTCCATGCCCAGATTGAAGCCGCCTTCGTGGCCCGACAGGCGCACGTGGATGATGCGATCCCGCATGCCGACCTGGTTGTAAAGGCCGACATCGCCCCAGGTGCGCGCGGTTTCCACCACGCGCAGGCCCAGCCCGGCCAGCTGCGCTACGGCAGTGCCGCTGGCCGGCGCCTTGTAGAAGGCGACGCGATCGCGGTTGGTGAACGGCATGATCAGATCGCCCAGCGCCACCGGGGCATCGTTGGCCGTGGTGCCGCCCAGCGTGCGGACATTGCCGGGCATCACCTTGCCGGTCAGCGCGGCTGGCGTGGTCTCGCGATACTCCTCAATCGACAGATCATCGTCGGGGTAGAGCAGGTTGATCGCGAACGTGGGCCGGCTGGGCACCGCAGCGTCGAACAGGTGGATGGGAAAGTTCGACGTGATGCCGCCATCGGACAGATAGAGGCGTGACAGCACCGGGCGGTGCTCATCGGGCACTTCCGGCCGCCCCACCCAGCGCAGCAGCCACAGCGGCAGCGGCGTGAACAGGCCGGGGAAGGCCATCGATGCGCGCGCGCCGACCAGGATCGGGATATGCTTGCCCTTGGGCAGCAGGCGCAGCCGGTTGCCAAGGTCGCCATGATCGGCCGCTGCCGCGCCAATGTCGCTGGCGCTGTAGCCCAGATCATCCGGCATGATGCCGCCGGCCACCGCCGGCGCGTGCGGCGCCATCGCGGCCAGCACCGGCGCCGGGAAGATGCGTGCCCATTCGGCAGGGTCGTAGAACAGGCGCTGGTTGTCGGGCAGGAAGGGGAAGCTGGCGGACTGGACCCGGTTGAGATCGCTGCACACCAGCACCAGATCGATATCGCGGGCATCAAGCGCGCTGGGATCGGCGCTGCGGCCCAGAGTCCACAGATCGCCGAACGTCATCACCTGATCGGGATCATCGGCAGCGTGGCCGGCCAGCGACTGGATGACGCCGTGCAGCCAGTCATTGAGGGAGGGCACCGCCTCGCCCGTGATGGTCTGCCCGGTGGGGGCAAGGCCGGTGGCCAGCCCCATGCCGTTGGCAACGATGGGATTCAGCAGTTCATCCAGGCCGGAGCGCGATTGGGCCACCGCCGGCGCAATGCTGGCGCGCAGGGTGAAAAACGCGGCGGCAATGAAGCTGAGGATCGTGGCCAGCGCGGTGATCAGGCCCTGCACCGCCGGCGCGGCGTTCCGGGCGAGGAACCAGCCCAGCGCGGCACCGGCAAGGGTGGCAATCGCCGTGATGCCCCCGGCGCGGATCAGGACGGCGCGGGGCACCAGCCGGCCCGCCAGCGCCATCGCCGGCGCGGTATCGCCGGCCAGCGCCGCCTTCAATGCCGACAGGATGGGGCGGGTGCCGGCATCGCCGCAGAACATCGCATCCAGCCGCGACGCGCCCTGATCGGTGGTCTGCGACAATTCCAGGTGCAGCCGCGCCATCTGGTCGCGCGCATCGGGATTGCGGCCGGTGCGAAGGCCATATTCCATTGCAGCGGCGGCAACCGCGCCGATTGCGCCCGCCGATGTGCCGCCGATGTTGCGCAGCCGGTATTCCTGCGCCAGCGCCGCAATCGCGCCGGGATAGACCAGCCCGCTGGTCACCCCGCCCTTCATGATGAGATCGCAATCCTGGGCGCGGCTGGCCGCGTCGATCACTTCGGTCATGACACACTCTCCCGCCCACCACCGGCAGCTGTCCGACCCTTTCGCAACATTGTGCCATTGCGAGGGGGCGTGTCCAGCCGCCTTTGTGGCGGCAGCAAGGGTGTCAGGCGAAGCGCTGCTTCAGCGCCACCATGGCCAGCGCGGCTTCGGCGGCCTCACCGCCCTTGTTCTTCTGGCCCTTGTCGGCGCGGGCGATGGCCTGGGCCTCGTTCTCCACGGTCAGGATGCCGTTGCCGATAGCGAGGCCATCAAGGGTGAGCGCCATGATGGCACGGGCGCTTTCGCCGGCGACGACTTCGAAATGATAGGTCTCGCCGCGGATCACGCAGCCCAGCGCGACATAGCCATCATATTGGCCGGACTGTTCGGCAAAGGCGATGGCGGCGGGGATTTCCAGCGCGCCGGGAACGGAGATCACCTCCCAGGTGGCACCGGCGGCCTTCAGCGCCGCGGTGACGCCATCGCGCTGCATGGCGGCGATGTGGGTGTAGAACGGGGCTTCGACGATCAGGATGTTCATAGTTAGGGTCCAAACTCAATGAGGATAGGGGTCGGCATGGGCCGGAGCGGCGATTTGGCTAGGCGCGGGTGCGCTGGCGGGGCTTCGCCCCCCGGCGAGTGACCGCAACGACGCCATATCGCCGCTCCGGCCCACCCGTGGGGCGATGTCAGGAAGGCCGATGGCGCGCTCGCTCGATTGCCAGATAGCGCTGCTATCTGGCTGCGCTCGCTCACTTCCATCGGCCTTCCTGACATCGTGACGACCCCTATCCTCATTGAGTTTGGACCCTCAGCTCCGGGGCGGGATGGCGCGTTCGCCGACGACGTGCAGGCCATAGCCTTCGATGCCGACGATGTTGCGATGCTGGTTGGTGAGGAGGATCATGTCGCTGACGCCAAGATCGACGAGGATCTGGGCGCCGATGCCATAGTCGCGCAGCACGATGGATTCGCCCTGCCCCTTGGCGCGCATCTGTTCGGAAATGGCGGTGGGGCTGCCGTCGCGGATGATGACGATGACGCCGGCGCCTTCCTCGCCGATCACGTCCATGGCGCGCTGCAACTGGCCGGCGCGGTTGCCCTTCTCGGCAAACATGTCGGTGAACATCGACTGGGTGTGGACGCGGACCAGCGTGGGCTTGCCGGGTTCGATGCGGCCCTTCTGCAGCACCATGTGTTCCGAATATTCGGCGGTGTTGGCATAGGTTTTCGCCACCCACTCGCCGCCGTGCCAGCTTTCGAGGCGCGTTTCGGCCACGCACTTCACCAGCCGGTCGTGGCGGTGGCGATAGGCGATCAGATCGCGGATGGTACCGATCTTCAGGCCATGGCGGCGGGCGAACGGAATCAGGTCGGGCAGACGCGCCATGGTGCCATCGTCGTTCATGATCTCGCAGATGACGCCACTGGGGTTGAGGCCGGCAAGGCGGCTGATGTCCACCGATGCCTCGGTGTGGCCGGCGCGGACCAGCACGCCGCCGTCGCGCGCCACCAGCGGGAAGACGTGGCCCGGCGAAACGATATGCTCCGGGCCCTTGGCGGCGTCGATGGCGACCGCGATGGTGCGGGCCCGGTCAGCCGCCGAAATGCCGGTGGTGACGCCCTCCTTGGCCTCGATGGAAACGGTGAAGGCCGTCGAATGGCGGGTGCCGTTGTGCTGCGCCATCAGCGGCAGGCCCAGCGCCTTCACGCGCTCGGATGCCATGGCGAGGCAGATCAGGCCGCGGCCGAACTTGGCCATGAAGTTGATGGCATCGGGCGTCGCCATCTGGCCGGGAATGATCAGGTCGCCCTCGTTCTCGCGGTCCTCGTCATCGACCAGGATATACATGCGGCCGTTGCGGGCCTCGTCGATGATCTCCTCGATGCTGGCCAGTGCCGGGCCGGCATTGCGGTCGGCCAGCCAGCTTTCCAGCTTGCGGAGCGTGTCGCTGGTGGGGTTCCAGTCCTCCTCGTCCAGCGCGCGCAGGCTGTTTGCGTGCAGGCCGGCGGCGCGGGCCATGCCGGCCTTGGATTCTTCACCGCTGGCGACCAGGTCGCGCAGGCGGGCAATCAGGGACTGGCTCATCGTGTCCTCACATCGGAATGTGAGGATGCAGTGCGCCCATCACATTCGGGTGTCAACCCAGCTGTTTCATGCGGAACAGATAGCGGGCGAGCACGTCGATTTCGATGTTGACCTCGTCACCGGGCCGGGCGGTGCCGAACGTCGTCCAGTCGGCGGTGTGCGGGATGATGTTGACGGTGAACCAGTGGCCCAGATCGTCGTCGGAGACGCTGTTGACCGTGAGCGAGGCACCGTTGAGGCAGATGCTGCCCTTGGGCGCCACATAAGGCGCAATGCTGGCCGGCATCTGGAAGGTGAAGCGTTTCGAATCGCCTTCCGGCGTGATGTCGGTGATGCGGCCCACCGCGTCCACGTGCCCGGTGACGATGTGGCCGCCCAGTTCGTCGCCCACCTTCAGCGCGCGTTCCAGGTTCAGGCGGGCGCCTTCCTGCCACATCCCCGATGCGGTGCAGCGCAGGGTTTCGGCGGACACGTCGAAGGTAAGGCTGGTATCGGTCTTGCTGACGACGGTGAGGCAGACGCCGGAATTGGCCACCGACGCGCCGATGGCAATGCCGCTGGTGTCATACCCCGTCTGCACGGTGACGCGCAGATCGCCGCGTTCTTCCACGCGGGTGATGGTGCCGATGTCGGTGATGATGCCGGTGAACATGGGGCTGGCCTAGCGTGTCCGGAAGAAGCGTTCAATGCGGTCGGGGCCGAGCGTCATCGCCGGCCCGGTGGCCCAGCGGCCATGGGCCAGCGGCAGATCGGCAAGGCCGATGTCGCTCATGGTGCGGCCGCCGCCGATCAGGATGGGCGCGCGCATCAGCACCAGTTCGTCCACCAGGTCGGCGGCGAGCAGGCTGGCGGCCAATTTCACGCCGCCTTCGACCAGCACGTGCAGCGCCGGATCGGCGGTGAGCGCGGCGGCATCGGCGAAATGGTTGACGTGCGCCGGCAGGCCATCGCTGCGGCCAACCACGCCAATGCGCGGGCTGCGCGCATCGAGGCCGGGCAGGCGGACATCAAGTGCGGGCGCATCCGCATCCCAGGTGCCGCGGCCGACGACGATCAGTTCATGGCGGGCGCGCTCGAGGTGGGCCGCCGCGCGGGCGCGAGCGCCGGTGATCCATTTCGACGTGCCATCCGCCCGTGCAATTGCCCCATCCAGGCTGACCGCGAGTTTCAGCGTGATGTGCGGGCGGCCGTGTCGCAAGCGGGTGAGGAAGCCGGAAAGGCCCGCCTCTGCCTCATGGGCGCGAACGCCTGACGTGACGGCAATGCCCGCGCTCCGCAGGCGCGCCACGCCATCGCCATCGGTGCGGGGATCGGGATCATGCGCGGCAACGACGACGCGGGCGACGCCGGCGGCGATCAGGCTGTCGGCGCAGGCCGGCCCGCGCGGTGAGACATGGGCGCAAGGCTCCAACGTCACATAGGCGGTGGCACCGCGCGCCGCTGCACCCGCCTGGGCCAGCGCCAGCGCCTCGGCATGCGGGCGCCCGCCGATTCCGGTGTGGCCGCGGCCAACAACGCGGCCATCCTTGACGATCACGCAGCCAACCGAGGGATTTGGAAAGCACAGCCCCGCGCCCCTCGTGGCCAACGCCAACGCCGCGCCCATCCAGCGCCAATCGGTGGCCGCGTCGCTCACTCGATGGGCGGTTCGGCCGGGGCGCGCACCATCCCTTCAACCGAAGGCCTGGCCGCGACATAGGGGAAGTCCTTCGCCAGCCCGCCGCCGCTCACATAATCATCATATTGTTTTTGCGCGTCGATTTTCGCCTGACCTGACAGCGTCGCGATGTAGGCGCGGCTCTTGGCCAGCGCCGCCTCGCGCGCGGCCTTGGTGGCCCTGGCATCGGCAATCGCATCGGTGCGGCTGCGTTCGGCCGTCCAGCTCTGGGCATAGATGATCTTGGGATCGGGCTTGCTGTACCCCCATTTCGATTCGATCAGGAACAGCGTCATGATCGTCGTGGTGGCGAGCACGCTGCCGGCAGCGATCCAGTAACGGGTGCGCCGCGCCTGAGCGTCAGGGGGATCAAGAAAGGCCATGGGGCCAAGATAGGCGGGGGCGACGGCGTTGGCCAGAGGTGCGGCGCTTCACCCCGCCAGCCGCGCCAGCGCCTGGTCGCGCCCAATGAGGGGCAGCAGCGCCGCCATTTCCGGGCCGTGCGGCTGGCCGGTCAGCGCCAGGCGCAGCGGCATGAACAGCGGCTTGCCCTTGCGGCCCGTGCTGGCCTTCAGCGCCTCGATCAGGCGCGTCCAGATGTCGTCACCCCACGTCAGGTCGGCCAGCGTGGTGCGGGCGGCGGCGATATAATCCGCCTCCTCGATCACGGGCGTGATCGCGCCGGTGATGACCTGCTGCCACAGCGCCGCGTCTTCGATGCGGGTCAGGTTGCCGCGCACGGCGTTCCAGCCGGCTTCGGACATGCCGGCGGGCAGGCGCGGGGCGGCGGTGGCGAAATCCATCAGGTGCAGGCAGCGGGCCGACAGGCTGGCAAGGTCGGCCGGATCGAAGCGCGCGGGCGCGCGGCCGAAGTGATCGAGTGCAAAGCCGGGCAGGAGATCGGCCAGCGTGGCCACCGGCTCGACCGGCTGCGAGGTGCCAAGGCGGGCGAGCAGCGCGGCCACCGCCACCGGCTCGATGCCCTGCGCGGTCCACGCATCGACGCCTTCCGAGCCGATGCGCTTCGACAGCGCGGCATCGGCCCCGGTGAGCAGGGCAAGGTGGGCCATGCGCGGCGGCGTGGCCCCCAGAGCGGCGAACATCTGCAACTGCACGGCGCTGTTGGTGACATGATCCTCGCCGCGCACGATATCGGTGATGCCCAGATCGATATCATCCACCACCGATGGCAGCATGTAGAGCCACGAGCCATCGGCGCGGCGCACGACGGGGTCGGACAGGGAGGCGGCCGGGAAATGGCAATGGCCGCGCACGCCATCCTGCCAGTCGATATCGGCGCTCTCGTCCATCCGGAAGCGCCAGTGCGGCTTGCGGCCTTCGGCTTCCAGCCGGGCCTTGTCGGCATCGGTCAGGGCCAGTGCGGCGCGGTCATAGATCGGCGGCAGGCCGCGCGACAGGGCAACGCGGCGCTTCAGCTCCAGCTCTTCCGGAGTTTCATAACAGGCATAGGCGCGGCCCTGGGCGGCGAGACGCTGCAGCGCCGTTTCGTAGAGGGCGAACCGGTCGGACTGCTTGACCTCTGCATCGGGGGTCAGGCCCAGCCAGGCCAGATCATCGCGGATGGCCTGCGCCGACTCTTGGGACGAACGCGCCAGATCGGTATCGTCCAGTCGCAGCACGAAGCGGCCCACGCCATTATCCTTGGCCGAACGGGCGAGCAGCCAGTTGACCAGCGCGGTGCGGATATTGCCGGCGTGGATGCGGCCGGTGGGCGACGGGGCGAAGCGGGTGACGATCATGGCTGCCCCTTAGGGCAGTTTTGCGCTCATTTCACCCGCATATGGCGCACCACCGTGCGTTCCTTCACCTGCGCGCCATAGATCACGCCGTTGCGATCCACCCACAGGCCTTCGGCACCGCTGGTGGCACCGCCATCGGGGTTGGGATCGGGATCGGGGATGAACGCCGTGACCTTGCCATCCTTCACCGAACCGATGCGGATGCCGCGCTGCCAGCCGGGGTTGTAGCCATAGCCAACCGGGCGGCGGCTTTCGCTGTCGCCGCTGTACAGGATGTCGTTGGCATCGATGAACAGGCCCGACGGGCGGCCGAACTGCGTCCAGCTTTTCAGCAGCTTGCCCTTCTGCGTGTAGACCTGGACGCGGTTGTTCCAGCGATCGCCGATGTAGAGCAGCCCCTTGGAATCCATCGCCAGCGCGTGCGGCACCTCCAGGTCGCCCTGGCCCTTGCCGGGTTGGCCGAACTGCATGAGGAACTTGCCGGTCTTGTCGTACTTCAGCACGCGGGCGACGCCGCGATCCGCCTCGTGGCCGTCTGACACGAAGATATCGCCGTTCTTCGCCACGATCACCGCGTTGGGCTCGGTGAACGTGTCGGTGCCCCTGCCCTGCACGCCGGGCTTGCCCAGCGTCAGCAGCAGCTTGCCGTCGGGTGAGAATTTCAGCACCGTCGCGCCCTTGCCCGGCATGGCGCGGGCGTCGGTCAGCCAGACATTGTCCTCGCGGTCGATATAAAACCCGTGCGGGAACACGGTCAGCCCGCCGCCAAACGCCTTGATGAAATTGCCCTGCGCGTCGAACTCCATGATCGGATCGATGGTGCTGTTGGCGCAGCTGTTGGCGCCGCAGCGTTCGGCGACCCAGACATGGCCCTTGCTGTCGACGGCAACCGCGCTGGTCGACCCCATCACGCGGCCGGCAGGCAGCTTCAGATAGCCGAACTCGCTGCGATAGGGGTTTGGCTGCTTGTTGGTTTCAGCCGTCAGTGGCGCCGGTTGGGGCAGCGTCGCGACGGTCCACACCGGGCGCGCCGGGCCGGGGGGGCTGGTGGCGGCCGGTTGCGCCTGCTGGGCAAGGGCCGTGCTGCCGGCCAGCAGCAAGCCAGCGGCGATGATGCGCTTCATATCGTCCCCCAGGATGAGGATCAGCCGCCGGTGCCGGTCGGCTTTTCCGCGGTGATGGTGATGGTGGCGAGCACTTCCGACCGTTTGTCGAGCGGCTGCGTGCCGGTCGGGAAGCCATTGTTTTTCAGCAGGAAGGCCAGCACGTCGGCATATTCCTCGCGGGTCAGCGACTGCGGGTCGTTCTGCGGCATGGTGGTGCGGACGCGGTCATACAGATCGCCCACCGTCATCGTGTCCCAATGGCTGACGAATTCACCGCCAATCAGTGCCGGGGCTTCGCCAGTGCCGTTGAGCGCCGCGCCGTGGCAGGCGCCGCACCGCTGGGCATAGACGGCGCTGCCGCGTTCGGCCTGTTCGCCGGTGTAAATGCCCTGCCACACCGATTTGCCGGCATCTTGCGCCCAGACTGAGGTTCCGGCGGCGCCCGCCAGGCCAACGGCGGCAAACAGAAGGGGCAGGGCAAATTTCACGTCAGCTGTTCCTTACTTCTTGCCGGGCAGAGCATAGGCGATGAACTCGCCCGATGCGTTGCCACCGCTGGTCGGCACGATGATATACTGCTTGCCGCCGACCATATAGGTCATCGGCGAGCCGGATTGGGTGGACGGCATGAAAACCGCGCCCACTTCCTTGCCGGACTGCTTGTCATAGGCGCGCAGCATGGCGCCGCGCGGGTGGTCCGGCGTGGTGGTGAACTGGTTTTCCCCGGCGATCACCAGCGACTTCGTCACCAGCGTGCCGATCTGGTAGGTGGCCTGGCCGGTGCGCGGGATGCCGCCCATCGCCTTGATGGTGGGATGGTTGCGCACGAAATCCGGCGTTTCCCCGTGGGCGACCTGCCACTTGATGGTGCCGCTGTTCACGTCGATCGCGCTGATCGTGCCATAGGGCGGCTTGACCAGCGGCAGGCCATCGACGGCGAGGCGCGGCGGGCCGGAACCGGCGCCCGGTGCCGGCGCGGCGGCCGGGCTGTCGGCACCGGCGCCTTCGCCCGGGCCCTTGATCATCACCACCGGCTGGCCGGCAACGCCGACCACCAGCGGAATGTCGGACAGGCCAGCCGGCGGCGGCAGCAGGCCGGTCGAGGAGATGCAGGCGCCGCAGGCATAGACATAGGCGATGCCGGTTTCAGGATCGAACGAGCCGCCGGGCCAGTTGGTGCCGCCCTGCGCCCAGTTGTTGATCACCCCGAACTTTTCGGGCGTGGAGATGATCGGCGGGGTGTAGACCGGGCCGAGCACATATTTGCTGGTCAGTTCCAGCGCCTTCTTCTTCAGATCGGGCGTGAAATCGATCAGGTCCTTCTCCTCGACGCCGTTCCGGGCATAGACCGGCGGCTTCGACGGGATCGGCTGGGTGGGCGAATACCATTCGCCGGGCACATTGCCCTTGGGCACCTTGGTTTCCTTGATCGGCCACACCGGCATGCCGGTCGCGCGATCAAAGACGTAGAAGAAGCCCTGCTTTGACGGCAGGCCGACGACCTTGCGCGGCTTGCCGTCAACGGTGACGTCCATCAGCAGCGGGGCCGAGCTGTTGTCGAGATCCCAGATCTCGTGGTGGATCAGCTGGTAATGCCACTTGCGCTCGCCGGTCTTGAGGTCGACGGCGACCAGGCTGTTGGCGAACAGGTTGTTGCCGGGGCGCTTGCCGCCGAAAAAGTCCGACGTGGCCGATTCGACGGCGAGATAGGCCAGGCCCAGTTCCTCATCGACCGAAACCTGCGTCCACACGCCGGTGTTGCCGTTCACGTCGGCCGCCTTGTTCAGCCAGGTGTCATAACCGAACTCGCCGGGCTTCGGCACGGTGTGGAACGTCCACATCCGCTTGCCGGTGCGAACGTCAAAGGCGCGGACATAGCCCTTGGTGTTGTTGTGCGTCCTGGGCGTGAAGCCTTCGCGGAAGGCGGCGCCGATGATGATGGTGTTGCCCGACACGGCCGGGGCGGAGTGCACGCCGACTTCGCCGGTATCGAGATCGCCGAGGTCCTGATCGAAATCCTTCTTCAGGTCGATCACGCCATTCTCGCCGAATTCCGGATCGGGGCGGCCGGTGTCGGCATCAAGGCTGACAAGGCGATAGCCGATGGTGACATAGAGGATGCGGCGCTTGGTGCCGTCGGTCCAGTAAGACAGGCCACGGCCGGACAGGGCGCGCGGCGATTCGGCCGAACGCTTGCCTTCGTGCAGCGCGAACTGCCACAGCAGCTCGCCGGTGGCGCCGTTCAGCGCGACCACGGCGCGGCGGGTGCCGCCGGTGGTGTAGATGACGCCGTCAACCGCCAGCGGGGTCGATTCCAGCTTGTACTCCGGGCGGCTGCCCAGGATGTCGGTCTTGAAGCGCCAGGCGATTTCGAGGTTGCTGAAGTTGCCGGCGTTGACCTGGTCGAGCGGCGAATAGCGGCTGCCCTTCAGATCGGCGTTGTAGGTTGTCCAGTTGGCGACGCCGTTGGTGGTGCGCGCGGCCATGGTGCCTTCGCGGGCCGGTGTCTGCGCCGCGGCGGCGGTGGTGAGCATGAGCGCTGCCGTGACCGACAGCGGCAGAATGGCGGTGATCTTCATGAAAATGCCCCTGTTTTTTCCAGAAATGCGGGATGCAAACGGTCAAGCCGCCGGCATCTGCATCACCTTGTCGAGACCGGCCTTCAGGCTGGCCTTCTGCGCGTCGGTCAGCTGCGGATAGGGCGTGCGGGCGTACATCATCGGGCCACCCATGCGCAGCGAGAGGACATATTTCATCGCGGCGTAGGTGTTGGCGCCCATGTGATGGTCGCGCATGATCGCGCCGGCCGCGCGCAGGTGGTTCAGCTTGGCCTTCCAGTCGCCCTTGGCGCGATAGGTCTTGAAGATGTCCGCGCTCTTGTCGCTGAACATGTTGCCGTCAGCCAGGATCGCGCCCATCCCGGCTTCGACGGCCGGAATCAGGTTGTTCGACGTGCCGCAGCGCATGTTGAGTTCCGGGAACTCCTTCAGGAACGTGGCAAAGCCCTCGGCATTGCCCGACGAATCCTTGATGCCCGCGAGGTGCGGATATTTCATCAGCGCCTTCAGCAGCTCGATGGTGATCGCCACTTCGGACGTGCCGGGGATGTGGTAGAGGTTGATCGGGATCGTCACCGCTTCGAACAGGCGGGTGTAGTAATCGATCAGGCCTTCGACCGGCGGCTGGTTGAAATAGAACGGCGGGATCGCCAGCAGGCCATCGGCGCCGACGCTCTGGGCGTGCTTGGCGATGTCGATGGTTTCGACGATGTTGGCCGTGCCCGGGCCAACCATGATGTTCATGTTGCCCTTGTGCTGCATCGCCACTTCGGTGACGCGCTTGCGCTCCGCGACCGAGAAGCTCGGGAACTCGCCCGACGTGCCGAGCACGACGACGCCATCGGCGCCGCACTTCTGGTGCCATTCCATCACCGCCTTCATGGCGCCGGGATCGAACTGGCCACGTGCGTCGCACGGCGTGACGGTGGCCACCCAATAGGCGACCTTTTCCTTTGACCCAAGACGGCGCGCCCCGCCCATCTGGGCAGCGGCTGGTGCGCCCAGCGCCGAGACAGCGGCTGCGCCGGCAGCCAAGGCAAGTGTTTCGCGGCGATTGATATTCATGACGATCCTCCCCCAGCCGTCATTGCGCGGCCTTCAGCGCATCATTGCGCCACCTTGGCGCGTCCGCAAGCGGTTTGCGCCGTGTCTGGACCTGTTTCTTGCGTTGGGACCCCGTGTCGCGGCCTCAGCCGGGGCAGTGTAGCGTGAAATGCCCGCGCTCACGTTCGTCGGGCTCGCGCCGCCAGGTGATGCTGGCGCAGCGCGACAGCACATCGTGGCCCAGTTTCAGGATCGGCCAGCCGCGCTGGCGGCCCCGCTTGCCAATCACAACGGCGGCATCATCGGCGTCGGCATCGGGCGGCAGTTCGGCGCGGCCCGCCCAGTCATACAGCCGCACATCGGCTTCGCCAACGCGCACGCCGGCAACGCTGATCGGCCGTGCCAGCACTAGTCGCCGCACCGGGCGGGCGACACCGTAACCGATCATCACCCGCCGCACCGGCCCCTGCAGACGGCCATCGGCAACGGCGGCGATGCGGCTGGCGGCGGCGACGCTGGCAACGCTGGTGGGACGCAGCGGCTCCAGTTCGATCTCGATCTCGTCATCGTTGGGCAGGGTCCAGGCAAAGCCGATGCTGCTGCTGCGGTCACCGCGACGGGCGGCCACGCTGGTGCTGCGATCGGCAGAGGTGGCAGCGCGATAGCGCAGCTCGATGATGTCATGCGGCAGCAGGGCCAGCCCGATGGTGCCGTCACTGCCGGGCCGCTGGCCTTCGGGCGCGGTTTTCGGTGTCAGCACCCGCACATCATCAGAGCTGCGGCCGGCGATTTCCACCAGCTCGCGGCTGAACGGCACCGCTGCCGAGGTCTGGCCCACGGCCACACGGAAGGTGCCGCGATCCTCGCGCAACAAGGGCAGCCGCGCCGCGACATCCGGATTCAACTGGAGCAGCGGATCACCGCCCAGATCGACCGTGAGCGTGACCGGCTGGCCAGCAATGCGCGCGCTGATCTGCGGTGCGGTCGCGTTCAGGACCAATGGCGGCAATGGCGCCGGCTTCGGGCGCGTGTCGGCCGGTGCGGCCAGCAGCAGCAGCAGGCTAAGCGGTGCGAAACGCATTGCTGATCGGATAGCGACGATCGCGGCCGAAGTTGCGGCGGCCGATCTTGACGCCGGGGGGCGCCTGCCGGCGCTTGTATTCGGCGATGTAGAGCAGCCGTTCGATGCGGGCGACGGTGGCGGCGTCCAGCCCTTCGGCGATCAGATCGGCGGCGCTGCGCTCCTGCTCCACCAGCCCGTGCAGGATGCGATCGAGCAGGTCATAGGGGGGCAGGCTGTCCTGATCGGTCTGGTTGTCGCGCAGTTCGGCCGATGGCGGCTTGGTGATGACGCGCGTGGGCATTACCGGCCCGGCGGGGCCGAGGGCCAGGCGCGGATGATGGCTGTTGCGCCATTCCGACACGGCGAACACGGTCGTCTTGTACAGGTCCTTCAGCACCGAATAGCCGCCGGCCATGTCGCCATAGATGGTGGCATAGCCGACGCTCATCTCGCTCTTGTTGCCGGTGGTGAGCAGCATCGGGCCGAACTTGTTGGACAGCGCCATCAGGGCGAGGCCGCGGACGCGCGACTGGATATTCTCTTCGGTAATGTCGGCGCTGCGGCCGGCGAACAGTGGCGCCAGCATGGTGCCGAACGCCTGCATGGCCGGTTCGATCCGCACCGTGTCGAGCCGGCAGCCCAGCATCGTCGCGCACGCGGCGGCATCTTCCAGACTGTCCTGGCTGGTGTAGGGGCTGGGCAGCATCACGCACCACACCCGGTCGGCCCCCAGCGCATCGACAGCGACAGCCGCCGACAGGGCTGAGTCAATGCCGCCCGACAGCCCGAGGACGACGCCGGGGAAGCGGTTGCGGTTCACATAGTCGCGCAGGCCCACCAGCATGGCGTGGTAGATGGCGGCGTGCTCGTCCTCCTCCGGCGCTATGGTGCCGGGTTCGCAGCGCCAGCCGTTGGGCCCGCGCTGCCAGTGGGTCAGGATGATCTGTTCGTCCCAATCGGGCAGGCGGGCGGCCAAGGTGCGATGGCTGTTCAGCACGAAGGACGCGCCGTCGAACACCAGCTCGTCCTGCCCGCCAACGCGGTTGAGATAGGCCAGCGGCAACCCCGTTTCGACGACGCGGGCGACGGCGACGGAGAGGCGGCGCTCGCCCTTGCCCAGCTCGAACGGGCTGCCGTTGGGGACGATCAGCAGCTCCGCCCCGGTTTCGGCCAGGCATTCGCACACCTCTGGCGCCCAGATATCCTCGCAGATCGGCACGCCCAGCCGCACACCGCGAAACCCCAGCGGGCCAGGCAGCGGGCCGGCGTCGAACACGCGCTTTTCATCGAACGTGCCGTAATTGGGCAGCTCGTGCTTGCGGGTGATGCCGGTGATGCGGCCACCGTCAAGCAGGGCCATGACATTGTAAAGATTGCCATTTTCTGCCCATGGTGCGCCAACCAGCAAGGCCGGGCCACCGTCGGCGGTGGCTTCGGCCAGCCGCTCCACCTGCGCGCGGGCCGCAGCCACGAAGGCGGGTTTGAGCACCAGGTCCTCCGGCGGATAGCCGACGACCGACAATTCGGGTGTTACCACCAGATCCGCCCCGACAGCCTTGGCACGGGCCGCCAGAATCGCGTCGGCATTGCCGGCCAGATCGCCAACGCTGGCATTCAGCTGGGCAAGCGCGATGGTCAGACGGTCGGGGGTCAGACGTTCAGTCATGGCCGCCCGGATACAGGGCTTTGCCCGATCAGGCCAGCCGGGTGCGACCCGTGAGCGCCATCGCGGTTTCCAGTTCGGCGCGCAGCAGGGACAGGACGTGCGCGACACCGGCCTGCCCGGCGGCGCCGAGGCCCCACACCCAGGGCCGACCGATCATCACGGCCGAGGCGCCGAGCGAGACAAGCCGCAGCACGTCGAGGCCGGAGCGCACGCCGCCATCAGCCAGCACGGGGATGCAGCTGCCCAGCCGGTCCATGATCGCCGGCAGCGCCTTGGCAGCGGAAATGGCGCCGTCGAGCTGGCGGCCACCGTGGTTGGACACCACGATGGCATCGGCCCCGTGGGTGACCGCCAGCGCGGCATCGTCGGGGTGGAGGATGCCCTTGACGATCAGCGGCCCCGGCCAGAGCGAGCGCACCCAGGCCAGCCGATTCCAGTCGGCCGAAGGATCAAAATTGCGGGCGATCCAGCCGAGATAGTCCGACAGGGGCGCCTTCGCGCCGACCAGCTGCGTGAGATTGCCCATGGCGATCGGGCCGCCCAGAAGACCGACATCCAGCGCCCAGCGTGGCCGTGCCGCGACCTGCCCCGCGCGGTGCAGTGTTCCGGCGAGGCCGGGCGCACCGGTGAGGCTGGAGCGGACGTCGCGATAGCGCGCGCCGGGGGTGGGCAGATCGACGGTGAGGACGAGCGCCGGGCAGCCCTGTTCGCGAGCGGTGGCGATCATGGCCTCGTTCGCGCCCTGGTCTCGGGTCAGATAAAGCTGGAACCAGGGCGGGGCGCCGCCATCCCGCGCTACTTCCGCAAGGCTGCACACCGACACGGTGGACAGCGCCATGCCGATGCCGGCGTCTTGCGCTGCGCGCCAGGCCTGCACTTCTCCGCGCCGGGCGTGGAGACCGCCCAGACCAACTGGGGCGAGGATGACCGGCATGGCCAGTTCCTGCCCGAGCAGCCTTACCCGCGCATCGATCCGCGACACGTCGACCAGCACGCGCTGATCGAGATGGATGGCGGCCAGATCGGCAACATTCGCCGCCAGCGTCGCCTCGGCATAGCTGCCGCCATCGGTGTAATCGAACAGGAAGCGCGGCACCCGCCGCTGCGAGAGGGCGCGATAGTCGAGGATCGAGGCGGGTTTCACTTGCCCGCCTTGGCCCTTGCCACTTGATCTTCCACGCTTTTCAGCAGCGCCGGCACGTCGTGGACGATCCCGTCGCGGATGGTCCAGCGGATGCCGCCCTTCACCACGGTTTTCTGCGTCGCTTCATCGAGGCGGGCAAAGCCGGTGCCATAGAGGGTCTTCAGATTGTGCAGCGGATTTTCCGGCACGACGATCAGATCGGCGCGCATGCCGATGCGGATGAGGCCGAAATCGGGCTCGCGACCCTTGGGCTCCTCCAGCGTGCGGGCGCCGTTGATGGTGGCGGACTGGATCACTTCCAGCGGCGCAAAGCCGGCTTCGCGCAGCAGTTCCAGTTCGAGGATATAGCCGAAGCCCCATGTCTGCCAGATGAAGCCGGGGTCGCTGCCCGTCGTGACCCGGCCGCCCATGTTCTTGTAATCATTCACCAACTGCATGTAGCGGGTGTAGAAACGCCGCCATTCATATTCGCGCTCGCTGGTCCAGTCGAAGAAATAGCTGCCGTGGTTGTCGCGGTTGCTCTCGAAGAACGTGGTCAGGCTCGGCAGCGTGTAGCGATCATGCCAGTCGGCGCGCTGGGCGCGCATCAGGTCGCGGCTGGCGCTGTAGATGTTGAAGGTGGGATCAAAGGTGACACCCGTTGCCTTCTGCGCCTTCAGATACTCGACCCACTCCGGCCCGCCGGGTTCGTGGATCTGGTTCCAGATCTCGGCAATGCCGCCAAACCGCTTTTGCTCGTCGTTGAAATTATAGTCGGCGGGCGTGTCCTGCACGCGGCGGCCGTCCAGAATGCTTTCAAAATGCCCGTAAAAATGGGTGATGGTGCCCAGCCCGGCGGCAGCGGCGTCGCGGGCGTTGAACTCGGCGATGTTGGGCTGCGACAAGTGGGCGACGGTGCCCAGCCCCAGTTTCTTCGCCTCGGCAATGGCGGCGCGATCGATCTCCGGCGTCTCGTCACCACGGTTGAAGAACTTGATGCCGTCGATGCCGGCACTGGCCGCCCAGCGCACCCACTCGCGCGCCTTTTCCGGCGTCGTCACCCGCCCGCCCTTCCAGCCGGCGTTGGCCCCGCTGCCAAGTGTCTGATAAACATAGAGGCGCGGAGCGATAATCTCGCCCGCAGCGGCGCGCTTGCGCTCGTCGAAGGCGCGGGCGACGTCGCCGCCAAAGAAGGACACGCCGCGCACCGTCGTCACCCCGTGCGCCAGCCACAGCCGCCAGGCATAGCTGGGGTCGTCCATCTTTTCGGGATCGCCATTGTGGCCGTGCATGTCGACGAAACCGGGCAGCACATACATGCCGGTGGCATCGATCTCGCGGGTGGGATTGGCGGGTGGGCGGTTCGCGCGCATCGGCAGGCCGGGGGTGCCGGCGGCACGAATATCCGTGATCTTTCCGCCATTTATCACGATGTCGGCCGGGCCATAGGGTGGTCCGCCGTTGCCGGTGATGATGGTGGCGCCGCGGATCACCAGCGTCTCGTACGGGCCGGCGGCCAGCGCGGTATCGCGCGGCGGTGTCGGCTTCATCTGGGCGCTGGCCGTGCTGGCAAGCAGGGCCAAGCTGATGGCAATCAAGGCTTTCATCGGTCAAAATCCCCCTGTTGCGCGCAGCATAGACGCGCCGTCACGCGCCCGCTAGGCTGCCCGGATGCACTGGATCGCGATTGCCATCGGTTATGTCCTGGGGTCGATCCCCTTTGGCCTGCTGCTGACCCGGATGATCGGGATCGATATCAGGCAGGTGGGCAGCGGCAACATCGGCACCACCAACGTGCTGCGCACCGGCAACAAGGCGCTGGCTGCTGCCACCTTGCTGCTGGATGCTGGGAAGGGCGTGGCTGCGGTTGTGATTGGCCGCGAGCTGGGTGGCGAAGTGGCGGCGGTCGTTGCCGGAACGGCGGCTTTCGTTGGCCATTGTTTTCCTATTTGGCTGAAATTCCGTGGAGGAAAGGGCGTCGCCACCATTTTGGGCATCACCCTTGCCGCCGCGCCGCTGGCCGGGCTCATCGCGCTTGTGACCTGGCTCGTGGGCGCACTGGTCACCCGGCACAGCAGCGTTGGCGGGATGCTGGCGGCGCTGGCCTGTCCGCTCGCAGCCTGGTTCCTTACCCACAACATCGGTTGGGCCACGCATCTGGCCGGGCTGGCGGCGCTGCTGATCTTCCAGCATCGCGACAATATCGCCCGCCTGCGCGCCGGAACCGAATCCAAGATCGGGCAGAAGGCCTAGATGGGCCTGCCGCCCGACGCACTTTCGCGCCTGCGGTTGATCCGCACCGATTCCATCGGCCCCGTCACCTATCGCCAGCTGATCGCGCGCTTTGGCGATGCCGATGCGGCGCTCAACGCCCTTCCCGATCTGGCCCGGCGCGGCAATCGCCGGCTCACCCTGTTCCCGCAAGCCGACGCCGCGGCCGAACTGGAGGCCGCTGCCGCCATGGGCGCCGAGCTGCTGTTCATCGGCACGCCCGCCTACCCAAGCCTGCTCGCCCGCACCGAAACCGCCCCGCCCGTGCTCTATGCCCGGGGGGACACCGGCCTGCTCGATCGCCCCGCTGTCGCTATCGTCGGCGCCCGCAATGCCAGCGCCGCCGGCACGCGCTTTGCCCGGCAACTCGCCATTGATCTGGCAGAGGCGGATCACGTCATCGTGTCCGGCCTTGCGCGCGGCATCGATGCCGCCGCCCACGTCGCTTCCCTTGATCGCGGAACCATCGCGGTGGTGGCGGGCGGGGCCGATGTCGCCTACCCGCCCGATCACGCCGACCTGATGGCGCGCATTGCCGAACAGGGCCTGATCATCGCCGAACAGCCGCCCGGCACGGAGCCGCAGGCCCGGCATTTCCCGCGAAGGAACCGCATCATCGCGGGGCTGGCCGCCGGTACCATCGTCGTGGAGGGCGCGCCCAAATCGGGCAGCCTGATCACCGCCCGCATCGCGGCGGATTTGGGCCGCGAGGTGATGGCCGTGCCCGGTTCGCCGCTCGATCCGCGCGCGCAGGGCTGCAACCTCCTGATCCGCGAAGGCGCCACCCTGATCCAGAACGCAGCCGACGTGCGGGAGGCGCTGTCCACCCTGTCGGGCCAGCCGGCCCTGCCGCTGCAGGTGGCCGAGCCGTTCGCCGCGCCTGCCCTAACCGCCGAACCCGAAGCCCGCGCCGCGATCACCGCGCTCCTCTCTCCCACCCCCGTCCAGATCGACGAGCTGGTGCGCCAGTCGCGCCTGCCGGCGGCGCAGGTGGCCACCGTGCTCCTGGATCTGGAACTGGAAGGCGCCATCCAGCGCCATGCCGGGGGCCGCGTGGCGCTGGGCTGACGCCCGTCTCATTTCGCCGTCCGGCCCCGGAACAGTCCGCCTCCCTTCAGGTTGTCGTGGCACAGCCTGAAAGGATCACGCATGGACGCCATGGATTACCGCGGGCCCAACCGCGTTCGCGTCGCACGAAAACCGGTGCCCACCATCCAGCACCCGCAAGATGCCATCGTGCGCGTCACCCGCAGCTGCATCTGCGGATCGGATATCCACCTCTATCACGGGCTCGTGCCCGATACGCGCGTCGGCTCCACCTTTGGCCACGAATTCTGCGGCGTGGTGGAGGAAGTCGGCGCGGAGGTGGAGAATCTGAAGCCGGGCGATCACGTGATCGTGCCGTTCAACATCGCCTGCGGCCAGTGCCATTTCTGCCAACAGGGCCTGTTCGGCAACTGCCACGAATCCAATCCCATGGCGACAGCGGTGGGCGGCATCTTCGGTTATTCCCACACCGCCGGCGGCCACCAGGGCGGGCAGGCGCAATATGCCCGCGTGCCCTATGCCGATGTCGGCCCGGTGAAGATCCCGGACTGGATGGATCTCGATGATGCCGTGCTGCTCACCGACGTGGTGCCCACCGGCTACCAGGCCGCCGAAATGGCCGGCATCCAGAAGGGCGACACGGTGGTGATCTTTGGTGCCGGCCCCATCGGCATCATGGCGGCGCGCAGCGCCTGGCTGTTCGGTGCGGGGCGCGTCATCGTTGTCGATCATCTCGATTACCGGCTGGAATTCGTTGCCCGCTTTGGCCCGGCCGAAGTCTATAATTTCAAAGAAATCGACGACATGGCGGTGTTCATGAAGCGCCAGACCGACGGGCTGGGCGCCGATGTGTGCATCGATGCCGTCGGTTGCGAGGCGACCGGCAGTGCGCTGCACACGCTGCTGGGCATCCATCTCAAGCTGGAATCGGGATCGGCGCTCGCGCTGCACTGGGCGATCAATTCGGTGAAGAAGGGCGGCGTCGTTTCCATTGTCGGCGTCTATGGCCCCACCGGCAACATGATCCCGGTGGGCAACATCGTGAACAAGGGGCTGACCATCCGCGCCAACCAGGCATCGGTGAAACGCCACCTGCCGCGCCTGATCGAACACGTCCGCGAAGGCCGCATCCGCCCGCGGGAGCTGATCACCCACCGGTTCGAATTGCGCGACATTTCCGATGCCTATCGCATCTTCGCCGGCCGCCTGGACAATATCATCAAGCCCGTCCTGCTGCCCAACGGTTGAGGAATCCTGCCATGGCCCCTGATCACACCCGCCTGCCCGCCCGCCGCACCGGGCTGGCCGATCCGTCCAGCATCCCCGGCTGGGGCGTCGATGCCGAAACCCGCAACGATCCCACGTGGCCGATGCGCGACCGCGCGGATTCGCCGGGTGCCGATTGGCCCCACCCGGTGCCGCAGCAGGGCGGTGCCGAAGTGCTGCAATCGGTGGAATACAAGGCCCGTCCCGCCGTCTATGGCCTGGGGCCACAGCCGCGCGGCCTCAGCGGTGCCATGCGCCGCGCCGCCTTCCGTTTCAGCGAAAGCAACTGGTGGCACTGGCTGCTGCTGCTGGGCGCTGACCGGGTGGACATGGTGGAAGGCATCGGCAGCGATCTCGCCACCGGCCGCGTGCCCAATCTGCCCGCCGAAACCGGCATGGCAGCGGCGTGGAAGCATGACGCGCGCGGGCAGGTGCTGAAGTGGGGCGCGATCGCGGCGGGGATCGCGGTGGTCGTGATGGCGCGCAACCGTCGCCGCCGTGCCTGAGGACCCGTCCAACAAGGCCCAGCCTGAGCACAAGGCATTGGGAATGAGTGTTTTCCGAAAGATGAAGCCGGCAAGGCGCGGCCGTAACAAACCTGACACAGACGGGACAGAGGAACATCGCGTTACATGAGTTATGTCTTGTTGATTGCGCGTCAGCGGACGGGGACGGGGGCGCTCAATTCTGCTCTCGAAAAGCATCCGAACATCAAATATCTGAATGAACTGTTCAATCAGGACAACACGCGTTTCGACACCAGTTTCCACCGATTCTATGAAAAGGAAGTCAAGGGACTTGGAAAGAAGACCTGGCCGAACATAAGGTCGCGGATCTTTGATCGTTACATCAAGGTGATGCATGACCGCTATCAGCGCAAAACGCTGATTGCCGACGTGAAGTACAACAATCTGCACCATCTGGATGGCAACTGGCGCGGGCTGATCGAAATGCCGATGCTGTTGCAGGAAACGATGCAGAAGGGTCTGCCCATCCTGCATCTCACGCGCCGGAACCGGCTGCGGACCTTCCTGTCAGGCCTCATCGCCGATCTGAACCGGGTCTGGCACACGGCCGACAGGCGCGAGATCCGGCACGCGTCGGCCGTGGTCGATACCGGCGCGCTGTGCAATTATCTCGATGTCACCGACAAGGAAGACCAGCTGATGGCTGGCTGGATCGGTCATTACGACAGGAAGCTGGAGTTTGATTATGCCGATCTGTTCGTCCCGTCTGGCGGCATGAATGAGGACATTGTTCGCGCCATTCTGGACATGATGGGGCAACCCTATGTGCCGGGGCTGCAGCCGTCGATCGTCAAGCAGGCGCCGATTTCCCTGACGGATTCTATCGCCAACCTGGAAGATGTGCAGCGGGCGCTGGCCGGCACAAGGCATGAATGGATGTTGCGCGATTGACCGGACGGCCCGTGCCGGTGCCTGCGACCCCGCACCCCTTGACGCCTCCTCCCGCCGACCCCCACCCTCGCGCGTACACGTGAGGACAAGATGCAGCTCGTAATCGTCGAATCGCCGGCCAAGGCAAAGACCATCAACAAATATCTCGGCAGCCAGTACGAGGTGCTGGCCAGTTTCGGCCACGTGCGCGATTTGCCGCCGCGCGATGGATCGGTGAACCCCGATGACGATTTCGCCATGGAATGGGAGGTGTCGGCCGACCGTGCCAAGCAGCTTTCCGCCATCCGCGAGGCCGCCAAGCGCGCCGACAGCGTGATCCTGGCGACCGACCCCGATCGCGAGGGCGAGGCGATCAGCTGGCATTTGCTGGAATGGCTGAAGGACAAGCGCGCGCTGCCCAAGGGCGGGGCGAGCCGGGTGACGTTCAACGAGATCACCAAGGCCGCTGTCACAAAGGCGATGCAGGCCCCGCGCGATCTCGATCAGCCGCTGATCGACGCCTATCGGGCGCGGCGGGCGCTGGATTACCTGGTGGGCTTCACGCTTTCGCCCGTGCTGTGGCGCAAGCTGCCGGGTGCGAAGTCAGCGGGCCGCGTGCAGTCGGTCGCGCTGCGGCTGGTGGTGGAGCGCGAGCGCGAGATCGAGGCGCACGTGGCGCGGGAATATTGGCGGGTCGAAGCCGAGATGATCTCGCCGGGCGGGCAGCTGTTCAAGGCCCGTCTGGCGGTGCTGGACGGCAAGAAGCTGGGGCAGTTCGACCTAGATTCTGCTGCAGCCCATGCTGCGCGGGAAGCCATTGAGAAGAATGGCTTTACCGTTCGCAACGTGGAAACAAAGCCGGTCAGCCGCAACCCGGCGCCGCCGTTCACCACGTCGACGTTGCAGCAGGAGGCGGCGCGGCGGCTCGGCTTTACCGCCAGCCACACCATGCGGGTGGCGCAGGGCCTCTATGAAGATGGCCACATCACCTACATGCGAACCGATGGCGTGCAGATCGCCGGCGAGGCGCTGAACGCCGTCCGCGACCTGATCGCGCGCGATTATGGTGCGAAGCCCGAAGTGCTGCCGGAAAAGCCGCGTTTCTATGCCACCAAGGCGAAGAACGCGCAGGAAGCGCACGAAGCCATTCGCCCCACCGATTTTTCCCGCCGGCCCGGCCGGGCGGATACGGATGCGGAGCGGCTCTATGCCCTGATCTGGAACCGCACCGTGGCCAGCCAGATGGCGAGCGCGCGGCTGGAACGCACCACGGTGGACCTGTTCGATGACGATGGCCGCCACGGGCTGAAGGCCAGCGGGCAGGTGGTGATCACGCCGGGGTTCCTGGCGCTGTATACCGAAGGCCGCGACGAGCCCGCCGATGATGACGAGGACGGTGCGCGCCTGCCGCGGTTGGCCGGCGGGGATCGCTGTGCCTCGAAGGCGGTGCAGGCCGTGCAGAGCTTCACTGAACCGCCCGCGCGTTTTTCCGAAGCAACGTTGGTGAAGAAGCTGGAGGAACTCGGCATCGGCCGGCCCTCCACCTATGCCTCCATCCTGCAGACGCTGCGCGACCGCGCTTATGTGCGGGTGGAGAAGAACCGGTTTTTCGCGGAGGAGAAGGGGCGGCTGGTCACGGCGTTCCTGGAACGCTTCTTCGCCCGCTATGTCGAATATGATTTCACTGCCGGGCTGGAAGGCGAGCTGGACGACGTGTCGGCGGGCGGGCGCGATTATGTGGAATTGCTGCGCGCCTTCTGGGCGGATTTCCGGCCCAAGACCGCCGAGATCATGGAGCAGCGCCCATCGGACGTGACGGCGGCTCTGGACGAATATCTGGCGCCCTATCTGTTCCCGGACAAGGGCGACGGTGTCGATCCGCGTGTCTGCCCGAAGTGCGCGGCGGGGCGGCTTTCCTTGAAGACCGGGCGGTTCGGGGCGTTCGTCGCCTGCTCCAATTACCCGGAATGCAAATACACGCGGCCCTTTGCCAGCGAAGGCGGGGCCAATGATGGCCCGGTGGAACTGGGCAATGATCCGGAAACCGGCGAGCCGATCAGTGTGCGGTCAGGCCGGTTCGGCCGGTTCGTGCAGCGCGGTGAGGGCGAAAAGCCGGCGCGGGCGTCGATCCCGAAGGACGTGAGCATTTCCGGGCCGGACGATCTGGAATGGGCAGTGAAATTGCTGAACCTGCCGCGCACCATCGGCCCGCACCCGGAAACCGCCGAACCCATCACCGCCAGCATCGGGCGCTATGGGCCGTATCTGGCGCACAATGGCAGTTACGCCCGCCTGTCGAGCACCGCCGAAGTGTTTGAAACCGGCATGAATGCCGCCGTGGTGAAACTGGCCGAAGCCGCCGCCGCGAAGGCCAATGGTGGCCGCCCGGTGCGCGGTGCGGCGACAGCACTGGCCGAATTGGGCGCGCACCCGGAAAGCGGCGCGGCGGTGCGCGTGCTCGCCGGGCGTTACGGGCCCTATGTGAGCGACGGGACGACCAACGCCACCCTGCCCAAGGGCGCGGAACCGACGGCGGTCACGCTGGAGGAGGCGGTGGCGCTGCTGGCGGCGCGGGCGGCGGCGGCCCCGGCCAAGAAGGGCAAGGCGCCGGCGAAGAAGGCACCGGCCAGGAAGGCCGCGGCCAAGAAGGCAGCAGCCAAGAAGCCGGCGGCGAAGAAGGCGAAATGAAGGGGCCTGCGCCTCGGACGTGATCCGGGGCGCAGGCCGTCCGTTACAGGATATACTTCGACAGATCCCGGTTGCCGGCGATCTCGCCGAGTTCGCGGGCAACCATGGCGGCGTCCACTGTCACGGTTTCGCCACTGCGGTCGCTGGCGTCGAAGCTGACGGATTCGAGCAGCTTTTCCATCACCGTGTGCAGGCGGCGGGCGCCGATATTCTCCACCGTCTCGTTCACCTGGGCGGCGGTGCGGGCGATGGCGTCGATGCCGTCGGGCTGCATGGTCAGCGTCACGCCTTCGGTGGCCAGCAGCGCCGCATATTGGCGGATCAGGCTGGCATCGGTGTCGGAGAGGATGCGGCGGAAATCCTCTTCCGTCAGGCCCTTCAGTTCGACGCGGATCGGCAGGCGGCCTTGCAGTTCGGGCAGCAGGTCCGACGGTTTCGCCACATGGAAGGCGCCGGACGCGATGAAGAGGATATGGTCGGTCTTCACCGGGCCATATTTGGTGGCCACCGTGGTGCCTTCGATCAGCGGCAGCAGGTCGCGCTGCACGCCTTCGCGGGAGACGCTGCCGCCGCGGACATCCGAAACGGCGATCTTGTCGACCTCGTCCAGGAACACGATGCCGTTGGCTTCGGCGTTGCGGATGGCCTCGCGCTGGATGTCCTCATCATCAAGGCGCTTGTCCGATTCCTCGGCCAGCAGCGCCTCCCAGGCGGCCTCCACCTTCATCTTGCGGCGCTTGGGTGGCCGGCCGCCCATCGCCTTCGCCATCATGTCCGAAAGGTTGATCATGCCAACCTGACCGGGCTGCATGCCGGGCAGCTCGAAACTGGGCGCGGCCTCGGCCACCTCGATCTCGATCTCGCGGCCCTTCAGGTCGCCGGCGTCAAAGCGTTGGCGAAAGGCCAGGCGCGTTGCCTCGCTGGCATCCTTGCCCACCAGCGCGTCGAGCAGTCGGGCCATGGCCGATTCCTCCGCCTTGTCCTTCACGGCCGCGCGGCGGGTTTCGCGCACCAGCCGGATCGATTCCTCGACAAGGTCGCGAATGATCGAATCGACATCGCGGCCGACATAGCCGACCTCGGTGAACTTGGTGGCTTCCACCTTGATGAAGGGGGCGTTCGCCAGCTTGGCGAGGCGGCGGCTGATCTCGGTCTTGCCGCAGCCGGTGGGGCCGATCATCAGGATATTCTTGGGCACCACTTCATCGCGCAGATCGTCGGGCAGCTGCTGCCGGCGCCAGCGGTTCCTCAGCGCGACGGCAACGGCACGCTTGGCATCGTCCTGGCCGATGATGTGGCGATCGAGGGCGGCGACGATCTCGCGGGGGGTCAATTCGGCGCTCACAGGGCAATCGCCTCCACGGTCAGTTCCTCGTTGGTATAGACGCACAGATCGGCCGCGATCTTCATGGCGCGGCGCGCAATCGCTTCGGCGTCGTGATCACTGTCGGCCAGCGCGCGGGCGGCGGCGAGCGCGAAATTGCCGCCCGACCCGATGGCGCAGATGCCGCCCACCGGCTCCAGCACGTCGCCATTGCCGGTGATCACCAACGTAACCTCCTTGTCGGCAACGATCATCATTGCCTCCAGCCGGCGCAGATAGCGATCGGTGCGCCAGTCCTTGGCCAGTTCGACAGCGGCGCGCATCAGCTGGCCGGGGTGGCGTTCCAGCTTGGCCTCCAGCCGTTCAAACAGGGTGAAGGCATCGGCGGTGGCACCGGCGAAACCGCCGATCACCTCGCCCTTCGGCCCCAGCCGGCGCACCTTCCTGGCATTGGGTTTCATCACCGTCTGCCCCATCGTCACCTGGCCATCGCCGGCGACAACGACCTGCCCGCCCTTGCGGACGGAAACGATGGTGGTGCCGTGAAATTGCGGGAGTTCGCTCATGAGGGGCCCTTGTGGTTGCCAGCCCCATGTAGGGTTCGGGTGCGGGGTTTGAAGGGGTCAGGCCTGAGCCGATCTGACGCGGACGGCGATCGTCTTGTTCTGGCTGGCGACTTCAAACTGATGGGGCAGCGATTTGAACAGTCCGCTGAGCAGGATGTGACCGTGATTCCGGCAATCAAAATCGGGCTGGAGGGCGTATAGCTTGTTGCCCACCTGGCTGAGGGGCACGAAACCTTCACTCTCTCCCGCGGCCTGCTGAACGGCTGCCTTCAGAAGTTTCAGCAGTTTGGCGGTGGGCTTGGCCGGCTCCGGAACGACGGCGCTGTGTGCCGGGACGGCTGCTATGGTTTCAAGATAGATGAATCGCTTGCAAGCCTGCACCAGACCCTTCGGCGCTTTTACTTCACCAAAACCAAACACGTCCTTGCCGTGTTCCCGAATGCGGGCCGCAAGGCGGGTGAAATCGCCATCGGCAGTCACGAGGCAGAAGCCATCAAACCGCCCGCTGTGCAGCAGGTCCATCGCGTCGATCACCATCGCGATGTCAGACGAATTCTTGCCGCTTACCGTCGGAAAATGCTGGGGCAGAATGCCAAAGTCCGCCAGCACGGTCGTCCAGCCATTCATCTTGCCGCCGCTGAAATCCCCATAAATTCGCCGAACCGACGCCTCGCCCAACCCGGCAATCTCCTCGAAGAGTTGCTTGGCGAGTTTGGAAGGGACATTCTCACCGTCAATCAAGACTGCGAGTCGCGCAGCATTGGCATTCGTCATAGTGCCAAGTTGACGGAAAATGGTTAAAAAACAGACGTGCTCGTCTGTATTACCCACATTGCGCTTGCTTGCTGACAGGGATTTGATGTCGGGCTGGTTGCCCGCGATGGCAATTGCGCGGGTGCCGCACGCGCTGCCGGCCTGCCCTGCCCCAATGCCGCAAGGGGGCGACCAAACTTGCCGCCCGTGCGCCAATGCTCTAGGCGCACGCTCCAAGGAGCAGGCTCATGACGCGCACGGCAAGCATTTCCCGCGTGACCAAGGAAACCAGCGTCGAGGTGCACGTGAACCTCGATGGCACCGGCACCTATGACGTGTCGACCGGCATCGGATTTCTGGATCACATGCTGGAACAGCTGTCGCGGCACAGCCTGATCGATCTCACCGTGAAGACCGTGGGCGATCTGCACATCGATGGCCACCATACCACGGAAGACACCGGCATCGCGCTGGGCGAGGCCGTGGCAAAGGCGCTGGGCGAACGGCGCGGCATCACCCGTTATGGCGATGCGCTGGTGCCGATGGACGAGACGCTGACCCGCGTGGCGCTGGACATTTCGGGCCGGCCCTACCTGGTGTGGCGCACGTCGTTCAGCCAGCCGAAGCTGGGCACGCTGGATACCGAGATGGTGAAGGAGTTCTTTGCCGCCTTCGCCGGTTCGGCCGGCATCACGCTGCACATTGAAACGCTGTATGGCGTCAACAACCACCATATCGCCGAAAGCTGCTTCAAGGGCGTGGCCCGGGCGCTGCGGGCGGCGGTGGCGATCGATCCGCGCAAGGCCGACGCTATTCCGTCCACCAAAGGCACGCTCTCCGGATCCTTGGGCGGTGCCTGACGCCGTCGCACTGGTCGATTACGGGGCCGGCAACCTGCGCTCTGCGGCGCGGGCGCTGGAGCGTGCGGGTGCGCGCGTCACCGTCACCGATGATCCGGCGGTGATCGCGGACGCGGCGCGGATCGTGTTGCCCGGCGTGGGTGCCTTTGCCCAGTGCATCAACCAGCTGCGCGAGAAGACGGGGATCGAAGCGGCGCTCAATGCGGCGGTGAACGAACGCGGCGTGCCGTTCCTGGGCATCTGCGTCGGCATGCAGCTGCTCGCCAGCGAGGGCCATGAGCATGGCGTTCACAAGGGCCTGGGCTGGCTGCCCGGCGTGGTGAAGCGGCTGGAACCATCCGATCCGGCGCAGAAGATCCCGCACATGGGCTGGAACCGGGTCGAGGCGGTGAATGGCGCAGACGTGCCATCGGGCGATGCCTATTTCGTGCACTCTTATGCCTTTGCGCCCGACGATCCCGCCGACGTGCAGGCGGTGAGCGATCATGGCGGGCGCTTTGCGGCGATCGTCAGGCGCGGCCACATTACCGGCGTGCAGTTTCATCCGGAAAAGAGCCAGGCCTATGGCCTCGCCTTCCTTGCGAACTGGCTGACATCATGATCATTTTCCCGGCAATCGACCTGAAGGGCGGCCAGTGCGTGCGGCTGGCGGAAGGCGACATGAACCGCGCCACCGTCTATGCCGACGATCCCGCCGCCCAGGCCGCGCTGTTCCGCAGCGCCGGGGCGACGCATCTGCACGTCGTCGATCTGGATGGCGCGTTTGCTGGCGACAGCCGCAATGGTGACGGCGTGAAGGCGGCGATTGCCGGCTTTGGCGGTGGGCGCGTGCAGGTGGGTGGCGGCATCCGCACCGCCGCGCACGTGGAAAACTGGCTGGCGGCCGGCGTGTGGCGGGTGGTGATGGGCACCGCTGCGCTCGACAATCCCGATCTGGTGCGCGGCCTCGCCAAGGATCATCCCGGTGCCATCGTGGTGGCAGTGGATGCGAAGGGCGGCATGGTGGCAACGCGCGGCTGGGCCGATGTGTCGACCCTGCCGGTGGCCGATCTGGCGAAGCAGTTCGAGGATGCCGGCGTGGCCGCCGTGCTGTTCACCGATGTTGGTCGCGACGGGATGCTGAAGGGCGTGAACGTGGAGGCCACGGTGGCGCTGGCGGCGGCGACCTCGCTGCCGGTGATCGCCTCGGGCGGTGTCGCCGGCATCGCCGACATTCACGCGCTGGTGGGCAAGCCGGGGATCGAGGGCGTCATCACCGGGCGCGCTCTGTATGATGGCCGGCTTGATCTCGCCAAGGCGATTGCAGCCGCGCAATGACGTTGGCCGTCCGCATCATCCCCTGCCTAGACGTCGCCAATGGCCGCGTGGTGAAGGGCGTCAACTTCGTAGCGCTGCGCGATGCCGGCGATCCGGTGCAGATCGCGGCGGCCTATGACGCGGCGGGAGCGGACGAGCTGTGCTTCCTCGACATCACCGCCACGCACGAAAATCGTGGCACCTTGCTCGATATCGTCGAACGCACGGCGGACCAGTGCTTCATGCCGCTGACCGTGGGCGGCGGTGTGCGTTCCGTCGATGATGCACGCGCGCTGCTGCTGGCCGGGGCGGACAAGGTGGCGGTGAACAGCGCCGCCGTCGCCCGCCCGGCACTGATCGGCGAGCTCGCCATGCGCTTTGGCGAACAATGCGTGGTGGTGGCGGTGGATGCCAAGCAGGTGAGCCCCGGCAAGTGGGAGATCTTCACCCACGGCGGGCGCAAGGCCACCGGCATCGACGCTGTGCAATATGCCATCGAGGCGGCGACGCTGGGCGCGGGCGAAATCCTGCTCACGTCGATGGACCGCGACGGCACCAAGGCCGGTTATGACCTGGCGCTGACCCGGACGATTGCCGATGCGGTGCCGGTGCCGGTGGTCGCTTCGGGCGGCGTCGGCGGCGTGGATGATCTTGTCACCGGCGTGCGCGATGGCCATGCTTCGGCGGTGCTGGCAGCGTCCATCTTCCATTTTGGCGACGTGACCATCGCCGAAGCCCGCGCCGCACTGGCGGCGGCTGGCCTGCCGGTGCGGGAGGTGTTTCATGGAGCGCTTTGACCAGCTGCTGGCGACCGTTCTGGAGCGCCGCGCAGGTGATCCCGCCACGTCCTATGTGGCGAAACTCACCGCCCGGGGCCGGGCCAAGATGGCGCAGAAGTTGGGCGAGGAGGCGGTGGAAGTCGTCATCGCTGCCATGTCAGGCGATCCTGACGGCCTGGTGGGCGAGGCGGCCGACCTGATGTTCCACCTCGCCGTGCTGCTCGCCGACATGGGCCTCAGCTTTGACGACGTGCGCGCCGAACTGGCCCGGCGCGAAGGCGTGTCTGGGATCGAGGAAAAGGCGAAGCGGCCGACCTGATACTGTTTGTCATGCTGGCGCAGGCCAGCATCCATTGACGGACTCGCGCCCTCGGCACGGTGGATGCTAGCCTGCGCCAGCATGACAATAGTTGTGCTGGGGCGCTGCCGTCACCTGATCCGGCTGAACGCCTTCAGTTTTCGCGCCGTTGCCTGCGCGGCATCGGCATCGCCCCTGGCCAGTGCCGCCGCCAGTTCCTGGCCCTGCCGTTTCAGCATGGCTTCAAACCCGTCACTGGCGGGCAGTGCATCCAGACCCTTCAGCAGGGTGGCGGCGCGGGGGGCGTTGTTCTCATCAAGATCCATCAGCGTGATGGCGAAGAACACCCGGGTGGACGGCAGGTTCGGCGCCAGTTTCAGCGCCTGGGCATAGCAGCGCTCCATTTCCGGGATTTTCGCGCCGAGCACGGTGCCGGCGACAAAGCGGCCCACGGTGGCGACCGCGCCGCCGTGCCAGCCGCCCAGCGCGCCCCACACCAGGCTGTTGTCGGGATGGGCGGCGCGAATGGATTCAAAGCGGCGGCGCACGTCCTTGGCAAGGCCGATCCCCTGTGTGAGCTGGGCGCGGTAGGCGATGGCGACGGCCTTTTGCAGCTGCGCCTCCACATTGCCGGGATCGCGGGCGAGCGCGGTGTCAAAATCCTTTTCCGCAGTGGCAACCAGCGCCAGCGCGCGGGCCTTGTCGCTGGTCTGGTATCCGGCGATGGACAGCTGGGCGCGGCCGGCGAGGATCAGGCTGGCCACGGTGTTTTCGGCGCGGCCATCGCGCACGGCCGTGGCCCAATCACCGGCGCGGAAGGCATCGATGCTGGCAGCACCGGCGGGGGCAGCAGCGAGCAGCAGCGTCGCGGCAAGGAGCCTGATCATCGTTCCGGGCGTTTCCTTGTTGGTGATTGCCGGCCATACTCGCGATTGCGGCCGGGAACGGCAAGCGCGCATTGGGGGATTGTCAGGATGACGCAGGAATTTGCCGGCAAATCGGTGATGGTGCTGGGCGGCAGTCGGGGCATCGGTGCGGCCATCGTCAGGCGCTTTGCGGCGGCCGGGGCGCAGGTGGTGTTCAGCTATTCCGCGTCGGCGGAGGCTGCGGCAGCGATCGCGGCGGAAACCGGCGCAACCGCGGTGAAGGCCGACAGCGCGGTGCGCGACGAGGTGGTGGCCGCCATCGCCATGGGCGGCACGCTGGATATCGTCGTCATCAACGCCGGCGTTGCCATCATGGGCGATCCCTTGGGCCTTGATCCCGACGCGGTTGACCGGCTGATCGATATCAACATCCGCGCCCCCTATCATGCCGGCGTGGAGGCCGGGCGGCGGATGAACGACAATGGCCGCATCATCATCATCGGTTCGATCAATGGCGATCGCGTGTCGTGGCCGGGGGCGACGGCCTATGCCATGTCGAAATCCGCCGTGCAGGGCATCGCACGCGGCCTCGCCCGCGATTTCGGCCCGCGCGGCATCACCGTGAACGTGGTGCAGCCCGGCCCGGTGGATACCGACATGAACCCGGCCAATGGCCCGCTGGCCAAGATGATGCACGCCGGCATGGCCATCAAGCGCCACGCCACCGCCGACGAGGTGGCCAGCCTGGTGCTCTACCTCGCCAGCCCGGCGGCGGCGATGATCACGGGGACGATGCAGACGATTGATGGCGGGGCGGGGATCTAGCCCTTCAGCGCATCCGCGATCAGCGCCCGGCTCTGCGCCAGGCCATAGAGCGCGATGAAGCCGCCCATGCGGGGGCCGTTCTGGCTGCCGATGAGGATTTCATAGAGCGCCTTGAACCAGTCGCGCAGGTTTTCGTAGCCGGCGGCCTTGCCGGCTTCATAGACTTCGAACTGGTAGGCTTCCGCGTCCGCATCTTCGCCGACGGCGGCGAGGCGGGTATCGAGGTCACGCAGGGCGGCGGCTTCCTCCGGCGTCGGCGCGCGGCGGTTGAGGTGCGGCACGACGAAATCGCGCGCGTAGACGGCGGCGTGGTGCACCAGCCGGTCCAGCATCGGGTGCGTTTCGGGGGACGAGCCCGGCGCATATTTCTTCACGAACCCCCACAGCCGCGCCGGATCATCCGTGGCGGCGACGGAGGCGAGGTTCAGCAGCAGCGAGAAGCTGACCGGCAGCGCGGCGGCGGGCGGCTGGCCTTCGTGGATATGGTGCACCGGGTTGCCGAGCTGCTGTTCGATCGGCTGTTCCGGGTAACGGCCAAGGAAATCGGCATAATCCTCGATGGCGCGCGGGATCACGTCATAATGCAGCCGCTTCGCCTTCTTCGGATTCTGATACATGTAGAGCGCCAGGCTCTCGGGCGGGCCGTACTCCAGCCACTGCTCGATGGTGAGGCCATTGCCCTTGGACTTGGAGATCTTGGCGCCCTCGCCATCCAGGAACAGCTCGTAATTGAAGCCGGCGGGCGGGTTGCCGCCCAGCGCGCGGACGATCTTGCCGGAGAGATTGACGCTATCGATCAGGTCCTTGCCGGCCATTTCATAATCGACGCCCAGCGCCAGCCAGCGCATCGCCCAATCCACCTTCCACTGCAGCTTGCAATGGCCGCCGGTGACGGGAACGGTGACGCTGTCGTTCGTGCCGGGGCGGATGTAGGTGACGGTGCCGGCCTCCACGTCGCGCGCGATGATCGGCACCTGCAGCACATGGCCACTGACGGGATCGACGGGCAGGAACGGCGAATAGGTGGCGCGGCGTTCCGGGCCGAGGGTGGGCAGGATGATGCCGGTGACCGTGTCATAGTTCGCCAGGATCAGCCGCAGCGTTTCATCGAACATGCCGCTGGCATAGCATTCGGTGGACGACATGAAGCTGTAATCAAAGCCGAAACTGTCGAGAAAGGCGCGCAGCCGGGCGTTGTTGTGCGCGCCAAAGCTGGAATGCGTGCCGAACGGGTCACGCACCTGGGTCAGCGGCTTGCCGAGGTCTTCGCGCAGCATCTCGGGGTTGGGGATGCCGTCCGGCACCTTCCTGAGGCCGTCCATGTCGTCGGAAAAGGCGATCAGCTTCGTTGCCACGCCCGGCGCCATGGCTTCGAAGGCGCGGCGGACCATGGTGGTGCGGACCACCTCGCCGAACGTGCCGATGTGCGGCAGGCCCGACGGGCCATAGCCGGTTTCAAAGATCACCGTGTGGCCTTCGGGCACGCCGTTTGGATAGCGCGCCAGCACTTTGCGCGCTTCCTCGAACGGCCAGGCCTTGTTTTCGAGTGCCGCAAGGCGAAGGGTTTCGGTGGTGATGGTCATGGCTTTTGGCTATCGCTGTTCTTCGGCCCCCCTCTGGCGACTGAACGCAATGAGCGCAACTGAATCCCGCGACGCAGCGGCCCCGCTGGCGATCCCGGCGCTGGTGGCCAGCCACGCCGGCGTGTGGATTGCCGACGCGCAGGGCCAGGTGCGCGGCGTGGGCCGCGGCGAGGCCATGGCCCGCGCTGGCGACAGCCCGCACCTGCTGCTGAATGCGCCGGTGACCGCCAGCCGGTTGGGGCTGGGCGAGCTTTCCGGCCTCGATCTGCTCGAACTGTTCGCCTTCCTGCACCCGGCGCGCTTTGCGGTGCCGACAGCGCACGGGCTGGCGACGGCGCTGGGGATTGCCGGGCCAAGTGGCCCCAGCGATGCGGCCTTCCTGCAACGCGCGGCGGCAGCATTGCTGGCGGTGCCGACGCGCGCCGACTGGCCCGAACGCCACGGCGCGTGGACCAGCCTGCAAGGCCTTGGCCGCCAGCGCTGGGCGTGGGCGCCGCACCTGGCGCGGCTGATCGAAAAGCCCAACGCACCGGAACGGCACGTGTTCCAGCTGCTGCCGAAGTGGGAGGAAGCCCCGCCGCGTGCCGCACCGCGCGTGGTGGCGCTTGATCCCGCGGCGGTAACGGGGGAGCTGGCCCGGCTGGTCGGCACCGGCGCCGAAAGCCGCGAAGGCCAGCGCGATTATGCCAGCGCGGTTGCCGCCGCCTTTGGCCCGCGCGATGCCAGCGGCGCGCCGCAGATGGTGCTGGCCGAAGCCGGGACGGGCATCGGCAAGACGCTGGGTTACCTCGCCCCGGCCAGCCTGTGGGCGCGAGAGGCCGGCGGGCCGGTGTGGGTGGCGACCTATACCAAGGCGCTGCAACGCCAGCTCGATGCCGAAACCCGGCGCATCTGGCCCGATCCGGAACTGCGGCGCGAACGCGTGGTGGTGCGAAAGGGCCGCGAGAATTATCTCTGCCTGCTCAATCTGGAAGACGCCGTGCAGGGCGGCTTTGGCGGCCGCGCCGCGGTGTTTGCCCGGCTGGCCGAACGCTGGGCCGAATATACCCGCGACGGCGACATGGTGGGCGGCGATCTGCCGGGCTGGCTGCCGCCGCTGTTTGGCCGCACCAGCTTTGCCGGGCTGACCGACCGGCGCGGCGAGTGCATCTATGCCGCCTGCCCGCATTATCGCAGCTGCTTCATCGAACGCGCTACGCGGGCTTCGGCGCAGGCCGACCTGGTGATCGCCAATCACGCGCTGGTGATGATCAACGCGGCGCGCGGGCGGGCGGAAGGATCGGGCCTCAATCGGCTGGTGTTCGACGAAGGCCATCACCTGTTTGACGCCGCCGATGGCACGTTCGCCGTGGCGTTGACCGGCCGTGAGGCGGTGGAGCTGAAGAACTGGCTGCTCGGCCCCGAACGCGCTGCAGGGCGTGGCCGCCGGCGCGGCCTGTCGGCGCGGCTGGCCGACGTGATCAGCTATGACGACGAAGCCGCGCTCAGCGTCGAGCGCATTGCGGCAGCGTCGCGCCACCTGCCCGGCGAAGGCTGGCTGGCGCGGGTGGGCGCTGACGAGGCCGATGGCCCGCTGGAAGGCTTGTTCGCCGCCGTGCGCGCCCAGGTGCTGGCCCGCGCCGAGGAAGGGGACCACGGTTACGGGCTGGAGACGGAGGTGGCCGAAGTGCTGCCCCGGCTGGTGGAGGCGGCAGCGGCGGCCAGCGCGGCGCTGGGCGCAATCGTTGGCCCCATGCAACAGCTGGAAATGCGGCTGGCCACGCTGCTGGAAGACCCGCCCGACTGGCTGGACGGCAGTGGCCGGGCACGGGTGGAAGGCGCGCGCGCCGGGCTTGCCTTGCGGGCGCAACTGCTGGGCGCATGGGCGCAATTGCTGGCGCGGCTGGGCGGGCCGGCTGATCCCGATTTCATCGACTGGCTGGAACTGGCGCGGGTGGATGGCCGCCTGCTGGATGTTGGCATCCAGCGCCGCTGGCTGGATCCGATGCGCCCGTTTGCCGCCGCCGTGCTGGAACCGGCGCACGGCGTGCTGGTCACATCGGCAACGCTGCGTTCACGGCCCGATGCGATTGCCGACGATTGGCGCGATGCCGAAACGCGCACCGGGGCGGCGCGGCTGCCGCGCCCGGCCCGGCATTTCGCCGCCAGCAGCCCGTTCGATTATGCCCGGCAGGCCCGGGTGCTGATCGTCACCGACGTGAAGCCGCGCGATGTCGCCGCGCTTGCCCACGCCTATCGCGCGCTGATCGAGGCGGCGGGCGGCGGCACGCTGGGCCTGTTCACGGCCATCGCCCGGCTGCGCGCCGTGCACGCGCGGCTGGCCGATCCGCTCGCCCGGGCCGGGCTGCCGATCTATGCCCAGCATGTCGATCCCATCGACACGGCAACGCTGGTCGATATCTTCCGCGCCGAACCGGGGGCCAGCCTGCTGGGGACGGATGCCCTGCGTGATGGCGTGGACGTGCCGGGGGAAAGCCTGCGCCTGGTGGTGATGGAAGGTGTGCCGTGGCCGCGCCGCACGGTGCTGCACGCGGCAAGGCGGATGGCCGGCGGCGGCAATGCCTATGATGATCGGGTGGTGATGGGGCGGCTGGCGCAGGCGTTCGGGCGGCTCATTCGCCGCGCCGATGATCGCGGCCATTTCGTGCTGCTGGGGGCGGCGGTGCCGTCGCGGCTGCTCGGCGCCTTCCCGCCCGGCGTGCCCATCGATCGGGTGACGCTGGACGAGGCGGTGCGGTTGGTGAAGGGCGGTGTTCCGGCCACTGGCAATGCGCCGGCCGATATGCCAATCGATGATCCGCAATGAAGACGCTCACCCTGCTGCGCCACGCCAAGTCCGGCTATGACGATCCGCTGCTGCGCGATTTCGATCGCCCGCTGAACGATCGCGGCCGGCGCGCGGCGATGAAGGTGGGCCAGTGGCTGGGCGCGGCCATGCGGCGCGGCGACATGCCGGATTTCGGGCTGGTATTTGCCTCCCCCGCGGTGCGCGTGCGCCAGACCATCGAAGGGCTGGAAGCCGGCATGAACCGGCCGCTGGCGCCGGTCTATGAACAGCGCATCTACCTGTCGTCGTCGGCGACGCTGATCGAATTGTGCGCCGGCTTTTCCGACGATTTCACCGACGCCATGCTGGTCGGCCACAATCCGGGGCTGGAAGATCTGCTGCTGGAACTGGTGCCGCCGGGCGGCGCGCTCAGGGCCGAGGCGGAGCTGAAATATCCCACCGCCACGCTGGCGCGGCTGGACATCGCCATCGACCGCTGGGCGCAGATCGACGGCGGCCGGGCGGAGCTGACGCGCTTCATCCGCCCGCGCGATCTCGATCCCAGTCTCGGCCCAGACGACTGAGGCCGGCGGCGGGCCTTCGTCTGCCCCCCAGACTGTCGGGAAATCTGACAGTTTCCGGCCAGCCAGGCCCACAAGCGACTGCAATCATTCGTGTGCGATTCTGGCACGCTCCTTGCTTGGCTCTTCGGCAATGTCTGAGGTTGGAGTGTCATGACCCGTTTCGCGAAGCTTGCCCTGATCGCCGCCGCCGCCTTCGGCGCCCCTGCCGCCCATGCGGTCGTGGTGGTCAGCAACACCACGCAGAACAACGTCTTTGCCGTGTCGAACAGCGATCTGCTGCAGACCAGCCTGGCCAGCGTCCAGTCCACCGGCAGCTTCAGCCGGGAAGGCGAACAGGGTCTTCCGGCGCTGAACAACGGCCAGTTTGGCGCCCTGGGCAGCGTGGTGACCGGCAACCCCGGTCTGGACGCCGCCACCGCCGATGGCTCCAACAGCATCATCTACACGCTGACCGGCCCGATGAACGTGGTGCGGATCAACAGCTATGCCGGCTGGGACGCGTTCCGTGGCGGCCAGTCCTACACGGTGTCATTCGCCTATGATGGCGCCCCGACGACCTTCGTGCCGATTGCCACCGTGTTCAACAACGCCACCGGCGGCGGCAACATCAACACGCTGGCCAGCATCTCGCGCTCGTCGGGTTATCTGGGCGGCGGCGTGGTTGCGGTGAAGTTCGATTTCGGCGGCAATCTGCAGTTCGGCTATGCCGGCTATCGCGAACTCGACGTTCTGGGCGCTGCCGTGCCGGAACCGTCCACCTGGGCCATGCTTCTGGCCGGCTTTGCCCTGGTCGGCCTGTCGGCGCGCCGCCGCAAGACGATCGCCGCCTGACAGACACGCTGATGGGAACGATCCCGCGCTGGCAACGGCGCGGGATCTTTCATGTCAGATTGAGCACCCGCGCCAATCGTCCGCGCACTGCCGACATCACTGCCGCACCGGCCAGCGGAAAGGCGGCGTGGAGCAGCCAGAAGGCCTGCACGTCCATCGTTTCGTAAAAGCGCCCGAGCCAGCCTGAAAGGGTGCTGCCGATGAAGACGCTGAACGACACCGCGCCCAGCATGACGCCGGTGATGGCAACGGGCGCGGTGCGGGAGAACAGCGCGTTCACCGTCGGCACCTGGTAGAGCCAGCCGATGTTGAGCACGAGGTGGAAGGCCACCACCCACAGGATTGGAGTCTTGTCCGCGCCGCTGCCGGCCGCCAGCCACAGGAAGGCGATGCCCATCAGCGCCATGCCGATGCCGATCTTGCCCAGCTCCTTCGGCTCGCGCCCGCGTGCGGCCTGACGTTTCCAAAGCGCCAGCACCGGCGGCACGGCCAGGATGGGGGCGAGGCTGTCGAACGCCTGCAGCCAGGTCACCGGCACCTCGAACCCCCACAACATCCGATCGAGATGGTCGCGCCCCCACAGCGCATAGACGTTCCACACCTGGCTTTGTGCCAGCCAGAACAGGCTGCTGATCAGCATCACGCCCACCAGCGCGGCGATGATGCGGCCGTCCCCCGGTTGCAGGCGCGCCGCCTTGCGGGTTTCGGGCGGCGTGTCGGGCGGCATCAGGCCGTTGCCGATCAGCAGCACGATGGCGGCCAGCGCCATGCAGCCACAGGCGGCCGCAAGGCCATATTGCCAGTTCACGCGTTCCCCCAGCATCCCCAGCAGCAGCGGGCCGAGGAAGGCGCCGGTGTTGAGCCCGCCGGCAAGGATGGAGAAGGCGGCATCGCGGCGACCATCGTCGCGGGCATAGAGATGGCCGGTCTGGGCGTTGAGATTGCAGCGCAAGGCACCCGCCCCAAAGGCCGCGACCAGCAGGCCGGGCAGAAAGGTAGCGGGGATCACAACCATCACCATGCCGGCGGTGGCCAGCACGGCGGCAATGATGCAGGTGAGGCGCGGCCCCCAATGGCGATCGCCGATCCAGCCACCCAGCAGCGGCGTGAGGAAGAACAGGCCGAGATAAAGCCCCATCGTCTGGGTGGCGAGCGCCTGCAGGCTCATCGGGCCGAACAGCGATTCCAGCAGGTCGCGCCACGCGCCGAAACCGCCGACGCTGGCCAGCTGGTCGGGCGTGAACAGGAAATTCGCCATGTAGAGGATCAGCAGCGCCTGCACGCCGTAGATGCCGGCGGCCTGCAACGCCTCCGCAATGGTGACGATGGTCAGGCCCGCCGGATGGCCCGCGATCTGGCGCTGTTCCCCCATGGCCGGCACCGTGGACGCTCTGCCCGTGCGCTGCAAGCGGGGATCAGCGCGGCTCAGCCTCGCGGCGTTCGCGTTCGGCGCGGCGGGCGTCGCGTGTCGCCTGTTCCTCCGCCTTGCGGGCGGCGCGGCCGCGTTTGAGGTCGGCCTCTTCCTGGCTTTCGGTGGAGGCGTCGTAGATCGCTTCGCCGGCCTTGATCGGGGCGGTGACGATGGTCTTGGCGGCGCTGACGAGACAGCCGCCAAGCAGGAGCGGCAGGGCGAGGAGGATGAGGGGACGGATCATGGCCCCTTCATGCCAGCGCAGTGGGGGGCAGCGCCAGCAGTTTCGGGATGGCGGCCTTGAACGGGAAGAAGCCCTTTTTCGCGTGGGGCCAGGCCACATCGTCCCATGCCCGGCGCAGGCGGACAAGGCGCACACCATCGGCGGCGAGCGCCGGGGCCAGCACGTCCAGCCTGTCCTTCACCGGGCCCAGCGGCGCATCGGCGGTGATGATCTGGGTGAGGCGGTGGCGGGCGGCCCAGTCGCGCATGGCATCCACGCCGAAGGTGGCATCCACGCGCTCCGGATCAAGGCCGAAGCGGTTGGCGGCGCGATCAAGCCCGTCGGCGAGCATGGCCATGGCAACGCGATGCTTCAACGGGGCGGGGGTGCCGCCGATATCGGGCGTGGCGGCAACGGCGACGATCTGGCCCGGCAGCGCGAGGGTTTCGAGACTGGTGTCCTCGGTGGTGACGAACAGCCCGGTGCGGGCCTGCGCGTCGGCCTGGAGCACCGGGGCCGGCGAAATCGGCGGGGGAATGATATCGGCTGGCCACGGCGGGGCTTCGCTGGCCAGCGGCGCATTGACGGCAAAGCGCCCGCCCGACAGGTCGCGGATCAGATCGGCGCGCGCCAGATACGTCTTGCCCGCCGTCTGCAGGCCGACGACCCAGCGCCAGCCCAGCGTGTTCGACGCCGGGCAGGCATCAAGCAGATGCTTGTAGAAAAAGGCGGCACCCAGCTGCCACGGCAGGCGCAGGGTGAAGCACCAGATGCTGGCAAAGCTCATCCGCACGTGATTGTGCAGCCAGCCCGTCTCGATCAGCTCGTGCACCCAGGCATCGAAACAGTCGATCCCGGTGGTGCCGGCGAGCGCCTGGGCATAGCGGCGCTGCCACTTGCCGTCCTCGGCCAGCATCGCTTCCATGCGGATCACGTCGGCCTGCCAGCGCGTCCAGATTTCAGGGCGCTGCTGCAGCCAGCCAACCCAATAGGTGCGCCAGCACACTTCCTGCACGAACTTTTCTGCCCCGCCAAAGCCGTGGGCGGCGATGGCGGCAGCGGCGACTTCGGCCTCGCTTACCAGCCGGCGGCGGATGGCGGGGGAGAGCAGGGAGGTCGTGGCCTTGCCATCCGGCCCGCCATCATGATTGCGGCGCGCGGCATAGGCACGGCCGGCCAGCGGCACGAAATCGCGAAGGCGGGCCAGCGCGGCATCACGGGTGGTGGGAAAACGCATCGCCGCCGGATAGCGGCTTGCCCGGCAATCGGCAGGTGCGGCGATGTCGCGGCGGCGTGAGTTCAGACGGTGAAGCTCTCGCCGCAGCCGCAGCTGCCCTTGGCGTTGGGGTTGTTGAACACGAAACCGGCGGTGAAATCATCCTCGCGCCAGTCCATCGTGCTGCCGATCAGGTACATCAGGCTGCCGCCGTCGACGAACAGGGTGCCGCCGGCGGTGTCGATGCGCTCGTCACCCGGCTTGTCTTCGGTGACATAGGCCAGATCATAGGCGAGGCCCGAACAGCCGCGGCGCGGGGTTGAAAGCCGCACGCCCACGGCATCGGCAGGCGCGGCGGCGAGGATGGTGGCGATGCGGTTCGATGCGCCTTCCGTCACGATCAGGGGCGCGGGGCGCGGGCGGCGCGTGAGCGTGGTGGTTTCCATCACAACATTCCCATTTCCAGCCGGGCTTCGTCGCTCATCTTGCCCGGATCCCAGGCCGGGTCCCACACCAGATTGACGTCGCAGCTCTGGATGCCGGGCACGGCGCAGACGCGAATTTCCACTTCGCCGGGCATCGATTCCGCCACCGGGCAGTGCGGCGTCGTCAGCGTCATGGTGATGGTGGCGTGGCCATTGTCGATCTCGACATTGTAGATGAGGCCGAGGTCGTAGATGTTGACCGGGATTTCGGGGTCGTGGATCTGGCGCAGCGCCGCCACCACGTCGTCCACCAGCGCGGTCTCGCTGTCGGCAGCAACCGGTTCGGGCTTCTGCTTCAGGAAGCCATCAAGATAATCTGGCGTGTGCGGCTCGGCGGCCGCTTCCGCCACGGCACGCAGCGGCGGCGCCTTGGCCACCGGCTTGGCTTCGCTGACTTCTTCCACCTCGAAGGCCTTTTCGGTCATGGTCAGATCCCAAAGATGCGGCTGACGCGGGTGAGGCCGGCGACCAGCCGATCGACATCCGCCGTGGTGTTGTAGATTCCGAAACTGGCGCGGGCGGTGGCGGGCACGCCCAGCAGGCCCATCAGCGGCTGAGCGCAATGGTGCCCGGCGCGGATCGCCACGCCCGCTTCGTCCAATATGGTGCCGATGTCGTGGGGATGCACCCCCGTCATCGAAAAACTCAATATGCCGGCGGAATCCTCCGGGCCATAAAGCGTGATGCTGTTGATCTGCGACAGCGCCGACCGGGCGCGGGCGACCAGCGCGGCCTCGTGCGCGTGGATGCGATCCAGACCGATGCCAGTCACATAATCGATGGCGGCAGCGAGACCGATGACGCCTTCGATATGGGGGGTGCCGGCTTCGAAACGGCCCGGTGGCGGGGCGTAGGTGGTGCCTTCGAAGGTCACGCTTTCGATCATGGCGCCGCCGCCCTGCCACGGCGGCATCGATTCCAGGATCGCGCGGCGCGCCCACAGCACGCCAATGCCGGTCGGGCCATAGAGCTTGTGGCCGGAAAAGACGTAGAAATCGCAATCCAGCGCCGCCATGTCGAACGCGAGACGCGGCGCGGCCTGGCAGCCATCGACAAGGATCAGCGCGCCGGCGGCATGGGCGGCATCGGCAATGCGGCGCACATCGGCCACCCCGCCCAGCACGTTGGAAACATGGGCGATGCTGACCAGCTTCGTCTGCGGGCCGATCATGGCGATCAGGGCGTCTTCATCAATGCGCTGGTCGGCGGTGAGCGGGGCGACGTCGAGGTGGGCGCCCGTCCGTTCGCACAGCATCTGCCACGGCACGATGTTGCTGTGATGCTCCAGCGCGGAGATGAGGATGCGGTCTCCGGCGTTCAGGCGCTGGCCCCAGCTTTGCGCGACGAGATTGATGCCTTCGGTGGCGCCGCGCACGAACACCACTTCGTCCGGGCTGCCAGCGCCGATGAAGCGGGCGACCGTGGCGCGCGCTTCTTCAAAGCGCAGCGTCATCGTGGCGGAGCGTTCATAGACGCCGCGATGCACGGTGGCGTAATCCGGGCCATAGCAGCGCGCGATGGCGTCGATCACGCACCTTGGCTTCTGCGCCGTCGCCGCCGTGTCGAGATAGGCCCAATCGCCGGCCAGGCCGGGGAAGTCGGCCTTCACATCCAGCAGCGGCGGGGCCACGGCATCAATCACGCGGCGCTCTCCAGGATGGCACTGATCTCGGCGTCGAGTGCCTGTGTCGTCGCCTCGTCCAGCCCCTCCAGCGCGTCCGACAGGAAAGCGCGGGTGAGGAGGGCGCGGGCCTGATCCGGCCCGATGCCACGGCTTTCGAGATAGAACAGCGCGGTCTTGTCGATTTCGCCGATGGCAGCGCCGTGGGCGCATTTCACATCGTCGGCAAAGATTTCCAGTTCCGGCTTGGCATTGGCCGTCGCGCCGCGATTGAGCAGGATGGCCTTGAACGACTGGCTGGCGTCGGTCTTCTGGCCTTCACGCGCCACGGCGACCTGGCCCAGATAGGAGGTGGTGGCGCTGCCGCCCGCCACCGCGCGCACGATCTGGCGGCTGGTGGCACCCGGCCCGACATGGCGCACGGTCGTCACCAGTTCGATGGTCTGTTCGCCGCGGCCGATCAGCACCGCGCCCAGCTGGAAATCGGCACCATCATGGCACGTCACGTCGAGCGCGATGCGGCCATAGGCGCGGCCGGCGTCGATGATGGTCAGCCGATAGGCGCCGCCAACACCGATGTTGATGGCCAGGTGGCGGATGCCCTCCGCGTCGGCGCGGATGATGTCGGCATGGTTCTCGCCCGCCGGCACCACGACCGGTTCGACCGCAACCGGCCAGTGACGGGCGACGGCCTTCAGGTCGCTGTAGCGCCAGGCCTCGTCGCGCTTGGTGGGCAGGGCAGACATCAGGCTGCGATGGCGGAATAGCCTTCCGCCTCCAGCTTGTGCGCCAGCTCGGCGCCGCCCGAATGGACGATGCGGCCATCCATCAGCACGTGGATCGTATCGGGCACGACATAATCCAGCAGGCGCTGATAGTGGGTGATCAGCAGTGCCGCGTGATCGGGGGAACGCATGGCGTTGATGCCATCCGAAACCACCCGCAGCGCATCGATGTCGAGGCCCGAATCCGTCTCGTCCAGCACCGCGAACCACGGCTGCAGCACGTGCATCTGCACCATCTCGTTGCGCTTCTTCTCGCCGCCGGAAAAGCCCTGGTTCACGGCGCGCTTCATCATGTCGAACGGCAGGCCCAGCTTCTCGGCGGCAGCCTTGGCCAGCTTCATGAACTCTGCGCCCGACACTTCGGCCTCGCCGCGCAGGGTGCGCTGGGCATTCAAGGCAGTCCGCAGGAACAGCAGGTTGGACACGCCGGGGATTTCGACCGGATATTGCAGGCCCAGGAACAAGCCGGCAGCGGCGCGCTCGTGCGGGGCCTTGGCCAGCAGGTCCTCACCACGGAAGGTCACGCTGCCGCCGGTCACTTCGTAACCATCGCGGCCGGCGAGGACGTAGGACAGGGTGGACTTGCCGGCGCCGTTGGGGCCCATGATGGCGTGGACCTCGCCGGCGTTCACCGTCAGGGTCAGGCCCTTCAGAATGGGCTTGCCTTCCACTTCGGCAGACAGATTTTCGATGACGAGCATGGGGGTGCGTCTCACTTGGTGTGGTTCTGGCGCTTGACGATGTCGACGACGGCCTGTTCGCGCAGGTCCTTCTCGATCACGCCAACGCTGGCTTCGGCGACGGTTTCGGCCTGTTCGGCGGTGCGGTTGGGGTGGCCGAACCGATCAAAGGAGGCCACTTTCAGGCGCAGAGCGCCGCGGATCGGCTTGCACGCCTTCACGGCCTCGATGGCGATGCTGCCGGCCGGGTCTTTCGACACGTCGGCGGCGGCAACATTCTTCTCCACGCAGGCGGCGTAATCGGCGGTCAGCTTGTCCAGTTCGGCGCGCAGCTGCTGGCCCTTGGGATCGGGGCGCGGCGGCGCGGCATCGCAGGCGGCGACGGCAAGCAGCGAAAGGGCGAGGAGCGCCCTCACCCGACCGAGCCTTCCAAGCTGATGCCGAGCAGCTTTTGCGCCTCGACGGCGAATTCCATCGGCAGCTGCTGCAGCACCTCGCGGCAGAAGCCGTTGACGATCAGGCCAACGGCGGCTTCTGCATCCAGCCCGCGTGACTGGGCATAGAACAGCTGATCGTCGCTGATCTTGGACGTGGTGGCCTCGTGCTCGATGGTGGCCGACGGGTTGCGGCATTCGATATAGGGCACGGTGTGGGCGCCGCAGTTGGAGCCGAGCAGCAGGCTGTCGCACTGGGTGAAGTTGCGCGCGCCTTCCGCCGTGGCGGCGACGCGCACCAGCCCGCGATAGGTGCCGTTCGACTTGCCGGCGCTGATCCCCTTGGACACGATGGTGGAGGTCGTGTTCTTGCCGAGGTGGATCATCTTGGTGCCGGTATCGGCCTGCTGGCGGTTGTTGGTGACGGCCACGGAGTAGAATTCGCCGACCGATCCTTCGCCCGACAGCACGCAGCTGGGATATTTCCAGGTGATGGCGCTGCCGGTTTCGACCTGCGTCCAGCTCACCTTGCTGTTACGGCCCAGGCAGTTGGCGCGCTTGGTGACGAAATTGTAGATGCCGCCCTTGCCGTCCGCATCGCCGGGATACCAGTTCTGCACGGTGGAATATTTGATCTCGGCATCGTCCAGCGCGACCAGTTCCACCACGGCGGCGTGCAGCTGGTTTTCATCGCGCATCGGGGCCGTGCAGCCTTCCAGATACGAGACGTAAGCGCCCTTGTCGGCGATGATCAGCGTGCGTTCGAACTGGCCGGTGTTGGCGGCGTTGATGCGGAAATAGGTCGAAAGCTCCATCGGGCAGCGCACGCCTTCGGGGATGTAGACGAAGGTGCCATCGGAAAAGACCGCGCTGTTGAGGCAGGCGAAATAATTGTCGGTGACCGGAACGACGCTGCCGAGCCATTTTTTCACCAGGTCGGGATATTCCTTCACCGCTTCCGAGATCGACAGGAAGATGACGCCGGCCTTCTTCAGCTCCTCGCGGAAGGTGGTGGCGACCGACACGCTGTCGAACACGGCATCCACCGCGATCTTGCGCGCGCCTTCGACCCCGGCTAGCACCTTCTGCTCCTCGATCGGGATGCCCAGCTTTTCATAGGTGCGGCGGATTTCGGGATCGAGCTCGTCCAGCGACGCCAGTGTCGGCTTGGCCTTGGGCGCGGCGTAGTAATAGGCGTCCTGATAGTCGATCGGCGCGATGTCGAGCTTGGCCCACTCCGGGCTTTCCATCGCCTCCCACTTGGCAAAGGCCTTCAGCCGCCAATCGAGCAGCCACTCCGGCTCGCCCTTCTTGGCCGAGATGTAGCGGACGATATCGGTGTTCAGCCCCTTGGGCGCCAGCTCGCTTTCAACGTCGGAGGTGAAGCCCCATTTGTAGGTGGCCAGATCATCGACGGCCGCGCGCGCGGCCGCATCCTGCACCGGCACAGCAGTGTCGTGGGCAGCAGACAGGGTTTCGGCAGTCTCGTCAGCCATCGTCTTCTTCCAAACAGTCGGTCAGCCAGCCAGGGCGGGCTGATGCACCGGTGTCGCCGCTGCCGCCGGCTGCACCAGATCGGCCAGTGACACGGCGGCAAGCGCCCCGCGCACGGCCTGGTTGATCGGCCCCCAGTGGCCGCGAATGGCGCAATGGCCTTCCATCGCGCAATCGTTGATGTCCCCGCCCGAACAGCTGGTCAGCGCGATCGGGCCGTCCACCGCCTCCACGACTTCGGCGACGCTGATCGCCTGCGGTTCGCGGGACAGGGTGAAGCCGCCCGACACGCCGCGCGACGCGGTGAGCAGGCCGCCGCGCGCCAGCGTGCCCATCAGCTTGGCCACGGTGGGTGCGGGAATATTCGTCAGTTCCGCCACGCGGGCGGCCGACAGTTTCACCGCCGGTTCGCGCGCGGCGGCGGCCATCACGACGACGGCATAATCGGCAAGATTGGTGAGTCGAATCACCGGGCGGTTCCTGACGGCATCCACAAAGTGGACAAATCTGGTCTGCTTATGCGGTGCAGGCCCGCCCGTGTCAAGAAATCGCGCTGGTTACCGGGCGCGCGGATCAGGCAAACAGCGTCAGTTTCGGCAGGCCGGGCACCAGCCGCCGCCGGTTGAGCGTCAGCCGGGTGAGCGGCGCGACATCGGCCAGGAATCGCGCCGGGGTCTTGCCGGTAAAGGCGCGAAATTCGCGGATGAAATGTGCCTGGTCGTAAAAGGCGTCACCAGCGGCATCGGACCAGGTTGCCGCCTCGCCCGTGCCCAGCCGCACGGCGGCCCCCAGGGCACGATATTTGCGCGCCAGCAGCTTGGGCGCGGCGCCGTAATGGCGGCGGGCCAGCCGCTCCACCGACCGCGCCGACATGCCGGATTGGCCGACCAGCCAATCGACATCCGGATTGGGGCTGCCGGTCAGCCAGCCATCGGTGAGGCGGGTGAACCAGGCATTGGCCGTGCGCGCCCCGGCCAGCCGCGCCAGCAACAGATCGTTGACGGCGGCAATGCGGGCGTCGTTGCTGGCTGCCGACGCGACGCGATCCATCACGCGCGCAACGCCGATTCGCGGCCAGACATCGGCCAGCGGGATCACATCGTCGGCCAGCTCGTCCGCCGGCACGCCCACCAGCTCGGTCCAGCCCAATGGCAACAACCCGATGCCAAAGAACCGCAGCGTGCCGGTGGCGGCGTAATGCACGGGCGCGGTGGTGGGGCCTTGCAGCATCGCCGTGTTGCCCAGCCGATCATGGCTGTCGCCATAACGGCTGGCCGCCGAACCTTCGACGACAAGGCGGATCTGGCCCAGTTCCGCGCGCATCAGATCGGCAAAGGCCGGCAGCCGCGATTCAAACCAGTAATAGGACGAGACGTGCTGGCGCAGTTCGGGCGGTGGCACGAAATACTGCATCGTGATCATGGCCGGCGCCTCCCTCGCTGGACATGCCTGCGCGCCCAACCCCCATCGACGCGCTGCAGTCACCATTGATGACAGATCGTTGACCTGTGCGCCAGCGCCAAGAAAAAGCGGCCCCGCATGGCAAATGCCGTGCAGGGCCGTTGAGTTCGGGATCATTGCCTTGGCAACAATCCGCGGGTCGCAGGCAAGGTGATAGCGCAGTAGTGCGCCACCCTATTGTATCTTTTCGACAGTTTTTCAGTCGGCGCTCGGCACGGCCCAGGCCAGCGTGACGGGGCCACGGCCGGGCCGGCGATCGACCTGCACGCCGCGTTCCTGCAGCGTGGCTGCCAGCGCAGCGCCATTTCCGCCCACGACGACCGCCAGGACCAGCCGTTCCGCAGCCCACGCCACCGTATCGGGATCGGCCGGATCCGGCGGGGCGGGCGGCGGCACCAGCAGCACGCGCCAGCCCGGCGCCGTGGCCGCAACCCGACGTTCCAGTGCGCGATAGGCGGTCAGCCCGGCCCCCGGCAGCGGCGCGGCCACCACGCGCGCCAGCCGCGCCTGCCGGTCGATCAGGATCGATTCCGCCGGCACGCCGGCCACCAGTGCCAGACGTTCGGCCAGTTCGGCGCCGGGGCGGACGGCGGGACGGGCAACGGCCGGCGCTTCGATGCCGCCCAGCGGCACCTGTTCCAGCGTCAACGCCACCTCTCGCCCCAATGCGCCGGCCAGCCGCGCTTCCAGCACGCGTTCGGCATCGCGGCGCGGGCGCGTGGTGAACACCAGTGCATTGACGGCGACGGGCGTGGAATCCAGCGCCAGTTCCAGTTCGCCCAGCCGGCTGGGGCGGGGAAATTCGGCGGCCACCGTTTCGCGCACCCGGCGCTGGGCAACGCTTTCCCAGGCAATCTGGCGCAGCGCCAGCCCCAGCGGCACCGCCAGCGCGACCAGCGTTGCGATGATCAGCGCGCCCTGTACCACCCCCTGCCGCGGCGACAGGCTGGCACCAAAGCCATAGATGCGCGCCATGGCGGCGCAGGCCAGCGCAATCGCCATTAGGTTGGTGAAGAACAGGAATCCCGCCCCGGCCGCCACGTCCCAATTGGCGGTGGCCAGGCCGAACCCCACGGTGGCGAGCGGCGGCATCACGGCGGTCGCAATGGCGACGCCCACGATGGCCCCCTGCCGGCTGCGCAGCGTGGCATATGTGCCAGCCAGCCCGGACAGCAGGGCGACAACCAGATCGAAGAGATTGGGCCGGGTGCGGGCAGCAATCTCGTCGGTGACGGTCTGCAAGGGCGAAAACAGCACCAGCAGGGCGGCAAAGCCGACCGCGACGGCAATGCCCAGCCCCAGCGCCACCAGCGCCCGCCGCATCGCGACCAGATCAAACACGGCAAGCCCGAAGCCCAAGGCCACGATCGGCCCCATCAAGGGAGAGAGCAGCATGGCCCCGATCACCACCGCCGGTGACGACAGCAGCAGGCCCAGCATGGCAATGCCGGCGGCGATGATGACGAGGAAGATATAGCGCCCGGTCCAGCGGGCATCCTCCTCCACCCCGGCCAGGATGGCGGCATGATCGATCCCGACGCGCAGTTGCGCCAGCCACTGGCGCGGCGAGAGGGACGGGGATTCACCGGTCATGATGAATGACTAATCCGCTTGCACCGCGTGGCAAAGCCCTTAAGCCGGCCCGATGGGCAGCAGCGACAGCATTTCGCCAGCCGGGCGCTGGGCGTTTCCGGCCATGATTGCCGGATCGGCGTGCCTGGCGTTCGGGCCGTGGCTGGTGCGGCTGGCGGATGTCGGCCCGCTGGCATCGGCCTTCTGGCGGCAGGCGCTGGCAGTGCCGTTCCTGTTTGCGCTGGCGTTCGTGGGCAGCGGGGGGGGGCGGGCGGCCTTTTCGGGCAGCAATGCGCGGCTGATCGGGCTGGCCGTGCTGGCCGGGGCGGCCTTTGCGGCTGACCTGTCGGTGTGGCACCTCGGCATCCTTCGCACCACTCTGGCCAATGCCACCCTGTTGGCCAACGGCGCCACCTTCCTGCTGCCGCTTTATGGCCTGATCGTGCTGCGCCAGCGGCTGACGCAGCCGCAATGGTGGGCACTGGCATCGGCGGCGCTGGGCGTTGCCCTGCTGCTGGGCCGCAGCGCGGAGGTTTCGGCCCGCCATTTCGCCGGCGATCTGCTCTGCCTGGCGGCGGCGCTGTTCTACACCGTCTACCTCGTCGCCATCGAAAAGGTGCGCGGCACACTGGCTGCGATGCCGGCGCTGGCATTGGCGACGCTGGCCTCGGCCGTCGCGCTCGCGCCCTTGGCAGCCAGTGGCGCGTTCTGGCCGACGGACTGGAGGCCGATCCTGGGCCTTGCCATCGGCAGCCAGGTCGTGGGCCAGGGGCTGATCGTCTATGCCGTGCGCCACCTGTCGCCGCTGATTGTCGGGCTGTGCCTGCTGGTGCAGCCATCGATCAGCGCCATCATCGGCGCGGTGCGGTTTGGCGAGGTGCCGGGCCCGATGGAGCTGGTCGGCGCGGCGCTGGTGGTGGCCGCGCTGGTGATCGCGCGGCTGCCTGGGCGGCGTTAGAACCTGGGGGTGCCGATCCAGCCGGGGCGCGCGGCCCGGTTGGCCACCGCCAGCCCCGTGCGCCACGCCACTTCGGCTTCCTGGGCGGCGGCCTGGAAGGTGAAGCCGGCGCCGACCTGATCGCAGGGCTGGTGATAACAGCGCTGGTTGTAATCGGCGATCAGCGCGTCTCCTGCCGCGGTGCCGCCATCCACCAGATCGCGCCCGGCGCGGAAGGCCAGCGCCGGCACGCCGCGTGCGGCGAAGGGATAATGATCCGACCGGAAATACCAGCCGGCTTCAGGATTGGGTTCGGGCACGACGACAAGGCCCATCGCCTTCGCGGCATCGGCCAGATCGGCTTCCAGCGTGGTGCGGCCGCCGCCGATCAGTTCGATGCTGCGGGTGCGGGGCAATTGCACGTGCGGATCAAGATTGATCACTGCGACCGTGCTGGCCAGCGGCACCACCGGGTTGGCGGCATAATGGTCCGCCCCGATCAGGCCCTTTTCCTCCGCCGTCCACGCGGCAAAGATGATGCTGCGGGCCGGGCGCGGGCCGGCGGCAAAGGCGCGGGCAACCTCGATCAGTTCGGCGGTGCCGGTGGCATTGTCGATGGCGCCGTTGCGGATGGCATCGCCGGCGGCATCGGGCACACCCTGGCCGTTGGCATCCCAGTGCGCGCCATACAGCACGGCTTCATCGGGCCGGGTTGCGCCTTTCAGCCTGCCGATGACGTTGAAGCTGGTGAACGGCGTGGCGGTCAGCCGGCCGGCGACGCTGGCGGTGGCAGCAAGCGGACGGGCGCGGAACGCCGGATCACGAGCCGCCACCTTGGCGGTGGCGAGATCAAGGCCGACGCTGGCCAGCAGTCGCGCGCCGATGCTGCCCTCGATCCAGCTGGAAAACCGCAGTGGCCCGCCGAACTGTGTGGCGCCCGGCACCATCTGCGGCACGCGTTCAGTGCCGACCAGCTGCGCCATCGGATAACTGGCGGCAAAATCCTCGTGCAGCACCAGCACGCCGGCAGCGCCGGCCTTGGCGGCAGCGGCAAACTTGCTGCCCACGCGCCCGGCCAGCACCAGCCGGCGGCCTTCGAAACCCAGGTCGCGGCCGGCTTCGCCATCGGGATCGCCGGCGAGGACCAGCACGATCTTTCCGGCAACATCAATGCCCTGATAGGGATCATGGCCACCCGCCACCACGCCAAAGCCGGCAAAGACGATAGGGGTGCTGGTGAGGGCGGTTTCGCCCGGCACGCGCAGCGCCAGCGTCGCATTGCGGCCCAGCGTAACCGGCAGTGCAGTGCCGCCGACAGTGAGGGACAGCCTGGCATCCCCGGCCCGGTCGAGCCGGATCATCGGCACCGGCTGCAGCCAGCTGCCATCCGCACCGGCTGGCTCCAGCCCCGCCTCTGCCATCCTTGCCGACAGGAAGGCCAGGGTCTGCGCCTCGCCCACCTCGCCCGGCCCGCGCCCGGCAAATGTGTCGGATGCGAGGCTGCGGACATCGGCCCCGATGCGATCGGCAGAGATGGTGACGGGGGCGGCCATCGCGGGGGTGGCGGCGATCAGGGCGGTGAGAAAGAGGTGACGCATGGCCGGCACATTGGGCGTTTCGCGCTCCACACGCAAGCACTGGCGCTGGCCGGCAATCGCCTCTATGTTCCCGTCCCGTTCTCTGACCATGTGGAGCGCCCGTGACCGAAGCCATCATTGCCGTTGTTGCCCTGATTGCCGGCGTCGCCCTCGGCTGGTGGCTGGGCAGCCGCCCGGTCGCCACGCTCAAGGCCGAGCGTGACGAGGCGCGGCGGGAGGCGGACGAGCGGCGGACGAAGGTGGCCGAGGCGGCGGTGGAGATCGCCGGCCTGCAGGCCGAACGCAGCGAGCGCGAGAAGTCGCACGCCCGCCAGCTGGAGGAGCTGAACACCAGGTTCGAGGCGCTGGCGGCGCGCGTGCTGGAACAGGCGCAGGGCCAGCTGATCACCCGCGCCGAACAGCGCATCGCCGAGGCGGAGGCCAAGAACCAGGCCAATCTGAAGGCCGTGCTGGCCCCGGTTGCCGAAACGCTGGCCAAGTATGAGAACCGGCTGGGCGAAGTCGAAAAGGCGCGGGCCGAAAGCTATGGCGCGCTGTCAAAGGCGATCGAGCAGGTGGCGCAGGGCCAGGCCCGGGTATCGGACGAGGCGGCGCGGCTGGTGACGGCCTTGCGGACCAGCGGCAAGACATCGGGCAGCTGGGGCGAACAGCAGCTGGCCAACACGCTGGAGATGGCGGGCCTGCGCGCCGGCATCGATTTCACCCTGCAGACGCACATGGCGACCGAAGGCGGCGGCAAGCGCCCCGATGCCATCATCAACCTGCCCGCCAACCGCCAGCTGATCATCGATTCCAAATGCAGCCTCAACGACTATCTGGGGGCGCTGGAGGCTGGCAGCGACATCGACCGGCTGGCGGCGATGAAGCGTCACGCCGCCGCCGTTCGCGCCCATGCGCGCGGCCTGTCGGAAAAGGCCTATTGGAATGAATTCGGCCAGGCCGCCGATTTCGTCATCATGTTCATCCCGGGCGAAAATTTCCTGTCGGCGGCGCTGGAGCATGATCTTGCGCTGCTGGGCTGGGCCTTTGACCAGCGCATCCTTCTGGCCGGGCCGATCAACCTGCTTGCCATCGCCAAGACGGTGGCGCTGAACTGGCGGCAGGAGAAGCTGGCGGAGGAAGCGCGCGAGATCGGCAAGCTGGGCGCTGACATCTATAGCGCCATCGCGGTGATGGCCGAGCATCTGGCGAAGATGCGGAAGAATCTTTCCGAGACGGTGGGCAATTACAACGACTTCGTGGGGTCACTCGAACGCAACGTGCTGCCCAAGGCGCGACGCTTTGCGGACATGGGGGTGGAGCAGGGCAAGAAGCCGGTGCCGGTGCTCGCCGCTGCCGATGCGACGGTTCGCGCCGAACAGGCGCAGGAGCTTCTGCCGCCGCCTGCCGCCGAATGATCAGTCGAGCACGCCCAGCACGACGAGGATCAACAGATAGGCAGCCAGCGTGATCGCCGCTGCGAGGCTGAGATAGACGGTGCGCCACGCCGCCCCGAACCAGCCCAGGCTGTAGGCCCCGCGCAGCTGGACGAACAGGTGTGCGCCCGGAGCCAGCAGCAGCGGCAGCCACAGCGGGTCACTGACCGCTGCCGGCGCCATCAGCAGCAGGCTGGCCGCGATGAACAGCAGGCTCATGAAACTGATCGAATAGAGGGTGAAGATGGCGTGATCATACAGGCCCACCCCCCGCCGCCAGACGAAGGCCAGCCACAGCCACGGCAATGACAGCGGTACCAGCAGGAAGCTCAACTTGTAGGCCTTGGTCTGCAGCTTGTAGAGCGTCAGCCGGGGATTCTTCACCGCCTCGCGCGCCTTGGCATCGAGCACGGGGAAGCGGCTGATGCCATCGGTATCGGACTCGATGGCCTTGGACAGCCCTTCGCCAAGGCCGGTGATGATGTCGCCGCCCTTCACCTCGCCCCCGCCAGACGTGCGGTTCATGGCGGCGATGCCGGCGCGCAGCGATTCCAGTTCGATCACCTTGGTGCGGTCTCCGGCGGTGCGGGCGGCGGCAATCTGGGCGTCGAGATCGGCCAGCGCACGGGTCATGCCGGCCCGATCGCTGGCCGCAGTGGCGCGATTGTCGCTGACGAAATCGCCGAACGAGGCGAACGACAGCACGAAGAACATGGTGAACACCACCAGCAGGAACAGCGGCACCGGTGCGATGTAGCGGGCGCGCTGGCCCTCGATATAGCTGCGGGTCAGCTTGCCCGGCTGGAACAGCAGCATGGGCAGCGTCTTCCACGCTTTGCCATCGAAATGGGTGATGCCGTGCGCGAATTCGTGCACCACCTCGCCCAGCGTGCGGTGCAGGTGGGCGCGCTGGCCGCACTGGGCGCAGAACGGGCCTGTCAACGGTGCGGCGCAATTGGCGCAGGTGCCGCCGTGATTGAACTGATCCGCCATCATGTCCCCGGATGTGAACGACCCGGGCGCTGCTTGCCGGGAAATCCACAGTTTGTGCAAGGGGACAGCCTGCCACCACATTGCGCCGCCTGCCCCCAAAAGCTAGGGTTTGTTCACATTCGATGGAGATGACGATGGCGGGCGTGAACAAGGTGATCCTGGTTGGACGGCTGGGCAAGGATCCGCAGACCAAGAATTTCCCCAACGGCGGCAGCGTGGTGGAATTCAGCCTCGCCACCTCGGAAACCTGGCGCGACAAGGCCTCAGGCGAGCGCAAGGAAAAGACCGAATGGCACAACATCGTCATCCGCAACGAGAATATCGGCCGGGTGGCGACGCAGTATCTGCGCAAGGGCAGCGAGGTGTACATCGAAGGTTCGATCGCCACCCGCAAGTGGCAGGATCAGAACGGCCAGGATCGTTACACCACCGAAATCGTCGTCGGCCCGTTCAAGGGTGAACTGAGCCTGCTTGGCGGACGCGATGGCGGCGGTGGTGGCATGGGTGGCGGTGGCCGCAGCGATGATTTCGGCGGCGGTGGCGGCGGTTACGGCGGCGGCCAATCGGGCGGCGGCTATGGCGGCGGTGCCCCGGCCAGCGGCGGCAAGCGCCCCGGCGCGTTCGACGACGATCTCGACGACGACGTGCCGTTCTGAGGGCTCAGCCCTTTTTCAGCACCGCGAACGGGCTGCGCGCCGCGATCGCGTCATCCTCGCTGATGATCCCGGCCACCGGGCCGGGCAGGCGCGGGTAGGGATCGAGCGCGAGCGCGAAGGCCTGCGCGGCAATTTCGCCGGCGTCGATCTCGTCCCCGTCCAGCGGTTCGACATCCAGATCGCCGCTGTCCAGTTCGATCTCGCCGCCGTCGGGGGCGGCTTCGGTCAGCAACAGCGCGATGCTGTCCTTCAGCGTGAACGGCACCGGCTCGCCGCTGGCGACGCAGGGCTGCGCGCCGATGGCCTCCACGTCGCCCGTCACGCGGATGCCGGCGGCTTCGCGGCGCAGCTCCAGCGTGGCGGTGAGGCGATCGAGGCTGATCAGGTCAAAACGGTCCACCAGGGCCGCGCGCTGGGCGTCATCGGCCGCAAGGCTGAGCTTTTTCGGGATACCGCCAATCTCGTGGGCGCGCAGGATGTGGCTGAACTCGCTCATGCGATGCTCCCGGCGGCAAGGCGGGCGAACGGCACGGCGCCAAGCTGCCCGGCGATGGCCAGCGCCCGGCCCGCGACATAGCCCACGGCATCATCGCTGATCGCCGCCCCGCGATAGAGGTTGCGCCGCAGCGCCTCCATCATCGCCGCGCGGTCGCTGCCGGCATCGCGATAGGCGCCCAGCCGCCCGCCCAATGCCGCCATCATGTGGCCCATGTGCTTGGGCACCGCCTGGTCGCCCACGCCATCCTGGCGCAGATTGCCTTCCATGTCGGTGATGAAATGATCGGCCAGATCGGCCGACAATTGCGCCGCCGGGTGGCGCGGATCGCTGCCCATCTCGCCTTCCAGCCGCAGCATCAACAGCGACAGCATCAGCACCACCATGTCGAACCTGCCATCCATCGTGTCGGGCACGGCGCCATCCAGATACCATTCTGGCTGACGGGCAAGCCCGACCATTTCGGCATAGAGGGTTTCGACAGGCGACGGCGGGGCGCCCGCCACCAGGCGCTTCAGGCTGCTGAGGATCGACATGGGATCAGCGGCTAGCATATTCGCCCCGGCTGGCATAATGAACTTGCCAGACAAGACTGTCGCAGCGGGGGCGCCCCGGCCGCTGGAGCTTTGAATGAAGACACGGATTTCGACTGCACTGCTGCCCGTTCTGGTGATCGCCGCCGCGCTGGCCACCAGCGGCTGTTCGCGCATCAAGGCGCAGCAGGGCTATCTGATCGATGAAACCCTGTTCACTTCCATCCTGCCGGGCGTGGACAATCGCGAATCGGTGTCGCGCACGCTGGGCCGGCCGACCTTTGCCGCGCAATTCGATACCGGCAGCTGGTATTATGTCAGCCGCCTCACTGGCCAATATGCCTTTGCCGCGCCCAAGACGCTGCAACAGCAGATCCTGATCATCAGCTTTGATGAACAGGGCAATGTGTCGGCGGTGCAGCGCCGCGGCATGGAAAAGATCGCACGCATCAACCCGTCGAACGACAAGACGGCGACGCTGGGCAAATCCGAAAGCTTCTTCCAGGAACTGTTTGGCAACGTCGGCCAGGTTGGTGCTGCGGGCGGCCCGATGGGTGGCCAGCCGACCGGCAGAGACGGTCCGCGCTGATCGTGGCGCGGCCCGGCGTGCGCCGCTTTGCCCTTGCTCTGCTGATGACCTCGCCGGCTGCTGCCGCGCCGGAGGCCGATCCTCTTCCGCAACCCCGGCTGGAAGGGCGCTGGTTCGGCCTGCCCGGCCAGGATGTCGCCGCCGATCTGTGGTGGGCGGCGCCGGCGCAGCGCGATGCGTTCGGCCCGGCGACGATTGCCGATGCGCTGATGGTCGGGGCTGGCGTGCCGGGGATGGTCGCCGGGCCGGCACCGGGCAATGGCAGCAACGGCCTGATCGTGCGCCATGGCCGCGCGCTGCCGCTGATACTGGGCCGCGTGGCGCTGCCGGCGTCGCCGGCCTTGCTGCCCGGCCTGTTCGATGCCGATCTGTTGCTGGCGGCGCCACCGGGCGGGGTGAGCGAGGGCGGGATCAGTCTGTCGCTGCGGCGGCCGGGCACGGCGCTTTCGGGCATGGGCGAATTTGCCGCCGGCGGGTTTGGCAGCCGCCGCGCGCTGGGCCGGATTGATGTGCCGCTGGATGGCGTGCGCGTGGGTCTGGGCGGGCATCTGCAGCATGATCTTGGCTGGCTGACCGATCCGGCGACCGGCCGGCGCGGCAATCGTGGCCAGCGCGCCGGGTTATCGGGGATAGTCGATATCGATCTGACCCCCAAGCTGACCTTGGGTGTGACCAGCGTCTATGCGCGCAGCGAGGCCGGCAACCGGCCGGCAGTGGCCTGCGAGCGCGCGCCCGCCAATCGCTGCGGCGATGCTGCGCCCGATCAGCGCGGCGATGCGGCGGTGCATGATATCAGGCTGACCCATGCTGCTGATGGCCTGCGGCTGGAACTGGCGGCGAGTTTTGCCCGGCAGACCGCCCGGATCGACCTCACCGCCGGGGGCTATCGGTTCGATGGCGACACGGTGGACAGCCGCAACGGGGTCGAATTGCTGGCCGAAGGCGATCTGGGGCCACTCACGCTGCGCGCCGGGGCGGGTTTCAGCGATGGCCAGAACCGCCGTGACCAGGTGGATACCGACGGCGGCGCGGTGATCGCCGATCGCAGCGTGCGCCAGGGCGACAGCCGGCGGCACGTGATGGCGCAGGCGCGGCTGGAACAGGGCGCTCTTGCGGTGGAGGGGGGCGTGCGGGTGGAACGGCAGACGCTGCGGCTGGCGGTGACCGACCGCCGCGCCGGCTGTCGCCCGTGCCTGGTGCCGAATGGCCCGGATGTGCAGGCGCAGACGCTGGTGACGCCCGAAGCCGCACTGTCGTGGCGGGCCAGTCCGCAGCTGCTGCTGTTTGCCCGCAGCGCCCGCAATGCCCGGCTGCCGGGGTGGAACCTGCTGGCGCGCAGCCGCGAGGAACTGGGCCTGCAGACGGCCGAAACCGGCTGGCACCACCAGGCCGGGGTGAAGGCCGATCTGGCCGGGGGCCGCCTGCGGATCAATGCCAGCGGCTTTGCGGCGCACACGCGGGCGCTGGTGTCGCCGCTGTTCGGCATCGATCCGCTGGCGCTGGCCGGCGGGCCGCGCATCGCCATGCGGAACCACGGCATCGATATCGTTGCCAGCGCCCGGCCACTGCCGCCGCTTGACGTGTCGGCCAGCCTGGGCTGGCAGCAGGCGCGCTGGGATGGCGTGGTGCCGGCGGGCGCGCCATCACGGCCGCTTCATGCGCCCGATACCACCGCCAGCCTGTCGGCCGCGTGGCACCAGCCGTTGCCCGGCACCGGATCGGTGCTGGTGCCGCGGGTTTCGGCGCGATGGCGCAGCGCGATGGCGGTGGGGCCGGCGGCGGGCCTGGACGGCGGGGTTGCACCCGGCGGCTGGCAGGTCGCTGCCGCCTTGCAGCTGGACATTCCGGATGGCGGCTGGCTCGTCAGCCTGGAATGCGACAACTGCCTTGACCAGACATTAACCAGCGGCGCTGTGGCGGGCGCGACCACGGTGAACGCGCCGCGGTGGTGGCAGATCCGCTTCACCCGCCGCTTTTAGGCCGGCTCACGTTGCAAGTTTGTCACTTTTTGCGTGCTTTGGGCCGAAATTGCCAAAATGCATCAAAATTCCGCTTGCACCCTTTGTGGCAAGCCAGCTTTAAGCCTTGCATCAGGTTGCACTGATAGGGGCCTTGCACGGGCCAGTTTACGGGAAGGAAATTACCATGGCTGAAGCCAAGACCGGTCGTAACACCTCGGCTCTGATGAAGCCGCTGACGCCGCAGGGCCCGCTTGCTGTCATCGTCGGCAGCGATCCGCTGCCGCGCGGTCAGGTCGTTTCGAAGGTGTGGGACTATATCCGCGCCAACAAGCTGCAGAAGCCGACCGACAAGCGCATGATCGTTGCCGATGCCAAGCTGAAGGCGGTGTTCGGCAAGGACGAGTGCAGCATGTTCGAAATGAACAAGTTCATCGCCCAATATCTGAAGTAAGCGCGTCGGCCGCAGGGCCGATGACGAAGGGGGCGCTGCCGGGCTGACTGGCGGCGCCCCTTTTCGTTTCCGTCGCTGTCAATCGGCCAGCTTGCGGAAACGGGCGACGAAGAAGCCATCAAGCCCGCCCTCCACCTGCCCCGGCAGGGTGCGGACCCAGCCATCGGCAGCGGGTTGCAGGCCGGCGGGCAGTTCGTCGGCCGTGATCAGCTCGCGCGGCAGGCCGGCAATCACGCGCTCGGCAATGCGCTCGCCTTCCTGCGGGAACAGGCTGCAGGTGGCATAGACCAGCCGGCCGCCGGGCTTCAGCCACTGCGCCGCGCGGCGCAGCAGGGCGGCCTGCAACAGGGTGACCGGCTGCAGATCGGTGCTGCCCTTCAGGTGCAGCACGTCGGGGTGGCGGCGAAAGATGCCGGTGGCCGAACAGGGCGCATCCAGCAGGATGTGATCATAAAGGCCATCCGGTTGCCAGCGCAGCGCGTCGGCGGCCACCAGATCGGCGGTGAGGCCGGTGCGGGCGAGATTGTCGCGCACGCGCTCCAGACGGTGATCAGACACGTCCAGCGCCGTCACGCGGGCGCCGCGCGCCGCCAGTTGCAGCGTCTTGCCGCCGGGGGCCGCGCACATATCAAGCACGCGGTCGCCCGGCATGGCCGGCAGCAGCCGCGCCGGCAGGCTGGCCGCAAGATCCTGCACCCACCAGGCCCCTTCGGCAAAGCCCGGCCATTCGGTGATGCTGCCCTTCTTCGCGGTGCGGACATGGCCGGGGGCAAGGCTGATGCCATCGAGCGCCTGTGCCCAATGGCCGGTCTGGGCCGGGTCTTTCAGCGTCAGGTCGGTCGCCGGTTCCTCGGCCAGGGCCGCGCTTGCGGCCTCCACCATCGCCACGCCCCAATCGCGCGCCCACGCCACGTCGAACGGGTTGGGCAGGTGCGGGGTGGCGGGCAGGCTGGCAGGGCGACGGATCAGGCTGCCCAGCACGCCATGCACCAGCCGGCGCGGCCCGCCTTCCACCAGCGGCAGCGCGGTCGCCACCACGGCGTGCGGCGGCGTATCGAGCCGCAGCCACCCGGCCAGCGCCACGCGCAGCACGTGGCGGGCACGGGCGTCGACGGGCAGGGGGCGGGGCGTGGCGCTGTCGATCAGGGCATCCAGGTCCGGCAGCCAGCGCAGCACGGTCAGCGCCAGCAGGCGGGCAAGGCCGCGATCCTGCGGCAGCGCCAGATCGTCCATCGCCACAGTCGCGCCATCAAAGGGCGCACCGCGGTCCAGCACCATCTGGCACATCTTCATCGCGGCGCGGCGCGCGGCGACGCCGCTGTCATCGCGGTTGGTGGTGGGGCGGCCGGACCGAACGGGTTTGCGCGAAGGTGGATTGGGCTGGGTCATGCCCCGCCCCCTTGCCGCAAATGGCGGCGGCTGCCCACCTATTTCCGCCGGCCGAGGAAGTTGCCGATCACCTTGAAATAGGACACCGGGAACAATCGCACCATCCAGTCGATGAAGCGCGCATCCGGGCCGATCAGCACGCGGTGCTGGCGGCGTTCCATGCCGGTGATGATGGTCTGCGCCGCCTGTTCCGGCGTGGTGGGAGCATTCTTCTCGAACTCGGCGGCGAAATCGGTGTCCGGGTCCTGCCCCGGCAGCAGGGCGATGCGCTTGGAATTCTTCGCCACGTTGGTCTTGATGCCACCTGGGTGGACGCGGATCACGGCGACGTTGGGATCGGTCAACGCCAGTTCCATGTGCATGGCTTCGGTCAGCCCGCGCACGGCATATTTGCTGGCGTTGTAGGCGCTTTGGGTGGGGTAACCCATCATGCCGAACACGCTGGAAATATTGACGATCCAGCCAATCCCATCCTTGGCGGCCTGCGCCTTCACATGGGGCAGGGCCGCCCGGCAACCGGCAACGACGGCCCCGAAGTTCACGTCCATCACCCGGTTGAAATCCGCCTCGGGGCAATCGGCAAAGGGCGCCACCACGCTCAGGCCGGCGTTGTTGATGATGCCATCAAGTCGGCCGAAATCGGCCACCGCGCCAGCCACCCAGGCATTGAGGGCGGCAGTGTCGGTCACGTCCAGCGCAGTGCTGCTGGCCGGCCGGTTGCCAAGCAGGCGTTTCGTTTCCGCCAGCCCCACCTCGTCCTTGTCGGCCAGCGCCAGCACCGCTCCCCGCCCCGCCAGGTTCAGCGCCAGCGCGCGCCCGATGCCGCTGCCGGCACCCGTGATGGCGATCACCTTGTTTTCGAACATGGTTCCCCCCTGCTTCCTATCACCCCATTGCTAACAGCGCCGCAGCGGTGGCAACACTGGCTTATGGACAAGGACACGCCAAAGCCCGACCCGCGCGACAAGGCCCCCGAGGCACCGCCGCCGCCCCCAACCGAGAAGGAAGTCGGCGGCCGCAAGGGGCCTGACCCGGTGCGCTATGGCGACTGGGAAAAGGGCGGCATCGCCGTCGATTTCTAAAGGTTACTCGGCCTTCAGGGGCCGGCTGAGCAGGGCGCTGATCGTGTCGTTCACCGGGCTGCCTGCCAGCAGTGCGGCGACGGCGGCGCAGATCGGCATGTCCACGCCGGCGGCGCGGGCGGCCTCAGCGAGAACGGGGGCGGTGGCGGCCCCTTCGGCCACGGTCGGGCCAGCGAGCAGCTCGGCGACGCTGCGGCCCTGGCCAAGGCCGATGCCCAGCGTGAAGTTGCGGCTGTTGGTGGACGAGCAGGTGAGGACAAGATCGCCCAGCCCCGACAGGCCGGCCAGCGTTTCCGCGCGGGCGCCGCGCGCGACGCCGAAACGGGTCATCTCGGCAAAGCCGCGTGCGATCAGGGCGGCGCGGGCGTTGAGGCCAAGGCCGGCGCCTTCGACCACCCCGCAGGCGATGGCGAGCACGTTCTTCACGGCGCCGCCGATCTCGGCCCCCACCACGTCGTCGGACTGGTAGAGCCGGAACGTCGGCCGCGCCATCGCGGTGACCAGCCGTTCGGCCAGGGCCGGATCGGCGCAGGCCAAGGTGATCGCGCAGGGCAGGCCGCGCGCGACTTCGGCAGCAAAGCTGGGGCCAGACAGGACGGCGATCGGGTTGGCGACGATGCTGTGCGCCACCTCGACCATCAGGGCGTGGCTGCCGGCCTCGATGCCCTTGGCGCACAGCACCAGCGGCGTGGCGGCCGGAAGGGCGGCCTGCGCCAGCACGGCACGCAGATGCTGGGCTGGAACGACAACAAGGATGATGTCACAAGCGGCCATCGCCGCGAGATCGGTGGTGGCGGTGATGCCTGCGGGCAACGGCACACCGGGGAGGAAGAGGGCGTTTTCACGGCGCTGGTTGACGGCGGCGGCCACGTCTGCCTCGCGCGCCCAGAGGGTGACGGGGCCATTGCCGGCCAGTGTGCTGGCCAGGGCGGTGCCCCAGGCGCCTGCGCCGATGACGCCGAAACTGGTCATGCCTTCACCCCGGCCCCACGCACGGTTTCGGCGCCGGGATCGAGTGGCCAGCGCGGGCGGGCAGGCGCGTGGAGATCGTCGATATCGCCAGCGGCCAGCCGCTCCAGCCCGGCCCAGGCGATCATTGCGCCATTGTCGGTGCACAGCCACATCGGTGGCGCCACGAACGGCAGGTCGTGGCTGGCTGCAAGATCGCCGAGCGCGCCCCGGATGGCCTGGTTGGCAGCAACCCCGCCGGCCACCACCAGCGCGGTCGCCTGCGGAAAGGCGGCGATGGCGCGTGCCGTGCGGTCGGTCAGGCAATCGCAGGCGGCTTGGCTGAAGCTGGCGGCGAGGTCGGCAATGTCCTGTTCGGTTGGCTCCGGGATGGCGGCGCGGGCGCGCAGCACGGCGGATTTCAGGCCGGCAAAGGAGAAATGCGGTTCATCGCTGCCGACCAGCGGGCGTGGCAGGGTGAAGCGCGGGTTGCCGGTGCGCGCCGCCCGCTCCAGCGCCGGGCCGCCGGGAAAGCCCAGCCCCAGCACCTTGGCCGATTTGTCGAACGCCTCGCCCACCGCATCATCGATGGTGGTGGCCAGCCGGCGGTAGCGGCCAACGCCTTCGACGCCGAGCAACTGGCAATGCCCACCCGATACCAGCAACAGCAGATAGGGAAACTGCAGATTGGCGTCGGCCAGCCGCGGCGACAGCGCGTGTCCTTCGAGATGATTGACTGCGATCAGCGGCTTGTTTGCCGCCATGGCCAGCGCCTTCGCCGTGACCAGCCCGACCATCACGCCGCCGATCAGGCCCGGCCCGGCGGTGCCGGCAATGGCATCCACGTCGGCCAGCGTCATGCCGGCTTCGGCCAGCACGGTTTCCACCATCGGCGCCAGCCGATCGGCATGGGCGCGGGCGGCCAGTTCCGGCACCACCCCGCCGAAACGTTCGTGCGCCTCGTTCTGGCTGGCGATGCGCTGGGCGAGAATGGTGCGATCCCCGCGCACCAGCGCCACCGCGGTTTCGTCGCAGCTGGATTCGATGCCAAGGACAAGCGCTGTGGTCACGGCCTCCAGCTAGGGCCAGTCTTGCCAATCCGCAACCTTCACGCCATGGCAACGGCCATGACATTCAAGATCGGCACCCGTGGTTCCCCCCTTGCGCTGGCCCAGGCGCACATGACGCGCGACGCGCTGAAGGCGGCGCACGGCTGGAGCGATGGCGATATCGAGATCGTCGTCATCCACACCACGGGTGACAAGGTGCAGGATCGCGCGCTGGCCGAAATCGGCGGCAAGGCGCTGTGGACCAAGGAACTGGATGCCGCGCTGCTGGATGGCCGCATCGACATCGGCGTGCATTCCATGAAGGACGTGGAGACCATCCTGAAGGACGGCATTGCCCTTGCCGCGATGCTGCCGCGCGCCGATGTGCGCGAGCGGCTGATCGGGGCGGCCAGCATTGCCGCGCTGCCGCAGGGTGCGCGGGTTGGCACCTCCAGCCCGCGCCGCGCCGCGCAGCTGAAGGCCAAGCGGCCGGACATCCAGACGGAAATCCTGCGCGGCAATGTTGCCCGCCGGCTGGCGCAGGTGGAATCGGGCGCCATCGATGCAACCCTGCTGGCCGCCGCCGGGCTTGACCGGCTGGGCCAGCCGGTCGGCAGCCTGATCGAACTGGACGAGATGCTGCCGGCCAGCGCGCAGGGGGCGGTGGGCATCACCGCGCGCGCCGGTGACGATGCGACGCTGGCGCGGCTGGAGCCGATCAATCACCTGCCGACGTTCGAATGCGTGCTGATCGAACGCGCCTTCCTGGCGGCGCTGGGCGGCACCTGCCATTCGCCGGTGGCGGCGCTGGCGCAGCTGGAAGGAGAAGGCGTTGGCTTCCGCGGCCAGATTCTGGCCGAAGACGGCAGCGAGGTGCACGAAGGCGGCTTCAATTGCGCGCTGCACGAAGCCCATGACCGGGTGGCGGCGCTGGCCGCCGAACTTTTGGGCCGCGCCGGGCCGGCGGTGCGCGGGCTGTTCGCCGCCTGATGCGGATTCTCGTCGTCCGCCCACAGCCCGGTGCGGACGCAACCGCCGCGCGGCTGGTGGCGCTGGGCCATCACCCGGTGGTGCAACCGTTGCTCACGACCCGCGCTCGTGCCTGGCAATTGCCGGCGGCGCACCCCGACGCGGTGATCCTGACCAGCGCCGCCGCCGTGCGCCATGCCGGCGCTGGTGCCAGCACCCTGAAATCGCTGCCGGCCCTTGCCGTGGGCGAGGCGACGGCGGCCGCGGCGCGCGCGGCGGGCTGGGCCGATGTGACGGCGGGGCCGGGAACGATCCAGGCGCTGCTGGATGCACTGGCGCCGGGGCGGTATCTGCACCTTGCCGGGTCGGATCTGACCGCGGTGACGGTGCCAGACGCCATCCACCTCACCCGCGTCACGGTGTATGACGCGCCGTTGCTGCCGCTGCCGGTGCTGCCCGATGTGGAGGGCGTGTTGCTGCATTCGCCGCGTACCGCCCGCCAGTTTGCCAGCGAGTGGGATCGGCTGGGCGGGCAGCGCGGGACAGTGGCGATTCATGCCATCAGTGCCGCAACGCTGGCGGCGGCCGGAGCCGGCTGGGCGCGGGCGCTGGCCGCGCCTGAACCGACCGAGACGGCGCTGCTGGCGATGCTGCCCAAAGCCTTGTAGAACGCCGCCATGAACGAGCCTTTCGAGCGCAGCGACATCGGGGAATCGAGCCTGGCCGCCACGGAACGGCTGCGCGCACGGCTGATGACCCAGAATGCCGCCGAAACGCGCGCCGCCCCGCGCCGCAGCGGGCTGGCGTGGGCTGCGGCCGCGGCGCTGTTTGCCTTTGCCGCCGGCCTGATCGCCAATCCCTGGTTTGAAGACACGGTGCGCGGCAGGCTGCCCTTCGTGCCGGCAGCCACCAGCAGCGTGGACACGGCGGCGCTGGAGAAGCGGCTGGCGGCGCTGGAGCAGCGGCGGCCGACGGCTCCGGTGGTGGCGGCGGAGCGGCTGGCCCGGGCCGAAGCGCGGGTGGAGAGCAGCACCGACCAGATCGAGCGCGATGCCCAGCGCATCGACGCGCTGACCACCCAGCTGACCCAGCTTTCGGCGCGGCTGGCGGCGGAGGAAGCGCGTGATGCGGCGGTGACGGCAGCGGTGCAGGGTGCCGCCGATCGGGCCGAAGCGATGCTGACCGTGTTGTTGCTGCGTCGCGCGGTGGATGAAGGCCGGCCGCTGGACGGCCTGTTGCCGGCCACACGCCGGCTGTTTGAAGAACGTTATGCCTCTGAAGTGGCAGCACTTGTGGCGCTTTCCGCGGCGCCGGTGACAGAAGCGCGACTGGCCCGCGAACTCGGCGCGCTGGTTGATGGCGGCCCCGGTACGGCGCGGCCGAACTGGTGGGAAGCGCTGACCCGCCGGGTGGAAGCGGCCTTTTCGGGTGGTGATGCCGCCGGCCCGGTGGCGCGAGCGCAGGCGGCGATGCGGCGCGGCGATCTGGCGGCAGCGGCAGCGGCGCTGCGGCGCAGTCCGGTGGCCGGTGTGCGCGGCTGGCTGGCCGCGGCTGACCGTTTGCTGGCCGCGCGCGCGGCCTTGTCGGCACTGGAAGGCGCAGCGGCGCAACCGCTGCCCGCGCCTCCAGCGACAGCGCCGGCCCCAGCGCCGGCCACAGCGCCGACTGCCGCGCGCTGATCTGAACTGCACCCGGGGAGAGCCGCCATCACCGCATCCGGCTCTCCCCGCACTGCCACCGAACCGCCTGCCGCGGCGCGGGCCTGGGCCATGGCGCAGGCCGCGCGCGATCCCTATGTGATCCTTGTCACCATCTACATCTTTGCGCCGTGGTTCGTGCGCGCCGTGGTGGGCGATCCGGTGCAGGGCCAGGCCCTGGTGGCGCAGGGCGGCAAGTGGGGCGGCTGGGCGGTGATGCTGTCGATGCCCCTGCTGGGCGCGATGATCGACCGGCTGGGGCCGCGCAAGCCGCTGCTGGCGCTGGTGGTGGCGGCGATGGCGGGCCTTGCCGCCAGCCTGTGGTGGGTGGTGCCGCAGGGCCAGCCCGGTGGCCTTGGCATTGCCTGGGTGATCCTTGTGGGCGCGGGGATGACCTGGCTGTTTGCCGCGCACGAGATGCTGCACAATTCGCTGTTGATCCCGGCTGCCGGCATGGCAGGCGCGGCGCGGGCCAGCGGGCTGGGGCTGGCCGGCGGCAACGCGATGAGCGTCGGCCTGCTGCTGCTGGTGCTGTTTGCCTTTGCCCTGCCCGGCACGGTGGATTGGGCGTGGTTGCCGGCGGCACCGTTGCTGGGCCTTGATCCCGCGCTGGGGGAGCCGGCGCGCATCACCGGGCCGATCGTGGCGGCGGTGATGCTGGCCGGCAGCGTGCCCTTGTTCCGCCACGTGCCCGATCGCCCGCGCACCACGGCCAGCCTGCCAGCCGCGCTGGCCGGCGGGGCGGCCGATCTGTGGCGGCTGTTCCGCGATGTGCGCGGCCATGGCAATGCCATGCTCTACCTGGTGGCGCGCATGCTGTTCACCGATGGGCTGACGGCGATCCTCTTGTTTGGCGGCATCTTTGCCGCGGGCGTGATGGGCTGGGAAACGCTGGAGATGCTGGCCTATGGCATCACGCTCAGCATCGCGGCGGTGATTGGCGGCCTCCTGGCGACACGGATCGATCTCGCGCTTGGCCCGCGCCGGGCGCTGATTGCCGAACTGGTGCTGTTGATCGGGATCGAGGCTGCGGTGCTGGGCGGGGGCAAGGATCGCATCCTCTACCAGCCCGCCTCACCTCAGCCGCTGTGGGATGGGCCGATGTTCACCACCTTGCCCGAACTGGCGTTTCTGGCCATCGGCTGCGGCCTCGCCATCACGGTGACGGCGGCCTATGCCTCGTCGCGCACCTTGCTCACCCGGCTGGCCCCGCCCGATCGGCTGGGAGCCTTCTTTGGCCTTTATGCGCTGTCGGGAACGGCGACGATGTGGCTGGGGCCGTTGTTGCTGGAACAGGCGACACGCGTTGGTGGCAGCCAGGCGGCGGGCTTTGTTCCCATCATCGGTCTGCTGGCGGTGGGCCTGCTGCTGCTGTTGTTCGTGCGAGGAGGCGGCCGGCTGGAGCCCTAGCCTTCGATCTTCTCGCGGCGATAGGTGCCCCACATCTGGTCGCGCAGGATATATCCCGATTTGCCGTCCTTCGAGACGCGGCACCACAGGTCTTCGCACAGCGTGATGCTCACCACCGCGCCCGGCGCGATCCGCCAGGCGATGCGGCTCTTCATGTCGGGCGCGACATAGAGCAGGCGCGTCTGGTCCTTGATGATGCCCGACCGCTGCCCGGTGAGCAGCGCCTTGTTCATCCAGCCGATCTGGCCATCGGGATCGCGCACCTGCCGCCAGATCTCATATTCCTTCAGGATCTCCATCGGCAGGCCGGGGCGCTTGTATTCCCACAGGATCGGGAAGCGTTCGCCGGGGCCGGAGCGCATCATGGCGCTGCCGCCCTTGATGGAGACAAAGCGCGGCTTTGGCAGATCGGTGGTGCCATCGGCAAATTCGGCGGCGGCGATGGGCGCGGCGGCAAGCGCCAGCAGGCCAGCCGCGCAGGCAAGTTTGAGGCGGTGGTTCATGGTGCACCCTCTTGACCGGTTGGCCGTTGCCGCGCAAGCCTGAGCTATGCCGAATACCCCGCGCCCCAAGGTCATCATCACCCGCCGTCTGCCGCAGGCGGTGGAAACGCGCATGGCCGAACTGTTCGATGTCGAACTGAACCTGACCGATACGCCCTTCACCCACGACCAGCTGTGTGCTGCGGCGCGCAATTGCGATGTGCTGGTGCCGACGGTGACCGATCATGTCGATGCGGCCGTGTTTGCCGCCGCGGCGGAAACCGGCCGGCTGAAATTGTGCGCCAATTTCGGCGTGGGCGTCGATCACATCGATCTGCATGCTGCTCGCGCCGCCAAGGTGACGGTGACCAACACGCCCGGCGTGCTGACCGACGACACCGCCGACATGGTGATGGCGCTGATCCTGGCGGTGCCGCGCCGGCTGGGAGCGGGTGAGAAACTGGTGCGCGCCGGCGAATGGGCGGGCTGGTCCCCCACCGGGATGCTGGGCCACCGCATCACCGGCAAACGGCTGGGCATCATCGGCATGGGCCGCATCGGCAGTGCCGTTGCCCGCCGCGCCCGCGCCTTTGGCCTGACCGTGCATTATCACAACCGCCACCGCCTGCCGGCCAGCGTGGAGGCGGAGATGGAAGCGACGTGGTGGGCCGACCTTGATGCCATGCTGGCCCGGGTGGACATCATCACCATCAACTGCCCGCACACGCCCGACACCCACCATTTGATTGATGCGCGCCGGTTCGGGCTGATGCAGAAATCGGCCTATCTGATCAACGCGGCCCGCGGCGAGATCGTCGATGAAAACGCCCTGTGCGAGGCATTGGCCAGCGGCCAGATCGCCGGCGCGGGGCTGGACGTGTTCGAACATGAACCCGCCGTCGATCCGCGCCTCCTCGCCATGAACAGCGTGGTGCTGCTGCCGCACATGGGCAGCGCGACGTTCGAAGGCCGTCAGGCGATGGGGGAAAAGGTGATCGCCAACATCCGCGTGTGGGTGGATGGGCATCGGCCGCCGGATATCGTGCTGGAGGGCTGGGCATAGCGCAGCGCGGCGAGCGCGCGCCCCGCGCGCCGACTCGCGCAAGCTCGGCCGGCGAGCGAGATAGGCGGGGTGGACCCGCCTTTTTGACCCGACCCCCTCCCGCAAGCGGGAGGGGAGCCGTGTGCGCGTCCCGCGTTAGGCTGGCCTCACACTGAGGGAGCCTGTCCATGAAAGCCATCCGCCTCCGCCACCCCGCCGGCATCGACAATCTGCGGCATGAGGACATGGCCGAACCCGGCGCACCGGGGCCGGGGCAGATCAAGGTTCGTATCCGGGCCAGCAGCTTGAATTATCATGATTATATCGTTGTCGTCGGCGGTATTCCGACGCCCGATGGCCGCATCCCGATGAGCGACGGGGCCGGCGAGGTGGTGGCCGTGGGCGACGGCGTGACCGAGTTCCGACCGGGCGACATGGTGGTTTCCACCTTCTTCCCGACCTGGCTGGACGGCAAGCCCAACATGGCTGGTTTTGCCGGCGTGCCGGGCGATGGCGCCGATGGCTATGCCGTGGAAGAAGTGGTGGCCCCCGCGACCAGCTTCACCCACGCGCCGTTCGGGTACAGCCATGCCGAAGCGGCAACGCTCACCTGCGCGGGCCTGACGGCGTGGCGGGCGCTGGTGCCGGAAGGCCAGCTGAAGGCCGGGGACGTGGTGCTGGTGCAGGGCACCGGCGGCGTCTCGATCTTTGCGTTGCAGTTTGCCAAGGCCATGGGCGCGACGGTGATCGCCACCAGTTCCAGCGACGAGAAATTGGCGCGGCTGCAGGCGATGGGGGCCGATCACCTGATCAACTACAAGGCGACACCCGGCTGGGGGGCCGAGGTGATGAAGATCACGCAAGGCCGCGGGGCCGATCATATCGTCGAGATCGGCGGCGCCGGCACCATGCCCGAATCGATCACCGCCTGCGCCGTGGGCGGCCATATCAGCCTGATCGGCGTGCTGGCCGGCTATGCCGGGCCGGTGCCGACGGTGCAGCTGATGGCCAAGCAGATCCGCCTGATCGGCATCACCGTTGGCACGCGCCGGCAACAGCAGGAGATGATCCGGGCGATCAACCAGACCGGCATCAGGCCGGTGATCGACACGCATTTCCCGCTGGCCGAACTGGGCGCGGCGTTCCGGCATCAGGAGAGCGGCAAGCATTTCGGGAAGATTTGCGTGGATATCTGATCGCGGCCAGTGCGCGTGCCGCGCACGGACTCGCGTTCAGGTCGTCCAGCGAGCGAAACGGGCAGGGAATTCCCGCCCGTTTTGACTCGGCTGACGGCGCGGCTTTGCCGCGACGGGCGATGCCAGCGCGGAAGAAGAAAGCGGAGCCCTTATGCGCCGGTGAGGATCCGGTCCACCAGTTGCTTCACCGTCGGAATGAAGCGGTTGGAATAGAAGGGGTCGCTGGCGAAGCGATAGGCGCTGTGGCCGGCGAAGGCCAGGTTCTGATCCGGGTCGCCGCCGTGGGCGATGTCCTGCAAGGTCTTCTGGATGCAGAAGCTGCGCGGATCGGCGAGGCGGCCGGTCGAATTGTTCTCGTTGTCGGCCCAGGCCGAGAAGCCGCAGTGCGACAGGCAGCCCATGCAATCGGCTTGGTCCTTGCGGATGGTGGCGCGTTCGGCGGGCGTGACGAACACCAATGTGTTGTCGGGCGTCTTCAGCGCCTCGGTGAAGCCGGCGCCGTGGAATTCGCGGGCGCGGATCAGATCATCGCGGGTGACAAAATATTTCTTGCCGCCCACGCCCACATCCAGCGCGAACTGGTGATCGCCGGTCGCCGCCGTTGAAAAGGCGATCTGGCGTTCGCTGCGGGCTTCGAGGGCGCGCAGGAACGGGTTGCGGATCGCCGAGGAATAGAAACCGGTCGGCGAGAACTGGTGCAGCAGGATGTCGCCCTTGTTCAGATCGAACAGGCGCTGTTTCCAGCTGTCGGGGATCGGGCTTTCCTGGGTGAGGAGGGGACGGGTACCGAACTGGAAGACGACCTGGCCGAGTTCGGGATTGTCGAGCCAGTTGGTCCATTCATCCAGCCGCCAGACGCCGCCGGCCATGACGATCGGCACGCTTTCCGGCACGCCCAGTTCGCGCATGGTGGCGCGCAGTTCGGCAACGCGCGGGTAAGGGTCTTGCGGGGCGCGTGGGTCTTCGGCGTTGGAAAGCCCGTTGTGGCCGCCGGCCAGCCACGGATCTTCATAGACCACGCCGCCCAGCCACTCGGCCGCCTTGGAATAGGCGCGCTTCCACAGCGCGCGGAAGGCGCGGGCGGAGCTGATGATCGGGTAATAATGCACCCCGTGCTGCGCGGCGATTTCGGACAATTTGTAAGGCATACCAGCGCCGCAGGTGACGCCGTTGACCAGGCCCTTGGTGCGTTCCAGCACGCCCTGCAGCACCCGCTGCGCGCCGCCCATTTCCCATAGCACATTGATGTTGATGGCACCGATGCCGCGCTTCAGTTCCGAAGCGGCGATGTCATAGGCGCGCTGAACCTGCGCGACGCCGCCTTCGATGGCGTAATGAACCAGTTCCTCGTGGCGATCACGGCGGGTGGCAGCGCGATAGAGCTGGGGCACGATACTGCCGTCATCAGCATAGCTGTCGGCGTTGACTGCGCTGACGGTGCCGACGCCGCCGGCCAGCGCCCACGCGCCGGACGAGGCGTGATTGGTGGCGGAAACGCCCTTGCCACCTTCCACCAGCGGCCACACTTCGCGGCCGCCCATCACCAGTGATTTCACACCCGAAAGCATCTCGACCCGTGCTGTAGCGCCGGCGCCTTGTGCCGGTGCGCCACCTATTGCGGCAAAATCGGGGCAAAGCGCAAGCTGTGCAATGCACGGGCGTGGCGGCGGTTGCGCGTCAGGGCGTCGCGCGTCACACCTCAGGCCGCGACGGGTGATCGCGCGCTGGCATAGCGGAAGGCCGGCGCATCGAGATCGACGCGCGGGATTTCATCCTTTTCACGCCAATAGTCCTGGGAGTGCCGCCATTCCGGGCCCGGCGCCGTTTTCGGCAGCAGGTGCTGATCGCGCGCGAGGTAATTGGGGTTGAAATCGTCCGGATCGACCCACGGTCCGCGCGGGGCGCTGGCCAGCGCGGCCGGCAGCACGACCTCGACCCGGTCCACGCCCTTCGTTTCCATGTGCTGAAGCAGGCGGCAGGTGAATTCGGAAATCAGGTCGGATCTGAGGGTCCAGCTGGCCCGGAAATAACCGAACACCCAGACAAGGTTGGGAACGCCGGTGAACATCATGCCGCGCCAGGTGACGGTATCGGCCATGTCGAGCGGCTGGCCGTCGATGCTGAAGGCGATATCGCCGAACACGCACAGGTTGAAGCCGGTGGCGAGCACGATCATGTCGGCCGCAACGTGGGTGCCGTCCTGCATCTCCACGCCGTCGGGCGTGAAACGCTGGATGGTGCCGGTGACGACACTGGCCTTGCCGGCGCGCACGCCGGCGAACAGGTCGCCATCAGGCACGAAGGCGATGCGCTGGTGCCACGGGCGATAACGGGGCGTGAAATGGCGCATGTCGAAGCCTTCAGGCAGCAGCGCCTGCACACCGGCCAGCAGCTCGGCCGCCACCGCATCGGGCGCGGCGCGGCACTGGGCGACGATCTGATCCTGATCGAACAGGATCTTGCGGCGCACGATGTCGTGGATGATGGCTTCGTCCACCCCCAGCGGCCGCAGCGTGTCGGCCAGCTCGTTGGCGTTGCGGCCAGGGATGAAGTATGTCGGGCTGCGCTGGATCATGGTGACGTGCGCTGCTGTTTCGGCCATCGCCGGCACCACCGTCGCCGCCGTGGCACCCGATCCGATCAGCACCACGCGCTTGCCGGTGTAATCGATGCCTTGGTCCCACTCCTCGGTGTGGACGATCGGTCCCTTGAAATCGGCCATGCCGGGATAATCCGGCCAGTGGCCCTGGTGGTGGCGGTAATAGCCCTGCGCCATCCACAGGAAACTGGCGCGATACTGGCGGCGGGTGCCATCCGGCAGGCAGGCGGTGAGCGTCCAGCGCGCGGTCGCGCTGTCCCAAGCGGCGGTTTCGATGCTGTGGTTGTAGCGGATGAAGCGGTCGAGGTCGTTCTGTGCAATCATCTCGCCCAGATAGGCCTGGATTTCGGCGGCGGTGGCGATCGGCGGGCCCACCCACGGCTTGAAGCCGAAACCGAAGGTGTAAAGATCGCTGTCTGACCGGATGCCCGGGAATGTGTGGGTGAGCCAGGTGCCGCCAAAGCTCGCCTCCCGTTCCAGCACGAGGAAGCGCTTGTGCGGCAGGCGTTCCTTCAGGTGCCAGGCCGCGGACAGTCCTGAAATGCCGGCACCCACCACCAGCACGTCGACATCAGTGATGGCGCCATCATCGGCAGGCCGTGGCGGTGCAAGAGCGTCCATGATGATCCTCCCCGATTCGGTGCCGCATCATTCCTGATCCGGCAGGTCCGTGCAGTCCGGCCTTTCCCCTAGGGCCGCATTCGGGCATGGCCCCCGCCCATGGCCGAATCACCGAAAGCCCCCGCCGATCCCACCACCATCCGACGCCTCTATGGCCGGCGGCAGGGCCATGCCTTGCGGCAAGGGCAGGCGGCGCTGTTTGCCGATCTGCTGCCGCGGCTTGCGGTGCCGAAGGACGGCCCGATCACCGCGCTGGGGCTGTTTGGCGTTGATCGCCCGCTGTGGCTGGAAATCGGCTTCGGCAAGGGGGAGCACATGGCCGGGCAGGCGGCGATGCACCCGGAGGTGGGGATCATCGGGGCCGAACCTTTTGTGGATGGCGTGGTGGGCGCGCTGGTGGCGGTGGATGCCGGGCAACTGCCGAATATCCGCATCCATCACGGCGATGCGCTCGACGTGCTCGATCGGCTGCCCGATGCCAGCCTTGATCGCGTGTTCCTCCTGCATCCCGATCCCTGGCCCAAGGCGCGCCATGCCAAGCGGCGCTTCATGAACCCCGGCCCCATCGATGCCATCGCCCGCGTGCTGAAACCGGGCGGCGAGTTCCGCTTTGGCACCGATCACCCGATCTATTGCCGCTGGGCGCTGATGCAGATGAACCAGCGCCAGGATTTCCGCTGGATCGGCGACACGGCGGCCGATTTCCTCACCCGCCCTGCCGACTGGCCGCAGACACGTTACGAGGCCAAGGCGCGCCGGCTTGGCCATGAAGTGTGGTATTTCCGCTGGCAGCGCGTGTGACATTGCTGTGACACGGCGACAGTTGACCGCAGAGCGACAATTCGCCTAGGCCAACGCCTGTGAGCAGCTATCTCGACTTTGAAAAGCCGATCGCCCAGATCGCCCAGCGCGCGTCGGACTATCGCGCCGCCGGCGATGAAGCCGGGGCGCGCCATGCCGAAGGTGCGGCGCGGCGGCTGCTGGCCGAAACCTATGCCCGCCTGACGCCGTGGCAGAAGACACTGGTTGCCCGCCACCCGGCGCGGCCGCATTTTGCCGATATCGCCAAGGCGCTGGTGGAGGATTTCACCCCGCTTGCCGGCGATCGCGCCTTTGGCGAGGATCTGGCCATCATCGGCGGCCTTGGCCGTCTGCGCGGCCTCAACGTGCCGGTGATGGTGATCGGCCACGAAAAGGGCAACGACACCGCCAGCCGCGTGCGCCACAATTTCGGCATGGGCCGCCCCGAAGGCTATCGCAAGGCTGCCCGGCTGGTGGAACTTGCCGCGCGTTTCCATGTGCCGGTGATCACGCTGGTGGACAGCGCCGGCGCCTATCCCGGCGTCGATGGCGAGGCGCGCGGGCAGGCCGAGGCGATTGCCCGGGCGACCGCCGCCTTCCTGGGTGCGCGGGTTCCCATCGTCACGGCCATCACCGGTGAAGGCATGTCGGGTGGTGCCATCGGCATCGCCGCGGCAGACCGGGTGATCATGCTGGAACACGCAGTTTACGCCGTCATCTCGCCGGAAGGTTGCGCGTCGATCCTGTGGCGCTCGGCTGACAAGCAGGCCAACCGCGCTGCCGACGCTGCCGAGGCGATGAAGGTGACGGCGGCCGACTGCAAGGCGCTGGGTGTCATCGATACCATCGTTGCCGAACCGCTGGGCGGCGCGCACCGGGATCCGGCGGCCGCGATACAGTCGCTGGCGATGGCGATTGCCACCGAACTGCAGCCGCTGCTGGCGATGAGCCCGGACGCGCTGGTGAAGGCCCGCCGCGCCAAATATCTGGCGATGGGCCGCAGCCTGTAAACTGCTTGCCGCTGGTTGCTGGAACTTGACCGCGCGTTACCCCATTATGGCATCATGACCCCGATGCTGCGCGCCCTCGCCCTTTCCTTCTTGATCGCCAGCCCGGCGCTGGCGCAATCGGCTCCCGGCCTGTCACCCGGCGAGCGGCGCGCGGGCGCAGAGGCGCATCCGCAGCTTGTGCAGGAATTCGGCGGTGCCATGTCGGGCCCGGTGGCGGATTATGTCCGCCGTGTCGGCCAGCGCATCGCGGTGCAATCGGGCGGCGGCGCGCGAGCGGAGGATTACACGGTCACGCTGCTCAATTCCAACGTCAACAATGCCTTCGCGGTGCCCGGCGGCTATGTCTACATCACCCGCCAACTGCTGGCGCTTATGAATGACGAGGCGGAACTGGCCTTCGTGATGGGCCACGAGGTTGGCCACGTCGCCGCCCGCCACAGCCAGAAACGCCAGAACCGCGCGCTGGGTTCGAACATCCTTGCCGGGCTGGCCGGCATCCTCACCGGCTCCGATCTCGTCGGTCGCATCGCGGGCGCGGGTGCGGGCCTCTACACGCTGGGTTACAGCCGCGATCAGGAACGCCAGGCCGATAGCCTGGGCGTGCGTTATCTTGCTGGCGCCGGCTATGATCCGATGGCCTCGTCCGACAGCCTGGCGGCGCTGGGCGCGCAGACGGCGCTGGAGGCGCGGTTGAAGGGACAGGGCGGTGCCGAACCGTCGAAATGGCTTTCAAGCCACCCGCCCAGCGCCGAGCGAGTGCAGCGCACCCGCACCGAAGCGCAGACGATGCTGGCCCGCGCCGGCCAGCGCGCCACCAATCGCGATGCCTTCCTGAATGCCATTGACGGCATGATCTATGACGATGATCCGGCCGAAGGCGTGGTGCAGGGCCGCAGTTTCCGCCATGGCGGGCTGGGGCTGGCGCTGGATGCGCCGCAGGGTTTCACGCTCAACAACAGCCCGCAGGCGATCACCGGAACGGCGCCCGGCAATCTGCGCTTTGAACTGCGCGCCGCCGATGGCCGCAATGCCGATCTGGGCAGCATCGCCGCCGCGCGTTGGCAACAGCTGGGCGTTGCCACCCCGCAGATGCGCGCCACCCGCATCAACGGGGTGGAGGCGCTGGAAGGGACGATCCGCGCCAATTCCCAGGGTGGCCCGGTCGAAGCCGCCCTGACGGTCTATCGCTGGTCGCCGCAGCTCGCGCTGACACTGGTCACCATCGCGCCCGATGGCCGGCTGGCCGGGGTGACACCGGTTGCCGCCAGCGTGCGGCGGATGAGCGCGCAGGACAGTGCCGGCATCCGCACCCGCCGCATCCAGGTCGTGCGCGTCGCTGCCGGTGACACGGTGCAATCCCTGGCCGCGCGCATGGCCTATGACGACGACCGGCTGGCGCGTTTCCTCACCCTAAACCAGCTGGCCAGCAACACGCAGTTGCGGGTGGGCGACCGGGTAAAGCTGGTGGTGATGCGCTGATGCGCTTGCTGCACGTGGTGGCAGCCGCGCTGGTGGACGGCGATGGTCGCGTGCTGCTCGCCCAGCGGCCGGAAGGGAAATCATTGGCCGGGATGTGGGAATTTCCCGGCGGCAAGATCGATGCCGGCGAAGGCCCGGAAGCCGCGCTGGCACGGGAACTGGAAGAGGAACTGGGCATCACCGCCCCGGTGCTGGAACCCTTCACCTTCGCCAGCTTCCCCTATCCCGACTTTCACCTCGTGATGCTGCTGTACTGGTGCCGGGAATGGCAGGGCGAACCGCAGGGCCGCGACGGGCAGGCGCTGCGCTGGGAACGGCCGGGCGCGATGGCTGGTCTGCCGATGCCGCCGGCTGACGTGCCATTGGTGGATGCACTTGCCGCCGCAATTGGTGCCTGAGACGCGGCCAGCACGGTTGCACCTGTGTGACAGGGCGGCTATGGCCCGCGCACACCAAGGCGATGGGGGCGCGACATGAAGATCCTGGCTGGCAACGGCAATCCGGAACTGGCGCAGGCCATCGCCACCTATCTCGAGATTCCCCTCACCCGCGCCGCCGTGCGCCGCTTTGCCGACGAGGAAATCTTCGTCGAGATTCACGAGAATGTGCGCGGCGAGGATGTGTTCGTCGTGCAGCCGACGGCGGCCCCGGCCAACGACAATCTGATGGAACTGCTGATCTGCATCGACGCGCTGAAGCGCGCGTCGGCGCGGCGCATCACGGCGGTGGTGCCCTATTTCGGCTATGCCCGTCAGGATCGCAAATCGGGATCGCGCACGCCGATTTCGGCCAAGCTGGTCGCCAATCTGATCACCACGGCGGGTGCCAACCGGGTGCTGTCGGTTGATCTGCACGCCGGCCAGATCCAGGGCTTTTTCGATATTCCCACCGACAATCTGTTTGCCGCCCCGGTGATGGCGGCCGACATCCTGGCCCGCATGGGGGCAACCGATGACCTGATGGTGGTCTCGCCCGACGTTGGCGGCGTGGTTCGCGCCCGGGCGCTGGCCAAGCGGCTGGGCAACGCCCCGCTCGCCATCGTCGACAAGCGGCGCGAACGGCCGGGCGAATCGGAAGTGATGAACATCATTGGCGACGTGCGTGGCCGCCGCTGCATCCTCGTCGATGATATCGTCGATTCGGCCGGCACGCTGTGCAACGCCGCCGCCGCCCTGCTGGAAGCCGGCGCGGCCAGCGCGACCGCCTATGTCAGCCACGGCGTGCTGTCGGGGGGCGCGGTGGCGCGTGTCGACGGATCGGCGCTGGCCGAACTGGTCGTGACCGATTCAATCGCCGCCACCGAAGCGGTGCAGGGTGCCGGCAAGGTGCGCCGCATCACCATCGCGCCGCTGCTTGCCGAAGCGATGCGGCGCACGGCGGAAGAAAGCTCGGTCAGCAGCCTGTTCGACTGATCGGCGTCAATCGCCGGTGGAGCGATTGATCACCGTGCCATCGGGTTTGTAGACCTTTTCCGGCGTCACATACTCGCCCTTGGCTGTGCAGATGCCGCCCGGATCCCTGGCGCGCATCTTGGCGCAGAATTCGGTATCGGGCTTGGGCTGGGCCTGGGCGAAGGCCGGCGCGATCACCAGGCCGGCGGCGACGGCCGCCACGGTGGCCGTGCCGAGGATCGAAGCGAAAATGGTCTTGGTCATGGCGTACTGATACACCGCAATGGCTTGCGCCGCCATGAACATCATCGCTAATCGGGTGTGGTGCGTCCCCCACACTCTCCCCCGCCCCAGGCGCGACTGCTGCTCGACAGCGCGGCGCTGGCGGCAAACTGGCAGGATTTCGCCGCCAGTGTTGGCCGGGCCGACTGCGGCGCGGCGATCAAGGCCGATGGTTACGGGCTGGGCGCGCGGGCGGTGATGCTGCGGCTGGCGGCGGCGGGTTGCCGGACCTTCTACGTGGCGCACTGGCAGGAAGTGCCGCCGCTGCTGCCCCTGCCCGACGGGGTCACGGTTTCGGTGTTGCACGGGGTGACGGTGGAGGAGTTGCCGGCAGCGCTGGAACTGCCGGCCCGCCCCGTGCTGGTGACGCCGGGCCAGGTGGCGCTGTGGCGGCAGACCGGACGGCCATGCGAGGCGATGGTGGATACCGGGATGAACCGGCTGGGCCTGGCCCCTGCCGAAGCTGCGGACGTGCTGGCCGGGCTGGATGTGATGGTGCTGCACAGCCATCTCGCTTGCGCCGAAACCCCGGCCCACCCGCAGAACGAGGCGCAGCGCGCCTGTTTTGCCGATGTCGTGGGCCGCGTGCCGGCCCGGGCCTATGCGCTGGCCAATTCGCCCGGAGCCCTGCTGGGGCCGGCCTATCATTTCGATCTGATCCGGCCGGGCCTTGGCCTGTTTGGCGGCGGCAATCGGCCCGGCGGATGGCCGTCGCGGCCGGTGGCGGGGATGCAGGCGCGCATCATCCAGCTGCGCGACGTGGCGGCGGGGCAGAGCGTTGGTTATTCCGCCGCCTTCACCGCCACGCGGCCGACGCGGATCGCCACGGTCGCGCTGGGTTATGCCGATGGTTATGCGCGCGGCCTGTCGGGGCTGGGCTGGGCCGAGGTCGGCGGCGTGCGCTGCCCGGCGGCCGGGCGGATTTCGATGGACATGGCGGCGTTTGACGTCACCGATGCGCCGATGCTGAGCGAAGGCGACTGGCTGGACATCCCGTTCGATCCGAACGCGCTGGCGGCGCTGTCGGGCCGCAGCGCCTATGAACTGCTGGTGGCGCTGGGCCAGCGGTTTGAACGGGTGTGGCAATGATCCGGCTGCTGGCCGCGATTGGTGGCCCGGTGGTGGCGGCGCTGGCCAGCATTGGCCGGCTGACGCGCTTTGCCGTCACGGCGCTGCTGCGCGTCGTGCAGCCGCCCTGGTATCCCGCGCAGGTGGCGCAGCAGATGCTCACGATCGGCTGGCTGTCCTTGCCGGTGGTGGGGCTGACGGCGGTGTTCACCGGTTCGGCGCTGGCGCAGCAGATCTTCATTGGCGGCAGCCGCTTCAACGCCGCCTCCACCGTGCCGGCTGTCACCGTGATCGGCGTGGTGCGCGAACTCGGCCCGGTGCTGGGCGGCCTGATGGTGGCGGGGCGTGTCGCGTCGGCCATGGCCGCCGAACTGGGCACGATGCGGGTGACCGAACAGATCGATGCGCTGGTGACGTTGCGAACCGATCCCTATCGCTGGCTGGTCGGCCCGCGCATCCTGGCGGCGATCCTGGTGATGCCGGCGCTGGTGCTGGTGTCGAACGCGCTGGGCGTGATGGGCGGCTGGCTGCTGGCAACGCAGCGGCTGGGCTTCAACAGCGCGCAATATCTGGCAACCACGGCGCGCTATCTGGAGGTTGATGACGTGGTGTCATCGCTGGTGAAGGCGGCGGTGTTCGGCTTCTTCATCGCGCTGATGGGCTGTTATCACGGCTATCACAGCGGCGGCGGCGCGGCAGGCGTGGGCAAGGCGACAACCAATGCGGTCGTCTCCAGCTTCATCCTGATCCTGCTGTCCAACCTCATCATCACCGTGATCGTGTTCGGATCATGACCGGGCCGCGCATCGCATTTGCCGGCGTGAAAAAGGCGTTTGGCAAGCGGCAGGTGCTGAATGGCATCGATCTGGCCGTCGCGCCCGGCGAAAGCCTGGTGATCATCGGCGGTTCCGGCACCGGCAAATCGGTGACGCTGAAATGCCTGCTGGGCCTGATCCCGATCGATGCCGGATCGATCCGGGTGGACGGGCAGGAGGTGGCGGGGCTGAAGGGCGCCGCACTGGATCAGCATCGCACCCGCTTTGGCATGTTGTTCCAGGGCGGCGCGCTGTTCGATTCGCTGCCCGTCTGGCGCAACATCAGCTTTGCGCTGGGTGGCAGCGTGGCCGAGCGGCGGGCCGCCGCCATCGACAATCTGGCCCGCGTCGGGCTGGGGCCTGAGGTGGCCGATCTCAAGCCGTCGGAACTGTCGGGCGGGATGCAAAAGCGTGTGGCGCTGGCCCGGGCAATCGCCGCGCGTCCGCCGATCATCCTGTTTGATGAGCCCACGGCCGGCCTCGATCCGATCACGGCCGCGGTGATCAACAACCTGATCCGCACGCTGGTCACCGATCTCGCCATCACCGCCATCACCATCACCCACGACATGACGACGGTGCATTCGGTGGCGGACCGGGTGGCGATGATCCACGCCGGCACCATCATCTGGCACGGCGCGCGGGCCGAACTGGAAGGCTGCGACAATCCCTATGTCCGCCAGTTCATCACGGGCAGCGCCGAAGGGCCGATCAAGGTGCCGGGCGTGCGCTGATCGACTTTTCGTCGCAGCGACACTGGCAAACGCGGTCTGCCGTCCCCATCAATCGTAGATCAGCGCGGCCACCTATTCCGGTGGCCAATGCAATTGATGGAGCAAGAGATGGTTTCCCGTAACGCGCTGCGCGCCGCCCTGTTCGCCATGGCGGCAGCTGGCCTTGCCCCCATGGCCAGCGCCCAGCCCGTGGTGGGCGGCGCCCCCATGCTACCGACCCGCGACATCATCGACAACGCGGTGAATTCCGCCGATCACACCACGCTGGTCGCCGCCGTGAAGGCCGCCGGCCTCGTTGACACGCTGAAGGGCAAGGGCCCGTTCACCGTGTTCGCGCCGACCAACGCGGCCTTTGCCAAGCTGCCGGCCGGCACGGTCGACACGCTGCTGAAGCCGGAAAACAAGGCGGCGCTGACGGGCATCCTCACCTACCACGTGGTGCCGGGCAAGCTGACCGCCGCTGACGTGGTCGCCGCGATCAAGGCCGGCGGCGGCAAGGCGACGCTGACCACCGTTCAGGGCGAGAAGATCACCGCCTCGCTGATGGGCAGCCTTGTCATGCTGGTCGATGCCAAGGGCGGCATGAGCCACGTCCGCCAGGCCGACGTGATCCAGTCGAACGGCGTCATCCACGTCGTCGATGCGGTGCTGCGCCCGTAACGAAAAAGGGGCCGGCTCTGGCGAGCCGGCCCCTCTGTTTTTCCGGTGAGCAGATCAGGCCGCGACGGTCGCCATCCGGCGGCGGCGGGCCATGCCGCCCACGAGGCCAAAGCCGGCGATCAGCATCGCCCAGCTCGACGGTTCCGGAACCGCCATCGCGCCGGCAATGAAATCCTGGTGGATATAGACCGGTACGAAGCCCGAAAATTCGCCGAAGCTGCTGTTGAGGCCGGCCCGGATGTCGCCGAAGTTGGTGCCGAAGGTGATGCCATAGCTGGTCACCGACATGATGCGACCAAACTGATCGAACTGGGGGCCGCCCGAATCGCCGCCGGCCACGCCGACTTCCATGGCGCCGCGACCGAGGTTGCAGAACTTGGACGTGCCGGCGATGCCGAGCCCGGCAAAATTGCTCGCGCTGGCGAAACGGCAGCTGGCATCGTTGGCGGCCAGACCATTGTCGAAATCGGCAAGATACGAGAATTCGGTGCGCGATTGCGGGCCGAAGATCGAATAGGTGCGGCCAGCAAACTGGCTGTCACCAACACGCCATGCCATGTTGTTGTCGCCCTGCCGCAGGATCCCGGTGCCGGCGTTGGTGCCGAAATTGCCGCCGATCGTCGAGCGGCCACCATAACCGGCCACGTTGAAGTCAACCCCGGTCAGATCGGTGAAGTTCGACAGTTCGTAGCTGGTGGCCCATTCCGGCGCCGCGCGCGACATGCGCACGACGGCGATGTCGTTGTGATCGATGACCTGGCCGGTGTACTGGTTGTTGACCACGATGCCGTTGGTATCGCGCGTCACGCCGTTCAGCGTCGGACGAAAATCGGGATTCGTGCTCTGGCCGGTCGCGCCGCCATAGAAGAACACCCGGGTCCGTTCCGGCCCGGCCGTGCCGAACCCATCCGAAACGCAGTGCGCCGCGGTCAGGATCGAGACGCGGTCAGACATAAGCGAGCCCGAGCAGATGAAGGTGGAAACGCTGTTGTCCGCATTGCGGTAATCCATCAGCAGCGCCACGGTGCCACTGTAGCGGGGTGCCGTCGCGAAATAGCGCGGGTCGCCGTTTCCGGCGACAGTCGCGGTCGATGTCACGCCGATGATCTTGCTGGTGGCTGTCCAGCTGAGCTCGCCGAATCCGCCAGACGCGGTCTTGGCCGCCGCAAAGGCCGCCGTTGGAACCAGGGCGGCCACGGCAACGCCCAAACACACATACTTGTTCATCAATACCCCCAGGCAACAGTCCCCCGTCCTGCAGCGCGCCGAACGGGCCGCACGCAACATGGACGTGAATTAACGTTACCTATGGGTAATATCCGAGTCCAATCCGGAAATGAGGGATTTCCGCCCGTGCGTCAGGCTGTCGCAACGTCCGGGGCGCGCTCCTCGGCCAGTTGCAGCGTCCACATCTCGGCATAGGCACCGTTTGCCGCGAGCAGTGCATCGTGACGGCCGCGTTCGACAATGCGCCCTGCCTGCATCACCAGAATTTCGTCGGCATCGGTGATGGTCGACAGCCGGTGCGCGATGACGATGCTGGTGCGGCTGCGCGCCACCGTGGCCAGCGCGTCCTGGATGCCGGCTTCCGTCGCGGAATCGAGTGCGCTGGTGGCCTCATCAAGGATCAGGATCGCCGGGTTCTTCAGGATGGTGCGGGCGATGGCGACCCGCTGCTTTTCACCGCCCGACAGTTTCAGCCCGCGCTCGCCCACCTGCGTGTCATAGCCATCGGGCAGGCTGGTGATGAAATCATGGATGGCAGCGCCGCGCGCCGCCGCGATGATCTCGTCCTGGCTCGCATCGGGCCGGCCATAGGCGATGTTGTAGCCGATGGTATCGTTGAACAGCACCGTATCCTGCGGGACAATGCCGATGGCGCGCCTGAGACTGTCCTGCGTGACGCGGGCGATGTCCTGCCCGTCGATCGTCACCCGCCCACCCTGGATGTCGTAGAAGCGATAGAGGATGCGGCTGAGCGTCGACTTGCCGGCGCCCGAATGGCCGACCACGGCCAGCTTGGCACCCGGCGGCACTTCGAACGACACGCCCTTCAGGATCGGCCGGCGCGGATCATAGCCGAAATCGACATTGTCGAACCGGATATGCGCGCCGTTCAGCGCCAAGGCGGCGGCGCCGGGAGCATCGGCGATTTCCGGTGTCGTGTCGATCAGCTTGAACATCGCTTCCATGTCGATGAGGCCCTGCCGGATCTCGCGGTAGACCATGCCCAGCAGGTCGAGCGGCCGGAACAGCTGCATGAGGAGGCCGTTGACGAAGGCGATATCGCCAATCGTGAAGCGCCCCTGGCTCCAGCCCCACACCACATAGGCCAGCGCGCCGCCCATCAGCAGGTTGGTGATGAAGCTTTGCCCGATGTTGAGCCAGGCGAGGCTGACTTCGGACTTGGTGGCGGCATCGGTGTAACGCTTGATGGCCTTGCCGTAATTGGCGTTCTCGTGATCTTCCGCGTTGAAATATTTGACTGTTTCGTAGTTCAGCAGGCTGTCCACGGCGCGGGCGGTCACCTTCTGATCGCTGTCCACCATCTGCCGGCGCAGGCCGGCGCGCCAATCGGTGATGCGCTGCGTGTAGACGATATAGGCGCCGACCATCGCCAGCGTCGCCACCACCAGTTCCCAGCCAAAGCCGCGCGCGAACAGGATGCACACCGCCGTCAGTTCGATGATGGTGGGGAAGATGTTGAACAGCAGGAAATAGAGCATGGTATCGATGCTCTTGGTGCCGCGTTCGATCAGCCGGGTGAGCGCGCCGGTGCGGCGTTCGAGGTGGAAGCGCAGGCTCAACCGGTGGATGTGAGTGAACACGTCGAGGCTCAGCCGCCGTGCCGCCTCCTGCCCGACGCGTTCGAACACGGCGTTTCTGAGATTGTCGAACAGCACGCCGCCAAAGCGGGCGAGCGCGTAGGAGGCGACCAGCGCCATGGCGATGCCGGCCCCGTCCGACACATCGCCCGCCATCGCATCCAGGGCCAGCTTCAGCGTGTAGGGCATGGCCAGCATGACAGCCTTGGCCAGCAGCACCAGCGCGATGGCACCCACCACCCGCGCCTTCAGATCGAACCGCCCTTCCGGCCAGAGATAGGGCAGGAAGCGCTTCAATGTCCTGAAATCGGCGTCGCCCTGTGGCGGCGTGGAGGTGGCGAGCGACTGCATTGCCTCGCGCATATGGGCCTGCGGCGCTTGGCGCACAATGGGCGGACTGTCCCACCCTTGCCCGCTCCGCGCCAAGCGCCCATGGTGACCCCATGCCGCGCATCCCCCGCAATCGCCCCCATCCTGGCCTGCCCGACCGCCAGGCCATCCTGGATTTCATCGCCACCCAGAAATCCAGCGTTGGCAAGCGCGAGATCGCAAAAGCCTTTGGCCTGCACGCGCAGGACAAGATCGCGCTGAAAAGCCTGCTGAAGGAGATGATGGAGGCCGGCGAGCTGGAAGGCGGCCCAGGCCGCACGTTGCACAAGGGCGGCGGCCTGCCCAAGGTGACCGTGATCCGGGTTGTCGACGTGGCCGACACGGTGGCAATTGCCGTGCCCGACCGCTGGGACCATCCCACCCCGCCGCCGCGCCTGCGCGTGATCGAACCGCGCCGTAGAGCCAGCTTTGGCCTCGGTGACCGGCTGCTGGCGCGGATCGAGGAGCAGGGCGGGGGTTACCAGGCCTTTCCGATGAAGGCGCTGGCGAAATCCGAAGAGTTCGTGCTGGGCATCCTGCGCCGCGAGGCACTGGGCTGGCGGCTGGTGCCGGTCGACAAGAAGGCGCGCGGGGACCTTGCCATCAACGATCCCGGCGAGGGCCAGCCCGGCGACCTGGTGCTGGCCGAGCCCAGTGGGCGGCCGCCGCGCCAATATGGCCGCGTGGTCGAGGTGCTGGGCGATCCGTTCCAGCCGCGCGCGTTTTCGCTGATTGCCATTCACGCCAAGGGCATCCCCAACCGCTTTGACGAGAGCGTGCTGGCCGAGGCCGAGCGCGTGGCGCGGCAGCCACTGGGTGACCGCGAGGATCTGCGTCACCTGCCGTTTCTCACCATCGATCCCGCCGATGCGCGCGACCATGACGACGCGGTGTGGGCAACGCCCGACGCCGACAATCCCGGCCATTTCCGCGCCATCGTCGCCATCGCCGATGTCAGCTTTTATGTCCGCCCCGGATCGGCGCTCGACCGGTCAGCGCGCAGCCGCGGCAACAGCGTCTATTTCCCCGATCGCGTCGTGCCGATGCTGCCGGAGATATTGTCGGCGCACGTGTGCAGCCTTGTCGAGAACGAGGATCGCGCCGTGCTGGCCTGCCACCTCCACATCGATCCCGAAGGCAAGCTGCTCAACTGGCGCTTCACCCGCGCCGTCATCCGCTGCGTCGCCAACATCGCCTATGAAGAGGCGCAGGCGACCATGGACAACCAGGCGGGCGAATATCTCCCTGTCCTGCAGCCATTGTGGGCGGCGTGGGGCGTGCTTGCCAAGGCCCGCGCGCACCGCGAGCCGCTGGAGCTGGAACTGCCGGAAAAGCGCGTCATCCTCGATGAGCAGGGCCGCATCGCCGGCATCCATGTGCGCGAGCACCTGACCGCGCACCGGGTGATCGAGGATTACATGATCGCCGCCAACGTCGCTTCGGCCAAGGCGCTGGAAAAGAAGAAGGCGGCCTGCATCTTCCGCTGCCACGAGGCGCCCAGCCGCGAAAAGATCGTGGCGCTGCGCGACTATCTCGAAACGCTGGGCCAGAACATCGCACTCGGTCAGGTGGTGAAGCCGGCCGTGTTCAACCGCATCCTGTCGCGCGCCAAGGATGGTGAGAATTACGAGCAGGTGACCGAACAGGTGCTGCGGACGCAGACCCAGGCCTATTATGCGCCCACCAACGTCGGCCACTTCGGGCTGGCGCTGGGCTCCTACGCCCACTTCACCTCGCCCATCCGGCGTTATGCCGATCTGATCGTCCACCGCAGCCTGGTGGCGGCGCACCGGCTGGGCGAGGGCGGGCTGCACGCCGAGGAGGAAAAGGGCCTTTCGAAGACCGCCGACCACATCAGCATGACCGAACGCCGCGCCATGGAGGCGGAGCGCGACACCATCGATCGCTATGTCGCTGCCTTTCTGTCGACGCGGGTGGGCGAGGTGCTGGAAACCCGCATCACCGGGGTCGCCAAGTTCGGATTCTTTGCGACCGTGGTGGGGCTGGGCGGCGACGGGCTGGTGCCGGTCTCCACGCTGGGTGACGAACGCTTCGTGTTCGACGAGGATGCGCGCGTGCTGGAAGGCATCACGTCGGGCACGCGCTATGTTTCCGGCCAGCGGCTGGAACTGCGACTGGTGGAGGCCAACCCGATCACCGGCGCGCTGCGCTATGAATTGCCCGAGGGCGGCAGTGCGCCGGCCCAGCGCCGTGACCGCACGCGGCCGAAGGGCTTCCAGCCCCGCCCCGGGAAATCGCGCGTGCCCCCCGGAATCCGGCGCGGCCGCCGTTGAACCGCGCCCGCGGCCATGCCATTGGCGCCATCACCGATTGAAGGGGAGTCATTCGTGAAGAATCTGCTGTTGGCCGGCCTTGCGCTGGCCGTTGTTGCCCAACCTGCGTTCGCGCAGGACAAGCGCCAGAGCCCACGCGATGCGATGATCGCCGAAGCCGATGCCGCCACCGCGCGTCCGCCGGTGGAGGAGCAGGCGTTCGTGTCCAAGGGCAGCGTCAGCATCAAGGGCAAGGCGGTCGCCTACACCGCCACCGCGGGCACGCTGACCATCCGTGACGACAATGCCCGCCCCACCGGCAGCATCTTCTACACCGCCTACACCACCGGCGAGGCCAACCGCCCGGTCACCTTCTTCTACAACGGCGGGCCGGGTTCGGCGACGATCTGGCTGCACATGGGCAGTTTCGGCCCGGTGCGAGTGAAGACCGACAAGCCGGTGTACGTCACCCCCGATCAATATGCCGTGACGCCCAACCCGTGGAGCCTGCTCGACAAGACCGACATCGTCTTCATCGATGCGCCCGGCGCCGGCTGGTCGCGTCCTCTGGGGGACAAGACCGGCCGCGATTTCAACGGGGTGGACCAGGATGGCGATGCCTTTGCCCGTGCCATCCTGCGCTATGTGAACAAGAACAATCGCTGGAAGAGCCCGAAATTCCTGTTTGGCGAATCCTATGGCACGCTGCGTTCGGGCGTGGTGGCGCGGATGCTGGAAGATCGCGGCCTGTCGCTCACCGGCGTCGCGCTGCTGTCGACGATCATGAACTATGGCGTGCGCCAGCCCGGCTATGACCAGAATTACCAGGTGCTGTTCCCCGGCTATGCCGCGACGGCCTGGTATCACAACACGCTGCCGGGCCAGAAGCCGGCCAATCTCGATGCCTTCGTGAACGAAGTGCGCGCCTGGGTGAGCGGGCCCTATGCCGCCGCGCTGGCCAAGGGCAGCAACATCAGCGAGGCGGAAAAGGACGCCACCGCGCGCCAGATGAATGACTATACCGGCCTGCCCATCGATTTCCTCAAACGCGCCAACCTGCGCGTGGAGCTGCCGCACTTCATGACCGAGCTGTTGCGCCCGCGCAGCCTGTCGATCGGCCGTCTCGACACGCGCTACACGCTGCCGCCGACCGATCTGAACGCCGACAGCCCGGATGAAGACCCGGCCTCGACCGCGATCACTGGCGCCTATGTGTCGGCCTTCCACGATTATGCGGTGAAGACGCTCGGCGTGAAGACCGAGCTGCCCTACAAGCTGTCGGCGCGCGAGCCGGGCTGGAACTGGGACTGGTCGCACCGTCCGCCCCGCGGCGGCGTGCAGACGACGCCCAACACGGCGGTTGACCTCGCCTACACGATGCGCGCCAATCCCAAGCTGAAAGTGCTGTTCCTGAACGGCTATTACGACATGGCGACGCCGTTCTATGGTGCGGAGTTTGATGCCAGTCACATGCTGCTGCCGGCGGAGCTGAACAGGAACATCAGCTTCACCTATTACCAGTCCGGCCACATGATCTATCTCGCCGAAAGCGAGCTGGCGAAGATGCGGGACGACGTGGCGGCCTGGTACGACGCGGCGCTGCGTTAAGCCCTGATCGCGATGGCATCACCCGGTGCCATCGCGTCCAGCCAGCGCGCCAGCACGTCGCGGTCCATTGCCACGCAGCCTTCGGTGGGCCGCCCATCGGGCTGGCGGACGTGCCAGAAGATCGCGCTGCCCAGGCCCGGCACCGGCGGGCTGTCGTTGTGGGCGAGCACCAGGATGATGTCGTAAGCGTGGTCGTCGCGCCACAGGCTCTCGTGGCTGAAGGAGTGGGGGCGTGAGACCGCCCGGTTGTAGGCGGGGTCGTCGGCGCCGTCGGACCAGCCGTCCCAAGGTCGTAGCCAGCGCCACGGCAGCGCGGTTTTGGGGGCGGGCAGGCGATCCGGGCGGATCAGCGCCGCACGTATCGGCCACAGCCCTAGCGGTGACTTGCCGTCACCTTCGCGTTTTTCGGCGGCGCCGCACCATCCGCCCTTGCCAAAGCTGGCGGTGTGGGTCTCGCCAAACGCGCTCACCGTGCCGGCGGCAGCGTTGGCGTGGAAGATGGTCACAACATATGCCCCTGCCGGTCGCGCTTGGTGGCGAGATAGGCGGCGTTGTGCGGGTTCGGCGGCATGTCGTGGGCAACGCGGGTGACGGTGAAGCCGTGGCCGGCGAGGCCTTCCACCTTCAGCGGATTGTTGGTCATCAGCGCCACGCTGGTGACATTCAGCACGTTGAACATGGCGGCAGCGAGGGAAAAGTCGCGCTCGTCGGGTTCGAAGCCCAGCCGCGTGTTGGCGTCCACCGTGTCCCAGCCCTGATCCTGCAGGGCATAGGCGCGCAATTTGTTGAGCAGGCCGATCCCGCGGCCTTCCTGCTGGAGGTAGAGCAGGATGCCACCGCCCGGATGGGCCGCGATGGCGGCGATGGCGGCGTGCAGCTGCGGGCCACAGTCGCATTTCAGGCTGCCGAGCACATCCCCGGTGAGGCACGACGAATGCAGGCGCGCGAGCACGGGCTGGCGCACATCCGGGTTGCCGATCACCAGCGCCAGATGCTCCGGCCCGCCATCATCGGGGCGGAAGGCGACGACCTGGCAATCTTCCGCACGGGCCAGCGGCAGGCGGGCGCGGCTGGAGACGCGGACGCGCGCCTGCGCCGGCGGCAGGGCCAGGATGGCATCGGCCGGGCAGGTGACGGCAGCGGGCGCATCGCCCAGCGGCACGGCATAGACGGCGGGGATCAGCGCCCCCAGCTTGGCAAGCGCAATGGCGGCACGGGCCGATGGCGCGTCTTCGCCCAGGGCGCGGGTGCGGAACGGGCCTTTCAGCGGCGTCGCCAGATCCAGCACCGGATCGGCGACGGCGCGGCTGGCGGGCAGATCGAGCCAGTCGGGCCGGTCGACCCACACCGGTTCGGGATCGGGGGCGGCGGCGGCGATCTGGTTGGCAAGGTTCAGCACGCCGGCGCGGCGCGCGGTGATGATCAGGCCGGCGCGCTCCTGCGTTTCCAGCGCCGCCAGTGTATCGGTGTCGGCCAGTTCTGCCGACAGGATCGCCAGCCCGCCTACCCCAACGATGCGCCCACGGCGCAGCGCGTCGCAGGCGGCTTCGGCGAGATGCGCGGGCGCAATGCTCACAGGTCGAGCGTCACGATCTGCGGGATATGGTCGGACGGCTTGCCCCAGTCGCGGGCATCGCGCACGGCCTCGAACGCCGTCGCGGTGCTGGCGACATCGGGCGAGCACCAGATGTGATCAAGCCGGCGGCCGCGATCCGACAGGCGCCAATCGATGTTGCGATAACTCCACCAGGTGAAGAATTTCTCCGGCGCCGGGTTGAAACGGCGCGCCATGTCCACCCACTCGTGGCTCTGCTGCAGGCGGTTGAGCGCATCGACTTCGATCGGCGTGTGGCTGACGACATCGAGCAGCGCCTTGTGGTTCCACACGTCGCATTCCAGCGGTGCGACGTTGAAATCGCCGACAATAACAGCCGGGCCCTTCAGCCCTTCCGACCAACGGGTCATCCGTTCGATGAAGTCGAGTTTCTGGCCGAACTTGGGGTTGAGATCCCGGTCGGGCACGTCGCCGCCGGCCGGCACATAGACATTCTCCAGCAGAACGCCGCCGGGCAGCCGCACGCCGATGTGGCGGGCCTCGCCATTGTCCTGCCAGTCATAGCGCCAGGCACCGTCCAGCGGCACACGGGCAATGGTGGCCACGCCATGATGCATGCGCTGGCCGTTCAGGATGCGGTGGGTGTAGCCCAGATTGTCGAACAGGCCATGCGGGAAGATGTCGTTGGCGACCTTGGTTTCCTGCAGGCACAGCACGTCGGGCTGATGATCGCGCAGGAATTGCGCCACGATATCGGCGCGGGCGCGGACACTGTTGATGTTCCAGGTGGCGATGCGAAGCGGCATGATCTGCGATGTAGGCGAAGGCGTGCGCTTCGTCACCTGCCAGATACAGTTGACCCCTGGCACCGGGGGCGTGGTGCCAGGGGTCGTGTCTGCGCTCGTCACGCAAGCAGGCGGTTTTGGATACGCGGTGCTGCCGGTCAACAGGGGGCGAAACCGGCAGGCACCACCGCCTGCTGTTGACGTTTATGCCCGATTCGACCTTGCCCGAAGCTGAACGGGATTCGCAGGCAGCTTCAAGATTATCGCGGCCCGTCGCGACGCGGATCGGTGAAGGTGAAGGCCACGCCCGCCAGGCTGGCGCCATAGCGCACGTTGGACAGGCGAACGTCGCTGCGCCCGCCCTGCGCGTCAAGCGCGGTCCACCCTGCCAGCGCCAGCCCGCCCGGCGCGCTGGCAACCTTCACGAACCGGATCGACAACGTGCCGAATTCCGGCCGCTTGGGATCGCGGGCGGCAATCTCGACGCCATCCGGTGTATCGGCGGTGATGCGGGCATAGGGGGCCAGATCGGGTTCAGCCGCCAGCAGGATCTGCAGCGGCGTCCGCCTGACAGGCCACTGGCTCACCTGCTTCACCTGGTAATCGACGAAGGACAATGTGCGCCCGTCGCCGACCAGCAGCATGGGCGCCTTGTCATACTGGAACCGCACCTTGCCGGGGCGCGCCAGCCACATCTTGCCGGCCAGCACGCGGCCATCGGCGCCAGTCTGGGTGAAATCGGCCGACAGGCTGGTGGTGCCCTTCAGCGATGCCGCGACATCGGCCAGGCTGGTGGCGCTGGCCGGCGCGGCGATGACAAGGGCAAGAAGCGGAAGCACGTGTTTCATGCCTCCGCCATAGCCGGCGGCAGCTTCACGCGCCATGAATGGAATGATTACGCCGCTGCGCCCAGGTAGCCGAGCTGCGCCGCCTTGAAGATGGTCTGGCTGCGATTGACGGCGTTCAGTTTTTCGCCGGCATTCTGGATGTGGAAGCGCACGGTGGCGTGGCTGCGCGACAGGATCAGGCTGATTTCCTTGTCGGTCTTGCCGATGCTGGCCCAGCGCAGGCATTCCACCTCGCGTTTGGTGAGCTGGCAATCGCACGGCAGCCAGCGGCGGGTGCGGTGCGCCTTCACATAGCCGGCAACGAAACGGTGGGACAGCAGCGCCAGCATATCGGCCCATTGTTCATATTCGGCCGACATGTCGGTGCGTTCCGGATCACGCGAGACATAGCAGACAGCGCCGATCTGGCCGAACGGCAGGTGGAGCGGCACCACGATCGATGCCTTGGTGAGCGCGCGCTTCTCGAAATTCTCGAGGCTCATCTCGTCGAGATAGGGGTTGGGCTGGCGGGTGTGGAACCCTTGCGCGTTGGCCCAGAACACTTCCGATTCGTACCGGCAGGCGCGCGACAGCGGCGACGACAACGCCAGTTTGGAATCCTTCCACCAATGCTCGTTCTCGCCGGTCCATCCGAACACGTCAGCGGCCAGGATGTTGCCGTCCGCGTCCTCCATCGGCGTCTTGGACGCGATGTTGTCTGCCGCGATGACGTGCAGGCCCGAACAGCGCAGCGCAATATCCCGCAGCGCTTCTGCGGCCCTGCGCACATCGGACATGCTGCGGATGGAGACGGCAGCAAGGCTGGCAGACAGGTCCATTGATCACTCCCCGAATATGTGGGCGGGGCCGGCCTCTGCTGGGCCAAGGGGTGGTCCCCATGCTCCCTGATAAACTTCAGGGGGGAAAGTAATCACGAGTCGACCGCGGCTGCAATGGCTTTTGGCGATCAGACGAAAAACAATGGCCGCTTACGGCGCCACCAGCGGGAAATCCGGCTTCGGCGGCTGGAACAGGCCCATGAAGCGCTGCAGCACCGTCATGTCGCCCTTGATGGCCAGTTGGCCGGCCATCACCAGCTCCGGTGCCTTCACGGCGCCGCCGATCAACCCGATCAAGGCGCGCCGCGGCACCACCAGGGTGGCTTGTGCGGGGTCGGTAACGCCCTTTTCGTGCAGCATGACGCCATTGCCGATGGTGACGAGGTGGCGTTCCCGGGTGTCCGGGATCTCGAACGCGATTGTCATCGGCGCGATGGCGCGTTCGGGCACCAGACGCACCGACATCGAATCGAGAAGATTGGCCACCGACAGATTGGCGGCGATGCCGGCGGCGGCGGCTTGTGTGGTGGGCTTGATCCCCTGGTCCAGCTCTTGCGCGCCGGTCAGGTAGAAATCGCGCCAGGGCGCAGCCTCGGCCCGCCATGCCAACTGGCGATAGACGCCGGCCAGCGCCGCCTTGGCGCCGGGCGTGTCGGGCGCGGCGCGCACCAGTGTTGACAGCAGGGTCGCCGCCCAGCGGTCATCGCCCTTGGCGGCGGCAGCCTTGCCGGCAGCCAGCACTTTTCTCGGCCCGCCCATCTGCGCCACCATGCGCGGCGCGAGGTCAGCACGCGGCAGCGGATCGAGATTGGCGGGGTCGCCGTCGAACGCGCCGAGATAGCGCTGATAGACGGCGCGGGCGTTGAATTTCAGGCTGCCGTAATTGGGCCGGTTGAACCACGCCTTGGCCAGCGGCTCCGGCATCTTGATCGTCTCGCCGATTTCCACCGCATTCAGGCCCTGGTTCATCAGCCGCACGCTTTCGTTGTGGACGAAGGCATAGGCCTGCGCGTGGCGCAGCAGATAGTCGCCGATATGGTCCTTGCCCCAGCGCGGCCAGAAATGGCTGGTGAACAGCACGTCAGTCTCGCCGCCCCAGCGCCGCCGCGCCTCGATCAGATAATCCGCCCAGCCCCTGGCATCGCGCACCAGCGCGCCGCGCGGGGTGAGCAGATTGTGCATGGCGCCATTGGCGTTCTCGGCCAGACACAGCGCCTTCCACGCCGGCAGGTAGAAGTTCATCTCCGCCGGTGCTTCGGTGTTGGGCGTGACCTGAAAGACGATCTCCACCCCGTCGATGGTGCGTTTCTCGCCGGTCGTCTTGATGCTGTCGGTGGGCGGGATCAGGCCATAGGTGCCGGGCGTGCCCATCGGGCCCAGGCCGGACGACACGTGCCCGGTGGCCCCGCGCGGCAGGGCCTGGCCGAACATGTAGGTGGCGCGGCGCAGCATCGCCGGGCCGGCGATGACATTTTCCGATACCGCGTGTTCCAGAAATCCTTCGGGCGCGATGATCGCCACCTTGCCCGTCGCCACATCGGCCTGATCGACCACGCCCAACACGCCGCCGAAATGATCGACATGGCTGTGGGTGTGGATCACGGCCACCACCGGCCGCTTGCCAAGCTTTTCGGTCACCAGCGCCATTGCGGCCTTTGCGGCTTCGGCGCCGGTCAAGGGATCGACGATGATCCAGCCGGTTTGCCCGCGAATGACGGTCATGTTGGCCAGATCAAAGCCGCGCACCTGCCAGATGCCGTCGGCCACCTGGAACAGGCCGTGCTTGGCGACCAGCGTCGCGTTGCGCCACAGGCTGGGGTTGACGGTGGCCGGCGCCGGCCCGGTGAACTGCGCCTCGTCATTCAGGTCGCGCAGCAGCTCGCCCTTGTCGTTGCGGATCTTGCCGTCGGCCAGCGTGCCCATGAAGCCGCGGCTGGCAAAATCAAAATCCTGGCTGTCGGCCCAGTTGAGCGTCGCCGACAGCGCCGCATTGTCGGCCTGTGCCGCAGGGCTGGCCGTTGGCGGGGCCTGCGCCGCTGAAGAGGCGAGGAGCAGGGCGATGAGATGCGGTGTCATGGGGCAAACTTACCGCACTCACCGTGCCAGAACTGCCTCCCGCTTGTGGGGAGGGCCGTCAGGCGTGCACGCGCACGATCAGGCTCTGGCTCGCGGTGGCCAGCAGCGTGCCATCCTGCGCGAACAGATGCACCCGGCCATGCGCGAACCCGGCGTGGACGGCATGGATGCGAATATCGGCCAGCACCCATTCGGCGGGCACGAAGTTCATGTAGCGGATGGTGTTGTCGAGGCTGTTGCCGCCGGCGTTTGCGCCCATCGCGTTGCCGACGCCCGATGGCAGGAAATCGGCCATCACCGCCAGCACCAGCCGGTCGATATCGAGATCGCGGTTGGTCGGCCGCACCCACAGCCGGCCGATCCCATCGGCTGACGGCGGCGCCTTGCCGCGATCGCGGCCAAAGCTGCCCGATGCCACCCGGCGTTCCCACTGGCTGTTCATGTCGTCGGGGTCGCGCTGCCAGCGGATGGTCATCTCCGGGCAGTCTTCCGGTGGCGGCACGTTCGGCATCTCGGCCCACTGGTGATGCGGGCTGTCGGGCCGGCTGCCCAGCGCTGCGTTGACGGTGATGATCTCCTGATCGGAACCATCAGGATTCTTGGCCCGCGTGATCACCCGCGCCTGGCTGTTGTACTTGCCGGTTACCGGCACGATCACTTCCAGGTCCAGATCGGTTCCGGGCCGCGCATAGCTCAGATATTGTGCCGCCGCCCACACGGTCGGGCGGCCGGTGTGCGCCTCCACCGCTGCCAGCGCGCTGGCGAGGCCGACACCGCCGAACATGAACAACCGGTCGGGCGGGCCGACGCAGAGATTCTTCGGCACGGTCATGCGGTAGTGGCCGGGGCGGTCGGTGGGTTCGACCGGAATGAAGGGATGCAAGGGGCTCAGCTTTCGATAAAGGCGCGGATGCGGGCAGTGAAATCCGGATCGGCAAAGCGCGAAATCCGGGCGGGGGCAAGCCTGTCTGCCTTGCGAGCATCGCCAATCAGCGCGGTTGCCCGGGCCTTCAGATCGGCCTCGTCCGCCGCCACGTGCAGGCCGGGGCGAACGCCGACATGCTTCGCCGTTGCCAGCTGGTGATCGGTGTTGTGCTCCCCCCGGCTCTCCAGCCGCGGCAGCATCAGGATCGGCTTGCCGGCCTCGATCGCGGAAATGATCGATCCCATGCCGCAATGGGCGACGAACAGCGCGCAGCCGGCCACGCGCGCCTGGTAATCGGGCAGGGCCAGTTTTCGCACCCACTTCGCATGGCGCGGTTCGTAATTGCCGCGACCGATCTGGATTTCCACCGGCACGTCCGGGTTCGCCGCCGCCCAGTCGTCCATGGCGCGGGTCAGCCGGTCGAACGGCATCATCGATCCGACGGAGACGAACACGCCGGTCACAGCACGCTGCCCCAGTGATCGACCTTGCCGGACGCCAGATGCGGCCATTGCGTGACCACCCGGCTGCACACGCGCCCGGCCTGCCCGCCGCTGCCCGACAGCACTTCGGAATTGGCGATGCTGTCCACCCACAGGCTTTTCACGCCGAAGGGCCTGGCCAGCGCGCAGGCGATCAGGCCGGGCAGGGCGCCGGTGGTGATGATCACCTGCGGGCGCACCCGGATCAGGATGCGGGCAATGTCGAACGCGGCGGCCGGAATGCGCCACCAGTCGGCGCGGGAGACATCGCGGAAGGTGAAGAAAGGCGCATCCCCCACAGCCGAGCGGCTCGACGGATCCACGGTGGCGATGCTCACCCGGTGTCCCTTCCACGCCGGCGAAAGCCGCATCAGCTGGATGAAATGGCCGCCCCCCGAGGCAATCGCCAGCACGCGCTTCGTCATGCCGCCACCAGTTTCATCGCATCCATCACGAGACTGTAGCTGCGCTTCCGGTCCTCATGCCCGTGCAGGATATTGACCAGCATCAGCTCATCGGGCGCATATTCGGCGATCACCTCGTCCAGCCCCGCGCGCACCGTCGCCGGGCTGCCCGCCACCACGCGGCGGCTGGCAAAAGCGCGGGCCACGTCGGGCCGGTCCGCCAGCCAGGCCTGCGCCATGTCGGGCGACGGCACCGCGATGGATTTGCCCATCAGCAGGTGCGCGAACATCATGCGTGCCGGTGCGGCGAGGCGCATCGCTTCCTCGTCGGTATCGGCACATACCGTCCACACCGCGACCATCAGGTGCGGCTTGTCGCCGGGGCGGCGCGCGGTGAAGCGATCACGATACTGCGACGCCAGATCACCCAGTCGCGGCGCAATGAAATCGGCGAGGCAATAGGGCAGGCCCAGATCGGCGGCAAAGGCAACACTGTCGGGCGAGGAGCCGAGCACCCATGGTTCTGGCGCGTGGGGGCGGCCGGGCAGGGTGGCAGCAAAGGCAGCGAAGGGGTGATCGTCGGGCAGGCTGTTTTCCAGATAGCCGATCAGCTCCGCCAGCTGCTGGGGGAAATTGTTGGGCGCATATTGGCGGCGGTCCTGCTGCAGGGCGACGGCCGTACGCTGGTCACTGCCCGGTGCGCGGCCCAGGCCCAGATCGATGCGCCCCGGGTGCAGGCCAGCGAGCAGGCTGAACTGTTCCGCGACTTTCAGGGGCGAATAATGCGGCAGCATCACCCCGCCCGAACCGACGCGGATGCGGGTTGTGGCGTTGGCCACCGCGCAGATCAGTATCTCTGGCGCGCTGCCGGCCAGCGCCGCGCTGGCATGATGTTCGGCCAGCCAGAAACGGTGATAGCCCAGTCCCTCGCAATGGCGGGCCAGATCGATCGAATTCAGCAACGCCTGGGCTGGCGAATAGCCTTCGGGGATCGGCGTCTGGTCGAGAACGGACAGCGGTATCATGGCGTCTTCCTCCGCCCCGGCAAACGCGCGAGGATGGCCCGGCGTTCAGCGTCGCTGGCGCGCGGCCAGCGGCTGATTTCGTCCATGCTGCGCCCGCAGCCCAGGCACCAGCCGGTGCGCGGATCGAGCGTGCAGACATTGGTGCAGGGGCTGGGAACGCTCACGCTCGTGCCTTCCGCGCGGCCTTCAGCAGGTGATAGAGCAGCAGCCCCGTCGGGCCGGCCAAAAAGGTCAGCGCCAGGCAGGGCAGCAGCAGCGCGTGCGGCAGTGCATTGTCTTCCGCTTCCCAGCTGCCCACCCACAGGTCGAACACCAGATAATGCACCCAGCCGGCCAGCAACGCCTGCGGGGACGACAGCAGCAGCTGCACACCTTCCAGCGTGTCGAAACCGGCGCCAGGCGGTGGGCCGTCGCCGGCCAGGCCCGTCACCAACAGCGTGACATAGAGGCCGGCGAGCAGCACCGCGATCACCCGCGCCACGAGCACGGCCTTCGCGCGGGCCAGTGGTGCAAACGCCAGCGCGGCCCAACCGGGCAGCACGGCGGCACTGGCCAGGCTGAACAGGCTTTCCGTCGTCATGGCCCTGACAGTGGCGACGGCGGCGGTGATGGTCAAGCAAGGGCGGCTGTGGCAGCATCGGGCAAGACAAGGGGAGGAACAGGCAATGAAGAGGCAGTTTGCGCTGGCCGCACTGGCCGTGGTGATGATGGCGGCGGCCCCGGCAGACGTGGTGACGGCACCTGGAAGGCCGGAAGCGATGGTGGCGCTCGACGCTGGCCGGATGCCGGCGCAGGTGCTGGCGCAATCGATGATCCGCCCCGGCGCCCGCGTGATGGATGTGATGGCGGGCCAGGGCTATTACACCGAGCTGCTGGCGCGCCATGTCGGCCCCAGGGGCCGCGTGTTCGCCATCGAGCCGGTGAATTACATGGAGGATGCCAAGACGGCGGCAGCGTGGGACGCGTTGAAGAAGCGCAATGCCAATGTCGCGCTGGTGGTGGGCGCGCCCGGCGAGACGCCGATCCCCGACAACCTCGATGCCGCCTTCTACCACCTCACCTACCACGACCTCTATTGGCAGTCGGAAAAATTCAAATATCCGCGCACCGATGTCGATGCCTACAACGCGCGCCTGTTCCAGGCGATGAAGCCGGGCGGCGTCGTCATCATCATCGATCACCATGGCGTGCCGGGGATGGACAGCCGTGCCCAGGCCGACAAGACGCACCGCATCGATGCCGCGGTGGTTAAGGCCGACATGGCCCGCGCCGGCTTCCGCTTTGCCGGCAGCGTGCCGATCCTGGAGATAACCGGCGATGACCCGACGAAACTGGTGTTCGACCCGTCGCTGCGCGGCAAGACCAACCGGTTTTACTATCGCTTCGTGAAGCCCTGATCCTTCAGCGCCGCCGGATCAGCTGGGCAATGCGGTTGCGATAGACGCGATCGAGACAGGCCGCCGTGTCACACTGGGCGCGGCGGTTGAGAAACCGGGTCTGCGCCGCTTCGATGCGGCGCCGGCCGTTGTTCCCGGCAGTTGCGATGGCGTCGCCGTAGGCGGCTGACATGCGGACATCCAGCGCCAGCAACCGCCGGTTGTCGCAGATCATGCGGTTCACCGTCGGCATCTCGCCGCGGCAGTGAAAGCTGGGGCCGGCGGCGCGCCGTGGCCGGGATGCCAGCGCGCGGTGCGGCGGGCTTGCGGCCATGACCGGCGCCGGTTCCGGCAGCTTGACCGGTGGCAGTGCCGCGTCTGGCACCACCGGCGCGGAATCCGCCGGCGCAACAACAACCGGCGCTGCTGCCATGGCCCGCCCGATATCGACCGGCGTGGCGGCACCGCGCAGCCACCAGCCGAACAGCATGGCCAGCCCGATCGCGGCCACGCCTGCCAGCCAGGGGACGGCTCGCACCGGCCCCCGGGAAATGGGCGGCGGCGTATCCTGCGCGCGATATCCGGAACTGTCTGGCAGATCCGATTTGGTGGCAGTGTTCGCCTGCCCGCGCCGTGCTGGGGTCGGACCGGTCTGGATCAGTCCCAGCTCCTCCGCCTTGCGGCGTCGCCAATCATCTTGTGCGCTCATCGCGTTCCTTGCCCGGGGCCTTGCCTCAGGCATTACGATGAGCATGAGCAATGGTTGCGGATTTCGCCGCTGGCGCTTCAGGCCGGGAGCGCTGCCGTGACCTCGATCTCGATCTTCATCGCCGGGTCGAGCAGATCAGCAAAGATGACCGTGCTGGCCGGCGGATTGGCGCCAAAGGCGGCCCGCAGTTGCGGCCAGCAGGGCTCGAAATCGGCCCGACTGGGGAGATAGTAAGTCACGCGCACGACATGGGCGAAATCGGTGCCGGCGGCTTCAAGCGCGCGGCCGATGATGGTCAGCGCATTGGCGCACTGGGCTTCCACATCGGCCGGCAGGTCGCCCGTGTCGGGGTTGCGGCCAACGGTGCCGGAAACGAACACGAACGGCGGTGCCACCACGGCGCGGCAGTAACCGACCAGCGCCTCCCATGGGGCGCCACTGGAAATCCGGGTGATCATGTCAGCGTTGCGGCAGGGATCGCCCGCCACCGCCGGCGCTGCGCACGCTGGCCAGCGCGCCGCCCAGTCCGGTATCGCCCAGCGCCGTGATGGCGGTGGTGACATCGACCGATTGCGCGGCACGGGCCGGCATGTCGACCGCGCCATCGACGGAGGCGACCTCGCCGGCAAGGCTGTCCATCACGGCGTCGGGCAGATCGTCAGGCTCGGCAAAGCGGCTGGCGACGGTGAAAGGCTGGCCGCGATCGCGACCATCAAGCACGTCGAAACCGATGTTGAGCAGATCCTGCACATTGCCATCGCGGCCCATGCGGCTGGGCCCGCCCAGCACCACCGCGACAAGGCGGCGGCTGCCGCGCACGGCCGAGGCGGCGAGCGTGAAGCCGGCGGCGTTGGTAAAGCCGGTCTTGATGCCGTCAACGCCGGGCATGGTGCGGAGCAGGTGATTGTGGTTGGCCACCGCCATGCCGCGATAACGATACTGCGCCTGGCTGAACACCGGATAGTTGGCCGGGAAATCGCGCAGCATGGCGCGCGACAGGATGGCGATATCGCGGGCGGTGGTGGTGTGGTCCGGATCGGGCAGACCCGATGCGTTGCGGAACCGCGTGTTCATCATGCCCAGCCGGCGGGCCGTGGCGGTCATGCGTTCGGCAAAGGCCGCTTCGCTGCCGCTGATATGTTCGGCCAGCGCAACGGAAATGTCATTCGCGCTCTTGGTGGCGATGACCCCGAAGGCATCGCGCACACTGATCGTGGCACCCACGCGCAGGCCCAGCTTTGACGGTGCCTGGTTGTAGGCCCGGCGGGTGATGCGGATATCGTCATCCAGGCCAAGCCGGCCCGCGGCCACTTCCTCGAACGCCACATAGAGTGTCATCACCTTGGTGATGGAGGCGGGAAAGCGGGTTTCATCGGCGCGGCGGGCATACAGCACTTCGCCCGTGCTGTGATCGATCAGGATGGCGGCATAGCGCGGGGCGGAATAAAGGCTGGCAGCAAAGGCAGATGGCGACAGCAGTGCCAGCCACATTACAGCAATTCGTGCCAGAGCCTTGATCAGCAACGCTTCTCACCCCCCGTTGAGGACCAGAGCAAATTAACCACATTGGCACGTCGTTGGGAAGGGGAGAATGACGGGGGTCTCATCAACCGGTCGCAATTGGCGCGCACTTGCCCTTTGTGGCCCTTCGTGCGATGCGCCGCGCGCCCTTTTGCAGCCGGCTGCCTCCATCTGATGAACGCTCTTCGCCCCCTGTCGTCCAACCCGGTCCAGAACCGGCGCACGTTTGCGATCATTTCGCACCCCGACGCCGGCAAGACGACGCTGACGGAAAAATTGCTGCTGTTCGGCGGTGCCATCCACGCGGCCGGCGAAGTGCGCGCGCGCGGCCAGAACCGCCGCGCCCGGTCGGACTGGATGAAGATTGAACAGGCGCGCGGCATCTCTGTGACATCGAGCGTGATGACGTTCGAGCGTGATGGCGTGACGTTCAACCTGCTCGATACGCCGGGCCACGAGGATTTCTCGGAAGACACGTATCGCACGCTCACCGCCGTCGACAGCGCGGTGATGGTGATCGACGCCGCCAAGGGCATCGAGGCGCAGACGCGCAAGCTGTTCGAGGTGTGCCGCCTGCGCGACGTGCCGATCATCACCTTCATCAACAAGGTCGATCGCGAGGGCAAGGACCCGTTCGAACTGCTCGACGAGGTCGCCGACACGCTGGCGCTGGACGTGGCGCCCTTGAACTGGCCGGCCGGCCTGGGCGGCGAATTCACCGGGCTTTATGATCTGAAACGCCGCCGGTTTCACAAGCCCGATGGCAGTGACAGCCGGCTGGCGGGTGACGTGGTCGCCGTCGATGGCCTTGATGATCCGCGCATCGACGAACTGGCCGGGCCGATGGCGGGCCGTCTGCGGGAACAGGCCGAACTGGCCGAGGGCGGCTATGCCGATCTCGATATCGATGCCTATCGCGCCGGCTCGCTCACCCCGGTGATCTTTGGTTCGGCGCTCAAGGATTTCGGCGTTGTCGACCTGATCGATGCGATTGCGTCGATGGCACCGTCCCCCCGCCCGCAACCGGCGCTGCCGGTGGCGGTTGATCCGGACGGCAGCCAGGTGTCGGGGTTCGTGTTCAAGGTGCAGGCCAACATGAACCCGCAGCATCGCGATCGCATCGCCTTTTTGCGCCTCGCCTCGGGCCGCTTCCGCCGCGGCATGAAACTGAAGCAGATGGCGACCGGCAAGATGATCGCCATCAACTCGCCGATCTTCTTTTTCGCGCAGGACCGCGAGATCGCCGACGAAGCCTTCCCCGGCGACATCATCGGCATTCCCAACCATGGCGTGCTGCGCGTGGGCGACAGCCTGGTGGAAAAGGACGACGTCACCTTCACCGGCATCCCGAACTTTGCGCCCGAAATCCTGCGTCGGGTGCGGCTGGATGATCCCACCAAGTCCAAGCAGCTTAAAACCGCGTTGACCGACATGGCCGAAGAGGGCGTGACCCAGCTGTTCAAGCCCGCCATCGGCAGCCAGTGGATCGTCGGCGTCGTCGGCCAGCTGCAGCTGGAGGTGCTGATCAGCCGGCTTGATGCCGAATATCGCGTCGCCGCCAGCTTCGAACCCAGCCCCTATGAAACCGCACGCTGGATTTCCGGCCCGCCTGCCGCCATGAAGGCGTTCGGGGAGGAACATCGCAGCGCCATGGCCGAAGATCGCGACGGTGCGCCGGTGTTCCTGGCGCGTGACAACTGGGAACTCAATTTCGTCACCGGCCGCTTCCCCGACATCCGCTTTTCGGCGACGCGGGAACGCGCCTGATGGCCGGCTTGCCTGCGCGCATCGGGGCAGCATGGACGATGGTTCGTCCGTATCGCTGGTGGATCGCTGGCGGCATTGTCGGCCTGATCGGCCTTCTGCTGGCATGGCTGGTGGCCACCGCCCCGCTTGGCCGCGCCCTGGAACCGGCCAAGCAACCCAGCCTGATCATCACCGACATGAACGGCAAGCCGATCGCGCGGCGCGGTGATTACAAGGAAGAGCCGGTGAAAATCGCGGCACTGCCGGCCCATGTGCCGGCTGCCTTCATCGCCATCGAGGATCGCCGTTTCCGCGATCACATGGGCGTCGATCCCATCGGCATCGTCCGGGCCTTTGTCACCAACGCGCAGGCCGGCGGCGTGCGTCAGGGCGGATCGACCCTGACCCAGCAATTGGCCAAGACCAGCTTCCTCTCGTCGGAACGCTCGATCCGTCGCAAGCTGCAGGAAATCATCATCGCCCTCTATCTGGAAGCGCGATTGAGCAAGGACGAGATCCTGCAGAACTACCTCTCGTCGGTCTATTTCGGCGACGGCGCCTATGGCATCCGCGCGGCGGCGCGCACCTATTTTGACAAGGCGCCCGAACAGTTGAGCCTGGGTGAAGCCGCCATGCTGGCCGGCCTGGTGCAGGCGCCGTCGCGGCTGGCCCCCTCGCGCCATCTCGACGACGCGCGCGAGCGGGCCCGGCAAGTGCTGGCGGCCATGGTGGAAACCGGCGCGATCACGGCGGCTGAAGCGAAGGCGGCGCGCCCCGCCGTCTATCGACCCGGGCGCAAGCAGCTGCCCAGCGGCAGCTATTTCGCCGACTGGGTGCTGCCCGAGGCGCGCGAGGCGACCGAGGCGGATTATGGCGAGACGGTGGTTCGCACCACGCTTGATCCAAAGCTGCAGACGATTGCCGAGGACATTATCAACGACGGTCTCGCCCGCGCCCGCGGCCTCAATGTCAACCAGGCGGCGCTGGTGGCGATGCGGCTGGATGGCCGCGTGGTCGCGATGGTGGGCGGCACCGATTACAAGCAATCGAGCTTCAACCGCGCCACCCAGGCCCAGCGCCAGCCCGGCAGCTCGTTCAAGCTGTTCGTCTATCTGGCCGCGCTTGAGGCCGGCAAGAAACCCGCCGACACCATCGTCGATGAGCCCATCGAACTCTGCGAGCCGGGCCAGAAGCCGGGCGAATGCTATGCCCCGAAGAATGACGATCTGCGCTTCCGCGGCACCATCAGCCTCGCCACCGCATTTGCTGCCAGCTCCAACATCGCGGCGGTGAAGCTGGCTCAGGAGGTTGGCATTTCGCAGGTGGCCAAGCAGGTCAGGAAGCTGGGCATCGACGGCGGGGTGAGCATCTATCCCGCCATGGCGCTGGGCACGACGCCCATCCCGCTCATCGACATGACACGCGCCTTTGCGTCCGTCGCGCTGGGCAAATATCCGGTGAAGGCCACCGGCCTGTGGCGCGCCGATCCGTGGCCGGCACGTGTGACGCCGCCCGAAGACACGGCCACGACCTGGCCGGTGCGGGCCGACATCATGCAATTGCTGTCCTCCGTTGTCCGCAACGGCACCGGCAATGCGGCGCGGCTGCCGATGCCGGCATGGGGCAAGACCGGCACGACGCAGAACCACCGCGATGCGCTGTTCATCGGTTTTGCCGGTGATCTGGTGGTCGGCGTGTGGGTCGGCAACGACGACAATTCGCCGATGGCGGCCAGCATCGTGGGCGGCGGCCTGCCGGCGCGATTGTGGAAGGGCTTCATGAGCCGCGCCCTGCAGGCAGAAGGCAAGCTGATCGCCGAACCGGAGGCTGCCCCGGTCGAAGTCGACATGGACGCGCTGGCCGCCGATCTGGAAGGCATGACGGTCGACCTGAATGGCACCCCCAACAGCCCGCCGCCGGTGATCGACATTCCGGATGAAAGCGTGACTGCCGGGGACACGCCGCAGCCGCCGCAGGGCTGATCGCGCCCTGCAGCGTTTGCATCAATCCTTGTAAAGCCGGTCCAGCCGCTCGCCATAGACTTGGCGAAGCACGTGGCGGCGGATCTTCAGCGATGGCGTCAGCTGCTGGTTGTCGGTGGTGAAGGCCTCATCGGCGATGATCACCCGGCGCACCTTCTCGATCACGCTCAGCCGCTGGTTGATGCGGTCAACCGCGGCCTGGATCGCGCGCACGAACTCGGGTTCATCGCGCAACTTGTGCAGGTCGGCCGGCAGGCCCTTGTCGCGGGCAAAGGCCAGCGCCCATTCGGCTTCGGGGACGACGACGCCCACCAGATAGGGCCGGCGGTCGCCATAGACCATCGCCTGGGCGATCTCGTCCTGCAGGGTCAACATGCCTTCGACGCGCTGCGGCGCGACATTGTCGCCCTTGTCGTTGACGATGATGTCCTTCTTGCGATCGGTGATCACCAGGTGGCCGTCGTCGTCGATGTGGCCGATGTCACCGGTATAGAGCCAGCCGTCCTTCAGGGCCTTGTGGCTCTCGGCATCGTTCATCCAGTAACCGTCCATCACCAGTTCGCCGCGGACGAGGATTTCGCCGTCGCTGGCGATCTTCACCTCGACCTTGTCGAGCGGCGGGCCAACCGTGTGCATCTTCAGCACGGCGCGCGGGCGGTTGCAGCTGATCACCGGGCCGGCCTCGGTCTGGCCATAGCCCTGCAGGATCGGGATGCCTATGGCGGTGAAGAAAATGCCGACTTCGGGGTTGAGCGGCGCGCCGCCGGCCACCATGGCGCGCAGGCGGCCGCCGAACTTGGCGCGGATCGATTTCCTGATGGTGCGTTCCAGCGCCTGATCGGTCAGTTTCTCCACCAGGCTCAGTTTCTCGCCGCGCGCTTCCTTGCGGGCGATGCTCAGCGCCTGGTTGAGCAGGGTGATGGCGACGCCGCCCTGCTTCTCGATCTGCTTGGCGATCCGCATCCGCAGCACTTCGAACAGGCGCGGCACCACCACCATGAAGGTGGGGCGCACCTCCTCGATGTTGCTGGCCAGCTTTTCCAGCCCCTCCGCATAGGCGATCTGGCCGCCCATCCCGATCGGCATGTACTGGCCGGCGGTGTGCTCATAACTGTGGGACAGCGGCAGGAACGACAGGAACAGCTCGCCGGGCACGTCGCCGGGGAAGAAATCCTGTTCGATCACGGTAATGGCGCCGGCGATGTTGCGCATGATGGCACCGTGGTGCTGGCGCACGCCGCGCGGCAGGCCACCGGTGCCGCTGGTGTAGATGATGCAGGCCAGATCATCGCGCTTCATGGTGGCACGGGCGCGCAGGCTGGCACGATCCTCGGCCAGATGCGCGGCGCGGTTGGCGATCAGCTGGTTCCAGCTGAGGACGGAAAGGCCCTGCACGTCCTGCACCGGTTCGATGGCGATGACGGTGCGGCACTGTTCGGTGGCCAGCGCCGCCGGCAGCGCCGCCTTGGCCAGTTTGGGCCCCGAAACGATGATGGCGCGCGCCCCGCTGTTGGTCAGGATATGGGTGTGATCAGCTTCGGTGTTGGTGGTGTAGGCCGGCACGGTGATGGCGCCGGCCGCCATGATCGCCAGATCGCCCAAACACCATTCCGGGCGGTTTTCCGAAATCAGGCACACGCGGTCGCCACGGTTGATGCCCGCCGCGATCATGGCCGCCGACAGGCTGGCGACGATGTCACGCGCTTCGCCCCAGCTGATCACCTTCCACTGCCCGCCAACCTTGGCCGACAGGAACGGTGCCGCCGGTTGGGCATCGGCGCGATCGAGGAACAGCGTGACAAGGTTGGGCGCAGCATCAACGCGCGCGGCGATGGCGGCAGGCCGCAGCGGCGGCAATTTCGGTTGCATCATCCTCTCCCGCGGGGGCGTGTGTCGCCCCCTGTTTTTGTCATCAATATCCGGCCGGGCGGCCTTCGCCGCGCGCATCCGCACCGCCGCGCCAGCCACCGGCCACGCGCTGCACGCCGTTCAGCTTCAGTGGCAGCGCGCTTGCCACCGGCTTGTGGCCCATGGCGGTGAAGGCCGGGATCATGGCTTCCAGCATGGTGCCTTTCTCCACCGCGAACCGGTCGCCCATGGCGATCAGCTGCGGCAGCGCGATGGCCTCTTCCACCGGCAGACCCCAATCGAGGACAGCGATGATCGCCTTGGTCACCTGCGCGATGATGGTGACGCCGCCGGCCGCACCAATGGCCAGGATTGGCTTGCCGCTGGCATCATAGACGATGGTCGGCGACATGGCAGAGCGCGGGCGTTTGCCGGGTGCGACCGCGTTGGCCGTCAGCTTGCCCTGATCCTCGGGCGCAAAGTTGAAATCGGTCAGCTCGTTGTTGAGCACGAACCCTTCGGCAACCAGCCCCGACCCGAAGGTCTTTTCCACCGTCGACGTCCAGGTGGTGACGTTGCCGGCGGCGTCGGCCACGGCGAAGTTGGTGGTGCCGGCAACCTCGTTGTCAGCGGCATTCACCCGCGCCATCGGAGCGCCAGCCGGCATGCCGGGCTCCGCCCTGGCGATGCGGGCGCCGGCATTGATCAGCGCCGAACGGGCGGTCAGATAGGCGGGATCGGCAAGGCCCCTGGTCGGCACCTCGACAAAGCCCGGATCGCCAATCCACTTTTCGCGGTCGGCATAGGCGAGGCGCTGGCTTTCGGCGAACAGGTGCCAGGCCACGGGATTGTCCTTGCCCAGGCCCTTCATGTCGAAGCGTTCGATCTGTTTCAGCATGGCCAGCACGCCGGTGCCGCCCGATGAGGGCGGGCCCATGCCGCAGATCTTGTATTGGCGATAGTTGCCGCACACCGGTTCGCGCACCTCCGCCTTGTAGGCGGCGACATCGGCCAGCGTCATCGCGGTCGGGTTGGCGTCGGCCGTGCTCACCGCCTTGACGATGCCGGCGGCAATCGGCCCCTTGTAAAAGGCATCGGGGCCATTCTTCGCGATCAGGCGCAGCGTGGCCGCCAGCTTTTCATTGCGGAAGGTCATGCCGGCGGGCAGCGGCGCGCCATCCTTGTCGAAATACAGCGCGCGGCCTTCGGGGCCGGCCTGTTTCAGGCTGTCCTGTCCGAAGGCGATGAAGCGGGCCATGGTCGGTGAGATCGGGAATCCTTCGGCCAGTTTGATCGCCGGTTCGAACAGCTTGGCCCACGGCAGCTTGCCCCATTTCCTGTGGGCCTCGGCAGCCAGGGCGACATTGCCGGGCACGCCCACGCTGCGCCCGCCGGTGGCGGCCTGCATGAACGGCATCGGCTTGCCATCGGGCCCGAGGAACTGGCCGGGCTTGGCCACGCCGGGGGCCTTTTCGCGGCCATCAATGGTGCCGATCGGGCCATTGGCCGGCTGGTAGACGATGAAGCCGCCGCCACCGATGCCCGATGATTGCGGTTCCACCACCGTCAGCGCCAGCATGGTGGCAATCGCCGCGTCCGCAGCGCTGCCGCCCTGCTTCAGGATCGAAACCCCGGCTTCGGATGCCAGCGGGTTGGCAGCCGATACCACGGCCCTGAACGGCCCGGCCCCGGCGCTGCTGGCGGCCTGCACCGGGCCGCTGTCGGCGTCCTTCGGGATCGGCTGGGCGCTGGCGGCCACGGCCACAAGCGAGACGGCGAAAGTGAGGATGCTCTTCATGGCCTACCACCTTAGGCGGATTTGCGCGGCTGAAAAGTGGTTAAACTTTGCTGCCCACGGCCGCGCTCACGCTGGCAAAGCCGTCGCGGCGCAGCAATGCGGCCAGTTCGTCCTTGATCCGGGTCACCAGCCCCGGCCCGTGATAGACCATCGCCGAATAGAGCTGCACGGCACTGGCTCCTGCGGTGATGCGATCATACGCGTCCTGCCCCGATGCGATCCCGCCCACCGCGATCAACGGCAGAGCGCCACCGGTCTCAGCGCGGAACCGCTTCAGGGCCGCCAGCGCCAGCGGTTTCAGGGGTTTGCCGGACAGACCTCCCGTCTCGCCGGCGTGGGTGCTGGCCAGGGCGGGCCGACTGATCGTGGTGTTGGAGACGATCAGGCCGTCAACGCCGCCATCGATGCAGGCCCGCGCGATGGTCGCCCAGTCATCTTCACCCTGATCTGGGGCCACCTTCACGAACAGCGGCACATCCAGGGCTCCGCGCGCCGCCATCACGCGGGCGATCAGATCGGCCAATGCCGCGCCATCCTGCAAGGAGCGTAGCCCCGGCGTGTTTGGCGACGAGATGTTGACCGTCACATAGGACGCCAGCGGCGCCAGCGCGCGCAAGGCGACGACATAATCATCGGTGCGGTCCTCACTGTCCTTGTTGGCGCCCAGGTTGATGCCGACGACGCCCGGCCGGCCCCGACGCTCCGACAGGCGGGCGTGGGCGAACTCGACCCCTTTCGAATTGAATCCGAACCGGTTGATCACCGCCTGATCTTCCACAAGGCGGAACAGGCGGGGCTTTGGATTGCCCGGCTGCGGGCGCGGGCAGACACTGCCGCATTCGACAAAGCCAAATCCCAGCCGCAGCATCACGTCCGGCACTTCGGCATCCTTGTCGAACCCGGCGGCAAGCCCGATCGGGTTGGGCAATGCCATCCCGGCAAGGCTGGTCGCCAGAATCGGATCGTCGGCGGAACCGGCGGGCACCAGCCGCGTTTTCAGTGCCGCCAGAGTCAGATTGTGCGCCACTTCCGGATCCAGTGCGAACAGCAGGGGGCGAAGGGCGGCAAACATGAACTGGGGTCTTCGCGATTTGTGACCGGCGATGCAAGCCCGGATGCGAATGGCCGGACAGACTGTTGCGATGGAGGAGTGAAAGATGCGCAAGACCCTGATTGCCACGGCAATGCTGCTGATGGCCGCACCGGCCCTGGCCACCAACGCCGTGACCAGCTTTACCGGGGGCACCGGCTATGGCTTCTTTCGCACCGATGAAACCATCGGCTGGACGTTTTCCACCACCGGCAACATCGTCGTGACCGCACTGGGCTGGAATGTGGGCAACGGCAGCAACAGTGATCACCAGGTCGGCATCTGGGACAGCGTCGGGACGCTGTTGGGCAGCGCCACCATCACCGCCGGCACCCCCACCGATGGCATCTGGCGCTTCACCGGTGTTTCGCCGATCAGCCTTGCTGCCGGCCAATATTTCATCGGGGGCCGTGATACCGCCGATGATGGCGACGGCTATGTCAGCGGTGTCGATGAGCTCGCGCTGGCCTCCGGCCTCACCTATATCGGGTCCGCGGTGTCGCGCGAAGGCAGCGGCTTTGCCTTTCCCAACCGGGTCAACACCATCACCACCGGTGGCCGTTTTGGCGCCAATTTCCAGTTCTCGGCCGGCGTCGTCCCGGAACCCGAAAGCTGGGCCATGCTGATCGCCGGTTTTGGCCTGGTGGGCGCTGCCGCCCGACGCCGTCGCCGGGCCATCGCCTAATCGCTGTCGTCCTCGCGTCCCACCAGTTCCAGCGCCCGCGCCCGGCGCTGGTGGAGGCCGCACCAGTGCACCAGAGCCTCTTCGCGGCCGTGGGTGACCCAGACTTCGGCCGGGTTCAGCTCGGTGATGGTTGCCGTCAGTTCATCCCAGTCGGCGTGATCGGAAATCACCAGCGGCAGCTCGATGCCCGATTGCACGGCGCGCTGGCGCACCCGCATCCAGCCTGATGCCATCGCCGTGATCGGATCGGGCAGCCGCCGGCTCCACACGTCGCGCAGGGCCGATGGCGGAGCAATGATGATGTGACCCTTCAGCACATCGCCTTTCAGCGTGCCGACAGGGCGCAGATCGCCCAGCATCACCCCGTGCGTCTCGTAAAGCGCGCACAACGCCGTCATCGCGCCATGCAGGTAGATCGGCGCATCATGCCCGGCGCGGCGCAGTTCGGCGATCACCCGCTGCGCCTTGCCCAGGGCATAGGCACCCACCGCCACACAGCGATCGGGATTGGCGGCCAGCGCGGTCAGCAGCTTGGCAATTTCCGCGGCAGTGTCGGGGTGGCGGAACACCGGCAGGCCGAACGTGGCCTCGGTGATGAAGATATCGCAGGCCAGCGGTTCGAATGGCTGGCAGGTGGGGTCGGCGCGCCGCTTGTAATCGCCGGAGACGATGATCCTCGTGCCAGCCTTTTCCAGCACCACCTGCGCCGATCCCAGCACGTGCCCGGCAGGCAGCATCCGGCACGACAGACCATCACCCAGATCGATGCGCTCGCCATAACCAAGCGCCTGGCCGCCCGGCTGCGGGCCAAAACGCTGTGCCATGATCGCCAGCGTTTCCGGCGTCGCCAGCACATGGCCGTGGCCGGCGCGGGCGTGATCGGCATGGCCGTGGGTAACGATGGCGCGTGGAACCGGGCGCGAAGGATCCACCCAGGCGTCGATCCCCGGCAGATACAGGCCTTCGGGCCGCGGCGTGATCCAGTCGAGGGCCATCCGCGCCACCATGCCGGCTTGCGCCATGCCTGTCACTCACGCCATGGGTCGCAGCCGTGGAACTGCCGGCCGCCATCACCAACTGGTTTGCCCAGCGCGGCTGGCGCGTGCGCGGCCATCAACGCGCCATGCTGGACGCGGCGGCGCGTGGCCGCCACGCGCTGCTGACGGCGCCGACCGGGGCGGGCAAGACGCTGGCCGGGTTCCTGCCGACCCTGGCCGAACTCGCTGCCGATCCGGCCGAAGGTCTGCACACCCTCTATATCTCGCCGCTGAAGGCGCTGGCGGTCGACGTGCAGCGCAACCTGCTGACGCCGATTGCCGAAATGGGCCTTGGCATCATGGTCGAAACCCGCACCGGCGACACGCCGGCAGCGCGCAAGACCCGCCAGAAGGAGGTGCCGCCGCACATCCTGCTCACCACGCCGGAAAGTCTCGCCAACCTGCTCTCCAGCCCGGATGCGGCATCGATGATGGCGGGCGTCAAGCGTGTCATCGTCGACGAGATCCACGCCTTTGGCACCACGAAGCGCGGCGATCAGCTCAGCCTGTGCCTCGCCCGGCTGCAGCGGCTGGCGCCCGATCTGCAGCGGGTCGGCCTTTCGGCCACCATTGCCGATCCGGAGGCCTGGGCTGGCTGGCTGGCACCCGACGCCGACGCCGATCTGGTCGAGGTGGTGGTGGCGCAGGGCGGGGCCGATCCCGCCATCGACATCCTGGTGATCGACGACCGTATTCCGTGGGGCGGCCACAATGGCCGCTGGGCTGCACGCGCGGTGATGCGGCGGATCGAGGCGGCACGGCTGGCCATCGTCTTCGTCAACACCCGCGCCGTCGCGGAGCTCGTCTTCCGCGATCTGTGGGCAGAGAATGACCACGCCTTGCCCATCGGCATCCATCACGGCAGCCTTGCCCCCGAAGCGCGCCGCAAGGTCGAAGCGGCGATGGCGGCAGGCAGGCTGCGTGCCATCGTGGCCACGGCCAGCCTCGATCTCGGGCTGGATTGGGGCGATGTCGATCTGGTCATCCAGATGGGCGCGCCCAAGGGCGCATCCCGCCTGTTGCAGCGGACGGGCCGTGCCAACCACCGCATGGATGAAGCCAGCCGCTGCCTCATCGTGCCCGGCAATCGCTTTGAGTATCTGGAGGCGCTGGCCGCGCGCGACGCAGTCGAGGCGCGGGAGCTTGATCCCGATGGTTTCCGCCCCGGCGCACTGGACGTGCTGGCGCAGCACGTCGTCGGCTGTGCGGCCGCCGGGCCGTTCTTTCCTGACGATCTTTATGACGAGGTGAAGAGCGCCGCCCCCTATGCGGGCCTCACCCGCAGCGCGTTCGCGTCGGTGCTCGGCTATGCCGCGACAGGCGGTTACGCCCTGAAGGCCTATGAGCGCTATCAACGGCTGGTGACGCAGCCCGACGGCCGGATGCGCCTGCGGTCTGCCGCGCTGGCCCGGCAGTGGCGGATGAACAGCGGCACCATTGTCGAGGCGGTGACGATGAATGTCGTGTTCGGCACCGGCAAACCGGGGCGCGGCGGCCGCAAGCTGGGCCAGGTCGAGGAGTATTTCGTCAGCCAGCTGCGCGTCGGCGACAGCTTCATGTTCGCCGGCCAGGTCGTGGAGGTGACCGGCTTTGATGGCGGCGATGTCCACGTGCGATTGGGGCGGGGCGCTCCAAAGGTGCCAAGCTACATGGGCGGTCGTATGCCGATGACGACGCGGCTGGCGGCGCGGGTGCGCGGCCTGATGAACGATCGGACGCGGTGGGCCGAAATGCCGCCCGACGTGCGCGAATGGCTGGCGATCCAGTCGCGTGTCTCGCGGCTGCCGGGCCGCGACGACGTGCTGGTCGAAACATTTGAACGCGATGGCCGCTGGTACATGGTTGTCTATGGCTTTGCCGGGGCTGCGGCGCACCAGACGCTGGGAATGCTGGTCACGCAGCGCATGGAGCGCGCCGGGCTGAAGCCGATGGGCTTTGTGGCCAGCGATTATGCGATGGCGGCGTGGAGCCTCGATCCGGTCGATGATCCGCAGCCGCTGTTCGATCCGACCGTGCTGGAGGATGAACTGGCCGAGTGGCTGGCCGCCTCGCCGTTCCTCAGGCGGGCCTTCCGCGAAGTGGCCATCATCGGCGGCCTGATCGAGCGCACCCAACCCGGCGTGCACAAATCGGGCAAGGCCATGAGCGTGTCGGCCGACCTGATCTATGACGTGCTGCGCCGGCATGAGCCCGACCATCTGCTGCTCACCGCCGCCTGGACCGATGCGCGCGGCAAGCTGACGGATGTTGCCCGGCTCGCCGGCCTGCTGGAGGAAGCGCACGCGCGGATGAGCCATGTCCGCGCCAGCCACGTCACGCCGCTGGCGGTGCCGTCGCTGCTGACCATCGGGCGGGAGCGGGTGGGCGACAGTGCCGATGCCACGCTGTTGATCGAGGCCGAGGCGCTGATTGCCGAGGCGATGGCGGTCGATTAAGCACCGGCCATGCCCGTTTCCTTTTCGTTCGCCGGCGAATCGCTGCAGCCGCTGGCCTGTGGCGCCTTGTGGTGGCCGGCGCAGGCAACGTTGTTCGTGGCCGACCTGCATTTCGAAAAGGCCAGCCATTTTGCCCGCCGCGGCTGGCTGCTGCCGCCGCACGCCACCGCCGACACCATTGCCGCGCTGATCACGGCCGTGGAAACGACCGGCGCGACGCGGCTCGTGTGCCTGGGTGACAGTTTCCATGATGCTGCCGGCCCCGATCGGCTGTCGGACGCGGCGCGGCGCACGCTGATGACCATGATCCGCGATCTTGATTGGTGGTGGATCACCGGCAACCACGATGATGATGCCGCCGGCCGGCTGGGCGGTCGGACGATGGTGGAGGGGCGCATCGGCCCGCTGGTGTTGCGCCACGAGGCCGATCCCGGCGACCCGATGCCGGAATTGTCGGGCCATTTTCACCCCAAGCTGGTCATCCGTCACCGTGGGCGGCACATCGCGCGGCGCTGTTTTGCCCACGCGCCAACCAAGCTGATCCTGCCTGCCTATGGCGCGTTTACCGGTGGGCTGGACATTGCCGATCCCGCGATCCGCACGGCGCTGGCTGGCCCGGCCACGGCGCTGGTGGTGGAAGCTGGCAAACTGTTGCGCTTTCCGGTCGTCTGACGGGAACCGCCCGGCCCGGCCTTCGCTTGACCGGCAGAGGCGGTTGACAATCGCTGCACACCGCATGACGAGGGAAACATGTCGATAAAACCAGTCAAGACAGCGGTATTTCCGGTTGGGGGCCAGGGCACCCGCTTTCTGCCGGCCACCAAGGCCATGCCCAAGGAAATGCTGCCGGTGGTGGACAAGCCGCTGCTGCAATATGCGGTCGACGAGGCGCTGGCCGCCGGCATCGAGCGGCTGGTGTTCGTGACGGCGCGCGGCAAGGGCGCGCTGGAGGATTATTTCGATGTCGCCCGCGAACTGGTCGACAGTCTGACCGCGAAGGGAAAGACGGCCGAACTGGCGACCCTGGAGGAAACCCAGATCGAGCCGGGCCGCATGGTCTATGTCCGCCAGCAGGAACCGGCGGGCCTGGGCCACGCCGTGTGGTGCGCCCGCCATGTGGTGGGGCGCGATGCCTTTGCCGTGCTGCTGCCCGACGAGCTGCTGTGGAATCCGGCCAGTCCGGCGCTGAAGGAAATGCACGACGCCTACATGAAACTGGGCGGCAATATCATTTCGGTGCTGGAAGTGCCCGAAGAGCATACCCACCGTTACGGCATTGTTTCGCCGGGCCGCCGCGACGGGCTGATCACCGAGGTGTCGGCGCTGGTGGAAAAGCCGGCGCGCGGCACCGCCCCGTCACGGCTTGCTGCCATCGGGCGGTATATCCTGCAGCCGGAGGTAATGGACGTGCTGGCGCTGGGCAAGCGCGGCGCCGGCAACGAAATCCAGTTGACCGACGCCATGGCAGAGATGATCGGCAACCAGCCTTTCCATGCCCTCACCTTTACCGGCACGCGGTTCGATTGCGGGGACAAGGCCGGCCACGTTACTGCGAATATCGCGCTGGCACTGGAGCGCGAGGACGTTGGGCCGGCCGTGCGGGAATGGCTGCGCGCGCAGCAATTCTGACGGCTCAGCCGCTGGTGCGGTCGAGCCGGTAGCCAAAGCCATAGACGCTCGACAGCCGCCAGCCCTGTTCGGGGCGCAGCATCAGCCGCTTGCGGATCTGGGCAATGTGGGCGTCGAGCGTGCGGCTGCCCGGCGAGTCGCGCCTGCCCCACACCGACCCCATGATATGATCGCGTGACAGCGCCTGCCCGACGTTTCGCATCAGCAGCAACGCCAGCGCGAATTCCTTGGCGGTCAACAGCACCGGATGGCCGCGCACGACAACCTGGCCTGAACCGGAATCGAACTGGATCTCGTCGAACTGTTCGACACGCGGCACCCCGTTGATGTTGGGGCGGGTAAACTGCGTCAGTGCCTGGATCACGGCCGTTTCGTCGGATATGTCGTCGATCAGCAGATCGGCACCGTCGGCGATTCCACCGGGCGTCTGCTCGTCCACCAGCATCACGATGGTGGGCGGCGCCGTCTGCCGGGCACGCAGGCGATGCATCAGCGCGACGCCGCTCAGGGCCGCGCCGTCCCAGCGCATCAGCAACAGATCGAAATGCTCACTATCGAGAGCGTCGTGCAGCGCGAAGCCGTTTGTGAAAGCAACGGGCGTGTGCCCGGCGCGCACCAAGGCAACCGAAAGCCGGCTGGCTTCAGCAGGTTCCTGGTGAAGAACCCCAACTCGCATCGGCGCGCCCGCTTGTTATCTTTGGTAACGATCTTGTGCCAAAGGTTGCGCTCTATGAACAGGACAAAAAGGGCAGGATTTGATTTGATTCAAGGGCATTTTGCCCCTTCAGGGCAACGCCACGACCCGCAGTTGACGCAATTGGCGCACCGATCGCGCCGCGCGCGATTCACCCGGCACGACCAGCCGCAACGGGCCATCCGCATCTGTCAGCGGCTTGCCGTCACACCGGTTTGCGACCAGCACCGGGTGGTTGCCCAGCCTGGTGTCGAGTTCTGCCAGCGTGAAAGCGACTCGATAGCCATCCGCTGCCTCTGCGACGATCAGAGTGGTCAGCGCCGGGCCGCGCAGCGCCTCGCCTTTCGGCAGGCCAGCGACTGCGGCAAGATCAGCCAACCAGACACCGCTGCAGTTGTGGGTCTGCCGGTGCGCGACCAACGTCGCCGTGGCGACCGGCAGGCGCGACAGGGTTGCCGCATCGGTGGGCAGGCTGGCCGGCAATGTTGCGGCAATCAGGAACAGGCTGGCAGCAAGCGACATGATCATGCTTTCCTTGGCAGGTGGCGGCGCACGATAGCGCCGCACCCGGCATCCGCAACATTGACGGCGGAGAGAATCGCGATAGGGGACGGCGATGATTTCCACCGCTCCCAACAATGACGCCTTTGATCCGCGCCTGCTGCGGGATGCGTTCGGCTGTTTTGCCACCGGTGTCACCATTGTCACCAGCCAGTCACCTGGCGGGGAACGGGTCGGCTTGACGGCCAACAGCTTCACCTCGGTCAGCCTTGATCCGCCCTTGCTGCTGTTCTGCCCCGCCACCGGAGCGTCGGCCTTGCCGGTGTTGCGCCAGTCGGGGCGCTTTGCCATCAACATCCTCGATCTGGACGGACAGGTCGTCGCCGATCGCTTCACCAGGAAAGACATTGACCGGTTTGGCGAGCATGACTGGCAGGATTGGGATGGCGTCCCGGTGCTGGCCAGCGCGAAGGCGGCCTTTGCCTGCACGCTCCATGCCGATCACGATGGCGGCGATCACCGCATCATCGTTGGCCGCGTGACCCGCCTTGCGCTTGATAAGGCGCGGGAACCCTTGCTGTATCTGCACGGCCGCTATCGCCGGGTGCACGTTGGCTGATCCCGTCGCCTCGCGCGATGCGGCGGAAACCGCGACGCTGGCAAAGGGCGGGCGCACGAGTTTCTTTGGCTATGTGCTGCGGCTGGCAGCGCGCTTTCCCTTCCTGTTCATCGCCGGACGTCTGTATGGCGCGGAAGCGCTGGGCCGCTTTGCCTATGCCACCATGCTGGTCGAGCTGGTCGCCATGCTGGCAACGCTGGGCCTGAAACGCGGCCTTGCCGAGGAAATGGCGCGGCGCCCGCAGGACGAGGCGGGAGCGCTCATCGACGCGCTGCTGATCACCCTGCTGGTGTCGCTGGCCGGATCGGCCGTGCTGGTGGCGCTGCCCGAACTCGTGTTTCCGGCCACCGAACTGAAGGCGCTGGATCGCTGGTTCGCGCTGATCATCCCGTTCATTGCGCTGGCCGACGTGGCGCTGGCCGGCCTGGCCTTCCACCATGATGTGGCAGCGCAGGTGCGCGCTCGCTCCATCGTGGAGCCGTGGGTGCTGTCGATCGCGGCGCTGGCGCTGGCCTTCACCGCCTGGAAGGGCGACGGCATGCTGATCGCCTATCTGCTGTCGATGGTGGCGGCGTTCGTGGCGGCGCTGGCGCCGGCCCTGGGGCGCTTTGGCTGGCCGGTGCGCTATCGCCTCGATCCGGCGCGGCTCTGGCGCCTGGTGAAGGCCAACGGGCCGCTGGCGGGCGCTGACATCGCGGAGTGGGGTGCGCGCCGGCTGGACATCTTCATCCTGGGACGTTTTGCCAGCGCCGAAATCGTCGGCATCTATTACGTGGCACAGCAGATTGCCTCGCTGCCGCAACGGCTTAAGTCCAGTTTTGATCCGATCCTCGGCCCGGTGCTGACGCGCAATCTGGCGGCCGGCAACATCGCCAAGGTGGCAGCGCACGTGCGCCAGATCAGTTTCTGGGTGGCGGCGGTGCAGCTGGGCGCGGTGCTGGCGCTGGGGATGACGGGCAAGGCCGGCATGGGGCTGTTTGGCCCCGCCTTTGCGGCCGGCGTCACCGTGCTTGCCGCCCTGCTGACGGTGGAATTGTTCGCAGCGCAGGCGGCGGTGGCCGAAGGTGCGCTGATCTATGTGGCGCGCGGGGCCAACCTTGTGTGGTCGGTGGCGGGGCTGGCGGTGCAGCTGGGCCTGTCGCTGTGGCTGGTGCCGATGGACGGCCCGCTGGGCGGCGGGGTTGGCGCAGCGCTGGCGCTGGCGATTGCGGCGCTGCTGCAATCGGTGGCCAAATCGCGGCTTTTGCAGGCCCGTCTTGGTCACAGGGTGTCCGGATGGCGTCCTTCGCTGCTGCTGGCTGGCATTCCGGCGGCAGCGGTTGGCACATTGGTGCTGCGGACGCCGGAACCCATCCAGCTGTCGATCGGACTGGTCGCAATTCTGGGCAGCTATGGCTTCATCATCTGGCGGTTCGGCTTCAAGGGCGCCGATCGTCTGCTGTTCGCCCGCGGCCTGAAGAAGATCGAGGACGAAGCCGCCGCCTTGCCCCTGCCCGGCGCCTGAGCCGTTACAGGCCGGGCGGCACCGGGCCGAACGCGGTGCCGGATATCGCCGCGCCGGGCGTGCCGGCCACGACGGCGGCATAGAGCGAGGATCCCAGCGGCGCGGCGGCGATGGCCCAGCCCAGCGCCAGCGAGATCGGCAGCGCGGCAAGGCCAATGATCCAGGCCGGGTGCAGGCCTTCGCCAGCGCGCACTTCGCGCCATGCCAGCCAGGCCGGGAACAGCAGGCCGGGGATGCTGGTGATTTCCATCGCATAGGGAATCAGCAACGGCGACGGCAGCAGCCGCCCGAACGCCGGGCCCATGATCGTTGCCAGCGCACACAGGTGCAGGCGGCGGTGCCAGCCGGTGTCGCGGCGCTTGGCCACGGCGCCGAGCGCCAGTGCGGCAAAGGCGATCAGGCCCAGCGGGTTCTGCACCAGGAAATATTGCGGGCGGAAAAAGAACGGCGTGCGGCCGACCTGCGCCACCGCCACGGTGATCGCCACCCCGGCGGCAATCATGGCAAGGATCCACGCCGTGCCCAGCCAGCCGATCCGGCGATGCCAGGCCCGCTGCCCGCTGGCTGCCAGCCCCGCCTGCACAAGGCTGATCGCCACCCAGCCAAAGAAGATCACGGCGTGGACGTGCCAGGTCAGCGGCATCGCAAAGCTGGATCGGCCCATGCCGACATGGAAGGAGAAGGCCGCCGCAAAGATCAGCGCCATCACCCCGGTGATGCGCGCCTGCGTTTTCAGCCAGTCGTGTCCGGAATGCGCCTTGGCACCGGCAGCAGCCGCCCGTGTCGCCATTGTTCGTTCCTCCCACCACGGTGAACGAACGGGATGTTAACCTTCGCGCGCGTTAACGTCCATCTTTTCGCCAGCTAGGCCGGCTGGCCGCCCTGCGCCACCCTGCCCGCTGCAACATCGGGAGACAAAAGACATGATCGGTGTGATCGCCACCCTGACGATTCTCGACGGCAAGGCAGCCGAGTTCGAAGACGTGTTCCGCACGCTGAGCCGGGCCGTGCGCGAAAACGAGCCAGGCAATCTCTGTTACCAGCTGACGCGATCGAAAGCCGATCCGCTCACCTACAAGGTGCTGGAAGTCTACGCCGATGCCGATGCCCTGAAGGCGCATGGCGCATCGGATCATTTCCGTGCCGCCGGTCCCGGCCTCGGTGCCTGCCTCGCCGGCAAGCCCGAGGTCGAGTATCTCGACGGGGTTGCCTGACCCCTTAGAGCGCCGCCTTGAGCGCGCCGACCAGATCGGTGCGTTCCCAGCTGAAGCCGCCGTCGGCATCCGGCGTGCGGCCAAAGTGGCCATAGGCCGCCGAACGCTGATAGATTGGGCGGTTGAGGCCCAGATGGGTGCGGATGCCGCGCGGGGTGAGCGCAAAGCCCAGCTTGGCGGGATCGGCCAGCACGGCTTCGACGGCGTTTTCCGAAACGGTGCCGGTGCCGTGCAGATCGACGTGGATCGACAGCGGCGCGGCGACGCCGATGGCATAGCTGAGCTGGATGGTGCAGCGCTTGGCAAGGCCGGCTGCCACGATGTTCTTGGCGAGATAGCGGCAGACATAGGCAGCCGAACGGTCAACCTTGGTCGGGTCCTTGCCGCTGAACGCGCCGCCGCCGTGCGGGGCCGCGCCGCCATAGGTGTCCACGATGATCTTGCGCCCGGTCACGCCGGCATCGCCATCCGGGCCGCCGATTTCGAACTTGCCGGTGGGATTGAGGTGGATCACCGTTTCACCGGTGATGAAGCCGGCCGGCAGCACATCGTGCAGCACACCCATCACATAATCGCGCAGCTGGGCATATTTGGCGGCATCGCCGCCCTTTTCGCCGTCCTTTTCCCACGGGGTGCAGTAATCCACGGCGTGCTGCGTCGAAACGACGATGGCGGTGGCGGCCACCGGCACTTCGTTTTCATAACGCAGGGTCACCTGGCTCTTGGCGTCCGGTTCCAGGAACGGCGCGATGCCGCTGTGGCGGTCGCTGGCCATGCGGGCGAGGATGCGGTGCGAATAATAGAGCGTGGCCGGCATGAAATCCGGGGTCTCGTCGGTGGCGTAACCGAACATGATGCCCTGGTCGCCGGCGCCTTCATCCTTGTTGCCGCTGGCATCGACGCCCTGCGCGATGTCAGATGACTGCGGGTGCAGGTGGTTTTCAAAGGTCAGGTTCTGCCAGTGGAAGCCCGACTGTTCGTAACCGATGCGCTTCACGGTTTCGCGCACGACCTTCTGGATTTCCTCCTGCGCGCCCGGTTCCCAGTTGCCATCGGCATCGATCATGCCGCGGCCGCGCACTTCGCCGGCCAGGACAACCCGGTTGGTGGTGGTCAGCGTTTCGCAGGCGACGCGGGCTTCCGGGTCCTTGCCCAGGAACAGATCGACGACGGCATCGGAAATCTGGTCCGCAACCTTGTCGGGATGGCCTTCTGAAACCGATTCGGAGGTGAAGATGAAGCTGCTGCGAGTCATGGCGGGGGCTCTCACGCAATTGCAAAGACGCGCCGTCATACGAGCGACGCGCCCTGCGTGCAAGTCGTATAACGACTTCTTTATATCGTTAAGACCTGTTGAGAGGCCGCGTCAGGCGACGATCATGCGTATCGGGCGCGGCGGTGGTGGCGGCTGGTGGCGCTCGATGATCAAAGCGACAAGGCCGATCAGCAGCACCAGCACGCCGGCCGGATACAGGCCCAGCCGCACGAACAGGCTTTCAGGCTGTGGCGGCGGCAGGCTGATGACGATGGTGCCGGCCTCCCCCTGCCCAAGCGATGCCCGCACCCGGCCAAAGCCGTCGATCACCGCGCTTATGCCGGTGGGGGTGGCGCGCGCGATGGGCAGGCCTTCCTCGATGGCGCGCAGCCGGGCCTGTGCCAGGTGCTGCGGCGGCCCCCATGCCCCGAACCAGGCATCGTTGGAGACGTTGACGATCCAGCCCGGCCGGTTGCCGCGATCCGCCACCGCCTGCGGGAAGGCGATTTCGTAACAGATCATCGGGGATACGCTGGTGAAGGCACCCAGGTTGAGCGTGCGCGGCCCCGGCCCGGCGGCAAAATCGAAATCGCCGGGCACCAGCCGGGCAATGCCCAGTGGTTCAAGGATGCCGCGCCACGGCACATATTCGCCCAGCGGCACCAGGTGCGCCTTGTCATACCGGGCGACGATCCGGCCATCGCCAGCCAGCGCAAACAGGCTGTTGGCGTAACGCGCGTTGCCGTTGCCGGCGCGCGAAATGCCGGTGCCGCCGGTGAGCAGCAGATCGCCGGGGCCAATCGCGGACGCGACGCGGCTGCGTGCCGCCTCATCAAATTCGATCAGCTCGTCGATGGCGCCTTCCGGCCAGACGATCAGGGCGGGTTTGCGCGGCAGCAGCGCGGCCCCGCCGCCGGCCTGATCGGCGGGCGGCGGGGCAAGACCGGGGGCGACCTTGTTCGTCAGTTCGCCCGTCACCTTTTCGGCTGATGGCGGCAGCGGCGACACCACGCCATCGGTTTCGGTGAGCGTGCGCCGCGCGATGTCGGCATTCTGCAGCACCGGCCGCCCGGCCAGCCCGGCCTGGGTGAGGCCCTGCCGGGTGAGCGCCAGATAGGTCGCCATGCGCCGTTCGGCCGAGGCCGCATCATAACGTTCGTCCTGCCCGATGCCGGGCTGCACCACGACGACGGGCGTGCCGACAAAATCGCTGTCGATGATCATGCCATCGCCAACCAGCGCCAGTGCGCCGGTGCCGATCAGGATGCCGCCGCCCGCCAGCCGCCGCCGCGGCGATGGCCCGCGCAGCAGCCACAGGATCGCCATCGCGCAGGCCAGCGTGACGAGGGACAGGCCGCTGCCGCCGATCACCGATGCGATCTGCGCCACCGGCGTCGGCAGCCAGATCGCACCGGCCGGGTTCCAGGCAAAGCCGGTGAGCAGCGTGCCGCGCAGCCATTCCGCCGGGCCCCACAGCGCCACGAACAGCAGCGTGCGCGCCAGCGGCTTGTGCGCCAGCCGTGCCGCCAGCCCGGCGGGGGCGGCGATGAACAGCGACAGGTACATCGACAGGCCCAGCACCGTCAGCCAGCCCAGTTGCGGCGGCATCTTGGCCTGGAAGGTGAAGGCGGTGGCGATCCAGTTCAGCGACACGGCAAAATGCCCGATGCCGAACAGCCAGCCCAAGAGGGCGGCGCGCCGCGCGGTGGCCGCGCCGATCAGCAGCTGCATCAGCACCGCCAGCCCGGCGATGGCCAGCGGCCACAGATCAAGCGGCGCAAACGCCAGGGCCGACGCGCTGCCGGCGGCAAGCGCGGCCAGAAGGGGAAGATATGCCTGCATGGGGACGGGTGGTAAACGGCCCCACGGTGCAAGGCCAGTGGGCTTTTGGCAGGTGGGGACTTGCCGCAGGCCGCTTACGCCGCCAGTCTGCGGGCATGATCCGGATCGCCCTTGCCCTGCTGTTGTTGATTGCCGCGCCGGCCTGGGCCGGAACGCCCGGCCAGTTGCACGCGCTGTTTGCCCAATGGCGGCAGTTCCACGCCGGGCCGGGCGGCGTTCCCGACTATGGCGCAGCGGCCGTCGCGGCGCGGGCGCAAGCGCTGACATCCTTTCAGGCGCGGCTGGCGGCAATCGATACGGCGGGCTGGTCAGCCGCCGACCGGGTGGATTGGCAGCTGGTGCAGGCCGAAATGAACGGCCTGAAATTCGATCTGGAGGTGGCGAAGCCGTGGGCGCGCGATCCGGCCTGGTATGTTTCGATCTGGACGGCGCAGAGCGACACGCCGGCGCATGAAGGCCCCGTGCACGCCGCGACGGTGGAGCTGTGGCAATACAGCTTTCCCCTGACAAAGCCCGACGCGGCGAAACTGGCCGGCGAGCTGGCCCACATTCCGCCACTGCTGGCGCAGGCGCGCGGCAACCTGACCGGCAATGCCGCCGATCTGTGGAACGCCAGCCTGATCAGCCTGGCCGAGCAGGAGGAGGCGCTGGCCGATCTGGCCGGCAAGGTGAAGGGCCATGCCCTGCTGGAACGCCGCGTTGCCGAGGCGCTTGTTGCCACGCGCGGCTTCATCGCGTGGGTAAAGGCGGAAGCGCCGAAGAAGACCGGGCCGTCAGGCGTCGGGATCGAGGCCTACAACTGGTATCTGAAGCACGTGCAGCTTTCGCCCTACAGCTGGGAACAGGAGGTGGCGATCCTGAGCCGGGAACTGGCCCGCGCCCACGCCGGTCTGCGGCTGGAGGAAAATCACCACAAGGCGCTGCCGGCGCTGACCAGCCCGGCCAATCAGGCCGAATGGGATGCGAAGAGCCTCGCTGCCATCGATCATTTCATCCGTTTTATGGACACGACCGGCGTGGCCACGATCCAGCCGTGGATGAAGCCCGAACTGGTGAAGCGGATCGGCAAGTGGGTGCCGGCCGACAAGCAGGATTTCTTCAAGATCGCGCAGGGCCGCGCGCCCAACAGCCTGTTCGCGCATTTCTATCACTGGTGGGATCTGGCCGAGATGCAGGCGCGCCCGCACGCCTCGCCGATCCGGCGCGGGCCGCTGCTCTACAACATCTGGGTCAGCCGCGCCGAAGGCAATGCCACCGCGATGGAAGCGATGATGCTGGATGCTGGCCTGTTCGACGTGAACCCGCGCGAACGGGAAGTGGTGTGGATCATGCAGGCCCAGCGCGCCGCGCGCGGGCTGGCGTCGCTCTATGCCCAGGCCAACATGATCGACCTGAAGGCGGCGATGGCCATGCAGGTCAAGCGCACCCCCAATGGCTGGATGAGCCCCGACCTGCCGCTGCTGGGCTTTGAACAGTCGCTCTATCTGCGGCAGGCCGGCTATGGCCCCAGCTACATCACCGGCAAGGCGCAGGTAGAGCAGCTGTTCGCCGAACTGGCCGAGAAGGAAGGCTCAGGCTTCAACGTGAAGGGCTTTTATGACCGGTTCGGCAGCTTTGGCCTGATCCCGGTCAGCCTGATTCGCGAGGAGTGGCTGGGCGCGCCGCGCTGAGGCCTATTTCGCCTTTCGCGGAATCAGCAGCAGCTCCGTCTGCCGGCCATCGATCCAACGGAACCTGGCACCATCCCAGAAGCCGTCGACCTCCAGTGGGAAGCGCACCTCGGCGCCGCCCCATTCCGGCACCTTGGCCACGGCTGCCAGTTCGATTGACCAGGCGGTATCGGGATAGAGGCGATATTCGCCGCGGCCGGGGGTGGGGTTCTGATTGTCCCACGCGCCGATCCACGGGCCGGCGCCGTGGCCGTGCAGGCCGATCGAATGGGTGTAGATGATGGGTTTCAGCCCCTGCGCGACGGCCTTGGCCCGCGCCGTCACCAGTGCATCATTGCCGGTGATGCGGTCGGCATAGCTCGACACCAGCGCATCCTGCACCTTGTTGGCCGCGGCCATGCCGGCCTTCAGGCCCGCCGGGGCATCAGTCTCGCCGGGTTTCAGCACATAGGCCAGCATCTGCGTGTCGGTCTTCAGGCCCAGCATGCCGGCGCAGAAATCAACGTGCAGCAGATCGCCCGGCATGATCACCGGGTTTTCGGGCAGCGTCTGTCGGCCGGGCACGATGCCGGGGCCACCCGCGCGCTGCACGTCCACCGACGGCTGGCACCAGGCATCCTGACGCAGATCCGCCAGCCGTTCGCGATACCACCACACCACGTCCTGCGTGGTGGTCACGCCCGGCGTGATCACCTTTTCCGACAGGCCTTCCGGGATCAGCGCGTGGGCGACGCGCATGATGCCCTGATACACCGCCATGTCTTCGGGCGTGCGGGTTTCCAGATAGCCCAGCGCCAGCCGGTCGTGGCTTTCGACCTTCGATGCCAGCGGGCCGAGCGCCGCCATCAGCTGCTGCTGTTCACCCGCCGCCAGCCCGTTGGCCAGCGCGAAATCCTTCGACACGTTGACGGCGATGCGTTTCGGGGCGCGCTCGGCGATCAGCTGGCCGACTCGGGCCCACTGGTCGGGCTGCTTTTCCGGGTCCCACGCCGCCGGAAACAGGTCGCCCACCGGGTAACGCGCCACCACCAGCCGCTCGACGCCCTTTTCCGGCCCGCGATCGTGGAAGATGATCACCATGCGCCGCCGTGCTGACGCCCAGGTGGCGGGCAGCATCGTCTTCACCACCGGGTCTTCGTTGTATTCGGATGCGACCAGCACCCACATGTCCACGCCGACTTCGCGCATGATCCTGGGCACGACCTGGTCCAGCCGCGCCTTGATCAGCCGATCATGCGCTACCACGCGATCGCGCAAGGATGGCACGCCCGGCAGCTGGTAATCCTGTGCGGCGGCAGCAGTGCCGGCCAGCAGCAGCGCGGCGGTGATGATGGCCTTCATGATGCTCCCCTTTTCGGTGAGCAGGTGTAGCCCGTTGTCAGCCAAGCGCAACGGGGAACGGCAGCGGCGCCTTGTCCGGCGCCACCCAGCCCCGCCGGGCAGCGACCGAAAACAGCGTCTCACGCGTCCAGAAACGCTGCGGCCAGTGCTTGTCGCCCATCATCCCGGCCAGCAGGGCGTTCACCTGCGCTGCCAGCCCCAGCCCCGGCTGCAGCCCGGCGCGCACGGCGGCGATGGAGGCCAGCGTGATGCTGTGGTGATAGCCGGCGGTATCGCTGTTCACCCCGCCGGTGGCGACATTGTAGCGCCGGATGATGCCCGGCATGTCGCGTTCCGGATGGAGATCGGGCCGGGCGGTGCACAGATAGACGGCGGCTGCGACGTGCGCGGCGTGGGTCCATTCGGGTTTTGGCAGGGTGGCGGCGATCAGGCCTTGGCCGATGCGGGTGACGGTATCGTCATCGGAAAACATGGCCGTCACCGCGGAAATTTCGGGGGTGGTGCTGCCGGGGAGGATTGAACTCCCGACCTCAGCCTTACCAAGGATGCGCTCTACCACTGAGCTACGGCAGCACGGCCCGAAATGGCCCGCCACGTGGGCGGGAAGCGGCCCTATGGCCAAGCGCTCCCTGACTGTCAAGCGGAGTCATCTGGCGCTGACGCCGGCATTGCAATCGGTTATGGCAGCACCATGAGCGATCAGCAGGGCAAAACAGCAAAAGCCGCACGCGCCGAGCGGCTGGCAGCGGCGCTGCGGGCCAATCTCAGGAAGCGCAAGGGGCTGGGCGACACCGGAGATCCGGCGCGCAGCCAGCACCCGGAATCGCCCAAATCCGCTGATTAACCCTTGGCCGCCAAGGCCTTGGCCACAGCGCCAGTCACTTCCGGAGACATCGGCGTGGTCTTGGTGCCAAAGGCGGCGATCAGCTTGCCATCCTTGCCGATCAGATATTTGTGGAAGTTCCACTGCGGGGTCTTGTCATCGCCCAGCGTCATCGCCGCCCAGCGGTAGACCGGGATCGCCTTGGGGCCCTTCACCACGGCCTTTTCGGCCATCGGGAACTTGATGCCGAACTTGCTCTCGCAGAACTGCTTCACTTCGCCGTTGCTGCCGAATTCCTGATCACCGAAATCGCCCGAGGGCACGCCCAGAACGGTGAAGCCCTGGCCCTTGTAGGTGTCGTGCAGCTTCTGCAGGCCTTCATACTGCGGGGTGAAACCGCACATCGATGCCGTGTTCACCAGCAGCACCACCTTGCCCTTGTACTGGGCCATCGGCATCGGCTTGCCGTCGATGGTCTTCATGGTGAACTGGTGCAGGCTCTGCGGCGGCTGCGAGGCGGCCACGAGGCCGACCAGCGCGGCGGCGGCGAGGGTGAAGTGCTTCAGCATGGTGATGGCTCCCTGTGATGTGGGCCGCTGATACCATGGTGGGCCGGGCTTTGCGAAGGTGAAGGGTGACGCAGGCCCCCGATCAGATCGGCGCGCACGCCTCGGCCAGCCATGCCTGTTCCGCCGCATCGGTCAGCAGCGGCCCGATCTCCGCCGCCACGCGGGCGTGATAGTCGTTCCACCACGTCCGCTCCTCGTCGGTGAGCAGGCTCACGTCCACCAGGCGCTTGTCGATGGGGGCCAGCGTCAGCTCCCTGAAGCCCATGATCTCGCGTTCGGCGCCGGCTGCGCTGCGGCGTTCGACCAGCACGAGATTTTCGATGCGGATGCCGTAATCGCCCTGCTTGTAATAGCCCGGCTCGTTGGAAAGGATCATGCCCGGCTGCAGCGGTTCATCGCCGCCCGGCTGTGCCGACCAGGCCGCCGCGATGCGCTGCGGGCCTTCGTGGACCGAAAGATAGCTGCCGACGCCGTGGCCGGTGCCGTGGTTGTAATCAAGGCCGGCGCTCCACAGGTGCTGGCGGGCCAGCGCGTCCAGTTGCACGCCCTTGGTGCCGGCCGGGAAGATGGCCCGGGCCAGCGCGATATGGCCCTTCAGCACGCGGGTGAAACGGTCCCGCATCTCCGGCGTCGGTGCGCCCACCACCATGGTGCGCGTCACGTCGGTGGTGCCGTCGCGATACTGGCCGCCCGAATCGACCAGATAGATGCTGTCGTTGCGGATCGGCAGGTTGGTTTCGGTCGAAACGCGATAATGCGGCAGGGCGGCATTGGGGCCTGCGGCCGAGATGGTGTCGAACGACAGGTCTTCCAGGCTGTTGGTCTCGGCGCGGAACTGGCGCAGCCGCTCGGCAGCGGACAGTTCATCGAGACCGCCCTTGGGCGCTTCGGCATCAAACCAGGCGAGGAAACGGCTGAGCGCCGCACCGTCGCGCACATGGGCGGCGATGGTGCCGGCAATCTCCGTCTCGTTCTTGATGGCACGCGGCAGCACGGTCGGGTCGCGCGCCTCGACGATCTGCGCGCCGCCGGCATCCAGCGCGTCGAAGATGGCAGCGACGCACGATTGCGGATCGGCCACGACAGTCTGGCCGGTCATCGCCTTCAGGGCCGCTTCGAAACGGTCACGGGGCTGGCAGCGCACGGCATCGCCCAGGTGAGCGCGCACGGCCGGCGTGAACTTGGCCGGATCGGCGAACAGATCGACGCTGCCATCCTTGTGGGCGATCACAAAGGCGAGCGCCACCGGAGTGCGCGGCACGTCGCGGCCACGGATGTTGAGCAGCCAGGCCACCGAATCGAGCGCGGCGATCACCACGGCGTCAGCGTGCCTGTCGGCCAGCCACGCCGCCACGTCGGCCCGCTTGTCGGCATGGCTGCGGCCGGCCCATTGATCGTCGTGCACCTCGATCGGCGCGCGGCTCGGCGCCGCCCGGTCGGCCCACACCGCGTCGATGGGATTGCGCGTCACGGCCACGAGTTCCGCGCCGCGCGCCGCCAGCAGGGCCGCGGTGGACTTGGCCCAGGCCCGCGTGTGCAGCCACGGATCATGGCCGATGCGCTGGCCGGCGCTGGCCTGTTCGCCCAGCCACTGCGCCGCGCTGGTCTTTGGCACGTCTTCATAGGCGAACAGGTCAGCCGGCACCTGCTGGCGCACCTGCACCGTGTAGCGGCCATCGGTGAACATCGCCGCCTTGTCGGCCATCACCACCGCGCTGCCGGCCGAACCGCCAAAGCCGCTGATCCACGCCAGCCGCTGGGCATAATCGCCGACATATTCGCTCATGTGCTCGTCGGTCAGCGGCACCACGAAGCCGGCGAGCCCCTGTGCCGACAATTCGGCGCGCAAGGCGGCGAGACGCTGAGCGATGGTGGACATGAAAAATCTTCCCTCTATCAATGCCGACCCAGATAGGCGCACTGCCCCCGCGCCTCAAGCACAGGAACCCGTTTTCATGCGCCTTCTCGTTGCCGCGCTGATCACCATCCTTCCCGTTTCCGGAGCCTTTGCCCAGATGCAGCCCCCGATTGCCGCCAAGCGCCCGCACAGCTTCACCCACCACGGCATCACCGTGGAGGATCCCTGGAACTGGCTGAAGGACCCCGGCTATCCCAAGGTGGATGATGCCGATGTGCTGGCCTATCTGACTGCCGAAAACGCCTATTACACGGCGCAGATGGCCCCGGTGGCGGCGCTGAAGGACCGGTTGTTCGAGGAACTGAAGGGCCGGGTGAAGCAGGACGACGCCTCGGTGCCGCTGCCCGATGGCGCGTTCGAATATTGGTGGCAGTTCAAGCCGGGTGACCAGTATCGCACGTGGATGCGCCGGCCCAAGGGTGGTGGCGCGGAACAGGTGGTGCTGTCCGAACCCGAACTGGCCAAGGGGCTGGGCTATTTCCGGCTCGGTGCAATGCGTGTCAGCCCGGATGGCAAGCTGGCCGCCTATGCCACCGATACCGATGGCAGCGAGCGTTTCACCATCCGCATCCGCGATCTGGCCACGGGCAAGGATATCGAGACCGTCACCAGGGTGAGCGTGGGCGGTGTCGAGTGGACCGCCGATTCCAGGGCCATCGTCTGGACGGAAGTCAACGAGAACTGGCGGCGCATCAAGGCGCGGCTGCACGTGCTGGGCCAGACCGGCGAAGACCGGGTGCTGTACGAGGAAACCGAGGACAAGGGCTTTGGCGTCAACACGGCCAAGAGCCAGGACGGCAAGTGGATCATCATTGCGACCTCGGATCACGTGACCAGCGAGGTGCGCCTTGTCCCCGCCGCCAACCCGACTGCGCCGCCGATTCTGGTCAAGCGCCGGCAGGCCGGTGTGGCCTATGATGTCGATGTGCGCGGAGATCGCCTGTTCATCCGCACCAACGACGATCATGTGAATTTCCGCGTGGCGACCGCGCCGCTGGCCAGCCCTGACCAGTGGACGACGCTGATCGCCGGATCGGATCGCGATTACATCACCGGCATCACCGCCTTCACGTCATACCTTGCCGTGCAGGGCCGCCGCGAAGGGCTGGATCGCATCGTGCTGCGCCGGGATGATGGCAGCGAGACGGTGGTGCCGTTCACCGAAGCCGCCTACACCGCGTCCTTCTCGTCGGGCTATGAGCCGGATGCGCCGCTGCTGCGGATCAACTACGCCTCCATGGTCACGCCGGCGACGGTGTTCGATTATGACGTGAAGGCCGGCAAACTGGTCACCCGCAAGGTGCAGCAGGTGCCTTCGGGCTATGACCCCAGCCAATACGAAAGCCAGCGCATCTTCGTGACGGCGCGGGATGGAGCCAAGGTACCGGTCGCCATCGTGTATAAAAAGGGCTTCAAGCCGGATGGCAGCGGCAAGCTGCATCTTTATGCCTATGGTGCCTATGGCATCCCGTCGATGCCGGGCTTTTCGGCCAACCGGCTGAGCCTGCTCGATCGCGGCATGGCCTATGCCATCGCGCAGATCCGCGGCGGCGATGATCTGGGCTATCAATGGTATCTGGATGGCAAGCTGGCCAAGCGCACCAACACGTTCAACGATTTCGTCGATGCCGCCAAGGGCCTGGTGAAGGCCGGCTGGGCCGCGCCGGGCATGATTTCGGCCAGCGGCGGTTCGGCCGGCGGCGAGCTGATGGGGGCGGTCGTCAACCAGGCGCCCGAACAGTTCCGCGCTGTCGTGGCCCATGTGCCGTTCGTCGACGTGCTCAACACCATGCTGGATGAAAGCCTCCCGCTGACGCCCGGCGAATGGCCGGAATGGGGCAACCCGATCACCAGCAAGGCGGATTTCGAGCTGATCCGCTCCTATTCGCCCTATGACCAGGTCAAGGCCCAGGCCTATCCGCCGCTGATGGTGACCGCTGGCCTCAACGATCCGCGCGTCACCTATTGGGAACCGGCCAAGTGGGTCGCCAAGTTGCGCGACGTGAAGACTGACAACAATCTGCTCGTCTTCAAGACCAACATGGGGGCCGGCCATGGCGGCAAGTCCGGCCGCTTTGCGGCGCTTGAGGAGCTGGCGGAGGAGTATAGCTTCATCCTCACCCAGTTCGGGATCAAAGACTGATGCCGGTTCCCGCCGACCGGCGCGGCTTTGCCATCACCGTCACCGCCGCGCCGGGCGACATCGATGAACTGGGGCACGTCAACAACGCGGTGTATCTGAAATGGATTCAGGACGTTGCCACCGCCCACTGGAGCGCGGTGGCGGCACCGGAACACCTGGCTGCCTTCGTGTGGGTCGTGACCCGGCACGAGATCGATTATCTGCGCCAGACGCTGGAGGGCGAGACGCTGACCCTGACCACCTGGGTGGGCGAACCCAAGGGCGCCCGTTTCGACCGTCATGTGGAGATCAGCGGCCCGGCGGGCGATGTGCGGGTGAAGGCCATCACCACCTGGGCGATCATCGACAAGGCGACCGGCCGGCTGACCCGCGTGCGGCCCGAGATTGCCGCGCCGTTCCTCAACCCCGCAGCAGCGTGAACAGGTGAACGGCGGCAAACAGCACGCCGGCGACGCCAATAAACGCCACCCCGTTCCACGGCAGATGCGCGTGCCAGGCCAGCGGCGCACGGGCACGCAGCCAGCCGCCCGCACCGCCCAGCACGGCAATCCCCAGGCTGCCCGCCATCAGCATCGCTGTCGTGTCCATGTCCATTGCGCTGCCTTTGGCAGGCCATTCAGGCGGCGGCAATCATGTGGCTTGCAGGGGGTTTTGAGCAAGTTTACCCGTATGGCATTCACCCTTGGGAGGAAGTTCACATGATGCGCCTGTTCGCCGCCGCCGCTGCGGTCGCCATTGCCGCCCCGGCCTTCGCCGCCGGCCCGATTGATACCGCCATCGCCGGCGCCTGGCGCAAGCCCGCCGACAAGGCGCGCGACCAGTATCGCCATCCGGCCGAAACGCTGAAATTCTTCGGCGTGAAGCCCGGTCAGACCGTGGTGGAAGTGTCGCCCGGCGGCGGCTGGTACACCGAGATCCTGGCACCGGCCATGAAGGGGAACGGAAAATATGTCGCCGGCCTCGCCAACCCGCTGGCATCGGTGAACGCCGCCAAGAGCGTCGAGAATTTCAAGACGAAATATGCCGACAAGGCCATCTATGGCGACATCGGCATCGGCACCTTCGGCAAGGGCGTCGAGAATATCGTCGAGCCGGGCACGGCCGACGTGGTGCTGACCTTCCGCAACGTTCACAACTGGCACATGGGCGGCTGGGATCAGGAAGCCTTCAACCTGTTCTTCAAGGCGCTGAAGCCGGGCGGCACGCTGGGCGTCGTCGAACACCGCCTGCCGGAAGACCGGCCGGATGCCGACATGAAGAAGAGCGGTTACATGAAGGTCAGCTATGTGAAGGCGCTGGCCGAAAAGGCCGGGTTCAAGCTGGCCGGTTCGTCGGAAGTGAACGCCAATCCGAAGGACACCAAGGATTATCCGGACGGTGTCTGGACCCTGCCGCCCACCCTGCAGAAGGGCGATGTGGACCGGGCCAAGTTCGTGGCGATCGGCGAGAGCGATCGCATGACCCTGCGCTTTGTCAAACCCAAGTGATGTTTTCGGCCTTTGCCCGCTGGTGATGTGACAGCGGGCAAAGTCCGTCAGACAAATCGTCTGACGACAGGCTCCGGCTTTTCCAGCCGCCCCAGCACGTCGGTAAGCGGCTCTGCGACCACCGCCATCCAGTGGGCGTTGGCGTGGAGCAGCTGGTCGCCGTCCACCAGCATGCCGACATGGCCGGGCACGAACACCAGGTCGCCGGGCTGCCGCGCCTCGAATTTCACCGCTTCGCCCTGATGCCGCTGCAGATCGGTGTCGCGGCGCAGCGCGATGCCTTCGGCGGCCAGTGCCTGCTGCACCAGCCCGGAACAATCGACGCCATCGGGTGACCGCCCACCCCACAGATAGGGCGCGCCCATGAACAGCGCGGCCGCCGCAAACCTGTCCTTCGGCGCGGCCTCCACATGGCGGCGATGCACGAAACCGCCGCCGGCCAGTGCGAGGAAATTGCCGTCCATCGTGCCGTCCACAGCGGCCCCGAACGGCAATTCCATCATCACCGCCGCCTTGATGCTGGCAGTGCCAAACACCGGTGCGCGCCGCGCCGTGATGCGGTGCGTCGGCGCTGCCCCCGGCAGGGCGAGCGCGTCGAAATTCACCCAGCCGATATAACGGTCGTGCAGGCAGCGCCCCAGCGCAAAGCCGTCCTTCACGTCGGCAATCTCGAACGCCTCGCCAAACAGCAGTTCGCTCACCGCCTCGGCACCGGCATCGGCATCGCGGCGGATGGTGGCGCGCGGCACGACACACACCAGCGTGCGCGGTTCGACATAGCGCATGGCGCCGATCTCGTCGGCCAGCGCGCGCTCCACCACGTCCGGCCCGGCGAACCATTCGCGCGGCTCGAACCGCTGCGCCGGCCCCTTCAGCACCCAGCTCATTGGGGGCCAACTTTGGTCTGGATGGGGGTCGTCACGTCACGCAGAAGGCCGAGGGGAGTGAGCGAGTGCAGCCAGATAGCAGAGCTATCTGGCAATCGAGTGAGCGCGCCATCGGCCTTCTGCGTGGCGCCCGAAGGGTGGGCCGGAGCGGCGATATGGCGTCGTTGCGGACGCTCGCCGGGGGGCGAAGCCCAGCCCGCGCGCCCGCGCCTAGCCATATCGCCGCTCCGGCCCATGCCGACCCCCATCCAGATCAAAGTTGGCCCCCAAACCGGCTCCGCAGCACGGCCCAGGTGGCGCGCAGGCCCAGTGCCTCGCCGCCGCGCGGGCGGCCGGGGCGGGCGGCGTTGTTCCAGGCGAAGGTGTCATAATGCGCCCACGCCACGCCGGCCGGCACGAATTTTTCGAGGAACAGCGCTGCCGTGATCGCGCCGGCAAAGCCGCCATCGGCACTGTTCACCATGTCGGCGATGCTGGATTTCAGCATGTCGTGATAGGGCGCCCACAGCGGCAGCCGCCACACGGGATCGCCCGCCGCTGCGCCCGCCGCATGGAGTTCGCTGGCCAGCGCGTCATCGTTGGCAAACAGCGCCGGCAGCTGCGGCCCCAGCGCCACCCGCGCCGCGCCGGTGAGGGTGGCGAAATCGACGATCATCGCCGGGTTCTTTTCGGCGGCGAGCGCGATGGCATCGCACAGCACCAGCCGGCCTTCGGCATCGGTGTTGGTGATCTCCACCGTCTTGCCGGCGCGGGTGGCGATGATGTCGCCGGGGCGCAGGGCGTTGCCGGAAATGGCGTTTTCGGCCGCCGGGATGATCAGGTGCAGGCGAACGCGCAGATTGGCCTCGATCACCAGCCGCGCCAGCGCCAGCGCGTGCGCCGCGCCGCCCATGTCCTTCTTCATCAGCGCCATGCCGCTGCCCGGCTTGATGTTGAGGCCGCCGCTGTCGAAGGTGATGCCCTTGCCGATGATCGCCAGCACCGGGTGGGCCACATCACCCCACGTCGCCTCGATCAGGCGCGGTGACTGCGCGGCGGCCCGGCCAACGGCGTGGACGGCGGGGAAGTTCCTTTCCAGCAGCGCCTCGCCCACCGTCACCTGCACGTCGGCACCCAGCGGTTTCAGCGTGTCGATCACCGCCTGTGCCAGATCGGCGGGGCCCATGTCGCTGGCCGGCGTGTCGACCAGATCGCGCACCAGCATGGTGGCGCGGGCTTCGGCCACCGCGCTGCCGATGGCGGCAAGGCTGGTGGTTGTCAGCACCCGCGCGCCCTTGGGCTCGGCCTTGCGGTATCGGGTGAACTTGTGCTGCGCCAGGCACCAGCCCAGCCCGGCCTGGCCCAGATCGCCGGCCAGCGCATAGCGGCCCGCCGGCAGCTTTTCCGCTGCCGCCGCCAGCGCCCACGGGCCCAGCGGGCCATCGGCCACGCCCACCGCCACCGACCAGTCGGCAACGCCGTCCCCCGGCAATATGGCCATGCTGTCGGGCGCGGCGGTGAAGCCCTGCGCCGTCACTGCCACCCGCACCCGTTCGCCCTGGGTGGCCAGCCAGCCGTCCAGCCCCGCCTTGGTCAACGGGATCAGCGGCACCGATGGCTGGCCATCGGCGGGGGCGAGCAGCGCGGCGGGATCGGTCAAATCGGCACTCCGAACAGATCGGTTTCGTCTGAATCCTCGATGCGCGCGGTGATGATGTCGCCCGGCTTGACGCCGCCGGCGTCGCGCAGGTGCACCATGCCGTCGATTTCGGGCGCATCATATTTGCTGCGCCCGGACGCGCCGCCCTCATCATCGACCTCGTCGATCAGCACGTCGATGTCGCGGCCCACCTTGGCTGCCAGCCGCGCTTCCGAAATCCGCGCCTGCACTGCCATGAACCGGTGCCAGCGCTCTTCCTTCACGTCCTCCGGCACGGCACCGGGCAGGGCATTGGCCTGGGCACCGTCCACCGCTTCATATTTGAAGCAGCCGGCGCGATCGATCTGCGCCTGTTCCAGCCAATCCAGCAGATACTGGAAATCGGCCTCCGTCTCACCGGGGAAGCCAACGATGAAGGTCGAGCGGATGGCGAGATCGGGGACGATGCGCCGCCAGTTCTGGATGCGCTCCAGCACCTTGGCCTCGTTGGCCGGGCGCTTCATCGCCTTCAGCACGGCCGGGCTGGCGTGCTGGAACGGGATATCCAGATAGGGCAGCACCAGCCCATCGGCCATCAACGGCATCAGGTCGTCAACGTGCGGATAGGGATAGACATAGTGCAGCCGCACCCACGCGCCGGTTTCACCCAGCGCGCGGGCCAGATCGGTGATGTGGGCGCGGCGTTCGACGCCGCCCAGCGCCGAGGTGGCGTGCTTGAGGTCAACGCCATAGGCCGACGTGTCCTGGCTGATGACCAGCAGTTCCTTCGCCCCGCCTTTCACCAGCGCTTCCGCCTCGCGCAGGATGGCGGCCGGCGGACGGCTCGCAAGCCGGCCACGCAGGGACGGGATGATGCAGAAGGCGCAGGTGTGATTGCAGCCTTCGGAAATCTTCACATAGGCATAATGGCGCGGCGTCAGCTTCAGGCCGGCATCGGGCACCAGATCGATGAAGGCGGAGCGGACGGGCGGCGCCGCCTCGTGCACCGCGCTCACCACCGCCTCATATTGCTGCGGGCCGGTGACGGCGAGCACATCGGGGAAGCGGGCGCGGATGGCGTCGGCCTCGTGGCCCATGCAGCCTGTCACGATCACCTTGCCGTTTTCGGCAATGGCCTCGCCAATGGCGTCCAGGCTTTCGGCCTTGGCGCTGTCGAGAAATCCGCAGGTGTTGACGATCACCACGTCTGCCCCGGCATAATCGCCCGACAGCGCATAGCCATCGGCGCGCAGCTGGGTGAGGATGCGTTCGGAATCGACCAGCGCCTTGGGGCATCCCAAGGACACCATGCCAACGCGCGGGCTGTTATCAAGGCTGACACTCATCGCGCGGCCCCTGCGCTGTTCAGGGCAAAAGTGCAAGTGTCTGGCACTATCGCCCGCCGATCACCCGCGCCGGATCAACCGGCGTGCGCCCGCGCCGCAATTCGAAATGCAGCTGGGGTTCCGCCACCGCGCCCGACTGGCCGGCGCGGGCGATCACCTCGCCGGCCTTCACGCGGGCACCGCGCGCCACCAGCAGCGCCTCGTTGTGGCCATAGGCTGAAACCCAGCCGCCGGCATGCTTGATCAGCAGCAGATTGCCAAAGCCGGGGATGGCATCGCCGGCATAGGCCACCACGCCGTCGCCGGCGGCGCGCACCGCCTCGCCCATGCTGGCCTTCAGGTTGACACCATCGTTGAACCGCCCGCCGGGCTTGGGGCCAAAGCCCGACACGATGCGGCCGGGCAGCGGCCAGCGGAAGGCGGGGGCCGGGCCGGTGACGCTGGGCAGCGGGGTGGCCGGCGGGGCAGACGGTTGCGTTGTGGCGGTCGTGGCTTGTGCGGGCGTCGTGGCGGTGCGGGCTGCGCGACGGGCCGGCGTGGCGGCGGGCTGGCCGCCGGTCATCACGTCGTCGATGGAAATGTCAAAGGCGCGCGCGCGTTCTTCCAGCGTCTGTGCCGTCGTCACTGGCGGCAGTGCCGGCAGCCGCAGCCGCTGGCCCACCTTCAACACGAAGGGTTCGGCCAACTGGTTCAGGGCGATCAACTGGCTCCAGGTCACGCCATAGGCGCGGGCGATGGCAATGCCGGTCTCGCCCGATTTCACGACGTGGAACCGGCCCTGCGGCGTCGTGATTGCCGCCGGCACCACCTTGCGCGCCACCCAATCGGTGCGCGGTGCCGGTGGCGGGGTGGGCCGGGGTGCGGGCCTGGCCACGGCCGGGCGCGGTGCCGATTGCGCGGCAGCAGGGCCGGTGACGGGCGGGCGCTTGACGATGCGCGACGCCGTGCCCGCGCGGGTCTTGGGCGGCGGCGCGCTGCTGATCGAGCAGCCTGTCACCAGCAGCGCCAGCAAGGCCGCCCGCAGCCGCATCAGGCCAGATCGGCGAGCGCCGCCTTCAGCCGCGCCATCGACTGGTAATGCGTCATGTCGAGATGCAGTGGCGTCACCGAGATCGCGGCTTCGTGCATCGCCTTCAGATCGGTCTCGTGGCCCGGCGTCGGCTTTTCCTTGCCAAAGCCATGCCAGTAATAGGGGAAGCCGCGCGGATCGATGCGTTTCACCAGGTGGATGTTGCCGTAATCGCGGAAGCCCTGTTCGGTGACGCGCACGCCCTTGACGGCACTGGCGGCAACCGGCGGGAAGTTGATGTTGATCAGCACGCCCGACGGCCATTCGGTGGCGATGACGCGGCGGATGATGGCCGCCCCGTGCGCAGTGGCGCAGGAAAAATCCTCCATGCCGGCGGTGTAATCGGCCATCACCTGTGAAAGCGCGATCGATCGGATGCCGGCCAGGCAGCCTTCCATCGCGGCCGACACGGTGCCGGAATAGGTCACGTCCTCGGCGAGGTTGCCGCCGCGGTTGACGCCCGACAGGATCAGATCGGGCTTCATATCTTCCAGCACTGCGCCCAGCGCCAGCATCACGCAATCGGTGGGCGTGCCCTTGACGGCAAAGCGGCGCGGGCTGATCTCGCGCAGGCGCACGGGCTGCGACAGGGTGAGGCTGTGGCCGGCGCCCGACTGTTCCTCAGCCGGCGCGACCACCCAGACATCGTCAGACAGCTCCGCCGCAATGGCTTCCAGCGCGACCAGGCCGGGCGCGTTGATGCCATCATCGTTGGTGACCAGGATACGCATCAGCGGGGCTCCAGCCGGTCGATGCCGGCCATATAGGGTTTCAGCACGTCGGGCACGACCACGCTGCCATCGGCCTGCTGGTAATTCTCGATCACCGCCACCAGCGTGCGACCAACGGCAAGGCCGGAGCCATTCAATGTGTTGACCGCGCCGCGGCTGCCCTTTTCGCCCGCCACCTTCCAGCGCGCGTTCATGCGGCGGCCCTGGAATTCGCCGCAATCGGACACCGACGATATCTCGCGATAAGCGCCCTGGCCCGGCAGCCAGACTTCAAGGTCATAGGTCTTGCGCGCCGCAAAGCCCATGTCGCCGGCGCACAGCAGCATCCGGCGATAGGGCAGGTGCAGGGCCTGCAGGATGGCTTCGGCCGATTGCAGCATATGGGCGTGCTCGGCGTCCGCCTGTTCGGGCGTGCAGATCGTCACCAGCTCGCATTTTTCGAACTGGTGCTGGCGGATCAGGCCGCGCGTGTCGCGCCCGGCGCTGCCGGCCTCGCTGCGGAAACAGGGGGTCAGCGCCGTCATGCGGATTGGCAGCTGGACGGCATCGATGATCTCGCCGGCGACGAGGTTGGTCAGGCTCATCTCGGCCGTCGGGATCAGGTAGCGGCCATCGGTGGTCTGGAACACATCCTCCTCGAACTTGGGCAGCTGGCCGGTGCCAAAGGCGGCCTCGCGCTTGACGAGGTATGGCGCGAACGTCTCCTGAAAGCCGTGCTGCGCCGTGTGCGTGTCGATCATGTACTGGCCAAGCGCGCGTTGCAGGCGGGCCAATGGCCCCTTCAGCACGGCAAAGCGGGCCCCGGCCACCTTGGCGGCGGCTTCGGGATCATACCCCAGCTTCGCCGCGACAAGGTCATGCTCCAGCGGGGTGAAATCAAATGTGCGCTGCGTGCCCCAGCGCATGATCTCCTCATTGCCATGTTCGTCCACGCCATCCGGCACGTCAGCGGCGGGCAGGTTGGGCAGGGTGGTGAGCAGGGCGTCGACCTGTTCGGCAGCCGCGCGCGCAGCGTCCTCAAGGGTCGCAATCTCGTCCTTCAGGCCAGCGACTTCGGCCTTCAGCGCTTCGGCGCGGGCCATGTCCTTGGCGGCCATGGCAGCACCGATCTCCTTGGACGCGGCATTGCGCCGGGCCAGCGCCTCCTGCGCGCGGGTTTCGGCCGCGCGGCGGGCGGCGTCGGCGGCAACCAGCGTGTCGGCCGCATCTGTGATGCCGCGCCGGGCGAGGCCAGCGGCAAAAGCGGGCGCATCGGCGCGAAGGAATTTGATGTCGTGCATAGCGCCACAGCCTTTGCCTTCACCGGCCGGCGCGCGCAAGCAACGGCGTGACTCGCAAATGGCTTCGGGGGGCCTTCCAACCACAAAGCCGCCTGCCTATGGTGCCGGGGTGATCATTTCCTGCCCCAATTGTTCGGCGCAATATCGGGTGGCTGTGGGCGTCGTGGCGCGCCGGCCGCGGCTGAAATGCGCCGCCTGCAGTCACCGCTGGGTGCCGGCCGAAGAGCTGGACGAAGACGAAGCCGTGGCCGCCGTGCAGGAAGAGGCGCGCGCCGCCAGCCTGCCGCCGCCCCCGCCGGAGCCCGAACCGGAACCCGAAGCCGAACCGGAACCGCCGCCGCCGCCGCCGCCCCCAACCGCGCCGTGGCTGAAGAACATGGTGGCGATCGTGCTGGGCGCGGCGCTGGCGACGGCGGCCGTGGGTCTGTGGGTGGGCCGGGTCGATCCGGCATTGCTGCCTGGTGTCGGCACCATCCTTGCCAGCACCGAAACGCCATCCACGTTGCTGGACGTGCGGGTGGAAGGGCGGGTGACGCGCCTGCCCGGCGGCGGATCGCTGCTGGAAGTGACTGGCACCATCCGCAACCCCGGCCGCAGCAGCGCCAGCGTTCCGCCGCTGAACGCGCGTCTGCTGGTGGCTGGCCAGCCTGCACGTGACTGGACCATCCCGCCGCCCGCGCCCAGCGTCGGCCCCGGCGCAACCGTGATGTTCGCCAGCAGCCTGACCGACGTGCCGCCCGGCGGCCCTGTCACCGTGCAGGTGCGGCTGGGGCGCTAGATCGCGCGCTTCGGCGCCGCGAACACCCGGCGGATTTCGGGCTCGAAGCTTTCAAGGCTGTCGACGTCGTAATCCGGGTCGAACGCCGGCGCGTCCCAGCGGTCGACGATCTTTTCGGCCATCTCGAACCACGGCTGGCCCCGGAATTTCTCGCGGGCGTTGGGGTCCTTGCCCAGGTGCTCGTAATAATAGCGGCCCTGGAAATCCTGGTGGTGAACGATGGCGTGATAGATGTCGTCCGACACATAGGGCTTCAGCATCTCGCCGGCGATGGCGCCGTGGTTGGGGATGCTGAACAACTTGCCGATGTCGTGGCACAGGGCGGCGACGATCTCCTCGTCATTGGCCCCGTCGCGGCGGGCCAGGGTCGCGGTCATCAGGCTGTGGACCAGCTGGTTGGCGCCAAAGCCCACTTCCATCGCCTCCAGCCGTTTCAGGGAATCGATGATCTGGTCGGCGGCCGCCGATTGCTGGTGCTTCACGTGCTCGGACGCGATGTGCATCCAGTCGTCCTTCGTGCCTTCCAGCATGGTCTTGAACATCGGATCTCTCCCCGACTCAGGCGGCTTTTGCCGCCCACACCTCGCGATAATGCTTCCTGAGCGTCACCTTGTCGATCTTGGCCGACCCCAGCTTGGGCAGCTGCTCGCCCGACATCCAGACCTTGGCCGGGATCTTGAACCCGGCCAACCCGGCTTTCAGGAAATCGACCAGGGCATCGGGATCGAGATGCTCGCCCGGCTTGGCATAGACGACCGCACCAACGATCTCGCCCAGCCGCTCGTCGGGCAGGCCGAACACGCTCACCTCCGCCACCGCCGGGTGGGCATAGATGGCGGATTCCACTTCCTGGCAGCTGATGTTCTCGCCGCCGCGGATGATGATGTCCTTCTTGCGATCGACGATGAACAGATAGCCTTCCTCGTCGAGATAGCCCAAGTCGCCGCTGCGGAACCAGCCGTCGCCCACGAAGGCGGCAGCGGTGGCTTCGGGTTTGTTCCAGTATCCACGGCAGTTGCACACCGAACGGATGCACACTTCGCCCACTGTTCCGGGTGGCAGTGCCTCCCCCACAGGGCCATCACCCGCCGCGATGCGGATTTCCACCAGCGGCGGTGCGGCGCGGCCCGTGGATGCCGGCTTGTTGCGATAATTCTCGCGGATGTTGCCGGCGCCGACGCCGTTGGTCTCGGTCAGGCCATAGCCTTGCACCGGGTGCTTGCCCTGGAATTCGTCAGCCAGCCGTTCGACATGTTCCGGCGGACGCGGTGCCCCGCCCGACGCGATGTCGACCAGCGTCGACAGATCATATTTCTTGCGGTCCGGATGCTGCATCATTTCAAGCGACATCGTCGGCACGCCGACGAAATAGGTGCAGCGTTCCTTCTCGATCAGGCGCAGCGCTTCGCCGGCATCCCACTTGTGCATGATGATCATCTTGCGGCCGATGGCGATGGAGACCAGCAGCACCGGCACCAGCCCGGTGATATGGAACAGCGGCACATTCAGCAGCATGACCTGCTGATCGGCAGGCGCGGCACCTTGCCGGGCTGACAGTTCCAGCAGCGCCAGGCCCATGACGAGATAGTTCATCGATGCCGACACCTGCGCCCGGTGCGTGGACACCGCGCCCTTGGGCGCGCCGGTCGAGCCGGAGGTGTACATGATCGTGCAATCATCCTCGGGCAGCAGTTCCGGCACATACCACATCGTGTCGGGACTGGCGGCAAGCTCGTCCTCGGCGCGGGCAAAGCCCAGCTGGCTGGCGACTTCCTTCGATGTGCGGACGGTGATGACGCTGGCCGTGCACGACAGCGTGGCGAGGCGGCGGGCGCGTTCCTCATCGGCGATCACCAGCCGCGCGCCGGAATCGCTGATGCCGTAACCCATCTCTTCGGCCGTCCACCACGCGTTCATCGGGATGCACACCGCGCCCATGTGGACGATGGCGCAATAGGCGATGATCCATTCGGGATAGTTGCGCATGGCAACGCCCACCCGGTCGCCCTTGGCGATGCCATGGCGGTGCTGCAGCATGGCGGCGAATTTGAGGCTGCGCTGGTAGACCTCGCCAAAGGTCAGCCGTTCCTCGCCGAACACCAGGAATTCCTTGTCGGCCTGGGCGGCGAAGAAGAAGGCGAGATATTCGCGCATCGTCGGCGGCGCGGCGGAAAACACCGGCAGGGTGGTGCCGTGGACGACCGCCTGCCCCACGCCCAGAGCGCCGCCGGGGGCGGTGATGCCGGCGATCACTTCGTCAAGCGCGGCATCGAGTACGGACTTGGTCACGGTTCAGTCTCCCCAGGGGCAAGGCCAGCCGCTTTGTGCGGCCATATTACACTCTATTAATGCCACGCTGGCGGATGCTTGCAAGCGCAAGGATTTCCATTCCCCTCCCAGTTGCGGGAGGGGTTAGGGGTGGGCGTTATTCGAAGGGCGGTGCCTGGTGCCCAATCCCACCCCCGGCCCCTCCCGCAGGCGGGAGGGGAGTTAGTACCCGAACGTGCGCGCGATGCGGTCGCTGTGGAAGGCGCTGTCGCCGAACGTCTCCTGCGCGGCGCGGGCGCGCTTCATGAAGAAGCCGATGTCATATTCATCGGTCATGCCGATGCCGCCGTGCATCTGCACGCCTTCGTTGCTGGCCAGGATGGCGACATCGCCGGCCTTGGCCTTGGCCAGCGACACATACATCGGCGCGCGGTCGCTGCCTTCGTCCAGCGCCTGCAGCGCCTTCAGCGTCGCCGACCGCGCCAGTTCGATCTCGCAGAACAGGTGCGCGGCGCGGTGCTGCAGCGCCTGGAAGCTGCCGATCTTCTGGCCGAACTGTTCGCGCTGCTTGAGATAATCCACCGTCATCGCGAACGAGGTGCCCGACACGCCCAGCATTTCGGCGGCAAGGCAGGCGCGGCCGGCATCCAGCACTTTTTCCAGGATGGCATGGCCGCCACCAACCTCGCCCAGCACGTCGGCGCCGTCGACCTGCACATCGTTCAGCGTCACGCGCGCGGCACCGCGGCTGTCCACCATCGCACGCGCTTCGCGGGTGACGCCTTCGGCGTTGGGATCGACGAGGAACAGGGTGATGCCGGCGGTGTCGCCCACCTCGCCGGAGGTGCGGGCGGCGACGATCAGCGTGTCGGCCACGCCGCCATCGACGACGAAGCCCTTTACGCCATTCAGGCGGAAGCCGTTGCCCGACGGGGTGGCGGTGGTGGCGACATGGTTCGGCTTGTGCCGTGCCGCCTCGTCAGCCGCCAGCGCCAGCAGATGCGCGCCTTGCGCGATCAGCGGCAGATACTTGGCCTGCTGTTCGGGCGTGCCATGCTTGATGGCGGTCGCGCCCAGCACGGCGGTGGAGAGCATCGGCGCGGCAGACAGGTTCTTGCCCATCGCCTCCATGATGATGCCGGCGGCGACATGGCCCATGTCCGCGCCGCCATGGCTTTCCGGCACCAGCACGCCGGCAAAGCCCATCTCGGCCATCTTGGCCCAGACATCGCGGGAGAAGCCATCCGGATTGGCCGTGTCACGCAGGGAGCGATGCTGCGCGACGGGGGCTTCGTCCTTGAAGAAGCCTTCCGCCGAATCGCGGATCATCAACTGGTCGTCGGTGAGGATGAGCGGCATTGGTTCAGGCCCCCGGCAGATCAAGCACGCGCTTGGCGATGATGTTCAGCTGCACTTCGGATGTGCCGCCTTCGATGGAGTTGGCGCGGCTGCGCAGCCACGAACGGGCCAGATCGCCGTCGCGCGGTTCCGGGCCTTCCCAGGTCAGGCCATCCGAACCCCGGATCGACATCAGCAGCTCCATGCGCTGCTTGTTCAGCTCGGTGCCGTAATATTTCAGCATGGACGACAGCGCGCCGGTGCCCTGGCCGCTCTTGGTCTCGGCCAGCACGCGCTCCATGGTCAGGCCGAACGCCATCGCGTCGATCTCGTGGCGGGCGATGTCGGTCCGCAGCGCGGTGTCGGCCAGGATGGCGGCATCCAGGCCAATCTGGCGCTTGGCGATGTTCGACACGCTGTCACGCTGGCCGCCGCCAGTGCTGTCAGACCCGCCGATCATGTCGCGTTCGTGGGTGAGCAGATATTTGGCGATCTCCCAGCCCTTGCCGGCGGTGCCCATCAGGTTTTCCTTGGGCACCTGCACATTGTCGAAGAAGGTCTGGCAGAACGGCGAGGAGCCGGAGATCAGCTTGATCGGGCTGGTCGACACGCCGGGCGAGGCCATGTCGAACAGGAGGAAGCTGATGCCCAGGTGCTTGGGCGCGGCCGGATCGGTGCGGACGAGGCAGAAGATCCAGTCCGCCTTGTCGGCATAGCTGGTCCACACCTTCGATCCATTGACGAGATAATGGTCGCCCTTGTCCTCGGCGCTGGTCCGCAAGGAGGCGAGGTCGGACCCCGCGCCGGGCTCGGAATAGCCCTGGCACCAGCGGATTTCACCGCGGGCGATCTTCGGCAGATGCTCCTTCTTCTGCGCCTCGTTGCCATATTTCAGCAGCGCCGGGCCCAGCATCCAGATGCCGAAGCTCGACAGCGGCGAACGCGCCTTGATGCGGCGCATTTCCTCGGCCAGCACCTTGGCTTCGGCACGGCTCAGCCCGCCGCCGCCATATTCGGCCGGCCATTCCGGCACCGTCCAGCCTTTCGCGCCCATGCGCTCCAGCCAGACCCGCTGGGCGTCATTCTTGAATTTCACATTGCGGCCGCCCCAGCACACGTCGTCGTCATCGCGGATCGGCTCGCGCATTTCGGGCGGGCAGTTCGCCTCCAGCCAGGCGCGTGTTTCGGCGCGGAAGGTCTCCAAATCGGCCATGCTGCCTCTCCCTCTGGAAATATCGATCCTGGGCTTTATGGTGCGCCCCGCTTGCCGCGCAAAGCTGGCAGATGATGTAGAGGCGCTTGCTTGTTCGATTTCCTGAATCAGGTGGTGGATTTCACTACCCTGCCGGTGCGCCCCGATGCGCTCACCATCGGCTCGTTCGTGCTGCGCTGGTACAGTCTGGCCTACATCATCGGCATCGGCGCGGCGTGGTTCCTGCTCACCCGCATGATCCGAAAGCCCGGCGCACCGCTCAGCCAGAAACTGCTCGACGATTATATCACCTGGGCCACGCTGGGCGTGATCGGCGGGGGCCGGCTGGGCTATGTGCTGTTCTACAACCCCGACAAATATGCTGCCGATCCGATGGAGATCCTGCGCCTGTGGGATGGCGGCATGAGCTTCCACGGCGGCTGCTTCGGCGTGATCGCCGCCTGCTTCCTGCACGGCTGGTTCGCCAAATATTCCGGCCTGCGCCTGCTCGATCATGTCGCCACCGTCACGCCGATCGGGCTGGGCCTGGGCCGCCTCGCCAACTTCGCCAACGGCGAGCTGTGGGGCCGGCCCACGGGGGGCAACTGGGGCATCATCTTTCCCGAAGCCGGCCCGGAACCGCGCCACCCCAGCCAGCTTTACGAGGCGGGCCTTGAAGGCGGCGTGCTGCTGATCATCCTCAACCTGTTGTTCTGGTTCACGCCGGCGCGGCTGCGGCCTGGCCTGCTGTCGGGCGTGTTCGGCATTGGTTATGGGTGCTCGCGCTACATCGTCGAAAATTACCGTGAACCGGATCGCCAGCTCGGCATTCTCGATAGCGGGCTGACCATGGGCCAGACGCTCACCCTGCCGATCATCGCCGCCGGCGTGCTGCTGCTGCTGCTGGCGCTGATCCGCAAACCTGTTTCGGCGTGAGGCCGCAAGCGCCTTTGGCCGAAACCCTGCGCGCCCGGATCGTGGCCGATGGCCCGATGCGGCTCGATGCGTGGATGGCCGCCTGCAACACGGCCTATTATGGCGGCGAAGACCCGCTGGGCCGCGATTTCACCACCGCGCCCGAAATCAGCCAGATGTTTGGCGAGATGATCGGCGGCTGGGCCGGCGATCTGTGGCTGCGCGCCGAAAAGCCCCCGTGCCACCTCGTCGAACTCGGCCCCGGCCATGGCACATTGATGGCCGATGCGCTGCGCCTGCTGGGCCGGCTGCCGGGCTTTGCCGGCACCGGGCTGCACCTCGTCGAAACCAGCCTCGCGCTGCGCGCCATCCAGCGGGCGCGGCTGGCCGGCTGGGCCGCGCACTGGCACGACAGCGTTGATCAGCTGCCCGTTGATCGCCCGCTCATCATCATCGCCAACGAATTCTTTGATGCCCTGCCCATCCGCCAGCGCCGCAAGGGCAAGGAACTCCACGTCGGCTTCGCAGACGGCCTGTTCCTGCCCGCCTGGCTGCCCGCCGATGGCGACGATGCGGAGTGGAGCGAGGTGGCCGTCGCCATCATGGCCAGCCTGTCGGCGCGGCTGGCGGTGCAGGGCGGGGCCATGCTGATCATCGATTATGGTTATGGTGGGCAGGTGATCGAAACCGTGCCGTTCGACACGCTGCAGGCCGTGCATCGCGGCGAAAAGGTCAGCCCCTGGCGCGATCCCGGCTGCCATGATCTGACCGCGCACGTCGATTTCAGCACGCTGGCCGCCGCTGCCCATGCTGCCGGCCTGGCGGTGCATGGCCCGGTGGCACAGGGGGCGCTGCTGGGCGCACTCGGCATCGCGGCGCGCGCCGAAGCGTTGAAGCAGGGCAAGCCCGCGCACGAGGCTGGTGCCATCACGGCTGCCCTGCTGCGGCTGACAGCACCGAACCAGATGGGCGGCATCTTCCGGGCCATGGCTGTCACGGCAAAGGGGTGGCCGGCACCGGCCGGATTTGGCATGGCATCGGCATGACCATCCTTTACCGCGACGCCACACCTGCCGACGGGCCTGTCCTTGCCGGCATCGCCCGTGCGACCTTCATCGAGACATTCGGGCATCTTTACGCGCTCGATGATCTCAACGCCTTCCTGTCGGACTACACCGATGCCGCCTATGCGGCCGAACTGGCGCAGCCCGACGTGGTGGTGCGCTTTGCCGAGCTTGCGCCGGGCGTTCCGATCGGCTTCTGCAAGGTCTCTGCGTTGAAGCTGCCGGCCCCCGCCCCGCTGCCGGGCGCGATGGAGCTGCGCCAGCTCTATATCTTCAAGCCATGGCAGGGCCTTGGCATCGCCGATGTGCTGACCCAGTGGGCGAAGGACACGGCGCGGGCCGAGGGGGCGCCCGAACTGTGGCTCAGCGTGTTCACCGAAAACCCGCGCGCCCGGCGCTTTTATGCCCGCCATGGCTTTGCCGAAATCGCGCCCTATCATTTCATGGTCGGCACCAAGGCCGACGAGGATATCCTGTGTCGGGCAACGCTGTAGAGTTCCTCACCGTCCCGCAACTGGCCGGCGTGCGCCACGGTTTCCTGACGCGGCGCGGCGGCGTGTCGTCGGGCCTGTTCGCCAGCCTGAATGTCGGGCTGGGCAGCAGCGATGATCGCGCTGCCGTTGCCGAAAACCGCAAGATTGCCGTGGAGGCGGTGGCCCCCGGCGCTGCGCTGGTGACGGTGCTGCAAGTCCATTCCGCCACCGTGCTGCCCGTCACCGCGGCCTTTCCCGACGATGCCCGTCCGCCGGCCGATGCGATGGTGACGGCGACGCCGGGCCTGGCGCTGGGCATCCTCACCGCCGATTGCGCGCCCATCCTGTTTGCCGACGCGGCCGCCGGCGTGATCGGCGCGGCGCATTCCGGGTGGAAGGGCGCGCTTGCCGATATCGGCCCGGCCACCGTCGCGGCCATGGAAGCGCTCGGTGCCCGCCGGGATCGCATCGTCGCCGCCATCGGGCCCACGATTGCGCGCGCCAGTTACGAGGTCGATCGCGCCTTTCGCGACCGCTTCTGCGCCGTCGATCCGGAGAATGATGCCTTCTTCGCCGCCGGCAAGCCCGGACACTGCCAGTTCGATCTGGAAGGCTTCATCGCCTCGCGGCTGGCCGCTGCCGGCGTGCGGACGGTGGTGGCGATGGGGGTGGACACCTATCCCGACGACGCCCGCTTCTTCAGCTTCCGCCGCACCACGCACCGGGCCGAGCCGGACTATGGCCGGCAGTTGTCGGTGATTGCGCTGTAACATCGCCCACCCCCAACCCCTCCCGCTTGCGGGAGGGGAGTCGCCGGGGTCAGGCGCAGCCTGCTCCCCTCCCGCTCGCGGGAGGGGCTGGGGGTGGGTCTGCCCCAAAAGCGCGATTCCCTTTTCCGCCGTCACCCCCTAACGTCATCGCCACGATGGACATCTATCTGCCCATTGCCGAAATCTCGGTGAATGCGCTCGTCATCATCCTGCTGGGTGGCGTGGTCGGCTTCCTGTCGGGGATGTTCGGCGTTGGCGGCGGCTTTCTCACCACGCCGCTGCTGATCTTCTATGGCATCCCGCCTGCTGTCGCCGTCGCTTCGTCTGCCACCCAGATCACCGGTTCATCGGTATCCGGCGCGCTCGCCTATTGGGAACGCGGCCAGGTTGATGTGCGGATGGGCGGCGTGCTGGTGGCAGGCGGCGTGGCCGGGGCCGGCATGGGCCAGATCGTCTTTCGCTATCTGCAAAAGGTGGGCCAGATCGATGTGGTGATCAGCCTTGTCTATGTGCTGTTCCTGTCGGTGATTGGCGGGCTGATGCTGCGCGATGCGCTGGCCGCATTGAAGCGCGAGCGTGCCGGCAGCCCGCCGCCACCGCGCATCCGCCACCTGCCGTGGGTGGCGGCGCTGCCGTGGCGGATGAAGTTCGCGCGGTCGGGCCTCTACATCTCGCCGCTGGCGCCGCTGGGGCTGGGGGCGATGGTGGGCATGCTCACCGTGATCATGGGCATTGGCGGCGGCTTCATCATGGTGCCGGCGATGGTCTATATCCTCGGCATGCGGGCGCAGGCGGTGGTGGGCACGTCGCTGTTCCAGATCATCTTTGTCACTGCCGCAACGACCCTGCTGCACGCCACCTCATCGAAAAGCGTCGATATCGTGCTGGCGCTGCTGCTGCTGGTGGGCGGCGTGGCCGGCGCGCAGTTCGGGGTGCGATCCGCGCAGAAACTGTCGCCTGATCGGCTGCGGCTGGCGCTGGCGCTGATCGTGCTGGCCTTTGCGGTGCGGCTGTTCATCGGCCTCACGCTGACGCCAGCCGAACCCTTTGCGTTGTTTGAAGGCGCATGAGGGGGCGCGTCATCATTGCGCTGGGCCTGTGGCTGCTGCTGGCGGGCGCGGCGCCGATCCGGCTGATCACCCAGCTGTCCCAGGCGCGCATCGATATCAACACGACGTTTCGCGGCGCGGAGCTGCTGGTGTTCGGCGCCATCCAGTATCCGCAAGGCACGGTGCCGGATGCGCCGCCCGATATCGCGGTGGTGGTGCGCGGGCCGGCGGTGCCCGTCACCGTCCGGCAAAAGGCGCGCATTGCCGGCATCTGGGTCAATGCGAACGCCGTGCGCTTTGAATCCGTGCCCGGTTTCTATGCCGTGGCCGCCACCCGGCCGATCGAGACGCTGGCCGATGAACGCACCACGGCGATTTACGAGATTGGCATCCGCAACCTGCAGTTGTCGCCGGCCAGCGGGGCGGAAGATGATGTCAGCCGCGCCTTTGAAGGCGGGCTGATCGCGGCACGCGAAAAGGCCGGGCTGTTCGCCGAACGACCGGGCGGCGTGCAGGTGACGCGCGGTGTGCTCTATGCCGCGCGCATCGCGCTGCCGGCGGCGGTGCCGGTGGGCGATTACACGGCCGAAATCCACCTGATCCGCAAGGGGCGGGTGTTGGCCAGCACTTCGGCACCCTTCCTGATCGACAAGTCGGGTTTTGAACGCTGGGTCTATGTCATGGCGCAGGAAAACAGCCTGGCCTATGGCCTTGCCGCCGTGTTCGCGGCACTGGCGGCGGGGTCGATTGCGGCGCTCGTCACCCGGCGCCGGCTCTAGGGATATTCCCTCTGGAACATTCGACTCGCGTCAAGGGCGATTATCGTTTACCATCCGTCTCGGAGCACTCTCGGCCGGATGTTTTGAAGTTCTCAAGTCAACGCCCGAAAACGCACCGCAAAACAGACAGACATAATTGGATTTGGACGAAATAATGAGCTTTGATCGACGGGGACGCGGTCCCGGACGCGGTGGGTTTGACAAGCGCGAAGGCGGCTTTGACAGCTTTGATGATCGCGGCGGCCGTGGTTTTGGCGGCGGCGACCGCTTTGGTGGCGGCGGCTTCGGCGGTGGTGACCGGTTCGGCGGCGGCGGCGGTGGTCGCGGCGGCTTCGGCGGCGGCGATCGCTTTGGCGGCGGCGGCGGTGGTGGCCGTTTCGGCGGCGGCGGCGGTGGTGGCGGCTTCGGCGGCCCGCGGCGCGAAATGTCGCCCGGCATCGTGATCGGCACCGGTAGAGGCACGGTCAAGTTCTTCAACGCCCAAAAGGGTTTCGGCTTCGTCGTCCGTGAAGACGGCGGTGAAGACGTGTTCGTTCACATCTCGGCGGTGGAAGCCGCGGGCCTCACCGGCCTGGCTGATGGCCAGCCGCTGGAATTCACCCTCACCGAACGCAATGGTCGCGTGTCGGCCACCGATCTCAAGATCGAAGGCGAACCGCTGCCGGTCGAAGAGCGTGCGCCGCGGGAACCGCGCGAACCGCGTGGCGATTTCGAACGTCGCCCGTCGCGCGAACGCGTGCCGGTCACCACCGGTGAACGTGTTGATGGCACGGTGAAGTTCTTCAACGGCACCAAGGGCTTTGGCTTCATCCAGCGTGATGATGGCGCCCCGGATGCCTTCGTGCACATTTCCGCCGTGGAACGCGCCGGCTTCGCCAATCTGAACGAAGGCCAGCGCGTCTCGTTCGAACTGGAAGAAGATCGCCGCGGCAAGCAGGCGGCCGTGAACCTGCAGGCGATCTGATCGCCGGCACATGAAGGGGCGGTGGCCGCAAGGCCGCCGCCCTTTTGCGTGTCTGCCGCACTGCGGCAAAAGCGCCCGCCGGTGGCGACCGGACTTTCCTTGAAGCCTGCGCCCTGCCATGCCGCCGGCTTCACCCGGGCTTGCGCCTGTTTCTTTTGCCCTTTTGCCTCCGGAGCGCCCTATGCTGGCCAACAACAGCGTGACCATCATCATGATCGTCATGACCTACATCACCCTGTCGGCGCCGGTGGCCTATTTCTTCATCCTCGCGCCGCGCCAGCTGGAAGCCCGCAAGAAGCGCCAGATCGCCACGCTGGTCTCTGGCGCCGAATCGCTGGCCGAAGCCATCACCCGCAATGGCAGCGATCCCGTCCACCTCGCCCGCCTTCAGGCCCAGTATGACGCCCACGCCCGCGCCATCACCCAGCTGGGTGGCGACGTGCCGGCCGTGGCCGCTGCCGCGCCGCTCAGGCAGGCTGCCTGATTAGGGCGGTGGACAGGCCGGCCCTGGTCGGCAACGCTGTCGGCCATGACCGACAGCATCTTCGATTTCCCCGCCGCTCTTGCTGACAACGCCTCTGCCCGGCCCGATCACCCCGCGGTCATCTGCGGGGCTGATCGGCTGAACTGGCGCGAATTCGTTGCCCGGGCCGACAAGCTTGCCGGCACGCTGGCCGATCATGGCGTCAAGCCCGGTGACAGCATCGCCTGCATTGCGCTCAGCAGCGTTGATTATGCCGTGCTGTGGGCCGCCGTGCTGCGCCTGCGCGCCACCATGGCACCGCTGGCCCCCAGCTCCACGCCCGATCAGATTGCCGCGATGGTGGCCGATTCGGGCGCGCGTTTCGTGTTTGTCGATGCCCCCAACCGCGCCGAATTCGGCGCCGTGCTGGCTGGCAAGACGCTGGTCGATCTCGATCGCCTGAACAGCTTCATCGATCCCACCGCGCAGCCGCCGAAGCTGGCGCCGCTCGATCCCAGGGCCGGTTTCAACATCATCTATTCCAGCGGCACCACCGGCACGCCGAAAGGTATCGTGCAAAGCTGCGCCATGCGTTCGCTGCACATCACCGGCGCGCGCCGGCTGGGCTATGGGCCGGACAGCGTCACCCTCTGCTCCACCCCGCTCTATTCCAACACCACGCTGGTCAGCTTCATCCCCACCCTGGCCTGGGGCGGCACGGTCGTGCTGATGCCGAAGTTCGATACCGCGCGCTGGCTGAAGGAGGCGGAAACCCACCGCGTCACCCACGCCATGCTGGTGCCGGTGCAATATCGCCGCCTGCTCGCCGATCCCGGCTTCGACGCGGCCGACCTGTCGTCGCTGCAGATGAAATTCTGCACGTCCGCACCCTTTGCGGCCGATCTGAAGGCCGAAGTGCTGCGCCGGATGCCGGGCGGCCTGATCGAATTCTTCGGCATGACCGAAGGCGGGGTGGGCTTCATGCTGGTTGCCCACGACCATCTCGACAAGCTTCACACCGTTGGCCAGCCGCAGCCCGGCCACGAGGTGCGGATCATCGATGAAGACGGCAACGACGTGCCGCCCGGCACGCCGGGGGAAATCGTCGGCCGCTCGCCAGCGACCATGAACGGCTACAGGAACCGGCCCGATCTCACCGCCAAGGCCTATTGGATCGATCCCACCGGCAAGGAATGGCTGCGCACCGGCGACATCGGCCGGCTGGACGAGGATGGCTTCCTCACCCTGATGGACCGCGCCAAGGACATGATCATCTCGGGCGGGTTCAACATCTACCCGTCGGATATCGAGGCCGTGCTGCTCACCCTGCCGGGCGTGGTGGAGGCGGCGGTTGTCGGCGTCGCGTCGGACGCCTGGGGCGAAACCCCGGTCGCGTTTGTCGTGGCGCCGGGCGGCGATGCCGACGCCATTCGCGCCGCCGCCAACGCCAAGGTGGGCAAGACCCAGCGGCTTGCCGCCGTCGTGCTGATCGACGAGCTGCCGCGCAGCCACATCGGCAAGGTGCTGAAACGCGAATTGCGCGACGGCTTCACCGGCACGGTTGCCTGACGACACCAACTGGCGCAGCATTCCCGCCAGGGGGGATGCACATGAGCCAGTTTGTTCGCGCGACGCTGCTTGGCACCTTGGCCCAGGTGGCCATGGTGGTGGCCGGGCACCAGATCCCGGCGGTGGCCGATCAATTTGCCCTTGGCGGCATGGGCATTTCGGCGCTGGCCGGCTGGGCGGCGCTGAAGGGGCAGGCGGCCAGCATTGCCGGCGCGGCCGGGCAGGGTGCGGCTGCCGGTGCGTTGTGCGCCGTGATCGGCATAGGCGTTTCGGTGGCGCTGGGGGATGTGCCGACCAGCCTGCTGGCACTGGGCACGGCCAGCAGCGCCGTCACCGGCCTGATCGGCGGCATCATCGGCCGGCGGCGTTAACGCAGGCGCGCCACCGCTGCCGCAGCCGCTGCCACCGTGCGCGTGATGTCGGCGGCACTGGTCTGCCAGTTGCACACACTGATCCGCAGCGCACGCTCCCCGGCCCAGGTGGTGCCGCTGAAAAAGGCCTCCCCGCTGGCGTTGATGGCGCCGATCACCGCGTCGCTGATGTTGCGGCCATGGGTGTCGTCGAAACGCACCATGCCCTGGTTCATGATCGGGCGGGCAATGCTGGTGGCACCCGGCAGCGCCGCCAGCCCGTCGTGCAGGGCCAGCGCGTGATCGCAGCAGCGCGCGATCAGATCGGCCAGCCCGTCGCGGCCCAGTTCCAGCAGCGCTGCCAGCACCGGCAGTGATCGCGCCCGGCGTGACCATTCCGGCGTGACGTTCATCGGGTCGCGCGTGTCGCCGCCCTGGCTCAGGTAACTCGCCGTCAGCCGCATGGATGCCTGCAGCGCCGCGCCGTGGCGCACGATCGCCATGCCGCAATCATAGGGCGTGTTCAGCCATTTGTGGCCGTCGCTGGCGATGGAATCGGCCAGCCCGATGCCCGCCACCTGATCGGCAAGGCGTGGGCTTGCTGCCAGCCACAGCCCGAACGCGCCATCGACATGGACCCAGGCGCCGGCCGCCTGCGCGATCGGGATCAGCGTGGCAAAATCATCGCTCTGGCCCAGGTTGAGATCGCCGGCATTCAGCACCACGATGGTGGGCGCGCCCGGATTGGCAGCCAGCGCCGCATTCAGCTCGTCAACGCCGGCCCGGCCGACAGTGGGGCCGGTGATCGGCACCAGGCAGTTGGTGCCCAGCCCGATCAGCCGCAGCGCGCGATCGACGCTGCCGTGGCGATGGGCGTTGGCGATCACCCGGATGCGCGGGGCGCCGCACAATCCGTCTGCTTCCACGTCCCAGCCGGCCTTGGCCAGCACGTGATGGCGCGCGGCGGCCAGGCCGGTGGCATGGCTCATCTGGCAGCCGGTGGTGAAGCTCACGCTCATCTCCGGCGGCAGGCCCAATGCGTCCAGCAGCAGGCGCTCTGCCACTTCCTCCAGCACGGCGGCGGCCGGGCTGGTGGCGGCAAGCACGGCATTCTGGTCCCACAGGCTCACCAGCACGTCAGTGGCCTGCGCCGCCGGCAGCGCACCGCCATTCACCCAGGCAAAGAACCGCGCGCTGCTGTTGCAGTTCAGGCCCGGCTCCGCCGCGCGGGCGATCATCCGCACGACCTCGGCCGGCTCGAGGCCCTGATGCGGCAGGCTGGCAGGCAGCGATGCCAATATGTCGGCGCGCGTGCCGGTGGGGCCGACCGGGCGATTGGACAGGCTGTCGAGGAAACGCCGGCCTTCGGCGATGGCGATGTCAAGCGGGCTCATGCCCTGAGGAATAGCCCAGCGCCGCGCCGCCGTCCCGCGAAAATCGGCCCGGCCATCCGGGGCAAAACGGGGCTGGCGCGGCTGCGACATAATGGCTATTTCGCAGGTGCAACATGACAGGGAGGCCCCCGCCTTGGCCAACAAGCTCTATCCCGATGCCGCCGCCGCCCTTGATGGGCTGTTGTTCGATGGCATGACGATCATGTCGGGCGGGTTCGGCCTGTGCGGCCTGCCGGAAAACCTGATCGCTGCCCTGCGGAACAGCGGCGTGAAGGGCATCACCGCCATTTCCAACAACGCCGGCGTCGATGGCTTTGGCCTTGGCCTGCTGCTGGAAACCCGCCAGATCGCCAAGATGATCTCCTCCTATGTGGGTGAGAACAAGGAGTTCGAGCGGCAATATCTGGCCGGCGAGCTGCAACTGGAATTCAACCCGCAGGGCACGCTGGCCGAACGCATCCGCGCCGGCGGGGCCGGCATTCCCGGTTTCTACACGAAAACCGGCGTCGGCACGCTGGTGGCCGAGGGCAAGGAGCACAAGGATTTTGCCACAGCTTCTGGAACCGAGACCTATATCCTCGAAACCGGGCTGGTCGCCGATGTCAGCATCGTCAAGGCGTGGAAGGCCGATCCCTACGGCAATCTCGTCTTCCGCAAGACGGCGCGCAACTTCAACCCGATGATGGCCACCGCCGGCAAGGTGACCGTGGCCGAGGTGGAGGAGCTGGTGGAACCCGGCAGCCTCGATCCCGATCACATCCACACGCCGGGCATCTTCGTGCAGCGGCTGATCGTCGGCAAGGATTACGAAAAGCGCATCGAACAGCGCACGGTGCGCGAGCCGGGTAGCCCGGCCGCGCGGGAGAAGCTGTGATGTGGACGCGTGATCAACAGGCCGCCCGCGCCGCCAAGGAACTGCAGGACGGGTTTTACGTGAACCTTGGCATCGGCATGCCGACGCTGGTGGCCAACCACATCCCGCCCGGCGTGGACGTGACGCTCCAGAGCGAGAATGGCATGCTTGGCATGGGGCCGTTCCCCTTTGCCGGCGAGGAAGATGCCGATCTGATCAATGCCGGCAAGCAGACCATCACCGAACTTCGCCGCACCAGCTATTTCAGCAGCGCCGACAGCTTTGCCATGATCCGCGGCGGCCATATCGACCTCAGCATCCTGGGAGCGATGGAAGTGGCCGACAATGGCGACATCGCCAACTGGATGATCCCCGGCAAGATGGTGAAGGGCATGGGCGGCGCCATGGACCTTGTCGCCGGCGTCAAGAAGATCATCGTGCTGATGGAGCACAACGCCAAGGATGGTTCGCCCAAGTTCAAGCGCGCCTGCACCCTGCCGCTCACCGGCAAGGGCGTTGTCGACATGGTGATTTCGGAACTGGCCGTGCTCGCCCGCCCGGCCAAGGGCGCGCCCTTCCGACTGATCGAGCTGGCGCCGGGCATCGATCTCGACACGTTGAAGGCCCGCACCGAAGGTCATTTCGAAGCGTGATGCGAAAAGGGGCCGGCAATGTGCGCTGCCGGCCCCCGATGTTCGGCGATCCCGATGATCAGAAGCGGAAGTTGATCCCCGTTGTCACCGCGTGGCGGTGATAATTCAGCGTCGACGGGCCACCGGCACCCGGCAGCTGGTCGTTGCCGTAATCGCTGTAGTTATATTCCAGCCGGGCCGACACGTTCTGGCTCAGCTTGTGCTCGTAACCGGCACCGACGGTGTAGCCATCACGATTTTCGCGCGGGCCGTTGGGGATCGAGAAGCGCGCGTTGGAATAGCCGCCGCGGGCATAGAGCAGGCCTTCCGGCGAGACCAGGAAACCGGCGCGCGCCGTCACGTTGATGGTGCGGCCCGGCTCCAGATCAAAGGTCGGGAAGCGGTTGGAACCGGTGCGGCCGGTGAGCGAGGTTTCGATACCGAACACGCCGCCACCAAGGTTGAAGTCGTAACCGATCTGGCCACCATAAAGCAGGCCGTCGCCCTTGGCGCGGACAGTGGCGGGCGGCACGGCGCTGTCGGTCAGCGACTGGCGATCCTGCTGCCAGCCGATCTGGCCACCGATGAAGGCGCCGTTGAAATTCGGGGCATCGGCCGTTTGGGCCATCGCCGGGCCGGCGACGGCCGCAGCAGCCAACAGAGCGAATGCGATACGGGACATTTTGTCTTCCTTTTTCTTGCGCCGGCGATGGGGGTGCCAGCTGGGGCACGATTTACCGCCTGCCGTCTGGCCGCCGGCTGAATGGAATGGGGCAAGTCATTGCGAGCATTGCCATTTTCTGTTCATGCCCGCTTCAGGGCAGAGCGTCCTTGATGTGATGGAGAAAAAACTTTATGCATCACATAAAGCTTTTGATGGAGAGCGATAATGACGAAGGTGACGACCGCCGACCGCGCCACCGATTTGAAGGACAATTTCGCCGGACTGGAGCGCTTGCTGACCATCATGTTCGCCTTCACGTCAGTGTCGCTGGTGGTCGAAGCCTATGTGCCGCTGAAGCAGCTGATATCCGGGCCTCCTGAATTCGCGTCGATCTCGCTGGGGGTCGAGCGCCTGACGCGGTTGCTGCCGGCATTGCTGCTGCTGGGTGCCCTGCACGAGGGGCGACGGCTGTTTGCCCACCTGGAAACCGGTGCGTTGCTGGTTGCGGCGACCGGGCGTCATGTCCGTCACTGCGGCGAATGGATCGTTGCGGCCGCGGTGTCGGCGCTGGTGATCGGCGAGATCCTGGCCGGCACCCAGGCCGGGTGGGCGTTGCTGGCCGGGCTGGGCGCGATCGGACTGGCGCTGCGCAGCCTTGCCGGCGTGATCGATCACGCCGTGGCCGTGCAGGCCGATCTCGATCAGATCGTCTGAACAATGGGCATCGTCGTCACCCTTGATGTCATGCTGGCACGGCGCAAGATGAAGGCGCGCGATGTGGCGGCCAGCATCGGCATTGCCGAAACCAACCTGTCGCTGCTGAAATCGGGCAAGGTGAAGGGCGTACGCTTCGACACGCTGGCCCGGCTGTGCCGCGTGCTCGATTGCCAGCCGGGCGACCTCATCAGCTTTGACGAGGCGACGCCGGACGAGACGGATTAGCCCTTCTTCAGGTGGCGGCGGCCCAGCAGTTCGGCGATCTGCACGGCGTTCAGCGCGGCACCCTTGCGCAGATTGTCCGACACGCACCACAGCGCGAGGCCGTTCTCCACCGTCGGGTCCTTGCGGACGCGGCTGACGAAGGTGGCATAATCGCCAACGCACTCGACGGGCGTGACGTAGCCACCGTCCTCGCGCTTGTCGATCAGCATGACGCCCGGCGATTCGCGCAGGATCGATTGCGCCCTGGCCACCGTGATCGGCTTCTCGAACTCGATGTTGATGGCTTCCGAATGGCCGACGAACACCGGCACGCGCACGCAGGTCGCCGTCACCTCGATATCGGGATCGAGGATCTTGCGGGTCTCCGCCGTCATCTTCCACTCTTCCTTGGTGTAACCGTCCATGCCGCTGTCGGGGCCCAGGAAGCTGTCGATGTGGGGGATGACGTTGAAGGCGATGCGCTTGGTGAACTTCTCGATCACCGGTTCATCGTTGACGAAGATGGCGCGGGTCTGGGTGAACAGCTCGTCCATGCCCGCCTTGCCGGCGCCCGACACCGATTGATAGGTGCTGACGACAACGCGCTTGATGATGGCTTCATCGTGCAGCGGCTTCAGCGCCACCACCATCTGCGCGGTCGAGCAGTTGGGATTGGCGATGATGTTGCGCTTTTTATAGCCGTCGATGGCCTCCGGGTTCACCTCGGGCACGATCAGCGGCACGTCCGGCTCCATGCGATAGAGCGACGAGTTGTCGATGACGACGCAGCCTTGGGAAGCAGCCTTCGGGGCATAGATCTTGGTGGGGCCGGAACCGGCGGCGAACAGGGCGATATCCCAGCCGGTGAAATCGAAATGCTCGATATTGTGGACCTTGAGCGTCTGGCCGTCCTCACCGAAATCGATGATGTCGCCGGTGGAGCGCGGGCTGGCCACGGCGGCGATCTCGTCGATCGGGAACTGGCGCTCGGCCAGGATGTTCAGCATTTCGCGCCCGACATTGCCCGTGGCGCCGACGACAACGACCTTGTAACCCATGTGATACTCCTTGGGCTGCGGCTGTTACCGCATCAGGGGGCAGAGTCCAATGTTTCGCGCGTTCCAGGCCGGCGGGCGTGAAAATAGTGGTTTGCCCCTTCGTCAACAAAGCCGCCAGCCAGTGCAAGGCCAGCATCCGCCAGCAACTGGCGATAGCGCGCATCCCCCAGCGACCGGGATGGCCGGCCGGTCAGGCTGTCTGCCCAGCGGCAGGTCTGGCATGGAGCGGTGAACAGGAAATGGCCGCCGGGGTGCAACAATTGACCGACCCGGTGGATCAGGGCCCGCTGGCTGGATTCGGGCAGCAGGAACATCACGCCGATGGCAATGGCCGCATCGAACTGGCGGTAGAAGAAGCCGCTGGACTCCGCGGCTTCACAGGCCGCCGGCGCAGCGGGCAGATTGCGCCGGAACGCCGCCAGCAGGGAAGGTGCGGGATCGATGCCGTGCACGGCAAAGCCCCTGTGCCACAAGGCGCTGGCGATGGGCACGCCGGTGCCGCAGCCGATATCAAGGATGCTGGCGCCGGGCGGCAGACATTGTGCCCAGCCCACGACGGCCTGTGTGCCGATGCCCGATCGCAGCCGGGCAAAATCCGCCGCCACAGCTTCCCAGCCGCGGGATGGATCAGCGGTCACGCGACAGGATGGCTGTCACCGCCACATCGGCCGTCACATTGCCCAGCGTGCGGAACACGTCGGGGACCAGCTCCACCGCCAGCAGCACCGGCAGCACGGCGATCGGCACGCCCATGGCATTGGCGATCGGCACGCAGGCGGCAAGGAAGGTGATCGATCCCGGCAGGCCGCCGGTGGAGACGGCTGCCACCAGCGCCGCCAGCAGCGCGCCGAGATAGGCCAGCGCCGAATGCTCCATGCCGTAAAGATGCCCGCAATAGAGCACGACCGCGATGTTGGCGCAGGGGCTGGTGATGCGGAAGATCGACACCGCGAGCGGCAGCACCACGCGGCTGACGCTTTCCGGCAGGCCCAGCCGCGCGCAGCCATCGACGATGGCGGGCAGGCTGGCGATGCTGGACTGGGTGGAGGCCGCCACCGCCTGCGCCGGCAGCGCCGCCCTGGCAAAGGCCAGCGGCCCGACGCGGCCCAGGATGACGGCCAGCGGGTAGACGAGGATGATGAGGCCGACCTGCACCGAAACCAGCACGGCGATATAATGACCAAGCAGGCCGAATGCGCCCAGCCCGGCCTTGATGCCCACCGACGCCGCCAGCGCGAACACGCCCAGCGGGGCCACCACGAAGATCCAGCCGACCAGCACCAGCATCGCATCCTTCACCGCGTCGAACAGGGCGACGAGGCCGCGGCGGCGATCGTCATCCAGCCGGCTGGCGGCGAGCGCGAACAGGCCGATGAAGGTGACGACCGGCAGCATGTCGCCCTTGGCAAGGCTGTCGAAGATGTTGGCGGGCACGAGGGAAAGCAGCCACTTGCCGATGTCGACCTCGATATTGCCGGCGGGCGCGGCGCTGGCGCTGCTGGCGACGATGGCGGCAGCAGCCGCCGGCGGGGCGGGCCACACATCGAGCAGCAGCGGCACGAACAGCATCGACCAGCCGGCCGAAAACACCAGCAGGCAGAAGAAGGCGAACAGCGCCCGGCCCGCCACCTTGCCGCCGCCAGCCTGGCCCACGGACTGCGCGATGCCGGTGAACAACAGCCCGGCGATCAGCGGAATGATCGTCATCTGCAACGCCTGCAGCCACAGATTGCCGATGGCATCGGCGACGGGGAGCAATGGCTTGCCCGCGTCGGCCGGCAGCAGCGCCCCCACCGCCAGCCCGGCGAGCAGCGCGAGGAAGATCCGCATTGTAAGGCTCATGACGCTGCCCCCGGACCAGACAGGGTGCCCATCGTCACATACAGCTTGGCCAGATCATCGACGCCCATCGATGGCACCGGCTTCACCCGGCTGGCCTCGACAAACAGCATGCCGCCGCCCACCGGCACCGGCGCGGTCGGGATCAGGATCAGGTAACGCGGGCCCTGGCCGAAATCGTGCAGACGGGGTGAGGTGAGCAGGGCCAGCGCCTCGACATGGTCGCCAAAGCTGACCGACACCACCGACATTCCGCTCATTTCGCCGCCCGGCGATTGCCCCATCATGCGCACGAACTGCGCCAGTGGCCGATACAGCGCGCCAAGGCCGGGAATGCGCGACAGCAGCCCGTCAAGCCCGCCTTCCAGCCGCTGGCGGAACCGCGTCTGCACGGCAAGGCCGATCACCCACACCAGCGCCGCCGCCATGCCCAGCCCGGCCCAGAAGGCGGCGAGCGGTGACGGCGTGAAGAACATCCCCGCCGCCCCCAGCGCGCGGCCCAGCGGCGTGTCGGGCCCCAGCGCGGCCACCAGATAGCCCGACAGCCAGTTGAGCAGGATCAGCGTCAGCAGCACCGGTGCCAGGAACAGCAGCCCGGTGGCAAAGGGCGTGAGGAACTTGCGGATCAAAGACGGCTCAAGAGAGATTGGCCAGAATGGCGTCACCCATGGCCGTGGTGGTCATGGTGCCGCCCAGATCGGGGGTGCGCGCGCCGGCATCGAGTGCGGCTTCCACCGCCGCTTCCACCTTGCTGGCCAGTTCCGGCGCGCCCAGGCTGTGGCGCAGCGCCATGGCGAGGCTGAGCACGGCGGCGCACGGATTGGCGACACCGCGCCCGGCGATATCGGGGGCCGAACCGTGGATGGGTTCATACAGGCCCGGCGTGCCGGCATCGCCGATGGCGGCCGACGGCAGCATGCCCAGCGATCCGGTCAGCATCCCGGCTTCATCCGACAATATGTCGCCGAACAGATTGTCGGTCAGGATCACGTCGAACTGCTTGGGGTTCCTGACCAGCTGCATCGCCATGTTGTCGGCCAGCATGTGGGTCAGCTTGATGTCCGGATACTCGGCGTCGCGCAGCGCCTGCACATCCTCGCGCCACATCAGGCCGGCTTCCATCACATTGCCCTTTTCCGCCGAGCAGACTTCGCCCTTGCGGCCGCGCGCCAGCTCAAACGCGATGCGGGCGACGCGGTGGATCTCGCTGGTGGTATAAACATGGGTGTTGACGCCGCGGCGCTGGCCATCGGGCAGGGTTTCCACACCGCGCGGGCTGCCGAAATAGACGCCGCCGGTGAGTTCGCGCACGAACAATAGGTCAAGCCCGTCGACATGGATGCGCTTCAGCGTCGAGGCATCAGCCAGCGCCGAGAAGCAGCGCGCCGGGCGCAGATTGGCATAGACATTCATGCCGGCGCGCAGGGCCAGCAGGCCGGCCTCGGGCCGCTTGTCATAGGGCTGGCCGGCCCATTTCGGCCCGCCCACCGCGCCCATCAGCACGGCATCGGCGGCCTTGGCGCGGGCCAGAGTCTCGTCGGTCAGCGGCACGCCATGGGCATCGATGCTGGCCCCGCCGAACGGGCCTTCCTCGACGCTGAGCGACAGCCCCTGCGTGATCAGGCGGCCGGCGACGCGGCGCGCCACGGCGGTGACTTCGGGGCCAATGCCATCCCCCGGCAACAGCAGCAGTGTCTTCGTCATGCCCCGCCCTTACCGGCAACCATGATGGCTGCCAACTTCGTCAAATGGCCGCCGCGCCGGCGATCCATGGCCGATCCGCCGCCAGCCGCGCCTCGTGCGCGGTGATGGCATCGCCCATGGCCAGCGTCAGGCCGATCTCGTCCTGCCCGTTCAGCAGGCAATGCTTGCGGAACGGGTCCATCGCGAATTCGAACCGATCCTGATATGGCGTGGTGACGACCTGGTTTTCCAGATCGACGGTGATCGGTTCACCGGCACTGGCCACCGCCATCAGCCGGTCGACAGCCTCCTGCGGCAGCGTCACCAGCAGCAGGCCATTCTTGAAGGCGTTGCCGGCAAAGATGTCGGCAAAGCCCGGCGAGATCACCACGCGGATGCCCAGATCGGCCAGCGCCCATGGCGCGTGTTCGCGGCTGGAACCACAGCCGAAATTGTGCCCGGCGATCAGGATCGGCGCGCCGGCGTGGGCATCGAACACATTGTCCGGATTCTCGCGCAGCGCCGAAAACGCGCCCTTGCCCAGCCCGGCGCGGGTGATGGTCTTCAGGAACCGGGCCGGAATGATGACATCGGTATCGATGTTGGCGGCGCCAAACGGAATCGCCTGGCCGGAAAGGGTGGTGAAGCGCTGCATGGTGGCATTGCCTTGGCACAATGCGTGTTCCCGAAGCAATGGGGCGCTTTCCCGTCCCCGCCCACACGCCTACAAGGGGCCATGGCTCAGCATCTCTACCTTGTCGACGGGTCCGGCTTCATCTTCCGCGCCTATCACCGCCTGCCGCCGCTCACCGATCCGCAAGGCACGCCGGTAGGCGCTGTCTATGGCTTCACCGCGATGCTGTGGAAGCTGATTGCCGATCTCAACAATGGTGGAAAGGGCGGGGCCGAGGCACCCAGCCACCTTGCGGTGATCTTCGATGCCGGCAGCCACACGTTCCGCAATGACATGTTCGATGGCTACAAGGCGCATCGCCCGCCGCCGCCGGAAGACCTGGTGCCGCAGTTCCCGCTGATCCGTGATGCCGTGCGCGCCTTTTCGGTGCCGTGCTTTGAACAGGAAGGCGTGGAGGCCGACGACATCATCGCGTCCTATGCCAAGGCGGCGCTGGCCGCCGGCATGGACGTCACCATCGTCAGTTCCGACAAGGATCTGATGCAGCTGGTCGGCCCCGGCCTCACCCTGCTCGACACGATGAAGAACATGGTGGTCGATCGTGATGGCGTGATCGAAAAATTTGGCGTGCCGCCCGAACAGGTGGGCGAAGTGCTGGCGCTGATGGGCGACACTGCCGACAATGTGCCCGGCGTGAAGGGTGTTGGCCCCAAGACCGCGGCCGACCTGATCCGCGAATATGGCAGCGTTGAAGGCGTGATCGCCAACATCGATGCCATCAAGAAGCCCAAGCTGAAGGAAACCCTGGCCGCGTCCATCGACATGGCCCGCCTCAGCCGCGAACTGGTGCGTCTGAAGGACGATGTGCCGCTGCCCGCGCCGCTGGACAGCCTGACCCTGAAGGAACCGCCGACCGAGCCGCTGGCGGCATTCCTGTCGAAGCACGGTTTCCGCGCCATGCTGGCCAAGCTGGGTTCAACCGGCGCCAGCGGCCCCGCGCCCAATGTCCACCGCCCGTCAGCCACCGCTGTCGAACCGGATGCCGTCGCCTTCACCCACGCCGATTACGAGACGGTGACGACGCCGGATCGGCTGGACTGGTGGATTGCGCAAGCCCGGCGGCTGGGCGCGGTCGCACTGGACACCGAAACCACCGGCACCGACCAGATGCGCTGTGATCTGGTGGGCATCAGCCTGGCGATCGCGCCTGGCCAGGCCTGTTACATCCCCGTCGCCCACGGCACCGGCGACGGCATGTTTGCCGAACGCCCGCCGCAGCTGGACATGAAGACGGTGATCGCGCGGCTGAACCCGCTGTTTGCCGATCCGTCGGTGCTGAAGATCGGCCAGAACCTGAAATATGATCTGATCGTGCTCGCCCGCCACGGCGTGCCGGTGATCGCGCCCTATGACGATACGATGCTGCTGTCCTACGCGCTCGATGCCGGGCGCTGGAATCACGGCATGGACGATCTGTCGGCCCGCCACCTTGGCCACACGCCCATTGCCTACAAGGACGTGACCAAGGGGCTGAAAAGCTTTGCCGAAGTCGATCTCAGGCGCGCCACCGACTATGCGGCGGAAGATGCCGACGTGACCTTCCGCCTGTGGCGCGGCTTCCGCCGCCGGCTGTGGAAGGAACAGGCAACGCAGATCCACGAGACGGTGGACCGCCCGCTGCTGCCCGTTATCGCGCAGATGGAGATGCACGGCATCAAGGTCGACCGCGCCGAGCTGGTGCGGCTGTCGGCGCTGTACGAGGCCGAGATTGGCCGGCTGGAACTGGAAATCCACGATCTTGCCGGCGGGCCGTTCAGCATCGGCAGCCCCAAGCAGCTGGGCGAGATCCTGTTCGACAAGCTGGGTTACAAGGGCGGCAAGAAAAGCAGCAAGACCGGCGCCTGGACGACCGATGCCAGCGAGCTGGAGCGGCTGGCCGAGGAAGGCGCGCCGATCGCGCAGAAGATCCTGGACTGGCGGCAGAACTCCAAGCTGAAATCGACCTATACCGATGCGCTCCAGCAGCAGATCAACCCGACCACCGACCGCGTCCACACCAATTTCCAGCTGGCCGCGACCTCGACCGGGCGATTGAGCTCCAACGATCCCAACCTGCAGAACATCCCCATTCGCACCGAACTGGGCCGCCGCATCCGCCATGCGTTTGTGGCAGCGCCCGGCAATGTCATCATGGCCGCCGATTACAACCAGATCGAATTGCGGCTGGTCGCCCATATCGCCGACGTGCCGGAACTGAAGGCCGTCTATGCCGCAGGTGAGGACGTCCACGCGCTGACCGCCCGGGAGGTGTTCGGCCATGTCGACCGCGACACGCGTGCGCGGGCCAAGACGATCAATTTCTCGATCATCTATGGCATTTCGGCGTTCGGGCTGGCGCAGCGGCTGGGCATCGATCGCGGCGAGGCGGCGCGTTATATCGAGCTCTATTTCAGCCGTTTCCCCGGCATCCGCAACTACATGGCCGAAACCATCGCGTTTGCGAAGGACGCCGGCTTTGTGACGACATTGTTTGGCCGCAAGTGCCACGCGCCGCTGATCCTGTCGAAGAACCAGGGCGAGCGCCAGTTTGCCGAGCGGGCCGTGGTCAATGCGCGCGTGCAGGGCACGGCGGCCGACATCATCAAGCGGGCCATGGTGCAGATGCCGGGCGCGCTGGCCGATGCCGGGCTGTCGGCCGTGAAGATGCTGCTGCAGGTGCACGACGAACTGGTGTTCGAAGTGCCGGAAGCGGACGTGGAGGCGGCGCAGGGCGTGATCCGCCGCGTGATGGCGAACGCGCATCGCCCGCTGGTGGACCTGTCAGTGCCGCTGGGCGTGGAGATCGGCCACGGCCCGTCGTGGGGCGATGCCCATTGACGGCGTGCCTCGGGCCTGTCCTACAGTCCCCGGACCTGTCATCATGGCGGCGATCCACCCCTTTGTCAGGCCGGACATCCGGGTCGGCAATTTTCGCGCACCAAGACGGTAAAACCGGAAGAATCTGTCAAGAGTGTCAAAAGTGACGCCGCCCATTCACGACTGAAAAAGCCCCCTGGCCTTCAGCCAGTCCAGCATGGCGGCGTTCACCGCCTCAGGCGCTTCCTGCTGGACCCAGTGCGACACGTTCGGGAAGCGCCGCAGGGTGAAGTCGTTCACATGGCCGGCATAGCCTTCGGTGAGGCTGATATCGAGGGCGGTGTCTTCCTCGCCCCACAGCATCAGCGTCGGCACCTCCAGCGGCGGCGCGCGCTCCTTCAATATGCCGAGATTGGCACGATAATAGTTGATCATCGCCGTCAGCGCCCCCGGCTGCAGTGCGTTGCGGCGGTACACGTCCAGCACCTCGGGCGGAAAACGGGACGTGTCCACGGCCATGCCGGCGAACGCCCTGGCGATGCCTTCGGCCCGGTTGGCCCGCAGCATCGCCTCCGGCAGCCACGGGATTTGGAAGAAGCCGACATACCAGCTCTTCCTGCGCTGCACCCAGCCCGCCCGCAGCACGCGGTCGAACACCGCCGGATGCGGCACGTTCATGATGATCAGGCCGTCCAGCGGCACCGCCCGGCGCATCGCCACCACCCAGGCGATGATGGCGCCCCAGTCGTGGGCAACCAGCAGCCGGCGGCGCGGTTTCAGCGCGTCGAACATCGCCGCCACGTCGCGGACGAGATGATCGATGTGATAGGCCGCCTTGCCGGCAGGTCGGCTGCTGTTGCCATAGCCGCGCAGGTCTGGCGCCACCGCCCGCCAGCCGGCATCGGCCAGCACCGGCAGCTGGTATCGCCACGAAAAGCGGGATTCGGGAAAGCCGTGCAGGCACAGCGCCACATCATCGCCCGCGCCCGCCACGTCGCAGGCGAAGTCGAGGCCGTTCGCCTTCAGGATCATCCGTTGTAATTCAGTTTGAGGCCCGGCCGTGGCCACCGGCACTTCGCCAGCTTGCCGGTGGTCGAAAGGCAGACCCAGGCATCCATCATGTCGGCACCACCAAAGCAGATGTTGGTGGTGAGAAGGTCGGGAAAGGGGAAATATTCCTGTTCGCCGGTCACCGGATCGATGCTGGTGATGCCGGCGCTTTCGATCAGCGTCGCCTGCGCAATGTTGCCATTGGCTTCGATCGCCATCGAATCGAGATAGGTCTTGTTGGCCCAGGTGGTCACGAACCGACCCGGCACGGCTGGCAGCGGTTCGGGGGCCAGCTCGCCCGGCGCCACGATATCGAAGGCCAGCACGACACGCCGGCTGGTGGAGGCGGCATAGACCGTCTTGCCATCGGGGCTGAGGCCAACGCCGTTCAGATCGGGGCCGTGGATCAGGCGGGTGATCCTCGAGCCATCGGGCAGAGCATAGAACAGCCCGCCGGCATCGCTATGGTGGTCGAAATGCTTGCCGAGATCGGTGAAATAGAAGCCGCCGTGCGTATCGAAGACGATGTCGTTGGGGCCGGACAGCGGATGGCCGTCACAGCTGTCGTAAAGGCGGGTCACGGTGCCGGTGGCGATGTCGATGCGTTCGATCCGGCCCGTCGTGTAATCCTTGGCGGCATTGCCGGGCAGCAGCATGCCATCCTGTTCATACCAGTCGAACCCGCCATTGTTGCAGACATAGAGCGCGCCATCCGGCCCGATCGCCATCCCATTGGGGCCGCCGCCGGGGGTCGCCACCACCTGCTTGCGGCCATCCGGGTGAACGCGGGTGATGCGGCCGTGGCGAATTTCGACGACCAGCACCGAACCATCGGCCATCGCCACCGGGCCTTCGGGAAAGCCCAGCCCTTCGGCAACGATGTCGTGCGGGGTGAAGCCAGTCATGCGATCCTCCTTCGAGATGTGGCAGGATGGTGGCCCGCGCCGGTGCAAAGCGCAATCTCGCCAAAAATGGCGGGCCAGGCAGGGGGTAAGCCAATCTTAACCGCTGAGGCGCAAGGCTGGCGGGCAAGGGAGGCGCAGATGCAGGCTGGAACCTTGAGCGGGGCAATCGGCGATATCGTGGCGGTGACGGCCGGCGGCGCGCGATTGCGGCTGGACGTGGCGGCAACCGCAGCGCTGCGTGATGCCGGTGACGACGTGCTGGCCTCTGCGGGGCGGCTGGGCAGCATGGTCAAGCTGGCGGTGGATGATCGCTGGGTGGTCGCGACGCTGCGAAGTGTCGATCTGGTTGGCGCCGAAGCCATTGCCCAGGCCGATCTGGTCGGCGAGGCGACGCGGCTGCCTGATGGCCGCATTGGCGCGTTCAGCCGGGGCGTCGGCAGCTATCCCCGTGCGGGCGATCAGGCCTGGCCGCTTGATTCTGCCGAGGCCGCGCTGGTCTACTCCGGCGATTCCCGGCCCCATATCCAGGTTGGTGTCGTCTATCCCACCAGCGCCGTCCGTGCCGCCGTCTATTTCGACACGTTCCTGTCAAAGAATTTCGCCATCGTCGGTTCGACCGGCACCGGCAAGTCGACCTCGACGGCGCTGATCCTGCACCGCATCATCGAGAAGGCCCCGGAAGGCCATGTGGTGATGATCGATCCCCACGGCGAATATGCCAAGGCGTTCGAACACACCGGCATGGTGTTCAACGTCGACAATCTGGAACTGCCCTACTGGCTGCTCAATTTCGAAGAACATTGCGAGGTGCTGCTGACCAGCGAAGGCGCGGCCCGCGACATGGACCGGGATATCCTGGCGCGCTGCCTGCAGATGGCACGGGCCAAATCGGTTTATGCGCAAGGGTTGGCCAGCGTCACCACCGATACGCCCATCCCCTATCTGCTGTCAGCGCTGGTCGATGCGCTGCAATCGGAAATGGGCAAGATGTCGGAAAGCCAGAACGCGACCAACTATATTCGCATCCGCAACAAGCTGGATCAGATCATGCGCGATCCACGCCACGGCTTCATGTTCGATCGCCGTTACAGCAACGACACCATGCCCGAATTCATGGCGCGCATCCTGCGTCTGCCGGTGCAGGGCAAGCCGATCTCGGTGATCTATCTGTCCGGCGTGCCGACGGCCGTTGTGACGGCGGTGGTTTCGGTGCTGTCGCGCATCGTGTTCGATTTCGCGGTATGGTCGCGCGGAGAACGCCGCCGCCCGGTGGTGCTGGTGTGCGAGGAGGCCCACCGCTACATCCCCAATCGCGCCATCTCGCTGCGGTCGCCGGTACGCGACGTGCTGGAACGCATCGCCAAGGAAGGCCGCAAATATGGCGTGTCGCTGGGCCTTGTCACCCAGCGCCCGTCCGATCTGGCCGAAGGCGCGCTGTCCCAGTGCGGTACCATCGTTTCGCTGCGCCTGAACAACGAACGCGACCAGGATTTCGTGAAGAACGCCTTGCCCGAAGGCGGTCGTAGCCTGATCGACGCCATCCCGGCGCTGCGCAACCGGGAATGCATCATTTCGGGCGAAGGCGTGCCGGCCCCGATCCGCGTGCGACTGGACGAACTGGAGCGCGAGAAGCGACCTATGAGCGATGATCCCGTGTTCAGCGAGCTGTGGGTGGAGACGGGGGACGACACGGAGATGCTGGGCCGCGTGATTGCGCGGTGGCGGGCGAATACGCGATAGGGCGGCCGAAGACGTCAGAAGGAAGTGCGCGGCAAAGCCACGCCGTCGGACGAGTCAAAAAGGGCGGGGTGTTGGCCCCGCCCTTTTCGCTCGCCGTCCGCGCTTGTGCGAGCCGGTGGATAGCGATGCTATCCACTCGCCGCACTACGCGGCAAACTGGTTCATCGTGTTGTGAACGCCGCCGGCCTTCAGCGCGGCCTCGCCCGCGAAATATTCCTTGTGGTCGTCGCCAATGTCGGAGCCCGACATATTCTGGTGCTTCACACAGGCGATGCCCTGCCGGATCTCGGCGCGCTGGACGTTCTTGACGTAACCAAGCATGCCGGCGTCGCCGAAATATTCCTTCGCAAGATTGTCGGTCGACAGCGCGGCGGTGTGATAGGTCGGCAGCGTGATCAGGTGGTGGAAGATGCCGGCGCGGGCCGCGGCGTCCTTTTGGAAGGTGCGGATGCGCTCGTCGGCCTCGGCGGCCAGTTCGCTGCCGTCATAATCGACGCTCATCAGCCTGGCGCGGTCATAGGCGCTGACGTCCTTGCCGGCGGCCGTCCACGCGTCGAACACCTGCTGGCGGAAATTCAGCGTCCAGTTGAAGCTGGGGCTGTTGTTGTAGACCAGCTTGGCGTGCGGCACGACTTCGCGGATGCGATCCACCATACCGGCGATCTGGCCGATATGGGGCTTTTCCGTTTCGATCCACAGCAGGTCGGCGCCGTTCTGCAGAGAGTTGATGCAGTCGAGCACGACGCGATCTTCGCCGGAACCGGGGCGGAACTGGAACAGGTTCGACGCCAGCCGCTTGGGCCGCAGCAGCTTCCCGCCCCGGCTGATCACCACGTCGCCGTTGCCGACCTGGTTCACGTCGATTTCCTCGCAGTCGAGGAAGCTGTTGTACTGGTCACCAATGTCGCCCGGCTCGCGGCTATAGGCGATCTGCTTGGTCAGGCCGGCGCCCAGGCTGTCGGTGCGGGCGACGATGATGCCGTCATCAACACCGAGTTCGAGGAAGGCGTAGCGGATGGCGCGGATCTTGGCCACGAAATCCTCGTGCGGCACCGTCACCTTGCCGTCCTGGTGGCCGCACTGCTTCTCGTCCGACACCTGGTTTTCGATCTGCAGGGCGCAGGCGCCGGCTTCGATCATCTTCTTGGCGAGGAGATAGGTGGCCTCGGCATTGCCGAACCCGGCGTCGATATCGGCGATGATCGGCACCACGTGGGTCTGGTGGTTGTCGATCTGGTTCTCGATCGCCTTGGCCTTCACGGCGTCACCGGCAGCGTTGGCGGCGTCAAGATCGCGGAACAGCATCCCCAGTTCGCGGGCGTCGGCCTGGCGCAGGAAGGTGTAAAGCTCTTCGATCAGGGCCGGAACGCTGGTCTTTTCATGCATCGACTGGTCGGGCAGCGGGCCGAACTCGCTGCGCAGGGCGGCGATCATCCAGCCCGACAGATAGAGGTAACGCTTGTCGGTGGTGCCAAAATGCTTCTTGATCGAAATCAGCTTCTGCTGGCCGATGAAGCCATGCCAGCAGCCCAGCGACTGGGTGTAGGCGCTCGGATCGGCATCATAGGCCGCCATGTCGCGGCGCATGATCGCCGCGGTATAACGAGCAATATCGAGGCCGGAGCGGAAACGGTTCTGCAGCCGCATGCGGGCCACGTTGGCGGGGCTGATGGATTCCCAGCCAGCCTTGCCGGTGATGGCGGCGGCCGCCTGACGGATTTCGTCCTGATAGCTCATGGCCTGTCCTCTCCTTGGCGACGGTGCAGGGGGTCTGGCCACCGGCGCGGTAAAACTTGTCAACGCGATGCGCTTCGGCTACCGCCCGGTCAACGCGATTCAGTCAAAGAATCGTGTGTAAAGGTCGCCGTTTTGCCCAACTGACGTGTGAAGTCGTAAAAATATTGACAGACAAGGTCGCCTCTCCTGTCACCGTGCCGCCGCCAGAATCCCTGGCTGGCGGCCGCAAGATCTTTGCCGGTGCACGTGTGCGCCGGCTGCGGACGCAGCGCGGCCTGACCCAGACGCGCATGGCCAATGATCTGGGTGTGTCGATTTCCTATCTGAACCTGATCGAGCGCGATCAGCGGCCGCTGTCGGCGAGTTTCCTGCTCAAGCTGGCGCAAAATTATGATCTCGATATCCGCGGCTTGACCGGCGATGACGAGGGCGAGCTGGTCGACGACCTGTCAAAACTTTTCACCGATCCCCGACTGATCGGAATCGACGTACCGCGCAGCGAGTTGCGCGACCTCGCCGCTCGCTCACCTGCCATCGCCCATGCCCTGTTGCGGCTGGCAGCGGCCACCCCGGCTGTCGCGCCCGCAGCGCCGCCGCCCGGCCCGTTGGCGGCTGTGAGCGCAATGATCGACGGCGCGGGCAATTATTTTGCCGTGCTGGACGAAGCGGCGGAAACACTGGCCGACGAACTGCGATTGTCAGGCTCTGACCTGAATGCGGCTGTCGTGGAACGGCTGCGCGCCCGGCATGCCATCACGGTGCGGGCGCTGCCGGCCGAAGTTCTGCCCGGCCAGCTTCGCCGGCTCGACCTGCACGCCCGCCAGCTGCAATTGTCGGAGTCGCTCGATGCCGCCAGCCGGGGCTTTGCCGCCGCCGTGCAACTTGGCCTGATCGAGCTGAAGATGCAGATCGCTGACACGATCACCGCTGCCGGTGTCACTGATCCGCTCGCCGTGCGGGCCTGCACGGTGGCGCTCGGCAAGTATGCGGCAGCGGCCACGCTGATGCCCTACGGCAGGTTCCTCAATGCCTGCGAAACCACCGGTTACGACGTCGAATTGCTGCAGGCGCGGTTTGGGCGCGGGCTGGAGCAGGTGGCGCACCGGTTGACCACGCTCCACCGCCCCGGCGCGCGCGGCGTGCCGTTCTTTTTCCTGCGGGTCGATCGCGCCGGCACCATCTCCAAGTCCTTCGCACCGGGGGCCTCGCCGCTGCCCGTGGCCGGCGGCTGTGCGCTGTGGCACGTCTATCACGCCTTTGATCGGCCTGGCGAAATCCGCCGCCAGCTGGTCGAGCTGGAAGACGGCCAGCGTTTCCTCACCCTCGCCCGCACCGTCCGCACCGCCGCGATGCCGTGGGGAGGGGCGCGGCCCAGCTTTGCCATCGGCATCGGCTGTGATGTCGCCCACGCCCCTGCGCTTTCGTGGAGTGCCGGCATCCAGATGAACGGCCCCGCCGCGCCCATCGGCCCCGGCTGTGCCGCCTGTCACCGCGCCGCCTGCCGCCAGCGCGGCCTGCCGCCTGCCAACGCCTACCTGGCCTTTGATGAGCGCCAGCGCGGGCTGACCCCCTTCCGCTTTACTGATGAATGAAAGGCCTGCCATGACCAGCCACCCCGCGCTTGCCGGCGTCGAGATCAAGGGCGCCATGCAGCCCGGTTACGAAACGATCCTGACGCCCGAGGCGCTGGCGTTCGTGGCGCAGTTGCACCGCATGTACGAACCGACGCGGCAGAGCCTGCTGCGCGCGCGTGACCAGCGGCAGGCGTGGATCAACCAGGACGGCTTCATTGGCTTTGCGCCGGAATATTCGGCCATTCGCGATGACCGTTCCTGGCAGGTGCGCCCGGCACCGGCCGATCTGACCGACCGCCGTGTCGAGATTACCGGCCCATGTGATCGCAAGATGGTGATCAACGCGCTCAACAGCGGCGCGCACTGTTTCATGGCTTGTCTTGAAGATGCGTCGGCACCCACGTGGGACGTGATGGTGCAGGGCCAGATCAACCTGCGCGATGCCGTGGCCGGCACGATTTCCCTTGAGGACAAGGGCAAGACCTATGCGCTCCACGAAAAAACCGCCGTCCTCATCTGCCGTCCGCGTGGCTGGCATCTTGACGAGGCGCACCTCGTCGTGGACGGCCAGCGCGTGGCCGGGGCCATCTTCGATTTCGGCCTCTATTTCTTCCATAATGCCAAGGCGCTGCTCGCGAAGGGCAGCGGTCCCTATTTCTATCTGCCCAAGCTGGAGCACAGCCTGGAAGCGCGGCTGTGGAACAATATCTTCATCACCGCCCAGTCGATGCTGAACCTGCCGCTGGGCACCATCCGCGCCACCGTGCTGATCGAAACCCTGCCCGGCGCGTTCATGGCGGAGGAAATCCTGTACGAACTGCGCGATCATATCACCGCACTGAACTGCGGGCGCTGGGATTATATCTTCAGCTATATCAAGACGTTCCAGAACGACGCCACCAAGCTGCTGCCCGATCGCGCGGCGGTGACGATGAAAGTGCCGTTCATGGCGGCCTATGCGGCGCACGTCGTGCGCGTCTGCCACCGCCGTGGCGCCCACGCCATGGGCGGCATGAGTGCCTTCATCCCGGTGAAGGACGATGCGGCGGCCAACGAAGCCGCCTTTGCCGCTGTCCGCGCCGACAAGGAGCGGGAGGCGACGCTGGGCCATGATGGTACGTGGGTGGCCCACCCCGGCCTGGTGTCGGTGGCGCGCGAGGTGTTCGACAGGCTGATGCCGACGCCCAACCAACTGCACGTCATTCCGCCCGGCGAAGCGACGTTCGAGGATCTGGTCACACCGGCGGAAGGACCGCGCACTCTCGCCGGCCTCACCAACAACATCAATGTCGGCATCGGCTATGTCGCGGCCTGGCTGCGCGGGCAGGGCGCGGTGCCGCTGCACAATTTGATGGAAGATGCCGCGACTGCCGAAATCAGCCGCACCCAGTTGTGGCAGTGGCGCAAGAATGGCGCGACGCTGGACAGTGGCGAGGCGGTTGACGCTGCGCTGATCGCCCGTGTGACCGAGGAACAGCTGGCGATCTACAAGGCCCAGGTCGGGGACAATTTCTTCGCCACCGGCAAATATCGCGAGGCCGCCGATCTGTTCCGCACGCTGGTGCTGGCCGACCGGCTGGAGCCGTTCCTCACCCTGCCTGCCTATGAGTTCCACTTCGCGGCGTGACCCGCCGCGACGGCATCACTCGCCGCGAAAGCCGCCACGCGGAGCAGGGACGCCCTGCTCCGCCACCATCGCCGCCGTCACCTTGTCCTTGTACTTGTTGCCGAAATTGCTGCGGACATAGGTGATGACATCGGCGATCTGCTGATCAGTGAGCGATCCGCGGAACCATGGCATTGCGCCCTTGCCGCCGGTGACGACCATGATCGGATAAGCCGCCGCCTCCAGCGCGCCATTTCTGGCCAGTGCCGGAATCTTGCCGGCGCCTTCGCCGCCCATGGCATTGGCCATGTGGCAGGCCTGGCAGATATTCTGATAGACGATGGCGCCGGGGTGCGGTGCCGGCGGTGCAGCGGCGGGCTTCTGTGCCAGCGTCGGAGTGGCCACAAGGGCAGCCATCAACAGGATCGTGCGCATTCTCAGGCCTCCAGCGCGCGCTTGTGCAGACGGGTGATCGCGTCGAGCGACGACAGGATGGCACCTTCCATCCAGCAACCGACATAGCTGGCGTGCTCGCCGGCCAGCACCAGCCGGTTGTCGACGGCGACCAGCCGCTGGTAATGCTCCTTGCGTGTGTCCTCGTTCCACTGCGCGCAGCAACCCAGCGTGAACGGCACCCGGCTCCATGCCACGGCCGCGCCGCCGATGAATTCTTCCTTGTAGCGGCCGGGGTGGAACACGCTGCCCTGTTCCAGCGCAACCTTGATGCGTTCTTCCGGCGTCATCCCGGCGAACTTGTAGCTGGCCGGGCCGAAGGTATAGGCGCCCAGCACCACCGCCGGGCCATCGCTGTGCATGCGGCCGGAAGGGTAGGAGATCATGCTGATCTCCCGGTCGGTGAAGCTGATGCCGCCATAGATGGCCTCATCCTCTTCCCAGAAACGCCGCTTGAATTCGAGGCCGACCTTGACCGAGTTGGAATAGGGCACCGCCTTGATCGCAGTGTCCAGTTCGGGCGCGCAGTCGACGTCAATCTGGCTCAGCACCGACAGCGGGATGGTGCAGACGCAAAAATCGGCTTCGGTGGTGTTGACGACGCCAGTGCCGGTATCGGTGTGTGTCACCGTCACCTTGCCGCCCTGCTGGCTGATGCTCGTCACCTTCTGATTGAAACGGATCTTGCCTTCCACCTGCTTGGCAAAACCACGCCCGATCATGCCCATGCCGCCCACCGGCTGGAACATCGAATGCTGGTGATCAAGGTTCATGTGCTGGGACACGATGCGCCAGATGCCCGAATCCAGAATGTCCTTGAACGGATAGGGTTCAGACGGGATCGGCTCGCCGAGGACGCCGCCACCCTGCGGCCGGTCAAAACCGCGACGGCGCGAGGCTCGGTAATATTTGGAGTATTTGAAATCCTGATCGAGCGCCCCCCAATCGCGCAGCGCGATCCGCAGCCGATCCGCGTCTTCCTTGGTGAGGACACTGTCGAGACTGCGATTGTCGATGGCCTTCGAGAGCAGTTCGGCGACATTGCCGTCCCAATCCGCCGACAGTTCGCGATAGCGCATCGGCTTGCCGCCGAACGCCTTCGACGTATGCACCAGCGCCTGATGGTTCATCTGGATGAACGGTTCCAGCGCCACGCCGAACGCCTTGCAATAATGCAGCAGCGCGCGGTGGTGATAGGGAATCCGCCACGGCCCCGGGTTGAGATAATTGCCAGACGAAAACCCGATCTTCTGGGTGGCGCCGCCCAGTTCGGTGTAGGTGTCGCCACCATACAGCGACCAGTTCCGCCCGCCGGCGCGGTTGTTGTATTCAAGAATCTGAACCTGATAGCCGGCCTTGCCCAGCTCATAGGCGGCCAGCATCCCGGCCAGGCCGGCACCCAGCACCACCACCTTCGTGCCCGGACGAGCGCCCTGAAGGTTGGGGGGGCCGGCGAACTGGGTCTCCTTGGCGTGACCAAGGACCTCCATTGCCTGATACAGGACGGCGGTGCCCGCCATCATGCCGATCGCACGCAACACCTCGCGGCGTGTCGGCCCCACTTCAGCCCAATTCATCAGACCCTTTTCCCCCTGCCTGACTGCAGTCGCAACTCTGGCAGGCCATTCATCGGTTGGCCAGAGGCTTTGCGTGTCAACATGGGATGCGCCTTGCCTTGCCCGGTCGATAGTGGCGAAATAACGGGGTTTTCATCAGCTTGCCGCGTTTCGGTCGGGGCGGTTACCGTCAATAGGGCGAACCATCGTAATCCCCCTCGGCGCGATCGGCGAACTTGGTGAACTGCTTGATAAACGTCAGTGGCACCGTGCCCGTGGCACCGTGGCGCTGCTTGGCGACGATCACTTCGGCCAGGCCGAAGATCTTTTCGGCCTTTTCCCGCCACTGCTGATGCTTTTGGGCGTCCTCGGGATCCGGCTGCTTCAGGCTGTGATAATATTCCTCGCGATAGACGAACATGACGATGTCGGCGTCCTGCTCGATCGAACCCGACTCGCGAAGGTCGGCGAGCTGGGGGCGCTTGTCCTCGCGGTTTTCGACGGCACGGCTCAGCTGCGACAGCGCAATCACCGGCACGTTCAGTTCCTTGGCCAGGGTCTTCAGGCCGCGGGTGATTTCCGACAGTTCCTGCACGCGATTGTCGCCGCCCGACGTCTTGGACCCGGTGAGCAGCTGAAGATAATCGACCACCACCAGCCCGATGCCATGCTGGCGCTTCAAGCGGCGGGCGCGGGTGCGGAGCGCCGCGATGGAAAGGCCCGGCGTGTCGTCGATCCACAACGGCAGGCCGGCCAGTTCGGTGGAGGCGCGGGCGAGCCGGGTGAAATCATCATCGCTGATCTTGCCCATACGCAGCATTTCGCCGCTCACTTCGGACTGTTCGGCAAGGATACGCGTCGCCAGCTGATCCGACGACATTTCGAGGCTGAAGAAGGCCACCGGCGCGCCCGACGACTTGTCGTGTTCGATGCCGCGCGCCTTGTCCTGCGCGTATCGCTGGGCGCAGGCAAAGGCGATGTTGGTGGCAAGCGAGGTCTTTCCCATGGCCGGGCGACCGGCAAGGATAAGAAGGTCGGATTTGTGGAGGCCGCCCATCTTTTCATTCAGGCCGGTCAGGCCGGTGGTGTAGCCGGACAGGTGCCCGCCTGAACGCTTGGCGCGGTCGGCCATGGTCACCGCCTCGATAGCCGCTTCCCGGAACGTCTTGACCGCGCCCTGCACTTCGCCGGCTTCGGCGACCTTGTAGAGCGCCATTTCGGCAGCTTCGATCTGGCTGATCGGGGCAATGTCGCGGCTGGTGTCGCTGGCATCCGTTACCATGTCGCGGCCGACGCGGATCAGTTCCCGCAGCAGCGCGAGATCATAGATTTGCTGGGCAAAATCCTTCGCCGCCAGCACGGCCACGCCATTCTGGGTCAGGGTCGCGAGATAACCCGGCCCGCCCAGTTCGGCCATGGCCGGATCGGCGTCGAACATGGGTTTCAGCGTCACCGGCGTTGCCGCCATGCCCTTGGCCGACAGGGTGAGGATGGCGCCATAGATGCGGCCATGCAGCTGATCGGCGAAATGTTCGGCCTTCAGCTTGGTGATGACGTCCTCCACCAGCCGGTTGTCGATCATCAGCGCGCCGAGCAGGGCCGATTCGGCTTCGAGATTCTGCGGCAGCGTGGTGGTCGCAGCGCCGCCATCGACGACGCGCAAAGGGGTGATGGTGGGCGGAAGGCTGGACATGGCCCGTCATCGCCCAACCGGGCGGGCACAGCAAGGCAAGCGGCGCAAAATCGCGGTGGAGAGGCCTGTGGACAAGTCGCCAGATGGCTGTGGACAAGTCGCACCGCTTGCCCGGGGTGATGGTTATCGCGTAAGGCCGCGCCGGTGACGACCATCCCCGATTATCGCGGCCGCTCCGCCGCCCGCCTTGCTGCCGTCCAGGCGCTCTATCAGCTCGAGATGCGCGGCGAGGCCGTGCCCAAGCTGCTGACCGAGTTCCACCAGTTCCGGCTGGGCCAGGAAATCGAGGGTGCAGAGTATCATGACGCGGATCAGGCATTTTTCGACGACATCGTGGCCGGGGTGGCGGCGCGGCAGGCGGAGCTGGATGCGCTGATCGGCGACGGGCTGGCGCAGGGCTGGGCGCTGGATCGGCTGGATCGGCCGATGCGGGCCTTGTTGCGCGCCGCCGTGTTCGAACTGGTGGCGCGGGCCGATGTGCCGGCGGCGACGGTGATCAACGAATATGTGGATGTCTCCCACGCGTTCCATGATGCCAAGGAAGCCAAGTTCGTCAATGGCTTGCTGGATGGTGTCGCGCGGCGGGTGCGCGGCTGACGCTGATGGCCGAGCGGGACTTCATCGCCCGCCTTGCCGCCACGCTGGGCACCGATCCGGCAGCGCGCGGTTTCGCTGATGATGCCGCGGTCTGGATGCCTCCCATCGGCCGCAGCCTGGTGTTCACCCACGATGTGCTGGCGGCGGGCGTGCATTATCTGCCCGATGATCCGCCGTCTGATGTCGCCTGGAAATTGCTGGCGGTGAACCTGTCTGACCTCGCTGCCATGGCGGCGACGCCGGCGGGGGTGCTGCTGGGGTTGGGGCTTTCGGCGGCCGAGGATCATGCCTGGCGTGACGCTTTCATGGCGGGCCTGGGCAGGGCGTTGAAAACATTCGATGTTTCCCTGTGGGGTGGCGACACGGTGACGGGGCTTGATCGCGCCGTGCTGGGCATTACCGCTATCGGCTGGGTGGAACCGGGCAAGGCGCTCGGCCGGTCAGGGGCGCGGCCCGGTGATGAACTGTGGGTGTCTGGCACGGTCGGCGATGCTGGCCTGGGGTTGGCGGTCTCTCAAGGAAAAGCGCCGTATAACAAGCAGTTGCTCAACCGTTTCCGCCGGCCGACACCGCGGATTGCGCTGGGCAAGGCACTGGGCGGGGTGGCGACGGCGGGCATGGACGTCTCTGATGGTCTGCTGATCGATGCTGAACGGCTGGCTACGGCCAGCGGGATCGGGTTGGAGATTGATCTTGATGCCGTGCCGGTTACCGGTGCCGTCGGGCTGGACGATGTGCTGGCCCGGGTGACGGCCGGCGATGATTACGAACTGCTGTTCACGCTGCCCGCCGGCACCATTCCGCCGACCATTGCTGGCGTGCCGCTGACCAGAATTGGTCGCGCGGTGGACGCAGCCGGCATTCGCCTGCGTTTTGCTGACACGGTTGTGCCGACCCCCCAGCGGCTGGGGTGGGAACACGGCTGAACCCCATCAGCCGCGCGCGATTTTCGGCACCAGATCCCGCAAGGCCGCCACCAGCCGGTCGCAATCCGCCGGGGTGGTGAACAAGGCCGGCGTCACCCGCACACAGCCGCCCGCCGCCAGCCCGGCGCGGTGCACGGTCATGATGTTGTAGTCGTTGAACAGGCGATCGGTGATGGCGATATTGTCCGCCGTGCTGGTGTGGCCGGCGATGCGGAAACTGGTGATGGCGCCAAAGGTGCGCGGATCGTCGCCCAGCATGATTTCCAGCCCCGACAGCCCGCGCAGCGGCTTCACCCAGCGGTTCCTCAGATATTGCAGCCGTGCCAGCTTCATCGGCACCGGCAGATGCTGGTCCTGGAAATCCAGCGCGGCGGGCAGGGTGAGCTGCGGCGCGAAATCCAGCGTGCCCAGATGCACCTTGGCCTGCACGTCTTCGGGTTTGGCATCGGGTTCGGCCGGGGCCGGCGTGATCATGGCGGCGGCGCCCGGGCGGCACCAGAAGGCCGCCGTTCCCACCGGAGCGCCGGTCCATTTGTGGAAGTTCATCACGGCGAAATCGGCCCCGAAATCGGGGATGGTGAACGGGCGCATCCGGAAACTCTGCGCGCAGTCGACCAGCACCATGGCACCCGCCGCCTTCGCCATCGCGGCGATCTCCTTCACCGGCACAACCATGCCGGTCTTGTGGGTGCCGTGGGTAAGCAGGACGAACTTCAGGCGCGGCGTCGCCTTGATCGCCTCGGCATAGGCCGCGATCACATTGTCATGGGTCGGCGCGCGCGGCAGGGCAATCTGCACCGCCTTCGCCCGCCGGCTGGCGGCGAGGTGGCGCATGGCGGCGTGGCTGGTGTCGTAATCGCTGTCCGACCACAGGATCGCATCGCCTTCGCCCAATTCTGCACCTGGGCCCGTGAACTGGGTGATCAGCGCCTGCAGCCCTTCGGCGGCATTGCGGCAAAAGCCGATCTCGTCCGGCTGCACGCCCATCGCCTGGGCGGCGCGGGCCTTCACCACCGCCATGTCCCGTCGCATCCCGCGCCGGGCATAGGCGCTGGTGTCGCGGTTCAGCCGATCAAGGATGGCGCGGTGCGCCTCTGCCACCGGGGCGGCCATGTTGCCCCAATAGCCATGCTCCATTTGTGTCACCGGGCCCATCTTGGGGTAGAAGGCAGCGATCCGCGCCCAGCCGGCCTCATCATCTGGCGCGATCATCCCTGCCGGTCCCGCTGGGGCCCCCGCCAGCGTGGGCCGTGCCGCCATTGCTGCGCCCGCCAGCAACATCGCATCGCGCCGTGAAACGTCCATCGCCCCAAAACCCCCCAATAGTCCCAGTGCCGCAGTGTCATCCCGTTGCTTCGTAAGCGCAACTACCGGGTTGCGTTCGCTTCCCCCTCTGTCATGCTGCGACAAAATGACCGACCGAAAAGGCGGCATCACCGTGGGGAGAGGGACAACGATGGATAGCGTGGTTTTGGCCATCATCTGCGGCTTGGCCGCAGTGGCCTATGGGGTGATCACATCACAACAAGTGTTGCGGGCATCGGCAGGCAATGCCCGCATGCAGGAAATCGCCAGGGCCATCCAGATTGGCGCCGGCGCCTATCTGGCCAAGCAATATACCGCCATCGCCGTCGTCGGCGTGATTGTCGCCGGGTTGGTGGCCGCCTTCCTGGGCGTCATCCCCGCGGTCGCCTTCGTGCTGGGCGCGGTGCTGTCGGGGGCCACCGGCTTCATCGGCATGAACATTTCGGTGCGCGCCAACGTCCGCACTGCCGAAGCCGCGCGCCAGTCGCTGCAGGCGGGCCTCACCATGGCGTTCCGGTCTGGTGCCGTCACGGGCATGCTGGTCGCCGGCTTGGCGCTGCTCGCCATCGCCGGCTACTTCTATGCGCTCACCTCGTCGGGCCTGGAGCCGACCAGCCGCGCCGTCGTCAACGCGCTGGTCGCGCTGTCGTTCGGGGCGTCGCTCATCTCCATTTTCGCGCGGCTCGGTGGCGGCATCTTCACCAAGGCCGCCGACGTGGGTGCCGATATGGTCGGCAAGAACGAACTCGGCTTTGACGAGGATGATGACCGCAACCCCGGCGTGATCGCCGACAACGTGGGCGACAATGTCGGCGATTGCGCCGGCATGGCCGCCGACCTGTTCGAAACCTATGTGGTCACCATCGGTGCCACCATGGTGCTGTGCGCCCTGCTGGTCGCCGGTGCCGATGCGGCCCGGCTGATGGCGCTGCCGCTGCTGGCGTGCGGCGTCTGCATCATCACCTCGATCATCGGCACCTATTTCGTTCGCCTCGGTGGCGGGTCGATCATGGGCGCGCTCTACAAGGGGCTGATCGTCACCGGCGTGCTGTCGGTGCCGGCGCTGTGGTTCGCCACCGCGGCGATCTTCCCCGACATGGAAGCGATGATCGGTGCCGATCCGACCACCGGCACCGATGCCGGCTTCAATGGCCGGGCTTTGTTCTATTGCATGCTGATCGGCCTCGTCGTCACCGCGCTGATCGTCTGGATCACCGAATATTACACCGGCACCGAATATCGCCCGGTGAAAACCATCGCCAAGGCATCGGATTCGGGCCACGGCACCAACGTGATCCAGGGCCTGGCCGTGTCGATGGAATCGACCGCCATGCCCACCATCGTCATCATCGCCGGCATCATCGCCACCTATAAACTCGGCGGCCTGATCGGCATCGCCTTCGCCGCCACCGCCATGCTGGCGCTGGCCGGCATGATCGTGGCGCTGGATGCCTATGGCCCGGTGACAGACAATGCCGGCGGCATCGCCGAAATGGCCGGGCTGGATGGCGAAGTCCGCAACCGTACCGACGCGCTCGATGCGGTGGGCAACACCACCAAGGCCGTCACCAAGGGCTATGCCATCGGTTCGGCTGGCCTCGCCGCCCTGGTCCTGTTCGCCACCTATACCAACGATCTCAAGGAGTTCTTTGGCGGCGTCGGCGTCGATTTCAGCCTTGCCAACCCCTATGTCGTCGTCGGGCTGCTGCTGGGCGCCCTGCTGCCCTATCTGTTCGGCGGCATGGCGATGACGGCGGTGGGCCGCACGGCGCAGGCGGTGGCGCAGGATATCCGCGCCCAGTTCCGCGAAAGCCCCGGCATCGCCACCCGCGAGGTGAAGCCCGATTATGCCCGCACCGTCGGGCTGGTGACGGCCGGCGCCATCAAGGAAATGATCGTGCCATCGCTGCTGCCGGTGCTGGCACCCGTGGTGGTCTATTTCGCCATCACCGCCGTCGCCGGCCAGGGCAACGGGTTCGCAGCACTCGGCGCGCTGCTGATGGGCGTCATCATCTCCGGCCTGTTCGTCGCCATCTCCATGACCAGCGGCGGCGGCGCGTGGGACAACGCCAAGAAGGTGATCGAACAGGGCGCCTATGGCGGCAAGGGCTCCCCGGCGCACCAGGCCGCCGTGACCGGCGACACCGTGGGTGACCCGTACAAGGACACGGCCGGCCCGGCCGTGAACCCGATGATCAAGATCACCAACATCGTGGCCCTGCTGCTGCTGGCGGCGCTGGCGGGGGGCTGAGGCCAACCCACCTCCCCTGGGGTGGGTTCAGCCAGGATCATCGAGGCAAGGAAGGGGCGGCCCACAGGGTCGCCCCTTTTCCGTCGCGTGCCCGTCACCGCGGACGTGACCGGCACGTAGCACGCGCCCCATGCCGACAGGCCGTTATTGACCTTTCAGATACTTGACGTTTACCTTCGGACGGCGCTGGAGATCGCAGTCTTCGGCCGGCAGGCCGGGGGCAGTGATGACAATAGTGCTGGATGTGGTGGGTGCTGTTGTCACCAATGATGCTGCCGTTACCGGCGCGCCGGCCTATCGCATCACTGGCAACGACATCCGCCTGATCAACGGCGAGACCGGGCGCATCCGCGCCCTTGGTAATGCTGATCCGGCGATCAGCATCACGGGCTCCGGTGTGACGATCATCAATGCGGCGGGCGGCATCATCCGCACCGCGCTCGATTTTCCCGGTGCCGGCGTTGCGCCGGTGATCCTGGGATCGGTGTTTGGTGACCGGATCGAGGACAGCGGCACCATCATCGGCACGATCGCGCTGGGGGGCGGCAATGACGCGTTCTACAGCCTGGGAGTGAGCGGCGGCTTTCCGCGCCATGTCGATCTGGGCGAGGGGGACGACCGTTTCTTCGTGCAACCGATCACGTCGGGCACGCTGGCCCCTGCGGTCGATGGCGGCCCCGGCGTCGATCGTTACATCAGCCTGCCCGGCACCGGCAATCTGGGCGGCGGCCAGGTCAGCAATGTCGAGATTCTCGACCTTCTCAGCGACAGTTTCGTCGAAGCCTTCCGCGGCACCGCCCTCACCCGGATCGAGGTCAATTTCACCGCGCCGACGCGCACGTTCACGGCGCTGCGATTTTTCGAAACGCCGCTGGCCGACGTGGTGATCCTGGAGGCCGCCGAAGGCACGATGGGCGGCCTGTCGATCTATGACCGGTCAACCGTGGGATCCGTGACGGGATCGGATTTCACCGATCAGGTGTCGATCGCCAACGACACGGTGATCGCCGGCCCCATCGTTCTGGGCGCGGGCGATGATTTCCTGACCATCGGCGTCAGCCAGTTTTCCAACCCGATCCAGACGCGGATCGGCAGCGCCATCGATGGCGGGGCCGGTCTGGATCGGCTTTCGGTGCAGCTACGCAATGGCGCGGTGCTGGGTCTGGGCCACGTCAACAATTTTGAATCGCTCAGCGTGCTGAACGGCGGCGATCTGAATGGCGAACCCCAGGGTGCCGGGGTGTTCCTGCGCGGGGCCAACAGTTTCGGTTCGATGCAGATCTTCGACAACAGCCTGGTGACGCTGCAGGATTCGCGATCCTTTGCGATTGTGGAGCTTTCGCGGCGCGCCCAGCTCACCATCGCGGCGGATTCGAGCATCGGCAGCATCCGGGTGGCAAGTTTCTCCAACCCGCAGCTGGCCGACGACAGCTATTCCGTGACTGTCATCAACGACGGCATCATCAGCGGGACGATCCAGTTTGGCGTGGGGGATGATCTGCTGGACGGCGGGTCGGCTGCGGCCGGGCAGACTGCCACTGGCGGGGCGGGCAATGATCTTTTGATTGGCAGCCTTTTTGCCGATCGGCTGGACGGCGGCCTGGGCGGCGACGTGCTGATCGGCAAGGGCGGTGACGATGTGCTGCTGGGCGGCAATGGCCCCGATCGGCTGGACGGCGGCGCGGGCAACGACACGCTGGATGGCGGGCTGGGGCGCGACGTGGCGACCTATGCCGCCGGGCGGGCCGGCATTTCCATCACGCGCACCGGCATCGGCAGCTTTGTCGTCAATGCCGGGGCGGACGGCGTCGATACGCTGGTGGGCATCGAACATATCCAGTTGAATGATGGGCGTTTTGCCCTGGCCCGGTTCGAAGCCTCAGGCTTGATGCTGATCAGCGATTTCGCGACCGGCGCCGGAGGCTGGACGACGCAGGATCGCTTTGCCCGCCGGATGGGCGACGTGAATGGCGATGGGCTGGCCGATATCGTCGGCTTTGGCCAGGCCGGCGTGTTCGTCTCGCTGGGGTTGGCAGGGGGCGGCTTTGCCCGGGCGGTGTTTTCGACGGCGAACTTCGGTGTCGATCAGGGCTGGTCGTCGAACAATGTCTTCCATCGCGAACTGGCCGACGTGAATGGCGATGGCCGCGATGACATCGTCGGTTTTGGCACCTTTGGCGTGTCGGTGGCGCTGGCGCAGCCGGGCGGGACATTCGGTGCGGCAATGCTGGCATCAACCAACTTCAACCCGGCCAACGGCTGGCGCTCGCAGGACGGTTTCGCCCGCACGCTCGCCGATGTGAACGGCGACGGTTTTGCCGATATCGTCGGCTTTGGCATCGCTGGCACGCTGGTGGCGCTGGGCACCGGGACGGGCAGTTTCGGCCCGGCCACGCTGGCAGTGGCCAATTTCGGTGCCAACCAGGGCTGGGCGTCGAACGACCGCTTTCACCGCGAGGTGGGTGATGTGAACGGTGACGGCCGGGCGGATATCGTCGGTTTTGGCGTTGCCGGCACACTGGTGTCGCTGGGCCGGGCCGATGGCACATTTGCCGCGCCGCTGTTCGCGCTCTCCAATTTCGGCACCAATCAGGGCTGGAGCGCGCAGGATGTCTTTGCCCGCGACCTGGCCGATGTGAACGGCGACGGCCGCGACGACATCGTCGGCTTTGGCGTCGCCGGCAGCTTCGTTGCCTATGGCCAGGCCGATGGCCTGTTCAGCGCCCCCACCCTCGACCTGGGCGAGTTCGGCCGGGATCAGGGCTGGACATCGGACAATGTGTTCCACCGGGAACTGGCTGATGTGAACGGTGATGGCCGTGCCGATATCGTCGGCTTTGGGCAAAGCGGCGTGTTCGCCGCCATCGCGCTTGATGGCCTGGTGATCGGATAGACGGCGACCCTGCGCGTCAGGCGCAATTCACGAACAGGGAACTGCAATGCGCGCGCGGCGTTGTGCTGTGCGTATGGTCGCGTTTGCTTTCGGGGGAAACCTTTGAGGAGGCATATATGACACGATCAATTGCCGTTGCCCTGGCCCTGGCCGGCGCGGCGGGCGCCATGCCGGCCCATGCCGCCAGCCTGCTGGGGCAGACGTTCGATTACTGCACGAACAGCCTCTATGAAGGCTCCGTCACGCTCGATCCCGCGGCGTGCAGCACGGCGGGTGTGTTCACGCAAGGCACGGCCACGGTGGCGGATCCGCTGGTTGAGGTGAACCTGGTGGGAGTGGGCACGCGCACGGTCAATTTCGGCGGCAACACCATCACCATCACCTATGCCAGCGTGACCAGCCCGTCGGACGATCTGTTCGTCTTCACCGGCTTTACCGGCATTACCGGCCTGACGCTGGCATCGGCTGATCCGCTGGGCATCACCAGCGTGTTCAATGCGACATCCATCGGCCTGCAGATCACCAATCCGCTGGAAGATGGCGTCGTGGTGTTCAACGTTGCCAGCGCCAACGGCGCGGTGCCGGAACCGGCGAGCTGGGCGATGATGCTGCTGGGCTTTGGCGCAGTCGGCAGCGCGATGCGCGCGGCGAAACGGCGGCAGGCGCTGGCCTGACCTCGCTGAAATGCGGCGGCGCTGCAACCGGGCGGATCACGCCTCGTCGTCAACGCCGCCGTTCCTCAGCAACTGCCGGGTGAGCAGGCCGGTGTAGCGGCGCTGGCGGCGGCGGGCCTTGGCGGGGTTAGCGCGCCAGCCTTCGCGCTTGTCGTGGACGATGTGCTGCAGATCGTCGGCCTGGTTGATGTCGGCCGCGTCGCGCGGGTCGGTCCGTTTGGGCATGGTCAGGCCAGTGCCGCCAGAAAGCTTGCGGCCTGATCGCGGATGCGCGCCTGTTCGTCGGGGGCGAAGCGGCGCCAGCCGTCGTACATGCGCCACAGGCGCTGGTTGTTCGACAATTGCGCCTCGTGGCGGGCGAGGAAGTCCCAATAGAGGGAGTTCAGCGGGCAGGCGTTTGGCCCGGTGCGTTGCTTGACGTCGTAGCGGCAGGCTTTGCAGTGGTCGCTCATGCGGTTCACATAGGCGCCGCCGGCCGCGTAGGGCTTGGTGGCCATCAGGCCGCCATCGGCGAACTGGCTCATCCCGATCACGTTGGGGGCCTCCACCCATTCGATGGCGTCGGCATAGACCGACAGATACCAGCGGTGGACTTCGTGCGGGTCGCTGCCGACCAGCATGGCGAAATTGCCCAGGATCATCAGGCGCTGGATGTGGTGGGCCATCGCGTTGCGGCGGGTGGCATCCACGGCTTCGGCCAGGCAGCGCATGTCGGTGGGGGCGCCCCAGAACAGCGCGGGCAGGGGCCGGTGCGCGGCAAGGTGGTTGCGGCTGGTATAGTCCGGCCCGGCAAACCAGTAGAGGCCGCGCACATATTCGCGCCAGCCGAGGATCTGGCGGATGAAGCCTTCGACGGCGTTCAGCGGGGCGGTGCCGGCGTGGAAGGCGGCTTCGGCGGCCCGGCAGATTTCGAGCGGCGACAGCAGCCCGAGGTTGAGCGCGGGCGAGAGCAGGCTGTGATTGAGCACGTCCTCGCCCGTGACCATCGCATCCTGATAGTCGCCGAAGCCGGCGAGGCGGTGGCGCACGAAATCGTCGAGCGCGGCGAGGGCCTGTTGCCGGGTGACCGGCCATGAAAAGCCGTCGAGGCTGCCGAAGTGATCGGGGAAGCGGGCCTGCACCAGCGCGATCACCTCGGCCGTGATGGCATCGGGGGTGAAGCGGACGGGGGGCGTGAAGCGGTGGCCTTTCGGCACCGATTTGCGGTTGTCGGCGTCGTAATTCCACTGGCCGCCGATGGGCTGGTCCCCGTCCATCAGCAGGCCGGTCTGGCGGCGCATGATGCGGTAGAAATCCTCCATCACCATGCGCTTGCGGTCCTTCGCCCAGGCGGCGAACTGGCTGATCGGGCAGAGGAAGCGATCATCGTCGAGGATGGTGACGGGCAGGCCGGTCACCTCGCCCCAGGTCTGCTGGGCATCGAGCACGCGCCATTCGCCGCCGGCGACGGTGACGATGCGGGTGGCGGCGTGGGCGCCGGCCGCGCGGGCGACTTCGCCGGTGAAACTGCCGCTGTTTTCCGGGTGATCGAGGGGGATATAGTCGACGCGCCAGCCAGCCGCGCGCAATTCCTCGGCGAAGTGGCGCATGGCGCTGAAGAACAGGGCGATCTTTTGCGGGTGGTGGGGGACGTAGGTGGCTTCGTCCACCACCTCCATCATCAGGATGACGGCGTCTGCCTGGGTGACGGCCTTCAGGCTGGCGAGATCGTGGCTGAGCTGGTCGCCGAGCAGGGGGACGAGGGTGGTCATCGGCTGCGTGTGGCGGTGGCGGGGCGGGGCTGCAACACGGCGGGGTGTCGCGTGGCGCTTCCCGCCCCTCCCGCAAGCGGGAGGGGACGTGGGGGCGAATGGGCGTAAGCTTGCCCCAACTGAAGGCGGGGAGGCCCAGACCATGTCGATCGATTTCGAGATTCCAGCCGAAGCCAAGGCCATTCGCGAGCGCGTGCGCCAATGGGTGATCGACGAATGCCGGCCGGCGGAGCAGAAACTGAAGGACGGCGCCGATTACAGGACGGTGCTGGCCGAATTGCGTGCCAAGGCCCGCGCGCAGGGCCTGTGGCTGCCGTTCATCCCCAAGGAATATGGCGGCATGGGCCTTGGCCCGCTGGCCAATGCGCTGGTGCAGATGGAACTGGGGCAGAGCCACCTTGGCGCGCTGTCGATGAACAGCCAGGGGCCGGATGATGCGACGATGCTGACCCTGCTGGCGCACGGGACGGAGCTTCAGAAGGAGAAATTCCTGAAGCCGCTGCTGAACGGCGAAAAGCGCGTCTGTTATTCGATGACCGAAAAGGCCGCTGGTGCCGACGCCACGGGGATGCGGACGACGGCGGTGAAGGACGGCAATGAAAATTACGTGCTGAACGGGGAGAAGTGGTTTTCCTCCGCCGCCAGCGCCGCCGATATTGCCGTGGTGATGGCGCGCACTGATCCCGATGCGCCGCGCCACCGGCAGTTTTCCACCTTCATCGTGGAGTTGCCCAACCCCGGCTATATCATCAAGCGCGACATCAAGACGATGGCGATCGAAGGGCCCCTGAGCCAGGTGATGGGCGGCGGCCACAGCGAGATCGAGATCAAGGATCTGGTGGTGCCGGCCGAAAATCTGCTCGGCGGCGAAGGCAATGGCTTCAACATGGGCCAGCACCGGCTGGCCTATGGAAGGCTGCGGCACGGCATGCACAATATCGCCATGGCGCAGCGCGCGCTCGATCTGGCGACGGCGCACGTCACGAGCCGCGAGACGTTCGGCAAGCGTCTGAGCGAGCGGCAGGGCGTGCAGTTCATGTTGGCCGAATGTGCCAGCGAGCTCTACATGGCGCGGCTGATGCTGCTGCACATCGCCTACAAGGCCGAGAAGGGCCTCGACCTGCGGCAGGAGAACAGCATCGCCAAGGTGTTCCTGGCCCACATGGTGCACAAGGTGGTGGACACCGCCATCCAGCTGCACGGCGCGCTGGGCTATAGCCAGGATACACCGCTCGCCAGCTGGTACACGCATATCCGGTCGCAGCGGCTGGTGGACGGGCCGGACGAGGTGCACCGCTGGACGGTGGGGCGCAACGTGATCAAGGCGTATCAGGCGACGGGGACGACGGCGTCGGCGGCAGGCGGGGATTTGATCTAGGGGCATCGCCCACACGCCCACCCCTTGCCCCTCCCGCTTGCGGGAGGGGGCAGGGGTGGGAACGAAAAAGGCCGGGCTTTTGGCCCGGCCTTCTCGTTTGCAGTGACGCGCGGATTACGCCGCCAGCGCGATGCCTTCGTAGCGCGACAGGTGGAAATCCACGCTGCCGAACTGGTTTTCGATCAGGGTCGCGCGCTTGAAATAATGGCCGACGGCGAGTTCCTGGGTGATGCCGATGCCGCCGTGGACCTGCACGGCGTTCTGGCCGACGAACTTGGCGGCCTTGCCCACCTTGGCCTTGGCCATCGAGACGGCGGCGCTGCGCTCCGGCGTGTCGAGCTTCAGCGTTGCCATCATCGTCATCGAAACGGCCTGTTCGACTTCCATGAACATGTCGACCAGGCGGTGCTGGATGACCTGGAAATCGCCGATGGCCTTGCCGAACTGCTTGCGCTGCTTGGCGTAATCGAGCGTCTGCGCGTGGAGGACCTTCAGCACGCCGCAGGCTTCGGCGCAGACGGCGGCGGTGGCGTGATCCACGATGGTTTCGATCAGCGGCAGCGCATCCTGGCCCAGGATGTGCTCGGCGCCGACGGCGACATTTTCGAAATAGACTTCCGAAGCCGAGGTGCCGTGCACGGTCAGGTAATCGCGGCGGGTGATTCCTGAAGCGTCGGCCGGGATCAGCAGCAGCGCGATGCCGCCGGCGTCACGCTGGCTGCCGCCGGTGCGGGCCGTCACCAGCAGGTGCGTGGCGTTGGAGGCGTGTTCGACGACGGCCTTGTGGCCGTTCAGCTGGCCGCCCTTCAGCGTGGTAGCCAGATCGTGCAGGTGGAAGCGGCCCTGCGGTTCATAGGCCGCGAAGGCGATGCGCACGTCGCCGGCAATGGTCTGCGGGATCACGCTGTCCGCCACGCTGCCGCCCACCAGCTTCAGCGCGCCGCCGCCGATGACGACGGTGGAGAGGTAGGGTTCGAGCACGATGGCGCGGCCCATTTCCTCCATCAGCACCATGTTCTCGATGGCGCCGCCGCCAAGGCCGCCATGGGCTTCGCTGAACGAGGCGCCGAGGATGCCAAGATCCTGCGCGAAGGCGTTCCACACGGCCGGGTTCCAGCCCTTGCCGTCGCGCACCACCTTCTGGCGCGTGTCGAAATCATAGGTGTCCGCCAGGTAACGCGAGAGCATGTCGCGCAGCATGGTCTGTTCTTCGGTGAAATTGAAATCCATGTTCCGTCCCCAAGGCGTGCCGCTCCCCGCCGGGGAGCGGCGTTATGTCAGATCAAAGGCCGAGCACCATCTTGGCGATGATGTTGCGCTGGATCTCGTTGGACCCGCCATAGATGCTGGTCTTGCGCATGTTGAAATAGACCGGCGCGACGCGGCGGGCGCTGTCCGGGCCGACGGCGAAGCTGTTGTCGCCTTCGCCCATGGAGCGGAAGTACGGCGCGCCATAGGTGCCGGCGGCTTCCAGCGCCAGTTCGGTCAGCCGCTGCTGGATTTCGGTGCCCTTGATCTTGAGCAGGCTCGATTCCGGGCCGGGGCCCTTGCCGCTGCTCTCACCGGCGAGCGTGCGCAGCTCGGTATATTCCAACGCCGCCAGATCGACTTCCAGTTCGGCGATCTTGCGCTTGAAGAACGGGTTGGCCAGCAGCGCCTCGCCGCCATCCTGGGTGGCACGGGCAACATCCTTGATGCGCTCGACATTGCGCTTGGAAGCGGCAACGCCGGCGATGCCGGTGCGCTCGTGCGCCAGCAGGAACTTGGCGCAGGTCCAGCCCTTGTTCTCGTGGAACACGCGGTTTTCCACCGGCACGATCACGTCTTCCAGCCAGACTTCGTTGACCTCGTGCTCACCACCCAGCGTGATGATCGGGCGCACGGTGATCCCCGGCGTCTTCATGTCGATGAGGAGGAAGCTGATGCCTTCCTGCATCTTGGCGGCCGGATCGGTGCGGACGAGGAAGAAGCCCCAATCGGCATGCTGCGCCATCGTCGTCCAGGTCTTCTGGCCGTTGACGCGGTAATATTCCTTGCCGTCGTCACCGGTGAAACGCTCGGCGCGGGTGCGCAGCGAGGCAAGGTCCGAACCCGAACCCGGCTCCGAATAGCCCTGGCACCACCAATCCTCACCCGACAGGATGCGGGGCAGGAACTTGGCCTTCTGCTCCGGCGTGCCGAAGGTGTAGATCACCGGGCCGACCATCGACAGGCCGAACGGCATCAGGCGCACGGTGTCGGCACGGGCGGTTTCTTCCGACCAGATGTAACGCTGCGTCGCGGTCCAGCCGGTGCCGCCATATTCGACCGGCCAGGCGGGGGCGATCCAGCCCTTCTTGTGCAGGATCTTGTGCCAGGCGAGGAAATCCTCCTTCGCCATCTCCTCACCCTCATCGATCTTCTCGCGCAGTTCGGCAGGATAATGATCGCGGATGAAGGCGCGCACTTCGTCACGGAAGGCAATGTCTTCGGCGCTGAAATTCAGGTCCATGGCTTCACTCCCCAGCTCATAGGTTGACGTTTACGTAAACCCGATTCGCAGGCTGCACAACCCTGCCAAAATTGTCGCTGCGTCGGTTTGGACCGCCATTGTGCCGGGGGGGCCTTCCTTACTGCGCGTTCGCTTCGACTTCCCGTTCCCGGTGAAAGATGTGCGTGGCCATCATCGCGCCGACGATGGGCGCGACGAGGTTGACCAGCGGCATGGCGAACAGGCCGGCGGTGAAGATGCCGATTCCCCAGCTGTCCCAGCGGTTGCGGCGGGGCCAGTTGCGGGATTCGCCCAATGACAGGTGGCGGGCGGCGACGGCTTCGAGATATTCGCGGCCCAGCGCCCAGCCGTTGGCGATGACGAACAGGATGAGCGGGCCAACGCCTGTGACGAGCAGCAGCAGATAGGCCGGCAGCAGGGCGATGTTGATGAGGGCGACGCGCAGCGCGGCGCGGCCGCCCATGGCGAGTTCGACGCCGAGGCCGAGCGCGTGGCCCTTGGCCTGTGGGTAATAGCGGCTTTCGACGGCGATGATGATCTCGTCCTGCCAGATGGCCATCACGGCGGTGGCGATGCTGGTGAAGCCGAGCCAGGTGAGCAGGGCCGACAGCAGCACGGCGGCGGCGTCGCCGGCGCCGGCGGCCCAGAAGCGTTGCAGCCACTGGGGCCAGCCGGTGGTTTCGATATGGCCGATGGCGGTGAACACGCCCCAGGCAAACAGCGCGAACAGGGCCAGGGTGAGCAGCAGCGCGCGCAGCAGCACCCGCCGGATCGGCGCATCCCACAATTGCGCGAGGCTGAGGATGAGGGCGGCGGGCATGGGGCGAACTTCCGGGGCTGGCGTCCTTAGGTAGGGGGTGGGCAGGGGCGGGGCAAGCCGCTAAGGCAGCGAAACCCCCGTTCAGGAGCCTTTGCATGCCGCAGTTCGACATTCTCGCCATGGGCAACGCCATTGTTGACGTGATCAGCAGCGAGACGCCGGAATTTCTGTCCAGCCGCAGCATTGCGCATGGCAGCATGCGCCTGATCGATGCCGGCGAGGCGGAGGCGCTTTATGCCGCGATGAGCCCGGGGCGCGAGATTGGCGGCGGTTCGGCCGGCAACACCGTGGTGGGGGCGCGCCTGCTGGGTGCGCGATCGGCGTTCGTCGGGCGCGTGGCGGCTGACCGGCTGGGCGACAGCTATATCCGCGACATGCGGGCGGCCGGCGTGCATTTCGACACGGCGCCGGCCACCGATGGCCGCCCGACGGGGCGTTGCCTGATCGTGGTGACGCCCGATGGCGAGCGCACGATGAACACCTATCTGGGCGCCTGCCAGGAGCTGGATGCCAGCGATCTGAACGCCGAACTGGTGGCGAAATCGGGCATTCTCTACCTGGAAGGCTATCTGTGGGACCCGGCGGCGCCGCGGGCCGCGATGCAGGCGGCGATCAAGGTGGCGCGCGAGGCGGGCAACAAGGTGGCCTTCACCCTGTCGGACGTGTTCTGCGTGGAAGGACACCGCGCCGATTTCCGCACCCTGCTGGAATCCCATGTCGACATCATGTTCGGCAACGAGAACGAGGTGAAATCGCTGTATCAGACCGATGACATAGATGCGGCGATGGCGGAGCTGGCGAAGCATGCCTGCATCACCGTTGTCACCCGCAGCGAAAAGGGCGCGGTGGTGATCGGCGGCGGCCATCGTTACGAAGTGCCCGGCGAACGCGTGGCCAAGGTGGTGGACACCACCGGCGCGGGCGACCTGTTTGCCGGCGGCTTCATGGCGGCACTGGTGGAGGGCCGTTCCCTGCCGGATTGCGCGCGCGTCGGCTGCATTGCGGCGGCGGAAGTGATCAGCCACTTCGGCGCGCGGCCTGAGGCGGATTTGAAGGCCTTGGTTTCCAGCAAGCTGGGCTGACCCCCGGCACAATCCCCACAAACAAGAAGGGCGGCCTGTGAGGGCCGCCCTTTTCGTTTGCGCTGAACGCGGGGTCAGGCGTCCTTGCCCCCCGGCGTGTGGATGCCCGGCAGCGGCGCGACGCCCTGCGGCGGCACGCCCGGATCCATTTCGCCCACCACCGTGATGCCGCGCGCCACGTTGGAGCGGCTGCGGCCATAGAGGAAGTAAAACACCAGGCCGATGGCGGCCCAGCCGAAGAACACCATCTGGGCCACGAAGCTGAGGAAGCCGAACAGCAGCAGGCAGCCGGCCGCGGCGAGCGGAGCGACGATCCACACGGCGGGCGTGCGGAACACGCGGCGGCGATCGGGATCGGTGCGGCGCAGCGTCATGATGGCCAGCGAAACGAAGAAGAAGGCGCACAGCGTGCCGCCGTTCGATACCGATGCCAGCTGGCCGACCGGGAAGAAGGCCGCCGAAATCGCCACGCCCAGGCCGGTGATGATCGTCACCACGTGCGGGGTGCCATATTTCGGGTGGACCTTTGACAGGGCGCCCGGCAGCAGGCCGTCACGGCTCATCACGAAGAACACGCGGGTTTGCGCGAACATCATCATCAGCACGACAGACGGCAGCGCAAAGCCGGCGGCAAGGCCGAGCACGTTGCCGATGCCGGGGTGGCCGATGGCGCGCAGCACGTGGGCCAGCGCTTCGTTGGAGCAGACCACCGGCAGGGTGGCTTCGGCGAAGGTCTTGCACTGGGCGACCAGTTCCGGCGAGCCCGGCTGCAGCGCTTCGCCGTTCGGGCCAAACACCGGCTGCGCGCCATAGCTGCCGATCACGCCGGCACCGACCAGCATGTAGAACAGGGTGCAGATGCCCAGGCTGGCGATCAGGCCGATCGGGATGTTGCGCTGCGGATCCTTGGTTTCTTCGGCTGCGGTGGACACCGCATCAAAGCCCACGAAGGCAAAGAAGATGATCGAGGCCGCGCCGATGGCGCCGCTGACGCCCAGCGGCATGAACGGCACGAACTTGTCGGCGGTGGCGGCGGGAACCGCCAGCACGATGAACGCCGCAAGCGCAGCCACCTTCACGGCGACCAGCACGCTGTTCACCGTTGCGCTTTCCTTGGTGCCCAGCACCAGCAGCCAGGTGACGGCGAGCGCGATCACCACGGCGGGCAGGTTGATGATGCCGCCGGCATAGGGGCCGGTGACCAGCGCTGCCGGCAGTTCGATGCCAAGGAAATTGTCGAGCACGCCGACCATGTAGCCCGACCAGCCGACCGCGACCGCCGAGGCCGCCACCGCATATTCCAGCACCAGCGCCCAGCCGACGATCCAGGCGAGGATTTCGCCGAAGGTGGCATAGCTGTAGGTGTAGGCGCTGCCCGACACCGGCACCATGGCGGCCAGTTCGGCATAGCACAGCGCGGCGAGGCCGCAGACCAGCGCCGACAGCACGAAGCTGATCAACATGCCCGGCCCTGCGAGCTGCGCCGCTTCGGCGGTGAGCACGAAGATGCCGGTGCCGATGATCCCGCCGATGCCCAGCATGGTGAGCTGGAACGCCCCCAGCGAACGGACCAGCGATTTCTTTTCAGCCGTCGCCAGGATCGCGTCCAGCGACTTCACGCGCCACTTGTTCAAGCAGAATTCCCCTCACCTCGCGGCCCAAGCGGGCATTCGCCCTGCTGTTGGTGCCATGTCGTGGAACTGTCATGCCCAGCAAGCGCGGCGCCGGTCAAGGTGGCAGTGCGGGCGGCCGGTCGTATGTGATCCTGATAACATAAACTGTTGGCAGTTCGTTGCCGCACATCTATGGTGGCGGCCATGAACGCGCTGACCCCTGACGAAGCCCGCGCGCTGGCCGTGATCGACGGGCAGCGCCCTGCGATGCTGGCCCGCATCGAGGCCTGGTCGGCGATCAATTCGGGCAGCCACAATGCCGCCGGGCTGGCGCGGATGGCCGATGTGCTGGCCGAAGCGTTCGCGCCGCTGGGCGGTGCGCTGCGCCGGGTGCCGGGCGCGGCGGGATCGCTGGTGGATGCCGCCGGCCGCGTGCAGGCGGTGACGCATGGCGACAATCTGCACATCGTGAAGCGCCCCGATGCGCCGACCCGCGTGCTGCTGACCGGCCACATGGATACGGTGTTCGGCGTCAATCATCCCTTCCAGGCCTGCCGCTGGCTGGATGATGATACGCTGAACGGCCCCGGCGTCGCTGACATGAAAGGCGGCATCGCCGTGATGCTGGCGGCGCTGACCGCGCTGGAGGCGAGCCCCGTTGCCGATGCGCTGGGCTGGGAGGTGGTGCTGAACGCCGATGAGGAGATTTCCTCCCCCGGATCGGCACCCCTGCTGGCCGACGCGGCGAGGCACTGCCATCTGGGGCTGACCTTTGAACCGGCGCTACCCGATGGCACGCTGGCCGGGGGGCGCGCCGGATCGGGTAATTTTGCCGCCACCGTGCATGGCCGTGCCGCCCACGCCGGGCGCAATCCCAAGGATGGCCGCAACGCGATTGTCGCGGCGGCTGACCTGGCGCTGCGGCTGGCGGCCTGTGCCGGCGACGAGCTGTCGGTGAACCCGGCGAAGATCGATGGCGGCGGGCCGGGCAATATCGTGCCCGATACGGCGGTGCTGCGCTGGAACATGCGGCCGCGCACGGCCATGGCGCAGAGCCGCGCGGAGGCCGCGATCAACGAGGCCGTGGCGGCGGTGGCGGTGGCGCATGACGTCCACATCCATGTCCACGGCGGCTTTGCCCGCCCGCCCAAGCCGCTGGACGCCAACCAGCAGCGCCTGTTTGATCTGGTGAAGGATTGCGGCGCGGCGCTGGGGCTGGCGATCGGCTGGCGCGACACCGGCGGCGTGTGTGACGGCAACAACCTGGCCGCCACGGGCCTTGCGGTTGTCGACACGATGGGCGTGCGCGGCGGTGCCATCCACAGCGCCGACGAATTTCTGTGTGCCGATTCGCTGGAAGAACGGGCGAAGCTGGCGGCGCTGGTGCTGATGCGGGCAGCGCGGGCGGGGTGGCAACGATGAGCCTGTGGCGTATCCGTCCGGCCACGGCCGCCGATCTGCCGGCCGTGCTTGATCTCGCGCGGTTGACGGGCGGCGGGTTCACCAACCTGCCGCAGGATGGCGATGCGCTGGCGCGGCGGCTGGCCTGGTCAGACGCCAGCTTTGCCCGCGCGGCAGAGGCGCCTGACAACGAACTGTATCTGCTGTTGCTGGAAGAGGTGGCGACGGGCCGTATCGGCGGCACCGCCATGCTCTTCAGCCGCGTCGGTGCAGACGGACCGTTCTACAGCTACAAGATTTGCACGCTCAGCAAGACCAGCCGCGAGCTGGGCCGGATCATCCGTACCCAGTTCCTCAGCCTGACCAGCGATTTCGACGGCGCGTCGGAAGTGGGCGGGCTGTTCCTGCATCCCGATCTGCGCACCGGCGGGCTGGGGCGGTTGCTGGCCCGCGCGCGGTACCTGTTCATCGCCCAGCACCGGGCGCGGTTCGGCACGCGCGTGCTGGCCGAACTGCGCGGCGTGATGGATGGCGATGGCAATTCGCCGTTCTGGGATGCCCTGGGCCGGCAATTCTTTGGCCTGAGCTTTCCGGAAGCGGACACGTTCAACGCCGTGCATGGCAACCAGTTCATCGCCGATCTGATGCCGCGCCACCCGATCTATACCGCGCTGCTGCCGGAAACGGCCCGCGCCGCCATCGGCCAGCCGCACAGCAGTGGCCGCGCCGCGCTGGCGATGCTGGAGGCCGAGGGCTTTGTGTACGACAATTATGTCGACATCTTCGACGGCGGCCCGACCGTGTGCGCGCGGATCGATGATCTGAAGACGGTGCGCTGCGCCCGGGAGGCCGAGGCCGCGGTGGGTGATCCGGGTGATGCGCCGCTGCACCTGGTGGCGACCGGCACGCTGCGCGATTTCCAGGCCTTTTTGGCGCCGGTGGCCGATGGCGTGCTGCCGGCTGCCATTGCCGCACCGTTGGGCATCACGCCGGGAACGAGGATTCGCCATGTCGCGTGCTGAAACGTCGCCTGCTGAACTGGTTTCCACCGATCCCTGCACGGGCGAGGAGCTCTGGCGCGGCGCCACCGGCGGCGTGGCGGGGGCCGTCGCACGGGCGCGGGCGGCGCAGGCAGGCTGGGCGCGGACGACGCTGGACGAGCGCATCGCCGTGGTGCGGGCCTTCAAGGCCGCGGTGGAGGCCGATGTGGACAATTTCGCCCGCCTGATCGCCCGCGAAACCGGCAAGCCCTTGTGGGAAACCCGCACCGAGGTGGCCAGCGTGGCGGCCAAGGTGGAGATTTCGATTGCTGCCCAGGCCGAACGGGCCGGCGAGAAGTCTGGCGAGGCCGGCGGCGTGCGCCAGTTGCTGCGCCACAAGCCGCACGGCGTGCTGGCGGTGCTGGGCCCCTATAATTTCCCGGCGCATCTGCCCAATGGCCATATCGTGCCGGCGCTGCTGGCCGGGAATACAATCGTGTTCAAGCCATCGGAACAGACGCCCGCCGTTGCCGATCACATGGCGGCGATGTGGGCGAAGGCGGGGCTGCCCGATGGTGTGCTGAACGTCGTGCACGGCGGCGGCGACGTGGGCCGCGAACTGGCCGGCGCAAATATCGACGGCCTGTTGTTCACGGGTTCAGCGCACGTGGGCGCGGCCCTGGCGCGGCAGTTTGCCGACACGCCGCACCGCATCCTTGCGCTGGAGATGGGCGGCAACAATCCGCTCGTCGCGTGGAATCTCGGGGGGAACGTGGGCGACATCGACGCTGCTGCCGCCACCGTGGTGCAATCGGCTTTCCTGTCCGCCGGGCAGCGCTGCACCAATGCGCGGCGGCTGATCCTGCGCGACGGCGATGACCGGCTGGTCGACGCGGTGCTGGCGCTGACGGAGCGGCTGATCGTCGGCGGCCCGTTCGATGATCCGCAGCCGTTCATGGGGCCGGTGATTGCCAATGGCGCTGCCGATGTGCTGGAGCGCGGCTGGGCGCAGTTGCAGGCCGCAGGGGGCCGGGTGCTGCGTCCGTTGGTGCGCGCGCGGGCCGACCGGCCCTTCCTGTCGCCCGCTGTCATCGACATGACAGGCTGCGCGCCCAGCGATGACGAATTGTTCGGGCCGATCCTGCAGATCGTCCGCGTGGCCGATTGGGATGCCGCCATCGCGGCGGCCAATGCGACGCGTTTTGGCCTCGCGGCCGGCCTGATCGGCGGCAATGCGGCGCTGTTCGACGAATTTTGGGCGCGCAGCCGCGCCGGCATCGTCAACTGGAACCGGCCGACCAATGGCGCGTCGTCGGCGGCACCGTTCGGCGGGGTGGGCGCGAGCGGCAATCACCGGCCCTCCGCTTATTACGCCGCCGATTATTGCGCCTTCCCGGTGGCGACGCTGGCCGCCGATGCGATGAGCGGTGGCATCGCGACGGGGCTTGCTCCCCTCCCGCCTGCGGGAGGGGCCGGGGGTGGGAATGGCTGAGGATCGGTCTGAATGAACACGCCCACCCCCAACCCCTCCCGCCAGCGGGAGGGGAGTTTGTTCGAAATCAATTTCGACGGGCTGATCGGCCCCAGCCACAATTATGCGGCCTTGAGCCTGGGCAACCTTGCCAGTGCGAAGCATGGCGGGGCCACATCGCGCCCGCGCGCGGCGGCGCTGCAGGGTTTGGCCAAGATGCGCTTTGTCAGGGGGCTGGGGCTGCCGCAGGGGTTTCTGCTGCCGCTGGACCGGCCCGATGTGGGCTTCTTGCGCGGGATGGGCTTTGCCGGGACGGACGAGCAGGTGATCGCCCGCGCCGCCGCCGCCGATCCGCGCCTGTTTGCCACTGCAGCCTCCGCATCATCGATGTGGACGGCGAACGCAGCGACCGTCTCGCCCGCGCCCGACACGGCGGACGGTCGCTGCCATATCAGCGCCGCCAACCTGTCGCGCATGGCCCACCGCAGCATCGAACATCCGCAAACCCACGCGCAGCTGGCCATCGCCTTTGCCGATCCGGCGTTTGCGGTGCATCCGGCGCTGCCGGCGGCGTTTGGCGATGAAGGCGCGGCCAATTTCATGCGGCTGGCGAGCAGCCACGATGCGCCGGGGCTGGAAATCTTTGTCTATGGCGAGGAGGGCGGCCGTTTCCCGGCGCGGCAGAACCGGCGCGCATCAGAAGCCATCGCGCGCCGGCACGGGGTGAAACAAGCGCTGTTCGTGGCGCAGAGCCAGGTGGCGATCGATGCCGGGGCGTTCCACAACGACGTGGTGGCGGTGGCGAATGGCAATGTGCTGTTCGCGCACGAACAGGCCTTTGCCGATGCTGCCGCGCTGAAGGCTGACGTGGCGCGGCTGATGCCCGACGCGGTCTATGTCGAGGTGCCGGCCAGCGCGGTTTCGCTTGAGGACGCCATCCGCTCCTATCTGTTCAACTCGCAGTTGCTGACCCTGCCCGATGGCAGCATGGCGCTGGTGCTGCCCAAGGAGGCGGAGGAGACGGCGTCGGTGAAGGCGTATCTGGATGCGCTGGTCGCCGGCAATGGCCCGATCCACGCGGCGCACTTCGTCGATGTGCGCGAATCGATGCAGAATGGCGGCGGGCCGGCGTGCCTGCGGCTGCGCGTGGTGGCAGATCCGGCACGCGTTGATGCCCGCTTCCTGCTCGACGAGGCGAAGGCCGACCGGCTGGAACGGCTGGTGGCGCGCTGGTGGCCGGAAGCGATCGGGCCGGGCGACATGACCAACGCGGATTTGTGGCGCGACGTGAAGGCGGCGCGGGCGGCGCTGCTGGATGAGGTGGGGGTCAACCTCTGATCCACATCACCCCGGCGAACGCCGGGGTGATTTTCATCGAAATGGCGGCTCGTCAAACGCCCGCAGCTTGCGGCTGTGCAACGCCGGCCCCTCATCGCGCAGCAGCATCATCGCCTCGATGCCGACCTGCAGATGCTCCGAAATCGCGCCTTCATAGAAGCGGTTGGCCTGTCCGGGCAGCTTGATCTCGCCGTGCAGCGGCTTGTCGGAGACGCAGAGGAACGTCCCGTAGGGCACGCGGAAGCGATAGCCCTGGGCGGCGATGGTGGCCGATTCCATGTCGATGGCGACCGCGCGGCTCTGGTTGAAACGCAGCGAGGATTGCGAATAGCGCAGTTCCCAGTTGCGATCGTCCGTCGTCACCACCGTTCCCGTCCGCAGGCGCGGCTTCAGCGCGTCGCCGGTCATGCCGGTCACCTTTTCGGTGGCCAGTTGCAGCGCCTTCTGCACTTCGGAAAGCGCCGGGATCGGGATTTCCGGCGGCAGCACATCGTCCATCACGTGATCGTCGCGCAGGTAGGCGTGGGCCAGCACATAATCGCCGATGGCCTGGCTGGGGCGCAGGCCGCCGCAGTGGCCGATCATCAGCCAGGCTTCCGGGCGCAGCACGGCAAGGTGATCGCAGATCGTCTTGGCGTTGGCCGGGCCGACCCCGATGTTGACGAGCGTGATGCCCTTGCCGCCCGGCGCGACCAGGTGCCAGGCCGGCATCTGGTTCTTGCGCCAGGCGAAATCGGCTGCGGCCTGTTCGGGATCGGGATTGTCCGCCGTGATGTCCAGCCCGCCGGGGCAGGCCAGCCGCTCATAACCGTTCCCCAGCTGCCGGCAGGCCCAGCGCGTGAACTCGTCGACATAGCGGTGATAGTTGGTGAGCAGGATATAGTGCTGGAAATCCTCCGGCGCGGTGCCGGTGTAGTGCTTGAGGCGGGCCAGCGAAAAATCGGTGCGCGGGCCGTCGAACAGGGCCAGCGGGCGCTCGTCCGAAAGGGCCTCGTTCCACAGGCCGTCGGCCAGCTCGTCACCGATCTGCTGCAGTTCGGTGGTCGGGAAATGCCGGGCGAGCGCGGCGGCGGCGACGCCGTCCAGCTTCAGCTCGGTCGCGCCGTCGAGCACGTAGGGATAGGGAATCTCGACCTCGGACCGGCCGACCGAGACCACCACGTCGTAATCGGCCATCAGCAGGCCGATCTGTTCTTCAAGATAGGCGCGGTACATCGCCGGGCGGGTGATGGTCGTGGTGTAGGTGCCGGGGCGATTCAGGCGGGCAAAGGCGCGGATCGGCCGCAAGGCGCGGCGTTCGCCGGAGAATTCGATGCGAAGTTCGGGGTAGGCCCAGTCACCGCGCACGCGGCTGGAGCCATCAGGCGCGATGCCGGCATCGATGAAGTTTTTCAGGGCGCCGCGCAGGGCGGCAATGGACTGGCTGTGGATTTCGATCAGCTGATCGACGAGTGTGGCAGGTGCAAGATTCATCTGCTGCCAATGCCACGAATTGCGCGCGACTTTCCAGCCCCGTAAGAGGGGATGCATGAGCCAGTTTGATCTGACCGACGACCAGAAAGCCATCCAGGAGGCCGCGCGCCGCTTCACCGCCGAACGCATCACCCCGTTCGCGGCGAAGTGGGACGAGGAGCATCATTATCCCAAGGACGTGGTGCAGGCCGCCGCCGCGCTGGGCTTTGGCGCGATTTACGTGAGCGAGGAGAGCGGCGGCATCGGGCTGGGCCGGCTGGAAGCGGCGCTGATCATGGAAGCGATGGCACACGGCTGCCCGTCGACCAGCGCCTTCATCTCCATCCACAACATGGCGGCGTGGATGATAGACTGTTTCGGCAGCGCGGCCCTGAAGGCGAAATATCTGCCGGGCCTCGTCGCGATGGACCTCATCGCCAGCTATTGCCTCACCGAACCGGGTTCGGGGTCTGATGCGGCGGCGCTGAAGACGCGCGCCGTGCGGGACGGCGACCATTATGTGGTGACGGGGTCCAAGGCGTTCATTTCGGGCGGCGGTGTCAACGATGTCTATGTCACCATGGTCCGCACCGGCGGCGACGGGCCGAAGGGCATTTCCTGCCTGGTGATCGAGAAGGACATGCCGGGCGTGTCGTTCGGTGCGCCGGAGCGCAAGCTGGGCTGGCGATCACAGCCGACGGCGCAGGTGAATTTCGATGGCGTTCGCGTGCCGGTGGAAAATCTGGTCGGCGCCGAAGGCCAGGGCTTTGCCATCGCCATGTCGGGGCTGGACGGCGGGCGATTGAACATCGGCGCCTGCTCGCTGGGCGGCGCGCAGCGGGCGCTGGACGAGGCGATTGCCTACACGCGCCAGCGCCAGCAGTTTGGGCGTGCCATCGCCGATTTCCAGGCCACGCAGTTCACGCTGGCCGACATGGCGACCGAACTCGCCGCGGCGCGCGCGCTGCTCTACCAGGCCGCGGTGAAGGTGAGCGAGGGCGCGCCCGACAAGACGATGTTTGCCGCGATGGCCAAGCGGCTGGCGACGGACGCCGGCATGGCCATCGTCGATCGCGGGCTGCAGCTGTTCGGCGGCTATGGCTATCTGATGGACTTCCCCATGGAGCGGTTGTTCCGCGATTTGAGGGTCCACCAGATCCTGGAAGGCACCAACCAGATCATGCGCGTCATCACCGCGCGCGAACTGCTGCGGGCGAGCAACTGAGATGAGCAGTGCAACCGCCCGCCCGCGCTATCTGCCGGCCTTCGCCTGCCTCAATGCGGTGATCGCGCTGGCGTTCGGCACCTTTGCCGCGCACGGCATCAAGGACCCGCAGGCCCGCGACTGGATCATGACCGGCGTGATGTTCCAGCTGCCGCACGTTGCGGCGGTGTTTGGCCTTCTGGCGTGGCGCAATTCGCCGTTCGTGCATTCGGGCGCGTGGGCGGTGAGCGCCGGCAGCTTCATCTTTGCGATGGACCTGAACCTGCTGGCGCTGGGTGCGCCGAAGTGGGTCGCGGCGCTGGCCCCGGCCGGCGGCACCGCGATGATGTTCGGCTGGCTGTGGCTGGCGGTGATCGCCTTTGCCGGGGATGCGCTGAAGCGGTTCGAGGGGTGACGCTTCCCCTCCCGCGAGCGGGAGGGGAGATGGGTTTCCTCAATCGCGGAACGACGGATCGATCCGGTCGAGCTTCCGCAGCAGCGCCGGCCAGGCCAGCAAGTTGCCCACCACCTTCAGCCCGCCCTTGCCTTGTTCGGCGGCCTTTTCCGGCGTGCCCTGCGGCGGGTGGTTGATCAGGTCCTGGCCGCCGGCCAGTGCCAGGCATTGGGCCTCGCAGGCGCGTTCGAGGAAATACATCTTGATGAAGGCTTCGGCCACCGTCTCGCCCACGGTCAGCGTGCCGTGGTTGCGAAGGATCATCGCCGTCTTGGTCGCCCCCAGGTCGGCGACCAGCCGCTCGCGCTCGTCGAGGTCGGTCGCGACGCCTTCATAGTGGTGGTAGGTCAGCTCGTCACGGATCAGCATCGCGGTCTGCGTCAGCGGCATCAGGCCATCGCTGTGCGCTGAAACCGCCTGCCCGTGCGGCGTGTGCAGGTGGATGACGGCATGGGCATCCTCGCGCGCCATGTGGATGGCCGAATGGATGGTGAAGCCCGCCGGGTTGGTGAGATACGGCGTTTCCATCACCGGGTTGCCGTTCACGTCGATCTTCACCAGCGACGACGCGGTGATTTCATCGAACATCAGGTTGTAGGGGTTGATCAGGAAATGATGTTCCGGCCCCGGCACGCGCACCGAAAGATGGGTGAAGATCAGATCGTCCCAGCCATAATGGGCGACAAGGCGATAGGCGGCGGCGAGATCGACGCGCAGGGCCCACTCCTCGGCGGACACCTGGTCCTTCACACTCGGCGTCTTCAGCTGCGTGGCCATGGCCCGATCCTTCCCCAAAATCTTCTGTTCAGTCTGCACCCTTTGCACGCGCGCGGCCATAGGCGCCGGTGCGGCAGGCATCCGAACAATAACGCACATTGTCCCAATCGCGCGCCCATTTCTTCCGCCAGCTGAACGGCCGGCCGCAGGCGGCGCAGTCCTTCGTCGGCAGATCGGCCTTTTTCTGCATCCTGGCCATGGCGTGCGGCCCCTCTCGAAATTGCAATGAAAGCGTGGTTGATGGCGGCTGCATCTAACGGGGAATCGACCATGCGTCCTGCCATTGATCGTCGCGCCTTTCTTGCCGCCGGTGCCGCCGGCCTGTTGCTGCCGGTGCGGCCGGCGCTGGCCCGGCTGTGGCCGGCGAGCGGCTTCACCCACGGCGTGGCATCAGGCGATCCCGGTGCCGGGGCCATCACGCTGTGGACGCGCTATGCCAGCGTGACGGGGGCTGCGGCCGAGCTGAAGCTGGAAGTGGCCGAGGACGAGGCGATGAGCCGCGTGATCGCGCGGGCGACTGCCGTGGCCGGGCCGGAGACGTGGGGCACGGCGCAGGCGCGGGTGAGCGGCCTGCCCGATGGCCGCTGGCTGTGGTATCGCTTCACCGCGCCCGATGGCACGCAGTCGCGGGTGGGCCGCACCAAGACGCTGCCGGCCGGCAGGCTCGATGCGCTTAAACTGGCGGTGTTTTCCTGTTCCAACCGGCCGTTCGGCCACTTCAATGCCTATGCCCACGCCGCCGCACGCGACGACATCGATGCGGTGATCCACCTTGGCGATTATATCTATGAATATCCCGCCGGCACCTATCCCGATGTGGTGATGCCGGGCCGCGAGATTGCGCCCGCTGACGAGATCATCATCATCGACGATTATCGCCAGCGTTATGCCAGCTATCGCGCCGATCCGGCGTTGCAGGCGCTGCACGCGCGGTTTCCGATGATCGCCATCTGGGACGATCATGAATTCGCCAACGACACATGGAAGGGCGGCGCGCAGAACCACCAGGACGAAGAAGGCGTGTGGAGCCTGCGCCGCGACGCCGCCCTGAAGGCGCACCGCGAATGGCTGATGAGCCCGGAGCGGCCGTGGCAGCGCTATGATTTCGGCGATCTCGTCTCGGTGATGACGCTGGACACGCGGCAGTCGGGCCGCGACCGGCAGCTCGATCTGAACGGCGCGCTGCGCGGCGGCAAGGATGGCATCAAGGCCTTCCTGTCGGGCGAGTGGCAGACGCCGGGCCGCACATTGCTGGGGGCGGAGCAGGAGGCGTGGTTCGCGTCAGAAATCGCATCAGCCGTGAAGTCCGGCCAGCGCTGGCAGCTGATCGCGCAGCAGGTGGTGATGGGCGATCTGTTCACGCCGAAGAACGCGCTGGAATGGCTGGCGCCGAACGCCGATGAACGCGCGCAAAATTACGTGAAGGGCGGCATCGCGGCGGCGCAGGCCGGCATTCCGGGCGCGCAGGACATGTGGTCGGGCTATCCGCAGGCGCGGCGGCGATTGCTGCAGGCGATGGCGGCGGCGGGGGGCGATCCGATCGTGATCTCCGGCGACAGCCACAATGCCTGGGCGTTCAACCACGCACTGGACGGCAAGCCGGTGGCGACGGAGTTCGGCGTTTCGTCGGTCACCTCGCCGGGCTATGAATCGGCGCTGGTGGCCGATCCGGCGGTGATCCGCGCCGGGCTGCTGCAAAGCTCGCCGGGGTTGCAATGGTGCGACACCAGCCGGCGCGGGTATCTGACGCTGGGCTTCGGTGCGAACCAGACGCGGTGCGACTGGGTGTTCATGGACACGATCAGGACGGTTTCGACCGCGACAAGCGCCGGCCAGGCCGCGGTGGTGACGCGCGGCAAGCGGCAGATGACGCTGGTGTGATCCGCCGCTAGGATGGACGGGTGAAAGCGTCCTTCCTGGTTCTGGCGATGCTGTGGGCGGCTCCGGCGGCGGCGGGCTGTGACGCCGTGTGGCGCGACGGCCCGCGTGGGCGCGATGTGCCGGTGCGGATCGATCTGCCGGCGGGCAAGGGGCGCGTGCCGGCGGTGATCTGGTCCCCCGGCCTTGGCGGCACCCGCGCCAATGCGGCGACATGGGTGGCGGCGTGGACGGCAGCCGGCGTTGCGGTGATCCGGATGGAGCATCACGGCAGCGACGCCGCCGTCTATCGCACGCCCGCGACCCCCGAAGAACGCGCGGCGCGGGTGCGCGCCGGCATCGCCCCCGAACAGCTGGTGGCGCGGATTGCCGATGTCGGTTTCGTTGCTGACGAGATCGCGCGCGGGGTGACAGAGTGCGGCGCCAGTCGCATCGATCCCGACCGGCTGGGGCTGGCCGGGCACAGCATGGGCGCGTGGGTGGTGCAGGCCATGGCCGGTCAGCGCCCGGATGGACAGAATGCGCCGATGATCGATCGCCGGTTCCGCGCACTCCTGGCGATGAGCACCACTGCCCCGACCGACCCGACCGCAGCACAGGCCCATTTTGGCGGCATCGGCCGGCCCTTGCTGGTGGTCACCGGCAGCCTGGACGGTGTCACGCCCGGCACGCCGCCCGCCACCATCCCGCAGATCCGCGCCCAACGCATCAACCTGTTCACGGGGGCACCCGCCGATGGCCGCAAGGCGCTGCTGGTCGTCGATGGCGCCGGGCACATGGTGTTTGCCGGGGACCGGCGAACGCTGGCGGCGGAATCCGCGATGCAGGCGCGCGTGGCGGCCGTCACGTCCTTGTGGTGGCGACGCTGGCTGCTGGGGGATGACCGCGCAGAGCGGCGGCTGGATCGGCCGGCGCTGGTGCCGGCCGACCACTGGCAGCGCAAATAGGCCTTACACGTCCAGATTGGCGACGTTCAGGGCGTTTTCCTGGATGAAGGCCCGGCGTTCCTCGACGACATCGCCCATCAGCTTGGCAAAGATGTCATCCGCATCCGCCGCCTCGTCCACATCGACGCGCAGCAGGGTGCGGGCGGCGGGATCGAGGGTGGTTTCCCAGAGCTGTTCGGCGTTCATCTCGCCCAGGCCCTTGTAGCGGGCGATGGCAAGGCCCTTGCGGCCGGCATCGAGCACGCCCGACAGCAGATCGCCGGGGCTGGTGACGCGCATGGTGCCCAGCATGGCGGGCGCGGCATAGGCGGCAGCTTCGGCACCGGCCAGCGCAGCCAGACGCGGCGCTTCGGGGGAGGCGAGGAAGGCACCATCGATGATATGGTGATCGGTAACCCCGCGCCATTCGCGCGCAGCGTGATAGCCGCCATCGGCGGACACGCTCACCGTCCAGCGGCCGCCATCGGTTTCGGCAGCGTTGAGCCAGGCGGCAGTGGCATTGGCGGCGGCCTCGCTGGCGGCGGTGAGCGCGCCATTCAGGGCCAGCGCCTCCACCACCGACGCCGGGTAACGGCGCGGCACATAGGCCATCAGCGCCCGCATGCGGCGGGCATGATCGACAAGGCTGGCCAGATCGGCGCCGCTGCGCGGGCCACCGGCGGTGGTGAGCACCAGGTTGCCGGTGCCGGCTTCGACCAGATAATCCTCCAGCGCGGCATTGTCCTTCAGATAGACTTCCGACCGCCCGCGCGTGACCTTGTAAAGCGGCGGCTGGGCGATGAAGAGATGCCCGGCCTCGATCAGCGACGGCATGTGGCGGAAGAAGAAGGTGAGTAGCAGCGTGCGGATGTGGGCGCCGTCCACATCGGCGTCGGTCATGATGATGACCTTGTGATAGCGCAGCTTTTCGAGGTTGAATTCCGGCCCGATGCTGGTGCCCAGCGCCTGGATCAGCGTGCCGATTTCCTTGGAGCCGAGCATGCGGTCAAGCCGCGCGCGTTCGACGTTCAGAATCTTGCCGCGCAGGGGCAGGATGGCCTGGTTCTGGCGGTTGCGGCCGTTCTTGGCGCTGCCGCCGGCGGAATCGCCTTCGACCAGGAACAGTTCGGATTTCGACGGATCGCGTTCCTGGCAGTCCGCCAGCTTGCCGGGCAGCGAGGCAATGTCGAGCGCGCCCTTGCGGCGGGTGAGATCACGCGCCTTCCTTGCCGCTTCGCGTGCGGCGGCGGCATCGACTATCTTGGCGACGATGGTGCGGGCGTGGGTGGGATTTTCCTGCAGCCACACGTCCAGCCGGTCGGCCATCAGGCTTTCCAGCGGCTGGCGCACTTCGGAGGAGACCAGCTTGTCCTTGGTCTGGCTGGAGAATTTCGGATCGGGCAACTTGACCGACACGATAGCGGTAAGGCCCTCGCGCATGTCGTCGCCGGTCAGGTTGACCTTTTCCTTCTTCAGCAGGCCCGACTGTTCGGCATAGGCGTTCAGCGTGCGGGTCAGTGCGGCGCGGAAGGCGGCGAGGTGGGTCCCGCCATCGCGCTGCGGGATGTTGTTGGTGAAGCAGAGAACCTGTTCGTAATAGCTGTCGTTCCATTCCAGCGCCACGTCGATGCCGATGTCTCCGGCCTGGCCGGTGATGGCGATCGGGCTGGGGATCAGCGGCGCCTTCGACTTGTCGAGGAACTTCACGAACGCCGCGATGCCGCCTTCGTAATAGAGATCGACCGACTTGCCTTCGGCATGGCGCGCGTCGGTGAGGACAAGGCGCACGCCCGAATTGAGGAAGGCGAGTTCGCGGAAGCGGTGTTCCAGCTTGGCATAATCGAAATCGATGAACTTGAAGGTGCCGATCGACGGGAAGAAGGTGACGCGGGTGCCGCGCTTGCCGTTCGATGGCCCGACCACCTTGAGCGGCGCTTGCGCGTCGCCATGGTGGAAGCGCATCCAATGTTCTTCGCCATCGCGCCAGATCGTCAGCTCCAGCCATTCCGACAGCGCGTTGACGACAGAGACGCCGACGCCGTGCAGGCCGCCCGACACCTTGTAGGCATTGTCGTCGCTGTTGTTGAACTTGCCGCCGGCGTGCAGCTGGGTCATGATGACCTCGGCGGCCGACACGCCTTCTTCGGGGTGGATGCCGGTGGGGATGCCGCGGCCATTGTCGGTGACGCTCACCGAACCATCGGCGTTCAGCGTGATGTCGATGCGGTCGCAATAACCGGCCAGCGCCTCGTCGATGGCGTTGTCGCTGACTTCGAACACCATGTGATGCAGGCCCGACCCGTCGTCGGTGTCGCCGATATACATCCCCGGCCGCTTGCGGACGGCATCAAGGCCGCGCAGCACCTTGATGCTGTCGGCACCATAGTCGTTGATCTGGGCGGGGTTGGGGTTTTCGTCGCTCAACGGGTCAGCCTCGGGCAGGATCGGATTGGCCACAGGCTATAGAGATACCCGCGCGCACGCGCGAGAGAAAAGCGAAGCGGTTCAGGCACCGCGCAGGATGCCGGCCAGCCGGGGCCGGCCCCGCCGGCCTTGCGCCGAGGCCAGCCACGGCAGCGCTTCGGCGGCCAGCATCGGCCGGGCAAACAGATAGCCCTGGATGGCGGTGCAGCCATGGGCGACAAGGAAGCTGCGCTGGCTTTCCGTCTCAACCCCTTCGGCGATCACCTCCAGCCCCAGGCCGCGCCCCAGCCCGATCAGGGTGCGCGCGATCAGGCCGCGATCCCCGTCACTGTCGATGGCGCGGGTGAAGCTGCGATCGATCTTGATGCGATCCACCGGAAAGGCAGTGAGGTGGGACAGCGAGGCATAGCCGGTGCCGAAATCATCCATGGCCAGCGTGCAGCCCATCGCCCGCAATGCCTCCAGCGTGTGGCCGATGCGGGCGATGGAACGATCCAGCAGCACGGTTTCCGTCACCTCGATCTCCAGCCGGCCGGGCGGGATGGCGTGGCGGGCCAGGCTGCGGCGCACGTTTTCAACGAAATCATCGGCCAGCAACTGCGCCGTGGTGACATTGATGGCGAGGTGCCCGGCATCCAGCCCGGCCGACAGCATGGCGGCAAAGCCGGCCAGCGCCGATTCCATCACCTGCCCGCCCAGCGACTGGGCCAGGCCAACATCTTCGGCCAGCGCGATGAATTCGGCCGGCGGCACCCATTCGCCATCGTGATGCCAGCGCGCCAGCGCCTCGAAGCCCATCACCCCGCCATCGCTGAGGCGCTGCTGCGGCTGCAGCGCCGCCACCAGCTGCCGGCCGGCGATGGCATGGCGCAGCGCATCGGCGAGGCGGGTGCGCCGGCTGACGCGATTGGCGAGTTCGGCCCCGAACAGGATGTGCCGGCCCCGGCCCTGGCGCTTGGCATCCAGCAGGGCCGCATCGGCGTTGGCCAGCAGTTCGCGCGGGCCGCAGGATGCACAGGGAAAGGGCGCGATCCCCACCGATACCGACGGGGCATAGCGGCTGGCGCCCAGCCGCATCGGCCGGCGCAGGCTGGCGAGCAGGCGCGTTGCCAGCGCATCGATCTGGCGGCGGCTGGCGGGGCCGTGGACGATGACGGCAAATTCATCGCCAGACAGGCGCGCGGCGGTATCCCCGGGGCGGATGGCGCGTTTCAGGCGGCGGCCGATCAGGCGCAGCAGCATGTCGCCGGCGCCGTGGCCCAGGCTGTCGTTCACCGCCTTGAAGAAATCAACGTCGAGCAGGATCAGCACGCCCGCCGAATCGCCGCCGCGCAGGCATGCCAGCCGCTGCATCAGCACGTCGCGGTTGGCCAGCCCGGTCAGCGCGTCTTCCTCGGCGCGGCGGCGCAATTCGCGTTCGGCGCGCATCAACGGGGTGACGTCCGTCCGGATGGAAACGATGTTGCCGCTTTCCGAAATCGCCGTCGATGCCTGCATGTACTTGTCGTCGCGCAGGTGGAACACGCGGTTGTATCCGGGGGCGCGGTGGCGGCGCAGATAATCCGCGACCCAGGCCGCGCGCACCTGCGGCGGATCATCGGCGCTCACTTCCGGCACATAATGATTGGCCAGAACCTTCCTCGTGATGATGTCGGCCAGCCGCTCGCCCTTCACCATATATTGCCGGTTGCCCGGCAGGATATCGCGATAGACCTCGTTCACGAGGATCAGCCGCTCTTCACTGTCATAGACCGACAGCGCGGCCGGGATGCCGGTGATCACGTCGCGCAGCAGGGTTTCGGTGCGGGTGCGAAGTGCCAGCTCGCGCGCGGCGCGGGTGGCGGCCTCGTGGCGGGCGGTGATGTCTTCAAAGGTGCCGACCAGCGCCGCGCTGTCTGCGCCATCAGCGGGCCGCCCGCGCGCGCGGACATGGCGGCGCTGGCCATCGGGGCGGCGGATGCACAGTTCGACATCCCAGGATGACCTGTCGCGCAAAGCCCGTTCCACGGCATCGGCAATGATGGCGCGATGTTCGGGCAGATAGAAATCCAGCGCCGCATCGCGGTCGGGCCTGAAATCGTCGGGGACACCGTGGATGCGGCGCGTTTCGGCGCTCCACCACAGGTCGCCACCGGCGCGATACAACCAGGCCCCGATGCCGGCCACCTGCAACAGGGGTTCGGCTGCCGCCAGCAGACGCGGACCGAGGGGGCGGCGCGTGGCGGCGGCGAGCGGCGACGCAAACGGCAGAGTCGCGGCCTTTGGCCAGCTGCTTTCCGACATTCCCGCACACTCCCAAGCCGCACCGTCTGGGGGAAACGGCGGACGCGCGCGGGGCTTTATGCAGGGGTGATGCGGCCTGCCGCCACGGTCAGCCACGATGTAGGCAGCCGCGATCCGGCCAGATCGGCAAACAGCGCGGCATCGGTGCCGGTCATCCACGCCTGCACGCCCATCGCCGCCAGTTGTTCGAACAGGGCGGCACGGCGGCTGGCATCCAGGTGCGCGGCGATTTCATCGAGCAACAGGATCGGCGGACGGCCACTGCGATCGGCGACCAGCCCGGCATGGGCCAGCACGATGGCGATCAGCAGCGCCTTCTGCTCGCCGGTGGAGCAGGCGGCGGCCGGCATCGCCTTGGCAGCGTGGGTGACGATCAGATCGGCGCGGTGCGGCCCTTCGATGGCGCGGCCCGCTGCGGCATCGCGCATCCGGCCGCGGGCCAGCCGGCCGGCCAGATCATCACCATCATTGCCGGCCAGCTGCATCAGGGGCCGCGCGAACGGGCCATCGGGCGCGGCGGCGAGCAGAGCGCCCAGCGCGGCCACCACGTCCGCGCGCGCCGCGGCCAGCGCTGCGCCATGCTCGGCCATGTCTGCCTCCAGCCCCGTCAACCACACCGGATCGGCGGGCGTATCGGCGGTGAGCAGGCGGGTGCGCTCGCGCATCGCGGCTTCGTAACGCGCAACCCGCTGGGCATGGCCGGGGTGCAGCGACAGCACCAGCCGATCGAGGAAGCGCCGCCGGCTACCGGCGCTTTCGCTGAACAGGCGGTCCATTGCCGGGGTCAGCCACACCAGCGCCAGCCATTCCGCCAGCGCCGCCGCACTGGCAGACGCGCCGTTGATCCGCACCAGCCGGCGTTCGGGCGCGGCGCTTTGCGTGCCGGTGCCCAGCTGCACCTCGCCCGCCGGAGACGCGATGGTGGCCGAAACGCTCCAGCCGCCGGGGCCGCCTTGTCGCGCCGCGTCCGACAGGGGCGCACCGCGCAGGCCGCGCCCCGGCGCGAGCAGGGAGATCGCCTCCAGGATGTTGGTCTTGCCGGCACCATTGTCGCCGGTGATCACCACCAGCCCCGCTTCAGCGGTGATGCTGGCGGCGGCGTGGTTGCGATAATCGGTGAGGCTGAGGCGGGTGAGCGCCGTCACAGGGTCAGCAGCCGGTGCCGGCCATTGTCGAAACGGTGATAGGGAATGGGCCGCGCCGGATCATCGAGGCGGGCTGCCACGTCGGCGAGGATGGCGCGGGTGATGCTGGGCAGGTCGAGCCTTGCCGCCTCGTCCCAGTCAAACCAGGCGATCTCGTCCAGCTCGCCGCAGCCGCAGCCGGGATCGAGACTGACGAGGTGGGTGGCATCGACGGTGAAGAAGCGCGCATCGAACCGGCGCGGGCGCACCGGCGGGGTGATGGCGCGGCCAACGAAACGCAGGGGTTCGAGGTGCGGCAGGTGGCCGGTGGCAAGGAAATCGCGCCATTCCGGCGACCGGGTGCGGGCCGTGCCGGGCGCGCCGAGCACCAGGCCGGTTTCTTCGAACAGTTCGCGCACGGCAGCGGCGGCGAGCGCCCGGGCGCGGGGGGGCAGCGCGGTCAGGTGCAGGCGGCTGGCGGTGTCGTCGTGCAGTTCGCTGGCAGCGGCGATGCGGAAATCGGCCGGGGCCAGCCGGCCACCCGGAAACACCCACTTGCTGGCCATGAAGACATGGCCCTTCGCGCGCCGGCCCATCAGCACGCGCGGCGAAGGACCATCGCGCCGGATCACCAGCACGGTGGCCGCATCCTTGGGCCGCAGCGAACGGCCCTTCAGGATGGGAACATTGTCTTCATCGACCTGCATGTGGCCCGTCATGCCACAAGCCGGCCGATCAGACCAAGGTCATCAGTGATTGCGTGGTGTAATCGGTCAGCTCGTCGTGGCGGCCATCACGCACCTTCAGCGCCCAGTCCGGATCGACGATCAGCGCGCGGCCCACGCCGACGAGATCGAATTCATCCCGCGCCAGCCGGGCGAGCAGGCCATCGAGGCTGGCCGGCTTCGACGATTCGCCGCCCATGCCGGCAACGAATTCGCCGGTGAGGCCGACGCTGCCGACGGTGATGGTGGGCTTGCCGGTCAGTTTCTTCGCCCAGCCGGCAAAGTTCAGCCCTTCCGGCCCGTCGAGTTCGGGGAATTCCGGTTCCCAGAACCGGCGCTGCGAGCAGTGGAACACATCGGCCCCGGCATCGGCGAGCGGGCCGAGCCAGGCGGTGAGCTGGTCTGGCGACGGGGCAAGGCGGAACGCAAAATCCTGCTGCTTCCACTGCGACAGGCGGATGATCACCGGGTAATCGGGGCCGACCGCGGCGCGGACCGCCTTCAGCAGCTCGACCGCAAAGCGGGCGCGCAGCGGCAGCGTGTCGCCGCCCCAGCGATCGCTGCGCTGGTTGGTGCCGTCCCAGAAGAATTGATCGATCAGATAGCCATGCGCGCCGTGCAGTTCGATGGCGTCAAAGCCCAGGCGCTGGGCATCGGCGGCGGCGCGGGCGAAGGCGGCGATGGCGTCGGCCACGTCCTCATCGGTCATGGCGTTGCCGTTGGACTTGCCGGGCATGTAGAGGCCCGACGGGCTTTCGGCCGTCTCGTCCTTGGGGTTGCGGCGGTTGGGCAGCGCGCCGACGTGCCACAATTGCGGCGCGATCAACCCGCGTTCGCCGTGGACGGACGTCACCACCTCGCTCCAGCCATCAAGCGCGGTGCCAAAGAAATGCGGCACGTTGGGATCGTTGGCGGCGCCCTGGCGTTCCACGACCGTGCCTTCGGTGATGATCAGGCCCACCCCACCGGCGGCACGCTTGCGATAATATTCCGCGACATTCGCGCCGGGCTGGCCGCCGGGCGAGAAGCTGCGCGTCATCGGTGCCATCACGATGCGATTGGGAAGGGTGAGGCCCTTGACGGAGAAGGGACGGAACAGGGGATTGTCGCTCATGGCCGCCCTGATGCCGGGGCGTGGGAACAATGTCACCTGTCAATCTGACCCATCGGCCAGCGGGTGTGTGCGATTGACCAGTTCCACCAGCGCGGCGGACGCGACGTGGGTGTAGATCTGTGTTGTCGCGATATCGGCGTGGCCCAACAATGTCTGGACGATGCGAAGATCGGCGCCGCCTTCCAGCAGGTGGGTGGCAAAGGCGTGGCGCAGCACGTGGGGCGAGATGCGCGCCGGGGGGATGCCGGCATCGGCGGCCAGCGCCTTGATCAATTGCCACAGGCGCAGGCGCGAAAGATGGGTGGGCTTGCCCTGATCCTGGCGATTCTGGCCCGCCGGGAACAGGTAGCGGCTGTCCTTTGGCACATGGGCTTCCCACGCCAGCACGGCGGCTTCGGCGCGGCGGCTGATCGGCACCAGCCGTTCCTTGGCGCCCTTTCCCAGCACCACCATGTGCCCGCGCCCCGGCCGGCAGGCGTTGCGCGGCAGGGCGACCAGTTCGGATGCGCGCAGGCCGGAGCCGTAAAGCAGTTCCACCAGCGCGGCGGTGCGGAGCGTGAGCGGATCGTCAGGCTGCGACGCCAGTTTGTCAGCGAGCGTGGTGAAGAGCCGTTCCACGTCGCCGGCGGCCAGCGTCTTGGGCAGCGGTCGCGCCGATTGCGGCAGGGCGAGATCGCGGCCCGGATCATCGCTGCGGATATGTTCGGCCATCAGGAAGGCGAGGAACTGGCGCACGGCGCTGGCCTTGCGCGCCGCGCTGGCGCGGGCCAGCGGCGCCCAGTGCCGCGCCAGTGTCGCCAGCGCCGCCGCATCGGCTGCCGCCAGCCGGCCACCCAGCCATTCGCTGGCCTGGGCAAGGTCGCGGCCATAGGCGAGGATGGTGTTCCTCGCCGCGCCGCGCTCGCTGGCCAGGCTGTCGAGGAACAGCGCGATGGCGGCGCGATCGGTGATGCCGGTCATGCGCGCGGCGGCTGGCTGGCCCGGGTGACGGCTTCGGCGGCGATCAGGCGCGCTTCGCCGCTGCGGCCGCACGCCACCAGAGCGGCCACGATGGCTTCCACATGGGCTGGCGGCACATCGGCCCAGCCGCCTTGCAGGCCGGTGGCGGCCAGCATCAGCACATCGCCCACGGCACGGCGGCGGCCGGCGGCGGTGATGGCGGCGGTCCAGCGATTGGCGACGGGGCGGATGGCGTCTGCCTTCAGACCGTCCCAATCGCCGCCGCGGGCCTGGCCCAGGCCAGACAACGCCGCCAGCATCATGGCCTGCGCGCGCGGCGCGGCATCGCTGTCGCTGCGCCAGTCACGGAAATCGCTGGCAGTCATTGCCGTGCCGGTGCCGATGGCGAGCAGACCCTGCGCGCGTGCCCGCACCGCATCACCGGCATCGGCCAGCACGGGTGCCCAGCGCCGCGCCGCCGCGCTGTTCCCGGCGGCGAGCAGGGCGGCAACGATCACATCGGCCCGGTCGGCCAATGCAGTCGATGGCTTGAGCGCGGCGGCGGCGGTGGCGGCTTCCAGCAGCGCGCCATAGGGATCGCCATCGCCATCGGCGGCAATGGCGGCAATCGCGGCGGCGCGGTCACTGGCCGCGCCGGTGAAGGCATCGCGCAACCGGCCGGCGCGGCTGCCCGCCGGGAAACCGCCGCTGGCATCGGCGGGGGCGAGCGCGGCAACGGCGCTGGCCAGTTCCTCTGCCGAGAGGGATCCGGTAATCGCGGCCTGCCGCAGCAGCGCCAGCCGCGCCGCCGGGGCAATGCCGGCATTGCGGACAACCCAGCCCGCGTGCGCCGGGCCGAGCGCGGCCAGCCGATCCGCCGGCACGGTGACACCGGCGGCGCTGGCGACGCCATATTGATAGGGGGTGAGGCCTTCGGCTTCGGCCCAGTTCAGCCCCTCGGCGCGGCCGGCACCGCCCGCCAGCACGACCACGCGCTGCGCCAGCCTGAGATCGAACGGCGCGACCGCGCCGCGCCGGGCACGCAGGGCATCGATGACGCCGGCAGCGGTGATGTCATCGCCGTCCATGGCGGCGCACATGCCCCAGGCCAGATCCCACATCGGATCTTCCGACAGGGCGCGGCCAGTGGCGGCAATCGGGCACAGGCCGGCCAGATCGGCGGCAGCAAGGCTGACGGCACCGGCGGCGCGATAGGTGGCGGGCGTGTAGCGTTCGATGGGCAGCGCATCGACCAGCCGGCGCGCCGCGCTGACCGCACCCAGCCGCAACAGCAGGCCGGCGCGCGCTGCCACCCAGTCGCCATCGCCGATGCCCGATGGCCCCGGCACCTTCGACAGCAGCGCGCGGCCCAGCGTGATCGCCACCCAGCGCGAGGCGACCGGCGCGGCAATGCGGTTGGCAAGGCCGGCGAGGAACCTGCCGTTGCTGCCGGCAAAGGCGGTCTCGCCCACCGCGCCGCTGGCGGCATCCAGCACGCCGATGGGCGCGCCGGGCGGCAGCGTCGCCCTTTGCGCGAACGGATCTGGCGGCGGCGCAGCGGTCGGCTCACCCGCCCCCGGTGCCAGCAAGGGGGGGGCTTCGGTGGCGGCGGGCGCTTCGGCGGGCGGGGTCGCACCCGGCAGCAGCGGTGCCGGCGCGGCGGCGGGGGCCGGCGGCGTTTCGAAACCGGGCGGCAGCAGCGATTTGGGCGCGTCGCGATCCTGCCCGGCCACGGGCAGCACCAGGCCGGCAGCCAATGCCACCCCGGCCACTGCCGCCCCAACCGCGCGTTTGCTTGCCCAAGCCATGCGCCGGTGTATAGCGGTGAGCGCGATGGACGGCGACCCGAAAATCCCCCCTGATCTGGCGGCAGCCGCGTTGCGGCCGATCACGCTGGTCGGCCTGATGGGTGCCGGCAAATCGAGCATCGGCAAGCGGCTGGCGGCGCGTATCGGCCTGCCCTTCGTGGACGCCGATACCGAGATCGAGACGGCTGCCGGCATGACGATTTCGGAGATGTTCGAACGCTTTGGCGAAGCGCATTTCCGTGATGGCGAACGCCGGGTGATCGCGCGGCTGATCGACGGCACGCCCAAGGTGATCGCCACGGGCGGCGGCGCGTTCATGGCGGCTGAAACCCGCGAACTGATCCTTGCACGCACCCACGCCGTCTGGCTCGACGCCGATATCCCCACGTTGGTCGAGCGCGTGCGCCGGCGTGGCACGCGGCCATTGCTGAAGGGCAAGGATCCGGGCCAGGTGCTGGCCGAACTGGCCGCGGTGCGGAACCCGGTCTATGCGCTGGCGCCGATCCGTGTTGCCAGCAAGGCCGGGCCGCATCACGAAACGGTGGAGGCGATCATCGCCGCCGTCGCCGCCGCCAACAGGAGCGCTGCATGATCGTCGATGTTGCCCTGGGCGATCGTTCCTATCCCATCCACATCGCGCCGGGCCTGCTGGGCGCAGCGGCGCCCGTGCTGGCACCGTTTGCGCGTGGCGGCCGGTTGGTGGTGGTGACCGACGAAAGCGTGGCGGCGCTGCATCTGGAAACGCTGGCGGCGGGCCTGCCCGGCATCCGGCTGGAAGCCATCGTGCTGCCGCCGGGCGAGGCGACCAAGGACTGGGCGCATCTTGAACTGGTGGTCGAACGGCTGCTGGAACGGGGCGTGGAGCGCGGCGATGCCGTCGTGGCGCTGGGCGGCGGCGTGATCGGCGATCTCGTCGGCTTTGCCTGTTCGATCCTGCGCCGGGGCTGCCGTTTCGTGCAGGTGCCGACGACGTTGCTGAGCCAGGTCGACAGCTCGGTTGGCGGCAAGACGGCGATCAATGCCAGGGCAGGCAAGAATCTGGTCGGCGCCTTCCATCAGCCGGTGGCGGTGCTGATCGATCCCGATGTGCTGGCGACCTTGCCGCGCCGCGAGCTGATGGCAGGCTATGCCGAGGTGGTGAAATACGGCCTGATCAATGACGCCGATTTCTTTGCCTGGTGTGAGGCCAATGGCGCAGCGGTGCTGGCCGGCGATCGGCAGGCGCAGATCACCGCCATTGCCCACAGCTGCCGGGCCAAGGCGGCAATCGTGGCGGCGGACGAGCGCGAGACGGGCGACATCCGCGCGCTCCTCAACCTCGGCCACACCTTTGGCCATGCCTTTGAGGCCGAGACCGGCTTTTCCAGCCGGCTGCTGCACGGGGAGGCGGTGGCATTGGGCATGGTGCAGGCCTTCCGCCTGTCGGCGCGGCTGGGCCTGTGTGCCGAGGCCGATGCGGCGCGGGTGGCAGCGCATCTGGCCGGGCTGGGCTTCACCATCGAACCGGCGGCGCTGGGCCTTGCCGGCGATGCAGCACGGCTGATCGAACACATGAAGCAGGACAAGAAGATGAGCGCCGGCCGCCTTGCCTTCATCCTGGCTCGCGGGATCGGGCAGAGCTTCGTCAGCCGCGACGTTGAACTGGCCGCGGTCGAAGCCTTCCTCGCCGAACAGCTTTAACGCGGGGCCAGCAGGCGTTTCACCAGCGCCGCATCGACGGCGGGAATGCTGCGCGTGGTGCCGGTGGCCGGATCGCGGCTGCTGACACTGGTGGCCATCAGCAGGCTGTTGGCTATTGCTTCTTCCGTGGCGTCGGCGGCGGCAATGAACAGTGGGGTGATCTGGTCGTTGCCGACATCGGGCGAGGCGGTCGTGGCGGCGCGGCGGGCGGCGGTGCGGCGCACATCCGGATGCACGGAAAAGGCGATGGCATAATCGCCCGAGCCGTTGGAAAAGGCCGACCCGGTGCGCGCGAGGCCGGCCATGGCCCGCGCCGCCAGCCGGGTGAGATTGCGATCCGACAGCGGTGCATCGGTGGCGACGACGATCATGATCGAACCATCGGGCGAGGGGTCGCGCCCCGCCGCTGCCTGACCGCGCGGCGGTGGCGGGATGGGGACCCCGCCAAGGATCAGCCGGCCGCCGTAATTGGATTGCACCAGCACGCCGACGGTGAAGCCATCGGGCGTGCGGCGCGACGAGGTGCCGATGCCGCCCTTGTAGCCAAACGCGATGGTGCCGCGGCCGGCGCCGACTGCACCTTCGGCAACCGGGCCGGCCTTGGCTTCGGCAATGGCGCGGCGGGCGTCGGCAACCGTCACAGCGCGGGCGCGGATGTCGTTCAGGCCGCCGTCGTTGGTTTCGCCAACAACGGCGTTGACCGATTTCACGTCTTCGTTGCCGGGCTGAGCCAGCGTGTGGGTTATGATGGCAGCGGCGGCTTCGGGCACGTTCAGCGTGTTGGTGAGGAGAATGGGGGTTTCGATCTCGCCAAGCTCCTTCACCTGGCTCAGCCCCATCAGCTTGCCAAAGCCGTTGGCGACCACGATGCCGGCGGGAACCTTGTCGGCAAAGATGTTGCCGGCGTGGGGCAGGATGGCCGTCACCCCGGTGCGGATCGTGTCGCCGCGATCGATGGTGACTTGGCCAACGGTGACACCGGGCACATCGGTGATGGCATTCAGCGGCCCGGTGGGCAGCGGCCCCGGCGCAATGCCGATATCACGGGCGCGGATGGCAAGGGTGGGGTGGGCGGTCATCAGGGCCAGGGCAAGGAGGAGCGGGCGCATGGCGCATCATGACGCGCCCGGCCCAAAAATAAAGTGCCGCCCGGTGTCGAGGGATCGGGGACACCGGGCGGCACCGTCGCGATGCGCCCCGAGAGGGGCAAGAGGGGCGCATCGGAGCTGCGAATGATGGGGGCCAGATCCTGCGAGGGGAACGCAGGACGGAGTGGCGGATGGCGCGGCCCTGAGGGGGCAAGGGCGGCGCCATCGGCCGGATCGGCGGGCAGGACGGCCCCTGCCCACGCCCGCCGTGTCGTCACATCAGCCGGTCACCTTGTCGGCGGCAATCGCAGCCATGGTGGCGCTGCGCGTGGCGTCGAGGGTTTCGGTGAAGCACTTGTGTTCCTGGGACTGCGCCCAGCGGTCATAGGCCGAACCATGGCACACCTGCTTGGCAGCGGTGCGGATGCGGGTTTCCAGGCGGTTGCGACCGGCCTTCGAAGCGAGGTCGAGATCGGCGTAGGAGACATAGGCAACCTTGTGGCCCGTTTCGTTGACGCTGTAGGCGATCTGGGCGTTGGCGGGGGCGGTGGCACCGGCGATGCACAGGCCGGCGAACAGCAGGGTGCCGGCAGCGCCAGCGAAGTTGCGGGTGAAATTCTTGGCAGAAGCGAACATGGGGGACCTCCTTCTGGATCGGCGACCGGACCATCCGGCCTCCGTGCCAGGAACTTTGCAAAGCCCGTGCCAAACCATGCCAAAAAATATTGTCCTTGCGTTACAAGATGTTAACCGATTTACCGTGTTACAGAACCAAGACACATATGTGGGAAAATCCGGACAATTTGGAAATTTCGCCAAATTTCAGGAAGGGCGCGTGCTGGGAACTGTCGCGTGGCACGGGCATATTGCTTGGCATCAAATCCCTGTCGGTGCATAGGAAAAGCCAACCGCCATGTTGACCCAACGATCCCGATACGCGCTGAGGGCGCTGATCTTCATTGCCCGTTCGGGCGGTGTTGCCCCGGTGCCGATCTCGGTGATCGCCGCCGATCAGAAACTGCCGCGCAAGTTCCTCGAATCCATCCTGCTCGATCTGAAGAACGGCGGGCTGGTCAACAGTTTCCGTGGCAAGATGGGCGGATACCGGCTGGCGCGCCCGGCCAGCCAGATCAGCTTTGGCGAGATCATCCGCCTGATCGAAGGCCCGCTGGCGCTGGTGCCGTGCGTTTCGGTTTCGGCCTATCAGCGCTGTGACGATTGTTTCGAGGAGGCGACCTGCGTGATCCGCAAGGTCATGCTGGTGGTGCGCGAACAGACGTCGAGCATTCTTGATCACACCACCCTGGCCGACCTGTCGATCGACCGCGCCGCTGCCTGATCAGGATTGCTTGATCAGGGCTGGCTGATCACGGCTGGGCGGCGCGCCGCAGCGTCAGGATGCGGCCGCCGGGCGCGGTGATGATGGCATCGCCGCCGGGCGTGAAGCGCACATTGGTGGCGGCCTGCAGCAGGGCCAGCAGCCGGGCCTCCACCTCCATGACCGGTGGCGGGCAGGCCATGCGCGTGAGCGCGAGCGTGCCAAAGCTGATCGTCGGCCCTTCTTGCCGCCAGCCGCCGGTGAAGCGGTTGCACCCCGCGGTGCCGACCACGCGCTCGCCTTCGAAACCGAGCTGGGCACGGGCAATGGCGCCGCCGCCATTCAGATCGGCGACGTGCCAATCCCCCGCCAGCGTGCCGGCGATCACCGGCGGCTGCCCCGATAGCGCCTGACCCAGTTGCTGGCGCTGTTCGCGGCAGCCGGCCAGGGCAATGAGGGCGATGAACAGGAGGGGCGCGCGTGACATGGGCTCATTTAGCTTTCAGCGCTGCGACGGGGCAAGCCCGGCCACCAGCGACTCCATCGCGCTCTGGTCAATCAGGATGGCACCATCGGCGGGGCGATCGAGATCGAGGATCAGCATGATCGTCAGCCCCATCAGCAGGAACAATATGGCCGAGGCAAAGCGGTGGCGATGGCCATGGGCATCGAGCGTGTAGCCGAGCAGGAAGCAGGCCACGCTGGCGAAGATCACCAGCAGCAGGATCACTTCGCCCGGCACGCGCGCAGCCACCGCCTTTTCCCGCTGCGTCCCGGTATCGAGCACGGCGTTGATGGCGCTGACCAGGCTGACGGCACGGGGGCCATCCAGCACGGCCTGCGCCGGGCCGGTGCGCGCCCATACTTCATTGCGAAGCGCGGCCGCGCGGGCAAGTTTTTCCGTCTCTTCAGGGCGCGGGCTGGTCATGCGAACGCGGGCATAATCCGCCAGCGCCGCCTGCAGGGCCGGGCCGTGCGGCGCCGGCACCAGCCCGGCGCGCAGCCAGGCGGTGCCGATGTCGTTGGCTTCCTGCACCACCAGCTGCCGCCGTTCATCGTACCGATTGAGCGCCATCGAGAAGGTGAAGCCCAAGAGCAGCGCCAGCACCAGGAGGGCGGTGGAGAGCACCTGCGTCTCGTCCTCGGCGCCGCCGTTGCCGCCAAAGCGGCGATGGCAACGGAATCCGACATCGGCCGCCACGAAGAACAGCACCACCAGCACCGCCGGAATGGCGGCAAGCGGCACCAGATCGATCAGGCCGGCCAGATCGGAGATCAAGCGCGGCCCTTGCGAAGTTCGTCACGGATCTCGGCCAGCAGTGCCTCGGTCGGCGTCGGGCCGGGGGGCGGTGCCGGCTCGGCGGCGGGCTTGCGCATGGCCTTGTTGGCGGCCTTCACCATCAGGAAGATGACAAAGGCGATGATGAGGAAGTTGATCAGCGCCGTGACGAACTTGCCATAGCCGAACAGGGCGACGCCGGCCTTTTTCAGGGCCTCGTAATCGGTGGGGCTGCCCTTGTAATCGGCGGGAATATCGCCCAGCACGACGAACATGCTGGTGAAATCGATGCCGCCGCTGACAAGCCCGATGATCGGCATCACCATGTCTTCGGTGAAGCTGGTGACGATGGTGCCGAACGCGGCGCCGATGATCACGGCAACGGCCAGATCAAGCACGTTGCCGCGCGCGATAAAGGCCTTGAATTCCTGCAACATGGCTATGCCCCCTCTTGAAATCCCCGAACGCGCATTATCTTTGCATGACGTTGCGCGTCTGTTGCGTTTACCTTGCCACAACATGCGGCCCGCGCAAGCCGCCCGTTCCGGAGACGTTTTTCATGGCCACTGCCCTTCGCCGACCCGCCGCGTTCGCCATGCTGGCCGGCTCTGCCCTGTTGCTGTCGGGCTGCGGGGTGAACACGATTCCTGCCAAGGAAGAAGCGGTGAAGGCCAAGTGGGCCGACGTTGAAAACCAGTATCAGCGCCGCGCCGATCTGATCCCCAACCTGGTCAGCACGGTGAAGGGCTATGCCGCCCAGGAAAAGGACGTGCTGGAAAGCGTGACCAAGGCCCGCGCCAGCGCCAGCCAGGTGACGGTGGACCCGACCAAGCTGTCGGACCCGGCGCAGCTGGCCCAGTTCGAACAGGCCCAGGGCGCACTGACCCAGTCGCTCGGCCGCCTTCTGGTGACGGTGGAAAAATATCCCGATCTGAAATCGAACGAACAGTTCGCCACGCTGATGAGCCAGCTGGAAGGCACGGAGAACCGCATCGCGGTGGCGCGGCGCGATTACAACATGGCCGTGCAGGATTATAACACCGAAATCCGCACCTTCCCGTCGCTGATCACCGCCAAGGTGGTCTATGGCGCGCAGCCGATTGCGCCGTTCAAGGCCACCACGGTCAATGCCGACAAGGCGCCCGAGGTGACATTCTGAAACCCCCCGTCTGGGGAGCCTGATCGATGACGGCTGCACGCCGGTACCCGGCCATCACCCTGCTGCTGGCGGCGCTGTGGGCGCTGTTGACGGCGCTGCCGGCGGCGGCGGAGCCGACATTTCCCAAGCTGACCGGCCGCGTGACGGATGCAGCCGGCGTGCTGCCGGCCGACGTGGCCGCCCAGCTGGATGCGCGGCTGAAGACGCTGGAGGACACTACCGGGACCCAGCTGGTGGTGGCGACCGTGCCCGATCTGCAGGGCTATGAAATCGACGAATATGGCTATCAGCTGGGCCGGGCCTGGGGCATCGGCCAGAAGGGCACCAACAATGGCGCCATCCTGCTGGTGGCCCCGGCGCAGCGCAAATTGCGGATCGAGGTGGGCTATGGCCTGGAAGGCGTGCTCACCGATGCCGTGTCGGGGCGCATCATCCGGCAGGTGATCGTGCCGCGTTTCAAGGCTGGCGACATGGCCGGGGGCATCGTGGCCGGCGCCGATGAATTGATCGCGCTGCTGCAACTGCCGCCGGATCAGCAGGCGGCGTTTGCGGCCAGGGCACAGGCCCGCAGCGAGGCGGCGGACGACGGCCCCGGCCTTGGGGCCGTGATCTGGCTGGTCATCATCCTGGTCTGGATGTTTGTCGCAACCCGGCGTGGCCGGCGGGGCCGACGCCGTGGCCCGGTGATCATCTGGGGCCCCAGCATCGGCGGCAACTGGAGCAGCGGCGGCGGCTCGTCCGGCTGGGGCGGCGGTGGCAGCTTTGGCGGCTTTTCGGGCGGCGGCGGCAGCTTTGGCGGCGGCGGCGCATCAGGGGATTGGTGATGCTGTTCAACGATGCCGATCGCACCCGTATCGCCCGGGCCATTGCCGACGCGGAAAGCTGCACATCGGGCGAGATCGTGGTGATCATCAACACCCGCCCGCATCGATATGCTGCGACCATGCTGGCGGCAGCGGCGCTGGCCGCGTTCACGCTGCCGTTCCTGGCAGTGATGCTGGGCTGGACGCCATCACTGCTGTTGCCGGATTGGGACATACTGGATCCCGCCACGCGCGAACGCCACGGCATCGAGGGCTTTGCCACCGTGCAGGTGGCCGTGTTCGTCGCCACGCTGGCGCTGGTCGTCGGCCTGAAGCTGGACGGCGTGCTGACCCCGCGCGGGCTGCGGCGCGACCGTGTGCACCATGCCGCCATGGTGCAGTTCCGCGCCCGTGGCCTGTCGGCCACACAAGGCCGCACCGGGGTCCTGCTCTATCTGGACGAGGCTGAACACGTGGCCGAGGTGATCGCCGATGAGGCGGTGTTCGCCCGCGTGGCCGCCGACGACTGGGGCGAGACGATCGCGGCGCTGGTGGCGGGCATCAAGGCTGGCCGCGCCGCCGACGGGCTGGTGGAAGCGATTGGCCGCGCTGGCGCTGTGCTGGCCGCGCACCTGCCGCCGGTGGCCGGCGACGTCAACGAACTGCCCGATGCGCTGATCGAGCTTTAGGCCCGGGCCGAGAACACGAACGCCGGCGGCCAGTTGCGCGGTTCAAACCGCATGGCCACATCGCCGAACACCGCGCGCAGTTCGGGCAGCAGTGCGGGCGAATATTGATAGGCGTTGAAGCGTCCGCCCGGGTTGAGCGTGGCGGCGGTGGCAGCAAGGATGGCCGCCCGCACGTCGCGCGGCATGATCGAGAACGGCAGGCTGGACAGCGCCACATCGCAGCCATCCGCCACATGCGCCGCCACCGTTTCGGCCGACACCGGCAGCACGGTGAGGCGCGGATCATCGATGCTGCTGGCCAGATAGGCGGCAAAGCGCGGATCCAGTTCAAAGGCGATCAGCCGGGCATCGGGGCGCATCCGGGCCAGCGCCGCGCGGGTCACGACGCCGGTGCCGGGGCCAAATTCCACCACGGTTTCCACCGCCGACCAGTCGATCCCCGCCAGCATGCGCTGCACCAGTGGCTGCGATGACGGGATCAGCGATCCCACCGTGCGCGGATTGGCGAGGAACTGGCGCGCGAACAGCAAGGCCGGGCGGGCGGCTTCGGGCGCGGCAAAGCGTTGTGGGCGCAAGGCGATCAGGCCGCCGCCGAGGCGCGTGCTGCCACCCGATCACGCCAGGCGGCCAGCCACTTCGCTTCGGCCGGCAGCGGCTGGCCGACCTGCGCGCCGAACTGGACGAAGCAGAACAGCAGGATATCGGCGAGGCTGAAACGGTCGCCGCAGACGTAATCGTCGCTCATCAGGCCATCCAGCCAGACGAGTTTCTTTGCCGCGATCGCTTTCAGTTCCTGACCGGCGGCGACGGAGACGACCGGAAAGCGCGGTTCGAACATCGGCCGGCCTTCGGTGGCGCGAAAGCCATTGGCCATCGGTTCGCAATAGCCCAGATCAATGATCCGCACCCATTTGCGGGTTTCCGCGCGCTGTTCGGGCGTGGTGCCGATCAGGGCCGGGGTGGGGTGACGTTCCTCCAGATACTCGGCGATCACGGTGATTTCGCTGATCACCCGGCCATCATCCAGCTCCAGCGCCGGGGTGCCGCCGGCCGGCACCTTCTTGATGTAATCGCCGCTGCGATTGTCGCCTGCCATGATGTCGACGGTGACCGTGGGCAGTGTCAGCCCCTTTTCGGCCATGACCATGCGGACGACATGGGGATTGGGACCGATGGAATCGTAAAGGCGCATGCGTGTCTCCCCCGTTATGTGCCTTAGGGATGCATAACACTGGCGGCGGCGTCAAGCGCCGGGCGTGGTGCGGCCCAGTTCTGAAACGATGCGGCGCTGTTCGTCCTGATCGATCGTCCAGCCCCGCGCCAGCCACGCCGCTGCCAGCGCGCTGATCACTGGCGGCGCCAGGAACAGCAGCACCAGCCCGTCGATCGCGGATTGGGTGTTGCCGGCGCCGAGCTTGGCATCAAAGCCCACCATGTCGAGCACGATATAGGCCAGGCCAACCGGGATGGCGTAACCAATTTTCTGCACGCCAACCAGCACGGCATAGTAAAGCCCGGCATTGCTGCGGCCGGTGGCCAGTGTTTCGGCATCGGTGACATCGGCCAGCATGGCGCGCACCAGGAAGGGCGGTGCCACCGCCGGGATACCGGCGAGCAGCATCCCCAGCGCCGCCATGGCAAAGCCGCTGGCCGGCACCAGCACCAGCCCGGCGTGAAGCAGGGCATAGCTGCCGATCGCCCACGCCACTGCCATGTGCTTTGACGTGCGCCGCGCCACCCAGGCCCAGAACGGCGCGCCGATCAGGCCGGCGGCAAAATAGAACAGCAGCAGCAGCCGCGCCTCGCTGACCGAAAATCCGCGCGCGGCTTCAAAGAAGAACACCAGCAGCGCCCCGCCAAAGCCCGGCGGCAGGCTGGCGAGCAGATCGATCAGCATCAGCCGGCGCAGCAGCGGGCGCTTCAATGCCGCCTTCACATCGGCCCAGCCATGCGGGCTGGCGTGGACGGGTGCGCCATCGGGCACGCCGGCCGACACGGCCAGCAGCGCCGGCAGCATCAGCGCCAGCAGCACCCAGCCCATGGCGTGCACGCCCAGCGCCGCCGAGGGTTCAAGGCCCCAGCGCGGGCCAAAGGCATTCATCAGGGGCGGCACGGCGAGCAGGCCGAGCAGGGCGATCATGTTGGCGCCCTGCCACCAGCCAAAGATGCGGCTGCGTTCGTGATAATCGGTGGACAGCGCCTGCCCCCAGCTGGTGTGGGCCACCTGCGCCGCCGAATAGCCGGTATACATCAGCAGCAGACCGGCCAGTGCGGTGAGCGGCCCGATGCCGGGCCTGGCAAAGAACACCAGCGCCAGCCCGGCCATCATCACCAGCCCGCCGATCACCATCCAGGGCCGGAACCGGCCCCAGCGCGTGTCGGTGCGATCGATCCAGTGGCCGAACAGCACGTCCAGCGGCAGATCGATCCAGCGCACGGCCGAAAACAGGATGCCGGTCATCGCGAGGTCGAGGCCAAGCGTGCCGGCGTAATAGGGCGGCAGATAGACCACCAGCGGCAGGCCAACACCGGTCAAGGGCAGGCAGGGCGCGGCAAAGGCGGCGAGCGTCCGGCGTCTGAGCGGCGTGGCCATCAATCCTCCCAGGGGGGTGAGGATCACACTGTGCGGCGGGTCATGCCCCTGCGCAACCCTGCGGAATGCGGCAGATTTTGCCAGCTCAGCCCGGCAGCCCGCGCCGGCGCGCCGACAATTGGCGCAGGGCATGATCGAGGCGGGAGAGCGTTTCGCCATGCAGCGCCGGCGTGGCGGCGGCGAGGCCGTGGATGATCGGCTGCGGACGGTTGAACGCCAGCGGCTGGCCGTGCCGATCGGTCAGCGTGCCGCCGGCTTCGGCCAGGATCAGGCTGGCCGCGGCGACATCCCATTCCGCGATGCTGCGCCCTTCCAGCCACACGTCCGCCTCGTTCGCGGCCAGCATCGCCATCCTGAGCGCCAAGCTGTTGGGCTTGGCAACGGCGGTGCCGGGCCACGGGCTGGGCCAGAAGGATGCCGCCATGTTGGCCCGGTCGATCGGCAGCCGCACACCGTCCATCGCGGTGCGGCCCGAAACAGCAAGGCGGCGACCGTTCAGCGTTGCGCCCCTGCCGGCGCTGGCGGCATAGAGGCGATCCTGGGCCGGGGCGGCGAGCACGGCGGTGACGACCGCGCCATCCTCCACCAGTGCGACCGAGACGGCCCAGCCGCTGCGGCCGCGCAGGAAATCGCGGGTACCGTCGATGGGGTCGACTACCCACACTCGCCGCCGCGTCAGCCGGTCCGCACTGTCGGCGGTTTCTTCCGACAGCCAGCCATCGTCGGGCCGGGCGGCGGCAATCACGCCTTTCAGATAGTCGTTCACCGCCATGTCGGCGGCACTCACCGGGCTGCCGTCGGGCTTGTGCCAGCGTTTCGTGTCGCCGCCAAAGGCCGCCATGGCGATGCGGCCGGCATTGGTGGCGATCTCGGCCGCCAGCGCCAGATCCTGTTCCCGCGCCGTCAACTGCCCGCCACCATCATGCCGTCGATACGCAGGGTTGGCGCGTTGCTGGCGTGACGGAAGTGAAGATCGTTGGCGGCGGTGAGGTTCCGGAACATATCGATCAGGTTGCCGGCGATGGTGATTTCCGCCACGGGCCGGCTGATCTCGCCATTTTCAATCAGGAAGCCGCTGGCACCGCGGCTGTAATCGCCGGTCAGGCCGTTGACGCCCATGCCGATCAGTTCGGTGACGAGCACGCCCTGCCTGATGTCGGCCATCAGCTCGGCCGGGGTGGCAGTGCCGCCTTCCAGGTGCAGGTTGGTGGTGCCGGCACCGGGCGGGCCTGACGTGCCGCGGCTGGCGTGGCCGGTGGGTGCCAGACCCAGCTGACGGGCGCTGGCGGCATCCATCAGCCAGGTCGTCAGCACGCCATCTTCAACAATGGCGGTGCGGCGGGCAGGCAGGCCTTCGCCATCAAAGGCCCGGCTGCGAAGGCCGCGCCGGCGCAGTGGATCATCGATCAGGAAGAGGCCGGCTGGCAGGATGGCCTGGCCCAGCCTGTCCTTCAGGAAGCTGGTGCCGCGCGCGATGGCGCTGCCGGTGATGGCGCCGACCAGATGGCCAAGCAGGGTTGAGGAAACGCGGGGATCGAACAGGATCGGCATGGCGCCGCTGGCCAGCTTGATCGGGTGCAGGCGGCGCGTGGCGCGGGTCCCGGCGCGCTCGCCGATCTCGGCGGCGGATTCGACATCGGCCAGAAAGCGCGCGGCGTGCCAGGCATAATCGCGCTGCATGTCGCTGCCGGTGCCGGCGACGACGCTGGCCGACAGGCTGTGGCTGGTCGAACGCTTGCCGCCGCGAAAGCCGGTGGAGGTGGCGAGGGCGGTGACGACGACCCCGGCTGCGGCGCCGGCACCTTCGCTGTTGGTGACGCCGGCAACGGCACGGGCCGCATCCTCGCAGGCCAGCGCACGGTCCTTAAGCTGGGCGGCGCTGATCTCGGTCGGATCGTCCACGTCGAGTTCGGCAAGCTCGCCCGACGCCAGCAATTCGGCGGGGGCGAGGCCGGCATAGGGGTCTTCCGGCGCGAGCCGCGCCATGGCAACAGCGCGGGCGGCAGCTTCGGCCAGGGCGCCGGCCGTGAGATCTGACGAGGAGACGCTGGCTGACCGCTGGCCGACAAAGACGCGGATGCCGATTTCCTCGCCCTCGGCCCGGCCGATATCCTCCAGCTGGCCCAACCGGACCGAGATCGAGGTCGATCCATCGCCAACATACAGGGCGTCGGCAGCATCGGCCCCGGCACTGCGCGCAGCGGCGAGGGCGGCATCAAGGCGATCAAGGGCGTCGGTGGGGGTCAGCATGGCCCTGATGTAGGAGGGGCGATGCGGCCTGTCACGGGACAATCGGCGCGCATCTTGTCGCTTTCATGCAATCCTTGGGCGCGGCTCTGTGGGATGACGCTTTCAGCGCAACCGGGTGATGGGTGGGCCAGCCCGGTTGGCACCTGGGAAACGCGTGCGGGCCTGTTCCGATCCGGGGCAGGCCCGCAGCTGGGGTTCAGGCCAGCCCCACCGCCGTGCACGCCGCCGCCAGCAAGGCGCCCGATGCGCGGTTGGCGCGGAACAGCAGCAGCGCAGTGGCCGGCGATGTATCGGCCAGCCGCCAGACCTGCCAGCCAAGATGGCCCGCCAGCGGCAGCAGCGCCAGCGCCGCCAGTGCGGTGCCAGCCACCAGCCACAGCGCCGCCGCCCACTGGATCAGTGCCACAGCGTAAAATCCGGCCACCCCGCCGCGCGCCCGCCGCCCGAGCGCGCGGGCCGAGGACTTGATGCCGGCCATCGCATCATCCTCGATATCCTGCAGGGCGTAGATCGTGTCATACCCCAGCGTCCATGCGATGCCGCCGGCCCACAGCAGCCACATGGCGGGTTCATCAAGGGCGGCCACCGCTGCCCAGCCAACCAGCGCGCCCCAGTTGAAGGTGAGTCCCAGCCACGCCTGCGGCCACCAGGTGATGCGTTTCATGAACGGATAGGCGGCGACCGGGATCAGGCTGCCCAGCGCCACCAGTTGCGCCTGCCAGCGCAATTGCAGCAGCACGATGAGGCCGATCAGCGACAGTGCGACCGCAAAGGCCAGCGCCGCCTTCACTGAAATGCGGCCCGACGCGACCGGACGATCCCTGGTGCGCTCCACCTGGGCATCAAGATCGCGATCGACGATATCGTTCCACACGCAGCCGGCACCGCGCATGGCGAGCGCGCCGAGGCCAAACCACGGCACCAGCGTCGGTTCGAACTGCAGGCCGCCAGCCAGCGCCAGCCCGGCCACGCACGGCCAGAACAACAGCCACGTGCCCGCCGGCCGGTCCAGCCGCGCCAGCCGCGCATAGGCCTGTGCGCCAGCTGGCAGCGCATCGATCCAGCTTTTCACGGCATCTGGCGTCATCGGGGGAACGGGCGTAACCACGGCCCCATGAGCGAAACCGACCGCAGCTTGTCAACCACGCCGCGCCTTTATGTGACAGATGCGCTGGCCGAGGGCAGTGTGATCACGCTCGATCAGCCGCAGTCGCACTATCTGGGCAGCGTCATGCGCCGGCAGGTGGGCGACATTGTGCGCCTGTTCAACGGCCGCGATGGCGAATGGGCCTGCGCCGTTGCCAGCGTAGCCCGGAAGGCGGTGACGCTGACCGCGCGGCAGCAGAGCGCGCCGCAGGAGAATGTGCCCGATCTGTGGCTGTGCGCCGCGCCGCTGAAGAAGGGGCGCATCGACTGGCTGGTGGAAAAGGCCTGCGAACTGGGCGTCGCCCGGCTGCAACTGGTGACGACGCAGCGCACGGTGGTGGACAAACCCAAGCTGGATCGGTTGACGGCGCACATGGTGGAGGCCGCCGAACAATGCGGCCGCACCGCGCTGCCCGAGCTGCCGGAACCCGTGACGCTGGACCGGCTGCTGCGCGACTGGCCTCAGGAACGCGCGCTGATCTTTGCCGATGAAACCGGCGGCGAAGCGATGACCGCCGCCATGGCCCGCGCCGCCGCGCCGGCCGCCATCCTGATCGGGCCGGAGGGCGGCTTCACGCCCGCCGAACGCGACGCCATTCGCGCCCTTGCCGCGGCGGTGCCGATCAGCCTTGGCCCGCGCATCCTGCGCGCTGATACCGCCGCCATTGCAGCGGTGGCGGTGTGGCAGGCAATCAACGGGCCGGCGTGACGGCGATGATGCGCTCGGCCTCTTGCAGCACGCGGGGGCGACTCCACACGAACGGCACATAATTGCCGGTGGCCCAGCGGGCAAACAGGTCGCGATAATGCGGGCTGGCGGGGTCACCAGATTGGCCGGGCGTGTTGATCGCCATCGAATTGTCCCATTCCCCGACATCCATGACCAGACGCACCGATGCGCCCGATACGACGCGGAAATCGGGGCCGGTGCCCATCGCCATCGGGGTCGATCCGCTGCCACCGATGGGAACGGGGCCAACCCGGCGTTCGGCATCGCGGCCGGCGATGGGGAGGGCCGGCACGAAATCGGCGCGATGCAATGCCCCCCAGCGCCAGGTGGCCGGATCCGGCCCCAGCAACCGGGTCGCTTCGGCAAAGGCCATGCCCAGTGAATTGAGCAGGATGCCTTCGCGCACCGCTTTTGGATCGGGGCCAAGCAACGCGCCGGCCTCCAGCACCGGCAGGATGCTGCCGATGCTGGTGCGGCCGAACGTGCGCCGCTTGTCTTCGGGCACGATGGCCTTCACCGCGCTCACCGGCAGCTGGCGGGCCGCCCAGATTTCATAGAGGGCGGCCGCAGCCGAATCCGGCCCTTCATGGCCGTCCCAACCGCCCAGCAGGGCCAGCGCGCCGCGTTCATTGTCGTCGCGACCGTTCAGGCCCTTGAGCAGCGCCACCGCGCGCCGGGCCATGGCCGAGGTCGCATCATTCTGCAGCGCCATGGCATCGGTGAGGCTTAACTTCGGCTTGGCGGCGATGACTTCGGAAATACGCGTGATGCGGCTGCGGTCCGCCCATTCCAGCCCGAGCATGTGCGGGTAGCCGGCCGGGATGTTCATCTCGTTGGCCGTCGCAATCCAGCCATCGGCCGGGTTGTGCTTCACCGGCATCAGTTTGGCATCCAGCAGGCCGGTCCAGCGGTGCGCCTTGCCGGCCGGCACCGGCAGCAGGCCATCACCGGCGGCGCGAATGGGCACGAAGCCGCCCGGTGCCCAGCCGATGTCCCCGGTGCGGTTGGCAAACAGTAGGTTCAAGGGCGGCGCACCCCAGTGGTCGCGGGCGACCAGGAATTCCTCCCATGTCTTTGCCTTGAACGCCCACGTGGCGTTGAAATAGGCCGATGCGCCCGGTTTGCTCCACGTCACGCGCAGGGCAAAGCTGCGGCCGCTGGCCGGGTCTTCGTGCAGGATCGGGCCGTCTTCGGTGAATTTCAGCACCACCGCGCGCGGGGCTTCGCCCTTCACGTCGATGGTTTCGCGCACTTCGGTCAGTCTGGTGCCTTTCGGGTTCACCACCAGGTCCTGCTGATCGATGGCGAAGATGGTGATGGCCCAGGCGGCATCCTCGTTGTGGCCGAAGCTGACGCCGGGCAGCGCCGGTTCGCCGGAGCCGGCGATCTTCAGGTCGGGCGTGTCGATGTGTGACAGGTACCGCAGGTTGGGCACGGCGTGGGCGCGGTGGGGATCGTTGGCGAGGATGGGCCGCCCCGTGGCCGACCGCGATGGCGCGATCACCCAGTTGTTCGACCCTTCCTGCGCGTCGGGATCGATGTTGGCGACCACCAGTTTCTGCCCGTCAAAGCGGACATCGGCGGTGCCACGCGCGAAATCGTCGAGCACATTTTCGGGGATGGTGCAGGGATCGAGCCCCTTCGGGATGCTCACCGTGTGGGCCGGCGCCAGTTCGCGGCGCAGTGGTTCGTATTTCACGTCGCCGCCGCAAAGCGCGCGGGCGCGCGCCACCTCGTCGGGGATGTTGCGGATCAGCGCGTTGGAGCGGATCCTGACGACATCATCGGCTTGCCAGCGTTCCGGGCGGGTGCCAGTGGCGCCAAACTCCATCGGCAACGGCGCGCGCCCCGCCTCGACATCGGCGACGAAGGCGTTGATCCCGGCGACAAAGCCTTCCGTCCAGCCCCTGGCATCAGCGGGGTAGGCCGCCCATTCCGCCGCCATGTCGCCGCGATAGAGCAGCAGGCGCGCGGCGCGATCCTGCGCGACGAACTGCGGGCCGAAACTGGCCGAAAGCCGGCCCAGCCCGCGCTTGCGCCACAGATCGATCTGCCACAGCCGGTCGCGTGCCACGGCATAGCCTTGCAGGAAGAAGCCATCGCGGGCGTTGGCGGCATAGATGTGCGGGATGCCGGCGCGATCGATCACGATCTCGCCGGGGGCGGACAGGCCGGGCAGCTGACGCTGCTCGCTATAAACGCCAGGTGGTGTCTGTGCCGATGCCGATCCTGCCAGCAACAGCGCGATGATTGCCCCCCGTGCCATCATCATTCCGCTGCCATCGCTGCCGTGCCGGGGGCTGCCTGCGGCCCGCGGACGAGTCCGCCGGGGAGCGCGCCGGTCATCTCGCCATTGCGGAAGGTCACCGCGCCGTTCTTGATCGTCATCACATAACCATCGGCCTTTTGCAGCAGGCGCTTGCCGCCGGCGGGCAGATCGAACGCCAGCCACGGCTTGCCCAGGCGCAGGCGATCGAGATCGATGATGTTGAGATCGGCGAGATAACCCGGTGCGATCACGCCGCGATCGTTGAGGCCATAGAGCTTCGCCGTGTCGTGGCACTGGCGGCGGATGGCGTTTTCCAGCGCCACCGTGCCGCGCGCCCGGTCGCGCACCCAGTGCTGCAGCAGATAGGTCGGGCTCGCCGCATCGCAGATGGTGCCGCAATGGGCGCCGCCGTCGGACAGCGAGATCACCACGTCGTCGCGGTGCAGCAGGCCGTGGACGAAATCGAGATTGCCATCGGCATAGTTGAGGATGGGGAAATAGATGAACCCCGTGCCGCCATCGCGGCACAGCAGGTCATAGGCATATTCGGCCGGGTCCTGACCGGCGGCCTTGGCCATCGCCCAGATCGTCTCGTGCTGCTGCGGTTCGTAATTGAAGCCGTCGGTCATCTCGAACTGCAGCTGCCAGCCCATGGCAACGGCCATCAGCAGCGGCAGCACGTCGGTTTCCGGCCACACATTGTCTTCGGCCAGCAATTTCGCCTTGAACACCGGGTCACTGAGGTGCGCCCATTGTTCCTCCCACGGCTTGCCTTCCAGCGCCTGCCAGCTCGGGCGGAACTTGAACGGGTGGACGGTGCCGCGCCACGCCATCAGCACGCCGTTGCCGCGAATGGCGATCTGGGCGACGATGTTGGCGCCTTCGGCATTGGCCCGCGCCGTCTCGCTCATCTGCTCTTCCCAGGGCAGTTCCTTGGCGATGGACTGCAGCATGGCGAAGGTGACGGGCAGGCCGGTTTCGCGGCTCATCTCGGCCATCCAGCCGAACTCGTCCCAATCCCGTTTCAGGTCGCTGGCCATTTCGAACACGCCGTGGCCGACCTTGCCCATGGCGCGGCCGATGGCGATCAGCTCGTCCTTCTCCGCCGTGGTGCCGGGCACCAGCTCACCATCGATGCTCTTGTGCAGGATGGTGCGGCTGGTCGAGAAGCCCAGTGCGCCGGCCTTCACGCCTTCGGCCACGATCGCAGCCATCTTCGCGATGTCGTCCTCGGTCGGCTTTTCGTTGCGCGCCCCGCGCTCGCCCATCACATAGGCGCGCACGGCACCATGCGGCACGTGGGTGGCGACATCGATGGTACGGCGGCGTTCCTCCAGCGCATCGAGATATTGCGGAAACGTCTCCCAGTTCCAGCTCATGCCTTCGGCCAGCGCGGTGCCGGGAATATCCTCCACACCCTCCATCAAACCGATCAGCCAGTCGTGCTTGTCGGGCTTGGCCGGCGCAAAGCCGACGCCGCAATTGCCCATCACCACCGTGGTCACGCCATGCCAGGCCGATGGCGCCATTTCCGAATCCCAGGTGGCCTGGCCGTCATAATGGGTGTGGATGTCGACAAAGCCCGGCGTCACCACCAGGCCGGCGGCGTCGATCTCCTCCCGCCCCGGTGCCGTGATGCTGCCAACGGCCGTGATGCGGCCACCGTCGATGGCGATATCGCCGGTGAAGCGCGGATTGCCGGTGCCATCGACGATGGTGCCGCCGCGGATGACGAGATCGTGCATGGCGAGTCCTCCCGAATGATTGGCGGGGAGGATGACACACGGATGGCGGTGCACAACCCTGCTGCTTTGCAGCGGGCAGATTGGCGTCAGCCGCGCCCGGGTGCGCCCGGCTGTTCGGCCTGCTGGGGGCGCTCAGGATCGGGAGCGAGGTGGCCCCAGCGCTCGTCAGGCGGCACCGGCACCGGCTGGCTGCGCTCCACGCCGCACGCATCCAGGGCGAGCAGCAGAATCAGGAGCGGCGCATATTTCATGGTCCCCAATGTGGGCAAACATGACATTTTGGCAAGGGGAGCAATGCCCCTGCATTCCGTCATGACGCTGCGGCTTGATTGCCTGAACGTTACAACACCGCTAAGGCGCAGGCATGAGCAACAAGGTGACTTCGGCGGGTGATGACGTTGTCATCGAAACGCGCGACCAGCTGGTTTCGGTGTTTGCCGCCGGCGAAAAGCCTGCCGCGGATTGGCGGATTGGCACCGAGCACGAGAAATTCGTGTTCCGCACCGAGGATCGTCGGGCACCGTCCTACACGGAACCGGGCGGCATCCGCGACCTGTTGATGGGAATGACGCGCTTCGGCTGGGAACCGATCCTGGAAGGCGGCAACGTGATCGCGCTGAAAGGCGCGGACGGCAACATCAGCCTGGAACCTGCCGGCCAGTTCGAACTTTCGGGCGCGCCGCTGGAAAACCTGCACCAGACCTGCGCCGAATCCAACCGGCACCTGCAACAGTGCCGCGAGATCGGCCGCGAGCTGGGACTGGGTTTCCTGGGCCTGGGCTTCTGGCCCGACAAGGCACGCGCCGATCTGCCGGTGATGCCCAAGGGCCGTTACGACATCATGCTGCGCCACATGCCGCGCGTCGGCAATCTGGGTCTGGACATGATGCTGCGGACCTGCACCATCCAGACCAACCTGGATTATGCCAGCGAAGCCGACATGGTGACGAAATTCCGGGTCAGCCTGGCGCTGCAGCCGCTGGCCACCGCGCTGTTCGCCAATTCGCCGTTCACCGAAGGCCGGCCGAACGGGTTCAAATCGTTCCGCAGCCATATCTGGACCGATACCGATCCGGCGCGCACGGGCACGCTGCCGTTCGTGTTCGAAGATGGCTTCGGCTATGATCGCTATGTCGATTACGCGCTCGATGTGCCGATGTACTTTGTCTACCGCGAGGGCAAGTATATCGATGCCGCCGGCCTCAGCTTCCGCGATTTCCTCGCCGGCAAACTGGCCGTGCTGCCCGGCGAAAAACCGCGGCTGGGCGACTGGAAGGACCATCTTTCGACCGCCTTCCCGGAAGTGCGGATGAAATCCTATCTGGAAATGCGCGGTGCCGATGGCGGGCGCTGGGATCGCATCTGCGCGCTGCCGGCACTGTGGGTCGGCCTGCTCTATGACCAGACCGCGCTGGATGCCGCGTGGGATCTGGTCAAGAACTGGACGCCCGACGATCATGCCCGCCTGCGCCGCGAGGTGCCGGCGCTGGCGCTGGGCGCGGCCAGCCCCAATGGCGGCACCTTGAAGACCCTTGGCGCCGAGGTGCTGGCCATTGCCGATGCCGGCCTGGCCGCTCGCGCCCGGCTCAGCAATGCCGGCGATACCGAACAGGGCTTCCTCAATCCACTGCGCGAAATCGTGGCCAGCGGCATGACCAACGCCGATCGCCTGCTGGCGCTTTACGACGGCAATTGGGGCGGCGACGTCACCCGCATCTATGAATCCGAAGCCTATTGAAGGCTGACCCCGTTCTTTTTGGCGGGCAACAGGCGTCACCACCCTCTTGACGACCGGCTGGCGCCGGTAAAGACTAACATTTGTGTCACGATCCGGACCGGCCCACTTCGGGAAACAAGGCCGGACGCTGACCTTATGGGAGAGGATCTATGGGGGTGATGCGTCTTCGCGCGACGTGCGCGGGTCTGGCTCTGTTTTCAACCGTTGCCGGCTACGGCTCGGCCGCATGGGCACAATCGGCACCGCAGGCCGCAGCCGATGACGCCGCAGAATCCGAAATCGTTGTCACCGGCAGCTTCATTCGCGGCACACGTGAAGATGCCGCCGTGCCGATCGACGTGTTCACCGCCGATGATCTCAACAAGCAGGGCATCACGTCGCCACTGGAGTTCATCAAGCAGTTGCCGTCTGTTGGCGCGTCGCTGGGCGATACCAACCAGTTCTCCACCGCGGCGCAGGGCTTCCAGGGCAATGGCTCGCTGAACCTGCGCGGACTTGGCCCGACGCGCACGCTGGTGCTGTTCAACGGTCGCCGCACCTTGCTGGCACCGGGTGACGGGTTTGCCGATACCAACCTCATCCCGATTTTCGCGCTGCAGAACATCGAAGTGCTGAAGGATGGGGCCGCCGCCACCTATGGCTCCGATGCCATCGCCGGTGTCGCCAACTTCGTGACCCGCAAGGATTTCAATGGCGCTGTATTGCAGGGCGATTTCGATGCCATTTCGGGCTCGCGCGGCAACTGGACAATGTCGGCGCTGGTTGGCCACACCTTCGGCAAGGTCAACGTGATGATTGGCGGCGGCTGGCAGCATCGCTCCACCCTGCCCAGCTACAGCCGCGATTTCAGCCGCACGCCCTATTCGGTGAATCCCTCGGCCTGGTCGGCATCGGGCAATCCCGGTGTGTTCGCCGCCACCTACCTCACCAATGGCGCGCTCGACACCAGGACGGTTCGCGACGGCGGAGCCACCGCCTGCCCGGCCGTTGGCGGCGTCAATGATCTCAGCGGCCTGGGGGCTGGCCTGCCGATCTGCCGGTTCAGCTTCCTGCCGTGGAACAACATCATCGAAGAGGAAGACCGTTACCAGGGCTATGCCCAGATCGATGCGGAGCTGTCTGACCGGACCAAGTTCCACGCCGAATTCACCTTTGCCCAGACGGATACGACGGTCGGCCAGTCGCCGTCGTTCCCGCCGATCCAGGGCCCGACCGGTTCCGGCAGCACCAGCCGCTTCACGGTCAGCCCCAACAACCCGGGCGTACGGGCCTTCCTGGCCCAGAATGGTCTGCCCACCCCGTCGGCGACCCAGCCGCTGGCGGCGATCACCGCCGTGCTGTGGCGGCCGTTCGGCTGGCTCGGCAATCCGTCCGAACCCGTGCGCGGCGCCGGTCTGGGATTTGCCCGCAACAGGGGCTATCGCCTGTCGGGCGGCATCAACCACGAGTTCTCCGACAGCTTCCGTGCCGAACTGTTCGGCACCTTCTGGCGTTCCGAGCGCGAGGCGGCCTCGCGTGACATGGTCGGCACCCGTCTGCAGAATGCCCTCAACGGTCTTGGCGGTCCGAACTGCAACGTCGCTGCCAACACGCCGGGGCTGAACGGCTGCCAGTGGTTCAATCCGTTCATCAACGCCGGACAGCCGATCTCGATCCAGGGGCTGACCAATCCCAACTATGTGCCCGGCGCCGAAAATTCGGCTGATCTGATCAATTTCATCCAGCCCTACAGCGGCACGCGCCAGGTTGAGGAGCAGATGGTCATCGATGCCATCTTCTCCGGCGAAACCGGCATTGATCTGGGTGGCGGTCCGATCGCCTATGCCTTCGGTGCCCAGGTTCGCAGCAACACGTGGACATCGCGGCCGCTGCTGCCCATTTCCGATGCCACCATCAACCCCTGCTTCCGCGAAGGCGATCTCAGCTGCGTCGGCACCCCGACAGCCGGCGTCGGTCCGTTCATCTTCCTCGGCGTGACCCGTCCGGAAACCGTGCGCCAGAACGTGAAGGCAATCTTTGCGGAAGTGAAGGTGCCGGTCACCGAGAGGCTCGAGTTCACCGGCGCTGCCCGCTACGAGGACTATGGTGGCTCGGTCGGCTCCACCTTCAACCCCAAGGGCGCATTGCGCTGGAACCCGACCGACTGGCTGGTGCTGCGCGGCTCGGTGGGCACCACCTTCCGCGGTCCGCTGGCCAACCAGGTGGTCAACAACCAGATCACCTCGCTGGCCGGCATCCAGGCCGCCGCCAACGCCTTCCGGTCGGTGGACATCTTTGGCAACACTGCCGATCTGGGGCCTGAAACCGCGCTGGCCTACAATGTGGGTGCCGTGATCACCGCGTCGGGCTTCACGGTCTCGGCCGATTACTGGAGCTTCGATGTCGATGGCCGCATCACCACGACCCCCGGTCAGGCCATCGCGAACGCGGTTGCGACCGGCGCGCCCATCTCGCCCACAAGCTCGATCCGCTTCCTCAATTGCGGCAGCCCGCTGACCAGTCTGCTCACCTTGCAGGGTGGGGCCTGCGTTCAGGGCGTTTCCAACGGCAATGACATCAGCCGCGTCCGCACCGACTGGGTGAACGGACCCAATCTGAAGACCAGCGGCATCGACCTGTCGTTCGACTACAAGACCGATCTTGCCGGCGGCAAGCTGAACGTGGGCGCGCAGGGCAGCATCGTGCTGGACTACAGCTTTGCCGCCTTCAACGTGCGCGGCATCCAGGTGCAGTCGGCCTATCAGGCCAAGGGCTTCACCAACTACCTGCGCGATCCGCTCACCGTGTCGCCGCTGCGCATCACCGGCTGGATCAACTATGGGCTTGAGCGTTTCAATGCGCGTTACCAGGTCCGCTACGTTGGCGGCGTCACCGACGACCTTTGCCCTGATCCGTCTGCAGCCACCTGCTTCGTCGGCACCAACCCCACGAACTTTGGCCCGACGACATTCGGCGCCAAGGTCAACAGCTTCACCCAACACGATATCAACTTCCAGTATGATATCCCGATGGGTGGGATGACGACCCAGCTGCAGTTCGGCATCGACAACTTCACCAACGCCGATCCGCCTGCTTCGCGACTGGAACTGTCCTATGATCCGTTCATCGGCAACGGTCTGGGCCGCGTGTATCGCTTTGGCATCCGCGTGATCATGTGATGAAAAAGGCCGCTGCCCCACCGGGCAGCGGCCTTCGTCGCCGAGATGATACAGTGCGCGGTGCGGGCCTCTAAAGCCCGCGCCGCGCACACGCATAAAGCGCGATCGCGGCAGCGTTCGACACGTTCAGGCTTTCAACGCCGGTGATCGGCAGCCGCGCCACCTGATCACAGTTTTCCAGCGTGAGATGGCGCAGGCCTTCGCCTTCGCTGCCCATCACCAGCGCCGGCTGGGATTTGCCCAGCGCGTCCTCCAGCGTCGCCGGGCCGCTGCCATCCAGCGCGATGCGCCAGAATCCGGCCTCGCCGATTTCGCCCAGCGCCCGTGCCAGGTTGACGACGCGCACCCACGGCAGGCTTTCCAGCGCCCCCGATGCACTGCGCGCCAGCACGCCCGATTCGGCCGGGCTGTGGCGATCCTGGGTGACGATGGCCCGGGCATTGAAGGCCACGGCCGATCGCATCATGGCGCCGACATTGTGCGGATCGGTGACCTGGTCGAGCACGAGGATCGGCCGGTTGTCGCCATCGTCGGCGTCTTTCAGGATGTCGCCCAGCCAGACATTTTCAAGCGGTTCGACTTCAAGCACATAGCCCTGGTGCGGGGCATCAGCCGGGCACAGTCGGCCCAGATCATGATCATCGCCATATTGCACCTGCAGGCCCGGCGGGATCACGATGGTCTTGGCCGTCTGCGGCGTCAGCCACAGCTTGCGGAAACTGCGTTCGGGATTGTCCAGCGCGGCGAACACCGCGTGCCGGCCATACAGGCGCGGAAACGGGCTCTTCTGGCCCTGCTGGTTCTTGGGGTGAGGTCTGCGGCCCATGACGGCGCCATAGCCGCCATGGGCCGTCCCCGCCAGCCCCGATCATTTCGGCGGGCTGACCTTCGCGTCGGTGGCAGTGTTGGCCGCACTGGTCTTCGGCGGTTCGGCCGCCGTGCTGGATTTCACTGCTTCGGCAAACTCGGCTGCGGTCATGCCGAAATGCAGGCCATCGTCCTTCAGCGCCAGGCCGGACAGCGGAATGCGCGCCTCGCCCTGTTCGCCCTTGATCCGGACATAGTCGCCATCCATCCGGGCGACCGTGCCGATCACGGCACCCGCCGAACCGCGCACGGTCGCGCCGGGCTGGGCGGCGGCAATGACCTTGGCCTTCTGGGCGGCCAGCGCGGATTCAAACGCGCTGTCGAGCTGCACCTTCGTCATCGCCAGCAACAGGCCATCGGGGGTGGGGGTGAAGCTTTTTTCAGGCACAGGCACCTTGTTGGTGCCGGTATCGACGATGATGTTGTCGCCATCGACGCTGGCCACCGTGCCAACCGGCGCGCCCGCCGTATCCTTGATGGCCGTGCCGACGGTGGGCGCAGCCACGGCTGGGGCTGCGACGCACAGCGCGGCAATCGTGGTGAGGAAACGCATGCTCTTCTCCCGGATGCGCCCGCGGGTTGCGGGCGTGCGTCGGGATAACGCGCGCGAAAGGTTCGGGAGCCGACAGCTATCGGCAGGCCGGGCATCAGGCGCGGCAAACGGGCGGTTCAGCAAGGGGGCGGGTGGTGGAGGGGGTTGGATTTGAACCAACGTAGGGTGAAACCCGGCAGATTTACAGTCTGCTGCCATTGACCGCTCGGCCACCCCTCCACAGTCGCCATGGGCGCCCGTTGGGACGCGCCTAGTGGGACAGACGGGCGCGGCTGTCAACGCCCGTTTTGCCGAATCGGCATGATCAGCCGCGATCCGGCACCACCCGGTCGCGCCCCAGCCGCTTGGCCGTATACAATGCCCCGTCGGCGCGCTCGATCAGCTGATCGGCAGCCTGACCGGCGCGATGTTCGGCAACTCCGGCGGAAAAACTGATCCGCCCCATGCTGCTGCCATCGACGGCGCTTCGCAGCACCTGGCCGGCCAATTCGGCGCGAATGCGGTCAATCCTGCCGGCGGCAGTCTGGGCGGTGGCGCCGGGGATCACGCCCACGAACTCCTCGCCGCCCAGTCGGCCTACGCTGCCGCCGCCGGCTTCCAGACGATCAGCCAGATGGCGGGCGACAAAACGCAGCACATCATCGCCCATCGCGTGGCCGAATCGATCATTGAAGCGCTTGAAATGGTCGATATCGACAACCGCCAGCGCCAGCGGGGTACCAGTGGCGCCGGCCTCGGCCTGAGCGCGTTCTACTGCCATCATCAGTCCGCGCCGGTTGAGCACGCCGGTCAGGGCATCAGTGATGGCGGCGCGTTCGGCCTGCATCAGCCGGTCGGCCAGCGCGCGACTTTCGCCGGCGGCCTGTTCCAGTTCGTCGATCAGCCGCGCATTGGCGGCCTGCATGGTGGCGGTTGCCGCACCCAGCTGTTCCAGCAGCCCGGCCAGAACGGTGGCGTCCATCGGGCCGGCCAGCCGCTCGCCGCCATCGGCAATGGCACGGCCATAATCGGCCAGATCGGTCTGCCCCGTCTCGATGCGCCGGGTAAGAGCCTCGGCCTGGCCGTGCGCTTCGGCGATCAGCTGGTTGACCTGCGCCTCGCTCATCTGGCCCAGCAGGGTTTCGCGCAGCGACAGCAGATCGCCCAGCGTCAGCCCGTCCCCGGCCAGGGCCCTGTCGATGGCAAGCGACAGGTCGTGATCTTCGTCGCGAACATAACGCCACAGCACGTCGTAAACCGCCGGCTCTGGCGGCAGGCCGGTGCGGATCAGCAGCGCGCGGACCTGATCGAACCACGCCATCGGGCCGCTGCCGGGCGGGAAGTTGACATCGGCGGGCGTCGGCGCGGGGGCCTCGGCGATCATCGGCCCCGGCTGATGCTGCATGGTGGTGTGCTCCCTCGAACGCGCGTTTGACGTGTGAACGGGAAACGGCGCGGGAGGCCGGGGATTTAGGAAGGGGCGGAGGAAGGGGTCGCGGGAAAGCCGCGGCTGACGTCGACGCGGTTCGGCTGGGTGGCCAGCCGCCCGGCTTATCTTGCATGAGTCCGTGGGCAACGCTGCGCGTTGCTCTACGGCCGCGCTGCGATGGAGCGGGTAGCGGGAATCGAACCCGCATAGCCAGCTTGGAAGGCTGGAGCTTTACCACTAAGCTATACCCGCGTTGCACTCGCCTCTACGGCAGCCGGGCGCGCGTTTCAATCACAAGCTTGCTGCGGCCAAGTCCTTGCGCCGTCGCCTCTTGCGCGGTCCGCCGGGCGTCTTTATAGCCGCGCACCTGCACACAGGAGTGTAGCTCAGTTGGTAGAGCATCGGTCTCCAAAACCGAGGGCCGGGGGTTCGAGCCCCTCCACTCCTGCCAGCAGCCCCGGAATTTGACCGCAAGTGGTTGAAGTTCCGGGCCCGCCGGCCCATGTTCCGGGTGTGTGGGCAACGTGGATCGAGCCGGCCCCGGGGTGTCCCGTGCCGGTTCTTGGCGTTTCGGGTGGCATGAATTTGCACCTCGTGCCGGCCAGGCGTGATTCGTGTTCGGTGCAACGACAAAGGGTACTTGCGTGAGCGACGGCAAGGCAGAAGTGGCGAAGAAGCCCCGGGTGACCCCGGCCGAATTCGTGCGCCAGGTGCAGACCGAAGGCCGCAAGATCGCCTGGCCGACGGTGCCCGACACGGTGCGCATGACGGTCATGGTGCTGGTGATGACCACCCTGCTGTCGGTGTTCTTCCTGGGGATCGACCAGATCCTTGGTCGCACCGTCAAGTTTCTGCTCGGCCTGGCTGCCTGAGGATCGATATGTCGCGCTGGTACATCATTCACGCCTATTCGGGTTTCGAGAACAAGGTGCGGGAGTCGATCCTGTCCGAAGCCCGCCGCATGGGCCTTGAAGCCTTCATCGACGCCATCGAGGTGCCGGCCGAAACCGTCACCGAGGTGTTCAAGGGCAAGAAGCGCCAGATCGAGCGCAAGTCGATGCCCGGTTATGTGCTGGCCAAGCTGGCGATGACCGACGACGTCTATCACCTCGTCAAGAACACGCCGAAGGTGACCGGCTTCCTGGGCCAGCAGAACAAGCCGCAGCCGATCAGCGAGGCGGAAGCCGCCCGCATGCTCAACACCAAGGCGGAGGAGACCCCGGCCGCCAAGATCAAGCGCAAGGCCAATTTCGAGATCGGCGACAGCGTTCGCGTGCTCGATGGCCCGTTTGCCAGCTTCAACGGCCTCGTCGAGGAAATCGACTTCGACCACGGCCGCGTCAAGGTTTCGGTGTCGATCTTCGGGCGTGCAACGCCCGTCGAACTCGGCTTCGAGCAGGTGGAAAAGCAGAAGTAATTCCGCCGTCAGCGTGGGAGGCCGGTTGCCCCGGCCGTTAGCACCACACAACAAGGAGTGGCCACATGGCCAAGAAGATCACAGGTTACATCAAGCTGCAGGTGAAGGCCGGCCAGGCCAACCCCTCGCCGCCGATCGGCCCGGCCCTGGGTCAGCGCGGCGTGAACATCATGGAATTTTGCAAGGCGTTCAACGCCAAGACGGACAGCCTGGAAAAGGGCACCCCGATCCCGACCGTGATCACCGTCTATGCCGACCGTTCGTTCAGCTTCATCACCAAGCTGCCGCCGGCCTCGTACCTCCTGAAGCAGGCCGCCGGCCTGAAGTCGGGCGGCACCACCCCGGGCAAGGGCGCGCCGGTTGCCAAGATCAAGCAGTCGCAGATTCGCGCCATCGCCGAGCAGAAGATGCCCGACCTGAACGCGAACAGCATCGAGATGGCGATGAAGACCATCGAAGGTTCGGCCCGCGCGATGGGCCTGCAAGTGGTGGAGGGCTAAGACCATGGCGATGACCAAGAAGGCCAAGGCCCTCAGCGCCGCGGTAAACCGCGACAAGCTGTATCCGATCGACGAGGCGCTGGGCCTGGTGAAGAGCCTGGCCACCGCCAAGTTCGACGAAACCATTGAAGTCTCGCTGAACCTGGGCGTTGATCCGCGTCACGCCGACCAGATGGTGCGCGGCGTCGTCACACTGCCCAAGGGCACCGGCAAGACCGTTCGCGTTGGCGTGTTCGCCCGCGGCGCCAAGGCCGATGAAGCCAAGGCCGCCGGTGCCGATGTCGTTGGCGCCGAAGACCTGCTGGAACTGGTGCAGGGCGGCACGATCGATTTCGATCGCTGCATCGCCACGCCGGACATGATGGGTCTGGTTGGCCGCCTCGGCAAGGTGCTGGGTCCCAAGGGCCTGATGCCGAACCCGAAGCTGGGCACTGTCACCATGAACGTCGGTGAAGCCGTGAAGGCCGCCAAGGGTGGCCAGATCGAATATCGCGTCGAAAAGGCCGGCATCATCCACGGCATCCTCGGCAAGGCCAGCTTTGCCCAGGACGATCTGCGCGCCAACTTCGATGCGCTGGTCGATGCCGTGGTGAAGGCCAAGCCGTCGGGCGCCAAGGGCAAGTATCTGCTCAAGGTCGCCGTCAGCTCGTCGATGGGCGCCGGCATCAAGGTCGATCCGGCCTCGGCCGGCATCAGCGGCTGATTGTCCTGACAGCGTGAATTGGGGCCGGGGCGGGCGACCGCTCCGGCCCTTTTCGTTGGGCAGCGCTTGACTCTGCGGCCGCCAGTCCGTAGGGGCGCGCATCCGCTCGTGCCGCGAGGCGCGGGCGACCGTCCGAGATTGCAGGTGGGCTTTGCCCCTAAGCCGTTGGGGCCTGCATGAGACGAGGCAAGTTTTTCCGGGTGGCCGTTCCGGCTGTTCGGTCTGCGCTGGCTCTGGCCGGCGTTGATGGCGATCCTCTTCGGACGGGCCTTGCGCCTGTTCTCTCCTTCACCGGTGATTGGCAGGCGCGGGGCTCATGAGCCGGCGCAGTCGCCTGACTGCGTCATCACCCGTCTGCCGGGTCGCCTTCGGGCAGCCTTGCAGACTCGAAACCAAGGAGTGAGCATGGATCGCGCCCAAAAAGCCGAAGCCGTCTCCAGCCTGGCCAAGACGCTGACCGAAACCGCGGTCGTCGTGGTCACGCGCAACCATGGCCTGACCGTCGCCCAGTCGAGCGAGCTCAGGAACAAGATGCGCGCTGCTGGCGCCAGCTACAAGGTGACGAAGAATCGCCTCGCGCGCATCGCGCTCGAAGGCACGCCCTACCAGCCGATCGGCGACCTGCTGACCGGCCCGATCGGCCTTGCCACGTCCACCGACCCGGTGGCCGCTGCCAAGATCGCGGTGGAATTCGCCAAGACGACCGACAAGTTCGAGATCGTCGGTGGCGCCATGGGCGGCACCGTCCTCGATGTGAACGGCGTCAAGGCCCTGGCCGAGCTGCCGTCGCTCGACGAACTGCGCGCCAAGCTGCTTGGCCTGCTCAATGCACCGGCCACCAAGCTGGCCCAGCTGTCGACCGCGCCCGCGGCCAAGCTGGCTCGCGTCTTTGCCGCCTATGGCGACAAGGAAGCGGCGTAAGCCTTCGAATATTTTCGCAGACCAATCTGAACACACTGGAGAGATACAATGGCTGACCTGAACTCGATCGTTGACCAGCTTTCGGCTCTGACCGTCCTGGAAGCTGCTGAACTGGCCAAAATGCTGGAAGAAAAGTGGGGCGTCTCGGCCGCCGCTGCCGTGGCTGTTGCCGCTGCTCCGGCCGCTGGTGGTGGCGCTGCTGCCGCCGCTGAAGAAAAGACCGAATTCGACGTGGTTCTCACCGGCGACGGTGGCAAGAAGATCAACGTCATCAAGGAAGTCCGCGCCATCACCGGCCTGGGCCTGACCGAAGCCAAGGCTCTGGTCGAAGGCGCTCCGAAGGCCATCAAGGAAGGCGTGTCGAAGGCTGACGCCGAGAAGTTCAAGAAGCAGCTGGAAGAAGCCGGCGCGACTGTGGAACTCAAGTAAGCCGCTGCGGGTCGCGTGGATAACGCCAGGCGTCGTCCACCGACTCCTGCAAGGCCGGCCGGCGGGTGCCGGCGGCGGCATCAGCCGCCAACGGCAACCCGTTCGACATCAGCTCACGGCTTCGCCGTGAGCTGCGCCAAGCCAAAGAAAAGGGCCGCCCTTCACCGGGCGGCCCTTTTTCATGGCCATCAGAAGTGGAAGATCACCCCTGCCATCGGGCGCAGGCTGTTGAAATCCGCCGTCTCCACCGAAATCCGGAAGCGCGGGCCGGCGCGACCGGTCACGCCGCCCAGCCCGACGTCGCTCGGCCCGAACTCGGCACCGATGCCCCACATCCAGCCCTCGCGGTCCGGGAAGCCGCGCCGATTGAGCACGTTGGTCCAAGTGTAGCCGGCGCTGGCATAGACGAGGCCGCTTTCGCCGGCACGGAAGCCGGCGCGGCCACGCACGCCATATTCCCAGCGCAGATCGCCAAAGCCGCGAGCGCCATGACCTTCGACGCCGACAAAGATCGGGCCGACCGGGATGTTGACGCCGATGACGCCTTCGATCAGCGCACCATCGAGCCGGCGTTGCCGAACGCCGTCGATCGGTGACGGGCGGTCGAACAGATGATAGCCGCCAAGGATACCGAAATAGGGCTCGATCCCGAAGGCCGGGGTGCCATCCGGGCTGGTACCGGCGCTGGTCGTGCTCGTTGCGCTGGTCCGATCCATCGACGTCTGGCCGGTGGTCGTCTGATCCATCGTGCCGGTGGTCGTGGTGGTCGTCGACTGATCTGTCGTCGTGCTGGTGGTCGACGGATAGGTCGATGACGGCGTCGTGCTCGTTGAAGGATAGGTGGGCGTCGTGGTGGACGGGTTGGTGGTCGGCTGGCCCGTGGTTGCATTGTAGGTCGACGACGGGCCGGTCGTGGTCGTTGTCGAATTATAGGTCGACGATGGCCCGGTGGTGGTCGGCGGCACCTGCGTCGAGGGCATGGTCGTCGAATTGTTCGGCGCCTGCACGGTGGTGTCCGTGGTCACCGGCGGCGCTGTCTGTGTCGTCGGCTGGCTGCTGTTGGGTTCGGTGACGACCTGCGCTGCGGCCGGTGCCGCCACGCCGACGATGAGCGCGAGCGCGCCCGTGCTTAGTGCTGTCTTCATGATCTCGTCCTTCGTTGCCGTGTGTGCCGGGGGCGGCACGGCAACCATCAACCGCGTCCGGGGCAGCAAGGTTCCCATGGCTGTTGCCGGGACGCCCGCGGTGTGGCCGGACGATCACTGCGGCAAAGCGCGGCGCACCCCTTTCGCATTTGCGGCAATCGGCCTATAGAGCGGGCCATCGACCGGCCGGGAGCGATTCCCGACCGGCCCGTTGCCCTTCGAGATACGGCCCGCAGCGCGATCGGGTCGCAACGGATGGAGGGGCAGGCGGGTTTGCATCGCCAGTGACCGTGCGACATTGCCGCAGCTGCGGGAGTGCCGTGCGGGTTTTGCTGTTTTTCCAAACCGGGTTTCCGGCGCGGACACGATCTGAAGAAGGCGAACGACAGACATGGCCACCCAGATGAAGCCGCCGCAGGGCGTCAAGCCGTTCAACAACCGCCGCCGCATCCGCAAGACCTTCGGCCACATCGGCGAAGTCGTGCAGATGCCGAACCTCATCGAGGTGCAGCGCGAGAGCTATGAGCAGTTCCTGCGCTCCAACCCGGCGGTGGGTTATGTCTCGGGCCTGGAAAAGACCCTGCGCAGCGTCTTCCCGATCCGCGATTTCGCCGGCACTGCCGAGCTGGATTTCGTGCATTACGAACTGGAAGAGCCGAAGTACGACATCGACGAGTGCCGCCAGCGCGGCATCACCTTTGCCGCCCCGATGAAGGTGACGCTGCGCCTGATCGTGTTCGAAGTCGATCCGGATACCGAAACCCGTTCGGTCCTCGATATCAAGGAGCAGGACGTCTACATGGGCGACATGCCCCTGATGACGCCGAACGGCACCTTCGTCATCAACGGCACGGAGCGCGTGATCGTCTCGCAGATGCACCGCTCGCCGGGCGTCTTCTTCGATCATGACCGCGGCAAGACTCACGCTTCGGGCAAGTATCTGTTTGCCGCGCGCGTGATCCCATATCGCGGTTCGTGGCTCGATCTGGAATTCGACGCCAAGGACATCGTCAACGTCCGCATCGACCGCAAGCGCAAGCTGCCGGTCACCACCCTGCTCTATGCGCTGGGCTGGCATTCGGAAGAGATCCTGAACCTGTTCTACAACCGCGTGACCTGGGTGCGCGGCCATGGAGCCAAGGGCGAAGCCGGCTGGAAGGTGCCGTTCGTCGAAGCCAACTGGCGCAACGCCAAGCCGACGTTCGACGTGGTCAACGGCGAAACCGGCGAAGTCGTGTTCCCGCAGGGCACCAAGATCACGCCGCGCATGGTGCGCAAGGCCACCAACGACGGCCTGAAGGAATTGCTGATCCCGACCGAGGAAATCTTCGGCCGCTATTCGGCGTTCGACCTGATCAACGAGGCGACCGGCGAAATCTACATCGAGGCCGGTGACGAGCTGACCGCCGAGAATCTGGAAAAGATCGACCGCGCCGGCCAGTCCAGCATCGAGCTGCTCGACATCGATCATGTCTCGGTTGGCCCGTGGATCCGCAACACGCTGATGGCCGACAAGGTCGAGGACCGCGACCATGCGCTCGCCGAAATCTATCGCGTCATGCGCCCGGGCGAACCGCCGACCCGCGAAACCGCCGAAGCCATGTTCTATGGCCTGTTCTTCGATCCGGACCGTTACGACCTGTCGGCCGTTGGCCGCGTGAAGATGAACATGCGCCTGGCGCTGGACTGCCCGGACGACGTGACCGTGCTGCGCCGCGAGGACATCGCCGCCGTCGTCAAGACGCTGGTCGAACTGAAGGACGGCAAGGGCGAAATCGACGACATCGACAACCTTGGCAACCGCCGTGTGCGGTCGGTCGGCGAACTGCTGGAAAACCAGTATCGCGTCGGCCTGCTCCGCATGGAACGCGCCGTGAAGGAGCGCATGTCGAGCGTCGACATCGACACCGTCATGCCGAACGACCTGATCAACGCCAAGCCGGCCGTGGCCGCGGTGCGCGAATTCTTCGGCTCGTCGCAGCTGTCGCAGTTCATGGACCAGACCAACCCCCTCAGCGAAGTCACCCACAAGCGCCGCGTGTCGGCGCTTGGCCCGGGCGGTCTGACCCGTGAGCGTGCCGGCTTCGAAGTCCGCGACGTTCACCCGACCCACTATGGCCGCATCTGCCCGATCGAAACGCCGGAAGGCCCGAACATCGGTCTGATCAACAGCCTCGCCACCTTCAGCCGCGTCAACAAGTACGGCTTCATCGAAACCCCGTACCGCAAGGTCGAGGGCGGCAAGCTGACCGACGACGTGATCTACCTGTCGGCCATGGAAGAAGCCCGCCACACCATCGCGCAGGCCAACGCCGGCATCGATGGCAAGGGCGTGTTCGTCGAGGAACTGATCTCGGCCCGCCAGGCCGGCGAATTCCTGATGGCCCCGGCCAGCACGATCACCCTGGCCGACGTCAGCCCCAAGCAGCTGGTCTCGGTCGCGGCCTCGCTGATTCCGTTCCTGGAAAACGACGACGCCAACCGCGCGCTCATGGGTTCGAACATGCAGCGCCAGGCGGTGCCGCTGGTGAAGGCCGAAAGCCCGTTCGTGGGCACCGGCATGGAAGGCACCGTGGCGCGGGATTCGGGCGCCGCCATCGCTGCCAAGCGCACCGGCATCGTTGACCAGGTGGACGCCACCCGCATCGTGATCCGCGCTACCGACGAGGTGGAGCCGGGCAAGTCGGGCGTCGACATCTACACGCTGATGAAGTTCCAGCGTTCCAACCAGTCGACCTGCATCAACCAGCGTCCGCTGGTGACCGTGGGCGACCTCGTGAAGAAGGGCGACATCATCGCCGACGGCCCGTCGACCGAAGACGGCGAACTGGCGCTGGGCCGCAACGTCCTCGTCGCGTTCATGCCGTGGAACGGCTACAACTATGAAGACTCGATCCTGATCAACGAGAAGATCGTCAAGGAAGACATCTTCACCTCGATCCACATCGAGGAATTCGAAGTCATGGCCCGCGACACCAAGCTGGGTCCGGAAGACATCACCCGCGACATTCCCAACGTTGGTGAAGACGCGCTCGCCCGCCTCGACGAGGCCGGCATCGTCTACATCGGCGCCGAAGTGGAGCCGGGCGACATCCTCGTCGGCAAGATCACCCCCAAGGGGGAATCGCCGATGACGCCGGAAGAGAAGCTGCTGCGCGCCATCTTCGGTGAAAAGGCCAGCGACGTGCGCGACACCTCGCTGCGTCTGCCGCCGGGCGTTTCCGGCACCATCGTCGACGTGCGCATCTTCAACCGCCACGGCATCGACAAGGACGAACGTGCCCTGCAGATCGAGCGCGAGGAAATCGAGCGTCTCGAAAAGGACGCCACCGATGAACGCGCCATTCTCGACCGCGCCACCTATGCCCGTCTGCGCACCGCGCTGCTGGGCCAGGAAGTGGTCGCCGCGCCCAAGGGCGTGAAGAAGGGCGCTGCCATCGACGACGCCATGCTCGACGAGCTGCCGCGCCGCGAGTGGTGGAAGTTCGGCGTGGCCGACGATGCCACCCAGGCCAGCCTGGAAGCGCTGAAGGGCCAGTGGGACGAAGCCCACACCTCCATCACCGCCAAGCTGGAAGACAAGCGTGGCAAGGTGCAGGCCGGTGACGAACTGCCGCCGGGCGTGCTGAAGATGGTCAAGGTCTTCGTTGCGGTGAAGCGCAAGCTGCAGCCGGGTGACAAGATGGCCGGCCGTCACGGCAACAAGGGGGTCATCAGCCGCATCCTGCCGCAGGAAGACATGCCCTTCCTCGCCGACGGCACCCCGGTCGACATCGTGCTCAACCCGCTGGGCGTGCCCAGCCGCATGAACGTCGGCCAGATCTTCGAAACCCACCTGGGCTGGGCCGCGCGCGGCCTGGGCAAGAAGATCGCCGCGATGCTGGAAAGCTTCCACCAGACGATGGCGTCGGGCACGGTCCAGGAGATCCGCGACCTGTTCAAGGCCGTCTATGGCCAGCAGTACGAGATGGACATCGCCGGCATGACTGACGAGGCCGTGGTCGAACTGGCGCGCAACCTCGCTGGCGGCGTGCCGATGGCCACCCCGGTGTTCGACGGCGCCAAGGAAAGCGACGTGTCGACCATGCTCGAACTCGCCGGGCTCGACAGCTCGGGCCAGGTCGAGCTGTTCGATGGCCGCACCGGCGATGCCTTCGACCGCAAGGTGACCGTGGGCTATATCTACATGCTGAAGCTGCACCACCTGGTGGACGACAAGATCCACGCCCGTTCGATCGGCCCCTATAGCCTCGTCACCCAGCAGCCGCTGGGCGGCAAGGCCCAGTTCGGCGGCCAGCGCTTCGGGGAAATGGAAGTGTGGGCGCTGCAGGCCTATGGCGCCGCGTACACGCTGCAGGAAATGCTTACCGTCAAGTCGGACGACGTGGTGGGCCGCACCAAGGTGTACGAAGCCATCGTCAAGGGTGACGACACGTTCGAAGCCGGCATCCCCGAAAGCTTCAACGTGCTAATCAAGGAAATGCGGTCGCTGGGCCTCAACGTCCAGCTGCAGAGCGACGAGGACGCCGGGTGAATTCGACGAGGGGTGGGCGCGATCCCACCCCACTGCACTGAAGCCACCCGATGACCCACCCCCAGCCCCTCCCGCCAGCGGGAGGGGAGCAGGAAGGGAAAAAGAACATGACGAACGAAGTGATGAATTTCTTCTCGCCGGTCGCCAAGCCCGAGACGTTTGACCAGATCCAGATTGCCATCGCCAGCCCGGACCAGATCCGCAGCTGGTCGTTCGGCGAGATCAAGAAGCCCGAGACCATCAACTACCGCACGTTCAAGCCGGAGCGTGACGGCCTGTTCTGCGCCCGCATCTTCGGCCCGATCAAGGATTACGAGTGCCTGTGCGGCAAGTACAAGCGCATGAAGTACAAGGGCATCGTCTGCGAAAAGTGCGGCGTGGAAGTGACCGTCTCCAAGGTCCGCCGCGAGCGCATGGGCCACATCGAGCTGGCCGCGCCGGTGGCCCACATCTGGTTCCTGAAGTCGCTGCCCAGCCGCATCGGCATGCTGCTCGACATGCAGCTGAAGCAGCTGGAGCGCGTGCTGTATTTCGAACAATATGTCGTCATCGAACCGGGCATGACCCCGTTCAAGAAGTTCGATCTTCTGACCGAAGAAGAACTGATGACCGCCCAGGAAGAATATGGCGAAGACGCCTTCCAGGCCGGCATCGGCGCCGAAGCCATCCGTATCCTGCTGCAGGAACTCGACCTTGAAGGCGAGATGGAGCAGCTGCGCGAGGAGCTTCGCACCACCAAGTCGGAACTGAAGCCGAAGAAGATCATCAAGCGGATGAAGATCGTCGAGAGCTTCATCAACTCGGGCAACAAGCCGGAGTGGATGGTGATGACGGTCATCCCGGTGATCCCGCCGGAACTGCGCCCGCTGGTGCCGCTGGATGGCGGCCGCTTCGCGACGTCGGACCTGAACGACCTCTATCGCCGCGTCATCAACCGCAACAACCGCCTGAAGCGCCTGATCGAACTGCGCGCGCCCGATATCATCGTGCGCAACGAAAAGCGCATGCTGCAGGAAGCCGTTGACGCGCTGTTCGACAACGGCCGCCGTGGCCGCACCATCACTGGTGCCAACAAGCGTCCGCTGAAGTCGCTTTCGGACATGCTGAAGGGCAAGCAGGGCCGCTTCCGCCAGAACCTGCTCGGCAAGCGCGTCGACTATTCTGGCCGCTCGGTCATCGTGACCGGTCCGGAACTCAAGCTGCACCAGTGCGGCCTGCCGAAGAAGATGGCATTGGAGCTGTTCAAGCCGTTCATCTACTCGCGTCTCGACGCCAAGGGCCTTTCGATGACGCTGAAGCAGGCGAAGAAGTGGGTGGAAAAGGAACGCAAGGAAGTCTGGGACATCCTGGACGAGGTGATCCGCGAGCATCCGGTGCTGCTGAACCGCGCGCCGACGCTGCACCGTCTCGGCATCCAGGCGTTCGAACCCGTGCTGATCGAAGGCAAGGCGATCCAGCTGCACCCGCTGGTCTGCTCGGCCTTCAACGCCGACTTCGACGGTGACCAGATGGCCGTCCACGTGCCGCTTTCGCTGGAAGCCCAGCTGGAAGCCCGCGTGCTGATGATGTCGACCAACAACATCCTGTCGCCCGCCAACGGCAAGCCGATCATCGTGCCGTCGCAGGACATGGTGCTGGGTCTCTATTATCTGTCGATGGAAGCCGAAGGCGAGCCCGGTCAGGGCATGGCCTTTGCCAACATGGCCGAAGTGCACCAGGCGCTGTTCAACAAGCACGTCACCCTGCACGCCAAGATCATCGCCCGCGTTCCGCAGACCGATGAGAACGGCAATGTCTACATGAAGCGGGTCAACACCACGCCGGGCCGCCTGCTGCTGGGTGAAACCCTGCCCAAGAGCCACAAGGTGCCGTTCGAAACCATCAACCGCCTGCTGACCAAGAAGGAGATCGGCGACGTCATCGACACCGTCTATCGCCACACCGGCCAGAAGGAGACGGTGCTGTTTGCCGACGCCATCATGGCGCTGGGCTTCCGCCACGCGTTCCAGGCCGGCATCAGCTTCGGCAAGGACGACATGGTCATCCCCGATGCCAAGGCGGTGCTGATCGACAAGACCAAGGCCGACGTGAAGGACTTCGAGCAGCAGTATCAGGATGGCCTGATCACGCAGGGCGAGAAGTACAACAAGGTCGTCGACGCCTGGGCGCGTTGCGGTGACCAGGTTGCCGACGCGATGATGAAGGAGATCAGCGCCAAGAAGAAGCGGCCCGATGGCCGTGAGGCGCAGATCAACTCGATCTACATGATGGCCCACTCCGGCGCCCGCGGTAGCCAAGCCCAGATGAAGCAGCTGGCCGGCATGCGCGGCCTGATGGCCAAGCCGTCGGGCGAGATCATCGAAACGCCGATCATCTCGAACTTCAAGGAAGGCCTGACCGTTCTCGAGTATTTCAACTCGACCCACGGCGCCCGCAAGGGTCTGGCCGATACCGCGCTGAAGACCGCCAACTCGGGTTACCTGACCCGCCGTCTTGTCGACGTCAGCCAGGATTGCGTTGTCGTCGAGGAAGATTGCGGCACCGAGCGCGGCATGGTGATGAAGGCCATCGTCGAAGGCGGCAACACCATCGTGTCGCTGGGTGAGCGTATCCTTGGCCGCACCGTTCTGGTCGACATCGTCGATGCCAAGACCGGTGAGGTCGTGGCGCCGGCCGGTCATCTGCTGACCGAAGCCGACGTGGGGCGCATCGAAACTGCGGCGGTTGCCGAAGTGAAGATCCGCTCGCCGCTGCTCTGCGAAACCAAGGGCGGCGTCTGCTCGACCTGCTATGGCCGCGACCTGGCGCGCGGTACGCCGGTCAACATGGGCGAAGCCGTTGGCGTCATCGCCGCGCAGTCGATCGGTGAACCGGGCACGCAGCTGACCATGCGCACCTTCCACATCGGTGGTGCGGCGCAGGTGTCCGAACAGTCGACCCTCGACGCGCCAGTGGACGGCAAGATCGAGTTCCGCGGCATCGTCACCATCACCGACAGCCGTGGCCGCAACGTCTCGATGGCGCGCAACGGCGAACTGGTGCTGCGCGATGCCGAAGGCCGCGAACGCTCGCTGCACCGCATCCCCTATGGTGCGCTGCTCACCCACCTCGAAGGGGTGACGGTGAAGAAGGGCGATCGCCTCGCCGAGTGGGATCCGTACACCCTGCCGGTGATCACCGAAAAGTCGGGCAAGGTGAAATACCAGGACCTGATCGAGGGCACGACCCTGAAGGAAGAGGTGGACGAAGCCACCGGTCTTGCCAACAAGGTCGTCACCGAGTGGAAGGCCAGCAACAAGAAGGACGACCTGCGTCCGCGCATCACCCTGCTCGACGACCAGTCGGGCGAGGCGGCGCGCTACATGCTCGCAGTCGATGCCATTCTGTCGGTGGCCGATGGCCAGGAGGTTTCGGCCGGGGACGTGCTGGCACGTATTCCGCGTGAAGCCGCCAAGACCCGCGACATCACCGGCGGTCTGCCGCGCGTTGCCGAACTGTTCGAAGCCCGCGTGCCCAAGGACAATGCGGTGATCGCGCGTGTCGATGGCCGCGTTGAATTCGGCAAGGATTACAAGACCAAGCGCCGCATCATCATCCGTCCGGAAGATGGTGGCGAAACCGCCGAGTATCTGGTGCCCAAGGGCAAGAACGTGGCCGTGCAGGAAGGCGACTTCGTGCGCCGTGGTGACTATCTGATCGATGGCAACCCCAACCCGCACGACATTCTGGAAGTGCTGGGTGTCGAGCCGCTGGCCGAATATCTCTGCGCCGAAATCCAGGAAGTCTATCGCCTGCAGGGCGTCCGCATCAACGACAAGCACATCGAGGTGATCGTGCGCCAGATGCTGCAGAAGGTGGAAATCACCGACGGTGGCGACACCACGCTGCTGGTGGGCGAACAGGTCGACCGCGAGGAGATGGACGCCGAGAATGCCAAGCTTGGTCAGGACGGTCGTCCGGCTTCGGGCAAGCCGGTGCTGCTCGGCATCACCAAGGCCTCGCTGCAGACCAAGTCGTTCGTGTCGGCAGCCTCGTTCCAGGAAACCACCCGCGTCCTCACCGAAGCGGCGGTCCAGGGCAAGGTCGACACGCTGACGGGCCTGAAGGAAAACGTCATCGTCGGCCGTCTGATCCCGGCCGGCACCGGTGCCGGCATGGGCCGCCTCCGGGTTGCCGCCAGCGCCCGCGACGCAGCGCTGCGCGCTGTCCAGCAGGCCAACGCCAAGGCGCTGGAGCAGACGGAAGGCTGATCCGCAGCGGCGGCACAGGGAACATGGGGCGCGGCGGGCAACTGCCGCGCCCCTTTTTCGTTATCCATCAGCGGATGATGTCACCAATCTGCCAAGTCTTGGCCACAATGGGCTGGCAGAAGTGACGATGAAGGATCGTGCACGTGGCCACTGCTTTTCGGATGCCAGACACCGTCGACCCCGCACCGGCGCCAGCCCGGCCGCTGAAGGTTGCGCTGTTTTCGGGCAATTACAATTATGTCCGCGACGGGGCGAACCAGGCGCTGAACCGGTTGGTGGCGTTCCTGGAATCGCGCGGCTGCACGGTGCGCGTCTATTCGCCGACCAGCGACACGCCGGCTTTTGAGCCCGCTGGCACGCTCATCTCGGTGCCCAGTTTCGCCATTCCCGGCCGGGCAGAATATCGCGTCGCGCTGGGCCTGCCGGCGCGGCTGAAGCGGGATGTGCGCGATTTCGCGCCGGACATCATCCATCTTTCGGCCCCCGATCCCGCGGCCCATGCCGCCAAGCGGTTGGCCCGTGATCTCGGTGTGCCGGTCGTCGCCTCCATCCACACGCGCTTTGAAACCTATCTCGCCTATTATGGCTTCGGTTTTGCCCGGCCGTTTCTGGAAATGATGCTGCGGCGCTTTTACGCCGGGCTGGACGAGGTCTTCGTCACCACGTCCAGTTTCGGCGAGACGATGCGCGAGGCCGGCATCATCAACCGCGATCCGGCGGTGTGGAGCCGCGGCGTCGACAAGGCGCGCTTCAATCCGCAACGCCGCTCACAGGAATGGCGCTGGAGCCTTGGCATCAACGATGACGAGGCGGTGATCGGCTTTGTTGGCCGGCTCGTGCTGGAAAAAGGGCTCGACATCGTTGCGGCCGCGGTGGCCGAACTGAAGCGCCGCGGCGTGCCGCACCGGCTGCTGGTGGTGGGCGACGGCCCGGCGCGCGAGCGGTTCGCCGGCCTTGCTCCCGATGCCATTTTCGTCGGGTTTCAGGACGGCCTCAACCTCGCGCGGGCCTATGCCAGCGCCGACATGCTGATCAATCCATCGACCACCGAGACGTTCGGCAACATCAACCTTGAGGCGATGGCGAGCGCCATTCCGGTTGTCGCCGCGCGGGCCAGCGGCAATGAATGCCTGGTGACGGATGGGGTCACCGGCGCGCTGGTGACGCCGGGGGACATTTCGGGGTTTGCCGATGCCCTGGCGCGCTATTGCGGGGACCAGCCGCTGCGCGTCGCCCATGGCCACGCGGGCCTGGCGGCGGCGCAGGCATTCGACTGGGATGCCATCAACGGTGCCGTCCTCGAACGTTATCACGACCTCATCGCCGCCCGGGCTTGAGGAATCGGCCCCGCATCCCTATGTTGGGTGGGCCGGCTTGCCGGCTATGGCAATAAATGATGCCGTGAAATAGACGCAGCGGACCCGGGGGCAGTACCCGGCGGCTCCACCATTATTACCCCGTTGTCGGGGGGTTGCATGGGGCCGAACCAGAATCGACGTGTGTTCAAAGACGATGTTTTTGCCCGGCCTGAATGCGCCGTAAAACCGTTCAAAACCCACAAATGCCAACGACAACGAGGCATTCGCGATCGCGGCGTAACCTGGTCTTCACGGACTGAGTTACACTGGCCGAAAGCGCGGCACGGGCCACGCCGGGCAACAGAAGTGGATTCCAGCGGCCGGAGGGGGGCCGGGCAACAGAACCCCCTCACCGATTTGTTCGTACACGGCCCCCCGACCCTCACACACATCGGGAGGGCCGGGCAACAGAACCCCCTCACCGATTTAGCCGAACATGGCCCCTGTCGCGCCCGGCCCGCCCTGATCGCGCGTCCTTCCCCTTGACCTTGCGAGCGCCCCGCGCCAAGCGGTGGCACCACTCCAGCCCGGGGCCCCCAGCCGTGAACGACACCACGCCCGACAGCCTGATCCCCTACGACGATATCGTCCAGGATGCGCTGCGCGGCGTGGTCAGCCGGGTCTTGCAGCGCATTTCCGATGAAGGCGGCCTGCCCGGCGGCCATCATTTCTATATTGCCTTCCGCACCCGTGCGCCTGGCGTCTCCATCCCCAGGCATCTGATGGAGCGGTACCCGGACGAGATGACGATCGTCATCCAGCACCGTTACTGGGACCTGGTGGTGGCGCCCGACCATTTTTCCATCGGTCTGTCGTTCAACCAGATGCCGGCCAACCTCGTGGTGCCTTATGATGCCATCGTCGGTTTCGTCGATCCGGCGGTGAATTTCGCCCTGCAGTTTGCGCCCAAGGATGGCGAAGCCCCGCCAGACGGGCCGGAGCCGCCGGAAACGCCGCCGCCCGAACCCGAAGACGGCGGCAGCAACGTCGTCACGCTCGACAGGTTCCGCCGCAAGTGACGCAGTTCGTCCGATCCGATGCGCCAGCCCGGTCGCCGTTGCGGCGCGGCCTGATGTTCGTGCTGTCGTCGCCGTCGGGTGCCGGCAAGACGACGCTGAGCCGCGCGCTGATGGCCGAGGACAGCGGCATCACCATGAGCGTGTCTGCCACCACCCGCCCGCCCCGGCCAGGCGAGGTGGACGGTGTCGACTATTATTTCGTCAGCCACGACCAGTTCCAGTCGATGGTGGCCGAAAATGCGTTGCTGGAATGGGCGACCGTGTTCGGCAACCGTTATGGCACCCCGCGCGCGCCAGTGGAGGCCGCCCTGCAGGAAGGGCGCGACGTGCTGTTCGATATCGACTGGCAGGGCACCCAGCAGCTGCAGCAGACCGACGCTGCGTCAGACCTTGTGCGCGTGTTCATCCTGCCGCCCGATCTGGCCGAACTGGAGCGTCGGCTGCGGTCGCGCAACACCGATCACCCCGATGTGATCGCCAGCCGCATGGCCCGCGCCCGTGACGAGATCAGCCATTGGGGCGAATATGACTATATCCTCGTCAACGACGACGCGGAGACCTGCCTGAGCGAGATCAGGGCAATCCTGAAAACCGAGCGCCTGCGCCGCAAGCGCCAGCTGGGCCTTGCCGGATTCGTGCGGGGCATGCTGGGCGAATGATCCGGCCCGCTGCCCTTCTGGCCCTGCTGATGCTGGCCGGATGCAGCAAGGGCGATGATCTGCGCCCTTATGCCATCGTCCGCCGGGCCGACGTGTGGCAGGCGGTGATCACCGATGCCGATCGTGGCCGCCTGTCGCGCCTGTCGCCGGCGTGGGAACAGGCGCAAAGCGACATCAGCGGCGCTGGTGCCAACGCGGCGCTGGCGGCGATCGGTCCGGCCGGGGTTCGCGACGTCGCCGCGCCGCCGATGCTGCCGGGGGCTGGCGCCTACCAATGCCGCACCGTGCTGCTGGGCTGGCGGCAGGGGACGCCGCATATTTCACCGCCCGTGCAGGCAGGGGAATGGGGCGCGTGCCGCATCACCGCCGACGGCATCCTGCTCCGCCTCGAAACCGCGCCAGGCGCGCAGCAATATGCCGGCACCCTCTATCCCGACGTCGATCGCCTGGTCTTCCTCGGCACCGTGCGGCTCGCCGGCGAAATGGGCCGGCAGACCTATGGTGCCGATGCCGCGCGCGATCAGGTTGGCATCCTCGAGGCCACTGCGCCCGGGCAGTGGCGCATCGCGCTGCCGTGGCCGCAGTGGACGGCGCGGCTGGTGCTGATCGAAATCCGCACCGCCTGATCATGTCTGGCATTGCCGCCCAGCTTGCCGCCCCCGGATGGGAGTTCTGGGTGGCAGCCCTGGTGGGCGTGACCGTCCTGGGCCTGGCCAAGGGCGGCTTTGCCGGGCTGGGCGTTCTGGGCGTGCCGATCATGGCGCTGGGCATGAGCCCGGTCACCGCCGCCGCCATCCTGCTGCCGATCCTGCTGGTGCAGGACGTGTTTTCGGTAAAGGCGTTCGGCGCGCATCGCGACAACCTGGTGCTGAAACGCATGGTGCCGGGCGCGTGCATCGGCATCTTTGCCGGCTGGGCGCTGGCGCGGTTCGTGCCGGTGGCGGCGGTGGAAGCTGCCGTTGGCGTGATCGCCATCGGGTTCGGGCTGCAGCGCATCTGGGCCGAACATCATGGCGTGCCGGCCCGGCTGGGGGGCACCGCGGAAGGCGTGGCGATGGGCGCGGCAGCCGGCTTTACCAGCCAGATCGCCCACGCCGGCGGCCCGCCGTTCCAGATGCACGTGCTGCCAAGGAAACTGCCGCGCGACGTGTTCATCGGCACCAGCAGCGTGTTCTTCGCGCTGATCAACTGGCTGAAGGTGCCGGCATATTGGGCACTGGGCGCGTTCACGCCGGCCAATCTGTGGCTGGCCGGCGCGCTGATGCCGGCGGCACTGCTGTCCACCTGGGCCGGCACGGTGCTGGTGCGCCGGGTTGATGGGCCGCGCTTCTATGCCATCATGCACGTGTTGATGATTCTGGTTGGGGGAAAATTGGGATGGGATGGACTTTCCGCGCTGCTGGCCTAGCGGCGGCGCTGCTGGCGACACCAGCGACGGCGGCACCTGTTGATCTGGTGACGCTCTACAAGGATCTGCACGCCCATCCCGAACTGGGCTTTCAGGAGGTGCGATCGGCCGGCATTCTGGCTGCCGAAGCGCGTGCCGCCGGCTGGCAGGTGACCGAAAAGGTCGGCCGCACCGGCGTCGTGGCGGTGATGAAGAATGGCCCCGGCCCGACCGTGCTGGTACGGGCCGACATGGATGCCCTGCCGGTCAAGGAAATCACCGGCCTGCCCTATGCCAGCCAGGCCACCGGCCACTATGACGGTGGCCCCGAAACCCCCGTGATGCACGCCTGCGGCCATGATATCCACATGGCCGTATGGGTCGGCGTCGTGCGCTTGCTGGCCGAAAACAGGGCAAAGTGGCGCGGCACGGTGATGATGGTCGCCCAGCCCGCTGAGGAGATCATCCAGGGTGCCCGCGCCATGCTGGCCGACGGGCTTTATGCCCGGTTCGGCCGCCCCGATTACGCGTTGGCGCTGCACGATGGCACCGGCCCGGCTGGCACCGTGCAGGTCAATCTGGCGGCCAATGCGTCGGCGGCCGACACGGTGGATATCGAGGTGAAGGGTGTCGGCGGCCACGGTGCCTATCCGCAGGATGCCAAGGACCCGGTGGTGCTGGCCAGCCGCATCGTGATTGCCCTGCAGACGCTGGTGGCCAGGGAAAATGACCCATTCCGCCCGGCGGTGGTAACGGTGGGCAGCATCCACGGCGGCACCAAGCACAATATCATCGGCGAAAGCGTGCACCTGCAATTGACGGTCCGCAGTTTCGATGCCGGCGTGCAGGCAAAATTGCTCGACGGTATCCGGCGCATCGCTCGCGGCGAGGCGATGGCCGCCGGCCTGCCCGAAAGCCTCTACCCGGAGGTGACGGTCGACCCCAACGGCACCCAGCCGACCATCAACACCACCGCGCTCGCCACCCGCATCAAGGCGCTGTTCCAGAAGACTCTCGGCCCCGACAAGGTGCTGGAAGGCAATCCGTCGATGGCGTCGGAGGATTACAATCAGTTTGGCCTCGCCGATCCGCGCATCCAGACCGTGATGTATTCGCTGGGCGCGGTGAACGCCGAAGCTTGGGCCAAGGCGCAGAAGGACGGCACCAGGCTGCCTGGGCCGCACAACCCGCGCTGGGCGCCTGATCCCGCCCCCACCATCGCCACCGGCGTCGCCACCATGACCGATGCCGTGATGATGCTGCTGCCGAAATCGCGTTGAGGAGTGATCCCGATGAAAACCCTGTTGGCCGGCCTGCTGCTGGCTGTGGCCACCCCGGCTCTGGCCGCACCCGTCGATCTCGTCACCCTTTACAAGGATCTCCACGCCCATCCGGAGCTGGCGTTCCACGAGGTGCGTTCCGCCGGTATCCTGGCAGCCGAAGCACGCGCCGCCGGCTTTGACGTCACGGAAAAGGTGGGCCGCACCGGCGTGGTCGCCGTGATGAAGAATGGCCCCGGCCCGACGTTGCTGATCCGCGCCGACATGGATGCGCTGCCGGTGAAGGAAGCCACTGGCCTGCCCTATGCCAGCCAGGCGATGGGCCAGTATGACAATGGCCCGACGACGCCGGTGATGCACGCCTGCGGGCACGACATCCACATGACCGTGTGGGTGGGCACCGTCCGATGGCTGGCCGAGAACCGCAAGCGCTGGCGCGGCACTGTGGTGATGGTGGGCCAGCCCGCCGAGGAAGCCGGCGGCGGCGCGCAGAAGATGCTGGCCGACAATTTATACGCCCGCTTCCCCAAGCCGAATTTCGCCATCGCCCTGCATGACAACAGCACGCTGCCCGCCGGTCAGGTGAGCGTGCCGCTGTTCCGTGCCCTGTCGATCATCAGCACGATGGACATCACGGTGCGCGGCATCGGCGGCCACGGCGCCTATCCAGCGACGACGAAGGACCCGGTGACGCTGGCGGGGCGCATCATCACGTCGCTGCAGACGATCATTGCCCGCGAGAATGATCCGTTCCAGCCGGCGGTGATCACCGTGGGCAGCGTCCATGGTGGCACCAAGCACAACATCATCCCCGACGAGGTGGCGTTGCAGCTGACCATCCGCAGCTATGATCCCGCCCAGCAGCAAAAGCTCATCGACGCCATCAAGCGCGTGGCCACCGGGGAGGCGATCGCGGCCGGCATGCCGGAAAGGCTGCTGCCGGTGTTCAAGGGTGGCGAGTTCGGCCCGCCGACCCTGAACGACACGCCGCTGGCGACGCGGCTGAAGGCGCAGTTCGAGGCGAAGCTGGGCAAGGACCGGGTGGTTGATCTCGATCCGTCGATGGCGTCGGAGGATTTCCAGTATTTCGGGCTGGAGGCCAAGGTGCCATCGGTGATCTGGTGGCTGGGCGGCGTCGGCAAGGCGCAGTGGGAAGCGGCCAAGGCCGGCGGCTCGCCGGTGCCGAGCCTGCACAACAGCGGCTGGGCGCCCGATCCCGCACCGACCATCGCGACGGGCGTGGAGAGCATGGCGGCGGCGGTGGAATTGCTGCTGCCGGCGAAATAGCCCCCTCAAAAAGCCCAAGCGCCGAATCGCCCGCCTCGCGTGTTACAACCCTCGGGTTCCGACAGCTGGGGAGGCTGACATGCGCGATTACACCAAGTTCTACATTGGCGGCGAATGGGTCGAACCGGCCGTTGCCAATCCGCTCGACGTTATCAATCCGGCCACCGAGGAGGTGGCGGGCCGCATCAACATCGGCAGCGCCGCCGATGTCGATCGCGCCGTTGCAGCGGCCAAGGCGGCCTTTGCCAGCTTCAGCCGCAGCAGCGTCAAGGAACGCATCGAACTTTTGGGTGCCATCGCCGGCGAATATCAGAAGCGTTACAACGACATCGCGGCCGCCATTACCGAGGAAATGGGTGCGCCGGCCTGGCTGTCGAACCAGGCGCAGGCCGCGCTTGGCATCGGCCATATCGGCACCGCCATTGAGGTGCTGAAAAACTACAAGTTCGACGAGCTCAAGGGCACCACCCTGATCACCAAGGAGCCGATCGGCGTCTGCGCCTTCATCACGCCGTGGAACTGGCCGATCAACCAGATCGCCTGCAAGGTCGCGCCGGCGCTGGCCGTTGGCTGCACGATGGTGCTGAAGCCGTCGGAAATCGCGCCGTTCAGCGCGTATCTGTGGACAGAGATCCTGCATGCTGCCGGTGTGCCGGCCGGCGTGTTCAACCTCGTCAACGGCGACGGGCCGGGTGTGGGTACCGCGCTGTCGGGCCACCCCGATGTCGACATGGTCAGCTTCACCGGCTCGACCCGCGCCGGCATCGCCGTTGCCAAGAATGCTGCCGACACCGTCAAGCGCGTGGCGCAGGAACTTGGCGGCAAGTCGCCCAACATCGTGCTGCCCGATGCCGATCTGGTGAAGGCGGTGACCGGCGGCGTGCAGAGCGTGATGATGAATTCGGGCCAGAGCTGCAATGCCCCGACCCGCATGCTGGTGCCGCGCGGCAAGATGGCGGAAGCCGCCGCCATCGCCAAGCAGGTCGCCGAAGCCACCACGGTGGGTGATCCCAACGGCAACAGCGCCATGGGCCCGGTGGTGAGCGAGACCCAGTGGAACAAGATCCAGGGCCTGATCGAGACTGGCATCAAGGAAGGCGCCACGCTGGTCGCCGGCGGCCCCGGTCGACCGGAGGGCCTCGACAAGGGCTATTTCGTCAAGCCGACGATCTTTGCCGACGTCACCAACGACATGACGATCGCCCGCGAGGAAATCTTTGGCCCGGTGCTGGCCATGCTGCCCTATGACAGCGAGGAACAGGCCATCGCGATCGGCAACGACACCGTCTATGGCCTCGCCGCCTATGTGCAGGGTGAGCCGGAACACGCGAAGCAGGTCGCCCGCCAGCTGCGCGCCGGCCAGGTCAACGTCAACCAGGCGGGCCTTGACCTCATGGCGCCGTTCGGCGGCTACAAGCAGTCGGGCAATGGCCGCGAATGGGGCGATCACGCCTTTGCCGATTTCCTGGAAGTGAAAGCGATCATTGGCTGGGGTGAAGCCCAGGCTGCGGAATAATCCGTCCCGCCACGCGGGAAAGGTGCAAGCGCCGTCGCTGACGGGCAGGGGGACGATTGATGACCATCCATACGCCAATCTGTGATCTTCTTGCTGTCGAACATCCCGTCCTGCTCGCCGGGATGGGCGGCGTGTCCTATGCCGAGGTTTGCGCCGCGGTGAGCGAGGCCGGCGGCTTCGGCTCACTGGGCATGGCCGGCCTGCCGCCGAAGTTCATTGCCGATCAGATGGCGCGGGTGAAGGATCTCACCGACAAGCCGTTCGGCGTCGATCTGCTCACCGCGCAGCCGGAAACGCTCACCGCGTCGGTGGACGTGATCATCAAGGGCGGTGCCAAGGCCTTCATCGCCGGCCTGGGCGTGCCGGTGGCGATCATCAACGAGCTGAAGGCGGCCGGCGTCGTGGTGATGTGCATGGCCGGCAACGTGAAGCACGCCGTGAAAGCCGCAGAAGCCGGTTGTGACGTGATCATCGCGCAGGGCACGGAAGGCGGCGGCCACACCGGCAGCGTCGCTTCGGTGGCGCTGTGGCCGCAGTGCGTCGATGCGGTGGATATTCCCGTGGTGGCGGCGGGCGGTCTGTTCGATGGGCGGGGCCTTGCCGCGGCGCTGGCGTTCGGCTGTGTCGGCGTGTGGATGGGCACGCGCTTCATTGCCAGTCACGAGGCGCATGCCGGGCAGAAATACAAGGATGCCATTGTCGGCATGAGCGAGAGCGACACGGTGGTGAGCAAGGTGTTCACCGGCAAGACGCTGCGCGCCATCGTCAACGATTCGAACCGCAATTTCGACAATCGCGATGCCAAGCCGTTCGCAGCCCAAGTGGCGGAATCGGTGCAGCTCAATCGCCTTGGCCCGATTGCCGGGGTGCTGGACGTCATCCCCGAAACCCAGTGCCTGGCAGCCGGGCAGGGCGGCGGCGGCATCACCGAGGTGCTGCCGGCGGGCGAGATCGTGCGGCGCACGGTGGCCGAGGCCGAATCGACTCTGAAGAGCCTGCGGAATTTCGGCTGATGCGCGCCGCGCTGTTGATCGCGGCGCTGATCGCCGCGCCCGCTGCTGCCACCGATGGGCCGGTGTTCAAGGGCTTTGGCACGCACACGCCGGTCGAAACCGATGTCGCTATCCCCAAGGGCATGGTGCTTCGCCACGTTTATGATGTTACGGCGGCGACGCCGGGCAAGCGCAATCCCGGTTTTGAAACGGCCGCCCGCTTCATCAACAGCCATGTGGCGAACGGCATGGCCGAGCGCGATGTCGCGGTGGCTGTCGTTGTCCACGGGCCGGCCATTGTCGAGCTGACGAGGCCAGAGGTCTACGCCGCGCGCACCAATGGCGGCCCCAACGCCAGTGAGGCGATGGTGAAGGAAATGCTTGCCAGGGGCGTTCGCTTTCTGGTGTGCGGGCAGGCCGCCAACGCGATGGGCGTGAAGAAGGTCGACTTGCTGCCGGGCGTCGAACTGGCCATTTCCGCCAGCAGCGCCCATGCAATATTGCAGGCGCAAGGTTACACGCTGAACCCGTTCTGAAAGGCCCGCAAATGCTGCGTTCTGCCGTCCTCCTCACCCTCCTGGCGGCGACGCCGGCGCTGGCGCAGTCGCGGGAAGGGTTCGTGCCTGGCCCGGTGCTGCCCGATGTCGGCCCGATCGCGCCGGTCGAAAGTGACCTGCCGCTGCCGAAGGGTGCCAGCTTCAAGATCGCCTTTGATCTTGCCGCCCGCGCCGAACCCGGCACGCTCAGCCGCCAGATCGAAACGGCGGCCCGCACGCTCAACATGCATGTTGCCGCCGGCGTGCCGAAGGACAAGGTGAAGATCGTGCTGATCGCCCACGGCCCGGCGGCGCAGGACCTTCTGAAGCCCGAAGTCTATGAGGCCCGCAGCGGCGGCAAGACCAACGGCAGCCTGAATGCCGTGCAGAAACTCTTGGGCGCCGGGGTTGAAATCTATCTGTGCGGTCAGACGGCGATGGGCCAGAAGATCAGCAAGGCCGATCTGATCCCCGGCGTGAAGATGTCGCTTTCGGCGATCACCGCCCATGCCATCTATCAGCAGCGCGGCTACACGCTGAACCCGTTCTAATCCCTCAGACTGGGCGCGCGTGTGGCGGCCTCGCCGGCATTGGCGTCCGGCCCCGGCACGCCGGCATCGATGCGGCCATCGGCAGCCATGTGGATCGCCTTGCGGATGCGGTTGTAGGTGCCGCAGCGGCACAGGTTGGTGATGGCGGCGTCGATATCCTCGTCTGACGGGCGCGGCGTGTCTTTCAGCAGCGCCGCTGCTGCCATGATCATGCCCGACTGGCAGTAGCCGCACTGCGGCACTTGCGCTGCGATCCACGCCTGCTGCAACGGGTGATCGCGATTGTCGGACAGGCCTTCGATGGTGGTAACGAAGGTGCCTTCCAGATCGGCGATCGCCACCTGGCAGCTGCGCGTCGCCTTGCCATCGACATGAACGGTGCACGCGCCGCACAAACCGGCACCGCAGCCATATTTCGTGCCGGTCAGCCCGGCGGCATCGCGCAGCGCCCACAACAGCGGCGTGTCGGGCGGCATCAGAAATTCGACAGGATTGCCGTTCACCGTGAACTTGGTCATCCCTAGTCCATAGCTGCGAGGAGGCCGCGATGGAACTGACCACCATGGAATATCGCGTCGATGCCGACGGGATTGCCCGCATCACGCTCAACCGACCGGCCGAACTCAACACGATGAACAAGGATTTCTGGCCGGAAATGGTCAGGGTGTTCCATGCCATCGCCGACGACATGTCGGTGCGCTGCGTGATCCTTGCCTCCACGGGCAAGCATTTCACCGCCGGGCTCGATCTCAACTGGGCCGGCACCAACGTGCTGGGCAAATCCGGAGCCGATCTCGGCCGCCAGCGTGAAGCGTTCCGGCGGCACGTCAAGGAACTGCAGGAAAGCTTCAACGTCATCGACAATTGCCGTGTGCCTGTGATCGCCGTCACGCAGGGCGGCTGTATCGGCGGCGGCGTCGATCTGGTGACGGCCTGCGATATCCGCATCTGCACCGAAGACGCATTTTTCACCATCCAGGAAATCAACATCGCCATCGTTGCGGATGTCGGCACGCTGCAGCGCATTCCCCATCTCCTGCCGCAGGGGCTGGTGCGCGAACTGGCCTACACCGGGCGGCGCTTCCCCGCCGTCGAAGCCGCGAAATGGGGCTTTGTTAACAGGGTGGAGGACAGCCACGAAGCCGCGCTGGCCGCAGCCCAAGCCATGGCGCGCGAGATTGCTGCCAAGTCGCCGCTGGCCATCACCGGCATCAAGCAGGTGCTGAATTACGGCCGCGATCACAGCATCGCCGACGGCCTTGAATATGTGGCGGTGTGGAACGCCGGAATGCTGCAAGGCCAGGATGTGCCGCAGGCCGTTGCCGCGCAAATGAAGCGTGAGACTGCCGCATTTGCTAGCCTTACGCCTTGATTTGGCATCACCCTGCATGGTGTTTCACCCTTGCGTGTTGCGGTGCAGCGCGGCATAGAAGTACGTCATTTGGCGGATGAGTCCGCCCGTTTCACGCCAGAGGCATCATGCGCCGCATAACCAAGATGATGATTTCCGCCGGGGCGATGGTCGCCGCGGTGCGCGCCGCCGCGCAGGAAGCGGTGGCGGCAGCCCCGGTTCCGCCGGTTGCCACCACCCCGGTTCCGGCCGCGACCCCGTCGCTGCTGGCGCCTGAGGCAGGCATCGGTCAGCCGACCGGGGGCTGGAACCTGCAGGAAGCAGTGACGCCGATTGCCGTTGAAGGCCACAACATGGTCTACAACATTCTCAATCCGGTGATGTTCGCTGTCGCCATCTTCGTGATGATCCTTCTGGCCTGGACGGTGCTGCGCTATCGCGCCGGTGCCAATCCGGTGCCGTCGAAGAACAGCCACAACACCACGATCGAAGTGATCTGGACGGTGGTGCCGGCGCTGATCCTGGTTGTCATCGCCTTCCCCAGCTTCCGCCTGCTGGCCAATCAATATGATCCGCCCAAGGCCGACATCACCATCAAGGCGATCGGCCACCAGTGGTACTGGGAATATGAATATCCCGACAACGGCGGCTTCACCTTCGATTCGGTGATGCTCACCGACAAGGAAGCCGCGGAGCGCGGCTCGCCCAAGCTGCTTGATGTCGACAACCGCATGGTCGTGCCGGCCGGTGCCACCGTGAAGGTGCTGACCACCGCTGCCGACGTGATCCACAGCTTTGCCATGCCGGCCTTCTATCTGAAGATGGATGCCGTGCCGGGCCGCGTTAACGAAACCTGGTTCAAGGTTGATCGCCCCGGCGTCTATTTCGGCCAGTGCAGCGAGCTGTGCGGTTCCAAGCATGCCTATATGCCGATCGCCATCGAAGTGCTGCCGAAGGCGCAGTTCGATGCGTGGGTCGCGGCGAAGAAAAAGGAAAACGGCATCGTTGACGAGCCGGCTGTTGCGGCGGCAGGCGCTGCCCCCGCGGCCGCGCCTGCGGCTGCCGACGCTGCGGCCCCGGCCGCGCCGGCTGCCGCTGCGGCCGCGAACTGAGATTGGAAGAGGACGGACACTGACCATGGCAAACGCTGCCGCCGCCGGAGCGCATCACGACGCTCACGATCATGATCACCAGCTTGGCTTCATCCAGCGCTGGCTGTTCTCGACCAACCACAAGGATATCGGCACGCTCTACCTGATCTTCGCGATCATCGCCGGCACCATCGGCGGCGCGATTTCGGGGGCGATGCGGCTGGAACTGGCCGAGCCGGGCATCCAGTGGCTGACCTTCATGACCCAGGGCAATGTCGATCAGGCCAACCATCTGTGGAACGTGTTCATCACGGCCCACGGCCTGATCATGGTGTTCTTCACCGTCATGCCCGCCATGATCGGCGGTTTCGGCAACTGGTTCGTGCCGATCATGATCGGCGCGCCCGACATGGCGTTCCCGCGCATGAACAACGTGTCGTTCTGGCTGCTGGTCCCGTCGTTCCTGCTGCTGTGCGGTTCGATGTTTGTCGAAGGCCCGGCAGGCGCCAACGGCGTCGGCACCGGCTGGACCGTGTATCCGCCGCTGTCGACCGCCGGCCACCCCGGTCCCGCCGTCGACATGGCAATCCTGTCGCTGCACATCGCCGGCGCCTCGTCGATCCTGGGCGCGATCAACTTCATCACCACCATCCTCAACATGCGCGCGCCGGGCATGACCCTGCACAAGATGCCGCTGTTCGTGTGGTCGGTGCTGGTCACCGCCTTCCTGCTGCTGCTGTCGCTGCCGGTTTTGGCCGGTGCCATCACCATGCTGCTCACCGATCGCAATTTCGGCACGCACTTCTTCACCGCTGATGGCGGTGGCGATCCGATCCTGTACCAGCACCTGTTCTGGTTCTTCGGTCACCCCGAAGTGTACATCCTGATTCTGCCGGGCTTCGGCATCGTCAGCCAGATCGTCTCCACCTTCAGCCGCAAGCCGGTGTTCGGCTACCTCGGCATGGCCTATGCCATGGTCGCCATCGGCTTCATCGGCTTCATCGTCTGGGCCCACCACATGTTCACCGTCGGCCTCGACGTGAACACCAAGATGTACTTCACCGCCGCCACGATGATCATCGCGGTGCCCACCGGCATCAAGATCTTCAGCTGGATCGCGACGATGTGGGGCGGTTCGATCCGCTTCGACACGCCGATGCTGTGGGCGATCGGCTTCATCTTCATGTTTACCGTGGGCGGCGTCACCGGCGTGCTGCTGTCGAACGGCGGCGTGGACGTCTATTTCCACGACACCTACTATGTCGTGGCGCACTTCCACTACGTGCTGTCGCTGGGCGCCGTGTTCGCCATCTTCGCCGCCTGGTACTACTGGTTCGGCAAGATGTTCGGGAAGCAATACAACGAAGTGCTGGGCAAGCTGCACTTCTGGGTGTTCTTCATCGGCGTGAACGTCATGTTCTTCCCGATGCACTTCCTGGGCATGGACGGTATGCCGCGCCGCATCCCCGATTATCCGGAAGCCTATGCCGCGTGGAACCAGGTCGCCTCTTATGGTTATGCCATCATGGGTGTGGGCATGCTGTTCTTCTTCCTCAACCTGATCGTGTCGTTCGCGTCGCGCCGGAAGGTGGAAGACAATTATTGGGGTGAGGGCGCGACGACGCTGGAATGGACCCTGTCCAGCCCGCCGCCGTTCCACCAGTTCGAAACCCTGCCGGTCATCAAGTAAGGCCGGCAAACCGGGGGTGGGGCCATTGGCCCTGCCCCTTTCAGGCCAGATGTCATGAACAGTTACGGCAATGCTGAATCCGTTTCGGGGGTGCCAACGCCCCTGCTGGCGGACTGGCGCGATTATTTCGCCCTGCTGAAGCCGCGGGTGATGACGCTGGTGATCTTCACCGCCGCCTGCGCGATGGTGGCTGCACCGGGCGCATTGCATCCGTTTCTCGCCTTCACCGGCATCCTGTGCATCGCCGTGGCCGCTGGCGCCGCCGGCGCGCTCAACCAATGGTATGAAGCCGATATCGATGCGCTGATGAAGCGCACCGCCAAGCGCCCGCTGCCGGCAGGCAAGCTGCAAAAGCCGGAAGCGCTGGCCTTTGGCGTCATCCTCGGCACCGGTTCGGTCGCCGTGATGGGCCTCGCGCTCAACTGGGTCGCGGCGGCGTGGCTGGCAGTCTCCATCCTGTTCTATGTCGTCGTCTATACCGCCTGGCTCAAGCGCCGGACGCCGCAGAATATTGTCATCGGCGGGGCCGCCGGCGCGTTCCCGGTGATTTGCGGCTGGGCCGCCGTCACCGGCGACACGCCGATGCTGGCGTGGATCCTGTTTGCCATCATCTTCCTGTGGACGCCGCCGCACTTCTGGGCGCTCGCGCTGTTCATGGAGGCGGATTACGCCAAGGCCGGCGTGCCGATGCTGCCCGTTACCCACGGGCTGAAGGAAACCCGTCGCCAGATTCTCGGCTATTCACTGTTGCTGGTGCCCGTCACCATCGCGCCGACGCTGATGGGGCTGACCGATTGGGCCTATGGGGGCACGGCGATCACACTGGGCGCCATCTTCCTGTGGATGGCCGTGAAGGTTGCGCGCAGCACGGCGGAAGCTCCGGCGCAGATGGCGGCGGAAAAGCAGCTGTTCAAGTTCAGCCTGCTCTATCTTGCTTGCCTGTTTGGTGCGCTGGTCGCCGATCGGTTGCTGCTGCCATGAGCGTCAACCCCGCCAACTGGACAGCCGAGGAGCGCGCTGCCTTCTACGCCCGCCGTGCCTCGCGCAATCGCGCGCTTGGCATCCTGCTGTTCTCCCTTGTGGCGCTGTTCTTTGGCATCACCGTGGTGCGGATGACCGGCCAGCCGCTGCCCCAGCATCAGGCTGGCGAGCAGGCGCAATGACCAGCGCGACCGGCATCCAGAAGGCCAACCGCCGCACCGGCATCCTCACGGCGCTGGGCGCGGTGGCGATGATCGGCGTCGCCTATGCCTCGGTGCCGCTTTATCGCCTGTTCTGCCAGGTCACTGGCTTTGGCGGCACCACCCAGGTGGCGGCCGCCGCTCCGGCGGCCGATCGGCTGGCGGCGGTTGCGGGGCGCACCATCAAGGTGCGCTTCGATGGCAATGTCGCGCCGGGGCTGAACTGGCGGTTCCGCCCCAAGGTCAACGATGTCACCATCCCGATCGGGGAAAAGCGCCTGGCCTTCTACACCGCCAGCAACACCGGCGGTATGCCGATCACCGGCCGCGCCGTGTTCAACGTCTCGCCGGAAGAAGCCGGGCGCTATTTCATCAAGATCGATTGCTTCTGCTTCACCGAACAGACGTTGAAGGCCGGCGAGACGGTCGACATGCCGGTGAGCTATTACATCGATCCGGCGATCGTCGATGATCCCATCGCGCGCAAGATCGATGAAATCACGCTCAGCTATACGTTCTACGTGGTGGACAAACCGTCGCCCGGCGCGCTAAGCGCTGCGACAATTCGTAACAGTCAAGACAGCAAGGGCTGAGGCCATGGCCGGTAGCAAGACCCACGATTTCCACATCCTCAACCCGTCGTCGCGGCCATTCATGATGTCGGCGGCGGTGCTGATCCTTGCCGCCGGCGCGATCGGCTGGATGCACAAGATGGGCTGGGGCATGCCCACCTTCTTTGCCGGCCTTGCCGCCGTGTCGGCCATGTTCTTCCTGTGGTGGAAGGATGTCGTCCACGAAGCCAACACCGGCGATCACACGCCCGTCGTGCAGATCCACCACCGTTACGGGATGATCCTGTTCATCGCGTCGGAAGTGATGTTCTTCGTCGCCTGGTTCTGGGCCTATTTCAATGCGGCGCTGTATCCGTCGCTGCATGAAGGTATCGAAGGCGCGTGGCCGCCCAAGGGTATCGAACTGCTCGATCCGTTCGTCTTCCCGCTCCTGAACACGCTGATCCTGCTGCTGTCGGGTACCAGCGTCACCTGGGCGCACCACGCGCTGATCCATGGTGATCGCAAGGGCCTGAAGAACGGCCTGTGGGTGACGATTGCGCTGGGCCTCATCTTCACCTGCGTGCAGGCCTATGAATATCACCACGCCGAATATGGCCTGGCCGACAGCATCTATGGTGCCGCCTTCTACATGGCGACCGGCTTCCACGGCTTCCACGTCATCGTCGGCACCATCTTCCTGATCGTCTGCCTTGCCCGCACCTACAAGGGCGATTTCACCCCGCGCCAGCATTTCGGTTTCGAGGCCGCCGCGTGGTACTGGCACTTCGTGGACGTGGTGTGGCTGTTCCTGTTCATTTCCATCTATGTGTGGGGATCGAAGTTCGGCGCGGCCGTCGCCCAAAATCCGCTTGGCTGACGCACCGACCCCGCAACAGGTCGCAATCAGGGGCTGCTGTCCACGCTGTGGCAGCGGCCCCTTGTTTGTTGGCCTGCTCAAACTCGGGCCGCGCTGCGCGGCCTGCGGGCTGGATTATGAGCGCTTCAACGTGGGCGATGGCGCAGCGCCCTTCCTGATCTTCATCGTCGCCACCGTGGTCATCGTCGCCAGCCAGGTGATGGAATTCCAGCTGCACCCGCCCTGGTGGGTGCACGTCCTCTTGTGGGGGCCGATCACCATTGCCCTGTCACTGGGGCTGATGCGGGTTGCCAAGGGGCTGTTTGTCGCGCTTGAATATCGCCACAACGCCGGCGAGGGACGGCAATGACCCGCCGTATCCCGATCATCCCCACTGTCATTGCCGCTGTCGGCATCCTGATCCTGTGCGGCCTGGGCAAATGGCAGCTCGATCGGCGGGCGTGGAAACAGGATCTGATCGCCCGGCTTGCTGCCGCGCCGGAGCTGCCGACGGTGACGCCGGAGGAATTCCGCGCCGCGATGATGGGCGATGTGTCGCTGCAGTACCGCCGCGCCAGCATCGATTGCCGCGCCGGGCCGAAGAAGCCCTACGATCTGCGCCCCGGCAGTTCGGCCGGCGGCACGTCAGGATTCTTTGTCGTCGTCTCGTGCCGGCCCAACGATCTGCCGCCCGATATCGTCGCGGTGGCAGGGTGGACGCGCCGGGTCGACGCCCGTGACATGATCCTCACTCTGGATCACCAGCTCAGCGGCACGGTGATCGAAAACCCCTATGGCGCCAAGCCCGATCGCCCGCGCTTCATGCTGATCCCGGATCAGGCGATCCCCCCGCTCGGCCGGCCGCGCCAGCCCCGGGCCGAAGATCTGCCCGACAATCACCTGGCCTATGCCGGCCAGTGGTTTGGCCTCGCCATCGCGCTGGCCGCCATCTATGGCCTGTGGCTGCGGCGAAGGAATGTTGCACCGCCGGCCGCGCCCGAATAACGGACAACGCCGATGCGCTATCTTTCCACGCGGGGGCAGGCCCCGATCCTCGATTTCCGCGCCGCGACGCTGGCCGGGCTGGCCAGCGATGGCGGCCTCTATGTGCCCGAATCATGGCCGCGCTTCAGCGATGCCGAGATCGCGGCGATGGCCGGGCTGTCCTATGTTGAGGTCGCGGTCCGCGTCTGCCGGCCCTTCACCGCCGGCGCGCTGGATGATGATGCGCTGCGGGCCATCTTCACCGCCGCCTATGGCCGCTTTGCCCATGATGCCGTGGCACCGCTGAAGCAGCTCGATCACCGCCACTGGCTGATGGAGCTGTTCCATGGGCCGACACTGGCCTTCAAGGACGTGGCGCTGCAGGCGCTGGGACTGGTCTTTGAACGCTTTCTGGCAGAATCGGGCCAGCACATCACCGTTATTGGTGCCACGTCCGGCGATACCGGCTCTGCCGCCATCGATGCACTGGCCGGCCGCGCCGGGGTCGAGGTCTATATGCTTCACCCCGATGGCCGGGTGAGCGAGGTGCAGCGCCGCCAGATGACGACGGTGCTGGATGCCAACATCCACAACATCGCCATCGCCGGCAATTTCGACGACGCGCAGGCGCTGGTGAAGGCGATGTTCAACGATGCCGCCTTCGCCGCGCGCTTCCCGCTGGCGGCCGTCAACAGCATCAACTGGGCGCGGCTGCTGTTCCAGGTCGTCTATTATTTCACCAGCGCGCTGTCGCTGGGCGCGCCGCATCGCGCCGTGTCCTATGCGGTGCCCACCGGGAATTTCGGCGACGTGTTTGCCGGCTATGTCGCGGCGCAGATGGGCCTGCCGATCGAACGGCTGGTGGTCGCCACCAACCGCAACGACATCCTGCACCGCGCGCTGACCAGCGGCGATTACAGCGCCGGCACCGTCGCCCCCACCGACGCGCCGTCGATGGACATCCAGGTGTCGTCCAACTTCGAACGACTGTTGTTCGACCTGTCGGGGCGCGATGCGGCGGCGCTGGCCGCGGCCATGGCCGAATTCGAGACGACGAAAAAACTGCACCTTCCCGCAGCGTGGCGTGCGCGCGCCGGCCTGTTCACGTCCGCCCGTGTCGATGCCGACGAGATGGTCGACACCATGCGCTGGGCCCTGGCGCACACGGGTGAACTGCTCGATCCGCACACGGCCATCGGCCTTGCCGCCGCGCGCCGAGACACCGGTTCGGCGCCGATGGTGACGCTCGCCACCGCTCACCCGGCCAAGTTCCCGGCTGCCGTGGAGGCTGCCACCGGCGTCAGCCCGCAGCTGCCGGCGCGCCTTGCCGATCTGATGCGGCGCCCCGAACGCTATGACGGCGCGCCCGCACAGCTTCAGGCGATCGAAGCCTATATCGCGGAGCGGGCGCGCGCAAAGTGACCGGGCCGCAGATCACCATTCTTGCCAACGGGCTCACCGTCGCCAGCTGGGCGATGCCGGGCCTGGAAACCGCCGCCGTCGCGCTCACCGCCGAAACCGGTTCGCGCTTTGAGCCGGCGGCGCTGAATGGGCTGGCGCATCTGTTTGAACATATGGTGTTCAAGGGCACGCGCCGCCGTTCCGCCCGCGCCATCGCCGAAGAGATGGAGGACGTGGGCGGGCAACTGAACGCCTGGACCAGCCGCGACACCACCATGTTCCACGCCCGCCTGCTGGCGCGTGACCTGCCGCTGGGCGTCGACCTGATTGCCGATCTGGTGACAGGCGCACGGTTCGACGCCGATGACATCGTGCGGGAGAAGGAGGTCGTGCTGCAGGAACTGGGCGAAGCCCGCGACACGCCCGACGATATCGTGTTCGATTTCCTGCAAGAGGCCGCCTATCCGGGGCAGGCGCTCGGCCGTTCCATCCTTGGCGAGGAGGAAACACTGGCCCGCATCACCCGCGATGATTTGCTGGCGTGGCAGGCCACCCATTATGCACCGGATCGGCTGACCCTGGTCGCCGCTGGCAAGGTGGATCACGATGCGCTGTGCCGGTTGGCCGAAGCCGCCTTTCCCGGCGCTTATGGCGCAGCGCCCGCCCCGGCGCATGATCCCGTCCACTTCCATCCCGGCCGGCATCACGACGCGCGCCGTATTGAACAGGCGCAGCTGACGGCGGGCTGGGCAGCGCCCGGTCACCATGATCCGGCGCAGGATGCCGCCTTGCTGTTCACGCTGGCCGCCGGTGGCGGAATGTCGTCGCGCCTGTTCCAGCAGGTGCGGGAAGAACGCGGGCTGGCCTACACTGTTTCGGCTTCGCTCACGCCCTATGTGGATACCGGGCTGATGAGCGTGCACGCCGCCACCGATCCGAAACAGGCCGCGGCGGCGCGCGACCTGATCACCAGCGTGCTGCACGAGGCCGCCGCTGGTCTGGAGCAGGCTGAACTGAACCGCGCCCGCGCGCAGGCCGTGGCCAGCCTGCTGATGGCGCTGGAAGGCGCGCAGGGCGCTGCCGACTATCTGGGCCGCAGTCTGCTGGTGCATGGCCGCTTCGTGCCGCCTGCCGAACTGGTGGCACGGATCGAGGCGGTGGAGGTGGACGCCGCCCGCGCTGCGGGTGCCGCCATGCTGGCCAACGCCCCCGCCCGCGCGGAAATCGGGCGCCACAAGGCCGCCGCATGACCAGCCTTGCCACCCTTGTCACCGAACCGTGGACCGATTTCGGGCTGATCGATACCGGTGGTGGCCGCAAGCTGGAGCGCTATGGCCGGTTCCGCTTCATCCGCCCGGAACCGCAGGCGATGTGGGCGCCGGCCAGCCCGGATTGGAAGGCCGATGGCGAATTTGTCGGCGGCAGCGATGAAGAGGGCGGCGGGCGCTGGCAGCTCAAGCCCAACGTGCCGGATCGCTGGGCGATGAAGCGCCCGACCGCACACGGTGATGTGTCGTTCTGGGCCAATAATACGCCGTTCCGCCACTTGGGCTTCTTCCCTGACATGGGCGGCCAGTTCGACTGGATGGCCAGCCGCATCCAGCCTGGCGACCGGGTGATGAACATGTTCGGTTATACCGGCGTTGGCAGCCTGATCGCGGCCAGGGCAGGGGCGCAGGTGACGCACGTGGATGCCAGCAAGAAGAGCGTGGCCGCCGCGCGCGAGAATGCCGCGCTGTCGGGCCTTGCCGATGCGCCGGTGCGCTGGATCATCGATGACGCGCTGAAGTTTTTGCGGCGCGAGGTGCGGCGCGGCGCGAAATATCACGGCCTGATCTTTGACCCGCCCAAATATGGCCGCGGGCCGGATGGCGAGGTGTGGCAACTGGAGCGTGACCTGCCCGAACTGGTCGATCTCGCGCGGCAATTGCTTGCTGACGATGCGCGTTTCTGTGTCCTCACCGTCTATGCCATCCGCATGTCGGCGCTGGCCCTGCACCCGCTGATGGAACAGGCGCTCGGTCCGCGCGGTGGCCAGATCGAAGTGGGCGACATGGCCATCCGCGAGGAAACGCGCGGGCTGCTGCTGCCAACTGCCATCTTTGGCCGCTGGTCAGCCCTGTAGCGCGGCCTGCCAGCCCAGGGCCGTCACGGCACCTGCCGTCAGGGTCAGGCGCAGCCGCCCATACCAACCGGGCAGACCGTTCGCCCGCCAATCCCAGGCAAGGTGGAGCAGAAGGGCCACCGCCAGCGCCAGCAGCTGCGCGACACGGAACTTGGCTGGTGCCAGCAGGATCAGCCAGCCGATGATGCTGGGCAGCATGGCCGCCCCGATCAGGCCCGGCGCTGGCTGGGCGGCCTGCACCGCCGCGCCCCAGCGCGCACCGCCCAGGAATGACAGGATGATCGCCGCCCACCACAGCAGGCTTTCGGTGAACTGCCAGCGAAAATCCGGCCAGATCAGTGTCGCCACCGGGGCGGCAAGAAAGGGGATCAACCCGGAAAGACCATAGAACAGCACGATGGGCGGCGTTTTCGACATGGGGCAAGCGCCTGTCACGCCCTCTGCGCGCAGCCTATGCGACACGATGCCCGAAATCAGGCGCGGCAGGCCTTCACGCTGGCCGGATCGGGGCGAACGCCGGGACGAAACACCGCGACATAGCCCTGGGCAATATCGGTGAGGGTGACGAGTTCATAGCCCACCGCCTTCACCTCGCAGGTCAGCAGCCCTTTGGGCATGCCGTGCTCCTCGCTGGGCCGGTCGAGATCGACGACCACGATGCGCCCGCCCGGCTTCAGGCTGCGGCGCAATCGGTCAAGCAGTAGATAGGGCTGCTCGATCTCGTGATACATGTGGATCATCAGGGCGACGTCGATGCTGGCGTCGGGCAGGCGGGCGTTGGCCTGGCTGCCCTGCACAAAACGGACATTCCTGTGGCCCGCGGCCTGCACCCGCATCCGCACCCGATCAAGCGCGACCGACGAGATGTCCTGGGCAAACACCCGGCCCTGTGCACCAACGACGGGCGCAAGGCGCATGACATAATAGCCGCCGCCCGTGCCGATATCAGCGACGGCCATCCCGCCCCTGATGCCGGCGATGCGGATCACGTCGGCGGCCTCGCCCACCCGGTCGCGCGCGTTTTCCTCGCCCCACTGGGTTGCCACCACCTTGGCCACCGGCCGCTGCGGGCGCGGCATGGCGGTGGCGCCCGCCAGCAGTGGCAGACAGGGGAGCAGCAGGAAAAGGCAGGCAATTCGGCTCACGATCGCCCTTTGGCAGGGCAGGATGGCCAAATAATGTCAGTCGGCGGTGCTGCTTGTCGGCGCGCTGCCGGCGGCGGGCAGTGCGCGCCATCGGTTCATCTGGCGCTGGAACTCGTTCAAATCGCGGCCTCCCAGCTCGGCCCCGCCAATGAAGCGCAAGCTGACCGGGTTCACCGGTGCGCCGCGCAGCCAGATTTCATAATGGAGATGCGGGCCGGTCGACAGGCCGGTGGAACCGACAGCGCCGATGCGCTGGCCCTGCGCGATGCGCTGGCCCGGCTTCACGTCGATGCGGCTCATGTGGGCATAGGCCGTCGCCAGATCCTTGTTGTGGCGGATCATCACGTAATTGCCATGACCGCCGTGCCAGCCGGCAAAGCTGACCGTGCCGCCGCCCGCCGCCATGATCGGCGTGCCTGTGCCGGCACCGAAATCGACGCCCTTGTGCATACGGGAAAAGCCCAGCACCGGGTGCAGGCGCATGCCGAACCCGCTCGACATGCGAGCGCCGTCAACGGGCGTCTTCATCAGGCCCTTTTTCACGCCTTCGCCGCTGGCCTGATAATATTCGCCCTTCCACAACCCGATCTCGACCGGGTCCTTGCCCTTGCGGGCCAGCGCGCCAAATAGCAACTTGCCGTGGCGCACTTCGCCGGTTTCGGCCCTGTCCTGCTCGATGATGATATCGAACCGGTCGGATTTGCCGAGGCCGCGCTGGAAATCGACGACGTGGCGCATCTGCTTGACCAGTTCGGCCGACTGCGCCGACGGGATGCCGGCGCTGCGCAGCGTGCGGTTGAGGCTGCTGCCCACCGCACCGCTGACCCGGAGCGGGGTGGAGTCGACCGCGATGGGAATGCGCTTCAGCGCCAGGCCGTCGGCGCCGCGGGTGATTTCCACCTTCAGATCAAACGCGGCCCGCAGTGCCAGCCGATCGAGCGGACGCGGCACCGACTTGGTTTCGCGCCGGCCCAGCACCAGTTCGGCCCGGGCCCCGCCACCCGGGTTGAGACCGGCAAGCAGGCGGGTCACTTCGGCCACGTCGTCACTACTGACGCCGGCGTTGCGAAGGGCTGCCGCCAGCCCGCGGCTGCCGATGGTGACACTGCGCTCCACGCGAGGCCGTTCCGGCGCTTCGGCCAGCGGACGCAACTGGCGCGGATCGACGCGCGGTGCGGCGCCGGTAACAGCACCGAGGGCAAGCGGCGCGATGGCATGAACCCGCGCTTCGTCAGCTTGCGCGCCGGTCATCGTCGGCGGGTGAGCCTCGTAAATCGGCGGGATGATACTGCCGGCGGCAATGGCACCGCCCACCAGTGCGGTGCAGGCAACCAACTTGAACCACCAGCGCCGCGTACCGACGGCGGCACCCAGATCCAGATCGATATCACCTTGCGCCGCGGCGCGGCGCAGGCGCTGCCAGTCGTCGGCAAGGCGCAGCCGTTCTGTCGCCGCAGCGCGGGCCAGTCCGGCAACAGCGCGCCCTGCCAGTGCTGGCACAGGCCAGCGGCCCGGCAGCGTGATGCTGCCTCCGGCCTGCGCCTGAATCCCCGACTGATACAAATCGGCCCCCAGTCTGTTTACAGACGGTTAACTACCGGACGCGCTTCAACAATTCGGTTCTTCCCCGACGCGCGATTCTGTGACGCCGGCGAGTCGCCGTGTCAATCGCACAACATGTTGTGGACAACATGGACCCGACGAGCCGATGCCACAGAACGGTCACTTGCGCCGGCGAATCGGCCATGTCACCTTGAGCGCATGAACAGCCGCACGGGGTGGTCATCGTTCCTTCGCCTCCGGCCATCGCAGCCGGATTGCCACAGCCCCTTGTTGCCGCGCCCGTGGCAGGCCACGTTGGTCGGGTGAACCGGATCGGCGCCTTTCCCACCCGTTCCGGCACCAGCGCCGGCAAGATCACCGCCGTGCTGGGGCCGACGAACACCGGCAAGACCCATCTGGCCGTCGAGCGCCTTTGCGGTCACGCCAGCGGTATCATCGGCTTCCCGCTGCGTCTGCTGGCCCGCGAAGTTTATGAGCGGGTGGTTGCCGTCAAGGGCGCCCATCAGGTCGCGCTGATCACCGGGGAGGAAAAGATCGTGCCGCCACAGGCACGTTGGTTCCTGTGCACGGTCGAATCGATGCCGATGGATCGCGACGTTGCCTTCATTGCCATCGACGAGGGCCAGATGGGTGCGGACCCTGAGCGGGGCCATGTCTTCACCGATCGCCTGCTGCACGCGCGCGGCTATGCCGAAACCATGATCCTGGGATCGGAAACGCTCAAACCCCTGATCCGGGCACTGATCCCCGAGGCCGAGATCATCACGCGGCCCCGCTTTTCGACATTGGCCTACGCAGCCCCCAAAAAATTGTCGCGTCTGCCGCGCCGCACCGCCATCGTCGCCTTCACCGCGGCCGAGGTCTATGCCATCGCCGAGATGTTGCGCCGGCAGAAGGGCGGTGCGGCGGTCGTGATGGGATCACTCTCCCCGCGCACCCGCAACGCGCAGGTGGCGATGTACCAGTCGGGCGAGGTGGATTATCTCGTCGCCACAGATGCGATCGGCATGGGGCTCAACATGGATATCGCCCATGTCGCGTTCGCCGGGCTGGGCAAGTTCGATGGCAAGCGCCAACGCCGGCTGACCCTGGCCGAGATGGCACAGATCGCCGGCCGCGCCGGCCGCCACCAGCGTGATGGCAGTTTCGGCACGATGCAGATGGGCGCCGAAGCCCAGTCGAGCTTCACGCCCGAAGAGATCGAGGGGCTGGAGGAACATCGTTTCGAGCCGCTGAGCCAGCTTGTCTGGCGCAATGCCAATCTCGATTTTTCCAGCCTGCACCAGCTTGTGGCGACAATGGACGCGCGCCCGCCGCGACCCGAACTGATCCGCGCCGACGACGCCATCGACATGGCGGTATTGAAGCGGTTGGCGGGCGAACCCTGGGTTCTGGAGCGCGCCAATGCCAAGGTGCTGGGCCAGCGCGGCCTGAAGCGGCTGTGGGCGGCGTGCGGCCTGCCTGATTATCGCAAGACCGGCGTTGACGCCCATGCGCGGCTGGCGGGCCGGGTCTATCGCCACCTCACGGAGGGCCGTGGCCATTTGCCAGAAGCGTGGATCGCCGCCGAGATCGCGCATCTTGATCGGGTGACCGGCGATGTCGAGGCGATTGCCGACCGCATCGCGGCGGCCCGCACCTGGACCTATGTGGCGCACCGTCCCGATTGGCTGGAACACCCGGCCGAATGGGCGGAACGCACCCGCGCGCTGGAAGACCGTCTCTCTGACGCGCTGCACAACGCCCTCACCCAGCGCTTTGTCGATCGCCGCACGTCGGTGCTGCTGAAGGATCTGAAGGCGCGAGGGCTTTCGGTGCCAGTGGTGGTGGAGGATGATGGCGGCGTCGCCGTCGACGGCGAGGTGATCGGGCGGCTTGATGGCTTCCGTTTTGCCCCCGACGCGATGGCGCGGGCAGGTGAACAGCGGCTGCTGCTGGCAGCGGCCGAGCGCCATCTGGTGAAGGAATTGGCCGGCCGGGCCAGGCAGCTGGCAGCCGCTGGCGATGCCGAATTCAGGCTCGACTTTGATGGCAGCCTGCCGCCGCGTCTGTTGTGGAAGGGCGCGCGCGTCGCCGTGCTTCGCAGGGGTCGCGATGCGCTGTCGCCCCGGGTCGAGCTGGACCGCGCCATCTCTGCGTTGACGCCCGACGATCGCAAGCGGGTGCAGGAACGGCTGGAGCGTTTTGTTGCCGATGCCGTTGCCGCCATCGCTGCGCCGCTTGCCCGCCTGGCGGCGCTGCGTGACACGGTGACGGCGCCGGCGCGCGGCCTGATCGTGCAACTCATCGAAGGACTGGGCGTGCTGGTCCGTGAAGCTGTGGCCGAGCAGCTTGCCGGCCTGACCCGCGCCGATCGCCAGGCGCTCACCCGCTGTGGCGTGCGGCTGGGGCCGCTGCACCTGTTCGTGCCGGCGTTGTTGCGGCCGGAACCGACACGCTGGCGGTTGGCGCTGTGGGCCGTCGCCGAGGGGGTGGTCAGCCTGCCGCCGTTGCCCGCACCCGGGCGCGTCAGCGTGTCGGGCGAGATGGCCGCCGCCCCGGCCGACGTGCTGCTTGTTGCCGGTTTCTGGCGATTGGCCCACGGCAAAGATGCCATTGCCGTTCGCATCGACATGGTCGATCGCCTGTCGCGGCATATCCATGAACGCCGCGAGGGCCGCGCGCCCTTTGTGCCTGATCCCAATTGGGCCGCCAGCCTGGGCCTGTCGCAGGATGGCCTTGCCCGGTTGCTGCGCGCGCTGGGTTATCGGCCGCGCGTGGTGAACGGCACGCCGCATTTTGCTTGGGCCGGGCCGCGCCACCAGGGCCCGCGCCGTCCGCCGGACGTTGTCAATGATGGTCCCATGGCCAGGGGGACATCGCCATTTGCCATTCTGGCCGGAATGAAGGGGAGGTAGCATTTGGTCTACGGAGCCGGATTGAGACTGGACAAGTTCCTGTGGTTCGCGCGCCTGGCGCCGTCCCGATCCAACGCTCAGGGCCTGTGTGAAAGCCGACGATTGCGGATCGATGGCCGCGTGGTGGATCGCGCCTCTGCTCTGGTGCGTGCCGGCAGCGTGCTGAGCTGGCCGCGGGGTGACGATATCATCGTCGTCAGGGTGGAAGGCATCCCGGATCGCCGCGGCCCCTATGTGGAAGCGCGGCAATTCTACACCGATCTCACGCCCGGAAGGGCCGGTGTCAGCGCCGATGCCGAGACCGCGGGGAAAGATGCCCCCTTGCCAGAAGCCTTGGCGCTCGCCTAAGGCGCGACTGTCTCAATTCATGGGCGTTGCCGGCAGCGGCCGCGCCTGCCTGTGCGAAGGGAATATCATGGCCTACGTCGTCACCGAAGCGTGCATCAAGTGCAAGTATATGGACTGCGTGGAAGTCTGCCCGGTTGATTGCTTCTACGAAGGCGAGACGATGGTGGTGATCAACCCCAACGAGTGCATCGATTGCGGCGTGTGCGAACCGGAATGCCCGGCCGAAGCCATCCTGCCCGACACCGAAGGCGGCCTGGAAAAGTGGATGGAGCTGAACGCCACCTATTCGGCGCAGTGGCCCAACATCACCATGAAAGGCGACACGCCGGACGATGCCGATTCGCACAAGGGCGAAGAGGGCAAGTTCGACAAATATTTCACGCCGACCCCCGGCAAGGGCAACTGATCGGCGGTCTTTTGCCGATCTGACAGCGGCAAAATGGCCCAGAATGCCCATTTTTGTGGCACGATCGCGCCATTTTGCCGCCGGTGGCCGCCGGCGGCAGTGGCTTTTGTGACAATTTCCTGATATGAAAATGTCTCGGCAGCGGGTTTGTTCCCGCAGTCGTCGTCGCCGGTTCGTCGCCGTTCGCCACCTGTCAGGCGGGCGCCGGGCCAGGGTCACATAATTGGCAGGCAGGCACGCAGATCAGCGGTGAGGTTCCGGAGAGGCAGCGCACCCTGCGCGCCGGGCACAGGCTGCTATTGATCTGATGGCCGGCAGACACAAGGAACGACAATCGATGGCAATTGCCAAGTCACTCGGCTTCGAAATCGGGGACTATGTCGTCTACCCCAAGCACGGCGTCGGTCGCGTCGTCGAGGTGCAGCACCAGGAAATCGCGGGCGTGCCGCTCGATCTGTTCGTGCTGCGCTTTGAAAAGGAGCGGATGACGCTCCGGGTGCCGATGAACAAGGTGGAAAGCGTTGGCATGCGCAAGCTGTCGAGCCAGGCCACGATGAACGAGGCTCTGACCACGCTGAAGGGCAAGCCGCGCATCAAGCGCACCATGTGGTCGCGCCGCGCGCAGGAATATGAAGCCAAGATAAATTCGGGTGACCTCGTCAGCATCGCCGAGGTGGTGCGCGACCTGCACCGCGCCGAGGATCAGCCGGAGCAGAGCTACAGCGAGCGCCAGATCTATGAAGCCGCCATTGGCCGTCTGGCGCGCGAACTGGCGGCGATGGAAAACATCGATGAACCGGCAGCCCAGCAGAAGATCGAACTGGTTCTGAAAGCCGCGTAAGCCGACCGGCAATCGCACAATCGCCGACATTGACCAGCACCCCGGCATGGTTCCACGCCTTCAAGGCGCTGGTCTATGCGGCGGTGCTGGCCAATGTCGGCGCTTTCATGTGGGCAGCCGATGATCTGCTCGCGCCCAAGGCTGTCGACCAGATTGGCTGGGTCCTCATCCTCGGTGTGTTCGAATGGGAAACCCGCCGCCTGCCTTCCGGCTTGCCGCTGACCCGCATAAGCCTGCCGGCACTGGCCATTGAACTGACAGGCTATGCCTGCGCGCTCCATGCGCTTGCCCATTATGTCGCCGTTCGCGATCCGATCGAAATCGCCAATGCGGCGGCATGGCTCGCCATATCGGGGCTGATCTGGGTCGATCTCTTCCATCCGGAAAGGGCGCGCGGGGCCGGCCGCACCGTTCTGCGCGGCCTGCTCTATGCCATCACCCTGGTCTGTGCGCTGTGGTGGGGCGTCACCGGTGCCTGGCTGGACTTCTGGGACGCAGCCATCTGGATCGTCTGCTTTTTCGTCATCGAGCTCAATATCTTTGGCGTGCCGGCTGCAGGCTTGCGCCGCTAATACAGTTGTGTATTATGTTGGCAACACACAGGAGTTGCCCGATGATCCGCACCGCCACCCTGCTGCTTGCCACGCTGGCCGTTGCTGGCCCCGCCGCTGCAGCCGACCGCCGTTTCGATGCCAGCGGGTTCGACAGGGTGGCGCTTGGCGGCAGCGATGATGTCGTCATTCGTCAGGGCAATGGCTTTTCGGTGGTCGCCACCGGCGAGGCCGACGACCTCGAAAAGCTGGAGATCCTGGTTGAAAAGGGCACGCTGAAGATCGGCCGCAAGAAGGGCAATTGGGGCTGGGGCGGCAAGGATGTCACAGTCGCCGTCACCATGCCGGCCCTGCGCGGCGTCGCGGTTTCCGGATCTGGCGACCTCAAGGCCGACAAGGGCGGGGCGGACACGTTCGATCTGCGAATCTCCGGATCGGGGTCGGTCGCGGTGGCCGCGCTGGATGCGCGCACCGTCAATGTGGCCGTGTCGGGTTCGGGCGACGCCACCAGTGCCGGTCGCTGCGGCGCGCTCAACGTCCGCGTTGCCGGCAGCGGCAACGTCATGCTGGGCAACCTGCAATGCACCAACACCGCGATCAGCATCGCCGGATCGGGCGACGTGGCCGCCCATGCCACCGGCCAGGCTGATATCCGCATTGCCGGCTCGGGCGATGTCACCATCACGGGCGGCGCCCGCTGCAGCAAGCGGGTGGCCGGCAGCGGCAATGTGGTCTGCCGTTAACCTGTCCAGCGAGTGGTGATCGCCGCCATGTCAGGGCGCGGCCGCTCCTCCAGCGACTTGGCCTGGCTGCCGATGTAGAAGAAGCCGGCGATGCGCTCACCCGTGGTGCCGCCAACCAGCGCCAGCACCCGCTCGTCATAGGCCGCCCAGCCGGTCAGCCAGTTGGCGACAAAGCCGTGGGCGTGCGCGGCGACGCACAGGTTCTGGCACAGCGCGCCGACGGAAAGCTCTTGCTCCCAGGCCGGGATGTGGCTTGGTTTCGGGCAGGAGAGCACGATGACGAGGCACGGCGCCTGCACGGCGAACTGGCGCACGGCGTCCTGCTCCAGCCGGCCGGCGTCCGGCTTGCCGGCCAGATAGGCCGTCAGCAGGCCATCGGCGAAGGCGGCGCGGTTTTCGATTACCACGAAGCGCCACGGAAACAATTTGCCGTGGTCTGGCACCCGCGCCGCCGCGGCCATGATATCGGCAAGTTGGCTGGCGTCAGGCCCGGGCTCCACCATCTCGCGCGCCTTGCCCGAACGACGGGTGGCGATCAGCGTGGCGGGGCTGGTGAGATTGTTGAAGCTGTCCATGGCGCGGGGCCATAGCAGGCCTTCAGTCGCGGCGCACCACCTCGCCACCTTTCATCACGAAACGCACCGCCGTCACAGCCTTGAGATTGGCCAGCGGATCGCCGGACACCGCGACCAGATCGGCAAGCAGCCCAGCTATGACCCGCCCGCGATCAGCCAACCCGAAATGGCGCGCGTTGCCGGCGGTCGCTGCTGTCAGCACACCAGCATTGCTCATGCCGGCCTGGCCCATCAGCAGCATCTCGCGGGCATTTTCGCCGTGAGCATAGACGCCGACATCGCCGCCCATGCAGATCGGCACGCCAGCCTTCATCGCCAGCCGGAAGGCGGCGCGATCCTGCTGGATATCGGCCGGAGCCGGTTCTTGCCCGTTCCAGCCGCGATAGCGGGCAATGGCGTCCCCGGCGGCCAGCGTCGGGCACAGGGCCGTCTTGTTCCTGGCCATCAGCGCAAAGGTCGCGGCATCGCCTTCACCACCATGTTCAATCACGTCAACACCGGCATTGCTTGCCCGCCGCATGGCCTCGGCCGTGTTGGCGTGGACCGCCACCTGCCGGCCGGCATCGTGGGCCGCCGCCGCCGCCGCCGTCAGTTCAGCTTGTGAGAATGTCGGCCGGCTGCCCTCGCCGGGCCGCCAGCGATAATCGCCATAGAGCTTGACCACGTCGGCGCCCGCGCCAATCTGGCGGCGTACGGCGCTGACAAGAGAGGGGCCGTCGGCTTCCTCGGCACCCTGCGGCACCGCCCAGGCATCATTCTTGGGTGCATAGCTGCCGGGCGCGACGATGGCCTTCGTCGCGATTATCATGCGCGGGCCAAGAACCCAGCCTTCGTTGATCGCACGCTTCAAGCCGACGTCCGCCGTGCCGGCGCCTTCGGTCCCCAGATCGCGAACGGTGGTGAAGCCGGCCATCAGCGTCGCCCTTGCATGGCCCACGGCGCGAGCGACACGATAGGCCTCGCTCTCCTTCAAGACCTGATCGTCCCATGGCGTCTTGTCGTAAGGGTGCAGCAACAGGTGGCTGTGCCCTTCGATGAAACCGGGCAACAGCGTCTGGCCGGCCAGTGTGATCCGCTGCGCGTCGGCGGGCGCGTCGACATTCGGCCCGGCGGCGACGATGCGCCCGTTTGCCACCAGCACCTGCCAGCCGCTGTGCATCGCTTCGCCATCCCAGACCCGGTCGGGCATCAGCAAGGTCGGCGTGGCAGCAGCCGGAAGACAAGCGGTGGCGAGCAGCGCGGCAAACAGCTGGTTCTTCATGCCCGCAAGCAGACTCCTCGCCAGCGCGCTCGTCAAGCGTCCGCTTGGCGGCAGCCGCGACCACCGCTATCAACGGCGACAGGACGGCGAGCCGGCAAGGTGCGCGCGAGGGAGACAGGATTTGAGCGAGAACGCGAGCGCGGCGGTGGCAGACACCCGCCCGCAATGGTTCGGACACCCGGCGCAGCTGGCGCGGCTGTTCACCACCGAAGCCATGGAGCGCTTTGGCTATTACGGCATGCGGGCACTGCTGACGTTGTATCTTGCCCAGCATTTCCTGTTTTCCGACAGCACGACGACCAGCCTCTATGGCGGTTTCACCGCCCTCGTGTATCTCACCCCGCTGGTCGGCGGCCTGCTGGCCGACAATTATCTCGGGTCGAAGAAGGCGGTGAAGTTCGGCGCCATCCTGATGGCGCTGGGCTATTTCACTCTGTGCTTTGGCGGGGAGGCGGCGAAGCCCTGGGCCAAGATCGACGGCCAGCAATATGCCGTCACGGTTGAAACCAGCGGCAACGACAAGACGCAGTTTGTCGCGATCGATGGCCAGAAACTGCAGATCAAGGGCAACGAGGATGGCAGCGTGTCGCTGCTGGCGGGCGATGGCAGCGAAGCGCGCCGCATCGCCAAGGGCGGTTTCGAAGCCGGCGGTGAGCGTGATGCGCTGTTCGTCACCATCATGCTGCTCGGCCTGTCCGCCGTCACCATCGGCAACGGCTTCTTCAAGCCCAACATCTCGACGATGGTGGGCAGCCTGTATGCCAAGGGCGATCCGCGCCGCGATGCCGGCTTCACCATCTTCTACATGGGGATCAACCTCGGCTCGCTGGGCAGCCAGCTCGCCTGTCCGTTCCTGGCGGATGCCTATGGCTGGTGGGCCGGCTTCCTGCTGGCGGCGCTGGGCATGGCGTTGAGCTGGTTCCTGATCCAGTTCGCCGGGCCGAAACTGGAAGGCTATGGCGAACCGCCGGAAAATGCCCCCAAGCGCGATCTCCCGATCTATCTGGGCGCCATCGCCTGCGTGCCGCTGGTGTGGTTCCTGTTCACCAACCTGATGGAAGCGCCGCCGCCGGTGGAAGGCGCCGGCTTCATCGGTTATCTGATGGGCCTGCCGATCCTCGGCAAGGTGCTGTTCGGCACCTTCCTCGCCTGCGTCGTGCTGATCCCGATCTGGTCGGTGATCTATGGCAACCGGCAGGAATGGCAGATGATGCTGGCGGCAATCATCCTGATCGTCTTCAACGTGGTGTTCTGGACGTTGTTCGAACAGGCCGGATCCAGCCTGACCCTGTTCGCCGCGCGCAACACCGATCTGTCGATCTTCGGCCTGTTTGAGATTTCGCCGGGGCAGACCCAATTCTTCAACGCCATCTTCATCGTCATGCTGGCCCCGCTGTTCAGCCTGATGTGGCAGGCGCTGGGGCGGCGCGGGCTGGAACCGGGCATTCCGGTCAAGTTCGGCATGGCGCTGGCCGGTGTCGGTGGCGGCTTCCTGTTCCTCGTCTGGGGCAGCCAGTTCGCCGGGCCGGATTTCAAGGTCAGCGTCTGGTGGCTGGCCGGCCTGTATCTCATCCACTCCATGGCCGAACTGATGATCTCGCCGGTCGGCCTCAGCATGGTCACCAAACTGTCGATCGCCCGTATCGTCGGCCTGATGATGGGCCTGTGGTTCGTCTCCATCGCCTGCGCGCAATATGTCGGCGGCCTTGTGGCACAGGTGGCCAGCGTCGAGACGGTGGGTGGGCAGGTGACCAACCTCAAGGTCAGCCTGGATACCTATGCCGGGGTGTTCGAAACCATCGGCCTTGCTTCGGCGGCCATCGGCGGCGTGCTGCTGTTGGTCTCGCCGCTGCTCAAGCGCTTGATGCACGGCGTGAAATAAGGCCGACTACGGGATTTCCCGTAATATCCGCGCCCTCCCCACTGGCCCAATCAGGCCAGCGGGGAGATGATCACGATGCGATCCGTTCTGATGATGGGTGCAGCCGCTTTCGCGCTGATGGCAGCGGGCGCGGCAGCGAAGGACAAGGCGCAACCGCCGGCAGCGCCGCCCGAAGTGGTGAGCGTGTCGAAAGACCCGTGGCCCAGCCAGTACAAGCCCTATCCGGGTGCCGTGACCGTGATTCGCGGCGCGACCATCTATGATGGCGCCGGGCACCGGATCGACAACGGCATGATCCGGCTGGAAGGCGGCAAGGTCGCCGAAATCGGCCAGACGGTGACCGTCCCGGCCGGGGCCAGGCTGATCGAGGCGGCGGGCAAATATGTCACCGCCGGCATCATCGACATTCACAGCCATCTGGGCGTCTATCCCAGCCCAGGCGTGGAGGCGCACAGCGACGGCAACGAGGGCACCAGCCCGGCCCGCCCGGAAGTGTGGGCCGAACACAGCGTGTGGCCGCAAGACCCTGGCTTCAGCCGGGCGCTTGCTGGCGGCATCACTGCGCTGCACGTTCTGCCCGGTTCGGCGAACCTGTTCGGCGGGCGCGGCGTGACGCTGAAGCCGGTCTATGGCCGTAGTGTGCAGGAGATGAAGTTTCCGGGCGCGCCCTACAGCTTGAAGATGGCGTGCGGGGAGAACCCCAAGCGCGTCTATGGCAGTCGCAACCAGCTCCCGGCGACCCGCATGGGCAATATCGCCTATGCCCGCCAGTTGTGGTCGGATGCGACCAACTACAAACGGCGCTGGGATGATTACACCCGCCGTGCTCAGGCCGGCACCGCCAAGCCCACCGATGCGCCGCGCCGCGAACTGGCCCTGGACACCCTGATGGGCGTGCTCAACGGCGAAATCCTGGTGCAGAACCACTGCTATCGCGCTGACGAGATGGCCAACGTGATCAGCATGAGCCACGAGTTCGGTTACAAGGTGACCGCCTTCCACCACGCGGTGGAAAGCTACAAGATCGCCGACATGCTGAAGGCCGAAGGCATCTGCTCGGCGATGTGGGCGGATTGGTATGGCTTCAAGATGGAAAGCTATGACGGCATCCGCGAGAATATCGCGCTGGTGAACGCTGCCGGCGCCTGCGCCATCGTCCACAGCGACGATGAAAACGGTATTCAGCGCCTGAACCAGGAAGCCGCCAAGGCCATGGCCGCCGGTCGCCGGCTTGGCTTCACCATCGCGCCGGAACTGGCGTGGACGTGGCTCAGCCTCAACCCCGCCAGGGGCCTTGGCATCGGCGATCGCACCGGCAGCCTGGAAGTCGGCAAGGCGGCCGACGTCGTGTTGTGGTCGGCCGAACCCTTCAGTGTCTATGCCCGCCCGATGCAGGTGTGGGTGGATGGCGCGGTGATGTACGACTGGGGCGATCCCAGGCGGCGACCGACGGCGGATTTCGAACTGGGCCAGCCGGGCGTGGGAGAGGTGAAATGATCCGTCACGTCATGGCCCTCCTGCTGGCCGGGGCTGCGGTCTCCGCGGCTGCCGCGCCCACCGCCATTGTTGGTGCCACCATCCTCACCGCCCGCGGCGAGACGGTGATCGAAGGTGGGACGCTGGTTTTTGACAATGGTCGCATCACCGCCGTCGGCAAGGGCGTGGCCGTGCCAGCGGGCGCAAGCGTCATCGATGCAAAGGGGCGCGTCCTCACCCCCGGCATCATCGCCGCCGCAACCGACCTTGGCATTTCCGAGGTGAATGGCGTGCGCGAGACGAATGATGGCGGGGCGCGCCAGTCGGCGTTCTCGGCGGCGCTCGACCTGTCCACCGCGGTCAATCCGCGATCCTTGCACATCGCGATTGCGCGCATGGCCGGTGTCACCCGCGCCGCCGCCGTCCCCGATTCGGCGAGCACGCTGTTTGGCGGGCAGGGCGCGGTGATCAGCCTTGCCGAATCCGGCCCTGCCGTCACGCGCGCCCGCGCCTTCCAGTATATGGAGATGGGCGAAAATGGCGCACGTCTGGCCGGCGGGTCCCGCCCGGCGGCGTGGGCGCAGCTCGCCAACATGTTTGCGGAGGCACAGCGACTGGCGGCGACACCCGCCAGCTTTGATCGTGGGCAGGATTCGGGATCATTGGCGAAGCGTCTGGATGCCGAGGCGCTGGCCCAGGTGATCTACGGGCGGCAGGCGCTGTTTGTCCATGCCGATCGCGCCAGTGACATCACGGAAGTCCTCAAGCTGAAGGCGCGTTACCCGGCGCTGCGTCCCGTTCTGATCGGAGCGCGCGAAGCCTGGCTGGTCGCCGCCGACATCGCTCGCGCCGGCGTGCCGGTGATCACCCACACGCTGCATGATCTGCCCGACGATTTCGAAACGCTGGCCTCTACCCGCAACAATGTCGGCCACCTGCAGGCAGCGGGCGTGACGGTGGCGATCGCGGCACTGGGCGGCATTGGCGGCAGCACGCCGGTCAACATCCCGGCCTATGCCGGCAATGCCGTGGCGCAGGGCCTGGTACCCGGTGGCAAGGGGCTGACCAAGGGGCAGGCTCTGTCCAGCATCACCGCCAACCCGGCGCGGATCCTTGGCCTTGCCGATACCGGCACGCTGGAGGCCGGCAAGCGGGCCGATCTGGTATTGTGGGATGCCGATCCGCTGGAGCTGACCAGTACGCCGGTTGCCGTTTGGATCGATGGTGCGGCCCAGCCAATGACGAGCCGGCAGACCGAATTGGCCCAGCGCTACAAAGCGCTTGGCCGCACTGATCTGCCGCTGCAATATCCCCGCTGAAAGTTGCGCCGGCGCATGGGTCCGCCGGCGGGTGATGGGGGAGTGTGTGTCGGATCTGCTGCTGCTGGCATTGCTGGTGGGCGCGTTCGTCGTCAGCCACGAATTGTTGTCGCATCCGCTGCGGGCACCGTTGGTGGCTCGGCTGGGTGAAAAGGGCTTTGCCCTGCTCTACTCGTTGGTCGCCTTGGCCAGCTTTGGCAGTGCCGTGCAGTTGTGGCGCCAGATCCCCAAGGCCAGATTGTGGGACACGCCGGCAGGTGCCTATGGCCCCGCCCTTGCTGCCATGCTGGTGGCCGCGATCTTCTTCGTCGGATCGGTGTCCTCGCCCAACCCGGCCATGATGCCCGGCGTGCATGGTGAGCCCAAGGGCCTGCAGCGCATCACGCGCCACCCGATGATGTGGAGCTTTGCCATCTGGGCCGCTGTCCACATCATCATGACCGCGGATCCGCGCACCATCGTTCTCGTCGGTGGCGTCGGCACACTGGCGCTTGTGGGATCGGCCCTGCAGGACGGCAAGAAGAAGGCGCAGAACCCGTCGTACTCTGTCCACATGGCGCGCACGTCGCATATTCCGTTCATGGCCATATTGGGCGGCCGACAGCCGGCATCTGCGCTGTGGCCGGGGCTGGTGCCGGTGGCCGGCGGCCTGGTGCTGTGGTTGGTAATCCTGTGGACGCACCCGATGCTGATCGGTGTGCCTGCAGCTGGATGGAGTTATTTGCAATGAGCGATGTGGCTGGCAAGACGATCTGGATCACCGGGGCTTCGGCCGGCATCGGCAAGGGGTTGGCGCTGGCGCTGGCCACACAAGGCGCGCGGCTGGTGCTGTCGGGCCGCAACCAGGGCGCGCTGGAAGCGGTGGCGCGCGATTGCCCCGGCAGCATCGTCGAGGCGTTCGAGGCCACAGAGCTTGATTCGTTGCCCGCCATCGTGGCGCGCGTCGAGCAGGCGACCGGCGGCATCGACTGGCTGGTGAACAATGCCGGCATCTCGCAGCGCAGTCTGGCGCTGGACACCGCGTTCGGCGTCTATCGAACGCTGATGGAGATCGATTTCTTCGCGCCATTGCGGCTGACCCAGCTGGTCCTGCCGGCAATGGTGAAGCGTGGTTCCGGTCGAATCATCAACAATGCCTCGGTTGCCGGCAAGGTCGGCTCGCCGCTCCGCACCGGCTATTGCGCCGCCAAGCACGCGCTTGTCGGCTGGTCCGATGCGCTCAGAGCCGAAATCGCCCAGTATGGCATCCAGGTCCACGTGTTGACGCCCGGTTTTGTTGCCACCGGCATTGGCGCCAATGCGCTGACCGGTGATGGCACGCAAAAGGGTGCCGGCGATGATCCCGTCGATGGTGGCATCTCCATTCATGAGGCCGCCCAGCAGATCATTGCGGGCATCACCGGCAACGTCCCGGAGATCCCGGTCGGCCGTGACGGCGCTGCCGAAATGCAGCTGCTGGGGCTGAAGCGGCAGGATCCGGAAGCCTGTTTCCAGCTGATGGCGGGCATGGCGCCCAAGGTGGCGCGATAAAGCCACCGTGGGGTCAAGTCGTTTTTTCCTTGGCGGATGGGCCTGGCGCGGCTAAGCCCGAATCAGGTAACCGCTGCATGGATGCGGCGCTTGCCTCTCGCGCAGTGTCAATCGGCAACCTCGGGGATGGGGCAAGCCGGTCGCTTATGGCTCAGGGGTCTGGAGCCGCAGTCGCGCGCAGGGGCCCGAATTTCACCCAACAGCGGCCGCAAAACCGGCCAGGCAACGGGGACGACGATCTTGATCAGGAACAACCAGCGGCGGCGGCGTGGTGGCGGCAACAATGGTCCGCGCCCGCAACAGATGGCCGGTGGCAACAATTATGGCGCGCGGTTGGACAACCGCCAGCGCGGCAATGCCACCCAGCTGCTGGAAAAATATCGCGCGCTGGCGCGTGACGCCCAGCAGGCCGGCGATCGCGTGACCGCAGAATATTATCTGCAGTATGCCGAACATTATTTCCGACTGCTTGGTGACCATCGTGATCGTCAGCCGGAAGGCCGCCGCGGCCGCGAAGGATATGACGATGACGGCATGGAGACCGAATCGGACATGGCCGAAACCGACGGTGGGGATGACGAAGGCGAAGATCGCCGGGATGAGCGTTCCCGCGAAGACCGCCGGGATGACCGCCGTGATGACCGCCCCCGCGGTGATCGCAATCGCAATGACCGTCAGCGTGATGACCGCCGCGACGACCGCCCGCGTGGCGAGCGCCGTGACGACCGCCGTGATGACCGCCCGCGGGACGACCGTCCCCGCGACGAAGGGCGCCGCGACTGGCAGCGTGATCGTCGCGATCGCGGCGAACAGCGCCAGGACGGTGACGCTGAGGTGACCGACACCGCCGGGCGTGAATCATTGTTGCAGGCGCTGCCGCCGGCCGTGTCGCGCGGAGAGGGGCGTCGGCTCGGCTTGAGTCGTGATCCGGTCGAGACTGTCGACGCGCCGGCTGTCGAATCGGCCACGGTCGAAGCGGCTGCTGCGGAAGAGGCGGCCCCACGCCGTCGCACGCGCACCCGCAAGCCGGCGGCCGAGGCCGAATCGGCAGAATGATCATTTGGTGATCGTGGGCCGGGGTCAGTCGCTCCGGCCCACATGATCATCGTGTCCCGAACGGTTGGACACGAATACCAGGCCCATCAATGCGCCCGTCAACAGGACGGTGCCGCCAATGCCGCCGGCCACGGCCAGCCACAATTCCCACCGCGCCGGCGCATTGGTGAAATGCAGCGCGGCCAGGCCTGCGGCCACCGCCGCCAAAGCGCAGGCGACCACGATCCGCATCAGCCGCCGAAACGGCACCCAAGGCGATTCCTCAGGATCGGGTTGAACCGTTGGGCGAATGGTCATTGTGCTTTGCCTTCCGGGCGGGTTGGGCGCATCATTGCGTCTGCGTGGCGCCGATCCACGGGCCACGATTGGGGAGGCGGATCATGCTTGGTTCGATTCTCGTGGGCAAGCAGCCGCTTGTCACAGTGACGCCCGATACTGATGTCAGCCGGATCGCCGAACTTCTTTATCAGCACCGAATCGGAGCCGTCCTCGTGATTGAGGGCAAGGCCATCGTTGGCCTGGTCAGTGAACGCGACATCTGCCGCTGCATGCACACGCACGGAAAGGCCGTGCTGGATGCCCGTGCATCCGATCTGATGACGGCGCCGGTGATCACGGCGTCTCCGCGCACCAGCATTTGCGATGCCATGTCCATCATGACGGACCGTCGTTTCCGACATCTTCCTGTTGTCGAAAATGGCGAATTGCTCGGCCTGGTGTCGATTGGGGACCTGGTGAAACGCCGGATCGAGGATGCTGAAGCGGAAGCCGAATCGCTGAAGCACTACATCGCGAGCTGAGAGCAGCGTCTGGGAAGACGCAAACAGCGGCGGGCTGGTCAGGACAGGTCGTGACTGCATACGCCGCGCCTCCTGCATCACGGCGCTCACAAACAGGGCTACGGCACGCTTGTTCCAATGCGCCGACAGAAAATTTCACGCTTCCGCAAAGAAACTGCTTGCAGCCGTGGCGTCTGGCCCATAGAGGAGCGCTCCCGGTCGACGGGGGTGCCGCTTTCGAGCGATGTCCTCCGGATCGCCAAGACAACAGCATCGGTCATCTTGACCCGCCGACAAAGTGGGCAGATAATCGTTGCGGTATCGGGATTTCGCCCGTTTTGCCCTGTGCGGAACGCGACGAAAAAAGTTGTTGACGGGATGCTTCGAGGCGATCATAAGCCGCCCCCGTCGCCGACAACGGAACCACTGCCTGATTGAAAAATCAGTGCGAAGCGTTCGTTGCCGACTTCGAACAAGATGCCGGTCTGGAGCCTGGTCAAGCGGGTGGTGGATTGGTGTCGTTCTTTCTCATTGTAGGTTTTGATGAAGGGACATGTGGGCGGCGG
>JAIXPC010000011.1 GCA_027486415.1 Sphingomonadales bacterium | reverse complement strand
TCAAGCAGGCGCTGGACCTGCTGAGGAGGTCTCTTTGACTGGGATCGCGCCCTTCGCCGTCTCGATGAACTGAACGCGCGGGTTGAAGACCCGAAGCTGTGGGACAATCCCAAGGCCGCGCAGGCGCTGATGACCGAGCGCCGCCGCCTGGATGAAGCCATCACCGCCACGCGCGAGATCGAGCGCGATCTGGCCGATACGTGCGAACTGATTGAAATGGCCGAAGCCGAAGGCGACGAGGCCATGGCCGATGATGGCGTTGCCGCGCTGAAGGCACTGGCCGCCAAGGCCGAAAAGGACAAGGTGGCGGCGCTGCTGTCGGGTGAGGCTGACAACAACGACACCTATATCGAAATCAACTCGGGCGCCGGCGGCACCGAAAGCCAGGACTGGGCCTCCATGCTGCTGCGGATGTACCAGCGCTGGGCCGAAAAGCACGGCTACAAGGTCGAGCTGATCGACTTCAACGATGGTGAAACCGCTGGCATCAAGAACGCCACCATCCTGGTCAAGGGCGCACAGGCCTATGGCTGGGCCAAGACGGAAAGCGGCGTCCACCGCCTCGTCCGCATCAGCCCCTATGACAGCGCCGCGCGCCGTCACACCAGCTTTGCGTCGGTGTGGGTCTATCCTCAGGTCGATGACGAGATCGAGATCGAGGTGAAGGAAAGCGATCTGAAGATCGACACCTATCGCGCCTCGGGGGCGGGCGGCCAGCACGTCAACACCACCGATTCGGCAATCCGCATCACCCACATTCCCACCGGCGTGATCGTCGCCTGCCAGAACGAGCGCAGCCAGCACAAGAACCGCGCCACGGCGATGAAGATGCTGAAGGCGCGGCTTTACGAACGCGAACTCGCCATCCGCGAGGCCGAGGCCGCCAAGACCGAAGCGGCCAAGACCGATATCGGCTGGGGCCACCAGATCCGTTCCTACGTGCTCCAGCCCTATCAGCTGGTGAAGGACCTCAGAACGGGCGTCACCTCGACCAGCCCCGGCGACGTGCTGGATGGCGACGTTGATGCCTTCATGGCCGCCGCGCTGTCGCAGCGCGTGACGGGTGAGAGCGTAGACGTCGAGGATGTCGATTAAGCGGTGAACTGGGCCTGGTAACGCGCCAGGCCCGCATCCAGATCGGCAATCAGGTCGTCCACGTCCTCCAGCCCGATCGACAGGCGCACGATCGGCCCGGGCACCGGCGTCGTCGTGGCGGTGCGGATGCGGTCAAGCTCGACCGGCAACACCAGCGATTCATAGCCGCCCCACGAAAAACCGATGCCGAAATGCTGGAGGCCGTCGATCAGGGCAGCGGTATGCGGCCGGCTACCTTGTTTCAGCACCATGGCAAAAAGCCCAGTTGAACCACTGAAATCACGACAGAAAAGCGCATGATCGGGGTGTGAGGGCAGGGCCGGGTGCCAGACACGGTCCACCGCCGGATGGGTTTCCAGCCAGCGCGCAATGGCCAGCGCCGATTGCTCGTGCCGATCAAGCCTGAGGCCCAGCGTCCGCAAGCCCCGCAGGGCCAGCGCGCAATCATCGGCCGACACGAAATGGCCGAGGCGGTAGGCCGCGGCCTTCAGCCCTGGCCACAGTGCCGGGGTGGCCGTGGCGCTGCCCATCATCACGTCGCTGTGCCCGCCCACATATTTGGTCAGCGCCTGGATGCTGATGTCCACCCCCAGCGCCAGCGGTTGCAGGCGGAGCGGCGTCGCCCAGGTATTGTCGATCAGCGTGGTGATGCCGCGCGCGCGGGCCACCGCCGTGATCGCCGGCACGTCCTGGATCTCGAAGCTCAACGACCCCGGTGATTCCAGCAGGATGGCCCGCGTCTGTTCAGAAATCACATCAGCGATGCCGGCCCCGCAGCGCGGTTCATAATAGCGGGTGGTGACGCCCAGCGGGCCCAGCAGGGCATCGGCAAAGGTGCGGCTTGGCTCGTAGGCGCTGTCGGTCACCAGCAGTTCATCGCCGGCCTTCAGACAGCTCATCAGGCTGGTGGTGATGGCCGCGACGCCGGACGGAAACAGCTTGGTCCCGGCCGCGCCGGGCTCCAGCGCCGTGAGGGCGTCTTCCAGCGCCCAGTGGGTCTGGGTGCCGCGCCGGCCATAATAAAGGCCCGCATCCGGATCGCGCAGCGCCCGATCCAGATCGGCCAGATTTTCGAACAATATGGTCGATGCTCGCGCCACCGGCGGATTGACCATGTCGACAGCGTGATCACGGCCAGCGTGAACCAGCCTGGTGCCGGTGCCAAATCCCTCGAGATCGCTCGGCGGCGGTCGGCGCTGCGTCACGCGCCGGCGACCGCCGTGCCGGTCACCACCGGGTTGTGCGGATTGGCACCCCACTCGCTCCAGCTGCCATCATAAACGGCGACATCCGGCTTGCCCGCCAGCGCTGCGCCAAAGGCCAGCACCGGCGCCGTGATGCCGGATCCGCAGGTGGCGACCAGCGGCTTGCCCAGATCGATGCCGGCGGCGTCAAACAGCGCCCTGATCTCGTCCACCGGCTTGTAGGTGCCGTCCTCGTTGAACATCGCCGAATAGGGGATGTTGCGCGAACCCGGGATGTGGCCAGGGCGCACGCCGGGGCGGGGATCAGCCTCCGCACCGGTAAAGCGTGCCGCCGAACGGGCATCGACCACCTGTTCGGCCTTGGTCCGCAGATTTTCCGTCATCTGGCCGGCATCGCGCACCATCGTCTTGTCGGCCCAAACGGTGAAATGGCGGTGGCGCACGATCGGCTTGCCGCTTTCAATGGCGCGGCCCTCGGCCTGCCACTTGCCAAGGCCGCCATCCAGAATGGCCACTTCATGCGCGCCGAACAGGTTGAGCATCCACCACACACGCGCCGCCGATTTCAGCGGGCTGTTGTCATACACCACGATCCGGCTGCCATCGCCCAGGCCCAGTGCCTGGCAGCGCGAGGCGAACTTCTCGGCCGGCGGCAGCATGGTGGGCAGGGGATTTGTCGTGTCCGACACTTCCTCGATATCGAAGAACACTGCGCCGGGGATGTGCCCCGCCTCGAACTCGGCGCGCGCATTGCGGCCGTGTGCCGGCAGGAACATGGTGGCATCAATGATCCGCAGGTCGGACTTGCCCAGCTCTGCGGCAAGCCAGTCAGTGGACACCAAGAGATTCATGCGTCACTCCCCACACACTTTCACGGTGCGTTGCTGGCCGAGACATAATAATGCCGACAACGCCTGTCACCCCCGTGCGGTGCCGTTTGTTACCGATTGGAGAGAATAAGTGGTCGATGTGTTGCATCTTGGTCAAAGCAGCGCCCTGCCGGCCAGCCCCGAAGCCGCGGTGCTGGATTATCCGCCCAATCCGCGGCCGGGTGCCAACTTCCTCGTCCGCTTCACCTGTCCGGAATTCACGTCGCTGTGCCCGGTTACCGGCGCGCCGGATTTTGCCCATATCGTCATCGATTACGTGCCTGATGAAACCATTGTGGAATCAAAGGCCTTGAAGCTTTTTCTCGGATCGTTCCGCAATCACGCCGGCTTTCATGAGGATGTGACGGTGGGCATCGGGCAGCGCCTGGTGGCCGAAATGAAGCCCAAGTGGCTGCGAATCGGCGGCTATTGGTATCCGCGCGGCGGCATTCCCATCGACGTGTTCTGGCAGAGCGGCCCGGTGCCCGATGGTCTGTGGTTGCCTGATCAGGGCGTTCCGACCTATCGCGGTCGCGGTTGAATTCTGCAGGGGGATGGCCATGATTCGCAGCATTTGTGTGGCGCTGTTGCTGGCCAGTGCCGCGCCGGCAGTGGCCGCATCCACCGCCGACCAGCAATTGCAGGCAATCTACAACGCGGAATGGCAATGGCGGCTTGGCCAAACGGGCCAGGTTCAGGATGGCCTCGACACTCGGCAGGGGCCAAGGCTGCCGTGCGAGACGCCGGCCTGCCACGAGGCGCGCAGGGCCTATTGGCAGGGCGTGATCGACCAGATGGCGCGCATCCCGGATGCCGACCTGTCCAACGAGGAACGGCTGAACAAGGCCGTGCTGACGGAATCGCTGCGGGCCGAGGTCACCAACATCGGCTGGCGCAATTACGAGATGCCGATCAACAGCGATACCAACATCTGGTCCTATCTGCCGGCCCAGACGGGGTTTGCGACCGCCGATCAGTATCGCAACTATCTCAGCCGCCTGGCCGACGTTCCGCGCTGGTTTGATGAACATGTCGCCAACATGCGTGCCGGGTTGAAGCGCGGTTTCACGCCGCCGGCCATCACGCTGAAGGGGCGTGACGACACGCTGGCTGGCCAGATCCGGCCGGCGCTGGAAAGCCCGTTCTACACGCCGTTCCGCCAGATGCCGGCCAGCATCCCTGCCGCCGAGCAGGAACAGCTGCGCGCCGAAGCTCGCGCCGTGATCGATGGCGTGGTGAACCCGGCGCAGACGAAGCTGCTGTCCTTCCTGCGCTCTGAATATATGCCGCGTGCGCGCACCACGACTGGTGCCAGGGATCTGCCGGGCGGCCTGCCCTGGTATCGCGACCAGGTGCGCGAGTTCACCACCACTGCGATGACCCCGGACGAGATCCACGAACTCGGCCTAAAGGAAGTCGCCCGCATCGATGCAGACATGAAGAAGACGATGGCGGATGCGAAATTTGCAGGCGATTTCAAATCCTTTCTGACATTTCTTCGCACCGATCCAAAATTTTATGCCCGCACACCCAGTGAACTGCTCGGATTTTCGGCGCTGGTGATGAAGAAGATGGACGGCAAGCTGTCCCAGGTGTTCACCACGCTGCCACGTTATCGCTTCACCCTGCGGCCGGTGCCCGATGCCATCGCGCCCGTTTACACCTCCGGGCGCGGCGGCCTCGATGCCTGCTACATGAACACCTATGATCTGAAATCGCGCCCGCTCTACAACCTTGTGGCGCTCACCCTGCACGAATGCGTGCCCGGCCACAGCCACCAGGCCGCGATGGCGCTGGAGGCGCCGGCCCGCCCGGCCTTCCGCCGCCGCACCTATTTTTCGGGTTATGGCGAGGGCTGGGGTCTCTACACCGAATGGCTCGGCACCAAACTCGGCCTCTATGAAACGCCGTACGAGGAGTTTGGCCGCGAAACGTTCGAGATGTGGCGGGCCGCGCGCCTCGTCATCGACACCGGCCTCCACACGAAGGGGTGGACCCGCGATCAGGCGATCCAGTATCTGGAAGACCATACCGCGCTCGCCCGCCGCGATATCGAGGTCGAGGTTGACCGCTACATCAGCTGGCCGGGCCAGGCGCTGGCCTACAAGCTGGGCGAGCTGAAGATCCGCGAACTGCGCGCGAAGGCAGAAGCGGAACTGGGCCCGAAGTTCGATCAGCGGCCGTTCCACGACACGCTGCTGGGGCTGGGCAGTGTGCCGCTGCCGGTGATGGAAGCCGAAATGCTGGCGTGGATCGCGCGCGAGAAGGCCAGGGTGGCGACGGCGCGATAAGGATCAGGGAATCCCGGTCAGCTTGTGCGTCTGCAGGCTCAGCCGCCACCTGGGGTGGGCAAGGCAATAGGCGATCGCCGCCTGGATATTCTCCGCCTGGGCCGGGCCGTCCATGGGCTGCAGGAAGAAATGCTGGAAATCCAGCGTCTCGAACCGCTCCGGCATCGCCTTTGGTTGCGGGAACACCAGCTTCAGCTCGTTGCCGGCGGTGAGGGCCAGCGGCGCATCCGCCTTGGGCGACACGCAGATCCAGTCCAGCCCTGTCGGGGCTACCTGCGTCCCGTTCGTTTCAACCGCAATCTCAAACCCGCGCGCGTGCAGCGCTTCGATCAGCGGCGCATCCAGTTGCAGCAGCGGTTCGCCGCCGGTGCAGACCACCAGCCGGTGCGCCGCCGTCTCGCCCCAGCTGGCTGCCACCGCGTCGGCCAAGCCTTGCGCATCGGCGAACTTGCCGCCGCCCGGGCCATCGGTGCCGACAAAATCGGTGTCGCAGAAGGTGCACACGGCCTTTGCACGATCCTGCTCCCGCCCCGTCCACAGGTTGCAGCCGGCAAAGCGCAGGAACACCGCGCGCTTCCCGGTCTGCGCGCCTTCACCCTGCAGGGTGAGGAACAGCTCCTTTACACTGTAGCTCACAGGGCAGGGTCCACGACGCCGGCTTCGGCAAAGCCCTTGGCGCGCAGGCGGCAGCTGTCGCATGCCCCGCAAGGCCGGCCCGCCAGCGTCGGGTCATAGCAGGACCAGGTCAGGTGCAGCGGCGCGCTCGCCCTGTGGGCGGCGGCGATGATGCCGGCCTTGTCCAGCGTCATCAGCGGGGTGTGGACCTTGAAGCCTTCGCCCTCCACCCCGGCCTTGGTCGCGGTGTTGGCCATCGCCTCGAACGCGGCGATGAATTCCGGCCGGCAATCGGGATATCCGCTGAAATCCAGCGCGTTGACGCCGATGAACAGGTCGCGGGCGCCAGCAGCCTCGGCCCAGCCCAGCGCCACCGACAGGAAGATGGTGTTGCGCGCCGGCACATAGGTGACCGGGATGCCGGGTTCGACGCCGCCTTTCGGCACGGCGATATCGGCGGTGAGCGCCGAACCACCAAAGCCGGTCAGGTCCAGCGGCAGCACGATATGGCGTTCGGCCCCCAGCGCCTCGGCCACGCGCGCGGCATGGTCCAGTTCGATGCGGTGGCGCTGGTTGTAATCGATGGTCAGCGCCAGGATGCGCCAGCCCTCGGCCTTGGCGATGGCGGCGACCGTGGTGGAATCCAGCCCGCCCGAAAGCAGGACGACGGCAAGCCGGCCCGTCATGCCGAAATCGGGAACACGCGGCTGCAGAACTGGCAGTCCACCGCGATCACGCCCTTGTCGTCGCGCATGCCGGCGCGCTCTTCCTCGGGAAAGCGCATCAGCACGTCACGGATATGCGCCGCCGAACAGCGGCAGCCTTTCACCGGGGTGGGGCCGGGCACGATCCGCACCTGTTCTTCGTGGAACAGCCGCCACAGCAGGGCTTCTGGCGTCAGGGCCGGGTCGGTCAGTTCCTCGGCGCTCATGGTGCCGGCCAGCGCCGCGACATGCTTCCAATCCGGGTGCTGTTCGCCGGCGTCGAGGCGTTCTCCGCCGATTTCGGCGCGGGCAAGATGCTGCACGATCAGGCCGCCTGCCATCCAGCCGTCGGCCTTCGATCCGGCCACGCCGATCCGCATCAGGGTGGGCAGTTGTTCCGATTGGCTGAACCAGCCTTCCAGCGCCGCGGCGAGGCTGTGGCCTTCCAGCGGCACGATGCCCTGCCAGCGTTCTTCGGAAGCGGCCTGGTCGACGGTGATCGCCAGATAGCCCTTGCCGAACAGTTCGGGCAGGCTCATGCCATTCATGACAGGCAGTTGATCGTCGAACTTGATGTAACCGCGCAGCTCGCCCGCCCGCCAGTCGCAGGCCAGCAGATCGATCACGCCGCCCTTGGCTGATGCCTGCACCGTCACCTGGCCATCGTCCTGGCGCATGGTGGCGCCGACCAGCGCCGTCAGCGTCAGCGCCTCCGCCATCAGCCGGATCAGTGGTTCGGGGTAAGGATGGGCGGCCAGGATGGCGTTCAGCGTCGCATCCAGCCGCACCACCATGCCCCGGGCATTGCGCGCCGGGACCATGAAACCCAGCGTGCGATCGGCGGTTGGCGCGATGCCTTCGATGACCATCAGAGCCGCCCCAGGCACCACAACAGGATGGATTTCTGCACGTGCAGGCGGTTTTCCGCCTCGTCCCACACGGCCGATTGCGGGCCGTCCATCACGGCATCGGTGACCTCGTCGCCGCGGTGGGCCGGCAGGCAATGCAGGAACAGCGCGCCGGGAGCCGCGGCGGCCATCAGCGCGTCATTCACCTGGAACGGCGCGCACACGGTCAGCTTGTCCTTGGAATCCGCCTGGCCCATCGACACCCAGGTGTCGGTCACCACCACATCGGCGCCGTCCACGGCGGCCTTGGCATTGTGCACCAGATCGATGCAGCCGCCGCGCGCGCAGGCTGTCGCCATCACGCCCGAATCCGGCTCCAGGCCGCGCGGCACGCCCACGCGCAGATCGAACTTCAGCAGGGACGATGCCTCGATCAGCGAATTGGTCATGTTGTTGCCATCGCCGACATAGGCCCAGGTGGAGCCCGTCACCGGACGGCCGGTGCGTTCCTCGAAGGTCATGATGTCGGCCATCACCTGGCACGGGTGGGTGAGGTCGGTGAGGCCATTGATCACCGGCACGGTGGCGTGTTCGGCCAGCTGCTCCAGCTTTTCGTGGCGATTGGTCCTCAGCATCAGCGCATCGACCATGCGCGACAGCACGCGCGCGGTGTCGGATATGGTCTCGCCGCGGCCCAGCTGCATTTCGCCGGCGGTCGAAACGATGGTGGTGGCGCCCAGCTGGCGCGCGCCCATGTCGAAGGAAAACCGCGTGCGGGTGCTTGGCTTTTCAAAGATCATGCCCAGCACATGGCCATCCAGCGGCGCGCCGGCGTCGATACGGCCCTTGGGCCAGCCCTGGCGGGCTTTCTTGCGGGCGTGGGCGTCGTCCAGAATGGCGCGCAGGCCGGCAGGGGTGGCAGTGGCGAGATCGAGGAAATGGGGCATTTCAGGATTCCTCCCCTCCCGCGTGCGGGAGGGGCCGGGGGTGGAAAAAAGCGGGATGGGTGCTGTTCGAGACGCCCAACCCCGATGCTGGTTCAGGCGGCCGCAGCGGCCTCGAACGTGCTGGCGGCAGCCGACAGGCGCTCCACACACTCGCGGATCTGCTTTTCCTCGATGGTCAGCGGCGGCAGCAGACGCACGACATTGTCTCCGGCGGCGACGGCCAGGATGCCGTGGCTGCGGGCATGGGTGACAAAGGCGCGGCTGTCGCTCTTCAGCTTCAGGCCCAGCATCAGGCCCTTGCCGCGCACGCTGTCGAACAGGCCGTCGTGGTTGGGGATCATCTGTTCCAGTGCCTGGGTCAGCCGCGCGCCCATTTCGGTGACACGGTTGAGGAACGCCTGTTCGGTGACGACATCCAGCACGGCTTCACACGCCGCCATGGCGAGCGGATTGCCGCCATAGGTGCTGCCGTGGGTGCCGATCACCATGCCGGCCGCGGCCTTTTCGGTGGCGAGGCAGGCGCCAACCGGGAAGCCGCCGCCGATGCCCTTGGCGATCGCCATGATGTCGGGCGTGACGCCATAAAGCTCGTGCGCGAACAGCTTGCCCGTGCGGGCCACGCCGCACTGCACTTCGTCCAAAATCAGCAGCAGGCCATGCTCGTCAGCCAGCCGGCGCAGGCCGTGCAGGAATTCCGGGGAGGCCGGGCGGATGCCGCCTTCGCCCTGGATCGGTTCCACCATGAAGCCCGCAACGCTGTCGTCGATCGCGGCTTCGGCGGCAGCGAGATCATCGAACGGCACGACATGGAACCAGTTGGGCAGCGGCTCGAAACCCTTGCGCAGCTTTTCCTGGTCGGTCGCCGAGATGGTCGCCAGCGTGCGGCCGTGAAAGGCGTTGGAAAAGGTGATGATGCGGTGCTTGTGCGGATTGCCGTGGGCGTAATGATAGGCGCGCGCCGTCTTGACCGAACATTCCACGGCCTCGGCGCCGCTGTTGGTGAAGAACACCGTATCGGCAAAGGTCAGCTCCACCAGCCGCTGGGCCAGATGCTCCTGCGCCGGCGCCTTGTAGAGGTTGGACGTGTGCATCAGCGTCGCGGCCTGGCGCTGGATCGCCTCCACCAGGTGAGGGTGGCCGTGGCCAAGGCAGTTGACTGCGATGCCGCTGGCCATGTCCAGCCACTCGCGGCCCTCGGCGTCATACAGATAGCAGCCGTCGCCTCGCACCGGCGCAACCTCGCACCGGCCATAAACGGGCATGAGCGGGCTGATCGTCATCGTCTCTCGTTCCTTGTGGTCACACCACTTGCGGCGTCGGGTTGCGGGCGCCGGCAACGCAGAAAGGCGGCCCAATCGGAAGCCGCCTTCGCAGGAGCCTATAAAGGCTTTGCGCCCCCCTCTCAACCCCGCAGAATCAGCCGCCCACCATGATGCCAAAGCGCAACGTTCGCCCCGGCAGGGGCAGGCCCGGTTGCGGCGTGACCAGCGCATTGGCGAGATTGTCCACTGCCGCCGTCAGTGCCACCGGCGCCGCGCCGACACGCGCCACGGGCAGACGAGCGCGCAGGTTGATCTCGGTGCCCGGTGACAGGCGCACCAGCGTGCCATCGGGGGCCAGATCGCGCGCCGGGCCGACACGGCGCACCTCGGCGCGCAGGTCGAGCGCCTCGCGCGGGGCCCAGTCGATCGCGGCCATCACCTCGTTGGCGGGGCGCTGCACCAGGGGCTGGCCCAGGCTGTCGCTGGCGTCGAGCGCGGTGCCGGTGAACTCCAGCGTCAGATGCGCGTCCAGCTTCACCTGCACCGCCGCATCGATGCCATAGCTGGTGGTGGCGGCCTGGTTGAACCGCTGGCGCAGGCTGGCATTGCCGACCCGCACGATGCGCTGGCCGATGGTGCCCAGCCCGCGCTGCCAGAAGGGGTTCAGGGTGACGGTCAGCGCGCCGTGCTGCCATTGCAGTTCGGCATCCGTCAGCCATGCCTGTTCGGGGGCCAGGCCGGGGTTGGCCAGAAAGCGCCCCAGCGCCTCGCCAAACAATTCCCGTGCCGACGGGAAGCGGTTGCGGCGGCCGGCGGAGACGGTGAGGGTGACGCCGTCGGCGGGCAGGGTACGCAGCGCCGCCGAGAAGGTGGCAGCGCCGGTCACCGGCTGCGCCGGCTTGTCGCCCGTGCGCGGATTGGCGCTCTGGACATAGCCAAGGCCAAGGGTGAGGGCATTGCCGCCGCCCAGCGGCACATCGGCTTCCACCCCGCCCGAAACCAGCGTCTGGCGATAGGCCAGCGCGGCCGGCGTGAGGCCGGGCGGGAAGGCGGTATCGGTCTGCAGATGATCGGCGATCTGGCCTGACAGGCTCCAGCGCAGGCGGGTGGGGCCAAGCCTGTGGCCAAGGGTGAGACGCCCGCCCAGCGTGTCGTCATCATTGCCTTCCCGCGCCCGGAGCGTGGTGTAGCTGGCGTCGCGAAACGCATCGATGGCCTGGCCGAACCATTGCCGCCAGAGCGTCGCCCGGGCGCTGGCGCCATCGCCCAGCGCCAGTTCCAGCGCCACCTGCGCTTGCGTCAGGGTCCAATCCGGATAGCGCCAGTAGCGCGGCGCGGCGACGGCGGGATTGCGATCCGATTCCGGCGCAATGCCGCGCCGTGCGTCGATGTGGAGCAGGCTGGCCCGCCAGTCGAGCGCGCCAGTCTCGCCGCCGATGCCGGCATAAAGGCTGGTGGCGTTGAGATCCGTGTTCAATCGCCGGTCACTGACGGGCTGCGAAAAGGGCAGGGCCGACAGCCGCGCCACCGCGGCCGCGCCCTGCGCCTGGTGGGCCGCGCCAAGGGTGAGGCGGGTGCCGCCCAGCGGCACGACCGCGGCTGCCGACAGGTTGGTGAGGCCGAAACTGCCCAGCTGCGCCTGGCCCACGGCCCCTTCGTCCCGCGTCTGCAGATCGAGCACACCGGCAACGGCATTGGCGCCATATTCGATCGCGCCGGCACCCTTGCGGACATTGAGGCTGCCGATGATGCCCGCCGGCACCAGCCCCAGATCGATGCGGCCATCCCACGGCACCGCCAGCGGCGCGCCATCCAGGAACACCTGCGTCTGGCGCTCCTCGCTGCCGCGCACCCGCACCACGCTTTCGCCGCGTGAATTGGGCCGGATCGACACGCCGGGCAGGCCGCGCAGTGCCTCGGCAATGCTGCGCGGCTGCCGGTCGAGCAGCGCCTCGCCCGTCAGGCCGACGCCGGGGCTGAACACGCGGCCGGGCGCGGCCGGCGCGGTGACGGTGATCAGCGCTTCCGACGGCAGGCCGGGTTCCTGGCGCGGTTCCGGGCGCGGATCGGTGACGGCCTGTGCTGCCACAGGGGCCGCCACCGCTGCCGCCGCCAGCGCCAGCAGGCGGATCGTCACCGCTTCTTGCGCGGGAAGGCCAGGCTGCGGAAATCGCCGAAGTAACGCCCGCCCACCAGGCCATTGCCCAGCGCCGTCAACTGCCCGCCGGTCGGCACGATATCGACCACGGCAGCCGCCAGGCTGATCGGCGCCATGCCGGCGCGTTGCAGTTCGGCGTTCAGCGCCGCCGCCTTGGTGGCCTTCAGCGCGGCAAAGGCGTCCTCCACCTCCTTCAGCTCCTTTTCCAGCGCATCGACGCGGGCGATGGCATAGGCCGGGGGCCGGCCTTCGGTGCTGAGGATCTGGCCATAGGCGGCGTCCATGTTCTCGCGCAGCCGCTCCTCGCCGGTGATGGCGCCGCCTTCGGTGGTGGCGACCACCTGCTTGCGAAGCTCGTCAGCCTTCTGGGCCAGCGTCAGCGCGGCGGTGCGGGCGGCCGGCGTAGCCTTGGCATCGTTGGCGGCGATATTGGCATCGCGCGCCAGGCCCACCAGGCCAAAGGTCAGCACCGTCATGCGGCGGAACAGGCCCTTCACCCGCTCGGCCGCATCATATTGGGCGCGGCGATCATCGGCACTGAAGCCGGCACGCGCATCGGGCACCAGCGTCAGCGGCGCTTCGGTCACTTCGCCGGCCTTGGTCAGCCGCACCTTGTATTCGCCCGGCAGCACGCGCTGGCCGACAACCGAATTGAACGCGATGCTGGCTGCCGGCGGCACCAGCGGCGGCTTCGTCCGCATCGACCAGACGACACGGTTCAGGCCCTTGCGCTTGGCAGTCGGCAGTTCCTCCACCACCTTGCCGTCCGGGCCGACGATTTCCAGCTTCATGCGGCCAACAACGTGGCGCGCCTTCTGGTAATAGGTGATGACGGCGCCAGCGGCGGGGTTCTCGCCGCTGTACATGGCATCACCCGCCGTCCAGCCGCCGTTGCCCTCGATCCGCTGCTCCACCGGGGCCGATGCCAGCAACGTGACGTTCGACGCGGTGACGGCGGGTTTCAGCGCCCGCAGCGGCGACACATCGTCGATCACCCAGATGCCGCGGCCATGGGTGGCGAGCACCAGATCATCGCCCTTTTTCGATTGCACGATGTCACGCACGGCCACCGCCGGGAAATTGCCGGGGCGGAAGATTTCCCAGTTGGCGCCGGCATCGCGGCTGATGAACAGGCCGAATTCGGTGCCGAGATAGAGGATCGACGGATCGACGCGATCTTCCTTGATGACATGGGCATAGCCGCGCACGCCCGCCGTCGCCGGCCCGGCCAGCCTGGCAAAGCTCTTGCCGCCGTCGCGGGTGACGAACACATGCGGGGCCATGTCGCCAAAGGCGTGGCGATCGACAGTGACAAAGGCGGTGTTGGCGTCGTGCTGGCTGGCTTCCACCCAGCTGACCCAATTGTCCGGCCCCAGCTTGAGGCCCTTGGTGACATTGCTCCAGGTCGTGCCGCCGTCGCGCGTCACCTGCACATTGCCATCATCGGTGCCGACCCAGATGGTGCCGGCGGCCTTGGGGCTCTCGCTGATCGAATAGATGGTGGTGTGCATTTCGGCCGAGCTGTTGTCGACCGTGATGCCGCCGGATTTTTCCTGCTGCTGCTTGGCCGGGTTGTTGGTGGTCAGGTCCGGCGAGATGCGCTCCCACGTCGTGCCCTGGTCGCGGGTGCGGTGCAGATATTGCGAGCCCAGGTACAGCGTGCCCTTTTCATGCGGCGACAGCGCCATCGGCGTGTTCCAGTTGAAGCGCAGTTTCTCCTTGTACCCCGGCTTGGGCTGGATCGCCTTCTGTTGCAGCGTCTTGCGGTTGATCCAGGCGATATTGCCGCCCTGATATTCGGCATAGACATGATCGGGGTTGGCCGGATCGGGGAGCACCCAGAAACCATCGCCGCCATAGAGATTTTCCCAGCGGCTGTTGGTGATGCCGCCCGGATATTCGCTGTCGCCCACCCACGAGCTGTTGTCCTGCAAGCCACCATAGACCTGGTACGGGTCCTTGTCGTCGATGGCGACGTGATAGAACTGGCTGATCGGCAGGTTCATGCCGTGCCACCATTTCGAACCGCCGTCATAACTGATCCACAGGCCGCCATCGTCGGCACCGACCAGGTGCTTGGGGTTCTTGGGGTTCACCCACACATCGTGCCAGTCGGCATGGCTGTTGCCGGCGCTGTCGGAAAAGCTCTTGCCGGCATCGTCGGACACGATCACGCGCAGGTTCATCTTGAACAGGCGATCGGCGTTGGTGGGATCGACCACCAGCTTCTGGAAATAGAAGGGCCGCCAGACCATGTTGCGGCTGCGGTCGCGCTCTTCCCAGGTCTTGCCGCCGTCCTCCGACACGTAAAGCGCGGTCTTGGCGTGTTCGATCACGGCATAGACGCGGTTGGGCTTCGACGGGGCGTGCACCACTTCGATGCGGCCCCACGGGCCCTTGGGCAGGCCCTTGGACGAGGTGGCATCCAGCGCCGTCCAGGTCTTGCCGCCGTCATTCGATGCCAGCATGGCGCTGCCCGACGGGGCGTCGGGGCCATCGCCGCCGGAACGGAACGTCCAGCCCTTGCGGCGGAAATCCCACAGGCCAGCAAGGATGCGATCGGGGTTGGACGGATCGAGGCTGACGCCCGAGCAGCCGGTCGAAAGATTGGCGCCCTTCAGGATCTGCGTCCAGGTCTTGCCGCCGTCGGTCGTCTTGTAGAGCCCGCGATCCGGGCTGTCGCTCCACAGCGCGCCGGGCGCGCAGGCATAGACGATGTCGCCGTTGGTGGGATGCACGACGATCTTGGTGATGCGCTCCACATTCGGCAGGCCCATGTGGGTCCAGTTGTCGCCGCCATCGGTGGACTTGTAGATGCCGTTGCCGATGGAAACGCTGTTGCGCGTCCAGCCTTCGCCGGTGCCCACCCACACGGTGCGCTTGTTGGTGGGATCCAGCGCGACGGCGCCGATGGACTGCACCGGCTGCTTGTCGAACTTGGGCGTGAAAGTGGTTCCGCCGTCTTCCGATTTCCACACACCGCCGGACGCCGCACCAACGAAGATCGTCACCTTGCCGTCATCCTCGGCACGGGCGGCGATGGCGGCAATGCGGCCAGACATTTCGGCAGCACCGATGTTGCGGATGCCAAGGCCGGAAATACCGGCAACGGTGGGGGCAGGGGCGGCAGGGGTGGTCGCGGCCAGGGTGGGCGCGGCGAACGACAGGGCCAGCGCGGTGCCGGCCAGGAAGCTGATGCGGGTCATTTTGGCGTGTCCCTTCACTTGCCCGGCTGGGCGAACAGGCTGGCAGGCGCGTCGGCATTGGCCGTCGCCTTGGCGATGATGACGCGCTGGCGCTGGCTGGAACCCTGCGGCCCGCTTTCGATCGACATCGGGACCATCACGCCGCCCACGGCCTCGTAATCGCCCAGCTCGGTTTCATTCACCTGCACCGCGCCGCGGATGCTGCGGGTTTCGATCACCTTCACTTCCAGCATGGAATCGGGATCGATCAGATAGACGAACTCGTCGCCATCCTTCTGCGCCACCTTCAGCTTGTAACAGTCGGTGCCGTCGAAATCCTCACGGCCGAGATAGGTGACGGCGGCACCTTCGCTGGCGGCCGATTGCAGCACGCCGGCGATGCTGGCGCTGTCGGCCAGGCTGCGCGCCTCGTCATCGGTCATGCGCTCGGCATCCTTGCGGCCTTCGAACGGGTTGATGCGCCACGCCGCCTTGCCGTCATAGGCCGTGGTCAGCGTCAGGCCCTGCAACGCCGCTTCGACACGCAAGCCGCCGGCCGCGCGCACCTCGTGATAGGTCAGTTCAAAGCCGCCGGGGAAGACCAGCTTGCCGTCCAGCGTCAGGCTCTTCAGCCCGGCCAGCGCCGCCGCGCCGCCGCGCGCTGCCAGATTCTTCGCCACGATGTCGGCGGCCGTCGGCGTCTGTGCGGCGGCGCTGCCAGCCGACAGCCCAGCCGACAGCAACGCGGCCAGCGCGAGGCTTGCGATTCGCATGGAGATTCCCCTTGGTCCCGGTGATGTTGGACCAAGGTTGGCCAAAGCCGAACTGTATTGTCAAGGTAAGATAGTCAGGCCGCGATCGCCGTGCCGCCCGCCGTGTAGGGCCGCACCAGCGCCGCCACATCCACCCGTGCCTTCAGCCGCGCCGCCAGCAGATACATGCCGGCAATCTTGCGCTGGATGAACAGGATATCGGGCGGCGGCGCGGTGAAATGCTCGCGCTGGCCGATCAGCGTTGTCGACTGGTCCTTCAGATTGCCGGCCAGCCCGCCCGCCCCGAAATCGAACGCACCGTCCATCCTGAGCGGCGCAAAGCCGTCGCGGGCCATGGCCAGGATGGTGTCGGTCATCGCTGCCGGCGCATTTTCGGGCAGGATGCCGATGCCGGCCATCGCGGCGAGCAATCCGTCATCGTCACCCGCCAGCCCCGCCGCCAGCAGCGCGCGATAGCCATTGCTCACCGCGGCCGGCACCTCGCGCGCCGCGCCGAAATCCAGCAGCACCAGTTTCCCCGATCCCAGATCGTAACGATAATTGGCAAAGTTCGGATCGGTCTGCATCACGCCCCAATCGAACAATTCCGCCATCAGAATGCGCAGCATCAGGGTCATCACCCGGTCGCGCTCGGCCTGGGGCAGGGCGGCGATCTTGTCGATGGCGACGCCCTTCACATGGCCCATGGCCAGGATGGTGGGGCGCGACAGGTCTGCAGCGAACTGCGGCACCACCACGTCGGCCCAGTCCGCCGCCAGCGCCCCGAACCGCGCCAGCATCGCGCCCTCGCGGGCGTAATCGGCTTCCTCGTGCAACTGGCGCTTGGCTTCGGCCAGCAGCGGATCGATGGCAAAGCCGGCCGGCACCAGCCCCGACAGCTTCACCAGCGTCGCGACGTTGTCGACATCGGCATCGATGCTGGCCGCAACCCCCGGATATTGCACCTTGATGGCCAGATCGCGCCCGTCCAGCGCCACCGCCCGGTGCACCTGCCCGATGGAGGCCGCCGCAATCGGCACAGCATCGAAACGCTGGAATTGCGCCCGCCAATCCGGCCCCCACGCTGCCACCAGCGCCTGTTCCAGCTGCTTTTCCGGCATCGGATCAGCCTCCGCCCGCAGCCGCGCCAGGATATCGGCCAACTCGCGCGGCAGCACCTCGCCGCCGTCCATCGAAATCAGTTGCCCCAGCTTCATCGCCGCACCGCGCAGCCGCGCCAGTTCATCGGCCAGCCGCTTGGCATTGGCGGGGGTGAGCAGCAGATTGGCCAGATCGGGCCGCTGGCCCTTCAGCACGTCGCGCGCACCGCCGCCGATCACGTTGCCGGCAATCCCGCCCGCCAGCCGGCCAAACCCTGCCAGCCGCGACAGGCGGGATGACGGGACGGTGCGGGGGCGGGTGGGGAGCATGGACAGCCCATGCCGGTTCGGACGACTTGACGCCAGTGTGGGCGATTGCCGCGCGTTCAAACGAAAAAAGCCGGCGCTAAGGCCGGCTTTTCAAGATGGTGACCCCTACGGGACTCGAACCCGTGTTTTCGCCGTGAAAGGGCGACGTCCTAGACCGCTAGACGAAGGGGCCATCAGCGGGAGGCCGCCTGTTATTGGGCGCGGCTCCCGACGTCAACCGCCAATTTGCGCTTTTTACGTGGATAAGTGCATCAATCGGCAAAAGCCGCGTCGTCCAATTCCATTTCAACGGCATTTCCGCCGGCCCAATCGTCGCGCTTGACCCGCCCGGCGACATGAAGCGGCCGCCGCCCGGCGCCCTGCAGTGCCGCGCCGAACTCGCTGTCACCGTGCCGCCACGCCATCGCCTTCACCCGCCCGCCATCCGGGCCGACAAGGGCGAGGCGCAGATGATTTTCGCCAACGATGCGGCGATCGACGATGGTGAATGGTCCGGCGGCCACGCGTGGCTGCGGCCAGCCCTGGCCATAGGGCCCGGCGGTTTCCAGCACGTCGACAAGACCGGCATTCAGCCCGCGCGGCGCCACCGCCACGTCGATCGAAAGCCCGCGGGTTGCCGTTGCCGCCGCCACCTGATCGGCCAGCCGTTCATCCAGGAACTGCGTCAGCGCCGCGATGCCGTCCGCCGCCACCGTCAGGCCGGCTGCCATGGCATGGCCGCCGCCCGCCACCAGCAGGCCATGATCCTTGGCGGCCAGCACCGCTGCCCCCAGATCAACGCCAGTGATGCTGCGCCCCGATCCCTTGGCAACGCCGTCTTCGCCCACCGCAATCACGATGGCCGGGCGGCCCAGCCGTTCCTTCAGCCGGCTTGCCACGATGCCGATCACACCGGGATGCCAGCCGTCGCCGGCCACCACGGTGCAGCCCGCTGCCGCCGCGGCGTTCGCCATCGCGGCATCGCAGACGGCGGTTTCAATGGCCCGGCGTTCCTGGTTCAGCCGGTCCAACTCGGCGGCGATCTGCGCGGCTTCGGCGGCATCATGAGTGGTGAGCAGCCGCACGCCCAGATCGGCCTTGCCCACCCGCCCGCCGGCATTGACGCGCGGCCCCAGCGCAAAGCCCAGATCGCGGCACACCGGCGCGCGTGACAGGCGCGCCGCGTCGCACAGCGCCGCGATGCCGATATTGGCCCGCCGGGCCATCACCTTCAGGCCCTGCGTGACAAAGGCGCGATTGAGCCCGCGCAGCGCCGCCACGTCGGCGACCGTGCCCAGCGCAACAAGGTCGATCAGTTCCATCAGGTTGGGTTCATCGCGGTGCGCGAAATGGCCTCGCGCCCGCAGCAGGCGGTTGAGCGCGATGCACAGCAGGAAGGCAACGCCCACTGCCGCCAGATGGCCGTGCGCAGCAGCAGCGGCGGCTTCATCCAGCCGGTTGGGATTGACCAAGGCGACCGCGGGCGGCAACGCCGTGCCGGCCTTGTGGTGATCGACCACGATCACGTCCAGCCCCTCGGCGCGCGCCGCTTCCAGCGCGGCAAAGCCCTGCGTGCCGCAATCGACGGTGATGACCAGATCGGCACCGGCCTGGCGCAGCGCCACCAGCGCTTCGGCCGATGGGCCATAGCCTTCCAGCAGACGATCCGGGATATAATGGCCAACCTTGCCGCCCACGGCACGCAGATAACGGATCATCACCGCCGCCGACGTCGCACCATCGACATCGTAATCGCCATAGACGACGATCAGTTCCTCGCGCTTCACCGCGTCGGCAATGCGTTCGGCGGCGCGCTCCATGTCGGCAAAGATCGCCGGATCGGGCAGCCAGTCGCGCAGGGTGGGGGATTTCAGGCGCGGAAAATCCTGCGCCTCGCCGCCGCGGGTGCGGAACAGGTGGTGCAGCAGTTCATCATCGGCGCGCCCCGTGGGATCGCCGCCCGGCGCAAGGCCGCCGCGCCAGCCCCACGACTGGCCCGCCAATGATGACGCCACGCCGAAAACCGGCCGCTCTTCCCCCGATATGCTCATGCGCCAACCCTGCGATGGGCAGCGGATTCGGGCAAGGGGGGCTTATTTGTGGCGATGCTCGCCGCTGACCCAGCGCACCGTGCCGGTCGATGCGCGCATCACCACGCTCTCGGTCGTCACCGTGCCGTCCTTGCGGCGCTTCACGCCCTTCAGCATCGAACCATCGGTGACGCCGGTGGCGGCAAAGATGCAATCGCCCTTGGCCATGTCTTCCAGCGCATAGACACGATCGAAATCGCTGATGCCCCAGCGGCGGGCGCGGGCGCGTTCATCCTCGTTGCGGAACAGCAGGCGGCCCTGGATCTGGCCACCGACGCAGCGCAGTGCAGCAGCGGCCAGCACGCCTTCCGGCGCACCGCCCGACCCCATGTACATATCGATGCCGGTTTCGGGGTTGGTGGTGGCAATCACGCCGGCCACATCGCCATCGGGGATCAGCATGATGCCGCAGCCAAGGCCGCGCAGTTCGGCGATCAGCGCCTCGTGGCGCGGCCGGTCGAGCACGCAGACGATGATGTCGGCCGGGGTCACGCCCTTGGCGGCAGCGACGGCCTGCACATTTTCGGTCGGGCTGCGGTTGAGATCGATCACCCCAACCGGATAGCCGGGGCCGACCGCGATCTTGTCCATGTAGACGTCGGGCGCGTTCAGCAGGCCACCTTCTTCGGCAATGGCCAGCACGGCCAGAGCGTTGGGGCCGGCCTTGGCGGTGATGGTGGTGCCTTCCAGCGGATCCAGCGCGATATCGATGCGCGGCCCGGTGCCAATGGCTTTCCCGACCTTTTCGCCGATGAACAGCATCGGCGCCTCGTCACGCTCGCCTTCGCCGATCACAACGGTGCCATCGAAATCAAGCTGGTTCAGGGCATCGCGCATGGCTTCGACAGCGGCGGCATCGGCGGCCTTTTCATCCCCGCGCCCGATCAGGCGGGACGCGGCGATGGCGGCGTTTTCCGTCACCCGCACCATTTCCAGCACCAGCACGCGATCAAGCGCAGTCGAACCCAGTTCAGCGGCACCAGCGGTCATGTCATTCCCATCCGAATCAAAGATGCCACGCTCTACGCGCGTAAATCCCGCTGCGAAAGGCGTCAAAATCCGAGAATATGCATCATCACCGGCGCACCCACCACCGACGGAGAGGCCGCCATGCGTGCGAGGCTCTCCACCACGTCGGCCTCACGCGCTTCGTGGGTGACCATCACCACCATGGCATCACCACTGGCCGATGTGCCGCGCTGCACCAGGCTTTCGATGGAGACGCCGCAATCCCGCAATGCCGCCGTCAGTTCGGCCAGCACGCCGGCCCGATCGGCCACGTTCAATCGCAGATAGTAACGCCCGCGCCGGTCGGCACTCGTCGCGCGGGGCAGGGCCGCCAGATCCGCGACCGGCATGGTGAACGGCGGCCGCACGTCGCCGCGGGCGATATCAACCAGATCTGCGACCACGGCGCTTGCCGTCGGCCCTTCGCCGGCACCGCGGCCCTGGAAGAACAGCCGGCCGACGAAATCGCCTTCCACCACCACGGCATTCAGCGGGCCCATGGTGGTGGCAATCGGGTGATCGATCGGCACCAGCGCCGGGTGAACGCGCTGGAACAGCTTGCCATCCTCGGCTTCGGCCAGGCCCACCAGCTTGATGCGGAAGCCCAGCGCGGCGGCCTGCGCGATATCGGCGCTGGCCAGGCTGCGGATGCCGTGGGTGGCGACGCCGGCAAAATCGATGCGCGCGCCAAAGGCCAATGCGGCGAGGATCGACAATTTGTGGGCGGTATCGACGCCATCGATGTCAAAGCTGGGATCCGCCTCGGCAAAGCCCAGCGCCTGCGCGTCGGCCAGCACCGGGGCGAAATCCAGCCCCTCCGCCTCCATGCGCGACAGGATGTAATTGCAGGTGCCGTTCATCACGCCATAAACGCGGGTGATGCGGTTGGCGGCGGCGCCTTCGGCCAGCCCCTTGATGACCGGGATGCCGCCCGCCACCGCTGCTTCATACTTCAGCGGCAATCCTGCCTTTTCAGCGGCTTCAGCCAGTTCGATGCCGTGATGGGCGAGCATGGCCTTGTTCGCCGTCACCAGCGGCTTGTTTGCAGCCAGCGTGCGGCGGGCGAGCGTGAGGGCCGGGCCGTCCGACCCGCCGATCAGCTCCACCACCACGTCGACATCGTCGCGCGCCGCCAGCTCGGTCGCATCATCCACCCAGGCGATGCCACCCAACGACACGCCGCGATCCCGGTTGCGATCCCGCGCCGAAACCGCCGTCACCACGATCGGCTGCCCGGCGCGCCTGGCGACCAGATCTTCATTCTGGCCAAGGATCTTCACCACCCCCGCGCCAACATTCCCCAGCCCGGCAAGGCCGATACGCAGCGTCATGGATCAGGCCCCCGCCTTGGCCGCAGGCGTGTTGACGCCCATCGATTGCAGATATTTGCGGATGTTGCGCGCCGCCTGGCGCAGCCGCTGCTCGTTCTCCACCAGCGCGATGCGCACGAAACCTTCGCCATCCTCGCCATAGCCAACGCCCGGCGCCACCGCGACGCCGGCATGGGTGAGCAATTGCTTGGAGAATTCGAGGCTGCCCAGATGCGCCAGCGCCGGCGGCAGCGGGGCCCACGCAAACATCGAGGCGCGCGGTGGCGGGATGTCCCAGCCGGCGCGGCCAAAGGCTTCCACCATCACGTCACGGCGGCGGTGATACAGCTCCCGGTTCTGGGCGACGATATCCTGCGGGCCATTCAGCGCCGCGACCGCCGCCGCCTGGATCGGCGTGAAGGCGCCATAATCCAGATAGGACTTCACCCGCGTCAGCGCTGAAATCAGCGTCTTGTTGCCAACCGCGAAACCGATGCGCCAGCCGGCCATCGAATAGGACTTGGACAGCGAGGTGAACTCGATCGCCACGTCCTTGGCGCCCGGCACCTGCAGGATCGACGGCGTCGGCACCCCGTCGAAATAGATTTCCGAATAGGCCAGATCGCTCAGCACCCAGATATTGTGCTTCTTCGCAAACGCCACCACGCGCTCATAGAAGGCCAGATCGGCCACCTCGGCGGTCGGGTTGCTCGGGTATCCCATCACCAGCACGGATGGGCGCGGCACGGTGAACCGCACCGCCCGCTCCAGCGCTTCGAAATAACGCTCGTCCGGCGTCGTCGGCACGCTGCGGATGGTGGCACCCGCAATGATGAAGCCAAAGGTGTGGATGGGATAGGACGGGTTGGGCGCCAGCACCACGTCGCCGGGCGCGGTGATCGCCTGGGCCAGGTTGGCCAGGCCTTCCTTCGATCCCAGCGTCACCACCACTTCGGTTTCGGGATCAAGATCAACGCCAAAGCGGCGATCATAATAGGCCGCCTGCGCGCGCCTCAGCCCCGGAATGCCCTTCGACGCCGAATAACCATGCGCGTCGGGCTTGGCCGCCACTTCGGCCAGCTTGGCAATCACGTGCGGCGGCGGCGGCAGATCGGGATTGCCCATGCCCAGATCGATGATGTCGTCCCCCCGCGCCCGTGCGGCCGCGCGCATCGCGTTCACTTCCGCGATCACATAGGGCGGCAAACGTTTGATGCGGTAAAATTCGTCCTGCATGGGCCAGTTCCGGTGGAAGGTTGGGGATGCCTTAAGCAACGATCGGGCAAAAGAAAAGCGGCGGGGAAACCTTTTCGTTTCGCCGCCGCCTCGTTCAAGGTTTGAATGTTGCGTTCAACCCATCACGACGGCGGCGGCCCAGCCGCGCGTGCGGCTGCGGCAGCAGCGGCGAATGCGGCAATGATGGCGGGCGTCGACATGATGAAATGCCCCTTAACGCAATCCACCGGGGTTGGCAAAGCCGGCCCGGCCAAGGCACAGTATCCGGCAGGAGAGAGCAATGCCCGAAACCCCCGCCGATCTTGCCGCCCTGCAAGCGCAGACGCAGGAGAATTTCCAGAAGCTCACCGATCTGGCCGGCAAGGGCCAGCAGATGATGCTGGAATTCTGGACGAAGGAACACGCCGCCACGCCGATGATCGCCGATCCGCTCGGCTTCCTCTCCACCTGGCAAAAGGCGATGGCCGCGATGATGGCCGATCCCGCCCGCCTGATCGAGCAGCAGCAACGCTACATGGCAGATGCGATGGCCCTGTGGCAGACGTTCCTCACCCCCTCGGCCGAAAAGCCGCAAGTGAAAGACAAGCGCTTTGCCGGCGCTGCCTGGGCCGAAACGCCGGCCTTCGATTTCCTGCGCCAGTCCTACCTGCTCACCGCCAGCCACATCATGGAGGCCGCCCACGGCCTCGACGGGCTTGATGCCGCCGAAAAGGCCAAGGCGCAGTTCCTCATCAAGCAGTATGTCGACGCGATGAGCCCCGCCAACTTCGCCCTCACCAACCCGGAGGTGCTGAAGGCGACCGTGGAAACCGGCGGTGCCAACCTGCTGAAGGGCCTCGAACATCTGCTCGGCGATCTGAAAACCGGCCGCATGAAGATGACCGACGAGAACGCCTTTCAAGTCGGCCGCAACGTTGCCATCACGCCCGGCAAGGTGGTGTTCCAGAACCGCCTGTTCCAGCTGATCCAATATGCGCCCACCACCGATACGGTGTTCGAAACCCCGCTGCTGATCTTCCCGCCGTGGATCAACAAATTCTACATCCTCGATCTCACCGCCGAAAAAAGCTTCATCCGCTGGGCCGTCGCACAAGGCCTCACTGTCTTCGTCGTCAGCTGGAAGAACGCCGACGAAAGCCTCGCCGATGCCACCGTCGATACCTATGTCGATGAAGGCATGTTCACCGCGATCAAGGTGGTGCGCGAGATCTGCAAGACCGAAAGCGTCCACACCATCGGCTATTGCGTCGCCGGCACCACGCTCGCCGCCGCGCTGGCCGTGCTCGCCGCGCGCGCAGAGGCCGCCCAGGTCGCCACCGCCACCTTCTTCACCGCGCAAGTGGATTTCTGCGACGCCGGCGAACTGAAACTCTTTGTCGACGATGCCAGCATCGACACCATCGAGGCGATGACCGGGGACAAGCCCGTCCTCGATGGCCGCTACATGGCCACCACCTTCAACCTGCTGCGATCGAACGACCTGATCTGGTCCTATGTCGTCAACAACTACATGCTGGGGAAAGACTATTTCCCCTTCGACCTGCTCTATTGGAACAGCGACGCCACCAACGTCCCCGCCCGCTGGCACCGGCAATACATCGCCGACATGTACCGCGACAACAAGCTGGTCCAGCCCGGCGGCATGACCATCTGCGGCACCCCCGTTGACCTCTCAAAGGTCACCACCCCCGCCTATATCCAGGGCGGCAAGGAAGACCATATCGCGCCGGCACGCTCAGCCTTCAAACTCACCCAGGCCTTCACCGGGGAAACCCGCTTCGTCCTCGCCGGCAGCGGCCACATCGCCGGCGTCGTCAACCCGCCCTCATCCGGGAAGTACCAGCACTGGACGAACGAGGCCAAGGTGAGCAGCCTCGAAGACTTCCTCGCCACCGCCACCGAAACCAAGGGCAGCTGGTGGCCCGACTGGCTCACCTGGCTCACCCCGCGCTCCGGCAAACAGGTCAAACCGCGCGTGCCGGGGAAGGGGGCGTATAAAGCCATCGAGGATGCGCCGGGGGCCTATGTGAAGGAGCGGATTTAAGGGGGAGGGGAACGGAAGCCTCCGGCGGCAAGGGTCGCAGACCCTTGACCCGTTCGTTTTCAGGCGCGCCTTCCCCAACATCCCCCTGTCATCCCGTGCTTGAAACGGGATCCCGCTTACTCCGCCGCCACTGCAGCCCCATCCTTGGCCGCGCGCCGTGCCACCCGCGCATTGGCGCGCGCACCTGCCGTCGCCAGCGGATCAACCATCGCGGCATAGCGGGTGAACAGCAACGCCACCCGATCGGCATCGCCCGTGAACGGTTCGGGCCGATACAGCCGGTCAACCGCGCGATCCAGCGCCTGATGCGCGGCGCGCAAATCCGCCGGCATGGTCAGCGGATCATAAAGCTGCGCCAGATTGGCCGTGGGATGATTGGCCCGCGCATCCAGCACCGCCTGCGCCAACGCCGCGACCTTGTCGCGCTGCGCGTCGCTGGCGTCGGGCCATGGGAAGGTGTTGTAGACCACGCCGACCGAATACATGTAATCGGACTTCATGCGCCCTGTAACTGTTCGCATCCATGCCATGTGCATAGCGCTCGTGAGAATGCCAAACTCCCAGCTTGTTGCGTTGGGCAGTATTCTTAACTTTTGATTTGCAATGACGCTCGGCGATAGCCATCCAATTGGCACGTATTCTCGGCGTTCTGAGCTGGTGTTCGGAATGACCAAGAAATCAGAAGATAACCTGTCATCGACGCCTAGCTTGGTCGGAAAAGCCGCCATTGCCTTTGTGCTCGGCCTTTCGCTAGAAGCCCTATATGCCACCAACTGTTCTAAGCGCTCTCTTACAGCAGGCAATGCATACAACTGCTGAGGATCGGCGTCTGCTAAATACAAAATGTATCGATGAAACCCATTGATAAACTCGTCGCCACCGAGAAAACGTCGAAATAAATTAGCAGCATGCTTTTCTTTATGAAGAAATTGCTCTTTTTCGGCTGAATCAAAAGTCAGTATGCCATTATCGATCATCTGGACGCCTGTCCTGAGGCGCTTTGCCCCGTTGATAGGCTTTGGTTCCTCTCTGACTACTAGATGACGTGTCGCTTCGCTTCGGGCATCGACGAGATATGGCATAAGCCACCCATGACGGCTCTCCCGCGGTTCCCCCTTGCCATCGGCATAGCTGAACAGTCGCTTTTCGGTTGGGGCGGCCTCACCATGTGCCAGTCCGACAATCACGCAATGCACATGTGCCTTGCCGCGCGCTTCGCTGTTCCAGACGAAGCTGCGGTGGGCAAAGGCGATGTCCCAGCCGGCGCGGAAGATCAGCGGCCACAGTTGCGCCACCTGTTCGCCCTGGCAGATGCTGTTGGTGGCAACGAACGCCACGCGCGTCTGTGAACGGCCAGCATAGGCCACCGCCTTCAGAAACCATGCCGCGACATAATCCAGCGTGCCGCCGCTGCCCGGCAGGGCGGCAATGCGGCGGACCTGTTCGCGCTGCGCCGGGGTCTGGAATTTTGCACCCACAAATGGCGGATTGCCCATCACGTAACTGATCTTTTCCGGCGGGCAGACGCTGGCCCAATCCACCTCCAGCGCATCGGCGTGAACGATGTTGGCCGATTTTTTCAGCGGGATGCGCACGAACGGCATCGAAAAGGCGGCGGCGACCTCGATATTGGCGATATGATCGGCCATCCACATCGCCACCCCGGCGATCTGCGCCGGCCATTCTTCATATTCGATGCCGTGGAACTGGTTCACGTCCACCAGCGAAAGCTGGGTGACGCCCAACATGCCCTGCCGCAGATTGTCGCCTGCGCCGGTGGCGCGGGGATACAGGGCATCAAGGCATTCCAGTTCCAGCCGACGGATTTCGCGATAGGCGATGACAAGGAAATTGCCGCAACCGCAGGCCGGATCAAGGAAGTTCAGCCGGGCAAGTTTGTGCTGGAAATTCTGCAAGGCGGCTTCGCGCCCCGTGCGCCGGGCCTTGATCGCCGCCAATTCGGCTTCCAGTTCATCAAGGAACAGCGGGCGGATCACCCGCAGGATATTCACCTCGCTGGTGTAATGCGCGCCCTTTTCGCGGCGTTCCTTGGCGCTCATCACCGATTGGAACAGCGAACCAAAGATGGCCGGCGACACCTTGCGCCAATCAAAGCGCGCCGCATCCAGCAGCAGGTCGCGCATTGCCTTGTCGAAATGCGGCACGCGCACGGCACCGGCAAACAGGGCGCCATTGATATAGGGAAAGGCGTTCAGTTCATCGCGGATACCCTGCTGGCGCAGGTTTTCGGGCGTATCCAGTATGTCGAACAGCGCAATCAGCGTGGTGCCAACGTCGCTGCCATCCTCGCGCGTGTCGTTGTCGATCAGTTGGAGGAAGATATCCTTCGGCTCGAAAATGCCGGTATCGTCGGCAAACAGGCAGAACAGCAGGCGGACGAGCAGCTTTTCAAGGTCGTGGCCGGCATAGCCCTTGGCTTTCAAGGCATCGTGCAGGCGGCCCATCAGCTCCGCCGCCTTGATGTTCACATCGGCCTGGGTGACGAAGGTGCGTTGCCGGCCAAGGATGAAATCGAAATGCTCGATATGGTCGGGCAATTGGGGCAGGGTGAAACGGGTTTCCCTGGCGGTTTCCAGATCGAGCAGACGCCATTTCTGGAAATCGCAGGTCAACACATAACGCGGCTGATCGCGTTCCGGCAGCCAGTCGACATAGTCGAGGGCTTGGGCGAGCGTTTTGTCGTTCAGCAGGCCGGCGCTTTTCTGTTCGACGAGCAACATGCCCGGCCAGAACAAATCGATGAAGCCCTGTTTTGATTTGTCGAGAGTGCCAACGCGCTTTTCATAGGAGGCGACGGCGCGGCGTTTGACGCCGAAGATAGCGAAAAAATCATTGTAGAAAGTGTGGGTTTCGCCCTTCTCGTAGGTCGCGTCAGCATACTCGACGGCGAAATCTTTCGCGCGCTGTCTGATGACGTCCCAACCAAGGCGCTGCATGATGCTTTCGCTCCCGTTTATTGCGGAGCGACGCGCACGCTATGCTTGCGCGATTGGTGCGGTGACTGTTTTGACATGCAGCGACGATATGGCCGCCGCCCGATCCGGTCAAATTATATCCGAAAGTGAATGTAATGAAAAAGCGGGACCCGGGATCAAGCCTGCCCCGGCGAAGGCCGGCGTCCGGGGTGAGGGGTGCTTGTGGGGCGTGGGCCGACGCAAACGAACGGGTGCAGGGTCTGCGACCCTGCCCGCCGGCGGCCCCTTTTTCCTGTGCCTCTGTCCTACACGCGCGTTACTTGTCATCATGACGGATCAAGCTGGCGTAAGCGTTGACGCGAGTAACGGCGGAATCGATGAATTTTCGCTTTGCTTGCGAATTCAGGATGTTAGGCGGCGGCGTCCGTCAAGAGTGTCAAAAATGGGCAGCGGGTTATTCGGCCGCTTCCAGCACGCGTTCCGGTGCCACGGTGCCGGCTTTCGCGAAGGTCATCTCGTCCGTCACCGGGCCTTCCAGCAGTTCGCGGCGGTCGTATTTGTAATCGGCGGTGACGACCCAGGGGGCGCGGTTGCCGGAGCGGGGGAGGGCGTCGGCGCCGCGTTGGACGTACCCGGAGGCGAGGTCCATGGCGAGGCGTTCGGGGACGACGTCGGGGGCCGGGGGGGGGGTGGCGATGTCCATGCCGGTTTTGCGCATGTGATTGAGCAGGCGGCAGACATAGTCGGCGATCAGGTCGGATCGCAGGGTCCAGCTGGCGTTGATATAGCCAAAGCTTTGGGCGAGGTTGGGGATGCCGGAGAACATCATCCCCTTGTAGGCCAGGCTGTCGGCGGTGCGGCGGACTTCGCCGTCGACGGTGACGGTCATCCCGCCCAGGGCTTCGAGTTTGAGGCCGGTGGCGGTGACGATGATGTCGGCCTCCAGCAGTTTGCCGGAGCGAAGGCGGATGCCGGCGGCCTCAAATCGGTCGATCTGGTCGGTGACGATGCTGGCCTTGCCGCTGGACAGGGCCTGGAACAGATCGGCGTCGGGCACGAGGCAAAGCCGCTGGTCCCACGGGTTGTAGCCGGGGGTGAAGTGGGTTTCGAGGTCGTAATCGGCGGGCAGCAGCTTCGCGAGGCGCTTGAGGAGGAGTTCGCGCACCTTGCCGGGGTTGTTCCGCGTTTGCCTGTAGAAATACTGGCCGAGGGTCACATTCTTCCAGCGCACGATGTTGTACGCCATCTGCGCCGGCAGCATTGCCTTCAGCACGTTGGCGATGGCGTCGGATGACGGGCGCGACACCATCCAGGTGGGGGTGCGTTGCAGCATGGTGACGTGGGCGGCGGTGCTGGCCATGGCGGGGACAAGGGTGACGGCGGTGGCGCCCGATCCGATGACGACGATGCGCTTGCCGGTGTAATCCAGATGTTCGGGCCAGAATTGCGGGTGGATGATCTGGCCCTTGAAGTCGCCTTCGCCTTCCCACGTCGGGCGGTGGCCCTGGCCATAGTTGTAATAGCCGCTGCACATGTAGAGGAAGCGGCAGGTGAGGGGGCCTTTGGAGGTGGTGACCGTCCAGCGCGCCGTGGCGCTGTCCCACGATGCCGCGATCACCTTGTGGCCAAAGCGGATATGCTGGGTGATGCCGTGTTCGGCCGCGGTTTCGTTGATGTAGGCGCGGATGGAGGGACCGTCGGCAATCGCCTTGGCCGCCTTCCACGGCTTGAAGCGATAGCCGAGCGTGTACATGTCGCTGTCGGACCGGATGCCGGGGTAGCGGAACAGATCCCAGGTGCCGCCGATGGCATCGCGGCCTTCCAGGATGGCATAGGTTTCGTTGGGGCAATTCTGCTGCAGGTGGACGGCGGCGCCGATGCCGGACAGGCCGGCGCCCACGATGATGACATCAAGATCCATTGCAGACATGGTGACCCTCTCCCTTTACGCGAACGTAAAGGGGGTGAGGGTCAGCGGCAATGGGGCAAAAGCGTCAGCCTTGCCGGCGATGCTGTTCACCAAGGTCAGCGGCGGGGCGCACCCGGCAGCGGCGGCAGCTGGCGCGGGCGATCCTTGCGCGGCATCTGGGCCTGGTAGGCGACCAGGCAATGATCGGTGCAATAGGGGAAGCCGGCCTGGGCATTCTTGCCGCAGAAGTGGAAATCAGCCTCTCCCGGATGCCCGATCGGCCATTTGCAGACCTTGTCACTGAGATCGAGGAGGGTGGTGCGGGCCTGCTTGCCGCTGGCCTTGACGGGCTTGGCCTGCACCTTGGGTTCCGACGCGGCGATGGGTGCCGGGGCCGGGGCGGGGGCTGCTGCCACCGGGGCAGGCGGCGGCGGGGCTGGGGCTGCCTGCGGGGGCGGCGGAGCGGCGGCAGCGCGGGCCGGCGGCGGCGGCGTATCGGTCGCCTTCACCGGCGAAGGGCGGCTTTCCAGGCCCAGCCGATGCGCCTTGCCGATCACGGCATTGCGGGTCACACCTTCGCCCAGCATTTCGGCGATCTGGGTTGCGGTCATGCCGCCTTCCCAGCCCTGCTTCAGCTTGGCGATGCGTTCTTCGGTCCAGGCCATCTTGGTCATGCCTTCACATTGGCTGCCGCCCCTCTTGGCAGGCGGCACGTTCACCCGTAAGCCCCTAGCCATGATGCGCGCCGATAACAAGCTTGAGACCAAAGCCTGTGGCCACCCTGAACCGGGTGTGGCGGTGATCGCACGGATCAATACCGAAGGGCTGAAGACCCTTTATCTGAAAGAGGTGCGGCGTTTTTTCAAGGTGCAGCTGCAGACGATCTGGGCGCCGGCGATCACCACGCTGATGTTCCTGGTGATCTTTGCCGTGGCTCTGGGCCGTGGTGATGTGCGGGTGCTGGGCGTGCCCTATGCCGATTTCCTTGGCCCCGGCCTGATCGTGATGGGCATGATCCAGAACAGTTTTGCCAACACGTCGTCGTCGATCCTGGTGGCAAAGGTGCAGGGTTCGATCATCGATGTGCTGATGCCACCCTTGTCGGCGGGTGAGTTGATGCTGGCGTGGGTGGGCGGTGCGTTGACCCGGGCCTGGCTGGTCGGCTTTGCGATCTGGGTGGTGATGGCGCTGGCACCTGGTGTTGACGTGCCGGTGCGAAATCCGCTGCTGATCCTCTATTTCGGGACGATGGGATCGGTGCTGCTGGCGTTGCTGGGCATCCTCACCGGCATCTGGTCCGACAAGTTCGATCATGCCGCGGCAGTCACCAACTTTGTGATCCAGCCGCTCACGCTGCTGTCGGGCACATTTTACGTGGTCGAGCGCCTGGGGCCGACTGTCGCTGGCATTGCCCATCTCAACCCGTTCTTCCACGTGATTGACGGGTTCCGGGCCGGCTTTCTTGGCGTTGCCGATGGCGGGCTCGGCACGTCGGCACTGGTGCTGGCGGCTGTGAATGCCGGTCTGTGGTATCTGTGCTACCGTGTTGTCCGTTCCGGGTGGAAACTGCGGGCCTGATCGGCCCCCGTGCGTCAACGACGTAATTGCAGGCGGGGCCGGATCGGCATAACGACTGGCGCGCTTTGATGGCACGGCAAATTCGCGCGGGGGAAATCCCAGGGCAGCGCGTAAGGGTTTGGACTGCAAGACGATGATCATGAACATGACCCTTTCGCGCCGTGGCGGAGCCGTGGCGATTTCGGCCCTTGTGGCCGTGTCCCTGGTCGCGTGCTCAAGCGGCGATGGCGAGGACACTGGCGGCCCCGGTGCCCGCAAGCGCCCGCCGCAGCTGGTGGCCGCGCAGGCCGTCGGCATGGAAGATTTCGCGCCGACCCTGCAGGCGCTTGGCACGGTGACCCCGTCGCAAAGCGTTGCGGTGCGGCCGCGCGCCGATGGCGAGATTGTCAGCGTCGCCTTTACCGAAGGCGCCAATGTCCGCGCCGGGCAGGTGCTGTTCCGGCTTGATTCCCGGCAGGCTCGCGCCGCGGTGGCGCAGGCGGAGGGTGAACTGAAGGGTGCGATCGCCGCCGAGCGCCGCGCCACGCTGGATTACAACCGCGCGGAAACGCTGGTGACCAAGGGCTTCGTGTCGGCTGCCGCGCGCGATCTTGCTCGCGCCAACGCCTGGTCGGCCCGCAGCAACATCGATACGGTGCGCGCGCAGCTTGATGCCGCCAGGGTGCAATTGTCGTTCCTGACTGTCACGGCGCCGATTTCGGGGCGCACCGGGGAACTGGGCTTCCGGCGCGGTGCCAATGTGCGGCAGGGTGATACGGCGCCGCTGGTGACGATCAACCAGCTCTCACCCATTCATGTGCGTTTCCTGGTGCCGGCCGACAATGTGCAGCAGGCTCGCGCCGTTCTGGGCAGCGGTGGCGGCACCGTGCTTGCCAAGGATCGTCAGAGCGGCAAGGTGCTTGCCACCGGGCGGCTCGTTTTCCTCGACAACAATATCGATCCTGGCAACGGCGGCATCGCTGCCCGCGCCGAGTTCCGCAATGACGGCGATGTGCTGTGGCCCGGCGGGATCGTCGATGTGGAATTCCCGCTCGGTGCGGCCAGCCCGCATATCGCGCTGCCCGAAGGTGCGGTGCAGACCGGGCGTGATGCGCCGTTCGTCTGGGCGGTGGCCAGTGGCAAGGGCCCGGGCGGCAAGGTGCAGATGCGAAACGTCGAGATCGCCGGGCGTCTTGGCGGCAAGGTCTATCTTGCCAGCGGCCTGAAGCCGGGTGAGCAGGTCGTCGTCGATGCGCTGGCGCGCCTGCGCGATGGTGACGCCGTGCGCCTGAAGGGCCCGGGCAAGCCCCGGGTGGCATCGTCTGCCGGCGGCCGGAGCGCCGGCTGATGGGCTTTGTCCGCCTGTGCGTCGAGCGGCCGGTGGCGACCATCCTGCTCACGCTGGCGGTGGTCTTCGGCGGCCTGTTCGGTTATCGCCAGCTGGCGGTATCGGCCCTTCCCGAAGTTGATCTGCCGACCATCCAGATCGATGCCAGCCTGCCCGGTGCCAACCCCGGCACCATGGCGGCTTCGGTGGCGACGCCGATCGAACGCCAGCTTTCGACCATTGCCGGCATCGAGCAGGTGATCTCGAACAGCGGCACCGGCAACACCCAGATCACCGTCCAGTTCGCGCTTGACCGCGATATCGACAGTGCCGCGCTCGACGTGCAGTCGGTGCTGTCGGCAGTCACGCGCCGGCTGCCGCCGGAAATGCCGAGCCCGCCCAGTTTCCGCAAGATCAACCCGGCCGATCAGCCGGTCCTCATCCTGTCGGTGCGCGACAAGACGCGGGCGATGAACGATCTGCAGACATTGATCGACACGCTGATGATCCCGCGCCTTTCGACGCTGCCGGGCGCCGGGCAGGTGCAGACCTTCGGGGATCGCCGTTTTGCAGTTCGCATCCAGTTCGATCCCGCAGCGCTGGCCGCGCGCAACCTCACCGTCGATGACCTGCGACAGGCGGTATCGGCCGCCAACAGCAACATCGCAGTCGGCAGTATCACGGGCGGCCCGCGCAACTTTGTCCTCGACGCGTCCGGCAACCTGGAAAAGCCGACCGAGTTTGCCAACATCATCGTTGCCAATCGCAATGGCCTGCCGGTGCGGGTGGGCGATGTGGCCAAGGTGATCAGCAGTTATGAACGGCTGCGCGGCGGCGCCAAGTACAATGGCGAGCCATCGCTCACCATCGCCATCACCCGCCAGCCCGGTGCCAATGTCGTCAAGCTGGTCGACAATGTCCGCGCCGTGTTGCCATCCGTGCGCGACGCGATGCCGCCGTCGGTGGAGATCAGCGAGATCGTCGACCGCTCTGAATCGGTTCGCGAAAGCGTGTTCGATGCCCAGGTGACCCTGGTGGGCACCGCCTTTCTCGTCATCCTCGTCATCTATCTCGTGCTGGGGGATGCGCGCGCCACCTTCATCCCGGCCGTCGTGCTGCCGGTCGCCGCCATCGGCACGTTTGCCGGCATGTATTTCTTCGGCTTCAATCTCGACAACCTTTCGCTGCTCGCCCTGACTCTGGCCACCGGCTTCGTTGTCGACGACGCGATCGTGGTTCTGGAAAACATCGTCCGCCACACGGAGGATGGCGAGGAGCCGCGCGCGGCCGCCGTCACCGGTGCCAACGAGATCGCTTTCACCGTGCTGTCGATCTCGGTCAGCCTTGTCGCCGTGTTCATCCCGCTGCTGTTCATGGGCGGGATCATTGGCCGGCTGTTCTTTGAATTCGCCGTCACCATGACGATCGCCATCGGGGTGTCAGCGGTGCTTTCGCTGACGCTTATCCCGATGATCGCAGCCCGATTGCTGAAATCCGGCCATCAGGAGCCGGGCCGCGTGGCGCGCATCACCACCGCCGCCTTTGGCCGGCTGACCGACCGCTATCTGAAGGCGTTCGACTGGACGCTGCAGCATCGCAAGGTCGTCGGCGGCCTTACCGCGGCCTCTGTCGTGGTCGCCGTCTGGGGCTTTACCGTCGTTCCCAAGGGCTTTTTCCCCACCGAGGACACCGGCACCATCTTCTTTGGCACGGAAGGCCCGCCTGATTCCGGCTATGAAGCCATGCAGGCCAAGCAGGACCAGGCGGCGAAGATTGTCCTTGCCGATCCGGCGGTGGCGCGGGTCAATTCGATCCTGGGCGGCGGCGAAGGCAATCGTGGCCGGATGTTTGCGCCGCTGAAACCGCAGGGCGAGCGGGACGATATCGAGGTGGTGCAGGCCCGTCTCCGCAAGGCAACGGCCGGCATCCCGGGTTTTTCGGCCTTCCCGAACGTGCCGCAGAACCTGAACCTTGGTGGCCGCCCCAGCCCGACCAATTATCAATACACCATCTCGGCGGTGGACAAGGACGCGCTCTATGCGTTTGCGCCAAAGCTTGAGCAGGCCATGCGCGGCATCCCCGGCATGGTCGACGTGAACAGCGATTATCAGCGTGGCGCGCGCCAGGCCTATGTCGAGGTCGATCGCGATGCCGCCGCGCGTCTGGGCGTGCCCGTCGATGCTGTCCGCCGCGTGCTGCTGGCCGCCTATGGCAACCAGCAGATCAGCCGCATCTTCACCGATGCCGATGACTACCAGGTCATCATGGAGATCGACCCGCGCGACCAGATGAACCCGGACGCCATTGGCCGGCTGACGGTGAGGGGCGGCAACGGCACGCTGATCCCGCTGTCATCGATGACGCGGATCCGCGTCGAAGGTGCGCCGCTGTCGATCTCGCACCAGAGCCAGCTGCCCGCCGTCACGCTTTCGTTCAACCTCGCCAAGGGCGTGGCGCTGTCGCAGGTGAAGCCGCTGATCGAACAGGCCTCGGCCGATGTCGGGCAGCCCGCCGGCGTGTCGGGCGCATTGGGCGGCAACGCCCAGCAATTCGAAGCCTCCACCAAGTCGATGCCGATCCTGTTCCTCGCGGCGATCATCGTCATCTACATCGTGCTGGGCGTGCTGTATGAAAGCTTCGTCCACCCGATCACCATCCTGTCGGGCCTGCCGGCAGCTGGCATCGGCGCCGTGATGTTCCTGTGGCTGTTCAACATGCCACTGGACGTGATCGGCATCATTGGCGTCGTGTTGCTGATCGGCATCGTCAAGAAGAATGCCATCATGCTGATCGACTTTGCCATTGCCGGCCAGCGCGAACATGGCTGGACGCCGGCATTTGCCATCCGCGAAGCCGCCGCCAAGCGCTTCCGCCCGATCATGATGACCACCTTTGCCGCCATGGCCGGCGCCGCACCGCTGGCGCTGGGCCTTGGGGCCGGTGCCGAACTGCGCCAGCCGCTGGGCATCGCCGTTCTCGGCGGCCTCGTGGTCAGCCAGGTCCTCACCTTGTTCATCACGCCGGTCGTCTATCTCGGCATCGAAAGCCTGATGGCGCGTTATCGCACCCGGTCGGGCGCCGGCGCAGTGGCCGAACTGCCCGGCAGTGCGGCCTTCCGGCCAGAGGCAGCGGAATGATCGCGCCCTCCCGCTGCTGACAGGCGCGGGGAGGCAGAACACGGGTTAGGCTTGAGGTTGGAAGGAGCCATCCTCATGCCGACCACCGCCGACAATCTTGCCCGCTGGCACCATTATATCGCCAATCCCGATCACCAGGCGCTGTGGGATATGCTGCACCCCGATGCCGTGTTTGAAAGCCCGGTGGTGCACACGCCCCAGGTGGGACGGGAAATCGTGTTCAAGTATCTCGCCAGTGCCGACAAGGTGCTGGGCGGCCCGGATTTCCGCTATGCCGGCGAATGGCAGTCGGGCGATGGCGCGGTGATCGAATTTGAAACGGTGATCAACGGCATCAAGATCAACGGCGTCGACATGATCCGCTGGAACGATGCCGGCCAGATCGTGCATTTCAAGGTGATGGTGCGGCCGTTGAAGGCCATCAACCTTGTGCACCGGATGATGGGCGAAATGCTGCAGACGACGGCAAGCCAGCCGGCCTGACCCGCGACGACGTGCCGGCGGGGCGGGCAGCCGCGTCGTCTGCTAAGTGCCGCGCATGCGTCGCCTCGTCCTGCTCCTGCTGCCGCTCACTGCCTGCGCGCCCGACCTGCCGCCCGAACAGATAGCGGCGGCCCGCGCCGAGGCGCTTGTCCGCAGGACGCGCCCCGATGCAACGCTGCTGGCACCGCTGGCCGGTCTGGATGGCGAGGGAAGGCCGGGCGTCTGCGGTTTGATCGAAACCCGCGCCGGCCCGGTGCGCGTCGTTGCGGCGCTGGCCAGCGGCGAGGTCCGCACCGGTGTCCCGGCCACGCAGGGCGGTCACCGCCTCGACCTTGGCGAGAGCCGTTACTGCAGCGAGGACGCCCGCAAGCGCTGGGACCAGCTCAAGCGGATTGATCCTGTCGGCCTGACGGCGCGGGTGGAAGGCGATCAGGAGTCACTGACCGGGTAAGTTTGTTCGTAAATCTGGCTCAGCAACTTGCCGTCAAACTTCCAGTACGGGAGCGGTGCGACAGCGTATGGCCGTTCCAGCAAGATCTTAGTTAGAGAGGTTAGCGTCCACTCCTGATCCGCATATTGCACCTTGCGGTTGCTGATAACATAGCATTTGACGTTGTCATCAGCCACAAAAGTCAGCATCGATTGAGCTGGGATGCCCATTTCGTTGAAATCGAAGTTGGGCCGACGGCTCGCAAAGGCTTCGCCGGCAGCATGTTCAGCCGCTGACACATCACCGTCAGATGCTGCCACGGATACCGTCACATCCTCAACGTGCAGAAGGTTAAGGATCGCGATCGGTTGCTCTGGCGCGAGCGCAAAGAACTCGCGCTTGGGGTTAACGCGATGAGGGGCGAAAGCTCTATGCAATGCCTGTTCCACTTCAAGCGGGTTGGGCACACGTGCCGCAAACTCCACCTTGAACGGAAACGGCACACCGGAGGTGTAAAGTTGCGACAAGCGAGTTTCCGCGACATCTCCGTCAGTTCGCCCAATTTTGACGAGCCCCGGCATTGCTTGATTAGTGATAACGTAGACAATTCCCATGGCCAAACTTCTATCGCGGAGAAAAAGTGCGTCAACGCATTGAATAGTTCGGCGCCCGTTTCTCCAGAAACGCGGCCAGGCCTTCCTTGAAATCGTCACTGGCGGCGCACATCAGCTGGTTGCGGTTCTCCATGGCGATGGCGGCTTCCAGACTGGGGGCGTCGATGGCAAAGCCCAGACCCTCCTTGGTCATCCTGAGGCCAATCGGCGAGGTGGCGAGCATTTCGGCCACCAGCGCCTCGCCGGCCGCCTCCAGCTGATCATCCGGCACCACTTGGCTGACCAGCCCTGTTGCCAGCGCCCGGTCGGCATGGATGAATCGGCCTGTCATCATCAACTCTGCGGCGAGGCTGGCGCCGACAAGGCGCGGCAGGAAATAGGACACGCCCATGTCGCAGCTCGACAGGCCAAGCTTGATGAAGGCGGCGTTCATGCGGGCCGATTGCCCGGCGATGCGGATGTCGCTGGCCAACGCAAAGGCAAAGCCGCCCCCGCAGGCCGGGCCGTGGATCAGGCTGATGATCGGCTGCGGGCAACGGCGCATCTTCACATAGACATCGGCCAGCCAGCCCTGAAAGCCGAAGCCGGCACCGAACGGCGCTTCCTGTGTGCCCTGCGCCTTGATGTCGAGCCCGGCGCAATAGGCGCGGCCGGCCCCGCGCAGAACGACGATGCGGGTCGACCGGGCGTGGAACAGCCGGCCGAAATAGTCCGACAGGTCGGCGACCATCTGGTTGTTGATGCTGTTCAGCGCGTCAGGCCGGTTGAACGTCACCCAGTCGACAGGGCCGCGCTGTTCAATGCTGATCGTCTCGTAGGTCATGGCGCTCACCGGTTCGACTGGCCGTCATCGATCTTGATGATCGTCCCTGTCACCGCCTCGCTGGCCGGGCTGACGAGGTAGAGGAGGGTCGAATCCATCATCGCCGGATCGCCGAGGCGTTTTCGCCGGAAATGCTGGGTGATGTCGCCCATGCGGCTGAGCATCCCGTCCATCATCTCGCTGGCAAAGGCGCCGGGCGCGATGGCGTTGACGTTGATCGGGAAGCGCGCCCATTCGACGCCCAGCACTTCGGTCATCCGCACCACCGCGGCCTTGGTCATGCTGTAGAGCGCGGCACCGTGGCCGTTGTATTCGAACGCCGCCATCGAAGCGATGTTGACGATGCGAAGCGGCCTGCCATCGGCGATGCGGCGGGCGGCAAGGCTGGTGGACAGCAGCCACGGCGCATTGACGTTCACCGCCATCACCTGGTTGTAGAGTTCGGGGCTGACCTTGTGGGCGCGCGCCGCATCCGGGATGCCGGCGTTGTTGATCAGGATGGAAACCGGGCCCATTGCGGCCTCCACCTGTTCGGCCAGCGCCAGGCATTGCGACTGGTCAGCGACATCGATCTGGAACGCCTGCGCCGTGCCACCAGCCGCCCGGATCTCGGCCACCAGTGCATCCAGCTTGTCGGTGCGGCGGGCGCACAGCGCAACCTGCGCGCCGCAGGCCGCCAGCACGCGGGCAAAGCGCGCTCCCAACCCGGATGACGCCCCGGTGACGATGGCGATGTGGCCGGAAAGATCGTGGCCGGCGTGGGGCAGGGGATAGGACATGGCGAACCCTTGTGACGGAGGAGACGCGGGATCATCGCCACCGACCCTCTGTGCCGCCATTGCCACAAGGGAGAGGGCCGCAAACGGCAAAGGCCGACCAGGTTGCCCCGGTCGGCCCAGCCCCGCACGGCGCGTGCGCCGTGATCTGATGGAGATCAGGCAATCATGATGTTGGTCTGCTGAATGTCGGCCGTGACGTTCAGGTGGCCGAATTCGCGCGGCATCTCCGCCATCGGCATCGAATCTGCGGTGAATACGCCGGCGATGTCGATGCTGACATCGGCGCTTTCCTCGGCAAAGCCGGCCGTGCCCGGAGCGGCATAGACCAGATCGGCAAGCGTGACCGTCTTGCTGCCCTGCACCAGGCCAACCAGTTCGTCGCCGCTGTCGAGCCGACCGCTGCCATTGTTGTCGGCGAAGATCCGCATACCGGCATGGCCACCGACGCTGCCGGCGCTGAGGAAATAGCGTCCGGCTGCCAGCTGGATGCGGTCACCTTCGGAAAAGTCGGTGATGCGGGCATAATCGCCGTTGCCGGCATTGGTGGCGCGGCCATCGTCATAGAAGCGACCACGGCCATCGCCCAGGACAAACAGGTCGTTGCCGCCATTGCCGGTGAGCACGTCGACGGTGCCACGGCCAAGCGTGCTGCTGCTGGCGGGCACACCCGAAATGATGTCGTTGCCGGCAGTGCCCCCCAGCGTTTCCGAACCCGCCGTGCCAACGACAGTGGTCCCGGTCGGCGTCGGCGTGGGCGGCGGCGGCGGCGGCGTGGTGGTGGTGGGCGGCGGGGTCATGCCCAGACCCAGGCTCATCATGTCGTTGACGTCGAGGCGACCGCCGGTGACGGTGATCCCCGACATCGAGGTGGTGGCTTCCGCCGATTGCATCAGCGCGGCCCGCAGCTGGGCGCCGGTCAGGCCTTCGGCCGCCGCGCTGAGCAGGCCCAGCGCGCCCGCGACATGCGGTGTGGCCATGGACGTGCCGGAATAGGCGGCATAATTGCCGCCAGGCGTCGTCGAGACGATGGACGAACCCGGCGCACCGATGTCAACCGTGGTCAGGCCAAAGTTGGAGAAGCCCGAACGCGCACCGGTGGAGGCGATGCTGGCCACCGAAACGACGGCTTCCCAGCCCGCTGCCGACAGGGTCGAATAATTGGTCGGGAAATAGGCGGTGACGTCGTTGTTGTCGCCAACGCCGTCGGTGCCGCCGTTGCCGGCCGCTGCCACGAACAGCAGATCCTGGCGGGCAGCGCGCACGATGGCATCGAGCATCGCGGTCGAATAACCGCCGCCGCCCCAGCTGTTGTTGGTGCCGACATAGTTGCCGGGACCGGCATCATGGGCGCGCGCCGCGTTGGTATAATAATCGATGGCGCTGATCGCGGCCGAGCTGGTGCCCGATCCGGCGTCGGGCAGGAACTTCAGCGCAACCATTTGCACGGCCCAGTTGACGCCGGCCACGCCCAGTCCGTTGTTGCCGATGCCGCCGATGGTGCCGGCGACATGGGTGCCGTGGCCGTTGCCATCCATGGGATCGTTGGTGTTGTTGACGAAGTTCCAGCCGACGAGATCATCGACGCGGCCGTTGCCATCGTTGTCGACGCCGTTTTCCCAGCGCGCATCATTCAGCAGATCGCCGCCATCGATGCGGCCGTTGGCGTTGAAATCGTTGACCTTGCCCGCGTTCTGGCTGTTGTTGAGATCGCGGAAGGTGATCAGACCATCGCTGTCGGTATCGACCAGCCCAAGGTTGGTCGGCACCTCGCCGGGGTTGATCCAGATGTTCAGATACAGATCCGGGTGAGTGTAATCGATGCCGGTATCGATCACGCCGATCACCGTCTTCGTCGAGCCGGTGAAGCCGCGGGTCCAGGCTTCACCAGCCTGGCTGCCAAAGGCGTTGGCGGGAGAGGTGGTGTCACCATACATGCCCCACAGGCCGCCGCCCGTGTAGCGCGGATCGTTGGCGAACTGGACGGCGATCGGAGCCGAGGCTTCGGCAAACGCGACGTGGGGGCTGCGCGACAGCGCCGAGATCACGGCATCTGCCGACTGGCCGGGCGCGATGGTGATCGCCAGCAGGTCGCCATCGGCGGCGCTGCGGACAACGCTGGCATTGGCGCCGCCAGCATTGCTGATCGCCATGGCCTGCGCAGCCGAACTGGTGCCGGCGCGGAATTGCACGAGCAGCTCGACCGCGGGGGCGGTGGCCGAAGCGGCATCTGCGGCGAGGCTGCCATCCGGGCGACCCAGCGCGGAGACAGCGAACACATCGGCGGGGGCGATAGCAAGCTGGCCCATGTCGGCGTCGGTTTCTGACACCGTCTGATAACGAACCCGGGACATTGTGGTCGACCTCTCATACCACATGCGCAACGCAATAGTTACAGCGTACTACGCACATTACAGAACAACGAACGGTGATTACGCAACGCAACTGGTAACAGAGTCTTTACCTGAACGAATAAACGTCAAGAATAACGACTCGTTAACCGGACTTCCCGAAACGCTGGTGCATCCGATTTCGCTGCTGGTAATCCCGAATTGGTGTGGAATCTGTAAACGCCTCTTGGCCGCTGTCGTAAAAATCTATTAACTACCAATCGAATTTTACGGCTTTGGTATCAATCCCTTCCAGAGGGTTACGAAATCGACGATTTTTTACAGGCCCAAACGCACCGCGCCCCGCCGGCCGGGAGGGCAGGCGGGGCGCGGGAAACGGGTGCTGGGAAATGGGGTCAGGCGGCGGCGCTGCTCGTTAACGCTTCGCGCTCGTCTTTCAGGGCCTCGGCAATTAGGAACGCCATTTCAAGGCTTTGGCTGGCATTCAATCGCGGATCGCATTGCGTCTGATAACGCGAAGCAAGGCTTTCGTCGGAAATTGCCACCGCGCCACCCGTACATTCCGTGACATCCTGGCCGGTCATTTCGAGGTGGATTCCGCCGGCATGAGTACCTTCCGCACGGTTCACCGCAAAAAAGCTCTTCACCTCCGCAAGAATCCGTTCGAACGGCCGCGTTTTGAGCCCGCCAGCCGCTTTTATGGTGTTTCCGTGCATCGGATCGCAGCTCCAGAGTACATTCCGGCCCTCGCGAATCACCGCGCGAATCAGCCGTGGCAGGTGTTGTTCCACCTTGTCGTGGCCGAATCGGGTGATCAAAGTGATGCGTCCGGGTAAATTCCCCGGGTTGAGGACATCGAGCAGGCGAATCAGATCATCCGGTTCCAGCGACGGCCCGCACTTCAGCCCCAGGGGATTTCCCACCCCCCGCAGGAACTCCACGTGGGCCGAACCGGGGAAGCGGGTACGGTCGCCGATCCACAGCATGTGGGCCGAGGTGTCGTACCAATCGCCCGTCAGGCTGTCCTGCCGGGTCATCGCCTCTTCATAGCCGAGCAGCAGCGCCTCGTGGCTGGTGAAGAAGCTGGTGCCCTTCAGTTGGGGCACGGTGTCCGGCGACAGTCCGATGGCGGCCATGAAGTCCAGGGCCTCGCCGATGCGATCGGCCAGCTGGGCATATTGGTCTGCCCACGGGCTGCGCGCGGCAAAATCCAGGTTCCACTTGTGCACCTGGTGCAGATTGGCATAGCCGCCCGATGCGAAGGCGCGCAGCAGGTTGAGCGTGGCCGCCGATTGCAGATAGCCCCGGATCATGCGCTGCGGATCGGGTGTGCGCGCCGCGGCGGTGAAGGCGATATCGTTGACATTGTCGCCGCGATAGCTGGGCAGCGACACGCCATCCTGTTCCTCGAAATCGCCGGAACGCGGCTTGGCGAACTGGCCGGCCATGCGGCCGACCTTCACCACCGGCATCTTGCTGGCAAAGGTCATCACCACTGCCATCTGCAGCAGCACGCGGAACGTGTCGCGGATGGTGTTGGGATGGAATTCGGCAAAGCTTTCGGCGCAGTCACCGCCCTGCAGCAGGAAGCCGTTGCCTGCTGCCACCTCCGCAAGTCGATCGGTCAGATCGCGGGCCTCGCCGGCAAACACCAGCGGCGGATAGGAGCGCAGCTCCGTTTCCGCAGCGCGCAGCGCCTCGGCATCAGGGTAGGCAGGAAGCTGGCGGGCTTCATGGGTGCGCCAGCTGTCGGGGGTCCAGGTCGTGGTCATAGCGACCGTGCTTTGCGGCAAATCGCCGAGGGCCGCAAGCATCCCGCCCCGCCCGCCCGGGGGGAGGCGGTGTCACCGCATCAGCACAAGCTCCTCGCTCATCGTCGGATGCAGCGCCATGGTCGCATCGAATTGCGCCTTGGTCAGGCCCGCCTTCACCGCGATGGCGACGGCCTGCAGGATTTCCGGCGCATCCGGCCCGATCATGTGTGCGCCCACCACCCGGTCGCTCGCGGTGTCGACGATCAGCTTGTAGAGGGCGCGCTCGTTGCGGCCGGCCAGCACGTTCTTCATCGGCCGGAAATCGGATGTGTAGATCTTCACGTCGCCATAGGCGTTGCGGGCCTGCGCTTCTGTCAGGCCGACGCTGCCCAGCGGCGGGTTGGAGAACACGGCCGACGGAATCGCATCATAATCGACCGTCCACGGCTTGTTGCCGAACTGCGTGTCGGCAAAGGCATGGCCTTCGCGGATGGCGACCGGCGTCAGCTGCACACGATCTGTGACATCGCCCACGGCAAAGATGCCGGGCACATTGGTGGCATTGCGGGCATCGACCGCAATGGCGCCGCCGGCGGTGAGCGCCACGCCAGCGCTTTCCAGCCCCAGACCTTCGGTATTGGGCACCCGGCCCAGCGCCCACACGAGCACGTCGGTTTCGATGCTCTTGCCGTCGCTGAAGTGCAGCGTCAGGCCGGCGTCCGTCTTTTCAACACGTTCCAGGCGGCAGTTCAGCTTGAAATTGATCCCCTTGGCCATGCTGATCTGCAGCAGGCGATCGGCCAGCGCTGGTTCCCAGCCACGCAGGATGGTCTCGCTGCGGTTGATGATCGTCACATCGCTGCCCAGCGCGTGGAACACGCCGGCGAATTCGGTGCCGATATAGCCGGCGCCGGCAATCACCAGTCGCTTCGGCAGTTCCGGCAGATGGAACACCTCGTTCGACGTGATGCCATGTTCGGCACCGGGCACGTCCGGGATGAACGGCCGCGCGCCGCTGGCGATCAGGATGGTGCCGGCCGTGTGGGTGGTGCCGCCGATATCAACGCTGTTTGGCCCGGTGATCGTCGCGTGGCCCAGCAGCGTCGTCACCTTGTTGTTGTCGAGCGTGTTCTGATAAAGGCCGTTCAGCCGATCGACCTCGGCCGCCACATTGTCGCGCAGCGTCGCCCAGTTGAACGCCTTGCCATCGATCTGCCAGCCATATTGGCGGGCGTCGTCCAGATCCTCGGCGAAATGGGCGCCGTAAACCAGCAGTTTCTTGGGCACGCAGCCGCGGATCACGCAGGTGCCGCCAACGCGATATTCCTCGGCCACCGCTACGCGCGCGCCATGTCCCGCCGCGATGCGACTGGCACGCACCCCGCCGGAACCGGCACCGATCACCAACAGGTCGAAATCATGGCTGCTCATGCCGATCCAATAGGCGACGCGGCGCGCGGCTGCCAATCAATTTGGCCGTTCAGGCTGAACGGTGCGGGCGATCAGGCCGTGGCCCACCAATAGAGGCCACCCGCGATCACGCCGGCCTGCACACCGCTGATCAACAACAGACGCAGCTTGAAACTGTCCTTGGATGATTTGTGGCGCAGGCGGCTGATGGCATGCCATGCGGCCGGGCTGCCACCCAGCGCGGCGAGGCCAAGCAAGGTGCGTTCGGCGATACGGTTGCGAAAACGGCCGGCCAGCGCGCGGCGCTTGTCGATGGCGAACAGTGCCCAGGTGATGGCGTTGATGATCAGCAACGCCGCCGCCAGCAGCCATCCGGGCCCCATGCTGTCCGCCCGGGCCACGCTGGGCTGTGGTGGCACCGCGATCACCGGTGTTTCGGCTGGCGCGATCACTGCCGGCGTATCGCGGGCAGGTGCAGGGGGCGTTTCGGCCGCCACGTCGGCCACCACCGGGTTTTCGCTGCCGCTGCAATCGAGCGGGGCGTAGCGTGGCACGGCATGGCCACTGGCGATCATCGCGCAGCTGATATTGATGCCATCGGCGTTGCAGTTGACGATATCGCGGCCATAGCTGTCGCGATCTTCGACCTCGCATTGCAGCGTCTTGCCGGATGTCAGCGCGCGCAGCGCATCGCGTGCGGCATAGGGATCGCCGTCCACACACTGGCGCCCCGGCCGGCACGCGCCGGGCATCTCGGGCGCGTCGATACCCTGCAGGCGCATTGATCCGGGCACATTGGCACAGCGCAGGTTGTCGCCATCATGGTGGGTGGGATCAACGCAGGCAAAGCTGGCAGCGGCGGCAATCGCGATCAGGGGCAGGGGCATGCCCTTTTCATAGAAGGGGCAAGCCGGGGCGCAAGCTGGTTCAGCCGAACATCCACCACCACGAGATGCCGATCAACAGGCCGATCTGGACGCCGGTGATGTTGAGCAGGCGCGGCAGCAACTGGCCTTGCTGGCGGCCAGCATGGCGGGTGTGCAGCGCGGTCCAGGCTGCGGGCGTGGCACCGGCTGCGGCGAGGCCAAGAAACAGCAACGGATCGATCTGGTCCATGGGGGCGCCCCAGCGCTGACGCGACGGCCAGCGTTCACGGGCCAGTTGCAGCAGGGCCAGATTGGCCATTGCCATCCACAGGCTGAGCATCACCATCGTGCCCGCCACCGGCAGGGTCCACGGTGTTTCGGGCAGCGACACGCCCGCGACGGCCATCGGTGGATGATCGGTGTCATCGCCGGCCAGCCCAGGCAGCAGCCCCTGGTTGTAACTGGCGGTGCGCAGCAGGGCGGGCCGGCCGCGCGGCGTGGCGCAGTTGCAGTCTCCGGCGGTCTTGCTCGGCACGGCATGGCCCGAAGCCAGCATCGCGCACGACAGATCGACATCGCCGACCTTGCAGCGGGCCAGGATGCGCCCACGCGGATCCGTGCCGGCGGCTTCGCAGGACAATGTGCGCCCAAGGGTCAGGCTTCGCAGCGTGTCGCGCGCAGCAAAGGGATCACCTGGCGGGCAGGCGTCACCGGGCTGACACGTGGCCGGCATGGCCGGGGCGTCAATGCCGAAGAGGCGGATGATCGGGGGCGGTGGAGGGGCGGGCATCAACGCTTCGCCCGTCGTTTCATCCGCATTGTCGGCGACAGGATCGGCGCTGCGGGTTTCAGCCGCATATGATGCGACAGGATTGGCACAACGAACCGTGGTTGCCGTGTCGTGGGCAGGGGCCAGGCAGGTGAAACTGCCCAGCATCGCCCCCGCAATGATTGCCCCCGCAAACATGTTTTACGCCAACACCCCCAAGCGATGGCGATGCTGCCTGCCCGTGGTCGCGATCACGCGAACCGGCCCGACCCGTTGGCTTGCGGCACGCTCGTGATCGCGACGGGCAGTGTGTGTGCCGGTCACGCCGCCCCGCCCGGGGTGACTGTTGCCCAACACGCACCATGCATCGCTTTCCTGAACCGGCTTGCAGCCGCAGCGGCTGTCGCTCCGCTTCAGGAATTAACCATACAATGCCGGAAATTTACGCCTTGGCAAGTATTATGACAGCATTGGCGGCAATCAGTCCCGGAACGGGTCTTTTACGAGGATGGTATCGTCACGTTCGGGCGAGGTGGAGACCAGCGCGACCGGGCATTCGGTCAATTCCTCGATGCGGCGGATGTACTTGATCGCCTGCGCCGGCAGTTCGGCCCAGCTGCGGGCGCCGGCGGTCGATTCGCTCCAGCCCTCGAACGCTTCATAGATCGGCTCGGCGCGGGCCTGTTCCGACGGGTGCGCCGGCAGGTGATCGACCACGCGGCCATCAAGGCGATAGCCGGTGCAGATCATGATGGTTTCCAGCCCGTCCAGTACGTCGAGCTTGGTGAGCGCCATGCCGGTGATGCCCCCCACGGCGATGGCCTGGCGCACCAGCACGGCATCGAACCAGCCACAGCGACGCTTGCGGCCCGTCACCGTGCCGAATTCGTGGCCGCGCGTGCCCAGCCGGTTGCCGATCTCGTTGTCCTGCTCGGTGGGGAAGGGGCCGGAACCGACGCGGGTGGTATAGGCCTTGACGATGCCGAGCACATAACCCGTGGCATCGGGGCCCATGCCCGAACCCGCCGCAGCCTGTCCGGCAACGACGTTGGACGATGTGACGAACGGCCAGGTGCCGTGATCGACATCGAGCAACACGCCCTGCGCGCCTTCGAACAGGATGCGATCGCGCCTCGCACGGGCATCCTTCAGGCGCTTCCACACGGGCTGGATATAGGGCAGCACCGCGCTCGCCACGTCGGCCAGTTGCGCCTTCAACTCGGCGGCGTCCACTGCCGGCACGCCAAAGCCGGCGCGCAGGGCGTTGTGGTGGGCCAGCAGGCGCTCCAACTGCGGCCCGATGGCATCCAGATGCGCCAGATCGATGACCCTGAGCGCGCGGCGACCAACCTTGTCCTCATAGGCCGGGCCAATGCCGCGCCGCGTGGTGCCGATCTTGCCGGCGCCCATCGCATCCTCGCGCAGCGCATCCAGATCGCGGTGCAGCGGCAGGATGAGCGGGCAGGTCTCCGACACGGCGAGGTTGTCGGGCGTGATGGAAACCCCCATGCCGGCAATGCGCGCGACCTCGTCGCGGAAATGCCAGGGATCGAACACCACGCCATTGCCGATCACCGACAGCGTGCCGCGCACGATGCCCGACGGCAGCAGCGACAGCTTGTAGACCTTTTCGCCCACCACCAGCGTGTGGCCGGCATTGTGGCCGCCCTGGAAACGCACCACCACATCGGCGCGCGCCGACAGCCAGTCGACGATCTTGCCCTTGCCTTCATCGCCCCACTGGGCGCCCACCACGGTGACGTTCGGCATTGTCAAACCTTTCCGGGTCAGCGCACGTAGGAGGCGCCGTTGATATCGATGGTGGCGCCGGTCAGGGAGGCCGGCGCGTCGCTCGCCAGCCAGCGGATCGCCTCGGCCACTTCCTCGGCGTCGGCCACGCGGCCCAGCGGAATGTCGGCCAGCAACTTGTCGCCGCCACGGCTCGCCAGATAGTCCTCGGCCATGCCGGTCATGGTGAAGCCCGGCGTGATGGCAAAGGCGAGGATGTTCTGCGCCGCATAACCGCGGGCAATCGTCTTGGTCATCGCCAGCATGCCGCCCTTGGCTGCCGCGTAATGCCAGTGCTTTGGCGAATCGCCGCGATGGCCGGCGCGAGACGCCACGTTGATGATGCGGCCACCCCCATGTTGCTGGAAATGCAGCACGGCATGGCGTGACAGGTCAGCCGCGCTCTGCAGGTTGATGGCGATGCTGCGCGCCCAGGTGTCGGCAAAGGCGTCGGCATCATCAATGTCGGCCGCTTCGAACACGCCGGCATTGTTCACCAGCACGTCGATGCGGCCGCCGGCCTGTTCCAGCGCCTGCGCCCACAGCGCGTCAGCAGCGCGCGGCTGCGCGAAATCGGCCGCGATCAGGCCGTCGCCGCCGGCCGTCGATTGCCCGACCACGGTGTGGCCAGCCTTGGCCAGAAGCGTGCGCGCCGCAGCGCCAATCCCGCGCGAGGCGCCGGTAAGAAGGATGTTTGCCATGATCTCGCCTATGACGCGGCACGGGGCCGGCTGTCCAGTCGCCGGGTGATGGCCGCCACCACTTGATCGCTGCGCTGCTGCCATGTGCCCATGATCAGCACCGGCTCAATGCCGCGTGCCGCCATCTCGTCCTCGATCGCGGCCTGGAACAGCAGGCGATCGCGGCCGACGAACTGCCGCGTGCCATCCGCCACCCAAGGCGTGTCGGGCGCGAACAGCAGATACAGCTCTGCTGCAGCCGGCATCGCCGACAGTTCGGGATCGCGGTGGCCGTGCAGCATCCTGAACCACGCCGCCGTCATCACCACGTCGGTATCCTCGATCAGCAGTGGCGGGTTGGAGGCCAGCAGCCGCTCGCGCCGCTCGGCATGGATGCGCGCAATCACCCGCAGCGCTTCGGGCGTGAAGTCCGTGCCGATGGTTTCCGCATATTCGCGCCCATATTCCGGCATCAGCACCGCGCCCAGCCGCCCGGCCAGCCGCTCCGCCAGCCGTGTCTTGCCGGTCGATTCGACGCCGGTGAAACAGACGTGCACCGTCGTCATGCCCGCCGCCACTGTTGCCAGCTGTAAAGCGCACCGATCAGGAACACGACATACAGGCCCGCCGTGATCCACAGCGCCTGGCTGGCATAAAGCCCGATGGAGGCGATGTTGATCGCCACCCAGATCGGCCAGCTTTCCAGCATGCGAAGATTGGTCAGCAATTGTGCTGCCAGGCTCCAGCCCGCCACCGCCCCATCGGCAACCGGGGCAGCGGCATCTGTCTGCATCAGCATCGCCGCCAGCGCCGCACTGGCGAACACGCCGGCCAGTGCCACCATCGGCCATTGACCGCGCGCCAGCCGCCGGACCAGCACCTGGCCGTCATCGGCCGGCGCCTTCAGCCACGCGCGCAACCCGTGCACCTGTGCTGCCAGGAAAAAGACCTGCAATCCCGCCACGGCATAGAGCCGACTGTTCCAGAACACCACGGCCAGGATCGACACCATCGCCATCCCGCACGGGAAATTCCACACCGATCGCCGCGCCAGCAGCACGATGTTGGCCAGCCCGAACGCCGACGCCAGAAGCTCCCACGGATTCACTGGCCGCCTTAAGCCCGTCACGCGCCGCTTTTGCAAGCGGCGCAGCAAAAAGGGGCGCAGTCAGCGACTGCGCCCCTTCGTTATTGCAACCGTCTTGCGCTGATCAGAAACGATAGCGCGCGAGCACGCCGAACGTGCGCGGCTGGTTGCGATAGCCCGAAAGCGTGCCGGACTGCACCACACCCGGGAAGATGGTGGTGATCCATGCTTCGTTGGTGAGGTTGCGGCCCCAGACGCTGAGATCGAACGTCTTGTTGAGCACGAGGGTCGCCGCGGCGTTCAGGTTGTTCACCGTCCGGCGGAGGTTGACCGTGCCCTGCGCGATCTGCGTCGGGCTTTCGTGCTGGAAGTCGACGTGCAGGTTCAGCTTGGCGCGTTCCGACAGGTGCGCGGTGAAATCGCCGCCCACCGACAGCGAATGCTGCGGCACGCCGGCAACACGCAGGCCGCTCAGATCCTGCGGCAGGGTGGCAAAGCTGCCAGCCTGCAACGCCGCACCACCGACAAAGCTGTCATACTTCATGTCGAGATAGGTGTAGTTGGCGAAGAAGCGGAGATCCTTCACCGGCGAGATCGTCGTATCGAGTTCGATCCCGTTCACCGACTGCTGTTCGGCATTGGCGAGGATGAAGCCGGTGCCCGAGAACACGTTGCTCTGGAAGCCGTTCAGCACCTGGTGGAACATCGCCAGATTGACGCCAAAGCCTTCCCACTGGCCCTTCACGCCCACTTCATAGACAGTGGCATATTCGGGGTTGGCAAAGCGCGAACCGGTGGTGAGGTTCACCGGCAGGTTGGCGCCCAGCGCGGTGCGGATCGGCGAGGCGGCCGGGGCCGGCACCTGCGCCGGCGAACCGGGGATGAACTGCGACGCGAACGGACGCGAATCGAACGACAGGTTGAACGAGCTTGCCTTGAAGCCGGTCGCATGCGTCGCATACAGGCTCATGTTGTCGCTCGCCTTCCAGTTCAGGCGCACGGTGTAGGCAAAATCGCTGTCCGACGTGCGGCCATCTTCCACCGCGTTGGGGAAGTTCAGGAACGGCGGCAGGAACTGCAGCGCCTGCAGGCCCAGGAACGGGTTGAACTGCGGGTTGGCCGCCACGACCGCCGGCACCCCGGCGTTCACGCCGGCGCGCACGAGATCAAGGCCGGAGAACACGTCGGTGCTCCGCACGTTGGTGGCCACGGTCTTGCGATCGTGGGTGTAGTTGCCACCCAGCGTCAGGGTCAGATCTTCGAAGATGTTCCAGTCGACAGTGCCGAACACCGAAATGGCGCGGTTGCGATAGTCATAATCCTCGAAACGACCCTGACCGCGCCCGCCGAACTGGCCGGAAGGCGTGCCCGGCAGCAGCGCGCGCAGCGTCGGTTCCAGGTTGGTGTAGGCGCCGTTCGACAGCAGGCTGGCATAGTTGCGGAAATCGCGACCGAAGGTCAGCGCGCCCTGCGCGTCGATGTTCTCGTGGAAATAGAAGGCGCCAACCAGGAAGTTGATCGGCCCGTCGAACTTCGACGCCACGCGGAATTCCGCCGTGTAGGTATCGATGGCGTTGCGGGCACTGTTTTCACCGATCAGATCGGCGCTGGTGAAATCGCTGTCGGCGTTCGTGCTGAGCTTCACGCCGCGATAGGCGCCGATGAAGGTCAGATCGAACTGCTCGGTCTTGTAATCGGCCTGCGCCGACACGCCATAATTGTCGATCTTGTTGGTCGACGGGAAATTGGTGGCCGACTGCAGCGACAGCGGCTGGTTCGAAATGACCCGGCCGCCCAGCGCGCGCACGGCGTTGCCGGTCGGGCCGTCGACGATGTTGACCACCGAGCAGCAGATTTCGTCGATCTTGTCGTAATCGGCGATCAGGCGCAGCTTGAAGTCTTCCGACGGCTTGAACAGCAGCTGGCCGCGAACACCGCCACGGTTGCGGTCGTTCTCGTTGATGTTCAGGGCCTGGTTGAACACATAGCCATCGCGGCGGTTGAAGTTGCCTGCCAGGCTGAAGGCGACGGTTTCGGTGATCGGGCCGGTGATTTCGGCGCGGGCCACCACGGCGTTGTAGTTGCCATAGCTCAGCTCGGCCTGGCCGCCATATTCGAACTTGGGTTCGGCGGTGACCACCGAGATGATGCCGGCAGACGCGTTCTTGCCGAACAGCGTCGACTGCGGGCCGCGCAGCACTTCGATGCGCTCCACGCTCGGCAGGTCGCCGATCTGGGCGGCGGAACGGCTGCGATAGACGCCGTCGATGAACACGCCGACCGACGGTTCGATGCCGGCGTTGTTGGCACCGTTGCCAAAGCCGCGGATGATGAAGTTGGTGTTGGCCGACGATTGCAGCTGGCTGACCCGCAGCGACGGGACGACCGTCTGCAGATCCAGCGCGTCGCGGATCTGGGCATTCTCGATCAGCGCCTTCGACGTCACCGACACCGAAATCGGCGTGTCCTGCAGGGTCTTGGCCTGCTTGCTGGCGGTGACGATGATAATCTCTTCATCGCCTTCGTCCTGCGCCACCTGCTGCGCCAGTGCCGGCGCCGCCAGCGGCAGGGCCGCACCCAGCAGCAATACGCTACGCAGCGCGACCTTCGCTGCGGTTTCAAACGTCAACATGGTATTCCTTCCCAGAGAATGCCGCACTCTGCCCTGGTGGCGCGGCTCGTTCGTTCACCAGAAAATGTGGTGATCCCCTTGGGTTAACGATTGCTCCTGTGTAATTCAAGCCCGCTTGCATCCGCTTGTTGTGGACAGTTGCGGGCCCGCTGGGACCATGCCACGAGTGGGGTATGTCTGATTGGGAAATCACCACCGATCGTCTGCTGATCCGCCCGATGGGTGTGGAGGACGCGGCAGACTGGCACCGCATCCGGGCCAGTGCGCCGTTTGATCCGATCGACCGTTCGGTGGAGGAAAGCATCGCGCTGATCGCCGCCATGCAGCGCCGCGCAGCCCACGATTCCGATGGGTGGCAACAATTCGCGCTGATCGCCAAGGATGGTGCCATGGTCGGTGATCTGGGCATCCGTTTTTCGCCGCCGTGGAATGCCACGGCCGAGATCGGCTTTGCGCTCGATGCGCGCCATCGCGGCAACGGCTTCGCCGGCGAGGCGGTGGAGGCCATGGTGCGCCGCCTGTTCCGCAATGGCCGTCGGCGCGTCGTCTCGGTCACCGACACCCGCAACCGCCCGGCGCAAAGGGTGCTGGAACGTTGCTGGTTCCGGCTCGAAGGCCGCTTCGTCGAAAGCTGGCGCGAAGGCGACAGCTGGTATGACGAGCTGTCCTACGCCAGGCTGGCGACCGACTGATGGCCATGCCGACGCCTGGCGATGTGGCGGCGCTGATCGGCGCTGACGTCACCCGCGTCGAACAATTGTCGGGCGGGGCGTCCTCGGCCACCTTTGCCGTTGATGCGGTGAAGGCCGATGGCAGGCTGTGGCCCCTGATCCTGCAATGCGCCGCCACGGGCAGCGTGCCGGAAGGCGGCCTGCCGCGTGCCGATCAGGCGCGGTTGCAGCAGCTGGCCTTCGCGGCGGGATTGCCGGTGGCCGAGGTCGTGCGCGTGCTCGAACCCGGCGATAGGTTGGGCGAAGGCTTCATCATGGCGCGGCTGCCGGGCGAGGCACTGGCACCGAAATGGCTGAAATCGCCGGATTTTGCGCCGGCGCGCACTGTGCTGACCCGGCAATGTGCCGAGGTTCTGGCCCGGCTGCACGCCATGCCTTTGAACGCCGCGGCAGGCCTGGCGCTGCCGTCCGGCAGCACGGCGCAATCGCTGGAACGCATGTTTGCCAATTATCGCCGCTTTGGCGTCGACTCGCCGGTGTTCGATCTGGCCTTCGCCTGGCTCAGGGAACGGGTGGTGGACCGGCCTGCAGGCCATATCGTCCACGGCGATTTCCGTTCCGGCAATCTGCTGGTCGCGCCCGATGGGCTGGTGGCGGTGCTGGATTGGGAACTGGCGCACCTGGGGGACGGGCACGAGGATCTGGGCTGGCTGTGCTGCAACAGCTGGCGCTTTGGTGTCTGGGACAAGCCGGTGGGTGGCTTCGGCGAACGTGACGCGCTCTATGCCGCCTATGAAGCAGCGGGCGGCGGCGCGGTCGATCGGGATCGTGCCCATTTCTGGGAAGTCTGGGGCACGCTGAAATGGGGCATCGCCTGCCTGCAACTGGGTGATGACCATGTGTCGGGCCGACTGCGATCGGTGGAACGCGCCGCGATCGGCCGCCGCGTGTCGGAGGTGGAGCTTGACCTCATGCACATGCTGAAATTCGGGAGCGTGTGATGGCCGAACAGATCGAAGCCACCACGCTGATCGAGGCAGTGCAATTGTTCCTGGCCGAACTGGAGCCTGACCTGAAGGGCCGCCGCGCCTTCCATGCCAAGGTGGCGCAAAACGCGCTGGCCATCGTCGCCCGCGAACTGGCGCAGGACCCGCAGGCGCGGGAACAGGCCCTGCTGGCAGGCGTGACCGGGCATGGCGCGCCGCTTGACCGCCAGCGCGCCGAACTGTGCGCCCAGTTGCGCGCCGGGACGATGGGGCAGGGGACACCGGGGCTGGTGGACGCGCTGCTGGAGGTGGCGATCGCCAAATGCGCCGTCGACAATCCGCGCTATGCAACGCTCAAGCGTCTTGGTCGTTCAGCCACGGCTTGAGAATACCCAGATAAGCTGCTGGATTGTCGAGCATGATGCTGTGCGCGGCGTCGGGGATTTCGGCGAACTGTGCGCCGGCGACCCGCGCAAACCCCGCAACCGTTTCGGGGCGCGCCTCGTCATCCGTGCCGGCCACGAACAGCGTGCGCCTGCCATCCAGTTTGGTCAGCAAGGGCCGGCCATCATAATCCTTCAGCGTGCCAGTCGCGGTGAATTCGGCGCGGCCCCACATGTGATTGTAGATATTGGCCGCGAACGGCGCCGGCAGGGCATCGCGATAGGCAGAAATGGCGCGCGGCGGGATGACCTGGCGGACATGGCGGGCATAGAAGGCATCGGTCGCCGCCTGGCATGCGGCGGCCGGGGCCGCGCCTGGTGTGTCGCAGCGGTCGAGCTGGTCGCGCACGTCGGCCGGCATCCCGGCTTTCAGCATCGCGGCATCCTTCAGCCAGACTTCGGTTGAAACCAGCGGTGACTGCAGCACCAGCCCGGCCAGCGCCGCCGGGGCCTGCGCGCCATATTCCAGCGCCACCGTGCCGCCCCAGCTGCCGCCCAGCACATGCCAGCGGGTGATGCCAAAATGGGCGCGGATTGCCTCGATCTCGTCAAGAAAGCGCGGGATGTGCCAGTTGGCCGGGTCGCCCGGCCGGTCCGATGCGCCGGAATCGAGCTGATCATAGAGGATCACGGCGCGATCATCGGCCAGCGCCGTCGCATTCAGCCAGCCCCAGTGCGAACTGCCCGGCCCGCCGTGGATGAACAGGATCGGCAGCCGTTTCGCATCGATCCGGCCATTGATCCGCACATAGACGCGGCCACCCGGTACCTTCACCATGGCATCGCGATCGGCCGCGATGCGGATGCCGGGCGCGGTCGCGCCCTGCCGCAACGTCTGGCCCGCCAGCCGCGCCGGGATCAGGCTGGCCAGGCCAGCGGCCAGCAGCTGCCGTCGCCCCATCAATGCCAACCTTGTCACCGTTGCTCAAGAATAACTGGCAGGGACTTGAATCCATGCACGAAACATTGCGCGACATAGGCTGCGGGGCCAACCTGGCGCGGGAAGATCTTCCGGGCCAGCAACTCCTCCAGCAGCACCGAAATCTGCAATTCCGCCAGCCGGGCACCGACGCAGCGGTGGACGCCAAAACCGAACGACAGGTGCCGGCGGGCATTTGGCCGCGTGATGTCAAAGCGTTCCGCATCGGGAAACACGCTCTCGTCGCGGTTGCCGCTGATGTACCACAGCACGATCTTGTCGCCCTTTTTCACGGCGTGGCCGGCGATATCGGCATCGGCAACCGCCGTGCGCCGCATATGGGCCAGCGGCGTCTGCCAGCGCAGGATTTCCGAAATGGCGTTGGGCACCAGCGACGGATCGGCCTCCAGCTTTTCCCATTCCCCATCGTAACGGTTAAACGCCTCCACCAGCCCCGACATCGAATTGCGCGTGGTGTCGTTGCCGCCCACGATCAGCAGGATGTAATTGCCGGTGCGTTCCTGGAACGGCATGTCGCCCATGGCGTCGCTGTGTGCCATCGCGCTGATCAGGTCGCCCGACGGTGGTCTGGCCTTGCGCTGGGCCATCAGCGCATCGAGCGCGTGGGTCATGTCGATCAGGTGCTGCTGGCGGATATCCTTGGTGGCGGGGTTCAACGCGGCTTCGATGTCGCCGCCCCAATCTGACCACAGCGTGAGATCACGCCGCTTTTCCCACGGATAATCGAACAGGATCGCCAGCATGCCCGTGGTCAGCTCGATGGAGACGCGGTCCACCCAGTCAAACTGTTCGCCAATCGGCAGGCCGTCGATCAGTTCGCGGGTGCGCGCCCGCACCTCGACGGCCATGCGCGCTATTTCGGACGGGCCAAAGGCCGGCGCCACCACCCGGCGCTGGTCGCTGTGGCGCGGCCGGTCCATGGCGATGAACTGCGGCAGGTTATATTCGCCAAACAGGTCGACCACGGTGATGCCGCCAAGTTCGTGGCTGCTGGAGAATATGTCCGGCCGCGCCTCCACCGCCATGATGTCGGCATGGGTGCAGACCGACCAGTATGGCCCGAACGGGCTGTGCGGTTGATGATGCACCGGCGCCTCGGCGCGCAGCCGGGCAAACACTGGCCGCCAGCTGTCGTTGGCATAAAGCGTCGCGTCCGACACATCGATGGCCGATACCGGCACATCAGGGGTTGCAGCAACCGTCGCCATCCGATCCTCCCCAGCAGCGCCGCCTCTTGGCGGTCGTTCCCACGATGCTACGCTGGAACATCACGCAGCGCGAGTCCCCAGCCATGGCCATTCCCACCCACGCCAATCACGATGCCGGCATCGATCCCACCCGCGACCAGGTGCGTGCCCTTCGCGATTCCGGCCGCGACGGGCCCGTGGTGATGATGAACCTGCTGAAGTTCCGGACAACCGCGAACTATCCGCCCGAATTGGGCATGGCGCCCTGTTCGGGGCAGGAGGCCTATGCCCGCTACCAGCATGCCTTCACGGTGGCGGTGGCTGGCGTTTCCGAAGCGCAGGTGCTGTATGACGGCCCCTGCGAACAGGTCTTCATCGGCGCTGCCGGCACGCCCGAAGCGGACTGGGACAAGCTGCTGCTGGTGCGCTACCCCAGCCGCCAGCATTTCCTCGCCATGATGGCCGACGACAGTTACCGCGATGCGCTCGTTCACCGCTATGCCGGGCTGGAGCGCACCGTGCTGATCCAGTGCGGCCCTGACGAAAACGCCACCTGAGACTGTTTGAAGCGTCTGTTGCACCGCAGCGCCAGCACGTTATGAAAGGCGGCAAGACCACCCTCCGGCACAGGGGTGCAAGGGGGAATCAAGAGGAAGACCATGGCCACACGTCCGATCGCGCCGCCACCGGGAGCCGGCCAGCCGCGCCCGCTGTCGCCGCACCTCAGCATCTGGAAATGGCGGGTGCACATGGCGGTTTCGATCATGCACCGCGTCACAGGCCATGCCCTCGCTTTCGGGGCGGTGCTGATCTTTGCCTGGTGGCTGGCGGCGCTGGCCAGCGGCCCCGACTATTATCGCGTGTTTCAGGGCATCGTCATCTCGCCATTCGGTGCCATCGTCGGCATCGGCCTGACCTGGGTGGTGTTCCAGCATATCGCCAGCGGGGTGCGCCACCTGATCATGGATTCGGGTGAGGGCCTCGATCTCGTCACCTCGCGCCGCATGGCGCAGGGCACGTTTGTCGTCTCCACGCTCGCCACGCTGGCATTCTGGGCGTTTCTTCTTCTGGGCAGGGGTTACTGATCATGGGCAACGGAACTCCGCTTGGCCGGGTCCGCGGTCTCGGCGCTGCGGGTGGCGGCGTTGTCCACCACTGGTGGCTGCAACGCGTCACCGCCGTGTCCAACCTCGCGCTCGTGCTGTGGTTCATCTTCAGCCTCGCCCGCCTGCCCAGCCTGGATTATTCCAGCGCGGCGCTGTGGGTGCGCCAGCCGCTGGTTGCCGTGCCGCTGTGCCTGCTGATCGTCTCGGTCTTCTGGCACTTCCGCCTCGGCGTGCAGGTCATGCTCGAAGATTATCTGCATGGGGCAAAGCGCGTCATCGCCCTCATCGCGCTCAACTTCTACACATTCGCGCTCGGGGCGCTGGCACTGTTCTCGGTGCTGAAGATCGCCCTGGCCGCCGCCTGACCTGCTGACAGGAACATATCGTGCCGCAAGCCTATCAGATCATCGATCATGTCTATGATGCCGTTGTCGTGGGGGCAGGGGGCTCTGGCCTGCGCGCTGCCATGGGCATCGCCGAAGCCGGCCTGAAAACCGCCTGCATCACCAAGGTCTTCCCCACCCGCAGTCACACGGTCGCGGCGCAGGGCGGCATCGCGGCCGCATTGGGCAACATGGGCCCCGATCACTGGACGTGGCATATGTACGACACCGTGAAGGGGTCGGACTGGCTGGGCGACCAGGATGCGATCGAGTATCTTTGCCGCGAGGCGCCCGCCGCCGTTTACGAGCTGGAACATTTCGGCGTGCCGTTCAGCCGCACCGAGGAAGGGCGCATTTATCAGCGCCCGTTCGGCGGCATGATGCAGAACATGGGCGCCGGGCCCGCCGCGCAGCGCACCTGCGCCGCGGCTGACCGCACCGGCCACGCCATGCTGCACGCGCTCTATCAGCAGAGCCTGAAGTACAGCGCCGATTTCTACATCGAATATTTCGCCATCGACCTGATCATGGTGAACGGTGAGTGCAAGGGCGTCATCGCCATCAACATGGAAGATGGCAGCATCCACCGTTTCCGCAGCCACCAGACCGTGCTGGCCACCGGTGGCTATGGCCGCTGCTATTTCTCCGCCACGTCGGCCCACACCTCCACCGGCGACGGTGGCGGCATGGCGATCCGTGCCGGCGTTGCCATGCAGGACATGGAGTTCGTGCAGTTCCACCCCACCGGCATCTATGGTGCCGGCGTGCTGATCACCGAAGGCGCACGCGGGGAGGGTGGCTATCTCACCAACTCGGCCGGTGAGCGCTTCATGGAACGCTATGCCCCGTCGGCCAAGGACCTCGCCAGCCGCGACGTTGTCAGCCGTTCGATGGCGATGGAAATCCGCGAAGGCCGCGGCGTGGGGGCCGAAGGCGATCACATCCACCTGCACCTCAATCACATCGATGCCGATGTGCTGCACCAGCGGCTGCCCGGCATTTCCGAAACCGCCAAGGTGTTTGCCGGCGTCGATGTCACCAAGGCGCCGATCCCGGTGGTGCCGACCGTCCACTACAACATGGGCGGCATCCCGACCAATTATCACGGCGAGGTCGTCACCCTGAAGGATGGCAATCCCGACAGCGTGGTGCCCGGCCTGTTCGCGGTGGGTGAAGCCGCCTGCGTGTCGGTCCACGGTGCCAATCGCCTGGGGTCGAACAGCCTCATTGATCTCGTCGTCTTTGGCCGGGCCACCGCGCACCGGGTCGCCGCCATTCAGAAGAGCGGCAGCGCCCACGCGCCGCTGCCGAAGGACAATGCCGATTTCGCGCTGGGCCGCCTCGACGGCTTCCGCCATGCCAAGGGCGGTTCCAGCACTGCCGAAGTGCGCCTGGCCATGCAGAAGACGATGCAGGCCAATGCCGGCGTGTTCCGCACCAGCGAGATCCTCGATGAAGGTGTCCGCAAGATCGACGCCGTCTATCAGCGCATGGCCGATATCGGCACCACCGATCGCAGCCTCGTCTTCAACACCGATCTGATCGAGACGCTGGAGCTTGACAACATGATCGGCCAGGCCGTGCTGACCATGCACATGGCGCAGGCCCGCCACGAAAGCCGCGGCGCCCACATGCACGAGGATTTCCCCAACCGCGACGACGACAAGTGGATGGTGCACAGCCTTGGCTGGTTCCGCGATGGCGGCGTCGAACTCGCCCAGCGCCCGGTGCACACCTACACGCTGTCGGACGAGATCGAATATATCAAGCCCAAGGCGCGGACCTATTGATCGCCGCGAGACTGCGGTGCGCTTGACGCTTCAAGGAATGAGTGATGGCTGAATTTTCCCTCCCGCCCAACAGTGTCATCAAGGACACCGGCAAGACCTATGCCGCGCCGGCCGGGGCGTCGCGCACCAAGCAGTTCAGGATCTATCGCTGGAACCCGGACGACGGCGAAAACCCGCGTTATGACAGCTACAGCCTTGATCTGGATGCCACCGGTCCGATGGTTCTGGATGCGCTGATCAAGATCAAGAACGAGGTTGATCCCACGCTCACCTTCCGCCGCTCGTGCCGGGAAGGCATCTGCGGATCCTGCTCGATGAACATCGACGGATCGAACACGCTGGCCTGCACCAAGCCGATTGCCGACGTGAAGGGCGACGTGGTCATCACGCCGCTGCCGCACATGGCGGTGATCAAGGACCTGGTGCCGGATTTCAGCACCTTCTACGCCCAATATGCCTCGATCAAGCCGTGGCTGCAGACCGTGACCCCGGCGCCGTCGGGCGAGGAGCGGCTGCAATCGCCAGAGGAGCGCGAAAAGCTGGATGGCTTGTACGAGTGCATCCTGTGCGCCTGCTGCTCGACCTCGTGCCCGTCCTATTGGTGGAACAGCGACAAGTTCCTTGGCCCGGCCGTGCTGCTGCAGGCCTATCGCTGGCTGGCCGACAGCCGTGACGAGATGACCGGCGAGCGCCTCGATGCGCTGGAGGATCCATTCCGCCTCTATCGCTGCCACACCATCATGAACTGCGCCAATGTCTGCCCCAAGGGCCTCAATCCGGCCAAGGCGATTGCCGACATCAAGCTGATGATGCTGGAGCGGCAGGGTTAATCGCGTTCTTGCCCGCCCATTGCGGCTTTGATACGGTTTGGCAACGCTGGCGGGTGCCGGCCGTATCTGGGTGGATGATGGGCGTGGCTTTGCAGCATTTCGGCATTCGGGCGGGCAGCGCGGCATGAGCGCGGCCATGTTCGCCACGCGCGCCGCAATGGATCGCAAATCATCGCGCATCCTGCCGCAATACAACAGCCTGCATCACCGGCCGTGGTGGAAGCTGCTGGTGCTGGCCTTTGCCATCCTGGGCGTGTTCCTGACCATGTACACCGGCTTCCTGGTGGCTATCGGCGGGACGCTGGCATTCCGCTTTGTCGGCTTTCCCATCGCGGTGATGGCGCTGCTGGGCCTCTGGCTGCTGCCGGATGTGGAAAAGGCCGATCAGGCACCGTTCTGGAAACTGCTGTCGACCTACATGTTCCTGATGGTGGCGTGGCCGACCTACGTTGCCGTCGCCATTCCCGGCCTGCCGTGGGTGACACCGCCGCGACTGATCCTGGCGGTGATGCTGGTGGTGATGCTCACCCATTTCCCGCAGATCGCCGAAGCCCGCCGCAAGGTGGTCGAACTGGTCGGTTACGACAAGATCGCACTCAGGCTCTATGGCCTGTTCATGGTGATGGAAGTCGTCGTGCTGCCGCTGTCGCCGCAGCCGGTGGACGTGATTTCCTATGAGATCATGCAGACGGTGCTCGATCTGTCCGCGATGATCGCGGCGGCCTGGCTGTTTGCCGATATCCGCATGGTGCCCAGGCTGGCGCGCGTGCTGGTCTATGCCGGCATCTTCACCTTCCTGGTGGCGATCCTTGAGAATTTCATGCAGCGGCCGCCGTGGTTCGGCTATCTGCCCTCGTTCTTCCGCGTCGATTCCGAACTGCTGGAAGTCTATATGTCGCCGCAGGCCCGCATTGGCGACGGCCGTTATCGCGTGCGCGCCACCTTCGGCATCGTGCTCTATTACAGCCAGTATCTTGGCATCATCATCCCGCCCTTGCTGTATGAAATGTGGCGGATGCGGGGGTGGAAACGCGCGCTGGCGATCCTGATGATCCCGCTGATCCTGCAGGCCGTGTGGTTCTGCAACGCCCGCACCGCCTTCATCGCCATGTTCGTTTCGCTGTTCGGCTATGGCGGCATGATCATGATCCGCATGCTGTTCTTCCGCAAACGGGGCGACGCGCTGAAACCCGGCATCATGGTGGCGCTGGTGATGCTGGGGATTGCGGGCATGGCGGGTGCCATCGCCGGCAGCCACCGCCTGCAGATGTACACGATCGGCGGATCGCAACACGCCGGCAGCAACGCCGTGCGCGATCAGCAATGGGCCGGGGCGTGGCGGGCCGTGGCCAAGAACCCGATCGGCGTCGGCATGGGCATCGCGCTGCCGGAAGTTGGCGCCGTTTCCAACAAGGGCATCGCCATCGTCGATTCCTACTACATCAACCTGCTGGTTGGCGTCGGGCCGCTCGGCTTCATCGGTTTCATGGGCTGCCTCGCCCGCATCGCCTGGCTGGGCGTGATGACCTTCATGCGGGCCAGTGACGAGCTTGAGGAATGGGGCGGGGCGCTGGCGCTGTCGCTGATCAACTTCATCATCTCGGCCTATGTGATCAGCTTTGCCGACAACAACTACCTGATCTTCACCATCGCTGTCGCCGTGCTGGCGCTCCATCGCCACCAGTCCCGCCGCCTCGAATCCGAAGGGGTGGCACCCCGGCAACTGGGCTCGCCGTCAACCGCGCTCGTCCGGCGCTGAGGCCTCGACCTCAGGTCGGCGGCGGCAGGTCGCTGGTCAGATCCTGCTGGCGCGCGGCGGCGGCCAGCGCCCGTGCCTCGCGCGCCAGCGCTTCGATATCGGTGATCGCCGCATCCGGGCCGACCCGGCGCACATCGGCACCGCGTCCGGCCTTGGCGGCATCCGATCCGGCCCGGATGGCAAAGGCCGAAATCGGCAGGTCGCCGGCCGTCAGCGGCGCATTGAAGCTCTTGCCCGGGTTGCGCCCATCGGCCGGATCACGCGGCTTGTAGATGAAGTTGTTCACGTCCTGCGTGCGCGACGCTTCCGGCCGGATCGCCATCAGCGCGCTGATGTTGTTGGCGACGCGACCCCACGTCAGGTTGGTGATCAGCATCGCCGGCTGCCAGCCATAGCTGGATTTGCCGGTGGGATCGCGCGGCACGTTGCCGGTGAATGCGTGCGGCGATCCGATCACCGTGTTGTTTTCCGATATCAGCCCGCGCACGTTCGACGTGGAGATGCCGTGCCGCGACGATCCGAAGTAGATATTGTGACGGATCACGAAATTGCGATGGTAACCAAGCGGTTGCTTGCCGTTCTCATAGGCTTCGGCGCGAATGAAGATGCCCTGGACGGCGCGATCCTCGCCGGCAGACAGATAATTGCCCTCGATCGTCACCATCGATGATCCGGTCGGCACGTGCTGGGTGAAGAACTGGATCATGTCGGGGTGCTCGAACTTGTCGAACCGCGGCTTCCAGCCCTGGAACAGGTTGTGCCGGATGATGAGGCCGTGGTTGGCGCGCACCATCAGGCCCTCGCGCGAATTGGTAAAGCGATTGCCTTCGATCACCACGCCGAAACTGTCACGCAGGCCGGCAATCTGCTTCACGTGCGTCACCTCTGATCCGGCCACCACGATGGCTTCACTGCCGCGCACCACGAAACCGTTCGATTCCTCGTCGCCCGGCCCCGGGCCCGGCGTCGATCCCGTCAGCAGCACGTTCGAAACCGCGATGTCGCGCGAACTGGCGATATCCAGCGGCATCAGCCGGCCCGCACCGCCAATGATGGTGACGCCATCCAGCCGCCAGCCCGCCGCCTTCATGAACACCGCCTGGTCAAAGATGGCGCTGCGCGGGCCGGTGATGCGGATGGGCGCACCGTCCACTTCGCGGCGCACCACCAGACGGGGATATTGGCCCGGTGCCAGCCGGATCGTGCTGCCCGGCCGCGCCCATGTCAGCGCGCTGGCCAGGGCGGCCGCATCGTTCACGTCAACGATATTGCCGCGCGCCTGTGCCGCCAGCAATGATGGCTGCGGCAACAGCCCGATCGCAATCGCGCCGCCGCCGGCCAGCAATAGTCCCATGCCGATGATTCGCTTTTTCATAACGGATTGATACCATGGCTGGCGTTCTGCCACGTGAATATGTTGCCCAACCGAAAGCTCGCCGCTTGGATCTTGTCTGCATCCGTCCCGCCATTGCGCCCAGTCCGCTGATTTCGGTGGTGATGCCCAGTTACAACCGGGCCGGCGTGATCGGCCGGGCCATCGCCTCCATCCGGAACCAGACGCTTGACCGGCACGAGATTATCATCGTCGATGATGGTTCCACCGACGATACGCTGGCAGTGATCCAGCGCATTGCCGATCCACGCATCGCCCTGTTCCAGCTGCGCCGCAATTCCGGCGCTCCCACCGCCCGCAACGCCGGGGTCGGCATGGCGCGCAGCCCGCTGATCGCCTTTCAGGACAGTGATGACGAATGGCAGCCCGGCCTTCTGGAACTGCACGTGAAGGTGCTGGCCCGCGCCGATGTCAGCTTCTGCCAGCTGGATCAGCGCTATGGCGATCAGCGCACCCTCTATCCGCCGCCGGGCTGGCAGCTGGCACACGATGTCTATGACCAGCTGCTGGGCAGCAGCCACATTTCCACCCAGACGCTGGCGATGACGCGGGCGATCTTTGATCGGGCAGGGGGCTTTGATCCGGCCATGCCGCGCTTCCAGGATTGGGACCTGGTGCTGCGCCTCGCGCGGATCGGCGCGCGCTTCCACTACAGCGATCAGCCACTGGCCATCGCCTACGACAGCAAGGACAGCCTGACCCGCGATCAGGGCAAGGGCATCATCGGCCGCCGCCGCCTGCTGGAAAAGCATGGCGAGGCGCTGGCCGAACGGCCCGGAACGCTGGCGCGCCATCATTATGTCATGGGGTCGCAACTGCGCCGTCTGCGCCGCTTTGCCGAAGCGCGCGTGGCCTTTGCCACCGCCCTGCGCCTGTCTCCCCTTCACTGGCGCGCCGCCGCGCAATGGGCGCTTGCTGCACTGCAACGCTGAAGGCTGGACGTGGGCTGCAGGCAAGGCTAACCGCTTGTGCCATGTCACGTGAAACCTTCACCGAAGGCCCCAACGCGGGGTGGACCACCTGGCGCCGCGATCCCGACGGGCGCTTTGCCTCGATGCTCGGCGATTTCTTCTTCCGGGAAGGGCCGCGCGGCGTCGAATGCCGCATGGAAACCGCGCGCAAACATTCGAACGGCCTTGGCTATCTGCACGGCGGCTTCATCATGTCGTTCATCGACATGGCGATGTTTGCCTTCATCTTCCGCCAGCTGGAAAATTCCGCTGCCGTAACGCTCAGTTGCGCCACCGATTTCCTGTCGGCCGGGATCGTCGGCAAGCCCATCGAGGCGCACGGCGAGATACTGAAGGAAACCGGCAAGATGCTGTTCGTGCGCGGCCTCGTCACGCAGGATGGCGTCAACCTTGCCAGCTTCACCGGCACGATGCGGAAAATCCCGCGCGCCGCCCGGCCCACCGGCGAAGGCCATGCCACGCGGCCGGGGGAAACCCAGGTTGACTGACATTGTCGCCCGCTACGCCGCGCTCGTGGCGGCGGGCGAGCTGAAGCCCGATCCGGCGCAAAAGGCGGTGATTGACCGCCTCGCCGCCCTCGAGACTGACTTGGCCCCGCAGCCATCACCCGGCCTTTTGGGGCGGCTGTTCGGCAAGGCACCGCCGCCGCCGCGCGGCCTCTACATTTGGGGCGGGGTTGGCCGCGGCAAATCGATGGCGATGGACCTGTTCTTCGCCGCGTCCACCGTTTCACCCAAGCGCCGCGTCCACTTTCACGAATTCATGGCCGAAGTGCACGGCGCCATCCACGCCCGCCGGCAGGCCGGCGATGGCGATCCGCTGATCAGCGTCGCTGAAACCATCGCCAGCGGCGCGCGCCTGCTGTGCTTTGATGAAATGCAGGTCAAGGACATTGCCGATGCGGCCATCGTCAGCCGCCTGTTCACCGCGCTGATGGACAAGGGTGTCACGGTTGTCACCACCAGCAACCGGCCACCGCGCGATCTCTACAAGGATGGCCTCAACCGCCACCTGTTCCTGCCCTTCATTGCGCTGATCGAGGCGCGTCTGGACGTGGTGACGCTGGACGGCCCGACCGATTACCGCCTGGCGCGCCTGTCGGGCACGCGCATGTGGCACGTGCCGAACGGGCCAGAGGCCAGCGCCGCAATGTCGGCCGCGTTTTTCCGGATGACGGATTATCCGCCGGAAGATCGCGCCCATGTGCCAACCGCCGAACTGCCGCTGCCCGGCGGACGCAGCTTGCACGTGCCAAAATCGCTGAAAGGCGTCGCCGTGTTCAGCTTTGCCCGCCTGTGTCGCCAGCCGCTGGGCGCAGCCGACTATCTGGCCATTGCCCGCCATTACCACACCGTCTTCATCGTCGGCATCCCGGTGATGGGCCCGGAAAACCGCAACGAGGCGATCCGTTTCATCCACCTGATCGACGCGCTCTACGAACAGAAGGTCAAGCTGGTCGCCGCGGCCGATGCCGAACCGGCGCAGCTCTATGTCGCCGGCGACAGCAGTTTCGAATTTGAACGCACCGCGAGCCGCCTGATCGAGATGCAATCCGAACATTATCTGGCGCTTGGCCACGGGGATTGAGCCGGCGAATGCCGCTGCGGCCTCCCCAAATTGTTCAGGATATGGTTTTGCTGCGGTTGCACACAGCGCCGCCAGCCTCTATCCAACCTGCGACAATCTGACCAAGACTCGCAAGAAAGGCCTTACCTCATGGCTCGCAAGAAAATTGCCCTGATCGGCGCCGGCAACATTGGCGGCACGCTCGCCCATCTGGCGGCGCAAAAGGCGCTGGGCGATGTCGTGCTGTTCGACGTTGTCGAAGGCGTGCCGCAGGGCAAGGCGCTCGATCTCGCCCAGTGCGCGCCGGTCGAAGGTTTTGATGTCAACCTGAAGGGGTCCAACGATTACGCCGATATCGCCGGCGCCGACGTGATCATCGTCACCGCTGGTGTCGCCCGCAAGCCGGGCATGAGCCGCGATGACCTCCTGGGCATCAATCTGAAGGTGATGAAGGCGGTGGGCGAGGGGATCAAGGCCCACGCGCCGGGCGCCTTCGTGATCTGCATCACCAACCCGCTGGATGCGATGGTGTGGGCGCTGCGCGAATTTTCGGGCCTGCCGCACCACATGGTCTGCGGCATGGCCGGCGTGCTGGATTCGGCGCGCTTCCGCCACTTCCTTGCCGATGAATTCAAGGTCAGCGTGCGCGACGTGAACGCCTTCGTGCTGGGCGGCCACGGCGACACGATGGTGCCGGTGATCGAATATTCGACCGTCGCCGGCATCCCGGTGCCCGATCTGATCAAGATGGGCTGGTCCACGCAGGAGCGGATCGATGCCATCGTGCAGCGCACCCGTTCCGGCGGCGGCGAGATCGTTGCGCTGCTGAAGACTGGCAGCGCCTATTACGCGCCCGCCACCAGCGCCATCGAGATGGCCGAAGCCTATCTTTACGACCAGAAGCGCCTGCTGCCCTGCGCGGTGAACCTGACCGGCCAGTACGGCGTTTCCGATCTCTATGTCGGCGTGCCAGTGATCCTGGGTGCCGGCGGTGTGGAACGCGTCGTCGAGATCGAATTGTCGCAAGCCGCAAAAGCCAATTTCCAGGTAAGCGTGGATGCGGTGAAGGAATTGCTTGCCGCGTGCCGGGGCATCGACCCGTCGCTGGCGTGACACACACCAGTCGGCAACAGGCGACGAACGAGGGATAGAAGATGAATATCCACGAGTACCAGGCCAAGGAACTGCTGGCCAAATATGGCGTCCCGGTTCCCGCCGGTGTCGCCGCAATGAGCGTTGACGAAGCCGTGGCTGCTGTCGGCGCGCTGCCCGGCCCGCTTTACGTGGTGAAGGCGCAGATCCACGCTGGCGGCCGCGGCAAGGGCAAGTTCAAGGAACTGCCGCCAGAAGCCAAGGGCGGCGTTCGTCTGGCGAAGACTGCCGATGAGGTGCGCGCTGCCGCCACCGACATGCTGGGCAACACCCTGGTGACGATCCAGACCGGCCCGGCCGGCAAGCAGGTCAACCGCCTCTATGTCACTGACGGCGTCGATATCGCCAAGGAATTCTATCTCGCCATGCTGGTCGATCGCGCCACGGGTCGCATCGCCATCGTGGCATCGACCGAAGGCGGCATGGACATCGAGGAGGTGGCCCACCGCCACCCGGAGAAGATCCACACAATCACCATCGATCCGGCCACCGGCGTCATGCCGCACCATGGCCGCGCCGTGGCGGCCGCCCTCGGCCTGTCGGGCGATCTTGCCAAGCAGGCCGAAAGCGTGACGCTGAAGCTCTATGATGCCTTCCTCGGCACCGATGCCTCGCAGATCGAGATCAACCCGCTGGCGATCACGGATGATGGCAAGCTGATGGTGCTCGATGCCAAGGTCGGCTTTGATTCGAACGCCATGTATCGCCACCCCGATCTGGCCGAGCTGCGCGACCTGACCGAGGAAGACCCGGCGGAAGTGGAAGCCAGCAAATATGATCTGGCCTTCATCAAGCTGGATGGCGACATCGGCTGCCTCGTCAACGGTGCCGGCCTTGCCATGGCCACCATGGACATCATCAAGCTGAACGGCGCCGAGCCGGCCAACTTCCTCGATGTCGGTGGCGGCGCCACCAAGGAGAAGGTGACGGCCGCCTTCAAGCTGATCCTGCAGGATCCGGCGGTGAAGGGCATCCTGGTCAACATCTTCGGTGGCATCATGCGCTGCGACATCATCGCGGAAGGCATCATCGCCGCTGCGAAGGAAGTCAGCCTGGCGGTGCCGCTGGTGGTGCGCCTTGAGGGCACCAACGTCGAACTCGGCAAGCAGATCCTCGCGGGCTCCGGCCTGCCGATCGTCTCGGCCGACAATCTGGGTGATGCGGCGGCCAAGATCGTCGCCGAAGTGAAGAAGGCCGCCTGATGTCCATTCTCGTCAACGCCAACACCCGCGTCATCACGCAGGGCTTCACCGGCAAGCAGGGCACGTTCCATTCGGAACAGGCCATCGCCTATGGCACCAAGGTCGTCGGCGGCACCGCGCCGGGGAAGGGCGGTTCCACCCATCTCAATCTGCCGGTGTTCGACACCGTGGCGCAGGCGCGTGAGGCGACCGGCGCTGATGCGTCCGTCATCTATGTGCCGCCGCCCGGCGCTGCCGATGCCATCTGCGAGGCCATTGCCGCCGAAATGCCGCTGGTCGTCTGCATCACCGAAGGCATCCCGGTACTCGACATGGTGCGCGTCAAGCGCGCGCTGCAGGGTTCGAAAACCCGCCTGATCGGGCCGAACTGCCCCGGCGTGCTGACGCCGGGTGAGTGCAAGATCGGCATCATGCCGGGCAACATCTTCCGCAAGGGCAGCGTCGGCGTGGTCTCGCGTTCCGGCACGCTCACCTATGAGGCCGTGCACCAGACCACCAACGTGGGCCTCGGCCAGACCACCGCTGTCGGCATCGGCGGCGACCCGGTCAACGGCACCAACTTCATCGACGTGCTGGAGCTGTTCCTGAAAGACGACGCCACCCAATCGATCATCATGATCGGCGAAATCGGCGGCGATGCCGAGGAGCAGGCGGCGCAGTTTCTGATCGACGAAGCCAGGCGCGGCCGCAAGAAGCCGATGGTCGGCTTCATCGCCGGCCGCACCGCGCCTCCCGGACGCCGCATGGGCCATGCTGGCGCCATCGTGTCGGGCGGCAAGGGTGACGCCGAAAGCAAGATCGCGGCGATGGAAGCCGCCGGCATCCGCGTCTCGCCGTCGCCGTCGCTGCTGGGCGAAACGCTGGTCGAGGTGTTGAAAGGCTAACAACCATGCATGGCTGCCATGTGCGGCTTTGGCATGACATCGGGGCTGGCTGCCGTTACCGTATCAGCCAGTCCGTGTGAGGAAGTGACGATGGATAGCGAAGCCCTGTTGCCTGGACCGGAAGACCGGCAGGGGCCAAGTTGGGCGCGAGCGAACTGGCCGATCCTGCCCGGCGATGACCTGACGCGCGGGCTGGATGCGGCCGGCATGTTTGCGGAAAGCACGGCCAAGACGGCGGGACGCGCTGCGGCGGCGGCTGCTGCCGCCGGTGCCACGCCCGAGGATATCGCGCGGGCGGCGCAGGATTCGATCAATGCGCTGATGCTGATCCGCACCTATCGCGTGCGCGGCCACCTTGCCGCCAATCTGGATCCGCTGGGCCTCGCCACGCGCGATCTGCCGGCCGATCTCACGCCCGGCTATCATGGGTTTGGTGACAATGATCTCGATCGCCCGGTGCACATCGGCGGCGCGCTCGGCCTGCAATCGGCCACCATCCGTGAACTGGTCGGCATCCTGCAGCGCAATTACTGCGGCAACGTCGGCCTGGAGTATATGCACATCAACGACGTCGAGGAACGTCGTTTCCTGCAGGAAAAGTTCGAAGGCCGCGACAAGGAAATCCACTTCACCGCCAATGGGAAGCGGGCAATCCTGAACAAATTGGTGGAAGCCGAGCAGTTCGAGAAGTTCCTGGGCCGCAAATATGTCGGCACCAAGCGGTTCGGCCTTGATGGCGGCGAAGCCATGATCCCGGCGATGGAATCGATCATCAAGGTCGGCGGCGCGCTGGGCATCACCGAAATCGTGTTCGGCATGCCGCACCGTGGCCGCCTCAACATGCTCGCGAACGTCATGCAAAAGCCGTTCCGCACCATCTTCCACGAATTTGCCGGCGGCTCGTCCAACCCCGATGATGTTGGCGGTTCGGGTGACGTCAAATATCACCTCGGCACCAGCACCGATCGCGAATTTGATGGCAACAAGGTGCACCTCAGCCTGGTGCCCAACCCGTCGCACCTCGAAGCGGTCGATCCGGTCGTGCTGGGCAAGGTGCGCGCCATCCAGACCATGATGGGCGACACGGATCGCAAGGCGGTGATGCCGGTGCTGCTGCACGGCGATGCCGCCTTTGCCGGCCAGGGCATCGTGGCGGAATGCTTCGGCTTCTCCGGCCTCAAGGGCTATGGCACCGGCGGCACCATCCACTTCGTCGTCAACAACCAGGTCGGCTTCACCACCAGTCCCCAGTTTGCGCGCTCGTCGCCCTATCCGTCGGATGTGGCCAAGATCGTCCAGGCGCCGATCTTCCACGTCAACGGCGATGATCCCGAAGCCGTCACCTTCGCCACCAAGGTCGCCACCGAATTCCGCCAGCGCTTTGGCCGCGATGTCGTCATCGACATGTGGTGCTATCGCCGCTTTGGCCACAACGAAAGCGACGAGCCGAGCTTCACCCAGCCGCAGATGTATGCCGTCATCGGCAAGAAGAAGCCGGTGAGCGAGCTGTACGCCGAGCGCCTGGCGCGCGAAGGCGTTGTTTCCCCCGATGCCTACAAGGCGATGATCGATGCCTATGTGAACACGCTGGAAGGCGATTTCGAAGCCGCCGCCGGGTTCAAGGCCAACGTGGCCGACTGGTTCGGCGGGCGCTGGGCAGGTCTTGGCCGCCCCAAGGAGGCGATCGACAGCCGTCGCGCGGCGATGACCGGCGTTTCGACCACCGATCTGCACGAGGTTGGCAAGGCGCTGACCACCGTGCCCGATGGCTTCCACATCCACCGCACGCTGGCCCGCGTCCTCGATGCCAAGGCCGAGATGTTCTCGTCCGGCACCAACATCGATTGGGCCACCGGCGAAGCGCTGGCCTTCGGCACGCTCTTGAAGGATGGCTATGGCGTCCGCCTGTCGGGCCAGGATTGCGGCCGCGGCACCTTCAGCCAGCGCCACGCGGTGTGGACCGACCAGAAGGACGGCAGCCGTTACGTGCCGCTCACCTCGGTCGATCCCGGCTTCACCGTGCTCGACAGCCCGCTGTCGGAATTCGGCGTGCTCGGCTTCGAATATGGCTATGCGCTGGCCGATCCCAAGAGCCTGATCCTGTGGGAGGCGCAGTTCGGCGACTTCGTCAACGGCGCCCAGACCATCATCGACCAGTTCATCGTGTCGGGCGAGATCAAGTGGCTGCGCGCCAATGGCCTCGTCATGCTGCTGCCGCACGGATACGAGGGGCAGGGGCCGGAACACAGCTCGGCCCGTGTCGAGCGGTTCCTGTCGCTTTGCGCGGAAGACAATATCCAGGTCGCCAACTGCACGACCCCGGCCAATTTCTTCCACCTGCTGCGCCGCCAGATGCTGCGCGATTTCCGCAAGCCGTTGGTGGTGTTCACGCCGAAATCGCTGCTGCGCCACAAGCGGGCGGTGTCGACACTGGCCGAAATGGGCCCGGCGACGAGCTTCCACCGCTGCCTTGACGATCTCGCGCCCTGTGATCCCCAGAAGATCCGCCGCCTCGTGCTGTGCACGGGCAAGGTCTATTATGACCTGCTCGATGCGCGCGAGAAGGAAAGCCGCGACGACGTCTATCTGCTGCGCGTCGAACAGCTGTATCCGTTCCCCGGCGACGTGGTGGCCGAATATGCCGCGAAATTCCCCAACCTCGAAACCGTGGTGTGGGCGCAGGAAGAACCGCAGAACGGCGGCGCGTGGACGTTCGTCGCCCCGCTGATCGAAGCCGCACTGGATCGCCGCCCGGTCTATGCCGGCCGTGCGCCGGCCGCGGCCACGGCCACCGGCCTTTTGAAGCGTCACAATGCCGAACAGGCCAAGCTGATCGCCGAAGCATTGGGTGCGACCGGCACCGAAGTGAAGGCGGCCATCCGTGGCGGCCTCAAGAAGAAGTAAGAGAGCGAAGAACATGGCAACCGATGTCGTCGTGCCCGCCTTGGGCGAATCCATCACCGAAGCCAGCGTTGGCCAGTGGCTGAAACAGCCGGGCGAGGCCGTCGCTGCCGACGAAGCCATCGTGGCGCTGGAAACCGACAAGGTGGCGGTGGAAGTGCCGGCACCTGTGGCCGGCGTGATGGGCGAGCAGTTCTTCAAGACCGGTGACACGGTGACGGTGGGCGCACTGATCGCCCAGATCGTCGAAGGCGGTGTTGCCGCCGCCCCGGCTCCGGCTGCTGCTGCACCGGCTCCGGCTCCGGCTCCGGTTGCTGCGCCGGCTCCGGCTCCGGCGCCCACCAGCGCTCCCGCCGCTGTCGAAGCCATTGCGCCGGCCGTGCGCGGCCTTCTCGATACCTACAATCTCGACCCCGCCAGCATCAGCGGCACCGGCAAGGATGGCCGCCTGACCAAGGGCGACGTGCTCGCCGCGATCGAAGCCGGCACCGCCCGTGTGAAGTCGGCGCCCGCCGCTGCCGCTCCTGCTGCCGCGCCGATCGCTGCTACCGCTCCGGCCGCGCGCCGCGAGGAGCGGGTGAAGATGACCCGTCTGCGCCAGACCATCGCGCGCCGGCTGAAGGAAGCCCAGAACACCGCCGCGATGCTGACGACGTTCAACGATGTCGACATGTCGGCCGTGATCGAAGCCCGCGCCAAGTACAAGGACATGTTTGAAAAGAAGCACGGCATCCGCCTCGGCTTCATGTCCTTCTTTGCCAAGGCCGTCGTGCTGGCGCTGAAGGACGTGCCGTCGGTGGGCGCGGCGATCGAGGGCGACGAGATCGTCTACAAGGATTATGCCGATCTCGGCATCGCCGTGTCCTCACCGGGCGGCCTCGTCGTGCCGATCCTGAAGGACGCGCAGGCGAAAAGCTTTGCCGAGATCGAAGGTGCCATCGCCGATTTCGGTGATCGCGCGCGCAAGGGCACGCTGAAGATCGACGAGCTGCAAGGCGGCAACTTCACCATCTCCAACGGCGGCGTGTTCGGTTCGCTGCTGTCGACGCCGATCCTCAATCCGCCGCAGTCGGGCGTGCTCGGCCTGCACCGCGTGGAAGATCGCCCGGTCGTTCGGGGTGGCCAGGTCGTCGTGCGCCCGATGATGTATCTGGCGCTGTCCTATGATCACCGCCTGATCGATGGCCGTGAAGCCGTGACCTTCCTGGTGCGCGTCAAGGAAGCCATCGAGGATCCGGCGCGTCTGCTGATCGACCTGTAAGAGGAATTTGCCATGGCCAGTCCCGAATTTGATGTCGTCGTCATCGGCGGCGGCCCCGGCGGCTATGTCGCGGCGATCCGCGCGGCGCAGCATGGCCTGAAGGTCGCCTGCGTGGAGAAGCGCGGCACGTTGGGCGGCACCTGCCTGAATGTCGGCTGCATCCCGTCAAAGGCGCTGTTGAATGGCAGCCACCTCTATGAGGAACTGGCCGGCGGCCATCTCGCCAAGTTCGGCGTGAAGGCCGACAATGTCTCCTTCGATCTCTCCGGCCTGCTGGGGGAGAAGGACAAGGCGGTCAAGGAACTGACCGGCGGCATCGAGATGCTGTTCAAGAAGAACAAGGTGGAATGGGTGAAGGGCGCAGCCAGCTTCATCGACGCCAGGTCGGTGAAGGTGGGTGATCGCACCATCACCGCGAAGAACTTCATTATCGCCACCGGTTCCGAAGTCGCGCTGCTGCCGGGCATGACGCCCGATGGGGAGGTGATCGTCACCTCCACCGAGGCGCTCAGCCTTGCCAAGGTGCCGGGCCATCTCGTCGTGATCGGCGGCGGCTATATCGGGCTGGAAATGGGCAGCGTGTGGCGCCGCCTGGGTGCGAAGGTGACCGTGGTGGAATATGCGCCGCGCATCGTGCCGGCGATGGATATCGAGGTGGCCGACGCCTTTGCCCGCATCCTGAAGAAGCAGGGCATGGTGCTGAAGACGGCGACCAAGGTGGTGGGCGTCGAGCGCAAGGGGGCAGGGGCTGTCGTCACCGTCGAACCGGCCGCCGGCGGCGCATCGGAAGCCATCGAGGCTGACGTGGTGCTGCTCTCCATCGGCCGCCGGCCCAACACCGATGGCCTGAACCTGGCGGCGACCGGGCTGACGCTGGACGCCAGGGGACGTGTGCCGATCGATCATCATTTCGCCACCGCCGTGCCCGGCATCTGGGCCATCGGCGACGTGGTGGAAGGCCCGATGCTGGCCCACAAGGCCGAGGATGAAGGCCTGGCCTGCGCCGACAATATTGCCGGCCTCGCTGGTTACGTGAACCACGCCGTGATCCCGGCGGTTGTCTACACTCACCCGGAGGTCGGCACGGTCGGCAAGACGGAAGAAGAGTTGAAGGCCGAAGGCGTCGCCTACAAGGCCGGCAAGTTCCTGTTTGCCGCCAACAGCCGCGCCAAGACCAACCGTGACACCGATGGTTTCGTGAAGGTGCTGGCCGACGCGAAGACTGACCGCGTCCTCGGCGTCCACATCATCGGCTCACACGCCGGCACCATGATCGCCCAGGCCGCACAGGCGATGGAATTCGGCGCCTCGTCCGAAGACATCGCGCTCACATGCCACGCCCACCCGACCCATTCGGAAGCGCTGAAGGAAGCGGCGATGGCGGTGACAGGCAAGCCGATCCATATGTGACGCAGCATTCGGCGCGCGTGCCGCGCCGCTTGCTCGCTGTCAGCAGCAACCCTGCCAAGGGGTGACGCCACTTCTACCAACGGCTACACGCACGCCATGTTGTCACCCCGCGCCACCCGCACCGTCCGCTGGCTCCACCTGTGGGGCGGGGTCATCATTGGTATCCAGATCATCCTGTGGGTCGCTTCGGGGCTGGTGATGGTGGTGCGCCCGATCGACGAAGTGCGCGGCACCACGCTGCGGCGCGATCCGGCGACGCTGACCATGCCGGCCGGCCTGCCGGCGATGCAGGGCATCGAGAAACTGGAACTGGGCAGCCTGCTCGGCAAGCCGGTGTGGAAGGTGACCGATGCCGGCGGCAAGCGGCTGCTTGATGCCGCGACTGGCCAGCCCATCCGCGTTACTGCCGCCCACGCCGAGGCGATTGCCCGCGCCGGCACTACACTTTCCGGCCCGGCAACGGTGCGCGAGGTCACGCCGGCAAAACCAGCCAGCGACTGGCGCGAAATGGTCGGCCACGCTGTCGAATTTGCCGACGGAACCCGCGTTTATGTCAACGCGCACGGCGACATTGCCGCGGTTCGCACAGCGTTCTGGCGTTTTTACGACCTGTTCTGGGGCCTGCACATCATGGACTGGACGGAACGCGAGAACACCCATTCGCCGCTGATCATCATCTCCACATTGCTGGCGCTGGGCGTTGTCGGCACCGGCGCAGTGCTCACCGTCCGGCATTTCTGGCGTCGCTGATGGCCGCCTTGCCGATTCCGCCGCTGGAGCCTCTGCTGGCCGTGCTCGACATGGCGGGGGTGGCCGTGTTCGCCGTATCGGGCGCGCTGGCGGCCGCGCGGATCAAGCAAACCATTGTGACCTTTGCCTTTTTCGCCGCCGTCACCGGGGTGGGTGGTGGCACGCTGCGCGATCTGCTGATCGGGGCGCCGGTGTTCTGGGTGGGCCGATCAGACATATTGGGCATCTGCCTGGTCGCCGCAGCCGCCGTCTGGATCCTGAAGGCCGATCGCTGGCGCATGGACGCGCTGCTGTGGTTCGACGCGCTCGGCCTCGGCGCCTATTCCGTGCTGGGCGCCGCCAAGGCCCTCAGCCTGGGCGTTCCAGCCTTACCATCTGTTATCATGGGCGTTCTCACCGCCAGCTTTGGCGGCATCGTCCGCGATCTGCTCGCCGGAGAGCCCTCGATCCTGCTGCGCCGCGAAATCTACGTCTCAGCCGCCGCCCTAGGGGCAGGGACTTATGTGGTGCTCACCCTCATCGGCCTCTCGCTCTGGCCGGCAGCATTCATCGGTGCCGCGGCGGGCTTTGGCCTGCGTGGGGTGGCCATCGCAACCGGCCTTGCACTGCCCGGTTACCGGGACGATTGAAGCAACCTGCCCAGCAGGGTTTCGGCATCACGGGCCGCCGCCGGGCGCGGCGACCCCGCCATCGTGCACTCCACACACAGCGCTTGCATCGTTGCGCCCTTGCCGGCAGCGAGCCAACCGAAATCGCGCGCCGTCGCCAGCAGGCGTAGGCGCGATGCCTGCACCGCGCGCGCCCACGGATCGCGGGCCTGCTCCTCGGTCTCGGCAGCGCCAAGGCCGGTAAGTGCCTGCTGCCACGCCGGAATCGGCTTTTCGATATCAATCACCTGCACGTCGCCCTTGATGCCGGCCTTCGCGGCGGCAGCGGCAACCGCGGCATCCAGCCCGCCGAACTTGTCGACAAGCCGCAACTGCTGCGCCTGTGTGCCGGCCCACACCCGGCCCTGAGCGATGCGGTCAACCTCGGCCACCGGCAACTTGCGCGCGGTCGACACGACGCCAAGGAAGCGGCGATACACGTCCTCCACGCCCATCTGCAGAACGGTGCGAACCTGCGGCGACAGCCCGGCAATGACATCCGGTTCCCCACTGTAAGGCGTGGTCTTCACGCCGTCGCTGTTGATGCCAAGGTCGTTCAGTGCCCGCGGGAAGCTGGGCAGGATGGCGAACACGCCGATCGAGCCGGTGATGGTGGAAGGCTGGGCATAGATCTCGTCTGCTGCCGTCCCGACCCAATAGCCCCCGCTGGCCGCAACCGGGCCAAAGCTGGCAATGACTGGCAGACCATCAGCCTTGGCGGCCAACAGGGCGGCGCGGATCTCTTCCGACGCGGTCACGGAACCACCACCGCTGTCGACACGCACGACCAGCGCCTTGATATTGTCATGCTTTTCAAGCGCATCTTCCAGCGCCAGCCGGATGGTGGTGCTGCCGGCCGTACCGCGCGGGGCTTCACCATCGACGATGTTGCCCGTGACGTAGACGACGCCAACGGCATCGCCGCCCTTGTCGTTGCCGATGACCGACAGATAGTCATCCAGACCGACGCCGGTGAAATGGCCCCAGTCGTCCAACTCGTCCTGGCCAACCAGTTTGATCATGGCGGCATCAAAGGCATCGCGGCTGCCGATCTGGTCGACCAGCCCGGCATCCAGCGCGGCCTTGGCGCCATCACCACCGAACTTGCCGATGCGCTGCGGCAACTCATTGATATAGGCAGCAATATTGGCCTTCGGGCGCAGGCGGCGGGCATCGGCCTGCCAGCTGGTCCACAGGCTGCCAGCCAGCGCCTGATCGGCTGCCTTGGCTTCCGGAGAGGCAGACGACCGGGTGAAGGGTTCCACGAACGACTTGTAGGTGCCGACACGGAACACGTTGACATCAATCTGCAGCTTTTCGAGCGCGCGGGCGAAATAGAGGCGAGAACCTCCCGGCCCGGTAAGGACAACGCCGCCCATCGGACTGACCCACAGCTGGCTGGCGCCTGCGGCCAGATACCAGCTGTCATCACCATAGGCCGTGGCCCAGGCATGAACCGGCTTGCCAGCCTTGCGGAACCGGGCCAGTGCGTCGGCGACGCTGGCCAGGTTGGCCTGGCCGCCGCCCATGAAGCCATCCAGCTGCAGAACGATCGCCTTGATGCGATCGTCAGCTGCCGCGTGATCGATGGCGCGGACAAGGTCTCGCGCCTGCACCTCTCCGGCCATGCCGCCTGACGCCGCATCTAGCGGCGAGGTTTCCGAAGCCTGATCGACAATGGCCCCATCAAGTGCCAGCACGAGCGCCGATCCATCGGGCACGTGCGCGGGCTTGGCCGACGACAGCAGCGCCGAAATGCCGATGAAGAACAGGGCCAGCAGGCACAGCACCAGGAAATCCTTGATGCCGACCATGACGCGCCAGATGATGCCGAGCGTTTTCAAGATGTTGGGCCTTGAAGCTGAATGAAGGCTTCTGTCATAGCAGGTCTGCCGCGCCGACGGCAATCGGCGCGCAGGTCGCATGGCCCATCATGTCAGCCCTGATAAAAGCTGAGCTCCTGAAGCGCATTGCTGCTGGCGCGGCAGAAGGCCGGCGTGGCATGGGTATCGCCCGGCCACATCGCCTCCAATGGCATCTGGAATGTCCATCCATCGTTGCCGCGCGATGCATCGACCGGCCCGGTCAGCCGGATCGCGGTGCCGCCGGTCGCGCCGATCTGGCGGGCGGCCTCTTCGACGCAGCGGCGGAAGGCCGGATCGGCGACTGCGGGAACTGCTCCAGGTGCAATATCGATCGTTGCCATCTGGGCTGTCGCCCCCTGATCCACCGAACGCCCCTTCGAGGCAAGCAAGGCGATCAGGCCGGCCGCCACGGCGACACCGGCAATCACCGCACCGGTGTTCGGCCCATTGCTCCAGCTGCCGTAACGCCCCTGGAAATCGGCACGACAACCGCGATTGACCCAGACAAAGTTGCGGCGCGCATCAAATCCCCACGTGCGACCCTGACGGCAGTCGCCGGCAATGACCCGCACCAACCGGACACCACCCGATGTTGCCAGATTGCAGCGGGCATAGCGGTAATTCCAGCTTTCGCAGCGGACGATGCGGCCATTCCAGTCATTCCAGCTGCCACCAGAGCCGCCCCAATTGCCGGTGGGGGGCAAAACGGGCGGTCGAACAGGCGGGCGCACGGGCGGGCGGGGCGGCTTCTGCCAGCTGCCGCCGGAGCCGCCGAAGTCTGGCCGGTTGCCTCCGGAGGTCCCACCCGATCCACCAAAGTCTGGCCTGTTGCCGCCTGAGCTGCCGCCCGAACCGCCGAAGCCGGGTTTTTTGCCACCGGACGTGCCGCCGGAACCGCCAAAGCCCTGATCAGGCTTGGCGGGCTTGGGGGCGGGGCGGTTCACGGCAGGCTTTGCAACCGGGGCCGGACGTTCGCTTGCTGGTTCACGAGGCGGCGCCATTCGCGATGGAACTTGCGCCATGGCCGAGGTGGCCAAATGGCTGATGACAAGGCTGGCCGCCGTGGCCAGTCCGATGGACGCGCGCATGAAGCTTCCCCCCCCGGGATCGTGATCAATAGACGTCAAAGCTCGCGCGGCAGCCGTCCTTCACCCAGATGAAGCTCGCTTCCTGGCCCCAGCTGCGTCCCTGCACGCAATTGCCGCCCAGCACGCGATTGAGACGCACCTGGCTGCCGCGCGCGATGGGGCACTGCGCCTGCCGGTAATTCCAGCTTTCGCAGTTGACCCGCGCCGCCTGCTGTCCGCCGCCGCCCTGCCAGTTGCCGCCACCGCCGCCCTGCCAGCTGCCGCCGTTGCCGCCCCAACCGTTGCTGGCCGGCATGACTTCGAATTCGGCCCGGCAACCATTGCGGACGGTGATGGCGCGGCGATCCCAGCGCCAGGTGGCGCCGTCGCGGCAGTCGCCAGCGATCACCCGCAACATGCGTGCGCCGCGGATGGCGCCATTGGTCGGGCAACGCTGATCCCGGTAATTCCAGCTTTCGCAGCGCATCACCTGCCAGCGCTCGTTGCCAAAATTGCCCCCATTGCCCCATCCGCCGCCGCCCCAACCGGCGTTGGTATCGATCCGGAATGTCGCGCGACAGCCGTTGCGAACGCGGATCGCGTTGCCATCGTAAATCCAGCTCTGGCCTTCAACGCACTGGCCGCCGAGCACGCGGACCAGCTGGGCACGGACTGCCCCGGGGGTGGGGCAGCTGGCTTCGCGATAATTCCAGCTTTCGCAGGTGACATCGCGCGAGGACTGTGCGGCGGCCGGCGCGGCCGGCAGGGCAATGCCGGCGGCAAGGGCCAGTGACGGGATCGACAGCGTTGAGACAACAAGGCTGCGCATGAGCATTCCCCGATATGCTGCGGCAAGAGATTGATCCTGCCATCACGCAAGTTAACGATCAGGAAATTTTGACCTGCTGCCCGGTAGAGTCAAGATCAGGAAAAATGCGAGCGCTGGCGCTGTTACAGACGCTTGCCCTGTGCTCCGGCTTGTTCAACCGTGAACTGCCACGCCACCCGGCCCGACCGCGCGCCGCGACCGGCGGCCCATGCCAGCGCGGCAGCCGCATCAAATGCCAATCCGTGTGCTTCGGCATAGGCGGCGCAGATGGCGAGATAGGTTTGCTGATCGCAGGCATGAAAGCCCAGCCTGAGCCCAAACCGATCTGCCAGCGCGAGATGGTCGTCGGCGGCGTCGCGCGGGTTGATGGCGTCCGCCTCGTTTTCGGCCAGGGCACGCGGCACCAGATGACGGCGATTGCTGGTGACGATCAGGCGCACATGATCGGGGCGCGCCTGCACTCCGCCATCAAGAAGCGAGCGCAGCGCATGAACCTCGCCCGCATCCGCCCCCAGCGAGACATCATCCAGAAACACCAGAAATGGCCGTCCCGTGGCAGCCAGCACCTGGAACAGGGCGGGCAGTGTGGCCAGGGCCGGCAACAGCACCTGCACCAATGCGATGTCGTGACCCTGACCCAGCAGATCGGCAACCACCGAGCGTGCGAGACTGGATTTTCCCATGCCGCGTGCGCCCCACAGCAGCGCATCATGCGCCGGCAGGCCGACGGCGTGGCGACGGGCGTTCTCCAGCAACAACCCTGCCTGCGGTTCCACGCCGCGATACAGGGCCAGGGGCGTTGCACGGGCGGGTGGCAAGGCCGCGAGCCCGCTGCCGTCCCAGCCAAACCAGTGGCCGTGCGCCGGATCGGCCGGCGCTGATGGCGGCGGGGAAAGCCGATCAAGGGCGTCTGCGATGCGGGCGAGGGTGACCTGAATGTCCATCACGCGCGGTCGTAGCCGACATGCGCCCTTGTTTGAAAGAGGAAGCGTGCGCGTCCGGCCAATCGGTTGCACAGGGTTATCCAAGCGGCTAGAGGCTGGCCATCACATAGCTGACAAGATCGAGATTGATGATGTTCGAAACCCCGGCTTACGCGCAGGCGGCGGGCAGTGCCGCTGCGACGGGTGGCATGGCCGCGCTGATCGGTTTTCTGCCCTACCTCGCCATCTTTGCCATTTTCTATTTCCTGATCATCCGCCCGCAGCAGAACCGGGTGAAACAGCACCGGGCCATGGTCGATGCCGTGAAGAAGGGCGACGATGTCATCACCGGCGGTGGCATCATCGGCAAGGCGGTGCGCGTCACCGACAGCGAAGTCGAAGTGGAAGCCGGACCCAACATGCGCTTTCGCGTGCTGAAATCGACGCTTGCCGATGTGAAACCGCGCGGCGCGCCGGCCGCTGCCAACGACACCACAATCAGCAAGGGCGAGTGATCCGTGCTCGATTTTCCCAAGTGGAAAACCTGGTCAATGTGGCTGACGGTGCTGGTGTGCGCCGTCCTTGCGCTTCCCAATGCGCTGCCACAATCGACGCTGTCCTCGCTGCCTGACGGCTTTCCCAAGAGCCAGCTTTCGCTTGGTCTTGATCTGCGCGGCGGTTCGCATCTGATGCTCGAAGCCACGCCGCAGGATGTGGAGAAGGCCAAGCTGGAAGCGCTGGAGGACACCGTCCGGGCCGAGCTGCGCGCGGCCGAGGGCGGTGCCATCGGTTTTTCCGACCTTTCGATCGCCGGCACGCGGCTGACCTTTGTCGTTAGTGATGCCGGCCGTATCGATCAGGCGATAAGCGTCCTCAACAAGGCGACGGCCCCGCTTGGCGTTGGCGCCCAGCGCGAAGTGGAAATCAGCCGTGGCGCCACCCCGGGCCAGGTGATCGTCACGCCGACGGCAGCCGGGATCAGTGCCGCGATCGATGGCGCCATGGCGCAAGCCGTCGAGGTCATCCGCAAGCGCATCGACGAACTTGGCACACGGGAACCCACCATCGTTCGCCAGGGCAAGACCCGCATTGTCGTCCAGGTGCCCGGCCTGCAGGACCCCGAAGCGCTGAAGGCCCTGCTGGGCAAGACTGCCAAGCTGGAATTCAAGCTGGTCGACACCGCCGCTGATCCGGAGGAAGTCGCCCAGGGCCGTGCCCCTCCCGGCAGCCAGATCCTGCCGGCACAGGAAGGCGGCCAAATCGTCGTCAAGCGCCGCGCCATCATCACCGGTGACCAGCTGGTCGACAGCCAGGTTTCGACCGATCAGAACGGCGCGCCGGCCGTGTCGTTCCGGTTCGATTCCACCGGCGGCCGCCGCTTTGCACAGGCGACCACTGAAAATGTCGGCAAGCCGTTCGCCATCATCCTGGATGGCACCGTGATTTCCGCTCCCAACATCAACGAACCGATCCTGGGCGGTAACGGTATCATCATGGGCAACTACACCGTGCAGACCGCCAACGAACTTGCGATCCTGCTGCGCTCGGGCAAGTTGCCGGTGGAACTCAAGGTCGTCGAGGAACGCACCGTCGGCCCCGATCTTGGCGCGGACTCGATCCGGGCCGGTGCCATTGCCTCTGCGGTCGCCGTTGCCGCGGTGTCGCTGCTGATGATCCTCACCTATGGCCGCTTTGGTGTCTATGCCGTCACGGCGCTGGTCATCAACGTGATGATGATCATGGGGATCATGTCGGCTGCGGGCTTCACCCTCACGCTGCCGGGTATTGCCGGCATGGTGCTGACGATTGGTGCGGCGGTGGACGCCAACGTGCTGATCAACGAGCGAATCCGCGAAGAGCAGCGCAAGGGCAGGGGCGTCATCACCAGCGTCGAAACCGGCTTCAAGGAAGCCAGCCGCACCATCTGGGATGCCAACAGCCTCAACATCATCGTTGCCATCATCATGTTCCTGTTCGGCTCCGGGCCGATCAAGGGCTTTGCCGTCGTGCTGTCGATCGGCATTGCCACATCGGTGTTCACCGCCGTGACGATCGTCCGGTGGATGGTGGCGCGCTGGCTGACCACTGCGCGTCCGGCCGCCTTGAGCATCTGATCGGGAAGGATTGGGCCAATGCCTTTGAAACTTGTTCCCGACAATACCAACATCGGGTTCGTCAAACTCCGCTTCATCGCCTTTGCGCTGACGCTCCTGCTCACAATCGGTGCCGCCGGTCTGCTGGCGGTGCGTGGGCTCAACCTGGGTGTCGATTTCGTCGGCGGTCTCACCATGCAGGTGGAATTCGCCCAATCCCCCGCGCTCGACACGCTGCGCGAGCGGGTTGATCGGGTTGGCGTGGGCGATTCCAACCTGCAGGAATTCGGCAATGACCGCACGATCCTGATCCGCCTGCCTTTGCCGGAAGGCGATCAGGGCGCGGTGCAGCGCGTGGTCGCAAAAGTGCGGACGGCGCTGGAAAAGGATTATCAGGGCGTTAAGTTCGCCCGCGTCGAAAGCGTTTCCGGCAAGGTGTCGGACGAGCTGATCACCGATGGCCTGTGGGCGGTCGGCTTGTCCATGCTGTTCGTGGCGCTGTTCACCTGGTTCCGCTTCGAATGGTATTTCGGTGTCTCCACCGTGGTGGCGCTGGTGCATGACGTGGTGGTGACGCTGGGCTTCTTCGCGCTGACCCAGCTGGAATTCGATCTCAACATCGTTGCCGCCGTGCTGACCATCATCGGCTATTCGCTGAACGACAAGGTCGTGATCGACGATCGCGTGCGCGAAAACCTGCGGAAATACCGGCAGATGGATATCAAGCAGATCATCGATCTGTCGGTGAACGAGACCCTGCCGCGCACGGTGATGACCTCGGTCACGCTGCTGGCCGCGCTGGTGGCGTTGCTGATCTTGGGGCCAGAGGTCATCTTCGGTTTCACCGCCGCGATGGTGCTGGGCATCATCGTCGGCACTTACTCCTCGATCTTCGTGTCGTCGTCGCTGCTGATCAGCCTGGGCGTCAAGCCGCGCGCCGCAGCCGTCGAGGACAAGCGCGCCAAGGGTGCCGAACGCATCGGCTGAACCCGACGCGGGTCAAAGAAAAAGGCCGGTGCCCCGATCTGGAGCGCCGGCCTTTTTTCGTTTCAGCTGCGTCTGATCAGATTGGCGCACCGCACGGCCCGAAGGCCATGCACCACTGGCTGAGCGTGCCCATCACCACCGCACCGGCGAGCCAGACAAGTCGGGTGGTCAGGGGCATGGGCTTCACTCCGCAGCGACGGCGACCGGCCCGATGCCGATCCGCGCCCTGGCAGCATTATACTCGCTCACGAGGCGCGCCACCAGTGCGGCGGCGGGCAGCACTTCCTTGACGGCACCGACACCCTGGCCGCAACCCCAGATGTCCTTCCACGCCTTGGCTTCGGTATTGCCGCCGCTGCCAAAGTTCATGGCAGAAGGATCGCTGGTCGGCAGATTGTCGGGGTCCATGCCGGCCGCAACGATCGACGGGCGCAGATAATTGCCGTGCACGCCCGTGAACAGGTTGGAATAGACGATATCCGACGACGCACTTTCGGTGATCATCTGCTTGTAGCCTTCGGCAGCGCGCGCTTCGGCGGTCGCGATGAAGGCGCTGCCGATATAGCCGAAATCGGCGCCCATCGCCTGTGCGGCCAGCACGGCGTCACCAGTGGCGATCGATCCCGACAGCGCCAGCGGGCCATCGAACCATTCGCGGATTTCCTGGATCAGCGCGAACGGGCTGGTGGTGCCGGCATGGCCACCGGCGCCGGCTGCGACGGCGATCAGACCATCAGCGCCCTTTTCCACTGCCTTGCGGGCGAACTTGTCGTTGATCACGTCGTGCATGACGATGCCGCCATAGCTGTGGATCGCCGCATTCACATCCTCGCGCGCGCCCAGCGACGTGATGATCATCGGCACCTTGTATTTCACGCACAGTTCCAGATCGGCCATCAGGCGATCGTTGGAGCGGTGGACAATCAGGTTGACGGCATAGGGCGCGTCGTTGGGCCCAAGCTCGGTCGACAGGCGCTGCAGCCATTCCTCGAACTGTTCGATGGGGCGCGCGTTCAGGCTGGGAAAGCTCCCGATCACGCCGGCCTTGCACTGGGCAATCACCAGTTCCGGCACCGAAATGATGAACAGGGGCGATCCGATCACCGGGATCGACAGGCGGTTGGCCCAGGCGGCAGGAATGGACATTGGCAAATCTCCCCGTTCAGACAGCGCCGGAACTTACCCCTCGCCGCCCCATATTGCCACCTGATCATCGCCGCAGGCTGCCGCGCGGGCGCGGAACATTCCCGGTGTGGAAAAGGCCCAGCCCGGCTTGCCATCCGTGCCGATGAAGATGATGCCGCCACTGCCGCCAAAGGACGCCACATCGGCGAGCGCACGGTCTGCGGCCTGTGCGGGGGTGAGGCCCGACAGCCGCACCAGCGCTCCCATCTCGTGGCCAACGCCGGCACGGATGAACGCCTCGCCCGTGCCGGTGCACGACACCGCGACACTGCGATCATCGGCCAGCGTGCCGGCACCGATCAGCGGCGAATCGCCGATCCGGCCCCAGCGCTTGCCGGTCAGGCCGCCAGTCGACGTTGCCGCTGCCAGGTGGCCGCGGGCATCGCGCGCCACCGCGCCCACCGTGCCATATTTCAGATCGGCATCGAACAGCGCCTCACCGCGCGCTGCCGCAGCCTTCATCGCCTGCAACGCCTGCCAGCGCAGTTCGACCCGGAACCAGCCGGGCTCGACCTGTTCCAGCCCCTGTTCGATGGCAAACACATCGGCACCATCGCGGGCCAGCAGCACGTGCGGGCTGTTGTCCATCACGGCGCGCGCCAGCTGCACCGGGTTCCGGGTGCGGGTCACCCCAGCGACGGCACCGGCCTGCCGCGTCGCGCCATCCATAACGGCGGCATCAAGCTCGGTTCGGCCCTCGGCCGTGAACACGGCACCGCGACCGGCGTTGAACAGGGGGTGATCTTCCAGAACGCTCACGGCGGCCACCACCGCGTCAACCGCGCTGCCGCCGTCGGCCAGGATCGCCTTGCCGGCAGCAAGGGCAGCGGCCAGCCCGGCGCGACACTCAGCCTCCGGGCCGGGCAGGGTTTCAGGTGTCAATTGCCCGCTGCCGCCGTGGATCACCAATGACCAGTCTGGGGCAGGGGGCATCGGATACCGCTGGGGGAAATGGTAGCAGCGGGCAGATTTGAACTGCCGACCTCCGGGTTATGAATCCGGCGCTCTCACCAACTGAGCTACGCTGCCACAGGCATTTGGGAGGCGCTGCTATAGTGTCGGGCTTTTGGCCGGTCAACCGCCTTTCAGAAGTTGTAGACCAGCGTTGCGCGGCTCACGGTATCGGTGTTCTCGCGGCCCGGCGGCGGGTTGCTTTCATTGTTGAGCTGGAACGACAGCCGCGCCGACAGCCGGCCATTCAGCTTGGCGGTGAACTGCGACAGCGCCAGCAGCGAGGAATTGACATTGTCGGCATAATAGGTGCCGGTCTGGGTGAAGGTCAGTGCGGGCGAAATCACCCATTTCGCATTCAGCGCGGCACGCGCGGCCAGCACATTCTCGCTCACGCCCGTCACGAACCGTGTTTGCCGCAGGGCCGGGCCGCCATCGACGGCAAGCTGGAACGCGGGGGTGTCAACCAGCCGATACCCGAGGCCGATCGCCTGCGTAAAACGACTGGTGAAGCCGGTGAACCTGTCCTTCTCAAAGCTTAGCGCCAGAACGGCAAAGCCGCGCGGGGTGAATTTCCAGTTGCCTTCATAGCCGGCGAAATGGCGTTCGCGCGAAGTGACGCCCTGATCTTCCTGATAATCGACGATGCCGCGCACCGCGTGTTTCCAGCTGCGGGTCTCCTTGCCCAGGGTGATGCCGACCGCGAGCCCGCGGTTTTCAGTATTGCCGCTGGAAATGAAACCACCAAGTTCGCCATTGCCTGTCCAGCCTTCAAGCAGGCCCTGGCTGGCCAGCTGTTCTTCCCGTGCCTTGGTGGCAGCGGCCGTGATGGCCGCCACCCTGGCATCGATTTCCGCCGCGCTGCCGGGATTGGTGCGCCGGGCAATATCCGCCACAATCTTAAGCTGATCGGGATTGCTGGCGGCGGCATCGATCATTGCCGCAACCGGCGCCGGTATTGGTTCGGCCACCGCCGGCATTGCGGAAAGGAAGACGAGGGGCAGGAACATCTTGTGCATGTCGATGTTGTGCCGTTTCGCGGGGGTGTGCGTCAACCGGACTCCGTATTGATCAGGACTGGCGACAGGCGCGGTTTCGGGGCAAAGGGCCGACATGACTCTCGCTGCCGATATCCGCCCGATTCCCCTGTCTCTGGTTGAAACCGATCTGGCCGCCGCGGCCGCCGGATTCGGCGATGCCTTTGCCCGCACCGGCTTTGCCGTGGTGTCGGATCACGGCATCGATCAGGCCCTGATCGACCGCGCCAATGCGGCCACCAGGGCGTTCTTTGCGCTGCCCGAAGAGGTGAAGCGCGCCTATGTCGTGCCCGGCGGGGGCGGCCAGCGCGGGTTGACGCCGTTCGGCGTGGAGGCCGCCAAGGGCCACGCCAAGGCCGATCTGAAGGAATTCTGGCACGTTGGCCGCGAATTGCCGCCCGGCCATCCTTATGCCGATGTGATGCCGGCCAACCTGTGGCCAGCCGAAGTGCCGGAATTCCGCGACGCGGTGTGGGCCTTGTTCGATGCGCTCGACAAGACGGGTGCCAAGCTGCTGCGCGCCATTGCCGTGCACCTGGACCTTGATCCCGATTTCTTCGTCGATCCCGTGCGTGACGGCAATTCGATCCTGCGCCTGCTGCATTATCCCCCGGTGCCGCCGGAAACCGCCGGTGCCATCCGGGCCGGTGCGCACGAGGATATCAATGTCATCACCTTGCTGCTGGGCGCGGAGGAAAAGGGGCTGCAGCTGCTCGGCAAGGACGGGGAATGGCGCTATATCGATGCACCGCCGGGCAGCCTGGTGTGCAACGTGGGCGACATGCTGCAACGCCTGACTGGGCATCGCCTGCCATCAACCACCCACCGCGTCGTCAATCCGGCTCCGGAACGCATGGGCGTGGCCCGTTATTCGACGCCGTTCTTCCTGCATTTCCGCCCGGATTACCTGATCAGGGCGCTGCCGGGCGGGCCGAGCGAAGAGCCGCCGATCACGGCGAACGATTATCTGATGGAACGGTTGCGCGACATCAAATTGCTGTGACCGGGTTTTCGCGGGGGAGTTTTCCAAGATGATGATGCGTGCATTCCTGCTGGCGGCGGCGGTCGCCACACCGGCCCTTGCAGCGCCTGTTCTGGACACGCCGGTGAAGGACAGCTGGTGGCAGGGTGGCCGCGCCGCGCTGGAAGCCCGGCTGCAGGCGGTGAACCGGCCGAAACGGGCACGGAACGTGATCCTGATGGTCGGCGATGGCATGGGCGTTTCGACCATCACCGCCGCGCGCATCTTTGACGGGCAACGCCCGATCGATGGCCGCAAGCCCGGTCCCGGCGAGGACAACAACCTCGCGTGGGACACGATGGCCAACACGGCGCTGGTCAAGACCTACAATTCCAACGCCCAGGTGCCCGACAGCGCCGGTACCGCCAGCAGCTTCAATACCGGCGTGAAGACCGGCATCGGCGTCATAAACATGGGTGCCGATCAAGGCGTCGAGGCCTGCAAGACGCCGGAGAAGCTGCCCCGCACATTTGCGGAAATTGCCCGCGCGCAGGGCATGGGCGTTGGCGTTGTCACCACCACGCGCATCACCCATGCCACGCCGGCCGCCGTTTATGGCCACGTGCCCTTCCGCGATTGGGAAGGGGCTGATCGGGCCTATCCCGTTGCGGCGCGCGCCTCGGGCTGCAAGGATCTCGCCGCGCAACTGGTCGGCTTCAAGGGCGGTCTGGATGTCGTGCTGGGCGGCGGTCGGGCGCGCTTCCTGCCGGCGGGCAAGGGCGGCACGCGCGATGATGGCCGCAATCTTGTGGACGAATGGCAGGCTGCCTGGCCGCAGGGCCGTTTCGTCGCCGATGCCAAAGGCCTGCGCGCCCTCAGCGCCAAAGGCACCGGCCCGGTGCTGGGGCTGTTCAACCCCGACCATGTCAGCTTCGAACATGACCGCAAGGATAATGCCGAACCCGGCCTGCCCGAAATGGCCCGCTTTGCCCTGGCCAAGCTGGAGGCTGGCAAGGCGGCGCGCGGCGGCAAGGGCTATTACCTGATGATCGAGGGCGGGCGCATCGATCACGCCCACCACGCCAGCAACCCCTATCGCGCGCTGAAGGAAGCGCAGATCTTCAGCGCCACGGTAGCCGAGGTGCTGAAGACGGTGGACCTCGACGAGACGCTGGTACTGGTCACTGCCGATCACAGCCATGTCTTCACCATGGCCGGCTACCCGGCGCGCGGCAACGACATCCTGGGCTATATCAAGCCGCCCGCCGGCGGCGGTGAAGGTGATGGCGGCCTTAGCCCGGAAGGCTTTGCGCTTGATGACCGCGGCCAGCCCATGACGACGCTGACCTATGCCAACGGTCCGTTCGTGTCCCGCGGGCTGTCGCGCACCTTGCCGCCCAACGATCCCAACTATCTGGCCAACAAGACCTATGGCACCAGCGGCGAAAGCCATGGCGGTGAGGATGTGGCCCTGTTCGCCGAAGGTCCGCGGGCTGATCTTGTGCGCGGCGTGATGGAACAGAACGTCATCTTCCACATCATGGCGGAGGCGCTGGGCTGGCGCTGAGCCCGCCCTAGTCCAGCAGCAGGACGGCCGACAGCGATCCGACAATCAGGCCAATGACGATGCCCAGCCACAACGTGTTTGGCGGTTTCGGGGAGGGGGGAGCAGCTTCTGCCATGGAACTGCCAGTCCGTTGCGCCGCGCCGCGTGCGCGATCAATGGGCAGAGTATGTGCCAATAGATTGACAGCGGTCAATCTCAGGGCTGTCCCCTAGCCAGCTGCACCCACCGACAGGCCGGGATAGCTGGCACCGACGAAGTACAGTCCGTCGGGCGGGGCGTTCAGTCCCAGCGCATCGCGATCCTTGGCCGCGAGCGCATCGGCAAGGTCGTCGGCGCTCCACTTACCGTCGCCAACCAGTTTCAGGCAGCCCACCATCGATCGCACCTGGTGATGCAGGAACGAGCGCGCAGCGGCGTGCACATGAATTTCGTCACCAACCCGCGCCACGTCGAGCCGGTCGAGTGTGCGGATCGGCGAGTTGGCCTGGCAGTAGGCAGCGCGAAACGTGGTGAAATCATGCCGGCCAACAAGGCGCTGGGCAGCAGCATGCATGGCTTCGGCGTCGAGCGGATAGGGCACTCGCCACGCCAGCCCCTGATCAAAGGTCAGCGGCGCCCGGCGGTTGGCGATGCGGTAGAGATAGCGCCGCCCGCTGCAATCGAAGCGCGCGTGCCAGTCCGGCGCTTCCGAGCACGCGAGGATGGCGATCGGATGCGGGCGCAGTCGGGCGTTGATGGCTTCCATCAGGCGGAACGGCGTGATCGGCTTTTCAATATCAGCGTGTGCCGGCATGGCGCGGGCATGGACCCCGGCATCGGTGCGGCCCGATGCCACCACTTCCACCGTTTCACCCGTCACGCTGTGAATGGCGGTCTCGATCGCTTCCTGAACCGACGGACCGTGCGCCTGCCGCTGCCAGCCCATGAAGGGCCGGCCATCATATTCCACCGTGAAACGAAACCGCGTCACGCGATCGGTGTGCCCGCAGGCACCCGCCAGCCATTCAGCAGCGCCTTCACCGGCATGGCCGGCTTGCCGGCGCGCTGAACGATGGTGGGGCGCAGGATTCCGTCGGCGGTGCCGATGCCAAGCCGGTCATCAATCGTCACGCCCGCCGCCGCCGCACCGGTTTCGACACCGGCAGCCAGGATCTTCACCCGCTCGCCCGCGATACTTAGCCACGCACCCGGCGCCGGATTGAACGCCCGCACCGCGCGCTCCAGTGCGGCAGCGGGCAGGCTGACGTCCAGATGGGCTTCCGCCTTGTCGATCCGCGGGGCGAGCAGCACGCCCTCGTTGGGTTGTGGCACCGCGGCGCGCGGGTGGGCCAGCACGTCCAGCAGCAGGTCGGCCCCGATCGCCGCCAGTTCGGTGAACAGATCGCCGCTCGTCTTGCCGTTCACGGGCGTTTCGGCGGTTGCCAGCATCGGGCCAGTGTCCAGCCCTTCCTCCATCTGCATGATGGTGACGCCCGTGATCGCATCGCCGGCCAGCACCGCCCGCTGGATGGGCGCCGCCCCACGCCAGCGCGGCAGGATCGATCCGTGGATGTTGAGGCAGCCGAGGCGCGGTGCATCCAGAACGGCGCGGGGCAGGATCAGGCCATAGGCCGCCACCACGGCGACATCGCAATCAGCCGCAATCGCCTGAAATTCCGCCACTGCCGCGGGATCGCGGAAATTGCGCGGGCAATGAACGGGAATGCCCAGCGCCTCGGCCCGGCTGTGCACCGGGCTTTGCTGAAGCTGCTTGCCGCGCCCTGCCGGCTTGGGCGCGCGTGTGTAGACGGCGGCAATCTCGTGCCCTGCCGCCACCAGTGCATCAAGCGCTGGAACCGCAAAGAAAGGCGTGCCCATGTGGATGATCCGCATGGGCACGCCTGTTAACTGTTGCAGGGGGGTTGGGGAAGGGGCCTAGCGGCCCATCACGACAGTGACAGCGCGGCGGTTCTGGGCATGGGCGGCGTCATCGCCGCCTTCGGCAACCGGCTTTTCCTTGCCGTAGGAAATCGTGCTCAGCCGGCCGACATCGACGCCCTGCGAGGCCAGGAAGTTCTTCGCCGAATTGGCGCGGCGGTCGCCCAGCGCCAGGTTGTATTCGCGCGTGCCGCGCTCGTCACAATGGCCTTCCAGCGTGACGCGCACGCCGGGGTTGGCCTTCAGCCAGGCGGCATGGCGCGTCAGGACGGCGCGGGCGTCGGCATCCAGTTCGTAGCTGTCATAGCCAAACAATACCGTGTCGCTGCCAGCCTTTTCGCGCAGATCCTGCTGGCTGCCGGGAAGGGTGCCGCTGGTGACGGGCGCAGCGGTGTCGCCGCCGCCCTGCTGCACCGGCGCTGCCGGCGTTTCCGGGCGGGCAGTGGCCGGCGGGGCTTCCAGCTCCACCTTCTTCGTGGCGCAGGCCGCAAGGCTGAGTGCGGCGACAGCGAGCAGGGTGAGTGTGGGGATCTGGCGGGTCATTGTTAGGCTCCTTTCCAGTAAGGCGATCATGGCAACAAGGGCGACCATGCCGGATCGGATGCATCCAGCGGGGTGGCAAGACGGCGTTCATTGAGACCGGAAATATCGACCGACCACAGACCGGAGCGGCCCGACCGGTCGCCGCGCGCAAACAGGATGACGCGGCCATTGGGCGACCAGGCCGGGCTTTCATCCTGATAGCCATTGGTCAACAGGCGCTCGCCGCCCCCATCAGGACGCATCACGCCAATGCCGAAGCGTCCTCCGCCGATGCGGGTGAAGGCGATGTAATCGCCGCGCGGGCTCCATACCGGACTGGCCGAGCGGCCTTCGCCGAAGGAAATCCGGCTCTGGCCGCTGCCATCGGCGTTCATCACGTAAATCTGCTGGCTGCCGCCGCGATCGCTTTCGAACACGATGCGGCTGCCATCGGGCGAATAGCTGGGCGACGTGTCGATGCCCGGCCCGGTGGTCAGCCGGGTGATGGCGCGGGTGGCGAGGTTGAAGCGATAGATATCGGTGTTTCCGCCGACTGCCATTGAAAAGACAAGGTTCTGACCATCGGGCGAGAAGCGCGGCGCAAAGGTCATCGCGGCAAAGCTGCCGACGCTTTCCTGCCGGCCGCTGCCCAGCGTGTAGAGCCACACACGCGGCCGGTCATTGTCAAAGCTCATGTAGGTAATGGTCTGCTGCCCCGGCGCAAAGCGCGGTGTCAGCACCAGATTCTGGCCCGACGTCAGGAAGCGGTGGCCGGCGCCGTCCTGATCCATGATGGCCAGGCGCTTGATCCGCCGGGTGCGCGAACCGGTTTCGCTGACATAGACGATGCGACTGTCGAAATAGCCGCTTTCGCCAGTCAGGCGCGAATAAACGAGATCGGCGCATTTGTGCGCCGCCCGCCGCCAGCCGGCGACCGTGGTGACAAAGCCCTGCCGCGCGATTTCCGTGCCGGCAAACACGTCATAAGCATAGCAGGCCAGCGTGATGCCGCCGTCGGCGTTGGCTGTCACCGTGCCTGTCACCAGCGCCTGTGCCGCCACCGTGCGCCAGGCCGGGAAATCCGGCTTCACCACATCATCGATGCCGACTTGCGTGGTGTAGGCAGCCGGATCGAGCGGGCGGAACAACCCGGACGATTTCAGATCGTTAGCAATCACCTCGGCGGCGCGCTGGCCCAGCTGGGTGGTGGTTCCAGCCTCCGTGCTGGCGCCATTGCCGGGCGCAAAGGCTGGCACGGCAATGGGCATCGGCTGGGTGAGGCCCGCATTGATGTCGACCCGAAGCGGCGCCGTTCCCTGCGCCAGGGACGGGGGCGCGACAAGCAGCGAGGCAAGCAGAATCAGACGCATAAGGCAACCATATCAGGACGGCATGACGATTGGGAGCGAAACAGGTCGACGGCGAAACTGTCGGGATTTTTGACAGCGACGCCGACGCAACGCAAGAATTATCGTTTGATTTCAACGGCAAACCAATTGGCCCGATGTTTGCATTTGGCTTGGCATATACGTTCTTGCGCTGAGGAAGTTGCTTGTGAAGACGTTGCGTTTTGCTGTTGCCATCGCCCTTGCTGCCGCCGCCGTTCCGGCCGCTGCCGTCGATTTCACCGTCGGCACGCCAAGCGGCGACAACTGCTTTCCCTTTGGCTGCCAGTTGGCAGGGCAGACCTCGACCCGCTACCAGCAGGTCTACGATGCTGGCGCCTTTTCTGGCCCGGTCACGATTTCAGCCCTGACCTTCACCGTGGCCGCCGGCAACGGCACACTGATCGAGGGCCCGGTGTCGCTTTCGCTGTCGACCACCAGCGCCGGCGTCGCAACGATCAACACCAGCGATTTCAATGCCAACGTCGGTGCCAACAGCACCATCGTCTTTGCCGATGTGCTGCCCGCCATCAGCGGTGGCCTCCTGACGCTCAGCTTCTCGACGCCGTTCACCTATGATCCGCAAGCCGGCAATCTGCTGCTCGATCTGTCCCGCACCCGCACCGGCAGCGATTTCTTCGGCACCTTCTTTCAGGCCAGCAACGGCAGCAGCACCGTGTTCAGCCGTGCCCACAACTACGGCTCGGTGTTCATCGGTGCCGGCCTGGTCACCACCTTCAGCACCACGACGCCCGCCGTGCCGGAACCGGCGAGCTGGGCGATGCTCATCACCGGGTTCGGCCTGGTCGGGGCGGCGGCTCGTCGCCGCCGCGCGATGGCCGCATAAGAGGTTCGTCCGCGAACGGGGGAAGGGGGCAGCCTTGCGCTGCCCCTTTTTTTTGTTGCGCGCTTTTTCTGCTTCCAGGCAGCAAGCATCCGTTTGTCAGACAATTCTCGTCCGGTCCGGGTGTATCGGACGAAGTGATTGCAATAATTCAAGACGACAACCGGCACCGTGCAGATCCGGTGATCTGTCTGGGCCAGCACTGTCTCGATCTGCAGTCCGTCCTGGAACATCGTTCTTTTTCGAACATAGGCACGGACGGCTTGGATAGACTGCATCTTTGGCAGCATGCGAGCCGACATTCAGGTCGTCGTTAATATTAATCAATATTGAAATCAGCGATATCTCAAGACGTTATTGACATACCAAGTCAAATAGGAGATGAATAGTACGTTATCAGTAGTAGATGTTGTGTAAAGCGAGTCGTCATGGTCGGGATGACGTTAACAAATGTTTCTGCCGGGCGTGGCGGTGCTGACGTCACGGCACTCATTCGCTGCAGGCGCGGTGCCGCCGCAGCTGAACTGGCACTCGTATTGCCATTATTGACGAGCTTGATTCTCGCCGTGTTCGAGTATGGCTCGGTTGTCTATTCCTATAGCTTGATGCAGTTCGGGGCCAATCGCGTTGCCCGCACCATGGCGATCAATCGCCTGACCGACAGCGATGCACGTGAAGCCGTTCGGTCCTATCTGCCGGGCTGGGCGCGGGATGACGTGGCGGTCGCGGTGTCACAAACCGCGCCTGACGATCCCAATGCCAATCTGGTCAGCGTGCGTCTTCAGGTGGAAGCGCAGGATGCCACCCCTTTGCCGCTCCTGACCCGTGCCGTTCCCTGGCGACTGAGCACCACGGTGACCATGAAGCAGGAGTTGCCCTATGTCGATTGAGCAGCGCAGCCTGCAGCGCGGAGCCGCTCTCTTCGCCAGACTGCGAAAGGCGCGCCACGGCGCATCGGCCACCATCTTCGCGCTTTCCTTGCCGGTGATGGCCGGTGGCCTGGCGCTGGGGATCGATTACAGCCTTTACAACATGATCCACAACCGCATGCAGACTGCTGTCGACGCAGCCGCATTGACCGCCGCCGCCCAGATCGAGCGTAACGGCGACATCACCGGGTCTGCACTGGGCTATCTCGCCAAGGAGCTGCCAGCCGAATTCGATGGCATGACGACGGTGCAGGATGTGACGTTGGGCGTTTATGACAACGCCAATGGCTTCCGGCCCGACAACAGCAGCGCAGCCAACGCCGTCCGTGTCCGGGGCGAGCGCTCGCCGGAACGGGGCAACGGGGCAAACCAGCTGTTTTCGGCGCTGTTCATCAATGACGCCAAGACCATTTCCGTGGAGGCGATCGCGGCCCGTCCGGCAAACGTTTTCTACCAGCCACCGGAAAGCCGCACGCTGGATCCCGAAGCCGGCGATTTCAACGAAATCTATGTCTATTGCTTTGATGCAAATGGAAACGGCCCGCCCGCTTCGCGTCGGTCGCAGGAGACGCTGGTATCGAACAACATGCCGGAAGGGCAGAATATCGTCCAGATTTCCGGAGGACGGATTACCGCCAATCCGCCTGCCACGCCCACCTGGCCACGCTGCAATCAGGAAGGACAAACCCTGTCCATACGGCTTCGTAACATCCGGCACGTCAAGTCAAACCCGGCCCTGTGGGCCAATCCCAACGCGACGGTAAACGGTGTGCGGCCCGGGCGGCCGGAGTTCAATTACTATACCGATACCAGGCTCGAGAACTGGGTTGAGCGTTTTGACCTGCAGGGCTTCAACATCCTGGAGACCATGCGCTGCGATAGCGCCGAACAATGCACGCCCGGATCCAGAAGTTCGACAATCCCGGCAGGTCGCAACCGGCAGAACAGCCGCCGGCGCGAGACGCGGCCGTGCGAGCCTGGCAAGTTCATGTATTTCGGATTTGAAGATCGGCCGCCGGGGCGTGCCGGTGCCAACGCAAACTGGTTGCAACCGGCCTGGACCGATGCCGATTACGACGATATCCGGATCGTCATGCGGTGCCCGAACAGCGGCCGCTTGGGTGATGCGATCGTCCGTCTTGTACGCTGACGTGCGGCGTTGGGCGACGCCTGCTCCGCGATCAGCGATCGCCGACGCGTGGCATCGCCCCTTCCGCGACCAGTGTGTCTGGCATGGGCACGAGTCCGAACAGTGACGCGTCTCTGCCAGAAACCCGCACCCTGACGCGGGCGATGCCATCGTCATCCTCGACACTGGTGATCGCTGCGTCCCGCGCCACCCAGTTCGGCAACGCGGCGCGGGTTGCCGACTCGGCAACAGCGGCATTTGCGCCAAACACGATTTGCCGTGCGCCGGTGCGGGCCGCTGTCACCATCCCGTTGTAGGCGTAAACCGCAAAGCCGATTTGCAGGACGCCGAACAGGAACAGCATCAAAAGCGGCACAATCAGCACGAACTCAGCCGCAACGGCACCCTTGCGGCAGCGAAGGATATCTGGTCGCTGGGAAGGCGAACACCAAATGATACGCATCGGAATACTCATGCCAAATAATCAGCAATGATAATCGCTGTTCGGTGCTGTATCAAGACAGCTATTCGCCAGATAAAAATTCGGGAGTGTCAGGTCATCTCTTCCGGATCGAAATTGATCTCCACGCTCGACCACAGGTCATACATGTCGGCGGGCAGCTTCAGCGGCTGGCAGCGCAGCACGGCGCGGCGAGCGGTTTCGGCAAAGGCGCGGGCGTAATCGGCGTTGGCGGCGGTGGCGCCGGTGGGTGTGCCGGTTTCCGGTGTGCCGATCACGCGGCCGTCGCGGCCATATTGCACCCGCACGATCACCGTCATGCGGCGCACGTCGCGGCCGCCCACCGGCGGATTCCAGCACGGCGCCACCTGCGCGCGAATGGCCTGCGCCAACGTGGCCGCCGCGCGCGGATCCACAGTTGCGCGGGCAGGGGCAGACGCGTTCAGCTCCTTCGCCAGCTTCGACGTGTCGAGCGGCTTCTTCGGCGCCTTGGGCAGCGCCTTGTCGATCAGGCTGGCCAGCGACGAGGTGTCGAGCGGGGAGGGCGGCGCCTTGGTCGGGGCGGCAGCCTTGGGCTTGGGTGGCATGGGCTTGGTGGGTTCCGGTGGCGGCACGGCATCCGGCCTGACAGGTTCCGGCGTCGGCGCGGGCTCCGGCGCGGCTTCGGGCGCAGCGGCAGGCTCCTGCGGGGCAGCCTCCATCGACGGCTTGGGTGGTTCCGGCGTTCGCGGCGTGTCCGCAATGTCGACCAGTTCAACCGGGACGGCATCAGTGGGCGCCGGCATGATCCGCTGGCTGTTCTGCCAGGCGAGGCTGAGCACCGCCAGCAGCACGATATGCGCCAGCGCAGCGCCCGCCACCCAGATGCGTTCGGCCCGCGTCATGGCGTGGCGGCAGGCTGGCCATCGGTGACCAGCGCCACCTTCTTGAACCCGGCGGCATTCACCTCGCCCACCACCTGCATCACCCGGCCATAATCCAGACCGCGATCGGCGCGCACATAAACGCGCGCATCGTCACTGCGGGCCTGGCGCAGGGCCGTCAGCTTTGCCCCCAGCGCACCCGGCGCAATCGCCAGCTGATCGATGAACATTTCGCCTTGCCCATTCAGGCTGATCTTGATCGGCGTGTTGTCCTGCGGCAGGCTCTGCGCCTTTGCATCGGGCAGGTCGACCGGCACGCCCGAGACCAGCAGCGGCGCCGTCACCATGAAGATGATCAGCAGCACCAGCATGACGTCAACCAGCGGCGTGACGTTGATCTCCGCCATCGGCTGGCGACGGCCGCCGCCTTTGCGCGGGCCACTCATGCCCATTACTTGCCCTCCATCCCGTCAAGCTGGCGCGACAGGAGGTTGAGATATTCCTCGGCAAAGGCGTTCAAGCGCGCTTCCAGCCGGTTCACGCGGTGGAGCAGGCGATTGTAGCCGATCACGGCGGGGATGGCGGCGAACAGGCCGATGGCCGTTGCGAACAGCGCTTCGGCAATTCCCGGCGCCACGACGGCCAGCGTGGTGTTCTGGCTGGCGGCGATGCCGGCAAAGCTTCGCATGATGCCCCACACGGTGCCGAACAGGCCGACGAATGGCGCCACCGAACCGATGGTGGCGAGCGCGTTCAGGCGATCCGACAGATCGTCGATGTCGCGGCCGATGGCGATGCTGGTGGCGCTGGCCAGGCGTGAGCGCAGACCTTCGCGATCAATGCCGCGACCGGCCTTGCCGGCCAGGCTGCGCCGCCATTCGTTCATGCCGGCGATGAAGGCGCGCGCCGACGGATGGCCGGCGCGGCTCGCGGGCTCATAAAGACTGTCGAGATTGTCGGACTTCCAGAACCAGTCTTCGAACTTCGCGGCTTCCGCGTTCATGCGGGTCAGGCGGCGGGAGCGTTCGAGGATGATCGCCCAGCTCCAGATCGAGGCCAGCAGCAGCCCGGCCATCACCGCCTTCACGACGATATCGGCCTGCAGGAACAGCGCGACCGGCGACAGGTCGGCGGCGGCTTTGAGGGCAATGTCAGTCTGCATCAGGCGTCCTGTTGAAGAAGGTCGTGAAAGCGCGCCATCCAGTCGCGCGGTTGCCGGCGCGGGCGGCCGGCGGGATCGAGAAAGACGGCGGTGAGCGTCGCATCCAGCAGCACATCGTCGCCGCGCAGGATGCGCTGGCCAATGGCGCAGGCGGCGGCCCGCACCGAAATCAGCCGGGTTTCGATGGTCAGCACGTCATCCAGCCTTGCCGGGCGCAGCCACCTGATCGCCATCTCGGTCACCGCATAGGCGCCATCGCCCGCCTTGACCGCCGCGCCATGATCGATGCCGGCGACGCGCAGGAATTCGGTGCGTCCCCGCTCCAGGAAATGCAGATACTTGGCGTGATACATGATCGCCGCCGTGTCGGTATCCTCGAAATAGACACGCTGGCTCAGGCGGTGGATGCCGCCGTCGATCGTCCCGGAAGGGGGCAGGGAGGGCAGGGAAGCCATGGGCGTCAGATAGGGGGCAGGGCGGGCCAAGTGCAACGAAAAAGGGCGCCAGCGGCAGTGCCACCGGCGCCCTTTCGGCAATCTGAATGGGGATTATTCGGTCGGACGAGCGTCGCGCTTTTCAACGATACGCGCCGACTTGCCGCTGCGGCCACGCAGATAATAGAGCTTGGCGCGGCGCACGACACCGCGGCGCACGACTTCGATCGCATCGATCGACGGGCTGTACAGCGGGAACACGCGCTCCACGCCTTCACCGAACGAGATCTTGCGGACGGTGAACGACGAGTTGATGCCGCGGTTCGAACGCGCGATGCACACGCCTTCGTAATTCTGGACGCGGGTGCGCTCGCCTTCGACGACCTTCACGCCCACGCGCAGCGTGTCGCCGGCGCGGAACTGCGGGATCTGGCGGGTGGCGGTGAGCTTGGCAATCTGCTCGGCTTCGATCTGCTGGATGAGATTCATCTCATTCCTCTTTCTTCTGTCGTCGCGCGCCAGAGGGCGACTGGATCCGACCATCCCCATGATGGTCCCACAGATCCGGCCGCCGTGACCGTGTGTCCGCTTCGGACTGCTCGCGCCGCCACCGGGCAATGCGGGCATGATCCCCCGATCGCAACACTTCGGGGATCGCCAGGCCCTCCCATTCGGGCGGTCTGGTATAATGCGGATGTTCGAGGAGGCCGCTTTCGTGGCTTTCCTCGATCCCGCTCGAAGCCGCGCCCATTACACCGGGCAACAGCCGCACGCAAGCATCCATCACCACGAGCGCGGCGACTTCGCCGCCCGACAGCACATAATCGCCGATCGACACTTCCTCGATGGCGCGGCGATGGAAGATCCGCTCGTCAAAGCCCTCGAAGCGCCCGCACAGGATGATGGCGCCGGGGCCCGCCGCCAACTGGCGGACGCGTGTCTGGGTGAGGGGCCTTCCGCGCGGCGTCATCGCCAGCACCGGCCGGCCATCGGCAACGCTGTCAAGCGCTGCGGTCACCACGTCAGCCTTCAGCACCATGCCGGGGCCGCCGCCGGCCGGCGTGTCGTCAACCGTGCGATGCCTGTCGGTCGCGAAATCGCGGATATTGACCGCATCGACCGCCCAGATGCCATCGGTCAGTGCCCGTCCGGCGAGGCTCTGGCCAAGATGGCCGGGGAACATCTCCGGATAGAGGGTGAGGATCGTCGCCCGCCAGCTCATTGCAGCCAGACGGATGGCACGATCAGCCGGTCGGCCTCTTCGGTGACGACGTCCGCAACGAACGGCACCATCACGCTGCCGCCCCTGGCAAGAGCGATGTCCAATATGTCGGAGGCACCGAAATTCTCGATGGCCTTGACCGTGCCGACTTCGACGCCGGTTTCGTCAATCACCATGCGGCCCAGGTAGTCGGCAATATAATACTCGCCGTCTGCCAGTGGGGGCAGCGCCTCGCGTGGCACGGTGAGGGTGAGTCCGCGCAGGGTTTCCGCCGTGTTCCGGTCAGTGATGCCCTGAAACCGGGCGACGGCGGTGCCCGGCTTGTCGGGGCGGATGGCCGCAACGACCAAGGCCCGCCCACCCGTTTCGAAACGGGCGTGACGGGCCAGACTGTCGGCATCGTCGGTGAACAGCTTCAGCCGCACCTCGCCACGAATGCCATGGGCGCCGGTGATGGCGGCCAGCACGATCTGTTCGGCCGCCATCGCAGACGCGCCTTATTCGGCGGCTTCGCCTTCGGCAGCGTCAGCAGCCGGGGCCTCTTCAGCAGCGACTTCGACAGCCGCTTCGGGGGCCGGCGCTTCTTCGCCCGGGGCGGCAGCAGCGGCGGCAGCGGCTTCAGCGGCTTCGGCCTCGGCGGCAGCAGCAGCTTCGGCGGCTTCGGCAGCCTTCTGGGCAGCCATTTCCAGGCGTTCCTTGGCCTTGGCGCCCGGTTCGGCCTTGTTCGGGTTGTTCTTGGCAGCGCGGGTGCGCAGGCCAGCGGCATCCAGGAAGCGGGCGACGCGGTCGGTCGGCTGCGCGCCAACGCTCAGCCAATAGGCGGCGCGCTCGGTGTCCAGCGTCACGCGCTCGGCCGAATCCTTGGGCAGCAGCGGGTTGTAGGTGCCCAGCTTTTCCAGGAACTTGCCGTCACGCGGGCTGCGGTTGTCCGAAACGACGATGCGGTAGAACGGACGCTTCTTCATGCCGCCGCGGGCAAGACGAATGGTAGTAGCCATGTGATATTCCTTTTCGTGATGTCAGGTGATTGCGGTTATTTTCTGCCAAACTTGTTGAAGCCGGGCGGCAGGCTGCCCAACCCGGGGCGGCCGAACATCCGGCCAACCGCCCCCAAATCGATCGCGCCGCCGGGGCCCCCGGTATCCTTGGCGCCGCCGGCGCCGCCGTCCGGGCCGGGCATGCCACCCATCCCGGCCAGCATCTTCATCATGCCCTTCATGCCGCCCATCTTCTTCAGGCGCTTCATGGCGTTCGCCATTTCCTGGTGCATCTTCAGCACCTTGTTGACATCCTGCACGGTGGTGCCAGAGCCATTGGCGATGCGGATCTTGCGCTTGGCGGTGATGATCTCCGGCTTGGCACGCTCCTTGGGCGTCATCGACAGGATGATGGCTTCCATCCGGTCGAGCAGCTTGGGATTGATCGCGCCCGAATCCATGGCCTTCTTGGCGGCGCCCATGCCGGGCATCATCGCGGCGAGGCCCGAAAGCCCGCCCATCTTCTTCATCTGCCCCAGCTGCTGGCGCAGGTCGTCCATGTCGAACTGGCCCTTGGCCAGCTTCTCCGCCATCTTCTCGGCCTGTTCGGCTTCGAAATTGGCAGCGGCCTTTTCAACAAGGCCGACGATGTCGCCCATGCCAAGGATGCGCCCCGCAACACGGCGGGCATCGAACAGCTCCAGCGCATCCAGCTTTTCGCCGACACCGGCAAAACGGATCGGAGCACCGGTGACGCTCCGCATCGACAGCGCCGCACCGCCGCGGGCATCACCGTCCATGCGGGTCAGGATCACGCCGGTCAGCGCCACGCGCTCCTTGAAGGCGCTGGCCACGTTCACGGCGTCCTGGCCGGTCAGGCTGTCGACGACGAGCAGGATCTCGTCGGGCGTGGTGGCCGTGGCGATTGCCGCCATCTCGGTCATCAGCGCCTCATCGACGCCCAGGCGGCCGGCGGTATCGAGGATGATGACGTCAAAGCCCTGCAGGCGGGCCGACTGGCGAGCGCGCTCGGCGATCTGCACCGGCGTCTGCCCGGCGATGATCGGCAGGGTGGCAATCTCCAGCTGCTCGCCCAGCACGCGCAACTGTTCCTGGGCGGCCGGACGCGCCACGTCCAGGCTGGCCATCATCACCTTCTTGCGTTCACGCGTGGCCAGCCAGCTCGCCAGCTTGGCGCTGCTCGTCGTCTTGCCCGAACCCTGCAGGCCGACCATCATGACGACAGCGGGCGGCGTGACCGCGATCTTCAGCGGGGCCGGCTCGTCCTCACCGCCAAGCAGTTCGACCAGGCAATCATTGACGATCTTGACAACCTGCTGGCCGGGCGTGACCGACTTGATGACCTCGGCACCGATGGCGCGCTGGGTGGCGTTCTCGATGAAATCCTTGACGACGGGCAGGGCGACATCGGCTTCCAGCAGCGCCACGCGCACTTCGCGCATCGCGGCACGCACATCGATCTCGGTCAGCGCGCCACGGCCGCGCAACCGCTCGAATATGCCGCCAAGGCGTTCGGAAAGACTGTCAAACAAAGCCCAAAGGCCCTTTCGCGAAACTTTGCCAACAAACTTCGGCTGCCTCCAAATGGAAACGCGCCGGCGGGCGAAAACTCGCTGGCCGGCGTGCATCCTCGGACGCATGGACCCATTGCCGGGCCCGCGCACCCCATAGGCGCAGTGGCAGGGCCGGTCAAGCGATTGCCGCCACCCTGTTCATCCGACGTTGCACGTGGTAAGTGATAAGTGAATGCCAGAGTGATGGGCGTATGCGTATGTGGTTCAATCGGCAAGGCGCGCTGCTGCGCGACCGTGTGCTGCGGGGGCGGGGGGCCGCACTGCCGCCGGCCCTGCAGGCCGAACTGACGCGCGATCTCGGCAATTATTTCCTGTCGTTCCTGCTGGCCGGCCCGGTGGCGGCCTTTCTGGCCATCGCGGCAGCAGTGGCTGCCAACAGCCTTGCTGCCATCTTCTTTGCCGGCGTGGCGCTGGCCGGCTTTGGCTTCAACATCACGGCCTGCGATGCCGCACGCGGCAATCCGGGGCAGGCCCGGCTGATCGCCATCGAAACCCGTTTTGTCATCGGCACCATCATCGTGTCCATCGGTCTGGGCGGCATCGGCTGCGCGGTGCTGGTGCAATCAACGTCGCTGATCGCCGAAGCCGTGACGGTGATGGTGACGCTCGCCTTTCTGGGTGTGGCCAACGGCTTTGGCCCGGGACGGCCGCAGGTGGCAGCACTGCAACTCGGCATCATTGCCGTGCCCATTGCGGCCGCGCTCGCGCTGTACTGGCCGCAGCCGTGGGGCGTCGGGGCCGGTGTCGGCATGCTCGTCTATGGCGCGCTGTGCCTTGCCATGGCCCAGCAATCCTTCCAGAACCGGGTTGACCTGCTGATCGGCCGCGAGGCCCAGTCCGCGGAACGGATCAGGCTCGACAGCGCGGTACAGCATCTGGGGCAGGCGGTGGCCGTGCTGGACGGCAATCTGCGGGTGGTGGTCATCAATCGCACCGCGCTCGACCTGCTGGGCTGCGATGCCATCGATCCGGCTGATCCGCCGCTGTTTTCCGACCTGCTGGCGGCCGCCCCGGTGATGCGAACGGCAGAGATCAACCACGAACGCTTTCTGGACAGTGCCGCAATGCTGGTGGCGGCACGGCAGCCGTTCAGCGCCGTGTTGCGGCTGGATGATGATCGCGCGCTTGATCTGGATTGCCAGCCCATTCCCGATGCGGGCTGGGTGATCACCCTGCGCGACACCTCGGGCGAACGCAACGCCATTGCCGAACTGAACCGCGAAGTGCGCCGTTGCCCGGTGACGGGATTGCCCAATCGCCGCGCCTTTCTGGAAGAGGTGCAGCAGCGGCTGGCTGCCAGCGAGCGGTTCACGCTGCTGATGGTCGATCTCGACGGGTTCAAGCAGGTGAATGACCGCCATGGCCACGCCACCGGCGACAGGGTCATCACCCGGGTCGGCTTCCGGCTGCGAACGGCCCAGCTTGGCCTGTTTGCCGCGCGCCTGGGCGGGGACGAATTTGCCGTGCTGCTGGCCGACGACAGCGAGGAGGCGGCGCACGCACTGGCGCGCCGGCTGATCGACACCATCGACCAGCCCGCGGTGTTTGGCGAAGCGGAGGTGCAGGTGGGCGCCGCCATCGGTATCGCGATGGCGCCGCACGACGCCGACGCGCTGGAGGATCTGCTGCGCGCCGCCGATCTGGCGCTGCTGTCTGCCAAGGCGCAACCCGGCAGCCAGGTCTGTCGCTTCTCCCCCGACCTGAAGCAGCAATCGGCGCGTGCCGCCGGAATCGATGCCCGGGTTCGGGCGGCCCTGCGTGCCGGGCGGATCGATGTCGCCTATCAGCCGCTGGTCGATCTGCCGAGCGGGCGCGTTGTGGCCATGGAAGCGCTGGCGCGCTGGCAGCCGGATGGTCTTGAGGATATCAGCCCGGAAGAGCTGGTTGCCGTTGCCGAAGCGCGGGGATTGATCGGCACGCTGCGTCGCCTGGTGCTCGACAAGGCGGCCCCGGTCATTGCCGCCATCGATGGCAGCACCGGTCTGTGGATCAACGCGTCGGTCACCGATCTGCGTCAGCCCGGCATGGTGACGGAAATCCTTGAAGAGCTGCAGCAGGCCGGCCTCCCGCCCCAGCGGCTGGCGCTGGAGGTCACCGAAAGCGCGCTGATGACCGACGAGGCCGCCTGTCTGGCCAATCTCGCGCAGCTGATGGCGCTGGGCGTCTGCGTTGCCATGGACGATTTTGGCTCGGGCTTCTCATCGCTCGGCCGGCTGCGGCGGCTGCCGATCAATGCGCTGAAAATCTCGCGTTCGCTCTTGCAGGGAGCGCCGACAGATGCCGCTGCGGCGGACATCTTCCGCGTCGCCGCCAATCTTGGCCACTCGCTCAACCTGATGCTGGTTGCCGAAGGCGTCGAAACCCGTGCGGAACTGGAGATGGCGCGCATTGCCGGCATCCAGTGCGCGCAGGGCTTTGGCCTGTCGCCGCCTGTGCCTGCGACGCTGATCCCGCAGGCCATTGCCGCTGCCCAGGCAGCAGCTCAGGCCGGCCTGCCGCTGCGGGCAGCGAGCTGAGCGATCAGTCGCCGCTGCCGGCCAGCGCGGCTGCAAATTCCGCTGCATCAAAGGGCTGCAGATCGTCCATGCCCTCGCCAACGCCGATGGCGTGGATCGGCAGGCGATATTTCTCGGCCGCTGCCACCAGCATGCCGCCGCGCGCCGATCCATCCAGCTTTGTCATCACGAGGCCGGTCACACCCGCCACCGTGCCAAACACCTCGATCTGGCTCAGCGCGTTCTGACCGGTGGTGGCATCCAGCACCAGCAGCACGTCATGCGGTGCCGTCGCGTCGATCTTGCCGATCACCCGCTTCATCTTGGCCAGCTCATCCATCAGCCCGGCCTTGTTCTGCAGCCGCCCGGCGGTGTCGATGATCAGCACGTCAACGCCCGCATCCGTGGCCTTGCGGATCGCGTCATAGGCCAGGCTGGCGGCGTCGCCGCCCTGATCGCCAGCCACGATTGGCACGCCCACCCGGTCGGCCCAGATCTTCAGCTGGGCGATGGCGGCGGCACGGAACGTGTCGCCAGCGGCCAGCATCACCGATTTGCCGTCGGCCTTTAAGCGATTGGCCAGCTTGGCGATCGTCGTCGTCTTGCCGCTGCCATTCACGCCCACCACCAGCACCACCTGCGGCCGCCTTGTGATGGCCAGCGGCACGGCAACGGGGGCCAGCACCTTTTCCACTTCCTCGGCCACCACGCGCCGGATGCCGGCATCATCGATGCCCTTGGCAAATTTCTGATCGGCAAGGCGGTCCCGGATGCGCCCGGCCACCGCAGGGCCAAGATCCGCGGCAATCAACGCCTCCTCGATCTCGTCGAGCCGGTCATCGTCCAGCGGCAGTGTGCCGGTGGCCAGGCCGGTGATGTTGTCGGTCAGGCGCTTGGTCGATTTCGCCAGGCCCTGCGTCAGCCGCCCAAACCAGCTCATGCATAACGCTCCAGATCAACGTCGCCGGTAAAGGCGATCACGGCCGGGCCGGCCAGCAGCAGATGGCCATCATCCCGGCAGGTAATGACCAGATCGCCGCCCGGCAACGAGACGCGAACACGCGCATCCACAAGCCCGCGCCGCCGCGCCGCAGCCACCGCGGCCACCGCACCCGTGCCGCAAGCGAGGGTCGCGCCGGCGCCGCGTTCCCACACGCGCAGGATCATCTGGTCGCGCGCCGTCACCTGCGCGATGCCGACATTCACCCGTTCCGGGAACACCGGGTCATGCTCGATGGTCGGGCCGATCGCCTCAAGCGCAACGGCCGCAGCATCGGAAACAAAGAACACCGCGTGCGGATTGCCGACCGAAAGCGCGCTGGGCGCTGCCAGATCATCCCACGCCAGCGGCAGGGCGGCGGTGTCCATGGGGTAGGCGAGGGGAACCTGATCCCAGTCCCAGCGCGCCTTGCCCATGTCGACCTCGGCGCCGCCGGCAACGGCATGGCCATCCAGCAGGCCGCCAGCGGTTTCGATGCGGCGATCTCCACCCAGCAGGGTCGCCGCCGCGCGGCTGCCATTGCCGCAGGCGGCAACCTCGCCGCCATCGCTGTTCCAGAACCGCAACCGCACATCGGCAACGGCGCTGGGTTCGATCACGATCAGCTGATCAAAGCCGATGCCGGTGTGGCGGTCGGCCAGGCGGCGCACCTGCGTTTCGCTGAGCGTCACCGGTTCTGCGCGCGCATCGATCACCAGGAAATCATTTCCCAGCCCGTGCATCTTGATGAAGTGCCGCAGCGCCATGGCAGCGGCGTTAGCCGTTCAGGGCAGCATCCGGCAAGTCATACTCGCCGCGGATCACGGTGCGCGCCGATCCCGACAGGATGACCGATGCGCCCTCGACCCGGCAGCCAATCCGGCCGCCGCGCGTGCTGGCCTGCACGGCGGTGAAGGCCGGCCGGCCAAAGCGCGCGGCCCACAGCGGCGCGATGACGGCATGGGCACTGCCCGTCACCGGGTCTTCATCCACGCCGCAGGCCGGCACAAACACGCGGCTCAGAACATCACTGTCTTCGCCGGGTGCGGTGGCGATCAGCATCAGATCCACCCCCGGCGCCAGCGCAAGGATGGCCGCCATGTCTGGTGACAGGGCGCGCACTTCGTCGGGCGAATCGAACATGGCCACCAGATAGTGATTGCCGCGCGCCCATATCTCTGCAGGCGTCGCACCCAGCGCCGCCGCGATGGCGCTGGCCTCAGCCCCGGCAACCGGCCGCTCGGCCGGCCAGGCCGGCAGACGCATGGCAAGCCCGCCCTCGGCGCGCGCCACCGTCAGAAACCCGGCCTTCACCGTCTGGAAGCGCGCCTCGGTCAACTGCGGCAGGGCATCAAGCACGACATGGCCGCTGGCCAGCGTCGCGTGTCCGCACAGCGCCACCTCCAGCAGCGGCGTGAACCAGCGCAACTGGAAATCCGCTTCCGGCCCGTCGTGCGGCACCAGGAAGGCGGTTTCCGAAAGATTGTTGTCGGCTGCGATACCTTGCAGCACGGCATCGGGCAGCCAGCGCGGCAGCATCATCACCGCTGCCGGGTTGCCGGTGAAGGCGCCTTTGGCAAAGGCGTCGACCTGGGTGAAGGGCAGGCGCATCACGGGTACACCAGCCCGAACCGCCAGCCATCGGCCTCCCGCCAATAGACTTCGCGTTCATGCCAGCGGCCATCGCGGGCCTGCCAGAATTCGATGCGTGCCGGCACCACGCGCCATCCGCTCCAGCGCGGCGGCCGTGGCACCTCGCCGGGGAAGCGCGCCGCCATCTCGGCCAATCGGGCCTCGAACGTGGCGCGGTCGGGCAGGGGCTGGCTCTGCAGGCTGGCCCAGGCGCCCAGCTGGCTGTCACGCGGGCGGGTGACGAAATAGGCGTCGGCCTCCGCTTCGCTCACCAGTTCGGCGCGGCCACCGATCCGCACCTGGCGCTGCAGCGACTTCCAGTGGAAGTTCAGGTGCGTCATCGGGTTGGCCGCCAGTTCGCTGCCCTTCTGGCTGTCGAGATTGGTATAAAATACGAAACCGCGCTCATCCCACGCCTTCAGCAGCACGACCCGCAAACTGGGCGCCGCATCCGGCGTTGCCGTCGCCACAGCCATCGCGTTGGGATCATTGGGCTCGCTGGCTTCGGCAGCCGCCAGCCATTCGGCAAAGCGGGCAAAGGGAATGTCGTGCGGCGTCTGCGTCATGGCGTGCGGGTTAGCCGCCTTGGCGCAGACTGTCATCCGGCATCTTGTCGCCGCTCAGGCAGCGCAGGTGATGCAGCGCGTGGCGGTGGGCAGCGCCTGCAACCGCGCCGGGGCGATCTCGCCGCCGCACACGCTGCAGCTGCCATAATCCCCGCTGTCGATGCGGGCCAGCGCGGCCATGATCTGTTCGGCCTCGTGGATATGCTGAACCTCAAGCCCTTCGTTGGTCGCCAGTTCTTCAAGATCGCCAACCTGTTCGGCAAACTTGGGCGACAGCGGCTGGATCGTGGCCTGTTCCAGGCGGGCAAGTTCGGCCTGCACCACCGCGAGGCGGGCGCGCAGGGTTTCGGCAATTTCGGCAGTGTTCATGGCGTCAGGCCTCCAGGATGGCGGCGATCTGGTCGAGCACCGCAAGCCGTTCCTTCTTCAGTTCCTCGGCGTGGGCGTCGTCCATGGCGGCGGCCACCCCGGTTTCGCTGCGGCGGATATCATCATCCAGCGCGGCGTAACGTTCGGCCAGCGTGCGGAAATGGCGGTCGCCCTCCTTCAGCGCACGCAACCGATCGGCAGCAGCCGGAAAGATATCGTGAAGGTCTTGCGGCAGATGGCTCATTCGGATGGTTCCCTGTGTCGTACCACCTGAATGTGGGCCGATCACTGCCATGTTCCCATCGGGGCAAACCCGTAATGGCGGCCCGGCCATGGACCAACATTGCCTGCCTGTAACATTCCCGCTACACCCGCCGCACAGTCGCAACGGAGCCTTCCCTTGATCCGCACCCTCATCGTCATGGCCCTTGTCACGGCCGCACCCGCAGTTGCCCAGCAACGCCCGCCAGCAGCAAAGGCCTGGACGCTGGGGATCGGTGTTGCCCCGGTGGTCGCGCCGGCGTGGCAGGGCAGCCGTGACACTGCGCTGTCGATCTTCCCCGATCTGCGCCTCAACTATCGCGACACATTGTTCCTTTCGATTCCGGATGGCCTGGGCTGGAACGCCGTCAACCAGGATGGCTGGAAGATCGGCCCGCTCGCCAAGATCCGCTTTGGCCGCCAGGAAAGCACCGGTGGTTCGCCGTTCCTCGTCACCGGCGGGTCGACCGCGCTGCGCGGCATGGGCGACGTTGATCTGGCCGGCGAATTTGGCGGCTTTGCCCAGAAAAGCATCGGCAAGCTGCGGTTGCGCGCCGAACTGCGGCAGGGCACCGGCGGCCATGATGGCCTGATCGCCGATACCAGCATCGGCATCAGCGACCGCAAGCGCGATGCATCCCTGCTGTGGAACGTGAACCTGCGCGCCACCTGGGCCGACAGCGATTATACGAACGTCTATTTCGGCGTGTCGCGCGCGCAGGCGCTGGCCACCGGCCTGCCGGAATTCCGCACCGGTTCGGGCCTGGTGTCGGCCGGCGTCGGTGCGTCACTGATCAAGCCGCTGGGCCGCTTTGGCAAGGATGGCGCGATCACCCTGTTCACTGGCTACGACAGGTTGGGCGACGTGGTGGCGGACAGTTCGCTGATCCGCCTGCGCGGCCAGCGCAACCAGTTCTCGGCCGGACTGAGCTACACCTACCGCTTCGGTCTCTGACCCGGGCCCATCCGCACCCGGGCGGTGCGCGGGCAGCGCTATGCCACCCGCGCCATGGTGCCGGCGCCCAGGCCCACCCCGTCGCCATTGCCGCGACCGACGGTGAGGTTGGCCAGCGCGTGGGCCACGAACTCCGGTGCGAGCGTTGGCGGCACCGCCCGGAAGCGGGCCGATGCCACGATCTGTTCGATCAGGAAGCGCGGCTGATAGGCGGCGAGGTCAAGGCCCTGGCTCACCAGGTCTCGCTCGATGGCGCGGATCTGCACGTCTTCCGACTCCACGCCATTGGCATCGGCCACGCTCTTGAAGATGCGCCGCCACGCTTCGGCCGAAGGCGGGCCGATCTCCAGCTTGTAGGGGATGCGACGCAGGAAGGCCGGGTCCATCAGGTCGGCAGGCGCAAGGTTGGTGGAAAAGATCACCACCGTCTGGAACGGCACGCGGAAACTCTTGCCGGTCGCCAGCTTGAGATAATCCACCCGGTTTTCCAGCGGCACGATCCAACGGTTGAGCAGGGCCGTGGGCGACACCATCTGGCGGCCAAAATCATCGATCAGCAACACACCGCCAGCGGCCTTCATGTGCAGCGGCGCGGTGTAGAAATTGCCGCCGGCCTCGTGCTTCAGATCCAGCATTTCCATCGTCAGTTCGCCGCCGGTCACGATGAACGGGCGCCGACAGGGCACGAAACGGCCATCCGCCTCGTCGCGATACAGGCTGGACACCAGGCGCGGCCGGGCCGCCCCGCCATCCTTGTCCACCGGCTGATGCACGTCGGGATCGAACACCGTCATCACCTGGCCTTCCACCAGCACGGCGTGCGGAATGTGGATGACATGACGGAACACGCGATCGAGCCGCTGGGCAACCGATGTCTTGCCGTTGCCGGGCGGGCCATACATCAGCAGGGCGCGGCCCATGGTGATGGCCGGCCCCAGCTTGTCCACCAGCGCATCTGCCACTTCCAGCCCCTGAAAGGCGGCCCGCATGCCAGACTGGTCGATGGTCTCGTTGGTCACCTTCTGGCGCTCGATCCAGTGGGCATAGACGTCGAGCGGCACCGGCGCGGGCCCGGCATAGGTCGATCGCGCCATCGCCTCGCGCGCCCGCGCCTTGCCGGTGTCGGTCAGTTCGTACCGCATGCCAAGCTGGCCGCCGCCGACGCTGCCCAGCGCGGCCACCATCTGCCCGCGCACCGCCGCCTCCAGCAACTCGGTCACCAGGCCCGGTGGCAGCCGCAGGGCAGCGCTGAGGTCAGCCGTGGTTTCTGCTGTCCCGATGAACAGGAACTTCAGCATCAGGTCGATCAGGAAGGCTTCGGGCAGGCCAGTCTCTGCCACCGTGGCCGGTTCGGCCGGCACACCATCGACGAACCGCGCCAGTTCCTCGGCAGAAATGGCGCCCGTGGCGACCAGGTTCGGGCCGAGTCGCCCGCCAACCTCGTGCTGGCGATCAACCGCCCGGTCAATCTGCTCCTGGTTGACCAGCCCGGCCGCAACCAACAATTCGCCAATCTGCATGCTCGCCCCTTGCGTCTTGTTCAAGATCAAGGGACGGCAGCGCACGATTTTGCTGCACGCCAGCCGTCCCGGTGACCCCAATCACTGGACTTTGCTTACGCGATAAGAGTTTACGATTTGCGAACTGGCCGGATGATCTGGGCTCAGGCCTTGGCCTTGCGGGTGCGCTTCGTGGCGGCTGGCGCCTCTGCAATGGCACGCGGTGCCTTGGCGAGGAGGGGGGCCAAATACCGGCCCGTCCAGCTGGCCTCGCAGGCCGCAACGGTTTCGGGGGTGCCCGTCACCACGACCTGACCGCCCTTGTCGCCGCCATCGGGGCCGAGATCGATGATGAAATCGGCGGTCTTGATGACATCGAGATTATGCTCGATCACCACCACGCTGTTGCCCTGGTCAACGAGGGCGTGCAGCACCTCCAGCAGCTTTCGCACGTCCTCGAAATGCAGGCCGGTGGTGGGCTCATCGAGGATGTAGAGCGTGTTGCCGGTGGCGCGCCGGCTGAGTTCCTTGGCCAGCTTCACGCGCTGCGCCTCACCGCCGGAAAGCGTCGTCGCCTGCTGGCCAACCTTGATATAGCCAAGGCCAACTTCCTTCAGCATCGCCAGCCGTTCGCGGATCGGCGGCACCGCCTTGAAGAATTCCACCCCGTCCTCGATCGTCATGTCGAGCACGTCGGCGATGGACTTGCCCTTGAACTTCACCTCCAGCGTTTCGCGGTTGTAACGCTGGCCGTGGCATACATCGCACGTCACATAGACATCGGGCAGGAAGTGCATCTCGATCTTGATGACGCCGTCGCCCTGGCAGGCCTCGCAGCGACCACCCTTGATGTTGAAGCTGAAGCGGCCCGGCTTGTAACCGCGGGCCTGGCTTTCCGGCAGGCCGGCAAACCAGTCGCGAATATGCGTGAAACAGCCAGTGTAGGTGGCGGGATTCGATCGCGGCGTGCGCCCGATAGGCGACTGATCGATGTCGATCACCTTGTCCAGATGCTGCAGCCCGTCCAGCCCGTCATGCGGCGCGGCCAGGATGCGCGCGCCGTTCAGTTCACGCGCGGCGGCGTTGAACAGCGTGTCGATGGTAAAGGTGGACTTGCCGCTGCCCGAAACGCCGGTGATGCAGGTGAAGGTGCCGAGCGGGATGGCGGCGGTGACGCCTCGCAGATTGTTGCCGCGGGCATTTTTCACGGTCAGTTTCTTGCCCGATCCCTTGCGCCGTTCCGCCGGCAACGGCACGCCCTGCCGGCCCGACAGATAGGCGCCGGTGATGCTGCCCGGCGTGTTCAGAATGTCGTCCAGCGTGCCTGCGGCCACCACCTCGCCGCCATGAACGCCGGCACCCGGCCCCATGTCGATGATATGATCGGCCAGGCGGATCGCGTCCTCGTCATGCTCCACCACCAGCACGGTGTTGCCGAGGTCACGCAGCCGTTTGAGCGTGGTCAGCAGCCGGTCATTGTCGCGCTGGTGCAGGCCGATCGACGGCTCGTCGAGCACATAAAGCACGCCCGACAGGCCGGAACCGATCTGCGACGCAAGGCGGATGCGCTGCGATTCCCCGCCCGACAGCGTGCCCGACTTGCGATCGAGATTGAGATAATCGAGGCCGACATTGTCGAGGAAACCAAGCCGCTCCACGATCTCCTTGAGGATGCGGTCACCGATGGCGCGCTGCTTGGGCGTCAGATGATCGGCGACGCCGCGCGCCCAGGCCAACGCCTGGCCGACCGGGCGGCGCACGGCCGTCGCAATCGTCTCGCCGGCCACCTTCACCGACAGCGCCTCCGGCCGCAGCCGGTCGCCATTGCAGGCCTCGCAGGGGGAGGGGGACTGGTAGCGCTCCAGCTCCTCGCGCATCCAGGCGCTTTCGGTGTTCAGCCGCTTTTCAAGATTGCGGATCACGCCTTCGAACGTCTTGACCACTTCATAGGCCTTGCGCCCGTCCTCGAAGCGAAGCGGGATGGCCTTGGTGCCGGTGCCGAACAGGATGGCGTGGCGTTGTTCCTCGGTCAGGTCGGCCCATTTGCTTTTCAACGTGAAGCCATAGGCGCGGCCGACACTGGCCAGCACCTGCAGATAATAGGGCGAGGGCGGGTTGGACTTGGCCCACGGCGCCACCGCGCCCTTTTCCAGCGTCAGCGCATGGTTGGGCACGATCAGTTCGGGATCGAAATGCTGTTTCTCGCCCAGGCCGTCACAGGTGGGGCAGGCGCCCTGCGGCGCGTTGAAGGAAAACAGCCGCGGCTCGATTTCCGAAATCGTGAAGCCGGACACCGGGCAGGCGAACTTTTCGGAAAACAGGATGCGGCGCTCGCCTTCCGGCGCATCGGCGGGGGCATCGGCCAGTTCGACAAAGGCAATGCCTTCCGCTAGCTTTAGCGCCGTCTCGAAGCTTTCGGCCAGCCGCTGTTCCAGCCCTTCCTTCACCGCCAGCCGGTCCACCACCACGTCGATGTCGTGCTTGTATTTCTTGTCGAGCGCCGGCGCTTCCTCGATGGCATGGAATTCGCCGTCGATCTTCACGCGGGTGAAGCCGTCCTTCTGCAGCTGCGCCAGTTCCTTGCGATACTCGCCCTTGCGGCCGCGCACGATGGGGGCCAGCAGATAGAGGCGCGTGCCTTCCGGCAGCGCCATCACCCGATCCACCATCTGGCTGACCGTTTGTGCCGTGATCGGCAGGCCCGTGGCCGGAGAATAGGGCACGCCCACCCGCGCCCACAGCAGGCGCATGTAATCATAGATCTCGGTGACGGTGGCGACGGTGGAGCGCGGATTCCTGCTCGTCGTCTTCTGTTCGATGCTGATCGCCGGCGACAGGCCCTCGATATGGTCCACGTCGGGCTTGGACATCATCTCCAGGAACTGCCGCGCATAGGCCGACAGCGATTCGACATAGCGGCGCTGGCCTTCGGCATAGATGGTATCAAAGGCGAGCGAGGACTTGCCCGATCCCGACAGGCCGGTGATCACGGTGAGCGCGTTCCTGGGCAGGTCGACATCGACGCCCTTCAGATTGTGCTCGCGCGCGCCGCGCACCTGGATCTGGTTCAGCATGGCCCGTGTGTTCCATATTTGTTCATGGCGCGCAACCCGGCGCACATCTGGCTGGCCGGGTTAGGGGCGCAACTGCCCAACTGCAAGCGCAGCGCTGTCGCGGGCAGCAACACACACGCGGCAAGCCACCCCCGTGCCGAACGGGGGTGGCCGTGCCATGCAGGCCCTGCCGGATGCGAAGGCAGGGCCGAAGAACGCCCTTGCGGGTTACAGCCCCGCGAGGCGGCGGCTGCGGCCTTCCAGCCAGGTGCCGGCGAGTAGCGCCGCGATCACCGCATAGGACCAGAAGATCAGCGCCACCGCATAGGCCCAGGCATAATTGCCCTGCTCGGTCAGGCTGCCAACATGGACCAGCAGTGCCAGCAGCTGGAACGCCGCGGCATACATCGGCCAGAAGCGGTCACTGGTCAGCGCCAGCGCCAGCAGACCAAGCAGCAAGCCAAAATCGACGGCCAGCACACTCATTTCGATGTGGGTGTAATTCGCCTGAATCAGGCGCGTCGCCAGCGTCGCGGCCAGAAAACCGATGGCGGCCAGCTGTTCATCGCGACCGCCCCAGCCAAAGGCCAGGAACGCCGCGATCACGACCGTGGCAATCGCAAGAAGTTCGAGAAACATCATCCAATCTCCAACATGGAGTGGCGGCGGGCACCGCAGTGCCAGCCTCAACTGTCAGTCTTTCAGACGTGGCGTGGCGATCACGCAGCAACGGTCAGATGGCGGCGCGGTGCAACCGTGGCATCGGCGCTGGCCACTTCCGGCGGGCAGTTGCCCATGAAGTTGACGGCGTCGAGGCCGATCTGGGTCTGCGCGGCGCGCAGCGAGGCATGGGTCGCGATGATGCGGCTGCGGGCTTCGATCAGCTGCTGGCAGGTGGCCATGGCGTTCATCAGGGCATCCTGGCCCACGCAGGCAGCAAGATTGGCTTCCTGGGCAGCCATCGGCATGACGGCGGTGAGCTGCGCCACGGCCGACACGGCGGCGTTGATGGCGGCTTCGGCGGCGAACAGCTGTTCGGCAACCTTGTTGGCAGCGATGCGGCGTTCCTTGAGCATGACAGATCCTTTCAAGAAAGAACTGGCAGCCGGGAAAACGCGCGCAGCCAGTTGGGTTGAACGCCCTTGCCGGGCGCCACGCAACTGGAACCGGGAAAGGGTTAAATCAGGGTCTTGAGAGCCGCCATCGCAGCGAGGATGCCGCCAAAGCTGAGCGCGGACGCCATGGCGATGGCCATGATCCAGCCCAGACGCTGGCCGACGCCAAGCGTGTTGCGCTGTCCCCAGGGGCGCGTGGTCAGGAAAGGCCGGGCATCAATGCCAGGGTCGGGGGCTGCAATGCCCGGCCAGTCCGTTGCAAGCGTTGCGGGAGCAACTCTGCCTGTTGGTGCACCGGGCGGGGCGAGGGAGCCTGCTGGTGGACCACCAACCGGCCTGTCAGGGGCTTGATGCAGCGTCCTTGCGAGGGATCCGGGTTCCATCAGATTGGGGTCACTGGAACGGTCAGATGCTGCACCGGGCTCCTGAGAAGCCGGTGCCCCAACTGTGACCGATCCCGCCGGGTCTACAATCTCCGGAGCTTGGTATATCAAGGGCTGGTAGGAACCACGGGCCGCATCCTGCGCCTCGGCAGCGGCATCGGCCGTCATACCCTGCGTCAGTTCTTCGATGACGAGCGCACGGGCAGCTTCGACGCGGGTGGTGACCTCAAGCTTCCGTATGGCCTGGCGCAGGCGCATATCAACAGTATGCGGCGACACCCCCAGCTGGCGGGCGATGTCCTTCGAGGTCATGTGCTGGTAGACAAGGCGCAGGCAATCGCGTTCAGCGTCGGTCAGCAGCTTCACGCGCGGGTTGCGCGGGCTGTCGGGGGCAGCGCGTGTTGTCACGCTAGGACACATTGCGGAGAATGCCCCAAAGTCAAGCGCCGACGCAGCAAAAGCGCCGGATTTTTCGACCGAAGACCTGATAAGCATGCCGCGACCCCTGCGACCCTGTTGAGCGACCGTTACTTATCGGCTTTTACGCAGCGTCAATCAAGGGCAAACCCGGCATAACAAGGCGGCTGATTGCCGCAATTACCGCGTAAACGACAGTTAATGTCGCTTAATTGCAACAATCTTGCGAAATCGCAGATGGCAGCATGGCCCCGTGCCGGCATGGCCGCTTGCCTGCGAATCACCTTGGGTGCGGTGGTGCCGGCCTGTTCACCCCATGGCCGCCTCATGTCTTTGACGGGCTTTCGCGCGTCCACCAGCCCTGTCACGATGGCGACATATCAACCATTGATGTGCCTGATATGCGGGCGGCAGGGGTGGACATGAGCTGGCAACGCGAGATTGACGAGCTTCACCGGCGGCTGGCGGCAGCGCAGGCGATGGGCGGGCCGGACAAGCTGGATCGCCAGCGCGCGCAGGGCAAATTGAACGTGCGCGAACGGCTGGCGGCGCTGGTCGATCGCGGCAGCTTCCACGAGATCGGAGCGCTGTCCGGTTTTGCCCGTTATGACGATTCCGGCACCATGACGGGCTTTCAGCCGGCCAACTTCCTGTTTGGCCACGCCAGCATCGCCGGGCGGCCCGTGGTGGCGACGGCGGACGATTTCACCGTGCGCGGCGGTGCCGCCGATGCCAGCCTGCACCGCAAGCTGATCGCCGCGGAACAGCTGGCCAGCGAATATGGCTCCTGCCGCTGATCCGCATGATCGAGGGCACCGGTGGCGGCGGCAGCGTTCGCACGCTGGAAAGCGCCGGCTACACCTACATACCCGAAATTCCGGGGTGGGAGCTGATGACCGCCAACCTGTCGCAGGTGCCAGTGGTGGCACTGGGCCTGGGCCCGGTGGCCGGCCTGGGTGCCGGCCGCATGGTGATGGCGCATTATTCACTGCTGGTGGACGGACTGGCCCAGATGTTCGTCGCCGGCCCGCCAGTGGTGGCCGCTGCCGGCGAGCATCGCACCAAGGAGGAACTGGGCGGCGCGCATATCCATGCTGCCAACGGTGCCGTGGACGACCGGGTGGCAAGCGAGGCCGAGGCCTATCTGCGGACGCGCTGGTTCCTGTCCTACCTGCCGTCCTCGGTTGACGAACTGCCGGCGCGCGCGCCGTGCCATGACCCGGTGAACCGTGCCGATGACTGGCTGATCGAGGCCGTGCCGCGCGATCCGCGCCGGCTCTATCCCGTGCGCCCCATCGTGGAGGCGGTGGTGGACAAGGGCACGTGGTTCGAGATCGGCCGCGAATGGGGCACGGGCGTGGTGACGGGCCTTGCGCGGCTGGATGGCTGGCCAGTGGCGATCGTCGCATCGAACCCGGAGGCGCTGGGCGGGCTGTGGACGGCGGCGACCGCGCGCAAGGTCGAACGCATGGTTGATCTGGCCGACACCTTCCATCTGCCAATCATCCAGCTGGTTGATAACCCCGGCTTCCTGATCGGCCGGCGGGCCGAGGAAGAGGCGACAATCCGCTGGGGTTCCAGGGCCTTGGCGGCGATATATCAAGCATCGGTACCCTGGGCCTGCGTGGTGATGCGAAAGGCCTATGGCATGGCCGGCAGTGGCCACGCCCCCGCCGATCGCTTCCGCTGGCGCATGGCCTGGCCTTCGGGCGACTGGGGCAGCTTGCCGATCGCCGGTGGCCTTGAAGCCGCCTATCGCGCCGATCTGGAGGCAGCGGACGATCCGGCCGCGAGACTGGCCGAGATCAAGGCGCGGCTGGAGCAGGTGCGCTCCCCGTTCCGCACGGCGGAGAAATTCGGGGTGGAGGCAATCATCGATCCGCGTCAGACCCGCGCGGAACTGTGCCGCTTTGCCGCCATGGCGCAGCGGGCCTTGAAGCCGGGAAAGAAGGGCAGGGGATTGCGGCCCTGAACCGCTCGCCTATTCGGACGGCGGGGCCATCCCCATCGCCTGCATCCGCTTCATACCTTCCATCAGCTCGGCCTGGGTGACAAAGCCATCCTTGTCGGCATCGAGCAGGGTGAAGCCCATTTCGCGGCGACCGGCGGCAAGCCACTCGTCCTTGCTCCACTTGCCGTCCTTGTTGGCATCGGCGGCAATCAGGCGTTCGCGGGCGGTGGTCGGCGCCGGTGCGGCGACTTGAGCAAAGGCGGGCGCGGCAATCAGCAGCGACAGGGCGAGAAGGCGCATCTTCGGTCTCCGGATGGTCAGCATATCAACGGTTGAGACTGGCATTATCCCTCATTCGCGGCGGATGTTGTTCACCCGATCGCGGGTCACCGGATAATCGATGCCTTCGGGAATGGTCAGCCACGGTTCGCCGTCGATGGTTTCAAACGCCGGCTGCACATAGGGGGCCGGCTTTGCCGCAAGTTGGTCGAAGAGCGTCGCGTGGCTCTGATATTGCGCCAGGCGATGCATGTTGCACCAGGTTGGGAACACCATCGCGGCACGACCGGCTTCATAATCGGCAATCGCCTCTGCCGCCGTCGTCCAGCGCAGCGCATGGGCTTCAAAGCCGTCTGGTGTGATGACGGCACTGGCCGAACGGCCGGCGTCGGCAATGTAGAAGCGTGTGTCAAACCGGCGCACGATCGCGGCAGCCGCCGGCGGCTCCCAACGCGCGAACGGAATGAAGCGGGCGGCGTCGACCTTGTGGGCCATGGCGGCCAGCATGGCGGCAAAGCTCGCTGATTCCGCCGCATCCGGCCCGCTGGCCAGCGCCGCCCGCGCCGACGCCAGCGCCGTTTCGTCGGGATGCGGCCCTTCGGTCAGCAATACGCCGGTTTCTTCCAGCGCCTCACGCGCACAGGTCACCCGGGCGGCAGCATCGACATCATCAAGGCCAGCAAATCCCGTCGCCAGGTCAGCATTGCGCGCAATGTCGATATCGGCAGCGTCCACGCGTCCGCCTGGAAACACCAGCGCCCCGCCAGCAAAGGCCAGGTTCTCGCCGCGCTGGACCAGCAGATATTCCGGCACATCGCCGGGGCCGGGGCGGGCCAGGATCACGGTGGCGGCAGGGATGGAAACGGGTTTTTGCGGATCGCTCATGCGGCGATGATAGGCCGCGTCTTGCATGGCTGCATCCCTGTGCTATCGGGCAGGGCGTTACCGACGGCCGCCGGGCAGGGCGCCAGGATATCAAGGGAGCCGATTGGCATGAGCGTGCGTCCGTGGCGTGATATCATCCGCCGTAAGAGCCGGCAGATCATGGTGGGCAAGGTGCCCGTGGGCGGCGATGCCCCGATCGCGGTGCAGACGATGACCAACACCCCCACCGAGGATGCCGCCGCCACGATCGACCAGATCCGCGCCTGCGAAGAGGTGGGCGCCGACATCATCCGTGTCTCCTGCCCCACGAAAGAGGCCACCGCCGCCTTCCGCCAGATCACCCGCGCCGCCCGCGTGCCGATCGTGGCCGACATCCATTTCCACTACAAGCGCGCGCTCGAAGCCGCCGATGCCGGCGCGGCCTGCCTGCGCATCAATCCCGGCAACATCGGCAGCCGCGAGCGCATCCGCGAAGTGGTGAACGCTGCCAAGGCCAATGGCTGCGCCATCCGGATCGGGGTGAACGCTGGCAGCCTCGAAAAGCATCTCCTTGAAAAGTACGGCGAACCCTGCCCTGAAGCGCTGGTGGAAAGCGCACTGGAGCACATGAAATACCTCCAGGACGAGGATTTCCACGAGTTCAAGATCAGCGTGAAGGCCAGCGACGTGTTCCTGGCCGTCGCCGCCTACAACGGGCTCGCCGAAGTGTGCGATTATCCGCTGCACCTGGGCATCACCGAAGCCGGCGGCCTGATCGGCGGCACGGTCAAGTCCTCCATCGGCCTCGGCATGCTGCTGTGGTCGGGCGTGGGGGACACGATCCGCGTGTCGCTCTCTGCCGATCCGGTCGAGGAAGTGAAGGTCGGCTATCACATCCTGAAATCGCTCGGCATCCGCGCCCGCGGCGTCAAGATCGTGTCGTGCCCGTCGTGTGCCCGCCAGGGCTTTGACGTGGTCAAGACGGTTGATGCCCTTGAAAAGCGCCTGGCCCACATCACCACGCCGCTGTCGCTGTCGGTGCTCGGCTGTGTCGTCAATGGCCCCGGCGAAGCGCGCGAAACCGATATCGGCCTGACCGGCGGCGGCAATGGCCGTCACGCCGTGTTCCTGTCCGGCATTTCCGATCACGTCGTCGACAGCGAGCAGATGCTGGAACATATCGTCAAGCTGGTGGAAGCCAAGGCCGCCGAAATCGACGCGGTCAACGCAGCCGCCGCAGCCGCAGCAGCGTAACCCATGCATGGTGGTCCGCCCCGGCCGCGCCGGGTCGAGGAACCCGTTCGCCAACAGGCCGTGGCCTATGGCTATGCCGTCGCCTATTGGTGCTTCGGCCTGGGCGTGGCGGTGGTCGTGCTGGAATCGCTGCGCTTCGGCTTTGACGCCGATCGGCTGACGTGGATCGCCGCGCTCACCGCTCCGGCGGCGCTGGCGTGGCTGCTCAAGCGGCTGTGGATGCCCGACCGGGTCGATCGCGGCGCGCGTTACTGGCTGTTTGCCGTGCCCTCGGTCAGCCTCGCCTTCTTCTCCGTAATGTGGATGTTCCGCGCCATGGGCCGGATGCTGTGATCCGCGCCGGCGCCGCGCTGCTGTGGCTGGGCGTCGGCCTGGGCAAGATGGCGGCGCTGGTGCTGCTGATCGATGGCGACTGGCGGCGGGCTTTGCTGGCCCTGCTGGCGGCCTGGAGCCTGGCGGCTGCCGCACTGTGGCTGCGGGGCTTGCATCGCGCCTGATCTGCCGTCATGCCGGCGCCCATGATCCGCGCCGCGACCCCTGCCGACATTCCCGCCATCCACCGATTGATCGTCGAGTTGGCGATCTATGAAAAAGAGCCTGATGCGGTGAAAGCGACGCAGGCCGATCTGGAGGCTGCGTTGTTCGGGGAACGTCCGGTGGCGGAATGCGTGCTCGCCGAAATGGCCGGCGAAGCGGTCGGCATGGCGTTGTTCTTCACCAATTTCTCGACCTGGACTGGCAAGCCGGGGCTTTACCTCGAGGATCTGTTCGTGATGCCATCCGCGCGCGGGCAGGGGCTGGGCAAGGCGCTTCTGGTGCACTTGGCCGGCATCGCCGTCGCACGCGGCTATGGCCGCTTCGAATGGAGCGTGCTCGACTGGAACACGCCGGCCATCGGCTTTTACAAGGCGCTAGGTGCCCGGCCCATGGACGAATGGACCGTCATGCGCGTTGATGATGACGCGCTCACGGCGCTCGCGCGCGGCTAGAAAAAGAAGGGGCGGCCCCATGGACCGCCCCCGTCAGGTGCATGGGAACCCGGTGTCAGCCGCGCGGTGCGCCCGGATGCTCCTTGTGGCCCACCGAAAGCTTGCCATCCTTTTCGGCGTTGTAACGCTCGATCGATTCCAGGATCAGGCGCTCGGCGGTCGCCTTGCCTTCCCAGCCTTGGCACTTGACCCACTTGCCCGGCTCCAGGTCCTTGTAGTGGGTGAAGAAATGCTCGATCTGATCGAGCACGATCTTGGGCAGATCGCTGTATTCGTTGACGTCGGAGTAATAGGGATAGACCTTGTTGACGCTGACGCAGAGCAGCTTGGCATCGCCGCCGCCATCGTCTTCCATCATCAGCACGCCAACCGGGCGCACGCGGGCGATCGAACCCGGCATGAACGGCGTGCGGGCGACAATCAACGCATCGATGGGATCACCATCGTCGGCCAACGTGTGCGGCACAAAGCCATAGTTGCAAGGATAGCGCATCGGGGTGTGCAGGATGCGATCGATGAACAATGCGCCCGACGCCTTGTCGAGTTCGTATTTCACCGGTTCGCCACCCAACGGGCATTCGATCACCACATTCAGATCATGGGGCGGATTCACGCCGATCGGGATCGCATCGATACGCATGGGGCAAGATTCTCCTGTGTTTCGGATGGATCGCCGGTTAGGGGCGTCTGTGTCCCTTGTCCACGGGGCAATTGCTCCCACCGTTCGACGAAAGGATGACGCGATGCCGACATTCTGGCCCTGGATTGCCCTTCTCGCCGGTGGATTATGCGAAGCCGGCTTCACCACCGCCCTGCGTCACATCGATGGCGGGCGCAACCTTTGGGCCTTGGCCGGCTTCATCATCGCCGTCTCCGCATCGATGGGTCTGCTCGGCCTGGCCGCCCGCCACATCCCGATGGGCACCGCCTATGCCGTGTGGGCCGGCATTGGTGCAGCCACCACCGCGATCATCGGCGTCGCCTTTTATGCCGAACCGATATCGCTGGTCCGCGGCCTGCTGATCACAGGCCTGATCGGCTGCATCGTGGGACTGAAGGCGCTGGGCTGAGTTACTTCCGCGCGGTCAACAGTTGTTCCAGCCCGTTCGGAGCGGCTGTGCCCACACGTTGCAGACGCGGGAAGCGCAGGCCGCCATTCCAGGCCAGATCAACGCCGCGAACCCGATCGTCGGTCTTCACCAGCAACCGGATCGGTCCCGTGCCATCCTTGGCCGCCGTCACTGCGGCCTTCATCGCATCATCGGTGTAGGGCTGGTCATTCACGGCCACCACGCTGTCACCCACGGCCAACCCGGCGTTGAAGGCGGCGCTGTTCCAGATCACCTGCTCGATCTTGCCGGCGCTGCCGATCACCAGCCCGCCCGAGAACGACAGGTTGAGCGTGCGGCGGGTCGCATCGCTGAACGCCGGCGTCGGCTTGTCGGTGTAGACCAGTTTCCAGCCCGACAGTTCGAGGCCCTGCAGCGGCGCGCCCTCGGCCTTTTCGGTCAGGCGACGACCAAGGTGCCCGGCCCAGTCATAGGGCTCAACTTCATTCAAGGTCGCCACGAGGCTATTGAAATCATAAGGCTTCACGCCCCAATCGCCATCCCCGGTGCCAAAGAAGCGCCGGGCAAAGTCATCGAGGCTGCGCTGGCCCTTGCTTTCGCGCCGGATGATCGCATCGGCCTCAAGCCACACCAGCAGGCCTTCGTTGTAATAATCCTCGCTGCGCTGGAAGCTGAGCCAGCCCTTCGGTGCACGCGGCGTGATGAGCGGATCGTTGGTGGTATCATCCAGGCTCCGCCAGTTCCGCGCCGGGCGATTGTCCAGCGTGGCGGCAATGTTGGCCAGCTGGTCGAGCGTGTCCTGCACGCTCACGAGGCCGGATCGCGCCTGCAGCACATAGCCCCAGAATTGCGTCTGGCCTTCGTATACCCACAGCAGCGAATTGCGCATCGGGGTGCGGAAATCCGGCGTCACCAGATCGGCGCCGCGGCGGTGCTTGCCGTTCCAGCTGTGGGTGAATTCGTGCGGCAGCAGGTTGCGCCTGCCCGGGCCGCGATCCCAGTCGGTGAAATAGCCGGTGTCGACACCATTTTCGGAACTGCGGTGATGCTCCAGCCCAATGCCACCCATCTTCTCGGTCAGCGACACCAGCAGGTCATAATGATCGAACTGGCGGGTGCCGAACAGCTTCATCGCCTGTTCCACAAGATTGCGATGCTTTTCAATCTGTTCCGGCGTCGCCTTCAGAAACCGTGCATCGTCGGCAACCGCGTTCAGGGTCACGCCGCGGCCCAGATCCCATTTGGCAAAATGCCGGCCGGCAAAGAACGGGCTGTCGACCATCGTCTCATAATCGACGGTCTGGTAGGTCACCCGGTCACCGGCCCGGCTCGCCTCCCGCATGGCGCTGGCGGCCTGCCAGCCCGCCGGCCAGGTTACCGACATTGCCACCGGAACCTGGCGCGTGAACCAGCCTGCCGGGTAGAGTGAGACGCTGTTCGGCTGCAAGTTCATCATGTCGCTGGTGACGACGATGCGGCCCTGCGGACCATCGGTGGCCGAAAGAAACTGGAAGCGCACGTCCAGCGCCTTGGCGCCGGCTGGCACGTCCACCCAGAATGCGAACACATCCACCGGATCGCGCTTCCAGCTCAGCAGCTTGCCGCCCGCGCGGATGTCGAGGCCGGCCAGTTTCTCGATCTCGCCGCGAGGCGCGTGCTTGCCGGGCAGGAACTTGGGGAACAACAGCGCCATGCGCTTGCCGGCGTAGTCGGCCGACACCGGGATGGTCTGCTCCACCTTGAACACGCCGCGCAGCGTGTCGGTGGCATCGACGTGCAACTGCATCGTGCCGGGGAATGGCACATCCTTCGCCGCCGGGATCATGTCCACGATGGGGAGGGGCTGCGGCAGCGATCGGGCCGCGAGGACCGGCGTTGCGACGAGGGCGGTGGCGATGAGCAGGAGATGACGCATAGGCGCGGCTTAGCGCGCGTACCTGCGGTGGGGAAGGGGGCTTGGCACTCCCCTTTTGCACGGTGCGGGATTGCGCCTGTCGTGCGTCTGGTGCGGGGCTCACCCGTTGCGCGAAGCGCGGCCCTCGCCTATGCCGCACCACCATGAGCAAGGCCCCCCAGAAACCGCCCCAGAAGCCACGGGGCACGCAGGACATGATCGGCGAGACCGCCGCTCGCTTCGATCATGTGATCGAGACGTTCAACCGCGTCCGCAAGCTGCATGGCTTTGGCCGGGTCGAAGTACCCGTGTTCGAGGCCACCGCCGTCTTTGCGCGCTCGCTTGGTGAGACCACCGACGTCGTGTCGAAGGAAATGTATGAATTCACCGATCGCGGCGGCGATGGCCTCGTGCTGCGGCCGGAATTCACCGCCGGCATCGCCCGCGCCTACATCGAGAATGGCTGGCAGCAGCTCGCGCCCTTGAAACTTGCCTCCTGGGGGCCGCTGTTTCGTTACGAACGCCCGCAAAAGGGCCGTTTCCGCCAGTTCCACCAGCTCGACGCCGAGATATTGGGCGCTGCGGAGGCCGCTGCCGACGTTGAAGTGATCGCGCTTGGCCAGCATCTTCTGGAAGAGCTCGGCGTTGCCGGCGAGATTGAGTTGACCCTCAACTCGATGGGCGATCCCGACACGCGCGCCGCATGGAGCGCCGCCGTTGCCGCCCACTTTCAGGCTCATCGCGGCGATCTCTCCGAGGACAGCCAGCGCCGACTGGAAACCAACCCGTTGCGCATCCTCGACAGCAAGGATGCCGCCGACCAGGCGCTGGTGGCCGGCGCACCGCAGATCGACGCCTATTTCACCGCCGAGGCCGGCGCCTTTTTCGAACGGTTGCAGGCCGGCCTGCAGGCCAGCGGCATCGCCTGGACCCGCAATGCCCGGTTGGTGCGCGGGCTCGACTATTATCGCCACAGCGTCTTTGAATTCATCACGCAGAGCCTTGGCGCACAGGGCACCGTGCTGGGCGGTGGCCGCTATGATGGCCTGATCGGCCACATGGGCGGGCCCGATACCCCGGCCGTGGGCTGGGCGGCCGGGATCGAACGGCTGGCGATGCTGGTGGCTGAACCCACGAAGGCAGACGTGTTCACCGTTATTGCCGACGCTCCTGAACTGGAAACCGACGCCCTTGTGGTTTCGACGCTGCTTCGCCAGGCCGGAATCCCGATCGAACGGCATTTCGCGACCAAGGCCAAGCGCCAGATCGAACTTTCGAAAAAGTTCGCCAATGCCGGCATTTTCTTCGTGAAGCGTGGCGACGATGCCGCTGCCCCCCTTGTGCAGGCACGATATCCGGGCGACGACCGCAGAGTTGTGGAACGCGCGGCCTTGGCGCTGGCCGGCCGGTACAACTTCAGCGCGGGTGACCAGCAGGGATGACGCTGCCGCTGGAGCGCATCGCCCAGATCGAGCGCCGTCACGCCCAGCTGGCGCACGACATGAACAATCCGGCGCTGGCGCCCGAACAGTTTGTGGCGCTGTCAAGGGACTATGCCGAGCTGAGTCCGCTGGTGGACGCAGCCAGGGCCTGGCGCGCGCTGCTGACAGAGCGTGACGAGCTGCAGGCCATCCCCCCCGGCGACGAGATGCACGAGCTGGCGCAGGAGGAACTTGCCGGCATATCCGAACGGCTGCCGGCTGCCGAACGGGCGCTGGCCCTGCAACTGCTGCCACGCGACGCCGCTGACGAACGGTCGGCCGTGCTGGAAATTCGCGCCGGAACAGGCGGTGACGAAGCGGCTCTCTTCGCCGGCGATCTTGCGAGAATGTATGAACGTTATGCGTCAACCCACAACTGGCGATGGGAAATCCTGTCAGCCAACGAATCCGATCTCGGCGGCTTCAAGGAAGTGATCGCCAGTGTGACTGGTGCCGGCGTGTTCGCGCGGCTGAAGTTTGAAAGCGGTGTTCACCGCGTGCAGCGCGTTCCGGCGACCGAGGCGGGCGGGCGCATACACACCAGCGCCGCAACCGTTGCCGTGCTGCCCGAAGCCGAAGATGTCGATGTCGCCATCGACGAGAAGGATTTGCGGATCGACGTGTTCCGCGCCTCCGGTGCCGGCGGCCAGCACGTCAACACCACCGACAGCGCCGTCAGGATCACACACATCCCCACCGGCATCGTGGTGGCCGTTCAGGATGAACGCAGCCAACACAAGAACAAGGCCAAGGCGCTGAAATTGCTGCGCACCCGCCTGTTCGACGCCGAACGCGAGCGCCTGGCCAGCACACGAAGCGCAGATCGCAAGGCGATGGTGGGCAGTGGGGACCGTTCCGAACGCATTCGCACCTACAATTTTCCGCAAGGCCGCGTGACGGACCACCGCATCAATCTCACCCTGCATCGCCTTCCGGAAATTCTCGATGGCAGCGGCCTCGACGATCTTGTCGGCGCGCTGATCGCGGAAGACGAAGCCGCCCGTTTGGCCAGCCTGGGGTGACGACCGTGCGCGACCTGTTGCGGGATGCCGCCGCACGCATTGGCGGAGATACCGCTCGACTTGATGCCGAAGTCCTGCTCGCCCATCATCTGGGCTGCGTGCGCGGCGATCTGCTTCTGAACCAGAACCGTGATGTAGCAGCGCAAGGATATGAAAAGCTTGTATCCCGTCGCGCCGCCGGTGAACCCGTCGCGCACATTACCGGGGCCCGCGAGTTCTGGTCGCTCACGCTCAAGGTGACGCCGTCCACGCTGATCCCGCGCCCTGATACCGAAACATTGGTCGAGGTTGCGCTGAAGCTCTGTCGTCAACCGCCGGCGCGCATCCTCGACCTTGGAACAGGCACCGGTGCCTTGCTACTGGCATGTCTTTTGGAATGGCCGCAGGCGAGTGGTCTTGGCATCGACATGAGCGCTGCTGCATTGGCTGTTGCACGGGAAAACGCCCACGAGACCGGCCTGGCCGACCGGGCGTCATTTCAGCACGGCAATTGGGGTGAGGGGCTTGCTGAACGCTTCGATCTGATCCTCAGCAACCCACCATATATCGCTGACGATGAATACCTGAGTGACGAAGTCCGTACGCACGAACCAGCCAGCGCGCTGTTCGCGGGGGCCGATGGCCTCGACGATTACCGGCGGATCATTCCGCAGTTGCCGGCGCTCCTCGCACCCGGCGGCCTTGTTGTAATGGAGATCGGCTACCAACAGGCCAACGCCGTGCGGACCATTGCCGCTGCTCACGGCTTCAATACCAGTCTTCACCAGGATCTGGCCGGCCGCGATCGCTGTGTCGCGCTCAGGCTTTCTCGCCGGCCTTGACCTGCTGCCACAGCGTTTCCTGTGCCTCCAGTGGCAACGACGGGAATTTCGGCCCCGCCAGCGCTTCCATTGCCCGAAAGCGGCGCTCGAACTTGGCGCTGCCGCGGCGCAGCGCAGTTTCCGGATCAATCCCATGGCGCCGCGCCAGATTGGCCAGCACAAACAGAACGTCGCCCAGTTCCTCGGCCCGGTTTGCAGGATCAGTCGCCGCATCAAACTCGGCCAGTTCCTCGTCCAGCTTGGCGCGCACACCTGCAACATCGGGCCATTCAAACCCAACCCGAGCTGCGCGGGCCTGCAGTTTTTCGGCACGCATCAAGGCGGGCAGGGCGGTCGCCACGCCATCCAGCGCCGAAACGGGACGCTGCGACGCGCCGGCGGCGGCCCGTTCCTCGGCCTTGATGCGTTCCCACTCTGCCTTCTGCGCGTCAGCATCCGCAGCGCGATTTCCATCGCCAAAAATATGCGGGTGCCGACGCACCATTTTTTCGCACAGGGCTTCCACGACATCGCCCAGCGCAAAATGCCCGGCTTCTTCGGCCATGCGACTGTGAAACACGACCTGGAACAGCAGGTCGCCCAGTTCCTTCTTCAACTCGGCCATGTCACGCGCGGCGATTGCCTCGGCAACTTCATAGGCTTCCTCGATCGTGTAAGGGGCGATCGTGTCGAAATCCTGCGCCAGATCCCACGGACAGCCGTGGTCAGGATGGCGCAGCCGCGCCATGATGTCTGCAAGCCGGTCGAGCGAGAGCATGTCGGTCATGGTCGGCTTCTGGCGCAGGGAATCACCCTCTTCAACAGCGAAATGGCGGCTTGATAATATATATTATGTTTAATCTTGTCATTGTCCACACGCTGCCCCTTGGCGAAACGCCGTCCAAAGCCTAACCGTGAACCATGGATGCGACTTCGTCACCGCTACCCCAGGCTGCCGATCTCTATGGTGATATCGAACGCACGCCGGCCGTTGTCTGGCGCGATTATATCCCCGGTCTGCTCGTCGCCGTCTTTGCCACCCTGGCCGCAGCGTCTTTGGCTGATCGCTATGGCGCGCCGCTCACCCTGCTGGCCCTGCTGATCGGTCTGGCAATGAACTTCCTGTCTGCCGACCGGCGGCTCACGCCGGGCCTGACGCTGGCAAGCCGTGAATTGCTGCGCTGGGCCATCGTGCTGGTTGGCGCGCGCATCACACTGGAACAGATCGTGGCACTTGGGCCAGCCTCGCTAGTCGCCGTCGTGGCCATCGTTGCCATCACCATCGGCGCTGGTGTGCTGACAGCGCGCACACTGGGATTTTCCAGCCCATTTGGCACGCTGTCAGGCGGCGCCGTCGCCATCTGCGGCGCTTCGGCGGCCATGGCATTGTCAGCCACACTCGGCGAACGCCGCGTCCGTCAGGCGGAACTGACGCTGGTGCTGGTCGGCACCTCGACGATGAGCAGCGCGGCGCTCATCCTGTATCCGGCCATCTGCGAGCTGTTCAAACTCAACGACTTGCAGGCCGGGTTCGTGCTGGGCGCGTCCATCCACGATGTCGCTCAAACCCTGGGTGCCGGCTATGCCTTTTCGCCCGCCGCCGGGGAAACCGCCACCATCGTGAAGCTGGCCCGTGTGGCGTTGCTGGCGCCGGTGCTCGCCCTGGTGGCGATGGCGTTTCCACAATCGCTGAAGATCAGTGGCGGCAAGCGCGCAGCGCCGTTGCTGCCCTGGTTCGTCGTCGGCTTCTTCCTGGTGGCCGGTATAAATTCGACTGGCATGATTCCGACACAAGTATCTGGATTTGCAGCTGATGTGTCGAGCTGGATGCTGGCGATCTCGGTTGCCGCCACGGCCATCAGATCGCCACTTGGCGAGATCCTCAAGGCCGGACCAAAGCCGCTGCTGGTCGGCATCGTGGCCAGCCTGACCAGCCTTGGTGCCGCGCTGGGCTTTGCGGTGCTGGCGCTATAGCGTCAGCACCTGGCCGTCATAGCCCGGCTCGACGCCTGCTGGCAGCTCGCCGCGCAACGTCTCATAATCCATAGACTGATCCATGTGGGTCAGCACCGCCCTGCCCGGCTGGCGCGCGGCAATCCAGCCCAGCGTCTGTTCCAGATGGCTGTGCGTCGGGTGCGGTTCGCGGCGCAGCGCGTCGACCACCCAGAGGTCAAGGCCAGCCAACGCGTCATCGGCGCGGGCATCAAACTGTTTCACATCAGTGGAATAGGCAGCGGACTTGTCATCGCAGTCAAAGCGCACACCGGTTGATTCAATGTCCCCGTGCAGCTGCGGAAAGGGCGTCATCAGCAGACCGCCCAGATCGACCGGCATGGTGAAATCATGGGCGGTGCAGGTGGCCGGATAACCGGCCGCGCCCGCAAAAACATAATCGAACCTTTTGCCGAGCACGGCAAAGGTGGCCGGGCTCATCCACACGTCCACCGGCCGGCGCATGGCGTGGAACACCTGGCGCAGATCGTCGATGCCATGAGCATGGTCGGCGTGATCGTGGGTGATGATGACGGCATCCAGATGCGCCACCCGCGCCGACAGCAATTGTTCGCGCAAGTCCGGCCCGCAGTCGATCAGCACGGTCTTGCCGGCGGCCTCCACCAGCACCGAGACGCGGCGGCGGCGGTTCATGGGATTTGTCGGGTCGCACAGGCCCCAGTTCCCCGCCCCATCGGGTCCGCCGATCCGCGGCACACCGCTGGAGGTGCCGCAACCCAGAATGGTGATCCTCATCGCGCCTTGGTGAACAGCGCGTGGAAATTGGCCGTGGTTGATGCCGCCAGTTCGGCCTCGCTTACCCCGCGCAAGCCGCTCAGGAAGCGCGCTGTGTGGGCAACGAACGCGGGTTCACAGGTCTTGCCGCGCATCGGCACCGGCGCAAGATAGGGCGCATCGGTTTCCACCAGCAGGCGATCGGCAGGGATGGTCTTCGCCGTTTCCTGGAGATCACGCGCGTTCTTGAAGGTAACGATACCTGAGAGTGAGATATAGAAACCCAGCGCAAGCGCTTCATCTGCAAAGGATTGGCTGGCGGTGAAGCAGTGGATCACACCGGTCAACCGCCCTTCCCCGCCCTCCTTCAGCAGCCCCAGCGTATCGGCTTCCGCATCGCGGGTGTGGACAATCAGCGGCAGGCCCGATTGGCGGGCGGCCTGGATATGGCTGCGGAAATTCGTCTGCTGCCGCACCCGATCCGACTTGTCGTAATAATAATCAAGGCCGGTTTCCCCGATCCCGATCACCCGCGGGTGTGCGGCGGCGGCAACCAGCGTCGCGGCATCGGTCTCGGGATGCTCGTCCGCCTCGTGCGGGTGGATGCCAACGGTTGCCCACACATTTTCGTGGCTGTCGGCGATGGCGATCACCCCGTCCCACTCGCTCTGCCGACACGAGATCGCCAGAAAACCACCGACACCCGCGCTGCGCGCCCGCGCCAGCACGCCGGGCACGTCATTGCCCAGGCAGGCGTAGTTGAGGTGGCAATGGCTGTCGATCAGCACGATATCACCCGTCCAGCGTGATGCGGGGGAAAACGCCGGCCGGCAGCGGCAGTTGCACGCCTGCCTCAACCGGCGTGTTCAAACCGCTGATTTCACGAGCATCCCCGGCAACGCCAAGCTGGTCAAGCAGCGCCGCGGTGCTGCCCGGCATGAAGGGCTGCGCCAGGATGACGATGCGGCGCGTGGCATCCAGCGTTGCCGCCAGCACCTCGGCCATGCGGGCCACGTCGGTCTTGGCCAGCGCCCACGGCGCATTTTCGGCAAAATAGCCGTTGGCGGCGGTCACCATCCCCATCAACGCATCAAGCGCCTTGTGCAGCGCCAGCGCGTTCATCGCGGCCAGATAGGCATCGGTGCCGGTATGGAAGGCATTTTTCAGGCGCAGTTCGCTCTCGCCCGCCTCACCGCGCCGGGGCATCACGCCGCCCAGGTTTTTCGCCACCATGGAAAGACTGCGCTGCGCCAGATTGCCGATGCCGTTGGCCAGATCGGCATTGGTGCGCTCGACAATGGCTTCGTCCGAATAGCTGCCGTCGTCACCGAACGCGACTTCGCGGCACAGGAACCAGCGCAGCCGGTCGACGCCAAAGCGTTCCACCATCGCTGCCGGATCGACGACATTGCCCACCGATTTCGACATCTTCTCGCCGCGGTTGAGCAGGAAGCCATGGCCGAACACGGTTTTCGGCAGTGTCAGGCCCGCCGACATCAGGAAGGCCGGCCAATAGACGGCATGAAAGCGCACCACGTCCTTGCCAACCACGTGCAGATCGGCCGGCCACCATTCGCCGTCCAATCCGCCTGCACCGGTCAGATAATTTGCCAGTGCGTCGAGCCAGACATACATGACATGGATTTTTCCGTCAGGGCTGGCATCACCCGGCACCGGAATGCCCCAGGTGAAGCTGGTACGGCTGACCGAAAGATCCGAAAGCCCGCCCGCAACAAAGGCACGCATCTCGTTGAAACGGCTGGCGGGCTGGATGAAATCAGGCTGGCTGTCATACAGCGCCAGCAGGCGATCCTGATAGGCCGAAAGCTTGAAGAACCAGCTTTCTTCCACGGTCCATTCGACCGGCGTGCCCTGCGGCGACAGCTTCACGCCGTCCTCGCCCGTGGTCAGTTCACCTTCGTCATAATAGGCCTCATCGCGGACCGAGTACCAGCCCTCGTAGCGGCCGAGATAAAGATCCCCATTGGCGGCCATGCGCTGCCACAGCGCCTGTACCAGCGCCTTGTGATCGGCATCGGTGGTGCGGATGAAGCGGTCGAAACTGATGCCCAGCGCCTCATCTAGATCGCGGAACGGCGCCACCATCTCGTCAACATAGCTCTGCGGCGGCTTGCCGGCGGCGCGGGCGGCCTGGTCGATCTTCAGGCCATGTTCGTCGGTGCCGGTGAGGAAGCGCACGTCAAAGCCATCAAGGCGCTTGAACCGGGCAATGACATCGGTGGCGATCGCTTCATAGGCATGGCCCATGTGCGGTCGGCCGTTGGGATAGGCGATCGCAGTGGTGACGTAGAAACGGGGCTTGGTCATGGCCACGCGCAATGGGGCAATATCGGCGTGGGTTCAAGCCGGAACGGCGGCGAGATGCAGGGCGAGGCGATGCGCCACCTGCCCTGGCTCCAGCTGGAGCGGCACGGCTTCGCGCGCCAGCTTCGCGGCGGCCTCCCACTCGGCGATGGCAGCGCCGCGGGCCGGGCCGGTGAGGCGCTGGGCGCGGGCGGCGATCAGGGCTGGCACCCGATCGAGCAGCGCTACATATCGCCCTTCCCGCCCCTTGCCGCCGATCCCGCGCGCCAGCATAAGCGCGGCCGGGTTGGCCACCGCCATCGGCAAGCCGGCGAGTGCGGCCAGATCCTGCTCCAGCGCGGTGATGCCAGCCTGCGCCAGTGCCAGCGCGCGGCCTGGGCAGCCTTCCGCGAGGCGGACGAGCAGGCTTTCATTCTCACCCTCGAGATCGGCGGTGGCCAGCACTCTCGAAACGTCGTCATCCGAAAGGCGAGAGAAGCGCAGTGTGCGGCAGCGCGAGCGGATGGTTGGCAGCAGCCGCCCCGGCGTGTGGCTGATCAGCAGGAACACGGTGTCTGCAGACGGTTCCTCAAGATTCTTCAGCAAGGCATTGGCTGTGTTACGGTTCATGTCGTCGGCAGCATCGATGACCACCACCCGGCGATCGCCCAGCATTGGCGTACCTGACAGGAATTCGCGCAGCGGTTGCGGATCACTGGCCTCGCGGCGGACGATCTGGCCGATGACGATTTCCGATCGCAGCTTGCCCGTCTTGCCGGGCGTGCGTTCAATCAGGCGATAATCCAGGTGTGACCCCGCAGCCATCAGCCGCGGCGCGTCGCTGGTTTCGGCCACGTCAAAACCTCCGCCCGCCGGCGCACCCGCCAGCAGCCACGTTGCCGCCGCGCGGGCAAAACTGGCCTTGCCCAACCCCTGCTGGCCGACCAGCAGCCAGGCGTGGTGGGGCCGCCCGCCGGTGAAGGCAGCGGTGAAGGCATCAACCTGCGATTGGTGGCCGATCAGCATGTCGCTGCCCAGATGCGCGCTGCGACATCATCCACGCTGCCGCCCGCATCAATGGCCCGGCAACGGGCCGGATCGGCGGCGGGCAGGCCGGCAAAGAATGCGCCAATGCGGGCATGGAACGCGCTGCCCATGGCCTCGTAACGCGCTTCCGCGCCGCCGCGCGCCGCTGCCCGGCCCAGCCCTTCGGTTTCGCCAATTTGCAGCACCAGTGTCAGGTCAGGCCACAGGCCCACCGCCTCGTCATGCAGGCGGCAGAGCGCTGCATCGGCAAGGCCGTGGCCCGCACCCTGATAGGCCCGGGTGGAATCGATATAACGGTCGCAGATCACGACGGCGCCCCGTTGCAACGCCGGACGGATCGTGCGGGCGACATGATCGACCCGCGCAGCGGTCATCAACAAGGCCTCGCTCCACGGCGTCCAGCGATCGGCATCTCCCGTCACCAGCAGGCCGCGAATTGCCTCCGCGCCGGGCGTGCCGCCGGGTTCACGCGTCAGCACCACCTCGTGGCCCGCGGCGCGCAACCGTTCGGCCAGCAGACGGCTTTGCGTGGACTTGCCGCTCCCCTCCCCGCCTTCCAGCGTGATGAAACGGCCCCCGGTCATGCTCAGCCAAACAGGCTCATCAGCCAGTTCCAGGCGCGGCGGAAGATGCCGGCCTCCTCAACGGCCACCGGCGTCACCAGCGGCGCACGCGCCGGCTGCTGGCCGGGCATGGTGACGGTGAGCCAGCCCACCTGGCTGCCGGCCTTCAGCGGCGCCTTCAGGCCCGGCAGAGCCTGCACGCTGGTCTTGCGCTCCATGCCGAAACCGCGCGGCAGGGTGACAAACAGGTCCTTGCCCGCCACCGCGTCGATCTGCGGATCAGCGGCGCCCTCGATGGCGACCTTGCCCATCACCTGGCCTTTCTTGCCAAGCGGGATGTTCTGCCAGGCCGCAAAGCCCCAGTTCATGAAATCGACGCTTGCCGAGACCCGCTCGCCAAAGCTGGGCAGGCCGGCGACGACCATGACGATACGACGGCCGTTCTGCACCGCCGAGCCGGTGAAGCCATAGCCGGCCTCTTCGGTGTGGCCGGTCTTCAGCCCGTCTGCGCCCGGCACCTTGCCCAATATGGGGTTGCGGTTGCCTTGGCTGATGGCCTGGCCGCTGCCCATCGTCTTGCCCCAGGTGAAGCCTTCCTTCTGATAGAAGCGGGCATAGAGATCGGGGAAATCGCGAATGGTCGCTTCGGCAATCGTGGCGAGATCGCGCGCCGTCACATATTCGTTGGGATCAGGCCAGCCATTGGTGTTGGCAAAGTGGCTGCCTTTCAGGCCAAGGCGGGCGGCCTCCCGGTTCATCAGCGCGACGTAATTGGCCTCGGTGCCGCCAAGCCCTTCGGCCAGCACGACACAGGCATCATTGCCAGACAGGGTGACGATACCGTGCAGCAGGTTTTCCACGCTCACCTGCTCGTTGACCGACAGGAACATGGTGCTGCCCTGGTTGTTCCACCTGGTCCAGGTTTCCGGGCGCACCATGACCATCTGGTTGAGGTTCGCCTCGCCAGACTTGATCAGCTTGAACGCCACATAGACGCTCATCATCTTGGCCATCGATGCCGGCGGAATGCGCTTGTCGGCGTCCTTGGCAAACAGCACGCGGCCAGTTTGCAGATCCTTCATGAAGGCGATGGGCGCGGCGGTGTCATAGGCGGGCGCCTGGGCCAGCGCCGGGGCGGCAACGGCGATGCTGAGGATCGCGGCGGGAACAGAAAAACGCATTGCGAAAGGTCCTTGAGCCCGATCAACGGGCGAGCGTGTTGGAAGCTTGGGTGGGCGGAATCATCCTGGCATCGCCATAGCCCGCGGCGCGCACCTGCGCCAGCGCCGCGCTGGCCAAAGTCTCGCTGGCAAACGGGCCAAGCCGCACCCGTGTCAGCCCGCCGGGCAGGCTTTCGGTAAGCACGGGACCAAAACCGGACAGGAACCCTTTCAGCCAGTCGACCCGCCCGCCATTCGCCAGCGCCGCCACCTGCACCAGCCAGCGCGTGCCGGCAGCCACGGCAGGGGCAGCAGGAGCAGCGGGCGGCAGTGCAACGGTGCTGACAGTGGCAACCGGGGCCGCAACGGGCGCAGCAGCCACCACAACAGGCGGTGGCGGCGTTGTCGGCTGGCCTTGCGGATAGACCCGGCGCAGGCGCACGCGGGCCGTGCCAACCCGATCGACGCCCAGCAGCTGTGCCGACTTGCGCGACAGATCGATGATGCGCTCCTTGGCAAACGGACCGCGATCATTGATCCGCACGGTCAGCTTGCGGCCATTGTCGAGATTTTCCACCTCCACCCAGCTCGGCATCGGCAGCGTGCGGTGGGCGGCGGTCAGATCATCCTGATCATAGGTTTCGCCATTGGCCGTCGCCCCCGCGTGAAAGCCCGGCCCATACCAGCTGGCGACGCCGGTTTCGGCATAATCGCGATCATCGGCCGGATAATAGGTGATGCCGGCCACCTGATAGGGCTTGCCGATCTTCACCGGCCAATTGCCCAGCTTGGCCGCATCGCGTGCCACGGCTTCGGTTGCGGGCGTCGTCGTCTGGCGGGGCGGCGGCGACACCGTGCGCGGTGGTGGCTTGCCACCGCAGGCCGCAACCAGTGCCCCGCCAATCAGCAACCCGGCAATCTGCCTCACTGGGCCACCACCGGTTCGGCGGCCGAAGGCTGCGGCAGGCTGATGGCATCGGCCAGCAGTGAAACCGACAGCGCATAGAAATTGGAGCAGTTGTAATTGAGGGTCGCGCGATACGAACGGGACACCAGATAAGCTCCCTGCCCGTCGCCATCCGGCTCGATCAGGCTCATCATCACGTCATCGGCCGGCCAGGCGGCATTGACCGGGGTGAAACCCATCGCCCGCCATTCGCGCGCCGGTTTCAGGGCGCTGTGACGACGCAGGGGCGCGACGCAGCGCGTCGGCTGATCAGTGGCAGCCACGGTGACGCGATCAAACCCGTCCGGCACCAGCGCGCGGAACCCCCAGGATTCGCCGCGCTGCCAGCCACTGGTGGCGAGATAATGGCCAATCGAGGCAAACACGTCGGCAGCGCTGCCCCACAGGTCAACCTTGCCATCACCATCGCCATCGCGGCCATGGGCCAGATAGCTGGATGGCAGGAACTGCGTCTGGCCGAAGGCCCCGGCCCAGCTGCCCTTCATCTGATCGCGGGCGGCGTGGCCCTCGCCGATCATCCTGACGGCGGCATCCAGTTCGCGGGTGAACAGGTCGCGCCGCCGGCCTTCAAAAGCCAGGGTCGCCAGTGCCGACGGCAGATCATAACGGCCAAGCACACGGCCATAGCTGGTTTCGATGCCCCACACTGCCGCGATCACCGCCGCCGGCACCCCGGACACGCTCTCGGCGCGGGCCAACTGCTCGCCATTGGCAGCAAACTGGCGCTGGCCATAGGGAATACGATCCCCCCGGAACTTGGCTGCCAGATATTCGGGGAAGCGCAGTAGGCGCGCGGCGCTGCCGGGTTGATTGCGATCGGCACCGATCACGCGCGGCACCAGCTTCACATCGGTCAGCGCCGCATCCAGCCATTCGGCTTTCAGGCCGCGCGCCAGGGCTTCAGCGCGATAGATGTTCAGCCAGTCGGCAAAGGCGGCCTGTTGGGCGGCAGACACCGGCGTTTCATCGGCACGCGCGGGTGCCAAGGCCGGAAAAGCAAGGGCCAGTGCAGCCACGATACGGAACGGTGAAGCGCGCATGGCCCCTTTTGCCAAAGCCTTGCCGCAGTTGAAAGAGGGCAATCAGGCCAGCGCGTCAAACCGCGCCTTGTCCTTGTCCGACAGTCGCACGTCGATGGTCATGCTGGCATCGTCACTGGCCTGCCCCACCACTTCGCCGTGGCTGTGCAGCCAGGCGATGCGGCGGCCATCGTGCAGTGGCAGCATGATGCGGTGAACGCGCGCGCCGGCGCGCAAGGCGAGGTCCATCGCCGCCTGCAACCGGTCGATGCCCTCACCGGTCAGCGCCGATACCGGGATGGCATCATTGCCGGCCTCGGCCAGCACGAGTTCACGTTGCTCGGCATCAAGTGCATCGATCTTGTTGAAAACCGTTAACATTGGCGTTTCGCGCTGGCCCGGTGCCAGACCGAGGCTGGTGAGCACGTCGATCACGTCCTGCGCCTGCGCGTCGCTGTCAGGGTGGCTGATGTCACGAACATGGACGATCAGGTCCGCCTCAAGCACCTCTTCCAGCGTGGCGCGGAAGGCCGCCACCAGTTGCGTCGGCAGATCGGAAACAAAACCCACCGTGTCCGACAGCACCACCTTGTCATGCCCCGGCAGGCGAATGGCCCGCATCGTGGGATCAAGCGTCGCAAACAGCAGATCCTCGGCCCGCACTTCGGCACCGGTCAACCGATTGAAAAGCGTCGATTTGCCAGCGTTGGTGTAGCCGACAAGCGCGACCACCGGCCACGGCGCCTTCTGGCGATTGCGGCGGTGGAGACGGCGGGTGCGCCGCACCTCCTCCAATTCCTTGCGCAGCCGGGCGATGCGGTCGCGGATCAGGCGGCGGTCGGTCTCGATCTGGGATTCGCCGGGGCCGCCAAGGAAGCCGAAGCCGCCGCGCTGGCGCTCGAGGTGGGTCCAGCTGCGAACGAGCCGGCTGGCCTGATATTGCAGATGCGCCAGCTCCACCTGCAACGTGCCTTCGGCCGTGCTGGCGCGTTCGCCGAAGATTTCGAGGATCAGGCCCGTGCGGTCGATCACCTTGGCCTTCAGCATCTTTTCAAGGTTGCGCTGCTGCACCGGCGTGACGGGGCCATCGATGACCACAACCTCCACGTCCATCGCCGCAGCCATCCCGGCCAGACGTTCGATCTGGCCGGTGCCGAGCAGGCGGGAAACCTGCGCCGAACGCAGCTTCACCACTTCCGAGTGGACAACGTTCAGCGCGATGGCGCGCGTCAGCCCCACCGCTTCGGCCAGCTTGGCTTCAGGGGAGCGCATTGCTTGCGAATTGCCCAGCTGCGGCAGGATCACCATGGCACGGGCGCCAGTGCGGATGCCCAGCGCCTCGTCGAAACCGCCGATGGTCAATTCGCCGGCTTCAGGCGGATGAAAACCCAAATCAGTCTCACTCTTCGGTTTCGGCTTCGAACAATTGCAGCGGCGTTGCCGGCATCACCGTCGAGATGGCGTGCTTGTAAACCAGCTGGCTGTGGCCATCGCGGCGCAGCAGCACGGAAAAATTGTCGAACCAGGTGATCACGCCCTGCAGCTTGACGCCGTTGACGAGAAACATCGTGACGGGGGTGCGCGTCTTGCGAACGGTATTCAGGAACATGTCCTGCAGGCTGTTGGACTTGTCCGCCATCGGGTCATCCTTATGTTCTTGGGCCGGCCAGATGCCGCCGCCTCGTTCACATAGGGAGACAGCGCCGGCTTTTCAAACCGGCCTTTCGTCACATCCGCCATTCGGGCCCTAGCCGCCTGCGCTCACCAGTTTCATGGCAGCGCCAATCTGCGCCCCCAGCGCGTCGACCTGGGTGGAAAGCCACAGCCTCACCTTGGTGGCATTCCAGCCCGATTGCCAAAGCTCCGGCTGGCGCTCGATCTTGTCCTTCCAGATCCGCATCGCATCGATCAGCCGCTGATCGCCGGCGACACCCGACAGATCATATCGCAGGATCGCGACGCGCTGCTGACCGAAATTGGCACCGGGCGCCCACGCCGCCAGCAACGGCCCGCGCGCCGTGGGCTTCAGGCGCTCGGCCGTTGGCAGCGCAGCCTGCGCCTGCTGAGCGCGCAGATAATCATAATTGGCCGCTGCCGCAGCGCATATGCGATCAGCTTCAGCCGGACTGTTGGCGACCCCCGATCGCGGCACGGCGCCGCGATCCCTGACCGGCCAGACCGTCACCATCTGCGCGGCATCGGGCAGCCGCTCGCTCACCGTGCGGCTGTCGTCCAGAACGGCGACAAAGGCGCGGCACACCTGCTGCAACCGCGCCGGGCTGGAGCCATTGGGGAAGATCACCACGGCAACAGCACCGAACTGGCCCGGAATCGGCTCATTGCCGGCCAGGAAGATGCGGGTGGCAATCGCCATTGGCCGCGACGTTGGCGGGCGTGAAGCCGTTGGCGGTCGCACAGCCCCCACGGGTGGTGGTTCCACGACGGCGGGTGGCGGCGGCGGCGGTGGCGGCGGTGGCGGTGGCGGCGGTGGAAGCTCGACGGGCGCACTCGTTTCCACGGTCTGTTCCGGCGGCGGCGCCGAACAGGCGGCCAGCAGCAGGGGGACAACAAGGGCCAGGCGCGTCATTTGCCCTTCTCCGCCGCCGGCGGCGCGCCCTTGCGGCGAACGGCCTGCACGATGAGGCCCGACAGCGTGAGGATGGCGGTGCAGACAAGTATGACCAGCGCTGCCCCTTCGGTGGTTTCCGGCTGCAGCCACCACACGATGACAAGACCGATCAGGAATCCGGCCGTACTGGCCCAAAGCGGTGCTTTCACGGAAACTTCCCCCCAGGAAAGACCCCGACCCGCAATCAGTATCGCGCACGCCCTGTCATCAGACAAGGCCGGATGTCACTCGCCGCCGCTGTCGTCGCCATCCGGTTCATCAGCAAGGCCAAGTGCCTTCAGCTTGCGGTGGAGGGCGCTGCGTTCCATGCCGATGAAGGCGGCCGTTCGACTGATATTGCCGGAAAAGCGGCGGATCTGGGCACGCAGATACTCGCGCTCGAAGGCCTCGCGCGCCTCGCGCAGCGGCGTGCCCATGATCGATCGCACCGCCTGCCCCGGTACCAGTCGCGCCGGCTCGGCCGTCACTTCGGGTGGCAGCATGTCGATATCGAGCCGACCCATGCTGGTGGTGGGTGCCATGATCATCGTGCGCTCGACGACATTCCTGAGCTGGCGGACATTGCCCGGCCAGTCATAGGTCTGCAGCGCGGCCAGCGCATCGTCCGACAATTCGGGTGTCGGCATGCCACGCTCGGCGGCATAGCGGGCAAGGAAATAGCGGGTGAGTTCGCCAACGTCCTCGCGCCGTTCCGAAAGTGGCGGCAGGCGCACCGGCACGACGTTCAGACGATAATAGAGGTCTTCGCGGAAGCGGCCGGCGGCGATTTCGGCGGCGAGGTCACGGCTGGTGGCCGAAATCACCCGCACATCCACCCGCACCCAGCGTGATCCGCCCACGCGCTGGAACACCTGTTCGGTCAGCACGCGCAGGATCTTGGCCTGCGTCGTCATCGGCATGTCGGTCACGTCATCAAGGAACAATGTGCCGCCATGCGCCTGTTCCAGAAGGCCGGGGCGCACATTTTCGGCGCCATCCTCAATGCCGAACAACGCCTCCTCCACCCGCTCCGGCGTCATGCGCGCCGCCGAAACCACCACGAAAGGCGCATCGGCACGCGGGCTCCACTGGTGCAGTAGGCGGGCCGCGACCTCCTTGCCGGAACCGGCGGGTCCGCTGATCAGCACGCGGCTGCCAGTGGCGGAAACCCGCTTCAGCGTCGCGCGGACAAGATTGATCTGGGGCGACGTGCCGGTCAGTTCGATATCGAAACCAACGCGTTCCTTCAGTTCCTGAAACTCGCGCCGCAGCCGTTCCGTTTCAGTGGCACGCTGCACGACGAGCAGCAATTGTTCTGCCTGGAACGGCTTTTCGATATAGTCATAGGCACCGCGCTTGATGGCGGCGACGGCGGTATCCAGATTACCGTGCCCGGAAATCACCACCACGGGGAGCGTGGGATCGCGCGACTTCATCGCATCCAGCAGCTCGATTCCATCCATCGACGATCCCTGCAGCCAGACATCGAGGATCACCAGGCTGGGCCGGCGTTCGGCCAGCGCCGCCAGCGCGCCCTGGGCATTGGCGGCGACGCGCGTTTCAAACCCTTCATCGCCCAGCACGCCCGCAACCAGATCACGGATATCGGCTTCATCGTCGACGATCAGGATATCAAGGGCCATGGCGCGATGTGGTCCTTCTGTCAGGCGGTGGCGGGGGTGGCGGTCAGCGGCGGACCCGGCTGCGGTTCGGCAACAAGATGGCGGCTCAGATGGGCGATGACCAGCGCGCCGGGTCCATCCGGCCACGGCTGGAGATTGTCGGTCAGCTCCAGCGTGCCACCATGGTCCTCGATGATCTTGGCACAGATCGCGAGACCCAGCCCGGTGCCACGCGCCCGCGTGGTCACGTAGGGCTCCAGCAGGCGCATGCGGTCTTCCACCGGGAAGCCGAGGCCATTGTCAGCGATACTGATGTGCAGCATGTCGGCATCGGTGCTCACTGTAATGCTGATGGCACCGGGCGCGGCCCCGTCACCATCGCGATCGATGCGCGCCATCACGCTTTCGGCGGCATTCTTGATCAGGTTGGTCAACGCCCGGCCCAGTTGCTGACGATCGCACACCAGCGCCAGATCGGTGGTCCCCGCCATGGTGAAACGGATCGCCGGAAAGGCCACTTCCTGCAGCACCAGCGCCTGCCTGAGCAGCCGGTCAAGCGCGTCGGATGCGAACACCGGCCGCGGAAGCCGGGCGAACTCGGAAAATTCATCCACCATGCGCCGGAGGTCGCCGACCTGGCGGACGATGGTGCTGGTCAGCGTGCCGAACGTGTCGGCATCTTCGTTGATCTGCTTGCCGAACTTGCGCTGCAGGCGTTCGGCGGCCAGCTGGATGGGGGTCAGCGGGTTCTTGATCTCATGCGCGATACGGCGCGCGACATCGGCCCATGCGGCGCGGCGCTGGTCAGCCAGCTGCGCCGTGATATCGTCGAATGTCAGCACGAACCCGGCGTTGCGGCCTTCCGCAGTCTCCCCGCCGGCTTCGGCCGATCCGATGCGAACCGCCAGTGTCTGGGTTTCCTCGCCGCGCTGGATGCGGATCTGGCCCGCCGCATCCCCGGTCTGCCGCGCCTGTTCGAGCAAGTCAGCCAGTTCCGGCGCGACATCGCCCAGCATCTGGCCGCGCAGCACCCGGTGTGGCAGTGCCAGCAGCGCCGCCGCCGACGCATTGGCGACACGGATGACGCCTTCGGGCGAGATCGACATGACGCCCGCCGATACGCCCGCCAGCACGGCCTCGGTAAAGCGGCGGCGGGTATCGAGCTCATCATTGGCACTCAGCAGCGCCGTCTGCTGCGCCTTCAGCTGGCCGGTCATGCGGTTGAAGGCACGTTCCAGCACGCCGATCTCGTCGGCCTGGCCGCGCACCGGCACGCGGGCATCAAGGTCCCCTGCCCCCACCCGCTCGGCAGCATCGGCAAGCCTTGCAATGGGAGCCACCAGGCGGTTCGCCAGCCACAGCGCGTACCAGACGGCGACGATCAACGTCAGCAGCGACACCGCCATCAGCACCAGGTTGAAGCGCAGCTGCATCACCCGGCTGCGCTCGATCAGCGCCTGATATTCCCCCAGCGCACCGGCGGCCTGACTGGCGCGGGCCAGCACGGCGGGATCAACCTTGCGACTGACATACAGGAACGTGTCGGGCACCCCCGGCACGGCAACGGCAGCCTCGAGCCGATCCTCGCCAGTGCCAATCACCGTCACCGGGCCGGCCACGGCCCGGGCGAGGTCCACGTCGCCGGCATGGGCGCGCGCCAGATCGGGCGTGACTCCGCTGGCTGCGACCACCTCCAGCCCGCCGGGCGAACGCCGCAAGACGGCAGCTTCGGTCAATGTGCGGCCCGCAACCTGGAAATCCAGGCCGCGGCGATACAGCGGCGTGCCCTCGCCAAAATCGCGGGCATAACTCGCCACGTCGGCGGCCATCACGATGATGTCGTCACCGATACGCTGGCGGTTTTCCTCGACATAGGCCTGCGCGACCTGGTTCGACCCGTAAAGGATGGTCTTCACCCGGTCAGAGAACCAGAACTGCACGCCGAACTGGAACAGCAGCGAAGCGAACACCACGACCAGCAGGGTCGGCACGGCCGCGATGGTGGCGAACAGCGCCACCAGTCTCAGGTGCAGGCGCGCACCCGCCAGTCCCTGCCGGCGGGCGGTGATCAGGATGGCGACACGCCGGCCGATCAGCACCACCAGCATCATTGCCGGCACCAGGTTGGCCACCAGCAGCAGCGCCACCATCGGCTGCGAGGCGCCATTGGCCGGCAGGCCGCGTCCGGTCAGAAAGGCGTAGCTCGACCAGCCCAGCACCAGCGTGGCGACGGCGGCCAGCACCTCCAGGCGGGGATAGAAGCCCGATGCCCGGGTCAGCCGCCGCCAGCGCAGCGCCAGCAACGCGCCCATTGCCCGGCGGCGACGGGCCGATTTTTGGAGGCGAGGGTACGATTCGGCCGTCACTGCGCCGGACTATACCCAATATTGTGGCTTCTGGAACACACCGCCACGCCGCAGCGTTGCAGTGGTGCGACAGATCAGGCAGCGAGCGCCGGTTCCGATTGACCGAGGCGCTCTTCGTAGAACCGGTCGATCATGGCGAGCACGGTGGCACTGTCGGTGACCTGATTGACGGCGTTGCGGAAGGTGGCGCTGTCATACAGGCCCTTGGTGTACCAGCCCAGATGCTTGCGGGCGAGGTTGACGCCGTTCAGTTCGCTATAAAGCGCCAGCATCATCTGGTAATGTTCGCGCACGATGGCGTGCTGCTGGGCCAGCGTCGGATCGGCCGGCGCCTCATGCCCGGTCAGCGCCGCCATCACCTGACCGATCAGCCACGGCTTGCCATAGGCACCGCGCCCGATCATCACGCCGTCCGCCCCGCTCTGCGCCAGCGCGGTCTTGGCATCATCGATCGAACAGATGTCGCCATTGACGATCACCGGCAGCCTGATCGCGTCCTTCACCTTGCGGACAAACGCCCAATCGGCGGTGCCCGAATAGAGCTGGCAGCGTGTGCGGCCGTGCACGGTGATCAGGTGGACGCCCTCGCCTTCCGCAATGCGGGCCAGTTCCGGCGCATTCAGGCTGTTGTGGTCCCAGCCCATCCGCATCTTCAGCGTGACCGGCAGCTTCACCGCCTTCACCGTGGCGCGGATCAGCTGCGTCGCCAGCGGCAGGTCGCGCATCAGGCTCGATCCGGCGTGGCCGTTCACCACCTTCTTCACCGGGCAGCCCATGTTGATGTCGATGATGGCCGCGCCCTTCTGCTCGTTCAGCTTGGCGGCTTCGGCCATCCGCTCCGGCTCGCAGCCGGCCAGCTGCATCGACACCGGCTCCTCACTGGGGTGCCAGGCCGCTTTCTGGATGCTCTGCCGCGTCTCGCGGATCATCGCTTCCGAAGCAATCATCTCCGTCACGGTCAGCCCCGCGCCAAAGCGCTTGACCAGCGTGCGGAACGGCATGTCGGTCACGCCGGTCATCGGCGCCAGGATCACCGGCACGTCGATGCGGTTCGGGCCGATCTGGATGGGGGAAATCAGGCTCATCGGCCGCGCCCATATCGCAAAATGCCCCTTCCCGACAAGGCAAGCCCGTCCTATGCGGCCCACCATGCGTGTCCACGCCATCATTGTCGCCGCTGGCAGCGGCATTCGCGCCGGGGGCGGGGTGCCCAAGCAATATCGCGCCGTTGCCGGCCAACCGTTGTTGCGCCATGCCGCCCAGCGGTTGCTGCGTCATCCTGCCATCACGTCGGTCAGCGTCGTCATCAACCCTGGCTGTCGGGCGCTTTACAACGATGCGGTGGCCGGATTGGCCCTGCCTGAACCCGTGGCCGGCGGCGCGACCCGGCAAGACAGCGTGGCTGCAGGGCTGGAGGCATTGGTCGCCCATCCGCCCGATATCGTCCTCGTCCACGATGCCGCCCGCGCCTTTGTCCCCGACACGGTGATCGATGCGCTGGTGGCAGCCTTTGCCGATCCGGCGGTGGATGGCGCCTGCCCGGCCCTGCCCCAGATCGACAGCCTGCGTCGTGGTCAGAACGGGCGCTTTTCCGGCAGTGTTGATCGCGACAATCTCTGGCGCGTGCAGACCCCGCAAGCCTTCCGCTATCCCGCCCTGCTGGCCGCACATCGCGCCGCCGCCCCGGGCCAGACGGACGAGGTCGCCATCGCGCTGGCCGCTGGCCTGACCGTGGCGATCACGCCAGGCGACGAACGCGCTTTCAAGGTGACGGAACCCGCCGACTTTGCCAAAGCCGAAACGATGACGACCTATTCCTCCCGCGCCGCTTCCGGCTTTGATGTTCACAAGTTCGGGCCGGGCGATCATGTCTGGCTGTGCGGGGTCAGGGTCGCCCACGATCACGGCCTGATCGGCCACAGTGATGCCGATGCCGGCCTGCACGCGCTGACCGATGCGCTGCTTGGCACCATCGCCGCTGGCGATATCGGCGATCATTTCCCGCCCAGCGATGAACGCTGGCGCGGCGCGGCCTCCGATCAGTTCCTGGCCCACGCCGCCCACCTGGTGCGCGAGCGTGGCGGGATCATCGATCATGTCGATGTGACGCTGATCTGCGAGCGACCCAAGGTCGGCCCCCACCGCGACGCGATGCGGGCGCGCATTGCCGAGATCCTGGGCCTCGCCATCGACCGGGTGAGCGTGAAAGCAACGACCACGGAAAAACTCGGCTTCACCGGCCGCCAGGAAGGGATCGCCGCACAGGCCATGGCCAGTGTGCGCCTGGCGGAGACGGCCTGATGGACCCCGCTCTGATCGCTCTTGCCGAAACCGTGCTGGCCGAAAACCGCGCGGCCGGCCGCCGCATCGCCATCGCCGAAAGCTGCACCGGCGGGCTGGTTGCGGCGTCGCTGACCGAAATCGCTGGCTCGTCAGACGTGTTCGATCGCGGCTTTGTGACCTATTCCAACGAGGCCAAGCAGGAGATGCTGGGCGTTTCGGAAGACGTGATCGCTACCTTTGGTGCCGTTTCGGTGGCGACGGCCTGGGCGATGGCGCAGGGCGCGCTGGCGCACAGCGGCGCCGATGTCGCCGTGTCGATCACCGGCATCGCCGGCCCCGGCGGCGCGACGCCCAGCAAGCCTGTCGGCATGGTGGTGTTTGCCCGGGCAGTGCGCGGGCAGGATCCGGAAAGCGTGGTTGCCGATACCCGCCAGTTCGGCGATCTTGGCCGTGCCGAAGTGCGGCGACAGGCGGCGCTGGTGGCGCTGGATCTGCTGCGGCCGTAAGGTTCAGCGCGGCCCGTACAGTGCCTGCGCGCGGGTCACGAAGGCCGCCACCATCTTTTCAAAGGCCTGGGTGAAGAACAGCCCCGCCAGCGTTTCGAACGCCTTGTTGCGAAATTCGAAGTCCACCGCAAAATCGATCTCGCAGCCACCATCGGGCAGGTCGCGGAACGTCCAGTCGTTGAACAGATGCTTCATCGGCCCGTCGAGATAGTCGACATGGACATGGGTGGGCCGCTGCAGCGTCACCCGGCTGGTAAATTTCTCGCGGATCATGCGGAAGCCGACGATCATGTCGGCCACCACCACGTCGCCCTGCCGCGGTCCGACGCGCATACCCTGCACCCAGGGCAGGAATTCCGGATAGCGGCCGATGTCGGCGACGAGATCGAACATCTCCGCCGCCGACCAGGCCAGTCGGCGCACTTCGCGATGCTTGGGCATCAGGCTCGTGCAGCCACTTGCGCTTTCCGCCGAGCCTGCATCTCGGCGAAATCGCGGCCGGCGTGATAGCTGGAACGGGTCAGCGGCGTGGCGGCGACCAGCAGGAAGCCCTTGGAGCGCGCGACGGCTGCATAGGTATTGAAAGTGGCCGGCGGCACGAACTCCATCACCTTGGCATGGCGCGGCGTCGGCTGCAGATACTGGCCAACCGTGAGGAAATCGACACCTGCCGAGCGCATGTCATCGAACACCTGGTGCATTTCCAGCGCCGTCTCACCCAGGCCGACCATCAGGCCGGACTTGGTGAAGATCGTCGGACTCATCTGCTTGACCTTGTCGAGCAGTCGCAGCGAGTGGAAATAGCGCGCACCGGGCCGGATCGTCGGATACAGGCGCGGCACGGTTTCCAGATTGTGGTTGTACACATCCGGCCCGGCCTCGACGATCATCTCCACCGCCCGGTCCATCTTGTTGCGGAAATCCGGCGTCAGGATCTCGATGGTGGTGGTGGGCGTCTGCCGGCGCAGTTCCTTGATCACCTTGACGAACTGGCTGGCACCGCCGTCGGGCAGATCATCGCGGTCGACCGAGGTGATGACGATATGCTCAAGGCCCAGCTTGGCAGCCGCTTCGGCAACATGGCCCGGTTCGCTGGCGTCGACGGCGCGCGGCATCCCGGTCTTGACGTTGCAGAAGGCACAGGCGCGCGTGCAGGTGTCGCCCAGGATCATCACGGTGGCGTGCTTCTGGCTCCAGCACTCCCCGATGTTCGGGCAGGCCGCCTCCTCGCACACGGTGTTCAGCTTCAGGCTCCGCATCAGCGCGCGGGTTTCGTTGTACGCCGTGCTGGTCGGCGCCTTCACGCGGATCCAGTCCGGCTTGCGCGGCAGGCCAGACGGCGTGAGGGGCAGATCGAGGACGGGTTCGCTCATGCAGACGGGATAGCCGGCCAGGCTGCGGCAAACAACCGGTCAGTTGTGCATGTCAGCCATTCGGCGGTGCGGCATAGGGACTGGCCTTGGCCCATTCCTCGGCCTCCTGCGCCGTCTCGATTGCCGCCGTGCCGATTTCCAGAATACGCTGCGCCAGTTCGTCGGCGGTGCAATCAAGGCCGGGCACCACCACCAGCACGGCATCCGCCGGCACCAGTCCGGTGCCCCGGCCCAGGCGTGCCACCAGCGTTCCGGGCGGATCGGCGGCCGGGTTCTTAAGGCGCAATTGCACCACCCATACGCCAAAGCGGCGGAGCGGATCGAATTCGGCAATGTTGAACCAGCTGATCGGCTTTCGGGACCAGCGACGATCCACAATGCCATCCTGGCCAAGGCGCACCGCCGGTTGCCGGCGGCGGGCCATGCCCACTGCCTTCAGCAGGCCAACGCCTGCCAGCAAGACCATGCTCCAGACCAACGCCAGGCCGGGCCCGGTCGCCAGATGGTCACCATCTCGCAGCAGAAAGCTGAAATCGACCGCCCAGATCAACAGGGCCAGTGCCCCCAGTGCCACGTGCAGGGGAAACTCGTCGCGATAGTGGACAGCAAAACGCATGATGCCCCTCCGTTACGCAAACTCACACTTGGCCGGCACACCCTGTCGCAAAGCCGCTTGGCAGGCCGGGCCGATGCTGTGATACCGGATTCAAGATTAACACCAGATTGCGGAGAATGTGATGCCCGAGTTCAAGGCCTTGCTGGAAGGCTATCGCCGGTTTCGCACCGGAGCATACCAGGAACAGCGCCGCCGCTATGACGCCCTGGCCGACAAGGGGCAGGCCCCCGGCGTGCTGGTGATTTCCTGTTCCGACAGCCGGGTGGACCCCACCCGCATCTTTGATACCGAGCCCGGCCAGATGTTCGTGGTCCGCAACGTCGCCAATCTGGTGCCGCACTTCGATCCCGATCCCAGCCATGGCCAGCACAGCACATCAGCCGCCATCGAATATGCCGTTACCCAGTTGAAAGTGCACCATATATTGGTACTGGGCCATGCCCGCTGCGGCGGCATCAAGGCCAGTTTGGAAGGCACGTTCGATGGCGCGCAGCCAGGTGAAGGCGGCTTCATCAACCGCTGGATGAGCCAGATTGCCCCGGCCCGCGACACCATCCGAGCCGCGGCCCAATTGTCTCCCGATATCGATGCCTGCAGCGCGCTGGAACTCGCGTCCATCCGGCTTTCGATCGAGAATCTGCGGAGCTTCCCGTTCATCGCCGCCGCCGAGGCGGCCGGCGACCTGCACCTCCAGGGTGCCCTGTTCGATATCGCCGAAGGGGTGCTGCGCGTGCTCAACCACGAGACCGGCAAGTTCGAGTCGCTGTCGGTGGAGTGGGAAGACGAGAACGTGACAGCGCTGAAATCCGCCTGACCGACAGAGACGGGCGTATCCGACACAAACAGGGGGGAGTGTCGGATACGCCCGCAGCGGGGAGGCCTGTGACAAGGGCAGTTGCCACGGTGGCCGCTCCGTTGCCAGTGATATACGACTGATTTAGTCCGGATTGCAAGAACAAAGATTGCGGCATTGTCATATTTGCCTGCGACAGGCTGACGCAGCCTAGCGGGGCGATTGATAGACCCGGCCGCGCGGATCGCGTGATCCGGCGGCCTGGTTAACATTGTTCTTGAACTGCTGGAAATTGCAGCCGAATGCGCCGCCAGCGCCCCAGGTTGAACAGGTGCCGATGGTGCCCACATCCGGCCCCAGCAGGCTGTTGCGTTCGGCCGATACGCTGGCCGTGCCACGGCCGCCGAATTCCCGAAGGACCGGCAGCGGAGCACGGTAAGGCGATGATTTCGGTTCCCGTGACCCGCAAACCTGGATCTCGTCCGGGCTGGCCTTGGGCGGGCACAGGCTGCTCCACCCCGGCGGCATCAATGCCGCGGTGCCGCCTTCAGGAGCGGCCATGGCTGCCAGCAGGGCCGCCGCAAGCCACATCAATAGTGAAGCGCCCGTCCGTAAGCGTCGAGCACACTCTCGTGCATCATCTCGGAGAGGGTCGGATGCGGGAAGACCGTGTGCATCAGCTCCGCTTCCGTCGTCTCCAGCCCCATCGCGATGGCATAGCCCTGGATCAGCTCGGTCACTTCCGCTCCCACCATGTGCGCGCCCAACAACTGGCCCGTTTCGGCATCGAACACGGTTTTCACAAAGCCGTCCGCCTCACCCAGCGCGATGGCCTTGCCATTGCCGATGAACGGAAATTTGCCGACACGGACCTTGTGCCCCGCGGCCTTGGCCTTGGCCTCGGTCAGGCCGATGCTCGCCACCTGCGGGCGGGCATAAGTGCAACCCGGAATACGAGCCACGTCCATAGCGTGCGGGTGGCCGCCGGCAATATGCTCGACGGCGATGATGCCTTCGTGGCTGGCCTTGTGTGCCAGCCACGGCGGGCCGGTGACGTCGCCGATGGCATAAAGCCCCGGCACGTTGGTGCGGCACATCGCGTCGGTGACGATGTGGCCGCGGTTGGTGGCGACACCCAACGCCTCCAGCCCGATCTGTTCCGTGTTCGGCACGATGCCGATGGCGACGATCACGTGGCTGTACCTGTCCGTGCTCGCCGTGCCGTCGGCGGTGGTGATGGTCGCCGAAACACCATCAGGACCCGGCGTCACGTCCGACACCCTGGCGCCGGTCACGATGCTCATACCCTGCTTTGTCAACGCCTTCTGGGCAAAGGCGGAAACATCCTCGTCTTCCACGGGCAGGATGCGATCCAGCATTTCGACCACGGTCACATGCGCGCCCATGTCGCTGTAGAAGCTGGCGAATTCGACCCCGATCGCACCCGATCCGATCATCAGCAACTTTGTCGGCATCGCCGGCGGCACCATGGCGTGACGGTAAGTCCAGACACGATTGCCGTCCGCCTCGACCCCCGGCAAATCGCGGGCGCGGGCGCCGGTCGCCACGATGACATTCTTCGCCGTCAGCACCCGCTCGCCGTTGGCCGCGGTCACGGTTACAGTCGTCACTCCCGTCAGTCGCCCCTGCCCTTCAACCACCTCTACCTTGTTCTTCTTCATCAGCGACTTCACGCCGCTGTTCAGCTGCGCCGCCACCTTCCGGCTGCGATCCGTCACCTTCTTCAGATCGAACGACGGCTTCTCGACGCTCAGTCCATAGGCATCGGCGTGGGTGATGTAATGATAGATCTCGCTGGTCCGCAGCAGCGCCTTGGTCGGTATGCAGCCCCAGTTCAGGCAGATGCCGCCCAGGCGCTCCCGCTCGACGATGGCAACCTTCATCCCCAATTGCGCCGCGCGGATGGCAGCGACATAGCCGCCGGGGCCAGAGCCGAGGATGACGAGATCATGGGTGGCGGCCATCACGCCACCAGGCCCAGCGGGTTCTCGATCAGACCCTTGATGGCGCTCATCAGTTCAGCGCCGTCCGCCCCGTCGATGGCGCGATGGTCAAAGCTGCCGGTGATGGTCATCACGGTGGCGATGGCCAGCGCATCGCCCTTCACCACGGCGCGCTTTTCGCCGGCGCCCACCGCCAGGATCATCGCCTGCGGCGGGTTGATCACGGCTTCGAACTGCTTGATGCCATACATGCCGAGGTTGGAAAGGCTGGCCGTCCCACCCTGGTATTCGTGCGGCTGCAGCTTGCCACCGCGGGCCTTTTCGGCGAGCGCCTTCATTTCGCTGGCAATCTGGCTGACGGCCTTGCCATCAGCCCCGACGATGATCGGCGTGATCAGGCCAGAGGGTGCGGCGACGGCGACGGAAATATCGGAGCGGTCATAGACCAGCAGATTGTCGCCGGCGAACGACACGTTGCATTTCGGCACCTGCCGCAGGCCGAGCGCCAGCGCCTTGATAACGAGATCGTTGACACTGACCTTGATGCCACGCGGCTCCAGCGCCCTGTTGAGCTCGCCGCGCAGTTTCAGCAGCGCATCCAGTTCGACATCAAGCGTCAGGTAAATGTGCGGAATGGCCTGCTTGGCCTCGGTCAGGCGTCGGGCGATGACCTTGCGGACATTGCCGAGCTTTTCAAGCGTGTGCGGGATATCGCTGCTCACAGGAGCAGCCGGTGCCGGTGCTGTCGCCGTAGCTGGTGCAGGCGCAACAGCAGCAGACACGGGCGGAGCCGCCGCCGGCTTGCCGGTCGCCGCCTCAACATCGGCACGCACGATGCGCCCGCGCGGGCCACTGCCGGTAACGCTGGCCAGATCGATCCCCTTCAGTTCGGCAATGCGGCGGGCAAGCGGACTGGCGATGGTGCGGTCGCCAGCAAATGCAGGGCGCGCTGCTGCGGGCGCCGGTGCGTTGACGGGGGCAGCAGCCGGCTCCGGCGTAGGCACCGGCGCGGGGGCGGCCTTCGGTGCGGGCACTGGCGCCGGCGTGCCATCCTCTCCCGCAAGGCGCAGGATCACCGTGCCGACCGGCACATTCTCCAGACCCTCGGGCACCGCGATCTCGATCACCGTGCCTTCGTCGACGGCTTCCACTTCCATGGTCGCCTTGTCGGTTTCGATCTCGGCGATCACGTCGCCGGGTTTGATCGTCTGCCCCACGGTCACATGCCATTTGGCCAGCGTGCCCACCTCCATCGTCGGTGACAGGGCGGGCATGGTCACATCGATTGCCATGATCAATTGTCCACAAAAAGCTGATCAACCAGGGCGCGCTGTTCGTCGTCGTCCGGGTTGTCGATCAGGTCGGCCATATCCAGGAAATAAGCAGCAGCGCCAGCCAGTGGGCCAGAATAACGCACTTCGGTGCCGGTATCGGATTTCATCCCCCACCCCGCCACCAGCGCGCGCTTGCCGATGGCGTTGATCTTCTTCACCAACGGCACGAAATCGCCGTCGCCGGCCACCAGCGCCACCACGTCGCAGCGATCACTCACGGCCAGGTCGAACGCCTCCAGCGCCAGCCACACGTCAATACCCTGCTCCTTGGGCGGTTCGCTGTTGGTGTCGATGCGGGTGAAATGCGGCGTGATGTTGCTGGCCGCCAGGATCTGATCGAACACCCGGTCATTGCGGAGCGATTCCTCCACGAAACTTGCCGAGCGTGCCCGGTCTTCCAGATCGCGCAGCGTGTAGCGGCCACGGAAATAATGCGCCTCCACCACCCGGCAGCGGCTGCGCGACACGTCCTCCATGTCGGCAGCGGCAACCCGGATGAATTCCAGCAGACCAGAAAGCGACACGCGCCGGCCAACCTCATGCTCGAACTTGTAGAAGTTCGATATGCGGTTGAAATAGCTGCCGTCGATCATCACGGCGACGCGCGTCTGCATGGCTGTCACCGATAACAGACGGAGCGGGCGGCGGTCACCACATCGTCAGCCTTCACCAACGCCAGCTTTTCCAGGTTGGCGGCATAAGGCAGCGGCACATCGGCGTTGGTGACACGCAGCACCGGCGCATCCAGATCGTCAAAGCCCTTTTCCATCACCACGGCGCTGATTTCCGATGCGATGGAGCAGACCGGCCAGCCTTCTTCCACCACCACCAGGCGATTGGTCTTCCCCACGCTTTCCAACACCGTCGCCGTGTCCATCGGGCGCAGGGTGCGAAGGTCGATCACCTCGGCATCGATCCCCTGCCCGGCCAGCGTTTCGGCCGCCTGCAGCGCCACGCCGACGCCGATCGAATAGCTGACCAGTGTCACATCCTTGCCGGCCCTGACGATGCGCGCCTTGCCGATCGGCACGACATGGTCGCCCTCGGGCACGTCGAAGCTCTGGCCATACATCAGCTCGTTTTCGAGGAAGACAACCGGATCGGGACTGCGGATGGCGGCCTTCAGCAAGCCCTTGGCATCATCGGCGCTGTAGGGCGCGATCACCACAAGGCCGGGCACGCTGGCATACCAGGGGCCATAATTCTGGCTGTGCTGGGCGCCCACGCGGCTCGCGGCGCCGTTGGGGCCGCGGAACACGATCGGACAGCGCATCTGGCCACCCGACATGTAAAGCGTCTTGGCCGCCGAATTGATGACATGGTCGATCGCCTGCATGGCGAAATTGAACGTCATGAACTCGACGATCGGCTTCAAACCGCCCATCGCCGCGCCGGTGCCAAGGCCAGCAAAGCCGATTTCCGTGATCGGCGTGTCGATGACGCGCTTGTCGCCAAACTCTTCCAGCAGCCCCTGGGTTACCTTGTAGGCGCCCTGATACTCGGCAACCTCTTCGCCCATCACGAACACGCGCTCGTCGGTCCGCATTTCTTCGGCCATGGCATCGCGCAGCGCTTCGCGCACGGTCTGACGACGTGTGGGGCCGGTGGCCGTTTCAGGCGCGCTGGCCGGTATGGCCACGGGTGCTTCGGTCTTTGACTCAGCAGCAGCCACCGGCACGGCGGCCGGAGGCCTGGCAGACGCAGGCGCAGGCGGCGGCGCTTCCGCTTCATCCTCGCCGGCAATGGCGATGATCGGCGTTCCCACCTTCACGCCTTCGCTGCCAGCTGGCACCAGCAACGCCGTCACGGTGCCGCCATCGTCGGCCTCCAGTTCCATCGTCGCCTTGTCGGTTTCGATCTCGGCAATCACGTCGCCGGGCTTGACGACATCACCAACCGCCACCAACCACTTGGCCAGCGTGCCGTCTTCCATCGTCGGCGACATCGCGGGGAGCAGGATCTGCGGCATCAGTAGGTTCCCAGCAACACATCGGTATAAAGTTCGGACGCCGCGGGTTCCGGGGCTTCCAGCGCGAAGTCGGCGGATTCGGCAACGATGTCGCGCACCTCGCGGTCGATGGCCTTCAGCGCAGCTTCATCGGCATGGCCGCCTTCGATGATTTCCTTCTTCAGGCCCTCGATCGGGTCGCTCTTCTCGCGCATCGCCTGCACTTCCTCGCGGCTGCGATACTTCGCCGGGTCGCTCATCGAATGGCCACGATAACGATAGGTCTTCATTTCCAGCAGCACCGGGCCATTGCCGCCGCGCACCCATTCCACCGCTGTTTTCGCGGCACCGCGCACCGCCAGCACGTCCATCCCGTCGACCTGGATACCCGGCACGCGGAAGCTCTCGCCGCGGCGATACAGCTGGTCCTCGGCACTCGCCCGGTTCACCGATGTGCCCATGGCATACTGGTTGTTCTCGATGACAAAGATCACCGGCAGCTTCCACAGCTCGGCCATGTTGAAGCTTTCATAGACTTGGCCCTGGTTGGCCGCGCCGTCGCCGAAATAGGTGACTGCGATGTGGCCATCGCCCTTGTACTTGTGAGCAAAGCCGAGGCCCGCACCCAGCGGCACCTGCGCGCCAACGATGCCGTGGCCGCCGAAAAAGCCGTGCTCCACGCTGAACATGTGCATCGAACCGCCCTTGCCGGCGCTGATGCCGGCAGCCCGGCCGGTTAGTTCTGCCATCACCGCCTTGGCATCGATCCCGCAGGCCAGCATGTGGCCATGATCGCGATAGCCGGTGATGATGGAATCGCCGCGCTTCAGTTCACCCTGCATGCCCACCACCACGGCTTCCTGGCCGATGTAGAGGTGACAGAAGCCGCCAATCTGGCCCATGCCATACAGCTGGCCGGCACGCTCCTCAAAGCGGCGGATCAGCACCATGTCGCGATACATGGCGAGATATTCTTCACGTGAAGCGACGAACCGTTCCGGTTCGTCGGGCCGTGGCCAGTTGCCAACGGGCGGGGCGGATGCTGCCTTGCGGCCGGGATTGCGCGCCAACTCAGTGACCTTTCTCACTCGCTACCCTGCCGGTATAAAATGTCGCAGGCGCAGACCACAACCCCTTATCAAAAGAGTTGTGCCAAACCGGTTAAACCGTGAAATCTCAGCGCGATTGGGGCACCGACGGCAGCGGCACGATCACTTCGTCCGGCTTGACCAGGTCCAAGTTGCGACGAACCAGTTCGTCAGCCAGATCCGGATCGACGTGGCGCGGATCCAGAAGCACGAGCTGGCGCTGCAGGGCTGCCTGCTGCTCCTCGCTGTTGTGCACCGCAACCTGCAGGCGCGAACGCTGCGCCTGATAATCCCGCCACGCGACATACCCTGTCGGACCGCTGATGGCGTGGAGGGCGAAATAACCACCCACGGCCACACACACTGCCGGCAGGGCAGAGCGCATCATCATCTGCTGCAGGGTCAGCTTGACGGCCATGCTCAGAACTTACGCAAACACTGGCCTATCCACAAGGCTGCAATCGGCCGAAACTGGTGCTAATCCTGCATCCAAAGCCATTTTGCGGGGAGGAAACCAACATGGCCGCCATCAACAATGTCGTCGATCTGTCGAAGGATGGCGATATCGCCGTCGTCACGGTCAATTCGCCGCCCGTGAACGCGCTGTCCGCCGACGTGCGCGATGGCCTGGCCGGCGCCTTTGCCGCCATCGCCGCCGACGGATCGGTCAAGGCCGCCGTGCTGGTCTGCGCCGGGCGCACCTTCATCGCCGGTGCCGACATTTCCGAATTCGGCAAGCCGCCGCGCGGCGCTGCCCTGCCCGCTGTTCAGGACGCGATGGAAAGCGCCCCCGTTCCGGTCGTCGCCGCCATCCACGGCACCGCGCTTGGCGGCGGCCTCGAAGTCGCGCTGTGCGCCCATTATCGGGTCAGCGATGCCAAGGCCAAGTTCGGCCTGCCCGAAGTCAAGCTCGGCCTGCTGCCCGGCGCTGGCGGCACCCAGCGCCTGCCGCGGATTGTCGGCGCGAAGAAGGCCACCGAAATGGTGACCAGCGGCGCCCAGATGAACGCGCGCGACGCACTCGCCACCGGCCTGGTCGATGACGTGGTGGACGGCGATCTGACCGCCGGCGCCATCGCCTTTGCCCGCCGCGTCGTCGCCGAAGGTCGCCCGCTCAAGAAGGTGCGCGACGATGCCAACAAACTCGGCGGCACGGCTCAGGAGCTCGCTCCCTTCTTCGCCGAATTCCGCGCGAAGAACGCCAAGGCCTTTGCCGGCTTCGACGCGCCCGAAGCCAACATCAAGTGCATCGAGGCCGCGGTCGGCCTGCCCTTCGATGAAGGCCTGAAAGTCGAACGCAGCGAGTTCATGAAGCTGATGACCGGCCTGCAATCGGCCGCCCAGCGCCACGTCTTCTTTGCCGAGCGCGCCGCCGCCAAGATCGACGGCCTGCCGGCCGACGTGCAGCCGCTGCCGGTGAAAAAGGTCGGCGTCATCGGTGCCGGCACCATGGGCGGCGGCATCTCGATGAACTTCCTGTCGGTCGGCATCCCGGTCACCATCGTCGAGATGAAGCAGGAGGCGCTGGACCGCGGCGTCGGCATCATCCGCAAGAATTACGAGAACAGCGCCAAGAAGGGCCGCTTCAGCATGGAAGAGGTCGAAGCCCGTATGGGCCGGCTGACGCCGACGCTCAACATGGACGATCTCGCCGATTGCGACCTGATCATCGAAGCCGTGTTCGAGAACATGGCGATCAAGAAGGACATCTTTGGCAAGCTGGACAAGATCGCCAAGCCCGGCGCGATTCTCGCCAGCAACACCTCCTACCTCGACGTCGATGACATCGCCTCGGCCACGTCGCGGCCCGAATATGTGCTGGGCATGCACTATTTCTCGCCGGCCAACGTCATGCGCCTGCTCGAAGTCGTGCGCGGCGCCAAGACCGATCCGCAGGTGCTGGCGACCGCCATGGCTATCGGCAAGCAGACCGGGAAGATCGCCGTCGTCGCCGGCGTGTGCCATGGCTTCATCGGCAACCGCATGCTTGCCCGCCGCCAGCAACAGGCCAATCTGTTGATGCTGGAAGGCGCCGCCCCGGCCGATATTGACCGCGTGCTGACCCAGTTCGGCTTCCCGATGGGCCCGTTCCAGATGAGCGACCTGGCCGGCCTCGACATCGGCTGGAACGCCGAAACCTCTAAGGGCGAAACCGTGCGCGACCGCCTCTGCGAAGCCGGCCTGCGCGGCCAGAAGAACGGCAAGGGCTTCTACACCTACGATGAAAACCGCAACCGCACGCCCAACCCGGAAGCTCTGGCCATCATCGACGCCTATGCGGCGGAAAAGGGCATCAACCGCCGCACCATCGACGATCAGGAAATCCTGGAACGCTGCCTGTTCCCGATGGTGAACGAAGGCGCCCGCATCCTCGCCGAAGGCAAGGCCCAGCGCGCCAGCGACATCGATATCGTCTGGATCAACGGCTATGGCTGGCCGGTCTATCGCGGCGGCCCGATGTTCTGGGCGCAGAACGACGTCGGCCGCGACCGCATTGTCGAAGTGCTGGAAAAGATGGGCGAAGAGGTGTCGCCGCTGCTGAAGGATGGGTGGCGCTGACCCACGCCCACCCCTGACCCCTCCCGCCAGCGGGAGGGGAACCCTATGCCCTTGCCACTTTCTGCTCCCCTCCCGCTGGCGGGAGGGGCCGGGGGTGGGAAAGACTGAGGACCAGACCCATGAAACGCGCCCTCCTCCCCCTTCTCGCTCTCGCCGCCGCCACCCCGGCGCTGGCCGCCGATCCGGTCGACTACCGCAACCCGGCCAGCTGGCTCTGCCGCCCCGGCGCCAGCGATGCGTGCAGCGGCGATGCCAGCGTCAGCCGCGTGGCGGCCGATGCCACTGTCACGCTCGACATGCTGCCCGCCGCGAAGAAGCCGGCGATCGACTGTTTCTATGTCTATCCCACGGTCTCCACCGATCCGACGCCCAACAGCGACATGATCGCCGATCCGGCGGAGAAGAACGTCGCCCAGGCCCAGGCCGCGCCGTTCCGCCAGGCCTGCCGGGTGTTCGCGCCGCTGTATCGCCAGGTCACGCTGGCCACCTTGCGCGATCGGCTGATGGGCAAGCCCGTCACCGCCGATCCCAAGCTCGGCTATAGCGACGTCGCCGCCGCCTTCGCCGATTACATGAAGCACGACAACAAGGGCCGGGGCGTCATCCTGATCGGCCACAGCCAGGGCAGCGGCGTGCTCAAGGCGCTGATTCAGAACGATATCGAGGGCAAACCGGTCCAGAAGCAGATCATCGCCGCCTATCTCGCTGGCCACAATGTGCTGGTGCCGGAAGGCAAGGATGTCGGCGGCGACCTGAAATCGACGCCGCTCTGCCGGTCCGCCACCCAGACCGGCTGTGCCGTGGCATGGGTGTCGTTCCGCGACACGATGAAGGTACCGCCCACCAGCCTGTTCGGCCGCCCGCCGGCCGGTTCGCCCGCCGGCATGGCCGTGGCCTGCACCAACCCCGCCGCACTTTCCGGTGGCCGCGCCCCGCTGCGCCCGCTGATGGTCAACACCACCGGCATCGTCGACAACGGCGCCCCGCCGCCAAAATGGGCCAAGGGCCGCAACATCTACACGCCCTTCGTCGCCGTGCCCGGCCTGATGAGCGGCGAATGCATGGCCCGCGACAATGCCAACGTGCTGTCCATCGCCGTCAACGCCGATGCGCAGGATCCGCGCACCGATACGATCAATGGCGATGTCGTCATCAATGGCCAGGTGGTCGAAGCCTGGGGCCTCCACCTCATCGACATGCAGGCGGTGATGGAGGACCTGGTCCAGCTCGCCAGAACGCAGGGCGCGGCGTGGCAAAAGCGCAAGGGCTGATCCCGGCGGCGCCTGCGGCATCACGGAAAGTCACCGTTCAGACTGGCCATGCGTATATACGCGTATGACCAGTCGCAGAACGATCCTCGGTGCCCTCGCCGCCCTGCCCTTCGCCGCGCCCGCCCTGGCCGCCGGCGGCAAGTTCGCCATCAGCTTCACGCCCGCCGAATGGCAGCGCCGGCTTGGCAAGGAAGCCTATGCCGTGCTGCGCGAGGAGGCCACCGAACGTCCGTTCACCTCACCGCTGAACAGCGAGAAACGCGCCGGTACCTTCGTCTGCCGCGGCTGCGCGCTGCCGCTGTTCAGTTCGGCGCACAAGTTTGACAGCGGCACCGGCTGGCCGAGCTTCTGGCAGCCGATCAACAAGGCGGCGCTCGGCACCAATGTTGACCGCAGCTATTTCATGGTCCGCACCGAAGTGCATTGCAGCCGCTGCGGCGGCCACCAGGGCCATGTATTCGACGATGGCCCCAAGCCCACCGGCCTGCGCTATTGCATCAACGGGCTGGCGCTCAGCTTCGTGCCGGCAAGGGCCGCCTGATGCGCGCGCTGTTCCTTGCCCTGGCTCTCGCCACCCCCGCCTGCGCTGCCGAGCGCATGGTGCTGGCACCCGCCCCCGCCATCGATGCGCCGCTGGCCAAGGGCCCGCTGCAAAAGGCGGTGTTTGCCGGCGGCTGTTTCTGGGGCGTGGAAGGCGTGTTCGAACGGGTGAAGGGCGTGCGCGCGGCCGTCTCGGGCTATGCCGGCGGATCGAAGGCGACCGCCATCTATGAAGTCACCGGCACCGGCCTGACCGGCCATGCCGAAGCGGTGGAAGTGACCTATGATCCGGCGGTCGTGTCGTACGGCACGCTGCTGCGGATCTTCTTCTCGGTCGCGCATGATCCGACCCAGCTGAACCGCCAGGGGCCAGACAGCGGTCCCCAGTATCGCAGCGCCCTGTTCACGCGCGGGCCGGAGCAGGAGCGGATTGCGAAAGCCTATGTCGCGCAGCTGGAAAAGGCTGGCACGTGGAAGCCGAAGATCGTGACGACGTTCGAGGGCACCAAGCCCTTCTATGCGGCCGAAACATACCACCAGAACTACCTGCGCGGGCACACGACACAACCTTACATCGTCTACAACGACATCCCCAAGGTCGAGGGGTTCAAGCGGCTGTTTCCGGCGCTGTGGAGCGAGAGGCCGGCGGCGTAGCGGGCGGTTGCAGGCCTACACCTGCCACGCCCCGCTTGTGGGGAGCCGAAGGCGGCGCGCAGCGCCAGCGGCCGGGGGTGGAAATGGGATGAGCGCACGTGCGGCCCGTGTCCGGGCACTCGCGGTGCTGGACCGTGCAATAAGATACGCGGCCGGCGGCGAAGCCGCCGAGTCCGCTGGATGTGCCGACGTCCGTCAAAGAAGTGCGTGGCGGAGCCACGCCGTCGGACGAGTCAAAAAGGGCGGCCCTGGGGGGCCGCCCTTTTCGCTCGCCGTCCGATCTTGCGCGAGTCCGAGCGCGGCACGCGCGCTGGCCGCGCTGCGATCAGTGCCCGCCGCCGTTCAGCGACTTGACGATATTCTCCACCATCTTCTTCGCATCCGCGAGCAGCATCATGGTGTTGTCCATGTAGAACACCGGGTTGTCGACGCCGGCATAGCCCACACCGCCCATCGAGCGCTTCACGAACAGCACGGTCTTGGCCTTTTCGACGTCCAGCACGGGCATGCCATAGATCGGCGACGACTTGTCGGTCTTGGCCAGCGGGTTGGTCACGTCGTTGGCGCCGATGACGAAGGCGACGTCGCACTGGCCGAACTCGCTGTTGATGTCTTCCAGCTCGAACACTTCGTCGTACGACACGTTGGCTTCGGCCAGCAGCACGTTCATGTGGCCGGGCATGCGGCCCGCGACCGGGTGGATGGCGTATTTGACGCTGACGCCTTCCTTCTTCAGCAGGTCGCCCATTTCACGCAGCGCGTGCTGCGCCTGGGAGACGGCCATGCCGTAACCGGGGACGATGATGACGCTTTCGGCGTTCTTCATGATGAAGGCCGCATCGTCAGCCGAGCCAGCCTTGTAGCTCTTCTGGATGGCGGCGCCCTTCGGCCCGCCGGCATCCGCCTCGGCACCGAAGCCGCCGGCGATGACGCTGATGAAGCTGCGGTTCATCGCCTTGCACATGATGTACGACAGGATCGCGCCCGACGAGCCGACCAGCGCGCCGGTGATGATCATGGCGGTGTTCTGCAGCGTGAAGCCCATCGCGGCCGCCGCCCAGCCCGAATAGCTGTTCAGCATCGAGATGACGACCGGCATGTCTGCCCCGCCGATCGGGATGATCAGGGTGACGCCGATGATGAAGCTGAGCGCGAGGATGATCCAGAGCAGCGGCCCCTGCCCCATGCCAGCGGCGGCATCAAAGGCGAACACGCCGGTGAGGATCAGGATGCCAGCCAGCATGCCCAGGTTGAGCACGTGGCGCGCCGGCAGCAGGATCGGGGAGCCCGACATGCGGCCCGACAGCTTGAGGAAGGCGATGATCGAGCCGGAGAAAGTGATGGCGCCGATGGCAACACCCAGGCCCATTTCCACGCGCGACACGGCGAGGATGGCACCGGTGCCATCAACGATGCCGAACGCCGCCGGGTTGAGATAGGCGGCGCAGCCGACCAGCACGGCGGCCATGCCGACGAGGCTGTGGAAGCCGGCGACCAGTTCGGGCATCGCTGTCATCTGGATGCGCTGGGCGATCACCCAGCCAATGCCGCCACCGATGGCGATGGCGGCGATGATCAGCGGCAGGCCGGTCGGGTGCAGCGCCAGCGTGGTGCCAACAGCGATGAGCATGCCGATCATGCCATTGCGGTTGCCCGCCTGGCTGGTTTCCGGCGACGACAGGCCGCGGAGCGAAAGGATGAAGAGCACCCCGGCGACGAGATAGGCCAGCACGGCCCAGGCCGGGGTGGCGGCGACTGCGTGTTCCATTTGCCTTGTCCCCCTGCCTTACTTCGAAGCCGCCGGCTTCTTGTCTTTTTTCTTGTACATGGCGAGCATGCGGCGGGTGACGGCAAAGCCGCCGAAGATGTTGATGCTGGCCAGCACGACGCCCAGCAGACCCAGCCACTGCGACAGGCCACCGCCTTCGGTGATGGCGCCGGCCGCCGCCGCGATCAGCGCGCCAACGATGATCACCGATGAAATCGCGTTGGTCACCGCCATCAGCGGCGTGTGCAGCGCCGGGGTGACCGACCACACCACGTAATAGCCGACGAACACCGCCAGCACGAAGATCGACAGGATCGACAGGAAATCCATGGCTTGTCCCCTCAGCCCAGCAAACGTTCGTGGACGATCTTGCCGCCCTCGGTCAGCTTGATGCCCTTCACGATGTCGTCATCGCCCGGCCACACGGCGGCTTTCGCTTCCTTGTCCCAGAAGGCGCTGATCATGTTGAACAGGTTGCGGCTGTACAGCGCCGACGCATCGGGCGCCAAACGGCTGGCCGGGTTGCGGTGGCCGATGATCTTGACGCCGTGACGCTCGACGATCTCGCCGGGCACCACGCCTTCGACGTTGCCGCCGCTGTCCACCGCCAGGTCGACGATGACACTGCCCGGCCGCATGGAGGCGACCTGCGCGTCGGTGATCAGGCGCGGCGCCGGGCGGCCGGGGATCAGCGCGGTGGTGATGACGATATCCTGCTTGGCGATATGCGACGACACCAGTTCGGCCTGCGCCGCCTTGTATTCATCGCTCATTTCCGTGGCATAGCCGCCGGCACCTTCGCCTTCGATGCCCTTCACCTTGTCGACGAAGATGGCCTTGGCACCCAGCGATTCAATCTGTTCCTTGGTGGCCGAGCGCACATCGGTGGCCGACACCAGCGCCCCCAGGCGGCGGGCGGTGGCAATCGCCTGCAGGCCGGCAACGCCGACACCCATGATGAACACGCGCGCGGCGCTGATCGTGCCGGCGGCGGTCATCATCATCGGGAAGGCGCGGCCATAGGCTTCACCGGCATCGATCACCGCCTTGTAACCGGCAAGGTTCGACTGCGACGACAGCACGTCCATCGACTGCGCGCGCGTCGTGCGCGGCATGAATTCCATGGCATAGGCGTTGAGCCCGGCCGCGGCATAGGCTTCGATCTTGGCGCGTTCGGTGAACGGCGACAGGATCGCGGCCAGGATCGCACCCGGCTTGATGCCCGGCAGATCGGCCACCTGCGGCCCCTGCACGCCCATCACCATGTCGGCACCGCCGATCACGTCGGCGCGGCCCGCCACCGTGGCACCCGCGGCCTGGTAATCGGCATCGCTGATGCGCGCATGGGCACCGGCACCGGTTTCCACCGCGACCTCGGCCCCAAGCCCGATCAGCTTCTTCACCGTTTCCGGCGTCGCTGCCACGCGCGTTTCGGTGGCGGCGGTTTCCTTGAGCACCGCGATCTTCATGGTTCAGCCCCCAAAATGCGTGTCAGACCAGGAACACGTAGAGCCCGATGAGAACGACCACCACGGCAATGGTGCCCCACTTGGTGAAGCTGGTGAAGCTCTCGTAGGTCGAGCGATGCGCGCCGTTCTGCTGTTCGTTGCTGGCCATGACAGGCGAAACCCTTGCGATAGTTCGTTTCCACGCAGTGCAGCCGCACCACGCGCCGATTGCGTGTTAGCAGAAGAGGCGCGGGTGTGAAGGGGCAAATGCCGGTTCAGGCCAGCGCCGGATGGCAGGCCCGCCACAGCGCCAGCGCCTGCACCGTTTCCGCCACGTCGTGAACGCGCAGCATCTGCACGCCGGCGTTCGCGCCGGCCAGGGCCAGCGCCACGCTTCCCGGCAAGCGCTGCCCCACTGGGGTCTCACCTGCCACCTTGGAAATCAAGGATTTGCGGCTGGCACCCAGCAGGATCGGCACACCCAGACCATGGAGCAGGCTGAGGCCCCGCATCAGCGCCAGATTGTGCGTCAGCCCCTTGCCGAACCCGATACCGGGATCCGCGATGATCGTGTCGTGCGCGATGCCGGCGGCGGTGGCTGCGGCAATCCGCCCCTCCAGCCAGTCGAACACGTCGAGCAACGCATTATCGTAATGCGGTGCCAGTTGCATGGTTTCCGGCGTGCCCTGGTGGTGCATCAGGATCACCGGGCAGCCGCGCGCGGCCACCAGCGCCATCGCCGCCGGGTCATGCCCCAGCGCACTGACATCATTGACGATCATCGCGCCTGCATCCAGCGCCGCCGCCATCACCGCCGCCTTTCGCGTATCAATCGACAGCGGCAGGCCGGCCATTCCGCCCCAAAGCGGCGTCAACCGCGCCAGCTCATCGGCCACCGGCAATTCCGGCGCGCCGGGCCGGGTGGATTCGGCGCCGACATCGATGATGGCCGCACCCGCCTCGTGCATGGCGTGGGCAGCAGCGATGGCGGCTTCGGGCGCATCGTGGCGGCCGCCATCGGAAAAACTGTCGGGCGTGATGTTCAATATGCCCATCACCAGCGGTTGCGGCGCGGCAAATCCGGCCAGCATGGGCCGGGACGAAGTCAGCCGTTGACGCCACTCCGCCGGCACATCCTCTGCCGCAACCACATCTTCACGGCCAGCGCGCGTCAGCACCTCGCAGCGCGCAAAGGAAAAGGGGCCGCCGGCCAGCGGCAGCCCCTCTCCTTCACTCAGGATCGGCCGGTAATAGCGCCTTACCACAGCCGAATGCGCTCTTCCGGCGACAGATACATCTTCTCGCCCGGCTTCACGTTGAACGCCTTGTACCAGGCATCGATGTTGCGAACCACGTAAGGGCGGAAATGCCCCGGTGTATGCGGATCGGTCACCAGCTGCTGCAACAGCGCCTGTTCACGATATTTCTGACGCCACACCTGGCTGAAGCCCAGGAAGAACCGCTGATCGCCGGTGAAGCCGCCGATGGTCCTGGGCTTCTTGCCGCCCAGCGAGCGCTTCCAGCCATCATAGGCAATGGTGATGCCGGCCAGATCGGCGATGTTCTCGCCCAGGGTCAGTTCGCCGTTCACCTTCTTGCCCGGCACCGGTTCATAGGCGCCATATTGTGCGACCACCTTGTCGGTGCCTTCCTTGAACCGCTTCACGTCCTCGGCGGTCCACCAATCGGCGAGGCGACCGGTCTTGTCGTACTTGCGGCCCTGATCGTCGAAATGGTGGGTGATCTCGTGACCGATCACGGCGCCGATGCCGCCGTAATTCACCGCATCATCAGCGTTGGGATCGAAAAACGGTGCCTGCAGAATGGCGGCCGGGAACACGATCTCGTTCCAGGTCGGATTGGCATAGGCGTTCACCGTCATCGGGGTCATGAACCATTCGCCACGATCCACCGGCTTGTTCAGCTTGGCCACGCTGTCGGCATATTCGAATTCGGCAGCACGGCGGGCGTTGCCCAGAGCATCGCCGCGCACGATCTGCAGCGCCGAATAATCCTGCCACTTGTCCGGGTACCCGATCTTCGGCTTGAATGCGGCCAGCTTCTCGCGGGCGGCAGCCCGGGTCTTCGGATCCATCCATGCCAGCGTGGCGAGGCGGGCGTCCATGGCGGCGATGATGTTCTTCACCAGCTCGTCGGCCTTGGCCTTGGCTTCGGGCGGGAAATACTCTGCCACATACAGCTTGCCCAGTGCTTCGCCGAGCACGCCAGTCGTCAGATCCACGCCCCGCTTCCAGCGCGGTGCCTGTTCTGGCTGGCCACCCAGCGTCTTGCCGTACATGTCGAAATTGGCATCGACAAAGGCCTTGGGCAGGAACGCCGATGCCGAACGAATGCCGTGGAAGGTCATGTAATCCTTCAGAACGGCAATATCGGCCGCCGCGATCACCTTGGCAGTGCCTTCGACGGCACTGGGCGTGGCGATGATCACGTCACCCTGCACCGGGATGCTGCTGCCGGCGATCAGGCGGGCCCAGTCGATGCCGGGGAAACGCGTGCCCAGTTCGGCCACAGGCACCGGGTTGTAGGTTTTTTCGGCCTGGCGCCGCTCGACGCGGGTCCAGTGGGTGCGGGCGATCGCCGTTTCCAGTGCAAACACCGCTTCGGCCCGCGCCGCAGCGTTGTCATGACCGGCCAGCCCCAACAGGGTGGCGATGTAGGCCTTGTACTTGGTGCGCGCAGCGGCAAAGCTCGGGTTCTTCTCGTCCAGATAATAATCCCGATCAGGCAGGCCCAGGCCAGACTGACCAGCCTGCACCACGAAGCGATCCGGGTTCTTGCGATCCGGCCCCACGCCCATGAACACCGGGCCAGGCACGCCCAGTCGGAAATTGCGGCCCACCAGTTCGGCATAATCGCCCTTGGTCTGGATGGCGGCGATGGCATCGAGCTGCGGCTTCAGGGGGGCGAGGCCCTTGGCCTCGATGGCGGCCTCGTCCATGAAGCTGGCAAAGAAATCGCCAACCTTCTGGGCTTCGCTGCCGGGCGCGCCACCGCTGGCGGCGGCCTTTTCGATGATGACGCGCGTGCGCTCCTGCGACAGGTCACGCAGCTTGGTGAACATGCCATAATTGGTCTTGTCGGCCGGGATTTCCAGCGCGGCCATATATTTGCCAGCGGTGTGGCCAACGAAATCGTCGCCGGCCTTCACACTGGTGTCCATGCCCGCCACGTCAAAGCCAAACGTGCCGATCTGTGGCTTGGCACCGGCAGCCATGGCCGGCACCGACATCGCAGTCACACTGGCAGCCAGCAACAGGTTACGCAGGATCGTCAATTTCAAAACTCCCCACCTTTGAATCAGGTGGGCGGGGCATAGCGAAGCCACATACGCGGCACAAGCAAGGCGGTCAGGCTGCGACGCCGCCGCAAATGGTCAGGCCGGAAATGGATGCCAGGCGGTCATGCGTCCAGCGCAGTGGATTGGCGGAACGCCTGCCGCCTGGCATCCAGAGGCACCAGCCGGCCATCGTCGTCCTCGATGTGCCAGAAGGTCCAACCATTGCAGCTTGGCAGGCCTTGCGCTGCGGCGCCCATCTGGTGGATGGAACCCGTGCGCCCGGCCATGTCCAGGCTGCCATCAGCGCGTACGCTGGCTCCGACGCGGCGACCGGGACCCCACAGGCGTGTGCCGGGGCGGACATGGCCGCTCTCGACGAGACTGCCGAACGGGATGCGGGCTTCCGCGCGCTTGCCTTCGCTGATCCTGATATCGCCGCCGTCAAGCGGCAGCAGATTGTCGATACGCTGTTGCGCCACTCGCACATATTTCGCCTCGCGCTCGATCCCGATCCAGCGTCGGCCGAGCAGCTTGGCCACGGCACCGGTGGTGCCAGTGCCGAAGAAGGGATCCAGCACCACGTCGCCAGGGCGGGTGCAGGCCACCAGGATGCGATACAGCAAGGCTTCCGGCTTCTGGGTCGGATGCGCCTTGGCGCTGCCGTCCTTCAGACGCTCGCCGCCCGTGCAGATCGGGATCAGCCAGTCCGACCGCATCTGGAGATCGTCGTTCATCGCCTTCATCGCCTGATAGTTGAAGCAATAACGGCTGGATTCCGATTTTGCTGCCCAGATCAGGGTTTCATGGGCGTTGGTGAAGCGGGTGCCCTTGAAATTCGGCATCGGGTTGGCCTTGCGCCACACGATGTCGTTCAGCAGCCAGAAGCCCTCGTCCTGCAGGGCGGCACCGACGCGGAAGATGTTGTGATAGGAACCGATGGTCCAGATCGCGCCATCGGGCTTCAGCAGCCGGTGCGCCGCCTTCAGCCAGGCGCGGGTGAAACGGTCATAGGCTTCAAAGCTGGAAAACTTGTCCCAGTCATCGGTGACGGCATCGACATGGCTGCCATCCGGCCGGGCAAGATCGCCGCCCAGCTGCAGATTGTAGGGCGGATCGGCAAAGATCAGGTCAACACTGCCGGCGGGCAGGCTGTTCATCATCTCGATGCAATCGCCCACCAGAATGCGGCTGGGGCCCGCATCGGGCGCACGCCTGCCCCCGCTGACGCCGGTATCGGCCAGCAGACGTTCGGCATCACGATGATCGGACGATCGGAAAGCCTTCATCACCCACGCTCCAAAACCTGAGGCCTTGGTGATGAGTCAGGCCGATTCGCACGTCAAGAATCATTTGGAATCAAGCAGATTCACTGATTCGCAACAATCGGGAATCAAAAGGGGAACAGCCCCATATCTTGAGCCCCGACAGCATCTGCGGACTCAATCCCTAGTGGTGTGACGCAAAAGACTCACCCGGATATGATTTGGGCACCGCCGGCCATCACCAGGCGAACCGGCGCAAAGCTGGTGCGATGATGGGGGGTCGGGCCCAGCTGGTTCAAGGCCGCCGCGTGGGCCGGCGTGCCATAGCCCTGATTGGCGGCCCAGCCATAGCCGGCGTGCGCCGCATCCAGTTCGGCCATGATCCGGTCACGCGTCACCTTGGCGATGATCGAAGCGGCCGAGATGGCCGGTTCCAGCGCATCACCGCCCACGATCGCGGTCGCCGGCCAGCGCCATTTGGGCAGGCGATTGCCATCCACCAGCACGTGGCAAGGCGGATGCGCCAGCGCATCGACGGCGCGGTTCATGGCCAGATAGGTCGCCTGCAGGATGTTGATGCTGTCGATCTCGGCCACGCTGGCCTGGCCGATGCCGATGACGCACTCGCTTGCCATCAGCGCTGCAAACAGTTCCTCGCGGCGCCTGGCGCTCAGTTTCTTGCTGTCATTGAGGCCTTCGGGCACCGGCCCGCGCAGGATCACAGCCGCTGCCACCACCGGCCCCGCCCACGGCCCCCGCCCGGCCTCGTCCACCCCCGCGATGATCATCAGGGCAGCGGGAAAAAGCCCAGCGGCCCATGACCGCCGCCAAACCCGGGCGCGCGCTGTAGCCCCTGCCGCACGAACGCCCGCGCCCGTGTCACGGCCTCTGGCAATGCCAGCCCCTGCCCCAGCCCGCAGGCCAGCGCCGCCGAAAGCGTGCAACCGGTGCCATGGCTGTGCCGCGTCGCGATGCGCGCGTCGGAAAAGCCCTGGTGGCCCTGGCGTGTCACCAGCCAGTCGGTCAGTTCGTCACCGTCCAGATGCCCGCCCTTGGCGAGGACGGCCTTCGGCCCGGCATTCAGCAGTTCCTGCGCCGCCAACAGCATGTCGGCCGCGTCCTCGATATCGGTTCCCGTCAATGCCGACAGTTCGGGCGCGTTGGGCGTGATCACGCTTGCCCGCGGCACCAGGCGCTGCATCAGCGCCCACACCGCCTCGTCCTCGATCAGCGGTGCGCCGCCCTTGGCGATCATCACCGGATCGAGCACTACCGGCACCGTGACGCCATCCAGCGCGTCAGCAACCGCAGTAATCACCGCCTCGTTGCCCAGCATGCCGATCTTGATCGCGTCTACGCCGATATCATCGATGCAGGCGCGGATCTGCCCGGCCACGATCTCCGGCGGCACGAGGTGAACTGCGCTCACGCCCTGCGTGTTCTGCACCGTCACGGCCGTCACCGCCGTCATGGCAAAGCCGCCCAAGCAGGTGATCGCCTTGATATCGGCCTGGATGCCGGCGCCGCCGCCGCTGTCAGACCCGGCAATCGCCAATATGCGCGCCGTCATGCCGCCGCCGCCACCGCCGCGCAGATGTCATCCACCACCCGGCCCACCAGCGCCTTGTCCTCGCCTTCGGCCATGACGCGGATCAGCGGCTCGGTGCCGCTCTTGCGAATGAGCAGCCGGCCCTTGCCGGCCAGCGTCGCCTCGGCCGCGGCAATCGCGTCCTTCACACTTTGCGCCTCCAGCGGCGCCCCGCCCTTGAAACGGACATTCTTCAGCAACTGCGGCAGCGGATCGAACTGGTGCAGCAACTCGCTCGCCGGTTTGCCCGTTGCCACCATGGCGGCAAGCACCTGCAGCGCCGCCACCAGCCCGTCACCCGTGGTCGCGTGATCCGAAAGGATGATGTGGCCCGATTGCTCGCCGCCGACATTGCAGCCCTTGTCGCGCATCATTTCCAGCACGTGGCGATCTCCGACGGCAGCGCGGTGCAGGGCGATGCCCTTGCCGCCCAGGAACCGCTCAAGGCCCAGGTTCGACATCACGGTCGCCACCAGCGCGCCGCCCTTCAGCGTGCCAGCATCGGCTGCACGGCTAGCGATCAGCGCCATCAGCTGGTCACCATCCACCACCTGCCCGCGCTCATCCACCACGATCAGCCGATCAGCATCACCATCCAGCGCGATGCCGATATCGGCGCCCACCTCCAGCACCTTCAGCTGCAGCGCCTTGGGATGGGTCGATCCCACCTTGTCGTTCACGTTGAACCCGTCGGGCGACACACCAATCGCGGTCACCTCCGCGCCCAGTTCCCACAGCGCCGCCGGCGCCACCTTGTAGGCCGCGCCATGCGCGCAATCGATGACGATCTTCAGCCCATCAAGGCGCAGCGCCTCCGGAAAGGTTGCCTTGGCGAAGTGGATATAGCGGCCCTGTGCATCATCGATCCGCCGGGCCCGGCCGATGGCGCGCGCATCGGCGAGCGGGATCTCGTCATCCAGCATCGCCTCGATCGCGGCTTCATCCGCATCCGACAATTTGTAACCATCGGGGCCGAACAGCTTGATGCCATTGTCGTGGAACGGGTTGTGGCTGGCCGAGATCATGACGCCCAGATCAGCGCGCATCGATCGGGTCAGCATCGCCACTGCCGGCGTCGGCAGCGGGCCCAGCAACGTCACGTCCATGCCCACGCTGGTGAAGCCGGCCACCAGTGCCGATTCCATCATGTAACCGGAAAGCCGCGTGTCCTTGCCGATCACCACCCGGTGCGTGTGCGGTCCGCGCAGGAAATGCCGCCCGGCCGCCTGCCCCACCTTCATGGCGATCGCCGCCGTCATCGGCGCGGTGTTGGTCAGGCCGCGGATGCCATCGGTGCCGAAATAACGACGGGTGTGCTTGGCTGTCATGGCGACAGTCTCTAGCGTCTTGGCCGACGCTTTGAAAGGATGCACCATGGAACATCGCAAGATCGGCCCGCTGTCGGTGTCTGCCCTGGGGCTGGGCTGCATGGGCATGGCCGGCACGGCGGGCCAGGCCGCCATGTATGGCCCTGTCGACCGCGCCGAAGCCATCGCCACCATCCACATGGCGCTGGATATCGGCATCAACTTCTTCGACACGGCCGAAATCTATGGCCCGTTCGCCAATGAAGAGCTCGTCGCCGAAGCGCTGGCCGGCCGCCGTCAGCAGGCCATCATCGCCACCAAGTTCGGCTTTCGCATCGAAAATGGCCGGGTCGCCGGCGTCAACAGCCAGCCCGCCCATATCCGCGCCGTCTGCGAAGCGTCCTTGAAGCGCCTCGGAACCGATGTGATCGACCTGTTCTACCAGCACCGTGTCGATCCCGCCGTAGCGATCGAGGACGTGGTCGGCACGATGGCCGATCTGGTGCGCGAAGGAAAAATCCGTGCGATCGGCCTTTCCGAATGCTCCGCCGCCACCTTGCGCCGCGCCTGCGCCGTGGCGCCCATCGCGGCCCTGCAAAGCGAATGGAGCCTGTGGGAACGCGACGTCGAAGCCGAAATCGCCCCCACCGCGCGCGAACTGGGCGTGACCTTCGTGCCATACTCGCCCCTGGGGCGGGGCTTCCTCACCGGCAGCGTGCCCCGCGCCGAGGATCTGCCCGACAGCGATTACCGCAAGGCCGATCCGCGTTATCGGGGCGCCAATTACGATGCCAACATGGCTGCCGTCGCCATGGTCAAGGCCATCGCCGCCGCCCACAACGCCAGCCCGGCGCAGGTCGCCATCGCGTGGCTGCTGGCCAAGGGGCCGGACGTTGTCCCCATCCCCGGCTGCAAGCGCCGCGCCACGCTGGCCGATACCGCCGGCGCTGCCACGCTCACCCTGTCCGCCGCCAACATCGCCGCACTTGATACCGCCCTGCCCGCAACCGCCGGCGATCGTTATGGCAGCAAGGCCGCGCTGGCCATGACACGATTGTGAACTGGCGGAAATCGGCCATCGTGCTGCGTCGCCATCTGGCCGCGCCGCCGCCGCAGCGATAATCTTGCCCGATGCATGCGCCCGTCACTGCCGCCGTCCACGGACTCGATTTCGACACGATGAATGCTGCCCGGCTGGCGCGCGACCCGGCCTTTGACGGGGTCTTCTTCATCGCGGTCAAGACCACCGGCATCTATTGTCGCCCCGTCTGCCGCGTCCGCCCGCCGCTGGCCCGCAACATTGCCTTCTATCCCAGCGCCGCCGCTGCCGAAGGCGCCGGTTTTCGCCCCTGCCTGAAATGCCGGCCCGAAAGCGCCCCCTTCTGCCCGGCCTGGAACGGCACAAGAACCACCGTCGATCGCGCCCTCAAGCTCATCGATGCCGGCGCGCTCGATGGCAACGGAACAGTCGAGCAACTGGCCGAACGCTGCGGCGTCGGCCCGCGCCACCTCGCTCGCCTGTTCGCCCAGCATCTGGGCGCATCTCCCATCGCCGTCGCGCAAACCCGCCGCGTCCAGCGCGCCATGCAGATGATCGCGCACACCCGGTTGCCGATGACGGAAATCGCCCACGCTGCCGGCTTTGCCTCGCTCCGCCGCTTCAACGAAGTCATCGCCGCCCGCTATGCCCGCACCCCCACCGCGCTCCGCAAGGTCCGCCCGCACAACGTGACTTGACCGCACGCCCCCCAACCAATACCCCCGCCCGTGGACAGATGGCCGAGTGGTTTAAGGCAGCGGTCTTGAAAACCGCCGTGGGGGAAACCTCACCGTGGGTTCGAATCCCACTCTGTCCGCCAGCTTTTTGTCGCTCACGGGCGAAGCCCTCCGCGGGGGCGCGGCACTGGCCGCGGCGCCCGTTCGGGCTTGCGAACCCTGCGGGTTCGAACATCCTCCCTGCAGGTCCGCCACCTCTCTTTGTCGCAGGCCGGCAGATCGGCCGACCGTCAGCTCCCATTCCTGGGCGCGGTCATTTGTCGTGAGCGCATCTCACCCCTTGCAACGCGGTTAATGGCATTTACACTGCCGCAAAGAGGGCGTTGCAGGTCGTGACCGACATATTTCTGTCTTACAATCGGGACGATCAGGCGGTTGCCAGGCTGTTTGCGGACGGTTTTGCGGCGCGTGGACTGAACGTGTGGTGGGATACCACGCTGCGGCCCGGTGAAGCCTATGACGAGGTGACGGAAGCCGCGCTGCGATCGGCCAAGGCGGTCGTGGTGCTGTGGTCCACCCGTTCCGTGATGTCGCGCTGGGTACGGGCCGAAGCAACGCTGGCGCAGCGCAACGGCACGTTGGTGCCGTGCATGATCGAGCCATGCGACCGGCCGATCATGTTCGAGCTGACGCAGACGGCCGATCTTGCCGGCTGGGCAGGCGACGGCGATGATCCGCGCTGGCAGGCGTTCGTGGCCGACGTCACCTTGCGGGTGGGCCACCGCGCGCCGCCTGTGGCCCAAGCTGTCCCTGCCCCTGCCCCTGCCCCTTCCCCTGCCCCTGCCACAGCACCTCCCACGCCGCGCACTGCCATCCCCGCAACCGGGCGCAGCGAACGTCGCCACCTCACCTTCCTGTCGTGCCGGCTGGAGGACAGAGGCGGCGCGGGCGCCATCGATCCGGAAGACTGGCAGGCCATTGTCCGCGCGGCGCAGCCGGTGGTGACAGCCACGCTGGCGGCACTGGGCGGCACTGTCACCTGGCAAAGCGGCGCGGCCTCCGCCATCTTTGGCTATCCTGTCGCCCAGGAGGACGCTGCACAGCGCGCCATCCGCGCCGGCCTGGACATCATCGCCGCGCTGGCCGGAATGAACGGCGACCTGATCGCGGACCATGGCGCGGCGGCGACGGCGCGCATCGGCATCCACTGCGGCACGGCGCTGGTGGGCAACGATGCCAACGGCGCGATCGAGGTGTTTGGGGATGGCCCCGCCATCGCCGCCCGCGCCCGCGCTGCCGCCCCGGTGGCCGGTGTGGCCTTCACCGCCGATGTGGCCGAACTGGCTGGCACCCTGTTCGATCACGAACCGCTGGCCCCGTTGCCGGCCAGCGAGGGCGCACCGGACCTTGCGCTGTTCCGGGCGCTGGCGGCCCGGCGCAGCCGGGTGCCGGCCACCCATTCCGGCCAGTTGTTCGTCGGCCGCGAAGACGAGCTGGGATTGATGACAAGCCGCTGGCGCCGGCTGATCGATGGCGATGGCCAGCATATCCTGGTGCGCGGAGAGCCCGGCATCGGCAAAAGCCGGCTGATCGCCGAGTTTCGCGCCACCCTTGCTGCGCAACCACACCGCTGGCTGGGATGGAGCGGCGAATCCCTGTTTGCCAACACGCCCTTCCATGCTGTCGTCCAGATGCTGCGGCAGTTGCTGGACGAGAGCGGCGGAGCCCCGGCCGAGGCGCTGCGGCGCGAACTGGCTGCCGCCGCCCTGCCCGCCGATGCCTTTGATCTGGTCGCGACGATGATCGGACTGCCGCTGCCGCCGGGCCACGCCGTACCCGATCTCAACCCGGTCCAGCGCCGCCGCCGGCTGAAGGAAACGCTGATCGAATGGATCTTTGCCCTCACCCGCGATCGGCCGGTGGTGCTGGCGATCGAGGATCTGCACTGGATCGACCCATCGACGCTGGAACTGGTGCAGATCCTGGTGGAACAGGGAGACACGTTGCCGTTGATGATCATCGGCACGGCCCGGCCGGAATTCCGCAAGGCGTGGCTGGATCGCGGGCATCACCTGCAGATAAACCTGGGCCGGCTCAGCAGCGGGCAGACGCGGGCGCTGGTGGCCGATGCCATCGGTGCCGCCGATATCGACGCCGACATGGTGCAGACGCTGCTGGCGCGCACCGATGGCGTGCCCTTCTTCGTGCAGGAACTCGCTCGCCAGATCCTTGTCCACGGCAGCAGCCGTGCCGCTGGCGACATCCCGACCACCTTGCGCGGCCTGCTTGCGGCCCGGCTCGACCGGCTGGGGCCTGCGCGCGACACGGCGCAGGCTGGCGCCATCCTGGGGCGCAATTTCAGCCACGACATGATCCGCGCCTTTGCCGGCATCGATGAGGCCGTGCTGGACGCGCATCTGGCCCAGATGGTGGGGGAGGAACTGCTGCAGGTGCGCGGTGTGCCGCCGCGCGCGCATTACAGTTTCCGCCACGCGCTCACCCACGAAGCCGCCTATGAACTGTTGCCCAAGGCGCGGCGCAAGGCCGAGCACACGCGTGTTGCGGAGCTGTTGTGTCGTGATTTTGCCAGCGAAGCCGAGGCGCATCCCGAGATCGTGGCCTGGCATTATGCCAATGGCGGCAAGGCGGAGGCGGCAGCCCGCCACTGGCTGACGGCCGGCCAGCAGGCCCTGCGCCGCAATGCGCCACTGGAAGCGATCGCGCACCTGGAAAACGCCCTTGGCGCGGTTCGCAGTCTGCCCGCCGCCCCGGCCCGCGACGCCTTTGAACTGGATATCGAACTGGCATTGGGCGCAGCGGTGATGGTGGCCAAGGGCCAGGCATCGGCCGAGAACGAACAGGTGTGGCGGCGGGCGCTGGAGCTTTCCGATCGGGTTGGCGATACCGCGCGGCGTGGAACCGTGCTGTTTGGCCTGTGGCAGCTGGAAACCGTGCGCGCCAACCACCGGGCGGCGCTGGGCCATGCCGGTGCCCTGCTGGAACTTGCGCGCAGCAGCAACAGCGATGACCTGCTGTTGAGCGGCCTTCTGGCGCGCATGTCGTCCTGCTTTTTCCTGGGCAACATGGCCGAGGTGCTGGCCACCGGCGATGCCATCCTGGCGCGCCATGATCCACAGCGTCACGCCGGCCACCGTTTTGCCATCGGGGTCGATGCCGCGGCGATGGCGCGGGGTTATCGCGCGCAGGCCCTGTGGCTGCTGGGCGATGCCGCGGGCGCGGCGGCCGCAAGTGCGGATGCGCTGGCCCATGCCCGCCAGCTGAACCACCTCTACAGCCTGACCAACGTCCTCGCCTATGCTGCCTGGATCGCCCAATATGCCCATGACGAAGCGGCGCTCGCGCCTCTGGCCGACGAGCTGACCAGCCTGTGCAGCAAGGAAAAGATCCCGCTGTTCCTGGGCAACGGCATCATGCTCACCGGCTGGCTGCACTGTCAGCGGGGCGATGACGATGGCCCAGCCCTGTTCCGGCAGGGGCTGGACATCTATTGCGCCACCGGATCGCGCTGTTTCCTGCCCTATCGCTGGTCGCTGCTGGCTGACGCTCTGTCGGCGCGCGGCGATCACGCTGGTGCGGCGGGCCTGTTTGCCGATGCGCTGGCAGCGATTGCCGAAACCGGGGAACGCTGGTCCGAACCCGAAGTCCACCGCCTGCACGCAGCGGCCCTGCAGCGTGCCGGCGCCAACGCCGGAGATATTGCGGCGGCGCTGGAGCGCGCTGCCGACAGCGCGCGCGAACTCGGCCTCGCCGGATGGCGCCATGCGGCCTCCCCGGCTACGGAAAATTCACCTCCGTAAACAGACTGATAGGCCAATTTCACTTTTATTTGCCGTTCTGCAATATTCGCGATAGCCTTCCAATCACCAACGACAAAAGCCGTGGGGTGATCACGATGGCCAGCGACATCTCTCCTCAGAACGCGCGGTTTCCGGGGCTGCCGCCATCCGCCTTCCTCTACCCCGACGACATGACCCCGTGGCCGATCAAGAACAAGCTGCATTACAATGGCCTTGCCCCGGCCATCGACCCGATCCCTGCCGCCGAACAGTCCGACTGGCAGCGCTTCATCGGCAAATATTATGAGAACAGCATCCTGCAGTTCGGCGTTGCCTCGACGGCCGCCGCGCTCGCCACCGCGGTGGAGCACCGATCGGATTATCCCGATCTCCACGACGATGATTTCACCCATCTGCTGTGCGAGGGGCTGTACAGCAAATATCTCTCGCCTCTGGACGAGACCGATAAAAAGACGTTTCACAGCGAGATCGTCGACGAAGACCGCCATGAATATCTGAAATCCGATTTTTCCTGCATGCGGGTGGTGAAATCGCTCTACCCGGGCGAAGCCTCTGCAGCGTCAGTGGCGCTCGTGCGCCGGCCAAAGGATGACAAGGGCTTCAACTACGAGGTCGTGGCCATTGCCCTGTGGGTGTTCGACGGCAAGCACTGGAACCCGTCGGAGGTGTTTCGCCCGGGGGATGGCGAGGCATGGACGGTGGCGCGCTACTTCGTGCTGCAGGGCGCCATCCACCGCATCAACCTGATCGATCATCCCGGCGTGCACTTCCCGGCCGACACGATCAACGCGCTGACGAAAAGCGTGCTGCCCAAATCCAACATCATCCTGCGCCTGCTGCAGCCGCACATGTGGCTGTCGCTCCCCGTGAACAATGCCGTGCTGGAAGGCCAGCGATCGATCATCAATCCCAACACCTGGTATCCGTGGTGCCCGTTCGTGGCGAAAGGAGAGGAGGTCAGGAAACTTCTGCCCTTCTGCTGGTATGGATCGGACTTCTACGCGACGACCAATCCCGACAGGTCGCCGGATGCAGATCCCTATTTCGATCAGCCCAACAGCAGCTATCGCCCGTATCGTTTCAGCCCGCGCCCGGCCGACATTCCGTCCCATTATGGCGAGTTCCTGCGCCGCTATTATGATCCGATCCGTGCCTTCACCCGTGGCGTTGTCGATCACCTGTCGGCGCAGGAATGGCAGGAAGCAGCGTTCTGGGCCGATGCCATCGCGGCCTATCTGCCCGGCCATCCCACCGGCAAGGATCTCCTGGCCGGCGATGGCACCCCGAACAAGGACCTGCTCGCCGATCTCCTGGCGCATTTCATCTGGAACGGCGCGGTGATGCATTCATCCGACCATGAATCGCTGCACGAGATGTACGAAAGCATGCATGATGCCAGCGGCACCCTGTATCGCCAGGCGATGCCCGTGCCGTTCATCCTGCGCGTGAAGCCGCCAATGACACGCGATTACGTGCGTGAAGCCGTCACGGTCGACAGCAGCCAGCTCGGCCTCGTGTCGAAACTGGAGCGCTGGTTCGAACATCTGATCGACAACACGCCCTTGAGCTGGCCGATGGACAATGTGTCGAGCCATCTTGCCGACCAGCTGTTCTACAAACCGCACAACAGCCTGTGCCTGGCCGAGATCGAGCCGGCGGCCAGCGGCGATGGCAACCGTGCCTACCTGGGCTTTGACACGCCGGAATTGTCCACGCTTGTCAGCCGCTTCCACGCCGATCTGAAGACACTGGATGCGACGCTGAAAGCCGAGAATCCCAAGCTGCATGTCGTCCCGCTGGATGTGATGGCCTGCGGGGTGCAGTATTGAGAGACGGGGGATTGGCCATGCGCTACAGCGTTGACCACCGGCATTTCACCACCGAGAGCGAGGCGCGCGCGGAGGTCGCGGCGGCCGGCTTTCACGCCATGCTGATCGACGTGCCGGCCGAACGCAATGCGCCGCACTTCCACGAATTCCACACCCGCTTCTTTGTGCTGGAAGGCGGCCTCACCCTCACCGATGTCGCCACCGGTCACCGTCACGAGGTGCGGCCGGGCGACCGGGTGGTGGCCAGCGCCGGCTGGGTCCACCAGGAAGCCCATGACGGCTTCAAGGCCTTGTTCGGCTTTTCGATGGACCCGGCGACGTTCACCATGCCGATCAACAAGCCGGCCTGACGCCGGCTCAGTTGTGCAAGTTCATCAGCGAATCCATCAGATTCTCGTCGGCGCTTGAGCAGACGCCCAGCACCAGGGCTTCCTTGCAGCCTTCGCCGACCACGTAGGCGTGGCCCATCGAACTGTCGAGATAGATGCCCTGCCCGGTTTCCAGCACCACCGGGTCATAGAATTCCGAATGCACCTCGATGCGGCCTTCCAGCACGTAGATGAATTCCTCGCCCTGGTGGCGAACCAGGTCGCCAAATTCGCTGGCGCTCTGGGCGCGGATGCGGGTGAGGATCGGGATCATGCGCTTGCGGCGCAGATCGGTGCACAGATAGGAATAATCATAATTGTCGGTGACAACGCGCACCGCCCGGTCGATGGATCCGATGCTGCGCCGGCCGGTCACCCTGGGCGCACTGTCGTCCGGCCCGTCGGCGAACAGGTCCGACATGCGGATCTTCAGGCGGCGGCTGAGTTGCTGCAGCTTGTCATACGACAGCGTCAGCCGGTCATGCTCGACCTTTGAAAGGGTCGAGACCGGGATGCCGCAGCGGTCGCTCATCTCCTTGAGCGTCCAGCCATGCCGGGATCGGATGCCCTTCAGCACCGTGCCCAGCGTTGGCGGAACCGATTGATCGTTCACCTGTACCCCCAAACGCCGTTTGACAATTTTCCAATCAGGCTCATTATTTCCAATCAGACTGATGCGCCCGCTCAATTGGTAAGGGTTTGCGAGCGCGCCTGCAAGTTCCACCGGCATGCCGGTGACAAATGGGGGGAAGTGAAACAGTGATGCACAGGCTGCTGAAGGGATGGGTGGCGGCTCTGGCGCTGCTGATCGTGGGGTCGCCGGCCGCGACAGCGCAATCCGTGCAGGCACCTGCGGTGGCAGCGGCAGCCGTGCCTGCGGCCACCCCGGCCATCGATGCCCGCGACCTTGAAGCCTGGCTGGACGGCTTCATGCCCTATGCCCTCGCCAAGGGGCATATCCCCGGCGCGGTTGTCGTCGTCGTGCGCGGCAATGGCCCCTTGCTGGCCAAGGGCTATGGCTTTGCCGATGTCGCCAAACGCGCGCCTGTCGATCCCGATGCCACGCTGTTCCGGCCCGGTTCGGTGTCAAAGCTGTTCACCTGGACGGCGGTGATGCAGCAGGTCGAAGCCGGCAAGCTTGATCTGGATCGCGACGTCAACGCCTATCTGGATTTCACCATCCCGCCGTTCGACGGCAAGCCGATCACCCTGCGCCACATCCTCACCCACACCGCCGGGTTCGAGGAATCGGTGCGCTACCTGATCGGTACCGATCCCAAGGCTGCACTGCCGCTTTCGGTGCTGATGAAGCGCGCCCTGCCCAGCCGCGTGTTCGCGCCGGGCACCACGCCGGCCTATTCCAACTATGCCACGGCGCTCGCCGGCTACATCGTCGAGCGGGTCAGCGGCGAACCGCTGGAAGCCTATATCGAAAAGCACATCTTCTCGCCCATCGGCATGACACGGTCGAGCTTTCGCCAGCCCCTGCCCGCCGGCCTCGCACCGCTGATGTCGCGGGGCTACAAGGATGGCTCCAGGGATCCGCAACCCTATGAGATCGTGCTGCCCTGGCCGGCCGGCAGTCTTGCCGCCAGCGGCGCCGACATGGGCCGCTTCATGATGGCCCATCTCAATGATGGTGCCGGCCTGCTGAAGCCCGAAACCGCGCGCCAGATGCACGACACCAACGCAGCCGGAGTCGGCCCGCTCAACCGCATGGCACTGGGCTTCTATGAACAATGGACCAATGGCCACCGCGCCATCGGTCATGGCGGCGACACCACGCAATTCCATTCCTATCTGTGGCTGTTCCCCGATGCCGATGTCGGCATCTACATCTCGGTGAACAGCGGCGGTGCGGCGGGCGCGGCGTCGGCCGTGCGTTCGGCCCTGTTCCACGGCTTTGCCGATCGCTACCTGCCCGGCCGACCGCCAGTGGCAGCCGTTGATCCCGCCACCGCCCGCAAGCACGCCCGGATGCTGGCTGGCACCTACGTCAGCAGCCGCGGCAGCTTCACCAACTTCCTCAGCCTGCTGGGCCTCATCGGCCAGGCCAAGGTGGTCGTCGACAAGGATGGCAAGATCGCCCTGCCGGCGCTGGAGGCGTTGAATGCGGGCACGCCCGACTGGGTGGAAACCGCGCCGTTCGTGTGGACCGATCGCAACAGCGGCGAGCGCATCGCTGCCGTCGTCAAGGATGGCCGCGTCGTCAGGATGAGCACCGATGCCATCTCGCCGTTCATGGTCTATGAACCAGCCCCGGCCGGCACCAATGCGGCCTGGCTGCTGCCTGCCGCGGGTGGCGCTCTCGCCCTCGTCCTGCTGGCCGCCCTGGGCTGGCCGGTGCGGGCGCTGGTGCGCCGCACGTTCGGCGCCACATTCGCCCTCAGCGGCAGCGCGCTGACAGCGTGGCGGCTGTCACGGCTGGCAGCGTGGCTGGTGGTGATCGCGGTTGCCGGCTGGCTCGGCCTCGTCGTCGCCTTCTCGGCCGATATCGGCAGCATCGGCGGCCCGCTCGACTGGCTGATCCAGACGCTGCGTGCGCTCACCCCTGCTGCCAGCATCGGCCTCGTGCTCACCGCCGGCTGGCATTTCGCCCTCACCCTGTCCCAAGGCAGGGCGTGGACGATGCGACTGGGCGCGTTGCTGCTGCTGGCGTCAGGGCTGGTCTGCGCCTGGCTCACCTTCGCCTTCAACCTCTATGGCTTCTCGCTGGTGTACTGATGGCGACAACGCGATCGCTCGACCTTCGCATCGAGCATTTTCCCTATCACAAGCCCTTCCGCATTTCGGGCCATGTGTTTGCCGAAACCGCCGTGCTGCTGGCGCGGATCACACACGGTGAACACAGCGGCTGCGGCGAAGCGGCCGGGGTCTATTATCTGAACGACGACGCCGCCCACATGCTGGCTGAGGCCGAGAGCGTGCGGGCCGCGATCGAGGCCGGTGCCACGCGCGCCGACCTGCAATCGCTGCTGCCACCGGGCGGCGCGCGCAACGCGATCGATTGCGCGCTGTGGGCGCTGGAGGCGCAGCAGACCGGCAGGCCTGTCTGGCAACTGGCCGGCATCGATCCGCCGCGCCCGCTGCTCTCCACGCTCACCCTGGGTGCCGAAGCACCCGAAGCGATGGCAGCGGCCGCCACGGCCATCGATCCGCTCGCTCCGGTCAAGGTCAAGCTGACGGGCGATCTCGATCTCGATTGCGCGCGGGTGGCCGCCATCCGCGCCGCGCGGCCCACGGCCTGGATCGGCGTCGATGCCAACCAGGGCTATGACCGCGCCACGCTGGAACGCTTGCTGCCGGTGCTTCTGGCTCACGATATCGCCCAGCTCGAACAGCCGCTCAGGCGCGGCGATGAAGCGTCGCTGGATGGCCTTGTCCGCCCCCTGCCCTTCGTCGCCGACGAAAGCGCCCTGTGCCTTGCCGATACCGATGGGCTGGTCGGGCGCTTTGATCTCGTCAACATCAAGCTCGACAAGTGCGGCGGCCTCACCGAAGCGCTGGCCATCGCGCGCCGCGCCCGTGAACTGGGGTTGGGCGTGATGGTCGGCAACATGATGGGCACCAGCCTGGCGATGGCGCCCAGCTTCATTGTCGGCCAGTTTTGCGATGTCGTCGATCTCGACGGGCCGACCTTTCTTGCCCGTGACCGCACCCCATGCGTCACCTATGCGCGCGGGCACATCGATTGCGCGCCCTCCGTATGGGAATTCGCGAACCGATCCTGATCAGGTTGACAATTTTCCGATCAGGACGATAGCGTGCCACATCAGTTCCAACGGCCGGCGCAAGAATCGGACAGGGCAGGAGAAGAAGCCATGAATGCGATGGGACGCCTGGTGGAAGGACTGGCCCTGCCCCAGCCTTATCTGCTGTTTCTGGGCGACACCACCGAAGCCGGCTATGCCAAGACCGCCTTTGGCCTCGTCGACTGGGCCCGTGACCGTTGTGTTGCCGAATTCGGCGTTCCCGGCTGCACGGTGAGCGCCGGCCTGCCGACGATGGACCCCGCCGCCGCCCACGCCGCCGGTGCCCGCGCCATCGTCATCGGCGTTGCCAATCAGGGTGGCTTCATCCCGGTATCGTGGATCAGCGCGCTGGTCGCCGCGCTCGAAGCCGGGCTCGACATCATCAGCGGCATGCACGCCCGCCTGGAAGCCATCCCGGAACTGGCCGAAGCCGCCGCCCGCACCGGCCGGCGCCTCATCAACATCCGCACGCCGCCCGCTGGCATCCCGATCGGCAACGGGCGCAAACGCAGCGGGAAGCGCCTGCTCACTGTTGGCACCGATTGCGCGCTGGGCAAGAAATACACCGCACTTGCCCTGCACCGCGCCTTCGTGGCGCGCGGCCTTGCCGCCGATTTCCGTGCCAGCGGCCAGACCGGCATCCTGATCGCCGGCGGCGGCATCCCGATGGACGCCGTCGTTTCGGATTTCGAAGCCGGTGCCGCCGAGATCCTAAGCCCTGACGCCGCGCCGGATCACTGGGATGTGATCGAAGGCCAGGGTTCCCTGTTCAACCCGGCCTATGCCGCCGTCTCACTGGGCCTGCTGCACGGCAGCCAGCCCGATGTTTTCGTCGTCTGCCACGATCCCACCCGCACCCATATGCTGGGCCTTGATGGCTATGCGCTGCCGGCCATCGAAGAGGTGATCGACATGACGATACGCCTGGGCCGTCGCACCAATCCGGCCATCCGCTGTGGCGGGGTCAGCCTCAACACCGTTGCCCTGAACGAGGGCGCGGCAGAAGCGGTGATGGCCGCCGAACGGCTGCGGCTGGGCCTGCCGGTCGCTGATCCCATCCGCGGTGGCCCGGCCTTCGACGCGCTGGTGGACAACTGCCTGGCATGAGCGCTTCCGCGCCCGGCACGAAGGGCAGCTGGTTCCAGCGTTACCTGCTGCCGGGCTTCGCCCTGAAGGCAGTGATCATCGGTGGCGGCTATGCCACCGGCCGCGAACTGGCGGAATTCTTCGTGCCGGCCGGGCCCATTGGCGGCCTCATCGCCATGGGCCTCGCCATGCTGATCTGGAGCGTGGTCGCCGCCATCAGCTTTGCGCTGGCCCACCAATGGCAGGCGCTGGATTATCGCAGCTTCTTCCAGAAACTGCTCGGGCCGGCGTGGCCGCTGTTCGAAATCGCCTATCTGGTGTTCGTCGTGCTGATCCTCGCCGTGTTCGGCGCGGCGGCGGGGGCCATCGGCGCTGCCACCTTCGGCTGGCCGCCGGTTGCCGGCACGCTGGCACTGGCCGTGGCCATCCTCGTCGCCAGCGCGCCCGGCGAAGCGGCGGTGGAAGAACTGTTCCGCTATGCCAGCTTCCTCATCTACGCCACCTACATCATCTTCATCCTGATCGCCTTTGTCCGGCTGGGTGACGGCATTTCCGCCGGCCTTGCCATGCAGCCGGCGGTGAAGCCCGGCTGGCTGGAAGGCGGCGTCACCTATGCCGCCTACAACATCGTCGGCGCGGTGGTGGTGCTTCCCGTTCTGCGCCACCTCGGAAGCCGGCGCGACGCGATGATTGCCGGCGCGATCGCCGGGCCGCTGGCCATGCTGCCTGCGCTGCTGTTCTTCACCGCCATGCTGGCGTTCTACCCCGCGATCGGATCGGCGGCGTTGCCGTCCGAGGTGCTGTTGGGCGCCATTGCGCTGCCGTGGCTGGGCCTGTTGTTCCAGGTGATGATCTTTGCCGCGCTGTGGGAAAGCGGCGTCGGTGCCGTCCACGCCATCAACGAACGCATTGCCGGCGCGCTGGTGGCGCGCGGACGGGCGGCCCCGGGCCTGAAGGGCCGGCTGCTGAGCGGCAGCATCATCCTTGCCGGCTGCATGCTGGTCGCGGTCGAAGTCGGCCTCGTCGATCTGATCGCGCAGGGCTATCGTTTCCTCGCCTGGCTGTTCCTGGCCGTCTTTCTCGTGCCGTTGCTCACCATCGGCGTCTATCGCCTGCTCAAACCGGAGCCTTTGCCATGATGCGCCTGAAAATTGCTGCCCTGCTGCTCTCTGCCGTGGCCATTCCGGCCGTTGCCGCGCCGCCCGCCGGTTTTGAAAAGGAAGTCGAGGCCCTGCGCCAGAAGATCGGCGCGCCCGGCGTCGCCATTGCAATCGTCGAAAACGGCAAGACGACGATGGCAAGGGGCTTTGGCGTCCGCCAGCTCGGCAGCACCGCACCGGTTGATGCCGATACCACCTTCCAGACCGGCTCCACCGGCAAGGCCGTCACCGCCGCCGCCCTCGCCATCCTGGTCGATGAAGGCAAGATCAAATGGGACGATCCGGTGATCCGGCACATGCCGTGGTTCCGCATGAACGATCCGTGGGTGACGCGCGAGATCACCGTGCGCGATCTCCTCGTCCACCGCAGCGGGCTGGGGCTGGGCCAGGGCGACCTGATGATGGTGCCCCGCACCCGGCTGACCCGCAAGCAGACGGTGGAACGCGTGGCGCATCTCAAGCCCCGCACCAGTTTCCGGTCGGCCTATGCCTATGACAATATCCTCTATGCCGTGGCCGGCCAGCTGATCGAGGAAGTGACCGGCCAGCGCTGGGAGGATTTCGTCCGCGCCCGCGTGCTGCGTGCCGGCGGCATGATGACGGCCACCACCGACAGCCCGGAACGCTTCACGGTCGAGAACCGCTCCTACCCGCACGCCCGCCTTTCGGGCCCGCTGCGCGGCCTGGGCGCGCAGCAACCGCTGGATGAAAAGGACGAGCTCGGCCGCAACGCCGCCCCGGCCGGCGGGCTGACCTTCAGCGCCAATGACGAAGCGGCGTGGCTGAAGATCCAGCTCAATGGCGGCGCCCTGCCCGACGGCAAGCCGCTGTTCAGCAAGGCCCAGCACGCCGAAATGTGGAAGCCGGTGACGATCATGCCGGTGCCGCAGCTGCCCGACAGCCTGAAACTGGCACAGCCGACCTACCAGAGCTATGCACTGGGCTGGCAGGTGCAGGACTATCGCGGCCACAAGATCATCAGCCACGGTGGCGGCGTGCTGGGGTCGATCACACGCGTCGTCCTGATCCCGGAAAGGAATGTCGGTTTCGCGATCATGATGAACAGCGAGGACAGCGGCATGCTGCTTGGCCTCACCTATCGCATGATCGATCATTATCTCGGCCTCCCCGACAATGGCTGGATCGCCAAGTGGGAAAGCTGGTACCAGCAGCGCCTTGAAGGCGGACGCCAGGCGCTGGCGGCGATGCAAAAGACCACGGGCGAGGCCAAGGGCGCGCCATCCCTGCCGACCGAACGCTACGCCGGCCGCTATCGCGACGCCTGGTATGGCGATGTGGTGGTGGGCAACGATGCCAGGGGGCTGACGATCGATTTCACCTCGTCGCCCAACATGGCCGGGCGCCTGACCCACTGGGCCTACAACAGCTTCATCACCGATTTCGATGACAAGACCCTGGAAAAGGCCATCGTCACCTTCGCCATCGACGACAAGGGCAAGGTGACCGGCGTCACCATGAAGGCGGCCAACCCGATCGCCGATTTCAGCTGGGATTATCACGATCTCGATCTGAAGCCGGTGGCTGACGGCAAATGAGGCGCTTGCTCCCCGCCCTGTTCCCGGCCCTGCTGCTGGCCAGTGCGGCCGCTGCGGCGCCCGCTCCGCACAGCAGCTTCCTGACGCTCGACACCCATCTTGATACCGGGATCAGCTTTGCCCGGCCGGGCTGGGACTTTGCCGCGCGCCACAGCTACGACACCGACATCTCCCAGCTCGACATCCCGCGGATGCAGGATGGCGCGCTGGATGGCGGCTTCTTCGCCATCTACACCGAACAGGGGCCATTGTCGGCCAAGGGCTATGCCGATGCGCTCGCCTTCGCGCGCGGCCGGTCAGACCTGATCGATCGCACCATCGCCGCCAACAGCAAGGCCATCAGGCCGGCGCTGACCGCGGCGGATGCGCGTCGGCTCGACAAGGCTGGCACGCTGATCGCCTTCAAGTCGATGGAAAACAGCTATGCGCTGGGCGAAGACCTGTCGCTGCTGGCGGAGTTTCACCGTCGCGGGGTCAGGCTGGCCAGCCCGGTGCATTCGGCCAACAACCAGTTCGCCGACAGCGCCACCGACACCCCGAAATGGGGCGGGCTCAGCCCGCTCGGCAAGGCGTGGGTGCAGGAGATGAACCGGCTGGGCATGGTCATCGACGCCAGCCACGCTTCTGATGCCGCCTTCGATCGTATGCTGGCGCTGTCGACCAGGCCGATCATCCTCTCCCACTCCAGCCTGCGGTCGACGTTCGATCACCCGCGCAACCTTGACGAAGGCCGGCTGAAGCAGCTGGCGGCCAAGGGCGGCGCCATGTGCATTTCCACCATCTTCATGTCGCCGATGAACATGACGCCGGCCCGCGCCGAAGTGTTCGGCCAGTATGAGCACAGCGACCGGCTGACCCCGGCGCAGCAGGCTGACATGGTCGCGAAATGGCGCGCGCTCGACAAGAGCGAGCCGATGTGGGCGGCCGATTTCGAAGCCTACATGACGATGGTGCTGCGCGCGATCGCGGTGGCCGGCGTCGATCACATCTGCTTTGGCGCCGATTGGGATGGCGGTGGCGGCCTCAAGGGCATCGAGGACATCGCGGCCCTGCCCAAGGTGACGGAACGCCTGCGCGCCGCCGGTTACAGCGACGCCGATCTGGCCAAGATGTGGGGCGGCAACGTGCTCCGCATCGTCGAGGCCGCGCAGAACTGACAAAAAGCGGCCGGAGCATGATGCCCCGGCCTTTGAGTTCGCAGAAAAGCGGCAGAAGCGGCCGGCGCATCCTGCGCCGGCCGCATCATTTTCGTCTCAGAAACGTGCCCCCAGCGTCACGCCCAGAACACGCGGGCGGATGGTGCTGGCGGTCATCAGCGGCAGGCCAGTGCCACCGATGGCAGCCGGCACCGCGAACGGATATTCACCGGCAGCGACCACGCCATAGGAGTTGAACAGGTTGCGGGCATAGACCGAGATGTTGAACGTGCCGAAATCAATGCCGGCGCGGGCATCGACCACGGTATAGCTGTCGATCTGGATGCGGCGGTTGAACGCGGCGCGATAGGCGGCGTTGAAGCCCCCGGTCTGATCGCCCATCATACGCGCGCTGGCCCCCACATAGGCCATGGCGCCATCGCCCACCGACCATTCGTAATCGGCGGTGACCGTGCCCGAAAGCCGCGGCGAATAGGGCAGCTGATCGCCGGCCAGACCGCCGGTCAGGTTGAGGCCACCGCCCGGCGGGACGGTGTCATCACGCAGCTTGGCATCGGTGAAGGCGCCATTCAGGCCGATGCTGAGGCCCTTGGTGGGACGCAGCGTGGCGCTGGCTTCAAAGCCCTGGCTGCGGGCGCGACGGCCATTGCTGTTGACGCCCACCGGGCCGGCCGCCGTGGTGACGGTCGACGTGATCAGCACATTGTCCCAATCCAGCGTGTAGGCAGCGGCATCCAGGGTGAGCGTGCGATCGCTGCTCTGGTAGTGGACGCCCACTTCATAGCTGACGATGGTATCGGCACCGAACTCGGTCGGGAAATTGGCCGGCGCGTTGGGCGGGATGAAGTTCGGGCCACCGGGGCGATAACCCTTGGCCGCGCGGGCATAGATCGCGAAATTGTCGCTGACTTCAAAGCGCGGCGCCACCGACCAGGTGAACACGCCTTCGCCCGACCTGCCGCTCTGCGGACTGCCGTTGCCAAGCTGGATCACCGACTGCAGCGACGACTGGTTGTTGTGGCTGTAGCGGCCGCCCGCCGTGATGTCGAAGCGGTCCGACACGTGCAGCGTGCCGCTGCCGAACACGGCGATTTCCTCGTACTTGGCGGTGATGCCGGCCGTCACGAACTGGGTGAAGGTGAACGGGCCGAAGGTGCCGGCGGGCGGAATGATCGCCTGCGTGGCCAGCGTGAACGGCGCAAACCGCTGCTTCAGCGCGCTGTCTTCCTTGGTGTAATAGCCACCGATCAGCCATTCGAACGCACCGTCATCCGGCGAGGCCAGCCGCACTTCCTGGGTGAATTTTTCAAGGGTGATATCGTTCTGGAAGAACAGGCCAACGGTGGTCGGCGGCGTGCCGCCATAGACCGCCTGCGCGGTGTTGCGCGCTGCGTTGGTGCTGACATCGCTGATCTGGCGCTGGTTCTGCTCGGCATAGCTGGTCACCGAGGTCAGGGTCGCAAAGCCCAGATCCCAATCCAGCACGCCGCTGTACAGGCGATAATCCAGGTCGTTCAGTTCCGGGTAGCGTTCGTAACGGACGCGCTGGCCGCCGGTCGGGATGCCGGTGACCGGATTGACCGGCTGCACCGACAACGGATCGGCAGTGAAGGTCGCCGGGCTGTCGACGCGGATATTCTGCATCTGGGCCGACAGGCGGGCCGAGAAATTGTCGGTCGGCTGGAACAGCACCGACACGCGGCCGCCATAGCTCTGGTTCTTGTCGACGCCGGTGGCATTGCGGCCGGCAGCATCGACGACGCCGGGGTTTGACCGGTAATAGCCGCTGGCGCGCACGGCGATCTTGTCACCCAGCGGCAGGTTGACAACGCCCGTGGTCAGCCAGCCACTGCCGCCGCCCTTGGTGTCCTCCACGCCGATGCGGCCGGCGACTTCCACCGTGCCCAGCTTGGGCTTGGCCGTCACATATTTCAGCACGCCGCCCAGCGCGTTGGAGCCGTAAAGCGTGCCCTGCGGGCCGCGCAGCACTTCCACCCGTTCGACATCGGCAGTGTCGAAATCACCGGCCAGCACGCCGCCGTTGGAAAGGCTGCCGCTGGAACCGAACGGCACGTCATCCACATACACCGCCACGGTCGAACCGACCGAACCGGTGTTGACGCCGCGCAGGATCAGGCGGGATTCCCCGGGGTTGGCCTGGGTGACGGTGAAACCGGGGATCAGCGCGGCATAATCGAGGAAGCTGGCGGCCTGCTGGCGCTGCAGCGCGTCGCCGTTCACCACCGAAACCGATTGCGGCACCTCGATCATCGTCTGCTGCCGGCGCTGGGCCGTCACGATGATTTCCGTGGTGGCCGTTTCCTCGGCGGCATCGGCAGCCAGCGCCGGCGCACCTGCCAGCAGCATCGCGATCCCCACCGACCCCAGCAGAACTTGCTTCTTCACAGCGCTTCCCCCTCTTGGAATATGCTTGCGTCCTTGATGCATCACGTCCGATGAGAGAAATCAATCCCATTCAGGACAATTGTTGCGTGATTTCGCCTGTCGTTGCGCCAAGGCCACGCCTCAACGCACCTCGGCATAGACATAATCATGCTGGGCATCGCGCACGGTCAGCGTCCGCACGCCGTCCTTCATTCCCACCTGCGCGTCAAAGCCCACCAGCCCCGGCCCCGACGAGACGACCGAAACGCTGCCATCGGCATTCTTGCGGGTGGCGAACGGCCCTTCGATGAAGCCGGCTTTCAGCCACGGCTGGCCGTTCTTCCGGGCAATGGAGACGATCAGGCCTTCCGGGCTGCGATAGCTTCTGGCCAGGCCGGCGATCACCGCCGGATCGCCCGGCAGGGTCAGCCGCGCCTTGCGGGCGGCGGCCTGCGCCTGCTGGCGTGCGGCGGCGGTGGCGATTTCGGCGGCGGCTTCGGGCCGGCCATCATAGACCACTTCCATCAGGCGGCGCAGGAACGGTCCCAGCATGGCAGCGCCCGGATCGGCGTTGGTCAGGATCACCGCACCAATACCGGCATCGGGCAGCGCATAGAAATTGCTGTGATAGCCCTGCAGCGTGCCGCCGTGGGTGACGACCGGAACGCCCCAGGCCATGCGGCTGAACAGGCCCATGCCATACCACATATTCTCGCCCACCGGCACGCCGCGCTTGCGCCGTTCGGTGATGCTGGCTTCGCCCACCACGCGCTTGCCGCCGGGGCCGACGCCCTTGGTCAACTCCAGCAGAGCATATTGCGCCATGTCGGCAGCGGTGGAAAACGCGCCGCCGGCCGGGCGATGCGGATAGACGGTGGCGTTGAAATCGTTGGACAGCAGCGCCGTCTTGCCATCCAGCCCCAGCCCGTGCGGCTGCGCCCAGTTGCCGGCCATGCCGCGCTGGAAATCAAAGGTGGTGTCCACCATGCCCAGCGGCTTGAAGATGCGTTCTTCCATCGCCTTGTCGAAGGCCGCGCCCAGTTCCATCCTGGGATAGCTCAGCGCCCCGCCCAGATAACCGGCGGCCGACGCCATCAGATTGCTGTATTGGAACAGTTCGTTGAACTTGCTGGTCGGCATCGTCTGCGAAAGCTGCACGAACGTGTCGGATGCCGGCGCGCCCGGTTCGGCCAGGATGAAGGCATAATCCTTGCGCGGCAGGCCGGTGCAGGCACACACGAGATGGCGCACCTCCACCGATTTCGTCACTTCATCGCTGCCCAAGCGAAATTGCGGATAGAGATCGACGACCTTCTGATCCCAGCGCAGCTTGCCGTCATCGGCCAGGATCGACAGCAGCAGGGTCGCCATGCCCTTGGTGTTCGATGCCACCATGAACTTGGTGTGTTCATCCACCGGCTCGTTCGAACCCAGCGCGCGCACGCCAACGCCGCCCTGCCACACCACCTTGCCGCCATCGATGAAGGCAAGGCCCACGCCCGGCACGCCCAGCGCCTTTGCACTGTCGGCCACGAACTGGCGCAGCGTGGCGACGCGATCGGGCGTCAGGTGATGGGCCGGCTTGCCGACGAAATTCTCGGGCGCATAGCCGGCGGGGCGCAGGCTCTGCTGCAGCACACCCACCGCAGCCGACCGCTTGGCATAGGTCGCCATCGCGCCATCGATCAGCAGCACGGTCCAGCTGGTGCCAGCGCGCTGGGCGCTGGCGGCGCGGATGGCGCCGGCGGCCGGCGGCATTTCATACTGGATGCTGACCCGTTCATCCCAGCCATCCCCTGCCCCGGCGGAATTGACCAGCAGCGGCGTCGGCGACAGGCCCGGACGCGCCTTCGCCCAGGCCGCTGTCACCGCCGCCCGTGCATCGGCAGCCGCGCCGACATCGACCACGGTCAGGGTGAAATTGGCTTCGGGCGCAGCATAGCGGACAAGGCCATCGGCATTGGTCGCCGTCCAGTCAGCAGGCGCCGTGAAATTGGCAGATACCGGTGCCGCAGCCGCAGGTGCCATGGCGAGCAGGGCTGCGGCAGGAAGCATGACGAGAAGCCGGGAAAAACGGGCGCGCATGGGCTTGTCCTTTGTCTGGGATCAGGGAGTGACGCGGTGCCAGGCCATGTGCGGCTGGGTGCCGAACACCAGTCGCCAGCCAGCGGGGCCGGTGACGAACTGCAGCCGCTCGAACGGGCCGGTGCGCCCGGTGGCGGTGACCCGCTCATACATCAGCGGGCCGACCCGTTCCCAATGGCTGGCCTTGCCCTCCATGGTGACGGTCAGCGCGTCGGGGCCGGCGACAGCGACGGTCGCATCATATTCGGGCCGAACCGGCGCATCATAATTGCGGCGGTTGGCGCGGAAGGCCCCGGCTGGCTGCGGCTCGTCGGCCGGGCGCGGCTGGCGGGCCATTGGCCTATCGGGGAACAGTCTTGCCACCAGCAGGTCGGACAGTTCCGTGCGCGCGCCATAACTGCCAACACCGCCGGTCATGGAGATGAAGAAGCCGGCATTGGCTTGCGGCGCCAGCACCAGGATCGAGTGGAAATCGGCCGTGTTGCCGCCGTGGCCCAACAGGCGCGGTCCGGATGTGGGCCCGGCGTTGCGGAACACGAAGAAGCCATGCGCCATGCCGGGCAGGCCGGGCGCGTTCGACAGGCCATCCGACAGCAGGAAGCGCACGCTTTCCGGCTTCAGCACCCTTTGGCCATCCAGCGTGCCGCCCCCCAGCAGCATGCGGATGAAGCGCGCCATGTCGGGCCCGCTGCTGGTGGCGGACCCCGCCGGCGCAATCGCGCTGATCAGTTCTGGCGCCTGCTCGACAAAGCGTCCATTTTCAAGCCGATAGCCCTTGGTCATGCGCGGCGCCAATGCCGGGGGCAGCGGCTCGCGGAACGAGGTCGCAGCCATCTTCAGCGGGCCCAGGACGTGGCGCTCGACATAGGGATCAAATTCCTCGCCGCTCACCTGCGCGACGATATAGCCGGCCAGCGCCGCGCCATAGTTGGAATAGGCGATCTCCGTGCCCGGCGCCCACACGCGGCGCGGGATGTTGCGCTTCATCCAGTCGCGGAAGGGCAGCAATTTCGCCGGATCGCGGGTGATGATGCCGGGCGCATCGCTCATGCCGACACTGTGGGTGAACAGGTCGCGCACCCGGATCGGCTTGCCGTCGAATGGCGGGATGGCGAAATCCAGATAGCGGTTCACGTCCGCATCCAGATCGACGCGCCCGGCCTCCACCTGCTGCATCAACGCCGTCCAGGTGATCAGCTTCGACACCGAACCGGGGCGGAACAGGCTGCGCATCGCATCCACCGGCACGCCGGCGGCGAGATCCTGGTGGCCATAGCCGCGGTTGAGCACGACACGGCCGCCCTGCACCACCGTCACCACCGCGCCCGCCACTTCGCGCGCGGCAATCTGCTCGGCCACGACGCCATCGACAAAGCCGGCCAGTTCGGCGGGCGCCACCGTGGTGGCAGCAGGTGCCGCCAGCAGCGGCGCCGTCGCGGTGGACAGCGCCAGTGCGGCCAGCGCGGCCCTGATCAAGGGGCGCGTCACGGCTCAGCCGCCCCAGGTGGAGGTGAGCAGGCGCTGGAAATTGCCGCCCAGCACTGCCTTGATGTTGGCATCGGAATAGCCGCGCCGGATCAGCTCCTCGGTCAGGTCATACATCTTCAGCGGGTGATCAAAGCCGTCGACATCGATCTTTTCGCGAAAAGCATAACTGTCCTTGTAGGCACCGCGCAGCATCTTGTTGGTTTCGGGCGTGGTGTCGTCATAGCCATTGAGGTCGCTGTCCGTCCCGATGCCGACATGATCGATGCCGATCAGCTTCACGACATGATCGATATGATCGACGACGTCGGCGATGGTCGTGGGATCGGTCTTCTTCACGAACATCCTGACCCCGGTGATGCCCATCACGCCGCCGTTGGCCCCCAGCGCCTTGATTGCCTCGTCCCGCTTCACGCGCGGATGATCGACCAGCGCGCGGCAGTTGCTGTGGGTGATGGCGATCGGCTTCTTTGAAAGCTGGATGGCATCGAGCGTGGTGCGATCACCGCTGTGCGACACGTCGATCAGCATGCCGGCCTTGTTCATCGCCTCGATGATGGCTGCGCCGAAATCGCTGATGCCGCCGTCGATCCGGTCGGTGGAGCCCGATCCGATGCGGTTCTGCGAATTATAGGTCAACTGGGCGCAGCGCTGGCCGAGGTCGTAGAAGGTCTGCACATCGGCCGGGCGGCGGAAATGATCGGCATTCTGCAGGCCCATGATCACCGCCACCTTGCCATCCTGCTTGGCGCGCAGGATGTCGGCAAAGCTGCCGACCCCGGTCAGCACATGGCTGTTGCGGGCGACGAAATTGCCCCACACGGCAAAGAATTCCATTGCCTGCGTATAGGCATCGGTGCCGCCCAGCCCGACGGCGTGGTGGATGGCATTGATGCCGCTGCTGCGGAAATCGGCGGCGTCCTTCTCGGTCAGGGGCTTGCTGTAGAAACCGGGGCTGAACTCGATCTTGATCGGCGCCAGCATGTCGACCACCACGCTCTCGCGCACCAGCGTGATGGCGCGCGGGCTGTAGGCCTTGCCCGAAAACGGGCTGACCGGCACCTTGGCCTTCGCAATGGCCGGTGCCGCCAGCTTTGCCTTCGCCACAACGGGGGCTGCCACCGCTGCAACCGCAGCCCCCAGCATCGTCCTGCGATCAATCTGCACTGGCCAGCCTCCCCGCCTGCCGTTTTTTCTGATCAGGACGATACAAGCCCAAACGGAGACGGTCAACGCTGCGGGGTCAGCCGCTGGCAGAGTGGAGAGGCAGGCTCGTCGTGGACTTGATTTCCGACAGCGCCACCGTGGACGTCACTTCCTGGATGCCCGGCACGCGCGACAATTTCTCGAAGAAGAAGCGTTCATATTCGCCGATATCCTTCGCCACCACGCGCAGCAGGAAATCCACCGATCCCATCAGCACGTGGCATTCCAGCACTTCGGGAAAATCGCGGATCGCGGCGGTGAACTCCTCGAGATGGGTGCGCCCATGCGCCGAAAGCTTCACCTGCGCGAAGATCTGCGCTGACAGCCCCAACTTGTGCCGATCAAGCAGCGCCACCGTGCGCCGCACATAGCCCTGCGCCTTCAGCCGCGCGATCCGGCGCGACACCGGGGATTGCGACAGGCCGATCCGCTCCCCGATCTGGGTGGCCGACAGCTCGGCATTGCCCTGCAGCAGGGCGAGAATCTTCCAGTCGAAGGCGTCGAAAGGTTCAGCATCGTTCATGTGCCATATCGCCGTTTATAGCGTTGATCATGCGCGCCAATGCCATGAAGAGCGCAATTTGCCAAGCATAGGCGCATGATTCCGCGTAAAAGCAACCTGTTCAAGCCCCCACGGAGCGAACGCCCATGCAACATGATGGCCAGATGCTGATCCTTGCCCGCACCACCGATCTTGGCGGCGCGCTGGATCTGATTGCCAGCCACGGCGCGGCATCGGCGTCGATCGGCGTCCGCCGTGTCGGCAATGAAATCGCCTTCGAATTGCTCTGTCCGCGCCATGTCAGCCGGGCTGGGGCCCATGCCCTGGGCCTGGCGCTGGCCCATCTGCCCTCGTGTCGGGAGGTCAGTATCCGCCGCGTGCGCCGCGCGGGTTCAGGCTATGCCGCCGACGATGTCGCCAACTGGGCGCGCAGCGACTGGCAGGCCGCCGCGTGAGCGAGGTCACCGCCGTCTATCACCTCACCATGCTGGTCGATCCCGGCATTGCCCTGCGCGCGCTCAACCTGTTTGCCCAGCGCGCCCTGGTGCCAGACGGTTTCGAACTGGTGCGCGATGACGAGACCATGCGCCTCACCATCCGGCAATCCGGCCTCGCCCCCGATGCCGCTGCCATCATCGCGGCCAAGCTGGCGGCGTTCATCGGCGTCATCGCCGTCGAACACCATGTCAGCCCCGCTGCGGCCGCCGGGCAAATTCATCCAGTATCCGCCGCATCCGGGCAATCGCCCGCTGCCGCGCCCGGTCATCCCTGATTGCGCCGAGCCGCTGTTTCAGGCCGCTCGCCAGATCGGCATAATCATTCTGCCAGTCCCGTCCCACCGCCGTCCGCAGCTGCTGGCGTCCACGCTTCAGCCGCCGTGCCGCCTGCCCCGCCTGCACGGCGTAACTGTCGCCCAGTTCCGGCGTGATCACGTCGGGCGCCAGCCCGCGACCCCGCGCTGCCGCCGCCAGCGTCTCGATCGCACCGGCCTCGCCATGATCAAGGAACAGGCTGCCGGCAATCGGCCCGGCAGCCGCGATCCAGTCCAGCAGCTCCGCCTGGTCGGCATGGGCGGAATAGCTGTCGATGTGGCGCACCTGCGCCCGCACCGTCACGTCCCGGCCCGACATGCGCACACGGCTGGCCCCGTCGAGGATGACCCGGCCCAATGAGCCTTCGGCCTGGAAGCCGGCGAACAATATGGTCGATTCCCGGCGCGGGAGATTGTGGCCCAGGTGGTGGCGGATGCGCCCGGCCTCGCACATCCCCGATGCCGCCATGATGATCGCGCCCGAAACTGTGTTCAGCCGCATCGATTCCGCTGGCGTTCCCACCGTGTGGATGGCGGGATGGGCAAAGATGTCACCACCGCCGGTGTCCTCCAGCGTGTCGAGGTGGCGGCGATAGACCTCAGTCACCTTGTTGGCGAGCGGACTGTCCACGAACAGTTGCGCGTTGCCGATGGCACCGGCCTTGGACAGCATGACGATATCCAGCAGCAGTTCCTGCGTGCGTTCCAGCGCAAAGGCCGGGATCACAAGATTGCCGCCCCGCGCCATGGCCTCATTGATCTCGTCGGCGAGCTGGCGGCGGCGTTCATACAGGCTCACCCGCTCGCGCACCGTGCCGCCATAGGTCGCCTCGCACACCACCGCATCGAACCCGCGCGCCGTGGCCGGATCGGGCAGAAACGCCTTGTTGTCCGGCCCCAGGTCGCCCGAGCACAACAGCCGCACGCCGGCCGCCTCGATCTCCACCGATGCCGCGCCCAATATGTGCCCGGCATTCCACAGCCGGGCGCGCAAACCCGGTGCCGCTTCGAACCAGTCCTCCAGCGACACGGCGCGCGCCAGCCCGGCAGCGGCCACCGCATCGGCCTCGGTATAGATCGGCACGAACGGTGCTTCGCCGGCGCGATCGCGGCGGCGGTTGCGGCGTTCGGCTTCATATTCGTGGATGCGGCCACTGTCGGCCAGCATCGGGCCCAGAAGGTCGGCCGTTTGCGGCGTGCACCAGATCGGCCCCTGCCAGCCCTGCGCCGCCAGACGCGGCAGCAGGCCACTGTGATCGATATGGGCGTGGGTCAGGATCACGGCCTCGATGGCGGCGACGTCGAAAGGCAGCGGCTCGTGGTTCAACGCCTCCAGCGTGCGTGATCCCTGAAACAGGCCGCAATCGACAAGGATGCGGCGGTTGCCGGCGGCGATTTCGAGGCAGGATCCGGTAACGGTCCGCGCCGCGCCATGAAAGCCCAAGGTCAGGCTCAAAGGCTGCACTCCCCCTCCAGTTGCCCCGCCGCCTGTGGCCGTTCCCGGCGATAGACATCGTCGAACAGTCTCAGGCTGCCGTCGTCCGCCACCTCGGCGGTGAAATAGCCGACGATCACCGGCAGCGGATCGGCCAGCGGCAGGCGCTGCGTGTCGGGGTTCTGCTCGCGCACCGTCTGCAGGCTGTCCCGGCTGACCGGCGGACCCAGCAGCGCGGCGGCAAATCCGAACGGATCGTCCACCCGGATGCAGCCGTGGCTCAAGGCGCGCTTGTCACGCGCAAACAAGGTGCGCGACGGCGTGTCGTGGATGCCAACGCTGTAGGGATTGCGGAAATCCAGTTTCATCAGACCCAGCTGGTTGTCGGGCCCCGGCCGCTGGCGATAGCGATCGCCCACCCGCACATAGCCTTGCGCCGCCGCCTTCTTCGGGTTGCGCGCCATCAGCCGCCCCACGCTCTCGGCAACGATGCTGGCCGGCACGTCCCACCACGGGTTGAGGATGACGCCCGTCACCGTGCCGGCAAAGCGCGGCGTTGGCGTCTTGGGCTTGCCTACAATGGCCTTCCACGTGCCGGTGCGGACCGCGCCGTCATACAGGCTGATTTCAAAGGCGGGGATGTTGACCAGCAGCCAGCGCCCGGCAGCGGGGGCCGGCAGCGCTTGCCCCAAGGTTTGCCCCAAGGTTTGCCATTGCGCCAGGCTGGCCGCGACCTTTGCACGCGCCGAAGCATCAAGCGGTGCCATGTCGACGGCGGCAAGCCGCTCAGCCGGCAACAAATTGTCAGGAGCGGCCCGGGTGGGTGTGGCCGCCAACAGCACCGCCACCAGCGGCACGACACAGGGAAAGCGCACGGTCATATCTGTAAATCATGCACACACTGCCCTATGTTGCAGGGCGATGTCGATCAGGAACACCCCCATATCGCGCCGCGCCCTTCTGGGAAGCGCCCCGCTGATCGCAGCAGCGCCGGCACTGGCAACGGTCGCGCCTGCCGCCCCCCACCCCCGCCTGATCCACGGCGCGCGGGAGGCCTTTGCCCGCCATTCGGCCCGCATCACCGCACGCGATGTCGTCGCCATCGCCGATTACAGCCTGCACAGTGCGACGCCGCGCTTTTTCCTGTTCGCGCCCGACAGCGGCCAGGTGACGGCGCTGCGGGTGGCGCACGGCCGCGGTTCCGATCCGGCGCACACCGGCTATCTCCAGCGTTTTTCGGCCCTCCCCGGCTCCGCCGCCAGCAGCGAAGGCGCCTATCTGACCGGCGATGCCTATGTGGGCCAGCACGGCCGGTCGCGCCGGCTGATCGGGCTGGATCCGGAAAACCGCACCGCGATGGAACGCGCCATCGTCATCCACGGTGCCTGGTATTGCGAACCCGATGTGCTGAAGAAAACCGGCAAGCTCGGCCGCAGCGAAGGCTGCTTTGCCTTTTCGGGCGTCGATGTCGCCCATGTGCTGGAACGACTGGGGCCGGGCCACCTGCTCTATTCAGGCCGGCCCTGAACGAAAAAAGCGGCGCTCCCCACCGGGAAGCGCCGCCCTTTGTCACGCAGCGATGAAGATCAGCGGCCGAAGCGGTCGTTGCTCATCACCTTGGTCCACGCCTTGGCAAAGTCGCTGACCATCTGCTTGTGGCCATCGGCAGCCCCATAGACTTCGGCGACCGCGCGCAGTTCGGCGTGGCTGCCGAACAGCAGGTCAACCGGGGTGGCGGTCCACTTCTTCGCGCCCGTGGTGCGGTCAACGCCGTCATACAGGCCTTCGGTGGCCGACTTCTGCCACTTGGTTTCCATGCCGAGCAGGTTGGTGAACCAATCGTTGGTCAGCACGCCGGGCTTGGCGGTGAACACGCCGGCCTTGTTGCCGCCCGCGTTGGCATCCAGCACGCGCAGGCCGCCGACCAGCACGGTCATTTCCGGCACCGTCAGCCCCAGCAGGTTGGCGCGATCAACGAGCGCCTGCGTCGGGTTGTAGACGCTTTCCGCCGTCCAGTAATTGCGGAAGGCGTCGGCCTTGGGCTCCAGCGCGGCAAAGCTGGCCACGTCCGTCTGTGCCTGGCTGGCATCGGTGCGGCCCGGCTGGAACGGCAGCGTGATCGCCACGCCGGCATCGGCAGCGGCCTTTTCCACCGCGGCATTGCCGGCCAGCACGATCAGATCGGCCATGCTGATCTTCTTGCCGCCCGCAGCACCCTTGTTGAAATCGGCCTGCACCTTCGACAGCACCGGCAGCACCTTGGCCAGCTCGGCCGGGTTGTTCACCGCCCAGTCCTTCTGCGGCGCGAGGCGCAGACGGCCGCCATTGGCACCGCCACGCATGTCGGTGCCGCGATAGCTGGCCGCTGCCGCCCAGGCGGTGCGGACGAGTTCGGGCACGGTGAGGCCGCTGTTCAGCACGGTCGCCTTCAGGGTCGCGACGTCAGCCTCGGTCACCAGCGGGTGATCGACGGCCGGCACCGGGTCCTGCCAGCTCAGCACTTCCCTGGGCGCATCGGCACCGATGTAGCGGGCGCGCGGGCCCATGTCGCGGTGGGTCAGCTTGAACCAGGCGCGGGCAAAGGCATCTTCAAACGCCTTTGGGTTCTTCAGCCAGTTCTTGGTGATCTTGCCATAAGCCGGGTCCATCCGCAGCGCGAGGTCGGTCGTGAACATGATCGGTGCGTGATACACGCCTTCGCGGTGCGCGTCGGGCACGAACTTCTTGGCGTCGGCATCCTTCGGCACCCACTGGGTGGCACCGGCCGGGCTCTTGGTCTGCACCCATTCGTTGCCATACAGATTTTCCAGATACTGCATGGTCCACTGGGTCGGGGCCGCCGTCCAGGCGCCTTCAAGGCCCGACGTGATGGTATCGGCGCCCATGCCCTTGCCGTGCTTGTTTTCCCAGCCAAAGCCCTGCTTTTCCAGTGCTTCCGCCGCCGGCTCCTTGCCGACATTGTCGGCCTTGGCGGCACCGTGCGCCTTGCCGAACGTGTGGCCACCGGCGATCAGCGCGGCGGTTTCCTCGTCGTTCATCGCCATGCGGCCAAAGGTTTCGCGGATGTCTTTCGCCGCCAGCAGCGGATCAGGCACGCCGTTCGGGCCTTCCGGGTTCACATAGATCAGGCCCATCTGGACAGCGGCCAGCGGGTTGGCCAGCTTGCGGCCTTCCGAATAGCGCTTGTCGTCCAGCATCTTGTTTTCCGGGCCCCAATAGACCTTGTCGGCCTCCCAGTCGTCGGTGCGGCCACCGGCAAAGCCAAAGGTCTTGAAGCCCATGGTTTCCAGCGACACGTTGCCAGCCAGCACCATCAGGTCGGCCCAGCTGATGCTGCGGCCATATTTGGCCTTCACCGGCCACAGCAAGCGGCGCGCCTTGTCGAGGTTGGCATTGTCGGGCCACGAGTTCAACGGTTCAAAGCGCTGCTGGCCACCGCCGGCGCCGCCGCGGCCATCGGCAATGCGATAGGTGCCGGCCGAGTGCCAGGCCATGCGGATGAAGAACGGGCCATAATTGCCGTAATCGGCCGGCCACCACGGCTGACTGGTGGTCAGCACCTTGGCGATGTCAGCCTTCACCGCCTTCAGGTCGAGCTTGGAGAACGCCGCGGCGTAATCGAAATCGGCGCCATAGGGGTTCGACGCGGCCGACTGCTGGCGCAGCGGCGACAGGTCAACCACTTCCGGCCACCAGAATTGGGTGGAGGTGTTGGCAGTGTTGGCACCCTGCGCGGCGGCCGGCACCGAAAGGCCGGCGATCGCCAGCGCGACGATCGATGCGAATGAGCGGTTCATGATATACTCCCTGTCTTGCCGGGTCGCCCCGATGACAGCTGAGTAGACCCCGCAGGTTCCAATCAGGAAATTGATTGTCCTGCCTGCTGCAATCGAAAAAATCGTTAAGACAGCAAAACGCCGCCGCGTGGGCCCACGCGGCGGCGACAATCCCGGTCGATGGCGCGAAGGTCAGTCCTTGGCGCGCTCGACGTAGCTGGAATCTTCCGTGTTGATGACGATGCGGGTGCCCACTTCGATGTGCGGCGGCACCATCACGCGCGCCCCCGATTCCACCGTGGCCGGCTTGTAGCTCGACGAAGCGGTCTGGCCCTTCACCACCGGTTCGGTGGCGATGATTTCCATGGTCACGCGCGTCGGCAGGCTGATCGTGATGGCCTTGCCGTCAAACATCAGGATCTTGCACTCGGCATTTTCCTGCAGGAACACGATGCCGTCACCGATCATGTCCTCCTTCAGGCTGATCTGGTCATAGGTCTCGTTGTTGATGAAGATATATTCGTCGCCATCCTTGTAGAGATAATTGTGGCTGACTTCCTCCACGAACGCCTTTTCCAGCGCGTCGGTGGTCTTCACCGTGATCACCGTCTTCACGCCATCGGAAATGCGGCGCATGTCGATGGTGGTGGTCGGCGTGCCCTTGCCGGGGCGGAAGGTCTCGGCCTTCAGCACGACATAAAGCTGGCCGTCCTCGTGCTCGATCACCTGGCCCTTGCGGAAGTTGCTGGCGATTTCCTTGACCATGATATCCCCTGTGCGCGATGGCGCTTGAAAATGTTGCGCTGCCGTTAGGACATGGCGCGACGATTGTTCAAGGGAAAACATCTTGCCCCGCCCGTTCTGGCACGCCGACATCCACGCCGATCGCCGCCCGTTCCTGCTGGGCCGCGGCCGCATCAAGGCCGCCTTGCGCGGTTGGTTCGACGGGCAAGGCTTCACCGAGGTCGAATGCGGCGCCGTGCAAGTGAGCCCCGGCAACGAGACCCACCTCCACGGCTTTCCCGTGCTCTGGCGGCCCGAAGGCGGCGCTGAACAGACGCGCTATCTCCACACCAGCCCGGAATTTGCCGCCAAGAAGCTGCTGGCCGCCGGGGAAACCCGCATCGTCGATTTCGCCCGCGTGTGGAGGAATGGCGAAGCCGGCCCGCTGCACGCGCCCGAATTCACCATGATCGAATGGTATCGCGCCCACGCCGACTGGCAGGGCGTGATTGCCGATACGCTGGCCCTGGCCCGCACCGCGCAGGATGCCGGCGGCAATGGCGCGCTCACCTGGCGGGGCCGCCGCTGCGACGCCCATGCCGAACCTGAATATCTCAGTTGCGCTGATGCCTTCCGCACCCACGCCGGCATCGATCTGGCCGCCGTGCTCGACAACCGTGACGCGCTCGCTGCCGAAGTGCGCCGCATCGGTTTGCAGGTGCGTGACGACGATACATGGTCCGACCTGTTCAGCCGCGTCATCGTCACCATCGAACCGAAACTGGGCGACGGTCGCCTCACCTTCCTCACCCACTATCCCGTCTGCGAAGCCGCGCTCGCCCGCCCCTGCGTGCACGATCCGCGCTGGGCCGAACGGTTCGAAGCCTATGCCTGCGGTGTCGAACTCGCCAACGGCTTCGGCGAACTCACCGATCCGGCCGAACAGCGCCGCCGTTTTGAAGCCGACATGGCGGAAAAGCAGCGGATTTATGGGCGCACTTACCCCATCGATGACGATTTCATCGCTGCCCTTGCTGCCATGCCGCCGGCCAGCGGGGTTGCATTGGGCTTTGATCGCCTCGCCCTGCTGGCGCTGGGCGGCACCGATATTTCACAGGTGATCTGGACGCCGTTTCCGGCCTGACGCGCACCGCCTCGGCATCTTCCCGCTATCCGCCGGCAAAAACGCCGCTACACTCCCCCCAAAACAACAGGGGGAGACTGACCATGCTGCGTGCCATCGCCATCACCGCTGCCCTGCTGGCATCCGCCAGCGCCGCCGCGCAGGAGGTGCCGGAAATCCCGTTCGATGCCGTCGATTTCCTGAAACCGCCGGCCGATCTGCACATGGGCGAAGTCGCCGGGGTGGCGCTGGGCAAAGCCGGCCAGGTCTATGTCTTCCAGCGCGGCAACACCGAGGGCCCGGCCTATGCCGCTGCGGCCGCCCAGTTGCTGGAATTTGATGCCAACGGCAATTTCGTCCGCGAAATCGGCCACAATCTCTATGCCTGGTCCTATGCCCACGCCACGCGCGTCGACGCGCAGGGCAATATCTGGGCGGCCGACAAGGGCAGCAACATGGTGGTGAAATTCGCCCCCAATGGCCGCGTCGCCATGGTGTTCGGCCGCAAGCCCGAAGCCAGCGATGAAAATGCCCGCCCGCTCGAACATCCCAAGCCGCCGCTGCCCGCCGTTGACGGCCAGTTCCGCGAAGTCACCGACATGGCGTGGGACAGCCAGGGCAACACCTATATCAGCGACGGCTACATCAACTCGCGCGTTGCCAAGGTTGGCCCGGATGGGCGCTGGCTGGGATCATGGGGCAGTTTCGGCAGCGAACCCGGCCAGTTCAACACGCTGCATTCAATCGCCGTCGATGCGAAGGACCAGGTCTATGTCGCCGATCGCGGCAATCGCCGCATCCAGGTGTTCGATACCAACGGCAAGCTGCTCCGCATCATCCAGATCAACGTGCCGGCACCCGCAGATGCCCCCACCGCCATCGGCAACCGCCCCACCATCCCGGCTGGCGGGCCGGATGCCGCGACCACCAAGACAATGATGCCGGGCGCACCCTGGGCCATCTGCATCACCCCGCCAGCCAGGGACGGCAAGCAGACGCTGTTCGTTGCCGATGCCTGGCCGGGGCGGGTCTACAAATTGTCGATGGACGGCAAGGTGCAGGGCTGGCTTGGCGGTTCGGGCAAGCAGCTGAAACAGTTCGGCTGGGTGCACGAAATCGCCTGCCCGACGGAGAACACGCTCTATGTGGCGGAACTGCTGAACTGGCGGTTGCAGAAGCTGACGTTGAAGCCGTAACGCCGGCCCTAGATCCGGATCACGCATTTGCCGTCGATCGCGCCCGCTCCCATCGCCGCAAACGCACTGTGGACCTCGGCCAGCGGCACCTGCAGCCCGATGTGCGGGCGCATGTGGGCGGCGCGGGCGTCGATTTCCCGCATATGGCGCGCGCCCGCTTCCCGGTCCTGCCGGCCCTGTTCGCCAGCACGCACGCCCACCAGCTCGATTTCCTTCAGCAGCAGGCGATTGAGCGGCACCGCGTGGCCGCGCCCGCCCACGAAACCGATGATGGCATAGCGGCCACCCCGCCGCAGGGTCTTGATCAGCGGCAGCACCAGCGTGCCGGCCACCGGATCGAACACCAGATCGATATCACGCACGGCAATGTCCGGATTGGCGCGATCGATCAGCACGGTGTCGTGCGCGCCGGCAGACCGTGCCAGTGCCAGCCGTTCCGGCGTCGAGGCAACCGCCACCACGTGCGCGCCCAGATGCGCCGCCAGCTGCACCGCCACCCGGCCCATGCCGCCGCCGGCGCCGGTCACCAGCACGCGCTCCCCCGGCTGCAGGCGTCCACGCTCCACCAGCCCCACCCACGCGGTCAGCGCGCCCACCGTGAAGGCCGCTGCTTCGGCCATGGTCAGGCCTTCGGGCACCGGGCGCACGGCAGATGCCGGCACGGTGATGCGTTCCGCCATCAGGCCGCTGCGCGCGCCAACGATCACCTTGCTGCCCAGCAACGCCTCGGCCCCGGCGCCGGCCGCGATCACCGTGCCGCTGCCTTCGGTGCCGGGGATGAACGGCACTTCGGGTTTGAACTGGTATCCGCCCTGCAACATCAGGAAATCGGGAAAATTCAGGCTGGCGCAGGCCACGGCCACCGTCACCTCGCCCGGCCCCGGCAGCACGGGCTCGTGCCAATCCTCCCACAGGCCAAGGCCAGACAGATCGGGCGACAGGGCGGAACAGACGGCAGCGCGCATCGGATCAGGCCCTGAACTGCGGCGCGCGGCGCGCGGCAAAGGCGGCAGCACCCTCGGCGAAATCCGCGCCGGCAAAGGCAGCGAGGAACTCTGCGCCGGTCTGGTCATCCTCGGCGCGTTGGCCGGCCAGCGCCCGGCGCACCAACGCCTTCAGCGCGCGGGTCGAATGGCGCGAAGCCGCCGCCATTGCGGCCACCAGCGCATCGGGTGTGTCGGCCACCGTTTCCACCAGGCCAATGGCTCGAGCTTCGGCGGCATCAACCAGCTGCGCGCTGAACAGCAGCCTTCGCGCCTGCCCCGGCCCGACCAGATCAACCAGTCGCGCAAGGTCGGCCAGCGGATAGACCAGCCCCAGCTTGGCCGGCGTGACGCCAAGCCGGGCTGCCGGGGTCGCCACCCGCACGTCGCAGGCCATGGCGACGGCGCAGCCCGCCCCCACCGCCTCGCCGTCCACGAAGGCAATCGTTGGCAGCCCGAACGCGGCAATGGCACCGGTCGCGGCAATCATCGCGGCCTGATTGGCCGCCTGCCACACCGCATCATCACGGTTGGCCAGCATCTCGCCGATATCCGCTCCGGCACAGAACGCCCCGCCCGCTCTGGCCGCCTGCACCACCAGCACGCGCAGATCGGGCAATGCCGCAGCCTGCGCCAACAGGCCCGGCACCGCCTGCCACATCGCCAGCGTGACGGCGTTGCGCTTGTCCGCGCGGTCGATCAGCAGGCGCGCCACCGGCCCATCATGCTCAAGCCGCAGCGTCATGCATTTCCTCCCAGTGGCGGCACCTCGCCCGGCTGCCAGTCCTCGCCGGCAAAGCGGATGGCCGGCGCGATGTGATGGCCGCGCCGCAGGCCGCGCTCCGCCACGTGCGGTTGCGCGAGTGCCTCGGCGAAATCCAGCACCGGGGCATAGGCCACATCGATGTCGTGCATGAACGCATCCCATTCGTCGCGGGTGCGGGTGCGGAACGTCTCGCGCAGGAAGGCGATCAGCGGTGCCTGAGGCGCCCCTGCTTCGGCATCGGCAAGCGCGATCAGATCGGGCCGGCCCAGCGCGGTCAGCAGGCTGCGCGCGAACTTGATCTCGCGCCCGCCCAGCACGACGTGACGGCCATCGGCGGTTTCATAGACGTTGTAGAACCCCGCCCCGCCCAGTGATCGCTGGTTGTCGGCTCGCGGTGCTTCCCCGCCGGCCAGCACGCTGCCCGCCGTGTGCGCGCACCATGGCAGCAGGCTGTCGAACATGGCGATATCGATGTGATCGCCCTGCCCCGTCCGTTCCCGTCCGATCAGTGCCATCAGGATGGCCGAAAGCCCGGTCAGCCCGGCAGCGACATCGGCACTGGCCACACCGGGCACGGCCGGCGGGCTGCCATTCACGCTCAGGAAGCCGGCCATCGCCTGCACCGCCATGTCGTGCGCCGGATGCTGGGACAGCGCCCCCTGCTGGCCAAAGGCCGACAGCGAACAATAGACGATGCGCGGGTTGATGGCGCGCACCTGATCCCACCCAAAGCCCAGGCGCGCCATCACGCCGGGGCGAAAGCCTTCCACGAACACGTCCGCCCCGCGCAAGAGGTCAGTCAGCGCCGCCGTGCCGTCTGGCGTCTTCAGGTCCAGCACCACGCTCTGCTTGCCGCGATTGAGATTGGCGAACCACACGCTCACCCCGTCGACGAACAGGCCAGCCTCGCGCGCCGGATCACCGGCGGGCGGCTCCACCTTGATCACCTCGGCGCCCTGATCGGCCATCATCCGCGTCAGCATCGGGCCGGGCAGGAACTGGCTGAGATCCACGACCCTGATGCCGGATAACTTGCCCTTCATGCGCCCACCATGGCAGCGGGCGTGCAGGCGGACAAGTCAGGCCAGCGCTGTCAAAAGTGCGGCATTCGTCGCCGCCGCCGCATCCAGCGGGGCCAGATGCCCGCCGCCCCTGATCAGGCCCGTCGCCAGGCCACATTCGCCCAGCGCATCAACCACCGCGCGCCGCCACGGCGTGTCATCCGCGCCGGCCAGCGCCGTCGCCGGCACGCGAATGCGGCGCACATCGTCCAGGGTCACCGTCAGCGGCTTGCCGGGCTCCAGCAGGTCGCGGCCATCATAGCGCGCCAGCATCGCCGCCATCGCCGCCCGCACCTCCGGCCGCCCGGCGGTGAGCGGGTGCACCAGCCACAATTGCCGCATCTCTGCCAAGCGCCGCATCCGCGCCAGTTCCGCCATGGCGGCGGCGGGCACCTTTTCCGGCGGCACCGGCAATTCGGCATCGATGGGCGCGCCGATCACCACCAGGCGATCAAGCCCCGCAGGCGACTGCGCGGCGTGGGCCAGCGCCACCTTGCCGCCCTGGCTCAGGCCGACGACGTTGTAACGCGCCAGCCCCAGCGCCTCGGCAACGCGGGTCACATCGTCCGGTTCTTCGCCCAGATCAGCCGGCGCCGTCGATTGGCCAAAGCCGCGCCGATCGACGGCCACCAGCGTGAACCGGTCCGTCAGTGGCGCCTGCCCGCGCCACTGACGGCGATCCAGCGTCCAGCCATGGAGCAGGATGACGGCAGGCCCTGTTCCTGCCACCTCCACCACCAGATCGCCGCCCGGCACCGCGACGCGGACGTCGCGCCCACCGGCAAAGGCGCCATCCACGACCCTGGACGACGACGTTGCTGTCACGCCGCTTCGCTGCGGAAATTGTTGTTGTTGGTGTGATCGCCGGCCAGCCAGCGCTTCAGTTCGGCATGGGCGTTGGCGCGGCGCGTGGCATCCAGCGCCGGGTCCAGCGCTTCGGGCGCATCATAGGTGAATTCCAGGATCATGCCGTTGGGATCGATCACATAGACCGAGCGGCAATAGCCATGCTCCAGCACATAGGTCTGCGGCTCCGTGATGCCGGCCGCCTTGATGCGCGCTTCCAGATCGGCCTGCGTGTCCTTGTCCACGTGCAGCGCGATGTGGATGAACGGGCTCGATGGGATCTCCGGCCCGAATTCGGCCTGGTCGGCCGGATCGGCAAACTGGAAGAAGGCCAGGCACGAACCGTCGTTCAGCTCGAAGAACACGTGGCAATAGGTGCGCAGCTTGCCGAACAGCTCGTCGGCTTCCGTCCAGGTGGCGATCAGCGGCAGGCCGATCACGTCCTCATAGAAAGCGCGCGTGGCTTCCAGGTCCTTGGTCACATAGGCGGTGTGGTGCAGCCGGTTCGGACGACGAGTGATCATGTGCAGTTCCTCCCTCCCCCAAGGATAATCAGCCAAAAAGCTTCTTCGCAATTTCCGCGGTGTGCTTGCCCTGGAAACGCGCGCCGTCCAGCTCGTTGACCGACGGCTGGCGGCTGCCATCACCTGCGGCCAGCGTCGAGGCGCCATAGGGCGTGCCGCCGCTGATCTCGGTCATGATGGTGTTGCCGGCAAAGCTGTACGGCAGGCCGACGATGATCATGCCGTGGTGCAGCAGCGTGGTGTGGATGCTGGTCAGCGTGGTTTCCTGGCCGCCGTGCTGGCTGGCGGTCGAAACGAACGCGCCGCCCAGCTTGCCGATCAACGCGCCCTTGGCCCACAGGCCGCCGGTCTGATCGAGGAAATTCCGCATCTGGGCCGCCATGTTGCCGAACCGGGTCGGCGTGCCGATGATGATCGCATCATAATCGGCCAGCTCGTCCGGCGTGGCGATGTCGGCGGCCTGGTCGACCTTGTAATGGAAGGCGGCAGCGGTATCGGCGGGCACCAGTTCCGGCACCCGCTTCACCACGGCTTCCACGCCGTCCACACTGGCCGCGCCCTCGGCAATGGCATTGGCCATCGCCTCCACGTGCCCCCACGAGGAGTAATAAAGAACGAGAACGCGGGCCATGTGCGGAACCTTTCCGATCAGAAGTTGAAGCTGGCTTCGATGCCGTAACGACGCGGGCGCGCCTTGAACACGAAACCACCCGGCGAGAATTCGGCGTTGTAGATTTCGTTGAACAGATTCTGGCTGAACGCGGTCAGGCTCCAGCCCTTGCCCTGCACGCCCAGGCGGGCATCGACGATGTCCACCGGGTTGCGCGACGTGCTGTTTTCGACGTCCCACCAGGTGCGGCCGGTGCGGCGATAATCAACGCGCGCATTCAGATCCAGCGTGTCGCTGATCGGCGTCACATAGTTGATGCTGCTGTTGAACGTGTAACGGCTGATCAGCGGCAGTTCGTTGCCGATGCGGCGCGCGTCAGCGAACTGCTTGATCTTGCTGTCGGTATAACCCAGGCCAAAGTTGATATCGAGGCCCTTGGCCGGACGCAGGGTCAGCTCGGCTTCAAAGCCCTTGATCTGCGCCAGCGGCACGTTGCCAAGGTTCTGGGTCGAGTTCGCCGCCAGGAAGACGAAGAAATAGCTGTTTTCGGTGCGGGTGGTGAAGGCCGCGGTGTTGAAGGTCAGCAGCTTGTCAGCCGTCTGCGTCTTCAGGCCGACTTCGAAGGTTTCAGCCACTTCGGCGTTGAAGATGTCGTTCACACCCACGATGCCGTTGCTGGCAGCCACACCGCCCACGCCGGTCTGGTTGAAGCCACCCGAACGGAAACCGCGGCTCCAGCCACCATAGAGCGTCAGATTGTCCTGCGGCTTGTAGGTGACCGTCAGCTTGGGCTGCCAGGCCTGGAAGCTCTTCTTGCGAACTTCGCCGGTGCGGCCCTGCGGGAAGCCCGGCACGTTCGGCAGGAACGCGGTCGGGGTCAGCGTGGTGTTCTCGCGGGTGTCGCGGTCATACCGCAGCGAGGCATCGACGCGCAGCTGGTCGTTCACCTTCCAGCTGGTGTTGCCGAACACGGCCCAGGCAAAATTGTCCTGAGAGTCGGCGAGGAAGCTGAACTGCGGGTTGAGCGGGTTGGTGCTCGGCGTCTTGAACACCGGGAACACGCCAGCGCCGGTGTCGACCATGTTGCCAGTGGAGATGTAGCGCTTGGTGCCGACCATGTAGGTGCCAACCGTCACCTGGACCGGCTTGTCGGCCGGCGATTCATAGCGCAGTTCGTTCGAGAAGGCGTCCACTTCCAGGAACTGGCTCTGGTTGAGGTCAAAGCCCCGGCCGGGGCCAAAGATGCCTTCGAACAGATTGAAGAAGAAGCTCTGGCGGATCGGCTTGAAGTCGAACGCGTCGCCGGTCAGCACTTCGGTCAGCCGGTCATAGCTGAACACGTTCTGCACCGTGCCCCAATCGCCGCTGTAACGCACCTTCAGGGCGGCGTTCCACATCTCGCGGTCGTTCTGGCCACGGTTGTTCACCTGCACCGGCAGCGAGGTGTCGTTCACATCATTGACGATGTTGAAATAGAGCGCCTGCGTCTGGAGGTTGGAATAGGCCACGCGCAGATCGACATCCAGGCCTTCTGCCGGGGTCCACAGCAGGTTGCCGCGCAGGTTCAGATCCTTGATCGGATCGGCCTTTTCATTGAGGAACGTGTTCTGGATGAAACCATCCGTGTCATACCAGCTGCCCGACAGGCGGAACTTCAGATTCTCGGCGATCGGGCCCGAGACGTTGCCGCGCACATAATAGCCAAAGCCATTGTCGATGCCGCCGGTGATCTTGCCCGACAGATCGTCGGTGGGCGCCTTGGACTTGATGATGATGGCGCCGCCGATGGCGTTGCGGCCATAAAGGCCGCCCTGCGGGCCCTTCAGCACTTCAATCTGCTCGATGTCGAAAAGTTCCTGGTTGAACTGGGCCGGGTTCACCTGCTGGATGCCATCGACGATGACGGCCACGCTCGGCTCGCTGTTGCGGGCCTGGGTAATGCCGCGGATGATGACGAAGGCGTTGCCGGCGTTCTGCGTCTCGACGAGGTTGACGTTGCTGGTCAGGCCGATGAAGTCGCCCGGACGCTCGATGCCGGCGGCCTGGATGGCGACGCTGTTGAACGCGGTGATCGCGGCCGGCGTGTTCTGCACGGTATCGGCGCGGCGGGTGGCGGTGACGATGATCTCGCCGCTGTCCTGCGGCTCGGCGGTCTGCGCCTGCGCGGCGGTGATGGTCATTGCAGAGGTGGCCAGCAGCAGGCCGAAACGGGCAAAGTTGGTCATTGCAATCGCTCCCCAGTTGATGCGGAGCCGGCTGTCACCGGCGCCGCCTTCACCCGTCCGCAGTCACGGCACACGAGTGGCAATCCTGCTGGCCGCTTAGCCCTTCGCCATGCGAAGTCAAGTTCGATATGCGAAAACTGCCGCGACATCTTGGCTTGGTTTGGCAGCCGAAGCGCAGGGAGCATGCACCGCGTGCCAGCGCCAACGTGCTGTCAGCAAATGCCCGGCATTGACGCCAGATGGGTCGGCGGCTTGCGCGAAAGGGTCAGCCCGATGTCACGCCTGGTCAGCCGGAACGCAGCGCGGGTCAGCCGGATCGCCGCTTAGCGGCCCGACAGGGACCGTGCCAATTGCGGGAAGCGCCGCAGTTCCGTCCCGATGGCACCGGCGGCATCGGCCAGCAGCGGCAGGCGGGTGCGGACCAGTTCATCCTGGCTGATGCGGGTGGTGGAGGTGGAACAGTTGATCGCCGCCACCACCTGCCCGCCGGCATCGAACAGCGGCACTGCGACCGACACGATGCCATAGTCCAGCTCATCGAGCGCGCTGTCGTAACGGCGCTCGGCGATCAGGCTCAGCCGCTCCCGGAAGGCCTGCGGATCGGTCATGGTGCGCTCGGTCAGGCGCGGCAGTGACCCGCCGGCCAGATAGGCATCGATGGCGGCGTCACCCTGGAAGGCGAGGATCACCTTGCCCATCGACGTGGCATTGAGGGGAAAGCGCGTACCGACCCCGGCGCCCAGGCGGATGCGGCGGTTCGACGGGATGTGGCAGACATAGAGGATGTCGCGCCCGGATCGCACGGCAAGGCTGACCGAATCGCCCGTCGCCTGCCCCAGCGTCTGCAGGTGCGGCACCGCGATCGTCTCGATATTCATCGACGACAGATAGGCCGACCCAAAGGCCAGCACTTCCGGCGTCAACAGGAAGCGCCGACCGTCCTGGCGGATATAGCCCAATGCCACCAGCGTGTTGAGGCAGCGCCTTGCCACGGCAGGCGAAAGCCCGGTGACGCTCGCCACATCGCTCAAGGCCATTTCCGGGCGGGTGGCATCAAAGGCGCGCAGCACGGTCAGCCCGCGCTCCAGCGTCGACAGATATTCGGGATCCTTATCCGCGTTCATGGCCACCTTGTGGCGCAATCAGTCGCTGCGGCCAAGGATCGACGCATTGTCCTGTCCCAGCACCGGCGGCGCGGTGACATCGAGGTTGCGCTGCCCATCGAAGGAAATGGGCGATCGGATGGTGCGGAATTCGCCCATCGGGCCGGGGGCGGACACCTGCAGTTGCAGATGCTGCGCCTGCGGATCCTCCAGCACTTCGGCGCTGGTGTGGACGGCGGCAGACGGCACCTCCAGGCGGCGCAGCGTCGCCAGCCATTCGGCGCGCGGGCGGGTGGCAAACACCGGCGCCAGGTGCGCGACCACATCGTCATAATGGGTGATGCGGGCATCGCGGCTGGCAAAGGCCGGCAGGCTCAGCATGTCGGGCTGGCCAACGGCTTCGGCGAGATTCTCCCAGAACTTGGGCGGGCTGGACATATGCAGGGCCAGCCACAGGCCGTCGCTGCACTGGAACACGTACGACTGCGACACGTGCGGGCGGCTGTAGGCGTCCATCACCTGATCGGCAGCGAAAAGATGGGTGAAATCATCGAGGTTGAAGTGGGCCATCGCCTCGAACATCGAGGTTTCAACAAGCCGCCCCTGCCCTGTCACCTGCCGCTGCAGCAGCGCCGCCAGAACGCCCTGCGTGGTGTAGAAACCGGTCATCGCGTCGGCAATCGCCGGGCCAACGACCCGCGGGTGCACGGGGTTGACCAGCAGGCGCAGGAAGCCGCTGGCGGCCTGGGCGACGGTATCGAACGCCGGGCGGGTGGCATCGGGGCCAGAGCTGCCAAAGCCGGAAATGCTGGCATAGACAAGCCGCGGATTGAGCGCCTGCAGCCGTTCCCAATCGACGCCGATCTTCTTCGCGACGCCGGGGCGGAAATTCTGGATGAAGACATCCGCTTCCGCGATCAACCTGTCGAACGCTTCAAGGTCTTCCGGCAGCCGCGTATCGAGCGTGATCGACTGCTTGTTTCGATTATAGGTTTGAAAATGCGGGCTATAAAGTGTACCTTTATAGCTTCGGAACGGGTCTCCGGTGCCGGGCTGTTCCACCTTGATCACCCGCGCACCCAGGTCGGCCAGCAACATGCCCGCGCACGGCCCGGTGATGAACGTGCCCATTTCCAGCACGGTGATGCCGTCCAGCGGCAGTTTCTTGGGCGAAGTGTCCATCGCTGCATCCCCGCTCACCCGGGGGCCAATTCTGGCTCGGAACCCGGAATTTTCGTCAAAAACCAGAAATTTCGCCCTGTAGGACAACACCTTCAGGGCCGATCTTGCGAGCCTTAATATTTTCGCATATCGAAAGCAAGTTCGTATTCCGAAATTTCAGGAGCCACCTATGCGTATCGGCAAGCAGGACGCCCCCTTCACCGCCATCTGCACCTCTGACGCGCATTCGATCACCGTGCGGGGCCAGGATCTCGTCGGCAGCGTCATCGGCAACACCGATTTCACCACCTATTTCTGGATGCTGGTGACCGGCTCCAAGCCAACGGAAACGCAGGCCTTTTTCGCCAACGCCGTGCTGTGTGCGATTGCCGAGCACGGGCTGGTGCCCTCGGTCGTCGCCGCCCGCATGACCTATGCCGCCGCGCCGGAAGCCTTCCACGGCGCCGTCGCCGCCGGCCTGCTCGGCTGCGGCAGCGTGGTGTTGGGTTCAGCTGAAGTCGCCGGGCGTTTCCTGGCGCAAGTTGTTGAAAAGGGCGATGTCGCGGCCGAGATCAAGGCCCTGCGCGCCGAGAAGAAAGCCATCCCCGGCTTTGGCCACCCCCAGCACAGCGAAGGCGACCCGCGCGCCAACCTGCTGCTGAAGCTGGCCGCTGATCACGGCATCGAAGGCCCGCACATCAAGGCCCTGCGCGACATCCAGGCCGCCCTGCCCGATACCATCGGCCGCAGCCTGCCGATCAACGTCAACGGCGCCATCCCGGCCGTCATGCTTGACGTCGGTTTTCCGCTCAATGCCCTGAAAGGCATTTCACTTCTGGCCCGCACCGCCAGCCTGATCGGCCATCTTCAGGAAGAGACCGAACGGCCGATCGGCTTCATCATGTCGGGCGCTGCCGCCGCTGCCATCCAGTACGACGGCCCCTGATCTCAGGGCCAGAACATCCGGGTGGCGATGCGGGCGCCTTCCGCCATCGCCGCCATCTTGGCCCACACCACGTCGGGATCCACACCGCCTGACCCGGCGTGGATGGAAAAGCCGCAATCGATGCCGGCCTGCACATTGTCGCGCCCGACCAGGTGAGCATATCGGGCGATGCGCTGGGCAATCAGTTCAGGATGTTCGATATAGGGGCTCTGGCATTCGACAACGCCCGGGATCAGCTTCTTGCCGTCAGGCAGCTTGACGCTTTCGAACACCGAAAATTCATGGGCGTGGCGCGGATTGGCCGCTTCGAACTGGATGGCGTGCGGGCGGGCCTTCCAGACGAGGTCGATGATGTCCTGCAACGGCACATCACAATGGTGTGGACCGGGATAATTGCCCCAGCACAGGTGCATCCGCATCCGTTCGGGCGCGATGTTGCGGGTGGCGTGGTTCAGCGCCGCGATGTTCAGTTCCATGCGCTCGCGAAAGCCGTTCAGGTCCAGCTCGCGAAACTGGGTGTGGCGGCCCATCGCCAGATCGGGGCAATCGACCTGCAGCAGGATGCCGGCATCGACGATTGCTTCATACTCGTGGCGCAGCCCTTCGGCCAGCGCCATCACGTAATCTTCATCGCTGGCGTAATAGTCGTTGCGGAAAAACAGCGCAGTGACGCCGGGCGAGGCTGCCGACATGAAGGCCTGCCGGCCCGGGTGCGCGGCAATCGCGGTATTCAGGTTGGCCGCGTCCTGCTTCACCGCCTCCATGTCCTTCACGGTGATGGGCGCGTTGCAGGCCGGCGTCTTGCGGTGCTTGCGGCCCTCGTCACCAGAGATGCGCTGCTTGACGCCGGGAAAATCCTCAATGTCCTGAAATACGTAAGAGGTGCCAGTGCCACCGAAACCGGTCAGCCGGTCCTTGATATAGGTGGCATAGCTCGGCTTCGACTGCTCACCATCGTTGATGATGTCGATGCCGGCATGCGCCTGTTTGGCCACCACGTCGGCAACGGCAGCCTCGATCCGCCCCGCCAGCACCGCATCGTCGACCAGGCTGCCTTCCTCGCGGGCGATGATCATGCCCAACAGATCGGCGCCGCGCGGCAGGCTGCCAACATGGGTGGTCAGAAAGCGGTTCGTCATCATGGCCCCCTTGCTTGCCGCGCGCATGGCGCCGGCATCTGCCGGGCGCATAGTGACCCGTGGCCGAAAGCGCCAGCCCTTCTACCGCTGCGACATAATCGCCGCGGGGTGCAACCACTGCACTGCCGGGCCGTTGGACGAATGCGAAGGCGGAACAAGATTCACTGCGTTTCACGCCTTATTCACGCAGCTATCACGAAAGTCCGACTTGTCAGGAGCGGACGCACCATAATCTCCAAGATGCAGGGGGTTGACGCGAGGAAGCCCCCGCCGAATTGCAGGAGTGCGTGCCCGCGCTCTTGCGATCCGATCGATGCGAATGCGACGCGGCTCCGGTGACGACCCACATCGGGATTGCAGACCAGGCGCATCGGGCGAGCGGCCCGTTCCAGTGGGCGCGTGATCGCCTGCTGGTCATGCCCGCAGTGGTAACTGCGGCTGGCGGGGAAAGCAGGAAGATGCGCGCCATCCCTGGCTGGAACGGCCCTCTGCCGAAGTTGGGCGGGGTGAGGCCCCGTCGAAGGCCCGTCTGTTCTTGACCCTGCAGGCCCGCCGACGACAGCGCTTCACCCCGTACCTCCCGGCGCGGGCGACTCTTTCGCATCGTTGAACGATAAAACGGCACGGCAACGCGCTGCTGCGCGTCTGCACCAATTTTCATGTGGGAAAGTTGGCTGGGGCGCCAGGATTCGAACCTGGGAATGGCGGTACCAAAAACCGCTGCCTTACCGCTTGGCGACGCCCCAGCAGATGCCCGTGCAATCGAGCGCTGCGCCGGTTAGGCAATCGCGCGGCATTTGCCAAGTCCTTCTTTGCCGCGGCTTCGCGTTTCAGACGCGGGCCAGCAGCCAGCGGGCCTGTTCGACGTGAAGGCTTTCCACCATCTGGCCGTCCAGCGTCGCCACCCCGCGCCCGGCTTCCAGCGCGGCGTCATAGGCGGCGATCATGGCACGCGCCTGCGCGACTTCGTCGGGCGTTGGCGAAAACACGGCGTTGCACGGTTCCACCTGGCTGGGGTGGATCAGCGTCTTGCCGTCAAAGCCCAGCAGCTTGCCCTGCCCTGCTTCGGCCCGGAACGCGTCTTCGTTGCGAAATTCGGTGCAGACGCCGTCAAAGCAGGCGATGCCGGCTGCGCGCGCCGCCAGCACGATGGCCGACAGGCTGTACAGCAAGGGCGTCCGCATCGGATCGCTGCCGCAGTTCAACGCCTTGGCCAGATCGGCCATGCCCGCCACCAGTCCGGCGACCCCCGGCACTGCGGCAATGGCGGGCGCGTTGATCACGCCGGCCGGTGTTTCGATCATGGCCAGCACCGGCCGCCCGCCAGCCCGGCGCATCACGTCTGCCGCCTCGGCCGGCGTGTCCACCTTGGGCACCACGACGCCGGCAAAGCCCTGCGTCTGCGCTGCCGCCATGTCGTCGCCATGCCAGGGGGTGCCGATCCCGTTCACGCGCAGGAACAACGTCCGCGGCTCCCAACCGCCGGCCAGCGCGGCCGCAACAGCCGCCGCGCGAGCTTCGCCCTTGGCATCCGGCTGCACTGCGTCTTCCAGATCGAGGATGACCGCATCGGCCGGCAGGGTGCGCGCCTTGGCGATGGCGCTGGCACGATTGGAGGGAAGATAGAGAAGCGAGCGCAGCCGGGTCATGTCCATGCCCGGTACGCTGCCAGCGCACGCCCGCCCGTGCAACCGGCCTAATCGTCAGCCCAGCCGGTCAGTTGCCCGCGCAGCTTGGTCAGCGCCGTTTTCTTGATCTGGCAGATGCGCGCGGCGCCGACGCCCAGAACCTGTCCAATCTCTTCAAGGTTCAGTTCCTCGACGAAATAGAGCTGCAGCACCTGCGCCTCCCGTTCGGGCAGGGTGGCGATGGCGGCGGCGATGGCACGACGGCGGCGATCCTGTTCCAGACAATCGTGGGCATCGGGATCGTCGCTGGCAAACCACTGGCTGTGATCGGAATAGACATCGTCCAGACTTTCCGATTGCACAGCGTGGGTCTGGGCAGCCGCTGCGCGATAGTCGGCAAGCGGGATCTCGAGCGCCGCTGCCATCTCGGCATCGGTCGCGGCCCGGCCCAGCTGCCCTTCCAGCCGGGCGCGCACCTGTCCCCACTCGCGCTTGCGGCGCATGGCCGAACGCACCAGCGTTGCGCCCTTTCGCAACTGATCGATCATCGCCCCGCGCACGCGCACACTGGCATAGGTGGCAAAGGCGGCATGCCCGCGATCTTCGAATCCGCGTGCCGCCTCGATCAGCGCCACCATGCCGATCTGCACCAGATCCTCCACATCGATGGCCGACGACACCCTGGCGTGGACGTGCCAGGCGATGCGCCGCACCAGCGCAAGGTGGCTGGAAATCAGCCGTTCCGGATCCACCTGCGCCAGCCGTGCCGGGGCATAAAGCGCGGGATCTAGGCCAAGCCGGGCATCCATCAGGCGTCTCCATCGGGGGTGGCGGACGGGGCAGCGCCGATCACGGCCACCACCTCCACGTCACGGGATTCGGGAATGTCGGAAAAGGCGATCACCGGCACCTGCGGCAGCCGGGCGCGCAGCAGCTGCCACAGCGCCCGGCGCAGCTGCGGCACCGTGACGATGGCAAAGCGCCGGCCGTCGCCCAGCAGCGAGCGGGTCGCGATGCCGGCGGCTTCGGCCACGCGTGTCACCAGCGCGGGATCAAAGGGATGGGTTGCACCCGGATTGGCGCGCACCGCCTGCACCAGCAGGCTTTCCAGGCCGGGATCCAGCGCGACGGCGGCCAGCGCCCCCTTCACCCCGGCCAGTTCCTGCACCAGCGCCGGGCCAAGTGCGGGCCGGATCAGCTCGGCCAGTTCGGCGGGCTCCTGCGACCGCGGTGCGGCGGCGATCAGCGCGCCCGCAATCGTCCGCAGATCACGCAGGGAAATCCCCTCCTCCACCAGCCGCTGCAGCACCTGGGTGACGATGGCAGCGCTCAGCAGCTTGGGGGTCAGCGCGCCGGCCAGCGCCGGGGCCGCATCGGCCAGCGTGTCGAGCAGGGCCTGCACCTCGTCCTGCCCCAGCAGGCGGTGAGCATTGGCGATGAGCAGCTGGTTCAGATGGGTGCCGATCACCGCGGCGGGATCCACCACGGTATAGCCGGCCGCTTCGGCCAGATCGGTTTCGGCCGGATCGATCCAGCGCGCCGGAATGCCGAACGCCGGATCAACCGCCTCGCGTCCCGGGATCGGCGTCGCGATCGGCCCGGCCTCGATGGCCAGCACGTCGTCGGGCCAGGCATCGTCCTCGCCAACGACCACGCCTGCCAGCGTGATGCGATACCGGAACGGCGGCAGCGCCAGATCATCGCGCACCCGCACCTGCGGCAGCACAAAGCCCAGATTTTTCGACAATTGCCGGCGCACGGCGGTGATGCGCGCCATCAGGGGGGCGCCGCGCGCATCATCCACCAGCGGCACCAGCCCGAACCCGATCTCGATACTGGCCGGCGCGCTGTCGGCCACGTCGGCCCAATCGATACGGGCATCATCGGTGGCGGCAGCGGGCGTGGCAGGATCGGCAGCGTCAGCCGCGTCAACCGGGCGCTTCTTCAACGCCATCCACAGCGCAGCGCCAGCGGCCGGTGCCACGATCAGCAGCGGCATCCCCGGCAACAGCCCCAGCAGCCCCAGGATGATCGCCACCGGCAGCCAGGGCGCGCCTTCGCCAAGCTGGGTGCCAACCTGGCCGGCAAGATCATTGTCCTTGCCCACCCGCGTCACCACCATGGCAGCAGCGATCGACAGCAGCAGCGCCGGCACCTGCGCCACCAGGCCGTCACCAACGGCCAGCAGCAGATAGGTTCGCGCCGCATCGGCCAGCGTCAGCCCGTGGGACACGGTGCCCAGCACCAGGCCACCAATGATGTTGATGGCCAGGATCAGCAGGCCGGCTACCGCATCGCCCTTCACGAACTTGGACGAACCATCCATGGCGCCGTGGAAATCGGCCTCGGTCGTCACTTCCAAGCGGCGGGCGCGGGCTTCATCGGCAGTGATCTGGCCGGCGTTCAGATCGGCATCGATCGCCATCTGCTTGCCGGGCAGCGAATCCAGCGTGAAGCGCGCCGCGACTTCCGAAACGCGCCCTGCCCCCTTGGTGATCACCACCAGGTTGATGATGATGAGGACGGCAAAGACGAACAGGCCGACGACATAATCGCCGCCCACGACAAAGCTGCCAAAGGCCTCGATCACGTGGCCGGCCGCCGCCGTGCCTTCGTGGCCGTGCACCAGCACGACGCGGGTGGAAGCGACGTTGAGCGCCAGCCGCAGCAGCGTTGCATAGAGCAGCACGGTCGGGAACGCCGAGAAGTCCAGCGGCTGGCGGATGTTGATCGCCACCATCAGCACGATCAGCGCGACAGCGATATTGGTGATGAAGAACAGATCGAGCAGCACCGCCGGCAGCGGCACCACCATCAGCGCGACCAGCACCAATATGGCCGCCGGCAACAGGGTCGATCGCGCTTGCCACTGGCGCGGATCAAGGGCGGCGGTCAGCGCGCTCATAGCCCGGCCCTCACGACATTGCCGCCAGCACGAGATACGCCATGCGCGCCCGCGCCGCGATCAGCGCCGGATCGATGGCCACGGCCGGCAACGCCTTGCCGGCAGGCGGCAGGCTGTTGCCGGCGGGTGCACCGCCCATCTGCCGGCCGATGCGGGCGGACACCAGATCATGGACTTCGGCCAGGCTGCGGGCCCGGCCATCGGCGTGGAAGAAGGTCGACTTGTTGGCGGCGGCAGCAGCCGGTAGCAGGCTGGCGGCAGCCATGCCGGGCGCGGCTGCCATGGATTTCAGGAATTTGATCGCCCCGCCCGCACCAAAGAAGGCGGCGAGGTAGAGATCGGCAGCACCGGCAGCGCGGCCCATTGCGCTTTCCAGCCTGGCGGCGTTGTCACGGGTGAATTCGCCGGCCATGGCGGCGGCAGCGCCGGCATCATGGCGCAATTGCAGGATGGTCTGGCGAAGGGCACCGCCGGCGCCGCTCCTCACGGCGTCTGCCGCCCAGCCCAGCCCGTGCTTGTCACCATGGCGGGCAACCATCGCCAGCCAGGTGGCATCGGTGAACTGGAACAGGCCGCTGGCCGACGAGGTGCGGGCACGGGCCATCGGATCCAGCCCGGATTCGGCGCGGGCATTGGCCAGCAGATAGGAGAAATCGACGCCCGTGCGCTCCGCCGCTTGCGCGATGGCGGCAACGACAGGGGGCGGGCCGGCAGGCCGGGAATAGGCAATCGCTTGGGTCATGCCCGCAGGCTCAGCAAGGGGCGTGCCAAGTGCCGGCAGGTCATGCCCAGCGCCCGTCTCGGCCATAGGTGACAGGCCGTGGCCGGGGCGGAGCGGGATCGGGGCGGAGTTCGGCCAGCCGCTTTTCGACGCTGATAAGCTTGGCGCGGCTTTGCAGGATGGCCTGGCTGTTGAGATCGCGCGCCTGTTCCAGCAACGGGCGCGGCGGCGCAGCACCGGCGTTGATCGCAGCCGACAGCATATCGAGCGCGCGGGCCTTGGCATCGCTGGCGGCGAGGATGGCATCGGCGTCCTCCGCCTCCAGCGCCGCCAGCTCGGCCTCGATCGCTGCCACCAGCGCCGACGCCAGGTCGTCGGCCTCGCTCATGGCTTGCTGCGATCCAGCCGCAGCATGGCGTCCGCAATGGCGACGGGATCGACGGGGAAGCGCCCCCCGGCCACCTGCGCGCGCAATTCGGCAACCCGTGCGGCATTGACCGGCGGTGCGCTGGCCATGTCGGCCACCAGCGCCGAACGACCATTGCGGCTGGTGCTGATCTCGCTGCCGGGGGCCGTGCGGCGCACGGCGCGGGCCGGATCGGCCGTGCCGGTTTCGATGGGGGCAGCGCGAGCGCCGGTTGCGCCGCGGATCGGGCCGCCACGCCCTGAAATGCCATCAATCATCGGTTTGTCCTTTCCGCCCGCATTGACCGGGCAACGCCGTTAACGGCCATTCACCATGCGGCTTAAATCAGCGGGCGAGGACGACCTTGCCGCCATCAACGATGCGCGCGGAAAAACGCCGACCGGCAGGGCCTTTCAGGGCCAGGCGGTCGCCATCGGCATCGCGCTCGGCCTCGGCCTCGATGGCAACGCTCCAGCCCGGTCCGCCGGTTTCGACGAGCACGCGATCACCACGCCGGATCGCCGGGCGGGCGCGTGGCGCAGGCTGGGCGGCAACGGCCTGATCGACGGGCACATAAAGGGTCCACACCGGGCCGGCGCAATCGGCACGCACCACGTCGGCGCGCGCCCAGCTGAAGGCCGGAGCCGGGCAGCGCGGCACCACCAGGCGTGGATCGACGCGCGCGGGCGCCCCGCCGGCAAAGGCCTGCACCTGCGCCTTCAGGGCGGCGACGTCGTGCAGCGCCGGCGGGGCGGCGGGCAGCTGGGCCGGGGCCGGTCGCGCGGCAATCAGCGCACACAGGCCGGCAACGGCAATGGCGATGTGGCGGACGGCTGGCGATTTAAGGCTGAGATGCATCGGCCGTAACTTTCCTTGGCTGCGCATCGGGACTGCCCCTCGCCCGATGCTGCGTTGCAGTCAGCAAGAAACGCGCCAATCGCCTTCCCCCCCGCGGCGATGGTGGCGTTCGCCGGCCCGGAGCCGGCAAGGCCTTGCCGCCGATCGGCAACCCCTTGCCGCGCCCCGGGCCGCCCCATCGGGGTGGCCTGCTTCAAGGATGCGCCGCCCCATCGGGGTGGCTCGCAACGGCGCTCTTGGCACGGCTTTTGCTTGGCCAGCGGCATGAGCCTGATCGACAACGCCCTTGGCCTGTCTGCCGACGCCCTGAAGCTGAGGGCGCAGCGGCTGGACGTGATCGCCGGCAATATCGCCAACGCCGCCACCCCCGGTTATCGCGCCCGCGACATCGACGCCGATGGCGCGCTGGCCCGGCTGGCGGCGGCGCAAAAGGGCGGTTTTGGCGCAGAGTTTGCCGATCAACTGGGCCGCATTCGCAACCGCTCGGTCTTGGTGCCCAGCCTGGATGGCAACACGGTGGAAATGGCCACCGAACAGGCGGCCTTTGCCGAAAATGCCGTGCGCTACCGCGCCAGCCTCGGCTTTCTCACCAGCCGGATCCAGACAATCATGAACGCGCTGAAGGGCGGCGAATGATGAAACCGCCGATTTCCACCTTCGATATCGCCGGACGCGCCATGGCAGCCCAGATGGTGCGGATGAACGCCATCGCGTCCAACCTGGCCAATGCCGGCACCATCGCCGGCAGCGAGGCCGGGGCCTTTCGCGCCATCAGGCCGGTGTTTGCCACCGAATATGCCGGTGCGGCGGCCACCGTGGATGTCCAGCGCGTCGCCCGCACCGGCACGCCCGAAAAGCGCCTCGATCCCGATCACCCGCTGGCCGATGCCACCGGGCACGTCTGGGCCGCAGCCGTCGATCCCAACCAGGAGATGGTCGAAATGGTCGAAACCGCCCGCGCCTATGCCAACAATGTCGAGGTGATGAGCACCGCGCGCAGCCTGATGCTCGACACGCTGAGGATCGGCAAATGACCGCCATCCCGCCCGGCCTGCCCGCCGCCCAGCCTGCCAGCGCAAGGCTGCCCAAATCGACGCTGGACCAGGGCGATTTCCTGCGTCTGCTCACGGCGCAGCTGCAGAACCAGGACCCGACCAAGCCGGTCGATAACTTCCAGTATGTCCAGCAGATGGCGATGTTTGCCCAGGTGTCGGGCAGCACCGAAACCAACGTCAAGCTGTCGGCGGTGATCGACCGGCTCGACCAGCTGATCGCCCGCTCCACCCCCGCAGAAAGGCCCTGACGCATGGCATTCTACACCGCCTTTTCCGGACTGACCGGCGCGCAAACCGAAATGGCGACCATCGCCAACAACATCGCCAACGTCGGCACCGCCGGCTTCAAGCGCAGCCGGGTGGCATTCGGCGACATCATCTCGACGTCGGCGCTGCAGAACCCCAATCGCATCGTCGGTTCCGGCACCATCGTCCGATCCATCACCCAGCAGTTCCAGCAGGGCCCCACCGAAACCAGCACCTCCGCGCTCGATCTGGCGCTGGGCGGGCCGGGCTTTTTCGTGGTGAAATCAGGCGCCGGCGGCGTCCAGACCCATTTCACCCGCGCTGGCAGCTTTGGCGTCACCCCCGATCGCTTCATTGTCGACAACCAGGGCCGCAAGCTGCAGCTGTTCCCCACCACCACGGATGGCGCCGTGCAGTCCACCACATTGTCGAGCACGGTGCCGGCGCGGCTGCCGCTGTTCAGTGGCCCGCCGCAGCCCTCCACCGAAATCCGCATTTCGGCCAATCTGCCGGCCGATGCGCCGATCATCGCCAACCGGCCGATCTACACCCCCAGCAATCCCTATCAGTTCGATCGCAACGATCCGTCCACCTTCAACGCCAGCACGTCGGTCACGTTGTTCGACAGCCTGGGCAATCCGCTCGCCGCGACGATCTATTACGTGAAGGACAGCATCCCCACCGCCGGCGACCCGTTTCACCGCTGGACCGCCCGCGCCTTCGTCGGCAACACCGAACTGAATGTCGGCGGCACGCCGGGCATTCCGATGGCGTTCGATGTGAACGGCAACCTCACCAATCCGGCCGCGCCGTTCGTGTTTGATGCCTTCACCCCCGATACCGGGGGCGGCGCGATGGCGCTGGCCATCGATCATGGCAGCGCCACCGTGCAGCAGGCCGGCCCGTTCAGCGTCGCGCTGATCGAACAGGATGGCATCGCATCGGGCCAGCTCGAAAGCGTTTCGGTCGATCCCGATGGCCTGCTGCGCGCCAGTTTCTCCAACGGCGAGGTGCAGGTACTGGGCAAGGTCGCCCTGGCCAATTTCTCCAACCCGCAGGGGCTGAAACAGGTGGGCGATGCCAGCTGGGTCGTCACCCCGCAATCGGGCGAGCCGCTGATGGGCGAAGGAGGCCGCAACGGCATCGGCTCCATCCTGTCGGGCAATCTCGAACGCTCCAACGTCGATCTCACCACCGAACTGGTCAACCTGATCGCGGCCCAGCGCAACTTCCAGGCCAGCGCAAAGGCGATCGAGACCGACAACCAGCTGATGCAGACCATCATCAACCTGCGGAGCTGATCGCCGTGGATCGCCTGATCTACACCGCCCTCACCGGCCTGTCGGCGCGCCAGCGGCAATCGCAGGTGACGGCCAACAACCTTGCGAACGCGCAGGTGCCGGGCTTCCGCCGCGAGATCGTCGCGCAGGAAGGCCGCTATCTCGATGCCCGCCGGCTTGCCGATGGTGCGTTCGAAGCCCGCGCCCTCGTCGGCGCGCCATCGCTCAGCACGCCCGCCGCGCCGGGCAAGGTGCAGGCGACGGGCCGCCCGCTCGATGTGGCGCTGTCGGGCAATGCCTGGCTCGCCGTGCAGGGCCCGGTCATCGGCGGCGAGGTGAAGGAGGCCTATACCCGCCGCGCCGATCTGTCGGTCACCAGCACCGGCATCCTCGTCAATGGCGATGGCCGGGTCGTGCTCGGCGGCAACAATGCGCCCATCTCGGTGCCCCCCGGCGCTGCGATCACCATCGCGCCGGATGGCCGCATCACCGCGCAACTGCCCGATGGCCCGGCGCCCGTCGGCCAGCTGAAACTCGTCAATGGCGCCGCGCTCACCGGGCGCGACAAGGCCGCCGATGGCCTGTTCGTGGCACAAGACCCCCTGCCCGCCGATCCGGCCGCCCGCGTCGAACCCGGCGCACTGGAAAGCGCCAACGTCACTGCCGCGCAGGCGCTGGTCGAACTGGTCGAGGAACAGCGCGGGTTCGAGATCAACGCCCGCCTGATCCGCCTTGCCCAGGACATGGATGAACAGGGCGCCCGCCTCATGCGCCTCGACACCTGACGCCACGGAGACACGCCATGACTACCGCCCTGCAGATCGCCCGGTCCGGCCTTGATGCGCTCGATCAGCGCATGAAGACCATCTCCAACAACCTCGCCAACGTCTCCACCACCGGGTTCAAGAAGGACCGCGCCAGCTTTGCCACCCTGATGTATCAGGATGATCGCAATCCCGGCGCCGCCTCCGGTCCCGACACGCAATATGCCAGCGGGCTGGGCACCGGCACCGGCGTGCGCGTGGTCGGCACCGAACGCATCCACCAGCAGGGCACGCTCCTCCAGACCGACAATGCGCTCGATCTGGCGATCGATGGCAGCGGCTTCTTCGCGGTGCAGATGCCCGATGGCACCATCGGCTACACCCGCGATGGCGGCTTCAAGCTGTCGGCCAACGGCGAGATCGTCACCGCCGCCGGGCTTCGGTTGGCCCAGCCGCTCACCATCCCCGATGGCGCGTCACAGGTGGTGATCTCGCCCGATGGCATCGTCACCGCCACCGTGCCCGGCCAGGCCGCCCCGGTGGAGGTCGGCCAGCTCCAGCTCACCCGCTTCCTCAATCCCGCCGGCCTGATGCCGCTGGGCGACAATCTCTACCGCGAAACCGCTGGTTCCGGCCCGCCAACGCTGGGCGTCGCCGGCCAGGCCGGCATGGGCAACATCCGGCAAGGGATGCTGGAAGGATCCAACGTGTCGACCGTGCAGGAACTGGTCGACATGATCGAAACCCAGCGCGCCTACGAGATCAACGCCAAGGTCATCAACGCGGCGGACGAGATGAGCCGCTACGTGGTGCAGAATGTCTGAGGAGGTTCCCACCCCCAACCCCTCCCGCTTGCGGGAGGGGAGCAGATCGCGCTTGGTTCAAATGTTTCCCCTCCCGCGCGCGGGAGGGGCCGGGGGTGGGCGTTGGCACGTCCTTGTGCTTGCCCTCCTCCTCACCCCTCCCGCTCACGCAAGGAAGCTGCGCCCGATCCCGCCCGCGCTGCCCGCCGCGCCCGCACCGCAGGCGGTCCCCACCGGCAGCCTGTTCAACCCGCAGGGCTTTGCCGGCCTCGTCACCGATCGGCGGGCGCGAAAGGTTGGCGATCTCATCACCGTGCGGCTGGTCGAACGCACCCGCGCGTCGAAATCCGCCAGCGCCGAAAGCGGCCGCGACAGTGACAACGCCCTGCGCTTCCCGCCGGCCCTGCCCCTCGCCGCCACGCTCGATCGCGCCACGCAGGGCGGTGCCAGCCAAAGCTTCAAGGGCAGCGGATCAGCCGAGCAGAACAACGAGCTGTTTGGCGAGATCACTGTCAGCGTTGCCGAAGTCCTGCCCGGCGGGCTGCTGCGGATTGCCGGCGAAAAACGCCTGATGCTCAACCGTGGTGAAGAGCATCTGCAACTGACCGGCCTTGTCCGCCCCGATGATCTGGGGTTCGACAATATCGTGCCCTCCACCCGCATCGCCGATGCCCGCATCCGCTTTGGCGGCACCGGTCAGGTCGCGGACAACAGCCGCCAGGGCTGGCTCGCCCGCCTGTTCGGCACGTTCTTCCCGCTATGATCCGCTGGCTCGCCCTTCTTGTCCTGCTCGTCCTCAATGCCCCTGCCCAGGCGGAGCGGGTGAAGGACATTGCGCGTTTTTCCGGCGTCCGCGCCAACGCGCTCACCGGCTATGGCATCGTCGTCGGGCTCACCGGCACCGGCGACCAGAATCTGGAATTCACCGTGCAGTCGCTGAAATCGGCGACCGCGCGGCTGGGCGTCGTGCTGCCGCCCGGCGTCAACCCGCAGCTCAGGAACGCCGCCGCCGTCATCGTCACCGCCGAACTGCCGGCCTTTGCCAAGCCCGGCCAGCGGCTTGACGTCACCGTGGCGGCGCTGGGCCAGGCCAAGTCGCTGCGCGGCGGCACCTTGCTGCTCACCGCCATGCAGGGGCCGGACGGGGAGATTTATGCGCTGGCGCAAGGCTCGCTGGCAGTCGGCGGTTTCGGTGCCGAAGGCCGCGACGGCAGCCGCATCGTCGTCGGCACCCCCGCTACCGGTCGCGTGCCGGCCGGCGGCATCGTCGAACGCGCCGTCGCCTCGCCATTCGTTGGCAGCGGGCCGCTGTTCCTCGATCTCAACGAACCGGATTTTTCGGCCGCCAGGGCCGTGGCCGACGCCATCAACCGCAGCATCGGCGGCGAGGCGGCGCGTGCGGAGGATGGTATCCGCATCGCCATCACCGCGCCCGATGCCGCCGCCAGCCGCATCGCACTGGCGGCGCGGGTGGAGGCGCTGGATGTGACCCTCGCCCCGCCCGCTGCCAAGGTCATCGTCAACGCCCGCACCGGCACGGTGGTGATTTCAGGCGAAGTCCGCATCCTTCCCGCCGCCGTTGCCCACGGCAATCTGACCGTCAGGGTCACCGAAAACCAGCAGGCCAGCCAGCCCGGCCCGTTCGGGCGCGGCCAGACGGTGGTGACGCAGCAATCAACGGTGGAGGCCGGCGAGGCGCAGACGCGCATGAACCTGTTCGCGCCGGGCGCACGACTGGGCGAGATCGTCGATGCCGTGAACGCGCTTGGCGCCGCCCCCGGCGATCTTGTCGCCATCCTGGAAGCATTGAAGGCCGCCGGCGCGCTGCGGGCGGAACTGGTGGTGATCTGATGGACGTGCTGTCGTCTCCCCCGTTGTCACTGGCGTCGCGCCCTGACGAGGCAAAGGCCGCCGCAAAGGCTGGCCAGCAATTCGAAGCCCTGATGGTCACACGCCTGCTGAAAACCGCGCGCGCGGCAAGACTGGGTGATGACCTGATGGGCAACAACGACCAGTTGCGCGACATGATCGATGATGAACGCGGCCGGCTGATTGCCCGCGCCGCCCCCATCGGCCTGGCGCAACTGCTGGCGCGGGAGGCCGGCAAATGATGGACTTGCTGGCCCTTGGCCGTTCGGGCGTGCTGGCCTTTCAGAAGGCGCTGAATGCCACGGGCGACAATGTCGCCAATGCCGATACCCCCGGCTATGTCCGCCGCCGCATCGTGCTGGCCACGCAGCCGGCCGGGCGCGGCGGGCCGCTGGAACGCGCGCCACTGGCCGGGGCCGGCGTGCGCGCCGCCGCGCTGGTGCGTGATGTCGATCCGCTGAAGGCCAATGCGGCGCGCGTGGCCAGCGGCGATCAGGCCCGGCTGGCCGCGCGGCTGGACTGGCTGCAGCGGCTGGAATCGCTGGCCACCAGCGCCGATGTCGTCGGCCGGGTGGGCGCCTTCTTCGATGCCGCCACCCGCCTCGCCGCTGCACCCACGCAAGGCGCGGCGCGTGCCATCTTCCTGGATGCCGCCGATGATGCCGCGGCCGCCTTTGCCGGCCATGGCCGCGATCTGGAGCAGTTGGCCGGCGATATCGATGCGGCGGCCCGCGGCTCCACGCGGCGGATCAACGATCTGGCGGCGGCGCTGGCCAAGGTGAATGACCAGCTGCGCCGTGGCGACGATGGCGACGTGGCGGCTGCCGGCCTGCTCGACAATCGCGACCGGCTGCTCGCCGATCTGGCCAATGAAGCGCGCATCAGCGTTGCTGAAGGGCCGCGCGGCGTGGTGGAGGTGAAGCTGGGCTTTGGCCCGGCAGCCGTGATGCTGGTGCCCCAGGTGGGCAATGCCAGCCGCATCGGCGTCGCGCCCGATGGCCAGACCGTGCTGATCGATCCCGATCACGCCCCGGTGCCGTTCCGGTTGCCTGCCTCCGGCCGGCTGGCCGGCCTGCTGGAAGCCGCCGGCCAGATCGCCCGCGCCCGCAGCGCGCTGGATGGCAGCGCCGGGGCGTTCGCCACGCTGGTGAACGACTGGCACCAGCGCGGCATCGATGGCGGCGGCCAGCCCGGCCAGGCGATCTTTGCGACCGTCGCAACCCGCACCGATGTGGGCAAGGCCAATGCTGGCCAGGCGCCGGTGGACGTGACGCTGGCCGACGGCGGGGTGCTGGATCCATCGGGCTATCGCCTGATTGCGGAAGCCGGCGGCTTCACCCTGTCGCGCGGTGACGGCAGTGCCAGCATCACCGGGCCGTCACCCTTGCTCCTCGACGGACTGACGGTGGCGATCGGCGATGGCTGGGCAGCGGGCGATCAATGGACGATATCGCCGCTGACCGGCGCACAAGGCCTGTCGTTGCGACCGCTGACACCGGCAGAGGTGGCGGCGGCCGGGCGCTGGCAGGTCAATGGCCTGCCGACGAACAGCGCGCGCGGCCTGCCCGATGTGTTCGATGATGCGACCGCACTGGCGCTGCCCGGCGGGGACACCACGCCGCCGCCTTGGCGCATCGACGTGATGGCCGGCGGGCTGGCCGAAATCCGCGATCCCACCGGCACGACCCTGCTGGCCACCGTGCCCGCCGATGGCAGCCTGATCGAAGGGCCGGGCATCCGGTTCCGCATACCCGCCGATGCGGCGCCAGGCGACCAGTTCCGCATTGCGCCCACCCCGCCCAGTTCGCAGGACAATCGCCACATCCTCGATCTTGGCCGCCTGCGCGCCCAGCCCGGCCCCAACGGCACGATCGAGGCGGTGCTGGACGCCGATCTGGCCAGTATCGGTGCCAGCGTCGCCGATACCGAGCGGCTGGAAGCAGCCGCCGCAAGCCTGAAGGAAGACGCCGCCCGCGCCAACGACGCCGTTTCGGCGGTTGATCTGGAACGGGAAGCGGCCGAGCTGACGCGGCTGCAGGCCGCCTATCGCGCCAACGCCCAGGTGATCGGCGTGGCGCGTGACCTGTTCGATCAGATCCTGGGCCTGGCACGATGATCCCGCCGCTCTCTGCCCGGGTCGGCCATGATGCCGCGGTGCGCCGGATGCAGTCGATTTCCGAACAATTGGCCGATGTGCAGGAACAGATCAGCACCGGCAAGAAAATGGCCCGTCCCGGCGATGATCCGGTCGCCTTCGCCCGCGCCGCCACCTTGCGCCGGGCCGATCGCGGTGCCGATGTGCAGCGCCGTGCCATCGATGCCGCGACTGCACGCCTTTCGGCCAGCGAGGTCGCCATTGCCGCCATCGCCGATCTTGCCGCCCGCGCCAAGGAACTGGCGCTGGCTGGCCGCAATGGCACTCTGAACGCCGGTGACCGCAAGGTGCTGGCGCTGGAGGTGCGCGAACTGCTCGCCGCCGCGCGCGGATTGGCCGAAGCGCGCGATGCCGATGGCCAGGCACTGTTTGCCGGCGTCAGCCCCGCCCCCACCTATGCCAGCGATGCCGAAGGGCTGGCGGCATGGGCCGGGCTGGGCCATCCCCCCGAAATCGCCGTGATCGGCCGTCGCATCGCCGCTGGGGTCAACGGACCCGACGTTTTTGGCACCACCGCCCCGCCGCCGGCAGCAACAGCCACGCCAGTGCCACCAGCTGCCACGCCGCCGGCAGCGCGTGCCCGCAATCTGTTCGACAGTCTTGCCCATCTCGCCGACACGCTTGAGGAACAGCGCGCCGATTTCTTCGACCCCGCCATCGATGAAGCCATTGCCGCGATGGACGGCCATATCGATCGGCTGGCCAGCGCCCAGGCCATTCTGGGGGCCCGCACGGCCCGACTGGATGCTGAAACAGGCCGGCTCGACACGGCGGAACTGGCGCTGAACTCCGATCTGTCAAAACTGCAAGACACTGATATGGCAGAGGCAATCGCGCGGCTTGACCGGCTGTCGGTGGTACTCGAAGCCGCGCAGGCCAGCTTTGCCCGCGTCTCCCGCCTCAGCTTGTGGGACGATATCCGCTAGTTAATCCCGCCCCGGCCGCGCCGTAATCCCGGGGGACCCCTTGTCCCTTTCGGAGCCGGCTGCCTGTCATGCTGTCCATCATCGGCCTTGTCGTGCTCATCGTCATGGTGTTCGGCGGTTTCGCCATCACCGGCGGCAGCCTTGGCCCCGTGCTGCACGCCCTGCCGCACGAATTCCTGATCATCGGCGGCGCTGCTGCCGGCGCCACTCTGGTGGCAACCGATATCAAGGGAATCAAGGAGATGGGAAGCGGTCTTGGCAAAGTAGTCAAAGGCCCAAAGTACAAGAAGGCCGATTATGGCGCCGCCATTTTCCTCACCGCGCGGCTGATGCGGCTGTTCCGCACCGAAGGCCCGACCTCCGTCGAACCCCATATCGAAGACCCGAAATCATCCAGCATCTTTGCCGAATATCCCCAGTTCGCAGCGGATCACTTTTTCATCAGCCTCGTGACCGACTCCATCCGCCTGCTGGTCGTTTCCACGGGCACGCTTTCGCCACATGCCGTCGAGGATGTCATTGATACGCATATCGAAACGCACCACCATGCCGCCCTGAAGCCGGTGGAACGCCTGCAAACCATGTCCGATGCCTTGCCCGCCCTGGGCATCGTGGCTGCGGTTCTTGGCGTCATCAAGACGATGGGCAGCATCGACAAGCCGCCGGCGGTGCTGGGCGCCATGGTCGGCTCAGCGCTGGTCGGCACATTTCTCGGGGTCTTGCTAAGCTACGGAATTGTCGGGCCTTTGTCAGCTCGATTGAAAGCCGTGATCGACGAGGACGGCGAAATCTATCTGGTCGTGCGCCGGGTGATCATCGCCACGCTCAAAGGCCAGCCACAGCCGATGGTGATTGAATCAGCACGCACGGCCATCAGTCCCACCCACCAACCCAGCTTCAGCGAAATCTTTGACGGCATGAGGACGGCAAAATGAGGCCGACATTGTGAAACCTGAAGGTCACATTGAACCTGAAATCATCATCAAGAAGGTAAAAGGCCACGGCCACGCGCATCACGGCGGCGCGTGGAAAATTGCCTATGCCGATTTTGTCACGGCGATGATGGCGTTCTTCATGCTTCTGTGGATCTTGGGTGCAACGACCGAAGATCAGCGAAAAGGCATCGCCGATTACTTCACGCCGACTGTCATCCAGATGCAGAACAGTGGCGGATCAAATGGCCTGTTCGGGGGCAGATCGATCACCTCTCCTGACGGCAGTGCCATCCGCCCTGAAACCACCGGCAAGCGACCGGTGACCCGCGCCGGCAACGATACGGAGGTGAAGCGGCCAGGCAACGGCCAAGGCAGTCAATCTGCATCAGGCCAACAGGGTCAGGCGAGCGGCAACAGCGGCAAGAAAACGACGACAGGCAATGCTGACGCCAAGGGACAGGATGACGCCGAACTCGACAAGGTGGCCGAACGTATCAAGGCGCGACTGGAGGCAGACCCGACCCTAAAAGGTCTGCAAGGCCAGGTTCGCTTTGTCAAAACGCGAGACGGACTGCGGATCGACATGGTGGAACGCGCTGATTTTTCGATGTTTTCGCTTGGAACAGCGGCACCGACCTCTGCAGCTGGAAATCTCGTGCGGATCGTGGCGAGCGCCATCAAGGATATGCCCAACAAGCTGACCGTCCGTGGCCATACCGATGCGCTGGGCTTCAAAAGCAAGGGCGGCACCAACTGGAGCCTCTCGACCGCCCGCGCCGATTCCACCCGACGGCTGTTGATGGGTGCCGGGATCCCGGAGGATCGGTTTCGGCGGATCGAGGGCGTCGCTGACACTGATCCTTACATCGCGTCGAACCCCACTGATCCGCGCAACCGGCGGATCAGCGTGACGCTGCTCTATCAGGATCCCGCGTGATCATTCCGGCGTCAGTGGATGGCCTTCAAACCGCGCAACCGCATGCTGAACGACCTTGTCCAGCGCCTCATTCGAGAAAAATCCTCCCGGAATCAAACATTTGTCGATCAAGACCCGGCGAAAGGCCGCGAATGTGCTTGGGTCGGGTGGCACGGGCCTGGTCCAGAAGCTATCAAGCCCATCCTGGCACGTGATATCGGGCATGTCGTAGACGGCATGGCCGAGCACGACGACGGGCACACCCATGGCAAGACCGAACGTGCCGCTGGTGCTGTTGATGGTCACCATGCCGCGAGCGCGCGCACCCAGCGTCTCGATATTGCCGCCAGCGATATAGTCGACCCGATCGGCAACTCCAAATTTTTCCGCGATATCATGGGTTTCCTGTTCCCAATCGCGGACGCCATTATCCAGCGGATGCTCCTTGACGACCAGGCGGACATCGGGCGGCGCATGCGCCGCAAATGAGCCAAGCACGCGTTTCAGGGCGTCGGCAATACCCACGAAGGGGGAGTGCATGCGGATTTGCGCGTCGGAATCGAGTTGCAGCGGAAACAGGAAATAGGGGGCCTGCGATAGTTCCAGCCTCGCAACAAGCGACGCACCGGCGGCTTCCCGTTCGGACTTGCGCCACAGCTTGCGTACCCAGCCCATGCCTTCGACCAGAGGGTGCCAGGGACGATGATTATTCCAGTGCGGGTAGTACCAACGGGTCAGCACATCGGCTGCGTTGTACACGAGGCCCTCCATCGCTCGGCGACGGAACGAGAATGGTACTTTGCTGTGGGGCGGGACCGGCGGCAGGGTGGCTGCCGTCTGGCGATACCATTCCGGATCACGGGGCAGTTGCGAATGGCCGTTGACGCCGCCCTGCTCCATGGTCACCCAGTCAGGACGAAGATAGCCTTCTTCAAAGACATAGACATTGATCTTGAGGTCGCGACACACTGCTGTGGCGGCCAGATGGTGATCACGGCAGTCCCCAAACAGCATGACATCGGTGATGCCGTGGCGCGCGATGACACCGCGCAGGAAGTCGGGCCATTCGGCCTTGCTTCCGCGATAATCGATTCCACCGGGCAGACGCCAGAAGGCGCGATCGCCGCCATTGAAATTGATCTTATGGACATTGTGCCCGGCCTTCCTCAGCCCCTGGCCGAGGCGACGAAACAGAGGCCCCATCAAACCCTGTAATAACAGTATGTTACGGCAGGCTACCGGCGTGTTCGTCATGTCGGGCATCAACGGCGGCTCCGGCGCATGCTGTTCGCGGTGCCAATAGGCGATTGGCTGCCCACTTGTCGACTGTTGTTAACCTGTCCTTGGTATTTTGCTGGCTTTTCAATGTGATAATCTATCGCGCACACGATAGTCACGGCAAACTTAACAGCTCTGTAATGACATGCCGGCCCGTCGCGGCTATGCATCGGCGGCATCATATCTTGGCTGTGTTCCGAATTGGGGTAGGACGCAGCGGGAGATGGCCAAGGGAGTAATTACCATCTCTTTGATTTCCGGCGTGTTTTTGGCCGACCTGTTCTCGGCTGCGGCGATATTGGGCATCACCTTCATTGCCGATGCCCTGGTGCGCCAGCGCCAGGCGCGGAGCGCGGTCGGTCTGTGGCTGCACCTGCTCATCGTGCTGGCCGCGAGCGGAGTTGTGCTGACCATCAGTGGCAGCCCGTTGGTCGCTTCGCTGTTCGTGCTGGCCATTGTGTCGGCTTTGGCGCTGGTTTCGAACGCCAAGAATGCCGTTCTCGGCGAGCCGCTGGTCTTTTCCGATCTCAACCTGCTGGTCGCCGTCTTTCGACACCCGCAATTCTATCTGTCGGCGCTGCTGCCGTGGCAGGTGGCGATGCTGGCGGTCGGCGCCGCCGGCCTTGCCGGCCTTCTGGCCTGGCAGTTCGTCGCCGCCCCCGCTCTGCACCTGTTCGGCGCAGCAGTGACTGTCGGTGCGGTGCTGCTGATCCGCCTCACCCTCATGCTGCCGCCGTGGCGCAACCTGGCGCAGGTTCCGGACTGCCGAACCGATCTTGCCCGTCACGGCCTGCTCGCCAGCCTGCTGCTCTACCGCCAGCGCTGGGTGGCAACCGCTGACCCGGCCCTCTGCACCGCAGGCCTGCCGGCCCCCGCCACGGCCGAGCTTGTTATCGTGGTGCAGTGCGAATCCTTTGCCGATCCGGCCGAGCTGTTCGACGATCCGGCGTTGGCCCTGCCCGGCCTTGCCGCCGCGCGGGCGCAGGCTTGGGTGCATGGCGACCTGATGGTGTCGGGCTTTGGCGCCTACACCAACCGCACCGAATATGGCGTGATCTTCGGCCGCGAAGAGGAGGCTCTGGGCTTTCGCCGCTTTGATCCGTTCCTGACGGCGATGGGCGAAGCCAGCCACGCCCTGCCTGCCCGGCTGCGGCGCGAGGGCTGGCGCAATCTGTTCGTCCACCCGCATGATCTGCGCTTCTACAGCCGCGACGCGATCATGCCGGCGGCGGGATTTGCCGAGATGATCGGCCCCGAAGCCTTTCAGATGCCAGCCAAGGGCGAGCATCGTTACGTATCGGATGATGCGATTGCCGACGTGGTGATGGATCGTGCGCGCACCGCCGCTGCGCCTTGCCTGATCCATGCCGTCACCATTGAAAATCACGGCCCCTGGCCCGCCGACAAGGCCGGCGCCCACGGCAAACAGTCAAGCGCCTATCTTGGCCTCGTCGCCAAGGGTGATGCCATGCTGACACGGCTGATGGCCGATGTCGCGGCGTTGAAGCGTCCTGCCATCCTGGTGTTTTACGGCGATCATCGCCCGTCGATCCCCGGCGCCTGCCTGCCGGGCGGCGATCGCCACACGCCGTTCGTGGTGGTGCGGTTCGATGGCTGCGGTGCAACCATCCCCGGCAATGGCCAGCGGCAGCAGCTGACGCCGGCGCAATTGCATCACGCATTGCTGGAGGCGATCAGCGCGGCGCCATCGATCGCAGCAGCCGCGCCCGCACCGCGCCGGGCAACAGGCGGTCGATCCATCTGAGGGCGGCAAAGCGGCGGGGAATGATGGCATGGCCGATGCCGGCATCGAAGGCGGCCATGATGCGATCGGCTGCCTGATCCTGCGACAACAGAAGCAAGCGCGGGATGGGCCGGCCACCGCCCACCCAGTCGACGAAGCCCGGTGAGACCAGCGTGACCGTCACGCCCCGCGGCGCCACCGCCAGCCGCAGCGCCTCGGCAAAACGCGCCAGACCGGCCTTGCTGCCCGCATAGGCCGCAGCAAACGGCAGCGCGTGAAAGGCAGCCGCCGATCCCACGATCAACAGGCGTCCCCGCCCCCGCTCTGCCATCCGGCGCGCAAGGTCTGCTGCCAGCGCCGCAGGGGACGCGAAATTCACCTGGGCCAGGCGGGCTACCTGCTCGGCGCTTTCAACGAAGGCCCCGGCCGGGGCGCTGTCTCCCTGACCGGCGACGAGCAGGGCCTGATCGATGGGCATCAGATCATCTTCGGCCAGGGCGGCAAGGGCAGCGCCATGGTCGGCGAGGTCACACTGACGGATCGCCACCTCGGCACCCAGCGCGCGGCAGCGCGCGGCAATGGCCTCCAGCCGAGCCGCATCGCGGCCCCACAGCAGCAGCCGCGCCCCCGCCGAGGCGCGGCGCAATGCCAGCGCGCCGCCGATCGCGCCGGACGCACCGGTGATCAGGATGCGCTGGGACGCGGCAGCAGATGGGCTGGATGTCATGGCGCCTTCCCAAGCAGTGGTCCCTGTTTTTGGCAAGTGTCAGGAATTTGGCAACCACTGTGACAATTCGGTTTCACTTCCTGTTCGTCAACGCTTCCAACCGCCACAATTGTTCGTCAATTCGGCGCAGCATCACGGTTTTTACGGCACTTCAACCTTGACAGGCTGCCGCGCGATGGGCTGAGAGCACGGGCAATGGCCGCCCCGACGACCCGACTCACCTTGTTTGAGAACCGCTGGCTGGAAAAGCTGACGGTGATATCGGCCCGTGCGTTCATTGCGCTGTGGCTGGTGGTGCTGCCTGCCATCGGCTGGGCGGCCTGGCGTGGCGGTGGCGCTGCGACACCCGCCGCAGCCATCGGGCTGGCGCTAGCTGGCGTTCTGGTGTGGACGCTCACCGAATATGGCCTGCACCGGTTCGTGTTCCACTGGGTCGCCAATTCCGCGCGCATGGAACAGTTCGTGTTCGTGCTGCACGGCAATCATCACAGCGTGCCCAACGATCCGCTGCGCAACCTGATGCCGCCGATCGTCAGCCTGCCGGTGGGCGGCGCGATATGGGCAGCGATGCTGGCCGTTCTGGGCAGCGCCGGCAGCTGGGTCTTCCTTGGATTCATGGCCGGTTACGTGGTCTATGACCTGGCGCATTACGCCTGCCACCAATGGCCGATGAAGGGCCGGCTGGCGCGCGCCGTCAAAACCCACCACATGCGCCACCACCATGCAGGGCAGGATGGCAATTACGCCATCACCGGCATGATGTGGGATCGCCTGTTCCGCACCCGCATCACCAGCCTGAAGCCCCGGGCAGCCGCCTGATCAGCCAGGCGCGGCGTCAGCCGAGCAATGCCATCAGATCATCCAGAACCGGGGCAGCCGGATCAGCCCGCCGCGCGTCTGCCAGCCCATATCCCCAACTGACCAGCGCCACGTCCAGCCCGGCAGCCTGTGCCGTCGCCACGTCAACCGCACTGTCGCCGACAAAGATCGCATCCGCCGCCACCGCGCCCAGCGCCGCCAATGCCTCGTTGGCGCCATCGGGCGCAGGCTTGCGCGGCAGGCCGGGCCGCGCCCCCACAATGGCCCGGAAATGACGGGTCAGGCCCAGATCACCCAGGATCTTGTCGCACAAGGGCTGGGGCTTGTTGGAACAAATGGCCATGGCCACCCCGGCGCCATCCAGCGCCGCCAGTGCCGAGGGAACAGCCGGAAACGCCAGATCGGCCGGAATGGCGGCCATGGCATGGCGGCGGCGAAATTCGGCGATCTCGGTCGCGGGATCGCGGCAGTGCGCGCCCATCACGGCGGCAATCATGGCCTCGCCGCCTACCGCGTCCATCGCCTTCGCGATGGCGGGATCGGCGCGATGGGCGGCGCCGCGATCGGCCAGCATGGCATCGATGATGGCGCAGGTGACTCGCACGCTGTCGATCAGCGTGCCATCAAGGTCGAACAGGATGAAACGGTGGCGCAGGGTCATGGCCAAGGCTGTTTGCCGGCAAGGCCAGACTGTCAAGGACGGCGACAAGAATTGACCATTTGCCGTTCCGGGATTAACTCGCCGTCAGCAGGGTCGCTCCATCGGGACACGGAATGTTGAGGACGCAGAGCGAACTCCATCAGGATATCGGCCGCGAGGTGATCGCGCTGGAAGCACAGGCGCTGGCCGAGCTGGGCGCGATGATCAACGGCAGCTTTGCCGCAGCGGTCGACTTGATGCTGGCCTGCAAGCAGCGGGTCGTGGTGTCGGGCATGGGCAAATCCGGCCACATCGCGCGCAAGGTTGCCGCCACACTGGCCGCAACCGGCACACCGGCGCATTTCGTTCATGCCGCCGAAGCCGCCCACGGCGATGCCGGGATGGTGATGCCGGGCGACGTGCTGCTGGTGTTTTCCAACAGCGGCGACACGGCGGAACTGCAGCCGCTCTATGCCCACGCCAGGCGGATTGGCGTGCAATTGATCGGCGTGTCGCGCAACCGCGATTCCCTGTTGATGCGGCGATCCGATATCGGCCTGTTGTTGCCGCAACTGCCCGAAGCCTGCACCGCCAGCATGGCACCCACCACGTCATCGACGATGATGCTGGCGCTGGGCGATGCGCTGGCCGTGGCCGCGATGCGGTCGCGCGGGCTTTCTGGTGCCGATATCCGCGCCCTGCACCCCGGCGGCGACATTGGCCGGCGTTCCGGGCTGGTGGGCGACGTGATGCATTCCGGTGACCGGCTGCCGCTGGTGAACGTCGACACGCCAATGCGCCAGGTGTTGATCACCATGACCGAAAAGCGGCTGGGGATGACAGGCGTTGTCGATGCCAGCGGCGATCTGGTCGGCATCATCACCGATGGTGATCTGCGGCGCCATGCCGATGATATCGCCGCTGGCACCGCCGAACGCCTGATGACCCCGGCCCCCAAGCTGATCGAACAATCCGCCATGGTGGACGACGCGCTGGAAATGATGCGCGCCCACCGTATCACCGTGCTGTTCGTGGTGCCCGACCCCGGATCGCGCCGGCCAGTCGGCGCCGTGCAGATCTACGACATCGCGTCCTCCCCGCCCTGGGGTCAATAACGTGCCCGGCATCACGATCATCATCCCGGCGCGGCTGGCGTCGACCCGCTTTCCGGCCAAGCCGCTGGCACCGCTGACCGGCCCTGATGGCGTCAGGCGGCCCGCCATCGCCTATACCTGGGCGGCAGCCACAGCAGCTGCGGCAGCGCTGCCCGGCGGCGCGCGCTGCGTGATTGCCACCGATGATGCGCGCATTGCCGATCTGGCCACCGATCAGGGCATGGCCGTGGTGATGACGCCGCCCGATTGCCTGAACGGCACCGAACGCTGCGCCGCCGCACTGGCCAGTCTGGAGGATGCGCCCGACATCGTTGTCAATCTGCAAGGCGATGCGCCGTTGACGCCGCCGGCCATGGTGGCCGCCGTCGTGGCGCGCCTTCAGGCCGATGCCGGGCTGGCGATGGCAACGGCGGTGGTGCCGGCCACGCCATCGGTGCTGGCGCATCTGCAGGCCGATGCGGTGGCCGGGCGCGTGGGCGGCACCACGGCCGTGTGTGCGCGTGACGGCCGGGCGCTGTATTTTTCCAAATCGATCATCCCGCACGTGGCGCCGGGCACGCAGCCGGCGGAGCCCGTGCTGCTCCATGTCGGGCTTTATGCCTATCGACCGACCGCGCTGGCAGCCTATGTGGCGGCCGGCCCTGCCCCGCTGGAGTTGCAGGAAGGGCTGGAACAGCTGCGCTTCCTGGATGCCGGTCTGCCGGTGGGCGTGGCGGGCTGCCCGGCGCCGGCGTGGGACATGATCGAACTCAACAACCCGACCGATGTGCCTCTGATCGAAGCACAATTGGCGGTGATGCACGCCGCGCGGAGCCAGTGATGTTGCCCAGTTTCACCCGCGCCCCCGGTGCGCCGCCGTTCCTGATCGCCGGCCCCTGCGTGATCGAAAGCGAGGCGCTGTGCCTGTCCATTGCCGAACGCCTGCGCGCGATGGGCGAAGAGCTGGGCCTGCCGGTCATCTTCAAGGCCAGTTTCGACAAGGCCAACCGCACATCGGGTGGCGCGTTTCGCGGGCACGGCCTGGAAGCAGGCCTGCGCGTGCTGGAAAAGGTGCGCCGCGAAACCGGCCTGCCGGTGCTGACCGATGTCCACCTGCCCGATCAGGTGGCGGCGGTGGCCGAAGTGGTGGACATGCTGCAGACGCCGGCCTTCCTGGCCCGGCAGACCGACCTGATCACGGCGGCGGCAGCCAGCGGGCGGCCGGTGAACATCAAGAAGGCGCAGTTCATGGCGCCGGCCGACATGGCCGCCGTGCTGGGCAAGGCGCGGGCAGCAGCGGGCGACAACGCCGGCAACATCCTGCTGTGCGAGCGGGGCAGCAGCTTTGGCTACAACAACCTTGTCGTGGATATGCGGGGCCTGGTGATCATGCGCGAGATGGGCTGCCCGGTGGTGTTTGACGCCACCCACAGCGTGCAGCTGCCGGGTGGCGGCGGTGATCGCAGCCTGGGCCAGCGCCAGTTCGTGGCCCCGCTGGCGCGCGCGGCAGTGGCGGTGGGTGTGGATGGCCTGTTCATGGAAACCCACCCCGATCCGGCGCAGGCGCTTTCCGATGGCCCCAACATGGTGCCGCTGGACGAATTGCCCGGCCTGATGCGCCAGCTGATCGCGATTGCCGCGTTGGGCTGATGCGGCCCGGTCTGGCCATTCCGCCCTTTCCCGGCGCGCGCGTCCCGGTGTTTGCGTGGCCCGGTGGCGATGGCGTGGGCGATCCGGACGTGCTGCTGGCAGCGGTGGCGGCGCATAGGGTTGGCGGGGATTACTGGACCGGCGACGCGGTGACGGAAACGACGTTTGCCCGCGGCGATCCGCGGGCACTGCCGGCGGTTGCTGCTGGCCGGCGCGTACTGATCGATGGAGCAGAAGCCGACCGGGCGCAGGTTGTCAGGGTCTTCCTGACCAGCTGGCAGTGGCGCGACCCGTTCAGCGGCAATCTCATCAACCCACTGCAAGCCGTTGACCTGTGTGGATTTTGGCGATCACTGATCGACAGCAATCGTGGCATCACATCGGCCTTGGGCTTTGCGCACTGGAAACGGCCGACGGTGGCACCGCTGCTGTGGAATGGCCGCGAAACCCTGTTCCGGCGCGGTGTGGCCGAAATTGGCGACTGCCCGGCGGTGTGGCGGTCGCGGCTGTCTGCGGCACAGGTCGCGGCGATTGCGGGCCGGCAGGTGCTGGAGGTGGAGGACGGGTTCATCCGCTCAGCCGGGCTGGGCGCCGATTGCGTGCCACCGCTGTCGATCATCGTCGATGGCATCGGGGTGCATTTCGATCCCACGCGGCCAAGTGGCCTTGAACATCTGCTGCAGGGCGGCGATTTTCCCGCCGATCTGATCGCTCGCGCTGCCGCCCTGCGCCAGGCCATCGTTGCCAGCGGCGTGTCGAAGTATGAACGCGGCTGCGCAACGGCCCTGCCCCGCCCCGGCGGTGACCGCCGCCATGTGCTGGTGCCTGGTCAGGTCGAGGATGATCGCGCCGTCACCAGCGGCGGCGCGCTGTCGTCGAACCTCGAACTGCTGCGCCGCGCACGCGCGGAGGCCGGGCCGGATGCCTATGTCATCTACAAGCCGCACCCCGATGTCCTCGCCGGCCACCGCAAGGGCCTGATCGCGCCGGCAGACATGGCGGCACTGGCCGACCGGGTGGAAACGACGGCGCCGATGGCCGGCCTGATCGCCATGGCCGACGAACTGCACGTCAACTCGTCATTGGCCGGATTCGAGGCGCTGCTGCGCGGCAAGCCGGTCACCACCCACGGCGTGCCCTTCTACGCCGGCTGGGGCCTCACCCGCGATCGCGGGCCGGTTCCGGCAAGGCGAACCGCCCGCCGCAGCCTCGACGAATTGGTGGCGGCAACTTTGCTGCTCTATCCGCGCTATCTCGATCCCGAAACCGGCCTGCCCTGCCCCGCCGAAGTGCTGGTCAGACGGCTCGCCCAGGCTGCCCCGGCACTCGATACGAAGGCCAATGCCGTCGTCGCAGTCCGACGGGCGTCCGGGCAGATCAAGCGGCTGTTGCGCGGCGGCTGACGTCAGAAATTCAGGATATTCTGCAGCGCGATCAGCGGGAAGAACAGCTGGCTGACGATCTGCACCAGCTTGGTCGGCTGATTGGCCGCGGCATTGCCGATGTAGAGTACGTCCTTGTCAGTCATCGCGAAACGTTGCGACAACAGGTAAGAACTCGCCTGCATCATGTTGAAATGATACACGACCGGCCGTTCCGTGCCATCGGGCATACGGTTGATGCGGAACACGAAGACAGCGCGCGGATCGCCGGCATTGGGATTGGAACCGCCAGCGAGCGCGATGGCTTCGGCCAGGGACAACCTCGGCGTCGGGAAGGCCAGTTGCTCCGCCTTGCCAGCCGCGCCCATCACCGAGAAACTGCGCGGTGCGCGTACGACCGAGATGCGATCGGCCGGGAAGATGCGGATATCCTGTTCCGGCCCGGCCATCACGTCGCTCAGGCGGAATTCGCCCGTGCTGCCGGCGCGCTGCACCCTGACCAGCATGTCCTTGATCTCGCCGCGATTGCCGCCGGCAAGGGCGATCACGTCCGACAAGGATTCGCGGTTGGTCGGCAGCACCAGCCGGCCAGGCCGCGCCACGTCACCACCGATGATCACCGAATTGGTCAGCCCGTCGCGGATGGCCACCAGCACCTGCGGGTTCTGCGATTTGCCGCGCAGCGCCTGGCGAACCATCTGTTCCACTTGCGTCGTGGTGCGTCCGGCCACGGCCAGTTCACCCACATAGGGAATGTTGATCGTGCCCTCGTCGCTCACCCTCACCTGCGGCAAGCGCTCCGCCTTGGCCGACGAATCATTGGCCACGGCTTCGGCAGCTGCCGTTGGCGCGGAACGGCCGAACAGGGCGATGCCGGTTTCATAGATGGCGATATCCAGCGTGTCGCCCACCCCGACCAGCTCGGTCGGCGGCGGCGGCGCATAGGTCTTGCCGAACACCGGCGCCGGTTCGACGAACACCGGCAGATCGCCAGCCGTCTTCACCTCGACCAGTGCAATGCCCAGATGGCTGGTATCGGCCTTCACCTGGGAACGGATTTCGCCGCCGGTGGGCCCGCTCGACGGAATGGCGGCACAGCCGGCCAGCAGCACAGCGGTGGCCACGGCCAGCACCGATCCTGCACGACGCATGGTTACTGAAACAACAGGCGAGTTCATTCGTATCGCTTCCTCAGCCACATGCCCGCCAACGCCGGCCTTATAGCCGGGCCGCAGGCCAGCGCAACCATCTGTGGGGATCAATCCAGCGCCCGCCGCACACCGCGCCACAGCCGGCCAAGCGCCGATGGGCGGCCAGATGGCGCTCCACCGCCCTTCGATCGCAGTGGCTGGCCGAGATACTGGTTCAGCCGCGGCCTGCCATCATTGACGGCGCGGATGTCGCGCAACAGCAGATCGCCGGTAACCTCGTCGGAAAAGGCCGGCGTGTAATACACACAGTCCTCGAAATAATAATGGGTTACCTGCGACCAGCGGGTCAGGCGCGGATCGTGCTGGGGGCTGCCGCCGTGCAGCAGGTTGGCGCACCAGATCAAGGCATCGCCCTTGCGCGCCAGAAACGTCTCCACCTTGGCGCCCTGCGCCTCGCACATCGCCGCCCACGCATCGGCAAAGGGATCCTGCGCCGACGACAGGTCACTGCCAAAGCCGCGCCGGCCAATCAGGGCATTGCCCAACACCGGCCAGCGGTGCGATCCGGGATAATAGAACAACGGCCCGGCATCGGGGCCCACATCTTCCATCGCCAACCACACGCCGCACATGAAGCGTTCGGGCAGGCTGGAAAAATGCACCGAATCCGAATGGGCGTCCTGTTGCGTGCCCACTGGGAAATTCAGCGTCTGGAACGGGAAGGCCGGGCGTCCCCACAGCTTCGCCAGCAGCGCCAGCAATTGCGCATTGCCGGCAATGGCCTTCACATCGGCATCAAAGGCCCATGCATCCTGGATACGGCGCTCGCCGATCGTCTTGTCGCTGTCGGGATTGGCCAGATCGATGCCGTAACGCGGGCCGAGCGCCGCCTTGATGCGATCGATGCGGTCATCGATATCGGGATCGGGAAAGCGCAGGACGACATAGCCCTTCTCGTGGAGATCGGTCGCGATACGGCGTTCATCCGCCGTCAGATCGGCCTGGTTCAGCCACGTCGCGAACAGCGGGGATTCGATCAGGGGAATGCCGGGCAACGGGTTTTGCACGCGATCAGGATCCTTGTTCGGGGTGCAACCGCACCGGACGCATGGAACGGGCAGCGCGATCATCGCGCAGGCTATCCACCAGAAGGCGCAACGCGCGGCGCGATCCGCCAGATCCGTCGTAAAGCTGACGCACCAGGGTCAACCGGTCGTGCCTGATCGTGCCGCGGTCGTCCAGCCCAAGGTAAAGCTGCCAGAACGCTTCGATGCCGATCACGCGCGGCATGTGCCAGACGCCGTGATAGCCAAAACTTGCCGCCGGATCGCCGGCGCGTTCCGCGGAAAAACCGTCGGCCAGCGCGCGTGGTGCAAAGCGCATCCCCTGCCCTTCCAGCCATTCGCGATGCCAGCGCCCGATGGCGACGTCTTCGGGGTGGAAGCGCGGGAACTGCGCCGACTGGCACAGCTGCATCAGGCGACGACTGCGGAGCGAGAAACCGCCATTGCCGACATCATGGCCATCGCCAAACTGCGGCCAGCTGGCACCGATGTAATCGCAATCGAGAAAAGCCGGCTGCCAGCGTCCCGCATCGATGACATGGCCATCCCATTGCACGATCAGGCAATGGCTGGTGCTGACGTGATCGACGAGACCAAGCAGCAGGAACCGCGAATAATCGGCGGCCGACGTCATTGGCGGGATGGTGATGACGGTGATGCCCGGATGATCGGGCACCACCGGCGTATCGGTAAAGAACAGGCACGCGGCAAAATCGATGTCGGCCATGCTGGCTTCCAGCGCCCGCAGCGTGGCGGCCACGTTCACCGAACTGGCGGCGCACAGCGTCACCTGCGGCAGGGCGAGACGGGCGGCCACTCCCATCAGATCGCCACCGCAAAGCGTTCTGCCGCCCGGCTGAGCTGGGGATGGTGGAAGGGATCGACAATCTCATCCGTCTTCCACAGGCGCTGCAGCGCGGCGATTTCACCGGCCAGCCGCGCCGCCCCCACCGGGTCGCGATCATGACCGCGCGACACCGATTCATGGTGGATCATCGTCGCGCGCGGTTCATACAGCGATTGCCAGCCGCGCTGGTTGAGACGCAGGCACAGATCGACATCGTTGAAGGCGACGGCGAAATTGGTCTCGTCCAGTCCGCCCACCGCCAGAAAGCGATCCCGCGCCACCACCAGGCTGGCTGCCGTCACCGCCATCACGAACTGCGGCAGGTTGTGGCGCCGGAAATAGCCATCCTCGTCCGGGCGGACAAAGCGATGGGCGTGGCCGGCGGCATTGCCCACCCCGATCACCACGCCAGCGTGCTGGATGCGGCCATCGGGATAGAGCAGCCTTGCCCCCACCGCGCCCACGTCGGGCCGCAGGGCCTGCGTGGCCATGATCGCCAGCCAATCGGGATCGATCACCTCGATATCGTTGTTCAGCAGGCAGATCAGGTCACCGCGCGCCTGCGCGACGGCGCGATTGTTGATCGTCGAATAGTTGAACGGGCCGGGATGGCGCAGCACGCGGGCGCGTTCGGGCGGCAGTGCCGCCAGCCAGGCCAGGGTTTCCGGATCATCGCTGTCGTTGTCGACGATGATCAGATCGATATCGGGATAGCGCGTGGCAAAGACGCCTTCCACGCAGGTTCGCAGCAGATCGAGCCGGTTGCGGGTGGGCACGATGATCGAAACCGGCGGCAGGTTGGCCGCGACCTGCGCCGGCGTCACCGGCAACGCCGCCAGCCGCCGGCTGGCGCGGTGGTGGAGCACACGCCGAACATGGCGCACCGGCCCCTGCCCCGCCGCCTGCGCGATCAGGCTGCCCGCCCAATCCGTCTGCCGGGCAGCGGCTTCCAGATCGGCGCTGTCGGCGCGGAGGATGGCAGCTCCGGTGAGATAATCGTGGTGGCGAAACAGCTCGCTGTTCCAGTCGGGCTTGAAATGCGGCTGGACACGAAGGCCCTTGCCGTCAACCAGATCATCATCGCCATAGACCAAGGCAGCATCTTCGGCAGCGATGGCAGCGCGATAGGCATCGGCGGCCCCCGTGGCGAGGCGATCTCCCGCCATCATCGGCAGCAGCCACGGCCCATCCTGTGCGGCGATGGCGGCAGCCACATCGGCCATGCCTGCTGGCACGTCATCGCCGATCACAAAGGCACGCACCCCTTCGGCGGCCAGCGATTGCAGCGTGATCTCCAGCGCCCCGGCATCGCCGCTTGTCGCCACCAGCGCGATGATCGGCGGCGCGGTGCCAGACGACGGAGACAGCGCCTGCTGCCGCTCCTGACGCGCCATCCAATAGCTGTAGGCGCGCGGCGACTGGCCCAGCAGCAGCGCAAACTGCCCCCGCGCCCGCACGCGCTTTTTCAGCAGCCACCATGTGCAGGCCACCAGATAAGCACGCGGACTGGCACGAAGGGCGTCAAGATGGGTGGCAACGGCAAGCCCCAGATTGGCCAGCCGGTTGCGGCCCGTCGCCTCAGCTCTGGACGGCGTGGCGGGCATAATCATCCTGATATCGGGTGATGTCATCCTCACCCAGATAGGCCCCGGTCTGCACCTCGATCAGGATCACCGGATCGGTGCCGCGGTTGGAGATGCGGTGCCGCACGCCGACGGGAATATAGGCCGATTCATTCGGCATCAGCGTCCGCACGTCCTCACCCAGCTGCACGGTGGCGGTTCCGGCGACAACCACCCAATGTTCGGCACGGTGCTGATGGCTTTGCAGCGACATCGCCGCGCCGGGCTTGACCAGGATGCGCTTGACCTGGAATCCGGCGCCGGTGGCGATCTGTTCATACCAGCCCCACGGCCTGAGTTCGCGCGTGCTGGAAACGGCCTGGGCGATGCCATCTTCGCGCAGCCGGGCCACGACCTGGCCCACCTCCGGGCTGGCGGCGCGCGGCGCGACCAGCACGGCATCGGCGGTGGCAATCACCAGCATGTCGGCAAGGCCAAAGCCGACAACGTGGAGGCCCGGGGCCTCTGATCGCAGCAGGCTGCCCGAACAGTTGATCGCGGTGGTCGGCCCGGTCAGCACATTGCCCTGCTCGTCGCGAGGCAGTTCGCCCCACACCCGGCCCCAGTCGCCCAGATCGACCCAGCCCGCGCGGCACGGCATCACGGCGATATCGGCGGCCTTCTCGAAAATCGCATAGTCCAGCGAAATGCCCGGCGATCGCGCCCAGTCACTGCGGCTGAACCGGGTGAAGCCCAGGTCCATCTCGGCCTTGGCGTGGGCAGCCTCGACGGCGGACAGGATATCGGGGGCATGGCGCTGGAAGGCGCGCAGGATGGCGGAGACCGAGAACAGGAAGATGCCGGCGTTCCAGAGGAAGCGCCCGGTGGCGAGCATCGCCGACGCTGTCTGCGCATCGGGCTTTTCCACAAAGCGCCGCAGTGGTTGCAGCGCATCGGCGGCCTTGGCATCGGCGTCGGCCAGTTCCAGATAGCCAAAGCCGGTATCAGGCGCGGTCGGCTCGATGCCGAAGGTGACCAGCGTATCGTCGCGCACGGTGCTGGCCGCCGCCCGGATCGCCTGGCGAAAGGCCTCCGGATCGCGGATCAGCTGGTCTGATGGCAGCACCAGCATCACCGCATCCGGATCGCTCGCCGCCAGGTGCAGGGCGGCAAGCAGGACGGCAGGCGCCGTATTGCGGGCCTCGGGCTCGATCAGGATGGCGTCGGCTGCCTGGCCGGCCTCCTCAAGCTGCTCCCTGACGATGAAGCGCAGATCGTCGCCGGTGACGACGACCGGCGGCGCAAATTCGGCCCCGGTGCCAAGCCGGCAGGCGCGCTGGAACAGGCTTTCGTCGCCCAGCAGGCGCACGAACTGCTTTGGCAGGCTGCGCCGCGACGACGGCCACATCCGCGTGCCGGCCCCGCCGCACAAGATGACGGGATGGATCAATGGCAATGACACCGGGAACGCTGTTCCTGCTTCAAAATCAAATAGCCTGCCAGACGTTGTACATCGCCGATCATCTGGCAAAGTTCGCCTGTATCAGCGGTTAAGCGACACCCTCCATTTCTGGTCCGACGCGAAGATGACGGCGACAACACCCCAGAGACTGTCGCGCCAAAACGGACGGCAGAAGCGGCGAACGGGGTTGGACCCATCGATCATGTAAATGGGGTCCACGCGACTGATCTCGTCAAGAGCGTCACAGACCCCCTTGTGAACATCGTCGCCTTCCCAAACGCTGTCGTGGAAAAAGAACACGCCGTCATCAGCCACAAATTCTTCGTAAAGGGCATAGTCGGCGAGAGCACCATAGGCCGTGTGATCGCCGTCAATGAAGACAGCATCAAGGCGCTTGTCACCGAGGATCTGGCGAACCTGGTGCACCGCCTCGGGAGACCGGCTGGAAGCGATCACGGCATGATAGGTCTGGCCCGGCTTGAGTTGCGCCCGGAGCAGCGCATCCCGCTCCGGATCATCTTGAACATCAATCCCGATGAGCACCGCATCATCGGCCAGCAGCGACGCGACATAGGCGAGATTGCCGCGATCGAAGATGCCGATCTCCAGATAGCAGGACTTGCCCTTGAGCATCCGGAATGCGCGAAGGACATCGGCGACATAGGGATCACCATAATCGCCGAAGCGAAATTTGGCCCGCGCTGTAACCGTGTTGCGAACTTCGTCGTCCGACGCGAGCGGCTGCGCCACCGCAAGGCGCGGGTCAACGAGATGGAAAGAGCGCGGCAGCGGCGCAAAGGGAGCCCCGACCGCGTATTCGGCCGCATTGAGTGTCTCAATGACCCGGCTGGGCCGATTGAATTGCGAGCTATAAGCCGTTTCGTTGTCCATCTCACATTCCACCTTGGCTTGCACCAACGTCACCATAACGATGATCGTCAGCGTAAAATGGTTTAACCCGCTTTCGATTTAACCGATACTCAGATTGTTGAAGTGAAATTCAACCTCACCAAAAACGATTTCTGCATTGTCTTCAGTCTGTCCTGAGAGGGGACGGGAAATCAGCAGCAATTTGTCATTGCCTTTGCTGATCCCATAGCAGGCGATCACAACATGGCAGTGGCCGCCCGGTTCCAGCCTGCTCCACGGTGACAGCGCGATCTGGTCGCCGTCGCCGCCCTGTTTCAGCGCGTGCAGAACATCATGCACCTCGACGTTTGAGCGGGCAAGCGCGATCGCCACTTCGGCGCCGGCATTGTCGCGGCGCAGATTTCGCACCTGCACCGATACCTTGCTGACCCGGCGATACGGGCCGGGAAGCTCGGCGATGGTGGTCTCTCCGTTCAGCGGATGCACCAGCACGCCCTGGGCGTAATCCTGCCAGCCCACAGGCTCCCACGATCGGGTGCGGCCGGCCGGGTTGATGCGAACCACGCGCCGCATCTGGTCTTCGCCATAGACGACCGGACGATTGTCGGCATCTGATGGCACCTGAACCGGATCAATGCTCAGCAAGCGTGCCTGCCAGCCCGATGCAATGCCCATCTGGTCCAGCAGGCTGGCGGAAATGCGCTTGCTCGTTTCGGCCCGGTGCCGCAGCAGGCCGTCCAGCGCGGCGGCCAGTTCCGGCACGATCACCATCGCTTCACCGCGCAGGGCGCAGCTGCGGGCAAAAACCTCGAACCAGGCTTGCCCGGCCCACGGATCGAACATGATGCGATCGAGAACCCGGATATCCAGCAGGCACAGCGGCGGGGCAATGCGCCCTGACAGAAGCGCCGTTGATGGGGCCTCGCCCGAATAGACGCGGATGCAGTCACTGCGGCCGCTGCCGCTGTCGACAACCTCGATCTGGCCGCTGACCAGCGCCAGGGCCGGATGCGCGCGCTTGACCCGGATCGCCGTCGTCGCGAACCCCGGCACCGGATCATAGCCGAAGGGACACAGCAAAACCGTGGGCGTGGGAAGCCGCGCAAGGCGCTTGCCAAACATTTGCGGACATTCCCGCACACCGGACCCATGTTGCAGTTGCCAGCCATGCTGCCGGATCAGGGCATATTCCGGCCCGGCCGGATCGAACCCGTCGCGCGGGAGCTGGAAGACGACCTGATAGGGCTCGGCCGCGGCATCCAGTTCGCGGGTCAGGCGGCAGATGGCATCATAATGGCGACGGAACTCCGGCGGTGATTGCGCGCCATAGCAATAGATGGTGGTGGCGGTGGCCGGTGCCGTGCTGGCCGCCAGTGGCGCCGGCAGATCGCCCAGCCAGTAGGGCGCATCGGGCACGGCATCGACATTCTGCGCCGGCTGCCAGTCAATCGCCCGCTCCATGGCATCGGTGAGCGATTCCACAGAGCCATCGAACAGCAGGCAATTCTGGCCATCGTGCCAGCGGAAATCATTGCCGAACGCCGGGCACACCGCGTTCAGGATCACCTTGCGACCGGCCAGGGCCGCTTCAAAGGCGAACAGGCACAGGCTTTCATAATCGGACGGGACAACGACGATGGCGCTGTCGATATAGGCCAGGCGCTCGGCCGGGGTAGCCTTCTCGAGGAACAGGATCTGTTCCTGCATCGCATCGGGCACCAGCGCTTTCAGCCCATCGACATAGGCGCGATCCCAGCCGTTGCAGACGAGCCGGAACCGCCCGTCATGATCGGGATGGCGTTCGAGGAACAGGATGGCGGCGCGGATGAACAGATCGGGGCGCTTCACCGGCTGCAGGCGCGAGCCGAACAGGAAATCGCGGCATTCGCGATCAACGCGCGGGGGCACCACCGTATCGGCACGGGCATAACGCCCCTCGCCAACATTCAGATAAACGGGCGGAAATTCCAGGCGGGTGCGCCCGTTCCAGCGTTCGGACAGGCCATAGAACGTGGCTGTGCGCGTCGTGACTTCGGGATCGTGGCCAACGATCAGATCGGCATGGGCCAGAAGGTGGCGTTCGGCATCGAACATGATGCCGGCCCAATGGCCGGGATCGTTGACGTAGCGTTCAACGCCATACAGCATCCCCTGCGTTGAATGGATGCGTGCGCTGATCAGCGTGTCGGTGAAGTGAAGACCGGCGCGCTTGGCCTCGATGCTCGCCTGCGCCCAGCCGCCGAAATCCGGAAATTCGATGACGGTGAACGGCGCCCCGACCCGCTTTTCAGCGTCGAGGAGGCCGAGATAATAGCCGTAGGACTGGGCAAACAGCCATTCGCTCGTCCACGGGTGATCCAGCGAGCGCGCCAAGAGATTGCCGATGGGCGTCGGCACGCTCGCCAGTGAAGGGCACACGTGGATGGTGGCGATGCCGTCAAAGGCTTCGGCCAGGAGATCGGCCGCGTCTGGCCGCGAATCCAGCAGCAGTTTCGGCACGAGGAAATGGAAATCTGCCGGAAGCCCCTGTTCCGCATTATACTTGGCAAAATTGTAGAGCATGCGGCCGATCCCGCCCGGCCCCAGCGGATACAGTTCGTTGGTGACGAAACAGACGGATGGACGGTCCCCGACGGTCACGGATCACAGCTCCAGGAAGTCGGCGTAGCAACGATTGGCAATCGCGTGCCGGCGATCCAGATGCTCGGCAATCATGGCCAGCATCCCGTCCGGATCCGCCTTCAGGACATCGACGACGCGTTCGATATCCTTGGCCAGCAGGGCCGGATTGTCGAGCCGGGTGGTCGTGCACAGCTGCACAAGGGGATCGTTGGCGAATTCCTCGACCTCCAGCGGGCCAGTCAGTGCCGGGGTGCCGACGGCAAAGCTTTCCAGCTGGGTCATGGGCTGGCATTCGGCCAGGGTCGCGATCAACGTCACCGAACTGCGGGCCATTTCATCGAACAGGTCGCGGCCCCGCAGATAGCCAACCAGGCGCAGCTTGCCGAGATCGTGGATATTTTCCAAACCGTTCGGGAAGTTGGCCGTTTTCACGACATCCACGTTGGCCGCCAGCGACCCGGCAATGACATTGGTGAACAGGTTCTTGCGCCACCCCACGTCGAGCGGCGCATAGACTTCGGTGACACTGCTCCGCAGACCCTTGGCCATCGGCATATTGGGCGCATAATTGATGATCGTGCCGGGCCAGAGACCATCGACAGCGCGCCAGAAACCGGGCTTCACCGACGCGATGCCATCGAGGAAGCCATAGCGCAGCCGGTTCAGCAGCCGCGCGATCACCGTCATTTCAAACTGGTGATCGAACTGGGCGGTGGTCACATGGCTGACCATGTAAAACTTCACCTGCGGCCCCAGCACGGCGTGCAGGTGAAGCAGCAGCGCATCGGCATTATCGGAATAGCCCTGGAAGCAGACCCGATCGATGCCCATCTTGCCGATCTGATCGGCAATCGCGCGCTTGTGCGCGTCGCTGAGCGGTTCGTGAGCCGAGATCAGCAACTTGTGGCCGGGCGAATAGGCCGTCGCCTGCCGGATGCCGTGCCATTCGTGGTGGGCAACGTGCAGCACGCGATCAAAGCCGGCCGCCGTGTGGCTGAGCCGGGTCATCTGCAGGCTGTCGAACACCGGATCGACACGGCTGGGCGGCGGCGGCGCATCGACAGCCAGCGGCAGGTCGTCACCGAAGGAATGGCCACCGCCCCGTTCGCGCCCTTCGTGGCGGCCGTGCAGCAGATAATGAACGAAGCCCGATTGCAGCCGGCCCGCGGTCACTTCGGCGGCGACGTCCGGATAGGTCCGCAGATAGGCGTCCTCGTCGAAGTCGGGCGGCGGCGGCACCGTGCAATCAAGCCGGCGCAGCATGGGCAGGACAAGGCTCCATGTCGCGTTGGGCGGCAGCGGTTCAACCTTGCGGTACTTGCTCATGAACTTCAGGCGGCGATCCGCCAGCGCGGCGTTCACCGCTGCGATGGTCCAGGGCAGATCGACATCCGCACGCGCCAGCTGGCGGAACGACGGCGGGGCGACAGCGGCAGTCCGGGGCGCGACCGCTGCCGGCGCAGCGACGGGATCTGCCCACGATGCGTGCATGGCGAGGCGCAGCGACACCGCCGACTGGTTGAGGTTGCGACGCAGGAAGCGATTGCGGACGATCGACGTGTATTGGCGGTGCAGCGCCACCTGGCCGACAACGCTGTTCTGATCCGCAGCGGCGGTGCCGGCGCCACTGTCGCGGTGATGATAGCGGGCCAGCGCTTCGGGCAGGACGCCGATATCGCCGCGCAACAGGAATTCCATGTTGAACAGCCAATCGCCCAGCACGGGCAGGCTTTCATCATAGCCGCCAACCATGTCCCAGATCGCGCGCCGGAACAGGAAAGAGATCGGTGGAAACAGGTTGCGTTCGATGACGGCGTCGAGATCCACCCGTTCCAGCCTGGTCTGATAGGGTTTTTCGGCCAGCGTGACGATCTGGTCGCCGCGGATCACTTCCGAGACATAGGTGGAATGGGTGACAACGCCGGCATAGAGCTGCCGGCCCTGCCCTTGGAGGAAGCCGACCGTCTTCTCGAGGAAATCCGGTTCCCAGCTGTCGTCATCATCGTGGATGACGACATAATCCGATTGGCAGGCGCGGATGCCGATGTTCGACGCCGCTTCCATGCCGAGGCTGGTGTCGTTGTGGATCAGGATCAATCGGTCCGACGGAACACCGGAGCCATGCACGACAGCCTCGACGGCCGACGGCTCGCCGCCATCGTTGACGACGACCCAGACATGGTCAGCGAAGCGCTGGCCAGCGACACTGGCCGCTGCACGGCGCAGCAGGATGGGGCGATCCTTGGTTCGCGTGATGACGGCAACCTTGAACTGGCGATCTGCCACGTCCGCCGCACCACTTGCCACGACCATTTTCCTCGATGCCACGAAACTCTCCGTAATTGGGACCGTGCCGGAGACGGCGATATTACATCAAAGCAAATTGAACATCACTCATGGGGCGGCGTCGAATAGACTTCGATGGCCTCATCGACGGTATCAAACTCAATCACCTTGCCATCGCGTATGATGACAGCCCGATTGCACAGCTCTCTGATGGTGGTCATGTCGTGGCTGGCAACAACCATCGCGCGATCAGATCTTTTTTCAAACAGCTCATGCACGCACTTGTGCTGAAAATTCTGATCCCCAACGATGATCACTTCATCGATCAGGTAACAATCGAATTCTATAGCCAGCGACAAGGCGAATGCCAATCGAAACCGCATACCTGAGGAATAGGTCTTGACCGGATTGGCCAGGGCGCTGCCCAATTCGGTGAAATCCTCGATGAACGTCTTGGTGTCCTTGTATCCAAGACCATAGATGCGGGCGATGAACCTGGCATTGTCATAGCCGGTCAGACTGCCCTGGAAACCGCCGTTGAAACCGAGCGGCCAGCTGATGGACATGCCGCGGATCACCCGGCCGCGATCTGGCAACTCCACCCCGCCAATCTGCTTGATGAGCGTGGACTTGCCGGCACCGTTCTGGCCGAGCACGGCGACACGCTCGCCCCGGTCGACCCGCAGATTGATGCCCTTCAGCACCTCGTGCCGGCCGTGACCGGTGCGATAGCTCTTGTGAAGATTTTCGCAGATGATCATTCGATCACCAGCCGTCGCCGCACCACCCGGCACAGCAGCAACCCGATTGCCAGCAGCGGCAGCGAAAAGGCAATCGGATAGACATAATCGAACTGCGGATTGATGGACGGGCCGAAGATTCCGTACCGCATCATTTCCATGCCATGCACCAGCGGCGCATACAGCACGACGGTGGCCGCAGCCGGATAAAGCGAGCCCACAAGATAGAACGCACCCGAAAACGGGATGGTGATGTAGGTGATCACCGGAATGATCTTTTCCAGCACCTCGCTGAACTCGCTGAGCGGGGCCACGATCATCGTCACCGACAGCGTGAAGAAGGCATAATAGAACCAGCCCAACAGCAGGTAGGACAGATCATAGGGCGCCGGAAACATCCCGAACGCAAACAGGGAAAGCCCGACGAACAGATAGGCCATCATGTGGCCGATCAGCTCGATCAGAAATCGCACCAGCACGAGATCGAGGATCTTGACCTGCCGGTGGTACAGCAGGCTGCCGTTGGCAGTGAAGATATTCACGCCGCGCTGCACACAGCTGCGAAACAGGACCAGCGGAATATACCCCGACACCACGAAAGCGACGATGTTGACGCCATACTCCTCCGGCCCCTTCAGCGCGCGCCACAGGAAGCCGACCAGAAGGGCGAACAGCAGCGGTTCGACCATGATCCACAGGAAGCCGATGTTCTCGCGGCCAAATCGCGTCGTCAGCTCACGAAGCATCAGGGCGCCGATCACGCGCGTCTGAATGGTCCAGCCCTTGCGCAGCGATGGCACGGATCAATCCTCCGGCGCGTGCTCGAGGATACCGACGACGAACATCCAGATGATGAAATAGAGGCAAAGCGAAAAGCCGAGGATGGTGAGCACGTTACGGAAGGCGTGCGGATATTCGGCCAGATCGGGCTCGTTCGGATCGACAACGCGCTCCAGATAGAATTGCTGCTTCAGGGCATCGGCGCGCGCCTGTTCCAGTGACGTGCGGGTGACCATCAGCAATTGTTCGGCGAACTCCTGCTCGATGGCGCGCGCCTCGTACGTCGGCAACTTGCCACTGATCGCATCAGGGCTGCCGACCACGCGCGCAGTCTGTTCGTTGATGGCCTGGGTGATCGACGTGATGCGCTGGCGCAGGGCCGGGATCGCCGGGTGATCGGGGGTCAGGCGCTGCAGCGTGGTGAGTTGCGCCTCCAGCGCGGCACGCTCGGTGATCAGGCGGTTGGCAATTTCGACAACGCCTGTCGCCTGCTTCAGCGGATCGACGATCTGCGCCTTGTTGCGATACACCGCCAGCGCGCGGCGGGCGCGGGCAACGCGCTGCTCCGCCTCCACGACGCGGCTTTCGGCCTCGGCAATGGCGCGGCTGCGGGCGCGCTCGTTGAGTTCGTTGACCAGCGCCTCGCTCTGCTGGAGCAGGCGCTCATTGAGGACACGGGCATCGCGCGGGGTGAACGCCAGCGTACGCAGAACGATCAGGCCGGTATCGGTGTCGCGATCGATCTGCACCTTTCCCTGATAATATTTGTACAGATCCTCAAAGGCGTCCTGCTGCCACGGCAGCGGGAACTTCGACAGGACATCAACCCCCGGACCGCCAAAGACGCGCTTCACCGGCACATCGCCGGCAAGCGTCGTCAGCGCCGAACGCGACCGCACATAGTCGATCACCTGATCGGCCTGCTCCTGCCCGGCGGACAGACCCGTCGTCTGGATCAGGTTGGCAAAGGTGGAAATCTGGCCGCCGCGCTGGTTGGGCGCCTTGATCACGAAACGCGATTCAGAAACAAATAACTCGGAAGCAATGAGGAAGAAATACAAGGCGCTGGCCAGCACCGGCATAACCACGCCGGCAAGAAACCATGGATTGCGGGACGCCTTGTCGGTCCAGTTTCGGATCAGGGTCATGGCGCCCATATGCCCGCGCCCTTGGCCCAGCGCCAGCAAAAACCGGCTGGTCAAGACCGATCCGGCGCGGTGCGTTATCGCTTTGTCGACACCTGTTGCCTCCAGCACCGGGATGGGCCACAGGGCTCGCTGTGCGTGACAATGACGCCCCTTATCTGATCGACGTGTCGCGCATGATCTGGCGGCGGTGGGCTGGCACGCGGCCAACGGGGATCGATCGCATCTGCCTGGCCTGGCACGATCATTATGGCCCGCAGGCGCAGGCCGCGATCTTTCACAAGCGCGGCTGGCACATCCTGCCGATGGGCGCCTCGCAGGCGTTGTTTGCGATCCTTGCTGACGAGGGAGACCGGGCCACGTTTCGGCGGCGTCTTGCCGGCTGGGTTGTGCGGAACGCCATGTGCCTCGCGCGGGCGCAGCCCGGCCGTGGGCGATTGTGGCTGAATGCCGGTCACACCGGCCTCAACCTGCCGCATCTTGCCGAATGGGTGCGCGCGGCTGATATCCGCCCGGTGCTGATGCTGCACGACATCATCCCCATCACGCACCCGCAATACTGCCGTGCTGGCGAGGCCGATCGTCATGCCGTGCGGGTGAAGACGCTTCTCACCATTGCACACGCCGTGGTCGGCAACAGCCGCGACACGCTGGATATCCTGGCCGATTATGCCGCCAGCATCGGCATGGGCGTGCCGCGGTCTGTCGCCATTTGGCCGGGGACACCGCATCTGGCGATGCCGACGGGCGCACGCGTGCCGGTGACGCCGGCAGAGTTTGTGATCCTGGGCACCATCGAGGGCCGCAAGAACCACGCCCTGCTGCTCGACGTGTGGGATCGGCTGGTGGCGACACATGGCCAGGCCGCGCCGAAACTCGTGATCATCGGCCGGCGCGGCTGGGCCAATGACGACGTGTTTGCCCGTCTGGATGCCGGTGGGTTAGGCGGCAAGTTGGAGGAAACCGGGCCACTGGACGATGCAACCATCGCGCGGCGGCTTGCCGGGGCGACCGCCCTGCTCTTCCCCAGTTACGCGGAGGGCTATGGCCTGCCGCTGGTCGAGGCGCTGGACGCCGGGGTGCCGGTGATTGCCAGCAACCTGACGGTGTTCGGCGAGATCGGCCAAGGCGTGCCCGACCTGTTGCCGCCCGATGACGTGCAGGCGTGGGCCGACACCATCATGGCCTATGCCGCGCCCGCCAGCTCCGCCCGTGCCGCGCAGATGGCGCGGCTGGCGGGGTTCTGCGCGCCCGATTGGGCCGGGCATTTCGACCGGATGGACGCGTTTCTGGCTGAGCTCTAGGCCGGGCCGCGCTTCAGGCCTTTTGCGTCGACGGCACCGGCACGACACCGGTGATGCGGCCGTGGACAAGATCCTGGTAATCCTGCGCCAGCTGCAATGTCGCCGCACCAACCTGGAAGTTCCACGGGCCGATTTCCGCCAGCGGCGTCACTTCGGCGGCCGACCCGGTCAGGAAGGCTTCCTGGAAATTTGCCAGTTCTTCCGGCCAGATGGCGCGTTCGACGACCTTGATGCCGCGCCGCTGGGCGAGCGCGATGATGGTGCGACGGGTGATGCCGTCAAGGAAGCAATCGGGCGTCGGCGTGTGCAGTTCGCCATTGTGGAAGAAGAAGATGTTGGCACCGGTCGCTTCCGCCACCTGCCCGCGCCAATCCAGCATCATCGCGTCATTGTAACCGGCGTTCTCGGCGGCGTGCTTTGACAGGGTGCAGATCATGTAGAGGCCCGCAGCCTTGGCCCGCACCGGAGCGGTGTAGGGCGCCGGGCGGCGCCACGGCGCGATGTTCAGACGCAGGCCCTTCTTCAGCGCTTCCGGGCCGAAATAGGCCCCCCATTCCCAGGCCGCCACGGCAAGATGCGCCTTGGTCTTCTGCGCCGAAACGCCCATCTGCTCGCTGCCGCGCCAGGCGACGGGACGAACATAAGCGTTGGTGAAATTGTTGGCGGCCAGGGTCTGGCGACAGGCCTCGTCGATCACGTCCACCGTCCACGGCAGCGGAAAACCCATGAGGTTCGCCGAATCGATCAGCCGCTGCGAGTGCGCCGACAGTGCATAGATCTCGCCGCCATAGGCCCGCGAGCCTTCGAACACCGAGCTGGCATAATGGAGACCGTGGGTGAGGATGTGGACATTGGCCTCCCGCCACGGCTTCAGTTCGCCATCCATCCAGATGAAGCCATTGCGATCGTCGAATGTAGCCTCGGTCATTGCCGTCCCCGTAAGATTATGTGCGTGCGCTGCCACTTTTCCGGCAACAAATGATCGCTTTTCGGATCATCGCCTTGCCTGGAATTGCGCGCCCGGCTTGTGCTGGCATAGCCTTTGTGGCAGATAAGTCAACATGACTGTCCTTAATTCCGCTGCCATTGCCGCGCCGATCAAACTGGCGCCGGCATCGCCGCTGTTCCTGCGGGAAGACGAGATCCGCCGCGGCATCGAGCTGCTCTATTTCGGCTATACCGCAATGATCCGCGGCGCCGACGCGATCCTAGACACGCAGGGCCTGGGCCGCGCCCACCACCGTGCGCTCTATTTCATCGCGCGACGGCCCGGCCTGTCGGTGGGCGAACTGATCGGCCTTCTGGGCATCACCAAGCAGTCATTGGGCCGCGTGCTGACCGATCTGACCGGCCGCGAACTGGTGGAACAGGCGGTGGGCACCAGCGATCGCCGCCAGCGTCTGCTTTCCCTGACGCCGGCCGGCGCGGCGCTGGAGGCGCGGCTGTTCGCAGAGCTGGAGCGTTCAATGGCGCGGGCCTATGGCGAGGCCGGCCAGCATGCGGTGACCGGTTTCTGGGCCGTGCTGATGGGCCTCGTCCCGCCGGACGCCCGCCCACAGGTGGAAGCGCTGCAGGGCTGACCTCTGGCAGGCGTGCGTGTCAGCCCAGTTCGCGGGAACGCGCGGCAGCGGCGGCGACAACCTCGGTCAGCAGCGGCGTCAATGCCGGCATCAGCACGGAAAGCCCGGCTGCCGTGGTGCCGCCCGGCGAGGTGACGCGTTCGCGTAGCGTGGCGGCCGGCGCGGTGCCATCCTGCGCGGCGAGCGCTGCGGCACCAATCAAGGTCTGGCGCGCCAGCAGCATGGCCATCGCCGGGTCAAGGCCGGCCGCCTCCCCCGCCGCCGCAAGTGCCTCGATCACGTGGAACACATAGGCCGGGCCGGAGCCTGAGACAGCGGTCACGGCATCGAACTGGGCTTCATCCGACAACCAGATCGTCTTGCCCACCGGCTGGAACAGGGCTTCCGCCGCGCCCTGCACGAGATCGCCATCAGGGGTGAACAGCGCGGTGGCCCCCTGCCCCACGGCGGCGGGCGTATTGGGCATGGCGCGCACGATGCCGGCACCGGGGAACAGGCGGGCCAGATCGGCGGTGGACACACCGGCCATCACCGAAATCACCAGTGTCAGCGGCCCCAACCGGCCGGCAAGCGGCAGCACAGCCTGGTGCCAGGCCTGCGGCTTGACCGCCAGCACCACGATATCGGGCTTGCCCGTTGCTGGCGGGCGCGGCAGCGCCTCGATGCCGGGCGGCAGGGCGCGGGCGGCGGGATCAATCACCGTCACCGGCCCCAGCCCTTCCTCGAGCCAGCGCCGCAGCAGTGCGCCACCCATATTGCCGCAACCGATCAACCAGATCGGCGAATCGCCCGTCATGTCAGTCCCCGCAAATCCGGTGGCAGGTCACGCTTCCCCGGCGGTTTCGATCAGAGCGGCGGCCAGAGCCTGGGCCGGGGTCTGGCCGGCCAGCAGCACCAGCTGGAACACCGGATAATAGCGCTCGAATTCCTCCACAGCGGCATCGGTGAGGATTTCGGCCTGTGCCGGCGACAGATCGCCCCCGTCCTCGGCGTCATCGTCGGCGAGCAGCGTGGCATGGCGGAACAGGATCATGCCATCGGCCGACCACAGTTCGAAATGGCCCATCCACAATTGTTCGTTGATCAGCCCGATGGCTTCGTAGACGGCGGCACGGCGATCATCGGGCACCGTCAGATCGGCCTGCGCGATGATCTGCAGCACACGATCATCAATCCGCCACAGGGCGCGCAGCTGATAGGTGCACCAGCCCCCCTTGACGGTGGTGATGATCTCCTCGTCACCCACGCGTTCCGACGCCCAGCCGTTGGCATCGAACAATTGTTCGAGAAGATCGATCGGGGCGGGTTCGCCCGGACCAAGGTCGGTTTCGGAAAAGCTCATTGCCCGCCTTTCATACCGAGGAGGCCACAGGCTGTCCAACCCTTGCCGATTCGGCAAGGGCAGGCCGAAGCGATAGTTGTGGATATCAGGCGGCGCTCTTGCCGGCAGCGATGCTGGCCTTCAGCGCGGCAAGCTCAGCCTTCAGCGCTTCCACCTCGGCGCGGGCAGTGACGGCCATCGTCTTCACGGCGTCGAATTCGTCACGGCTGATCTCGCTGGCGCCAACGAAATCCTTCATGCGTTCGCGCGCCACGCCGGTGAATTCGCGGCTGGCACCGGCCAGCGTACCCATGGCGGCGGTGGCGACCTTGGACAGGTCTTCAAAGAGTTTGTTGTCGTTCTGCATTGGTCAGATTCCCATCTGCATGGCATCGGCTGTCGGGTTGAGCAGCATGATCGTGACGTTCAGCGTGCCGGCAAACACCAGCCAGCCACAATAAGGCAGCATCAGCCAGCCGGCCAGCCGGTTGATGCGCCAGAAGGCCCATGTCGTGGCAAGCGCCAACACCAGCATCACGCCGATGATGCCAAGTGCCGCAGAGATCATGTGAAGGCGGAAGAACACCGGCGACCAGGTGAGGTTGACGACAAAGCCGACCACGAACAGCGCAATGGCCAGCCGCTTGCCCCCCACGCCCCTGGTGCCCCACACCACCGCCAGCGCCAGCGCGATCAGCGTGTAGAGGATCGACCAGGCGATACCGAACAGCGGCCCCGGCGGCTGGAAGGCCGGCAGGGTGAGCGACTGGTACCAGGCATTGTCTTCGGTGGAGCCGGCGACCCGCGCGACAAGGCCGCCCAGCAGCAGGATTGCCGGCACCGCGACAATGGCCGCCCGCGCAAAGCTGCCGGTGGCAAACCAGGGTTGCGGCGCGTCGTCGATGAAGGTTTCGGCCATCGCCATCCGATGTAGCGGGTTGGCGGGCAAAACGCTACCATGTCCGGGTGGCGGACAATGACGCAGCACGCTGCTGGCTGTGCCGGCGGCCGCTTGGCACGCGGGTGGAATGGCACCACCCGGTGCCAAAGGCCAAGGGCGGCCGCGCCGTTGAGGCGCTGCACCCGATCTGCCACCGTATGCTTCACAATCGTTTTTCCAACACGCAACTGGCCCGCATCGGGGCCGATCGCGCCCCCCTGCTGGCGGATGACGGCGTGGCGGAATTCCTGGCATGGGTGGCGGGGAAACCGCCGGATTTCCACGCGCCAACACGGGGCAAGCGGCGGTAGGCCCTTGCCGTCACGCCCGCCGCTGCGCGCCGATCAGATATTCCACATTCCCTTCCGGCCCGGTGATCGGGCTGGTGGTCAGGCCCAGCACCGCCCAGCCTTCCCCTTCCAGCCACGCCGCCACCTCGGCACAGACGCGTTCCCGCACGGCCTCGTCGCGCACCACGCCGCCCTTGCCGATCTCGGCGCGGCCCGCCTCGAACTGCGGCTTGATCAGCGCCAGCAGGCGGGCGCCCGGTTTGGCAAAGCCCATCGGCACGGGCAGCACCTTGGCCAGGCTGATGAAGCTGGCGTCACATACGATCAGATCGACAGGCTCCGGAATATGCTCGGCCGTCAGCAGCCGTGCCGACAATTGTTCCAGCACCACCACCCGGTCATCCTGACGCAGTTTCCACGCCAGCTGGTTGGTGCCCGAATCCACGGCATAGACCCGCACCACCGCGCGGCTCAGCATCACGTCGGTGAAGCCGCCGGTTGACGATCCGACATCGATGGCCACAGCGCCCGCCACGTCCCAGCCGAAATGGCTGAGACCGTGATCCAGCTTGATGCCGCCGCGCGACACCCACGGATGATCGCGCCCCTTCACGTCGATGGCGGCATCGGCGGGCACCGTGTCACCGGGCTTGGCGATCTTGCGGTCGCCGGCAAACACCAGCCCGGCCATCACCAGCGCCTGCGCGCGGGTGCGGGATTCGGCCAGCCCACGCTCCACCAGCAACTGATCGATGCGCGTCTTTTTCGGGTTCAGCTCCAACGTCAGAACGCCTTCTGCAACGCCAGCACCATCACCTCGATCGGCTCCCAGCGCGGCGCGATTTGGCCAGCCCAAGGCCGGCACCGATCACCATGGCTTTTTTCATCTCGTCTCTCCCCCCAGCGGCACGAACGGCCCGAAACGGCACAGGCTGAACACCTGCGGCGTGAAATTGTCCTTCACTTCGAACAGATCGTTGGCGCACACGCGCGGGCTCGCCTCGCGGCGCACCAGGATCATGTTGGGCGCCAGCCCGGGGCAGCCGCCGGGCAGTGCCGAACGCCAGCGTTTGCCGCCCGCGCGGATCAGCAGCGTGTTTTCATCCGCCACCGCGTAATCGAGCTGTCGGCCGACGACCAGGCAGGTTTTTGCCGCCGCGGGATCAGCGGTCGCGGCCGCGAGGAAAAGCAGGGCACCAAGCATGTTGGCCAAAATCTGCCACAGACGCTATGCGCGGCCAATGACTCGTTTCGCCTTCGACATTCACGCCCGCGACGGCAAGGCGCGCACCGGCACCATCACCATGCGGCGCGGCCAGATCCGCACGCCGGCCTTCATGCCAGTGGGCACCGCCGCAACGGTGAAGGCGATGCGCCCCGCCGAAGTGCGGGCCGCGGGCGCCGACATCATCCTGGGCAATACCTATCACCTGATGCTGCGCCCGACGGCGGAGCGCATCCACCGGCTGGGCGGCCTGCACGGCTTCATGGGCTGGAACCGCCCGATCCTGACCGACAGCGGCGGTTATCAGGTGATGAGCCTGTCGGCGCTGACGAAGCGGACGGAAGACGGCGTCACTTTTGCCAGTCACCTCGACGGCAGCCGGCACCTGATGAGCCCGGAACGGTCCATGGAAATCCAGCGCCTGCTGGGCAGCGACATCGTGATGGCGTTCGATGAACTGGTCGCCCTGCCCGCCCCGCGCGAAGCGGTGCAGGCCGCGATGGAGCGTTCGATGCGCTGGGCGGCGCGCAGCCGGGCGGCGTTCGATGCCGGCAGCGATCATGCCGCCGGCGCGGCGCTGTTCGGCATCCAGCAGGGCGGGCTTGATGAACGGTTGCGCGCCGAAAGCGCCACCGCCCTGCGCGCCATCGGTTTCGACGGTTATGCCATCGGCGGGCTGGCGGTGGGCGAAGGCCAGCCCGCCATGTTCGGCGTGCTGGATTATGCCACCGGCCAGCTGCCCGAGGATGCGCCGCGCTACCTGATGGGCGTCGGCAAGCCCGACGATATCGTGGGCGCGGTGGTGCGCGGGGTAGACATGTTCGATTGCGTGCTGCCCACGCGGTCGGGTCGCAACGGCCAGGCCTTCACCCACGATGGGCCGCTCAACCTCAGGAATGCCGTCCATGCCGAGGATCTGCGTCCGCTGGATGCGGATTGCCGCTGCCCGGTGTGCCACGGCGATGCAGCCGTCAGCCGGGCCTATTTCCACCACCTGATCAAGGCCGGCGAGATGCTGGGGGCCATGCTGATCACCCAGCACAACATCGAATTCTACCAGCAGCTGATGGCAGCCCTGCGCGCCGCGATCGCCGAACATCGCCTTGCTGATTTCGCCGCGGCCTTCCTCGCGCGCTATCAGCGCAAGACCGGCTGATCACAGCGCGCGCGTCGCCGCATATGGCGCGGGGTCCAGTGCCGGCGTGTTGCCCAGCAGCATGGCCGCGCACAGCCGGCCGGCGGCAGGCGCCGTCTGGATGCCAAAGCCGCCCTGCCCCGCACACCAGAACAGGCCATCGACTGCACCATCAAATCCGAACAAGGGCAATCGGTCGCGAGCGAACGTCCGCAGCCCGGCCCAACTCGATTCCAGACGCTTCACGCGCACTGTCGTCGCCTGTTCGAAGCGGTCGATCACAACCGCAAGGTCCATCTCGTCAGGCCGAACATCGTGCGGCACGTCGGGAATTTCATCGTGTGGCGACAGCCACAGCCGGCTGCCGTCGGGCTTGAAATAGAAATGGCCAGCGGCATCCATCACCACCATCATGTCGGCCGGCGGTGGCGGATCGATGCCCAGCACCGCCATCGTGCGCCGCAGCGGAGTCAGCCCGCGCGATTGCGCGCCAGCCATCGTCGCCAGCCCATCGGCCCACGCCCCGGCGGCATTGACGATGATCGGTGCGGTGACATCGCCCGCCTTCGTCGCGATGCGCCACACGCCATTGCTGCGATCCAGCGCCGTCACCTCGGCATTGCAGATCAGGGTCGGCTTCGCGCCGTTGCTGCCGCGCAGGAAGCCCTGGTGCAGGCCGGCCACCTCGATATCGTGGCAATCCGGTTCAACAAGGCCACGCTTGCGCCAATCCGGTCGCAGCATCGGCCCGGTCGGCAAATCCGCCATCTGCCCGGCATCAAGCCAGTAATAGTCGACGCCGCCGACATCCAGTTCCGCTGCCAGCCGGTCGAGCGCGCCGGCATCCTCCGGCCCTTCGATGAACAAATCAGGGCGGTGATCAAGCAATGGGCCAAAGCCTTCGGGGGGCGCGCCGAAAAATTCGCGGCTGGCCTTTGACAGCGGCACGATGCCCGGCCCGCCATAGCTTTCGATCCACACCGCCGCCGAACGCCCGGTGGTGTGATAGCCGGGGCGGTCCTCCATCTCGATCAGGGCGATACGCAGGTGGGGCGCCGCTTCCAGCAGCGCCCAGGCGGTGCTGGCGCCGCCAATGCCGGCGCCAATGATGGCGATATCAAAATCAGTGCTCATGGACATTCAGCTCAGGAATGACAGGACGCGCGCCACGGCAGCGGCACGGATGGGGTCCGCTTCGCGCAGCAACTCGTGGCCGGCATTGGGATAAACTTCCAGATCGGCACCGGCGATGCGGCCGATCAGCCGCCGGGTGGCATTGCTGTCCACCAGCCCGTCCTTTTCCGGGATCAGCGCCAGCACCGGGACAGTGATCGCCTCCACCACACCCGGCGCGTTCAGCGCCGATATGCTGGCAAAGGCGTCGTTGAGCCAGCCCCAGGTAACGGCACCCAGCGCCAGCGCCGGATACTGCCCGATCCACCAGCCTTCATCGAGGTAGCGTTCGGGATCGCTGGTGAGCAACCGCTGGCGGGCACTGCCGGCCGCGCCGGGTTCGTACGGCCCGCCGCCCAGCACATAATCACCACCGCGCCCGGCCTTGACCATGCGTGCCGCCAACCAGCGCGCCACGCCCGGTCCCAGCGGAGATGCGGCCAGGCCCGTCATCGGTGCGAGCACGGCGGCGCGGGTAATGCCGCCGCGCCCGCCGGCAAGGTGACGCAGCACCAGATGAGCGCCCATCGAGTGCGCCAGTGCAACCAGCGGACCTTCGGCACGCTGGGTGGCCCATTCCACCACATTGGCCAGATCATCCAGCCAGACATCAAAGCCCGGGCTGGCCCCGTGCATCGGCGTCTTGCCCAGTCGGCGCGACAGGCCCTGGCCGCGCCAGTCGAAGGTGGTGACGCCCCACCCGCCATCCACCAGATCGTGCAGGGTTTCGGCATATTTCTCGGCAAAGTCGGCACGGCCAGTGGCCACCAGCACGTGCGGACGCGCCGGATCCTGCCGGGTCCAGTGCACAACGCGAACCGGCCAGCCATCGGGCATCGGCACGAACAGGCGCTCCGCCCCATGGGGCAGGCTGCGGCGACGGAAATAGGGATCACGTTCGGGGATGTGGGGCATCACAGACAGGAATAGAGCGATTTGGGCCGACTTGCCAGCATGATGGCGGCAGGCCTACAGCTTTGCGCGATGCACGCCGCCCTGAAACTGTTGACCGGGCTCGCCGCCACCGTGGTGGTGGCGCGCGGTGCGGCGATCCACAGCGGCCAGGCCATGATCGCCGAACTGGGCGGCGCGGCGGCGGCGGCGATGCGCGATCATGGCGTGATTGATGGCAGCGTGGGCTTTCGTCAGCCATCGGGTCTGGTGGCGCGGGTGGCGCGGCTTTCCGGCACTGCTGATGCGGCAACCCGAACTGCAGTGATGACGCAGGTGACACGCCATCCGGGCATCGCCAACGCCGTGTGGGACGAACGATGATCTGGCTGTTCGGCGAAATCTGGGCCTGGGTGCTGGTTGGCTTTGCGGTCGGGCTGGCAACCGGCTGCTGGATGTGGCGGCGGTAAACCCGCCGCCACATCACACTCACGCCCTCTTCAAGGCCGCCTGAGCCGCCGCCAGCCGCGCAATCGGCACACGGTAGGGGGAGCAGGAGACGTAATCCAGCCCCAGTCCTTCGCAGAACAGGATGCTGGCCGGATCGCCGCCATGTTCGCCGCAGATGCCCAGCTTCAGATCGGGCTTGACGGTCCGGCCACGATCGGCGGCGATTGACACGAGTTCGCCCACGCCGTCCTCGTCGATCGAAACGAACGGGTCTTTGGGATAAATGCCCTTTTCGACATAAGGCCCAAGGAACCGCGCGGCATCGTCGCGGCTGATGCCAAGCGTCGTCTGCGTCAGATCGTTGGTGCCAAAGCTGAAGAATTGCGCGTGGGCAGCAATCTCGCCGGCGCGCAGGGCGGCGCGCGGCAGTTCGATCATGGTGCCGACGAGATAATCCAGCGTGATGCCGCTGGCCGCGAATACGGCGGCTGCCTCGCGATCGATGGCGGCCTTGGTCAGCTCAAGCTCCTTCGGCGTGGCGACCAGCGGCACCATAACTTCCGGCACCACCGCCTCGCCAGTCTCCTTCGCCACCATCACGGCGGCTTCGAAGATGGCGCGGGCCTGCATGGCATAGATTTCGGGGTAGGTGATACCGAGGCGGCAACCCCGATGGCCCAGCATGGGGTTGAATTCGTGCAATTCGCCGATACGGCGACGCACCAACGTTTCGGCCAGACCGGTCGCGGCCGCGACTTCGGCAAAGCCGGTATCGTCGTGCGGCAGGAATTCATGGAGCGGCGGATCGAGCAGGCGGATGGTGACCGGCAGGCCGGCCATCACGCGGAAGATCTCGGCAAAATCGGCGCGCTGTTCGGGCAGCAGCTCGGCCAGCGCGGCTTCGCGACCGGCGGTGTCCTCCGCCAGGATCATGCGACGCACGGCGGTGATGCGCGACGGTTCAAAGAACATATGTTCCGTCCGGCACAGGCCGATGCCTTCGGCGCCGAACTGGCGGGCGACGCGGCAATCGGCCGGCGTTTCGGCGTTGGTCCGCACCTTCAGGCGGCGATGGCGGTCAGCCCATTCCATCAGCACGCCGAAATCGCCCGACAGGTCGGGCTCCACCGTCGGCACGTCGCCCAGCATGACGTCGCCAGTGGCGCCATCGATGGTGATGCGATCGCCTTCGGCCACGACGCGGCCACCGGTGTTGAGCGTGCGTGCCGCCATGTCGATGCTGATGCCGCCGGCACCCGACACGCAGGGGCGGCCCATGCCGCGCGCCACCACGGCGGCGTGGCTGGTCATGCCGCCGCGCGCCGTCAGGATGCCGCGCGCGGCGTGCATGCCGTGAATGTCTTCCGGCGATGTTTCGGTGCGGACAAGGATGACGGCATCGCCGGCGCGAGCGCGCTGTTCGGCGGTATCGCTGTCGAACACCACGGCACCGCTGGCGGCACCGGGGCTGGCCGGCAGGCCGCGGGCGATGATGTCGCGCGGGGCCTTGGGATCAAGCGTCGGGTGCAGCAGCTGGTCCATTGCAGCGGCATCGACGCGCTTGACCGCTTCGGCTTCGCTGATCAGGCCCTCGCTCACCATCTCCACCGCGATCTTCAGCGCAGCACGGGCCGTGCGCTTCCCGCTGCGCGTCTGCAGGATATAGAGGCGGTTGTCCTCAACAGTGAATTCGATGTCCTGCATGTCGCGATAGTGGCGCTCCAGCAGGTCAAAGGTGCGGCCCAGCTCGGCAAACACCGTCGGCATCGCCTCTTCCATCGAAGCGGCCTTGGCGCCGGCTTTCAGCCTCGCTGCCAGCGTCAGATATTGCGGGGTGCGGATGCCCGCCACCACGTCCTCGCCCTGGGCGTTGATCAGATACTCGCCATACCAGGCGCGCTCGCCCGTCGACGGGTCGCGGGTGAAGGCGACGCCGGTGGCCGAAGTGTCGCCCAGGTTGCCAAACACCATCGCCTGCACGTTGACAGCGGTGCCCCAACTTTCCGGAATGTCGTTGAGGCGGCGATAGGTGCGGGCGCGATCCGATCGCCACGAACCGAACACCGCGCCGATGGCGCCCCACAATTGCTCATAGGGGTCCTGCGGGAACGGCCGGCCCAAATTCTGCTCGACGATGGCCATGTAGCGGCCAACCAGCGCCTTCAGATCATCGGCATCAAGGCCGGTATCCTGGGAAACGCCCTTGTCTTCCTTGGCGATTTCCAGCGCATCCTCGAACAGGTAATGATCCAGTTCCAGCACGACATCGCCATACATCTGGATGAAGCGGCGATAGCTGTCCCAGGCAAAGCGGGCATTGCCCGAAGCCGCCGCCAGCCCCTCGACCGTCACATCGTTGAGACCGAGGTTGAGCACCGTATCCATCATGCCCGGCATCGACACCCGCGCGCCGGAACGGACGGAGACAAGCAGCGGGTTGGACGGATCGCCAAAGGTCTTGCCGGTCACGCCTTCGACGAATTTCAGCGCGTCCAGCACCTGGGCCTGCACATCGTCGGGCAACCGGCCGCCGGCATCATAATAGGCAGCGCAGACATGGGTGGCGATCGTCAGGCCCGGCGGCACGGCAAGGCCGATGCCGGCCATCTCCGCGAGGTTGGCGCCCTTGCCGCCCAGCAGTTCCTTTTGCGTGGCATCGCCTTCGGCCGTGCCGCCACCGAAACGAAAAACGGATTTCATTGCGCCCACACTCCCAAGTTCCCCGTTTCAGCCCCCGACCCGCAAGGGAGAGAATATCCTCAAGCCTCGATCTTCGAGAAATCCGCCACGCCGTGCACCGCATCGCGGAACCGCGCCAGCAGGGCCAATCGCCGCGCCCGGATGGACGGATCGGGATCGTTGACCATCACATCGGTGAAAAACGCATCGACCGGGCCGCGCAGGATGGCGAGCGCCGCCATCGCGTCGGTGAAACGCTCTTCGGCCACAGCCGCCTGCGCGGCCGGCAGCGCCGCCTCCAGTGCCGTCGCAAGCGCTGATTCCGCCCCTTCTCCTTTCCCGCTCGCGGGAGGGGCCGGGGGCGGGCCGTCCTTTTCGGCCGCCTTGAGGATGTTCGCGGCCCGCTTGTAGCCGGCCAGCAAATTGGTGCCGTCTTCGGTCTCCACGAACGTTTGCAACGCCGTCACGCGCGCAAGCAGGCGAACGAGGTCGTCCTCGCCGCCCAGCGCAAACACGGCGTCGATCAGGTCGTGACGAACGCCGGCCTCGCGCTGCTGCACCTTCAGGCGGTCGGCGAAGAAATCCATCAACTGGTCGGCCGTCTCGTCGGTGCCGAACAATGTTCGCAGCGGCAGACGGATGTTGGCGGCTTGCAGGATCGACAGCACACCCAAGGCCTGGCGGCGCAGCGCGAAGGGATCCTTCGAGCCGGTTGGCGGCATCTTCTCACGGAAGAAGCCCGTCAGCGTATCCAGCTTGTCGGCCAGCGCCACCGCCACGCTCACCGGTGCGATCGGCACGTCATCGCCCTGCCCTGCCGGCTTGTAATGGTCGCGGATGGCATCGGCGATGGCGGGATCAATGCCAATCTCCAGAGCCAGATAACGCCCGATCAGGCCCTGCACTTCCGGGAATTCGCCCACGGTGGCGGAGACGAGATCGGCCTTGGCCAGTCGCGCCGCCTGTTCGGCCTGCGCCGGATCAGCCGCAACCGCACCGCTTTCGCACAGCCAGCGGGCCAGCGCCGCAACGCGCTCCACCTTGTCGGCCAGCGTGCCCAATTTCTCGTGGAACACGATTGTCTCGAGCTTGGGCAGGAACGCTTCCAGCCCGCCCTTGCGGACGGTGGCCAGGTCCTGCTCCCAGAAGAAGCGGGCGTCGGACAGGCGGGCGGAGAGCACGCGCTGGTTGCCGTGGGTGATGGCGGCGCCGCCGTCGGTCGCGTCAAGGTTGGCGACGCAGATGAAGGCGGGGGCGAGCGCGCCCGTGCTGTCGGCCAGCGCGAAATATTTCTGGTTGGTGCGCATGGTGAGCACGATCACCTCGCGCGGGACCGAGAGGAAATCGGGGTCAAACCGGCCCAGCAGCGGCACCGGCCATTCGGTCAGGCCCGCGTTCTCGGCGACAAGCCCTTCGTCCGGGATCAGCGACAAACCGGCCTGCGCGGCAAGATCTGCGGCGCGGGCGGCGATGATCTGGCGGCGCTCCGCCGACGACGCCAGCACCTTCGCAGCACGCAGCTGGTCAAGATAGGACGCGGCGCTGGTGATGGTCAGCACGCCCGGCGCATGGACGCGGTGGCCGCGCGTTTCCCGGCCCGAGGTCAGGCCATGCGCTTCACAGGCGACAATCTGCTCATCCAGCAGGGCAACGATGCCAGTGAGCGGTCGCACCCAGCGCGGGGCGGCGGTCGACTGGCTGGCCCCGCCCCAGCGCATCGACTTGGGCCAGGCGAAATCGCGGATGATCTGCGGGATCACCTCGGCCAGAATATCACCAGCCGAACGCCCTTCCCGGCGCAGCATGGCGAACAGCACGACACCCTTGGGCGTCTCGCGCTCTTCCAGCTGATCACGGGTCAGGCCGGTCTTTTTCAGGAAGCCTTCGATGGCCTGCGCTGGTGCAGTGGCGGCGGGGCCCTTCACCTCCTCGGCGCTGCCTTCGCTGGCGGCGGCCACATCGTCAGCAATCAGCCACAGCCGGCGCGGCGTGGCATCGGCTGTCACCGTGCCATGGGCCAGCCCGGCGGCCTTCAACGCATCAACAAAGCGGGTCCGCAGCTGCTCGGCAGCCGCCGCCTGCATGCGGGCCGGGATTTCTTCCGACTGGAGTTCGAGGAGGAACATCACTTCACCTGCTCCACCCAGCAATCGGCCACTGCCTTCACCAGATCACGCACCCGGCCGATATAGGCCTGGCGCTCCGCCACCGAGATGACGCCGCGGGCATTCAACAGGTTGAACAGATGGCTGGCCTTGATGGCCTGGTCATAGGCCGGCAGCGGCAGGTTGCGGGCGACCAGAGCCCGGCATTCGTCCGACACGTCGCGGAAATGCTGGAACAATTTCTCGGTATTGGCGGCTTCGAAATTATAGGCGCTGAACTGCTGCTCGTTCTTCAGGAACACGTCGCCATAGGTCACGCCGGCATCGTTGTAGGCGAGATCATAGATGCTCTCGACGCCCTGGATATACATGGCCAGCCGCTCAAGCCCGTAGGTCAGCTCGCCCGCCACCGGCGCGCAGTCGTGGCCCGCCACCTGCTGGAAATAGGTGAACTGGCTCACTTCCATGCCGTCGCACCACACTTCCCAGCCCAGGCCCCAGGCGCCCAGTGTCGGGCTTTCCCAGTCATCCTCCACGAAGCGCACGTCATGCTTCGCCCGGTCGATGCCGATGGCGTCGAGGCTGCCGAGATACAGCCCGATCAGATCGGGCGGGCTGGGCTTCAGGATCACCTGGAACTGGTAATAATGCTGCAGCCGGTTGGGGTTCTCCCCATAACGGCCATCCGACGGCCGGCGGCTGGGCTGCACATAGCAGGCGTTCCAGTGCTGCGGGCCGAGGCTGCGCAGCGTCGTGGCCGGGTGGAAGGTGCCGGCGCCGACCTCCAGATCATGCGGCTGCAGGATCACGCAGCCGTGGCTGCCCCAGTAATTCTGGAGCGCAAGGATCATCGACTGGAAAGAAAGGGGCTTGCTCACGCGACGCGCTCTAGCGGGCGGGAGGATGAAAGGTCAATCAGCCAGCAGCCAATCGAGGATCGCCTTGTCGTCCGCCGGGTCGATCGGCGCGCCATAGACGTTGCGCATCTTGGCGATGGTTTCGCCCCACTGCACCCGCGTCAGGCGCGGCTGGGCGGTGATCATCGCGGCCGAATGGCACGACAGGCAGTTGCCGTTCACGGCCTCGGACGACACGCCATAGCGTTCGGGAAGGAAGCCTTCACCCTCAGGCAGCGTGACGGAAAGGCGCTTCGTTGGCGGTGCGGCGGCGACCAGCGCAAGCGCGGCCAGAGCCAGAATGATACGCATCAGGCGATCTCCACGCGGACAGGATCGACCCCAGCGCGGTTATAGCCGGACGGGTTCCAGTTCTGGGTGAGCGGCTGCGCCACCCCGGCGGTATTGGTGGTGCGCGCCATGATGATGTGCTTGCCCGCCGGCAGCGCCAGCCCGCCCCGGAACCGGCGGAAGCTGTAGCGGCCATGATCCGGCCCCAGCTGCGCGGGCACCCAGCTGCGGCCACCGTCGGCGGAAAGCTCCACCATCTTCACCCCATGATCGCCGCCAAAGGCCACGCCTTGCACCGGGGTGACAGCGCGGGGCGGCTGCTTCGCTCCATCGGCGATGTTGGTGACGATGGCGCGGGGCCGCATCGTCGTCACCGGCACGCGCGAACCGGCCGGCGCGCCGGGCTGCGTATCGGCCAGTGGATTGGCCGGTTGCAGATAGGCCTTGGCCATCCAGAACCCCTCGTCCGCCTTGTCGAGCACGGTGATGCTGTCGAGCATCTTGATCCAGTAGGTGCTGTACCAGCCCGGCACCACCAGCCGCAGCGGAAAGCCGTTGAGCAGCGGCAGCGGCTGGCCGTTCATGCCCCACGCCACCAGCACGTCATCGGTGAGGGCGTGATCGATCGGCAGCGACTTTTCGAAATCCGGCGATGCCTCCACCCCCGGCGTGTCGAGCCCGCCAAAGCGCACCGCCACCGCGCCGCCCTTCACGCCGGCCAGCGCCAGCACGTCCTTCAGCCGCACGCCTTCCCACAGCGCATTGCCCATGGCGCCATTGGCCCACTGCGCGCCGGGAATGCGGGGGTTGAACAGGCCGCGGCCGTTGCCGGCACACTGGTTGACGGCGGCAATGGCCACGCGCGGCAGCCGGGCCAGATCGGCAAGGCTCAGACTCAGCGGTTTGGCCACATGGCCGCCAACCCGCAGGCGGTGCCGGGCCGGATCGACCGCCAGCGGGAAGGGATAGTGCCAGCGGACGAAGAAACGGTCGTTCGGCGTGAAATCAGCAGCGTCAAACACCGACAGCGGCGTTTCCAGCAGCGGCGGCGTCGAGCGCTGCAGGATCATCTCCCCCTTTTGCGGGAAAGCCCGCGTGGTGGGGCGCATACCGTTGTCGGCAAAGCCCAAGTCCACACTGCGTTCCACCTGCGCGGCGGCCGGCGCGGCCAGGGCAGAGGCGATCAGGGTGCGGCGGGTCAGCATGGGGATGGTGTAGCCGCGAGTTTCGGCGGACGCCACCCTACCCACAGCTCAGGCGCCGTGGAGGATATGCATCACGTCGCCATCCTGGACGACATAATCCTTGCCCTCCGCCCGCAGCCGGCCGGCGTCCTTGGCGGCGCTTTCCCCGCCCAGCGTGACATAGTCGTCATAGGCGATGGTTTCGGCACGGATGAACTTCTTTTCAAAGTCACCGTGGATCTCGCCAGCGGCCTGCGGCGCCTTGGCACCCTTCTTCACGGTCCAGGCGCGGGCTTCCTTGGGCCCGACGGTGAAGAAGGTGATCAGGCCGAGCAGCTCGTAAGCCGCGCGCACGACACGGGCCAACCCCGTTTCGTGCAGGCCCAGGCTTTCCAGATATTCCTGCCGGTCGGCCGGCTCCATCGTGGCGATCTCGGCCTCGATGGCGGCGGAAACGACCACGGCCTTGGCGCCAATCCCGGCGGCCATCTTGGCCACCGCCTCCGACAGCGCGTTGCCGGTGGCGGCGCTGGCTTCCTCGACGTTGCAGACGTAAAGGACGGGCTTGGTGGTCAGCAGCTGGGCGTTCTTCAGCGCGCGGGCCTCTTCCTCGTCCTTCGGCTCGGTCAGGCGGGCGGGCTTGCCGGCCTTCAGCAACTCCAGCGCCTGGGTGAGCACGGCCACCTGCACCTTGGCCTCCTTGTCGCCTTGCTGCGCCTTCTTGGCCAGCTGCGGCACGCGCTTTTCCAGGCTTTCCAGGTCGGCCAGCATCAGCTCGGTCTCGACCGTTTCGGCGTCTTCCACCGGGTTCACGCGGCCGGCGACGTGGGTGACGTCATCATCGATGAAGCAGCGCAGCACGTGGGCGATGGCATCGGTTTCACGGATGTTGGCGAGGAACTGGTTGCCCAGCCCCTCCCCCTTCGACGCGCCCTTCACCAGTCCGGCGATATCGGTGAAGCCCAGCTGCGTCTCGATGATCTTCTGGCTCTTGGCGATGGCGGCCAGCCTGTCGATACGCGGGTCGGGCACGGCGACATTGCCGACGTTCGGCTCGATCGTGCAGAACGGATAATTGGCCGCCTGCGCCGCCGCGGTCTGGGTGAGCGCGTTGAACAGCGTGGATTTGCCAACGTTGGGCAGGCCGACGATACCGACACGGATGGGCATTTGTGGGTTTCCCGGTAAGAAGTTTGGGCGCTCTCTAGGGCGCGAGCGTCAGGGCTGCAACCGGAGCGCGATGTCGGACAGGTAACGGGCCTCGTCGCCGGCCAGCAAGGTCGGCAGTTCGGCCGCCATCACCCCCAGCAGATCGGCCAGCGGATCCATCTCGGCCCTGGCAAAGTTGCCGAGCACATGGCCGGTCACCCGGTCCTTGTGGCCGGGATGGCCGATGCCGATCCGCACCCGCCGCCACTCCGGCCCCAGGTGGGCGTCGATGGAACGGATGCCGTTGTGGCCGGCCGCGCCGCCGCCGTGCTTGATCTTCAGCTTGAACGGCGCGAGGTCGAGCTCGTCGTAAAAGACGCTGAGGGATGCTGCCGGATCGAGCTTGTAGAAGCGCACGGCCTCGGCCACGCTGCGGCCACTCTCGTTCATGAAGGTGGCGGGCTTCAGCAGCAGCACCTTGGCCGTGCCGATGCGGCCTTCGGCGGCAAGCCCCTGGAAACGCGGCTTGAACGGGCCGATCGTCCAGCGTTCGGCGATGGCATCGATGGCCATGAAGCCGACATTGTGGCGGTGGAGCGCATATTGCGCGCCGGGATTGCCGAGACCGACCAGAATCTGCATCGCGGATCAGTGTCTCCAGACGCGAAACGGGGCTCCAAAGGAAACGGGACAGGGGATGGCTCCCCTGTCCCGCAATTCTCGCCAACGGGCGGGCGCTGTTACGCGGCCGGCGTCTCGTTGTCGCCTTCTTCGCTCTTCATGCCCTTGGGGGCAACGATGGTGGCGATGGTCAGATCGGTTTCGCGGCCGTGCGGCTTCACGCCGGCGGGCAGCTTCACGTCGCCGATGTGGATCGACGAGCCGACCTGCAGGCCGGCGAGGCTGATCGTCACGTCATCCGGAATGGCGTCGGGCGCGCAGTCCAGCTTCAGTTCGTGGGCGACGATGTTCAGCATCGCGCCCTGCTTGATGGCCGACTGTTCCTGATCGATGAAATGCACCGGCACGGTGACGGTGACGATCTCGTTGCCAGTGAGGCGCAGGAAGTCGACGTGGATCGGGCGGTCGGTGACCGGGTGGAACGCCACGTCACGCGGCAGGGTGCGGATGGTGGTGCCATCCAGTTCCAGCTCGACGATGGCATTCATGAAGTGGCCGGTATGCAGCTGACGGACGAGGATCTTTTCCTCGACGTGGATGGTGGTCGCAGCTTCGCCAGCACCATAGATCACGGCCGGAACACGGCCTTCGCGGCGGATCGCGCGGGAGGCTCCCTTGCCTGCCTTGGCGCGGACTTCGGCCGCGAGCTTGAAAGTTTCGCTCATTGCTCGCTCCTGATAGCTATGTCTCGATGGTTCCCACCGCCTCCAGGGATGCGAAAATGGCGGAAAACCAGCGAAGCGGCGCGCATAGGGGAAGCAGCGGCAAAAGGCAAGCGCCGCCCGCAGCCGCTGGCGGCGTCAGGCCCGGACGGCATGATGCCGGCGCCGAATTTTGACACGCTTGACAGTGCCATCCACTTAAATCCCTGAATTCACGGCATTGCTCAAGAACATGAGAATGTAGCCGTGCTGGCCCCGCCCGGCAGGGCCGAACTTCCACAGCATAGCAACCGGCAGCGGTGTAGGACAGGGTCAGGGCTGCGCCTGATCGCTGTAACTGTCCACCTTCAGGGCACCGTCTTCTTCCACCAGCACGAACAGTTCGGAGACTGGCCCCTTATCGTAGCGGGCGTTCCACAGGATGCGGGTGCGGCCAGCTTCGGCGGTGATGCTGGCGACCTCGCCGCCGAGATAGCGGCCATGCCGGGCAGTCAGGGCGCGAAAGGCGCGGGCGGTGGCGCCGCCGGGGCGCAGATCACGCGTCGACCGGGTCAGCAGCGCATCAACTCCGGCCCAGTCGCCGGCATCGATGGCGGCGTGAAACTGGCCGATCACGGCGCGGCTGGCGGCCTCGTCCGGGGCGGAACAGGCGGTCAGGCTGGCGGCCATCACGACGGGAACGAGCCACGCCCTCATTGCACGCGCTCCACGCTGATGCCGCGCGCCTTCAGCATGGCGATCAGGCTGTCTGGCCCGGCCATGTGGGCGGCGCCGACTGCCATGAAATGCTGGCCCGGCCGCTTCAGCGCCTGTTCCGCCCAATCGGCCCAGGCGGCATTGCGGGCGCGGAACAGCCGTTCCTTCAGTGCGGGCGACAGGCTGGCATCATCGAAATCGGTCAGGATGCGCTCCACGTCGCCGGCGCTCCACGCCGCCACAAGGCCCTGCATCTGCTCGGCCGTCTTGCCGGCATCGGCGATGGCGGACGCCAGCAACAGCCGCTGATCGGCTTCGGGCAGGCTGTCGAACAGGGCAAGCTGGCCGCGCGGCGTTTCAAGGCCGACAAGCGCCTTGCCCGCCGAACGGGCGCGGCCGATCAGCGTCACATCCACGCCGGCTGACGGGTCGAGGCCGGCGCGCGCCACCTCGATCTGCACCAGCGTGAGGGCCGCCAGCCAGGTTTCCATGCCGTCCAGCGCCCCCGGCGGCAGGCCGGCCTGTTTCAGCACGTCGGCAGCGCGTGGCTGGAGATCGGCCGGCAACCGGCTGACAAGCGGCACCGGCGCCGGCAGCATCCCGAGTTCGACGAAGACCGCCCGCATCGCCGCCGCATCATCGGGCGGCACCATTTCCACCACCAGCGTGCCGGCACCATCAAAGGCCCGCTGTGCGGCCGGCGTCATCCACGCCTGATCCTTGGGCAGGGCGTGAATGGTGCCAAAGATGGTGATGCGGCTGGCGCCCTGCCCCACCTGCCACATCGCCGGCACCGCGAGAGCGGGCGCCGACAGCAGCAGGACAAAGGCAAGAAACAGGCGGCGCAACATGGCGGCGTTGATAGCAGGCACGGCTACAACGAAAAAGGGCCGCCCCTTGCGGGACGGCCCCTCATGCGAAACCGTGGTTGCCGATCAGGCGGCAACAGCGCGGCGACGGCGCATCAACGCACCAACCAGGCCGAAGCCGGCGATCAGCATGGCCCAGTTGGCCGGTTCAGGCACACCGGTCACGCTGACGCTGGTCAGGTCGTAAAACGACGGGTCGTGGCGGATCGTGAAAGTCAGCGGCGTGCTGCTGCCGGTGGCCGTCTTGGTAAAGCTGAAGGTGGTGAAACCAAAGGCGGCGGCGTTGGAGAACGAGTTCAGCTGCTGGCTGCCGAAGTCAGCCTGGAACGAGTTGGTCGGGCCGCCGCGATTGCGGAGCGAGAAGCTGATCAGATAGGCCTGGCCGGCGGTGGTGGCGAGGTTCTGGGTGATGCCGCCCGTGCTGCCAATCGGGCCAAAGAAGGCAAAGCCAGCAGAATTCACGCCAGTGAAGCCGGTGTTGCCGAACTGCGACCAGCCGCTGAAGCCGGAAGCGAAATTGCCATTGGTGACGAGATTGGTCGCCGTGGCCGGGACTGCGATGGCAGCGGCGGCAGCAGCGACGAGAAGCAAACTGCGCATGACGTTCATTCTCCCTCAGTGTTGGCAGCCGACGCCGTGCAGGGATCGTGCCAGACACCCCGGAGACGGATTATTAACGAATTCCCAAGACGTTCCGATGAACGTCGCCAATGGATGCCTTACGAACTGTAAGGAAACCCGACACTTTTTGCGCGCTCATGGGCAGTTTGCAAACGTGATTCCAAGACTGCCGAAGGTCATTGACTGCAAACGACACAAGAAGAAACGGCACATTTTCGAACAGCCGGTCAGAGTTTCGCGATCGCGCACATCAAAGCCGCAGTGCTATCCGTCGAACAGCGCACGCGGCGTCTGCAGCCAAGTTCTCAGCCGGCTTTCGCCCAATACTCGTCCTTCAGCAGCCGCTTGTAGAGCTTGCCGGTGTCGTGGCGCGGCAGTTCGGCGCGGAAATCGATGCGCTTGGGGCATTTCACGTGGCTCAGGCGGTCGCGAACCCAGGCGATCAGTTCGGCTTCCAGATCCGGCCCGGCGCGGCCCATGTCGCGCGGCTGCACGACGGCATGAACGGCCTCGCCCATCACGTCATCGGGAATCCCGAACACCGCGACATCGGCCACTTCGGGATGCGAAATCAGCGTGTTTTCAGCCTCTTGCGGATAGATGTTCACGCCGCCTGAAATGATCATGAACGCCTGGCGATCCGTGAGGAACAGATAGCCGTCCTCATCGACATGGCCGATGTCGCCAAAGGTGGCGCCATGCTCGCCCATCACGCTGGCGGTCTTTTCCGGATCATTGTGGTAACTGAAATTGCCGCCGCCGTGGAAGAAGATGCGGCCGGTCTGGTTGGGCCCCAGCAGCGCGCCATCATCGTCAAGCACGCGGATTTCGCCCAGGATCGCCTTGCCGACGCTACCCGGCCGCGCCAGCCATTCCTGCGGCGTGATGGAGGTGAAGCCGGCGCCTTCGGTGGCGCTGTAATATTCATGGATCACCGGGCCCCACCAGCTGATCATGGCGTGCTTCACATCCACCGGGCACGGCGCGGCGGCGTGGATGGCCACCTGCAGGCTGGACAGGTCGTGGGCCACGCGCACGTCGTCGGGCAACTTCAGCATCCGCACGAACATGGTGGGCACCAGCTGGCTGTGGGTGATGCGGTGCTTTTCCACCAGCGCCAGATAGGTTTCGGGGTCGAACTTCTCCATCACCACCACGGTGCCGCCGAACTTGTGGACGGCCATGCAATATCGCAGCGGCGCGGCATGATAGAGCGGTGCCGGCGACAGATAGGTCATGCCCGGCCCGAACTTGTAGAGCATGGCGACCAGCCCGGTCAGCGCATCGGCCTGATCGATGGGGCCTTCGGGCAGCGGGCCCTTCACGCCCTTGGGCCGGCCCGTGGTGCCGCTGGAATAGAGCATGTCGCGCCCCGTGCTTTCATCGGCGATGCGGGTGGCGGGCTGGGCGGCGATGGCGGTGGACAATGTGGTGCAGCCCGGCGCCCCTGCCCCGCTGCACAGCCGGGCCGTCGCCGAAAGGCCCGGCGTGGCGGCCACGGCAACCTCGGCCAGCGCCGGGGAGCAGAAGATCGCTTTGGCGGCGGAATCCTGGGCGATATAGCCGGCCTCGTCGGCGGTGAGCTTGGTCGACATGGCGACAAACACGAGGCCCGATCGCTGCGCCGCCCAGCAGATGGGCAGGAAATCGATCTCGTTCAGCATCAGGATGGCGATGGTGTCACCGCGCGTGAGGCCAAGGCCGCGCAGCAGGTGGGCGATACGGTTGGAGCGTTCCTCGAGCTGGGCATAGCTCAGTGTCTCGCCGCTGCCGGCCATGATGATGGCGGGCGTATCGGGCTGGGCCGCGGCGTGATGGAACGGATGCATGATCTACCCCTGGCTGAGCTGCCGGTGCGGCCGACGATCCCAGGCGATCGCGGCGAGCATCAGCATGGTGAACAGCGCCGCCAGCCCGGCGATGTTGATCGCGACGCGATCCCATCCCAGCGTGCCGACGTCGATGAAGAAATAGGCATAGCGGCCGGTCTGCTGGCCAAGCCACAGCGAGGTGCCACAATAGGCCAGCGGCAGCGGCAGCACGGCCCCCAGATCACGCCAGGCCAGCGTGCCCGGTGGACGCAACGTCAGCCACCACGCCGGCCACAGCAGCGGCGTCACGATGTGAAAGACATTGTCGATCAGGGCGCGCAGCGGCGTTGGCGGATGGTTGAGGCCGGCCAGCAGCACATTGTAGACCAGCCCGACGACGACGATCCACACCATCGACGCCGCCAGCAGGGCCGGATGCGCCGGCCCGCGCGCCCGGCCCAGCAATCCGGCATAACCGGCAATGAGGGCGACGGCGGTGTTGCTCCAGATGGTGAAATAGCCATAGAGGCGGGTCAATTCATCGACCACGCCCGTGCCACGTTCCGTGACATTCAGGGCGAACTGCCCAAACAGCGCCGTTCCCGCCAGCAGTGCAACAATGGCGGCGGCGATCCGGGACCGCGCAGACAACCAGTCTTCCATATCGCCAGTGCTAGCCCAGTGTGACGCCGCCGCAAAGCCTGTTGCCATTGTGGGGGCAGCGATTACGCTTTGGCGCCATGGCCATCCACACTCGCACCTGCCACATCTGCGAAGCCAATTGCGGCCTGCTGATCGAAACCGATGGCCGGCGCGTGGTGAGCATCCGGGGCGACGCCGACGATCCGATCAGCCGCGGCCATATCTGCCCCAAGGGCAATGCGATTGCCGATCTGGAAGCCGATCCTGACCGGCTGACCGGGCCGATGAAGCGTGTGGGCGACAGCTGGGTGGGGATCGACTGGGAAACGGCGCTGGCCGAGATCGGTGCGCGTTTCGCCGGCATCAAGGCAGCGGGCGGCGCGGCGGCGCTGTATGTCGGCAATCCGACCGCCCATGATTTCGCGCTGGGGATGCAGACCGGCGCATTGAAAAAGGCGCTGGGCGTGCGCGGCGTCTATTCGGCCTCCACGGTCGACCAGATGCCCCACCAGCTGGCGCAATACTGGCTCTATGGCCACAACGCGCTGTTTCCGATCCCCGATATCGAGCGCACGCGGCACCTGGTGATCCTGGGCGGCAACCCGCTGGCCAGCAATGGCAGCGTGTGGACAGTGCCGGACGTGAAACGCCGCCTTGCCGAGATGCAGGCGCGCGGCGGCAAGCTGACCGTGATCGACCCGCGGCGCAGCGAGACGGCCGGCATTGCCGACGCGCATCATTTCATCCGGCCGGGCAGCGACCCTGCCCTGCTGATCGCCCTGCTGCTGGCGCTTGACGACGCCGGCCTGGTGCAGCCGGGCCGGCTGCTGCCGATGCTCGAAGGCTGGGATACGGTGTGGGCAGCGCTGCGGCGGTTCCGCATGGACGATCTGGCCCGTGCCTGCGGCTGGGATGTCGCCGCCATCCGCGCGCTGGCGGCCGAGATCGGCAATGGCGAACCCACCGCCGTCTATGGCCGCATCGGCGTTTCCACCGCCGAATTCGGCACGCTGGCGCACTGGCTGATCAACCTCGTCAACATCGCCACCGGCAACCTCGACCGCGTTGGCGGCGTGATGTTCTCGTCGCCGGCCATCGATATCGCCGGCGGATCGGGGCCGGGCAGCCATGGGCGCTTTGTCAGCCGGGTCAGCGGCCATCCGGAAGTGATGGGCGAGTTTCCGGCGGTGAGCCTGGCGGAGGAAATCACCACGCCCGGAGATGGCCAGGTGAAGGCGCTGGTGGTGATCGCCGGCAACCCGGTGCTGTCGGTTCCCGATGGCGGCGCGCTGGCAGCGGCCATCGACGGGCTGGAACTGATGGTGTCGATCGATCCGATGCTCACCGCCACGTCAGCGAAGGCGGATTATGTGCTGCCGCCCTGTGGCCCGCTGGCCAAGGATCACTACCCGCTGCTGCTGGCCCCCATCGCCTTTCGCAACTTCGCCAAATTCTCGCCGGCGCTGTGGGAGCCGCTGCCGGGGCAGAAGCGCGATTGGGAGATTGTCGCCGAACTCGCCCGCGCCATCGCGGCGGCGCAAGGCATCAGCCTGCCGCCCGCCATCGATCCGCGCGCCCAGCTTGACCGGATGCTGCAGAAAGGCGGTCGCAGCCTCGCCGAGGTGGCGGCGCACAGCCACGGGCTCGACCTTGGCCCGCACGTGGAGCGGCTGCCCGATCGGCTGTTCACGCCGGCCAAGCGGATCCGCTGCGCGCCGGAACCTCTGATGGCCGATCTGACGGGCCGTTTTGCCGACGGGCTGGCAGCGCCGCCGCCTGATCTGGTGCTGATCGGCCGCCGCCACATCCGCAGCAACAACAGCTGGCTGGGCAATGCGCCGCGCCTCGCCAAGGGGCCGGACAAGTGCATCGCGCTGATCCACCCCGATGACGCCGCAGCGCGTGGCATCGGTGATGGCGACGATATCACCATCACGAGTGCCGCCGGGCGCATCAGCGTGCCGGCCCGCGTTACCGACGAGATCATGCCGGGCGTGGTGTCCGTGCCTCACGGCTTCGGCCACAGCCGGCCCGGCGTCAGGATGGCGGTGGCCGGCGCCCGGCCCGGCGCCAGCCACAATGACCTGACGTTGCGTGGCCGCATCGACGTGCTGTCGGGCACGGCGGCGCTGGTTGGCACGCCGATCACGATCGCGCCGTCCTTCGCGGTTGCAGCAACGGCGGTGGCAGGCTAAAGCAGCCGCCTATGTTCAAACTCCCCGATCACCACGACCGCGCCAAGGCCGCGGCCGAGGCCCGCAAGGCCAAGCTCGAAAAGTTCAAGGCTGCCGCTCCCAGTGAGGAGGCCATTGCCGCCGCCCGCGCCCGCGCCGAAAAGCGCGCGCAGAAGGAAGCCGAAGCCAAGCAGGCCCGCGCCGAGCGCGCCCGCAAGATGGCGGAGGAAAAGGCCGCCAAGGACGCCCAGCGCGAAAAGCAGGCCGAGCAGGCCCGGCTGGAAGCCATTGCCCGCGAAGCCGCCCAGAAGGCCGCCCGCGACGCGCGCTACGCCGCGCGCAAGCAGCGCGTGAAATAAGCCCGCCACCAGCGGCGCTCGAAAAAAGGGCGGCATCGGATCTCCGGTGCCGCCCTTTTTCGTGCCCGTTGTCCTGCCCGGTTGAAGGACAACAAAAAGGGCGGCCATCCTTGCCGGATGGCCGCCCCCTTGTTGATTACCGCAGTGGCGGTCAGGCCTTCTTCACGTCGGCCCAGACCTTGCGGTACGACAGATAACCCAGGCCCGTCATGATGATCAGGAACAGGATCACCGCCACGCCGGTTTCCTTGCGGTTTTCCAGCTTGGGTTCCGCCGTCCAGGTCAGGAAGGCAGAGACGTCCTTGGCGTACTGGTCGACAGTCGCCGGCGTGCCGTCGCTGTACGACACCTGGCCGTCAGCCGACAGCGGCGGCGGCATCGCGATGTTGATGCTGTGGAAATACGGATTGTAATACAGCGTGTCCGGCTTGTTCCAGCCCTTCGGCACGTTGTCCGAATAGCCGGTCAGCAGCGAATAGACATAGTTGGTGCCATCCGGGCGCGCCTTGGTCATCAGCGACAGATCCGGCGGGTTGGCACCGTTCTGGGCTGCGCGGGCGGCGGCTTCGTTGGCATAGACCAGCGGGAACTTGTCCGCACCAGTCGCCTTGCGGGTGGTCGGTTCGCCATTGGCGTCGATCGCGGCAACTTCATATTCGCCGGCAATCGTCTTGATCTGGGCTTCGCTGTAGCCAAGGTCAGCCAGGTCGCGGAAGGCGACGCGGTTGATCGAGTGGCAGGCAGCGCAGACTTCCTTGTAAACTTGGAAGCCACGCTGCAGCTGGGCGCGATCGAACGTGCCGAACACGCCGAGGTTGCCCGGGCCGTTGTGGGCCCATTCCATGTGCTTGGGATGCTTGTGCAGTTCCTTGGCCATGTCGGGCGCGACCGCTTCGCGGGGGGCAATCGCCCCCCACAGCACGTTCACGACAAACAGCAGGCCGACGGCAAGAGCGCCGAGACGGATCATTGGTTCAGCTCCTTATTCGGCCGGCTGCGCGACAGGCGCGCCGCCACCCTTGCCGTATTTGGCCAGCACGGCTTCCGAGATCGAACCCGGCAGCGGCTTGGTCTTCTCCAGCTTGGAGACGATCGGCAGGATGATGAGGAAGTGGGCGAAATAATAGGCGGTCAGGATCTGCGACAGCCGCACCCACGGTTCTTCGGCCGGCTTGCCACCGCACACGCCCAGCAGCAGGGCGACCACGACGAACACCCAGAACAGGATGCGCGACAGCGGGCGATAGTTGTTGGACCGCACCGGCGAGGTGTCGAGCCACGGCAGCAGGAACAGCAGCAGGATCGATGCGAACATCGCCAGCACGCCCCACAGCTTGGCCGGCACGCCGAGGAAATCGGCCGTGAAGGCACGCAGGATCGCGTAGAACGGCCAGAAATACCATTCAGGCACGATGTGCGCCGGGGTCGAAAGCGGGTTGGCCGGGATATAGTTGTCCGGCTCGCCCAGGCTGTTCGGCATGAAGAACACGAAGGCCGAGAAGACGATCAGATAGACGCCCAGGCCAACGAAATCCTTCGCCGTGTAATAGGGGTGGAACGGCACGGTATCGGCTTCCGACTTCACGTCCACACCGGTCGGGTTGTTCGAACCCGGGATGTGCAGCGCCCACACGTGCAGGATGATGACGCCGAAGATCACGAACGGCAGCAGATAGTGCAGCGAGAAGAAGCGGTTCAGCGTGGCGTTGTCCGGCGAGAAGCCGCCCAGCAGCCAGGTCTGGATCGCGGTGCCGACCAGCGGCAGTGCCGAGAACAGGCCGGTGATGACCTGCGCGCCCCAGAAGCTCATCTGGCCCCACACGAGCACATAGCCCATGAACGCGGTCGCCATCATCAGCAGGAAGATGACGAGGCCGAGCATCCACAGCACTTCGCGCGGCGGCTTGTAGGATCCGTAGTAGAGACCACGGAAGATGTGGATGTAGACGACGCCGAAGAAGAAGCTGGCGCCGACGGCGTGCATGTAGCGGATCATCCAGCCGCCATTGACGTCGCGCATGATGTGCTCGACCGAATCAAAGGCAACGCGGGTGTCGGCGGCAAAGTGCATGGCCAGCACGACGCCGGTGATGATCTGGATCACCAGCGCGACGCCGGCGAGCACGCCGAAGTTGTAGAAGGCGTTCAGGTTCTTGGGGGTCGGGTAGCCCGGCCCAAGGGCGCCATGGATGAAGCGGGGGAGCGGCAGTCGCTCGTCAACCCATTTGCCGACGGCCGAGGTCGGCTGATATTGCTTGGCCCAGGGAAAGCTCATGATCCTCGTCCTCAGCCGATGGTCACCGCGGTCGGCGACTTGAATTGATACGGGGGCACTTCCAGGTTCTTGGGCGCCGGGCCCTTCCGGATGCGCGCCGCGGTATCATAGTGCGACCCGTGGCAGGGGCAGAAATAGCCGCCGTAATCGCCGCGCACTTCGCCTTCGGCAGCGCCGAGCGGGACGCAGCCGAGGTGGGTGCAGACGCCGAGCGTGATCAGCCACTGCTCGTTGCCCGGCTTGGTGCGGTCTTCCAGCTTCTGCGGATCGCGCAGGGAGGCCACGTCGACCTTCTTGGCATCGGCGATTTCCTCGGGCGTCAGGTGACGCGCGAAGACCGGCTTGCCGCGCCAGCTCGCCTTGATCGCCTGGCCCGGCTGCACCGCGCCCAGATCGAGATCGATCGACGCCAGCGCCAGCACGTCGGCCGACGGGTTCATCTGGTTGACCAGCGACCATGCCACCGGCACGACGCCAGCACCGGCAAACGCCGCCGTGGCGACATAGAGGAAATCGCGGCGGCGCTCGCCACCGGCACTCAGGTCTTCGGCAGTTGCCTGCCGCACTTCGCTCGCCATCTTGCCCCTTCCGACAAATTGGATGCCTGGCCGGCAAGCACACAGCCTGCCCGCATGGTGCGCCGGCTTAGACAAGGCGATGCCGCAACGCAACGGACAAAAAGCCACCAGACCTCGGACATTTTGAAGCGGACATGACATCCAGTTAACGTTCGGGCAGCGGCGGGGCCGGCCAATTGTGGTGTTTTACGGGGTTTCGCGGGAACAATTCCCGTTTTAAAGCCTGCGCCATGATCGAACTCGATGACCAGCAGCAGGCAGCTCAAGCCTGGTTCCGTTCCCTGCGTGACAGCATCTGGGCGATGCTGGAGCAGCTGGAGGATGAATCCCCCCTGCCCGGCCCGGCCGGACGTTTCGAAAAGCGGCTGTGGAACCGCACCGATCATGGCGGCGGCGACGGCGGCAGCGGCGAAATGGGGGTGATGAAGGGCAAGGTCTTTGAAAAGGCCGGGGTCAACATCTCCACCGTCTATGGCCAGTTCAACCCGGATTTTGCCAAGCAGATCAACGGCGCTGCCGAAGATCCCCGCTTCTTTGCCACCGGCATCAGCCTCGTGATCCACCCGGCCAACCCGCTGGTGCCGGCTGTCCACATGAACACGCGGATGTTGGTGACGACCAAGCGCTGGTTTGGCGGCGGCGTCGATCTCAATCCGGCCCTGCCCGATGCCGATGAAACCGCCCGCTTCCACGCGGCGGTGAAGGACACCTGCGACCGCCACAACCCGGATTATTATCCGGCCCATTCCAAGTGGGCGGAGGAGTATTTCTGGGTGCCCCACCGCAACCGCCACCGCGGTGTCGGCGGCATCTTCTACGATCACCTCGACAGCGGCGACTGGGCGGCCGATTTTGCCTACACGCAGGACGTGGGCCGCTGCTTCCTGGAAACCTATCCCAAGCTGGTGCGCGCCAAGATGCACCAGCCGTTCACCGAGGCGCAGCGCATCGAGCAGCTGAAGTATCGCGGCCTCTATGCCGAGTTCAACCTCGTCTATGACCGTGGCACCACCTTCGGCCTGAAGACCGGGGGCAACACCGATGCCATCCTGATGAGCCTGCCGCCGCACGCGATCTGGGAGTGAGGCGTTGAATCGGGGAACGATGGTGGCATCGCAGGTGATCGCGGTGCCGGCCGGGCAGATTGCCACCATTGTCACCTGCCTTGAAATGACGGCTCCGCCGGCCCCGGCGCTGCCGGCGCGATCGGCGCTGAAACTGGAACGCTGGGCGGCACCGGTGGACCTTGCCCGCTATCGCGCCCTGTTTCGCGCCATTGGCGAACCCTGGCTGTGGCGGGGAAGGCTGGTGCTGGACGATGATGCGCTGGCGGCAACGCTGGGTGCGCCGGGCCTGGAAATCCATGTCGCCACCCGCCGCGATGGCACGCCGCAGGGGCTGATCGAACTCGATTTCTCTGAAACCGGCGAATGCGAGATCGCCTATTTCGGGCTGGTGCCGGAAATGACCGGGCGCGGCCAGGGCGCGTGGCTGATGGGCCATGCCCTGCGGCTGGGCTGGCGCGCCGGCATCAGGCGCCTGTGGCTGCACAGCTGCGATCTTGATCACCCCGGTGCGCTGTCATTCTATCAACGCCACGGTTTCCGCCCCTATCAGCGGCTGGTGGAGATGTTCGACGATCCGCGCAGCAGCGGCATCCACCCGGCCAGCGCGGCGCCGACGGTGCCGCTGCTGTAACAGACAGACGGCCGCCCCCGATTGGAAGCGGCCGCCGTGGTACGGATGGCGCTGGTGTCAGGCCACGATGGCGCGGCGCCGACGCATGGCTGCTCCGGTCAGGCCAAAGCCGGCGATCAGCATCGCCCAGCTCGATGGTTCCGGAATGGCGCCGGCGATGAAGCTCTTGTGCAGATAGATCGGCACGGCGCCCTTCAGCTGGCCGAAACGGTTGGCGGATTCGTCGGCGCGATACCACAGGGCAAAACTGTGCACGGCCGCCAGCTTGCCATCGATGAAGTAGGAACCGCCGGAATCGCCGCCACCGCCAATGCCTTCAAAGGCCCCGATGCCGGTGTCGCAATATTTGCTGCTGCTGAACACCGGCTTGCCGAAGATGGCGGGCGCAAACGGCGCTTCGAAAATGCCGATATTGCACGAGCCGTCCCGGAAAGCGGTGCCATTGTCGAAATCCGACATCCACACATGATCGATGGCCTGCGGGCCAAAGGCGCCATCGAAATAACCTTCGAAATCGGCGTCACCAAAGCGGAAATCAAAGCGGTTGCCGGCATAGCGCAAGCGACCGGTACCAAGATTGCTGCCGATGCTGCCCCCCGTGTCGGAACGCACGCCATAGCCGGCGACGATATGTTCAAATCCGGTGAGGTCGCCGAGATTGGAAAGCGCCGAGGGCCTGGCGTAGCTGGGCGCGGCCTGGCTGAGCCGGAGAACGGCAATGTCGTTCTGATCGACGACTTCGCCGCTGTAGAGCGGATTGACCGCGATGCTCGCCACCGAACGCTGATCGATACCGGGGCCGCCGGCATAAACGTTCGGATCATCGGCGCGATTGGTGAAGAACACCGTGGTCGAAAGCGGCCGGGCCCTGGTGCCATCCGACACGCAGTGCGCCGCAGTGACGACCGATGTGGCGTTCACCAGCGTGCCCGAACAGACAAAGACCTGTCCGCCGCCGTAATCCATCCGGATACCGACGGTGCTGTTATACTGCGGACGCGGCGGAATATAGAGCGGGTTCCCACCGGCAACGACGGTCGCGGTCGACGTCTGGCCGACGATTTCACGCGCCACGTTCCAGTTCGAGGCATTGAACTTGGCCTGGGCTTGTGCCCCCGTGGCACCTGCAACAAGCAGAACCGAAATGCCGTGCATGACGGAGCGATATGCAACCATGATTACCCCCTTCCCCTGTTCTGAAGGAAGAGTTTTACTTATAATTAACCTAATAGCAACATCTTGCTAATGCACTACTACAAATTGGTCGAGCCGCGGGTTCGCATCAGGTGCAGATAGGTCACTGCCGCGGCGGCGCCGATGCCGATGGTGACAAAACAGTTGGCGATGCCCGGAAGCAGCGCGCGCAGGAAATGGCCAACGCCAGCAAGGCCGATGGCGCGGGCAATGACGTCAAGCGCCGCCCCCGCCCCTTCGGCCAGGATCTCGACACCGATCAGCCCGAACAGGCCGAGGACGAGGAACAGGCCGATCTGCAGGCCGTGATCGGCCGACAGCGCCCAGCTGCGGCGCAACAGGTCGAGCGGCGAGCCCCGCTGCGTCACGGCGATCGCACCGGTGAGGAACAGCAGCCGGCCAAACAGCCAGATGCCGGGCACGACCAGCAGCATCAGGCCCAGGCTGACGGGAAGCGAGCCCACCAACTGCGCCAGCACATACAGCGGCCAGGCCGCCAGCGCCGCCGCCAGCGCATCGCGCGGGGTGGCATCGGCGCGCAGGACAAGCGCTGCCGCCGCCAGTTGGCCGATGGCACCGATCAGGCTGGGCAGCGCCAGGCGAAACAGCATCTGTTCGCCGCTGATCGTGGCGATGCTGGTGGGCGGCGGCGGGCCGAGCAAGTCGATCGCCACCGCCGGCAGCAGTGTGAACGGCGCGACCAGGAAGAACAGTCGCGCCAGATCGGCCATCATGGCCGAGGACATGGCATCCCAGATCGAAGCCGCGGTCAGGCGAGTCATGATCGCGGCCCGCCCGGATCAGGCGGCGGGCTTGACGCCGGCTTCGGCGACCAGCGCCTGCAGTTCGCCGGCCTGGAACATTTCCATCATGATGTCGCTGCCGCCGACGAATTCGCCCTTCACATAGAGTTGGGGGATGGTCGGCCAGTCGCTATATTCCTTGATGCCCTGGCGGATTTCCTGATCGGCCAGCACGTCGACGCCTTCGAAGGCGACGTTCAGGCGTTCAAGGATGGCAACGGCGGTCGAGGAAAAGCCGCACTGCGGGAAGAAGGGCGTGCCCTTCATGAACAGCACGACATCATTGGCATTCACCAGCGCTTCGATGCGGGCGTGAACGGGGTTGGTCATCGGGGGGGTTCCTTGCAACGGGGCAGCCGGTCAGGCTGCTTTCGTGGTCAGTTTGAGAGCGTGCAGGACGCCCCCCATGCGCCCGCCAAGAGCATTATACACCAGCCGTTGCTGTGCAACCCTGCTCATCCCGGCGAACTGGGGGGCAGTGACGACGGCGGCATAATGATCGCCGTCGCCGGCAAGATCGGTGATCTCGACGGTGGCGCCGGGCAATGCCGCCAGAATGGCCGATTCGATATCGGCAGCCGCCATCGGCATCAGGCTTCTCCCGTCACCTGGGTTTCGGCCTGCGCCAGCTTTTCGGCCAGCATCGCCTTGATATCGGCCACGCCGACGCCGAGCGGGGCGAGATCGCCATGCAGCTTGGCAATGATGTCGTCATCGCCGGGAATTTCCAGATCGGACAGCAGCACCGACTTGGCATAGGCGTCGGCATCGGCGCCATCCTTGCCCAGCTTTTCCGCCGCCCACAGGCCGATCAGCTTGCCGCGGCGGGCGAGGATGCGGAAGCGCAGTTCCTCGTCGTGGGCAAACTTGGTTTCAAAGGCCTTCTGGCGATCGTCAAAGCTGGTCATGCGTCAGTCTCCGCAGCGGATGCTGGCTTCCAGATAGGCAAGCCGGGCCGGCGGTTCAATCATTGTAACGAGGGGACATTGCGGTTATGGCGACGCAAGCCCGCGCCGGGCGGCGATTTCAGCCCGCCGCGGCGCGATTTTTGCTTTTGCGGCCACGTGCCCCTTGCCGGGGCGGGCAGCCGCCGACGGAGACCGCCATGACCCGCCGCCGCCAGATCTACGAAGGCAAGGCCAAGATCCTGTATGAAGGCCCGGAACCCGGCACCATCATCCAGTATTTCAAGGATGATGCCACCGCCTTCAACGCCCAGAAAAAGGGCACGATCAGCGGCAAGGGCGTGCTGAACAACCGCATTTCCGAACATGTGTTCACGCTGCTTTCGACCATCGGCATCCCGACGCACTTCATCCGCCGCCTGAACATGCGCGAGCAGCTGGTGCGCCAGGTGGAGATCATCCCGATCGAGGTGGTCGTCCGCAACGTTGCTGCCGGCAGCATCGCCAAGCGGTTCGGCATCGAGGAAGGCACGATGCTGCCGCGCACCATCCTTGAATATTACTACAAGGACGATTCGCTGGGCGATCCGCTGGTGACCGACGAGCATATCGCCGCCTTCGGCTGGGCCAGCCAGGACGAGATGCACGACATCGCCGACATGGCGATCCGGGTGAATGACTTCATGGCCGGCATGTTTGCCGGCGTCGGCATCCGGCTGGTGGACTTCAAGCTGGAATTCGGCCGGCTGTTCGACGGCGATTTCAGCCGCGTGATCCTGGCCGACGAGATCAGCCCGGACGGCTGCCGCCTGTGGGACATGAAGACCGGCGACAAGATGGACAAGGACCGGTTCCGCCGCGATCTGGGCGGCGAGGTCGAAGCCTATCAGGAAGTCGCGCGCCGCCTGGGCCTGCTGACCGAGGACGAGTCGGCCGTGCTCGACCTGGAAGAGCACCGCAAGGCCAGAGTCCAGAACTCGGGCAAGGACAAGCCGGCGGGCGAGTAAGCCTTACCAGCGCACCGGTTCGACCCGGCGCACGACCAGCCCGAAGACCAGGGTGCCCACAGCCACGATGGCGGCGGTGACGATGAAGGCCGGGCGATAACCGGCGGCATCGACGATGATCCCGGTCATCACCGGGCCGATGATGCCCGACAGATTGCCCAGGCTGGTCTGCACGCCCACCCAGCGCCCGGCCGACGCCGGGCCGGCCATGGTCTGGCCCATCACGAACAGCAGATTGGGCATCGGGCCATAGCCGAAGCCGGTCAATGCGATCACCGTGACCAGCAGCGGCCAACCCTGGATGTCGGGCAGCAGCATCAGCCCGACGACACAGGTGGCGACGGCGGCGAACAGCATCCAGCGCCGCCATGCCGAGCCGTCGCCGCCGCTGCGGATGGCGCGGTCGATGGCCCAGGCGCTCACCGTGCCGCCGAGGATCTGCGCGATGTAAAACACCGAGGTCAGCAGGCTCATGTCGACGATGGAAAAGCCGCGCGCCTTGACCAGCCACAGCGGCAGCCAGCCGACGATGAAATAGAGCGGGAAGGTGCCGGCGAGGTGCAGCAGCGTGACCGCCCAGAAATTCTTCTGCCGCAGCACCTGCGCCAGCGGTGCGGCCGAGCCAACGGGCTCGCCGCGCCCCTCCCCTTCCTCGATGCCCTTGCGTGCCAGCCACCACGGCACCAGCCACAGCAACGTGACTGCGCCGAAGATGATGAACATCTCGCGCCAGCCCCACAATTCCATGATGGCACCGCCCGCCAGCGTGCCGATCAGCGGGCCAAGCGCCAGCCCGCCCGACAGCGAGATGTTGGCCAGCCCGCGCGCGCCTTCGGGAACGCGCGCGATCAATTTCGATCCACACGGAAAGGCCACGCCCTCGCCCAGCCCCATCAGCAGCCGCAGCAGCAGCAGGGCGGTGACAGCGCCTGAGGCGACAAAGCCCATGCCGATGGTGGCCAGCGCCCAGGTGGCCACCCCCAGCGCCATCAGCAGCCGCACGCTCATCCGGTCGGCCAGCCAGCCGGCCAGCGCCAGCGCCGGCACATAGGTCCAGTAGAAGCTGGAGACGATGACGCCATAACGCTCGTTGGTCAGGCCGAATTCGTCCTTGATCAGCGGCGCTGCCACCGACACCGCACCGCGATCGATATAGTTCAGCGCAATCGCCGCCCCGATCAGGATGATCGCCCAGCGCAACGGACCTGACAGCATCAAATTCTCCCCGGCCGGCACAGTGGCGGGCAGGCAAATGCCCGTCAACTGGCGCATGGCGCGCCGGGGCCGGGCGCGCCACCAGTGGCGCATGAGCATCCGTCTTCTTGATCCGGCCCGGGATGCCGGCCTGTTGCCCGATCTTGCCGCCATCATGGTGGAGGCGGTGGCGGGCGGCGCATCGATCGGGTTCATGGCCGGGTTCGACCAGGCGCAGTCGCTGGCATGGTGGCAGGCGCGCGCCGAAGCCGCAGCCCGCGGTGACGTGGCCATTCTTGTTGCGACCGATGCCGCGGGCGTCACCGGCACGGTGAGCCTGGTGCCGGCGACGATGCCCAACCAGCTGCACCGCGCCGACATTGCCAAGATGATGGTCGCCACCCGCGCGCAGCGGCAGGGCGTGGGTGCGGCGCTGCTGTCGGCCGTGGAGGCGCTGGCGCTGAAGCAGGGCCGCACGACGCTGGTGCTCGACACGATCAGCGGATCGGCGGCAGCCCGCCTGTATGAACGCTGCGGGTGGACGCGGGTGGGCGAGATCCCGGCCTATGCACTGATGCCTGATGGGGCCATGGCGCCGACGACCTGTTACTGCAAGCTACTCGCCTGATCGTTCCGGCTGCGCTATGCCCGGCGGCGTGAACGGCAAGACCATCCTTCTGATCGTCGGCGGCGGCATTGCCGCGTTCAAGGCGCTGGAACTGGTGCGCGAACTGCGCCGGGCCGGCGCGCGCGTGCTGCCGGTGCTGACCGAGAACGGCGCGCGCTTCGTCACCCCCCTGTCGCTGTCGGCGCTGGCCGGCGACAAGGTCCGCACCAGCCTGTGGGATCTGGAGGATGAGGCGGCGATGGGCCATATCCAGCTCAGCCGCGCGGCCGATCTGATCGTCGTCTGCCCCGCCACTGCCGACCTGATGGCCCGCGCCGCTGCCGGCCAGGCCAATGATCTGGCCACCACCCTGCTGCTGGCCACCGACACGCCGGTGCTGATGGTGCCGGCGATGAACGTGCGGATGTGGCTGCACCCGGCCACGCAGCGCAACTTGGCCACGCTGCGCGGCGATGGCGTGACGGTGATGACGCCGGACGAGGGCGAGATGGCCTGCGGCGAGTTCGGCCCCGGCCGGCTGCCCGATGTGCCGGCGATCATGGCGGCGATTGCCGCGCAGTTCGGTGACAAGCCGCTCACCGGCCGCCATGCGCTGGTGACGGCGGGGCCGACGTTCGAACCGATCGACCCGGTGCGCTTCATCGGCAATCACTCCTCCGGAAAGCAGAGCTTTGCCATCGCCGGCGCGCTTGCTGCTGCCGGCGCGCGGGTCACATTGGTGGCCGGCCCCGTGCATCTGCCGACGCCGGCCGGCGTGATCCGCATCGACGTGATGACGGCCCTTCAGATGCAGGCCGCGTGCGAAGCGGCGCTGCCCGCCGATATCGCCGTGATGGTCGCCGCCGTGGCCGACTGGCGCGCCGAGGCCGCAGCGCAGAAACTGAAGAAGGACGGCAGCGCCCCGCCGCCGCTCGCCCTGACCGAGAACCCGGACATCCTCGCCGGCATCGGCCACCACGCCCGCCGGCCAACACTGGTCGTGGGCTTTGCAGCCGAAACCAACGACATGCTGGCCCACGCCGCCGCCAAGCGCGTGAAAAAGGGCGCGGACTGGATCGTCGCCAACAATGTCTCCGATGGCGTGTTCGGCAGCGATGCCAACCATGTCCACCTCGTCACTGCCAGCGGCGTCGAGGATTGGGGCGCGCAGCCCAAGGCAGACATTGCCACCACCCTTGCCGCCCGCATCGCGGCGCAGTTTTCAGGACCGACATGATCGCCATCCCGCTGACCATCCTGCCCCATGGCGAAGGCCTGCCGCTGCCCGCCTATGCCACGCCCGGTGCCGCCGGCATGGATGCGGTCGCCGCTGTCACCGAAACCGTGATGCTGGCCCCCGGCGAGCGGTTCCCGGTTCCGCTGGGGTTCTGCATGGCGATCCCCGATGGTCACGAGGTGCAGGTCCGCCCCCGTTCGGGCCTTGCCCTCAAGCATGGCATCGCCGTTCCCAACAGCCCCGGCACCATCGACAGCGATTATCGCGGCGAGGTGAAGGCCCTGCTGATCAACCTGGGCAATGAACCCTTTGCCATCGAACGCGGCATGCGGATCTGCCAGCTGGTGCCGGCCGCCGTCACCCGCGCCAGCCTGGCCGTGGTCGACAGCCTGGATGAAACAATGCGGGGTGCGGGCGGTTTCGGCTCCACCGGTGTCCACACGTGAATTTTTCCGACGACGAGCTTGAGCGTTACGCCCGCCACCTGGTGCTGCCCCCGTTCGGTGGGCGCGGCCAGACGGCGCTGGCGCGGGCGCGCGTGGCCGTTGTCGGGGCCGGCGGGCTGGGCAGCCCGTGCCTGCTTTATCTCGCTGCCGCCGGGGTGGGCCGGCTGACGATCATCGATGATGACGATGTCGCGCTGTCCAACCTCCAGCGCCAGGTGCTGTTTGCCACCGCAGACACCGGCCAGATGAAGGCCGAGCGCGCGTCGAGCCGCCTGCACGCCCTCAATCCCCATGTCGAAACCGTGGCGGTGCCGCTGCGGCTGGTGGCAGACAATGCCGATGCACTGCTGGCCGGGCATGATCTGATCATCGACGGCTGCGACAGTTTCGCGACGCGGCTGGTGGTGGCCGATGCGGCGCTGGCGCTGCGGGTGCCGCTGGTATCGGGCGCGGTCGGGCCGTTCGATGGCCAGGTCGCCGTCTTCAAGGGCCATGATCCCGCCCTGCCCTGCTATCGCTGCCTCGTCGGCAATCCCGAAGATCATCCCGAACGCAACTGCGCCGCCACCGGCGTGCTGGGCGCGCTGACCGGCGTGATCGGCAGCCTGATGGCGATGGAGGCGATCCGCGAGCTTTCGGGATTTGCACCGTCCACCGCCGGGCGGCTGACCCTGCATGATGCCACGGCCGGACGCTGGCGCAGCATCGTGCTGCCCAAGGATCCGGCCTGCCCCGCCTGCGCCGCCCCATAGCTGCCGTATTTGACGGATAACACACCAACGTGCCCGCCCCCCGCAAATCCCCGCCCCGGCCCGCGCGCCGCAACTGGTTCGTCAGCCTGCTGAAATGGGGGCTGGTGGCGGGCCTTGCCGGCGTCATCGCGCTGTCGGTGGCCGTCGCGCTCGCCTATCGCGACCTGCCTGATTTCGCCCAGATGCAGCGCAGCCCCAATGGCCAGCCGGTGGAGATCCGCGGCGACGATGGCACGGTGCTGGCCAGTTTCGGCCCCAGCTATGGCGAATGGCTGAGCTATGCCGAGATTCCGGCGACGATGAAGAACGCCATGATCGCGGTGGAGGATCGGCGGTTCTGGTATCACCCCGGCATCGATCCCATCGGCATCGTGCGATCGCTTGTGGTCAACACGCTGCGCGGCAACAAGGCCCAGGGCGCCTCCACCATCAGCCAGCAGCTGGCGCGCAACCTGTTCCTCACCGCATCCAAGGATTACACCCGCAAGCTGCGCGAAGTGGTGCTGGCGATGGCGATCGAGCGCAAGTTCGCCAAGGAAGACATTCTCGAACTCTATCTCAACCGCGTCTATTTCGGTGGCGGCGCCTATGGCATCGATGCCGCAAGCCGCAAATTCTATGGCCACAGCGCGCGGCGCCTGTCGCTGGAAGAAGCCGCGATCATCGCCGGGCTGGTGAAGGCACCGTCGCGCTTTGCCCCGTCGGCCGACGCCGAAGCGGCACGACGGCGCGCCGCCACCGTCATCGCGGTGATGGTCGATGCCGGCAGCATCACGCCCGATGAAGCCAGCGCCGCCGATCCGCGGCTGGTGCGCTTTGCGCCGCAGGATCGCATGGCCGGCGTGCGCTATTTCACCGACTGGGTGCTGGCCGAGCTGGAAAACCTGACCGATGAGGCGACGGAGCCGCTGCTCGTTGAAACCACCCTTTCGGCCCCCATGCAGCGCACCGCCGAAGCCGCGATCCGCGCCGAAGCGCCCAGGGGCGCGCAGGGCGCGCTGGTGGCGCTGGCGCGCGATGGCGCGGTGAAGGCGATGGTGGGCGGCACCGATTATGTGCGGTCCAACTACAACCGCGCGATGACGGCGCGGCGCCAGCCGGGATCGGCGTTCAAGTTCTTCGTCTATGCCTCTGCCCTGGAAGCCGGCGTGACGCCCGACGACATCTATGAAGACAAGCCGGTGACCATCGGCAACTGGACGCCCAAGAACGACAATGGCCAGTTCATCGGCCCGATCAGCGTGCGCGAGGCCTTTGCCCGCTCGATCAACACGGTCGCGGTGCAACTGGCCCAGCAGGTCGGTTTCGACACGGTGGCGGAGATGGCCCGCCGGTTCGGCATCACCACCCAGATCAGCCGCCAGCCGGCGATGGCGCTGGGATCATCGGAAGTGACGCTGTTCGAGATGACCAACGCCTTTGCCACCGTCGCCAGTGAAGGCCAGGAACACGCGCCCTTTGCCATCACCCGCATCACCACCGGCACCGGGCGCGTGCTCTACAACCATGCCGAAGCGGACACCCGCCAGGTCGTCGCCCCGGTGATCGCCGCGCAGATGACCCAGCTGATGCAGGCTGCCGTCGAACAGGGCACCGCCCGGGCCGCCCAGATCGGCCGGCCGCTGGCGGGCAAGACCGGCACGACCACCAGCAACAAGGATGGCTGGTTCATCGGCTTTTCCAGCGGGATCACCACCGGCGTGTGGATGGGCCGCGATGATGCAAAGGCCGTGCGCGGGCTGGCTGGCGGCCGGGCGCCGGCGCGGGCCTTTGCCCAGTTCATGGCGCGCGCCGTTGGCGGCACCCCGCCCGAACCGCTGGTGACCGAACTGACCGAGGAGGGCCTTGGGCCCGAACCCGACGCGCAATCCTATGGCCTGACTGACGAGGAACAGCAGCCGCCAATCATCGACGCGCCCGAAGCCGATCCGGCGCCGCGCCTTGATGACAACTGGCTCGACAAGACGTTGAAGGAACCGGCCGAACAGCCGCAGGTGCCGCGTTAACGCAGCACGCAATAGGCCGGCGCGTGATCGCTGGCCTTTTCCTGGCCCCGCACGTCCTTCATCACGCCGGCATCCTCCAGCCGATCGGCGGCAATGGGGGACAGCAGCAGGTGATCGATGCGAAAGCCGTGATCGCGCTGCCACGCGCCCGCCTGGTAATCCCAGAAGCTCCAGATGCCGCCCACGGGATGAAGTTGGCGCACGGCATCGGTCCAGCCCTGCCACAGCAATTGCCGATAGGCGGCAATCGATTCGGGCTGGCGCAGGGCATCGTCGCGCATCGCCTTGGCATCCCAGATGTCGTCATCATTGGGGATGACGTTGTAATCGCCGGCCAGCACCACCGGCAGGCCGCTCTCCAGCAGGTTGGCGGCGTGGGCGTGCAGGCGCTGCATCCAGGACAGCTTGTATTCGAATTTCGGCCCCGGCTGCGGGTTGCCGTTGGGCAGATAGATGCTGGCCACCCGCACGCCCATCACGTCGGCTTCCAGGTATCGGGACTGTTCGTCGCTGTCGTCGCCGGGCAGGCCGCGCTGCGTTTCCACGGCCGGCTCGCGGCTGAGGATGGCGACCCCGTTGAAGCCCTTCTGGCCGTGGACGAGGCAGTGATAGCCGGCCTCCCGCAGCGTCTCGACCGGGAAATTCTCCGTGACCGTCTTGATTTCCTGCAGGCAGGCGACATCGGGCTTCACCGCGTCGAGCCATTCCAGCAGCCGCGGCAGGCGGGCATTGGTGCCATTGATGTTGAAGGTGGCGATCAGCATGGCTCTGGCTTACGCGCTCAGGTCGCCAGCTTCAACAGCGCCGCCACCGTGTCGGCTTCGGCCGCGGGCTTGTCGGTGCGGATGCGCGATATGCGCGGAAAGCGCATGGCGAGGCCCGACTTGTGGCGCGTCGAGGCATGGATCGAATCGAAAGCGATCTCCAGCACCAGCGATTTCTCCACCTCCCGCACCGGGCCAAAGCGGGCCGTCGTGTGCCCCCGCACCCACTTGTCGAGCATGGCGAGTTCGGCGTCGGTGAAGCCGAAATAGGCCTTGCCGACCGGCAGCAACTGGCCGTCCGCAGCCCAACAGCCGAAGGTGAAATCGCTGTAGAGGCTTGATCGTTTGCCGTGGCCGCGCTGGGCATACATCAGCACGCAATCGGCGGTGTGGGGCTCGCGCTTCCACTTGAACCACAGGCCCACCTTGCGGCCCGCCACATAGGGCGCGTCGCGGCGTTTCAGCATCAGGCCTTCGATGGCGGCATCGCGCGCGCCATCGCGCAGGGCCGACAACTGGTCCCAGCTCGCCGCCGCAATGACCGGTGACAGCTCGAACCGGTCGGGATCAAGTTGCGGGATCAGCGCCTCCAGCCGTTCCCGGCGCGCGTGCCAGGGCAAGGCGCGCACATCCTCGCCATCCACCGACAACAGGTCATAGGCGCGCACGAACGCCGGCCGCTCGGTCATCAGCTTCGCCGCCGGCGACTTGCGCCCCAGCCGCTGCTGCAACGCGTTGAAACTGCCCGCCGCCGCCACCGCGTCGGCCTGGCCTGCCCCGCGCACCAGCAATTCGCCGTCGATGGCCAGCGGCCGAGCCAGCGCCTGCGCCACATCGGGGAAGCTGCCGGAGATATCGTCGCCAGTGCGGCTGAACAGCCGCGTCACCCCGCCGGCATGGACGATCTGCACGCGGATGCCGTCCCATTTCCATTCCGCCACGTGATCTGACAGATCGAGCGTCTCGCCATCGTCGAGCGGGCTGGCCAGCATGAACGGGCGAAACACCGGCACATCGCCTGCCGTCGGCGCCGGGGCCGCGCCGCTGGCCCAGGCAAACAGCGGATCGAACGGCGGCGACAGGCCGTGCCACACCTCTTCCACCGCCTCCACGTCAAGGCCAAAGCCCTGCGCGAGCCCGGTCTTGGCCAGCCGTGCCGACACGCCGATCCGCATCGCGCCCGTCGCCAGCTTGATGAGGGCGTAACGGCCCTGCACGTCCAGCCGATCCAGCAGCGCCGCCACCACGGCGGGTGCATCCTTGCGTGACAGGCCGGAAAGCTGCCCCACCACCTCGTCCAGCGTGGGCGGTGGCGGCTTCTCGCCCGGCGGCTCCGGCCACAGCAACGAGACGGTTTCCGCCATGTCGCCAACAAAATCGTAACTCAGCGCGAACAGCGTCGGATCCACGCGTTCCGCCACCAGCGCCCGCAGCAGGCTGGGCTGCACCGCCTTCAGATCGAGCGTGCCGGTCAAGGCCGCCAGCGCCCAGCCGCGATCCGGATCGGGTGTCGCCAGCAGATAATCGGCGATCAGCCGCAACTTGGCATTGCGCGAGCGCGTGTAGAGCAGCGCATCCAGCAGGCGGGCGAAGGATTCCATGGCGGCATCTGGATTAGCATGGCCGGGCGACTTGCGCTAAGGCACGCGATATGCGGATGCGTGATCTGGAAAAGGCGAGTGGTGTCGGGCGGGAAACCATCCGTTTCTACATCCGCGAAGGCCTGTTGCCCGAACCGGACAAGACCAGTCCCAACAGCGCCCGATATTCCGATGTGCACGTGGCGCGGCTGAAGGCGATCAAGCGTCTGCAGGAAGAACGCTTCCTGCCGCTGGCAGTGATCCGCACCCTGCTGGAAGCCGATGATGGCGATCGCTGGCTGCTGCCCGATGCCTTCCCGATGCTGGATGCCCTGCTGGCCCAGCGGCTGGAGGAAGCCGGCCCGGCGCGGGTGGCGCTGGCCGATCTGGGCCTCGCTGAACACAGCCGGGAGCATCTTGACGACCTGATGATCCCGCTGGCCGACGATGGCACGATCTCGGCCCGTGATGCCGCCATCCTGAGGACGGTGCAGCGGCTCGATGATATCGGCTTCACCCCGGAACTGGGCTTCGATGGCGGCCAGATGCGGCTGTACAACGTGCTGATCGACTGGCTGACGGCACAGGAAATCCGCCACTTCCTCGAACACACCGCCGGCCACGTGGGCGAGGCCAAGGCGCTGGAGATGGCCGAACAGGGCATTTCGCTGATCAACGAACTGCTGGGCCAGCTTCGCACGCGCGCCCTGTTGAAGAAACTCGCCGAACGGAGACGGATCGCCAATGACAATGGTTAGGCCTTTCCTGCTGGCGCTGCTGCTGGCCGGCGCGGCCAGCGCCCAGCCACTGCCGCAGCCCCTGCCGCCGCCACTGCCCCAGGTGCGCGTGCTGGCCACCGGCGGCACCATCGCCGGCGTCGGCAACGGCACGGGCGTGGGCTATCGTTCCGGCGAAGTGACGGTGGCCGATCTGATTGCGGCCGTGCCGGCTGCGGCAAGGATCGCCAGCGTGTCGGGCGAACAGGTCGCCAACGTGCCGAGCGGCGACATTGAAGAGGCGATCTGGCGCCGGCTGCACGGGCGGGTGACGGCAGCGCTGGCCGATCCGTCGGTCAGCGGCGTGGTGATTACCCACGGCACCGACACCATCGAGGAAACCGCCTTCTTCCTCAGCCTGCTGCTGCCGGCGACCAAGCCGGTCGTGGTGGTCGGATCGATGCGGCCATCAACGGCGGTGTCCGCCGATGGCCCGGAAAACCTGCTCGATGCCATTCGCGTGGCCGTCGCACCGGGCAGTGTCGGGCGCGGTGTCATGCTGGTGATCGACGACACGATCTTTGATCCCAAGAGCGTCACCAAGGTGGACGTGCGCCACGTCAACGCCTTTGCCGCGCCCGGACACGGCCCCATCGGCCATGTGCTGCAACTGACCCCCCGCTATTTCGCCGCCGCAGCGCCCGCCACCGAGGCGATGACGCTGGGCGATGCGCCGCTGCCCAAGGTGGCCATCGTCTATGCCTATGCCGGGCTGACCGGCGATGATGTGCGTCGCACGGCCGAGGGAGCGCAAGGCGTGGTCATCGCTGGCGTTGGCGCTGGCGGCATGTCGCGCAGCGCCCGCGACGCCGTGAAGGAACTGCGGGCGCGCGGCGTTGCCGTCGTCCGCACCCCGCGCCAGGGCACGGGTGACATCTGGCCCTCCGAGCAGGGCGAAGGCAACGGCAGCGATCCTGCCGTCGGCACCATCGCCGGGCGGGAACTGACGCCGGCCAAGGCGCGCATCCTGTTGATGCTGGCACTGCAAGGGTCGCGCGATCCGGCCCGGTTGCAGGCCGTGTTCAACCGCTTCGCCGCTGCACCCTAAAAGCCGGCAGAGACGGTGAGCACGGGGCCGCTGCCCGGCGCGGCATTGCCGCCGACGCGTTCGCGCCAATCCGCCTGCAGGCGCACGCCCTTCACCGCAACGCTCACCACCGGGCCCAGATCGACGCGCCACACATCGGGCGTTCCGGTCTGGATACTGGCCCACGCCCCTGCCCCCAGCGTTGCCGGCCCCATGCGGAGCAGCCGCGCACCGGCCTGCGCGCCGCCATAAAGCGTGCCGCTGGCCAGCGCACCAGCCTCGGCATAGGCCTGAAACCGGCCGCGCTCGCCGCCGGCAGCAAGGCGCAGCGTCCAGTCATTGCCGGCAGCCGGCCCCAGCGCGACCAGCCGTTCCGCCGACAGGCTCACCCCCGGCAACAGCGCCTGGCGCAGGCCCACCGCCGCCTGCGCGGTGTCGCGGCGCACCCCGCGCGGATCGGCAGCGACATTGGCCCGCACCACCAGCGCCAGCGGACGCCGGGCATAAGGATCGGCGAGGATCGCCAGCGACGCGCCCAGCTGGCCACCGCCCAGCACCGGGCTGGCGGCAACGCCGGGCAGGCCGCTGCCGGGCCCGTTGAAGCCGGGCGGCGATCCATCGCGCAGCAGGGCAAAACCGCCAAGCTGGATGCGCCGGCCCAGCGCGCTGCGGTCGGCCCGCCACTGGCGGTGGCCGGGATCGAGGTCCAGTGCCGCATCGAACAGCGCGGCGGCCTGCCGCCTGTCGCCGTCACGCAACCGCGCATAGGCCAGATCGGCCAGCGCAAAGGCCCGATCTGGCCCCGATGCCGCTGGCCCCGATGCGACCGGCCCCGAAACCATTGGCCCCGGCGCCGCCGAAAGGTCAGGCATCACCGCCTTGCCCCCATCGGGTGGCGGCACCACCAGCGGCAAAGTCCCGTCATCGGCAATGCTGGCGGCGCGGTGCGGCGGCTGGGCCGCGATTGCCCGCGGCGCGGCCTGACGGGCAGCAACAGGCATTGCAGCCGCCACGGCGAACGGCCGCGCCGCTGGCGGTGCTGCTGCCGCCATTGGGGCCGGTGCCGGCTCCATGACCGGCGCCAGCAGTCGCGCCAGCGCCTCGACATCGCGCTGCATCGCCGGCACGCGCACCGCGATCCACGCGGCCAGCACCAAGCCAGCCCCGGCCAGCGCCCGAAACGGCCGCCCGGCGCGGATCACGGCGCGGCACCCGGAAAGCGGTGCACCGTCTTGTCCCACGCCAGCGCCCGACCGCTCCGCAGCGCGGCGGCATAGCGTGACAGCGCCCGCAGCGCCGCCATCGCGTTGATGACATTGCCCACCAGCGCGCGCGGGGTGGCCAGCAGCGCCTCGGTCGGGCCGTGGATCACCAGCGTGAAGGCGGCGCGCACCAGCAGCCGCCAGCACAGCAGCAGCCAGTTGAGCCACAGCAGCGCAATCAGCGTCCCGCCCGCCACCGGCGGCAGCGCGGCGGCCGCCGGCAGCATCAGCCGCAGCAGGCCATCGATCCCCAGCAGCAGCGCCAGCCCATAGGCCGCAAGGGTGAGCACCGCCATCAGCGGTGCCTTGCGATCACGCAGCAGCATCCACCAGTCGGCCAGCCCGCCGGCCCAGCCCAGCCGGTCCCAGCCGGCCAGCGAGATCCCGGTCAGCCAGCGCGCCTTCTGCCGCACCGCGCTTTCGAAATCGGCAGGGAAATGTTCCCGCGTGGCCACCGGGCCGCCGTCACCCGCGGCACCGCCATCGACCCACACCAGCGCACCGCGCCCGCCAAGGGCATGGACGTGGAGGCCAAGCTCGTAATCCTCGGTCAGGCTGGCGGCGTCGAATGGTGCACCACCGCGCAGCTGGGCAATGCGGCCCAGCATGGCGCGATCGATGGCCACGCCCACACCGGCCGATGGCACGCCCGCCCCCAGCCACTGCCGCACCATCAGGTCCTTGCCGTGGGCCTGCGCGAATTCGTCGATATAATGGCCGGAAATCAGCGGACTTTGTGCATCGGGCAGCGGCAGCACCGGCAGTTGCACCAGCGCGCAGGCGGACAATTGGGCGGCGAACACCGCCAACGCGGCGCGGTGCACCACGTCTTCGGCATCGTGCAGGATGATGGCGTCATAGGGGCGGCCGGTCGCCGCCTCGTCGGCCAGCACCGCGCGCCACAGGCTGTTCAGGCAATCGGCCTTGGTTGTTGGCCCCGGCGCGCTGCCCACCACCAGGTGAAGGCGCGGATCGGCAATGGCCGCAACTTCGGCCTGCGTGGCCGGATCATTGGGATAGGTGCCGACGAAAACGGCATAATCCGGCCAGTCGATGACGCTGAGCGTGCGGCGCAACATGGTGCCGATCACCGCTGCCTCGTCCCAGGCCGGGATGATGATGGCAAAGCGCCTCGCGGGCGGATTGGCGGGCAAGGCCTGCCAGCGCCGCCGCTGGCGAGGCATCAGCAGCCAGGCGATATCGATGGCAAGATCGTCAATGCCATTCAGCGCCACCAGTGCCGCCACCAGCAGCAGCGATTCGGCCAGGCCCACGTGCCACAGCACCAGTAGATCGGCCACGACAGGCGTCGACATCCGCCCCCTCCCCCGGCCGAGCACCCGGCTGTTGCAGCGGGTGCGACGCCGCAACAATTCCATGATAAAACCGTTTTCGGTTGCAAATCAAATAGGGCGGTCGGCTGTTGACGGCGGCATCCAGCCTCACGACAAGGACGGCATGACAAACGCAGGCGAAGCGCAGGTCTTGAACCTGATGGAGCGGGTGTGGCGCACCGGCATCGAACGGGGCGACCGCACCGGCACCGGCACGCGCGCGCTGTTTGGCGAGATGCTGAAATTCGACCTGTCGGATGGCAGCATCCCGCTGCTCACCACCAAGCGCGTGTTCTGGAAATCGGCGGTGAAGGAGCTGATCTGGTTCCTGAACGGCGAATCGAACATCCGTCCCCTGGTCGAACAGGGCGTGCATATCTGGACCGACTGGCCGCTGGACGCCTATCGCCGCGCCACCGGCGAAGCGATCAGCCGTGACGATTTCGAAGCCCGCATCATCGCCGACGATGATTTTGCTGCGAAATGGGGCGATCTGGGCCCGGTATACGGCGTGCAGTGGCGACGCTGGCCGCGCTATGCCGCCAACGAGGATGGCAGCTATCGCGCCGACACGCCTTATGACCAGATGGCGGAACTGGTGCACGGCCTGAAGCACAACCCGGCCAGCCGCCGCCACATCTTCACCGGCTGGAACGTGCCCGAACTTCACCGGATGGCGCTGCCGCCCTGCCACATGACCTATCAGTATTTTGTCGCCGATGGGCGGCTGTCGGGCATCCTCTACCAGCGCAGCTGCGACCTGGGTTTGGGCTTTCCGTTCAACATCTTCGAAGCAGCCCTGTTGATCCGCATGCTGGCGCAGCAGTGCGGGCTGCAACCCGGCGAGCTGACCTGGATGGGAGCGGATTGCCACCTCTATCTCAATCACGAGCATCTGGTGACGGAGCAGCTGTCGCGCACGCCGCGCGCCTTCCCGCGCCTCGATTTCGCCCGCCAGCCGGAGGATCTGTTCAGCTATCGGCTCGAGGATTTTGTCATTTCGGGCTATGATCCCCACCCGCACATCGCCGCGCCGGTGGCGGTATGACGCTGGACGTCACCCTTGTTGTCGCCCGCGCGCGCAACGGCGTCATCGGCAACAAGGGCGCCCTGCCCTGGCATCTGCCGGCCGACCTGAAACGTTTCAAGGCCATCACCATCGGCAAGCCCGTCGTGATGGGCCGCAAGACGTTTGAATCGATCGGCAGGCCACTGCCCGGCCGCCAGAATATCGTGCTCACCCGCCAGGCCGGCTGGACTGCTGAGGGCGTGACCGTGGTGCCCAACATGGCCGAGGCCATCGCGGCCGCCGGCCTTGATCCCCGCGTGCGCGGCCACATCATGATCATCGGCGGGGCGGAAATCTATGCGCTGGCCCTGCCCATCGCGACACGGGTGGAACTGACCGAGGTTGACGCAGCGCCGGAAGGCGACACCATCCTTCCGCCGTTCGATCCGGCGCGCTGGGCCGAGGTGGCGCGCGAAACCCATGCCGCACACGGCGACACGCCGGGTTACGATTTCATCACGCTGGAACGGCGCTGAACAGTACGGGGGGCACGTCATGCGGAAGTGGATTGGGGGCACGGCGGCGCTGATCGGCCTCGCGGCCTATGGGTTCTTCGGCTTTGTGCCGGGCATCGTCGAGCGCGGCATGAACCGGAACACCGGGGCAACCTGGCCGGTGAGCGACGCGGCCCGCGCCCTGCACAAGCGGCTCAGCATCATCGATCTTCATTCCGACACGCTGCTGTGGAAACGCGACCTGCTGTCGGAAACGGCGCAGGGCCATGTCGATCTGAAGCGGCTGGAAACCGGCAATGTCGCGCTGCAGGTGTTTTCCAGCGTCACCAAGACGCCGCGCGGCCAGAATTACGAGCGGAACAGCGGCGATACCGACAATATCACCCCGCTGGTGATCGCACAGGCCCAGCCGGTGCGGACATGGCGCAGCCTGCTGGAACGTTCCTTGTGGCACGCGGAAAAACTGCATGATGCCGAACAGCGCGCGGGTGGGCGGCTGCGGATCATCAAGACGCCGCAGGATCTCGCTGGCCTTCTCGCCGATCGCGCCGCCGGCCGGCGCGTCACCGGCGCGCTGCTGTCCACCGAAGGCGGCCAGAATCTGGAAGGCAATGTTGCCAACGTCGCCCGCCTCCACGCCGCCGGATTCCGGATGCTGGGGCTGGCGCATTTCTTTGATACCGATCTCGCCGGTTCGATGGCGGGTGAGAAGCAGGGCGGCCTGACCCCGCTGGGTGCCGCGGTGGTGCGCGAGGCCGAACGGCGCGGCATGATCATCGACGTCGCCCACAGCAGCGCCGCCGCCTTTGCCGATGTGCTGAAGATTGCCACCCGCCCGGTCGTCGTCTCCCACGGCGGCGTGAAGGGCGCGTGTGATACGCCGCGCAACCTGACGGATGACCAGCTGCGCGCGCTCAGCGCCAATGGCGGCGTGATCGGCATCGGTTACTGGGATGCCGCGGTGTGCCAACCGACGCCGGAGGCGACCGCCAGGGCCATCCTCCACGCCATCCGTATTGCCGGCATCGATCATGTCGGGCTGGGCAGCGATTATGATGGCGGCACCACCGTGGGCTTTGACACCGCGCATCTGGATGCCGTCACGCAGGCGTTGCTGGCTGCCGGGCTTTCGGACGCCGATATCGCCAAGGTAATGGGCGGCAATGCGGCGCGGCTGCTTGCCGCCGGCCTTGCCCCCCGCTAAGCGCCCAGCATGGAGCTGATCACCGGGGGTGCCGCCCTGCCCGACCGTTTGCGCGGCGGCATCGTGGCGCTGGGCAATTTCGATGGCTTTCACGCCGGCCACCAGGCGGTTGTCGGCGCGGCGCGCGACTGGGCGCGCAAGCTGGGCCGCCCTGCCCTCGTCGCCAGCTTCGATCCGCACCCGGCCCGCCTGTTCCAGCCCGATGTGCCGCCGTTCTCGCTCTCCACCATCGACCAGCGCGCCGAATGGCTGCACGATTTCGGCATGGATGGCGCGGTGGTGATACCCTTCACCCGCGCCCTTGCCGCGCTGTCGGCAGAGGAATTCGTCCACGACTGGCTGGTGACGCGCCTTGGCGTGGCCGGCGTGGTGACCGGCGGCGATTTCACCTTCGGGCGCGGCCGGTCGGGCAGCGTGACCGATCTGTCGCGGCTGGGGCTGGCCAACGGCTTTGCGGCGCGGGTTGTCGATGCCGTGCAGGATGGTGGCGGCACGATCAGTTCCACCCGCATCCGCACCCTGCTGCGCGAAGGGCGGCCGGGCATGGCGGCAGACCTCCTCACGCGCCCGTTTGCGATCCGTGGGGTTGTGGAGCACGGCGCCAAGCTGGGCCGCACGCTGGGCTTTCCCACCGCCAACATGGTGCTGGGTGACTATGTGCGCCCCGCCTATGGCGTCTACGCCGTGCAGGTGACCCTGCCGTCGGGGGAGCGCGTTGATGGCGTCGCCAATCTTGGCATCCGTCCGATGATCGAACCGCCGATCGAACTGCTGGAAACCTGGTTGATGGACTGGTCGGGCGATCTTTATGGCCAGACCATCGATGTCGCGCTGGTGGCTTACCTGCGCCCCGAGATGAAGCTGGATGGGCTGGAGGCATTGAAGGCGCAGATCGCCGCCGATGCCGACGCGGCGCGGCGCATACTCAAGGGTGGGTGACAGCGCCGCACGCTTCCCCTAAAGCCTGCCCCACCATGAGCGCGCCCGATTATCGCCCCACCGTCTTCCTGCCCAAGACCGACTTTCCGATGAAAGCCGGCCTGCCGGAGCGGGAGCCGCAGATCCTGGCGAAATGGCAGGCTGCCGATCTTTATTCCCAGCTGCGCGCCGCCCGCAAAGGCCGGGAAAAGTTCATCTTTCACGATGGCCCGCCCTATGCCAACGGCGACATGCACATCGGCCATGCATTGAACCACATCCTGAAGGACGCCGTGGTTCGCACCCAGACGCTGCTGGGCAAGGATGCGCCCTATGTGCCCGGCTGGGATTGCCACGGCCTGCCGATCGAATGGAAGGTGGAGGAAGCCTATCGCGCCAAGAAGCAGAACAAGGACGAGGTGCCGGCGGCCGAATTCCGTGCCGAATGCCGCGCCTATGCCCAGCACTGGGTGGACGTGCAGCGCGAACAACTGAAGCGGCTGGGCATCAGCGCCAACTGGGAAAAACCCTATCTCACCATGGACTTCCAGGCGGAAGCCATCATCGTGTCTGAACTGCTGAAGTTCGCGGAAAGCGGGCAATTGTATCGCGGTGCCAAGCCGGTGATGTGGAGCCCCGTGGAAAAGACCGCGCTGGCGGATGCCGAGGTCGAATATCACGACATCACTTCGACCCAGATCGACGTGGCGTTCGAGATCACCGAAGCGCCAAACGCGCCGGAATTGGTCGGCGCCCACGCCGTGATCTGGACGACGACGCCGTGGACCATCCCGGTGAACCAGGGCATCGCCTATGGGCCGGAGGTCACCTACGTCCTTGCCCGCACCGGCGAAGGCATGTCGATCCTCGTGGCGGCTGCGCTTGTCGAAGCCGTTGCCGCGCGCCTCGGTTCGACCTTGACCGTCGATCGCGAAGTTGCGCCCACCGCCCTCGCCGGCGCTGTCGTCCGTCACCCGATGCACCATCTCGGCGACTTCTTCGCCAAGGCCCGCCCTCTCCTGCCCGGCGATTTCGTCACCACCGATGCCGGCACCGGCCTCGTCCACATGGCGCCCGATCATGGCGAGGATGATTTCGCGCTGTGCAAGGCGCATGGCATCAATCCGGTGTTCGCGGTGGAGGCCGATGGCCGTTACCGCGCCGATTGGGCCTGGCTGGGCGGTGAGGCCAAGAACGTCATCAACCCGAACCTCAATGCCCCCGATGGCCCGATCTGCGCCGATCTGAAGGCGGCCGGCGCGCTGCTCAGTGCCGGCCCGTTCCAGCACAGCTATCCGCACTCATGGCGCTCCAAGAAGAAAGTCATCTTCCGCTGCACGCCGCAGTGGTTCGTGCCGATGGACAAACTAATGGGTCTTGGGGGCGAGCACACGCTGCGCCAGAAGGCCGTCGCCGCCATCGCCGCCACCCGGTTCACGCCGGACAAGGGCCGCAACCGCATCGGCGCGATGGTCGAAGGCCGGCCCGACTGGGTGCTCTCGCGCCAGCGGGCCTGGGGCGTGCCGATCACCTTGTTCGTTGATCGCAAGACCGGCGACTATCTTGTTGATAAATCGATCAACGAAAAGATCATCGCGCGGTTTCGCGAACAGGGTGTCGATGCCTGGACGCCGGAATTCGCCGCCGAACTGCTGGGCGACAAGACGGACCAGTATGAGCAGGTGACCGACATTCTTGACGTGTGGTTCGACAGCGGCTGCACCCATGCCTTCGTGCTGGAATCGGGCCGCTGGCCGGAACTGCAATGGCCGGCGAACCTGTATCTGGAAGGCAGCGACCAGCATCGCGGCTGGTTCCAGTCCAGCCTGCTGCAAAGCTGCGGCACGCGCGGGCGCGCCCCCTACGATGCCATCCTCACCCACGGCTTCACCATGGATGCCACGGGCCGCAAGATGTCGAAGTCGGAAGGCAATGTCATCAACCCGCTCGACATCATGAAGACCTATGGCGCCGACATCCTGCGCCTGTGGGCGCTCAGTGTCGACTTCACCGAAGATCACCGCATCGGCGATGAAATCCTGAAGGGCGTGGCCGATCAATATCGCAAATTGCGGAACACCTTCCGTTACTTGCTCGGCGCTCTTGACGGCTGGACTGAAGCGGAACGCCTGCCCGTTTCGGAGATGCCGGCGCTGGAGCGCTGGGTTCTCCACCGCCTTGCCATGCTGTCGGCGGAACTGAAGGACGCGGCCACCGCCTATGATTTCAACCGCTACACCAGCCTGATCGCCGCCTTTGTGCAGGACGATCTGTCGGCCTTCGCGATGGATGTGCGCAAGGACAGCCTCTATTGCGACACCGCCACCGCCACGACGCGGCGGGCCTGGCGCACGGTTCTGGATATCACCTTCCATGCCCTCACCCGCTGGTTGGCGCCGGTGCTGGTGTTCACTGCCGAGGAAGTCTGGGGCACCCGCTTCCCGGATGCCGGCAGCGTGCACCTGCTCGATTGGCCGGAAATCGATGCTGGCTGGCAGGACGATGCGCTGGCCAGGCAGTTCGGACTGGCCCGCAAGTTGCGAGAAGAAGCCTATCTGAAACTGGAAGAATTGCGCCGCGCCAAGACGGTCGGCAGCTTCCTCGAAGCCCGCGTGGCCATCACCACCGCCCATGCCGATCGCATCGCCGCGCTGGCCGGCGTCGATCTGGCCGAACTGCTGCTGGTGGCCGAAGTGGCGCTGTCGCACGGCGCGGCGGAAACGCTGGTGGTGGAAAAGGCCGATCTCGCCAAGTGTGCGCGGTGCTGGCGGCACCTGCCCGACGTGCAGGCCGAAAGCGAACTGTGCGGGCGCTGTGACGCGGTGGTCAATGGCTAACCGCGGCTATGCCCTTGCCGCGCTGGTGCTGGTGCTTGACCAGATCAGCAAATACTGGGTGCTGGAGGTGCTGCACCTGCCAACCATCGGCGGCATCGATGTGTGGCCGTTCTTTCGCCTGACCTTCGTCGGCAATGTCGGCGTGTCGATGGGGCTGCTGGCGGCCGACAATGACCTTTCCCGCTGGTTGCTGACCGCCGTCACCGCCGGCATCGCGCTGGCCGTGGCGCTGTGGCTGCGGCGCGAAAAGCACCCGGTGGACGTGGCGGCACTGGGGCTGGTGCTGGGCGGGGCGATCGGCAACATCCTCGATCGCGTGCGCTTTGGCTATGTCGTCGATTTCCTGCATTTCTTTTGGCAGCAATATAGTTTCTGGGTCTTCAATCTCGCGGATGCCGCGATTACACTGGGCGTCATCCTGCTGCTGGGGCGCGCCATCCTGGCCAAGCCCGGCCCGCAGCACACGCCGTGAACCAAGGAATGCCGATGACGCGCAACCTGCTGATCCTGACCGCACTAGGCCTGACGCTGACGGCGTGCGGCGGCAACGGTGGCCGGCTTACCGATCGCGGCCCCGATGAACTGGCGATCGCGCGCGGTGCGCCGCTGGTGGTGCCGCCCGATTTCGCCCTCGCCCCGCCCAAGCCGGGTGCGCCGCGCGCCATGAGCGTGGATGCCCAGGCCGCCGCGATGGAAGCCCTGTTCGGCCCCGGCGTGAAGCCGCCGCCGCGCAGCGCCGCCGAACAGCAGTTGCTGGACCGTGCCGGTGCCGGCAGCCCCGATCCGGCGATCCGCAGCCAGGCCGGCGATCCCAAGACCAGCGCCGTCAACAAGGGCGTGTTCCTGCAGGAAATCCTGGCCGCACCGGTGGGCGTGCGCGATTCCAAGGTGGCTGATCTGAAGGTTCCGGGCTGAGGCCAGACTGACAGGCCGGTGCCGGCAAGGGCATCCGGGGTCGGATCAAACCGCCCCCCAGCGGCAATACACGACCCCGGACAAGATGCGATGGAACCCGGATGCTGCCCGCTACCGATAGCTCCCACACGCCCGCCATCAGGGATGCCAGAGGCTGTGGCGGATCGTCACCTCCGTAATATCCCTTAAGTGACTGGCGTTAAGGCTTGATCACAGCCCGCGCCGGGTTCACATGGCACCATGACGATGCGCGAAACGACGGGTGGTTGCCATTGCGGCGCGGTGCACTTCCGGGTGCGCTTCGCTGATCCGCCCGAATTGCTCGATTGCAACTGTTCGATCTGCGCCAAGACCGGCTTTCTGCACCTGATCAGCAGCGCCGGCGATTTGACGCTGGAACGCGGGCACGACGCGCTGACCGAATATCGCTGGGGCAGCGGCACCGCGCGCCACCTGTTCTGCCGGCATTGCGGCATCAAGAGCTTTTACGTGCCGCGATCACACCCCGATGGCTATTCGGTCAACTGGCGGGCACTCGACGGCGTGGACGACGTGACGCCGGTGATCCGCGCCTATGACGGGCGCAACTGGGAAAAGGCCCGCGCCGACCTCGGCTAGCGGCCGGTCTGTCCGCGATGGAGAAGCATCGCGTCGGCCAGGACCAGCGCCACCATGGCTTCCAGCACCGGTGCGGCACGGATACCGACGCACGGATCGTGACGGCCCTTGGTGACGATCTCGGCGGCCTGGCCGTCCTTCGTGATGGTTTCGACGGGCGTGAGAATGGAGCTTGTCGGCTTCAGTGCCATTCGCACCACGATGGGCTGGCCGGTGGAGATGCCGCCCGCGATGCCCCCGGCGTGGTTGGACAGGAATTCCGGGCCATCGGCACCGGGGCGCATGGCATCGGCATTCTCCTCGCCGCGCAGGCGGGCCGCGGCAAAACCGTCGCCGATTTCCACGGCCTTCACCGCGTTGATGCTCATGGCGGCATTGGCGAGCTGGGCGTCGAGCTTGTGATAGAGCGGGCTGCCCCAGCCGGCCGGCACACCGGTGGCGACGCATTCGACGATGGCCCCCAGCGACGAACCCGATTTGCGGGCGGCGTCGAGATGCTCTTCCCACCGTGCGGCGGTAACCGCATCCGGGCACCAGAACGGGTTGCGGTCGATCTCGGCGAGATCGAACCGGCTGCGATCGATGGCGATGCCGCCGATCTCGACCAGATAGGCGGTGATGGCGACAGTGGGGATGATCTTCCGCGCCACCGCCCCTGCCGCCACCCGGCTGGCGGTTTCCCGCGCCGACGACCGCCCGCCACCGCGCGGATCGCGAAAGCCATATTTGGCGTCATAGGCATAATCGGCATGGCCGGGCCGGTACTTGGCAGCGACCTCGCCATAATCCTTCGACCGCTGGTCGACATTCTCGATCATCAGGCTGATCGGCGTGCCGGTGGTGCGGCCTTCGTAAACGCCGGACAGGATGCGGACCTGGTCAGGCTCCTGCCGCTGGGTGGTGAACTTCGACTGGCCGGGGCGGCGCTTGTCGAGGAAGGGCTGGATGTCGCCCTCCGACAGGTCCAGCCCCGGAGGGCAGCCATCGACCACCGCACCAATCGCCGGCCCATGGCTTTCGCCCCAGGTGGTGAAACGCAGCAGGTGGCCGAAGCTGTTGAGGCTCATTTTTCCAGCCCGATATCCGGCGCGTCCTCGGCCTTCATGCCGATGACATTGTAGCCGGCGTCGACATGGTGGATCTCGCCGGTGACGCCGCTGGCGAGGTCTGACAGCAGGTAGAGGCCGGCGCCGCCGACATCCTCGATGGTGACGTTGCGCCGGAGCGGGCTGTTATACTCGTTCCACTTCATGATGTAGCGGAAGTCGCCGATGCCGCTGGCGGCAAGCGTCTTGATCGGGCCGGCGGAGATGCAGTTCACCCGCACGTTCCGGGGGCCAAGATCCATGGCGAGATATTTGACACTGCATTCCAGCGCCGCCTTGGCCACGCCCATCACGTTGTAGTGCGGGATGACCTTTTCAGCGCCGTAGTAAGACAGGGTGAGCAGCGAGCCACCGTTCGGCATCATCGCCGCCGCGCGCTGGGCGACGGCGGTGAAGCTGTAGACCGAGACATTCATGGTGAGCAGGAAATTGTCGAGGCTGGTATCGACATAGAGGCCGCGCAGCTCGTTCTTGTCGGAAAAGCCGATGGCGTGAACCAGGAAATCGATGGTCGGCCATTCTTCGGCCAGCGCGGCAAAGCAGGCGTCCATGCTTTCGGTGGACGACACGTCGCATTCGAACAGGCGGGCCACACCCAGCTGTTCGGCCAGCGGGCGCACGCGCTTTTCCATCATCGGGCCCTGATAGGAGAAGGCGAGCTCCGCCCCCTGCTCCGCCAGCGACTTGGCGATGCCCCAGGCCAGGCTCTTGTCGTTGGCCAGGCCCATGATCAGCCCGCGCTTGCCAGCCATGATTGCCATTGTTCTTGGTCTCCGCAAATTCTCAGGCGCGGGCCTTACTTGGCAATTGCGGCAATTTCCAGCCGTGCGCGCCCGACAGCCGCATTCAGCTGCGCGCCCAGCACGACGCCAAGCCCGATGACATAGAAATACAAGAGCGCGATGATCACCCCGGCCAGGCTGCCATAAGTGAGCGCATAATCGCCGAACAGCGCCAGCGAGGCGGGCAGCGCCAGCGTTGTCACCGTCCACGCCGCCGATGTCACCAGCGCCCCCGGCCACAACGGGAAATCCCGGAACCGGCGCGGGCACAGCACGGTGAACAGCGCCCACAAGGCCAGGAACAGCATCACCGCCGGCACCACGCGCTGCAGGCCCAGCGCCGGGAAGATGTCGGCGGCGCGCGGCATCAGGCGATAGACAAAGGTTTCGGCGCCGGCCACCGCGACCTGCGCCGCAAAGATCAGCAGCAGCATGATCACCAGCCCCAGCACCTGCGCGATGCCCACCAGCCGCCAGCGCCAGAACGGCAGACCGGATGGCGTGTCATAGGCCTGTTCGACGATGGTCCGCAGCGTCACCAGCACGCCCGACGTGGTCCACAGCCCGACGATCAGGCCAAAGGTGATCACGCCCCCGGTGGCGTTTGCGGTGAGCACATCGGTGATCGCCGGGCCGACGATGGCGCTCACTCCCGGCGGCAGCGCGGCCAGAAAAGTGCCCAATGCCGCCAGTCCGTCGCCGGTGCGGCCCAGTTGCGCGGCGATGGCGGCAAACAGGATGACGAAGGGAAACAGCGTCACCAGGCTGAGATAGGCAAGGTTGCCGGCATGGGTGAAGCCATGTTCGAACGTCCCCATCGCCGTGTCGGCGGCGATGCGGCGGAGCGGCAAACGGCGCAGGCGGGCTGGCAGCGCCACGCGCCCGATCAATCCAGCAATGCCGCGCGGATCTCGCGGGGATCGACAAAGCTTTCGGCAAAGGCCTTCAACCCGTCGTGATCGGCGGGGATGTCGATCTGCACCGTCACCAGCTGATCGCCGCGCGTGCCGTCGATGCGGCGGAAACCGCGGCCCTTCAGTCGGAACATCTTGCCCGATGGCGTGCCGGGCGGGATGGTCAGCGACACCGGGCCTTCGGCAGTCGGCATCCTGACCTTGGCACCCAGCACGGCTTCGTCCAGCTTGATCGGCACCACCAGCCGCACATCATCGCCATCGCGGCTCAGCGCGCGGTGAGAGGCGATGTCGATGGTGACGATGGCATCGCCGGGGCCGCCGGGGCCGGGCTCGCCCTTGCCGGCCAGCCGCATCTGCTTGCCCGATTCCAGCCCGGCCGGCAGCTTGATCTCGATGGTCTGGCCATTGCGGAGCGTCACCCGCTGCGGCGTCAGCTGCACCGCATCGACGAACGGCACTGTCAGCCGATAGGCCACGTCCGGCCCGCGCACCTGGGTGCGAAAGCCGCGCCCGCCGGCGCTGCCGCCAAACGGGCTGCGGCCACCGAACAGTTCGGCAAACAGGTCATCCGCTGCGCCGGCAAAATCGGCACCACCGCCGGAACGGCCAGCGCCGCCGAAATCGCGCGGATTGAAGCCGCCGCCACCGGCAAACGGGTTGATCGGCTGGCCATCGGGGCCAATCTCGCCGCGATCGAACTGGGCGCGCTTGCCCGCGTCCGACAGAAGTTCATAGGCCAGGTTGGCTTCCTTGAAGCGTTCCAGGGCCTTGGGATCATCGGCGTTGCGATCGGGGTGATTGTCCTTGGCGATCTTGCGGAACGCCTTCTTGATGTCGGCTTCCGTGGCCGATCGCGGCACACCCAATACGCTGTAGGGATCTCGCATCGCTGGTCCGTGTTCCTGTTGGCTGTCAGATTGGCAGTGACGGCCGGCTTTGCAAGTCCATAACGCCACCCTGCCGCACTGGCCAGCGCCGCTGGCCTCGCGCATGAGCAGCGCCATGATCCACCGCCTGATTCGCCCGCTTGCCGCCCTTGCCCTGGTCGCCGCCCAGCCGGCGCTGGCCTGGGGCGATTATGCCCACCGCCTCACCGGCAGCATCGCGCTGGCGCAGGCGACACCGGCTGCGCGCGCCGAGATCAGCCGCCTGCTGCGCGCCGAAGCCGGGCTGAACACCCCCGAATGCCGGCTGCGAACCATCGAGGATGCCAGCGTGTGGCCCGATTGCGTGCGCGCCCGGTATCGCGACCGCTTCGCCTTTTCGGCCCCCTGGCATTACCAGAACATCAGCGTGTGTGCGCCCTTCGACATCACCGCCAAATGCCCGAACGGCGATTGCGTGACGGCGCAGATCCCGCGCCAGCAGGCCATATTGGCCGATCGCAGCCGTCCCCCGGCCGAACGCCTGCAGGCCCTTGCCTTCCTGGTGCATTTCGTTGGCGACATGCACCAGCCGCTGCACCTGGGCGACAAGGCCGATCTGGGCGGCAACCAGGTGCGCGCCGCCTATGGCCTGAAGGCGCCGGAGCGGATGAACCTGCACGGGATCTGGGACAGCGAGCTGGCCGAACGCGCCCTGACCGAGCCGCCGGCGATCACGCCGCGCACCGTGGGCCGTGCGGCCCGCCAGCCGGGCGACACGGCGACCCGCGTGGCGCTGTGGGCGCGCGAGGCGTGGGAGATTTCGCGCAGCATCACCTATCCCGACCTGCAGGATTATCCCGACAGCTGCCCGATCCCCGGTGAGCAGCGGCGGGCCCTGCCGCGCGGCGTGGTGACGGCGGCCTATATCGCCAAGGCGACGCCGCCCGTGCGCGATCTGGTCGGCAAGGCGGGCGCACGCATCGCCCTGTTGTTGAACGAGGCGCTGGCGCCGGCCCGCCCACAGCGGTAACCTGCGCCCATGAACCTGGATGATGAAGACGAAAGCAGCAACATCATCGATCGCCGCGGCGAAGGCGGCGGGGGCGGTTTCGGCCTGCCCATCGGTGGCGGCGGCATGGGCCTTGGCACCATCGCGGTGCTGGTCGTCGTGGGCCTTGTCTTCGGCATCAACCCGCTGACCCTCTTGGGCGGCACCGGCGGCGGCAGCGTTGGAGGGCCGGGTGTGGGCCAGCCGCAGGCCGAAGCCCCGGCCGCGCTTGACGGCCAGCATGACCGCTTCATTGCCCGCGTGCTGAAAAGCACCGAGCGCACCTGGGGCGAGTTGTTCCCGCAGCAGATCGGCCGGCCCTATCCACAGCCGAAGCTGGTGCTGTTTGCCGGCGGCGTGAACAGCGGTTGCGGCCCGGCCAACAGCGGCATGGGGCCGTTTTACTGCCCGGCGGATCGCCAGGTCTATCTGGATGCCAGCTTCTTCGACGATCTGTCGCGTCGCTTTGGCGCGCCCGGCGACTTTGCCGCCGCCTATGTGATCGCGCACGAGGTGGGCCACCACATCCAGACGGTGCTGGGCATTTCGGAACAGGTGCAGCAGGCCCGCCGCGCCGCCGGCGAGGCAGAGGGCAATGCGCTTTCGGTGCGGCAGGAACTGCAGGCCGATTGCCTGGCCGGCGTGTGGGCGCACCACAATCGCGACCTGCTGGAGCCCGGCGACATCGAGGAAGGCCTGCGCGCCGCGCAAGCCATTGGCGATGACACGCTGCAACGGCAGGCCGGTGGCGGCGTGAACCCGGAACGCTTTACCCACGGCACGTCGCAGCAACGCATGCGCTGGCTGCAGGCCGGGCTGCAAGGCGGCGAGATTGCCCGCTGCGACACCTTCCGGGCGCGCAGCCTGTAACGGGATCAGCCGCGCGTCGTGTCGGTGATGGTGATGCGACCGCGGGCCACGCCGCCAGCGCCGTCTTCCACGGCGATCACCATGCGGTCGCCATCCTTGGTCGTGCTGCTGATGCTGTTGCCGGTGCGAACGGCGGCGCGATTCCGGTCGATCAACGCCTTCTGATACCAATCGGCCACCTGCCCCGCCGTGCCCGGCGCCGAAAAGCCGAGCACGACCCGGCCGGAACCGCCGCCATCGCCGGCAGTTCCGGTGACGTTCACGCTGACCAGCTTTGATCCGGGATAGCGGCCAACCCCGTCGAGATCGAACTGCGATTCGGATTCAAGACCCTTGGGGATCTTCACCTTGCCTTCCAGACCGCCGGGCAGTTTCAGGGCCACCTCGCCCGATTCCATGTCGGCCCGGATGTCGACACCGGCATCATCGCTGCTGGCCGCCGGCAGGCTGGCGGTGTCGGCAACGCTGATCTGCGGCGTCGGCTTGTCTTCGACGGCATCGCGTTCCGAATTGCAGGCCACCACGGCAACGCCGCACAGCAGGATGGCGAGCAGGGCATTCTTCATGGCGTCACCTTCTGGTGTATTGCGATTACAATACGCCAATCATCACGGTCGATCAATGCGCCTTGCGCGGGATCGCGTGCAGCACGGCGACGATCAGCGCGCCCAGCACGATGCCGAACAGCGCCGATCCGCCGGCTTCCGCCGCCCACACCGCCGCGCCGCCCGCCGGTTCGGCCACGTGCATGGCAGCGTGCAACCAGTCGTGCGGCAGGCTGATGCCGAACTTGTGGAGGCCATCGATGACGATATGGCCGCCCACCCACAGCATCGCAGCAAGGCCAACCCAGGCCAGCAGCGACAGGAACGGCGGCATGCCGGTGACGAGACCGCGCCCGATGGCGGCGATCAGCCCCTTGCCGCGGCGGGCCAGATAGACGCCGAAATCATCGGCCTTCACGATCAGGCCCACCGCGCCATAGACCATCGCGGTAATGCCCAGCGCGACGGCCACCAGCGCGGCGGCCTGTTCGCCGATGGGTTCATTTTCCACCGTGCCCAGCGCGATCGCCATGATCTCCGCCGACAGGATGAGATCGGTGCGGATGGCGCCCGATACCATGTTGTTCTCGCGCTCGGCCGGGCTGGCGGCGCCATCGTCGCTGGCATCCTCGTCGTGAGGGGTGAGTTTTTCCCAGAGTTTCTCCGCGCCTTCAAAGCACAGGAAGGCACCGCCCGCCATCAGCAGCGGGGTGATGGCAATGGGCAAGAAATAGGACAGCGCCAGCGCGCCGGGCAGCAGGAAGACGAGCTTGTTCTTCAGGCTGCCGCGCGCGATCTTGGCGACGATGGGGATTTCGCGATCCGCGGCAAAACCGACGACATAGCGCGGGGTGACGGCGGCATCATCGACGACCACGCCGGCCGCCTTGGCCGACGCCTTCACCGCCGCAGCGGCGGTATCATCAAGGCTGGCCGCCGCCATGGTGCCGACATCATCGACGCTGGCTGCCGCCACCTTGGCAATGGCCGCCACGTCATCCAGCAGTGCAAACAAACCGCTCGCCACGATCATTCACCCCGAAAAAAGCATTGCCCAGATAACGCGGTAACGCGCCGGCGCAATCCGTTGTTCAGCGACGGTCGCGCAAGGCCAGAATGATGGCCGCCAGCACGCCCAGCCCCAGCCCAGCCAGCAGGCCGATCGACGGCTGCCCGGCGATCACGCCAGCAATGGCACCGCCAACAAGGCCAAGGGCCACGAACACACCGCCGCCACGCTGCGGCGGCCGCGACAAGGGAGGAACTGGGTCAGCCATGCCCAGCCCCATGCACCAGCGCCGCGCATCTGGCCAGCCCAGCGTGCGGGTTGCGCTGTCGCGGGCATGGGCTAAACCCTCCTGTGTGCGCCTGATCCTGCCCCTTCTGCTTGCCCTTGGTGCATCCAGCGTGGCCGCGCAGCCGGTGCCCACAATCCCCGGCCCCCAAGACCCGTTGCCCACATTGCCCGGCGCCGATGACGTGCCATGGCCGGATGTCGAATCGACCACGGGCGGCGAGGCAGCCCCGCCCGATGCCGCCATTCGTTACCGCGTGGAAGTGACCGGGCTGGCCGAACTGGGGCTGGACGATGAATTTCGCGGTCTGTCATCGCTGTGGCTGCACCGGGGGGAAGAAACCAACCTGGCGCAATTGAGCCGCCGCGTGGCCGAGGATCGCGACCTGACCGAACTGCTGCTCCGGTCGATCGGCCATTACGGCAGCCAGGCCCGCATCACCGTGATCCCGCCCAGCGGCAGCGATCCCACCATCGTGCGCGTGGCAACAGTGCCGGGGCCGGTCTACACGTTCAGCGATATCAGCATCACCGCGCCCGCCGATGCCGCCGGGCCTGCCGATCCGGCGCGGATCGTCACCCGCCTGCTGCCGATCCGGGTGGGTGACGCGGTTGACGCGGCGCGGGTGCAATCGGCGCAGGACGCGCTGCCGCTGCGCCTGGCCGACGCCGGCTATCCGTTCGCACGCATCGCGCCGCCCGATATCGTTGTCGATCACGCCAGCCGCGACGCGACGCTCACGCAAAGCATCGATCTGGGCCGGCGCGGCGTGTTCGGCACGATCACCATCGATGATGCGGTGAAGGGCATGGACGAGAGCCATGTCTCGCTGCTCAGCCGCTTCAAGCCGGGGGACCGATACAGCAATGCCGGCCGCGAGGATCTGCGCCGCGCCCTGATCCAGACCGGCCTGTTCGGCGCAGTCGCGATCAAGCCGGTGGCCGGCGGCGTGCGCGCCGATGGCAGCGAGACGGTCAATCTGGACATCACGGGCGAGGCCGCGCCGCCGCGCACCATCGCGGTTTCGGGCGGTTTTTCAACCGGCCAGGGCATCCGCGCCGAAGGCAGCTGGACCCACCGCAACCTGTTCCCGCCCGAAGGTGCCTTCACCGCCCGCGCCGTCGCTGCCCAACGCGAGCAGGTGGCGCAGGTGGAGCTCAGGAAGCGCAACTTCGGCCAGCGCGACCGGCAATTGCTCGTCACCGGCGGGCTGACGGCCAGCCAGCAATTCGCCTTCGCCGCCGAAACCATCGGCGTGTCCGCCGCACTGGCGCGCGAATCCAACATCATCTGGCAGAAGGACTGGACCTGGAGCCTCGGCGCGCAGGCGCTGGTCACCAGCCAGCGCGACCGATCGGTGCGCGGCGATCCGCGCCGCACCTTCACCGTGATCGCGCTGCCGGCCAGCCTGACGTGGGACCAGTCCGACGATCTGCTCAATCCGTCGCGCGGGTTCCGGCTCACCACCCGCATCAGCCCGGAATTCACGCTGAGAAACCGCAGCAATTTCAATTACCTGAAGGCGCAGTTCGAAGCGACGGCCTATCAGCCGCTGGGCGATCAGTTCGTGATGGCGGGGCGGTTCCACATCGGCAGCATCGTTGGTGCCAATCGCGGCGTCATCGCGCCCGATCGGCGCTTCTATGCCGGTGGCGGCGGTTCGGTGCGCGGTTATGTCTTCCAGGGCGTCGGCCCGCGCAATGCCGACAACGTGCCCACCGGCGGCAACAGCCTGACCGAGCTGGCGGTCGAGGGCCGTTATCGCTTCCAGGCCTTCGGTCAGGATCTGGGCGTCGTCGCCTTTGTCGATGCCGGCGAAGTGTCCACCGGCATTTCGCCGGCCTTTGACCGGCTGTCGCTGGGTGCCGGCATCGGCGCGCGCTTCTACACCGGCTTTGGCCCGGTGCGCGTCGATATCGCCACGCCGATCAACCCGCAGCGCGGCGATCCCCGGCTCGTCTTCTACGTCTCGATCGGGCAGGCCTTCTGATGCGCGGCCTGCGCGTCGCCCTGGTTGCACTGCTGGCACTGGTCGTGCTGGCCATCGCCCTGCCCTTTGCCATCGATACCGGGCCGGGGCGCGGCTGGGCGGCGCGGCGGCTGGCGCAGTTCAGCCTGGCCAACGGCATCTCCCTCCACGTCGCCCGCATCGATGGCAGCCTGTGGGGCGCGGCAGTGCTGACCGGCGTGGAACTGCACGATCAGGATGGCCGCTTTGCCACCGCGCCGCGCGTCACGCTTGATTGGCACCCGCGCGCCCTGTTCGCCAACCGGTTCGATGCCGATGCCCTGATCATCCCGGCGGCGGCGCTGGAACGGCTGCCGCGCCTGAAGAAGGTCGATGATCCGCGCATCCTGCCCGACATCGATATCGTCATCGGCCGCGCCCGGCTGGGCCGGCTGACGGTCGCGCGCGGCATCGCCGGGCCGCAGCGGGTGGTCGGCGCCGATGGCCGCATCGATCTCAGGGCCGGCCGCGCCCTTGTCGATCTGGATGCCACCGAAATCACCGGCGGCGATCGGCTCGCCCTCCACATAGATGCCGAGCCTGACCGTGATCGACTGGCCCTCAATGCCCGCCTCACCGCGCCGGTTTGCGGCCTCGTCACCACCATGGCCCGCCTCAACGCCCCGCTCAACGCCACGCTTGATGGCCGCGGCCGCTGGCGGGACTGGCGCGGGCAACTGGCCGCGCGGCTGGGCAGCGCCGCCGTTGCCGATCTGGCGCTGGCCGGCAGCGATGGTCGGCTGAGCGCGCGCGGCCGCATCGATGTTGCCCCCCTGCTCACCGGCCTCCCGGCGCGGGCGCTGGTCGGCGGCCTCACCCTCGTTGCCGCCGCCACGCCGGAAGGCGAACTCACCCGCGTCAGCCTGCAGGTCGATGGCCGGCAATTGACCGGGCGCTTCGGGGGCCGGCTCGACCGCGCCGACGAGACGTTGCGCGACGCGACGCTGCGGCTGGCGCTGGCCGACGGCAGCACGCTGGCCCGCGACACCGGCTGGCGCGTCGACGGCATGGCTCTCACTGCCCGCCTCGCCGGCCCGCTGCTCGCGCCCTCCGTCGATGCCCGGCTGACGGCGCAGCGGCTGCAGTCCCCGAACGGCATCGGCCTGTCGGGCGTGGTCGTCGCCGGAATCGCCGATCTGGAAGACAGCGGCCTGTCCGCGCCGCTCGTCGCCAGCGTCAACGCCGTTTCCGGCCTGCCCGAAACCCTGACGCCGCTGTCGGGGAAATGGCGCGGCGAAGGCCGTCTGCTGTGGGCGGGTGGCGCGCTGAAGGGCGACAATCTGAAACTCGCGAGCGGGCCGTTGACGGCCAGCATCGGCCTCAACTGGGTGCCGGCCCGCAGCGCGTGGGGCCTTGCCGTCGCCGGCCGGGTGCGCGGCTGGGCGCTGCCGCAACTGGGCGGCACCGATGCCGATGTGCGCGCCAGCTTCAAACCCGGCACGGGCGGCAGCATCGCCGGCGGCGGCAGTTTCCGCGTGGTGGCAGCGCGGCCGGGCAGCCTCGTCCGTGTTACCGGCGGCGGCGCCACGCTCGCCGGCCGCTTTGCGCTGGCCCCCGGCCTTGCTGTCAGCCTGTCCGATCTCGTGCTCACCTCGCCCGATCTCAACGCCACCGGCCGCGCCGGCATCCGCAATGGCGATTTCACACTGGCTGTCGCCGGGCGCAGCCGGGATTGGGGGCCGTTCCAGATCGACGGCGACGGCCGCTTCGATGCGCCCCGCTTCACGGCCAGGCTGGCCCGGCCCGGCTATGGCCTGACGGCGGTGACGGCAAGGATCGACCCCGGTGATGGTGGCTGGCGCGTGGTCGGTGACGCGCAATCCTCGCTGGGCCCGGTCACGCTGACGGCCGGCGTCGGCCTGTCCCCCGCCGTCCGCATCGATATCGCGCGGCTGGCCGTGGCCGGCTTTGTCGCCAGTGGCCGGCTGGATCAGGGCGCGGCCGGCCCCTTCGCCGGCACGCTGGCGCTGGAGGGCAAGGGCCTCACCGGCACGGCGCGCCTGTCGGCTGCCGGGGCCACGCAGGTTGCCGACGTGGCGGTATCGGGCGATGCGCTCGCCCTGCCCTTCGAAACCCCGATGACGGTCGAGCGGCTGCGCGTGACGGCGCGCGTGCGCCTGCCTGACAGCGGCCCCGATGTGAACGGCACGCTGGAATTGACCGGGCTGGAACGCGGCAATCTCGTGATCGATCGCGCCGCCGGGGCGGTGCAGCTGGCCAACGGCAGTGGCGAGGCCAGCCTGAAACTGAATGGCAACAGCGGCGAAGGCTTCAATCTGGCATTCACCGCCGCCATCGCGCCCGGCCGCTACCGCATCAGCGGCGGCGGCGATTATGATGGCAAGGTCGCGCGGCTGGCCAGCCCGGCAGTGATCACCAATGATGATGCCGGCTGGCACCTGGCGCCCGTCACCGTCACCAGCGCGCTCGGCAATGCCGAACTGGCCGGTGATTGGGGTGATGCCCGGCGCATCAACGCCCGGCTCGACAAGGTGTCGCTGCAGATGGTCGGGCTGGCCTATCCCACCATCAACCTTGCCGGCCGCGTGTCCGGCACGCTGATGCTGGCGCAGCAGGGCGATGCCGCCCCCACCGGCACGGCCAATCTGCGCCTGAATGGCCTGTCGCGCAGCAACATCACGTCCACCTCCACCCCCATCGATGTCGGCATGAACGCGGCGCTGGGGGCTGGCGGCACGGTGATGCGCGCGGTGATCGTGCGCGCCGGCAAGGTGGAAGGCCGGGCGCAGGCACGGCTGGGGCCGATCCCGGCCGGCGATGAGCCGCTGGTGCAGCGCCTGTTCGCCGCCAGCGTCACCGGGCAGTTGCGCTATGCCGGGCCGGCGCAGGATCTGTGGGGCCTGTCCGGCCTCACCGCGCTGGATGTGCGCGGGCAGGTGCAGGTGGCCGGCGATGTTTCGGGCACGCTGGGCGATCCCAGCGTGGCCGGCGTCATCCGTGCCACCGGCGCACGCGTGGAAGCGCCGCTGTTGGGCGCGGTGGCCACCGATGCCAGCCTCGATGCCCGCTTTACCGCGTCGCGGCTGGAACTCACCCGCTTTTCCGGCACGTCGGGGCGCGGCAGCATCGCCGGATCGGGCAGCATCGATCTCAGTTACGAACGCAGTTTCCCGATGGACATCAGGATGCAGGTCAAGGACGCCGCCATCCTGGGCCGCGACGATCTTTCCGCCACCGGCAGCGGCACCATCCGCATCGCGACCGACGAATATGGCGGCGTCGTTTCGGGCAAGCTTGACCTGTCGCGCGCCGATTATCGCATCGGGCGCACGGCGGTCGCCGATGTGCCGGTGCTGCAGGTGACCGAACGCAACACCCGCGTGCTCGGCCGCCGCAGCTTTCAGTATGTCGCCCCCACCCGCTGGCTCTACAATCTTGCCGTCTCCGCCGATCGCCGCCTGCTGGTCAGCGGGATGGGCATCAGTTCGGAATGGAGCGCCGATGTGCGCCTGCGCGGCGGCGCCACCACGCCGGAAATCTTTGGCCGGGTGCAACTGGTGCGCGGCGATTATGAATTTGCCGGCAAACGGTTCCAGCTCACTCGCGGCGACATCCGTTTCCTGGGCGGCTATCCGCCCGATCCGGTGATCAACGTGACGGCGGAAAACACCGGCAATGGCTTCACCGCCTTCCTGACTGTCGAAGGCACCGCGCAGCGCCCGCAGATCAAGTTCAGCTCCGTGCCGGCCCTGCCCGAAGACGAAGTGCTGTCACGCGTGCTGTTCGGCAGCCGCGTCACCGACCTGTCGGCCCCGGAAGCCATCCAGCTGGCCGGCGCGCTCACGTCGCTGCGCGGCGGCGGCTTCAACCCGATCGGTGCGGTCAGCAAGGGGCTCGGCATCGATCGGCTGCGGATCCTGCCCGCCGACGTGGTGACGGGACGCAAGACCACGGTTGCCGCCGGGCAGTATCTCGGCCGCAATGTCTATGTCGAACTCGCCACCGACGCGCAGGGTTATACCGCCACCAGCATCGAGATCGGCCTCACCCGCACCCTGTCGGTGCTCAGCCAGGTGGCAACGCTGGGCGGCACATCGGCCAGCGTCAGGTGGAAGCGGGATTATTGAGGCGCGATCAGCGCCCGATCAGCGCCCGATCAGGGCCTTGGCCGTGCGATCCGCCACCACGTCGGTGGGCAGCCCGCTGGCAGCCGCATCTGCAAACAGCGTCGCCAGCCGCGGGCCGATGGCATCCACCTGCGCGTTGACCTCGGCCAGTGACGTGGGCGTGCCGGCCGTGGCAGCGAAATATTCCGCCATCACCGAAATGATGCCGCCGGCGTTGATGACATAATCGGGGGCATAAAGGATGCCGCGCTTCGCCAGCCGGGCGCCATCTTCGGCGGTGGCAAGCTGGTTGTTGGCGGCCCCGGCCACCACCTTCACATCCAGCGCCGCGATGCTGGCTTCGTTCAGGATCGCGCCCAGCGCGTTGGGGCTGAACACGTCGGCCGGCACCGCCATGATCTCGGCCACTGGCACCTGATCGGCCCCCAGTTCGGCAGCCAGCGCGGCGGCGCGCGTGGTATCGACATCGGCCAGCGTCAGCCGGGCGCCTTCGGCCGCCAGCGCGCGGGCCAGCGCGCCGCCCACGCTGCCGACACCCTGGATGGCAACATGGAGGCCGGCAACGCTGTCGGCGCCCAGCTGGAATTTCACCGCCGCCTTCAGGCCGGCCAGCGTGCCGCGCGCCGTGAACGGGCCGGGATTGCCGCCCACCTGCCCCGCCGCTACCGGCAGGCCGGCAACGTGCGACGTGCGACGGGAAACGACCACCATGTCGGCATCGCTCATGCCCACGTCTTCGGCAGTGACATAACGGCCACCCAGCGCGGCGACGGCATCGCCAAAGGCTTCCAGCAGCGCATCGGTCTTGGGTGCGCCGGCGATCACCACCGCCTTGCCGCCACCCGCCGCCAGGCCGGCCATGGCGTTCTTGTAACTCATGCCCCGCGACAGGCGCAGCGCATCGGTCAGGGCTTCGGCTTCGCTGGCATAGGCCCAGCGCCGCACACCGCCGCCGGCCGGGCCAAGATGCGTGGAATGGATGGCCACGATGGCGTGGAGGCCGGAGGCGGCATCCCTGACCAGCGCCACCTGTTCGTGGCCGTCAAAGCCCGGCGCCGCGCTCGCATCCAGACTGGCAAGCTGCACGGTTTCGACGCGAGGCGGGGTGGCGGTCATCTGGGGCTCCGGAACTGCGGATTTTCGTTGCGCTTCACTGTAATAAAGTTTCCGCCGCGCGCAACAGTCAATCGACTGGCCGCAGGCCGCGATTACGGCTTGCCAGCCGTCGCCGCCTCGGTTAATCGGCGCCTCCCGTTCACGGAAATCGTGGCGACTGTAGCTCAGCTGGTTAGAGCGCTGGTTTGTGGTACCAGAGGTCGCGGGTTCAAACCCCGTCAGTCGCCCCACCCCCCCCTTATTTGCCCAGGCTGATCTCGCCGCAAGCAATGCGCGAACCGGCATTGCCGGCCGGATCGCTGCGATAGTCGTCGGGCCTGGCGTGCAGCACCACCGCCGCGCCATCAGCATCCACCAGCGCCCCCTCCGACCCCGCCAGCCTGAGGCCGGGCAGCATGATGTTGGCCATGCCGGCACCCTTGGCGTCGATCGTGATGTTGGGCAGATCGCCGGCGTGGGCGCCCATCGGGTTGTCGCGGCCATGCTGTTTGGCGGCCGGGTTGTAATGCGGGCCGGCGCTGGTGAAATCCGGGCCGGTGCAGCGGCCAATGGCGTGCAGGTGCATGGCATAGTCGCCCGCCGGCAGGCCCTTCACGGTGGCGATCAGCTGGGCGCCGTCCGCCATCTGCAACAGCTCGACCTCGCCCAGGCTATTGCCATCGGCGGTGAGCAGCCGGGTCGACAGCATCAGCGACGGCGGCGCGCCGCCAACACGGCCAAGAGATTCGGCCTTGGGGGCGCAGGCGGCAACGGCAAGCAACGGCAGGATCAGGGGCAGGATCAGGGCAAGGCGGCGCATTTGGCTTCCTCCACGGGTTTGAGGCCATAATGGCCAACGAGCCGATCAAGCGCCAGTTGCAAGACAAGCTTTCCGGCGCGCACCGGCCAGCCCAGCGCGCGCTCGGCCGTCTCCAGCCCCTCGCCGTTGCAGATCACCCGCCAGGCAATATCGGCAAGGCCCGGCCCGCACGCTGCAACCGCGTCATCAAAACGCGCCTTTGCGGCAGCCTGGCCACGGCAATTGCCTGCCGTGGCCGCATTTCGGGCAGCAACGGGCAGCGGATCCCATCGCATGGTCACCCGCGGGCCCAGTTGGGCAAGGTGGAAATCGGCACGGAGCTTCTGGCTGGCCAGCAATTGCACCGGGCTGATGTGGCCCCGCCGCGCCAACCACGCGAGCGGCGATTCGGCGAGATTCACCGTCACCCGGGCGCGATCGATGATGTCGGCGGGCGGCAATATGCGGGTGGCAAGCAGGCGGTTTTCCACGGGCGGCGGCACATCATTGCTCACATCTCTCTCCTGACTGGAACAAGGGTCGATGGAAAAAGTCTTGCACAATGAGGGGCGTGTAGGACAGATATAACCAAACAGGTTATTTCAGGGGGAATGATGCTCACCCGTATCCGCGACGTGCGAAAGGCACGCGGCATGACATTGGCCGATGTTGCCGCCGCCTGCGACCCGCCAACGACGCCGCAGACGATCGGCCGCCTCGAAACCGGTATGCGGACCGTCTCGATCGACTGGCTTGATCGCATCGCCGCCGCGATGGGCGTGCCGGCATCATCGCTGGTGACAATGCCCGGCCGCACCGATGTGCCGGTCGCTGCGCTCATCGGCGCCAGCGGTGCCGACGCGCCGGAACGCACCCGCACTCTGGTGCCGCCGCAGCCGCAGGGCGATCTGATTGGCATGGTCGTCGAAACCGCCCAGGGTGATTATCGCGCCGGCGACGAACTATGGGCTCAGCGGCTCCTGCCCGAGCATTTTGCCCGCGCCATCAATCGCGATGTGCTTGCCCCCCGCCCGGCCGGTCGCTTTGCCTTTGGCCGGTTGATTGCCGTGGAGGGCAGCCGCATCCAGCTGCTTCCCACCACCCCCGGCGCGCGCCAGCAAGTGCTGGCCGACGTACCGTGGCTGGGCGTGGTGACAATGCTGGTGAGGCGACCCTAGACGGGCGTATTTCCGTTCAATTCCAATGCCCGCCCGGCGAGGTGCAGTGACCCGGTCACCAGCACCAGCGGCGGCGTGTCGCTGTTGCGCGCGATCATCTTCAGCGCACGCTGCAGATCGGACGCGGTGACGGCGGCAAGCCCCATGGCCCCGGCCGCCTGTGCCAGCCTGGCCGGATCATGGGCGGCATGGCCCGGCACCGGAACGGCGTACAGCGCGCTCGCCATCCCGGCGAAACTCTTCAGGAAGCCTTCCGCGTCCTTGGCGGCCAGCATGCCCGTCACCAGCAGCAGGCGCTGTCCGGGCTGCAACAGGGGGCGGACACTTTCCGCAAGTGCGCGCCCGGCCGCCGGGTTGTGGCCGCCATCCACCCACAGGCTGCTGCCCGCCGGCAACAGTTCTGCCAGCGGCCCCGAATCCAGCCGTTGCAGCCGCGCCGGCCATTCCACCCAGCCCATGCCAGCCCGATAGGCCGCGTCCTTCACCGCCAGCGCCGATTGTGCGCGCAGCATGGCCACCGCCAGTGCGGCATTGTCGTGCTGATGCGCGCCGGGCAGGCGCGGCAGCGGCAATGCCAGCTTGCCGGCCTCGTCGCGATAATGGAGCTGGCCTTCGTAGGTGGCCGCATCCCAATCCTGGCCGCGAATTCGCAGCCGCGCCCCGGCAAGTCCGGCCACTTCGGCAATGCGAGCGGTCACGGCGGCAGGATGACGACCCGTCACCAACGGCACGCCCTTGCGCGCAATGCCGGCCTTTTCACGCGCGATATCAAGGATTGTCGGCCCCAGCCACTGGGTGTGATCAAGGCCCAGCTGCGCGATGCCGGTCACCAGCGCTGTCGGGATGATGTTGGTCGCATCCATGCGACCGCCAAGGCCAACCTCGATGATGCAGGCATCGGCTTCCACCGTGGCAAAGGCCAGGAAGGCGGCGGCTGTGGTCAGTTCGAAAAAGGTGATCGGCGCCTCGCCATTGCGGCTGATGACGTCGTTCAGCAGCACGATCAGCGCGTCATCTTCGATCAGCTGGCCCGCCAGGCGAATGCGCTCGTTGAAGCGGACGAGATGGGGCGAGGAATAGACGTGGACGCGATGGCCCTGCGCCTCCAGGCACGCCCGCAACATGGCGCAGGTGCTGCCCTTGCCGTTGGTGCCAGCGACATGAAACACCGGTGGCAGACGATGATGTGGGTTACCCAGCGCAGCCAGCAGGCGTTCAAGGCGCCCCAGCGTCAGATCGATCTCGGTCGGGTGCAGATCGTGCGCCCGGCGCAACAGCGCATCGAGGCGCGGATTGTCCGACCGCGCGGGCGGCATCCGTGCACCGGGAGGCGGCGGTGGCAGGCTCACGCCGCGTGGCGGGGCCGCCGCGCCATCAGCAGGGCGATCGTCCGGCCAAGGGTTTCCTTCAGGTCGCGGCGGTGCACCACCATGTCGAGCATTCCGTGTTCGAGCAGATATTCGGCGCGCTGGAAGCCTTCCGGCAGCTTCTCGCGGATGGTCTGCTCGATCACGCGCTGCCCGGCGAACCCGATAAGGGCATTGGGTTCGGCAATCTGGATGTCGCCCAGCATCGCATAGCTGGCGGTCACACCGCCGGTGGTCGGATCGGTCAGCACGACGATATAGGGCAGGCCGGCCTCGTTGAGCTGCTGGATGCCGACCGTGCTGCGCGGCATCTGCATCAGCGACAATATGCCTTCCTGCATCCGAGCGCCGCCAGCGGCGGTGAACACGATATAGGGCGCACGGGCGGCCAGCGCGGCATCGACGCCCGACAGGAAGGCCTCGCCCACGCCCATCCCCATCGAACCGCCCATGAAGGCAAAATCCTGCACGCCGACGATGGCGCGCGTGCCCATGATCATGCCGTCGGCAATCATCATGGCTTCCGGTTCGCCCGTGGAGCCACGTGCCGCCTTCAGGCGATCGGTATATTTCTTCTGGTCCTTGAACTTCAGCGGGTCCTCCGCCACCCGCGCAGCCGGCAGCACGCGGTAATCACCGTCGAACAGCTGGGTGAAACGCGCCTTGGGGCCGATGCGATCGTGGTGGTCACAGCGCGGGCAGACGCTGGCATTGTCCTCCCACTCCCGTGTGTAGACCATGGTTCCGCAGTTCTTGCACTTGGTCCACAGATTGTCCGGCGTGTCGCGGCGAGCCAGGAAGCCGGTCAGCTGTTGACGGGTGCGATTGAGCCAACTCATGCGGCTTTCTCCTGACGGGCATTGTGGACGGCGCGGGCCAGGGCGGCCACCTGCGCCGACACGCGAGCGGGAATATCGTTGGCGCGTTCTTCGGCAGCAGCACCAATGGCATCGACAATGGCGCTGCCCACCACCACCGCATCGGCATGGGCGGCGATGGCGGCAGCCTGTTCCGGAGTTCGCACACCGAAGCCGACCGCGATCGGCAGATCGGTCGCGGCCTTGAGGCGGGCGACGGCGGTGGCGACATCGGTGGCTGCCGCACTGTTCGCGCCGGTCACGCCGGCCACCGCGACATAATAGAGGAAGCCCGATGCGCCGCTGAGCACCGCCGGCAGGCGCTGGGCATCGCTCGTCGGCGTGGCGAGGCGCACGAGGTGCAGGCCGTGGCTGGTCAGCGCCGGCACCAGTTCGCCAGCTTCTTCGGGCGGCAGGTCGACAACGATGCAGCCATCGATGCCCGCGGCCTTGGCCTCGGTCGCAAACCGCTCCGGCCCGAAGGCAAGGATCGGGTTGAAATAGCCCATCAGCACGATCGGCGTGGCATCATCGCTGGCGCGGAAGTCGCGGACCATCGCCAGCACCTTGCGCAGCGTGGTGCCAGCGGCAAGGCTGCGCAGGTTCCCGCGCTGGATCGCCGGGCCATCGGCCATCGGATCGGTGAACGGCATTCCGATCTCGATCACGTCGGCACCGGCGGCCGGCAGGGCTGCGAGGATCTCGGCCGACGTGGCCAGATCAGGGTCACCGGCGGTCACGAACGTCACCAGCGCGGCACGGTTGGCAGCAGCACAGGCGGCAAAACGGGCAGAGAGACGATCGGCGCTCACATCACCACTCCCAGCGCCGCTGCAACGGTGAAGATATCCTTGTCCCCACGCCCGCACAGGTTGGCGATGATGATCTGATCCTTGCCCATCGTCGGCGCAATCCGTGCCACGGCGGCGAGCGCGTGGCTTGGCTCCAGCGCCGGGATGATGCCTTCGGTGCGGCACAGCAACTTGAACCCTTCCAGCGCATCGCTGTCGGTCGCGCTCTGATACTCGACACGGCCGATGGCGTGCAGCCAGGCGTGCTCGGGGCCAATGCCGGGATAGTCGAGACCCGCCGAAATGCTGTGCGCCTCGGTGATCTGACCATCCTCGTCCTGGAGCAGCATGGTCTTGTTGCCGTGCAGCACCCCGGCACGGCCACCCGCCAGCGACGCGGCGTGCTCGTGCGTGTCGAGGCCCTTGCCCGACGCCTCGATGCCGACGATGCGCACGCCGTCATCGTCCAGGAACGGATGGAACAGGCCGATGGCGTTGGAGCCGCCGCCGATGGAGGCGACCAGCAGATCGGGCAGCCGCCCTTCCCGCTCCAGGATCTGGGCGCGCGCTTCCTTGCCGATCACCGTCTGGAAATCACGCACCAGCTCCGGATAGGGGTGCGGGCCGGCCGCCGTGCCGATGATGTAGAATGTGTCGTGCACGTTGGTGACCCAGTCGCGCAGCGCCTCGTTCATCGCGTCCTTCAGCGTGCGGCTGCCGCTTTCCACCGCCTTCACTTCGGCGCCCAGCAGCTTCATGCGGAACACGTTCGGTGCCTGCCGCTCGATATCGCGGGCGCCCATGTAGATGGTGCAGGGCAGGCCAAAGCGCGCGGCGACGGTGGCGGTGGCGACGCCATGCTGGCCGGCACCTGTCTCGGCGATGATCCGCGTCTTGCCCATGCGGCGGGCGAGCAGGATCTGGCCAATGCAATTGTTGATCTTGTGCGCGCCGGTGTGATTCAGCTCGTCGCGCTTGAGATAGACCTTGGCTCCGCCCAATTCCGCCGTCAGGCGCTCGGCGAAATACAGCGGGCTGGGGCGGCCGACATAATGTTTCAGCAGGTCATCAAGCTCGGCATGGAAGGCCGGATCGGCCTTGGCCTCCGTGTAGGCCTTTTCCAGATCCAGAATCAGCGGCATCAGCGTTTCGGCGACATAGCGGCCACCGAACTGGCCGAAGTGGCCGTTGGCGTCGGGGCCGGCGCGCAGGGACGTGGTGGGGGCGTTCATGCTGCTCTCACTTCGCTGGCAAATGCCATGATCTTTTCAACCGATTTGATCCCTGCCCCGCTTTCGACCCCCGATGCGACATCGACGAGATCGGGGCGCACCCGCCGCACCGCTTCGCCGACATTGCCGATGGTAAGCCCGCCGGCAAGCCCAAAGCGCCGCTGTGGCCTTGCATCGATCAGCAAGCGCCAATCAAAGGCCAGGCCGTTGCCACCGGGCAGCGGGGCGTCGTTAGGCGCTTTGGCATCAAGGAGCAACAGGTCGGCCGGCCCCGCGTCAATTTCCGCGGCAGCGATATCGGCTCTCGTCTTCACGCCGGCGGCAAGCCAGACGGGAACGCTGCTGCGCGCCTTGACCGCGGCCAACCGCTCAGCGCTCACCTTGTGAAGCTGGATCGTGTCGATGCCGGCTGCCAGCACCGCTGCGATCAGGCTGTCATCGGGATCGACCATCACGGCGACCCGGCCGATGCCGCGCGGGACACGACCGATCAGCGGTGCGGCATCAGCGGGGGCCAGATAACGTGGACTGGGCGGGAAAAAATTGAAACCGATATGCGCCGCGCCAGCCGCCACGGAAGCTGCCAGTGTTTCGGGCGTGGTGATCCCGCAGATCTTGAAGGCCGGGGCCGTCACAGCGATGCCGCGATCGCCGCCGCTGCCGCTGCCGGATCGGCCGCAGAGGTGATCGGCCGGCCGATGACGAGAACGCCGGCCCCCGCATGCAAGGCCTCGTGAGGGGTCATCACGCGCTTTTGATCGCCAACGTCGCTGCCGGCCGGACGGACGCCGGGCACGACGAACAGACCATCGTTCCACACGGCCTTCACTGTCGCCACCTCGTGCGGGGAGCAGACAATACCGTCCAGCCCGGCCTTGCGGACGACGTTCGCCAGCCGGGCCGCCTGCACTGCCGTGCCGTCGGCTACGCCACAATCGGCAAGATCAGCATCATCAAGACTGGTCAGCACCGTCACCGCCACCACACGCGTCTGCGGTGGAGCGGCGGCCTTCGCGCCAGCCAGCATGGCGTGGCCGCCGGCGGCGTGGACGGTGAGGATGGCCGGATACAACGGCGCAAGACTGCGGACCGCGCCGGCCACGGTGTTGGGGATATCGTGCAGCTTCAGATCGAGGAACAGCGGCAGGCTCTGGCCTTCCATCACGGCGGCAATGCCGGCCGGGCCATGGGCGCAGAAAAATTCCAGGCCCAGCTTCACCCCGCCCACATGCGGCGCGACCTTGGCCAGCAGTGCACGCGCTGCTGCAAGGTCCGGCGTATCGATCGCGACGAAAATCGGATTGCTCATGCCGATCAGACCCCTGTCGAGCTAATTTGCTCGACACGCGGCGGGCGGGCGCGGCGGCTTTCGGCCATCGGGCGCAGCAGCACGTGCCAGATCCATGTCGGGATGACACCGGCCAGGAACGCCCCGCCCAGCAGCATGGGCAACGGCACCGCCTTGGGCGTACCATCGGGCAGGATGAAATCGACCAGCGTCCAGTTCGAGATCGAGAGCAGCACGAACAGCGTCAGCATCACGCCGACAAAGATCCAGCGGACATACGCCATCACAGCTCTCCGTCGACCGGCGTGATGCCAGCATCGCTGAGCGCTGCCATCAGGCTTTGCGCCACTGCGGCGAGTTGATCCTCGCTGGTTGATCGCATCACGAAATTGGCGCCGGTCTTGCCTTCGCGCCAGAACGGGTAGGAGCCGATCTGCACGCCGGGATTGTCACGCTCCGTGCGCTTCAGGATGTCGGCGACGCGGCTTTCCTGCGTCCAGGCCGCCACGGTTCGCGCAAGCACGGGGGCGCCGCCCTCCAGCTGGCCATCCAGCGCGGCCAGCATCCCCTGGGTGATCATCGGCACGCCGGCCATGATGAAGATATTCTCGACCTTGATGCCCGGCGCCTTGGTGCGCGGATTTTCGATGAGGGACGCCCCGGCGGGCGTGCGGGCCATGCGCAGGCGGGCGTCGGTCAGTTGATCACCATAGTGATCGGCGAGGATCTGCCGGGCAACGGGGTGGACAATCACCTCCCGACCCAGCGCGGCGGCAATGGCATCAACAGTGATGTCGTCATGCGTCGGGCCGATGCCGCCGGTGGTGAACAGATAATCATGCTTCACGCGCAAAGCGTTCACCGCCTCGCCGATGGCCTCCATCTCGTCGGGAACCACCCGCACCTCCTTGAGGCGGATGCCCTGCACGCCCAGCCATTTTGCCAGATAGGCGGCGTTGGCATCCTGCGTGCGGCCCGACAGGATTTCGTCGCCGATGATGACCAGCGCGGCGGTATAGATGCGTCCCAGATCGCTCATGGCTGCGCTTTACCGCAGCGCCGCGCCGCTGGCCATTGCCAAAGATGGACTTTGCACAGCCAAATCCCTATGTGCGAACCCATGACACAGGCGCTTTACACGACGGTGATGGACCCGCACGAGGGCCAGTTGCGCCTGCATGGCGCCGCGGCGTTCGAAGCGATGCGCAAAGCGGGTCGACTGGCGGCCGAAGTGCTGGATCACCTGACCCCGCACGTGCAGCCGGAGGTTGCGACCATCGATCTCGACACGATGGCGTGGGATTTCGTGCGAGCGGCCGGCGCGGCATCGGCAACCGTCTTCTATCGTGGCTATTCCCACTCCCTGTGCACCAGCGTGAATCACGTCGTCTGCCACGGCATTCCGGGGCCCAAGAAGCTGAAATCCGGCGATATCATCAATATCGACGTCACGGTGGTGGTGGACGGCTGGTATGGCGACACAAGTCGCATGTTCCTGGTGGGCGATGTGCCACTGAAAGCGCGCAAACTGGTGGAAGTGACGCACGAGTGCCTGATGCTGGGCATCGAGCAGGCGCGACCGGGCAAGACGCTCGGCGATGTCGGGCACGCCATTCAGACCCACGCCGAACGCAACCGTTTCAGCGTGGTGCGCGATTTCTGCGGACATGGATTGGGCCAGGATTTTCACACCGCGCCCAACGTCGTCCATGTCGGCAAGCCGGGTCGCGGTGTCATGCTGCGGCCGGGGATGTTCCTGACCATCGAACCGATGATCAACGCCGGCGGGCCGGCCGTGAAGGTGCTGGACGATGGCTGGACGGCGGTGACGCGCGACCGGTCATTGTCGGCGCAGTTCGAGCACAGCATTGGCATTACCGAAACCGGCTGCGAGATTTTCACCGTGAGTCCAAAGGGTTGGCACGCGCCGCCCTATCTGTGAGCCCTAACGCTTGCGCGGTGCCGGCTTGCGGGCCGGCGCCTTTGCGACGGGCTTGGGCGGCAGCGGGATCACCCGCTTCACCGTCAGGATCTTCACGGGGACTTCGATCATCTGGCCCTTCATCGCGCCTTCGCCCCTGGTCGGCGACACCGGCGATTCCAGGATCTTGCGCACCACGTCCATGCCAGCGGTGACGCGCCCAAAGACCGCAAAGCCCAGATTGTCCCCCGGTGCCTGCGGGTTGGCGTCCAGGCTTTTCAGATTGCCCATGATGAAGAAGAACTGCGCCTGTGCCGTGCCGGGGGCGCCGCGGGCAAGGCTTACCGCGCCGTCATCGTGGGTCAGGCCGGTCACCGTCGTCGGCTCGTGGGCGACGGGTGGCAGCAGCTTGGCGCCGTCGCGAATACCGGCCTGGATCAAGGCGATACTGCCGTCAGGGGTGACCTTGAAGGCGCGGTAGAAGGTGGCGCCATCCAGGCGCTTTTCATCGACGTGACGCAGGATGTAGCCGGCGGTGATCGGCGCCCGCTCGGTTTCCAGCGCGATGGTGATCGGGCCGGCTTCGGTGGTCATCACCACCTCCACCGTGGCTGGCGACGGCGCGGGCGGTGCAGCAGTCGGCACCTCCTGGGCGGCGGCAGGGAGGGCACAAAAGAGTGCAGCAGCAAGAAGATGGCGGCGAATCATGTCGCCACTTTATCGCGGCTGCCTCTCGCCGTCACTTCACCGTGAGCGGGAGGCGCAGATAGCGGCGGCCTTGCGAGTCGGCCGGGGGGAGTTCGCCGGCGACGATGTTGACCTGAAGGCTGGGCAGGATGAGCTGTGGCGGGGCCAGCGTGGCGTCGCGCGCTTCCCGCATGGCGACGAAATCGGCTTCGGCAACGCCGTCACGCACGTGGATGTTACCGGCCTTCTGCGCTGACACACTGGTTTCACAGGCAAATTCGTCGCGGCCGGCCGGCAGGTAATCATGACCGACAAAGATGCGCGTGTCGTCAGGCAGGGCGAGGATCTTGCGGATCGAGCGATAGAGGGTGGCAGCATCCCCGCCCGGAAAGTCGCAGCGGGCAGTGCCGTAATCCGGCATGAACAGCGTATCGCCGACAAACGCCGCGTCGCCGATCAGGTAGGTGACGCACGCCGGGGTGTGTCCGGGTGTGTGAATGCTGCGAATTGCCATGTCGCCGAAGGCCAATGCGTCGTTCTCGTCGACCAATATGTCGAACTGGCTGCCATCGGTTGCGAGGTCGTCCATCCCGAACCGCGGCGCGAACTCGCGCTGCACGGCATCAATATGCGCGCCGATCACCAGCGGCGCGCCGGTGCGTTCGTGCAGCCAGTGGCCGCCTGACAGATGGTCGGCGTGGGCATGGGTCTCGAGGATGTAGGCCAGGCGCAGCTGCCGGCGCTGCACCTCTGCCAGCAGACGTTCAAGGCCGGCATACGAAACCACCGCGCCCTTTGGCTCATAATCCAGAACGGCATCGATGATCGCCGCGGCCCCGGTGGCGGGATCGGCGACCAGGTAGGTCCATGTGTTGGTGGCATGGTCGAAGAACGGGGTCACGTCGGGACGGGCAGTCATGGCACTCTCCTGTACGATTCATATTAGGCATTGCTAATTTAGAATCAACTCATATATTGTCGCCATGATCGCTGAAGACCTTGCCCGCTTCGAAGCCTCGGCCACCGACGCCGCCCGCCTGCTGAAGGCGATGGCCCATGATGGCCGGCTGCTGGTGCTGTGCCAACTGGCCGATGGTGAATTGCAGGCCGGGCAGATCGCCACGCGCCTGTCGCAATCGGCCCTGTCCCAGCATCTCGCCGTGCTGCGCGCCGAAGGCCTGGTGACGACCCGGCGCGAGGGCCAGGCAATCTTTTACCGACTGGCCAATCCGGCGGTGACGGCGGTGATTGCGACGCTCGCCGGCATCTTCTGCCCCCCTGAGGAGACCCCCGATGCTCAAGACCATATCGCCTGAACAGGCCGCCGCGCGGCTGGAGGACGGCCACGCCATCCTGATCGACGTGCGGGAGCCCGGCGAATATGCCGCCCGCCACGTCCCCGGATCACTGTCGATGCCGCTCAGCATCCCCGATTCCGGCCCGCTCGCCTGCGGGATGGACAGTGACATCATCTTCACCTGCCAGTCCGGCAAGCGCACCGCCGCCAATGCCCAGCGCCTCTCGGCACGCGTGCCGGCCGGGCGCGGCTTTGTGCTGGACGGCGGCGTGGATGGCTGGGCCCGCGCCCGCCAGCCGATTGCCGGCAAGGAAGCCAAACAGCCCCTGCCCCTGATGCGGCAGGTGCAGATCGCCGCCGGCACGCTGGTGCTGCTCGGCGTCTTGCTCAGCCTGCTGGTCGCGCCGGCGTGGATCGGCCTGTCGGCCTTCGTGGGTGCCGGCCTCACCTTTGCCGGTATGTCCGGCTGGTGCGGCATGGGCCTGCTGCTGGCCCGCATGCCGTGGAACCGGGTGAGCGCCTGACACCATGATCGCCGCCGCCATCGGAGGCGCCATCATCGCCCTGCTGCTCGGCCTGTTCGGCGGCGGCGGATCGGTGCTGGCAACGCCCTGGCTGCTCTATGCTGTCGGCATCGCCGATCCGCACGTGGCCATCGGCACCGGCGCAGCGGCGGTGGCGCTGAACGCCGCCGCCAACCTGGGGATGCAGGCCCGTGCCGGCACGGTGAAATGGCCGTGCGCGCTCAGCTTTGCCGGCGCCGGCCTCGCCGGATCGCTGGCCGGCGCGGCGCTGGCCCAGCGGGTCGATGGCGCGGCGCTGCTCGGCGGTTTTGCGCTGGCCATGCTGGCGGTCGGCATTGCCATGCTGCGCCCACCGCGTGATGCCGGCGATCCCGGCGTGCGGCTGGATGCGGCGATGACGCTGAAGCTGGTGCCGGCCGGGCTGGTGGTCGGGCTGGCCGCCGGCTTTTTCGGCATCGGCGGCGGTTTCCTGATCGTGCCGGGCCTGATGGCAGCGACGGGCATGACGCTGGCCAATGCCGCGGCCTCCTCGTTGGTGTCAGTCGTGGTGTTCGGCGCGGCCACGTCCGCCACTTATGCCCTGTCGGGCCGGGTCGACGCCCCTGCCCTCATCGCCATGGTGGCTGGCGGCATCGTCGGCGTGATCGCCGCGCGCACACTCGCCCCGCTGCTCGGCCAGCACACGCTGCTTGCCCGCCGCCTGTTCGCGGCGATGGTGATCGTCACGGCGCTCTATGTCGGCTGGCGCGCGCTCGGCTGAGGCTTCAGCACGCGCGGCAGGCTATTGCCCAGCAGGGCCAGCAGTTCCGGGCCATAATGGCCGCTGTTGGCTTCGAATTCGGCCTGGGTGATGCGATCGCTGCCCAGCCGGCCGGACTGCGCACCAAAGATCACCACCTCGTCATCCAGCCGCAACCGGTCCTGATCGCCGGTCACATCCACCATCAGGGTGTTCATCGTCACCCGCCCGACCAGCGGGTAACGCCGGCCGGCGATCAGCAGCTGCGGGGCATTTGGCGACAGGGTGGGCTGATTGGCGTGGCTGAATCCGCGCACCATGCCGTCGGAATATCCGATCGGCACATTGGCCAGCCAGCTGTCCCGCGCCAGCCGCCAGGTGCGGTCATAATTCACCGTCTGCCCGGCGGGGTAATGGTTGATGGCGGCAATGCGCGATGTGATCGTCATCGTCGGCGCAAAGCGGTCGGTGCGCACGCTGCCGGGATCGCCATAGAGCAGGCCACCCACCCGCACCATGTCAAGGTGCGTTGCCGGGTGCTGCAAGGTGGCGAAACTGTTGGCGCTGTGCCGCTCCAGCGGGCCGCCCAGCCCTTCGCCGCGCAGCCAGGCCACGTCCGCCTCGAACCGGGCCAGCTGGGCCAGGATATCGGCGGCATCCTCGCCGGGATAATGGGTCATCGCCCCGCGCACGGCCAGATGCGGCAACGCCAGCAGCCGGCGGGCATCGGCCTGTCCCCACGGCGCCGCCAGTTCCACCCCGTTGCGCGACATGCCGCCACTGTTCAGCGCCAGCTGCACTGGCAGCGGCCGCCCCCGCCGCGACGCCATCTTCGACAGCCCGGTTGCCGCCTCGGCATTGCCGATCAGTTCCTCGATGCCGAAACGCAGCCCGTCTTCCATCTCGTCCTGCGTGGCGGTGCGGATGCGGATCAGCCGCCCGCGATAGCCGAGCTGTCGGGCAACGCGCGCTTCATCATTGGCGGTGATCGCCACGGTGTCGATGCGCCTCGCGATGATCGACGGGATCAGCAGCGCGATCGAATTGCCATAGGCATCGGCCTTCATCACCGCGCACAGGCGGGCCGCGCCGGCGATGGCCCGCACCCGATCGATATTGGCCTCGAACGCGGCGGCATCAATCTCGATCCAGCCGTTGCGGCGGGAGGCGCTGGCCAGCGTCAGCCCGCGATGATCGAGCAGCGGCGCCGCGCGTGCGCCCGCCGCCAGCGCAAGCGCAGCACCGCCAGCGCCCAGAAAATCCCGGCGTCGTATCCCCCCGTCCGCTGCCACCTCTGGCTCCCGTCCCACTGCCGCTCAAGCGTCCATGTGCTGCACGAGCGTCACAGCCAGATCAATGAAGCTGCGCACGGTGGGAGGCAACTGGTTCTGATGGGGGTGGAGGACGGGCACGCTGCAGCTGCCGCCGCGCGCCCGGCTTGCCGTCGGCTGGGGAACAGGCTGGCCCGCAGGTCAGGTGCCCAATTCTTGCCAGGGAATGGCGCGCCCAGCAGGACTCGAACCCCCCGCCTGCGGAGCAGGCCGACAGGAAACTCGCAGGTTCGATGACCAGTTTTGCTCGGGAATGGCGCGCCCAGCAGGACTCGAACCTGCGACCCCGAGCTTAGAAGGCACGTGCTCTATCCAGCTGAGCTATGGGCGCGTTGGCGCGTCAATGCCGGGAAATCCGCCGGAAATCAAATGGAGCGGCAGCCGTCATTCGGCCAGGTCGAGCCAGTGGGCGACATCGTTGTCGGTCGCGATCCACAGATGCGCCTGCACCTCTTGGGGCTGGGCGGCGGCCATGGCCATCGCGTCCGCCAGCGGGCCGTAAAACAGGGTCTGGGCGACGGGATCACTCTCGTCGAGCCAATAGAGGCGGACCGTCGCGCTGGCGAAGGTCGAGCGCATCAGCGGAAATTGTCGGCGTAGGCCTGGATCTTGAGCGTGCGCGGGCCGAGCGGGATGATCTCCACGGTCAGATTGTGGGCACTGGCATAGGCGAGCGCCGCTTCCTGCGTGGGGAACTGCAGCTGGATCTGGCCGGCGGTAAAGCCGCTGCCGGTCCAGCCGGTCAGCGGATCGGCGCGCATCCGGTCATCGCGTTCGAATTCCAGCACCCATTCCCCCATGCGGGCACGGCCGGATTGCATGGCATTCTTGGGGCGTTGGTAAAGGCGGGCGTCCATGACGGAGGTTTTGCGCCCAAGTGACGCGCGGCGCAACTCTCAATAGGCGCGGGCGATGGCGAATTCGACCGTTTCGGTCAGCGCATCGCGGGCCGGGCCCTTGGGGAAGCCAGCCAGCACATCGATGGCGCGCTGGCCATAATGGCGGGCGCGGGCCATGGTGTCGGCAACAGCGTTGGTGGCCTGCAGCAGTTCCCCGGCGCGGGCCAGTTCGGCCTCGCCATTGGCCTTGCCGATCATGGCGCGGCGCCAGAATTCGCGATCATCCTCGTTTCCGCGGGCATAGGCGAGGATCACCGGCAGGGTGATCTTGCCGTCGCGGAAATCGTCGCCGGCGTTCTTGCCCATCGTCTCGGCGTCAGACACATAATCGATGGCATCATCGACCAGCTGGAAGGCGATGCCGAGATAGCGGCCATAGCTGGCAAGCGCGGCTTCGGCGGCTTCATCGCGCTCGGCCACGACGGCGGCGATCTGGCAGGCAGCGGCGAACAGCGCCGCCGTCTTGGCGCTGATGATCTCCAGATAGCGGTCTTCGGTGGTGGTGACGTCGCGCTGGGCCGTCAGCTGCGCCACCTCGCCTTCCGCGATCACGGCAGACGCGCGGCTGAGGATCTTGAGGACGCGCAGGGACCCATCCTCCACCATCAGCTCGAACGAGCGGCTGAACAGGAAATCACCCACCAGCACGCTCGCCGGATTGCCGTAGAGCGCGTTGGCCGTGGCCTTGCCGCGCCTGAGGCCCGAGGCGTCCACCACGTCGTCATGCAGCAGCGTGGCAGTGTGGATGAATTCCACGGCAGCAGCCAGCCGATAATGACGGTCACCCTGGTAACCGAGCAGGCTGGCGCAGCCGAGCGTGAGCATCGGGCGCAAGCGCTTGCCGCCGCCGGCGATCAGGTGGCCGGCGAGTTCGGGAATCAGCGCGACCGGGGACTGCATCCGATCCAGAATCACGTGGTTGACCGCGTTCATGCCCGGCGCGGTGAGGTTCATCAGCGCCTGGATCGACGGGTCGCGGCCGGGACGAAGGGTATGCACGGTTGCGGTCACAGGCCTCCCATAAACCAAGTGCCGCCGCGTGCAAGCATGGCCTTGCCCCCCGCGCCGCTGTGCCGCAAAGAATGGCGGCGCAAGTTGAGGGGGATGGCAGCGTGACCGACCAAGTGTTGCAGGCCTATCGGACAAGCATCGACAATATCGATGCCGCGCTGGTGTTCATGCTGGCCGAACGCTTCAAGATCACCCAGGCGGTGGGGCGCTACAAGGCCGAAACCGGCCTGCCGCCGGCCGATCCGGGCCGCGAAGCCCAGCAGATTGCCCGGCTGCGGGCGCTGGCAGTCGATGCCAATCTCGATCCGGAATTCTCGGAAAAATTCCTGCGCTTCATCATCGACGAGGTGATCCGCCACCATCAGGCGGCGCAGAACTAGTCGCCGCGGCGCGCGGCAGGGTGAGCGTCACCAGCAAGCCGCCCAGATCCTCCGAATCGGCCAGTTCCACCCGGCCGCCATAAAGTTCGGCGACATCCTTGACGATGGCGAGGCCAAGGCCGGTGCCGGGCTTGTCGGTATCCAGCCGCTCGCCGCGTTCAAACAGGCGGCTGCGCTGTTCCGGCGCGATGCCCTTGCCGTCATCCTCGATGGCGATGGACACGCTGGCATCGTCGCCATCGACCGTGATGAACACGCGGCCACCACCGTGCAGGGCGGCATTGTCGATCAGGTTGCCCAGCATTTCTTCCAGGTCCTGCCGCTCGCCGCGAAAGGCCACATCACGGTCGCCGGCAACATCGATCAGCACCTTGCCGGCATGGATGCGCTCCACGGTGCGAACGATAGCTTCGATCGACGGCCACACCGGGGTGCGGGCCGACGAGGCACTGCGCCGGCCGGCGGCGCGGGCGCGGGCCAATTGGTGATCGACATGACGGCGCATCACCTGCACCTGCGCGTCGATGGTGCGGGCCAGCGGATCATCGCGTCCCTGCGCCTCGCCGATCAGCACGCTCATCGGCGTTTTCAAGGCGTGGGCCAGGTTGCCGGCATGGCGGCGCGCGGCTTCGGATTGCGCCTCGCCGTGGGCCAAAAGCTCGTTGATCTCGGTGACCAGCGGCGCCACCTCCACCGGGAACTGCGCCTCCACCCGCTGCGCCCGGCCCGACCGGATGGCGGCAATCGCATCGGAAACGCGCCGCAGGGGGGCAAGGCCATAGGTGGATTGCAGGCCCGCCATGGCAATCAGGCCAAGGCCGAGCACGCCCAGGCTCCAGCCCAGGATGGTGCGGGTGCGCGACAATTGCCGATCAAGATCGCGGCTGGATTGCGCCACCTGGAACAGGAAGGGTTCAGGTGCGCCCGGCAGGCGCACGCTGCGCGCGATCACCCGCAGCGGCTCGCCGCCGAACTGGCTGCTCTGATATTTGCAGGGCGTGCGGCAGTCGCTGCCGGCCGGCGGCGGTTCCAGCTGGCGATCCCACAGGCTGCGCGACGGAAACGGCGCGTTGCCGCCACCGGAAATCTGCCAGTACAGGCCCGAATATGGCTCGGCAAACCGCTGGTCGCCAAGTGCGCGCAGCAGGCGCACCTCGCCGACCTCGTCAAGCTCGGCGCCATTGATCATCGCGTTCAGATTGTTGGCCAGCTGCTCGTCGAACGTCGCCACCAATGTTTCATCGAGCACGCGCACCAGGGCGAGCCCGCCAACGCCCAGCAGCGCCGTGATCCACACCGCGGCAATCAGGATCATGCGCCGCTGCAGCGAACGCCCGGTGCTGACCGGGCGCGGCGCCGGCGGATCAGATCTGGTCGTTGAGGCTGTAGCCAAGGCCACGCGTCGTCATGATCAGATCGGCACCCAATTTCTTGCGGATGCGCGTGATGAACACTTCGATCGTGTTGGAATCGCGATCGAAATCCTGATCATAGATATGTTCGATCAGTTCGGTGCGGCTGATCACCTTGCCCTTGTGGTGCATCAGGTAGCTCAGCAGCTTGAATTCCTGCGCAGTCAGCTTCACCGGCTCCCCGTTCAGCGTCACGCGGCCCGAACGGCCATCCAGCCGCACGCCGCCGGCCACCAGTTCGGATGTCGCCTGCCCCGCCGCGCGGCGGATCAGGGCGCGCAGGCGGGCCACCAGCTCTTCCACCTGGAACGGCTTGGCCAGATAATCATCGGCACCGGCATCCAGCCCGGCCACCTTGTCAGACCAGCTGTCACGCGCGGTCAGCACCAGCACCGGCATGATGCGGCCTTCGCGCCGCCAGCGATCCAGCACGGTCAGGCCATCCACGCCCGGCAGGCCGAGATCGAGGATGACCGCGTCATAAGTCTCGTTGGCACCCAGATAATGGCCGTCCTCGCCATCGCCCGCGGCATCGACGGCATAGCCGGCCTGTTCCAGGGCGTTCTTCAGCTGACGCCGCAGATTGGGTTCGTCTTCAACGACAAGAATTCGCATGTGCCCCTGTTAACCTTCTGCTGGCCGGCCATGGTGCCCGCAACGGGCCGGCGCCGCCGTGTCGACAAATGTCGTCAATAACTCTGCTTGCGCCGCAACCGTTCCCCGGTGCGGGCATCCACATCCACATTCACCACCGCACCTTCGCGCAGGAAGCGAAACCGATAGATGCGGCTGCTCTGGTCAAACTGCACACCCACATATTCGCCCGGCGTTTCCTGCACCACGCGGCGCTGGATCGCCTCGAACGGCATGATTTCCCCGGCGCGCACCATGTTGTGCACGTCGTTCGGCCCGGCGGTTGCCGGCGCTGCCAGCATCATGCCGGCGAGAATGATGACGGAAAAACGCACGCGACTGGCCTTGATGGTTCGACTTCCAAGCTTGGCGACCGTGCCGTCTGGCGGTTGAACCCGCCCTGAATGGGTAGATGCCACGACACGCGAACCGCCGCCCCCGGCTTGTGCCGCATGGGCGCAACTTGTGCAACTGCCGAACCATGCCCTCTTGCCATGGGCGGCCTCCCGCTCCACTGGCATGGCCCATGCCCGAACCCATCCTCACCCTTGATGCCATTGGCCTGCGAAACGGTGCCGGCTGGCTGTTCCGGGACCTGTCGCTCACCATCGATGCGCGCGACCGGCTGGCCCTGATCGGCCGCAACGGTGCCGGCAAGTCCACGCTGCTGAAGATCATCGATGGCAGCATCGAGTCCGATGCCGGCCGCCGCGCCACCGCCAGCGGCATTCGCATCGGCCGGCTGGAGCAGGACCCGCCGATGGGCGCGTTTGCCACATTGGCCGATTATGCCCTCGCCGGCGGCGCGGCCGATCACGAGGTGGCGGCCCTCGCCGATCAACTGGGCATCGATCTAGCCCGCCCGGCCGCCACCGCGTCGGGTGGGGAGCGCCGCCGCGCCGCGCTGGTGCGCGTGCTGGCCGAAGCACCCGATCTGCTGCTGCTGGATGAACCGACCAACCACCTCGACATCAGCGCCATCGAATGGCTGGAAAACTGGCTGGATCGCAGCCGCTGTGCGCTGGTCGTCATCAGCCACGATCGCACCTTCCTGACCCGGCTGACGAAGAATTGCCTGTGGCTGGATCGGGGGACGCTGCGCCGCGCCGAGGTCGGCTTTGGCGGCTTTGATGCCTGGTCAGATGCCGTCGCTGCCGAGGAGGAGCGCACCGCCCAGCGCCTTGATACAAAGCTGCGCGCCGAGGAACATTGGCTGCAGCGCGGCGTGACGGCGCGGCGCAAGCGCAACATGGGCCGGCTGGCCAAGCTGCTGGAGTTGCGCGAGACGCGCCGCGGCCTTGATCGCGGGCCAACGACGGCACGCATCGCCACCGAGTCCTCTGATCCGGGCTCGAAGATCCTGATCGACATGAAGGCGGTGTCGCTGGCCTTTGGCGAGCGCGTGATCTGCAAGGATTTCTCCCTGCGCGTCCGCAAGGGCGACCGGATCGGCATCATCGGCCCGAATGGAGCGGGCAAATCGACGCTGATCAAGCTGCTGCTGGGGCAGGTCGAACCCGATGCCGGCACCATCACGCGCTCCGCCGCCCTGGCCCCCACCATCATCGATCAGCACCGCCAGCGCCTGAAGGGCCGCACCGTGCGCGAGGTGCTGGCCGATGGCGGCGAGTGGCTGGAGGTGAACGGATCGAAAAAGCACGTCGCCGGCTATCTCAAGGAGTATCTCTTCGACGCCGGCATCCTGGATGCGGCGGCCGAAACCCTATCGGGTGGGGAGCAATCGCGGCTGCTGCTGGCCCGCGAATTTGCCACGCCGTCAAACCTGATGGTGCTCGACGAGCCGACCAACGACCTCGACATGGAGACGCTTGACCTGATCGAGGAGGTGATCGGCGATTACGATGGCACCGTGCTGCTGGTCAGCCACGATCGCGCCTTTCTGGACCGGGTGGTGACGATGATCGTCGCCATGGATGGCAGCGGCAAGGCAGAGGTGAGCGTGGGCGGCTGGAGCGACTGGGTGGCGCGCCAGCAGCCGGCGGTGACGGCAGCCAAGGCAAAGACCGCCCCCGCCCCCGCCCCGGCACCGAAAAAGGCCAGCAAGCTGAGTTACAAGGACGCCCGCGAACTCGCGGAGCTGCCGGGCCGGATGGAGGGCCTGAACGCCGACATCGCCAGGCGCGAGGCGGCGCTGGCCGATCCCGATCTCTATGCGAAGAACCCGGCGCGCTTTGCCGCAATCACGGCTGAGCTGGACGCGCTGCGGGCGCAGCTGGAGGCTGCCGAATTGCGCTGGCTGGAGCTGGCGGAGCTGGAAGAGCAACTGGCGGGGTAAGGTTGTAACGCCCAACCCCAACCCCTCCCGCAAGCGGGAGGGGAGCAGCACGAGCCAAGCGCAAACGGTTCCCCTCCCGCGTGCGGGAGGGGTCAGGGGTGGGAATAAACCCCCTTACGCCACCTCGACGCCCGGCGGCACATCCGGTTCGATATGCTTTGGCACCACCACGCGCAGCGGTGCCGGTGCGACGCGGCCGGTATCGTGGGTGCGAACAAACGCCTCCACCACCGGCGCGATCGTCTCGCGCCACTTGCTGCCGTTGAAGATGCCATAATGGCCGGCACCCTTGGCCATCAGATATTGCTTCTTCTCGGGCGCAAGGTTGACCGCGATATCCAGCGCCGCCTTCGTCTGGCCCAGGCCGGAGATATCGTCGCGTTCACCCTCGATCGCCAGCAGCGCCGTCCGCGTGATCTTGCCGGGATCAGCAAGGCGACCGCGATGGTCGAAGCTGCCGGTGGCCAGTGCCTGGCGCTGGAACACCATGTCGATCGTCTGCAGATAGAATTCCGCCGTCATGTCGCAGACGGAGCGATATTCGTCGTAGAATGCCTTGGTCGCCTCGGCGGCGTCCTCGTCGCCCTCAACGAGGTGCTTGAACATTTCCCAGTGCGATTTCATGTGGTTGGCGAGGTTCATCGACATGAAGCCCGACAACTGCAGATAGCCCGGATACACGCGGCGGCCGGCACCGGGATAGATCGCCGGCACATCCTGGATCACCGTGTGTTCAAACCACGCGAACGGCCGGTTGAAGGCGAGTTCGTTGACCGCCGTGGGCGCCTTGCGGGTATCGATCGGCCCGCCCATCATCGTCAGGCTGGGCGGCGTGCAAGGGTGATCATCCTCGTTCATCAGCGCCACGGCAGCCAGTGCCGGCACCGAAGGCTGGCACACGGCCAGCATGTGCGTGTCCGGGCCCAGCACTTCGAGAAATTCGATCAGGTAATCGACATAATCGTTGAGGTCGAAGCGGCCGTCGCTCAGCGGCACCTGCCGGGCATCGCGCCAATCGGTGATGTACACATCATGATCGGGCAGCAGCCGTTCCACCGTGCCGCGCAGCAGCGTGGCATAATGGCCCGACATCGGCGCGACGATCAGGATGCGCGGATCGCGGCGGCCGCCGGTGGCACGAGCAAAATGCTTGAGCTGGCCGAACGGCTTTCTGAGCACGACCTGCTCGGTCACCGCCACGCTTTCGCCGTCGACGATGGTGGAATGGAGTCCAAAGGCCGGCTTGCCGCGCGGTGCGACGGCGTGGGCAAACACCTCCATCGCGCGCGCCGTGGCCGGCGCAGCCGGCGACCACGCCATCGGGTTGGCGGCGCTCAGCAGCCATTCCGAACCCGTCTGCGCTGCCATGCCGACACCGGCCAGCCAGGCGCGCTGCATTTCGAAGGCCGTATACAACATCGCATCATTCCTTGGCGCCGCACGAACCGGCGCAGCGTTTGTGCCTGCCATATCGCAGGTGCAGCATAAACCGAAAAATGGCCCTGCCCTTCATGAAAGACAGGCAATGCGCGCCAGCGCGTCGCCGGCAACGCGGCGTCACGTGCCATTGAGCACGGCTCAAACCCCTGTTATCAGCCGCCATGGCATCCCGTCCGCCCAAACCGCCCCTGCCGCCGCCAGCGGAGCGCAAATTGTCGCGATTGAAGCTGTTGTGGCGCTTTGCCCGCGCCTATCCGCTGCAATTGACCGCCGCGCTGGTGGCGCTTGCCGTCGCCGCCCTCACCACCCTCGCCATCCCGCAGGGCCTGAAGATGGTGGTGGACAACGGCTTTGCGCGCGGCAGCGATCCGGCGGCGATTGCCCCCTTCTTCAGTGCCTTCCTCGGCCTTGTCGGCCTGTTGGGCGTGGCGACGGCGTTGCGCTTCTTCTTCGTGTCGTGGATTGGCGAGCGAGTGGTGGCCGATCTTCGCACCGCCGTGCAGCGCCACCTGATCACCCTCGACCCGGTGTTTTTCGAAGAGAACCGCCCGGCCGAGATCGCCAGCCGCATCACGTCGGACACCGCAGTGATCGAACAGGTGGTCGGCACCTCGGCCAGCCTCGCGCTTCGCAACACGGTGATGGGCATTGGCGGGCTGGGCTACATGTTCTGGGTGTCTCCGCGCCTCACCCTGATGATGCTGCTGGTGATCCCGCTCACCATGGTTCCGATCCTGGTGCTGGGCCGCAAGGTGCGTGACATCAGCCGCGCCAGCCAGGACCGGGTGGCCGACATGGGCACGATGGTATCGGAAGTGCTGGGCGCCATCCGCATCGTGCAGGCTTTCACCCAGGAAGCGCGCGAGGCACTGCGCTTTGGCGCAGCCGTGGAGCGCAGTTTCGACACCGCCAAGCGCCGCATCCGCCTGCGCGCCGTGATGACGGCGCTGGTGATCACGTTGGTGTTTGGCGCCATCACGCTGGTGCTGTGGCAGGGCGCGCTGGACGTGATCTCGGGCCGGCTGTCGGGCGGATCGATCGCCGCCTTCGTGTTCGCCGCCGCCATCGTCGCCGGTGCCTTTGGCACACTCACCGAAGTCTATGGCGATTTCATGCGCGCTGCCGGTGCCGCCGGGCGCATGGAGGAACTGCTCAGCGCCCGTCCGCAGATCCGCGCGCCGGCCCAGCCCGCCGCCCTGCCCGTTCCGCCGCGCGGCGAGATCGCGCTGAACGATGTGCATTTCCATTATCCGTCGAAACCGGATGCGCCGGCGCTGAACGGCTTCACCCTGACGGTGGCACCGGGCGAAACGGTGGCCGTGGTGGGCCCATCGGGCGCTGGCAAATCGACCCTGTTCCAGCTGGTGCAGCGTTTCTATGATCCGGATGGCGGCGATCTTCGCATCGACGGGGTCGCCTATCGCGACGCCGATCCGCACGAGATCAGGGAACGCATCGCCGTGGTGCCCCAGGAAACCGTGATCTTCGCAGCCAGCGCGCTGGAGAATATCCGCTATGGCCGCCCCGACGCGACCGAGGCCGAGGTGTGGGCTGCCGCCGAGGCCGCACACGCCGATGCGTTCCTGAAGGACCTGCCCGATGGCATCCACAGCTTCCTGGGCGAAAGCGGCACGCGGCTTTCGGGCGGGCAGCGCCAGCGCGTGGCCATTGCGCGCGCCATCCTGAGGAACGCGCCGATCCTGTTGCTGGATGAAGCCACCAGCGCGCTCGACGCCGAAAGCGAGAAACTGGTGCAATCGGCGCTGGATGATCTGATGAAGGATCGCACCACCCTGGTCATCGCCCACCGCCTCGCCACCGTGCGCGGTGCCGATCGCATCGTGGTGATGGACAAGGGCCGCATCGTCGCTGAAGGCACGCACGACAGCCTGATGGCGGGCGGCGGCCTTTATGCGCGTCTGGCGCGGCTGCAATTCGACCAGCTCGCTGCCTGATTATTGCGCGGTGTAACCGCCGTCGACGACCAGTTCGGCGCCGGTGATGAAGCTGGCGTCGTCGCTGGCCAGGAAGGCGACGGCGTCACCAATCTCCTTGGGCACGCCAAAGCGCCCCAGCGGGTGGGCGGCCATCAATGCCACCCGCATTTCATTGCCATCCTCCCGGCCAGCCAGCGCGCCCGACACCATCGGCGTGTCGATGAAGCCGGGGTGGATGGAGTTCACCCTGATGCCCAGCGGAGCCCATTCCAGCGCCGCCGCCTTGGTGAGCAGGGTCACGCCGCCCTTTGACGCGCAATAGGCAGCCGCGCCGGCCATGCCGACCTTGCCGAGGATCGAGCTGATATTGATGACACTGCCACCGCCAGACGCCGCGATGCGCGGGCCGGCATGGCGCAGGCCGAGGAAGACGCCATCAAGGTTGACCGACAGGATCTGCCGCCAGGCGTCGAAGCTGTGGTCCATCAACTCGTGATTGCCGCCGGCCACCCCGGCGTTGTTGACCAGGATATCAAGGCGGCCAAAGTCCGCCACCGCGTGCTCCACGGCAGCGGCCCAATCGGGCTGGCTGGTGACATCGTGCAGGCGAAACACGGCGCGGCCACCCGTGTCGACAATGTGGGCGGCGATATCCTCACCCACGATATCACGATCGGTCAGCACGACCGTAGCCCCCTCCTTCGCCAACCGACGGGCGGTGGCCGCGCCCAGGCCAGAGGCCGCGCCGGTAACGAGAGCAACCTTGCCGGAAAGACGTGTCATGCGGGCCTCCGTTGATGTGCAAGGGGAGGCTAAGCGGGAAATGCGGAGGACGATACTGGGGGGATTGCGGGGGGCTGACGGAAAGAAAGGGGGCGTGGCAAAGCCACGCCGTCGGACGAATCAAAAAGGGCGGCCTGTGGGGGCCGCCCTTTTCGTTCGCCGTCCGATCTTGCTGGAGTCGACGGCTAACGCTGCGCGTTAGTCGCTCGCCCAGCGGCGATCAGTTCGCGTAAGCCTCGTTGCCCACGAAGCCCATCTTCTCGGTTCCGGCCTGCTGCGCTGCAGCCATCACCTGGTCAACCAGAGCGTACTTGGCCTCGGCTTCCGGACGCAGCCGCAGTTCGGGCTGTTCCGGCATCGCCGCCGCCTGCTTCAGGTAGCCCTTCAGCGTCGGCAGATCGACTTCGGTCTTGTTCCAGTAGATGTTGCCGAGGAAGTCGATGTCGATCTGGTTGAACACCGGATCGATCTGGTTGGTGTTGTTCGGGTTCGGCGGCGGCAGATCCAGCTTCACAGCGTGGGTCTGCACCGGGATGGTGATGATGAACATGATGAGCAGAACGAGCATGACGTCGATCAACGGCGTCGTGTTCATTTCGCCCATCGGGGCGTCTTCGCCGCCCCCACCGCCAACTGACATGCCCATCGGGCCAACTCCTGTCTTTCTGTGTGGCCGGCACGGCGGCCGGCCACATCAACTTGTTAGCGCGTCACGAAGCCCGGGACAGGTTCGGAGATGAATCCGACCTTGAGGAACCCGGCCCGCTGCATGGTGAAGACGACCCCACCCACGCAACGATAGGCCACGTCCTTGTCACCGCGGATGTGCACTTCCGGCAGTTCGATCTTGCCACCCAGGGCTTCCTGGCGGGCAATCTCGTCCTTCAGTGCCTTCACACCGCGATCGAGCAGTTCCTGCTTGGAGGTGACCAGGGTCTGCCCCCAATAGGTGTCACAGTTCGCATCCACCGAGATCAGCACGTTTTCCGGCTTGGTCGTGGTGGGAACGTTGGTCACCGTCGGCAGCGTGAGCGGCACGGTCTGGATGACAACGGGCACCGTGATCAGGAAGATGATCAGGAGAACCAACATGACGTCGACGAGTGGCGTCGTGTTGATCTCGTTCATCGGTGCATTTTCGTCCCCGCTGTCATTTCCGACACTCATTGCCATCGGACGATCTCCTCACAAGTGATCTTGGCGATCACTTCTTGACGGCAGGAGCGGGAGCGGCAGCCGGGGCAGCCGCGACCGGACGCTGGATGCGGGCACCCGACACCAGAGCGCCGTGCACGTCGGCGGTGAAGTTGTTCAGGCGATCGGCGATGTCCTTGTTGCGACGGACCAGCCAGTTGTAGCCCAGCACGGCCGGAACGGCGACGGCCAGACCCAGGGCGGTCATGATCAGAGCTTCACCGACCGGACCGGCGACCTTGTCGATCGAGGCCTGACCAGCGAGGCCGATGTTGATCAGCGCGCGATAGATGCCGACGACGGTACCGAACAGACCGACGAACGGCGAGGTCGAACCGACCGAGGCCAGGAACGAGAAGCCGGTGGTCAGCTTGCCGTTAATGGCCGAAACCGAACGGTTCAGGGCCATCGTCACCCACTCGTGCTGATCGATCTTGTCGGTCAGGCGGCCTTCGTGGTGATCGGCAGCGCGCAGGCCGTCTTCAACGATCTGGCGGAACGGCGAGTTCTTTTCCAGCTTGGAAGCGCCGGTCTTGAGGTCGCTGGCGGTCCAGAACTTCTTTTCCAGTTCAGCGGCTTCGGCGCTGATCTTGCGCTGATCGAGATACTTCGTGATGATGATGAACCAGCTGTAGAGCGACATGAACACCAGCAGCAGGAACACGGCCCAGGCGATGACACCACCCTGTTCAAGGGCGGCCATCAGGCCATAAGGATTTTCGGCGGCTTCGGTCTGCATTTTCTCTTCCCTCGTTTTATCGTTCGTGCGGGTGGCTCACGGCCTCTCCCCGCGTGTTGCTCAGTTGGTCAGGCGCCAGCGCACCGGCTGGGTCTTGCGTTCCGGAACGGGTTGACCGTCACGGGTGGCCGGATTGAACCGGAAACGGCGCTGAATGATGGCGCAGGTCGCATCATCAAGCCGCTTGAAGCCGCTGGACTGCACGATTTCGCACTGGGTCACTCGGCCATCGACGCCGACCACGTACGAGACACGGGTCACGCCTTCTTCTTCCGCAGCGCGGCTGGCGCTGGGATAATCGTCATCGGAAAACACGTTGCCACGGCCCTTCGGCGTCGCCGGCTGCGGCGCGACGGCGGGCGGAGCCGGCGGGGCCGGCGGCGCGGGCGGCGCGACCACGGGCGGATCGGGCCGCGAGATGGTCGACTGCGTGGTGATGGTGGGGGCCGCTTCGGACTGCACCGACACCTCGGGTGGCGGCACGTACGGCGGAATTTCGATTTCCTTCGGCGGCGGGGGCGGCGGCTCTTCCGGCGGCGGCGCCTCTTCCTTCACGTTCACAGCCTCGATCGGCTCGACGATCTTCTTCACCACGGAAATGGCGAAGCCCGATACGATGGCATATCCCAACAGGACGTGCAGAGCGGCGACGGCCACCAGCGCGATCTGTCGGTTTTTGCTCATCCCAGGTTGGTCCATGTATGACATGGCTGGTCTGGCACTCCCTCGATTTAAGGGGAAAGCCGCGGACAGAGGACCCCCCTCAAACCCTGCGCCGTTCCCTTGGACGAACATCCTCTAGCCGCAAGCCGGCGATGGCCGCAACCGGCTTTTTGCCACAATCCCGCCGAACTTTTCGTCGCTACGTCGTTTTCCCCACGCAATTTCGTTGCGCGAACCTGTTGCAATGCGGAGGTAAAACGCGCGGGAATCTGCCGGGTTGCGGGGATGGGGGGATGGCCGCTAGCCTTCATTCATGCGGCACACGATTCTCCCCATCTGCCTGATTCTGGCCATATTTGCGCCGGCTCGGGCACAGTCTCCCGCCCCTGCCCTTGCCGCGTCGGACCGGCTGGCAGGCTTTGCCGACACTGCCGAACTGGCCCTCGCCGCGCCGGTGATCGTGCGTGCCACAATTACGAAAGCGCAACGTCTTTCCGGCAAGGCGGCCCCTGATGTCGCGCCCAGCCGCGTGCGCTTTCTGGTGACTGCAGCGGTGTCGAACGTGCTGGTGGCACCCGGCGGCATGGGGGGGAGCCTGCAATATCTGTGGGACGCACCGCAGGATTCGCGCGGAAGACCGCCGGCCGTGAAGGGCACGGACGTGCTCGCCTTTGTGCTGCCGCCAGCGCCCGACGGCAGCACGCGCCTGGTCTCCCGCCGCGGGCAGCAGCCCTTTGACACCGCGCTGGCCGATACGGTGCGGGCCGTGGTCACGGATCAGCGTTCGGGCAAGGTGCCGGTGATCCGCGGCGTATCGAACGGCTTTCGCGCCGATGGCACCGTCAGCGGCGAGAGCGAGAGCCAGTTCTTCCTGACCACCGCCGATGGCAAACCGGCCACGCTGGTGGTGCAGAATCGCCCCGGCGAGGTGCGGCGCGTGCTGGTGGCGCGCGGCGACATCATCGACGAATCAGCCGAGCGCGTGCGGCCCGGCACCCTGCTCTGGTATCGGCTCGCCTGCTTCCTGCCGGCGCAATTGCCGGCCGCTGCGGGCGGCAATGACGCCGCCCTGGCGCAGGACTGGCGCAATGCGATTGCCAGCCTGGGGCCCTGCGGCAAGACCGGTTAGAAGGACGACAATTCGACTCCGACAGCGCGGCAGTCAGGGTAAACGTCCGGCTTGCGGGTGGAAACGCGCAGGGCCGTCACGCCGGCGCGCGCCGCGACCATGTCATACACGGCGTGCACGACGGTTTCCTGCAGGTTGAAGCGGCGCCCTTCAACCAGCGCCAGCACCGATTTGCGCAGGAAATCATAATCCCAGGCCTGGGCCACCGTGTCGCAGCGCGGGAAGTGATCCGCGTCCACCCACACTTCGATGTTCAGTCGCAGCGTCTGCGGCGATCCTACCTCGAACGGGTGGAAGCCGATATCGACCGGCAGATCGAAGTCCTCCAGGAACAGCTTGCGGCTGCGGATGGCGAGGTGGCGCGGCACCAGGCCGGGCGCCATCGGATCGATCGTGGTCGGGGGCGGCACAGTATCGGGCATCACAGATCTACCATGTGGGCGACATCGCGTGGCAGGCCAAGCAGGCGTTGCCCGCCATCCAGCACGATGGTTTGCGCGTTGTAGGTGGGCGTAGCGATGGCAAAGCGCAACGCGGCGACGATATCATCGACCGTGACGCCCTTGCCCAGCGGGTTCATGCCGTGGACGGCATCGAAATTCTCGCGGCTTTGCGGGCCAGAGACCAGGGTGACAGCGGGTGCGATGCCAACGCAGCGCAGGCGCGGTGCATAGGATCGCGCGGTCAGCTCTGTCAGGCCGTCAAAGCCGATCTTGGACAGCGTGTAGGTGAAGAAATCCGGATTGAGGCTGGCCAGCTTGGCATCAAGCAGGTTGATGACCAGCGCCGGGCAGTCGATCGGGTCGGGCAGCGCAGCGGCAAAGGCACGGGTGAGCAGCGCCGGAGCGCGCAGGTTGACCGCCATGTGGATATCGAATTCGTCCGCCGTGAAATCCTCGATCCGGTCATAGACGAAGCGGCTGGCGCAGTTCACCAGCAGGCGGGCCGGCGGCAGGCCGGCACAGGCCGCCATGATGATCACGGCCGCCTGCGGATCGGCCAGATCGGCAGCGACAACGCTGGCATGGCCCAGCTCGGCGGCAAGCGCCTCGGCATCGGGCCGGCTCTGGTTGCAGTGGATCAGCACGTGCCAGCCATCAGCCACCAGCGCGCGGGTGATGGCGCCGCCGATGCGCTTGGCACCGCCGGTGACGATCGCGGTTCGGGTGGGATGGGCGGTCATAGGCGGCGCGGCCTAGGCGCTTGGCCGCGCCGGCGCAATGTGCAGATGCGCGCAGGCGGTCATTTCAGCGCCCGGGCCAGCGCCTTGGGATCGCCGTCCGTCTGCATCGGCGGCAGGCCCAGCAGGCGCAGCAGCAGCGGGTGGACATCGACATTGTCGAACGGCGCCAGCACCACGCCCTGGCGGAAGGCCGGGCCGGCGGCGACGAAGCTGGCCGCCATTTCAGGCGCGGCCGGATCATAACCGTGCATGCCGCCCAGCGACGGCCCGCGATCGGCCGGCGGCGGGGTGAGCCAGATCATCCAGCCGACATCAGCGGCGCAGATGATGGCCGGCACGCGGCGATGGGTGCCATAATGCAGGCGTTGCGGCAGCCGGCCCTTTTCCCAGCACTGCATGTGATCATGGCGGCGCAGCAGCGCGGCCTTCACGGCCGCATCCTGCCCGGGGCGCGGGTTGATGCTGGCGACGGCGCCGCCGGCCACCAGTTGCACGTGGGCCGGATCAATGAGGGTGTTGAGGAAGATGCTGCGCGCGCTCGACACCTGCGCCATGCCATGATCGGCGACCAGGATGATGTTGGCATCGATGCCGCGCTGCTGCAGCCCGGCCAGCAGGCGGGCGATCTGGGCATCGACGGCGGCCAGCGCGGCGTTCACCTGCGCGGAATCGGGGCCGAATTCATGGCCATCATGATCGACCGTATCGAAATAGAGCGTGGCAAAGCGCGCCTGCGGCTGCTGATCGAGCCAGGCCAGCAGCTGATCGACGCGCTCGCCTTCGGGCTTCTTGCCATCGAACGGCAGCCAGTGGCGCGGGCGTTGCCCACGGATCGCAGCCTCGCTGCCCGGCCAGAACATGGTGGCGGTGGGGATGCCGGCGCGTTCGGCCGTCACCCACAGCGGTTCGCCATCGTTCCACCAGCGGGCATCCTCCACCGCGCTGCGGATCGACAGGGCAAAGCGGCCCAGCTCAGGATCATCCATGTTGTTGTTGACGATGCCGTGGCGATCGGGGCGCAGGCCGGTGACGATGCTGTAGTGATTGGGGAAGGTGAGCGAGGGAAAGCTGGGCCGCATCGCCGGCGTGGTGACGCCGCGCGCCGCCAGCGCGCTGATGGTGGGCGTGATGCCACGTTTCAGATAATCGGCGCGCAGGCCATCGACGGAGATCAGGATGACCGGGGTCGCCTTCACGGCAACCGCTGAGGACGGCGTGGCCGGCGGTGCGTCGCGCGTCCCGCAGGCAGCAAGGGTGAGCGCCGCAAAGGCGGCCAGCAACAGGCGAATCATCATGCCGCACCCCTAGCACCCGTTCGCGATTTTGCCATGACAGCGCCCCGGCCGCGGGTTTAGGGCTGCTGGCGAGATGTCCGAAACCCCCGATCGTTTTTCCGAAGAGTCGCAGACCTGGACGGTGCGCGGCAAGGAGGCGCCCGATCTTGATCAGGGCGTCGCCGCCATCCGCAGTGTGGTGAAGACCCTGCCGGTGCGGCCGGGCGTCTATCGCATGATCGATGCCGGCGGCGACGTGCTGTATGTCGGCAAGGCGCGGGCGCTGAAGAACCGGGTGACCAACTATACGCAGGTGGCCCGCCTGCCCCGCCGCCTGCAGCGCATGGTGTCGCAAACGCGGTCGATGGAGATCGTGACCACCAACAGCGAGGCCGAAGCGCTGCTGCTGGAAGCGCAGCTGATCAAGCGCTACCGCCCACCCTACAACGTGCTGTTGCGGGATGACAAAAGCTTCCCCTTCATCCTGCTGCGCGAAGACCATGATTTTCCGCGCATTTCCAAGCATCGCGGCGCGCGCGTGGCCAAGGGCAGTTACTATGGCCCGTTCGCCAGTGCCGGGGCGGTGAATGCCACGCTGAACGCCCTGCAGAAGGTGTTCCTGCTCAGAAGCTGCACGGACAGTTTCTTTGCCAACCGTGATCGGCCGTGCCTGCTCTATCAAATCAAGCGCTGTTCGGCGCCGTGCACGGGGCGCATCGATGCCGCCGGCTATGCCGAATTGGCCAATGATGCCAAGAACTTCCTGTCGGGCCGCACGCAGGAGGCGCAGAAGAAGCTGGCGGGCGCCATGCAGGCCGCCGCCGAAGCCATGGACTTCGAGCGTGCCGCCGTCCTGCGCGACCGGCTGAAGGCGCTGACCTTCATCCAGGGCAGCCAGGCCATCAACGCCGAAGGCGCGGCCACCGATGCCGACGTGATCGCCATGGCCACCGACGGCGGCGCCATGTGCGTGCAATTGTTCTTCATCCGCGGCGGCCAGAACTGGGGTCACCGCAGCTTTTTCCCCGGCCATACCGAAGGCGTGGACGAGGCCGAGGTTCTGCAAAGCTTCATCGCCCAGCTGTATGAGGAATTGCCGCCGCCGCGCGAGCTGCTGCTGGATCGCACCCTGCCCGAAGCCGACCTGATCGCCGATGCGCTGTCAGCAAAGGCCAGTCGGCGCGTGAGCCTGCGCCATCCGAAGCGCGGCCCGGCCTGCCGGCTGGTCGAACAGGCGCAGCGCAATGCCGAGGAAGCCATCCAGCGCCGCCGCGCCGAAACCACGACGCAGGGCAAGTTGCTGCGCGAACTGGCCGAGCTGTTCGATCTCGACGCTCCGCCGCGCCGCATCGAGATTTACGACAACAGCCATATCCAGGGCACGAATGCGCTGGGTGCCATGGTGGTTTCCGGCCCGGAAGGTTTTGAAAAGGGCCAGTATCGCAAGTTCAACATGGAAGGCGGCGACTTCGTGCCTGGCGACGATTTCGCCATGATGAAGGCGATGCTCACCCGGCGTTTTGCCCGCCTTGATCGCGAAGATCCGGACCGCACCAGCGGCGCCTGGCCCGATCTGTGCCTGATCGACGGCGGCAAGGGCCAGGTCGCTGCCGTTGTCGCGGCGCTGGAGGAGCTGGGCGTCGGTGATGTTGCCATCGTTGGCGTCGCCAAGGGGCCGGATCGCAACGCCGGGCGCGAGATCTTCCACCTGCCATCGGGCCGCGAGATCAGCCTGCCGCCCAACGCGCCCGTGCTGTTCTTCCTGCAGCGCCTGCGCGACGAGGCGCACCGCTTTGCCATCGGCGCCCACCGCGCCAAGCGGGCGAAATCGCTGACCCAAAGCCCGCTGGACGAAGTGCCGGGCATCGGCCCGTCGCGCAAGAAGGCGCTGTTGCTGCATTTCGGCACCAGCCGTGCGGTGAAAGGAGCGACGTTGGCGGATCTGGAACGCGCGCCGGGCATTTCCAAGGCGATGGCGCTGGCGATCTGGCAGCACTTCCACCCGAATGGATAGCGGCGTAGGCTGACACGACATGAGCATCACCCTGTTCACCGCGCCGACGCCCGACGGCTACAAGATCTCCATCGCGCTGGAGGAACTGGGCCTCGATTACGAGGTGAAGACGCTTGATCTGAATGGCGGTGAGCAGAAGCAGCCGGCGTTCCTGAAACTCAATCCCAACGGCAAGGTGCCCTGCCTTGTCGACGACGGCTTTGCCATCATGGAATCGGGTGCGATCCTGTTGTGGCTGGCGGAAAAGACCGGGCGGCTGCTGCCTGCCGACCGCGAGGGCCGCTCCACCGCCATGCAGTGGCTGATGCTGCAGGTGGGCGGACTGGGCCCGATGATGGGCCAGGCCAACATGTTCGGCCATTACTGGCCGGAACGGCTACCGGCGGTGCAGGGGCGTTACCTGGGCGAGGTGAAGCGACTGTTTGCCATCCTCGACGCGCGGCTGGATGGCCGCGAGTTCCTCGCTGACGAATTTTCCATCGCCGATATCGCGCATTTCTGCTGGGCGCGCACCGCCGGCTGGACGGGCGTCGAAATCGCGCCCTACCCCAATCTGGTCACCTGGCTGGCGCGCATCGCCGAACGCCCGGCCGTGCAGCGCGGCCTGAAAGTGCCCGAACATTCGCCACTGAAGGATGGCAATGCCGACAATCGCGCCTTCATCGATCGCACCCGCAAGCTGATGGGCCTGCCGCGCCGGGAGGCCTGATCAGCCCAGCCCGATCAGCCCAGCCCGATCAGCATCGCGCCGGCACACACCACCAGCGCCCCGGCCCAGCGCCGCCCGCCCACCTGTTCCTTCAGCAGCAGCGCCGCCAGTGCCGCGCCGAACAGCACCGATGTTTCGCGCAGCGCCGTGATCGGGCCAATGGGCGCGCGCATCTGCGCCCACAGCACCAGCATGAAGCCCGCGCTGGATACCGCCCCGGCGATCATCCCCACCCGCCAGCGCCCCGCCGCCAATGCGGCAAAGCGCGCCGGCCCGCGCCGGGCGATGACGAACAGGCTGATCGGCAGGAAGGTGAAGATCGCGCCCCAGCCCTTGTAGCTGAACACGTCGCCATTGGCGCGCACGCCCAGCGCATCGACGAGGCTGTAGCCGGCGATGGCCGCGCCGGTGAGCAGGGCCCAGCCGGTTGCGGCGACGGGCGCGCGCCGGTTGACGCCCACCAGCATCACGCCGGCGCTGATCGCCGCGATGCCCAGCCCCTGCCCCCCGCCCGGCACCTCGCCGGCGGCCAGCACCGCGCCCAGCGTCACCAGCGCCGGGGCGATGCCGCGCGCGATGGTATAGACATGGCTCATGTCACCCGCCGCATAGCCCCTGGTGAGCGCCGTCCAATAGACGAGGTGGATGGCGCTGGAGGCGAGGATGAACGGCCATGCCGCCGGCGCCGGCGCACCAAAAAGGGCAATCAGGCCGGCACCAAACAGGCTGCCGCCCAGCCCCAGCACCGCAAGATCAACCAGCCGATCCCCCGCCGATCCCTTCAGGAACAGGTTCCACCCCGCGTGGAGCAGCGCCGAGGCGAGGGTCGCGACAAGGGCCGCAAGCGGGATCAAAGCCCGTGGAATTCAGCCCAATCGGCCAGCGGCGCGCGGCTGGGCCGGGCCAGGTTGGCCTTGTCGTCGGGATCGATGAACCCGATTGCCATGCCGGTAAAGAGCATCCGTTCGGCCGGGATCCCGATGAATTCCCCGATGGTGTTCGGATAGATCGCCCAGCATTCCTGCGGGCAGCTGTCCAGCCCCTCTTCCTTAAGCAGCAGCATCAGTGTCTGCAGATACATGCCAAGGTCGCTCCACTGCGGCGGCCCCATGCGGCGATCGACCGAGCAGAACAGGGCGACGGGCGCGCCAAAGAACTGGAAATTGCGGGCAAACCACATCCGCCGCCCCGCCTTGTCCTCCCGCGGGATGCCGAGCCGGCTGTAGAGTTCCTCACCCACCGCAAAGCGGTAGCTGTTGTAGGGTTCGGGCAATTCCTTGGGATAGATGTCATACTCGGTCGGCTCCATGGCGCCGCCGGCCATCAGCTTGCCCAGCATGATGCGCTTCAGCTCGTCCAGTTTCGCGCCGCCGACAACGTCGATGTGCCAGGGTTGGAGATTGCCGCCCGAAGGCGCCCAGGACGCCTTTTCGACCACGCGGCGGATCACCTCGCCCGACACGGGCGTGGGCAGGAAGCCGCGCACCGAACGGCGCTGCAGCACGGCATCGGAAACGTTCATCGGCGCCCCTTTCTGGCAACTTTCCTCTTGGCTCCGGATTGCCTATGAAGGGCGCGTGTTGTCCAGCCTCCCCAATCTGCTCACCCTGTCGCGCATCCTCGCGGTGCCCGGGCTTGTCGCCCTGATGTGGGGGCAGAACCCATGGGAATGGCTGGGCGCGTTTGCGCTCTATGCGCTGGCGGCGATCACCGATTATTTCGATGGCTATCTGGCAAGGTCATGGGGCACGGTGTCGAAAATCGGCCAGTTCCTCGATCCGATTGCCGACAAGATCATGGTGGCCGCGGTCATCGTCATGCTGGTCGATGCCAATATCCTGCACGGCTGGAGCGTGATTGCCGGCCTGATCATCCTGCTGCGCGAAATCTTTGTGTCGGGCCTGCGGGAATATCTCGCCGGCCTGTCTGTCTCAGTTCCGGTCAGCCGGCTGGCCAAGTGGAAAACGGCGGCGCAGCTGGTGGCGCTGGGCGCACTGATCCTGATCGGTGCCGTGCCACTGATGCCGTGGCTGCCGGCGCTGGAGGTCGGCATGGTCTGCCTGTGGGTGGCGGCGATCCTCACCCTTGTCACCGGCTATGACTATCTGCGGACCGGCCTGAAGCACATGTAATGGCCGAGATATTGTATTTCGCCTGGGTGCGCGAAGCCGTTGGCATCGATGGCGAAACGCTGGCCCTGCCCGCCACTGTCTCCACCGTCGCCGGCCTGCTCGACTGGCTGGCGCAGCGCAGCCCCGGCCATGCCGCGGCGCTGGCTGATCGCAGCCGCATCCGGGTTGCCGTCGATCAGGCCTTTGCCGGCCCCGATACGCCGGTGACGGGCGCACGGGAAATCGCCATCTTCCCGCCGGTGACCGGCGGATGACGATGCCTGCCATCGGCGCCCGGCTGCAGACGGACGAATTCGATGGCGCTGCCGAACAGGCGGCACTGCTGGCCGGGCGCCGCGATCTGGGGGCCGCCGTCAACTTCACCGGGCTGGTGCGCGCGGATGATGGGCTGGTGGCGCTGACGCTGGAACATTATCCCGCGATGACGCTGGGCCAGATGCAGGCGATTGCCGATGCAGCCGCCGCGCGCTGGCCGGGCGTTGTCGGCACCATCATCCACCGCCATGGCCGCCTGCTGCCCGGAGAGTCGATCGTGCTGGTCGTGACCGCCGCGCCGCATCGCGCCGATGCCTTTGCCGCCGCCAGCTTCCTGATGGACTGGCTGAAAACGAAAGCCCCGTTCTGGAAGCGCGAGGAATTTGCCGACGGCACCACCCGCTGGGTGGAGGCCAGGGCCCACGACGACGACGCGGCGGCGCGCTGGTGATGAAGGGGCAAACGGCATGAATCGCGTTCTGGTGCTCGACGGGCATCCCGATGGCAGTTCGCTGGTCAGCGCGCTGGCTGAGGCCGCTGCCGAAGCGGCGCGGGCACGCGGGGCAGAGGTGCGGTTGCTGCAGCTCTCGGCGATGGATTTCGATCCCAACCTTGCCCACGGATACAGGCAGCGCATGGCGCATGAGCCGGATCTGGAGGCGTTTCTGGAGGCGGTGCGGTGGTGCGACACGCTGATCCTGCTCCACCCCTTGTGGTGGGGCGCGGCACCAGCCAAGCTGAAGGGCCTGTTTGACCGCGTGTTCCTGCCCGGCATCGCCTTTGCCTATGAAGGTGACGGGCATTTTCCGAAGAAGCTGTTTGAAGGCCGCACGGCGCGGGTGCTGATCACCGCCGATACGCCGCCCTGGTATCTGTGGCTGGGCTATCGCAACGGCTGGCTGAACGTGCTCAAGCGGCAGATCCTCGATTTCGTCGGGCTGAAGGTGACGCACATGAAGGTGGTGGGCACCATCCGTGACGCAACGCCGAAACAGATCGAGGGCTTCTTCGAAGCCGCTCGCAACTTGGCGCGCTAAGTCGTTTTTATATAACGCAAATCCGACCAGCCGGGGACGAACAGCGCCGGCGGATCAATGCGCCGCGCCTCGCCATCGAACAGGCAGCGCAAGGTTCGGCGGCGACCGACGCCGAGTTCCGGCGCCGTGAAGGCGGTGACGCTGGCCGCATCGCGCCAGTCGCCCACCAGCCAGTTGACCGCCACATCCATCGCCGCGGCGATGCTTTTGCCGGAAAACAGCGCGACATCCAGGCCCTGCGGTGTTGGCATCACCAGAACGCCGGGATGGCGACCCGCCTGCCCCGCGACGCGCACGCCGCCGATGAAGCCGCGCGCCAGCCCGAGGATGATCGCCTGAAAAACCCGCCACGCCCGGCCCCGGCGGGCATTCTCCCGCGCCCAGGCCCAGCGGGTGAGCGGGCCGATGATGATGCGGCAGAAACTCGTGTGATCACCGCAGCGGATCACCGGCACATGGACCAGCTGGGCACCGGCAGTGGCTGCCACGATCGCGGCAGGCGCGGCATCGCCGTGCAGCGCCCTTGGCAACAGGTTCATGGTGCCGCCGGGGATGGCGAGCACCTGCCCCTGCCAGCCGTGCGCGGCGGCACTGGCGCTGTTGATGGTGCCATCGCCGCCCATCACCACCAGCGTGTCGACGTCGGCCAGCGCAGCGGCGTCAGGCGCCGGTTCGGCAGGAAAATTGCTGTTTCTCGAGATGGTTGCGCCAGCCGCCTGCAAGGCAGCCTCAAGTTCGGCGATCGCCGTATCATCGGTCGACCGGCTGGCGCGGTTCGCCACCAGCCACACACGCCCCAGGGGGCGGGCAGGTTCGGGCGGGTGCGGGGCCGGGGTCATGGCTGCCAGCATCGCCGGCACGAACGGCGCGGTCAACGCCCGGCAGTTGCCCAAGCCCTCACCGCCTGGCGCCGGGTTCCCCGATCTCCTTGTGCGGCACCGCGAGCGCCGCGCCATGTGCCGCGATCAGCGCGCGGTCATCATGGTCCCACGGGTGGAAACCGGGCCGGAAATAGGCCAGCCACGCCCACGCCACCTGGCGCAGCACGCCCGGGCTGCCCAGCAGATACCACCACAGGCGGGCCTTCGCGCGCCAGCCGGTGACGCCATCCTGCGCCAGCAGCGCCAGCGCGTCGGCCACCCGGTTGGCGATGAAGTTGCGCGACACGCGGGCAAACACCAGGCTGCGGATGGCCCAGCGCCTGCCCGGCTTCAACCCACGCGTGATGTGCATGTAGGTGTCAAACGCGACACCCTTGTGCTCGATCTCCTCGATCGCGTGCCATGTCCACATTGCACGCGTCTCGTCGCTGGCACCGGCAAACTGGCGGCCACCGCGGGCCAGCATGGCATGCGCAAAGATGGCGGTGAAATGCTCCAGGCTCACCGTCACCAGCAATTGCGCCACCGGGTGGGTGGTGCGCGCCTGCACCAGGCTGTCGGCGATGCGCTGTTCGATGGCGGCAATGTCGTACCCCGCCCCCGTCACCTGCCGGTTGAAGGCGACGTGTTCGCGGGTGTGGTGGGCTTCCTGTTTCACGAACTGGTCGATCTGCGCCGCCAGTTCGGCCGGCACATCATTGCGAAAGCGGCGCACCGTTTCGATGAAGAAGGCCTCGCCGGCGGGGAAGCTGGCCGACAGCGCATTGTGCCAGGCCGTCGCGATCGGATCGCCGCCCAGCCACCAGCGCCCGCGCACTTCATTGCGGCCAAAGCGCAGGTTGCGCGGCACAATGGCCAGATCGGCGGGCGCGGTGCTGGCCATCACTGCACTCCCAGCAGTTCGACATCGAACATCAGGGTGGCGCCCGGCGGGATCACGTCGCCGGCACCATTCTCGCCATAGCCGGCCTGCGGCGGCACGATCAGCGTGCGCTTGCCGCCGACCTTCATGCCAGCGACGCCTTCATCCCAGCCCAGGATCACCTCGGCCATGCCCAGCGTGAACACGAACGGTCGACCGTTGGTACGCGACGAATCGAACTGCTTGCCCTTCATGCCGTCGATATAGAGCCAGCCGGTATAGTGCACGGCCACCGCCTTGCCCGGTTCGGCAACGGTGCCGGTGCCGACCTTCACATCAGTGACGCGGGTGCCGCCCGGCAGCACCACGGGCTGGGCGGCAGCCATGCTGGCAATCAGGGCGACGGGGGCGAACAACAGGCGATTCATGGCGACGAGACTTGGCCGCAAGCCGGCCCCAGATCAAGAGGCGGCCCCGGTTCAGGCGTTCGCAAGGCCCAGACGCTGGCGGAAGAAACCGATCACGCGCGTCTCGGTATCCTTGCCGGGGCCGCTGTCGGGCAGATGCACGGTCAGCACGCTGTGCGGGGCCATGCCGGTGCCGCTGCGGGCGTGCTCGTCAGCAAGCTCGATGGTTTCCACGCGCCCCGGAAACTCCTGCTCGTAACGACGAAAGCGCGCATCGGGGACCAGCCTGTCCGACGTGAAGCGCAGCGCCAGCAGGGACAGGTCCTCCGCCTCGAACCGCCGCCGCGCGCAGGCGATCTCGGCCGGCGTCACGTCGATGCTGCCCGTTTGTGCACCACGGATCGGCAGGCTGGGCTGGCTCAGAACGGGCGCAATCACGGCAGGCTCCGTCATCATCGCGAGCGCGAATCCGCCGGTGAAGCACATGCCGACCGCGCCCACGCCCGGCCCGCCGCATTCGGCGTGCGCGTGCCGGGCCAGCGCCCGCAGCCAGTCGACGATCGGGCTGGAGCGCCCATCGCGCCAGGCCGAAAACTCACGGCGGATGCAGATGTTGAGGAACAATTGCGTCACCGCCGCCGCCTTGGTGGGAATGGAACCCGGCGTACCGAACAGGCTGGGGCAGAATACCGTCAGGCCCGACGCTGCCAGCCGGTCGGCAAAGTCGATGACCAGCGTATGGAGCGCAGGGACTTCGTGGATGACGATGACGGCAGGGCCACTGCCGCGGCGGTAGACGGGCCTCGTGTAGGGGCCGGCGGTGAAGTCGGCGCGGCTGTAATCTGTGAGTGGCATGGGTCCCCCTGTGTCGCGGGAGAGTGTGGCGGCAGCGGTGGATTGGCAAGCGCGCGTGGCTCCCCTCCCGCGTGCGGGAGGGGTGGGGGGTGGGAAAGCTGTTGAGGGCAGACAGGAGGAAAGGAAGGGGCGTGGCAAAGCCACGCCGTCAGACGAGCCAAAAAAGGCGGCCGGTGGGGCCGCCATTTTTGCTCGCTGGCCGGCCTTGCGCGAGTCTGGTGCCAGTGCCTTGCACTGCCACCAAGCCGCGCAGCGGCTTGGTGGGTCCTCCGGGACTTGAACCCGGAACCTACCGCTTAAAAGGCGGGCGCTCTAACCGATTGAGCTAAGGACCCCCGTGCGGGGCGGCACGATCACGTGCGCGGCAGGCCTTTAGGGCGAAGCGCGCGCGCGTGCAACTGTCTTGCGGTGCGACGCAATCGCGGGTGCCGCCAGTCCGGCGCCACCGTCACCAGCGGATCGAGCACGAAGCGCCGTTCGGCCAGCCGCGGGTGCGGCACCGCAAGACCGGGAGCATTCAGAACCGTGTCGCTTGCCCCCACGATATCAAGGTCGAGCACGCGATCGCCCCAGCGCCGCCCGGCCCGGCGGCCGAAATCCCGTTCGATGGCTTTCAGGGCGCGCAGCAAGGCCGGCAGGCTGCCAGCCCAGTCCAGCGCGACCACGGCATTGGCATAACGGCGCGTGCCCGGTCCGATTGGCGCGGTGGCGATGATCGGCGAGGCGCGCACGATGCCGCCCAGTTCCGCAAGTGCCGCCAGCGCCGCGCGCACCACGCCGTCTGGCCGACCGTGGCGGCCATGACAGCGATTGGAGCCCAAGGCGACAAGCACGATTGCCATATGCCCGGAACCCCCTACAGGCATGGGCGATGACTGACGAGACACTTCCGCCCGAAACGGCGCATCCCGGCACGCCGCCGCACGACTGCCCGCTCTGCCCGCGCCTTGTCGCCTATCGTGCCGAGCAGCGCGAACGCCACCCCAATTGGTGGAACGCGCCGGTGCCGCCGATGGGCGACGCGAGTGCCTGGATGGCCATCGTCGGCCTGGCGCCCGGCCTGAAGGGCGCCAACCGCACCGGCCGCCCCTTCCACGGCGACGAAGCCGGCAAGATGCTGTTTGGCACACTGGCCGAACTGGGACTGGCCACGGAAACACCCGAAGGCTGGGACGCGCCGGGCCTGTTCATCACCAACGCCGTTTCCTGCGCGCCGCCGGGCAATCTTCCCGAAACGGCTGAGAAGCACAATTGTCGGCCCTATCTGGCCACCCAGCTCGCCGCCCTGCCCGCCTTGAAGGTGGTGGTGGCGCTGGGCGAAACCGCCCACCAGGCCGCGATCAAGGCGATTGGCGGCAAGCTGCCGAAATATCGCTTTGGCCACGGCGCGGTGCACAAATTGCCATCCGGCGTGACGCTCGTCGACAGCTATCACTGCAGCCGGCTGAACACCAACACCGGCCTGCTGACGCCGGCGATGTTCCGCGATGCGCTTTCGACCGCAATGATGCTGGGCCACGCGCCTGTCCTACACGGCGACACCATGGCATGATGGCAGCGGCATGATGGTAGCGCCGGTGCATCTGCCGCACGGGCGCGCAATCAGGGTCCAGCCCGCCCAAACCCGGCGAAATGCGGAAAAAGCGGAAAAACCCAGGCTCTTTGAACGTCAGATATCCTGCGCGAGCCGCGCATACAGCTCCGGCCGGCGATCCCGGAAGAACCCGAACGCGGCGCGGTGGCGGGCGGCGAGATCAAGGTCGAACGTCGCCTTCACCACGCCCGGCGTCGCATCATCCAGATCATCGACGATGTCGCCGCGCTGGTCGCAGGCAAAGCTGGTGCCGTAAAATGTCTGCGCGTGCGGCGTGCCGGCCTCTTCGGTGCCGATGCGGTTGCAGGCCAGCACGGGCACGACGTTGGACACGGCATGGCCCACCATCGCGCGCCGCCACAGCCGGCGCGTGTCGAGATCGGGATCATGCGGCTCCGTGCCGATGGCGGTGGGATAGAGCAGCACTTCTGCGCCCATCAGCATCATGGCGCGGGCGGTTTCGGGATACCATTGGTCCCAGCAGATGCCGACACCGATGACGCCCTTCTTGGTGTTCCACACCTTGAAGCCGGTGTTGCCGGGGCGGAAGTAGAATTTCTCCTCGTAACCGGGCCCGTCGGGAATGTGGCTCTTGCGATAGACGCCCATGATGTTGCCGCCATCATCGATCATGGCGAGGCTGTTGTAATGGTGATGGCCGTCCTTCTCAAAGAAGGAGCACGGGATGTAGGTGCGGGTGTCCAGCGCCACTTCGCGCATCGCGGCGATGGCCGGGTGCTTGTCCACCGGCAGGGCACTGGCAAACAGGCCCTCGTCCTCGTGGCGGCAGAAATAATGGCCTTCGAACAATTCGGGCGGCAGCACGACGTCAACGCCGTCCGCCGCCTGGCGTGCGGCGGCGGCGGTCATGGCGATATCGGCGTCGCGATTGCCGGAAAAGGCCAGCTGCAGGCCGGCGACGGTGATGGTGCGGGTCATGTGGCGCGCCCTACCCCAACAATGTGGCGCGGGGAAGACCGGGCTTCCCCGCTATTTCGGCTGCTGCTGGGTAATGCAGTGAAAGCTGCCGCCGCCGGTAAGGATATGATCGGCGCGCATGCCGATGGTCTTGCGGGTCGGGAACAGCTCGGCAATCGCCTTCACCGCATCATCGTCGCTGGCGGTACCATACAGCGGCACCACGACGACGGCATTGGCGATGTAGAAATTCATGTGGCTGGCCGGCACGATGCGATCGTCCATCATCACCGTGCCGGGTGACGGGATCGGCACGATATCCAGCCCGAAATCGCGGGCGCGATCCCAGGCGTCTTCATAGACATCCTTGTTGGGATCGCTGGCGTCCATTGCCACCGGCAGCGCCAGCCGGCCCGGGCCCACGAAACGCGCCAGGTTGTCGACATGGCCATCGGTGTGGTCGTTCATCAGCCCGTCGCCCAGCCACAGCACCCGGTCGATGCCAAGATCGCGGCGCAGGTGGCTTTCCACCTCGTGCCGGTCCATGCGCGGGTTGCGGTTGGGGTTCAGCAGGCATTGTTCGGTGGTGACGGCAAGGCCGGTGCCATCGACATCGATCGCGCCGCCTTCCAGCACCCAGCCGTGGCGGGCCAGCGGTGTTTTGGTCAGGCCGGCGACAAACGCCGCCACGCCGGCATCGCCCGGCAGATCATATTTGCCGCCCCAGCCATTGAAGCGGAAGCCGGCAGCGGCCAGCCCGTGCGGCGATTGCAGGAACAGCGGGCCGGTGTCGCGCAGCCAGATGTCCCCGAAATTATAATCATGCAGCCTGACATTGGCATTGCCCAGCAATGCCTTGGCCGCTGCCGCCGCCTCGGCATTGGCAACCAGCAACTCGACCCGCTCGCCCGTCGCGATCTCGCGCACCATGGCGGCGACCTCTTCCTGCGCCGGAACCAGATCGTCCTGCCAAAGTTCGGCGTGCGAGGGAAACGCCGTCCAGGTGGCGGCATGGGCAGCCCATTCTGCGGGTTGTCGCGCCGTCATTCTATCCCACCGCTCCGTCTGCACATTTCCGGGCGAACCGCACACTGCCGCGCGCGGCGCATCACCTTCAAGCTGTTGCTTTGGCGATTGATTGCCAGCCAAATTCACCGCTGGCAACCCGCCAACTGCGCCCGCCCCTCAGTCTGGCGAGGGTGGCGGCGGCTTGAAGCCCTGCGCCACCACATACCATTCGCTCGAACCCTTGCGGCTGGCCGGCGGCTTCACGTGCTTCACCGTGGTGAAGTTCTTCTTCAGCGCCGCCGTCAGCGCGCCATCGCCGCCGCCGGCCAGCACCTTGGCGAGGAAATTGCCGCCGGGCCGCAGCAGCCGCGTCGCCATGTCGAGCGCCGTTTCAATCAGGCCCATCGTGCGCAGATGGTCGGTCTGCTTGTGGCCCACCGTGTTGGCGGCCATGTCGCTCATCACCAGGTCGGCGGGCCCGCCCAATGTGGCCAGGATCAGCGCCTCGCTGTCATCGTCGGTGATGTCCTTCTGGAACAGGTCGACACCCGCCAGCGGCTCGATCTCCAGCAGGTCCATGCCGACAACGCGGGCCTTGGGCCGTTTCTGCTTCACCACCTGGCACCAGCCGCCGGGCGCAGCGCCAAGGTCAACCACGCGCTCCACGCCGTTCAGGATGCCGAACTGCTCGTCCAGCTCCTTCAGCTTGAAGGCGGCCCGGCTGCGATAGCCCTGCGCCTTGGCCGCGGCGACGTAAGGATCGTTCAGCTGCCGTTCCAGCCAGCGGGTCGATTGCGCCGTGCGCCGCCGCGCGGTCTTCACGCGCACCTTGCCGCCGCGCGAGCGGCCAGTGGGATTGTTGCCGCTCATTTGCCCGCCATCCACACGCCGTCGCGCATCATCAATGTCCGCAATATGCCTTCGCGGATACCGCGATCGGCGACCCGCACCTGCCCGCCCGGCCAGCGGGTGAGAATGGCTTCCAATATGGCACAGCCGGCCACGATCAGTTCGGCGCGGTCGGGGCCCACACAGGCGATGCGGGCGCGTTCCGCCACGCTCGCCAGCCCGATCGAGCGGCAGAGCGCGGCCAGATCGCCGGTTTCGACGGCACAGCCATCCACCCGCCGGCGATCATAACCGGGCAGGCCCAGCTGCACGCTGGCGAGCGTGGTGATGGTGCCCGACGTGCCGAGCAATTGCACCTCGCGCACGCCCCGCGCTTCCAGCCGGGCGGCAAAGCGGTCGAGCCAGGGCCAGATCTGGTCACGCATGCGCTGATAGGCGTCGATGCGGTCTGCCGCTTCCGGCCATTGCGGTTCGGTTTCGGCAAGGCTGACGACACCCCACGGCATCGACACCCAGTCGATGATCGCCGGCGGCGCATCGCCGATCCCGGCCGGCGACACCAGCATCAGTTCCGTCGATCCGCCACCGATGTCGAACACCAGCGCCGGCGGTCCATCGGCATCGATCAGCACATGGCAGCCCAGCACGGCCAGTCGCGCTTCCTCGGCCGCACTGATCACATCCAGCGCGATCCCGGTTTCGGCATAGACACGCTCCACGAACGCCAGTCCGTTGCTGGCGCGGCGGCAGGCCTCGGTCGCGACATTGCGGGTCAACCGCACGTCGCGCCGCGCCAGCTTGTCGGCACAGGCCGCGAGCGCCGAAAGGGTGCGATCCATCGCGGCGTCAGACAGGCGCCCGGCTTCCAGCAGCCCCTCGCCCAGCCGCACGACGCGGCTGTACGCATCGACGACAGTGAAGCCGTCAGCCGACGGGCGGGCAATCAGCAGGCGGCAATTGTTGGTGCCCAGATCCAGCGCGCCATAGGCCCGCGCGCGGCGATTGACGGCCGGGGCGGCCCGATTGCGGCCAGTGTTCTGGGAATTTGTGCCGCGGCGGTTGCCAGCGGCAGTGTCGGTCGGGGCCGGCATCGGCAAGTCCAGTCAGCGAAATCAAACTGCCTTGGCCAGCGCCGGAAATGGGCGTCGCCGCAGCAGAACCTGACACCACGCTAGCCATTTCACCGCCCAAACGCAAATCAACCGCCGCTCGGCCGATTTCCCCCTGTTGACCCGGCCGCGCCATCCCGCTAGACGCCGCATCTCGCTGGCTTTTGCCCCGTCGTCTAAAGGTAAGACTCCGGACTCTGACTCCGTTAATCGAGGTTCGAATCCTCGCGGGGCATCCAGCGACCTCCCTCAGTCCACGATCTCCTTGGCCGCAAATTCGGCAAAGGCATCGCGTGCGACCGCTTCCGTATCGGCATTGTCATAAGCGACCGTCACCAGCACGGCACCGGCGAGTGGAGCATCGTCTCGCGGGCCCTGCGTGCGCGCGCTGGCTTCGTTGTCGGCGCCGGCGGCGGCGTCCGATCCGGCCCGTTCAGTGCCCGTGGTGTTGGCCTGGCCCGCCGCCGTCACGGTGATCGCCTTGCGGTCGACATGATGCTCCTGCACCATCCGCTCGATCGCCATCTCCGCCTGCCGCCGCGTTTCGAACTGCGCCTTGATCGCCGCCATGTCGGTCCTCCTTTTGATGGGGAGGACAACGCCGATCGGCGCTGCAAAGTTTCAGCAGGCCAGCGCCAGCTCCGTCGCCTGGGCGATGGCGCGCTTCGCGTCCAGCTCCGCCGCCTCGAACGCACCGCCGATCACGTGGGCCTTCACCCAGCGCGCCACCAGCGCATCATACAGGTCACGCTCCGGCAACTGGCCGGCGCAGATGATGACGGTGTCAACCTCGAACAGGCGTGGTTCGCCATTGACTTGGCAGTGCAGCCCTTCATCGTCGATCTTGAGATAGGTGACGCCGCCCAGCAGTTTCACCCCGCGCCGCAGCAGGCTGAGCCGGTGGGTCCAGCCCGTCGTGCGGCCCAGCGATCGTCCGGGCGAGCCTTCGCTGCGCTGGAGAATGACGACTTCGCGATCGGCCTTTTCGATGTGCATTTCGACGCCCGTCACGCCGCCGCGCGGGTGATTGACGAAATCGACGCCCCATTCGCGGCAGAAGGTCGGGATATCCACCGCCGCCGATGGCCCGGCATGGGTGATCAGCGTGGCGACGTCGAACCCGATGCCCCCTGCCCCCATGATGGCAACCCGCCGGCCGATCGGTTTGCGGCCCAGGATGGCGTCGATATAGGCCACGGCCTTGGGGTGATCGATGCCGGGCAGATCGGGTACGCGCGGGCGGATGCCGGTGGCGACGATCACCTCGTCATGGCCGGCGGCAGCCAGCATGTCGGCATCGGCGCGCGTGTTCAGCAACAGCCTGATGCCAAGCTTGGCGATCATCCGGTTGAAATAGCGCAGGGTTTCGTGGAACTCCTCCTTGCCCGGCACCCGCTTGGCAAGGTTGAACTGGCCGCCGATTTCGCTGGCGGCGTCATAGATCGTCACCTTGTGGCCGCGCTGCGCCGCCTCCACGGCAAAGGCCAGCCCGGCAGGCCCGGCACCCACCACCGCCAGGTCGCGCGGGCGCGTGGCCGGCACCACCGGCATCAGCGTTTCATTGCAGGCGCGCGGGTTCACCAGGCACGATGTCAGCTTGCCGGTGAACGTGTGGTCAAGGCAGGCCTGGTTGCAGGCGATGCAGGTGTTGATCTCGTCCTCGCGGCCTTCCCACGCCTTTTTCACCAGATCGGCATCGGCCAGCATCGGTCGCGCCATCGAGACGAGGTCGGCATGGCCGGCCGCCAGCACGGCTTCCGCCACATCGGGCATGTTGATGCGGTTCGACGTGATCATCGGCACGGAAACGTGGCGGCGGATGCGCCCCGTCACCTCGGCAAAGGCGGCGCGCGGCACCATGGTGGCGATGGTCGGCACCTGCGCCTCGTGCCAGGTGAAGTGGGTGGAAATGATGGTGGCGCCCGCCGCCTCCACCGCCTTGGCCAGCTGGATCACCTCGTCCCCCGACATGCCGCCTTCCAGCATGTCCATCGCCGGGATGCGGAAGACGATGATGAAATTGTCACCCACGGCAGCGCGGCAGCGGCGGATCACTTCCACCGGGAAACGCATGCGGTTTTCGAAGCTGCCGCCCCATTCGTCGGTGCGGGTGTTGGTCTTTTCGACGAGGAAGGTGGAGAGGAGATAGCCGGCCGACCCGATGATCTCGACCCCGTCATAGCCGGCAGCCTTCGCCTGCGCGGCGCAATTGGCGAAATCAGCCAGCTGCTTTTCGATCCCGTCGGCATCCAGCTCGTTCGGCACATGGCGGCCGATGCGCGACCGGATGGCCGATGGCGCCACACAGGCCGGCGTGCCCGCCAGCGGCCCGGCGTGGAGGATCTGCATGACGATCTTCACGTCAGGATCGGCGGCATGCACGGCTTCGGTGACGATGCGGTGCTGGGCGGCTTCTTCCGGTGTCGAGAGCTTGCCGCCGCCGCCCGCCTCGTGATTGGGCGCGATGCCGCCGGTGATGATCATGCCGACGCCGCCCTTGGCACGTTCGGCAAAGAACGCCGCCATGCGTTCAAACCCGCCCTCGATATCCTCAAGGCCGGTGTGCATCGATCCCATCAGGATGCGGTTCTTCAGCCGGGTGAAACCCAGATCGAGCGGTGTGAAGACGAGCGGGTATTTCGGGTGCGTGGCCATGGCCGAAAGCTATCAGCGCCACGCTCGCCCGCAAGCCTGATCAACGCGGCAGGATCACCACCCGAACACATAGCGTTCGCGGCGCACATCCGCCCCGCCGCGCAAGGTCCCGGTGCCGGGCACGATGCCCGCCGCGACCACGCCGGTGGACACGCCATAAGGCCCCAGCACGTTCAACTTGTGGCCACGTGCTGCCAGGCCTGTGCGGATCGCTTCCGGCACCCGGCTTTCGATCTCCAGCACGCCCGGCTCGTCCTTCTTGATGCCGAAACTGTTGTGGAAGTGATTGCTGTTGATGCGCGGTTCCTCGATGGCGGCCTGCAGCGGCTGATTGTGGATCAGCACGCGCAGCAGCACGTTCATGATCTGCTGGTCCTGATTGTCGCCGCCGGGCGTGCCGATGGCGAGGAAGGGCTTGCCGTCCTTCATCACCAGCGTCGGCGTCAGCGTGGTGCGCGGGCGCTTGCCCGGCGCGATCACGTTGGGGCTGCTCGCATCCAGATCGAAGATCGTCAGCCGGTTCGACATCGGCACGCCGGTATCGCCCGCCACATAGGCCCCGCCCAGCAGCCAGCCCGATGATGGCGTGCAACTGAACAGATTGCCCTTGGCATCGACCACCTCAATCGCGGTCGTGTCGGCGCTGGGCCGCGCCGGGGGTTTCAGCATGTGCGGCAGGAATTCGGGCGTGGTGCGCGCAGCGCCTTCAAAGGCCCAGGGATTGCCATAGCGATGCTCAAGGCTGGCCCTCGGACCGATGCTTTTGGCGCGTTCGGCGGCATAGGCCTTGGACAGCAGGCCCTTGCCCGGCACCTTCGCGAAATCGGGATCGCCAAAATACATGTTGCGATCATCGAACGCCAATTTGATGCTTTCGGCCAGCGTGTGGAGATAGGCTTCCGACCCCGGCGGCATCGCGGCAATACCGGCGGCCTCGGCGATGTTCAGCGCCAGCAGCAGCGCCGGGCCCTGGCTCCAGAACCCGCCTTTCAGCACGGCATGGCCGAACACGTCCACCTGTGTCGGCACCTCGATCCTGCCCGTGTAGCCGGCGAGATCGGCATAGCGCAGCAGGCCACCATCGGCCTCCACCGCTGCTGCCATCCGGCGGGCAATGTCACCCTTGTAGAAGGCATCGCGGCCAGCGCGGATCGCCGCGACGCGATTGCGGGTGCGTTTCAGCGCGGCGCGATCAGCCTCTGCGATGGTCCGCAGCGTGCGCGCCAGGTTGGGCTGGCGGAAGATCTGCCCGGTCTGCGGCGGCTTGCCATCAGGGTAATAGGTCTGCCGCGCCCACGCCCATTCCGATGTCGCCTGCTGTTCGCTGGCAAACACCTTGGCGAGAAAATTGTACATGACAAAGCCATCGGCAAGTTCGATCGCCGGCTGCATCACCTCGTGCAAGCTCTTGCTGCCATTATATTCCAGCGCCAGCGCCATCGCGTCCATCACGGCAGGAATGGTGCCGCCATTGGGGCCATTGCCGGGGATGACGCCGGCCGCCGCAAAATAATCGGGCCGGGCGAGGCCGGGGGCGGTCCCCTGCCCGTTCACCACCACGCTGCGGCCACTGGCGGCATCGTGGATAATGGCCGGCGCTTCTCCGCCAAAGCCAAAATGGGAAATCTCGGTCACGGCAGCGGCAAACACCGCGGCGACGCCGGCATCGGTGGCATTGCCGCCGGCCATCAGCAGGCGGATGCCGGCCGCGCAGGCATAATGGCGGCCAGCGGCCACGATGCCGAAACTGCCGGTGATTTCGGGTCGCAGAGTTTCACCGGCGGCAATCAGGCGGGGAGCCTCCGCCGGGCTGCCCTGCGCCATCACGCGTGACGGCAGCGCCGCCAGCGCGCCGCCCGCCAGCATCATCGCCGCCATCTCGCGGCGGCTGGTTTCAAATGTGCTCATCTGCGGTGTCCTCCCCCTGACGTGTGTTGTTCTTACGGCCAAGCCGGGGCGGCTGAACAGGGCGTTTGTGACCGCTGGCCACGGGCCGACGTCGCTGGCCGGGGCTGCCGGGAGCGCAGCGGCCTAGGCGCGGACTGACAATGCCAATCGCGCGCCAAAGGCGATGAAGATGCCGCCCGTTACCCGGTCCATCACGGTGACGAAACGCGGCCGGCGCAACAGGCGGGCCATCGGCACCGTCGCCAGGATCAGCAGGGCGAACCACAGCAGCGACAGCACGACATGGATCGCCGCCAGCAGGAAGGTGAAGCTGGCGACATCGGCACCGGCCGGCACGAACTGCGGCAGGAAGGTGATGTAGAACACGCCGATCTTGGGATTGAGCAGGTTGGTGAACAGACCCTGCCGCAGCGCCTCGCCATGGCCGATGCTCGTGACCGTGCCGCTGCCGGCAGCAAGGCTGGTGCGCGGGCGCAGCAGCAGGCAGGCACCCAGCCAGACAAGATAGGCCGCCCCGGCCCAGCTGACGGCGGCATAGGCCAGGGGCGAGGCCGCCAGCAGCGCCCCCAGCCCCAGCGCCACTGCGCCGCCCCAGACGAGGCAGCCCAGGCAGATGCCGATCCCGGCGCTGATCGCCGCCCGTGGCCCCGCCGTGGCGGCTGATCGCAGCACCATCGCCGTATCGACACCCGGCGTGACGGTAAGGATCGAGGCGGCGACGATGAACGCCAGCAGGGCCTGTGCGATGGTCATGGCACCAGCGCTAGGGCGCGTTTGTGGCGGAGTGATGGCGCGGTTACTGCCCCCACACCGGCGCGGCGGCCACGTCGGCCGGAGTCATCGGCGCGCCGCCGAACAGATAGGGATAATGATATTCGCGCAAGCGGCGGTGATAGGCGCGCAGGTCGGCCTTGAACGCCAGATCGGCAGCCACATCACTGCCCGCCAGTCCCTGCAGCGCCTGCGCCACCTTGATTGGCGGCAGCAGCCAGCCCAGCGCCTGCGCCTGCGCCTCGCGCCGGGCAATGCCGGCATCGCGCGATGCGCTGTCGGCGGCCACGGCTTCATCGCCCAGTGCCTGGAAAGCGAAATACCATTTCCATGTAAAGGCCACGCCCGTCTGCGCCTGCGCCGCATAGGCCGGATACAGCGCCACGAACCGCGCCATCGTCTCGGTCTTGGGCCGATCCCAGCCGGCATGGACCTCTTCACGATTTTCGCGGGCGATGGCGGCCGCATCGGGAAGCGGCACCGCCGCATTGATGGCCAGATGCGCGGCTGCCGGGATCACCAGCGTGATGGCAAACCACAGCCCGGCCAGCACCGCCGCCTGCGTGGCCGACGCCGCCTCCACCCGCGCCACGGCCAGCGTGACGAGCGCCCAGAAACCGATGCTGGCCAGCACCAGCGCTGCTGCCAATGCCAGCCGTTCGGCGGCCGTGCCCTCGATCACGCCGCCGGCAGCCAGCGGAACCAGCAACGCCAGCGCCACCAGCCCGCAGCGAATGGCAGCGCGCGGCAGCCACAGCCGGCGGCGCGCCCATGGCAGGCTGTCCAGTGCTGCCAGCCGCCCGGCCTCGCGCTCTCCTGACCACAGATCATGCAGCAGCGCGATCAGCAACAGCGGCCCCAGATAAAGGGTGACGAAGGCGAAATCGAAACGGCCGGCCAACAGCAGTTCAGGGTTTGCGGCCTCGTTGTCGTTGATCTGGCCTTCCAGCGCCAGGATGCGGATCCGCATCACCGCCGGCACAGCGTCACCGCGCGCCGGGGCCAGAAAGGCCAGATCGCCGGGCGCGCGCCACACCGGGAAGTTGCGATAATAGCCGAACTCCCCGGCATCACCCTTGGCAAAGCCCGCAATGGCTGCGGTTTCGCGCGCCTCCAGCGCCGCCACGCGGGCGATATCGGCGCGGGTCTGGCGCACGTCAGCAAGGCCAAGCGCCACGGCCACACTGGCCAGCAGCGCGAGCACTGCCAGCCCGGCCCGCGCCGGCCCGGCCAGCAGCCGCCATTCGCGCATCAGCGCCGCGATCATGCCTCGGCTCCCATGCCGGCGCGTCGCAGCAGCCACACCAGCAATGCTGCCCACACCAGCATCACCGCCAATCCCGGCAGCATCCCGGCCATGCGCGCCGCCACGCTGGGGCCGGCATGGGCAAAGGGCCGTTGCTGCGCCCAGAATTGCGACGAGATGCGACTCTGGCGTTCGGCAATGGGATCGCGATTGCGGGCGGCGTCGGCAGCACCCTTCACCTGCCAGGTGTGCAGACCGTTCAGCGACTGGATCAGCCGGTAACGATGGGCCTCGGCCGCATCCAGAAAGGCGATATGGCCGGCAAGATCGGTGCCTGCGCCCGCCATGCTGGCTTGGGCAAAGCCGATCGCCGGGCTGGCAAGGCCGATCAGGGCCAAAAGGTCGTGCTGGCGCATCTGGATCGCGGCCGTGTCGGCGGCATGGCGGGCAAACAGCAGACTGGTCAGCCGTTCGCCTTCTGCCGACAGCGCGCCACGATAATTGAACGGCAGATCCTCGACCAGGGCGACATTGTAACGGCGCAGCAGGCCGGCCTTGAACGCGGCAAAATGCGGATCATCGGGATTGTGGCTGTCGCCCATGCGGCGCAGTTCGTCGTGGATCACCAGATCGGTTTCGGCCTTGGTGGGCAATGGATAGGCCAGCGCCGCCACGCCGGCGGCCGCGCGCGGCACCAGCACGACCACCACGGCCCAGCCCAGCACCAGCGCCAGCAGCGCCGATTGCGCCGACGCCGCGCGCGCCGAAACCAGCGTGATCGCCAGCACCCACAGGCCCAGCCACAACAGCGCCGCCAGCGCCATCATCAGCGCGATGCCGGCATCTGCCGGGGCCTGCGCCGCCGCCCAACCCAGCGCCCCCAGCGCCGGCAGGGCCGCCACACCGGCGACGGCCCCCAGCGCCAGCGCCTTGCCGGCGATCAGGTCACGAAGGGAGGCGCCATGGCTCAATTGCAAGGTCGTCAGCCCACTCTGACGTTCGCCCACCACCATCGCAAAGCCGACGAACACCAGCAGCAGGGGCACCAGCACGCGCAGCACGAAGGCCGGGGCCAGCTGGCCAAAGCGGATCAGCCCCGAGGATTCGCGCGCCGCCCCCAGCGTGGTGGCGTTCTGGCGGTGGCCTTCCAGAAAGATCAGCGACCCGGCAAAGGCATCGACGCCGGGATCGAACGCCGCCAGCGGCCCCAGCGGGCGCAGCGCATAGGTGCCATAATGCACCATCCGGTGCGGGTGACGATCCGGCTGGTTGGCAAAGGCGCTGTTACTTGCCGCCTGGGCGGTGGCTCGGTCCGCTGCCATGCGGGCCGCCTGCCCGGCGCCGGTGACTGCCGCGATCAGTGACAGCATCAGCAGCAGCGCCAGCGCCACCACCGCCAGCCGCGAACGGACGAACAGCCGCAGTTGCGCGGCCGCGATGGTGCGAACCCGGCTCATGCGGTCACGAAGCCAGCGTGCAGGTCATTCAGGTCAAAGCGCGGCGATGCCGATACTGCCGTCCATTCCCGCGCCAGTCGGCCCTTGGCCAAGAGCCCGATATGCCCGGCCACGTCGGCCGCGCCGAACAGATCGTGGGTGACCATCAGTACCGCAATGCCGCGCGCCGCCACGTCGGCCACCAGCGCGTGAAAATCGCGGGTGGCCGCCGGATCAAGGCCGGATGTCGGCTCGTCCAGCAGCAGCAGGGGCGCACGGCGCAGCAGCGCCAGCGCAATGGCCGTCTTCTGGCGCATCCCCTTGGAAAATCCACCCGCCGGCCGATCCCAGGCACCGGGATCGAGATTGACGGCGGCGAAAGCGGCTTCCACCTCGGCCACGCTGCGCGGCGTCCCGGCCAGTTCGAGGAAATAGCCGACATTCTCCCGCGCCGTGAACGACGGGTACAGCGTCACGTTTTCCGGCAAATAGGCGACGGACGCGCGCACATCATCGCGCGCCCGCGCCGGATCATGGCCGGCAACACGGATGCTGCCGCCACTGCGGGCCAAAAGGCCCAGGATGGCAAACAGCGTCGTCGATTTGCCGGCGCCATTGCCGCCCAGCAGGGCATAGACGTCGCCGGGGGCAAGGCTGAGCGAGAGACCGTCAACGATGCGGCGGCCGCCGCGCTCCACCACCAGGTGATCGATGGACAGCGCCGGGGTCATCAGAATTTCACCCGGGCAGCAAGCGTGGCAGCGCGCGGCTGGCCGGGCTGCACCCACAGCTGGGCAAAGCTGTTGGTGTAATAGGTGGCGTTGAACAGGTTGGTGACTTCGGCAAACAGTTCGTACCGCTCGCCAATGTCGAGCCGGGCAAAGCCGCGGGCCAGCGTGTAGGCCGGCAGGAAGAACTGCGTCGCCGTCTCGCCCAGCCGGCCGCCGGCATGCTGCACCCCGCCGCCCAGCGTCACCCTGAGGCTGTCACCGATCGCAATGCCCTTGGCCGCCTGCATGTTGAACTGGTGACGCGGAATGTTGACCAGCCGGTCGCCCACGCGAATGTTCAGGCTGAAATTGGGATCGAGCACGGCCGCCCGCGCCGTCGCGTCGACGAAGGCATAGCTCAACAGCAGGTCGACATCGCCGGGCAGCTTGCCGTTCAGATCGAATTCGAGACCCCGGCTGCGCGCCCGGCCGATCGGGACGGAAAAACCCGGGTTGGCCGGATCGGCAGCCAGAACATTGTCCTTGATGAGGGTGAACAGCGCCACGGTGCCGGTCAGCTTGCCATCGAGCAGGTTGAGCTTGGCCCCGACTTCAGCCGAGCGGCTGGTTTCGGGATCGAAGATGCGCCCCGCCACGTCAGCGCCGATATTGGCGCGGAAGCCTTCGCCATAAGCCGCATAAAGCGACAGCACCGGACTGGTCTCATAGACAATGCCGGCCTGCGGCGAGAAGCGGCGAAAGCCGCGATCAGAGGCAACGCCATTGGCGCGGTTCAGCGTCGTCAGGCGGAAGTCGTCATAGCGACCACCCAGCCGCACCTGCACGCCGCCACCCAGATCGATCTGGTCCTGCACATAAAGGCCAAAGGCTTCCTGCGTGTCGAGGCGGTTGGTCTGCGGGGCGGGCGTCGGCAGCGGGAAACGGCCATAGACGGGCGCCATGATATCGATGTCGTTCGATTGCTGCGCGGTCGTGGCGGTGCCGATCGATGGCGGCCGGAAGCGCAGGAACAGCTGGCCGTTTTCAAAGCGGTCGTAATCGGCACCGGCCAGGATGCGATGGGCGAGGCCGCCGGTGGCAAAGCGCCCCTGCACCTCGGCGCGCAGCACCTGATGCCGGGCATCATAATCCCGGAAGCGCCGCTGTCGCGACAGCGAGCGCCCGTCGCGGCCCAGCCGCTGGCGCCCGGCAGCCAGTTCGGCCTCGGTCGAAAAACCGGTGAGGCGCGTGTCACGATGCTGGCCGCCGATCAGGATCGACCAGTCGTCGTTGAATTCGTGGCTGAGTTGCAGCTGGTGGCCGGTGGCATCGGCATCAAGCGGTCCATCGTCCGGCTCCCCCAGAAACGACCGGCGATCCATAATGCCAAGCTGGCCGTTGATGGCCACCACCCCGCGATCAAAGGGCGCCTTGGCCCGGGTCAGTTCCAGCTCATAGGTCAGAGCCGTCGCCTCCCCCAGCTTGACCAGCACAGACGGCGTGAAGCCCCAGCGTTCCGAACGCAGGCCGCGAAAGCTGCCGGCGTCTTCGTAAAAGCCGATCAGGCGCACGGCCGCCACCTGACCAAGCGCCAGGTTGATGTCAGCGTCGGCGCGCTGGCGATCCCAGCTGCCGGCCTGCACGCCGATGCTGCCGCGTGTGTCGAAATCGGCTTTTCTGGTGACGATGTTGATCACGCCGCCGGGCTCACCGCGGCCATAGAGCGCCGCCTGCGGCCCCTTGACCACCTCGATCCTCTCGATACCCGACACGTCGCGCACGCCGGCAAAGCCGCGACCGTTGTTGTAGCCGTTGACGAGATATCCCGACGGCAGGTTTTCATCGCCGGCAAAGCCGCGCACGGCAAAGGCATCCCACAGCCCGCCGAAATTGTTTTGCCGCGCCACTGATGCGTTGAGATCAAGCGCGTCGGTGAGCCGCAGGATATTGTTGTTCGACAACCAGGTCTGATCGATGATGGTGATGGCGGCCGGGGTTTCCTGCAGGGTGAAATCGCCGCGATAGGGCTGACGACTGGCGGTGACAGTGATTTCGCCGCCACCAGCGGCATCGCCGGCATCCGCAGCCTCTGCTGCCAGCACCGGCGTCGCCAGACCGGCAAGGATCCCCGCCACAACGACTGTCTTCATTCGGTTCCACCTGTTGATGCCAGCCGGGCAACAGGCCCGGCCATCGCTGGGAACTGCGTGATACAGAATAACATAATGTTGGCAAGCGGGGCATTTGACCACTGTAGGAGTTGGCCCGGCGGCGTTGACGGCAGCGACAAGGCGCAGACTGGCCCGATGCGCGTGTGCGGAACGAATTGCCTGCTGCCCGGTTGACAACTGCAGCATCACGGGAGGTCGACATGGCACAGAAGGCAGGCACCAATCAGGGCGGAACCAGCAAGAAAGGCGGCGACACCGCGGGCGCTGGCAGCACCGGCACCGGTCGCGGCGGCGGCAAGACCGGCAAGGCCAAGGGCAAGGGCTGACTCCCGCCCGCGACCCGAGCCGATCCGGCGAAAATGCGGGTCGGGACTGGTGGCAGATGCCGCTGGTCCCGGCCCGCTTTCGTGCGCGCGGGCGCAGGCCGTTCCCGGCACGATGTGGCCACGGGCGGGGGTTGTTCGGGGGACAAATTTGGCCCAGCCTGTGGCGGCACCCCACCCTTTCAAGCAGCAAGCCCAGTCATCCGGGAGCCGACACCATGACCGACGACACACCCCGCCCGCGCCGTGCCATGAACCATCAGGCGCGCAGCATCGGCAACCGCAAGCTGAAGCCGTCGACGATGATGATGGGCCATGGCTATGATCCGCGCCTGTCGGAAGGCTCGCTGAAACCGCCGATCTTTCTGACCTCCACCTTCGTCTTTGAAACGGCCGCCGACGGGAAACGCTTTTTCGAAGGCATCACCGGCGTGCGGCCGGGCGGGGCCGAGGGCCTTGTCTATGGCCGCTTCAACGGGCCGGATCAGGAGATCCTGGAAGACCGGCTGGCGCTGTGGGAGGATGCCGAGGAGGCCTTGACCTTTTCCAGCGGCATGTCGGCCATCGCCACCACCTTTCTGGCGCTGGTGCAGCCCGGAGACGTGATCGTGCACTCCGCTCCGCTGTATGCGGCCACCGAAACGCTGATTGGGCGCATCCTGGGCAAGCTGGGGGTGACGTGGCTGGATTTCCCGGCCGGCGCCACGCAGGCCGAGATCGAAACGGTGCTCTCCGCCGCGAAGGACAAGGGCCGGATCGCCGCCATCTATCTGGAAAGCCCGGCGAACCCGACCAATGCGCTGGTGGATGTGGAGGCCGTTCACGCCGCCCGCGCTGCCGTTCTGGGCGACGGCGCCCTGCCCCCGATCGTCATCGACAACACGTTCCTGGGGCCGCTGTGGGCGCAGCCGCTCAACCAGGGCGCCGATGTGACCATCTATTCGCTGACCAAGTATGTCGGCGGCCACAGCGACCTGGTGGCCGGTGCCTGCATCGGCGCGAAGGCGGTGCTCACCCCCATCCGCATGATGCGGAACACCATCGGCACGATCACCGATCCGCACACGGCGTGGATGCTGCTGCGCTCGCTGGAAACGCTGGAACTGCGCATGAGCCGCGCCGGCGAGAATGCCGCCAAGGTGTGCGCCTTCCTGCGGGATCATCCCAAGATCGAACGCGTTGGCTATCTGGGCTTTCTGGAACCGGGATCGCGACAGGCCGACATCTATGCCCGCCACTGTTCGGGCGCTGGTTCCACCTTCTCCGTGATCGTGAAGGGCGGCGAGGCCGAAGCGTTCCGGCTGCTCGACAATCTCAGGCTGGTGAAGCTGGCGGTCAGCCTTGGCGGCACCGAAAGCCTGGCCTCTCACCCGGCGGCGATGACGCATCTTTCGGTGCCGCCAGCGCGCAAGCAGGAACTGGGTATCACCGACAATCTGGTGCGCGTGTCGATCGGCGTCGAGGATGCCGGGGACCTCATTGCCGATTTCGAACAGGCGCTGATGGCCGTCTAGGCGCCCGCCGCACCAAAAAAATTCGCCGCGTTCGGGGAGCATCCTCCCGCCGCCCCGGTTGTTCCCGGATCATCACGATCCCGGAGGAACACGACATGAGCGGCAACGACACGAGATTTGTGAGCGGCGAAGGCGGCGAGCTGCACCAGCTGGCCAGCGGCGATCATGTGCGGATGACGACCGCGCAGGGCGTGGTGATCGGCGATGATCAGAACAGCCTGAAGGCCGGCCCGCGCGGGCCGGTGCTGCTGGAAGATTTCGTGCTGCGGGAGAAGATCTTCCATTTCGATCACGAGCGGATTCCGGAACGGGTGGTCCACGCCCGCGGCTTTGGCGTGCACGGCCATTTCGAACTGACCAAGTCACTGGAGCGCCACACGCGCGCCCGCGTGCTGGCGAAAACTGGCGAGCGTGTGCCGGTATTCGTGCGGTTTTCGACCGTTGTCGGCAACAAGGGATCGATGGACCTGGCCCGCGACGTGCGCGGCTTTGCGGTGAAATTCTACACGGAAGAGGGCAATTGGGATCTGGTGGGCAACAACATCCCGGTGTTCTTCATCCAGGACGCGATGAAGTTCCCCGATGTCGTCCACGCCGCCAAGCAGGAGCCTGACCGCGGCTTTCCGCAGGCGCAATCGGCGCACGACACCTTCTGGGATTTCATTTCGCTGACCCCGGAATCGATGCACATGATCATGTGGATCATGTCGGATCGCACCATTCCGCGGTCGTTCCGGATGATGGAAGGCTTTGGCGTCCACAGCTTCCGGCTGGTCAATGCGGCCGGTGAGTCCACCTTCGTGAAATTCCACTGGCGGCCGCGGTTGCAGAGCCAGTCCGTGCTGTGGGACGAGGCGCTGAAGATCAACGGCGCCGATCCCGACTTCCACCGCCGCGACCTGTGGCAGGCGATCGAGACCGGCAATTTCCCCGAATGGGATCTGGCCGTGCAGCTGTTCACCGAGGCCGAGGCCGAACGCTTCGATTTCGACCATCTCGACAGCACCAAGATCATCCCGGAAGAGGTCGTGCCGCTGCAGGTGATCGGCAAGCTGACCCTGGATCGCACGGTGGACAATTTCTTCGCCGAAACCGAGCAGGTGGCGTTCTGCACCCAGAATGTCGTGCCGGGCATCGATTTTTCCGATGATCCGCTGCTGCAGGGGCGCAATTTCTCCTATCTCGATACCCAGCTGAAGCGGCTGGGCAGCCCGAATTTCACCCAGCTGCCGATCAACGCGCCGCGCTGCCCGTTCGCGAATTTCCAGCGCGACGGCCATATGCAGATGCACGTGCCCAACGGCCGGGTTGCCTATCAGCCCAGCCTGCTCGACCCCAGCGGCCCGCGCGAGGACCCCAGGGCCGGGTTCACCAGCCACCCGGCCACGATCGCAGGCCCCAAGGCCCGGCACCGCAGCGCCACCTTTGCCGATCATTACAGCCAGGCCCGGCAATTCTTCCTGAGCCAGACCGAGGCCGAGCAGGCCCACATCGTCGCCGCGCTGGTGTTCGAACTGGGCAAGGTCGATACCTTGCCCATCCGCGGCATGATGATCGCCCACTTGCACAATATCCTGCCCCAGCTGGGCGAACGCGTGGCGACCGGCCTGAACTTCCAGGGCGAGGTTCCCGAACTGGGCCAGGCCGTGCCGACGCGGACCGATCTGCGCCCTTCCCCGTCACTCAGCCTGCTGGCCAAGTTCACGCCCACACTGAAGGGCCGCAAGCTTGGCATCCTCGTCACCGATGGCGCCGACGGCGAGGTCGTGGCCAAGCTGGAGGCTGCCATGACGGCGGCCGGCGGGCTGACCGAAATCATCGCACCGCGCATCGGCGGCGTGACCCTGATCAGCGGCAGGACGCTGGCCGCCGATCACGACCTGCAGGGCGGCCCGTCGGTGCTGTTCGATGCGGTGGCCGTGGTGGCATCGGCGGATGGCACGACCATGCTGCAGCACGACCAGCGCGCCGTGGCGTGGGTGCATGATGCATTCCAGCACCTGAAGGTGATCGGCCACAGCGCCGCCGCGCTGCCGCTGCTCAATCAGGCTGGCGTGATGCCTGACGATGGCATCGTCAATCTCGACAGGGCCGGCGTCAGCGCCTTCGGCGCCGCTGCGGCGCGCGGGCGCATCTGGCCGCGCGAACCGCTGGTCAGAACCATGTTCTGACGAGGCGGCGCGGTCCGCGAGCGAGGAGACGGATCATCACCAATTTCATGTTCGCCACCGGCATCGAAAACAGCGCGCCCACGATCAACGGCGGCCGCACCCGTGTCGACGAGATGGAGCGGTGCGGCCATTACCAGCGCTGGCAGGAGGATTTCGCCCTCGTTCAGGAGATGGGCATCGATTTCCTGCGCTTCGGCCCGCCGCTCCACCGCACCTGGCTGGGGCCGGGCCGACATGACTGGGCGTTTGCCGATGTCGCCTTTGCCGACCTGCAGCGGCGCAACATCGTGCCGATTGTCGATCTGTGTCATTTCGGCGTGCCAGACTGGATCGGAGACTTTCAGAACCCCGATTTCCCCGAACTCTTCTGCCATTACGCGCAGGCCTTTGCGACACGCTTCCCGTGGGTGCAGCTCTACACGCCGGTCAACGAGATGTTCATCTGTGCCACTTTTTCCGCGCGTTACGGCTGGTGGAACGAACAGCTGGCCAGCGATCGGGCGTTCGTCACTGCTCTGAAACACCTGGTAAAGGCCAATGTGCTGGCCATGCAGGCGATCCTGCGCGTCCGGCCTGATGCCATATTCGTGCAGAGCGAATCGTCCGAATATTTCCATGCGGAATCGCCGGCCGCCATCGCGCCGGCCGAACTGCTGAACGCCCAGCGTTTCCTGTCGCTCGACCTGAATTACGGGCGGCGCGTGGATTCGGAAATGTATGAATATCTGCGCGACAACGGCATGACGCGGGACGAATATCACTTCTTCCTTGGCAAGCGCATGAAGCAGCACAGCATCATGGGCAACGACTATTACGTCACCAACGAACACCGGGTGGCCGAAGACGGCACCACCAGGGCTTCGGGCGAGATCTTCGGCTACAGCGAGATCACCCGCCAATATCATGATCGCTATCGCCTGCCGGTGATGCACACCGAAACCAATCTGGTCGAAGGCCCGCTGGGAACCGAGGCCGTGGACTGGCTGTGGAAGCAATGGGCCAACGTGCTGCGCGTCCGCAACGATGGTGTGCCGATCGTGGGTTTCACCTGGTATTCGCTGACCGACCAGATCGACTGGGACAGCGCCCTGCGCGAGGAAAACGGCACCGTCAATGCGCTGGGCCTGTTTGATCTCGATCGCCAGATCCGCCCGGTGGGCCGCGCCTATCAACGCCTGATCTCGCAATGGCAGGACGTGTTGCCCACCCAGAGCCTGTGCCTGACCGTGCCGGTCGTGATGCCCGATGAAGCCGGCGACGAACACGCAAGGCGCCAGATGCAGAGCGCACGGCGGATGCGCCGGCCGGACGATTGAGACAGTCGGGTAAGGTGGTGCCCCTGGCCGGACTCGAACCAGCACGGATTGCTCCATCCGATTTTGAGTGCCCTATAGGTTGGAGAAGTTATTGCACTATAACGGTATTTTAGACGTTGCCCACATTTTGTGTAAGGATTTGTGTAAGTGTGTAAGACTTGTGTAAGGGATTCCCACAAAAAGTGCGGCACGCCTGACACCCTCTTCGCAGATGCAGATTCCGGTGTCCAGCGCAATCGCCTGGCACTCAACACCGATCCGTAAGGGGAATTATCCGTTCGGGGTCGCTAGGCCGGTTCAAATGCACTGGCCATGCGGTCGATCTCGCGCGCACTCAATCCATAGCGCGCGGCAACGTCGCGCCATTGCGCCACAGCGGCTTCGACCTCGGCCAGGATAGCTTGCGCTTCATTTGGCCTCAACCCGCATTGACGGGCCATACCAAGCGCGACTTGAACATCCCCGGTATCATCGGCTTCATCGATTGCGAGCGATAGCACACGCGGGCGCACGTCGAGCGGCGTGGGGTTCATGTCGAATGCAGGGGACAAGCGCCACCCTCCCCCGCCCGGTGCATAGAGGAAGCCATGATTGCGGAGATGGTCATCGGTGTTTGCAATCAGGATACTGAAGACGATGCGCCGCCAGAGCTGGGCGCAATCCTCCTGTGGGACGGCACCGTACTGACGGATGGCGTCGATGATTTCGAGGTAGCTGTGCTCCTCATTATCCGCCGCACCCAGCATGCTCATGGCGGACAGGTAGGGAATACGAACGTCGCCTTCACGGTCGAAGCGACGCAGCAGCAACGCGGTGCGGTCGGCAACATTCTCCAGCCGCCAGGTTGGCACATGGATGCCCGCGCGGTGCGCAAGGTCAAGCGCCACGGCTTCCCACTGCATCACCGGATAGGGATCGTCGAGCTGCGGAAATTTCGCAATCGAGAGCTGCCCGTCATTGTCCAGCACGGACGCCTTGGCGCGTGCCCCGCCGAGGGATGAGCCCGGCGCAAGAAGAAGACGAAGATCATCATCACCATCATCACGATCATCATTATCGGCCGCAATGCGCATGGCGGCATGCAGCAATTCACCCAGCCAGATCAGCGGCGGAACGGTGCGATGATCGCCATCGGCAAGGAAAGGACCGTCCTCTGCCTCCTTGAAACGCAACGCGCCTTGGCGGGCAATGTCGCTGACGCCTAGCAGGAAGTCGGCTTCGCCCAACGTCCGCGCGGCAACCCCTTCGGCCTGCGCGCGCCTGCGGTCTTCGCGCTTGATCAGGTTGCGCCCCCAGCGGTCGGGCGCAGAGTCGCCGAACGCGCCAAACAGCGCTCGGCCTTGATGGGTATGTTGCGGGCCTGCGCCCAAGATCAATGCAGGCTCCAGCGGGAAGCGGGCCGGGTTGGCAAGCCAGGCGGGATCATAGGCAAAGCTGGCGCTTTCGCGACCACGGTTGCGGCGCGCCCAGAGGCGGCCCACGAGGTGGCAGACGCCTTCCAAATCCACATAGACGAGGATTTCGCGGTCGCTCATTGGGTGCCCCCACGCGGCTTGCCGGATAACCGCACACGCTTGGGCAGACGCTCTTCTTCCAGCTCCAGCCCAAGGGAGTCGGTGCCGGGATCGGCCAGGCTGGCGATGCGGTCGCTGATGCCCAGGATGAACAGGATGGTGGCGTAAACCCCCAACGAAACGGATGGATCACCCTGCTCCACCTTTTGCAGCGTGGTGCGGGAGATAAAGGCGCGCTCTGCCATCAACGTCGTGGTAATGCGGCGGCGCAGGCGCGCAGCACGAATGTCGCCGCCCAGCTTAATCAGGGAGCGCTTGACGGGTAGCGGCAGTGGCGGCGTGGTACGCATAAAGACCTTCCTGGCCATTAGAATAGTCAGAAAAGCATTTAGTGTCCATTAAAATGGTCATTAATAAGAGAGGTGGTAGGGGCTACGCGACCGACGCCACCCTCAGCGCGGTCCGTTGCCATCCATGCGGCGAGTCATCACATCGAAGGAATCTTCGTCCTCCGTCGGGTCCTCGAACCGGCTTGGCCGGATAAACCGCTCAAGATGCAGCAGGGAGATGGTAAAGTCATACTGGTCGGAGGCGAGCGCGATCTCTTCGCATGGCTCAGCAAACCACGCATCGGCATCATGTTCTAGCTGGCCCTTGCTGTTGGTCAGCAAGCCCGGTTGCGCTGCGAGGGACGAATCCGGAACCGGTATGGGCGGCCTGCCCGCCGTCTTGAAATAGGCCCCCGTGCGTAGCGCCGTCGGGCTTGAGCGCGCCCAGAGAATGTACCCATCGCGGGATACAACCAGCACGGCCCGGCGCTCGGTGTATTGCAGCCAGCGGAGCGTGGCTGCGACAAGCGACACACCATAACGCACCGCGCATTCGCCAAGGTCATCAAGGGTCGGCTTGTGTTTGGGATCGATCTGACGACGAAAATCATCAAGCGGCATCAACAGACTGGCCGCAAACTCGTTCGCCTGCGCCTCCATCTGCCGATATTCGCTGTCCCAGCGCATCATATCCTGCGGCGCGCATTCAATGCCGTCCGGAAACTGGAGCCGGTGCACCAGGTAATGGCCGAACTCATGGGCAATCGTGAAGTTGATCCGCCCTTTTGAGGCAATGCCATCGTTGTAGATGATGCCCCAGCCTTTCTTGCCGGGAGGGGCTTTGTAGAGTGCCCCATCAAACCCAGGCAGGCTGGCGCCCTTCACCATCGCCACGGGATCGTCTGGAAAGCGATTGCGCGTAAACTCTTTCGCCAGCTCTGGTACATTGACCGGAAAGCGTTCAGCGGACGTGCCATGCACACCATTGAGCAAAAGGGTCAGAGTGTTGGCCCAGCGCTGCGGCGAAAAGTTTTCGGTCACTCTTCATCGCCCCACAGCTTCACCATCTGCCTGATCTTGTCCTTCGTCGCGGAATCCATCTTTCGGTACTGGCGATAGAACTGCGCGTCGGCAGCCTCTTCCTGGCTGACCTCGGCATCCTCATCGAGCAAAAACTCAATCGTAGTCCCGAGCTTGTCGGCAATCTTTGCCAGTTTCTCGGCGGACGGACGCGGCGGATTCTTGTTCTCCAGTTCCCAGATGTAGCTTTTGCTGGATTCGGTCAGTTCGGCCAGCTTATCGAGCGTGAATCCCTTCTCCTTCCGCAGTTTGCGGATCTTCTCCCCAAGGTTGTTTTGCAAGCGACGGCTCCTGTCGGTCGGTTTTCCACATGTTCGGTGTAGACGCATTTTATGTGCTTGACACCAGAATGGCAACATGAGATTAAGTTCGGAGTAGGCGCACTTTTGTTGCGCCCATCACGAATAGGAGCTTATCAATGACAGACGGCAAGAAAGACAACCCTGGCCAGGGCAACGGCAACGGCAACGGCAACGGCAAGGATGAAGATCGCGGCAAAGGCGGTGGCGGCAAGAGCAAGACGACGATCATCGTGAACACGCGCGAAAAGACCGTCGAAGGCAAGACCGTCACCTACGAACAGATCGTGGCGCTGGCATTTGATACCCCGCCAACTGGCGAGTTCATCGAAATCACGGTCGCCTTCCGCGACGGCCCCGGCCCCAACAAGGAAGGCACGCTCCAGCCCGGCGGCTCCACCCGTATTAAGAAGGACATGATTTTCGATGTCACCGCCACTGACAAGTCGTAACCCCGACCTCGCCCGTATCGTGAAGGATGGATACGAGCTGTCCATCCTTCATGGCCACCTCGTCATCACCGGCGTGCCCTATGTGAACAGCAAGCGCGAAATTCGCCTGGGCACGCTGGTGTCTGACATGTCCTGCATCTCTGGCGACGTGACGGCATCCCCGGTGACGGCGCATGTGGCCATGTGGGCTGGCGAGTACCCCTGCGACGGCGATGGCAAGCCCATTGAGAAGTTTCGCCATGCCAGCACGGATCAGGTGCTGGGTCCGAATCTGACGGTGAACCATTCGTTCTCGCACAAGCCGCAGGACGGTTATCGCGACTATCACCACAAGTTGACGACCTACATCGCGATGATCTCGCGGCATGCGCAGGCTATCGACAAGGATGTGTCGGCACAGACGCACCGGTTCATCGAGAACGAAGACCCGGAGTCCCCGTTCCACTATGCCGACACGGCTTCCGGGCGGGTCGGCATTACCAATGTGATGCGGAAGCTTGAACTTGCGCGCATTGGGATTTTCGGGGTCGGCGGGACGGGCTCCTATGTGCTGGACCTCGTAGCTAAAACCCCTGTCCGGGAAGTAGCGATCTTCGACGGCGACACCTTCCTCCAGCATAATGCATTTCGTGCTCCCGGCGCACCCAGCGCAGAACAGTTGCAGGCGCTGCCGAAGAAAGTGGACTATCTCGCTGGCATCTACTCCCGGATGCATCGGGGCATTGTCCCTCACGCGTTTGCCATCGATGAGCATACGATTGGCCAAATCGGTTCCATGGATTTTGCGTTCATCTGCATGGATTCTGGCACGGCAAAGCGCCTGTTGGTGGAGCATTTCGAGCAGCATGGTGTGCCGTTCATCGATGTTGGTATGGGCGTCGAGCTGATCGACGATGATGGGCTGACGGGTCTGGTGTGCATCACCACCAGTACTCCCGATCAGCGCGACCACGTTCGTGCCAATCGCCGCCTCTCGTTCAAGGACGGTGGCAAGGACAACATCTACGCGAAGAACATCCAAATCGCTGACCTGAACGCGCTCAACGCAGCCATGGCGGTCATCCGCTGGAAAAAGCACTTCGGCTTCTACCGCACTGACCCAAAGGTTGAGCACTATTCGGCCTATGCCATCAGCGGCAATGTGATCGCCAATGAGGACAAGACATGAGCCGCGCAACGTACACCCATAAATTCGTAAAGGCTTTCCCTGAAAAACTGGACGATGGCATCCTCTATGTGTCGGTGGAATTTGGCACTGCCGCTCATCTTTGCTTCTGCGGCTGCAAGAGTGAGGTTTATACCCGTTTCTCACCGCGTGACTGGTCGATGACCTTTGATGGCGAAACGGTTTCGCTCAACCCCTCGATTGGCAACTGGAGCTTTGCGTGCCAGTCGCATTATGTCCTCAGCCGTGGCCACGTGCGGTGGGCTGACAAGTGGTCACGCCAACGGATTGAATATGGCCGGGCGATGGATCGCGAGCGGAAAGAGCGGCACTATATCGGCGCACCCGAGACGCCCAAGCCTTCGCCAGCACCGGCACCGTCGGCAAATCCAGAACCTACCCCGAACAGCGGAGTGTTCGCACGCGTCACGCGCTGGCTTCTAGGCAAATAGCACAACCGAACAGTTGGCAGCGCTGGCCCCAAGGGGCGGTCATGCGACCGCCCCCGTCATCGTGCGTTCGGTGATGACACGCATCACGAGGCGGCCCTGAAGAGGGATCGCATCACAGGTGATGGAGAAGCCCATGCCGTCCTGATTGGGCCAGGCGGCTCCGATGGGCGTCCAGCTGGCGTTCTTGCCTTCGCCAACGACACGGTAGATGCGGTGGGTCGGCTTGCGACCGGGATTGCTGGTGGTGGTCATGATGATGCTCCTTTGGTGATGATCCGCGAGACCATCTCGCGGCTTCATGGGGAGCCAAGGGCACGGCGCATGGAGCCGCTGGTCACACCCCGTGCGCCAGCACGCCCGCAGGGCATGGAGCTGCACAAGCCAACGGCGCGGAAGCGAATGGGGTTGATCGGCGGCGGCGCTGTGCCAGCACGCTCACCGGTCAGAAGCCGTGATGGCCGCGACGGGAAATTGCCTTGGCAGCACTTGCGCCTCTTGCATGCTCGGGGAACGTGAAACGCTCGCTATGACGTGCTAAGTGTGCCTGCATGAGCAGAAGTGAACAGCCTCGTAGTCAGTCGGAAAAGCCAAGCGACGATAAAACTGCTGCCAACCCAAGGTCGGTGAGCGACCCAACGCGTGAAACGCTTGATCCAAACGCGGCTGCGAGGATGAAGGCGCTTGAACATCTATTCGAAGCAAAAGGCATTGGACGGGCCACAAAGCGTACCAAAGAAGGTGGCCTAATCAGTGTTGCAAGAACGAAAAATAAGAGCGATAATCAGAAATCAACATCCTCAAAAGAACGCGATCTTATAGAATCCATAATAAACAGTGAAAAATTTGATCAGACGCGCTTGAAGCGTGAAATTTCGGCAATTCTAGATGACTATCCTATTTCAGATTCGGATCGCAAATCGATCCACTCAAGATTTATCGAACTTGTGACTGAATTGATGTCATCCGCTTCGGTTGCTCATAATGCTGCTCATTCAATCAGCGGTTCCCTTTCAGCCGTGGCGCTACCTATCGAAGCACCGGAGACCTTCCAAGGCCTACGCGGTCCCGAGACCCCACCGGAGTTCGTAAAACGCGTGTACGGTCCATGGCTTGGTCAGGGCCTGACCCGTGCCGACATCCGCAAACTCGATCCCAAGCTCTCGGTCGCGATTACCAATTGGCTTAGCCGCCCCGGCAACGAATGGCCTGCTGATGTTGATCTGCCGACGAAGGCAGAGCAAAACGAACGGCTGCTTAGTGCTGGGTCGGATGCTATCCGAGAGCACCTTGGAAAATTCACCGGGCAAGAGGCGCTCCGCGAAGCCGCACGGATCAATGCGGCAGCGCACTACAGAAAATAATGCAAAGCCTATAGATTATGCATTGACCATTTGACCCAAATCCATCACCCTCATCACAGGGGCCGAATCAGCGGTTCCCTGCCCAAAACCAGCACAATGCGGTAACTTTCCGCCTCACCCCCCTGTTGGGTGAGCAAGCCCCCGCTTGGTCTGGTTCTGGCCACCATGATGGAGGTGATGATGACCGATACTTCCACTACCGCATCGCCCAGTTCGGACGATGTGTTCGATGCCGCCGTGAAGCGCATTGCGATCACGGCGGGTGCCACGCTGTTTGGCGCGGTGATCGGCGGCATTTTGCTGCCGGGACCGGGCGCGGCGCTTGGTGCCAAGCTGGGGGCGTTCCTCAGCGGGGCCAGTAACGCGGACGCGTAAGTCCGCCGCCAGCCGCAACCCTCAACCACAAGCGAACCACCCTCACGCGGCGCAGTGCTGTGCCCGCGACGGCCCCCGGCTGCGCCGCGTGCTCTTCTCAACAGAAAGGAACTCTAGCGATGCATCTCTGTACCTGTCCTCGTTGCCAGTCGCCGAATGTGACCTCGAACCGGCTGGACCCCATCCATATCGACCGCACCATGCAGGCAGCACAGGCGGTCCAGACCCTCGGCATCCCGCGCCTGTCGATCCTCGCCGGTCTCGGCGCGGTCGCCATCCGTGCGGTCGATGCGCTGCGCAAGGATAGTCGCTGCATGGACTGCGGCTACGTCTTCGATGCGTGACTGGTTCGCGGACGCGTTCGGCTCCGCCATCGCCGATGTGCGGCAGAAGCTGATCGAAGAAGGCTGGTTCGGGCGGACGGTCACGCCGCGCCCGTTTGACCGGACGCGTTCGCCGGATCGTGAGTCCACCTTTGCCCAGCAGGCAGGGTGGGAAATGCCTGCGGATCGCAGGCCCCAACCGGAGCGGGAGCACGGCATCGATCGGTGATGCTGGGCTCCCCCTCCCAGGGAGGCAGCGCCATGCGCCAGTTCGATCTTGATACGAAGCTCCTGCACCTTTCCCGCGACGATGCCTTCACCCTGCGCGATGCCTGCCAGGGCGTGCTCGTCACTGGCGGGATTGGCAGCGGTAAAACCTCCGGCTCCGGCAAGGCGCTTGCCGGGGCCTTTTTGCGGGCAGGCATGGGCGGTGTCATCATGGCCGCCAAGCCCGAAGAGGCCGACCACTGGCGGCAGCTTTGCACGGAACATGGCCGCAGCGCCTCGTTGATCGAGATCACGGCGGACGGGCCATACAGCTACAACTTTGTTGCGGCAGAGCTGGCCCGGCAGGGCATTACGGGGCTGAATACCGTCACGGAATGCGTGATGCGGGTGCTGGAGATGTCCCGGCAGGCCAGCCCATCGCCGGGGCGCGGCTCCGAACAGTTCTGGGAAGACACCACCCGGCAGGTGACGCGCCACACGATCCCGGTGCTCTATGCCGCAACCGGCACGGTGCGCATTGCGGACCTGCTGCGCTTTGTGCGGTCGGCACCGCAATCGCCTGAACAGATGCATGATCCCGAATGGCAGCGCGGGTCGTTCTTCTGCGAGTGCTTTGCCCGCGCGGCGGGCGTGTTGGACGACGCCACAGGCGAGCGCATGGTCAGCTACTGGCGCAATGATTTTGCGACGCTGGACCCCAAGACGCGCGGCAACATCGTCATTTCCCTGACGACGGCGCTGGACCGGTTTCAGCATGGCTGGCTGGCCCGGCTGTTCTGCGGCCAGACAAGCTTTGTCCCGGAACTGACGTTCCATGGGGCGATCATCCTGCTGAACCTGCCCGCGCTGACGCTCAATGAAGACGGCATCATCGCCCAGCAGCTGTTCAAATATGTCTGGCAGCGGGCGGTGCTGGCGCGCAACGCGCTGCCACCGGAACAGCAGGTGCGCCCGGTGTTCCTTTGGGCCGATGAAGCCCAGTATTTCGTGAACAGCTACGATGCCGAGTATCTGTCCACCTGCCGGGGCTCACGCGCCTGTACGGTGTTCCTGACGCAATCGCTGCCCACCTTCTATGCCCGCATGGGCGGCGAACATGCCCGTGACCGGGTGCATCACCTGGTGGGCAATTTTGCGACGCGCATCTGGCATAACAATGCCTGTGCGGAGACGAACGAATGGGCGGCCAAGACGCTGGGCCGCACCCTGCACACCCGCGCCAATTTCAGTGAAGGCCACGGCAGCACCAGCAATGTCGGCCTGAACATGGGCGAAGGCACGAGCTGGGGGCAGAACTGGGGCAGCGGTGGCGGCACCAGCTCCAGCCAGCAGGGCAGCAGCAGCTCCAGCAACTGGAGCAGCGGCGGCTCGGTCGGCGGCAATGACAGCCGGGGCCGCAACCGTGGCCATGGCCAGTCCAGCAATGTCAGCCAGGGCTACAGCGAACAGATGGACTGGCTGATCGAGCCGGGGGCCTTCGCCCACATGCTGAAAACCGGCGGCCCCGCCAACGGCAACCGCGTCTCTGCGGTCTGGTTCCAGGCGGGCCGGGTCTTCCGGGCCTCGGGCGGCAACGCCCTCATGGCGGAGTTCGTGCAATGATGAAGCCCTCTACCCAGAGCATGCTGATGGGCCACCCGCTGGTGGTCGTCCCGGTCGCGCTTGGCACGCTGGCCACCCTCTATGCCTGGTCGCAGAACAGCGAAGCATGGTGGCTGGCGGTCGTCATGCTGGTCTTCATGGGCCGGGTCATGAAGGCCAGCGAAGCGCGGCGGGACTACCTGCAATGGAAGCGGGAATGGGACGCCATGAACCCCAACCCGGCCCCCAAATTGCGCGGCGCGCATGTGGCCGGGATGCTGGGATGCGCCCTCCTGCTGGTTGCCGGAGCGGCCAGCGATCAGGTCGGGCTTGGGGCTGCGGTGGGCGGCCTGATCCTCGGCGCATTCCTGTGGCTCATGCTCTGGGGCTTCTACGCCGCCTGGAAGCAGAGGCCACGCCACCGAGCCCGCACCGCCATCCCGGTGCGTCTGGCCATCACGCGCCCGGTGCTGCCGGCGCTGTCGCTGGCCGACTGCTATGCCGCCCTTCCGGCGCATAGCCGCGCGGTGCTCGATGCTGCCCGCTGAGCACCCCACCGGCCCCGACACGCCGTTGTGCAGCGCACGACAAGTCGCCGCGTCGGGGCCTCGCCACCCCATGAATAAGTGGCCGAATATGTCTGAATTTGCTAATATGAGACAGACTGAAACGCCTCCGGCAAGGTGCACGTTGCTTGCAACGTATAAGTGCACACTTAGGCCCCTAAAGGCGTTCACTCAGGCTCACCACGCAAATCAGGTCATGGCTTCGGCTGTGGCGATGGTGGGTTAGATGGCGCTATTCAGCTGGTCGATGCAGATCATTAAACGCTCCGGTGGGCGTTCGGTGGTCGCTGCTGCCGCCTATCGGGCAGGCGAGCGTCTGCACGATGTGCGGCAGAACATCACCCATGACTATTCCCGGCGGGGCGGGGTTGAGCACACCGAAATCCTGCTTCCCGCCGATGCCCCGGACTGGGTCCGGGGCGCGTCCCGCGAGGCGCTGTGGAACACAGTCGAAGCGCACGAGAAACGCAAAGATGCGCAGACCGCGCGCGAGCTGCGCATCATGATCCCGCGCGAGCTCGATCCGGCGGAGCGGATCCGCGTCGTGCGGGATTACCTCACCAAGAGCTTCGTCAGCCGGGGCATGGTGGCCGATGTGGCCTGGCACAATACCGTCGCTTCCGACGGGCTGGAACAGCCCCATGCCCATGTGCTGCTGACGATGCGCCCCCTTACGCCTTCCGGGTTCGGCCCCAAGTCACGGCATGACTGGGTGCCGGACCCGACGGGCCGGACCTACGAAGATGGTCGACCCGTCATGGTCGTGAGCAACGAAGATAGCTGGAACTGCCCGGCCTATTTCGAGCGGTGCCGCGCGGATTGGGAGAGCATCGCCAACGCCGCTTTGGAGCGAGCCGGGTCGGCGGCGCGGATTGATCGGCGGTCGCTGCTGGAGCGGGGCTTGTCGCGCCTGCCGGAACCGGCCCTGCGCATGGCCTGGCACATGAAGGAACTCTACGGCGTCATGAAAGAGCGGTTCGGGCACTTCCAGATGGCCCGGCATTACCGTGCCGTGGAACAGGCCGCGAAGGACGCCTTCCGGGCCGCCGGGAACAATCCGCCGCCGCAGGTGGCGGAGCGGTTCTACGCCTGGTTCGAGCGGCAGATTGAGCGGCTGCAACCCGCCAGCCGCGCGCCGCCGGAGCGCGACCTGTCCCATTCTCCCAACCCAACCCCCGACATGGAGCGATGACATGAGCGACTACCATCACCCCAAAGGCTGGGAGCCCGACCCGAACAAGATGGGCAATTGGCGTGAACTGTTTGAATCCAACCGAAGGCCCGGCGGGGGCACCGCGCCCCCGCCGCAGGGCCAGCCGTCAGGAGGTGCATCCGGCCTACAACACGAGCCGGATGAAGCCGAAGCTGGCCCCACTATCGATCCGGCGCAGTATCGGCCATGGCAGTTGCAGCGGGGCCGCAGCCGCCCGGCGATGATGCTCGATCTGCGCCGATTCGAGGAACGCTCGGGCCTGTGGGTGGGCTGGCAGGTCAGCTACCCGCATTTGATCGCGGTCGAATATATCGGCGACACGATGCTGTCGCTCGATTTTGGCGTTCGGCAATTCATGATCGAGGGCGAAGGGCTGATTGAGCTTGCCCGCCACCTGCAATCCGGCTCGGTGCTGGCGCTGCATGAATATGCCGCCAGTGTCTGGCCGAATGGCCATGCGGGACCGTGGATACGGTCCATCCGCCGCCTCGGACTGCCGGAAGGAGGGCCACAGATGGGACTATAGATCGGGCTTTCGCCAACTATACGAAAATTTATGTTCACACTATGTTCTGATTTCGGTAAATTGCCGAAACATGAAGTTGTCGCGTTTGCAGTCTGGCTTCTCCCTTGTCGAGCTTTCAATTGTGCTCGTCATTCTCGGTCTGTTGACAGGCGGCATCCTTGGTGGGCAGGCGCTCATCCGCGCGGCGGAGCTGCGGGCGGTGAGTACAGAGTATAGCCGCTGGGTGACGGCGACGCAGACCTTCCGGGATAAGTATTTTGCGCTGCCCGGCGACATGACGAACGCCACTGCATTCTGGGGCATCGCTGCCGGTTCAACTGGGAACGATGCGACCTGCCGCAATACGGTACAAACGGGCCTTGCCACCTGCAATGGCGATGGTGATGGCCAATTACATCATAGCGAATATGATCCTTACTTGTTCTGGAAACATCTTACGAACGCAGGACTAATTGAAGGCAGTTTTTCTGGGACATATGCAGCTGCTGGCGGATTCAGTGGATACACGTCCGACATGCCGAGACAGCGCGGTGGATGGAATGTTCCTTTATCCAAAGTTGCACGAGGTTTTTGGAATACTGAGAACGTGGGGGGTTGGAATGCCGCTATACAAAAGTTCTATGGCAATTATGTCAGTGTTCCGTCTTCGCCTTATTATATCAACTCCCTGTGGCTATTTCCCACTTCTGGTCTGGAAGCGTGGTCCGGTGGCGTGCTTTCTGCTCCGGAAGCTTGGAATCTCGATGTAAAGATGGATGATGGGAGACCAGGGAGCGGTTCGGTCGAGGCTCTTCGTGGGGGTAGCTCAACAGACGCTGGGCCTTGCCTTACTGCAGCTGATCCCACAGTGGCTGAGTATGATTTAGACGATAGTAGAAGCAATCAGTGCAGTATGGTGTTTGTTGGCGCATTACGCTGAGCTTGCATCGGAGAGCAGATACGAAAACCTAATTGAACGGGTTGAAGCATTCAGCTTTCGCTGAATGCCCGCAGATATTCCGCCGCCTTGTTGGCGGCGCTCGCGGCGGTGAAGATCGCCTTGCGGTCGCCCTTCAGGATGCGCAGCCAGTGACCGATATAGGCGGCATGGTCGGGCCGTGGCTCGGCGGTGATGCCAAGATCGCCGCAGAGGAACGCTGCGCCAAGCTCGGCCACCAGTTCTTCCATGGCGTAGGCATCGTCACCGAAGCGTTTGCCGAACTCCCGCGCCAGGCGGGATTCATGGCCGCTCCAGTGCGTCAGCTCGTGTAGGAGGGTGGAGTACCAGCCCTCCGTGGCGCTGCTGGTGGCGGTGCCGGTGAAGCAGTGCTGCGCAGGCATGGCGATGTAGTCGGCCTTGGGGGCGAAGTAGGCTTCCTCGCCGCCGATGCGGATGGTAGCACCCGTGGCGGCAACCAGCCGGTCCGCCTCGGCGATGGGATCGATGGGCTGCGCGTCCGGTGCGGCAGCGTCTGGCTCGTACCCATCCACCTGGGCGGCATTGAAGACGTAGGACGCCCGCGCCATGAAGCGGCGCTGACCGTTCGCGTCGTCATCACCCCCGGCGTCGGTGGCCGCGTCGTCGTCGCGGTCGAACTGCTTGTAGAAGACGATGAGGGAAGATTTCTCACCTTTGCGGACTTGGGCTCCGCGCTCCTGCCACTGGCGGTAGGTGCCCCAGATGCCGTGTTCGTAGCCGTGCGCATCGGCGGCGGCCCAGAGGGCGATGGTGTTCACCCCGCGATAGGGGTTCTTGCTGGCGATGTTCACCGGGCGGGTGATGGATGCCCCGCTACGGTGCCAGGGAAGCTGGACCTTGCCGGAGCCTGCCCCGGCCTCGATGGCGGTGATGATCTGGTTGGTGATGGCTTCGTAGACATCGGTTCGGGAAGTGCTGGTGCTGGGCATGTCCTGATCTCCTTTCGCTGTTCCTGAGGACGCGAAGGAAAAGGCCGGAGGGCATAGGCACGCGGTCAGCCGCAGGCAGAACAGGCAACATGGGAGCGTAGCGAATGGAGCGGGCAGCCTGTTGACCGGGGGACGCACCCGGCCAGATTCGCGGCTCAATCTCAGGGATGGCGGAAGGAGGGACAGGCCTCAGCCCAGCCCCTTCTACGGGTCAGGATGTCAGACCATCAGCCGAACAGCATGCGCCATCGATCAGGGGCGTGGGCTTTTTGCCTGGCAATCAGCCCTAACTCCACCGCAGGGCGGGCAACGCCAACGCATTTGTGACGTCCAGCTACCCCTGCGCGGGTGCATCGTGCAGCTCTGGCTACTCCAGCATCAGGTGCACCATGGCGTCAAGGATGGCTTCGCACGCGGGCTCCAGTCCAAGGGCAGTGAGGCCATGCATCTCGTCTTCTCTTGCATCGACGCGGGCAGCGGCAACCGCCGGGGAAGTGGTGACAGACCCAACGGGCCGTGCAAGGCGATGTGCTTCCTGGTCGTGCAGCATCATCCCCGGTGGGCTTCGGCCTGTGACGGCTCCGTCTCAACGTGCCTGCCGGTCATTCCCGGACGGTTGCGCATGCCGCGCGACCCGAAAAGGAGAACCCGATGCGAATACTGACCTCACTGCTTGACCTGATCGCGAGCGCGCTGCTGCACGTCACCCTTACCACGAGCTGCACCTGCTGCCGCTGGGCAAACGCCCTGCGCTGGCGGCGCGAGACCCTGCGCCGCCTCGATCAGCGACGGCGGGAGTAGCTTAGTCTGCCGCCGCTATAAGTAGCTGGGCAGCTTGGCCTTCCATTCGCTCATGAGAATGAGCGTGCCTTCGACGGTCTCACCGTTATTGACGAGCTCCAGTTCACCGACGGGCGTAGCATCATCCCATTGGAAATGATCGGACAGGAAGGACAGGGCCTCGCGCTTATAGGCAGTGTCGAGATTGTCGAGCTGATCGCCCTTCGTTTCCAGTACGGTGATCCGGCGCGCCTCGCCGTCGCGCTGCACGGCGAAGATGAAATCGGGATAGATTTTCGCCTTACGCCACCCCTGGATGCCATACTGCGACCGCGCGACATTGCGATGCCACCATGCCAGCGTCTTCTCACCGTCGAGATAGACGGCCACGTCTCGCTCATCACCGTTCAGCTCGTTCTCATAGACCGGCGCGAACAGGCTTTTCTCCAGCGCGCCACCGGCGCGGTTGAGCAGCTGGCGGGCATTCTCTGCCTCAGTCGTCTCGACGCTGAACGGCATGCGCCAATTGCGCCCGTCCAGCCGCAGGCGAAACTGAATGCGCGCTGCCGCCACGTCGGCCTTGAACAGGGCCTCGGCACGCGCGGTGCGTTCGGTATCCAACCCCTTGCGCAACTCTTCGACGATAAGGCTGGCGAGTTGGCCGAGCTTGGCGTCGTCGAAGCCCCGCGCGTAAAGATGCGCAACGGTCGCCCCGACAATTTCGCGGCCAACGAACGGATTGGGGATAATGTCCGAGATCATGCGCACGGCATGGGCATGATCAAAGGCCAGTGTTTCGGTATTCATGGCCACCGTTTCGCCGACAAAAAGCTCGTCGCCGTCATCGGACAGCCGGATGCGCTGTAACTGGCTTTCAGCGGCTTGCGCGTTTTCCGGCACGCGGTCGGCGATGGTTTTGGGATCATAGCCCCGCCAATCGATGGCGGAGAGCACATCGGTCTCGTAATCAAGCTCGCGGACGTGTTCGCCTTCGACGATCATCACCTTGGGCAGATAGATTTCGGTGGTGGCGAAAGCCGGACGACGCGTGATGGTGCGGGCCGTCTTTGCCGCAGCCGCCTTGTCATCCTGCGTGACGCGCAACACAAGGTCGCCAAGCCCGTCCTGCTCCAGCCCATCCTTAATGGCTTCTACCACTGATGCCGTATCGGCATGGTGCGTGATGACATGGCATTCATCCAGCGCCTCAACCCCGGTTTTCAGTGCACCAGGCTGCCGCAGAATGCGCCCTACGAGCTGGGTCATGGCCTTCAGGTTTGAGCTGGCTGCCAGGCTGCACAGCACATAAGCAAACGGGCAATCCCAACCTTCCTGGAGCGCCTGCTTGGTGATGATAGCCCGTACCCGGTTGGTGGGCGACAACAGGTCCTGATTCTCCGGATCGCTCAAATCATTCTGTTGTGCGGTTTTGATGGCGATCTCCGCCTGGTCGAAGCCAGCGGTGAGAAGCCATTCCTTCACATCGTCGGCATGGATATGACCACTCTCGCGCTGATCGGCCCCGGTGCGCTCGACCTGAATCAACATGATGGGTCGGATGTAGCGGTTCGTGTCGGCGCGAAGCTGGCGCGCCTGCGCGTCCAGCGCGTTGAGCTTGGTCAGGGCGGCGTTGAGGGTCGCCTTCCAGTCATTGCCCTGGCGTGGATCGAGGTTGAGCGGCATCTTGATCATGCCTTCGCGGTCCAGCTCGCGGCCCGTCACTTCGACCAGCACGTTGGCGTAGCGGCCTTCGCGGGGATTGCGCCCGCCGCGCGGCTGTACGTCCTGCGGCGTGGCGGTCAACTCCAGCACAAAGCAAGGATTGAAGCCAAACAGAGTGCCGAAGGCGAGGTCGGAGATGGCGCGGTGGCCTTCGTCCATCACCACCACCGGGCGAATGATGCGTAGCGCATTACCCAGTGAATCCTTCACCATCGGGAACATGCCCGTGTAGGCGGTAAGGTTGGGCGTGCGGTCTATGGCGGCCTTGTGCGCCTGCTGCTCGCCTTCCGGCGGAAAGAAGCCGTGCACATCGCCGCGATCCTGAAACATCTTCAGGGAATCCTGCGTCTCGCGATTGGCGGATTGCAGCATCAGCAACATGACGCACAGGTTTGACTCCACTTCCCGTGCATCGAGCCGGTCGGTCTTTTCCATGATTTTGACGCGGCCAGCGGCGGCGCGGTCGAGCGCCTGACGATAGGGATGTTGCCGGTTTTTCAGGTGCTTCAGCGTCTGGGAATAGATGGCTTCGTTGGGCACGATCCACAGCACGAAACCGGTGTTGCGGTCGAGGTATCGGCCCATCACCCGCGATACAGCAGTGACGGCCAGCCACGTCTTGCCCCCGCCGGTGGGTACTTTCAGCACGGCGTTGGGCACGGGGCGGCTGCACCCGTCCATGCGCGGAGAGAAGGGAATGGTAGCCCGCGAGGCGGGCAATTTGCCTGCGGCCTTCATGGCCTCCCATGCTTCTTTGGCAAAGTCGGGTATCGCAAGCCCGAGGTCTGGGTCTTGCGCAGCCAGCGCGGCAACCTTGTCAGCGCGCGCCTTTTTCTCCTTCAACAGGTCGAGATACGCGTCGAGGGTCGAGAGCACGCGGTCCTGATAATCGAGCTGGCGGAACATGCGCTCAGCTCCTGTCGATGCGATAAAGCGCGAAGGGCAGCGGAACAAACTCCACCGGGATGTTCTGCTCGGCCAGCATCTTCTGGCTCACGAACCGCGCCGGAGCGAAGATAAGGTGCTTCTTCTCAGGGTCGGTTGCGGCAAACGCCTTGGCACGCGCCAGGGTGAGCGCTGCATCAGGCGATTTCAGCCAATTGAGGTCAGGCTTGTAAATCAGCCAGACATGCTGGCCTTCCGTCGCACCGAGATAGAAGTCCGCCTCGCGCATGGCGGCGGGATCGATGGCGCGGTTGGTGGCCATATGGAACAGCGGCGCACCAAGTCCGGCGAAGGAAGGCAATGTCTCGCCGCTCAGTACCTTATCGAGCTCAACGGGATCGCCCAGCGTGCAATAAGTGAAGGTGCCGCCCAAACCCTCGGCTCGCTCATCCACGGTCTTCTCGCCCGTGACGACAAGCTCGGCGTCGGATACTTCCTTTTTTATCCGGTCGTATTCGTGTCCGTGCAGCGTTTCGATGGCAGCGACTTTCTGCACAATCTCAACGGCGCTGGTGAGCGCGCGCCAGTTCAACCGTTCTCGTAGAAGTTCCGTCTTCTGTGTTCCCTTGAAATCATACCCATTGATGACGCGACGGACGCGCTCTGCCGTCAAGCGGTCGGCGTAATCCTCCATCTCCACCACTATAAATCGGCGGTTTCCTCTATCACGCTTATTCGCCTCCAGAACAGCATGCGCGGTTGTCCCAGAGCCTCCAAATGAGTCCAGAATTATTGCCTCGTTTCCACATACCCTCGAAATAACATAATCAACAATCTCCAATGGCTTAACTGTGTCAATACCATGATCACTTCCTACAATATCATTAAGTAGGTTTTTTCCTTTTTCAGATGTTCCGCTAAATTCGCGAGGAACGTAACACCAAAATGGAGATGTTTCTTCAGCCTCTTCATGTTCATAATATTTTAGGAAGGGCGTGCCGTCAAAGAAACCGGCTCTATTTCTACGAAACAAGTCCTTAATATACGTCTCGCCGCCTTGCCATCTTTGACCAGCAGGAGGCTTGTACCCATCAATGGCGAATTTCATTGTGTCGCGTTTGTTCTCACCGCGATCACTCTTCAAAATTGTCTGAAGCCTGAATCGACCGTCTTTATCTTCATGTGGGTAACTACGAGCGTTTCCGGATACAATTAGATTGTAATCAATCTCATCAGTCTTTGAAATTAACACGACATACTCAGTGTCGCCTTGTGGCTTAACCTTCGCGCTCCCTGTATTGTGGGGCTTGGCCCGGCTTTTCCAAGTGAGAGTTGCAGAGATCGAACGGCTGAATATCTGCTCAAGGATAACAATTAAACGATGCAGCTCATCATCGCCGATACAAACTGCCATGCATCCACGATCACTCAGCAGTTCATGCAGCAGCCGTAACCTCGGCCACATCATCGCACACCATTTATCGTGGCGAAGGCCATCCTCAATCCCTATGGGGTTGGATTGCAGCCATTCCCGGATCATGGGTGCATTAACGTTATCGCTGTAGCACCAACCTTCGTTGCCAGTGTTATAGGGCGGATCGATGAAGATGCAGTCCACCTTACCCGCATACAGCGGCAGGAGCGCCTTCAGCGCATGCAGGTTGTCACCCTGGATCACCAGATTGCCATCGAGAGAAACCGGTCCGATACCCTTTGCTGCATCCGGCACAAGCGGACGGAAGGGCACGGCTAGGTGGTGGTTGTAGACGAACTCTTTTCCTTTGAAATTCAACTCCGTCACACGTACCCCCACGCCGGTTCAATGTTCTGCTCTGGCAATCCAGTGCGTATTGGTAGGACAGATGGCCTAAGTTGCCAAATATTTTCAGTGCGATGGCTGCGGCGCGTCCGCGCCGCCGGGTCGCCACCATGCCCCTGGCTCCACGAGCATTTCGCGGCAGGCGCGGCGATCCCGTTCGGTCTCTGAACCCCGCCTGAGCGCATGATCGGGCCGATGTGCAACGGCCTGATCGATCCTGCTTTGTAAGGTGGTGCGGGCGGTCGGACTCGAACCGACAAGCCTTGCGGCGGCGGATTTTGAATCCGCTGCGTCTACCAATTCCACCACGCCCGCGATGCCCCTTCCTATAGCGTGCCCATCGGGGCGCGCAACCGGAAAGGCTATCCCATTGCCTATTCGTCGGCTGATTTCACAGCTTTAGCCCGTACCTTTGAAGGTTTCTTCGCCTTGCGGACATTCACGGCTGAAGCATCGATATTATTCTTCAAGTGCCTGCCATAGTATTTCTCGATCATTTCCACACTGGTGCGGCAGTTCTTGGCGACCTGATAAATATCAGCCCCCTCCAACAGCCGAAGGCAGATATAGGTATGCCGAAGGCTGTAGCATGTGCGGATATGGCCATCCCGGTCAAATTTCAGATTCAGTTCGTCGAGAACCGTGTTCATCAGTTCGCGGGGTGTTTTTCCGAAGATAGGATCGGTGGGTTTGAGCTGCTTACGCTTGCGGATGCGCTCGAACGGCAGCACTGCGCCGGGCATGCTCTTGCAGTAGCCCACGCCGCGCTTGCCGCGCACTTCGATCTCCAAAATGCGCTCGCCGGTCGCCTCGTCCTTCACCACGGTCACGTCACGAAGCTCCAGGCGGGCGGACTCGTCTGGCCGCAGCCCGGTGTTGCCCATAAACAGAACGTAGTCATGGAAGGTTTCGCACTCGGCGCGCCACCGCTCCTTAGGCGGGTTCTGGGCGCGCTTGCGGGTGTGCTCGTACAGCAGTTTGTATTCCTCAGGGGAGAACCACGCGCGATGCTCAACCTTGCCAGAGGATTTGTACGGCGCAGACATGTCTGGCAGCGCCGGTATCCAACCCTTGCGGTTCGCCGTTTTCAGGACCTGGCGCAGCGTCACGATCTCGCCATGCAGGGTCGCGCGAGCGGGCTTGCGCGCCTTGCCAGTCTTCGGATCGATGCGCGAGGTTTGCCGATGCATCCGGTAATCCTGGATCATCCCAGCGGTGATGTCGGCAACCTGCTTGTCACCGAAGAAGGGAAGCAGGTGCACGTTGATGTGCATCGACTTCTGCGCAACGTAGTTGGCATTGCGTTCGCCAAGGGTGATGATGCCAAACTCTTTTTCGAAGGCATCGGCGGCATCCTTGAACGTTGGGCCGGTCGCGGCGCGCCGCTTACGCCGATCCAAAGGCGCACTCTCATGATCCGGCGGCAGATGTTCCGGCCCATCAAGAATCAGGGATGTGCCGCCACGGCGGCGGCGGCGGTCCTCCACCATTCGCTCCAAATACCACTCCTTGGCGAATTCAATCGCCAACGGAAGGCTGGTCTCTTTGGTGGTCTGCCGGTGATTGCGGCTACCCATGTAGGTGGAGCATTGCCAAAAGCGACTGCCCTCACGTCGATAAACGTGAAGGCGTCCATCCATCAAACTGTGCGTCTCTGTCGGCACTTCCGGCGCTGCCAAAATGTGTAAGACATGTGTAAGTATATCTTGCGCATCTGACTTTGTCAAAGTCATTGATTTTATTTTGTTTTTTACGCTGTTTTTTAGACCCAATTCCATTTTGAGTCGGACGCGTCTACCAATTTCACCACAGGGGCAGTGGCGCCCGGTTAGCGCAAGCGCGTCGGCAGGGCAATCGCCGGAATCGAGAATGATGCATTGCAGCAACAGTCTTGCGCCCGGTTGTCGCACGGGCGACGTTTTCGGCAATCCAGGCTTCCATCGACGTAACAATTTCGTCATGGGGGCACCCACAACCGCAAAGAGGGGCTCTCCATGCGTTCAATCATCCTTGCCGGGGCATCCGCCCTGGCGTTCGTTGCGTCGCCGGCATTCGCTGGCCAGGATCAGACCACCAAGACGGCGCAGGGCGCTGCCGAGGAAGCCGCGACCGAAATGATGGTCGTCACCGGCTCGCGCATCGCGCGCGACAACATCGACGCCACCGTGCCGATCACCTCGCTGAGCGCGGCCGAGCTGCTGCAGAACGGCCAGGTCAACGTTGGTGACCGCCTTGCGCTGCTGCCGCAGTTCCGTCCGACCTTCACCAGCCAGAACTCGGGCCGCTTCATCGGCACTGCCGGCCTGTCGATCCTCGATCTGCGTGGCCAGGGCACTGCCCGCACGCTGGTGCTGCAGAACGGCCTGCGCCATGTCAGCTCCCAGCCGGGCGCCCAGACGGTTGACGTTTCGACCATCCCGGTCGACCTGATCGAGCGCGTCGACATCGTCACCGGCGGCAACTCGTCGGTTTATGGTTCGGACGCCGTGGCCGGTGTCGTCAACTTCGTGCTGAAGCGCGATTTTGAAGGCATCATGGGCCGCGCCCAGGCCGGCATCTCGTCGCGTGGCGATTCGGCCCAGTATCTGGCCACCATCACCGCCGGCACAAACTTCGGTGGTGGTCGCGGCAACATCGCCCTGTCGCTGGAATACAACAAGAGCGATCCGCTGTTCTTTGCCGATCGCCCCAACACCGGCGCCTTGACCGGCCGCAGCCAGTTCCAGCTGGTCGAGGACACGGCCTTCAGCGGCCCGGGCGGCACGGCCGAGCCGGCTGCCGGCAACGGCGTGTTCGACAACCAGTTCATCGGCGGCATCAAGAACATCGGCATTTCGACCGGCGGCGCCTTCACGTCAACCTGCCAGGGCGTTGCCCCCGGTCCGCGTGCGACGCTGAACTGCTCGGGCCTGTTCAGCAACAACGGTGCCAACCAGCTCGGCAACGTGTTCGTGTTCCTTCCCGATGGCAGCCTCGTCCGCAACGTGGTGGATCGCGATTTCCGTCCGTTCGGTTCGGGCAACGCCCAGGGCGGCCTCGGTTCGACCCTGCGTGAAACCGGCCTGATGCAGATCGGCAACACCCGCTATGCCGCCAACCTGATCGGCAGCTATGAAGTTTCGGACGGCTTCCGTCCCTATTTCGAAGCCAAGTGGGTCCGCACGGAATCGCTGCAGGAAGGCCAGCCGACCTTCTCCTCGGGCGCGCTTGATCCGCTGCTGAGCATCACCAACCCGTTCCTGACCCAGCAGGCCCGCGATCTGCTGTCCGTGAGCCTGCCGGCCGCCGGCACGTTCCGCATCCAGCGCTTCAACATCGATTTCGGTGGCCGCGGTGAAAACCACAGCCGAGAACTGTTCCGCGCCGTGGTCGGCGCGCAAGGCAGCTTCATGGATACGTGGAGCTACAACGTTGCCTTCAACTATGGCCGCGTCGAGACCTATTACGAAACCAACGGCAACGTGAACCTGGCTCGCTTCACCAATGCTGTGAACGCGGCACGCAACACGGCTGGCCAGATCGTCTGCTCGATCAACACCGATACGAGCACCACCAACGACGATCCGGCCTGCCGTCCGCTGAACCTGTTCGGTCTGGGCGCGCCGTCGGCGGAAGCCCTGGCCTACATCGGCCAGGTGTCGAGCCGCCGTCAGTGGTCGGAACAGTTCAATCTGGTTGGCAACGTCTCGGGTGACCTCGGCAAGCTGTTCGAACTGCCCGGCGGCCCGGTGGCCTTCTCGGTCGGCGGCGAATGGCGTCAGGAGCGCAGCTTCTCGGCGTTTGACGACAGCACCCGCAGCGGCGCCACCTTCCTGAACTCGATCTCGAACTTCACCCCGCCGCGTCTCGACGTCTGGGAAGCGTTCGGGGAAGTCCGCATCCCGGTCCTGAAGGATGTGCCGTTCTTCAAGGAACTGACGGTCGAAGCCGCCAGCCGCGTTTCGAACTACAGCACCGGCCGCACCGGCACGGTCTACTCGTACAACGTGGGCGGTATCTGGTCGCCGGTTGACGATGTCCGCTTCCGGGCCAACTACGGTCGCGCGGTCCGCGCTCCGACGCAGCTCGACCTGTTCCAGGCCCAGAACCAGACCTTCCTCAATGGCCTGGTCGATCCATGCGGCCAGCAGAACATCAACGCCAACCCCAATCGCCGAGCCAATTGTCAGGCTGCCGGCGTGCCCACGACGCAGACCTTCACGGTTGGTGGGGTGGCCACCACCGAGCCGTTCACCAACCGACCTGCTTCTGGCATCTCCGGTGTCACTGAAGGCAATCCCACCCTGTTCGCCGAACAGTCGGACAGCTGGACTGTCGGCATGGTCTACACCCCGTCGTACCTGCCGGGCTTCGTGGCCAGCGTCGATTTCTATCGCATCAATCTGCGCGATGCGATCAACTCGCCGGCGGCGCAAACCATCGTCAACCAGTGCTATGACGAACCGGGAGGCATCAACAACCAGTTCTGTGCCAACATCTTCCGCAACCCGAACGGCACCTTCCGTGGCCAGGCCAACGTGCAGCACGCGGGGACGAATGTCGCGATCCCCACCACCGGGATCTCGTTCATCCAGCGGCCGTTCAACTTCGCGCGCCAGCTGACCAAGGGCATCGACTTCGACGCCGCCTACACCCACCAGTTCGGTGAAGACTGGCGCCTGAACGTTCGCACGCTGGTGTCGGTCCTGCTCAAGCGGCACGTCTACACCTCGCTCAGCGAGCCGAACCGCCTGACCCGCGAGCATGACACGCTGGGCAACCCGTCGGTGAACGCCCAGGCCAACCTGACCGTCGGCTACAAGGGCTTCGATCTGCTCTACAGCTTCCGTTATCTGAGCAAGCAGACGATCGGCAACTGGCGCGACCAGAACGAAGAGCAGACCCGCCCGCCGGAAAACCTCGATCGCTTCCCGCAGGTCTATTATCCGGCAATCACCTATTCGGACGTGCGTTTCACGGCCAAGGTGTACAAGGGCATCTCGGCCTATGTCGGTGTGGACAACATCTTCGATCAGCTTCCGCCGCTGGATCTGATCCTGGGCGACGGCGCGGGCTCGGCGATCTACACCAACACCGGTCGCTTCTTCTATGGCGGCGTCCAGGTGAAGTTCTGATCGTCTGATCCCCTGCACAAGGCATCGGGGGCCAGTGGCAACACTGGCCCCCTTTGTTTTGACAATCACCCGCCGTGGCCGCATGGGATGCGCCATGCGACCACCCCGCAAACCCACCGGCGGCAAAGGCCCGCCCGGCAATCGTCCGCCAGGCGACCGTCCTTCCGGCGAGCGCCCTGCCCGCCCGACACGCCGCAGCGAACGCAGCGCCGGGTGGAGTGAGCGCCGCGAGCGCGCCGAAGGCGAAGAGCGTCAGCCACGCAACGACCGCCCACAACGCGACAGCCGCCCGGCGCGGCCCGCTCGCGCCGAACGTGCCGCTCGCGATGACAGGCCCGCCCGCGGCCCCGGCAAGCCGGCGCTTGCCCCCGCCCCGCGCGCCAAGCGCGCCCCGCCACCCGTCCGCCAGACCGAGGTGGCACCGCAACGCATTGCCAAGGCACTGGCCCGCGCCGGTGTCGGATCGCGCCGCGATATCGAACGCATGATTGCCGAAGGCCGCATCGCCATCGATGGCGTCGCCCTCACCTCGCCGGCGCTGAACATCACCAGCCTCGCCAACATCACGGTCGATGGTGAGCCTGTGGCGGGCATCGCGCCTGCCAGGCTCTATCGCTTCCACAAGCCCGCCGGCTTCCTCACCGCCGCGCGCGACCCTGCCGGCCGCCCGACGATCATGGACATATTGCCGCCAGGCCTGCCACGCGTCGTGCCCGTCGGCCGGCTCGACATGAACACCGAGGGCCTGCTCCTCCTCACCACCGATGGTGAGCTGAAGCGGGCGCTGGAATTGCCGTCGTCGGGCGTGCCGCGCGTCTATCGCGTGCGTGCCTTTGGCGAGATCACCCAGGCCGCGCTGGAAAGCCTGGCCGATGGTGCCACCATCGATGGCGTGCATTATGGCCCGATCATTGCCGATATCGAACGCCGCACCGGCCATAATCTCTGGCTGATCGTCACCATCCGCGAAGGCAAGAATCGCGAAGTGCGCCGCGTGCTCGAGCACGTCGGTCTGCAGGTCAACCGCCTGATCCGCATCGCCTATGGCCCGATCGGGCTCGATGATCTGCCGCCGCGCATGGCCGATGAAATCCCCGATTCCGACGTGGCGCTGCTCAAATCGATGCTGAAGGCCGCGAAGACGGAGCAAGGCAAGGCAGGCCGGGGCTGATGCGTATCATTTCCGGGCGCTGGCGCGGACGGGCGATCACGGCCCCCGCGGGCCAGTCGACCCGCCCGACCAGCGACCGCGCGCGCGAAGCGATCTTCTCGATGCTGGCCAGCCGGCTCGGCAGTTTCGACGGGCTCGACGTGCTCGACGTCTTTGCCGGTACGGGTGCGCTGGGGCTGGAAGCGTTGTCTCGCGGTGCCGGCAGTGCCTGTTTCATCGACAGTGATGGCGCGGCGGTGAAGGCCATTCGCGCCAACCTGGCCACGCTGGGCGCGGCCGGCGACGTGCGTCAGAGCCCGGTCACCAGCCTTGGCCCGGCCCCACGGGCCCACCACCTCGTCTTTCTCGATCCCCCTTACGGTCAGGGTCTTGTCGATCCGGCGCTGGGCCACCTTCACGCGCAGGGCTGGATTGCGCCGGGCGCCATCATCAGCCTGGAAACTGCCGTCACCGACCCGCTGGCCAGCGAGTGGGAGGTGATCGTCGAGCGGCGTTTCGGCAAGGCGCTGGTGCGTCTGCTGCGCGCGCCGGCCTGATCATTCCGCGCGATCCCGCGCGCCTCGTCTATTCCGCGCGGTCCCGCGCGCGGGGATACGTCCCGATCACTGTCACCCAGTTGGTGAAGAAGGCGAGTTCCTCCATGGCGCGCTGCACAGGCGCCTCGGTTGGCGCCCCCTCGATCTCGGCATAGAATTCGGCCTGCGAAAACTTGCCGTCGCGCAAGTAGCTTTCCAGCTTGGTCATGTTGACGCCGTTGGTGGCAAAACCGCCCAGCGCCTTGAACAGGGCCGCTGGCACCGAACGCACCTCGAAATTGAAACTGGTCATCGCCGGCACGCCTGCCGGCACGGCCACGGATTCCCGCGACAGCACGACAAAGCGCGTCGTGTTGTGATCGGCGTCCTCCACGCCCTCGGCCAGCACCGACAGCCCGTATAGTTCCCCGGCCAGCCGGCTGGCGATGGCACCGATGCTGGCATCGCCTTCGCCGGCAACCGCGGCGGCAGCGGCAGCGGTGTCGAAGAATTGCACCGGTGCGATACCCGATGCGCGCAGATAATGGCGCACCTGGCCCAGCGCCTGCGGGTGGCTCTTCACCTCGCGCAGGGCCGATTTGTCACCCAGCCCGAGCAGGCAATGGCGCACGCGCACGAAATGCTCGCCCACGATCGACAGGCCGGATTCGGGCAGCAGGAAGTGGATATCGGCGACGCGGCCATGCAGGCTGTTCTCGATGGGGATCATCGCCACCCCGGCGCGGCCCGATTGCACCGCCTCGATCGCGTCTTCAAACCCCGCGCACGGCAGCGGCAGGCGATCCGGGAAGGCCTCGCGCACAGCCTGGTGGCTATAGGCACCCGGTGCCCCCTGAAACGCCACGGCGCGCAACGGTTCGGCAGCGGCAGCTTCGGCCATGCGATCGACCAGCGCCTGGGCCAGCGGAGGGTAATTGCTCGTCATGCCTCTGGCTTAAGATAGTGCGGTGCAACAAGCAAATGCTTGCGAGGGGCGGCGCAAGCGCCTATCGCTGGCGCGTTAAAAGGCGCTGATGGGCAAGCCCGCCCGATGTCGACCCGGCGCCATCGTTGGAGCTTCGACGTGGACAGTTTCGAGTGGAACAAGATCTTTGGTGGCCTGCTGGCCGGCCTGGTGGCCGTGCTGGGCGTGTCCATCGCCAGCGACATGATGTTCGCGCGCCATGCCCCGGAAAAGCCGGGCTATGAAATCGCCGGCGCCGAAGAGGCCCCGGCCGAAGGCGCTGCTGCTGCCGACGCGGAAAAGCCGGCAGCCTTCTATCTGGCCTCTGCCGACGTCGCCAAGGGCGAGGCAGTGTTCAAGAAGTGCGCTGCCTGCCACAACGCCGCCCCGGGTGGCGCCAACGGCACCGGCCCGGCCCTGCATGGCGTCATCGGTCGCCCGATCGCCAGCCACGCCGGCTTTGCTTATTCCGATGCGCTGAAGGGCATGGCGGGCAAGGCCTGGAGCTGGGACGAAATGTGGGCCTGGCTGAAGAGCCCCAAGGCCTATGCCCCCGGCAACAAGATGAGCTTTGCCGGCATCGCCAAGCCGGAAGATCGCGCCGCCGTGATCGCCTGGCTCAACACCCAGAGCGCCAGTCCGCTGCCGCTGCCCGCCGCCCCGGCGGAAGAGGCTGCTCCGGCTGCCGAAGCCGCCCCGGCTGATGCAGCTGCCGCTGCACCGGCGGATGCTGCTGCCAAGTAAGCGCTGCTGATACGAAAAAGGGGCGGTGGCCATATCGGCCAACGCCCCTTTTTTGTGTGTGGAAGGGAGTCGTTACAGGCCGTAATGCGCCTTGACGATCGCCCAGCCTTCTTCGGCCGTCTCCACGAAGTGCAGCAGATCCAGATCGCTGCGCGCGATCACGCCCTCTTCGGCCAGCGCTTCGAAGTTCACCACGCGGTTCCAGAAATCGCGGCCATAGATCAGGATCGGCAGCGGCGCGACCTTGCCGGTCTGCACCAGGGTCAACAGTTCGAACAGTTCATCGAACGTGCCAAAGCCGCCGGGGAACACCGCCACCGCCTTGGCGCGCATCAGGAAATGCATCTTCCTGAGCGCGAAATAGTGGAACTGGAACGACAGGCCTGGCGTCACATAGGGGTTGGGCACCTGTTCGTGCGGCAGCACGATGTTCATGCCCAGTGACGGCGCGCCCACTTCCCAGGCACCGCGGTTGGCGGCCTCCATGATCGAAGGGCCGCCGCCCGAACAGACGGTGAAGCAGCGCTCGTCATCCTTGCAGAAGGTGGAAACAGTCACCGCCAGCTGGCGGGCGACGTCGTAATAATGCGCCTTGTCGGCCAGCCGCTGCGCCACCAGTTTCTGTTCGGGCGTTGTCGCTGCCGCCAGCACCGCGGAGGCCTCTTCCGGCGACGGGATGCGCGCCGAGCCATAAAAGACAAAGGTCGAGGTGATGCCGGCTTCGGCCAGCAACACTTCCGGCTTCATCAGCTCCAGCTGGAACCGCACCGGGCGCAGATCTTCGCGCAGCAGGAAATCGGGGTCCTGAAAGGCCAGGCGGTAGGCGGGATGTTCGGTCTGCGGCACCGCCGTCGGCCGGTTGCCGATGCGGGCGTCTTCTTCGGCCGTCGGAAAGATGCGTTCGGGAACCGCAGGGGTCGGCGGGGTCATCATCGGTGCATATACTCTTTGCAAAACGGCCGGGTGCGATACGGCATCGCACGGTCATTGTCACCCCCCGCGCCGCCATACGCATTGACGACAGGCCGGCTGCGATGCACCTCTCGGGTCGGGGAGGATCAACAGGCTTGCAAGGCGATCTGGAACGTGGCCTGGCACCGGGTGGCGTGCTGCTGCTGGTGCTGTCGGCCGTCTCCCCGGTGCTCAGCGTCTTTGTCGGCGGATCAGCGGTGCTGCACCTGGCGGGAACCGGGGCCGCACTGGCCTTCCTGCTGGGCGGCGTGCTCGCAGCCGTCCTGGCCCTGCTCTACGCCGAACTTGGTGCCCGTCATGCCGGGGCAGGCGGTGTCTACCCCGGCCTGTCGGCCCTGCTCGGGCCGGGCGTGGCCCATGCCTATATGTTCATGACGTTGATCACCGCCATGCCGCTGATCGCCTTCTCGGCGCTGGGCCTGTCGGCGTATTTCGAATTTCTCGTGCCAGGCCTGCCAGCGCTGCCGGTTGCCCCGGCAGGGTTGGTGCTGGCGGCGGCGGTGGCGATGCTCAACATCCGCACGTCGGCGTTCGTCACCGGCCTGTTTCTGGGCGTGGAGTTGCTGGCGCTGGCCATTCTCGTCGGCGTGGCGGCCACGGCACCGGCTGTGCCGCTGGCCAGCCTGCTGGCACCGGCCACCGCCGATCGCGCCGGCTTTGGCCTCGCCGTGCTGGGCGGCCTGTTCTGGTGTGGCGGCGCGGTCTATGCCCTGTATTTCGTCGAGGAGATGGCCGGCGGTCGCGACGCGCTCGGGCCGGTGGTGGTGCGGGCCGGGGGGCTTTCGGCCATCACGATTGCAACGCCCATGCTGGTGCTGGTGCCAGCCCTGGCCGCCGCGCCCGATCTGCTGGCCGCGCCCGCGCCCATTGCGGCACTGCTGGATCGCCGGGCCAGCCCGGCCGTGGCGCAGGCAGTCTCTGCCGGGGTGATCGCGGCCGTCTTCAACGCCATGGTGGCCACGATCATGGCCTTTTCTCGGATGGTGTACGGCATGGGACGCGATGGCGTGCTGCCCGGCACGATCGGCGCGCTGGCAAGGCGCGTGTCACAACGCACGCGGGCCCCGTGGGGGGGCACCCTGCTGGTCACCATCGCGGCGGCTGCCGCCATCGGACTTGGCGAACGCTGGCTGCTGATCCTCACCAGCGGCAATGTCGCTGATTATCTGCTGATCGCGCTGGCGCTGATCGTCGCCCGCCGCCATCGCCGCCCTGCCCCGTGGCTGGCACCGGCCCACCCTGCCCTGCCGCTGCTCGGCCTGGCCGTCACCCTGTGGGCGGTGCACAGTTTCTGGACCGATACCGCCACCGGACGCCCCTCGCTTCTTATCATGGCCGGCGTGTTTGTCGCCGCCTGGGCGTGGTGGCACGCCCGCCGTCTCGCGCAACGGAGCCTCGCATGATCGACCGCCGCACCCTGATCGCCGGCCTGCCCCTGATCGCGGCTGCCAGCCCGGATCGCTTTGCCCCGCTGCGCCGCGCCATCACCGGGATCGAGCGCGATGCTGGCGGCCGCATCGGCGTCGCCCTGCTCGACACCCACGATGGCGCCCGCTTCCAACATCGCGCCGGGGAGCGTTTCCCGCTCTGCTCCACCTTCAAGCTGCTGCTGGCCGCCCGCTTGCTGCAAGGTGCGGATCAGGGGGAATGGCGGCTGAACGATCGCCTGCCCGTCCGCCGTGAGGACATGCTGGCCAACGCGCCGTTCAGCGAAAAGCGTGTCGGCGACACCGCCAGTCTGCTGGAACTGGCCGAGGCCATGTGCGTGCTGTCGGACAATCCCGCTGCCAACATCGGCCTTGCCCGCATCGGCGGGCCGGCGGCGCTGACGACATGGCTGCGCGGGCTTGGCGATGCGGTCACCCGCCTCGACCGCGTCGAGCCGGAATTGAACAACGAGACTCCCGGCGACCCGCGCGACACCACCACGCCCGCCGCCATGCTCGCCACGTCGTGGGCGCTGGTGACAGGCGGCGCCCTCTCCGCCCCCGCTCGCGCGCAGTTGTGGGCGTGGATGCAGGCCAGCCAGACTGCCAATACCATGATCCGCGCCGCGCTGCCGCCGGGCTGGGCCGAAGCCAACAAGACCGGCGCCGGTTCCTGGCGCGCGCGCAACATCGTTTCGGTGATAACGCCGCCCGGCCGCAAGCCGATCTGGGTGGCGGCCTATCTGTTCGCGGCCAAATCCGAACTGGCGGAACGCAACCGCCAGTTCGTACCGCTGGGCCGCGCCATCGTCGAGTCGCTGGCCTGATGGCGGGGCCTTGGGCCCACGGTAAAAACGAAACCGCTTGACCGCGCTGGCCAAAGCCCTATCCCCGGCGGCGGGCCACGCCGTCCCAACGCGGCGCGCGCTCTCTGTAAGGAGAGAACATGACTGACAAGCCTGCCGCCGGCGCGACGACGCGCCCGCAAACAACGCCTGCGCGCCCCTATTTCTCGTCCGGGCCTTGCGCCAAGCGCCCCGGTTGGGACCCCGCCAGCCTCAGCATCGCCAGCCTTGGCCGCTCGCACCGGTCCAAGATCGGCAAGACGCGGTTGAAGCACGCCATCGACCTGACGCGCAAGCTGCTGGGCGTGCCCGACACGCACCGCATCGGCATCGTGCCAGCCAGCGACACCGGCGCCTATGAAATGGCGATGTGGACGATGCTGGGCGCCCGCCCCGTCACCGCGCTGGCCTGGGAAAGCTTTGGCGAAGGCTGGGTGACGGATGCCGCCAAGCAGCTGAAACTGAACCCGACCGTGATCACCGCGCCCTACGGCGAACTGCCGGATCTGGCGTCTATGGACTTCACGAACGACGTGCTGTTCACCGCCAACGGCACCACATCGGGCGTCCGCATCCCCGATTACGACTGGATCCCCGACACCCGTGAAGGCCTGACCTTCGCCGACGCCACGTCCGCCGTGTTCGCGCAGGATGTCGATTGGGCCAAGGTCGATGTGCTGACCTATTCGTGGCAGAAGGTGCTGGGCGGCGAAGGCGGCCACGGCGTCCTCATCCTCGGCCCGCGCGCCGTCGAACGGCTGGAAAGCTACACCCCGGCCTGGCCGCTGCCCAAGATCTTCCGCCTCGTATCCAAGGGCAAGCTGACCGAAGGCATCTTCGTTGGCGAGACGATCAACACGCCTTCGATGCTGGCGGTCGAGGACTATATCGACGCGCTGGAATGGGCCGACAGCCTGGGCGGGCTCGATGCGCTGAAGGCGCGTGCCAACGCCAACGCCGCCGCGCTCGATGCCTGGGTGCAGGGCCGTCCGTGGGTCGAGCATCTGGCCAAGGACGCCGCGTCGCGCTCCAACACGTCGGTCTGCCTCGTGCTGCCCGGCCTGTCCGAAGATCAGGTCAAGGCCATTGTCTCGCTCCTCGAGAAGGAGAAGGCTGCCTATGACATCGGCGCCTATCGCGATGCCCCGGCGGGCCTGCGCATCTGGTGCGGCGCCACCGTCGACACCGCCGACATCGTCGCGCTGACCCACTGGCTCGACTGGGCCTACGCCGAAGTCACCAAGTAACCAGCCCTCCCGCTCGCGGGAGGGGTCGGGGGTGGGCGTGTCCCACCCGCGCGATCTGTCCCGCATGACCAATTCCCACCACCAGCCCCTCCCGCAAGCGGGAGGGGAGCCTAGAAAAGGGAAATCCCATGCCCAAAGTCCTCATTTCCGACCAGATGTCCCCCAAGGCCGCCGAAATCTTCCGGGCGCGCGGCATTCATGTCGATGAAATCACCGGCCTGACGAAGGACGAGCTGATCAAGATCATCGGCCAGTATGACGGCCTCGCCATCCGCTCCTCGACGAAAGTCACCAAGGACGTGCTGGCCGCCGCCACTAACCTCAAGGTCGTCGGCCGCGCCGGCATCGGCGTCGACAATGTCGATATCCCGGCGGCGTCGGCGCAGGGCGTCGTCGTGATGAACACGCCGTTCGGCAATTCGATCACCACCGCCGAACACGCCATCGCGCTGATGTTCGCGCTGGCCCGCCAGATCCCGGAAGCCGATGCCTCCACCCAGGCCGGCAAGTGGGAGAAGAACCGCTTCATGGGCGTCGAGGTGACAGCCAAGACGCTGGGCCTGATCGGCGCCGGCAACATCGGCAGCATCGTCGCCGATCGCGCGCTGGGCCTGAAGATGAAGGTGATCGCCTATGATCCCTTCCTCACCCCCGAACGCGCCGAACATATCGGCATCACCAAGGTGACGCTGGATGAACTGCTGGCCAATGCCGACTTCATCAGCCTGCACACGCCGCTGACCGACAGCACGCGCAACATCCTCAGCCGCGAAAATCTGCTGAAGACCAAGACCGGCATCCGCATCGTCAACTGCGCCCGCGGCGGGCTGATCGATGAAGTCGCGCTGAAGGAATTGCTCGACAGCGGCCACATCGCCGGCGCCGCGCTGGACGTGTTTGCCGAAGAGCCGGCCAAGGCGTCGCCGCTGTTCGGGACAGCGAACTTCGTCTCGACGCCGCACCTTGGCGCCTCCACCGACGAAGCCCAGGTCAATGTCGCCATCCAGGTCGCCGAGCAATTGTCGGACTTCCTGCTCACCGGCGGCGTCACCAACGCGCTCAACATGCCGTCGCTTTCGGCCGAGGAAGCCCCGCGCCTCAAGCCCTACATGGCCCTCGCCGAACGCCTCGGCAGCCTGGTCGGCCAGCTCGACAACGAAGGCATCAAGTCGGTGCGTGTCGAGGTGGAAGGCGCCGCCGCCCAGCTCAACCTCAAGCCGATCACGGCGGCTGTTCTGGCCGGCCTGATGCGGACGCATTCGGACACGGTGAACATGGTCAACGCGCCCTATCTGGCGCGCGAGCGCGAGATCGACATTGCCGAAGTGCGCCACGACCGCGAGACCGATTATCACACGCTGCTGCGCGTCACCGTCACCACCGCCAGCGGCCCGCGCACGGTGGCCGGCACCCTGTTCGGCAATGGCAAGCCGCGCCTCACGGAGATCTTCGGCATCACCGTGGAAGCCGATCTCGCCGGCGACATGCTCTACATCGTCAACGAGGACAAGCCGGGCTTCATCGGCCGGCTGGGTTCGACGCTGGGCGGCGAGAGTGTCAACATCGGCACCTTCCACCTTGGCCGCCGCGACGCGGGAGGCGAGGCCGTGCTGCTGCTGTCGGTCGACAACACCATCCCCGAAGCCCTGCTCTCCACCATCCGCGCCCTGCCGGGCGTGAAGGTGGCGCAGACGCTGCGCTTCGTCTGAGGCCAAGGGGGGAGCAGGCCTTGCTCCCCCCTCCCCAACCGGCTAACCGGCGAGGCATGACGACATTCGGCCTCCTTCCCGAAGGCCTGCGCGACCGCCTGCCGCCGCAGGCGCAGGCGCTGGCCAGCCTGGTTCGCACGCTCACCGATGTGTGTGCGGCCCATGGCTATGAACGGGTTGCGCCGCCGCTGGTGGAATATGAGGCGAGCCTGGCGGGCGGCAGCAGCCGCGAACGCCTTCGCTTCACCGATCCGGTCAGCCAGATGACGCTGGCCCTGCGCTCCGACATCACCGGCCAGGTGGGCCGCATTGCCGTCACCCGCCTTGCCAGCCAGCCGCGACCGCTGCGGCTGATGTATGCCGGCCCGGTGCTGCGCGTGCGCGGTGACCAGCTGTCGCCGGAACGTGAGCGCACGCAGGCCGGGGCGGAGCTGATCGGCAGCGACAGCCCGGCCGCTGCCGCCGAAGTGCTGGCCGTTGCCGTGGAAGCGCTGACCGCCGCTGGCCTGACCGGGCTTTCGGTTGACCTGACCATGCCCACGTTGGTCGCCGATCTGGCCTCTGCTGGCTGGCCCTTGGGCACCGCCTCGCTGGCCGAGGTGCAGGCCTGGCTGGATGGCAAGGATGTCGGCGCCTTGCGCGCGGCCGGTGCCGATGCGTTCGTGCCGCTGATCGCCGCCGCCGGGCCCGCCACCATGGCGCTGGCTGCCTTGAAGCAGCTGGATCTGCCCGATACCGTCCTCGCCCGGCTGGATGCCATCGCGGCGCTGGCTGCCGGACTTGATGTGACCGTCACGCTCGATCCCACCGAACGGCACGGCTTTGAATATCAGACGTGGCTGGGCTTTTCCTTGTTTGGTGCGGGACTGATGGCCGAGGTTGGCCGCGGCGGCGCCTATGTCGTTTCCCACGCCGATGGCAGCGCCGAAGCGGCCATGGGCTTCTCGCTGTACGTCGATGGGCTGGTAGACCTGGGCCTGGGCGCGGAGACGCGGGTTCGGGTGTTGCTGCCGGTTGGCACACCGGCCGACATTGGCGCGCAGTTGCGGGCCGATGGCTGGATCACGGTTGCGGCGCTGCACGATGGCCAGGTGCCGGCGAGCAGCCATGTCTGGGCCGATGGCGAGGTGCGGGCCCTGTGAGCTGGACGCTGAGTTTCGCGGTCAACCGCGCCGAGGCAGAGACGCTGCCCGACCTGTTCGAGCTGATGGACGAGCCGCCGACGCTGAATGTCGAGGAGCCTGACCCGGCCAAACCCGATGACTGGGTGCTGACCGCCTATTTCGCCGCTCAACCCGATGACGCCGTCGTGGCGAAGATCGTGGCGCTGTTCCCGTCGGCCAGCGGCGTTGCCGTCGCGGAGCTTGAGGAACAGGACTGGACGACGCTGTCCCAGCGCGATTTGAAGCCGGTGCGGGCCGGGCGTTTCCTCGTCCACACCGCCGATCATGCCGATGCGGTGCGTCCCGGTGACTGGCCTTTGCAGATCGAGGCGGGACTGGCGTTCGGCACCGGGCAGCACGCGACCACCCATGGCTGCCTGCGCGCCATCACGCGGCTGGGAAAGTTTCGCAATTTCCGTAACATCGCCGATATCGGCACCGGCACTGGCGTGCTGGCGATGGCGGCGCTCAGGCAGCATCGCAACGCGCGCTGCATTGCCAGCGATATCGATCCGATCGCCATCGACGTGACGGCGGAAAACCTGGCTCTGAACAGATTTCCATCGGGCGCATGCGCCGGGCGCATGGCACTGGCGGTTGCGCCGGGACTGGCAGCGCCGGCGCTGAACAATCGCGCGCCTTATGATCTGGTGCTGGCCAACATCCTGGCGCCGCCGCTGATCGCGCTCGCACGGGATCTTTCAGCGGTGATCGCGCCCGGCGGGGTGCTGGTGATGGCGGGGCTTCTCGCGTCACAGCAACGCGCCGTGGCCAACGCCTATCGCCGGCACGGGTTGGTGCCGGTGGGAGCTGTTGATCGCAAGGCCGAATGGCCCTGCCTGGTGCTCAGCCGCAAAGGGTGAAGTTTTGTAAAGGGTTCCCTCTGTCCAACGCGCCTTAGAGCGCGTGGAACAGGCGGGCTTCGACCACAGCCGGGGTCAGCATGATGCGACGCTTGCGGATCGGCAGGCGGCGCACCGGGGCGGTGACGTCGCTGGCCGGGAGGGCGCGGATCTGCGGTTCGAATTCGGTGGTGACGACCTTCATGGGTTCGCTCCTGTTCTTGGTCAGCGGGACCATTCCCGGCTGACAGGAGCTGTAATAAGCCTGTCACATCCGCTTGTGCAGTGCAGCAATATCGCCAACAGCCATGCATTTGATGCATGGGTTACATCTAATCAGGACTCAGTTTCACCGCCCGTGCCGGCATCGCCCGGTTCGGCGTCCCAATGGCTCGGCAAGGCAGCCGGAACGGCGGCACCGGGGATGCCATGCACCGCGTGGAACGGGCGAGCATCAACGGCAACCGGGGTCAGTTCGACGTGAAACGCGGGATGATGGTGACGGGTCACGGTGCGGGGGTCGGGCGTCATCGCCTCGGTCGCCGACCTGGTCCCCTCGGGCACGGTCTTCATGGCAACGCTCCTATCGTGGCGGGGGCAATCCCCCGGCTGCCGACAGCACTGGCGGCGCAGACTCGACGACAGCAGCGTCAGTCTACCACGAACGGCACGTCATGTATCGGCTTGTGCGTCCGCCACCAGCGCCAGCCAGCCATCCTCGTCCACCACGGGCACGCCCAGCGCCTGCGCCTTGGCCAGCTTCGATCCCGCCCCCGGCCCCGCCACCAGCAGGCTGGTTTTGGCCGAGACGCTGCCGGATGTCTTGGCACCCAGCAACTCGGCCTGGTTCTCGGCCTCCTCGCGGGTGAATTTCTCCAGGCTGCCGGTGAACACGATGGTCTTGCCCGACAAGCCGGTCTGCTTGATTTCCGGCAACGGCTGCGGCGTCACTTCGGCCAGCAGGTCGGCCAGCGTGTCGCGGTTGTGCGGCTCGGCAAAGAAATCGATCAGCGCCTCGGCCACCACCGCGCCAATGCCGTTCACCGCGCTCAGCCGGGTGACGGCATCCTCCGCCAGCGCCGCAACCTCGACGGCCTTGGCCGACCGGAAGGCGCGAGCGAGATCGCGCGCCGTCACCTCCCCGACATGGCGGATCCCCAGCGCGAACAGGAAGCGATCAAGGCCGACAGTGCGCCGCTCGTTGATGGCGGCGATCAGCTTGTCGACCGATTTTTCCTTGAAGCCCGGCAGCGCCAGCAGCGTCTCGCGGCGGCTGTGAAGGCGGAAGATGTCGCCCGGCCCGCTGATCAGGCCTTCGCCGGCAAACAGCTCCAGCCGCTCCGTGCCCAACCCTTCGATGTCAAAGGCGTTGCGCGACACGAAGTGCCGCAACCGCTCATGGCGCTGCGCCGGGCAAGTCAGCCCGCCGGTGCAGCGGCGCACCGCCTCGCCCTCTTCGCGCACCGCCGTCGATCCGCAGGCCGGGCAGTGATCCGGAAACACAAAGGGCGGGCTCCGCGGTGCGTCAGATGGCACGACTCCCAGCACCTGCGGGATCACGTCGCCGGCGCGCTGCACCTGCACCCGATCGCCGGGACGCACGTCGAGCCGGGCAATCTCGTCCTCGTTGTGCAGCGTCGCATTGGTGACGACAACGCCGCCCACCGTCACCGGCGCCAGCCGCGCCACCGGGGTCAGCGCGCCGGTGCGGCCAACCTGGATGTCGATCGCCTCCAGCGTGGTTTCGGCGCGCTCGGCCGGGAACTTGTGCGCCGTCGCCCAGCGCGGGGATCGCGCCACCTGCCCCAGCCGCTCCTGCCAGTCGAGCCGCTCGACCTTGTAGACGACGCCATCGATATCGAAGGGCAGATCGGCCCGGCGGCGCTGGAGATCGGCGGTGAAGGCCAGGCAGTCATCAATCGTGGCGTTGCCGAGCGCGAGGTCGCCGATATCGAAACCCCAGTCCCTGATGGCCTCGGTCACCTCGCTCTGCGTGACGCCCGGCACCGCGCTCATCTCGCCCCAGCCGTGGACAAGGAAGGCGAGCGGGCGGCTGGCCGTGATCTTGGCATCGAGCTGGCGCAGCGAACCGGCGGCGGCATTGCGCGGATTGGCAAAGATCTTGCCGCCGGCCTGCGCCTGCCGTTCGTTGAGCGCGGCAAAACCGGCCTTGGTCATGTAAACCTCGCCGCGCACTTCGGCGACGCTGGGTGCGCCGGGCGGCAGGCGATGGCTGAGGCCGGTGACGTTGGCGAGGTTGGCCGTCACCTCCTCCCCCACCGCGCCGTCGCCGCGCGTCGCGCCATGCACCAGCCGGCCATTTTCAAAGCGCAGCGCGCAGCTCAGCCCGTCGATCTTGGCCTCGGCGCGCAGCCGCACATCGGCGTCCGCCGCCAGCCCCAGGAACCGCCGCACGCGCGCCACGAATTCGCGCGCCTCGTCATCGCTGAACACATTGTCGAGGCTGAGCATCGGCTTGCTGTGAGTGATCTTGGCAAAGCCGGCAGCGGGCTTGGATCCCACCCGAAAACTGGGGGAATCGCTGCGGACAAGGTGCGGGAATGCCGCTTCGATCGCCGCATTGCGCTGCACCAGCGCATCATAGTCCGCATCCGAAATGCGCGGCGCGTCATGGCCATAATAGGCCTCGCTGTGGTGGGCGATGGTCTCGGCCAAGCGCGCCAGTTCGGCGGCGGCTTCGGTTTCGGTCAAGGGCAGCGGCGCAGTCATGGGCAGACGAGTAGCAGCGCGAAGCGAGAGGCGCAAAGCACAGCCCGGCGCGGCAAAGCCGCAAGCCTGCCCCGGACGCGATCCGGGGTCAGACGAATCAAAAAGGGCGGGGTGTGGCCCCGCCCTTTTCGCTCGCTGTCCGATCTTGCCGGAGTCGGCGCGCGGCTCGCGCGCTCGCCCGGCTGCGATTAAAAGCGGAAACCCACCATCGCGCTCCACGTGCGCGGATCGCCGAAATACACCGTCTGGATGTTGCCGACCGAGCTGAATTCCTGCCCGTCGGTGCGATAGCGGCGATCGGTCAGGTTCTTCACCCCGCCCTGGAGATACCAGCGGCCGCCTTCGGCATCGAACCGCACATAGGCATTGGCCAGCCAGTAACCCGGCTCGACGAGGCCGGCACGGTTGTCGACGCTCAGGAAATGCTTGTCGACGAAGCGCGCGTCCCCACCAAAGGTGATGCCGGCGCCATCGCCCACCGGGATGCGATAGTCGCTGCCGATGGTGAAGGTCAGCGGCGGCGCGAACGCCGGTTCGCACGTCACCTTGGCGCCGGTCGGGTTGCAGCTGAAGGTCGGCGCCCGGCGGCCATCGTTGAACTCGTCATAACGTGCGTTCAGGTAACCGCCGGTCATGCGGATGTTCCAGTTCTTCACCGGCTTCACCGTGGCTTCCAGCTCGATGCCCCAGATCGACAGCCGGCCGGCGTTCAGCACCGGGAAGGCCGCGACCGAGCCGCCACCGACGCGGGCCTGGAAATCGCGGAAATCGCTGTAGAACACCGTGCCCGACAGATAGACCCGGCCATCGGCAAAGCTGCCCTTGGCACCGCCTTCATAGGTCCACACGGTTTCCGGACGGAAGGTGGTGACGATGCTGGACACGCCGTTCACCGTCTGCGTCAGATCCGCCAGGCCATTGGCGCGGCCGTTGAAGCCGCCCGATTTGAAGCCGCGGCTGGCCGAGGCATAGATCTGGCTGTTGTCATCGGGCTTGAAGGCCAGCGTCACGCTGGGCGTCCACGCATCGAACTCGGCCGTGTTGTCGAGGTTCAGCGGCGCCGGCAGGCTGCCGGGGAAGCGGAAGGTGAGGTTGTTCAGCGTCGGCAGGTTGGATGCGGTCGTCGTCACCCGGTCATAGCTGCGCTCTTCATGGGTGTAGCGCAGGCCCGCCGTCAGGCTCAGGCGATCGGTGAACTTGTAGGTCGCCTGCCCGAACGCGGCATAGCTCTTGGTGTTCTGCACATCGTCGATGAAGCGGGTGAAGCTGATCGGCGCGCCGGCGAAGGCGAACAGATCATCGGCATAGGCTTCCTGGTGGGAGCGGATATTCTCGTTCAGGTAGAACAGGCCGACGACGCCCGAGAAACGCTCGCCCGACCACTTCAGCTGCAGTTCCTGGCTGAACTGGCGCTGGTCGATGCCCACGAACACGTCGCCCAGCTCTGCCTGGGTGGCGTCGATATCGATGAACAGGTCCGGGTCCAGCTTGCGCCACGCCGTGATGCTGCTGAGCGTGATCGTGTCGGTCAGCGCCCAGTTGGCGGTCAGGTTCAGGCCATAATGATCGAGCCGCTGGCCTTCATCGCCGCGGAAGCTGGTCGAGGCCTTGAAATCATAGGCACCATAGGGCGCAGCCGGCACCAGCGTGCGCGCACCCAGCGCAAAATCGGTCTGGATGAGCGGCGCGGTGGCATAGCCCAGCGTGAGCGCGTTGCGCTGGCGGTTGTAATCGCCGGAGACGAGGATTTCGAGCGCCTCGGTCGGCTTGGCGCGCAGGATGCCACGCACCGTCAGGCTGTTGCGATCATTATACTCGCGGCCGGTGCGCGGATCGGTGACGAGGCCATCCCGCTTGTCCCACTGGCCGGCAAGGCTGAGCGCGAGCTTGTCGCCCACCAGCGGCGCCGACATGTAGCCGTTGAGCACGACCTGGTTGTAGCTGCCATATTGTGCCGAACCGGCGGCCTTGAACGTCTCCAGATCGGGCTTGCGGCTGACGATGGAGATGGCGCCGCCGGTGGTGTTCTTGCCATAGAGCGTGCCCTGCGGCCCGCGCAGCACCTCGATGCGCTCGACGTCGAACAGGTTGAGCAGCGCGCCCTGGATGCGGGACAGGTAGACGCCGTCGACATAGACGCCCACCGCCGGATCGAAGGTCTGCAGCGCATCGGGCTGGCCGATGCCGCGAATGAAGATGTTGGCGCTGGCCGCCGAACCACGGCCCTGCACAAGGTTCAGGTTGGGCGCCGCGGCCTGCAGGCCCGACAGGTCAACCGCCTGGTATTTCTGCAGATCGGCCTGGCTGAAGGCAGTGACGGCCACCGGAACGTCGATCAGGCGTTCATCGCGGCGGCGGGCGGACACGACGATTTCGGCATCGTTGGTCACGGCGTCTTCCGCCACGGCCTGCGCGGCGGCAGGAAGGCTGGCCAGCAGGCTGGCGGTGGTGAGGAGAGCGAGACGGGCGCGGGCATCAATCATGTGCGGTTCCCCAGTTGTGGCCGGCTTGCTGCGGGCCTGACTTGTTTTGATCCTGTTGATGCAATACTGAAACCTGAACCACTATTCAACTGTGGAGCCGCCAAAGACCCGCGTGAACGGGGGCGATGATGGGAATCGAGATGTGCCTGTGACCGAGACGCCACAATCTTCTGGCCGCGCCGCCGCGCCCGCGGCCGGTCAGGCCAAGATCCCGCGCACGGAACGCGGGCGGCGCACGCTGCGCCTGATCCTGGATGCGGCGGCCGAGGAATTTGGCGAACGCGGCTATCACGAGGGCAGCATCGCCCGCATCGCCCAGCGTGCCGACGTGGCGATCGGCAGTTTCTACACCTATTTCAGCAGCAAGGAGGCGGTGTTCCGGGCGCTGGTGGCCGACATGAGCCGACAGGTGCGCGACCATGTGGTGCCATATATCCTGGCGGCACCGGACCGGCTGGCCGGGGAACGCGCCGGCCTTGCCGCCTATCTGGCGTTCGTGCGCACCCACAAGGCGCTGTATCGCATCATCGATGAAAGCGCCTTCGTCGCCGAGGATGCCTACCGCCGTCATTACGCCGATGTGGCCGAAGGCTATGCCGCCAGTCTGCAACAGGCGTTCGGGCGCGGCGAGATTTCGGATGGCGACTGGCAGGTGCGGGCCTGGGCGATCATGGGCATGAACGTATTCCTGGGCCTGAAATTCGGCGTCTGGGACGATGAACGCAGCGTGGAGGACATCGCGGCAGCGGCCCACGCCCTGATTGCCAACGGGATCGGACCGCGCTGATTCCGCGCCGATGCGACAGCTTTGCGCTTGAATATTACATTCCTGTAACTATATTCCATGACAGCCGGCACCGGCAGCGTGCCTTCCCACCCATTAGGGCGCGCGGCCGGGTCGCGGCGCTTCCCCCCAAAGTGGCGCCGCGACAGCCGGCACCCAAGCTCAGCGCCCGGCGTGTTGTCGGAACGGCCAGTCGGTGATGCCGCCAGCCCACAAGGCCCACCAGACGATCAGCGGCTGCGCCAGCAGGCGCGGGCCATGATAGCCCCAGCCCAGCGCCGTGCCGGACAGCACCACGCCATCCACCGCGTGCTTGATGTTGGCCGGGAACACGCACACGGCATAGGCGGCCAGCCCCCATGCGGCCGCGCGGCGCAGGCGCGGGATCAGCAACCCGATGGCACCGGCGATTTCGGCCACCCCCGTCCAGATCACCACGTCGCGGGGGAACGGCACCCAATCGGGCATGATCGGCAGAAAGCCGTTGGGGCTCCTGATGTGCACCACCCCGACCGCGACATAGGCCAGCGCCAGCACCAGCCGCGCCGCCCGGCGGGCGGTGCTGTCGCCACTCACCGGCCGGCGGCGTCCACGGCCAGCGCGGCGGCCAGATCGGTGTCGCGCGGCAGCCGGCTGTCACCCATCGTCTGCAGCATCAGCACCACGGCGAACTGGCGCACCTGGTCGACCATGAACAAGGTTCCGGCCGCACCGCCCCAGCCATAGGTGGCGGCCGGGCTGCCCGGCCCCTTCCCGGCCCCGCGCGTGTCGAACAGGGTCACGCGGCCACCAGCGCCAAAGCCGTTGCTGCCGTCGAAAAACACACCGGGCGGCATCAGGTTGCTCATCGCCAGCCGGGCGATGCTGCGCGGCATGATCGTCTTGCCGGCATAGTCGCCGCCGTTCAGCAGCATCTGGGCAAAACGGGCATAGTCGCGCGCCGAACCCACCATGCCGCCGCCACCCGACAGCAGGGTTGGCCGCGTGGTGAAGCCATCCTTTTCCATCGCCGAAATCGGGATCGGCTTGTCGAGCGGCCTGGTGCCGCCCGGCGGCGTCCACAGATAATTGGCCGCCAGCCGCGCCTTGTCCTTCGCCCAGAAGCCGGTATCGGCCATGCCGAGCGGGCCAAGCAGTTGCCGCTGGATCACCTCGTCCAGCGTCTGGCCCGTCAGCCGTTCCAGCAGCGCACCGGCAACATCGAGGCTGACCGAATATTTCCATGTCGTGCCGGGATCATGGGCCAGTGGCAACCCGGCCAGCGCGGCGGCCATCACCTGCACATCGGCCAGCGCGCCATCGCCCGGCTGCAGGAAGGCCGGCACGCTGCCCGGCTGGATGCCAAGGCGCTTGTATTCCTTCTCCAGCGGGCCGTTGCCATTGATGGCATAGGAAAAGCCCGCCGTGTGCGTGAGCAGGTGGCGCACGGTGATCGGCCGCGCGGCAGGGCGCGATTCCAGCCCCCTGGAGGCATCGATCGCCACGCGCATCTGGCCGAATTCCGGCAGGATCGTCGCGATCGGCTGGTCAAGCTGCAACTCTCCGGTGGCCACGCGCTGCATCACGGCCATGCCGGTGATCGGCTTTGACATCGAATAGATGCGCCACAGCGTGTCGGGCGTCGCCTTCTGGCTGCCGCCAAAGGCCGTCACCCCGGCGGAAGCGAACATCGGCCGCGCACGGCCCGGTTCCACCAGCGCCACCACGGCGCCCGGCACGCTGCCCTGCGCCACATAACGTTCGATCAGCGCCTGCACCGCATCCTGGCGCAGCGGCCCGCGCGCAACCTGCTGGCGGGCCAGCGCCGGGCCGGCGGCGGCCGCAGCCACGGCGGCGAGCATCTGGCGGCGATCAAGCTGGATCATCTTCACGCTCCTTCCAACAGGCGCCGCGCCTGTGCGCGCGCTTCGGGGGTGACATCGGCGCCCGACAGCATGCGGGCGATTTCTTCCTGGCGCTGCTCTGTGGCCAGCAACGCCAGGCTGGTGCGGGTGGTGCCGCCATCATTGGCCTTTTCGATGCGCCACTGGCTGTGGCCGCGCGCCGCCACCTGCGGGCTGTGGGTGACGACCAGCACCTGCGCTTCGCCGGACAGTCGCGCCAACCGATCACCAATGGCCGACGCCACCGCCCCGCCGACGCCGCGATCAATCTCGTCAAAGATCATCGTGCCGGCACTGCCGGTGCTGGCCAGCGCCACCTTCAGCGCCAGGATGAAGCGCGAAAGCTCGCCGCCGGAGGCAATCTTGATCAGCGGCGCGAAATCGGCGCCGGGGTTGGTGGCGATTTCAAACTCCACCCGTTCCTGCCCGTCCGGCCCCCACTCCGCGGCCGGCAGCGCCGTGATGCGGGTGCGAAAGCGCGCGGCATCCAGCTTCAACGGCTTCAACTCGTCCGCCACCGCCGTGTCCAGCCGCTGGGCTGCTGCCGCGCGCGCGGCGGTCAACGCCGTTGCCGCCCGGGCATAATCGGCTTCGGCAGCCGTCACGGCCGCATCCAGCGCGACCAGCCCTTCCTCGCCAGCGACCAGCGCGGCGGCTCTGGCGCGCAGCGTTTCGGCCAGCTGGGGCAGCGCGTCGGCCTCCACCTTGTGCTTGCGAGCGATGCCGCGCAGATCGAACAGCCGGGCTTCAACCTCTTCCAGCCGCGCCGGATCGGCATCCAGCGCCGCCACGGCTTCGGCCAGCCGCGTTTCGCCCTCGCCCGCTTCCACCAGCGCGCGGTCCAGCGCCTCCAGCGCGGCGGTCAGCAGCGGATGCTCGCCCGAAATCCGGTCCAGCCGCCGCGTCGCCTGCGCCAGCGTTGCACTGCCCTGCCCCATCAGATCGGAAATGGTGGCCAGATCATCGGCCAGCCGCGCGCCCTTCTGCATGGCGGCACGGGCCAGCGCCAGTTCCTCCTCCTCGCCGGGCTGGGCGTTCAGCCTGTCGAGTTCCGCCACCGCGTGATCCAGCCACTCGCGGTCGCGCTGGTCGGCCTCCAGCCGCTCGCGCGCTGTTGCCGCCGCAGCCCGTGCCGCCCGTGCCGCCTCCCAGCAGCGCCGCGTTTCGGCCACCGGCTGCAACAGCCCGCCATAGATATCGAGCAAGGCGCGGTGGCCCTTGGGACTGAGCAAGCCCCGCTCGTCATGCTGGCCGTGGATTTCCACCAGCAGCCCGCCCAGTTCCCGCAGCAGCGTCGCCGACACCGGCTGATCGTTGACAAAGGCGCGGCTGCCGCCATCGGCCTTCAGCTGGCGGCGCAGGATGATCGGGCCATCGGCCTCAAGGTCATTTTCGGCCAGCAGCGCGCGCGCCGGATGATCGCTGCCAACGGCAAATTCGGCCACCACCCGCGCCGTATCGGTGCCGGCGCGCACCAGCCCGGCATCGGCCCGGTTGCCCAGCACCAGCCCCAGCGCATCGAGCAGGATCGACTTGCCCGCCCCCGTCTCCCCCGTCAGCACGACAAGGCCGGGGGCGAATTCGATGGCCAGTGCCTCGATCAGCACGACATTCTGGATGGCAATGGCAGTCAGCACGCCTGTGTGTTAGCCGATTGCGCGCCGGTGATGCGAGAGGCATTTTCGTGGCCCCCTGCGCTGCCCCGGTGCCATTCACGCTTGCATGGCGGCGAAAATCGAATATAGCCGCGTGCTTCCCTGTCAGTCCGGTGCATCAGCCCGGCCGTTTGCCGTGGCCCGGTGCCATGGCGGGCCATGCCGCACCGGGTGACAGATCACACGACCGCCTTTTTTGAATGATGGATACAGGTGCCTCATGGCCGTTCCCAAGCGCAAGACCTCGCCTTCCCGCCGCAACATGCGCCGCAGCCACCACGCGCTGACCGCGACGCAGTTCCAGGAATGCCCGAACTGCGGTGAACTCAAGCTGCCCCACAACCTGTGCGGCGCCTGCGGGTTCTACAACGGCCGCGAAGTCGTCGCCGTCGAAGCCTGACACCTGGTGCCCGTCGGGCTGGTCCGGTTTCCATGACAGCCCCGGCATTTACGACAGCCATGAACGGGGGGCCGATCATCGCGCTTGACGTGATGAGCGGTGACGCAGGGGCGGCCGAAGCCATCGCCGCCGCCGATATCGCCGCCGAACGTTACCCCCGGCTGCACTTCCTGCTGTTCGGCCAACAGGATGTCATCGCGCCCGAACTGGCGCGGTGGCCGCGCCTTGCCGCGCGTGCCCGCGTTGTCCATTCGCCCGATACGGTGACGATGCACGACAAGCCCAGCCAGGCGCTGCGGCGATCAAAGACGACATCGATGGGCATGGCGATAGACGCCGTGAAGACGGGCGACGCCAACGCCGCCGTGTCTGCCGGCAACACCGGCGCGCTGATGGCGATGGCGCTGTTTGGCCTTCGCACCATGCCGGGGATCGATCGCCCGGCGCTGGCCGCCGCCCTGCCAACCCTCAAATCCGAATCGGTGATGCTCGATCTGGGCGCCAACACCGAATGCGACGCGACCAACCTCGTGCAGTTCGCCGTGATGGGCGCGGCGTTTGCGCGCACCGTGCTGGGCCTGGAACGCCCGCGCGTCGCTCTTCTGAACATCGGCGAGGAAGAGCTGAAGGGGACTGACGAGATCCGCGCCGCTGCCACCGTGCTGAAGGGCGCGCAACTGCCGATGCAGTTCACGGGGTTCGTCGAAGGCGACAAGATTGGTTCCGGCGATGTCGACGTGGTGGTGACGGACGGATTTTCCGGCAACATCGCGCTGAAGACCGCCGAAGGCACCAGCCGGCTGGTGACGGGGCTGCTGGGGCAGGCCTTCCGCTCGTCGATCTGGGGCAAGCTTGGCTATTTCATCGCGCGCGGGGCGCTGCAGTCGCTGCGCGCCCATCTCGATCCCAATGCCCACAACGGCGCGGTGTTCCTTGGCCTCAACGGCCTGGTGGTCAAAAGCCATGGCAGCGCCAATGCCCGCGGCCTCGCCAATGCCATCGGCGTTGCCCATGACCTGGTGATCGACGATGTCGGCCGCCGCATCCGCGATGACCTGGCCGGCATCAACATGGCGCTTGCCCGCACCATCGAGCCGGACGCGGCATGAGCGTGCGCCGCTCCGTCATCATCGGCACCGGCAGCTATCTGCCGCAACAGGTGCTGACCAATGCGGATCTCGCGGCCCGCATCGACACGTCGGACGAGTGGATCCAGGAACGCACCGGCATCCGCCGCCGCCATATCGCCGCCGCTGGCGAGTTCACCTCTGATCTGGGTGCCGAAGCCGCCCGCCGCGCGCTGGCCGCTGCCGGGCTGACGCCGAACGATATCGATCTGATCGTGGTCGCCACCGCGACACCGGATCAGACCTTCCCGGCCGTGGCCACCGTCATCCAGCACAAGCTCGGGATGCTGCACGGCGTTGCGTTTGACGTGGCCGCCGTCTGCTCCGGCTTCCTCTATGCCCTCACCGTCACGGATTCGTTGCTGCAATCAGGCGCCCACAACCGCGCGCTGGTGATCGGCGCCGAAACCTTCTCGCGCCTGCTCGACTGGGAAGACCGCACCACCGCCGTGCTGTTCGGTGATGGCGCCGGTGCCATCGTCATGGAGGCACAGGCCCAGCCCGGCAGCACTGCCAGCGATCGCGGCGTGCTCGCCTGCCGCCTGCACAGCGACGGGCGCTACAATGATCTCCTCCATGTCGATGGCGGCCCAGGTTCGACCGGCACCACCGGCAAGCTGCGGATGAAGGGCAAGGAAGTCTTCCGCCACGCCGTCACCAATCTTTCCAGCGTGATGGGCGAGGTTCTTGAGGTGGCTTCGCTGACCCCGGCCGATGTCGCCTGGGTGGTGCCGCACCAGGCCAATCTCCGCATCCTCGAAGCCACGGCGAAAAAGCTCAACCTTGCGCCCGAGCGCGTGGTGGTGACGGTGGACAGCCATGCCAACACATCGGCGGCCTCGGTGCCGCTGGCGCTCGACGTTGCGGTGCGCGATGGCCGCATCCAGCGTGGTGATCTGCTGCTGCTGGAAGCAATGGGCGGCGGCTTCACCTGGGGTGCCGCGGCAGTTCGCTGGTAACATTTGCCTGCACTGCGTCGGCATGTCGCAATATTGCTGGCGAATCACAACGGCCTCGGTAAAAATGTAGAATAACGTGAGTCGCTTGTGACAAGTGTCTCTCCGTTGGGTCGAACTGCCGCGGGGCTAGCGGCAACTGGGGGGAAGAAACCATGGCGAGTGCAGCAACGGCAGGCAGCGTCACCCGCGCCGATCTGGCCGACGCCGTCCATCGGGAAATCGGTCTGTCACGCACGGAATCAGCGCAACTGGTCGAACAGGTGCTCGATCAGATCAGCGAAGCCCTGGTGGCTGGCAGCAACGTCAAGATCTCCAGCTTTGGCAGCTTCGTGCTGCGCGAAAAGGGCCTGCGCGTCGGCCGCAATCCCAAGACCGGCGTGGAAGTGCCGATCGAACCGCGCACCGTGCTGACCTTCCGGCCCAGCCAGCTGCTGCGCGAAGCCATCAACAAGTAAGGACTGGCGCGGAGCGTGACCGACAAATCCGACACCGCGTTCCGCACCATTTCGGAAGCTGCCGATGAAATCGGCGTGCAGGCGCACGTGCTGCGCTTCTGGGAAACGCGTTTCCCACAGCTGCAGCCCCTGAAACGCGCTGGTGGCCGCCGCTATTACCGGCCGGCTGACATGGCGCTGCTTCGCCAGATCAAGGGCCTGCTGCACGATGGCGGCATGACCATTCGCGGCGCGCAACTGGCGCTGGCCGGCAAGGGCGTGGCGGTCGAAGCGCCGCCGCCACCGCCGCCCGTTGCCACTGCGGTCCCTGCTCCTGCGGCAATGGCGGGCGTGGACCGCGGGGCGCTGATCGCCATCCGCAACCGGCTCGCGGCCGCATTGGCCGCCTGATCGGCACCGCCCCGGCTGCTGGGCCAGGGCGGCGCGATCCTCACACCGTCAGCGACATGCCGCGATAGATGCGGCTGCGATAACGGCTGTCCTCGGCATCGGGCAGAGGCGCGCCGGCCAGCAGCACGGCGCGGGCAAAGCGGCGCACCTCCTCTTCGTGCTCGCCGGCGTTGCGCGGCTCTTCCGACCGCACGCGGCGGGTGAGGTTGATCTGGTTCACCGCAACTTCGTGCACCAGCCGCTCGTTTTCCACCGCGATCGTGGCGGTGAAGGCGTGCAGCGTCGTCTTGACGAAATTGGCCAGCGCAAAGGCGCCATTGGCCCCCTCGCCCATCGGCACGTCGGGCGAGACCAGCACCAGCTGGCAATCGTCGAACAAGCTGACCTTGCGCGCGATGCGGAAATGGTGGGTCAGGTTGGTTTCCACCACGTCGGCAAAGCCGTCGCCATCCAGCGCGGTCTCCGCCCCGAACAGCTGGTCCGGCAGCGGCTTCAGCGGCGTGGAAACGATGGTGGTGGGATGGCCCCATTTTGCGAGCGCGCTGTCCATGGCGCTTTCGATGTCGCCTTCGATCACCACGTTTTCGATGCGGTCGGCACCCTGCTTCACATGGCCCTTGATGGCGGCGGCCCCCGCGGCACTCGCCGTGATCAGCACCACGCGCGCCACATCGCAATCGAGGAAGCCCTGCGCCGCCGCGCCCAGGTAATCGGCAAGGTGCTCACCCACCAGCCACACGGTCTTGCCACCCATCTGGGCCAGCCGTTCCGATTTCGGGCTGCCAAACAGCTCGCGTTCGGTGTGGGAGCGTTCGACGTTGAGGCCGCCCGACGGCATGAACGTCTCGCCCGACACGGCGCGATCGGCCAGGAAGAACACGGTGGCCTGCGCCACTTCGGTTTCGGTCGGCATCTTGCCGAGGTGCAGCTGGCTCAGCACGCCACCCCGAACCTTGGCGGCCTCACGACCGATCTGCGCCACCGGCAGCCACGGCGTGTCGTCCGGCGGCACCCGCAGCAGCCAGTCATTCTCGTCACGGCTCTGCCAGTCGGTGCCAATCAGCCAGCCACCCAGACGCAGCCGCTTCAGCAGCTTGGCGGCCAGCGGCGGGGTGAGGATGTAACGATCCCAGCAGCAGCTTTCATCGCCCTCGCGCGCACAGGCCAGCGCCAGGTCGCGGATCGCCTGCGCGTTCGACTTGTCGTGGGAGAGCTGCACCGAATCGTTGCGCGACAGTCGGATGAGCACCTGCGCCACCGGCGCGCCGCCCCGTACCGCCTTGATCACGGCGGCATGGACGGCGTTCAGGCGCTTGTTCTCCAGGATCAGCCGCCCGCGCCGCTCGAACAGGCCGGGCTTGCCGCCCAGGCCCGCCAGACGGTCCCCGTCCACCGGGCCGGGCGCAATGGCATTGATCTGGATTTCCGGGCCAAGATGGCGCGCCATCGTCTCCACCATCGCGCGCTGGCCGGATTTCGACACGGCGTAATCGGTGCGGTTGGGGTAGGACACGGCGAGGAACTTTTCCCCACCGAAGTAACTGGAAACATTCAGGATATAGCCCGAACCATGGCGGCGCATCATCGGCACCACCATGTGCATCAGGGCATAGTTGGAGATGAGGTTGGCAAACTGGGTGTGGCGGAACGCGTCCACCCCCATGTCCACTGCCATTTCCTCCGCACCCGACACGCCGGCATTGTTGATCAGGTAATCGATGCGGCCAAAGGCACGCACCGTCTCGTCAACGGCGTGCTTCAACGACGCCATGTCAGCGACGTCGATGCCGGCCAGCGTCCGCACCCGGCGCTCGACCCCGGCAAAGCCGATGTCCTGCAGTTCGCCGACGATGCGTTCGCGCGCCGCCGAAAGTTCGCTCTCGCGGCGGGCCACCATCATCACCTTGGCCCCGGCCAGCGCCAGCAGGCGCGCCAGCGCACCGCCGATGCCGGCCGAGCCGCCGGTGATCAGCGCCACCTTGCCCAGGTGCAGCCCGGTGATGTTCTCCGCCGTGCCGACCAGTGCGCGGCGCGCGCCCGTCGCCGCCACGATGCTGCCGGGGATGTAGAGGTTGATCGGGTGCACCTTGCGCCCGCCCAACAGCAGGCGCGCGGCATGGCCGGCGGCAAAATCGCGGTTTTCGGCTTCGGTGTTGCCGAAACGCACGATCTGGTTGCCCCACAGGGCGCGCGGCGCTTTCCCTTGCGCGGTCGCCACGCGGGCTTCATCGCGCCACACGCGCAGCAATTCCTCGATGGCGGCACGCTGCACGTCGGCCCACTGGTTGCCGGCGCCATCATCCGGGTTGGTGATGAACAGCACGCGCGGATCGGCCGGCATATCGTGGGCCTGCTGCCAGTAACGATCAAGCGTGCGGGCAACGGCAATCGCGCCTTCCAGCTCGTCATCGACAAAGCGTTCGACGTGCGCGTCGCTGGCCTGGCCGAGGTCGCCGGTGAAATAGCCGGGCCCACGCGTCGGAAGGATCACCGCGCCGTTGATCGCTGCCACGTGCGCCGTGAAGCGCGCCAGTTCGGCATCCATGGCAAGGTGATCGTGGCGCGGGAAGCGCACCGCCTTCACGCCCGCCGGCAGCTTGTCGGCCGCATCGTCAAGGGCCGCCTGCGCGTGGAAGCCCAGCAGCACCTTGGCGCCCTGCGCCGCGAACAGGCCGGCAATGGCGATCGCATCGTCCAGCTGGTTGCCCGCCGAAATCAGGATGCCGTGGCCGTCGCCATCCACCGCGCGCATGTCGGGCCGGTGCAGGAACTCGGTGCGCGATTCCAGCGGCACGTTCATGCCGTGGGTCACCTCGAAATCATGGGCGGCAAAGGCCGCGCTCTCGTCGCTGCCCAGGAACACGCAGGCATTGGCGATGTCGGCCGGCGTCGGGAAGGTCTTGGCCTTGGCCGCGCCATCCACGCTGCGTTCCAGCGCCATCAGGTCAAAGAAATGGTTGGCGGTGCTGCCGGCCTCGTCACCCTTCAACTTGTCCATCGCCGCAAACACGGTGCGGATGCGTTCCGATGCGATCGGGCCGGGATAGAGCTGGTTGACGCGAATGCCGCGCGTGCCCAGTTCGCGCGCCAGCCCCTTTGACAGGATGTTGAGCGCGGCCTTGGGCACCGTGTAGGCGGCTCTGCCGAAATAATCGGTGCGGCTGAAGATGGTGGAGACGTTGATGATGCTGCCGCCCTCCCCCATCGCAGGCGCAGCGGCGCGGACGAGGTTCCAGGCCACCACCATGATGTTGCGGGCGGCATCGCCCACCGTCTCGCTGTCGGGCGTGCCGTCCAGCTCGTCACGCAGCAGCGGCAGATCGCCCATCACCTGCTTGGGGCCAGCCGATCCGGCGTTGTTGACCAGCACGTCGATGCGGCCGTGGCGGGCAACGACTTCGGCGATGCCGGCGCGCACCGATTCAATGTCGGCACCGTCCATCGTCACGATGCTGGCCTGCGCCGCAGCGGCGCCGGTATCGGCCAGCGCCGCATCCAGCGCGGCCTGCGTGCGCGCCGCATCGCGGCCGCTCATCACCACGGTCGCGCCTTCGGCCAGGTAACGGCGCACGATGCTGCCGCCCAGATTGCCGGCGGCGCCGGTGATCAGCGCCACCTTGCCGGCCAGCCGGCCCTGCTGTTCGCCCTGCGGTGCGGGCACAGGTTCGCCGCCCTTGGTCTTGGCCATCGCGTTCATTCGCCCTGCCCCTTTTCGTTGGCGCCCAGCGACGCCCAAGCCTCGTAAAGTTCTTCCTTGCCGCGCAGGCCCATGGCCGGCAGCGCGTGATTGACGATGTAGGTCGCGCCGGTGTGGCGGTTGTCCCACATCGACTGGTGCGCTTCCGGAAGGCCTTCCCACGGCACCACCGTCGGCTCGGTCACGTCCAGGATTCCGGCCGCGATCATGTCGTTCATGCGGGTGACTTCATAGGCGTTGCACAGGTGGGTACCGCGGATCTCCGCCATCGGCATGATGATGCGGCGCTGGCGCGTCCACACCTGCGGCGCATAGAAATTGTAGCGCTGGCCGGCCATGTCCTCGCAGTAGACGACGCGGCCGGTGAACGGCTTCACCATTGCGGTGGTCACGCCCAGCGTGTCCTGGCCGGCGCGTTCCAGCACGATATCGGGGTTGCCGCGCGGATTGTCCGGGCTGCGCAGCAGCTTGCCAACGGCGTTGCCAAAGGGCTTCAGCGTCTTGTCCTGGAACTGGCGCACGGCCTCGCGGAACGTCTCGATATCCTCGCGCGCCACCGGCAGGCGCGGCATGGTGTCGGGCCATTCGAAATTGCCGCCTTCGCGCCGCTTGATGCCCTCAAGCGACACAACGCCCGCCACCGCGTCCTCAAAGCCCAGCGACAGGATGAACTCGCGCTGGCCATCGGTGTTGGTGACGACAACGATGCGGCAACCCAGCCCGCGCGCCGCCTCGATCATCTCGAGGCCGGTCTCGTCAGCCAGCTGCGTCGTGCCGGGGCCATAGAAGATCAGCACCGCCTCGCCGCCACGCGCACCGGCACGCGCCAGCATGGTGACGGGGTCTGAACCGCCCTTCTTGCCCATGAAGCTGAGGTGATAGCCCGACGACGCGCCATAGAAAGCGAGCACGCCGCCATCACCCAGCAGCTGGAAGGAGCGCGGGAAGGCCGTTTCGCCGGCATGGCTGACGGCATAATCCGCCAGCTTGCCGCCGTTCAGCGCCTTGTACTCAGCCACCAGCGCCTCGCCGGCCTGCTCCCACGCTGCCCAATCGGCCTTGCTGCCATCGGGCACGGTGGTGAACAGCGACTTGAAGCGCGGATCGGTGCGATCGAGCGCGCCAACCGCGCCCTTCGACTTCACGAACTCGGCTCGGGCCGGGCTGGAGACGAGGCCGGTCACCGCGAGGCCGCTTGCCTTGGCCGACTTCACCGCATCAAGGCCGGTGCCGGTGGCAGAGCCTTCGATGAAGATGGTCTTGCCGCCGACGATTTCCAGCGTGGTGTAGAGGCAGCGCCAGATGGTGCCGAGGTTGAGGATGTAGCTGCCCGCCTGTTCCAGCGTCAGATCGCCCGGCACCGGGTGCAGCTGCGGCGCCTGCACGGTGAGGAACTGGGCGTGGCTGCCCGACTTCGTCTCGTAACCCTGGATCGAGAAATCGGCGTACATCGGGTCGCGCCCGGCCTGCGGGGAGAGCAGGTCGGAGGTGCCGGAATAGACCGCCACCATATCGCCCACCTTCAACCGGCCCTGCGAGCGCACTTCGCTGCCCAGCGCTGCCACCAGCGCGAGGCCGCCCGAACCGGTGAGCTGCACATCCTCCTCGTGATTGTCGAACGGGGAGACGGGAATGCCGGTCAGCGCCCAGATATCGTTGAAGTTCACTTCGCTGCTGAGCATGTAGACCAGCGCCTCGTTCGGCTCCGGCTGCGGCGTCGGCACGATCAGCTGCTTTTCGTGGCTGGCGGGCGGGCCGAATTGCGGCGCACCGGTATCGGGGCTGCGCGCGATGCCAAAACCATATTGATGGCCGGGGATCGGCGTCACGCCGGGGAAAAAGGGCGCGCCGACCGGCAGCAGGTCACCGGCCGCTTCCAGCCGCTGCGCCTTCGCCTCGAACTCGGCTTCGATATGAACGCCATTGCGGCGGACCGGCAGCGGCGGTGCCTTCTTGTCCATGAACAGGCGGATGCCGGTCTTGCCGCCATCGGGATCAACCACGGCCTGCGCGAACAGTTCGGCTTCGCGGGCGAGACCGGCGGCCATGCCCTCTTTCCAGCCGGTGCGGATCGCGTCGATGGCACGTTCGCCGGCCTTGCCGCGGCCGGCCCAATCGAGCTGGCGCAAGATGCGCTGCACGAAATCATCGGCCAGCGCGGCGTCGAGATCGACATGGCCTTCGCTCTGCCACGCCGTCCTGGCAGCCTTGCGGCGTTCGGCCCAGGCGCGGCCCAGATGGCTGGTGTCGCCCAGCCGCACATATTCGCGCACTGCGGCGTGGGCGAGGCTGAGCGCATCGTTGCTGCCATCGGCAATCGCATCGATGGCGCCCATCTCCAGCGCGTCCGCCGCTTCGACGCTGCGGCCACCCAGGATCAGGTCGAGCGCGTCCAGCATCCCTTCCGGCCCCCGCTTGTCGGTCAGCAAGCGCGGCAGGCGCTGGGTGCCGCCATAGCCCGGCAGCAGGCGCAGGCGGATTTCCGGCTGGCCAAAGCGGGCGTGGCTTTCCGCAACGCGGTAATGGCAGGCGAGCGCGAATTCCATGCCGCCGCCCAGCGCCACGCCCTGGATGGCCGCCACGCACGGCTTGCCCATCTGCTCGATCTTGCCGAACGCCAACTGGGCGTTGGCCGGCAGCACGCGCGCTTCTTCAAGCGTGTGGATCTCGTCGAGGAACTGGCGAATGTCGGCACCGGCGACGAAGCTGGCGGTGCCGTCACCGGTGAACACCACGGCGGCCACGTCGTCACGCCGCGACAGATGCTCGACGACAATCACCAGCTCGTCGATGGCGCGCTCGTTCAGCGCGTTGACCGGCGGGTTGGTGATGAACACCGTCGCCACCTTCTTGCCCGGCGCCACCGTGTTGTACTGGATGCGGAAATAGCGATAGCGGTCGAAGATATCCTGGTCTTCCGACAGGCGCTGCTTGCGCTCCCACGCGCTGATGACGCGCTTCAACTCGTCCAGGCTTTCTGGGTTCTTCAGCGTCGTCACGTCGCCGATGGGCGTGCCTTCCACCAGCGCCCGCACCATGCGGCGCATATATTTGCCGCTGCGCGTTTCCGGGAACTGGCTCACCGTGATGAAGTCGCTAGGAACGGCCACCACGCCCTTTTCGTTGCGGACGAGATCGGCCAGCCGGCGCTCGTCGTCGCGGGTGATGATCTGGCCCGGCGCCGGCGTGATGAAGGCGATCGGGGTCAACCCCTTCTCGCGATGCGGCGCACCCACCACCAGCACGTTGCCGACCGGGCTTTCCGGGTTCAGCGCCTTGTCACGCAGGATGGCGCCCTCGATCTCCTCGGTGCCCATGCGGTGGCCGGAGACGTTGATGACGTCATCCGAACGGCCATGCAGCGAGAAGCCGTCATCGTCGCCGCGCACGGCGAAATCGCCCTGCGTATAGGCCCAGACGCCCTGCCAGCGCCCCCAGTAACCATCGCGCCAGCGGCCGGCGTCACCGGCCCAGCCCTTGGCGACAACGCCGTCTTCGACGCGGAAATTGTCGGCATCACCCCACACGGTGCGCGCCAGATAGGGATAGGGCGCGGCGATGATGATCTCGCCCTTCTCGCCCGTCGCCGCACGGCGCCAGGTCACGCCCTCGTCGCCGTCGCGGTTCAGCAGCACGGTGGCGCTGCGGTCGCCGGCGTCATCTTCCACCCACACGTCACCGACGATCCACGGCAGCGGGAAGGTGCGGGCGTCGGCGGCCAGCGGGAAGTCGCCGTTGCCATAGAAATGCGTCCAGGCGATGCCGCCGTGTTCGGTCGCCCAGTAGCTGTTGATATACTGGCTGGTCACGTGCTTCATGCCAAAGTCCTGCACCGGCGGGGAGCAGGGCTCGGCGCAGAAGGTGGCGACGCGCAGCTTGGACAGATCGTAGGCCTGGATGTCCTTCAGGTTTTGCGGATCGGTCATCACCGCCTTGAGGAAGGTGACGCCGGCCTTGAAGATGGTGACGCCGTGATTTTCGATCATCGCGGCAAAGCGGCCCGAATGCGGGAACACCGGCGAGCCTTCGGCCAGCACCGTCGTCACGCGGGAAAGCAGCGCGGCCGCGATCATGTAGCTCTGGCCGGTGATCCAGCCCGGATCGGCGACGACGAACAGCACGTCACCAGGGCGCGCATCAAAGGCGACCTTCATCGTTTCCATGATGCCGCTGGCATAGCCGCCGTGGACATGGACGACGCCCTTGGGCTTGCCGGTGGAACCGGAGGTGTAGATGAAGAACAGAGGATATTCCGCATCCACCGGCAGCGGCTTCGACGCGGCCCAGATCGCCTTCACGAACGCCGCGTCATCCAGCGCGTGCAGAGCAGCTTCATCGGGCAGGCCAGCGGCGGCCAGGATGTCGGACAGCGCGGCGTTGGTCAGGTCATGGCTCCACACGTCGCGGTCGCGCCACACCAGGTCGGGCACATGGGTGTGGTTGGCGACGATCACCGCATCGACGCGCGACGGGGTCGAAACCAGCGCTTCGGCAATGGCGATGCGAATGCGCGCCGATTGCGCCGCATCAACCTGACCTTCCTTGCCGAGTTCCGCCAGCGCCCGGCCCAGCCCGCGCATGACGTCGCCGCGCTCCACGGTGACTTCGCCCTTCAGCGCGGTCGCGACGATGCCGGCCATGGCGGTGCGCGTGTCGGCATTCAAGCCAAGATCGTCACCGCCAAGCCGCTCTTCCAGCAGGCGCAGCGCGACGGCCACCGGCACATAATTGTCCAGCGCCGGATCGGTATAGGCCGTCTTGAACGGCACGATCTGGGCATTGCGATAGCCACCATCGGCGGTGATGACGAGGCGCGCACCGGCGTCGTGGATACGGTCGGAAAGCGTCTTGTCGGAAAAGCCGCCGAACACCGGCGTGTAGATGACGCCGATGCGCTTGGCGCCCTCGGTCCAGTACAGCTGCGCCGGCACGTTCGGCATGTTCAATGCGATGCGGTCGCCGGCCTTCAGACCCAGCTTCGTCAGCGCCACGGCGCACTTGGCCGCTTCCAGCAGCAGCTGCCGGCGGGAGACCGACAGGCAGTCCACGGGCGCACCGCGGCCATTGTTGGCGGCGAGATCCCAGCGATCGCCTTCGAAGATGAAGGCGGTTTCGGCGCCGTGCCCCGCCAGCACATGGCGATCGAGTTCGTTGAAGGCGGCGTTGGTGCGGCCGCCTTCGAACCAGCGGAAGTTCGGCGCATCATCGGCGTTGAAGGCGCGGGTCCACGGCGCAAAATCGGCCGGCAGATCGGCGCCCACGGGCGCTGCCGTTTCGGCGTCCCAGCCGGCCCAGCGGCCGTCCTCGGTGCGGCTCAGCCACGCCTTGCGTTCCCCCACGTCGACCAGCCAGTGCAGGTTGCGCGCGGCGATCCGGCCGTGGAACGCGCCCGGATCGGCGAGCACGGCGGCGCGCATCGCGTCCCAGTCCGCGCGGGTCCTGACCGGGTTAACACCCGGAATCGGCAAGGGAATCGACGCAGCAGCCGGATCGTACATCGTTGTTCTGCCCAATCATCGCTGTCGAAACGGCACAGGCCGGCCAACAGACAGGAAACTTTGATGAAGGCGCGCTTAGAGAAAGATTATGTCCGCGCCAAGATGCCAAGGGCAATTTTTGAACAAGTGCGACATAATGTCAGCACTGCCCGATGGCCACCTCATGACGGGCCGCGATGTCGCGACCGGTAACAGGGCGTCAGAAGGCGTTGCGCGGCAACAGCACGGCCCCGACAGTTCGGATCAGGATGTAGAGATCGAGCCAGATCGACCAGTTCTCGATATAATAAAGATCGTGCTCGAAACGCTTGACCAGCTTGTCTTCGGTGTCGGTTTCGCCGCGCCAGCCGCACACCTGTGCCCAGCCGGTGATGCCGGGTTTCACCTTGTGGCGCGCGGCATAGCTTTGCACGACATCGGAAAACAGTCGGCCCCCGGCGCGGGTTGATGCCGCGTGCGGTCGCGGGCCCACCAGCGACATGTCGCCCAGCAGCACGTTGAACAGTTGCGGCAGCTCATCGATGCTGGAGCGGCGCAGGAAGCGCCCCACCCGCGTCACGCGCGGATCATCGCGGCTGGCCTGGTGGATGTTCTTGTACTCCAGCTGGCCGTGGTACATCGTCCGGAACTTGAAGCAGTGGAACGTGCTGTTGTTGAAGCCTTCGCGCGGCTGGCGGAACAGGATGGGGCCGGGCGAATCCAGCTTGATGGCAATGGCCGCCAGCAGCATCACCGGCGCCGCCGCAATGAGGATCAGCACGGCCAGGATCTTGTCTTCAAGGGCCTTGGCGATGCCCGACAGGCCCGAAATCGGCCGTTCGAACAGGGTCATCACCGGCACGTCGCCCAGGATCACCACCGGCCGCTGGGCAAAGGTGAAGCTGACCAGATCGGGGGCCAGCCGCACCTTGACCGGGGTCAGCACCAGCCGCGCCATCACGTCCTGCAGGCGGCGTTCAGCCGCCCACGGCAGCGCGACGACGACCTGATCGATCAGCCCATCGCGGATCATGCCGATCAAGGTCGTCAGATTGCCCAGCACCGGCACCCCGGCGGCTTCATCCGGCAGCCGATCGGGTCGGCGATCATCAAAGATGCCAACCAACGTGATGGTCAACCGGTCGTGCGACTGCACATATTCGGCAAAGCGCACGCCCTGCGGCCCGGCGCCAAAGATGGCGACGCGCTCGTTGAAGGTGCCGCGCTGTTTCAGCCGGCGCACCCACATGGTGGTGATGATGCGGGTGCCCAAAAGGGCGGCACCGCCGGTGACGAACCAGCTGATCGACCAGGCGCGCGACACGTCCTGCGAGACCTTGAGCAGGAAGCCCATGGCGATCAGGAACATGGCTGCCGCCGCCCATGCCATCAGCACCCGTCGCCAGCCCAGCCGCAGCGAGAATTGCGCCTCGATGTCGTAACTGCCCATGCTTTCGGCCAGCACGGCAAAGGCCAGGCTGGCGATCAGGGTGATGCGGGTATAGAATTCCTCGCTGCCCAACTCGTTCGGGGCGGCGCTGATCAACCACAGGCCGGTCAGGCCAACGGCGGCAAATTCCAGCAGCCGCACGATGATGATGGCCACGTCCAGCGGAATCCCGGGCCCGGCGCGCAGGGGCGCAGCCGGTGCCACCGGACGCGCCGGCGTGATGGGATTCTGGCTGTTCACGACCTCGGGCCCCGTTGACGAAACGGATCAAAATAGCGCGAAACCGTAAATAATATGGCAACGGCGGCGGGACTTGCTATAGAACTGCCGGCAAGGGAGACGCTGCGATGGAAACGCCGTATGATTGGTTGACGGTGATGACGTTTGCCGGGCTGATCGTGCTGTTTCTGCAACGCAGCCAGGGCGAACCTCGCGACCATCTGTGGCAATATCTGGTCGCGGCTGTTGGTTGTGCCGTCACCAATTACATTGGCAATGAAGCGATGAAATCGGGCGAGATGCTGATGCACGCCGGTGCGGTGGCGCTGTTCGTCGTCACGCTGGGCTTCATCTGGCGCGTGCTGCAGCCCTTCGATCAAGGCTGAGCCGCGCGGGGCGGCGGCAATCATGCCATTCGGGCGGCGATGGGCCGCCCCACCAAGGCAGGCAAGTCAACTGCTGGCACGGCCTTCACTAGTTCGCGCGCAAACGCCGCCAGCTGGTCACGCACGCCTGGTTCCGGCGGCACCGCACAGCTCATCCGCACCAGGATACCGTCGGCGACATAGCCGGCCCACTGCTGGCGCAGCTTGGCCACACGCTGTTCCGTGCCGTTGGTCGGCAGATCATCGCCGATGCGCGTCCAGTAGGTGATGGTTTCGATCCGGCGATCCGATCGCGCCACCAGCTCGCGGATCGGCAATTCGACGCCGGACCGAAGCGGCAGTTTCGCCGCCGTGGTGCCCGACACCTCGAAGCCGACCGCCGTGTAGCACACCTCCGGCCGGTGCAGCTGCAGCAGGTCGTTCTGGACGGCGCCATAGGCCATCACCAGGATCACCGGCAGCCGGGTTTCGGAGTAATAGACCCGGCTCAGCACCTGGCCATAAAGTTTGGCCGACAGCGAGCCTTCGGTGCGCGGCATGACAATGCCGGGGCTTGGCACGTGCCGCCAGCTGCCCAGCGTTTGCGGCACCAGCTTTTCCAGCTCGTGCCCCTTGGGCATCAGCACCAGCCGATCACGCGGCACCAGCGCGGCAGCGCCGGCCGCACCGCTCAAGAGGGCGCCGCCCATCAGCACGTCGCGGCGACTGATCCCGCTCATGCCGCCTCGCCTTCCAGCCGGCGACGCAGCGGCGTCAGCGCCCAATCCAGCGCAAAGATGAACAGCAATGCCGAGACGAAGGTGACCATGCCGGCGAAATTGTGGAGATAACCCTGCGCCATCGCATTGCCGAAATGATAGGTGATCAGCACCAGCGCCGCGACGCGCACGCAATTGGCGGCAATGGCGATCGGGATCACCATCGCCAGCAGGAGCAGCGAATAGAGCGGGTTGGAACCGCGAATCAGATAGACATAGAACAGGCCAATCGCGGTGAGGCTGATCAGCGAATTCAGGCCCGAGCAGGCATCTTCCACCAGCAGCTGGTAGGAACCGATATACAGCGTCACGCCGAGCCGCCCGACCGGATAGCCCACGGCTGCCAGCCCGCCGGTGACGATTTCCGAGACGAATTCCTTCAGCGGCAGCGTGATCGTATCCAGAAACCAGCCTGGCAGCGGCACAACGAAACCCAGATAGACGATCGGAAACCACAGCATCTTAACGACCTTGAGGCCCCAATATTGATGGGCGACGGCCACCAGGGCCATCAGCAGGGCGCCGGCTTCGATGCTGATGAATTCAAACGCGCGCCCGGCCATGTAGAGCGGCAGCGCGATGGCCAGCACCGCGGCGGTGAGCAGCGGGTTGCCGGGCGCACGGGCCGCGGCAATCTCGTCCTGACGGCGCCAGATCAGCCACAGGCCGGTCACCAGCACGATGATGCCGTGAACGCCGGATTCCTCTTGCCACGGGCCTTGCGCCAGCGCGATCAGCGTCGGCACCGCCATCGCCGCCACGCCCAGCCACAACGGCCAGTGCGCGACCAGCAGCCGCCGCCAATCGGTGGCAACCGGGGCCGCAGCGGGCGCAAGAGTGGCCGGGTCGGGCATCAGAATTCGTTGAGCACCGCGCCGACGACAGCGCAGCGCGCTGCCAGCAACTGATCGGTCAGGGTGTTGATGTCCTTGTAGAAGCTGTGGTTGGAACGACCGACCACCAGCGCATAGGCCGCCCCTGCCCCGACGTTCAGCGCATCCGCGCTGGTGTTGGCGGCCGGCGTGTCGAAGATGACCAGGTCATATTCGCGCAGCAGCGTGTTGACACCGTCGCGGAACCGGTTGCCCGACAGCAGTTCCTGCGGGCGGCTGGTCGGCGGCCCGGCAGTGATGAGGGCGAGGCCGGGCAGCACGTTGGCATTCACCACGCGTTCCGGACGCGCCACCTGCAAGGACAGGAAGCTCGACAGGCCGGGCGCATTGGGATCAAGGCCAAAGATCTGATCCTGCCGCGGGTTCCGCATGTTGGCATCGACCAGCAGGATCTTGAAGCCGACCTGGCTCAGCGCCACGGCAAGATTGGCGGCCACCCAGGAACAGCCATGGCCGTCGGCCGTGGCGACCACGGCAAGGCCGCGCCGGCCATTCTTGATATGCTGCGCGATGATGGAGGTGCGGAGCATGCGGATCGATTCCGCCCGCACGGATCCGGGATCGGACAGCACGACCAGTTCATCCGACACCGGCCGGCGCGCGATGTTCTGCAGCGCCAGGCTGTTGATCAGCTGTTCGCGGGCGCGGTCGAGATCCTCGGTGGTGATGAAGCCCAGCTCCAGCGCCGCCTGGTCGAAATCCAGCCCGCGTTCCGTGGCGTGCGCCTGCACATTGGCAACCTGATCGGGCGTCAGATAGCCCAGCCGGGTGAGCACGTCGCGGATCGGCGCATCAAACCGGTCGCTGGCATCGCTCACGCCGCTCACCTGGGTGGCGGCGGCCTCGCGGTCGGCCTCGTCGGTGCCGATGTCGGTGTCGATATTGTCCATGGGCTGGTTACTCACTGCGCCGGCTGCATGCCGGATGGCTTGGCGTTGCCGCGGCTGATGATACGCTTGACGAACTGGTGCCATTCCGGCTTGCGACGCTCGGCGATCACGGCGAACACCGGCACGCGCGCGGCATAGCTGAGGTCTTCCGAACCGCGGACACGGCGGTTGACCAGTTCGACGAACAGACCCATCACGATGCCAAGGGCAAGGCCGGCGCCCGTCGCGAGGCCGATGATCAGCGGCCAGTTCGGGAAGGATGGCTTGCCCGACACCGTGGCGTCGCCCAGCACGATCAGGCCGGCATCGGCCACGTTGGATTCCAGCTGCAGATCGGCGGTGCGCTTGGCGGCCTGTTCATATTGCGCGCGGCGCAGCATGACCTCGCTGACGAGCTGGTTCAGCTTGTCGAGCTTCTCCTTCATGGCAAACACCTTGGCGCGCTGCGCCTCGTAGGCCGCCTCGATGGACGCGATGCTGCCACGCGTGGCCCCCAGCTGGGCAGCCCCGGCCTGGCGGGCAGCCGCCTGTTCGCGGCCCAGCTGGCGTTCCAGCTGCTCCCGGCGCGACAGCATGGCGATATAGGTCGGGTGCTTGGTGCCCAGCCGCTCCGATGCCGTCTCGATCTGATCGTTGAGCGTCGCCAGCTGCACCTTCAGCTGGTCGACAACGCCCGACGTGGTCGACTGGCGAACGGCTTCGAACTGCTGCACGCTTTCATTGCTGCGCGCCGCCGTCACCGCCGCCTGCAGGCTGGCCAGCTTCACCGTCTCGGCCTCGCCCGCGCTGGTCATCACGATGCCGTTATCCTGCTCGAACTTGGTCTTGGCGGCTTCGGCAGCCTCCAGCGACTTCAGCGCGCGATTGGCCTGCTCGCGATACCATTCGGCAGAGCGGCCAGCACTGTCGGTGCGGAATTTCAGGCTGTTTTCGATGTAGGCGTCGCGCAGGGCATTGACCGTGCGGCGCGCCACTTCGGGATTGCTGGCCTCGTAGGTGAGCGCCATGATGTTGGAATTCTCGACGAGATCGACGCGCGTGCTGTCGATGATCCGGTCGGCGATCCAGCGCCGGAAATCGCCATAGCCGCCGGTTTGCGCCTGCCACTGCGCCAGAAGATCGGGGTTGTTGGTCAGGCCCAGCTTGTCAACGGCTTCGCCGGCGATGCGATAGTCCTTGATCAGCTCGATCTGGGTGCGGGTGAAGCTCCGCAGGCCCGCCGCATTCATCATGGTGCCGGTCACCGGATCGGGCTTGAAATTGTCCATCAGCACACGCGCGGTGGCCGGGAAACGCGCCGGCAGGATCTTGCCGACAGCGCCAGCCACGATCAGCGACAGGATCATGCATCCGAACACGATCCACCGCCGGGCGATCAGGATACGCAAAAGCTGAATGATGCTCATCGTGTCATGCCAGTTGCCCTGGCCCCTTTCCCGTTACCCATCACAACGATCCCCGTTCCCGATCAGAGCAGGCCCGATCAGAACAGCCGTTCCTTGATGATGATCACATCGCCGTTCTGCACCTTCATGGACGGATCGGCGTCGATTTCCTTGCCTGTGCCGCGCACCAGCCCCACCTTGTCGGCCTTGCCCGATGGCGAAACGCCGCCCGACAGCGCGATGGCCTGGCGGATCGTCATGCCCGGCAGGATCGCCTTCATGCCCGGCGCGTTGATCTGGCCATAGATGAAGAAGGTTTCGGCCGGCGGCACGAACAGCGTGTCGCCGGGCATCAGAAGCGGATCGTTGTTGGCATCCCCGCGCACCAGCTGCTCCACCTCCAGCCGGCGTTCCGGCTGGCCCTGGCGGCGCAGATAGACATAGTTGGCACCATCACCGCGCACCCAGCCGGCCTTCAGCAGTGCTTCGAGGGCGTGATAGGGCCGGTCCAGCGGCACGATGCCGGGCGCGCCGACATTGCCGGCGATATTGACCGAGCGCGAGACATAGGCGCCCACTTCGATGTTGACGAGCGGCTCCTTGAGATAGCCACCCGACACCAGCCTGTCGGTGATCTGCTTGGCGAGCGTGATGTTGGTCTGGCCGGCCGCCTGCACGATGCCGATCAGCGGCATGACGATCGTGCCGTCGGCCTTCACCCGCGTCGTGACGTTGAACTCGCTCTGGCCATAGACGATCACCTGCACGGTATCGTCGGGGCCCAGCGTGTAGCCCTTGTAATCGGCGGACGTCTGCGCGGTTGCAGCGCCGGCGGCGATCAGCGCGACAGCGGCGGAGCGGACAAGCAAGTTCATCATCGACCTTTCCCAAACTGCAGACCAAGGGTGAGACCGGCCCCCGTCGAATTGAAGTTCAGCGAGGAGGGGTTGGAGCGGCGGCGGCTGTGCGTCACGTCGAACGCAAAGCGCAGGCGCTGGCCCAGACGGCCACCGAACTGGGCAAACACGCGGGTGAAATCATCGGAAATGCGCCGCGCCGGTTCAAACGCGGACGTGAAGGCACCGCGATACTGGTTGTCGCGCATGCTGATGCCGGTGGAGATCGTGTAGCGCGAACCCAGCCGGTAATCGACCTGCGCCGCCCAGAAATTGGCGATGGTGAATTGCGCGCCGATCACGCCGTTGGCCACCGTGTTGCGCCCGGCGGTCAGCGAAATGCCCATGCGCGGCGTCGGGTTGAAATCCAGCGCCACGTCATAGCCCGCGCCCGTGAATCCGGGCCGATCGACGATCTGCAACACGCCGTCGATGATGACGAGCGAGCTGTCCGAACTCGGCTGCGTGTCGAGATAGGACACGCCCGCCGAAACGTTGATCCTGGTGCCCAGCCGCCGCGAATAGCCAAAGCGCAAATTGCGCTGGCTGAGCCCGTCTTCCACCAGCCCCGTGGGCGTCGGGATCAGCCGGCCCGGCATGGTGGAATCCGACATGGAGCCCGACAGCGAGAACTGGCCGAGCGCGGGATTGCCAAAGCCGATGCCCGCCGAATAGGACCAGCTTTCCATGTCGAAGGCGGCGCTGACTCCGCCGCCCCGGCTGGTGCGCACGGTCTTGATGTCGGATCGCAGCGCAGAGCCGTTGACGCTGAACGCGCCGCCCAGGCGGCACTGGGCCGCAAAGCCGGCCGTCGCCGATTCCTGGTTGAAGCCGCCGAACAGCGCGGCATCCGTGACGAAACTCAGGCCGCGCCGCCACGATCCACCCGCCTCGCCCGTGCAGCGCGACAGCTGGAAATCGACACCGCCGCCCAGCATCAGGCGATCGGCCGGCGCGATGCGGGCGTTGCCATAGATGAAATCGCGGGCGTAATTGCCCTGCACGAACACGCCGCCACGGCCCAGCCCAAGGCCATAGCTGCCGCTCACCTGCGGGCGGATGCGAAAGCCATCGTCGGCGATGGGCTGGCGACCCAGATTGTCCTCATAGCGCGTGGCCAGCGAGGCCCCCAGCGACAGGCCGCGGCTGTAGCCGACAAGCCCGGGCACGGCTGTCGGCGCACGCAGCGGCGCGTCATCATTGTCGGCAGGGCCGGGACTGGCCGTCTGGGCATAGGGATTCTGCGCGTGCGCCGGCGACGCCACCGACGCCGCGACCGCAACCAGCAGGGCCGACGCTGTCAGCGTGATCCGGCGCACGGTCACCGCTTGGCCATCGTCAATCACATTGGTCAGCCTTTTCAAGCGTCACTCCCCCGCAAAACGTCACCACCACCCCGCCAGGTTCCATCCGCCCCCTAGCAGCGCAGGAACACGCACACAGGATACGGAAAACACCGACAGTCGATCTTGGTATCAGCACAGGGACTTGTCGGCAACCTTCTCACGTTCCGCGTTAACGGCTTTTGACGATATTATATGAAATGGGTAGTAAATGGCACTCGCTTCGCACGGCACTTCGTGGCACACCACGACGCAAGCAATCGGGTGGGGCGGCCGTTCTGATCGCAAACAGGGATCGCAGCGATCCCGCCGGTTTGCAGTCGAGTTTTGTTGTCTGGGGACATGATGATCTGGAAACGCAAGGTTCGTGAGGACGCGGTCGAGCCGATCGAAACCACGCCCGAAGCCGCGCCGATGCCCGAAAACGCCGAACCGGCAACCACGGTTGCGTTCCGCGCCGATCCCGCCGTCAGCCTGATCGAAACGCCAGCCGCACCGGCATCGGGCGAACTGTTCCGCCGGCCCGCTGCCGAACCCGGCCCGATGCTGCCGCGCTTCATGGCCAGCGCGTCGGACGATGTCGAAACCGACCTGGCGAACGAGAATGCCCGCCGCCGCCTCGCCCTGCGCGATGCGCTGGGAGCCTCGCAGCCGGTTGTGGCGCGCGAAGCCTTCGCCGGCCGCCGCGATGCGATGGCGGCGCTGATCAACGCGGTGGAGGAACAGCGCGTCCACGTCGTCATCTATGGCGAACGCGGCATCGGCAAGACCAGCCTTGCCCACGTCTTTGCCGAAACCGCGCGCGAAGCCCGCTATCTCGTCATCTATGGCAGCTGCGGCACGGCCGCCAACTTCTCCGACATGTTCCGTTCGGTGTGTGCGCGCATCCCGCGCATCTATCACGCCTCGGTGCTGCCCAACTCGCCCGAAGCCGAAAAGGGCGACACGTTCGAAGTGATGCTGCCCGATGGTCCATTCGGTGCGCGCGAACTGGCGGACGTGATGGCCGGCGTCGTCGGCACCCGCGTGCTGATCATCCTTGATGAATATGATCGCGTGGTGGACGTGAATTTCCGCCGCGAGGTCGCCGAACTGATCAAGAATCTGTCTGACCGCGCCGCGCGCGTGCAGCTGGTGATCACTGGCGTTGCCCTGAACCTTGATGAACTGATCGGCTATGCCCCGTCGATCCGCCGCAACATCACCGGCCTGCCGATGCGGCCGATGTCGGGCGGCGAGGTCAAGGAACTGCTGCGCCAGGGCGAGCGCGCCGCCGAGATCCGGTTCGACAATGCCGCCGTGGCGATGATCACCCAGATGGCCGGCGGCTCGCCCTATCTGGTGCGCCTGCTGGGCCACCAGGCCGGCATCCTGGCCATGAACGACAATCGCGCGGTGGTGGGCGATGCCGATGCCCGGTCGGCGGTGGAGCGTGTCATCGCCGAATGGCAGGCCAGCCTGCCGCGCCGCGTCCAGGCCAATCTGGCCCGCGACGAAGCCCGCACGCACTGGCCGCTGCTGGTCGCCGCCGCCCGCGCCGGCAGCTCGGCCGACGGCTGGTTCACGGTCGATGATGTCTATGCCGAAATGGGTGGCACCCAGTCGCCGCTGGCCATCGAGCGCGACCTCAAGCTGTTCGTCAACACCGTCGACCTGCTTGAACGCCGCGAAGGCCCGGGCGATCCGCACTTCCGCTTCGGCTATCCCGGCGTTGCCTCGCTGTTGATGATGTCGGCGGCGATGGCCCGGCTGGCGGCCTGATCGCTGGCGCCATGCCCGCTCCGCCGGCGCCTCCGCCCGACCACCCCCGTGTGTCGGTGATCATCCCGCATTTCAATATGCCGGATGCGCTGGCGCGTTGCCTGGCCTCGGTCAGCGCGCAGGAACTGGATGGCGATGTGGAGATCATTGTCGTCGACAATGGCTCGCGCATCACGCCCGAAGCGGTGCTGCGCGATTATCCCGCCGTGCGCTATTTCGTTGACCCCACCCCCGGCCCCGGCCCGGCGCGCAACACCGGCGTTGCTGCCGCCCGCGCCCCCGTGCTGGCCTTCATCGATGCCGATTGCCGGGCTGGCCCCGGCTGGCTGAAGGCGGCCGTCGAGGCAGTGGAGGCCGCTGGCAACCGCGGCGTCGTCGGCGGTGATGTCTGCATCGATTTCGTCGATCCGGCCCACCTGACCCCGGTGGAAGCCTATGAGGCGGTGTTTGCCTATCGTCAGCGTCTCTACATCGAACGGCAGGGCTTTTCCGGCACCGGCAACCTTGCCATGCACCGCGATGTCCATGCCGCCGTCGGGCCGTTTGCCGGCATCGGCGTCGCCGAGGATCGCGACTGGGGCCAGCGGGCCACGGCCGCCGGCTATCGCCCCGTCTATATCGACGCCATGCGGATCTATCACCCGGCCCGGCCTGATCTGGCCAGCCTGCGGATCAAGTGGCAGCGCCATGTCGCTCACGACTGGGCCGAACATCGCGCCGCCGGCAAGCCGCTGGCGACGTGGGTGGCCAAGGCGCTGGCGATGCCGCTATCGGTGCTGGTCGATGCGATGCGCCTGCTGGCCTCCTCCCGGCTTTCGGGGCTGGCCAACCGGCTGCGCGGCATCGGCGTGCTGGCCCGCGTCCGCCTGCTGCGCGGGGCCGAAATGCTGCGCGTGATCGGCGCCCACGACGAAGATGCCGCCACCCACTGGCATGGCGGTGCCGCATGACGGCAGCCACCGCCCCCCAGCGCACGCCCGGCGCCCTCGCCCCCTCGCCGCTGCCGCCGCTGCTTGGCGTCGTCATCGTCAACTATCGCGGCGCGTCCGACACGATCGAATGTCTCGAAAGCCTGCTGCGCTCGACGCTGCCGATGAAGGTGGTGGTGGTGGAAAACGGCTCGGGCGACGACAGCGCCGAACGGCTGCGCCAGTGGGCCGCCGGCGGCAACGATGTGCAGGCCGAATCCTCCGACATGGCGGCCTTTTCCACCCCGCCCCTGCCCAAGCCGGTGCCGATGGCCGAAATCGCCGGCGCCGATGTCGGCCCCGGCCAGCAGACGGGCGATCTGGTGCCCCAGTTCACGCTGATCACCTCGCCCGACAATCTGGGCTTTGCCGGCGGCAACAATCTTGGCCTGCGCCATCTGCTCGCCGATCGCCAGCTCAGCCATTTCTGGCTTTTGAACAACGATACCGTGGTGGCGCCCGATGCCGCGATGGCGCTGTTGTCGCGCATGATGGCAACGCCGCGCGTCGGCATGTGCGGCACGGTGGTGCGCCATTACTGGCAGCCCGATCGCGTGCAGGCGTTGAACGGTTCGGCCTACAACATCTTCACCGGCACCGGGCGATCGCTGGGCGGCGAACAGCCGGCCACGGTGAAATACAGCCCGCAGGACGTGGCCGACGCCACCGATTTCGTGCTGGGCGCCAGCATCGCCGTCAGCCGCGCCTTCCTGGGCGAGGTCGGCCTGATGGACGAGAGCTATTTCCTCTATTTCGAGGAGATCGACTGGTCTGTCCGCAACCGGCGCCTGCGCGATCGCGCCTTTGAAACCGCCTTTGCCCATGGCGCAACCGTGTTCCACAAGGCCGGCCGATCGATCGGTTCGGCCAGTGCACGCACCAGGCGCAGTGCCTTTGCCGATTACTGGCTGGCGCGGTCGCGGCTGAAATTCACCTGGCGGCATTATCGCTGGCTGTGGCCGCTGCACTGGCTGCTGTGCTGGGTGCTGGTGCTGCGCCGGCTGCTGCGCCGGCAGCCGCGCCATGCCAGTGCCATCGCCCGCGCCGCCCTGGGCCGCAAGCCCTGATGCCCACCACGATGTTTGCACAGCATTGACCATCGGCAACCTGAACGGCAAGAGTTGCAGCAATCAATTGACGCTTGTGCTGCCGGTATTTGCGACGGCACGACAAGGAGAGACACGATGAAAACGCGGACGATCACCCTGCTTCTTGCCACTGTTGCCAGCCTTGGCCTTGCTGCGTGCGGCAAGGACGAAAAGGGCCCGGAAGGCCAGGTTGTCGCCACCGTCGACGGCAAGGACGTGACCATCCACGAAGTGAATGCCGAAATCGCCGGCATGGGCCCGCAGGCGCAGTCCGCCCCGCGCAAGCTGGTGGAGGCCGTCGCCCTGTCGCGCGTGATCGAACGCAAGATGCTGGCCGGCGAAGCCCGCGCGAAGAAGCTGGATCAGTCGCCGAATTTCGTGCTGACCAAGGCGCGCACCGATGAAAACCTGCTGGTGCAGGCGCTGCAGGCCGATGTGGCCGGCAAGGTGCCGCAGACCCCGCGCGAAGCCGCGCAGAAGTTCATCAGCGACAACCCGGTGATGTTTGCCGATCGCCGCATCATGACGCTCGATCAGATCCAGTTCCTCCGCACCCCGGCGCAGGCCAACCTGCCGCTGAAGGATGCCAAGACGATGCAGGAAGTGGAAAAGGTGCTGATCGAGAACAACATCGATTACCGCCGCGCCCCCCAGCAGATCGACACGCTGGTGCTCGACCCGCGCCTGAGCCAGGAATTCATCAAGATGAACCGCGGCCCGGGCGGGGAACCGTTCCTCTACAGCGATCAGCCCGCGGGTGCGCCGGCGCCGGTCGTCTATGTCAACGTCGTCTCCAAGATGGATACCCAGCCGTTCATCGGCGAAAAGGCCATCACCTATGCCCAGCAGGTCATCCAGCGCCAGGAGATCGGCAAGCGCCTGCAGGCCGAACTGACCCGCCTGCGCGAAGCTAACAAGGCCAAGATCACCTATGCCAAGGGCTATGACACGCCCGAAAAGGTGCAGGCCCAGTTGCAGAAGGCCGCACCGGCCGCCGCCGCAGGTGCTCCCGCCGCAGCTGCCCCCGCCGCAGGTGCCGCAGCCCCGGTTGCAGGCACGCCGGCAGCCAAGTAACTCTCGTCCCGGTCGGGCCGGCGCACTGTCGGCCCGGCGCCGCTGTGATGGGCCACAGAGAAGGGGACAAACATGCGCCGTGGCATCATCCTTGCCGGCGGATCAGGCACCCGCCTGTATCCGTTGACCGTGCCTGTCTCCAAGCAGCTGATGCCGGTCTATGACAAGCCGATGATCTATTATCCGTTGTCCGTGCTGCTGCTGGCTGGCGTGCGCGATATCCTGATCATCACCACGCCTGCCGATGCGCCGGCCTTCCATGGCCTGCTGGGCGACGGCAGCCAGTGGGGCATCTCCATCAATTATGCCCAGCAACCGCGCCCGGAAGGACTGGCGCAGGCCTATCACATCGGCGCGCATTTCGTCGGCAGCGATCCATCGGTCCTGATCCTGGGAGACAATATCTTCCACGGCCACGGCCTGCCGGAACTGCTGTCCAGCGCGGCAGAGCGCACCGAAGGCGCCACCGTGTTCGGCTATTATGTCAAGGATCCCACCGCCTATGGGGTCGTCTCCTTCGATGCGGCAGGCCGGGCCGAAACCATCGAGGAAAAACCGGCCAGCCCGCGCAGCAATTTCGCGGTGACCGGCCTGTATTTCTATGATGGCAATGCCGTCGCCCATGCCCGCGATCTCAAGCCATCGGCGCGCGGCGAGCTGGAGATCACCGATCTCAACCGCCGCTATCTCGACACCGGCACGCTGCACGTCGAGCTGATGGGCCGCGGCTTTGCCTGGCTCGATACCGGCACCCATGGCTCGCTGCTCGACGCCGCCAACTATGTGCGGATCGTGGAGGAACGGCAGGGCCTGAAGATCGCCTGCCCCGAAGAAATCGCCTGGCGCATGGGCCTGATCGACGATGGCCAGCTGGAACGCATCGCCGCCCCGTTGCGGAAATCCGGCTATGGCGAATATCTGCTCAGCCAGTTGAGCCAAGGTCGTTGAGGCAGGGCCGGTGAACGTCATCGAAACCGCCCTGCCCGGCGTGCTGATCATCGAACCCCGGGTGTTCGGTGACGCGCGCGGTTTTTTCCTCGAAAGCTGGAACCAGCAGAGCTTTGCAAACGCTGGGCTGAGCATGGCATTCGTGCAGGACAATCACAGCCGATCGGCGCGCGGCGTGCTGCGCGGCCTGCATTACCAGCTGGAAAACCCGCAAGGGAAACTGGTGCGGGTCACGCAGGGCGCGGTGTTCGACGTGGCGGTGGACATCCGCCGCTCCTCGCCGTATTTCGGGAAATGGGTCGGCGTCGAGATCAGCGCCGACAATCACCGGATGCTGTGGATCCCGCCCGGCTTTGCCCACGGCTTCGTGGTGCTGAGCGAGACGGCCGATTTCCTCTACAAGTGCACCAGCCTCTACCACCCGGCCAGTGATCGCAGCCTGCGCTGGAACGATCCCGATATCGGCATCGCCTGGCCCGATACCGGCGTCGGCCCGCAACTGTCGGCCAAGGACGAGGCCGCCCCCTTCCTGGCCGATGCAGAGGTGTTTGCATGAGGGTGCTTGTCGCCGGCAGTGGCGGGCAGCTGGGCCGGGCGCTGGCCGCCAGCGTGCCGGCAGGTGTCACCCTGATCGCCCCGCCCGAAGCCGATTTCGACATCTGCGACGCGCGCGTGGTGGCCGATGTCGTCGCTGCCGCGCAGCCTGATCTGGTGATCAACGCTGCCGCCTGGACACAGGTGGACAAGGCCGAGGCCGAGGAATCGGCGGCCCTCGCGGTCAACGCCATCGCGGTCACGCACCTCGCCCAGGCCGCGGCGGACGTGGGCGCCCGCTTCGTGCAGGTCTCGACCGATTATGTCTTCGATGGCGAAGCCTGCCACCCCTACGCGCCGGACACGCCGCCGGCCCCGGCCAGCGCCTATGGCCGCACCAAGCTGGCCGGCGAGCTGGCCGCCGCGTCGCACCACCCCGCCCCGCTGATCATCCGCACCGCCTGGGTCTATGCCGCAGAAGGCAATAATTTCGTCCGCACCATGCTGCGCCTGATGGCCAGCCGTGACGAGGTCAACGTCGTCGCTGATCAGGTCGGCACCCCCACCCACGCGCTCAGCCTCGCCCGTGCGATCTGGGCACTGCAGGCGCACCAAGGCACCTTCCACTGGACGGATGCCGGCATCACCAGCTGGTATGATTTCGCCGTCGCCATCCAGGACGAGGCGCTGCGGCTGGGCCTGCTCACCCGCGCCGTGCCGATCATCCCGATCACCACCGCCGATTATCCCACCCCCGCCCGCCGGCCGGCGTGGAGCGTGCTGGACAAGGCGACGAGCTGGGCCATCACCGGCCCTGCCCGCCACTGGCGTCACGAACTCGTCGATTGCCTGAAGGCCATCCCCCAATGACCCACCTGCTCGTCACCGGCGGTGCCGGCTTCATCGGCGCCAATTTCGTGCATTACTGGCGCCAGCATCACCCCGATGACGCCATCACCGTGCTCGATGCCCTCACCTACGCCGGCAACCGCGCCAACCTTGACGGGCTGGACGGCGTCACCTTCATCCACGGCGACATCCGCGACACGGAACTGGTTGAATCCCTTCTGAAAGGCGGGATCGACACGATCGTGCACTTTGCCGCCGAAAGCCATGTCGACCGCTCCATCCATGGCCCGGCCGCCTTCGTCGATACCAATGTCCTCGGCACGCTGTCGCTGCTCACTGCCGCGCAGCGCACCTGGCTGGCCGGATCGGGCACGCCGCACCGGTTCCACCATGTGTCGACCGACGAGGTTTACGGCTCGCTTGGCCCCGATGATCCGGCCTTCAGCGAAACGACGCCCTACGCCCCCAACAGCCCCTATTCGGCGAGCAAGGCGGCCAGCGATCACCTCGTGCGCGCCTGGCACCACACCTATGGCCTGCAGGTCACCACCAGCAACTGTTCCAACAATTATGGCCCCTATCAATTCCCGGAAAAGCTGATCCCGCTGTTCCTGATCAACGCCCTGCATGGCCGGAACCTGCCGATCTATGGCGACGGTGGCCAGGTGCGCGACTGGCTGCACGTCGAGGATCATTGCCGCGGCATCGAGGCGTGCCTGCTCAAGGGCCGCGTGGGCGAGACCTACAATATCGGCGGCGGCGCCGAGCTGCCCAACATGACGGTGATCGACACGCTGTGCGCTGCCGTTGATGCCGCGTTCAGGGCCGATCCGTCACTGGCCGCCCGCTTCCCCGATGCGCCGGCCGCAAGGGGCCAGCCGTCCAACAGCCTCAAAACCACCGTCACCGATCGCCCCGGCCACGACCGCCGCTATGCCATCGATGAAACCAAGGCGCGGGCCGAACTGGGCTATGCCCCGGCCCGCAGCTTCGATGAAGGCTTTGCCCAGACGCTCGCCTGGTATCTCGCCAACGAAGGCTGGTGGCGCGCGGTGATGGACGGCAGCTATCGCGACTGGGTGGCGACCAACTACACGCGCTGACCGCTTTGGGTTTCGCCACCGGCTCCGGGCTGTTATCCCTCGGCCATGCGCGTCCCCGTGCCTCGCCTGCGCCTCACCGTGATCCGCCGGCTGCTCAGCAGCCAGGCCGGCGGCGGCTATGTGCTGATGCTGGCGGCAGCGGTGGCGATGATCGTCGCCAATTCGGCGCTGTCGCAGGCGTATTTCGCCGCGCTGGAAACCCACGTCGGGCCGCTCAGCGTGCTGCACTGGATCAACGACGCGCTGATGGCGGTGTTCTTCCTGTTCGTCGGCTGCGAGATCAAGCGCGAGTTCGTCGATGGCGAGATGGCGACCTGGCCGCGCCGCATCCTGCCCGGTGTGGCCGCGGCCGCCGGCATGGCGGTGCCGGCGCTGGTCTATCTTGCCTTCAACGCCAGCGTGCCCGGCAATGCCGCCGGATGGGCCATCCCGGCGGCGACCGACATCGCCTTTGCGCTGGGCGTCATGGCCCTGCTTGGCCCGCGCGTGCCGGGCAGCCTGAAACTGCTGCTCACCGCCATTGCCGTCATCGACGATCTGGGCGCCATCGTGGTGATCGCGGTGGCCTATACCAAGGGCGTGAATCTCGAGGCGCTGGCTGCTGCCGGGGCCTTCACGGCGCTGCTCGCCCTGCTGAATGCCCGCCGCATCCAGCCGATCTGGCCCTATGTCATCGTCGGCACATTGCTGTGGGTCGCCGTCCACGCCAGCGGCGTCCACGCCACCATCGCCGGCGTGATCACCGCGCTGGCCCTGCCGATCCGCACCACGCCCGGTATGCCGGAAGACCGGGATTCGCCGTTGCTGCGGGTGGAACACGCGCTCGCCCCCGTCGTCGCCTTTGCCATCGTGCCGATCTTCGGCTTTGCCAATGCCGGGGTGGACGTGCGCGGGCTGACGCTGGATGCCGCCTTCGATCCGCTGGTGCTCGGCATCGCGGCCGGGCTGGTGATCGGCAAGCAGCTCGGCATCTTCGGTGCCATCATGGCGCTGGTGAAGCTCGACATCGCCGACATGCCGGCCAATGCCAGCACGCGTCAGCTCTGGGGCCTGTCGCTCTTGTGCGGCATCGGCTTTACCATGAGCCTGTTCATCGCCGCACTGGCGTTCGGCAGCGGCACAGACCGTGAGGCGGCGGCCAAGCTGGGCATCATCGGCGGCAGCGTGATCTCTGCGCTGGCCGGGATGGCCGTCCTCGCCCGGCGGCGCCCCCCCGATCGCGCCTAGCCCAGGTTCGCGCGCAGCATCCACGCCGTCTTTTCATGCACCTGCATGCGCTGGGTGAGCAGGTCGCAGGTCGGCTCGTCATGCGCTTCGTCGGCCAGCGGAAAGATGCTGCGCGCGGTGCGGACCACGGCCAGCTGATCATTGGCCAGGATGCGGACCATCTCGGTCGCATCGGGCACGCCATCGGCTTCGGCAATCGACGACAGGCGGGCATAGGCGGAATAGCTGCCCGGCGCCGGCTCGCCCAGCGCGCGGATGCGCTCGGCAATCAGATCCACGGCCAGCGCCAGTTCCGTGTACTGGCCCTCGAACATCAGGTGCAGCGAATTGAACTGCGGGCCGGTCACGTTCCAGTGGAAATTGTGGGTCTTCAGATACAGCGTGTAGGTATCGGCCAGCAGGCGCGACAGGCCACCGGCAATCGCGCGGCGCTGTTCTTCGCTCATGCCCAGATCGATACCGGCCTTCTGATGCTTCTTCTTGCTCATCGCCGTCCTCCTTCTTGCACCTGATCAGACACCAACATGAAAATGGCGTCCATCGGGGATTTCCGATGGACGCCATCGCGTGCGTCAATCAGGTCGGTTACCGGCCGGTCAGCGGCAGACCACCCGGTTGCGATCGACGCTGTTGCCGATCACCGCGCCCAGCGAGCCGCCGATGATGCTGCCCAGCAGTTTTGATCCGCCCGGCGCCACGACATTGCCCAGCGTGCCGCCAGCAAGGCCGCCGATGATCAGGCCGGTGGTGCCATCGCTGCGCCGGCAGTAATAGCGGTTGTCATATCCGCGCCAGATCTGGTCGTTGGCGCCGAGGAAGCGCGGGCGATAGCGGCGATCATCGACATAGAATTGTTCGGCATGCCAGCCCGGACGGTTCCAGCCGTCGCGCTGCCACGTCCAGTCATTGCCCGGCCGGCCGCCACGGCCCCAGCCACGCCCGCGGCGGCGATCATCATCGTCGTCGTCGTCCCAGCCGCGCGGGCCACCAGACCAGCTGGCGCGATAGAGATCGGCACGGTCGCGCTGGAATTCGCGTTCGGCGCGGCGCAGTTCCCGCTTCTCCTCGCGGAAATCGCGATAATCACCACGCCAGCGCGCTTCGGCGACATCGCGGCGTTCTTCCTGCACCCGGTCCCAGCTGCGGGCGACTTCGCGCGGGGAGGCCGTGCGGCGATCCCGCCAGTCATCATCCGCCAGCGCCGGCGTCGCCGCTGTCATCGCCAGCAGTACCAGCCCGGCCTTGCCCCCGATTTTCCCGATAATCATTGTCCGTCTCCTCCGTCGTCAGGAGACCTGATTCGCACAATTCGTCTGTGAATAGTCTGAACGACGCAGTTATCCGCCGTTCAGCCTTCGGGCAGCGCCCACAATGGCGTCTTGCTGGTCTTGCCCGGCACTTCACGCACCAGCCTGGGCACAAGATAACCCGGCAACATCGCCCGCAGTTCCATTTCGATGGCGCGGGCGCGGGGTTCGTCCACGTCGAAATGCGCCGCGCCATCAACGGGATCGGTGAGGTGGAGATAATAGGGCAGCACACCGGCGGCAAAGAGGCGGCGGCTGTGGGCGGCCAGCGTATCGGCCGCATCATTGACGCCGGCCAGCAGCACCGACTGGTTCAGCAGGGTGACGCCCGCGCCGCGCAGCCGGTGCATCGCCGCCGCCACGTCGCCGGAAATCTCGCCCGCATGATTGCTGTGGATGACGATGACGACGTTCAGGCGCGTGCCTGACAGCAGGTCGATCAGGGCGGGCGTCACCCGATCCGGAATGGCGACGAGCGTGCGGCTGTGAATGCGCAGCGTGGTGACGTGGCCAATGGCCGCGATGGCGTCGATCAACGCCGCCAGCCGCGCATCCGACAGGCTCAAGGGATCGCCGCCCGACAGGATGACCTCGTCAATGGCGGCATCGCCGGCAATGAGCGCCAGCGCCTCGGCCTCGCCCGATCGGGTCAGCATGGTGCTGCCATAATCATAATGGCGGCGGAAACAGTAACGGCAGTGGACGGCACAGGCGCCAGACGCGATCAGCAGCGCCCGGCTGCGATATTTCCTCAGCAGGCCCGGCGCGGCGCGATAATCGGCCTCTTCCAGCGGATCGGTCAGCCGGCCGGGCTGCGGCCAGGCCTCCTCCCCGCGCGCCAGCACCTGCAGCAGCAGCGGATCGGCCGGATCGCCCTTGCGGATCTGCGCCAGGAAATGCGGCGGCACTGAAACGGGAAATTGCGGATCGGCAATCACCCCGGCCGGAAAATCGGCCTCGGTCAGGCCGACGCGGGCCAGCAACTCTGCCGTCGTCATCCGCGCGGCACGCGCCTGCGCCTGCCAATCTTCGGCAGCGGGCGGGGACAAGGCGACGACAGCGGGCATGGCCGGGGGCCATAGCCGAGCCGCGCCCGGATGCAAACCGCGCCCGCCTGTGCCAGAAGGCGGATGATGGCGGAACGCACGATCATCCTTGCCGGCGGCGGCCATGCCCATCTGGGCGTGCTGGCGGCCTGGGCGCGGCGACCGCCGCCCGATACGCGCCGCATCCTGATCACCAGCCATCGCCACACCGCCTATTCGGGAATGCTGCCCGGCTGGATGGCCGGCCTGTATGACGAGGCCGATATCATGATCGATCTGGCCCCGCTGGCTGCCGCCGCCGGCACCGAACTGGTGCTGGCCAGCGTGACCGGCCTCGATCCCCACCATGTCCATGTCGGCAGCACGCGCCTTGCCTTCGATATCGCCTCGCTGGCGGTTGGCGGTGGCATCGATACCGCGCCGTTTGCGGCAACGGGTGCGCGCCTGCTCCCCATCCGCCCGGTCGACCGCTTCAGGGCCGGCTGGCGCGCCTTTCGCGACAGGCCGGGCGACATTGCCATCGTCGGCGGCGGGGCCGGCGGCTTCGAACTGGCCTGCGCCGCGCGCGCCGCCCTGCCCCACGTCGCCATCACCCTTGTCACCCCGCCCGGCACCCTGCTCGCCGGCCATGCGCCCGCCGTCATTGCGCTGGCCCGCCGCGCACTCATCCAGCGGCGCATCACCCTCATCGAAACCAGCGCAAGCGGCCATCCCGATGGCATCAGGCTCGACGACGGCACCATCCTCCCCGCTGCCGCCGTCATCCTTGCCACCGGCAGCATCGCGCCGCCATGGCTGGCGCAGTCCGGCCTCGCCACCACGGTGTCCGGCCATCTGGCCGTCGATGCCACGCTTGCCGTCAGCCCCACCATCTTTGCCGCCGGCGACATCATCCAGCGCACCGATCGCCCGCTGCCCCGTTCCGGCGTCCATGCCGTCAAGGCCGGGCCGGTGCTGGCCGCCAACATTGCCGCCCGCCTGTCGGGAGCCACGCTCCGCGAATATCAGCCGCGCCAACGCACCCTCTATCTCCTGTCCACCGGCGACCGCCGCGCCATCCTGTCATGGGGGCCTTTCGCCTTGCACAATCGCCTGATCTGGCAGCTGAAACACGCCATCGACACCGGTTTCATGCGCCGCCAGCGCGTCTGAGGCAAAGAACAGCCTTTCACCGGCGCCCGATTGCGGCCACGCTGCGCGGACCCATGAAACGCCTTGTCATCATCACCCTGCTGGTCGCCGCCGTCATCGCCTGGTTCGCGCTCGACCTTGGCCAGTATCTGACGCTCCATGCGCTGAAATCGCGGCAGGCGAATATCGCCGCACTGTATGACGCCAACCCGCTGCTGGTGATCGGCGGCTATTTCGCCGCCTACGTGGCGCTCACCGCCCTGTCCTTCCCCGGCGCCGCCATCCTCACGCTGGCGGCCGGCGCGCTGTTTGGCGTCGCGCTTGGCACAATCATCGTCTCCTTCGCTTCCACCATCGGCGCAACGCTCGCCTTCCTCGTCTCCCGCCACCTGCTGCGCGATGTCGTGCAGAGCCGCTTTGGCGACCGTCTCGCCGCCATCAACGCCGGCATCGCGAGGGATGGCGCCTTCTACCTGTTCTCGCTGCGGCTGGTGCCGGTCTTCCCCTTCTTCGCCGTCAACCTCGTCATGGGCCTCACCCCCATCCCCACCCTCACCTTCTTCTGGGTCAGCCAGGTCGGGATGCTGCTGGGCACCATCGTCTATGTGAACGCCGGCACGCAATTGGCGCAGATCACCAGCCTGTCCGGCATCGCCTCCCCCGCGCTGATCGCCAGCTTTGCCGCGCTCGGCCTGTTGCCGTGGATCGGCCGCGCCGTGATGGCCGCGCTGAAACGCCGCCGCGTGCAATCGCGTTGGCAGCGTCCGCGCCGCTTTGATCGCAACCTTGTCGTCATCGGCGGCGGCGCGGCGGGCCTCGTCTCGGCCTATATCGCCGCCACGGTGAAGGCGAAGGTCACCCTCGTCGAAAACCACAAGCTCGGCGGCGACTGCCTCAACTATGGCTGCGTGCCATCCAAGGCGCTCATCAAGTCCGCCCGCATCGCCCACCAGATGCGCCATGCTGACAGCTATGGCCTGAAACCCGCCGAACCGCAGGTGGATTTCCCCGCCGTCATGGCCCGCATTCGCGCCATCATCGCCGCCATCGAGCCCAACGACAGCGTCGAACGCTACACCGGCCTCGGCGTCGACATGGCACTCGGCCACGCCCGCATCATCGATCCCTGGACCGTCGAGATCAGCCACCACGACGGCACCGTCCAGCGCCTCACCACCCGCAGCATCATCATCGCCGCCGGTGCCGCGCCGCTGGTGCCGCCGCTGCCCGGCCTCACGCCCGACAATCACCTCACCAGCGACACGCTGTGGGATGCCTTCTCCAAACTGGATGCCATCCCCAAGCGGATCATCGTGCTCGGCGGCGGGCCCATCGGCTGCGAGCTGTCACAGGCCCTCGCCCGCCTCGGCGCTCAGGTGCAACAGGTCGAACAAGGCCCGCGCCTGCTGCCGCGCGAAGATGCGGACGTGGCCCGGATCGGCCACGCCGCGCTCACCGGCTCCGGCGTCGAAGTGCTGACCGATACCGCCGCCGTGCGGGTCGAGAACGGTGCGCTGATCGTCTCCCACGCCGGCCAGGAACGCGCCCTCCCCTACGACGCGCTGATCATCGCCGTCGGCCGCAAACCGCGCCTCACCGGCTATGGGCTGGAGGAACTGGGCATCGAGACCGACAGGACCGTGGTGACCGACGACTATCTCGCCACCCTTCACCCCAATATCTACGCCTGCGGGGATGTCGCCGGCCCCTACCAGTTCACCCACGTCGCCTCGCACCAGGCCTGGTATGCCGCGGTGAACGCACTGTTCGGCCAGTTCCGCCGCTTCAAGGCCGATTATCGCGTCATCCCGTGGACGACCTTTCTCGATCCCGAATTCGCGCGCGTCGGCCTGTCAGAGGACGAGGCGAAGGCGCAGAACATCCCCCACGAGGTGACGACCTATCACCTCCACGATCTCGATCGCGCCATTGCAGACAGTGCCACCACCGGCTTTGTGAAAGTGCTCACCCCGCCGGGGAAGGACAGGGTTCTCGGCGCCACCATCGTCGCCGATCATGCCGGCGAACTGATCGCCGAATATGTGCTGGCGATGAAGCACGGCCTTGGTCTCAACAAGATCCTCGGCACCATCCACACCTATCCGACCATGGCAGAGGCCAACAAGTTCGCCGCCGGCGCCTGGAAACGCGCCCATGCGCCGCAGGGCTTGCTGAGATGGGTCGGCCGCTATCATGACTGGCGCCGGGGTTGATTTGGGGAACCGCATGATCGTCACTCGTCACACCACCGCGCTGTTGGGGGCAGCCGTCGCGGGCATCACCGCACCGGCCGCCGCACAGCAGGCCGGTATCCAGGTGATCGTCGTCGATGCCGCCAGCGGCGCACCACTGCCGGGCATCGCCGTCACCATCGCCAACCCGGCCACCGGCCTTGCCCGCACCGCCACCAGCGATGCCGCGGGCCAGGTGCGTATCGACGGGTTGACCACCGGCAGCGTGCGGGTGTCCGCCGCTGCCAGCGCCAGCCATGATGCGGCGGACGCGCAGTCGGTCGATCTGCGCGCCAATTTCGCCAGCAGCATCACGCTGCGCCTCGCGCCCGTTGGGCAGACGATCACCGTATCGGCCACCCGCAGCGTCACCGGCCTCAACACGGTCAACGCCGAAGTCTCCGCCTCGCTGGGCCGTGATCAGCTGGTGGCGCTGCCGATCGAAGGCCGCGATGTGCTCGGCGCGCTGATCCGCCTGCCCAACGTTGTGGCCTCCACCGGCTTCTTCCCGGAAGCGCCGTCAATCTCGATCAACGGCAGCAACGGCCTTGATTCCAACTACTTGATCGACGGTCTCGACAATAACGAGAATTTCCTCGGCGGCATCAAGTTCCCGGTGCCGCTGGGCTTCACCCGCACCGTCACCGTGCTCGCCAACAGCTACTCCGTCGCCTATGGCCGCACCGCCAATGGCATCGTCAATTATACCACGCCATCGGGCGGCAATGATCTCCACGGCGAGGCCTATGCCCTCGTCCGCCCCGGCCGGCCGCTGGACGCGCGCTCGCCCTATCCGCGCCGCGACCTCAGCGGCAATCCGGTGGGCGAGAGTTTCGAGCGGTATCAGACCGGCTTTGCCCTGAGCGGCCCCTTGGTGAAGGACAAGACCTTCTTTGCCATCAATTATGAATTCACCGCCGACCGCAACGAACAGATTGTCGATGCGCCCCTGCTCGGCATCACCGACACCGTCACCGGCAACAACCGCTTCCACCTCGGCTCGCTGCGCCTCGATCACCGGCTGACCGACGACTGGACGCTCACCCTGCGCGGCAATATCGGCCGGGTGAGCATCGATCGCCCCGGCGGCGGGCTGGGCGGCGGCAATGCCACCTTGCCGTCCGCCGGCTCTGCCCAGCAGCGCAATTCCACGCTGATCGCCGCCAGCGTGTCTCAAGCCGGCGATGACTGGAGCTATGACGGCGCCGTGCAATACAGCGCGTTCCGCTGGAATTACGCCAATGCCGCGCCCGGCCCGCAGGTGGTGATCCGCGATCCCTCCGGGCTGACGGCGGGCATCGTCGGCAACCCCGGCTATGTCTTCGACAGTCGCGAGACGACCTGGCAGACCACCCACCGCCTCGGCCGCCGGCTGGGCGATCACCGGCTGCGGCTGGGGGTGGACGTGATCACGTCGCGCTTCAGCCTGTTCGGCGGTGGCAATCCTGATGGCAATTTCCTTGTCGATCTGACGGGCGCACAACGGGCCGCGCTGCGCGGCAAGGGGCTGGCGCTCACCGCCGGCGATGTGCTGGCGCTCAATCCGGTCGTCGCCAACTATGCCGTTGAACTGCGTCCGCAAAGCTTCGGCACGGATCAGACATTGCTGGCGGCCTATGTGGAGGACGAATGGCAGGTGACCCCGCGCCTCACCGCCACGCTGGGCCTGCGCTGGGATTATGACAGCCTCACCGCCAAGGGCGCCGGAGCTGGTAGAGGTGGGGGCGACACCAACAATGTCGCGCCGCGCCTGGCGCTGAACTGGCGGCCCGATGCGCGTTCGGTGGTGCGCTTCGGTGCCGGCCTGTTCACCGGCAAGCTCTCCTACGCCGTCATCTCCGACGCGCTCCAGCGCAACACCACGTCGGCAGGCCTGCTCGGCCAGCTGCGGCAGTTGCAGGCGCGCGGGATCATCCCCGCGGGCGTCGATCCGGCCAGCCTCACCTTTGATGGCAATCTCACCGTCTCGCCGGCCTGCACCAGCGTCGCCACCTGCCCGACCCCGGCGCAGGTGCAGGCGCTTCGGGCAAACCAGACGCTGGGCGAAGCGCGCATCCTGTCGCCGACCGGCTATCGCAGCCCGCAGAGCCTGCAACTCAGCACCGGCTATCAATATCAGGCGACCCAGACGCTCAGCCTGTCGGTCGACGCCATCTACAGCCGCACCCGCAACCTCGCCCGCCTGCGCGATCTCAACGCGCCGGCGGCGTTCACGCCCAATGCGGCCGCGCTCACTCCGGCCAATATCGCCCTGCTGCAGGCCGCGCCCGACAATGCCGCCCGCGCTGCGCTGGCGCAAAGCCTCGGCCTTGTCCGCAGCGTCGCCGCCGCCGATGCCAACCGCCCGGTCGCGCTGGTGCCCGGCGGCGCGCGGCAGATCACCGTCACCGAGACGGCGGGCCGCTCGGAATATATGGCCCTCATCCTCCAGACCGTGAAAGAGCGCGGCGACGATGATTACGCCTTCCGCCTCGGCTACACGCTGTCGCGCCTGAAAAACGACACCGACGACATCAATTTCCGCGCCGCCAACGCCAATGATTTCAGCACCGAATATGGCCCGTCGGCCAATGATCGCCGGCACGTCATCTCGGCGGTGACCTATGTCTATCCGGTCGATGGCCTCACCCTGACGGTGGCCGGCCTGTTCCAGTCGGGCCAGCCGGTGAACCTGGTGCCGGATGCGCGGATCTTTGGCACGCAGGATTTGAACGGCGACGGCGCCTCATTCGGCGAGAATTATGTCGGCAACAGTGATCGTTACCCCGGCGCGGCGCGCAATTCGGCGCGGCTGCCATGGTCGGCAACCGTCGATATTGGTGTGCGCTACCTGCTATGGCAGCGCGTCGAGCTGTCGGCCGACGTGTTCAACCTGTTCAACACCAACAACCGCTCCGGCTTTGCCAACGCCGCCACCACGTCCAACCAGGTGCAGTTCGGTGGCGGCGCGCCGTTCGTGCAGCGCAATGCCGGCCCGCCGCGCCAGTTCCAGTTCGGCGCCGCGGTGACATTCTGATGGCGCAGTTCCAGGGCCTGATCGGGCTGGCCGTCGTGCTGGCGCTGGCATGGGCGCTGGCGGAACGGCGCGCGCCGCCGCCGTGGCGCTGGATCGCCGGCGCGCTGGCGCTGCAACTGGCCATCGCCATCATCGTCGTGCGCGTGCCGCCGATCTGGGCCGCTGTCGGCCTGGCCAACAAGGGCGTTGCCGCCATCGAAAAGGCGACGTTGGCGGGATCGTCCTACATGTTCGGCTATCTGGGCGGTGCGCCTTTGCCGTTCGTGCTGGCACCGGGCGCGCAGCCGCCGCTGGTCATCGCCTTCCAGATCTTGCCGCTGATCATCGTGTTCTCGGCGCTGTCGGCACTGCTGTGGCACTGGGGCATCCTCAAGGCGCTGGTGCGCGGTCTGTCGTGGGCCTTGCGGCGCACGCTGGGCGTGTCCGGCGTCGTCGGGCTGGGCGGCGGCGCGACCCTGTTCCTCGGCGTCGTCGAAAGCCCGCTGGTGCTGCGCGCCTGGTTCGGCCGCATGAGCCGGTCTGACCTGTTCGCCATCATGGTGATGATCATGGCGACGATCTCGGGCGCGGTGCTCGTGCTCTATGCCGTCACGCTCGGCAAGGTCATCCCCAACGCCGCCGCCCACCTGATCGTCGCCTCGCTGATCTCCCTGCCCGCCGCGCTGCTGGTCGCCCGCCTGATGGTGCCCGGCGACCCACAGGCCAACGAACCCGCCGAACCCGATCTGGCCTATGACGGCGCGATGGACGCGGTGGTGCGCGGCGCGATGGAGGGCGTACAGCTGATGCTGGCGGTGATCGGCATCATCATCACCATCTTCGCGCTGGTGAACCTGGTCGATCAGTTGCTCGCCCTTGCCCCGGCCGTCGATGGCACCGCGCTCACCCTCAAGCGACTGTTCGGCTGGCTGTTCGCGCCCTTGCTGTGGGCGATCGGCGTGCCGTGGAGCGAGGCACCGGCTGCCGGCGCGCTGATGGGCACCAAGGCCATCCTCAACGAATATGTCGCCTATCTCGATCTGGCGGCGCTGCCCGCCGGCACGCTGGCCCCCCGCAGCCTGCTCATTACCAGCTACGCCCTTGCCGGCTTTGCCAACCTCGCCTCCATCGGCCTTCTTGTTTCCACCATCGCCAGCCTCTGCCCCGAACGCCGCGCCGAAGCCGCCGGGCTGGGCGTCAAAAGCTGGATCGCCGGCAATCTCGCCACGCTGATGACCGGCGCGATGATCGGCCTGGTGACCCCCCTTGCTTGACGCCCGCCTCCGCCCGCTGATCGATCCGCCGCTGAACGCGGTGGGCCGGGCATTGGCGCGAGTGGGCGTCACGGCGAACATCGTCACCCTCAGCGGCATCGCGCTCGCCATCGCTGCCGGCGTCGTGCTGGCGCAGGGCCATTACGGCTGGGGCCTCGCGCTGACCATCGCCAACCGGCTGCTCGACGGCCTCGATGGCGCCGTCGCCCGCGCCACGAGGCTGAGCGATTTTGGCGGCTATCTCGATATCGTCGGCGATTTTCTCTTCTATCTCGCCGTGCCCCTGGGCTTTGGCCTCGCCGATCCCGCCCATCTGAAACCGGCGCTGGCGCTGCTGTTCTGCTTCGGGCTCACCGGCATCAGCTTCCTGGCCTTCGCCACGCTCGCCGCCAAGCGCGGGCTGGAAACCACCGCCCACGGCAAGAAGAGCTTCTTCTACAACACCGGCCTCGCCGAAGGCACAGAGACGATCGCGGTCTTCATCGCCATCTGCCTGTGGCCGCAGCATTTCACAGCACTCGCCTATGGCTTTGCCGCGCTCTGCCTCATCACCGTCGCGCAACGCACGGCGGCGGCATGGAGCCTGTTTCGCGATTGATGGGAAAAGAGTGGTGGGCGCGACAGGGATTGAACCTGTGACCCCTGCCGTGTGAAAGCAGTGCTCTACCGCTGAGCTACGCGCCCACTCTTGGGAGGCGCGGAATTAGGCGAGATGGGCGGCGCTGTAAAGCCCCGCCCACACGCCATTCCACAATTTTAGTGCCGCACCGCCGGTTCGGCAGCGACAGCAGCCGGCGGGCTCACCGCCTTCTCGTCGGCTTCGGTCCATTCGATGGGTTCCAGCGGCTGGATCAGCGCCAGCGCCAGCACCTCGTCAACATGGGACACGGGCACGATCTTCAGCCCCTGCTTCACATTGTCGGGGATCTCGGCCAGGTCCTTCTCGTTCTCGGCCGGGATCAGCACGGTGGTGATGCCGCCGCGCAGCGCCGCCAACAGCTTTTCCTTCAGGCCGCCGATCGGCAGCACGCGGCCGCGCAGCGTCACTTCGCCGGTCATCGCCACATCGCGCTTCACGGCCACACCGGTCAGGGTCGAAATGATCGCCGTCACCATGGCGATACCGGCCGACGGGCCATCCTTGGGCGTCGCGCCTTCCGGCACGTGCACGTGGATGTCCTTCTTCTCGAACAGGCTCGGCTTGATGCCGTAATGCACCGCCCGCGCCCGAACGAAGCTCAGCGCTGCCGAAATCGATTCGGTCATCACGCTGCCCAGCTTGCCGGTGGTCTTGATATTGCCCTTGCCGGGGCTGGTCACCGCCTCGATGGTCAAGAGGTCGCCGCCCACCTCGGTCCAGGCGAGGCCGGTGACGGCACCGATCTGATCCTCGCTGTCAGCGAGGCCATAACGGAACTTCCGCACCCCGGCGAAGTCCGCCAGGTTGTCGGGCGTCACCGTCACGCTCTTGTCCTTGCCCTCAAGGATGCGGCGCAGCGCCTTCCGGGCCAGCTTGGCGATCTCGCGCTCCAGTTTCCGCACCCCGGCCTCGCGGGTGTAATAACGGATCAGGTCGCGAATGGCCTCGTCGGTCACCGCGAACTCGTCCTTCTTCAGGCCGTGCGCGTCATACTGCTTCTCGATCAGGTGGCGCCTGGCGATCTCCACCTTCTCATCCTCGGTGTAACCCGAAAGGCTGATGATCTCCATGCGGTCCAGCAGCGGCTGGGGCATGTTGTAGCTGTTGGCCGTCGTCACGAACATCACGTCCGACAGGTCGTAATCGACCTCCAGATAATGGTCGTTGAAGGCCTTGTTCTGTTCGGGATCCAGCACCTCCAGCAGGGCCGAGGCCGGGTCACCGCGGAAATCCTGGCCCAGCTTGTCGATCTCATCCAGCAGGAAAAGCGGGTTCGACGTGCCGGCCTTCTTCAGGTTCTGGATCACCTTGCCGGGCATCGATCCGATATAGGTGCGGCGGTGGCCACGGATCTCGGCCTCGTCGCGCACGCCGCCCAGGCTGTGGCGGATGAACTCGCGCCCCGTCGCCTTGGCGATGCTGCGGCCCAGCGAGGTCTTACCGACGCCGGGCGGCCCGACGAGGCACAGGATCGGCCCCTTCAGCTTGTTGGTGCGCGCCTGCACGGCCAGATACTCGATGATCCGGTCCTTCACCTTTTCCAGGCCATAATGATCGGCATCCAGCACCGCCTGCGCCGACACGATGTCCTTCTTGATCTTGGACTTCTTCGCCCACGGCAGGCCCAGCAGCGTGTCGAGATAATTGCGAACCACGGTGGCTTCCGCCGACTGCGGCGCCATCGCCTTGAACTTCTTCAGTTCGGCCATGGCCTTTTCGCGCGCTTCCTTCGAAAGCTTCGTCTTGGCGATGCGCTCCTCGAACTCGGCGGCCTCGTCCTTCTCGTCCTCTTCGCCCAGCTCGCGCTGGATCGCCTTCATCTGCTCATTGAGATAATATTCGCGCTGGGTCTTCTCCATCTGCCGCTTCACGCGGTTGCGGATCTTCTTCTCCACCTGCAGCACGCCCATCTCGCCTTCCATGAAGGCAAAGATCTTCTCCAGCCGCGCCGCCACGTCCGGTTCGGCCAGCAGCGCCTGCTTGTCGGCAATCTTCAGGCCCAGGTTCGCCGCCACCGTGTCGGCAAAGCGGCCCGGTTCCTCAACCGCGCTGATCTGGCTGGCGACTTCGGCCGCCACCTTGCGGTTCAGCTTCACGAACTGTTCGAACTGCGCCTGCGCCGAACGCAGCAGCGCCGCCACTTCCGTCTCGCTGCGCGTCACGTCCGGGCGCTCGGCCACTTCGGCCACCAGGTGGCCGCCGCTGGCATCCAGGCTGACAAGGCTGGCGCGGCTCTGGCCTTCCACCAGCACCTTCACCGTGCCGTCGGGCAGCTTCAGCAGCTGCAGCACGTTGGCCAGCGTGCCGACATCATACAGATCATCGGCGCCGGGATCCTCGTCACCGGGGTTCTTCTGGCTGAGCAGGAACACGGTGCGGCCATCGGCCATCGCCGCTTCCAGCGCCGCCACGGATTTCTCGCGCCCGACGAACAGCGGCACGATCATCTGCGGGAACACCACGATATCGCGCAGGGGCAACACGGGCAGGGTCTGGTTGGTCATCTCGTCTCCGTCACGAGGGCAAGCCTCGTCTTGTTCCCGCCGATATGGGTAGCGCCCCGGCCAGGCGCAATGGCAGAATCAGCGCAAGTTCGTCGCAGATGATGCAAGACCCGTGCCGACCGGGATAGAGGCAGACGCAACGGTTTTGGTGGACAACTTCGCTGTTCCCCTCCCGCTTGCGGGAGGGGAGACGTTTGCGACTGGGCCTTCCTGTTCCCCTCCCGCAAGCGGGAGGGGCTAGGGGTGGGATTGGCAGCGCGCCCGGGTCACAACTTGACCACCCCCCGCTCCACCAGCGCGGCAATCGCGGCATCGTCATAGCCGGCGGCGGCAAGCACTTGCCGGCCATGCTCACCCAGATGCGGCGCCGGGCCGGGCGGATCGAGTGCTGCCCCAAATCGCGCCGGGGCGCGGGCCTGCCGCACCCGGCCCACGGTTTCGGAATGCGCCACCTCGATGCAGATGCGATTGTGCTGCACCTGCGCGTCGTCCGGCACATCGGCCAACTGCACCACCGGGCCGCCCACCGCGCCATTGGCCACGAATCCGGCCATCAGTTCGGCCCGCGTGCGCCGGGCGATTTCGGCCGAAACCTGCGGCGCCCATTCGCGCTGGTGCTTGATGCGACCGGCGGACGTCTGGAAGCGCGGATCGTCGGCCAGATCGTCGCGGCCGAGGCTGCGGGTCAGCGCGATGAATTCCGCCGTCTGCAAGGCACCGATCGCCACCTGGCCATCGGCCGCCTTCCACAGCCGCATCTGCGCGCCATATTCGGGCCAGGCGTCCGGGGCGTCATCGACGAAACTGTGATTGTACATCCCTTCCGGCCAGTTGAAGGCCACGGCGGCATCCAGCATGGCGACCTCGATCCGCTCCCCCGGCGCATCGCCCCCGGCCAGTGCGCGCCGCAGCAGCGCCGCGGTGATCGCCTGCGCCGCCGTCAGCGCCGTCACCTTGTCGGCGACGAGGTGGCGGACGAGGCCGGGCGTGCCTTCCTTGTCCACCTGCGATGCGGCAATCCCCGATACCGCCTGGATCACGGGATCATAAACGCGGACATTCTGATACGGCCCATCCGGGCCAAAGCCGGTGATGCTGCAATAAATGAGGCGCGGGTTGATTGCCCTCAGCCGATCCCAGTCCAGCCCCAGCCGCGCCAGCACGCCGGGGCGGAAATTTTCCACCAACACGTCGGCCGTGCTGGCCAGCCGTTCCAGCACGGCGATGCCGTCGGGCGATTTCAGATCGAGGCACAGGCCCTGCTTGCCGCGATTGACCGCGATGAACATCGACGACAGGTCGGCCTTTCGCGGCCCCAGCGTCCGCACCGGATCGCCGCCGGGGCTTTCGACCTTGATGACCTCGGCCCCCTGATCGGCCAGCATCTGGCAGGCCATCGGGCCAGACACGATCTGCGACAGATCGATGATGCGGATGCCGTCCAGCGGGCCTGCCATGGGTGTCAGCCTCAATCGTTGATGTTGATGTCGCGATTGTCCTTCAGGAACAGCAGCATGATCACCAGGCCCACGGCGACCACGGCAATCGTGTACCACAGGCCGGCAAACACATCGCCGGTCGATACCACGATGTACTGGGAGATGACCGGGAGGAAGCCGCCGAAATAGCCCGTGCCGATGTGATAGGGCACCGACATGGAGGTATAGCGCACGCGCGCCGGGAACATCTCCACCAGCACGGCGGCGATGGGCGCATAGGTCCAGCCGCTCAAGAGCCCGATCGCCATCACCGCCAGCAGCAATTGCCAGGCGACGATGCGTTCGGGATCGGCCTTTTCCGGCCAGCCGGCTTCATTCAGGGCGGCGTTCCACCTGTCCTTGTCGAAACCTTCCAGCCGCGCGCCGGCGACGTTCATGGCCAGCACCGGGGCGTCTTGCTTCTTGTACGACACGCCGCGCTTGGTCAGCCATTCCAGCGCCTTGCCGCACTCGGCCTCCTGCTTGAGGAAGATGTTGTACTCGCAGTCCGGCAGCTCGACGGTAACGGGCGCGGTCTTGATCGCTTCCGAAAGCGCCGGGTTGGCGCCCTTGGCCATCAGATCAAAGATCGGGAACAGGGCGACCAACGTCAGCGCAAAGCCGGCCGACAGCACCTGCTTGCGGCCAAAGCGGTCAGACAGCGCGCCGAACCAGATATAGGCCGGCGCGGACACGGCAACGCCCACGGCGAGATAGAGCAGCGCCTCCGTCTCCGGCAGGCGCGCGGTGTTCTGCAGGAAATAGAGCGTGCCGAACTGGCTGGTGTAGAAGATCACGGTGAAGCCCGCCGACACCGCCAGCGCCACCAGCAGCCGGCCCTTGTTGCCCGGCGCCGACAGCGCATCCTTGAACGGGTTCTTGGACACGGTGCCGGCCGATTTCATCTTCTGGAAGACCGGGCTTTCCGACAGCTTCAGCCGCACCCACAGCGAAATGCCCAGCAGCAGCAGCGAGACGACGAACGGCACGCGCCAGCCCCAGGCGTTGAATTCGGCTTCGGGAATCAACGCCTTGGTGGTGAGCACCACGGCAAGTGTCAGCATGAAGCCGCCGGCCGCCGCCGCCTGAATCCAGCTGGTATAGGCCCCGCGCTTGCCCGGCGGGGCGTGCTCGGCAACATAGATCGCAGCGCCGCCATATTCGCCGCCCAGCGCCAGGCCCTGCAACGTGCGCAGCACCAGCAGCAGGATCGGCGCGGCGATGCCGGCCTGTTCGAACGTGGGCAACAGGCCGATGCAGGCCGTCGCCCCGCCCATCATCGCGATGGTGATCAGGAAAGTATATTTGCGCCCGACCTTGTCGCCGAACCAGCCGAACACGAGCGCGCCCAGCGGCCGGAAGAAGAAGCCGATGGCAAAGGCGAACAGGCTGAACAGCAGCTCGGTGGTGGGATTCCCCGTGGCAAAGAACAATTTGCCGAGCAGGCTGGCAAGGATCCCGTAAAGGAAGAAATCATACCATTCGAATACGGTGCCAAGGCTCGACGCCACGATCACCAGCCGATCCCGTTTCGGGTCGATCACATCGTCGACCGTCTCATTCTGAACGCCCAAAACCGGCCTCCCCGCCTGTCCCTTGCCTCCTCGCATAGCGGATGCAGCGGCGGTTGCAATGCCCTGCAATTGACCGGCCTGCGCCAGCCGGGCAAGCGTGCGGCCATGCGATATGATGCGATCATCATCGGGGGCGGCCACAACGGGCTGGTAACGGCGTTCTATCTCGCCCGCGCCGGGCTGAAGGTGCACATCTGCGAGGCGCGTGACGTGATTGGCGGGGCCTGCGTCACCGAGGAGTTCGCGCCCGGTTTCCGCAATTCCACCGCCAGCTACACCGTCTCCCTGCTCCAGCAGACGGTGATGGACGACATGAGGCTGGCCGATCACGGCCTTCGCATCGTGCTCCGGCCCCTGAACAATTTCCTGCCGCTGGACGGCGATTATCTGAAGGTCGGGGCCGGCCAGACGCAGGCCGAGGTGGCGCGTTTTTCCAGGACGGACGCTGCCGCGCTGCCCGCCTATGACGCGCGGCTGGAGGTTCTGGCCGACCAGATGCGCCGCCTTGCGCTGAAAACCCCGCCGGGGCGCGGGCTGAAGGGGATGGCGGCATTGGCGGCGCAGGGGTGGCCGCTGCTGGGGCTGGAGGCCGCCGAACAGCGCGACCTGCTGGCGCTGTTCACCCGCTCGGCGCGCGAGTTCCTCGATGGCTGGTTCGAAAGCGATCCGATCAAGGCCGTGCTCGGCTTTGACAGCATCGTCGGCCATTTCGCCAGCCCCGACACGCCGGGTTCGGCCTATGTCCTGCTCCACCATGTCTTTGGCCAGGTGAACGGGGTGAAGGGCGCCTGGGGCCATGCCATCGGCGGCATGGGCGCGATCACGCAGGCGATGGCCAGGGCGTGCACGAATGCCGGCGTCTCCATCGGGCTGGAACAGCGGGTCGCCCGCGTCAACGTCGTGGGGGGCAAGGCCACCGGCGTCACCCTGTCCGATGGCCGCACGCTGGATGCCCCCATCATCGCCAGCAATGCCGGCCCGGCGCTGCTGTTCCGCCAGCTGGTCGATCGCGCCGATCTGCCGGCCGATTTCGCCCGCGCGATGGATGGTTATGCCGCCGGCTCCGGCACGTTCCGCATGAATGTCGCCCTCTCGGAACTGCCCGATTTCACCTGCCTGCCCGGCCCCGGCCCCCACCACGGCGCCGGCATCATCATCGCCCCCAGCCTTGACTACATGGACCGCGCCTTCACCGACGCGAAAACCCACGGCTGGTCGCGGCAGCCCATCGTCGAAATGCTGATCCCGTCAACGCTCGACGACAGCCTCGCCCCGGCGGGAGCCCATGTCGCCAGCCTGTTCTGCCAGCAATTCGCCCCCACGCTGCCAAATGGTCAAAGCTGGGACGATCACCGCGAGACCGTCGCCGATCTCATCATTGATACGGTCACCACCCACGCGCCCAACTTCAAGGCCAGCATCCTCGCCCGCCAGATCCACTCGCCATTGGACCTCGAACGCAAGTTCGGCCTGATCGGCGGGGACATCTTCCACGGCCGCATCAGCCTTGATCAACTCTGGGCCGCCCGCCCGGTGCTGGGCCACGGCGATCACCGGATGCCGATCAAGGGCCTCTATCTGTGCGGCAGCGGCGCCCACCCCGGCGGCGGCGTCACCGGCGCCCCCGGCCACAACGCCGCGCGCGAAATCCTGGCAGATCGGCCCGTTTACAGACGCTTGCGGCTGTAAACCAATAGCAATCTACAGACGCTTGCGGCTGTAAACCAATCCCGATCTATGCCCGCTTGCGCGCGTAGATCAGCACCGGCCAGCCCGCCGCCACCAGCGCGATGCACCACAGGTTGGGCTCCAGCCCTGCCGCATAGAGCGCGAAGAGCGCATAGCCCGTGCCCGCCACGCCCACCGCGCGCAGCACGCCCCCCAGCCGCTTCAGCGCCGCCAGCGCGACCGCCAGATAGCCCACCAGCATCCCGCACGTCGCCACCAGGATGGCGAACTGGAACAGGCTGGCGAGGCTGCGGCTGTAATTCATCACCACCAGAACGGCGGCCAGCCCGCCCGCCAGCCACAGCGCCGAGGCAGGCGCGCCCGCCTTGTTGAGCGCAGCAAAGCGCGGCGGGAACTGCCCGCCATTGGCGAGTGCGCGCGGCAATTCGGCGGCGGCCAGCGTCAGGCCATTGATCGATCCCAGCGCTGATATGGCGGCAAACAGCCCGATCAGCGCCGCCACCTCGCGCCCGACGAACGGCGCGGCAAAATCCGCGAACGGCGCGTTGCTTTTCGCCAGTGCATCGGCCGGCATCAGCGCCAGCATCGCGGCACAGATCGCCATGTACAAAAGCCCCGCCAGCGCCGGCGCGGCAATCGTCGCGAACGGCACGGTGAAACGCGGGTTGGCGATCTTGTCGGCCGGCAGCGTCGCCGATTCAAAGCCCAGGAACGCCCACATCGTCAGCGTCACGCAGGTCGTCACCGCGCCCCAATCCATCGGCTGCGGCGGGTTCACCAACACGCTGCTGCCCTTCGTCGCCAGCAGCCACACCGCGATGGCCAGCACCGCCACCAGCGGCACCAGCTTGATCAGCGTCGTCGCCTGCTGCACCAGGCTCACGGCGCGCACGCCCGCCAGGTTGATCATCGTCACCAGCAACAGCACCGCCACCGCCGCACCCGCGCCCAGCCCCGGAACGCTGGCCAGGCCCGGCCACACCACGGTCAGGTTCGATACCACGGCCACGGCCAGCGCCGCGTTGCCCACCCACACGCCGATCCAGTAACTCCACGCCGAAAAATAGCTGGCGGTGGCCCCGAAGGCTTCATCGACAAAGGCATAAGGCCCGCACAGGCCGGGCATCCGCCGGCTGAGCGCGGCATAGCAGCCGGCCAGCGCCAGCGTGCCGGCAATGGCAATCATCCAGCCGCCCATCGCCGACCAGCCATGGGGCGCCAGCGTGGCGGGCAGCAGGAACACGCCCGAACCCACCATGTTGCCCAGCACCAGCGCCAGCGCCGCCACCAGGCCGATCTGGCCCCCTGCCTTGGTCATTCCAAACCCCCAATCTGCGCCCCTGTGCTGCCCGCGAAGCCCCGCCCCGTCAATCTGTTGCATCGGGCCGTCGCAGATGGGGTGTTTTCAGCGGCTTGGCCGCCTATGCTGGCGGGCATGGCGACTCTGCACCCCACCCTGTCCCGCGTCACCGACCGCATCATCGAAAGAAGCCGGCCGGGCCGCGCCCGCTATCTCGATCATATCGCCCGCGAACGCGATGCCGGCATGAACCGCACCATGCTGTCCTGCTCCAACCTCGCCCACGGCTTTGCCGGCGCGCTGGAGGACCAGGGCACGATCAAGGCCGGTGGGCGCGTCAACATCGGCATCGTCACCGCCTTCAACGACATGCTGTCGGCACACCAGCCCTATGGCGCCTACCCGCCGCAGCTGAAACTGTTCGCCCGCGAAGTCGGCGCGACGGCGCAGGTGGCCGGCGGCGTGCCGGCGATGTGCGATGGCGTCACGCAAGGCACGGTCGGCATGGAATTGTCGCTGTTCAGCCGCGATTCCATCGCGCTGGCCACCGCGGTTGCCCTCAGCCACGGGATGTTCGAATCCGCGGCATTGCTGGGCATCTGTGACAAGATCGTGCCCGGCCTGTTGATCGGCGCGCTGCGTTTCGGCCATCTGCCGATGCTGTTCGTGCCCGGCGGGCCGATGCCATCGGGCCTGCCCAACAAGGAAAAGCAGCGCATCCGCCAGCTTGCCGCCGAAGGCAAGGCCAGCAAGGCCGAGCTGCTGGAGGCCGAAAGCGCCTCCTACCACAGCCCCGGCACCTGCACATTCTACGGCACAGCCAACAGCAACCAGATGATGATGGAGCTGATGGGCCTGCACATCCCCGGCGCGGCCTTCGTCAATCCCGGCACCGGCCTCAGGAACGCCATGAACCGCGCCGCCATGCACCGGCTGGCAAGGATCGCGCTCAGGCAGCCCGATGAACGCCCGCTGGGCCACTGCGTCGATGAACGCGCCATCGTCAACGCCATTGTCGGCCTGCTGGCCACGGGGGGTTCCACCAATCACGCCATCCACCTGCCCGCCATCGCGCGCGCCGCCGGCATCCGCATCGACTGGCAGGATTTCGACGAACTGTCGGCCGCCGTGCCGCTGATCGCCCGCGTCTATCCCGGCGGCGCGGCCGACGTGAACCAGTTCCACGCTGCCGGCGGCATGGCCTTCACCACCCGCACGCTGCTCGATGCCGGCCTGCTGCACGGCGACATCCTCACCGCCGGCGGTGAAAGCCTTGCCGATTATGCCCGCGATCCGGTGCTGTATGATACCGGCCTCGACTGGCAGGATATTGCCGCCAGCCGTGATGACGGCATCCTGCGGTCCGCCACCAACCCCTTCCGCCCCGATGGCGGGATGCGGCTGGTGACCGGCAACCTGGGCCGCGCCATCTTCAAGACCAGCGCGGTCGACGAGGAACGCTGGACGATCGAGGCCCCGGCGCGGGTGTTCGATTGCCAGGATGCGGTGAACGACGCCTTCAGGGCCGGCGAGCTGGAACGCGACGTGGTGGTGGTGGTGCGCGGCCAGGGCCCGCGCGCCAACGGGATGCCCGAACTGCACAAATTGACGCCCGCACTGGGCGTGTTGCAGGATCGCGGCTTCAAGGTGGCGCTGGTCACCGATGGCCGGATGTCGGGCGCTTCGGGCAAGGTGCCCGCCGCCATCCACCTCTGCCCCGAAGCCATGTCGGCCGGGCCGATCGCCCGCGTGCGCGATGGCGACATGGTGCGCCTGTGCGGCCATTCGGGCACGCTGGACGTGGTGGGCGATGTGGCCGCGTTTGCAGCGCGGGAGCCGGCGGTGATCGCGCCGTCCACCCACGGCACCGCGCGCGAGCTGTTCACCCTGTTCCGCGATCACAGCGACGATGCCGAGGCCGGGGCGTGTGCGATGTTGAGCGCGGCGGGGTTGTAACCGGGTTCCCACCCCCAGCCCCTCCCGCAGGCGGGAGGGGAGCCGATCGCGATTGCGCCATGCCGTTCCCCTCCTGCCTGCGGGAGGGGTCAGGGGTGGACGTGTTCACCCTCCCCCCAAACGAAAACGGCCGGGGTGTCGCCACCCCGGCCGCTTCATCATCGCTGAAACGCGATTACTTGGCCTGGGCCAGGTAGCCGGTCATGCGCTTGGTGGCCAGCGGCGACAGCTTGACGGCCTTGGCGGCAGCCAGGTTGGCCGACGGGCCGTTGCCGACCTGCACCAGGGCAACCATGCCCATCGAGAAGTGCGGCAGGCACTTGATGCCATACAGGCCCGGCTTGCCAACCTTCAAGACAAAGTCCTTGCCCATCGCGCCCTTCTGCTCGGCTTCACCGGCCGGCAGGAAGCCCGGGATGGTCTGGGCGTTGTGGCCCGGGTTGGTGGCAACGAACTTCACGGTGTCGCCCGGCATGGCCTTCACGAAGCCCGGTTCGAACACCATGGCGCCTTCGGCACCCTTGTTCAGCATCTTGACGGTGATTTCCTTGGCGGCGGCCGGAGCAGCGAGCACCAGAGCAGCAGCGACAAAGCCCAGAACCTTCATCTGTCTTCCTCCATGGGCCGGCGATGAGCCGCCGACCATTTTTGCACGCCCGGACCGAAACCCGCCGGATCGCTTGGTCGCGCTCCTTAGACGGGGACAGGCACGCACTCAAGACGGGAAACTTGCGACTTGTTGTCCAAATCCCCAGTCGTTTGACGGATATGCGATGGACGGGCTTTCGGCAGGCTGAACGGCGTTACAGCCGGGCGATGAGGCCCGCCGCCGGATCGATGCGCCCGGCCACCAGATCGGCCCAGGCCGCCGCCACCGCCGCTTCGCCATCGATGCGGGTGATGGCAAGCCAGCCCAGCGTGGCGGCAAAGCCCGCCCACGCCGCTGCCAGCCGCTGATCAAACCCGGCCGAGCCCCATTCGGCAACGCGATCCTGCGCCACCGTCGGCGCAAAAAACAATTGCGGCGCGGGGCCGGGAAGATCGGCCAACTTGGGCGCCTGCCAGTGGGTGTCGCCCACCACGTGGCTTTCGGCCAGCCGCGCGCCCAGCAGCGTGTGGACATCGCGGCGCACGTCGCCATGGCCGGAAAAATCGATGAAGGCGATGGCGCTGCCAGTGACGGCGGCAACCTCGTCATAGCCCAGCACCTGGTCGTAATAGCCTGTCTTCTCACAGAATTCACGATTGGCGGGCGAGGTGAGGCCGACAACGCGCTGCCGGCCCTTTGCGGCCTGCGCCACGCCCAGCGCCGTCTTGGACGAGGCCGATGACAGCAGCAGCGTATCGACGGGATGGCCCTGAACCATGCAGTCGATCAGGAAGCTGGTGGCATAGAGCGGGCGGAACAGGCATTGCAGCGCCTCGTCCCCCCACGCACCGCTGGCCGGGGTATAGCGGTTGTAGAAGGGTGGCAGCCCGGCGCGGTGGGCCGCGCCATCGGTGAAGCCGTGGGCCGACATCTGCACCGGGGTGACGACGAGTTCAGACCCCATCGGCCAGTAACCGAAATAGCGGTCGCCAACAGTCAGGCCCTCGGCCCGGCTTTCGGTGACGCGGCCAAAGCCCCAGACGGGAACGATGCCCAGAGTCCCTTGCTGCCCTTCCGGGGCCGGGAAGAACCGCCAATAGGCGAAATCCTCGCCATGCACGGCATAGGTGACATTGTTGGCCGTCAGCGCGAACTGCTCGACGGCAAAGCGCGCCTGCCCATCGGCCAGCGGGCCGGGATCGGGCAGCGCGACGGTTTCAGCGAGCGCTCCCACGCGGGCGGCAAGGATGGTCATGCAGCAGGATCCTTCCAGATGGCGACGCCGGCCGGCGGCACCGGATTGTGACCGATCAGCAACGCCTGATCGACAGGCACGGGTTCGGGGCCATAGTTGAACAGGAAATTGAGTGTGCCGCGCCGCTCCACCCGCACATCCGGCCCCAGATCGCGCGGGGCGAGCCCGGCCGCCGTTGCCGCATCGGCCAGCACGCGGCGCAGCAGGCCATCGTCAACCTGGCCCGCGAGATAATGCGCCCGCCCCTCAGCCAACCACAGCGGCCGGCCATCGTCCAGCGCCAGCCGCGTTTCGACCGCCGGACCGGGTTGGACATCCTCCATCCAGCCCGTCACCTGGCCCCCATTGCCGGCGGGCAGACGAATGCCGGGCGGCAGGCTTTCAACCCGCGCGACGCGGATATCGATCAATTGCCGCAAGCCATCAGGCGGCAGGCCATCGGGAATGGCAAAGTGGCGCGTTTTTGATCCGGTTCTGGCACCCGCGACCAGCGTTGCACCAATATTGGCCAGCCGCGCGCCAGCCGTGGGCGACAGAAACACCTGCGCGGGCAGCAGGATCAGCCGATAGGCGGACAGATCGGCATCGGGCGGCACGACATCGACCGACAGGCCCAGCCGCCGCGCCGCCGTGTGCCAGGCCATGGCCGTGGCCAGCACCGACTCGTCGCGTCCCTGCGGCTGGCTCTCCACCGCCCACACGCTGTCATAATCAAACACCAATGCTACATCGGCCCGCCCGCGTTCGGGCAAATTCCCCAGCGATGCCAGACCCTTGCCCAGCGCTTCAACCTCTGGCCACGCTGCGGCCGGCTGGTTGTCGGGCCGGTTCAGGCCGGCGTGCATCGCCTCCTGCCCCGTCGGTGCCTGCCGCCAGCGGAACCAGCTCATCCGCTCGGCTCCGTGGGCCACGGCCTCCCACCCCCACAGTTCCACCGCCCCTTTCGCCGGCGCCGGATTCCACGCCGCCCAGTTCACCGGGCCGGGCTGCTGTTCGATCACCCACCAGCGGCCATTGCCGCAGCTGCGATAGAGGCTGTGGTGGAAGGCGGTCAGGTCGGGATGGCCGGTGCGGAGGTAGCGCGCCTTGTCGGCAGCGCTGAACGGCCCCTGCCCCAGAAAGCCGATCGGATAACTGTCCCACGTCGCCACATCGAGCTGGCGGCCGACGGCATAATGATCGAATTCGGTGAACAAGCCCATGAAATTGTGGAGAATATCCCGGGCCGGCGAGGCTTCGCGCAGGATCGCCACCTGGGCCGCGTTGAACCGCTCCACCATCGCCGACGAATATCGCTGCCAGGCCAGCCGGTGCGCGGGATGGCTTTCTGTCACCGTCCCGAACGGGGCGTCGACCTCGTCGAAACTGCGATAATCCTGCGCCCAGAAACTAAGGCCCCACGCCGCATTCAGCGCCGCCACTTCGCCATATTCGCCCGCCAGCCAGCGCCGGAAGCCGGCCTTGGCCGCATCCGATGTGCTCACCACCGTATCGTGGCAGCCATATTCATTGTCGGTCTGCCAGGCGACAATCGCCGGATGCCGGCCAAAACGATCGGCCACCGCCTGCGTGATCCGCTTGGCTTGCGCCAGATAAACATCTGACGAAAAACAATAATGCCGCCGCGATCCAAAGCCGCGCACCTGCCCGTCGCGGCCCTTGGGCAAGATTTCCGGATGGGCATCCAGCAGCCATTTCGGCGGCGTGGCGGTGGGTGTGCCTATCACCACCTCCAGCCCCGCCGCATGGGCCAGGTCAATCGCCCGATCCAGCCAGGCCCATTCAAACCGCCCCGGCTCCGGCTCGATGCGGCTCCAGGCGAATTCGCCGATCCGCACGAACGACAGGCCCAGTGCCGTCATGCGCGCGACATCGCTGGCCCAAAGCTCTTCGGGCCATTGTTCGGGATACCAGCAGACGCCCAGCTTCATGGCGCCTGCTTGCCATCATTACAGGTCGGCGAACAACTTCTTTCGCGGGCCCAGATAGCCGAACAGATAGGCCGCCACCTTGCGCATCTGGATCTCTTCCGATCCTTCGGTGATGCGATAACGGCGGTGGTGGCGGAAGATATGCTCGAAGGGCTTGTGACGGCTGTAACCGATACCGCCATGCACCTGCATCGCCCGGTCGGCGGCCTCGCACACCAGCCGGTTCGCCCAGTAATTGCACATGGAAATCTTGTCCGACAATTGGCTTTCGATCGCCTCGTGCGGCATCTGGTCCATGTCCCACGCCGTCTTGTAGATCAGCAGGCGCAGCATCTCGCACTGGGTGGCGAGTTCCACCAGCGGGAACTGGATGGCCTGGTTCTTCGACAGCGCCTCGCCGAACGGCTTGCGGGTGCGCGCGTAACGCACGGATTCTTCGACGCAAAATGTCGCCGCGCCCAGTGACGATGCCGCCTGGCGGATACGGTTCTGGTGAACGAAGCTCTGCGCCAGCGCCAGCCCGCCATCAATCGGCCCCAACAGCGCGCTTTCCGGCACCCACACATCGGTAAAGCTGACCCGCGGGTGATCGGTGGGCATATTGAACGTCCACAGATATTCCTCGATCTTCAGGCCCGGCGTGCTGGTCGGAACCAGGAAACAGCTGATCCCGCGGGCCGAACCATCGGCGCCGGAGGTGCGGGCAAAGGTGGCGCAATGGGTGGCGACGTGCATCCCCGTCGTCCACATCTTCTCGCCATTGATCCGCCAGCCGGCGACACCGTCACGGGTTTCCGGCACGGCCCGCGTTTCCATGTGGGTGGCGTCCGATCCGTGGTGCGGTTCGGTCAAGCCGAAGGCGGTGATGCGCTGGCGGGCAAAGCCGCCCAGGATGAATTCTTCCTTCTGCGCCTCGGTACCAAATGTCTCGAACATCGCGACAAAGGGGAAATTGCCGACGATGCTGTGCTCGTTCTGCAGATCATTGTGGAGGCCGAGGCCCTTGGCGGCAAAGCGGTCGCGGATCACTGCCATCCACAAATTGCTGCCATCCTTGCCGCCATATTTTTTGGGTGCCGAAAAGCGCCAGTGGCCGGCCTTGTCGGCGCGGATGGTGGCCTCGCGCAGCAACAGTTCCCATTCCCGGCGCGGCAGGCCGCCATGTTCGAAATCGGTGCGCGCCCATTCGCGGCGATGGTCGAAAAACCGGATATTGTCGTCCTGGTTCTCCAGCGGCTTGATCTCGGTCGCGATGAAATCGTCAAGCTCGCCCAGATAGGCGATCAGATCGGCTGGCAGCGCAAAATCCATGGCGAACTCCCTGGGGCTTGGGCGGCCAGTGTGAGCCGCGGGACAGCGCTGCAAAACTGGCTGATTGGGGGAGGATGGGCAAAGCGCCAACTTGGCAGAGGATCCCTCCATTTCGGCGCCAAATCGTCGGATTTCCTTACATTTCAGCTGTTAATTTATTCTTAACTATTGTTTTTTCTCAGTGGCTTATGCCGCCACCTGGACGCTGGCACAATTCTTGCTGACCCACGTGCAATCCCACGAAGCGGGATCAAAGGTCGGGGTCTGTGTCGTATTTTTCCAAATCTGTTCTGCTGTTCGCCGTCGGGGCGGGGTTGGCCGCGCCGTCGCTGGCGCAAACGGCGCTGACGACCACGCAAAACTTCACCGGTGGCCAGACCACGGTAACCCAAACCCAGTCACGCACGGGTGCGGGCACCGCCAGCTTCCCCGGCACGACCAGCGCGTCTAGCAACACGCTGGTTCCGCTCAGCAAGTTTGACACGTCAACGGGCATCCTTGTCGGTGCGCGCGTCAGCGTGAACATCCCCTATTCGGTGTCGCTGGCTGTCACCGGGCCGGGGTCGGGCTCGCGCACGGTCGATGCGTCGTCCACCGTTTCCACGTCTGTGACCTTTGCCGGCGGCACCCTCAGCTCGCCCACATTCGCGCTCACCGAAGGCTGCAACGGCGGCGACTGCGCCAATGCATCCGGCAACAACACGATCACCCGCACGGGCACCCTGGCCGGCAGCGTGGCCGCCAGCGCCGCCGGTCTCGCCGGCCTGGTGACGGGCAGCCCCGGCACCCTGTCCTTCGCGACACAGGTCAATGCCGCCAACACATCGATCACGGCGACCGGTGCCGGTCTGACGAGCGCCAGGGCGACCACCACGGCAGTGGTCGGCAACACCAGCAACAGCTACACGCTGGCCTATGACTATCTGAAATTTGCCACCCCGTCGTTCCGCGGCACGTCGATCGTCACCAGTGACACGCTGGATTTTGGCACCATCTCCAACCGGGCTGGCCCGGTGTCGCTGAGCGTCTCGCTGTTCAACATCGGTGACATCAATACCGCCGGCCTTGAACTCTACCAGATCACTGGCCCCGGCAACCCGCTGTTCAGCACCACCGCATCGCCGTTCCTGAACCTGGCCGCCAACGGATCCACCAGCTTCTCCGTGACGTTGAACCCGCTCAGCCTAGGCGTGGCGAGCGGGGTCTATCGATTCTTCCTGCGCGATTACGCGCCGGGCGGCGTCGGCATCCGCAACTATGAACTCACGCTCAACGTGCTGGGCAACGTGTTCGATCCGGTGCCGGAACCCGGCACCTGGATGACGATGCTGCTCGGCTTTGCCATGGTGGGCGTCATCGCCCGCCGTCGCGGCACCGTTCGCGCCTGACGAGGCTTGCCTAAAGCGCGCGACGGCGCAACGATGGTGATGGGGGAGACTTGCCATGACCATCGCCACCAATCGTCGCCACGTCATCACGGCCGCGCTGGCCGCGCCGCTCTGGGCCGGGTGGGCCGCGCGCACCGCTGCCCATGAAGGCGATGCCGATCAGGTGCTGGTGAACGGCCGGCTGATCACCATGGACGATGCCCGCCCGCGCGCCACGGCGATGGCAATCAAGGATGGGCGCATCCTGGCGGTGGGCGGCGACGATGTCCGCAGCCTTGCCGGCCCGCGAACGCGCGTGACCGATCTGAAAGGTGCCTGCGTCGTCCCCGGCTTCATCGATTGCCACAACCATCCGATCGGCGATGTGCTGCTGTATGAAGTGCTGGTCGGCAATCCGTATGAGGTGGAGTTCGTCACCATCCAGTCGATCATCGACAAGCTGAAGGCCAGGGCCGCGACCACGCCGCCCGGCTATTGGGTGGAAGGCTATTTCCACGACGATACCAAGCTGAAGGACGGCCGGCAGCTCACGGCCGACGATCTCGACAAGGTCAGCACGGTCCACCCCGTGATGGTGCGCCATCGCGGCGGCCACACCGTGTTCGTCAACCACGCGGCGCTCGCGCTGGCCAACGTGACGGCAGCCACGCCCAATCCGCCCGGCGGCACCTTTGATCGCCTGCCCGATGGCCGGCTGAGCGGCCGCATCACCGACAACGCCATCGACATCGTCGAGGAAAAGGGCCAGCGCCCCGCCATAGACGCTGCCGAGCGCGCCCGCCGCACCCGCGCCGGCCTGGCCCATATCAGCGGCGCCTTCAGCCGCTATGGCCTGACCACCGTCCATCATCAGGGCGGCGATCTGGCCGCCATCCAGGATGTGCGCGCAGCGGGCGGGCTGAAGCACCGGGTGAGTTACGAGGCGCAAGGGCAAATGGTCGACCGCCTGATCGCGGCCGGGCTGAAGACCGGTTTTGGCGATGACTGGATCCGGCTGGGCGCGACCGCCGAGCATCTGGCCGATGGCAGTTTCTCCGAACGAACCATGGCACTGTCCACGCCGTATGCCGGGCGCACCCCGCCCTATTACGGCAACATCACCGAACCGCAGGAGGTGCTGGACGCCTGGGTGGAAAAGGTTGTGCGCGCCGGCATCCAGCCCAATATCCACGCCAATGGCGACGTGACGATCGGCATGGCGCTCACCGCCTTCGAACGCGCGCTGGCCAGAGTGCCGGTCAAGGATCTGCGCCCCAAGATCACCCACTGCACGCTGGTCAACGAAAGCCTGCTGAAACGCATGGCGGCGATCGGCGCGGTGCCGGCGCCCTTCACCACCTATGCCTATTACAACAGCGACAAGTTCGGATTTTACGGCGCCGATCGCATGGCCAATGCGATGGCCTTCCGCAGCTTCCTCGATCACGGCATCAGGGTGTGCGCCGGCAGTGATTTCTTCCCCGGCCCGTTCGCGCCGCTGATGGGCATCCAGGGCATGGTCACCCGCACCGGCTGGAATGGCGAGACCTGGGGGGCGAACCAGCGTGTTTCGGTTCTGGAAGCCATCCGCATCAACACGCTGAACGGTGCGTGGGCCGCGCACGAGGAGGCGATCAAGGGCAGCCTGACACCCGGCAAGCTTGCCGACTATGTCGTGCTGGCCGATGATCCGACCGCGATTGCGCCCGACCGGATCAAGGATATCGCCATCATCGAAACCGTGGTCGATGGCCGCCGGCAGCACGCCGCATGACTGCCATGACCAGCCCTTCGATCCGACCGGCCCGCCCGGACGAAGTGCCCGCACTGGAAGCCCTCATCACCGCATCGGCGCGGGTGCTGAGCCAGGGCTTCTACAGCGAACAGGAAACCGAAGCGGCGATCGCCCATGTCTTTGGCGTTGACAGCGAATTGGTGGGCGATGGCACCTACCTCGTGGTCGAAAGCCACGATGGTGTTCTGGGCTGCGGCGGCTGGAGCAGGCGCGCGACCCTGTTCGGATCGGACCGGTTCTCCGGCCGCGCGTCAGGCCTGCTCGATCCGACGCGGGACGCCGCCAAGATCCGGGCGTTTTTTGTTGCACCGCAGGCGGCAAGGCGCGGTGTCGGTGCGGCCCTGCTCAAGGCTTGCGAGGATGCGGCGGCCGCCGCTGGCTTCACGCGCACCGAATTGATGGCCACCTTGCCCGGCGAGCCATTCTATGCCGCCCATGGATATCAGCCGCTGCCGGCCATCAGTGTCGATTGCGGCGGCGTGGCGGTACGCTTTGTGCCGATGAGCAAAATATTGTGACCTTTTCGTAAGCCGGGCGCCAAAACTGTTGCGCCAAGGCCACGCACGACAACTGTATCATTGCTGCCACATCCCCACGGGCAAATATTTCGTGCCTGAATGGCGTATGTCATGCAGCATCTGTTCGCGCTTCAAGGCAAAGACCTGAATCCGGTTGCAGGGCTGAAACATAAGCTTTGTGGACAGACGCAGGGGGGACGTTGCCAATTTGCCGGCAGCGCAGGATCGAATTGGCAAAGGCCTTTGCGATCCGGTGACAGGTTGGAAGAGGATGTTGCTGCGGAACAGGGGCCGACTGCAATCGAACTTCCAACCGTGGGTTCTGATACAACCAGGGGACTGACAAGATGCGAATTCACCAACGGGCCCGTTCGGCCGACTTCAAGCTGGCCACCTCGGTCGCGGCGCTGATGCTGGCCGGCATGGCCGCTCCGGCGTTTGCTGCCGATGATCAGGCCGCCACCGCCGCCGCTGGCGCCGAAGAGACCAAGGAAGACACGACGATCATCGTGACCGGCACCCGCCGTACCGATCGCACTGTCGCCGAAAGCCCGGTGCCGATCGACGTGTTCAGCGCCGACGATTTCAAGGCGCAGCCGTCGCCGCAGCTGCAGAACATCCTGAAAACGCTGGTTCCTTCGTTCAACCAGAACCGCAACCTCTTGGGCGACGCCTCGGCCTTCGTCCGTCCGCCCAACCTGCGCGGCCTTCCGGCCGACCAGATCCTGGTGCTGATCAACGGCAAGCGCATGCACCGTTCGGCGCTTGTGCAGGTGACCGGTGACTCGCTGAACGCGGGTTCGCAGGGTCCTGACCTGTCGCAGATCTCCAGCCCGGCCGTGAACCGGATCGAAGTGCTGCGCGACGGCGCCGCCGCCCAGTACGGGTCGGACGCCATCGCCGGCGTCATCAACATCGGCCTGAACCGGGCCGACAGCGGCCTGAACCTCGCTGCCCGTTACGGCCAGACCTATCGCGGCGACGGTGAAGACCTGCAGCTGAGCGCCAACGCCGGCTTCAAGCTGGGTGATGGCGGCTTCTTCAACATCACCGGCGAATTCATCGATCAGAACGTGTTCGACCGTTCGGTGCGCCGTCCGGAAATCGCGCCGCTGATCGCCGCCGGCATCACGCCGCCGCGCCCGACCGGCAACATCCTGGGCCAGCCGTCCAACCGCGCCTATCGCGTGGTGTGGAACTCGGCCGTGCCGGTTGGTGATGGCGATGAAGTCTACATGTTCGGCAACTATGGCTGGCAGCGCCAGTCGAACGACTTCAACTATCGCCGTCCGATCTCGGTGAGCGCGCCGGACATCCCGCTTCGTCCGGGCACCGGCACCTTCTCCAAGTCGATCAACAGCCTGTGGTATCTTGATCGAGTCGGCACCGATCCGGTGTCGGGCCGCGCGATCTTCGCCGAAAACGGCCGCACCTGGTCGGAAACCACCATCTACCCGAACGGCTTCGTGCCCGTGTTCGAAGCGTCGATCGAAGACATGTCGTTCGTCGCCGGCTACAAGGGTTCGACCGATGGTGGCCTGAAGTATGACCTCACCGCCTCCTATGGCCGCAACCAGATCCGTTACTTCATGTACGACACGCTGAACCCGTCGCTGGGTCCGCAGTCGCCGACGGATTTCTACCTCGGCAAGGTCACGCAGCAGGAATACAACCTGAACGCCGACTTCAGCTATGAAACCGATATCGGCCTCTACAAGCCGCTGTTCATCGCTGCCGGTCTCGAATTCCGCCGTGAAGCCTTCGCGGTCGGTCTTGGCGACCGCGCGTCGTGGGAACCGGGCATCTATGGTTCGCAGCTCGTGCGGCGCGCCGATGGCTCCACGTTCAACGTGACCAAGCCGGTCGGTGCCAACGGCTTCCCCGGCTTTGGCCCGGATTCGGTGGTTGAAGGCGGCCGCAACAACTATTCGGCCTACCTCGATTTCGAAGTCGAGGCGGTTGAGGGCCTCGATCTCGGCGTCGCTGCCCGCTACGATTATTTCAACGACTTCGGCAGCACCTTCAACGGCAAGTTCTCGGCACGCTGGGCCATCAACGACGTGTTCGCCGTGCGCGGCGCGGCGTCGACCGGCTTCCGCGCTCCGACGCCGGGTCAGCAATACACCCAGAACACCCAGACCAACTTCCCGCAGGGCAGCCCGGTTCCGGTGGCGGTGCAGACGGCGCGTCCTGACAGCCTGTCGGCCACCTATTTCGGTTCCAAGCCGCTCACCCCGGAAAAGTCGGTCTCGTTCTCGGGCGGCTTCGTGGTCACGCCGGGTGGCGGCTTCAACCTGACGGTCGACGCCTACAACATCGTCGTGCGTGACCGTATCGGCATCACCTCCTCGGTGAACCTGACTCTGGCCGACCAGCAGGCGCTGCTGGCCGCCGGTCTGCCGACCGCGCTCGATCTGGGCCAGGTGAACTATTTCACCAACGGCTTCCGCACCCGCACCCAGGGCTTTGACATCGTTCTGAGCCACCGTGCGGATACGGGCGTCGGCCGGTTCAACACCAGCCTGGCGGTGAACTACAACCGGACCAAGGTCACCGATCGCAAGACGATCGCGCTGTCGGCGGTGCGTCCCACCGACACCCGCACGCTCAGCCTGATCGACAACACCCGTCTGGGCAACATCGAGGACAGCAACCCGCGTTGGCGCGCCGTCCTGTCGGAAAACTTCACCACGGGCGCGTTCGATTTCACGGCACGCTTCAACTATTTCGGCAAGTTCACCACCTACTTCGCGCCGATCGGCTCCGTGCCGGCCGGTGTTGATCCGGTGGCGTTCCGCGCCCTGTATCCGGCGCCGAACCCCGCCGGCAACGTGGGCGAATGGGGCAAGACCTTCCCGTCGCAGGTCAGCCTCGATTTCGAAGCTGGTGTCACCATCGAAGAGAATTATCGTCTCGCCGTTGGTGTCGAAAACCTGTTCAACACCTTCCCGCGTGTCGAAACCCGCAACGCCTATCCGTCGACCGGCGGCCAGGCCAACGGTTCGATCTATCCGGGCTCGGCCCCGATCGGTCAGGCCGGCGGGTTCTGGTACGTGCGCGCCACCGCCAAGTTCTGATCGGCGACAACGCGCAATATCGCTTGCAACGGACGGGCGGCAGGGCAATCCTGCCGCCCGTTTCGTTTTTCATCAGGAGGGAGCAACCATGAAGTCCATCATCCTCGCCGCCGCCGGCCTCGCCCTGGCCATTGCCGCCCCGGCCACCGCCCAGAATGTCGAAAAGGTCGGCACACCCGGCGGCCGCATCCTCACTGCCGCCAAGGTCAAGGCCGGCGCCACCACCGTCTACCTGTCGGGCAATCTCGCCTCCCCCGCCACGCCGGGCGGCAACGACTATGGCGACACCAAGGCCCAGACGATCAGCACGCTGAAGAAGATCAAGGAGCTGCTGGCCGCGCACGGCATGACCATGAAGGACATCGTGCGCATGGATGCCTATCTGGTCGCGGCGCCGGGGATGGACGGCAAGATGGACTTCGCCGGGTTCAACGCCGGGTTCGCCGAGTTCTTCAACAACGCCGAGAACCCCACCACCACCACCCGCACCACCATGCAGGTCGCCGCGCTGGCCGGCCCGCAGTTCCTGGTGGAACTGACCGTGATTGCTGCCAAGTAAGGCCGCCAGTCACCGCGCACAGGGCCGTCGGGGCAACCCGGCGGCCCTTTCGTTACAGCAGCACGCGTTCGGGCTTGGGCACCTCGTCCAGCACCGTATCGCGGTCGATCCGCACCAGCGGCTTGATATGGCCGTCGCGCAGATCATAGACCCAGCCGTGCAGCAGCAGCGGCTTGCCGGCCGCAAATGCCGCCTGCACGGCGGGCGTGCCGGCCAGATGCAGCAGCTGGTCACGCACGTTGATTTCCACCAGCCGGTTGACCCGCTGTTCGCCCTCCGGCAGCCCCGCAAGCTCGGCCTCGTGATCGTCGCGCACCTGGCGCGCGTGCTCCAGCCAGTTGGCAATGGCACCGTCCGGCGCGCCGTCGAGTGCCGCCTGGATGCCGCCACAGCCATAATGGCCGCAGATGACGATGTGGGCCACCTCCAGCACGTTCACCGCATAATCCAGCACCGCCATCAGGTTGCGATCGTCGGGATAGACGAGGTTGGCGATGTTGCGGTGGACGAACAGCCCGCCCGGCACCGACTGGGTCATCTGATCCGGCGCCACCCGGCTGTCGGAACAGCCGATCCACAGGAACACCGGCCGCTGCCAGTTGATGTTGCGGTTGAAGAACTCCGGGTTCTCGTGGAGCATTTCCGCCGCCCACGCCCGGTTTGACAGCAGCAGCTGATCGACTTCCTTCATGGCATCCTCAGGTCGCGCGGGCGCGGGTGATGGGGGCGTTGATCAGGGCGGCGGTGGTGCGCGCATGATCAGCGCGCAGCTTCACGTCGATCTGGCGATAGGCCGCGGCGCGCACGAAGCCGTTGATGATGTCGACACAATCCAGATCGACATAGGAGGTGGCCGACAGGTCGATCAGCAGTTCCGATCCCGCCGGTACCCGCTCCAGCGCCTGCTGCAACGCCGGCTTGTGCATGAAATAGAGGTTGCGCCGCGCCCGCACCATCACCTGCCCGCCATGTTCGACATAGGTGATGATGTTGCCGGTGGATCGCCAGATGACAAAGCCCATGCCCACCACCAGCCCGATGCCGATCCCGACCAAGAGATCGGTGAACAGGATCGCGCCCACGGTGACGACGAAGGGGATGAACTGGCTGTATCCCTGTTTCCAGCGCTGCACGAACAGCGCCGGCTTGGCCAGCTTGTAACCGGTGGCAATCAGCACGGCCGCCAACGCCGAGAGCGGGATCAGGTTGAGCACCGCGGGGATCAGCGCCAGGCCCAGCAGCAGCCACAGGCCATGCAGCATCGTCGACAGCCGCGAATCCGCGCCCGATTCAACGTTGGCCGACGATCTGACGATCACCGATGTCACCGGCAGGCCGCCCAGCAGGCCCGACACGAAATTGCCCGCGCCCTGCGCCAGCAGCTCGCGGTTCTTGTCTGTCACCCGCCGCTTGGGATCAAGTTCATCGACCGCCTTTACCGACAGCAGCGATTCCAGGCTGGCCACGATCGCCAGCGTCAGCGCCACCGTCCACACCTTGGGGTTGGAGAGCGCCCCCGGATCGGGCAGCCGCACCTGGTCGATCAACGCCCACGGCGTTTCCGATACCGGCATCTGCACCAGGTGCGTCGGCGCGATGGCAAGGCCGGGGGCGACCTGCTTGAAGGCCTCGTTCGCCACCACGGCAAACAGCACCACCACCAGCGGCCCCGGCAGCAATTTCAGCGTGCCCTCCTTGGGCCGCGCCTTGTCCCACCAGAACAGGAAGGCCAGGCTGATGGCAGCGATCAGCGCCGCGCCCCACAGGAAATCGTTCGACAGCATGTGGGTGAGCGCGCTCAGCGTGTTGTCACCATCGGGCTGGAAAAAGCTGAAGTCGCCCTCGGGATCACCGTCATAGCCGACGGCGTGCGGCAACTGTTTCAGGATCAGGATCAGGCCGATCGCCGCCAGCATGCCGGTGATCACCGCGCCGGGCACGAATTCGGCAATCACGCCGCCGCGCGTCGCGGCAAACAGCAGTTGCAGCAGGCCGGCAAGGCACACGGCCATCAGGAAGGCTTCGAAACTCGGCAGGCTGGTGATGGCGGCCAGCACGATCGTGGTCAGCCCCGCTGCCGGGCCGGCGACCGACAGCGATGATCCGCTGAGCGCGCCAACGACGATGCCGCCGACGATGCCGGCAACCAGCCCCGAAATCAGCGGAGCGCCCGATGCCAGCGCCACCCCCAGGCACAGGGGCAGCGCGACCAGCGCCACCACGATCGAGGCAGGCACATCCTGCCGCCAGCTGGCCAAACCCGGTCGCTGCATGGTTACCTGTTCCATTATTACCTTATCGCAAGGTAACAGCAGATCGCGCCTTGTCTCATTACGTAAGCGCAATGTTGGCAGTGGCTTGCACAGCGGGCGTGGATTGGCCACTGATGGTGGCATGACGGAAAAGCCGCCCCTTCAGGCCGTGATCGTGCCGGTCACACCGCTGCAGCAGAATTGCACCCTGATCTGGTGCACCCGCACCATGCGCGGTGCCTTCACCGATCCGGGCGGGGATCTTGATCGCCTGAAACAGGTGGCGGCCGATCAGGGCGTCACCATCGAAAAGCTGCTCGTCACCCACGGCCATATTGATCATTGCGGGCTGACAGCCGTTCTGGCCCGCGATCTGGGCGTGCCGATCGAGGGGCCGCACCGCGACGATAAGTTCTGGATCGACATGAACCCGGCCCAGGGTGCCGCTTATGGCGTGCCGGGCGCCGAAGCCTTCACGCCGGATCGCTGGCTTGAGGATGGCGACCAGGTGACGGTGGGCGATCTCGTTCTGGATGTCTATCACTGCCCCGGCCACACGCCGGGCCATGTCGTGTTCCACCATGCGCCGTCGCAGCTGGCCATCGTGGGCGACGTGCTGTTCCAGGGCAGCATCGGCCGCACCGATTTCCCCAAGGGCAATTACAATGATCTGGTGACGGCGATCACCACCAAGCTGTGGCCGCTGGGCAATGACACGGCCTTCGTGCCCGGCCACGGCCCGATGAGCACCTTTGGCCGCGAGCGGCAGGCCAATGCCTTCGTGGCCGACCGGATGCTGGGTTAGACGAAATTCGCCGGGGCCATCGGCGGCACCAGGCCCAGCCACAGCGCCCACAGCGACAGCGCCAGGATCAGCCCCCAGCTGATCAGTGCGCCGCCGGCGCGGAACGGGTTGGGCGAAGGCCGGCTCATGCCGATGGCGTGGGCGATGCGGGCGATGACCAGCAACCCACCCGCCAGCCACAGCCAGAGCGACCCATGCCCGCTGGCCAGCTCGATCCCCGCCATCAGGATGAGGGTGATCGGCACATGCTCGGTGAAATTGGCGTGGGCGCGGATGCGTTCGAGCATCTGCTGATCCCCGCCGTCACCGATCATGATCTTGCCCGACATGCGCCGGCCGACGACGCGGATGGTCAGGGCAAGGAACACCAGCCCCAGCAGGCCGGCGGTGATCAGCGTTACCGGAATCGGCATCAGCCCTGCGTCGCCGGCTTCTTCGGCGCTTCCGGCACCCAGCGGCTGATCAGCTTGTAACTGCGATCATACCATTTCGATTCGGCATGGTTGTTGCCCAGAACGGCAGCGGCCTTGGCGGCCTCTTCCGGAATGCCCATCGCCAGATAGGATTCGACCAGACGATGCAGCGCCTCGGGCGTGTGGCTGGTGGTGTCGAACTTGTCGACCACGGTGCGGAACCGGATGATGGCCGCCAGATACAGGCCCTGGCTCTGATAGAAACGGCCGATCTCCATCTCCTTGCCGGCCAGATGGTCGCGCGCCAGATCGATCTTCAGCCGGGCATCGGCGGCATAATCGGTGTTGGGATAACGCCGGATCAGTTCGCCCAGCGAATCAAGCGCCTGCTGGGTGGTCTTCTGATCCTTGTTGACCGGCATGATCTGGTTGTAGTGGCTCAGCGCCACCATGTAATAGGCATAGGGTGCCTCGCGGCTGCCGGGATGCAGCGACAGGAATCGCTGCGCCGCGCCAATGGCTTCCTGATATTCGCCGGCCGCATAATAACAGAAGGACGACATCAGCTGCGCCCGCCGCGCCCACACGCTGTAGGGGTGCTGGCGCTCCACTTCGTCGAACTGCGCGCCGGCCAGGCGATATTGGCGGCGGGCCAGCGTCGCCTGCGCCGCAGTGTAGAGCGTTTCCACATCCTGCGCGACATAGGATTGATCCTTGCGCGCCTTGCCGCCGCCACCGGCACAGCCCGACAGGACGGCCAGAGCCGACAGGGACAACAGCACGGAGCGCGAAAAACGGGGCATGACCGCGTTCCTAGCAGGATGGCGGCGGCGGGGAAAGTGCGCCGCCGCCCTCGCCTGCCCTCACATGGCCCGTGGCCTCACATGTCTTCCGGGCGGCGGCGGATGACGAGATTGCGGATCTCGGTCATGTCCTCCATCGCAAAGCGCACGCCTTCGCGGCCCAGCCCGGATTCCTTGACGCCGCCATAAGGCATGTTGTCGACCCGATAACTGGGCACATCGTTGATGACGACGCCGCCCACATCCAGATCGTCCCACGCCTTCAGCATCTGGAACAGATCGCGGGTGAAGATGCCGGCCTGCAGGCCGAACTTGCTGTCGTTGACCATGTCCAGCGCTTCGTTGAAATCCCGGAAGCGGGCGAAGAAGGCCACCGGGCCGAAGGCTTCCTCGGTGTTGAGCTTTGCCGTCTTCGGCACGTCCTCCAGAAGCGTCGCTGCCAGCATGGCACCATCGCGCTGGCCTCCGCACAGCAGCTTTGCCCCGCCGGCCACGGCCTCGGCGATCCAGCGCTCCAGCCGTTCGGCCTCCTTCACGTCGATCATCGGGCCGACGAATGTCGCCTCGTCGCGCGGATCGCCGGCGATCAGCCGGGACGCCTGTTCGACCAATTTGGCTTTGAAGGCATCATACACCGCGTCATGCACCAGGATGCGCTGCACCCCCACGCACGACTGGCCCGACTGGTAAAAGGCGCCGAACAGGGTGCGCGCCGCCGCATCATCGAGATCGGCATCGGGCATGATCACCACGGCCGCATTGCCGCCCAGTTCCAGCACCACCTTCTTCTTGCCGGCCCGCGCCTTCAGATCCCAGCCCACTTCCGGCGACCCGGTGAAGCTCAACAGCTTCAGCCGGTCATCGGTGGTGAACAGGTCGGCACCGTCGCGGCTGGCCGGCAGGATCGAAAAGGCCCCGGCCGGCAGGTTGGTTTCAGCCAGCACCTCGCCGATCATGATGGCCCCCAGCGGCGTGCGGCTGGCTGGCTTCATCACGAACGGGCAGCCCACGGCAATGGCCGGCGCGATCTTGTGGGCGGCAAGGTTCAACGGGAAGTTGAACGGACTGATGAAGCTGCACGGCCCGATCGGCATCCGTTTCCACATGCCCTGATAGCCGCGGGCGCGGGCCGCGATGTCGAGCGGCTGCACTTCGCCCGTCATCCGCACGCTTTCTTCGGCGGCAATGCGGAACGTGTCGATCAGCCGGCCCACCTCGCCGCGGGAATCGCGGATCGGCTTGCCGGCCTCGATGCACAGCGCGTCGGCCAGTTCATCGGCGCGCTCGGCAAAGCGCGCCGCGCAGTGGGTCAGCACCGCCTGCCGCTCGTAACTCGCCATCCTGGCCATCGCCGGTGCCGCCGTCACGGCTGCCCCAATGGCCCGATCGATGGTGGCGGCATCGGCCATTGCCACCCGGGTTGCCGGCTTGCCGGTCAGCTTGTCGGTGACGACCAGATCGGCGTTGGGCTGTTCGGCCTTGTTGGCCACATACATCGGATAGGTATCGCGCAGGGCCATGGCGGCTGCCTTCTTGTCAAACGGTGAGGACGATCTTGCCCATGGCCTTGCGATCCATCATCCAGCGGATCGCTTCCGGCCCTTCCGCCAGCGGGAAATGCCGGGAAACGTGCGGCTTCAGCTTGCCCTCGCCATACCAGCGCAGCAGCTCTTCCATGTTGTCGCGATGCACGGCCGGTTCGGCCTGGGTGAACGCGCCCCAGAACACGCCGACGATGCTGGCCCCCTTGATCAGCGGCAGGTTCAGCGGCAGCGCCGGGATCGCGCCGGCGGCAAAGCCCACCACCAGGTAACGCCCGTTCCACGCAATGCTGCGGAACGCCGGCTCGGCAAAGCGGTCACCCACGGGATCATAGATCACGTCAGCACCCTTGCCGCCGGTCAGCTGCTTCACCCGTTCCTTCAGGTCCTCGGTGCTGTAATTGATCACCTCGTCGGCGCCCATCTCGCGGCACAGCGCCAGCTTTTCATCCGACGAGGCGGCCGCGATCACCTTCGCGCCCATCACCTTGCCCAGCTCCACCGCGGTCAGGCCAACGCCGCCAGCCGCGCCCAGCACCAGCAGCGTCTCGCCGGGCTGCAACTGGCCGCGCTGCTTCAGCGCGTGATGGCTGGTGCCATAGGTCATGGTGAAGCCGGCCGCGATGTCGAACGGCATACCGGGCGCCATCCGCACGATCTGGGCGCGGTTGGCGATCACTTCCTCGGCCATGGCGCCGTGGCCGGTCATCGCGATCACGTGGTCGCCCACCGCGATATCGGTCACGCCCTCGCCCACCGCGCTCACCACGCCGGCGCATTCACCACCGGGGCTGAACGGCAGCGCGGGTTTGAACTGATAGAGATTCTGGATGATCAGCGTATCGGGGAAGTTCACCCCCACCGCCTTCACGTTGATCCGCACCTGGCCGCGCGCCGGCTGCGGCGTTTCCACATCCTTCACCACCAGCTTTTCCGGTGGCCCGTGTTCCACGCACAGCACGGCCTTCATGTGACGATCTCCCCAGATGCGAATGTGGCGGCACCTTAGCCGGCGGTCACGCCAGCGCCAATCCTGCCAATAATGTCTCGCCCAGCAAACGGAACTCCGGCTCGCGCGGGCTGTTGTGCCGCCACACCAGCGCGATCGAACGCGATGCATTGCCCATCACCGGCCGGGCGATCAGGTTGGTGCCGGCGATGATGCCGGCGTCCAGCGCCATTTTCGGCACCAGCGTCTGCCCCAGCCCGCCGGCCACCATCTGCACCAGCGTGACGAGGCTGGTGCCGCGATGGCCGGGATCGGCGCGCAATTCCGGACGCCCGCAGGCCGAAAGCGCCTGTTCCTTCAGGCAATGCCCGTCTTCCAGCAGCAGCAGGTGATGCGGATCGATCGAATCCGGGGCCACGGCCGGCGGCGGGTCGGGCAGGTCGCCGGGCCGGAACACCAGATGGAAGGCATCATCGAACAGCGGCATCACCGCCAGCCCCGGCGTCTCCCACGGCAGCGCCAGCAACACCACGTCCAGCATGCCGCGCGCCAGTGCCTCGGTGGCCGGGCCGCTCATGTCTTCGCGCAGATACAGCTTCAGATCGGGCCAGCGGCTGCGAACATGGGGCAGCACGCGCGGCAGCAGATAGGGCGCGATGGTGGGGATCACCCCCAGCCGCAGCGGGCCGGCCAGCGGCTTGTCGCCGCCCACCGTCAGCCCGGCCAGTTCATCGGCCTCGCGCAGCACGTCATAGGCCTTGGCCACCACGCGCTCCCCCATCGGGCTGAAGCGCACCACCCGGCGATTGCGTTCCACCAGCCGCACGCCCAGCAGCGATTCCAGCTCGGCCAGGCCGGCGGACAGCGTCGACTGGGTGACGAAACAGGCTTCGGCAGCGCGGCCGAAATGGCCGTGGATATGCAGCGCGGTCAGATATTGCAGCTGCTTCAGCGTCGGGAGGAATGCAGCCATCGATAAATCCGATTTGTAACAGCGATATTATCGATTGGATTTCTATCTCGTGACGGCGCAAGGGGCAAGGTGCCGGGCGGGACTGATCCCGCTCGCACCAGTTTCAACCCCCGTTTTTCCAAAGGATCATCCCATGGCTCTTACCGTTGGCGATACCGTCCCCTCGTTCGATCTGCCGGTGCAGCAGGGCGTTGCCGCACTGCCGAACGGCGAAACCCTCGACATCACCAAGGCCTATCCGGGCAAGTGGAAGGTGCTGTTTTACTGGCCGAAGGATTTCACCTTCGTCTGCCCGACGGAAATCATCGGCTATGGCGACCTCAAGAGCGATTTCGCCGATCGTGACGCCGTGCTGATCGGCGCGTCGACCGACACCGATTTCGTGCACTTCGCCTGGCGCAAGTCGGACGAGCGCCTGGCCGCCTGCGATTTCCCGTGGCTGGCCGACAATTCGAAGCTGCTGGCTGACGCGCTGGGCATCATCGTGGCCGGCGCCGGCGTGCCGCTGCGCGCCACCTTCATCATCGATCCGGACAACGTGATCCAGCACATCACGGTCAACGGCCTCAATGTCGGCCGCAACCCGGCCGAAACGCTGCGTATCCTCGATGCGCTGCAGACCGACGAGCTGTGCCCGTGCAACTGGACCGAAGGCCAGGAAACGCTGAAGCCCGCAGCGTAAGCGCGGCGCGGGGATAGCGCGCAGCGCTATCCCCCCCACTCGCGCAAGCTCGGCCGGGCGGGCGCGGCGCGCTCCTGCGCCGTGGACCGCTTCGACGTCAGCCGCGGGCTTTTGCCCGCGGCCCCCTTCCCCTTCGCATAACCCTCCCCCATCGAGGGGAAAGGAACCCCCATGATCTTCTCCGAACTCGCCAAGACCCTGCCTGATTACGCCAAGGATCTGCGCCTCAACGTCTCCAGCCTGCTGAACGAACAGCTGCTGAACGACCAGCAGAAGTGGGGCACCATCGTCGCCGTCGCCCATGCCTGCGCGCACAAGCCACTGATCGATGCGGTCGAGGCCGAAGCCGCTGGCAAGCTGAGCGCGGAGGCGATGAACGCCGCCAAGGCTGCTGCCAGCATCATGGCGATGAACAATATCTATTACCGCTTCACCTACATGGCGTCGCGGCCGGACTACAAGACGATGCCGGCCAAGCTGAGGATGAACGTGATCGGCGCGCCCGGCATCGAAAAGGCCGATTTCGAGCTGTTCAGCCTGGCGGTGTCGGCGGTGAACGGCTGCGGCATGTGCATCGACGCGCACGACAAGGTGCTGGCTCAGCACGGCATTGCGGCGGACAAGATCCAGGCCGCGGTTCGCATTGCTGCCGTCGTCCACGCCGTGGCGCGCACGCTGCAGGCGCTCTGATCGCCAAAGCCGGCAAGATGAAAGGTCAGTCATCCCGGCCGGGATGGCTGGCCTTTTTGCTGCCAAGCGACTAAGTTCGGCTCAAATCGCGAGCCCGCCCCCGGCGCGCTGGAGAACAGCCATGGGCCTCATCACCTATCTCGATTCGGTGAAACGCCGCGACCCGGCACCGCGTTCGCGCTGGGAAATCCTCACCTATCCCGGCGTCTGGGCGCTGGGCTTTCACCGCATTGCCCACGCGCTGTTTTCGGCACGCTTCTTCTTTCTGGCGCGGTTGATCAATCATGTCAGCCGGATGCTGACCGCCATCGACATCCACCCCGGTGCGCGCATCGGGCGCAATTTCTTCATCGATCACGGCTTCGTGGTGATCGGGGAAACGGCGGAGATCGGCGATGACGTGACCATCTATCAGTGCGTGACGCTGGGCGGCACCGATCCGGCCGGCGGCCGTGGTGGCAAGCGCCACCCGACCATCCTCGATGGCGCCATCGTCGGATCAGGCGCGCAGGTGCTGGGGCCGATCACGGTGGGGGCCGGCGCGCGCATCGGCGCCAATGCCGTTGTCACCCGCGATGTCGCCGAAGGGGCGACCATGGTCGGCATCCCGGCCAAGCCGGTGGTGATGGCGGCCGATGAATATGTGAAGCCGTTCCTGCCCTATGGCACGCCCTGCGCCCAGAAATTCGATCCGGAAACGCAGAAGCTGGAACTGCTGCGCTGCGAGATCGAGGTGCTGAAGGCACAGATCGAGGCCCTCGCCCGCGACGAACAGCGCCGCCCGCGCAACTCCTCAGCTTCGGGTTGACCTGCCTGCCGGCGCGCGTCACACCAAGGGCGTGACCAACATCATCCCGCTGGCGCCCGCCCCCGGCACCCGCCAGATCGCCTTCACCCGGATCGAGCTTGACCGCATCATGTCGCTCTATGGCCGCATGGTCGCCGCCGGCCTGTGGCGCGATTACGCGCTGGAACTGGGGACGAAAGTGGCGAGCTTTTCCGCCTATCGCCGCGCCGCCGAGAACCCTGAGGTGCGGCTGGTGAAGGATCCTTCACTGCGGGCGCGGCAGGGCGAATGGGTGCTTTATGGCGAAGGCGGCGTGGTGCTGAAGCGCGGCCACGAGCTGGCCGGCGTGCTGGCGGTGGTGGAGCGGCGGCTGTTGAAGGCGGTGGAAGGCTGAGCGGCAGCCGGCGGCAGAGCCGCCGAGTCTGCCAATCCGGGCAGGCAGAGAAGGAAGAGCGTGGCAGAGCCACGCCGTCAGACGAGTCAAAAAAGGCGGCTTGAGAGCCGCCTTTTTCGTTCGCTGGCCGGCTTCGCGGGAGTCGGCTGACTGCGCTGCGCGCTGTCAGCGCGCCCCGCTCAGCGCCACCTGCGCCTGCGCGCCGCCATTGTCCGGCGTCAGTTCGCCGGTGCGGTCGCTGATCTCGTCGAAACGCGCCGCCACGGCTTCGGCGGTCAGCTCGTCCGCGCCAAGGTGGACGCCGCGGGTCAGTGTCACATAGGCCCGCTCGATGCCGCCGGCACCGGCGTTCAGGATGACGTTGGTCGGCGCCTGTTCCGACACGAGATAGACCGACGCCGGCACCACGGTTTCCGGGCCCATCTTCTCCAGCAGCGCCGGGGGCATCAGATCCTCGGTCATGCGGGTCGCAGCCAGCGGCGCGATGGTGTTGACGTGGACATTATACTTGGCGCCTTCCAGCGCCAGCGTCTTCATCAGGCCGACGAGGCCCAGCTTGGCCGCGCCATAGTTTGCCTGGCCGAAATTGCCATAGAGACCGGTCGAGCTGGTGGTCATCAGGATGCGGCCATAGGCCTGTTCGCGCATCAGGTCCCACACCGCCTTGGTGCAGTTGACACTGCCCATCAGGTGCACGTCCAGCACGGTGCGGAAATCATCCAGGGTCATCTTGGCGAAGGTCTTGTCGCGCAGGATGCCGGCGTTGTTGATCAGGATGTCGATGCGGCCCCAGCGTTCCTTGACGTTGGCGACCATCTTTTCAACGGCGGCCATGTCGGTGACGCTGGCGCCATTGGCCATGGCCTCGCCGCCAAAGGCCGCGATCTCGTCCACCACGGCCTGCGCGGCCGACAGCGACGCACCCGAACCATCGCGGGCGCCGCCCAGATCGTTCACCACCACCTTGGCCCCGCGCCGCGCCAGATCCAGCGCATAGGCGCGGCCCAGCCCACCGCCGGCACCGGTAACGATCGCAACACGGCCTTCAAAGCTGATGGTCATCGGAAAAGCGCCCCTCGCAAGATTGGAATCAAGACCCGAGGCCGTTTAACCAAGCCGGACCGGCGTGCAAAGTGATTCTGCGGACATGACAGCACTGCAATCGGAACGGGCTGTCCGCGTTCGAGATCAGGCCGCTTGCGCCGACGACGTCGCATCCAGCGAGTATCCGGCCGACCGCACGGTACGGACCAGATCGGGCAGCTCGCGGCCATCGGAGCCGGCGTTGATCGCCTTGCGAAGCCGGCGGATGTGCACGTCGACCGTGCGCTGCTCCACATAGACATCGCGGCCCCACACCGCGTCCAGCAGCTGTTCGCGACTGAACACCCGGCCCGGATGCTCCAGGAAATGGCGCAGCAGGCGGAATTCCGTCGGCCCCAGCTGCACATTGTGGCCATCGCGGGTGACGCGGTGGGCCGTCGTGTCCATGGTGATGCCGGCAAATTCCAGCTGGCCGCCCTGCAGCGCCGGGCGCAGGCGGCGCAGCACGGCACGGATGCGGGCGACGAGTTCGCGCGGGGAAAAGGGCTTGGTCATGTAGTCGTCGGCGCCGGTTTCCAGCCCGCGGATGCGATCGGCCTCATCGCCGCGCGCCGTCAGCATGACGATGGGCAGGTTGGCCGTGGCCGGCGCGCGGCGCAGGCGGCGGCAGACCTCGATCCCCGACAGGTTGGCGATCATCCAGTCCAGCACCACCAGGTCGGGCTTTTCCTCCTCCGCCAGGGTCAGCGCATCCTCGCCATCATCGGTGCGGACGACGTCAAACCCTTCCTTTTCCAGATTGTAGGTCACCAGTTCGACAAGGCTGGCATCATCTTCGACAAGCAGGATCTTGGCACGCATCGGTCAGGCTCCTGGTGGGGGTCAGTGGGGGGTATAGACACTCGATGTGGAATCAGTCTTGGGGCGTTCGGCCGGGCGCTGGCCGGTGGCGGTGAAATGCACCATCTCGGCCACCGACGTGGCGTGATCGCCGATGCGTTCCAGGTTCTTGGCCACGAACAGCAGGTGCGTCGACGGCGTGATGGTGTTGGGATTTTCCATCATGAAGGTCAGCAGCGCCCGGAACAGCGAGTTGTAATATTCGTCCACCTGCTGGTCGCGTTGCAGGATGGCCAGCGCCTTTTCGGCATCGCGATCCACAAAGGCGTCCAGCGTGTCGCGGATGATCTCGATCACGGCGCGGGCCATTTCCGGCACGATCACCGCCGGGCCGATCGGCTGCGACTGCGCCACCACCGGCGTGCGCTTGGCGATGTTCTTGGCATAATCGCCGATGCGCTCCATCACGCCGGCGATCTTCATCGCGGCCACCACTTCGCGCAGATCGTCGGCCAGCGGCGCGCGCAGGGCGATGATCCTCAGCGCCAGCGCCTCGGCTTCGGTCTCCAGCGCGTCCATGCGCTTGTCCTGCTCCACAACGCGGGCTGCGGCCTCGACATTGCGGGCCACCAGCGCGTCCACCGCGTCGGCGATCTGCGTTTCGCACAGCCCGCCCATGCGGGTGATCACCGCGCGCAGCTGGGCGATATCCTCGTCAAAGCTCTTGACGGTATGGGCAGCGTTCTCAGCCATGGGGCAAGCCTTTCGACAACTCAGCCGTAACGGCCGGTGATGTAATCCTTGGTCCGCGTCGCTTTCGGGTTGGTGAAGATCGCCGACGTGTCATCATATTCCACCAGCGTGCCGAGGTGGAAGAACGCCGTCTTCTGGCTGACGCGCGCCGCCTGCTGCATGTTGTGGGTGACGATCACGATGGCATAGCGGCCGCGCAGCTCGTCGATCAGTTCCTCGATGCGGGCGGTGGCGATGGGATCGAGCGCCGAGCACGGCTCGTCCATCAGGATCACTTCCGGATCAACGGCGATGGCGCGCGCGATGCACAGCCGCTGCTGCTGCCCGCCCGACATGGCGGTGCCGCTTTCGCCCAGCCGGTCCTTCACCTCGTCCCACAGGCCAGCGCGCCTGAGCGCGCTTTCCACGATCTCGTCCATGTCGGCACGGCTGCGCGCCAGGCCGTGCAGACGCGGACCATAGGCCACATTCTCATAGATCGACTTGGGGAACGGGTTGGGTTTCTGGAACACCATGCCAACGCGGGCGCGCAGCTGCACCACGTCCATGACGCTGGCATAGATGTCCTGCCCATCGAGTTCGATGCGGCCTTCGACGCGCGCGCCATCAACCGTGTCGTTCATGCGGTTGAGACAGCGCAGGAAGGTCGATTTCCCGCAGCCCGACGGGCCGATGAAGGCCGTCACGTGCTCCCGGCTCACGTCGATCGACACGTCCTTGATGGCCTGCTTCTGGCCATAAAAGACGTTGACGTTCCGCGCTGTCATCTTGGGCACGGGGCTGCCCGCGGCGGTATTCATGGCTTACCAGCGCCTTTCGAAGCGGTTGCGAAGATAGATGGCCAGGCTGTTCATCGCGATCAGCACGACCAGCAGCACGATGATGGCCGCCGAGGTCTTCTCGACAAAGCCGCGCTGCACGTCGTCCGACCACAGGAACACCTGCATCGGTAAGACGGTTGCCGGCTGGGTGAAACCCTGCGGCACGTCGGTGACAAAGGCGCGCATGCCGATCAGCAGCAGCGGCGCGGTTTCGCCCAGCGCACGGGCAACACCGATGATGGTGCCGGTCATGATGCCGGGCAGCGCCAGCGGCAGCACATGGTGGAACACCACCTGGATGGGCGAGGCGCCGATGCCCAGCGCCGCATCGCGGATCGACGGCGGCACCGCCTTGATCGCCACGCGCGAGGCAATCACGATCACCGGCATGATCATCAACGCCAGCGTGATGCCGCCCACCAGTGGCGCCGATCGCGGCATCCCGGCAAAGTTCAGGAAGAACGCCAGGCCCAGCAGGCCGAAGATGATCGACGGCACGGCGGCGAGATTGTTGATCGACAGTTCGATGATGTCGGCGATGCGGCCCCTGGGCGCGAATTCTTCCAGCCACACCGCCGACAGCACGCCCAGCGGGAAGGCGATGGCAATCGTCACCAGCACGGTCAGCAACGATCCCAGTGCCGCGCCGCCGATGCCGGCCAGTTCCGGTTCGGTCGAATCCGCGCCGGTCAGGAACGCGCTGTTGAACCCGGTCCGCAGCAGGCCGCGGCTGTCGAGCCAGCGCCAGTTCGCCACCTCCCGGTCCGACACGCCGCGGCTGTCGGCCGGGGCGGCCAGATCATATTTGCCCTTGGCCAGAAGATCGATCTGCGATCGCACCGGCACCCACAGGGTCGCCCGCTTGCCCAGCAGCGACGGATCGGCCAGCAGCGCCGCGCGCAGGTCAAGCCACGCCGCATCCGACAGCGTGCCCTCCGCCGGCCCCAATTGTTCGGCAGCCTTCAGCAGCAGCCCCGGATAATCCGCCCGCGCCAGCACCGCCTTGCCGTTCGGGCCGGCAATAGCGGCGGGATCCACCCCCAGCGTCGTGGCGTCGAACGTCACGTCGATCCGCGCTTCGGTGCGCAGGAAGCCGCTCGCCCCGTCGCGGACGATGGTGAACAGCAGGAAGGCGAGGAAACCGGCAGCGATCACCAGCGCCGCCGCGCCCAGCCGGCGGAAATTGCGCTCGCCCCGGTAACGCGCGGCAATGCGGCGCTGCATCGCCGCCGTCGTCCAGTCCGTCGGCTGGCGTTCGGCCTTCGGGGGCCGGGAGTCAGACATGCTCGCCATCACTCATAGGCCTCGCGGTACCGCTTCACCACGGCCAGCGCATAGATGTTGAGGATCAGGGTCATCACGAACAGCACCAGCCCCAGCGCGAAGGCCGAAAGCGTCTTGGCGCTGTCGAATTCCTGGTCGCCAGTCAAAAGCGCGACGATCTGGGTGGTGACGGTGGTGACACTGTCAAACGGGTTGGCGGTCAGGTTGGCAGCCAACCCGGCCGCCATCACCACGATCATGGTTTCGCCGATGGCGCGGGACACGGCCAGCAGCACACCGCCGATGATGCCGGGCAAGGCGGCGGGCACCAGCACCTTCTTCACCGTTTCCGACATGGTGGCCCCCATCGCCAAGCTGCCATCGCGCATGGCGCGCGGCACGGCGGCCAGGCTGTCGTCCGCCATCGACGAGACGAACGGGATGATCATCACGCCCATCACCAGGCCGGCAGCGAGCGCACTGTCCGACGAGGCGTCGGTCATCCCCAGCGCCAAGGCGAGAGAACGCACCAGCGGCGCCACCGTCAGCGCGGCGAAGAAGCCATAGACCACGGTGGGGACGCCGGCGAGCAGCTCCAGGATCGGCTTCAGCCAGCGGCGCAGGCGCGGCTGGGCATATTGGGTCAGATAGATGGCCGACATCAGGCCGAGCGGAATGGCGACGGCCATGGCAATGATGGCGCCGATGAAGATCGTGCCCCAGAACAGCGGCACCGCCCCGAACGCACCGGTGGAGCCGACCTGATCGGCGCGAATGGCCGTCTGCGGGCTCCATTGCAGGCCGGTGAGGAATTCGACCGGGGACACCATCTGGAAGAAGCGCAGCGATTCAAAGATCAGCGACAGCACGATGCCAAAGGTGGTGAGGATCGCCACGGCCGATGCCAGCAGCAGCAGGATGCGGACCTGGCTTTCGACGCGGTTGCGGGCACGGAAATCCGGGCGCAGCCGGGAAAGGCCCCACAGCCCGCCCATCGCCAGCAGGGCGACGGCCAGCGCGCCGGCCAGCAGGTCGCCATTGGACGATGCCGCCTCGTAAACGGGGGTGAGTTTCGGCGCGAGCGGGTTGAACGCCTGCGGCAGATCCTGGCGCACCAGCCCGCGCACCTCGTTCATCAGCGCCTGCGCGTCATTGGGCGTCGCCGGACGTTCGGCGGCGGGCAAGCTGCCCAGCACCTGCGCCTCGATCACGCGCTCGCCGGCAATGCCCCAGCCGGCCAGCACCAGCAGCGCCGGGGTGAGCGCCAGCACCGCCACATAGGCGCCGTGATAGACCGGGCGCGAATGGACTGCGCCAATCCCGGCGCCGGCGGCGGCGACCATGCGGCCGGCGCGGGCCCTGCCCATCAGATAGGCGATGCCGGCAAGCCCGATGACCAGCGCAAAGGCGATCAGCAGCCTCATTTCACCGTGCCTTCATCGAGCGGGGTGAGGTCGCGGGCGATGGCCTCCCCGGCGCGGCGGATCGGTTCCGGCGCTGCCACCAGACCCTTGCGGGCGAGGTAGCCGTCCCGGCCCCAGGTCGATTCGCGGGCATATTCGCCCAGAAACTCGCGCATGCCGCGTACCGCCGGCACGTGCTGTACCTTCACGTAAAGATACAGCGGCCGCGACGCGGGGAAACTGCCGCTGGCGATATTTTCATAGGTGGCGGTGACGCCCGACAAGGGCACGTCCTTCACGCGATCGGCATTTTCCTCCATGAACGAAAAGCCGAACACGCCCAGCGCCTGCGGATTGGCAGCGATCTTCTGCACGATCAGATTGTCGTTCTCGCCGCCTTCGACATAGGCGCCGTCCTCGCGCACCTGCTCGCAGATCGTCTTGTGCGCGGCCTCGTCGCTCTTTTTCAGATCCTTCATCGCCGGCTCGCTGTTGCAGCCCTTCAACATGTAAAGCTCGTTGAAGCTGTCACGCGTGCCCGATGTCGGCGGCGGACCGATCACCTCGATGCGGATGTCGGGCAGCGCGGGGTTCACATCCTTCCAGGTGCGGGCGCGGTTGGGGCCCTTGCCGAACGGATTGGCAGCCAGCGCCAGGTAGACGTCACGTTCGGTCAGCGACGGGAAATTCGCCTCGCGCGCCTGGGCGATCACCAGCCCGTCGATGCCGACCTGCAATTCGATCAGGCCCTTCACGCCATGCCTGGCGCAATCCTCGAGCTCGCTTTTCTTGATGCGGCGCGACGCGTTGGCAGCGTCGGGAAACTGCGCGCCCAGCCCGGCACACATCAGCTTGATGCCGCCGCCAGTGCCAGTCGATTCGACGATGGGCGCGGGAAATTCCTGCCACTTGCGCTTGAACTGTTCGGCAACCGCCGTGGTGAACGGGTAGACGGTGGACGATCCGACAATGCGAATCTGGGTGCGGCTGCCGCCCGTGCAGGCAACCAGCGTGCCCGCCAGCATGGCCACCACGCCTGCCCCGGCAGCGGCCTTCAGAGTCAACCTGTGTGTCACCATCGTCCTTTGCGGGTGTTTCAACGGGTGATTCGGCCCGTTGCCCTGTTGCCCACGGCCTTGCCCTAGCCGTGCTGCGTGAGCCGCTTATGACGTTTCAATGACAGATATGTGACGCTGCCTGCATCAGGCCTGTGGCAGCAGGAACGACACCGTGGTGCCCTCGCCCAGCCGGCTTTCGATGGCCAGCCGGCCGCGGTGCCGCTCGACGATATGCTTGACGATGGCCAGCCCTAGCCCGGTGCCGCCCAGCGAGCGGCTGCGCTGCGAATCGACGCGATAGAAACGCTCGGTCAGGCGCGGCAGATGTTCGGGTGCGATGCCGTCGCCCTCGTCGGCCACCGCCACCTTGACACTGCCCCCCGGCGAATTCGCCACCGGGGCCAGGCTGACGCGGATCGGCGTGCCGGAGCGGCCATATTTCAGCGCGTTCGACACGAGGTTGTGCAGCACCTGCAGGATCTGGTCACGATCGGCGATCACCTGCGGCAGGTCATCGGGCTGCTCGACGACCAACTGGCGCTGGTCGCGCTCCAGCCGCATGGCCAGCGTGCTGCCGACCTCGGCAACAATGCTCTTCAGATCGACGGGCTGGGTGGGCCGGATGAACTTGTCCAGCTCGATGCGCGACAGGCTCATCAGGTCATCGATCAGCCGGCGCATGCGATCGGCCTCGGTCGCCATGATGGCAAGGAACCGTTGCCGCGCCGGCGTGTCGTCGGCAGCCGGGCCCTGCAATGTCTCGATGAAGCCGGTCAGCGTCGCCAGCGGGGTCCGCAGTTCGTGGCTGGCGTTGGCAACGAAATCGACGCGCTGGCGCTCGGCGATCTTGGCCTGGGTGATGTCGTCCAGCATGACGAGGCAGCGGCCATCGCCATCGCTGACGGCACGCACGCGGAAACTGCGGTTGCGCTTGCCGATGCCGGCGATCTCGCGATCCTCGGCGGCGCGGCCGGCAATGACGGCGTCGACGGCATCCAGTACGGCGGGGTGGCGCACGGTCAACCTGAGGTCGCTGCCCACCACCCGGTCACCGAACAGGCGGCGCGCCTCGGCATTGGCCGCCTCCACCCACGGCCCGCGCGTGACCAGCGCCGCGTCGTTCAGGCTTTCGATGCCGATACGGTCAGCCGCCGGCAGGGGCACGGCATCGGGGGTCGGCGGCGGCGGGGGCGGCGGCAGGGGCGCATCCGGCGCACTGACCCGGCCCATGACGAAGCCGATGAACAGCGCCGCCAGCGCCAGCAAGGCGATCTCGATGGCCGTCACCATGCCCGCAATCCGCACAGCGCCGGCACCAGCGCATCATAATGATCGATCACCACATCAGCGCCCAATTGGTGCGGCGGGATATCGGTGTATCCGAAACTGACGACCACCACCGGCAGGCCGGCATTGCGCGCCGCCCCCACGTCTGTCGCCGAATCGCCCACGAAGGCGGCATGCCCTGCCTCTCCACCCGCCGCCGCCAGCGCGGCGAGCACGTGGCCGGCATCGGGCTTGGCCGCCGGAACGCTGGTCGCGCCGATCACCGCGTGAAACCGCCCGCTCCATCCCAGCGCCTCGACCAGAAGCCGGGCCAGGTGGGTCGGCTTGTTGGTGCAGATCGCCAGCCGGCAGCCGGCATCGGCCAGCGCATCCAGCGCCGCCTCGACGCCTGCAAACGGTCGCGAACCGGCGGCAATGTTGGCGGCATAATGCTGAAGAAAGACCGGCATCGAGGCTTCGATCAGGTCGGGCCGGGGATCGCCCGTTGTCGCCAGCCCGCGCGCGATCAGGGCGCGGGCGCCGTGGCCAACCAGACCACGCACATGGTCAACCGGAACCGGCGGTCGGCCAACTGATGTCAGCACGTGATTCATCGCGGCCGCCAGATCAGGCGCGGTGTCCACCAGAGTGCCGTCGAGATCGAACAATATGGAACGGGGCAAGGTCACGTGACGGGCGGCCTGTCTTGCAGCGGTTGACACCCGGTTGCGCCGGGTTGCGCCACTTTTCAAGCCCAGCGGGCTGTGGCAGGGCAGCGACGTGACCAGCAACGCGCCTTTCGCCGCCATCATCCTTGCCGCGGGAATGGGCACCCGCATGAAATCCGCGCGCCACAAGGTGTTGCACCCCATCGCCGGCAAACCGATGCTGCGCCACCTGACCGACAGCCTCGCCACACTCAGCCCCGCCCGCACCGTGGTGGTGGTCGGCGCGCTGAAGGAACAGGTGGAGGCCGAAGTGGCCGGCAAGGCCGATGTGGTGGTGCAGCAGCCGCAGCTCGGCACCGGCCATGCGGTGCAGCAAGCTTCGGTCGCTCTGTCAGATTTCGATGGCAAGGTGTTGATCTTGTACGGCGATGCCCCGCTGGTGCCGGCCACCACAATGACCCGCCTGCTGGATGCGCTGGGCGACGACGTCGCGGTGGCGGTGCTGGGTTTCCGCCCCGCAAACCCCGGCGCCTATGGCCGCATCATTGCTGAGGGCGGCGCGATCACCAGGATGGTGGAGTACAAGGACGCCTCGCCAGCCGAGCGCGCAGAGACGCTGTGCAACAGTGGCCTGATGGCGGTGCGCGCCAGTGACCTGTTCCCCCTGCTGGCTCGAGTCACCAACAACAACGCCGCTGGCGAATATTACCTGCCAGACATTGTTGGCCTTTCATTGGCCGATGGTCGCCGCTGCGTGGTGATCGAAACGGCCGCTGATGATGTTGCAGGCGCCAACAGCCGTGCCGAACTCGCTGATCTGGAAGCCATATTCCAGCGCCGCCGCCGCGCCGAACTGATGGCGGCCGGCGTTTCCATGCAGGCCCCTGAAACCGTGTTCCTGGCGGCCGACACGCAGATCGCCGCCGATGTAGAGATCGAGCCGTTCGTGGTGTTCGGCCCCGGCGTTTCCATCGCCGGCGGCACCCGCATCCGGGCCCACAGCCACATCGAAGGCGCCGTTATTGCAGAAAACTGCGAAGTCGGGCCATTCGCCCGGCTGCGCCCCGGCACCGTGCTGGGCAAGGGCGCGAAGATCGGCAATTTCGTCGAAACGAAGAAGGCGGTGCTGGGCGATGGTGCCAAGGCCAATCACCTGACCTATCTTGGTGACGTGACCGTTGGTGCCAGGGCCAACATCGGCGCCGGCACCATCACCTGCAACTATGATGGTTTCTTCAAATACCAGACAGTTATCGGCGCCGGTGCCTTCATTGGCTCCAACAGCGCGCTGGTCGCACCGGTGACGATCGGCGAAGGTGCCATCGTGGCTGCCGGCAGCACCATCACCCGCGATGTCGCCGCCGACGCGCTGGCACTTGTACGGCCGGATCAGGCGGCGAAACCTGGCTGGGCGGCTCGGTTCCGCGCACTCCAGGCGGCCAAGAAGGGCAAATAGCATGTGCGGAATCATCGGCATCATCTCTGCCGAGGCGGTGGCTGACCGGCTGGTCGACGGTCTCAAGCGGCTGGAATATCGGGGCTATGACAGCGCCGGCATCGCCACCATCCACGATGGCGTAATGGATCGCCGCCGGGCACCCGGAAAGCTGGCCAATCTGGCCCGGGAACTGGCAAGTCAGCCCCTGCCTGGCAGCATTGGCATCGCCCACACGCGCTGGGCCACCCACGGCGCCCCCACACGCGACAACGCGCACCCGCACGCCACCGAGAATGTTTGCCTTGTTCACAATGGCATCATCGAGAATTTCAAGCCGCTGCGTGAAGAGGTGCTGGCCGCCGGCCGAACCTTGTCAAGCGACACCGACACCGAGGTGGTGGCCCATCTGCTGGAAATGGCGCTGGCCACTGGGGCATCGCCTGATGACGCGGTGGCCAGCACCCTGAAGCGCCTGCACGGCGCTTTCAGCTTCGCCATCCTGTTCCGCAACCATCCGGACGTGATCTATGGCGCCCGCCGCGGCTCACCGCTGGTCGTCGGCAAGGGCGATGGCGAAATGTTTCTGGGATCGGATGCGCTGGGTCTCGCACCTTTCACCAACCGCATCGCCTATCTGGAAGAAGGTGACTGGGTGCGGTTGACCGCCAACGGCACTGCCGTCTTTGATGCCGCCGACCAGCCGGTGACCCGCACCTTCATCACCTCCTCCGCCAGCGCCGCGGTGATCGAAAAGGGCAACCATCGCCACTATATGGAGAAGGAGATCCACGAACAGCCGATCGTGGTGGCCCAGACGCTGGGCGCCTATCTCGATCCACTGGCCGAAACGGTCGCCCTGCCGGGCCTGCCGTTCGATCTCGCCGCAGTGAAGCGCGTCCAGATCGTCGCCTGCGGCACGGCGCTTCTGGCCGGCCATGTTGCCAGCTACTGGCTGGAACAACTGGCGCGGGTGCCGGTAAGCATCGAGAATGCCTCGGAATATCGCTATCGCGATCCCGTTTATGAAGACGGCGGCCTCTGCCTGTTCATCAGCCAATCTGGTGAGACGGCTGACACGCTGGCGGCGTTGCGCCATGCGCTGGCCGGCGGGCAGATGGTGGCAGCAGTCGTCAATGTCGACACCTCCACCATGGCGCGTGAGACACAGTTGCTGCTGCCCACGCACGCCGGCCCGGAGGTGGGCGTCGCTTCGACCAAGGCCTTCACCTGCCAGTTGGCGGTCCTCGCTGCCTTTGCAATCGCGCTTGGCAAGGCGAAGGGCCGGGTCGACGCCGGCGAGGAAGCGCGCCTGGTACACCTGCTGACCGAAGTGCCCGCTGCCATGAATGGCGCGCTGCGGCTTGAAGAAGCAATCGCCGGGCTGGCACCCACCTTGGCCAAGGCGCGCGACATCCTCTACATCGGCCGCGGACCCGACTATCCGATGGCCCTGGAAGGCGCGCTGAAGCTGAAGGAAATCAGCTACATCCACGCCGAAGGATATGCTGCGGGCGAACTGAAGCACGGACCGATCGCGCTGATCGACGAGCATGTGCCAGTGATCGTGATCGCCCCGTCAGGCCCGCGGTTCGAAAAGACCGTTTCGAACATGCAGGAAGTGATGGCGCGAGGTGGGCAGGTCGTGCTGCTCAGTGATGCAGACGGCATCGCCAGCCACGGCCAGGGTACGGCGGCGGCGATCGCCCTGCCCGCCGTCGATCCGTTCATCAGCCCGCTGATCAGCGCCATTCCGATCCAGCTGCTTGCCTATCACGTCGCCGTGGCCAAGGGCACCGACGTCGACCAGCCGCGCAACCTCGCGAAATCCGTTACAGTGGAGTGACTTAGCGGCTCTTCAGCCGCGCCGCATAGCCCTTGCGGAACTTGGCCAGCTTGGGACCAACGACCGCCACGCAATAGCCGTTCTTCGTGCCATTGTTCTCGAAATAGCGCTGGTGATAGGCCTCAGCCGGCCACCACGGTGCGTTCGGCTCGACCTTGGTCACGATGGGATTGTCCCAGCTCGCCTGGTTGCGGGCGATGGCGGCCTCCGCCTCGCCGGCCTGCACGCCGTTCTGCGGGAAGATGGCCGAACGATACTGGGTGCCAACGTCGCCACCCTGGCGGTTCAGCGTCGTCGGATCATGGGTGTGGAAGAAGATGTCCAGCAGTTCGGCATAGCTGATGACCGAGGGGTCATAGACAATCCGCACAGCCTCGGCGTGGCCGGTGCTGCCACTGCACACCTGCTCATAGGTCGGGTTGTCCCTGGAGCCACCGATGTAGCCGGACTCCACCGATTCAACGCCTTGCAGCTCGTTGAACACCGCTTCGGTGCACCAGAAACAGCCGCCGGCGATGATGGCAACATCGTGAGACATGGGAGACCCTCGTGACAGACAGGCCGCAACGGCCAACGCCGTCCAGATAGGCACGCTGGCGCAGGCGGACAAGGGTCGTCACGTCGCACGACAGGCTACCCAAGTGGCGAGTGACAGGGGCAGGACCGGCTGATAAGTCTTTGGCCAGACGATGGCCGGGGCCCGCAGATGCCCCAGATTACAGGGGGCGGACAGGTCGCATGGCAGATCCCGATCGCAGCGATACAGACGGCAAACCGGTACCGCCAGTGGGCGGACCCTACGCCTGGTATGTGCTGGCGCTGCTGGTCCTCGTCTATGTGATGAATTTCATTGATCGGCAGATATTGTCGATCCTGGCCGAGGACATCAAACGCGATCTGGGGTTGACCGACGCACAGCTGGGCTTCCTCTATGGCACTGCATTTGCAGTGTTTTATGCGCTGTTTGGGGTGCCGATCGGGCGGTTGGCGGACAATTGGGTGCGAACGCGGCTGCTGGCCCTGGGCCTGACGCTCTGGTCGGGAATGACGGCGCTTTCAGGCCTGTCCAGCAACTTCCTGCAACTGTCGCTGGCCCGCATCGGGGTGGGCGTGGGCGAGGCAACGGCCGGCCCCTCTGCCTATTCCATGATATCGGACTGGTTTCCGAAAGCGCGGCGGGCGACGGCACTTTCCATATATGCCGCAGGACTTTACCTCGGTGGCGGCGTGTCACTGCTGATCGGTGCCGTGATCGTGAAGGGGTGGAACACGGCCTATCCGGGCGGTGGCCCGCTGGGGCTGGTGGGCTGGCAGGCGGCGTTCATGGCTGTCGGCATTCCCGGCCTGCTGCTGGCGCTGTGGGTGGCGACGCTGATCGAGCCGATCCGCGGCCGTGCCGATGGCCTGCCGCCGCCTGAGAAGCTGCCGGGCGGCACCATAGTCCGCAATTTCCTTGCCGATCTGGCCAGCGTCATCCCGCCCCTGACATTGATCAACATGGCGCTGCTGGGCCGCAAGGCGCTGGCCGAAAACATCGCCGCGTTGGCACTTGTTGGTGGCCTGGTGGCCATATTGGTGCATCTGACGGGCGAAATACCGCAATTCGTGGCAGTTGGTGCCGGGCTTTACGCGGTGATCAGCTGGGCGCAGTCGATCAAGCGGCGCGACAAGCCGACCTACGAAATGATCTGGGGCACCCCGGCGTTCGTTTTCACCATCCTCGGCTTTGGCAGCATCAGCTTCGTCGGATACTCCGTCGGCTTCTGGGCGGCGCCTTATGCCATGCGGACATTCGTGGAGCCGCTGGCGGCGAGTGGCGGCGTGGTGCCCTGGTATGGCACGAGGGAGGCCGTGGCCTTCATCCTGGGCGGTGGCGGCGCGCTGGGCGGCTTTGTCGGCACCATTCTTGGCGGCGTGCTCGGCGATGCTGCCAAGAAGCGCCATCCATCGGGCCGCATCATCGTCGGCAGCCTCGCCACGCTGGTGCCCGCCCCCTTCATCTGGCTGCAGTATACCACCACCGATCTTGCCACCTTCTTTCTGTGCTTTGCGCCGACGACGGTGTTCGGATCGATGTATGTCGGCGTGGCGGCGGCCACCACGCAGGATCTGGTGCTGCCGCGGATGCGCGGGGCGGCGACGGCCACCTTCTTCATCGGCACCACCCTGTTCGGCCTCGGCCTCGGGCCGTGGTTTACCGGCTTTGTCTCGGCGCTGACCGGCAGCCTTGGCACCGGCGTGCTGGCGCTGCTGCTGATGGCACCGTTCACGGTGGGAGCATTGTTCTTCGTGTTCCGCGCCCTGCCCGCCGCGGAGGCCAGCCGCATCGATCGCGCCCGCGCCGCCGGCGAAACCATCTGAGGAGTTGTGCCATGAACATCACCGACCTGTTCAGCGTCGTGGGCAAGGTGGCGGTCGTCACCGGTGGCAGCCGCGGCATTGGCGAGATGATCGCCCGCGCCCTGATCGAGAACGGCGCCCGCGTGATCATCACCAGTCGCAAGATCGCCGATTGCGAAGGCCTGGCCGCCCAGCTTGGCCCCAACTGCACCGCGATTCCCGCCGACCTGTCGCAAATGGCGGAGATCGAGCGTTTTGCCACTGCCGTCGCCGCGCAGACGCCCAAGGTGGATATCCTGTTCAACAACGCCGGCGCATCGTGGGGTGCCGATTTCGATGCCTTCCCCGAATCGGGGTGGGACAAGGTGATGGACATCAACGTGAAGTCCGTCTTCTTCCTGACCCAGAAGCTGATGCCGCTGCTGGAGGCCGCCGCTGCGCCCGGCCGCCTCGCCAAGGTGATCAACATCGGCAGCATCGATGGCCAGCACGTGTCAGATCTGGAAACCTACTCCTATGCCGCGTCCAAGGCCGGCGTCCTCCACCTCACCCGCATGATGGCCAAGTTCCTGGCCAAACGGCACATCGCGGTGAACGCCATTGCGCCGGGCTTCTTCCCGTCGAAGATGACGGCCGGCATCGCCGAGGAATTCCGCGAAGCCTTCCGCGCCGCAACGCCAATGCAGCGCTGGGGCAATGCCGACGACATGGCGGGCGTGGCGCTGTTCCTGTCCAGCCGGGCCAGCGATTTCCTGTGTGGCAGCGTCATCACCGCCGACGGCGGTTACGCCACCACGGTCTGATCGCGGCCCGCCCGCACCCTCTCAAAAAAACCGGCGCTGCATTGCAGCGATATGGGGAAAATACCGGTGGCGCGCCCCTGCCAAAGAGCGCATGAACCGGCCCGACAGGCTTGGTTTGCGCGGCCCCCGTTCCGGTTGGCCGCGATAGCTCGGGCGAGGGTGAAGACGTGAAAAAGGTCGAAGCGGTCATCAAGCCGTTCAAGCTGGACGAGGTGAAGGAAGCCCTGCACGAAGTGGGGGTTTCCGGCATCACGGTGACCGAGGCCAAGGGCTTTGGCCGGCAAAAGGGCCACACCGAACTTTATCGCGGCGCCGAATATGTCGTGGATTTCCTGCCCAAGGTGAAGCTGGAGGTCGTCGTTGACGATGACCAGGTCGATCGCGTCGTTGATGCGATCACCAACGCGGCGCGCACCGGGCGCATCGGCGACGGCAAGATCTTCGTGTCCCCCATCGACATGGCGGTTCGCATCCGCACCGGCGAGCGCGACAGCGACGCCATCTGATCGGCCACACACAGCGATCCCAGCATCACCACATCACCAATCAACGCACCATCAACGAGGGAAGAGCCAGATGGCGACTGCGGCAGACATTCTTGCCATGATCAAGGAAAAGGACATCGAGTGGGTCGATCTGCGATTCACCGATCCCAAGGGCAAGTGGCAGCACCTCACCATGGTGTCGAGCGTGATCGATGAGGACATGCTCAACGATGGCTTCATGTTCGACGGCTCGTCGATCGCCGGCTGGAAGGCGATCAACGAAAGCGACATGATCCTGATGCCGGATCTGGGCGCGACCTATATCGATCCGTTCTCGGCCACGCCGATGCTGATCCTGGTGTGCGATATCGTCGAACCGTCGACCGGCCAGCTCTATGGCCGCGATCCGCGTTCGACCGCCAAGCGCGGCGAAGCCTATCTGAAGGCCAGCGGCATCGGCGACACCGTCTATGTCGGCCCGGAAGCCGAATTCTTCGTGTTCGACGACGTGCGCTTCGGCCTCGGCTACAACGAAGGCTTCTTCCACCTTGATGACATCGAACTGCCGACCAACAGCGGCCGTTCCTATGAACAGGGCAACATGGGCCACCGCCCGCGCGCCAAGGGCGGCTATTTCCCGGTGGCGCCGGTGGATTCGGCGGTCGATCTGCGCGGCGAAATGGTCGCCACCATGCTGGAAATGGGCCTGCCCTGCGACAAGCACCACCACGAGGTGGCCGCATCGCAGCACGAGCTGGGCCTGACCTATGGTTCGCTGGTGGAAACCGCCGACCGGATGCAGGTGTACAAGTACGTCGTGCACCAGGTTGCCCACGCCTATGGCAAGACGGCGACCTTCATGCCCAAGCCGATCAAGGACGACAACGGCAGCGGCATGCACACCCACTTCAGCATCTGGAACGGCAAGACCCCGCTGTTTGCCGGTGACCAGTATGCCGGCCTGAGCGAGACCGCGCTGTTCTTTATCGGCGGCATCATCAAGCACGCCAAGGCCTGCAACGCCTTCACCAACCCCGGCACCAACAGCTACAAGCGCCTGGTCCCCGGTTTCGAAGCCCCGGTGCTGCTGGCCTATTCCAGCCGCAACCGTTCGGCCTCGTGCCGCATCCCCTATGGCAGCGGCGCCAAGTCGAAGCGTGTCGAAGTGCGCTTCCCGGATGCGCTGGCCAACCCGTACCTGGCCTATACCGCGCTGCTGATGGCGGGCCTTGATGGCATCGAAAACCGCATCCACCCCGGCCCGGCGATGGACAAGAACCTGTATGACCTGCCGCCGCGCGAACTGAAGAAGGTGCCGACCGTGTGCGCCAGCCTGCGTGAAGCCCTCGCCGCACTCGACAAGAGCCGCGCCGTGTTCACCAAGGGCGGCGTGTTCACCGACGACCAGATTGATTCGTACATCGAGATCAAGATGGAAGAGGTGCTGCGCTGGGAGATGACCCCCGCGCCGGTCGAATTCGATATGTATTACAGCGCGTAAGCGGCGTGCCCGTAACGCGCAGCGTTACGGGCCGACTCGCGTCGCGCTCGGACGGCGAGCAGAAAGGGGCGGCCCCGCAGCCGCCCCTTTTTGACTCGTCCGACGACGTGGCTCCGCCACGCCCCTTCCCTTCGTCCTTGCACTCCGTGCCGCCAGCGCACCGGACTCGGCGGCTCCGCCGCCGGCCGTTATCGGAACGCGTGGGCCACACGCCCACCCCCAACCCCTCCCACAAGCAGGAGGCGAACCAATTTTGTGCATCGCACCAAAATGGCGCAAACCAGCGCCACGAGGCCAGACCTCCCCCCAACCCGCGCAAAACGCATAAAAAAAGGGGCCGGGCGTCTGCCCGGCCCCAGTAAATCCTTGGGGAGGATCGCCATGTTGGCGCGTCTCTATTGCACTGCACAATGAAGCGCCGCAATGGGGGAAATCGCGTAGCCGCGGGGCAAAAGCGCGCAGGGAGCCGGGCTGAACAGGCGTCTGGCGGGCCGCGACCTGCCGCCCTATACAGTGGCCATGTCCGATCTGTTCGCCGCCACGCAAAGCTCTGCCGATTATGATGCCAGCCATATCGAGGTGCTGGAGGGGCTGGAGCCCGTCCGCCGCCGCCCCGGCATGTACATCGGCGGCACCGACGAGCGCGCACTGCACCACCTCGCCGCCGAAGTGCTCGACAACGCCATGGATGAAGCCGTGGCCGGCCACGCCAGCCGCATCGAGGTCGAACTGGCCGCCGATGGCAGCCTGACCATCACCGACAATGGCCGCGGTATCCCGGTTGATCCGCACCCGCGCTTTCCCGACAAGTCGGCGCTGGAGGTGATCCTGACCATGCTGCATTCGGGCGGCAAGTTCAGCGGCAAGGCCTATGCCACGAGCGGAGGCCTGCACGGGGTGGGCATCAGCGTGGTCAACGCGCTTTCCGACGAGACGGTGGTGGAAGTCGCGCGCAACAAGCAATTGTATCGCCAGCGCTATTCGCGTGGCATCCCGCAAGGCAAGATCGAGGAGCTGGGCCCGACGCCCAACCGCCGCGGTACCAGCGTGAAGTTTCACCCCGATGCCGAAATCTTTGGCGAGGATGCCCGCTTCAAGCCGGCGCGGCTCTACAAGCTGGCGCGGTCCAAGGCCTATCTGTTCGGCGGTGTCGAGATCCGCTGGCGCTGCGCGGCCGAACTGGCTGGCGGCGACATCCCGGAAAGCGCCGTCTTCACCTTCCCCGGTGGCCTTGCCGATCACCTGAAGGAACGGCTCGACAACCGGCCGCTGGTGGTGCCCGACCTGTTTGCCGGCAGGGCCGATCTCGCCGCCGGCCCCGATGGCAAGCCGATGGGCGCGGTGGAATGGGCCTGTGCCTGGCCGCAATATGGCGAAGGATCGGCCAGCTTTTACTGCAACACCATTCCCACCCCCGATGGCGGCACGCACGAAGCCGGCCTGCGCCTGGCACTGACCCGCGGCCTGAAGAGTTTCGCCGGACTGACCGGCAACAAGCGCGCCGCCGATCTTTCCGGCGAGGACGTGTTTGCCGGTGCCGAGATCATGCTGTCGCTGTTCATCCGCGACCCGCAGTTCCAGAGCCAGACCAAGGACCGGCTGACCAGCCCGGAAGCGACAAGGCTGGTGGAAAACGCCATCAAGGATCATTTCGATCACTGGTTGGTGGCCAGCGGCGAGCGCGGCAAGAGCCTGCTGGCATTCGTGGTCGAGCGGATGGAAGACCGGCTGCGGCGGCGGCAGGAAGCGCTGGTCAAGCGCAAGACGGCGACCAGCAAATCATCGCTGCGCCTGCCCGGCAAGCTGACCGACTGCGCCCGGGATGACGCGGTGGGCACCGAATTGTTCATCGTCGAAGGCGATTCCGCCGGCGGCAGTGCCAAGCAGGCGCGCGATCGCAACACCCAGGCCATCCTGCCGATCCGCGGCAAGATCCTGAACGTCGCCAGCGCCAACACCGCCAAGATCGGCGGCAACAACGAGATTGGCGACCTGATCCAGGCACTGGGTTGCGGCACGCGCGACAAGTACAGCCCGGAAGCCCTGCGTTATGAACGCATCGTCATCATGACCGATGCCGACGTGGACGGCGCCCATATCGCGACGCTGCTGATGACCTTCTTCTTCCGCGAGATGCCGGGGCTGGTGCGCGATGGCCGCCTGTATCTGGCACAGCCCCCGCTTTATCGCCTCGCGGCGGGCGGCACCGTCGCCTATGCCCGCGACGATGCCCACAGGGCCGAGCTGATGAAGACGGTGTTTGCCGGCAAGACCAAGGTGGAAGTGAGCCGTTTCAAGGGCCTGGGCGAGATGAACCCGGCGCAGCTGAAGGAGACCACCATGGATCCGGCGCGGCGCAGCCTGATCCGGGTGAAACTGCCCGAAGACGTGGATGGCCGGGCCGACGTGGCCGACCTCGTCGAACGGCTGATGGGGCGCAACCCCGAACATCGCTTCCACTTCATCCAGAGCCACGCCACGTCGATCGAGGCCGACGCCATCGATGCGTGACGCGCGGCCCTGGCGGGCGCTGATCGCGCCGGGCCTGCGCTTTGCCAGCGTGATGGGCATCAAGGGCGGCAATATCGCCGCCGGTTTCGTGGTGACGTTGCTGCTGGCGCGGGCCGGCGGCGCCGATGTGTTGGGCAGTTATGCCATGGCCATCCAGACGGCGCAGCTGGTCTCCATCCTGGCAATTGTCGGCTGCGACCAGCTCGCCCTGCGCGAGGTGGCGTCCCATCTGCGGCTGGGCGACAAGGCGACGGCCAGGCACCATGTCGGCCATTACCTGCGCTTTGTGGCGCCGTTGGCCGCAGCGATCACACTGGCCTTTGCCGGCGGCGTGTGGGCGCTGGGGCAGGCCGGGCTGGATGCGGCACAGGATGGCGCGCTGATCGCGGCAACGGGCTTTGTCGCGGCCAACGCCTTGTATCTGATGGGCCTGGGCATCGTGCGCGGGCTGGGCAATCCGGTGCGGGCGCAGGCCTTTGACGGGCTGTTCATGGTGCCGCTGGCGCTGGGGCTGGGAGGCGTGCTGCTGGCCGGCGGGCAGATCGGGGCGACGACGGCGGTGCTGGCTGCCACCACCTGCCTGATCGCGACCATGGCCGTGCTGTTCTGGCTGGTGTGGCAGCAGATGCGCGACTGGGGCAGTGCTGCCGAAACGCCGCCGCCCTCCCCGTGGCGCGAAGGATCACCGATGATGGTGATTTCCTTCCTGATGTTCTTTGGCCAGTGGCTGCCGCAATTCCTGGCCGGAACGCTGGGCGATGCCGGCGATGCCGGGGCGTTTCGTGCGGCGTGGCAGCTGGCGATGCCGTTCGCGGTGATCCACACCACGGCACAGATGATGATTTCGGCCAACGTGGCCGGCGACCTGCGCGAAGGCAAGCCAGAAGCCGCGCACCGCCGTCTGCGCCGCAACCGCTGGGCGACACTGGCCGTCAGCCTGCCGGTGGCGCTGCCGCTGCTGATCTGGCCGCAGCCGATCATGCAATTCCTGTTTGGCCCGGATTTCGCCAACACGGCGCCGTTGCTGCAGTGGCTGGTGGGCAGCAACATGATCGCCATCCTGGCCGGTGCATCGGGCGCGGTGATCACCATGGCCGGCCGCAGCCGCGACACGTTGCCGGTGCTGGTCGCTTCCGCCGGGCTGATGCTGGTGCTGGCGCTGCTGCTGGTACCGGCGCTGGGCATGGCCGGGCTGGCCGTTGCCTATGCCGCCGGCCACGTGCTGCGTGTGGCGCATGGCTGGTGGCTGGTGCGGCGCATCCTTTACCCCCGCGTAGATTCGGCAACAGGTTGATGCGCGGTTATTTGTTGACAACAATTGTTCCGCTGCCCCAAGCCTGCGGTTCCTTGGGAGTGTGCGATGCAGACGGGCGAGACCGAACAATCGTTTGATTCCGTGGTACGCCACAGGCGGTCGGCCAGTGTCATCCTGAAGGCCCTGTTCGAGCGTCGCCACTATGTTGCCGCCGCCAATGCGCTGGCACGGGTGGATGCCCCCATCGATTTTCTGAAGCGTTATGTCTCGAACGGTGGGCAGTATCCGGCGGATATCACCGTGAAAACGCCGCAGGGCCCGATCACGCTGACCACCTATTCCCCCGACGACGTGCAGACCATCAACGAGATCTTCCTGCGCGGCGATTATGATGTGCCGGAAGCCGGCCAGGTGATCGTCGATTTCGGATCGAACATCGGGATTTCGGCGGCCTGGTTCCTGTCACGCCGGCCGGATTCGGTGATCTATTGCCACGAACCCGTGCCGCGCAACGTGGAGCGGCTGAAGAAGAACCTGGCCCAGTTCGGTGACCGGGTGACCCTGCACGAAACGGCGGTGGGCACCGAAAACGGCATGGTGCAGTTCGGTTGGGAGCCGACCGGTCGTTATGGCGGTGTTGGACGCGACACCGGCACCTGGATCGAGGTGCCATGCGCCGACAGCAACGAGATGCTGGCCGACGTGATCGCCAGGCACGGCCGCATCAACACGCTGAAGATCGACATCGAAACGATGGAAGCCGCTGTCACCAGCCGGATCCCGGCCGAACTGTCGCAAAAGATTGATTTCGTCGTGGTGGAATATCCGTTTGAAACCAACCCGTTGGCCGCCACCCACACGATGGAGCGGCGCAATTTCGTGACCATGTTCCGGCACAAGTGACCATGGCAAAGCGCAAGAACACCCTGGCCCGGCTGCGCCGCGATTTTCGCAACGCCATCATGGAATGGCGGCGGTGGTACTTCAACAGCGTGTGGGGCATGAACATCGGCAAGGGCAGCGCCGTCAGCTTTTCGGCCAAGCTCGACAAGACCAACCCCGCCGGCATCCACATTGGCGAGGACACGGCCATCGTGTTCGGCGCCACCATCCTGTCACACGACATGACGCGCAACCTGCACATCGACACCCGGATCGGCAGCCGGTGCAGCATCGGCGCGCACAGCATCATCATGCCGGGCGTGACGGTGGGTGATGGCAGCATCGTTTCGATGGGCAGCGTGGTGATGCGCGACGTGCCGCCGGGCAGCATCGTGTTCGGCAATCCGGCGCGCGTGCTGGAAACCGGCATTGTCACCGGCAAATGGGGCCTGATCCTCGACCGCGAGAGCAAGCGCGCCGTAGAGGCCGCCGCTCCGGCCGCGGCCCCTGCCGCCGCAGCGGAGTAAGGCGGTGGCAGGCGAACTTTCCGGGCGGGTCGCGCTCGTCACCGGGGGCACGCGCGGCATCGGCCGGGCCATCGTGCTGGCGCTGGCCGGCGCCGGCGCCACCGTGTTCGTCGGCGGCCGCAGCGAGGCTGCCGTGGCCGGGATGATCGCCAGCAGCGGCTGCGCCGATCGTCTGCACCCCCTGCCCTTCGACGTGGCCGATGCCGCCGCGGTGAAATCCGCCTTCATGGCCATCCAGAAACAGGCCGGGCGGCTCGACATCCTGGTCAACAACGCCGGTATGCTGAAGGATGCCGTGATCGAGATGACCAGCACGCAGTTGATGGCCGATACGCTGGCGATCAACCTGTCGGGCGTGCTCAGCTGCTGCCAATATGCCGTGCGGCTGATGGCGCGCGGTGGCGGCGGATCGATCATCAACCTCACCTCCATCATCGGCCGCGTCGGCTATCCGGGCCACACCGCCTATGGTGCCGCCAAGGCCGGCGTGATTGGCCTCACCCTCAGCCTGGCGCGCGAGGTTGGCGCGCGCGGCATCCGCGTGAATGCCGTCGCCCCTGGCTATATCGAAACCGACATGACCGCCGGTATCCCCGCCGAGAAGCTTGGCGCACTTGTCGACCGCATCGCGCTGGGCCGGGGCGGCCAGCCTGATGATGTCGCTCCGCTGGTGCTGTTCCTAGCCGGCGATGGCGCCCGTTACATCAGCGGGCAGGTGATCGGTGTTGATGGCGCGATGGCGATGTGACCCGGGTCGACCGGTGGCGCGCTTGCTTCCGCGCCAACCCATCGGTTATTGAATTTTACCTTCCTTTATCTGCGGACGCCCCATCATGAAACCGCTTGCTGATGTTTTTGCCGAATCGCTGATGATCGATGCCGCCAGTGTCACCGATGATCTGGCCTACCAGTCGATCAAGGAATGGGATTCGGTCGCCCACATGGTGCTGGTGACCGCGCTGGAGGACAATTACGAGATCATGCTGGACGCGGACGATATTGTCGCCATGTCGAGCGTGGCCAAGGTGCGCGAGATCCTGGCCAAATATGACGTGACGGCCTGATCGCGGCCGCCGCACCATGACCGGCGGCAACCCCTGGGCGCAGATCATCGCCGGCCACGGCGTGGCACCGGCGGTGCGCGGCGATGATGGCGATGTCCTGACCTATTCCGATATCGGTGCGCTTTCGGCGCAGGTCGATGCCGCTCTGGGCAAACGCAGTCTCGTCTTCGTCCGCACCGCCAACACGGCGTCCTCGGTCGCTGCGTGGCTGGCGCTGCTGGCCAGCCGCCATGCCGTGCTGGCAATCGAGCATGATCTGCCGGCCGAGCGGCTGGCAGCGCTGGTGGCACGCTATCGCCCCGATGCCATCATCGATCCACAGGGTGGCCATTCCCTCGCCCCCGGTCCGGGCGGCACCACGCTCCACCCCGATCTGGCCGTGCTGCTGTCCACCTCGGGCAGCACCGGCAGCCCCAAGCTGGCGCGCTTCACCGCCGCCGCCCTCCTCGCCAACGCCAAGGCGATTGCCGCCTATCTGGAGTTGACCGCTGGGGAGCGCCCGTGGCTGTGCCTGCCCACCAGCTATTCCTATGGCATGAGCATCATCAACAGCCACGCATTGGTGGGCGCCTGCATCGAAGTGACTGCCCGCGGCGTGATGCAGGCCGAATTCTGGGACGGGCTGACAGCGCGCGGGGCCACCAGCCTGTCGGGCGTGCCCTTCCATTATGACGCGATCCGCCGGCTGGGGCTGGACCGGCTGGCGACGCCGACGCTCACCACGCTCACCCAGGCCGGCGGCAGGCTGCCTGCGCCGGTGGCGGCGCGCTATGCCGAATGGGCTGCCGCTAACGGCCGGCGCTTCATCACCATGTATGGCCAGACGGAAGCCGGCCCGCGCCTGACCTGGCTGCCGCCGGAGCATCTGGCCGGCAATGCCGGTGCCATCGGCCTGCCGATCCCGGGCGTGACCATCGATCTGATCGGGCCGGATGGCGCGGTGATCGGCGAACCCGGTGTGGCAGGCGAGATGCGCTGCACGTCGCCCGGCGTGATGATGGGCTATGCACTGGATGCCGATGATCTGTCGCGCGGCGACGAGCTGGGCGGCGTGCTGATGACGGGCGATCTTGCCGCCCGCAATGATGCTGGCATCCTGACCATCACCGGCCGCGCCAGCCGCATGATCAAGCTGTTCGGAACCCGCGTGAACCTGGACGATATCGACGCGCATCTGGCCAGCATCGATGTGGCCGGCGTGGCGTTCGGGCAGGATGACCAGTTGCGCGTGCTGATCGAAGGCGGCGAGGCAGACGCGGTACGGGCCGCGCTGGTCGCGGCCTTCTCCTTCCCCCCGCGCGGGCTGGCGGTGAAACAGGGGGCCCTGCCCCGCGCCGCGTCGGGCAAACTGCTTTATGGCGCGCTGGGCCAGGCGTGGGAGGCCGCGGGATGAGCATGGACGCACGCGACGCGGTGCTGGCGGCCCACCCCTTCGCGCTGGACGCGGCGGAAAAGGGCCGACTGCTTGGTGCGGCACTGGTAGAACTGACGGCACATCACGCCGCCAATTGCCCGGAATATGGCCGTATCCTCGCCGCCGAGCGCGCGGGTGTGCCGGCCGGCATCAGTGACGTGCCGTTCCTGCCGGTCAGGCTTTTCAAGGAGCTGGCGCTGAAGTCGATCCCCGACGATCAGATTTTCAAGACGCTGACCTCGTCCGGCACTACGGGCCAGGTGCCGTCGCGCATCTTCCTCGACACCGCCACCGCACAGGCCCAATCGCGGGCGCTGGCCGCCATCACCACCAATTTCATCGGCAAGGATCGCCGGCCGATGCTGATCATCGATCACCCCGGCGTGGTCCGTGATCGCACCAGCTTCTCGGCGCGCGGGGCCGGCATCCTGGGCATGATGACCTATGGCCGAGCGCACACATACGCGCTGAACGATGAGGACATGGGGCTGAACCTGGATGCCATCCGCGCCTTTGCCGAGACGCACGCCGGCAAGCCGATCTTTGCCTTCGGCTTCACTTTCATGGTGTGGAAGTATTTCCTCTCGGCCTTGCAAGCGGCTGACATCACGCTCGATTTTCCGGGCAGCGTGCTGATCCATTCCGGCGGCTGGAAGAAGCTGGAGGATGAGGCGGTTTCGAACGATCATTTCAAATCCGTCGCCCGCCATCGTGCCGGGTTCGAATTCGTGCACAATTTCTATGGCATGGTCGAACAGGTCGGATCGGTGTTCATGGAGTGCGAGCATGGCCGCCTGCACGCACCGGGCTTTGCCGATGTGCTGGTCCGCGATCCGCTCGACTGGCGGGTGCTGCCCGTCGGCGCCGAGGGCATCATCCAGGTCGTGTCGGCCATCCCGCTCTCCTACCCCGGCCACAGCCTGCTGACCGAGGATCGCGGCGTGCTGACCGGCGAGGATGACTGCCCGTGCGGCCGCAGGGGCAAGACCTTCCGGGTGCTGGGCCGCATCCCGGCGGCCGAAATGCGCGGCTGTTCCGATACGCACACCAGCCGGGCGGCGTGATGCTGACTGCAGATATCAACAACAAGATCAGCGTGATGGCGCCCGCCGGCGGCAGCATTGCCGCGACGCTGGCCGCCCCGCGCGCAGCCCCCTTCGCGCCGGAACGGCTGGCGCTGGTCGATGCCGTCAGAAAGGCGATCCTCGCCCATCCACAAGCGCGCAGCCGGCCGGAGATGGTGGCGCTGGCCTATTGGGCGCGCAGCGCCAATCTGGCCCGGCTGGCCGAGACGCTGGACGGGCACACGCAGGTGGCGCGGGGGGCGGTGCTGCACATCGCGCCGGGCAATGTCGACACGATGTTCCTTTATTCGGCATTGCTGTCGGTGCTGGCGGGCAATGTGAACATCGTGAGGGTTTCGGGGCGCGAATCCGATGCGTTGCAACTGCTGCTGCAACTGCTGAACGAGGCGCTGGCGGGGCTGCCGGCCGAGGTGCGGGATTGCTTGGCTGTCGTGCGCTATCCCGCTGAAAAACCAGTGAATGATGCGCTGTCGGCACGGGTGGACATGCGGGTGATCTGGGGCGGGGACGAGACGGTACGCGAGGTGCGGGCCAGCCCGTTGCCGCCGCATGCGACCGAGCTGACCTTCCCGTCGAAAGTGTCCGCCGCCGTGATCGACGCGGGAGCTTGGGCAGCGGCGACGGACCAGCCGGAACAGGCACGGCGATTTGCCCTGGATGCCATCACCTTCGGGCAGCAGGCCTGCTCATCGCCGCTGGCCTTGTTCTGGCGGGGGGATGCCGATGTGGTTGCGGCGGCGCAGGCGTCATTCTGGCCGCTGGTGGAGAGCGCCATCGCGGCGGCGGGCGAGCCGTTCGCGGCGCGCGCGGCTGTCGACAAACTCTTGGCAGAACAAATGCTTGCGGCGGCCGGGCCGGCGCAGCACCGGGATACTGCCGATTATCGCCTGCGGGTGACAACCGTACCCGACCTGGGTCGACTGACGCGCACCGCGGGCGATGGCTTCTTCGTCGAACGGCGCATCGATGACCTGTCCGACCTTGCCGCCATGGTCGCCCGCGATTGGCAGACCATCGCCAGTTTCGGGGTCTCCGCTGACGATTGGCGTGAATTCATGACGCTGGGTCGACCACATGGCATCGATCGGGTGGTCAATTTCGGCCAGGCGCTGGCCTTTGGTCATGTGTGGGATGGCGTCAACCTGCTCACCGCGCTGACCCGCATCGTCGCCATCGAGGTGTAGGGCGTTCCGTTGGCTGGCCCTGCTGGCGCTGACGCCCGTGCTGGCGGCGCTGGCCTATGCTGCCATCCGGGTGACCAATCTTGATGCCCCGCCGGCCCCTGCGCGGATCGTGCAGACCAACGCTGCCCGCTGTGTCGCGCTGCTGGTTGGCGACAGCGGCATATCGCGCTGGCCGCTGCGACCGCCGCCGGGATGGCAGCTGAAACGCATGGGGTTCCCCGGCGCCACCACCGCCGCCATCGCCGGCCCGGCCCGCGCCGCCATTGCCGCCGTCCGCCCTCACCTGATCATCATCAACGCCGGCGGCAATGATGCGGCCGGCATCGCCTTTTTGGGGGGAGAGCGCCGCCGCGCCGAAATCGCCCGCAGTGCCGCCCGCATCTCCGCGCTGGCCCGCGCCGGGCAGGCCAGCGGCGCAAGCGTGGTCGTGCTGGGGCTGGTGCCGCCGGCCAACCAGCCGTGGTGGCGGGCGCTGCTGATCGGCGGGCGGCAGGCGGCGGCGATGGCGGCGATCGAGGCGGCAACACGCCTGCCGGCGGGCGTGACAAGGCTCGACACCAGCGCCCTGATCGGCGCGGACGGGCGCAGTGATCATGTCCACTTCAACCCCGCTGCCTATGCCCGGATCGATGCGGCGCTGGCGCCTTACCGGGCGGCAGCCTGCAAGGCTTACGGGGCGGCCACCGCCGCGTCATAGGCTTCGCTGGCGGCGGCCCAGGCGTCCTCGGCGGCCTGGATGCCGGCATCAAGCACGCCGCGGCGCTGCATCAGGGCGGTGATGTCGGCCGGGGCGTGGGTCATCTGCTCGTCGATGGCCTCGCGCTCGGCGATCAGGCGGTTCATCTGCGCTTCGGCGTTCAGCATGGCCTGGCGCAGCGGCTTGGCGGCTTCGCGGCGGGCGGCGGCCTGGCGGCGGGCTTCCTTGGGATCGATGCGCGGTGCCTTTGCGGCCGGCGCGGCGGCCGTGCTGCTGCTGCCGGCACCGCCCAGAATCAGCGCCTCGTAATCGTCGATGCTGCCATCGAACGGGCTGGCGCGGCCGGAATCGACCAGCACCAGCCGATCGGCGCTGGCCTCGATCACATGGCGATCGTGGCTGACGACGACGACGGCGCCTTCATAACCGGCCAGCGCCTGCACCAGCGCCTCGCGGCTGTCGATATCAAGGTGGTTGGTCGGCTCGTCGAGCACGATCAGGTGCGGCGCGTCGCGGGTGACGAGCGCGAGCGCCAGCCGGGCCTTTTCGCCGCCGCTCATGGTGCCGATGCGCTGTTCCGCCACCGGCCCGGTGAAGCCGAACCGCCCCAGCTGGGCGCGCACCGCGCCCGGCGTTGCCCCCTTCATGGCCCGGCTCATCATCAGCACCGGCGTGGCGTCGCCATCCAGCTCTTCCACCTGATATTGCGTGAAGTAACCCACCTTCAGCTTGCCCGAGGCGGCCCGGCTGCCGGCCATCGTCGGCAACTGGCCGATCATCAGGCGGGCCAGCGTCGTCTTGCCGTTGCCGTTGCGGCCCACCAGCGCCAGCCGGTCATCGGGATCGAGGCGAATGTCGAGATCATTGAGGATCGCCCGGCCATCATAGCCAACGTCGGCATGATCCAGCGTCACCAGCGGCGGGCGCAACGGTTGCGGGCTGGGGAAATCGAACTTCATCGACGGATCGGCGGCGGCTTCAGCCACCGGCTGCATCCTGGCCAGCGCCTTGGCGCGGCTCTGCGCCTGCTTGGCGGTCGACGCGCGGGCGGAATTGCGGGCGATATAATCCTGCAGCTTGGCGCGCTGCTGGGCCTGCGCCGTGCGCGCGGCTTCCAGCTGGGCCAGGCGTTCGGCGCGCTGGCGTTCGAAACTGTCGTAATTGCCGGTGTAAAGCTGCACCTTGCCGCCTTCGAGGTGCAGGATCATGGTGGCCACGCGGTTGAGCAGATCCCGTTCGTGGCTGATCAGCACGATCAGGCCGGGATAGGATTTCAGGAAATTTTCCAGCCACAGCGCCGATTCCAGATCGAGGTGGTTCGACGGTTCGTCGAGCAGCAGCACATCGGGCCGGGTGAACAGCAGCGCCGCCAGCGCCACGCGCATCCGCCAGCCGCCGGAATAGCTGTCGAGCGGGCGGCCCTGCATTTCCTCGTCAAAGCCAAGGCCGACAAGGATGCGCGCGGCCCGCGCCGGGGCGGTGTGGGCATCGATGGCGATCAGCCGTTCGTGAATGTCGGCCACGCGTTCGGGCGCAGCACCAGCCGCTTCCTCGGCCAGCAGGGCGGCGCGTTCGGTATCGGCGGCGAGCACGGTTTCGAACGGCGTGCCCAGCCCCGCCGGGGCTTCCTGTTTCAGCCAGCCCAGCCGCGATCCGCGCGGGCGATCGACGCTGCCGCCATCGGGTTCGATGATGCCGGCCAGCACCTTCATCATCGTCGATTTGCCAGCGCCGTTGCGGCCAATCAGGCCAACACAGCCGCGCGGCGGCAGCGTGGCCGACGCCCCGTCGATGATGGCACGGCCGCCAAGGCGGACGACGAGATTCTGGACCGAGAGCATGATGGCAGCCGCCTAGCAGGATGCGGCCAAGCCGGCTAGGCTGCTGGGATGATCAATCGCCGAACCCTGATCACCCTGCCCCTGTTGCTGGCCCTGCCGGCTGCCCTTTCCGCCGCCGATGCCGGCGACCCGCTGGCAACGGCGCTGGCGGAAGCGTGGACGGCACGGGGCGTGCGCTTTGTCGCCCCTGACGTGATGGCGCGGATCGGCGGACGCGGCGGCCGCGCGGCACTGCTGGCCGTGGCCGGTGCCACGATCAGCGCCGATGGCGACGAGGTGGAAACCGCTGTCGAGATCGTCTGGGCGGCGGGTGCCGAAACCCCGGCGTGGCCGCTGCTGGGCCGCGACCTGGCGCGCGGGCTGCCCGGCATCGCGCAGGATGGCGATGGCAGCTGGTGGCTGGTGACGGGCGTGGCCGGAGACAGGATGCAATTGCGCCACCCGATCAGCGGCGAGATCCGCAGCCTGACGCGCGGCGATCTGGCCCTGATCGGCCGACCGTTGATTTCCGGCGCATAGCCGGCATGAAAACGGCGGCAACCCGAAGGGCTGCCGCCGTCATCATGACCGCAAGCGCGGATCAGGCCGCGATCAGGATGCGACCACCGCCGTGCGACGACGGCGCGATGCCACGCCGACAAGGCCGAAACCCGCAATCAGCATCGCCCAGGTCGCCGGTTCCGGCACGACGCCGCCGCCCGGATCAAAACCGTCGTCACCACCACCATTGGTGCCCATGCCGATGCCCGAGGTGCCGTTGAACGGACCGGACACGGATTGCCAGCGCAGGATGAAATTGTTGAACGTTGCCGAGGTCGTCGGCGCGCCGCCCAGCGTGAGCGAAAATGTCTGGAGCGCCGTCGTGTTGTTGAACACGCCGTTGCCGCCGCCGCCGCAACCGCCGCCCGCCTGATCTTCAAGGCAGAAGGCAATGCTGGTGCCGCCACCCGTCTGCGGGAAGCTGCCATCAAGCTGGGCGTTCATGAACGGGCCCGAAAGGGGCGTCACCGCCGTGATATCGGGCATGCTGTTGAAGCCAAAGCTGGTGATACGGCCAGCGACCGGCGTTCCCGGCAGGTTGTTGTTGATGTCTGCCGAAAAGGTCCAGGTGTTGCCGGCAACGCCGGTCAGCTTGAAGGTGATGGCAGCGGCCAGTCCGGGCTGCGTCACTTCATCAACGATGCCATTGAAATTGTAGGTGAACGCCCGGCCAATATCGGCTGTCGTCACCGTGATCGGCGAATTCACCAGCGGAACGGCGGCGGCTGCCGGCACCGTGCTCAGCACGGCTGCCGTGGCCACGGCCATCAGCATCTTCATCTGCATTTTGGTCCTCCTCGCAAAAGGGGGCCAATCCACCCGCCCCCGGAACCTTCTGACAATCTGATTGCCAGAATATTAACATCGCCTCAAGGTGAATTATGCAAATGTTAATCTTTTATACAGCAAGTTCATTCAGCGGAGCGAGCAACGCCAACAGTCGCCGCCCCATGAAAAGGCACCCGGCCGTGCCGGGTGCCTGCAAATTCCTGAAACGCACAAGAACAGCGGCCGACGACACAGTCGCCGGCCGGATGATCCCGATCAGGCCGCAATCGTCCGCAGCTGACGACGACGGGCAAAGCCGACGAGGCCAAAGCCCAGCACCAGCATGGCCCAGGTCTGCGGTTCCGGCACGGCGGCGGTGAAATCGCCCGAACCGCGCGCGGTGAAATTGGTGAAGCGGGCATTGGACTGCGTGCCCAGACCGCCCGACCCGATGCTGAAGCCCGGCGAAACGTTGCCAAGGCTGATCGAGAAGTCGGTCAGCGTGACCGGCGGGAAATCGATGAAACCGCTCGACACGTTGCTGAAGCCGTCACCCGGGATCGACACCAGGGCGTTGCCCGAGGTGCCGGGCACCGCGGCCGACAGGTCGCCGCCGGAGAAATTGAGCGTCAGGATGTTGCCGCCGGCAGCGATGCTGCGGCTGCCGATGGTGACGGCATTGACCGCCGTGAACGACACCGAACCGCCGGTGAACATCTGCGTCCACAGATTGCCGGCGGTGTTCATGGCAAAGCCGGTGCCGGTGCCCGTGAAGCTCAGCTGCGCGGCAACGCCCGAGACGAAGTTGCCGTCGAAATCCTCGAGGCTCACCAGCACGTTCTTCGGCGTGGCAGTGGTCAGCGTCCAGCCCGACGAACCGTTGTCGGTGTAGGTGAGGTTCGGGCCAGACTGGTTGGCGGTGAAGCTGACGATCGAGGCCGTCCGCATGGCGTGGGCGGCCGACGGCATCACCGCGATCGCGGCGGCGACGATGGCTGTTTGCAGATATTTGCGCATTTCCAGAAACTCCTCTTGGAAAACCCTTGGCCGGTGCAACGGACCCCCCGGTCGCGGAAAGCGATGCAATCTTCATACCAAATTAATGAATTTTTAAGTTTCCGAGAGATTCCAGAAGCTTGCGATTAGGTTAATTTTTCCTTCCGTTCATCATTTGTCAATTTTTCCGACAGTTTTGCCGCCATTCGCCGCATGTCTGCCAGCGAAGGGCAGCAGAACCGGTTCGCTTTGGGGGCGCGAGGGCAGAAAACGGGGCTGGCTGGCGCGCAATGGCGCGGCAAAGCCGGGCGAAAGGCACCGATCTGGCCCGCTTTCGCCCTGACGCGATCAGGTTCGTGTCAAATTTCCCGACAATGTGCCGGGGTGGCCGCTCAATCGATCAGGAAGGCGATGAGGGCGCGCACCTTGGCCTGCCGCCATTGCGGGGTAGGCGCGGTCAACCACCAGGCGCCGGCCGCCGGCTCGCCACCGTCCAGCGCCACGATGCGCCCTGCGGCCAGATCGGCGGCGGCCAGCAGCGCCGGCACCCGCGTCTTGCCCAGCCCGGCGGCGGCGGCATCGATGGCCAGCCCGGCATCGGCCACGGTGAGGCTGCTTTCGACACAGATGGTTTCGGGATCGAGCGGGTGGGCGATGCAGGGGGCATCGGCGGACGCGCCCGGTGCGGCAACCATCAGCAGCCGTTCGTCGCCCAGCGTGCGGCCGTGGATGGCTTCGGCCGTCGGCTCCCCGCCGAAATGGAAGGCGAGATCGAGATTGGCCTGGGTGAAATCCACCTCGCCATCATCGTGGGTGCTGATGGCAAAGCGCAGATCGGGGTTGGCGCGGCCATATTCGGCCAGCCGGCCGGCCAGCCACTTTGCCATCAGGGCGCGCGGCGCGGCGATCGACAGGACGCGGCTGGATTGCCCGGCCTGCATCAGGCGCACACTGTCTTCAAAGGCGCGAAAGCCCGTCTGCAGCGCCGGCAGCGCCTGTTCGGCCTCTGGCGTCAATTCCAGCGTGCGGGTGAGACGGCGGAAGAGGACGACACCCAGCGATTCCTCCAGCGCGCGGATCTGCTGGCCAACGGCAGCCGGCGTGACGGCCAGTTCATCGGCCGCGCGGGTGAACGACAGGTGGCGCGCGGCGGCTTCGAACACGCGCAGGGCGTTCAAGGGCAGATGGGTGCGCTTCATGGGCGCAAGTGTCAGTGAACTTGCGGGCGGTTGCCGGGCAGTTCCAGCACGAAGGCCGGGATCACCACCGAAAAGCGCACGCCGTCTTCGCCCATCATCACGTAACGGCCCTGCATCCGGCCCGACGGGGTGGCGAGCGGGCAGCCCGAGACATAATCATAGGCGCCGCCCGGTGCGATCAGCGGCTGGACGCCCACAACGCCATCGCCTTCCACCTGTTCGGTGCGGCCTTCGCCATCGGTGATCAGCCAGCGCCGCGCCATCAGGCGCACCGGCGTGGCGCTGCCGTTTTCGACGCGGACATGATAGGCCCAGACGAAATATCCCCGCGCCGGATCGGATTGATCCGGCAAATAATGCGGCGCCACGCGCACGGTGATCCCGCCCGTGGTTTCCGCAAAGGGGAAGAATTGCTCCATCATGCCGGTTACAGGCCCGCAGCTTTCAGCGCCTGATCCAGATCATCCACCAGATCATCGGCATCTTCAAGACCGATGGACAGGCGCAGCATGCCTTCGGAGATGCCCATTTCGGCGCGCACGGCATCGGATACGCTGGCGTGGGTGGTGCTGGCCGGGTGGGTCATCAGGCTGCGGCTGTCACCCAGGTTGTTGCTGATGTCGATGATGGCCAGCGCATCCAGCAGCGCCTGCGCTTGGCGGCGGCCGCCATCAAGATGCATGGCGATGATGGTGCCGCCGGCCGCCATCTGGCGCTGGGCGAGTTCGAACTGCGGGTGGCTTTTCAGCCCCGGATACATCAGGCGCGGCACCCGGCCTTCGAGGAACGTCGCGACCTTCAACGCATTGGCGCACTGCTGGCGCACGCGCAGATCGAGCGTTTCCAGGCTTTTCAGCACCACCCAGGCGTTGAACGGCGACAGGTTGGGCCCGGTGTGGCGCGCGAAGGCCAGATAGGTGTCGTTGATCCATTGTTCGCTGCCGACCACCGCGCCGGCAAGCACCCGGCCCTGCCCGTCCATCAGCTTGGTGGCGCTGTAGGCGACGATATCGGCGCCATGGTCCAGCGGGCGCTGAACGATGGGCGAGGCAAAGGCGTTATCGACCATCACCAGCGCGCCGGCATCGTGGGCGATATCGGCAATCGCCCGGATATCGCACAGATCAAGGCCGGGATTGGTCGGCGTTTCGAGGAAGAAGGCCTTGGTGTTGGGCCGGCGCGCCCTGGCCCAGGCATCGGTGTCGCGGGCATCGACCGTGGTGGTTTCGATGCCGAATTTCGGCAGGATCGAATCGACCAGCACGCGGCACGATCCGAACAGCGCCCGGCCCGCCACCAGGTGATCGCCGGCCGACAGGGTGGAAAGCAGCATCCCCGTCATCGCCGCCATGCCGCTGGCGGTGGCGCGGGCAGCCTCTGCCCCTTCAATCAGGGCGATGCGGCGTTCCAGCATCTCCACGGTCGGGTTCTGCAGGCGGCTGTAGGTCATGCCCGGCCGTTCGCCGCGGAAGCGGGCGGCGGCTTCCTCGGCATTGTCGTAGCAATAGCCGGAGGTCATGAAGATGGCTTCGGACGTCTCGCCAACCTCTGTCCGCATGGTGCCGCCGCGCACCATCTGGGTGGCGGGGCGCCATGTCTTGACGATATCGGGGTTCTGGCCGGCGGTGCGTTTCATGGCTTGGCGATAATGCGGCGCGTGCCGCGGCGCAATCAAGCGCTGCTTTGCATGGGCAAAGTGTCATCCGGGGTATCGACCGGCGCGTTCTGGACGATCAGCAGATACATCACCGGCGTGACGACACGGCTGAGCAGCGTGGACGACACCAGGCCGCCAATGATCACCCAGGCCAGCGGGCCATAAAGGCCGGAGCCGGACAGGGCGAGCGGCAGCAGCCCGCCGATGGCGGTGACGCTGGTGAGCAGCACGGGGAGGAAGCGCACTTCCCCCGCCTCTTCGATCGCGTCACGCAGCGGCCGGCCGGCGGCGCGCAACTGGGTGGTGAAATCGACGAGCAGCAGGCTGTTCTTGATCTCGATCCCGATCAGCGCGACGAAACCGATGACGGCGGTGTAGCTGAGCGAATTGCCGGTGAGGAACAGCGCCACCAGCCCGCCGAACAGGCCCAAGGGAATGACTCCGGCCACCACCAGCGTCTCGCGGAACCGGCCGAATTCGATGACAAGAACGGCCAATATGCCGAACACGGCCAAGGCGATGATGGGCCCGAGGCCGCCAAAGCTGCGCGCTGCCGTCTCCGCCTCTCCGCCCACTTCGAAACGATAGCCTTCGGGCAATGTCACCTTGCTCTGCACGGCCTTCACCACCGCATCGTTCACCTTGGCGATCAGATAGCCCTCCTGCACCTGGGCATCGACATAGACCACCCGGCTCTGGCGGGATCGGTTGATGCGCGGCGGCGCCGAATCGAGGAACGGCGTCGCGATCTCGCGCAGCGGCACCGCGCCCTGGCTGCCGGGCAGGTAGATATCATCGAGCACGCTGATGTCGTGCCGCTCTGCCAGCGGCAGGCGCACGACGACATTGTAGCTGTCGCCTTCCACGTCGCGGAACCGCCCGGCCGTCTCACCGGCCAGCGCCAGCCGCAGCACCCGGCGCGGTGCGCCCGGCGCCACCCCCAGCAGGGCGGCCTTGTTACCGTCCAGCCCAAGGTTGAGCCGCGGCGTGTCGACCGCCACCGGGTTTCGCACGTCGCGGGTGCCCGGCACGGTCCGCATCACGGCTTCCGTCTGTGCGGCCAGCCGTTTCAGCACGTCCAGTTCCGGCCCGATGATCCGCAGCTGGATCGGCGCATCGATGGGCGGGCCGTTCTGGAAGATCTTCACCACGTACTGGGCATCGGGGATCGTCGCCAGCCTGGCGCGCAGCCGCTCCACCATCTCCGGGCTGCCGGGCTTCTCCCAGGCTTTCAGCGTCACCAGCACTTCGCCGATGTTGCTGCGCTGATCATTGTTGACCTGATTGTAAAAGATGCGCGGATTGGCGCGGCCGATGTTGCTGGCGATGCCGGTCACGTTCGGTTCGCCTTTCAACGCTTCCTCCACCGCCAGAACGGCGCGGGTGGTGGCGGGAATGGCGGTGCCTTCGCTGGCCGTTACCTGCACGGTGAAATAGGGGGTTTCGGCCGGCGGAAACAGGCTGGAGCCGATCAGGGGCACCAGGCCAAAGCCCGACACGATCAGCAGCGTGGACGCCGCCATCGCCCGCCACGGATGCGTGAGGCCCCAGTGCAGCACCGGCTGATAGAAACGGTGGATGCCGCTGTTGACCGCCTGCAGGAAGCGGTTGCCATGCTCGCTTTCCTCGCGCGGCAGGATGCGGCTGGCCAGGAACGGCACGATGGTGAGACTGACGAGCAGCGAGGCGGCCACCGTGCCAAGCACCGCCACCGGCAGGCTGCGGGTGAACTTGCCGGCGCCTTCGGGCAGCATGGTCAGCGGCAGGAAGGCAAACAGCAGCACGAAGGTGCAGCCGATCACCGCAACGGCGATCTGGGTGGTGCCTTCGATGGCGGCCTGTTCGCGGGTCTTGCCCATCCGCAGGTGGCGGGCGATGTTTTCCGTCACCACGATGCTGTCGTCCACCAGCAGGCCCAGCGCGATGATGAAGCCGGAAATGGCCAGCTGGTTGAGCGTGAACCCGCTCCAGCTCAGCACCGCCACACCCATCGCGAGGCTGAGCGGCACCGATACCATCACCACGATGCTCGCGCGCCAGCCCAGCGGCAGCAGCGTGATCAGCACCAGGCCCAGCGCGATGCCGAAATCGCGGCCCAGTTGCCCCAGCTTGCGGGCGATGTCGTCGCTCTGGTCAAAGGCCACATGCAATTGCACATCGGGTGGCAGCAGCTTGCGATATTCGTCCGCCGCAGCCACCGCGCCGTTGCGGATGTCGAGCACGTTGAGCCCATCCTTCTGGGTCATCGTCACCCACACCGCCCGCTTACCGTTGTAACGGGCGAAATGCGGCTGTTCCTCGTAAGCCCAGCCCACACTGGCGATATCCTTCACCCGCACGATCCGGCCATCGCGGGCGCGCACGGGCTCATCGCCCACGTCGTCAAGCGTCTTGTATGCGCCGCCGGCCTGCACGTTCAGCCGCGCCTCGCCCACCTGCACGGCCCCCGGCGGCAGATCCTGGCCACCGCCGCGCAGGGCATCGGTGACGGCGGTGACCGGAATGCCCAGTTGCGCCATGCGGCCGGTATCCAGCGCCACCCGCATTTCCGGCGCGGGCAAGGCGAACACCCGTGCCGATCGCACACCGGGCACGCGGATCAGCCGCTCGCGCAAGTCCTTGGCCAGCTTCTCCAGCCGGCGATAGCTGGCGGTGTCCGATACCAGCGCGAACTGCAGCACGGCGGCTTCGGTGGTGCGCGATTTCTGGAATTCCAGCCGGGTCAGCGCGCTGGGCAGGGTCTGCCGGATGGCGTTCACCTCGCGCACGATCTCGTCGTAATTCTTCTCCGGATCACCATCCCAGCTGAATTCCCCGGTGATGATGGCGGTGGAATCGGTCGATCGCGATTCCACCTTCACGATGCCGTCCAGGCCCTGGATCACGTCCTCGATCGGCTTGGCGATGGTGGTTTCCATGTCGGCCGGCTCGGCGCCCGGCACGGTGGCGATCACGCTGATGAACGGCGACGGGAAATGCGGATCAACTGATCGCGGAATGGTGAAGAACGCCGAAAGCCCCAGCGCCGCCAGCGCCAGGAAGATCACCAAAGTGATCTGCCAGCGCAGGATGGCAAAGCGGATGATGCCGGTCACTTCGCCGGACCTTGGGCCTGACCCTGGGCCGGACCTTGGGCCAATTCCACCACCTGCCCGTCGCGCAGCCGGTCAACGCCGGTGGTCACCACCTGCTCCCCCGCCTTCAGGCCGGCGGTGACAACCACGCCGCTGCTGCCCACCGCCCCCAGCGCCACCAGCCGCTGGCGCACGCGCCGGGTGGTCGGCTCCAGAACATAGACAAAGCCTTCATCGGCGCGCGCCGAAAACACCGCGGTGGCCGGCACGGCGATGGGCGCGCCGGGCTGCGCTGCGCCCAGTTGCAGGCGGGCGTTGCCGATCTGGCCCGATGCCAGCCGTGCATCGGCTGGCAGGCGCACCTCCACCCGGAAGGTGCCGGTGCCATCGTCGCCGCGCGCGCCGACCTCGCTGACCTGGCCCACCAGTTCCTGCCCGCCCAGCGCCGGGATGGTGACCCGCGCCACCTGGCCGGGGCGCACCCGTGCCACGTCGCGATCGGCCATTGGCAGGCGCAGCACAAAGCCCTGGCCGCGTTCGCCGATGGTGAGGATGGTCTGGCCGGGCTGGGCGATCTGGCCGGGTTCGGCCGGGCGGGCGAGCACGACGCCGGACGTGGGCGCACGCAGCACCGCCAGCGCCAGATCGAAACCGGTGGCGCGCATCCGGGCCTGGGCGGCGGCCAGCGTGGCGCGCGCCTGCTCGACGCGCGGCGCCGTCACCCAGCCCTTGGCAAACAATGCCTCGGTGCGCTTCACCTCGGCTTCGGCGCGGGTGACTTCGGCGACCGCCGATCCTTGCGCCGCGCCCAGCGACGTGGTGTCGAGCCGGGCCAGCACCTGCCCGGCAGCGACGGCATCGCCCTCGCGCACGCTGATGCTGGCAATGCGGCCGGGCGAATTGAAGGCGAGCGGCGTTTCGCGCTTCAGGCGCACGGTGCCGGCAATGGCGAGTTCGGTGGTGGCGCTGGCCGGCGCGGCCGTCACCACGCGCACCGGCTGGGCCGGCGGGATGGCGGGCGGCGGCGCGGCGCTGTCACCACAGGCAGCAAGAAGGGCCAGCGCCGAACACGCCAAAAGCCGGCCACCCATCAGGTGCCGGCGCACATCATCGCAGAAAGGGAGTAAAGGCAGCCGTGCCGCCCGGTTCGATCTCGTCATGCGCCCGCTCGCCCCGATTGGCCCCAGATTGGCCCCAGATTGGCCGCTGCCACCGCACCGGCTGGGGAGATCACGCTGATCGCCGGGCCGTGTCGGGGCAGATTTGATTGTGGCTCAGATTGTGCCTGCGGGCGGCAGGGATGACAAGCGGGTAATTGAGCCGCACTCAGCTTGTGCGGCAACCGGCCACCGTGCCCAGCGCTCCCCCCGGACGCCTGGGCAAGATGGCAGACATGGCGATCAGTCGTTGATCACCAAGGCACACAGGGTCATGGCGATGCCATCATCATCGGCGGTGCCGGGCTCGACGACGATCTCGGCGAGGATCTGGCCCGAAATGGCGATGGCTTCAGTGGGCAGGCGTGCCGACAGTGCCGCCAGCGCGGCGGCCGCCCCTGCCCCGTCCAGCCTGACATCAAGTTCGTGGCGCATGCCGGTCAGCGTCAGGCTGGCCCAGTCGCGGGCGCGCAGCTCCTCGATGACAAGGCGGGCGCCCAGCGGCGCGGCAATGGCCGACACGGCGCGCAGGATGGCGGCCTGGGCACGATCACAATGCGGTCGCATGGGGACCCTCCATCCGGCTGTTGGCAAGGCGCGCCTGGGATTCGGTGCGGGCGATGTGGGCCAGCACCCGATCCCTGGTGGCCTGGCGCGGTTCGCGGCCGCGCCGAAGATCGAAAACGAATCGCGGATCGCCGGCGACCAGCCGGCCAAAGCGCGAGGGCGGTACTCTGTGAACGCGCAGATGGCGTTCAACGACAGGCAACAGGCTCATGCCGTTCACTCCCGGTTCTTTATGGACACGTTATCAGCCTTTTCCCTCGCGATTCGGCTGATACACAGGTTTATTCCGGTTAAAATCCTACTAGTCTAGGAAAAAAACTACTGTTATAGGCTCGTCGGCGGGCCAGGAAGGGAGGCCCGTCATTATGGACAGCACCGCCATCCGGGCACGGCTGGACGCGCTGATCGCCTCTCGCGGTGAGGATTATGCCTCGCTGTCACGGCGGCTTGGGCGCAACGCCAGTTACATCCAGCAGTTCATCAAGCGCGGTGTGCCGCGACGCCTGTCGGAAAGCGACCGGCGCATCCTCGCCGGCCACTTCGGCATCGCCGAACATCTGCTCGGCGGGCCACCACCCGATGACCGCATCACCCTCTCCCGCCCCGGCCTCGCCCGCGCCGCCGATGATTATGTGCTGATCCCGCAATACCAGGTGCGCGCCTCCGCCGGGCCAGGCGCCCTCGCCGATTCGGAAACACCCTCGGCCAGCATCGCCTTCCAGGCCGGCTTCGTGCGCGACATCGCCAACAGCCCGGCCGATGCACTCGCCATCCTGACCGTGGAAGGCGATTCGATGCTGCCCACCCTGGCCGATGGCGATCAGATCCTGATCGACACCGCCGACCCCGGCCGCCTGCGCGACGGCATCTACGTGCTCCGCCTCGACGACGTGCTGCTCGTCAAACGCCTCTCCCCCAACCCGGCCACCCGCCGCATCACCATCACATCCGACAACGATGCCTACCCCAGCTGGCCCGATTGCGACCCCGCCGCCATCACCATCATCGGCCGCGTGGTGTGGGTCGGGCGCAAACTCACATGATGGGACAAACAGGCATCAAAAAGGAATTTGCCTTCGTTAACGCAGGAAGCTGAAGGCAGGGCCCTCCGGCGGGCAGGACGCAGTCCCTGCACCCGTTTGTTTGGGTCGCCCATTACGCTGGACGTCGCCCCGGACGCGGTCCGGGGCCCCGCCTGACCTTCGCCGCAGAGGCCTGACGGGGAAATCAAAGCAAAAGGCCTGCCGCCAAAGGCGACAGGCCATCATGCCAATCCAACTGGACCAGATCCCCGGCCAAGGCACCGCCCGAAAACGAACGGGTGCAGGGATTGCGTCCCTGCCCGCCGGAGGCTGCCTGTTACTCCGCAGCCACTCCCAGCAGACCGCCCTGGGCGTCGTCGCCGTTGGCAGGCTGGGCTTCGCTGGCCAGCTTGGCGGCCTTGCGGGCGTCGAAGGCGCTCCACACGTCCTTCCAGTCGCCCTTGGTGGCGGCCTTGGAATATTCGGTGGCGCGGGCTTCGAAGAAGTTGGCGTGTTCGACACCGTTCAAGAGCGGGGTCAGCCACGGCAGCGGGTGTTCCTCGATCATGTAGATCGGGGCGAGGCCGAGCTGTTTCAGGCGCCAGTCGGCGATGTAGCGGACGTAGCGCTTGATATCCTTGGGCGTCATGCCGGCGACCGGGCCCTGTTCGAAGGCCAGATCGATGAACGCGTCTTCCAGGCGCACGGTGCGCTGGCACACGTCGGCGATGTCGTCGCGGATGCGGCTGGTGAGGACGCCGGTTTCGGCGCAGAAGGCGTGGAACAGCTTCACGATGCCTTCGCAGTGCAGCGATTCATCGCGCACCGACCAGCTGACGATCTGGCCCATGCCCTTCATCTTGTTGAAGCGCGGGAAGTTCATCAGCATGGCGAACGAGGCGAACAGCTGCAGGCCTTCGGTGAAGCCGCCGAACATCGCCAGTGTCTTGGCGATATCCTCGTTGCTGCTCACGCCGAAGGTGTTCATGTAATCATGCTTGTCGCGCATTTCCTTGTAGTTGAGGAAGGCGCTATATTCGCTTTCGGGCATGCCGATCGTGTCGAGCAGGTGCGAATAGGCCGCGATGTGGATCGTTTCCATGTTGGAGAACGACGTCAGCATCATCTTGACTTCGGTCGGCTTGAACACGCTGCCATATTTGTCGTGGTAGCAATCCTGCACCTCGACGTCGGCCTGGGT
>JAIXPC010000009.1 GCA_027486415.1 Sphingomonadales bacterium | reverse complement strand
TTCCAGACGGAGCGGCTCATGCGCGCTTACCTCTTCTTCTTGGCGTGGCGCGAACGGATGATCATGTGATCCGTCGCCTTGTTCGAACGGGTCTTGGCACCCTTGGTCGGCTTGCCCCACGGGGTGACCGGGTGGCGACCGCCCGAGGTGCGGCCTTCACCACCACCATGCGGGTGGTCGACCGGGTTCTTGGCGACACCGCGGGTCAGCGGGCGATAGCCCAGCCAGCGGTTGCGACCGGCCTTGCCGAGGTTCTGGTTGCTGTTGTCGGGGTTCGACACCGCACCCACCGTCGCCATGCATTCGGCGCGGACATAGCGCTGCTCACCCGAGTTCAGACGGATGATGACCATGCCCTTGTCGCGGCCGACCACCTGCACGAACGTGCCGGCGGCGCGGGCCAGCTGGCCGCCCTTGCCCGGCTTCAGTTCGACGTTGTGGACGATGGTGCCGACCGGAACCTGGCCGATTTCCATCGCGTTGCCCGGCTTTACGTCGACCTTCTTGCCGGCGATCACGCTGTCGCCAACGGCGAGGCGCTGCGGGGCAATGATGTAGGCCTGGGTGCCCGCCTTGTCGGCATATTTCACCAGGGCGATGAAGGCCGAACGGTTGGGGTCATACTCCAGGCGTTCGACGGTTGCGGCGACGTCCCACAGGCGGCGCTTGAAATCGACGACGCGATACAGGCGCTTGTGACCGCCACCAATGCCGCGCGCGGTGGCGTGGCCCTTGTTGTTGCGGCCGCCGGTCTTCTTCAGACCTTCGGTCAGCGCCTTGACCGGGCGACCCTTGAACAGGGCGGCGCGGTCGATCAGCACCAGGCCGCGCTGGCCCGGGCTGGTCGGATTGTAAGTCTTGAGTGCCATGGTTCTCGTCCCCGCCCTCAGATGCTGGTGGTCACGTCGATGCGGCTGCCATCGGCAACCGTCACCACGGCCTTCTTGACGTCGGAACGGCGATATTCCTGCCCGCGCCAGCGCTTGGTCTTGCCCTTGGCCACCATGGTGTTCACGGCCAGCACCTTGACGCCGTACAGCGCTTCGATGGCAGCCTTGATCTGCGGCTTGGTGGCATCCTTGGCGACCTGGAAGACGACCTGGTTGTACTCGGACACCAGGGTCGACTTCTCGGTGATCACCGGCTTCACGACAACGTCGTAGTGCTTGAGATCGATGTTAGCCATTGACCCGAGCCTCCAGAGCCGAGACGGCAGCGCGGGTCAGAACCAGCGTGTCGTGCTTGAGAATGTCATAGACGTTGGCGCCAATGGCCGGCAGCACGTCGATGTGCGGAACGTTGGCCGAAGCGCGGGCAAAGCCGGCATCGACCGCAGCGCCATCGATGAACAGGCCCGACGTGATGCCGAGAGCGCTCATCGAAGCGATGAAGGCCTTGGTCTTGGCTTCGCCAAGGTTCAGGTCCTCCACGACGATCAGCTTGCCTTCCTGCGCCTTGACCGACAGGGCGGTGGCGAGGCCGAGACGGCGGATCTTCTTGTTCAGCGACGGATTGAAATCACGCACGCGCGGACCATGGGCCTTGCCGCCGCCGACGAACTGCGGCGCAGCGCGGTTGCCGTGACGGGCACGACCGCCGCCCTTCTGGTTGCCCAGCTTCTTGCCGGTGCGGGCGACTTCGCTGCGTTCACGCGCCTTGCGGGCGGTGCCACGGCGCTTTTCCAGCTGCCAGGTCACCACGCGGTGCAGGATGTCGAGGCGCGGCTCCTTGCCGAACACCGCGTCCGAAAGTTCCAGCTCGCCGGCGTCCGCCGCGGCCAGGGTCTTCACCTGAATCTTCATGATCAGGCCTCCGTGGTTTCTTCGCCAGCGGCCGGCGCGGCATCAGCCACGTCCGCGACCACGGCGTCGTTGGCGACCGTCTTCAGAGCGGCCGGATAGGGAACTTCCGCCTTGCGCGGAACCTTGACGGCGTCCTTGACGAGCAGCCAGCCGCCCTTCGAGCCGGGCACCGAGCCCATGACGAAGATCAGGCCGCGCTCGACATCGGTCGACACGACTTCAAGATTTTGCTGGGTGCGCTGGCGGGCGCCCATGTGCCCGGCCATCTTCTTGCCCTTGAACACCTTGCCCGGATCCTGGCGCTGGCCGGTCGAACCGTGCGAGCGGTGCGAGACCGAGACGCCGTGCGTGGCACGCAGGCCGCCGAAGTTCCAGCGCTTCATGACGCCGGCAAAACCCTTGCCCTGCGTGATGCCGGTGACGTCGACCATCTGGCCCGGAACGAAGTGATCGGCGCTGATGGTGGCACCCGGTTCCAGCACGGCATCGGCCGCGACACGGAATTCGGCCACCTTGGCCTTGGGCTCGACTTCGGCCTTGCCGAAGTGGCCGCGTTCCGGCTTCGTGGTGTTCTTGGCCTTCTTCGCGCCAGCGCCGAGCTGGACAGCGGTGTAGCCATCGGTCTCGTCGGTCTTCACCGCGACGACCTGGTTGTTCTCGAGGCTGAGAACGGTGACCGGAACGTGCCGGCCGTCTTCGCGGAAAATCCGCGTCATCCCCATCTTCTTCGCGATCACGCCTGTGCGCATGATCTGCTCCTTTCATCAGAGGCCCCAACCGGTTGATCCGGGAGGGGCGTGACCCTTCCAAATTCGCTCCGCGTATTTGGTGGCCGGTTACTTGCCGAGCTTGATTTCCACGTCCACGCCGGCGGCCAGATCGAGCTTCATCAGCGCGTCAACCGTCTGCGGGGTGGGATCAACGATGTCGAGGAGGCGCTTGTAGGTGCGAACCTCGAACTGTTCACGGCTCTTCTTGTCGACGTGCGGCGAGCGGTTCACGGTGAACTTCTCGAAGCGCGTCGGCAGCGGAATCGGGCCACGGATAGCAGCACCGGTCCGCTTGGCGGTGTCAGCGATCTCACCGGTGGCCATATCCAGGACCCGGTGGTCGAAAGCCTTCAGGCGAATGCGGATGTTCTGAGCGTCCATAGCACCAATCTTGTCAAACAGCGTGTTGCTTTTCAGCGTTCAAAAAAAGCGGACCGATGCATCCCCGGACGGATGGTCGGGGTTGCACCGGCCGCTTTGAAATTCCAGTCCCGATATGAAGCCGCGGAACCCGGCGGTGCTGCGGTGGTTACCGCAACGAATCGGGGCCGCTCCACAAGGGAAGCGGCCCCATACACTCACTTGATGATCGACGCAACCACGCCGGCGCCGACGGTACGGCCGCCTTCGCGAATGGCGAAGCGCAGACCCTGGTCCATGGCGATCGGAGCGATCAGCTTGACCTTCAGCTGGACGTTGTCGCCCGGCATCACCATCTCGGTGCCTTCCGGCAGCTCAACGGTGCCGGTGACGTCGGTGGTGCGGAAGTAGAACTGCGGGCGATAGTTGGCGAAGAACGGCGTGTGACGGCCACCTTCGTCCTTCGACAGCACGTAGACTTCGGCGGTGAACTCGGTGTGCGGCTTGATCGAGCCCGGCTTGCAGAGCACCTGGCCGCGCTCGACTTCTTCACGGCCCACGCCGCGCAGCAGCGCACCGATGTTGTCGCCAGCCTGGCCCTGGTCGAGCAGCTTGCGGAACATTTCGACGCCGGTGCAGACGGTCTTGCGGGTGTCGTGAATGCCGACGATTTCCAGTTCTTCGCCGACCTTGACGATGCCGGTTTCGACGCGGCCGGTCACCACGGTGCCGCGGCCCGAGATCGAGAACACGTCTTCGATCGGCATCAGGAACGGCTTGTCCAGCGGACGCTCCGGCTGCGGGATGTAGGCGTCAACGGCCTTCATCAGCTCCAGGATGGCGCCGTGGCCGATTTCCGGCTGCTTGCCTTCCAGGGCGCACAGGGCCGAACCCTTGATGATCGGAATGTCGTCGCCCGGGAAGTCATACTTCGACAGCAGTTCGCGGATTTCCAGCTCGACGAGCTCGAGGATTTCCGGATCGTCGACCATGTCGACCTTGTTCATGAAGACGACCATGGCCGGAACGCCGACCTGCTTGGCCAGCAGGATGTGCTCGCGGGTCTGCGGCATCGGGCCGTCGGTGGCCGACACGACCAGGATGGCGCCGTCCATCTGGGCGGCACCGGTGATCATGTTCTTCACGTAGTCGGCGTGGCCCGGGCAGTCGACGTGCGCATAGTGGCGCTGCTCGGTTTCATACTCGACGTGGGCGGTCGAGATGGTGATGCCGCGCTCGCGCTCTTCCGGCGCCTTGTCGATGTTGGCGTAGTCCACGAAGGTGGCGCCGCCGGTTTCGGCCAGCACCTTGGTGATGGCAGCGGTCAGCGAGGTCTTGCCATGGTCGACGTGACCGATGGTCCCGATGTTGCAGTGCGGCTTGTTCCGCTCGAACTTTGCTTTGGCCATGGCCGTAACCTTCTTCCTTGCTCAGCGTGTGAGACGTTCAACGATATCGACGGTCCGTGATGGAGCCGCCCTGGCGGTGGTGTCAGCGGAAAACCGGCCGAATCATTGCGCCTAGAGGCGCGCTGACTAGCCGGGTTTCCCGAAAAATCAAGCCAGCTTGAGCTTGATTTCCTCGGCCACGTTCGACGGCACTTCGTCGTAGTGGCTGAACTGCATGGTGTACTGGGCGCGGCCCTGCGACATCGAGCGCAGGTTGTTGACGTACCCGAACATGTTGGCCAGCGGCACCATGGCGTCGATCACCTGCGCGTTGCCGCGGGTGTCGGTGCCCTGGATCTGGCCACGGCGGCTGTTGAGATCGCCGATCACGTCACCCAGATAATCCTCCGGCGTCACCACCTCGACCTTCATGACGGGTTCGAGGATCTTGATGCCGGACTTGTCGGCCGCTTCGCGCATGGCGCCACGACCGGTGATTTCGAAGGCCAGGGCCGACGAGTCGACGTCGTGGTAGGCGCCGTCATACAGCGTCGCCTTGAAGTCGATCAGCGGGAAGCCGATCAGGTGACCCGAAGCGGCGACTTCGCGGATGCCCTTTTCGACAGCCGGGATATATTCGCGCGGGACGTTGCCGCCCTTCACTTCGTCGACGAAGGTGATGCCGCTGCCGCGCTCACCCGGCTCGACGATGATCTTGACGCGGCCGAACTGGCCCGAACCACCCGACTGCTTCTTGTGGGTGTAGTCGATGTCGACCTTCTTCGACAGGCTTTCGCGATAGGCCACCTGCGGCGCACCAACGTTGGCTTCGACCTTGAACTCGCGACGCATGCGGTCGACGAGGATTTCCAGGTGGAGTTCGCCCATGCCCTTGATGATGGTCTGGCCGCTTTCGTTGTCCGACGAAACGCGGAACGACGGATCTTCCTGGGCCAGGCGGTTGAGGGCGATGCCCATCTTTTCCTGGTCGGCCTTGGTCTTGGGCTCCACGGCGACTTCGATCACCGGCTCGGGGAATTCCATGCGCTCCAGGATCACCGGCTTCAGCGTCGAGCACAGCGTGTCACCGGTGGTGACATCCTTGAGGCCGACGAGGGCGACGATGTCACCCGCCATGGCTTCCTTGATGTCTTCACGGTTGTTGGCGTGCATCAGCAGCATGCGGCCGATCTTCTCGCGCTTGTCCTTCACGGAGTTCAGCACGGTCGAGGCGGCTTCCAGCTTGCCCGAATAGATGCGGGCAAAGGTCAGCGTCCCGACGAACGGATCGGTCATGATCTTGAAGGCCAGCGCGGCGAACGGCTCGTTGTCGTCGGCCTTGCGGGTTTCTTCCTCTTCCTTGGCGTTGATGCCAACGACCGGCGGAATGTCGAGCGGGCTCGGCAGATAGTCGATGACGGCGTCGAGCAGGGGCTGCACACCCTTGTTTTTGAACGCCGAACCGCACAGCACCGGCACGAAGTCGAACGCCAGCGTGCCCTTGCGGATCAGCTTCTTCAGCGTGGCGACATCCGGCTCGTTGCCTTCCAGATAGGCTTCCATCGCCGCGTCGTCCTGCTCGACGGCGATTTCGATCAGTTCCGAACGGGCAGCCGCAGCGGCGTCCTTCAGCTCGGCCGGGATTTCCTTGTATTCGAACTTGGCGCCCAGGCTTTCTTCCAGCCAGACGATGGCGCGGTTCTCGACCAGGTCGACGAGGCCGACGAAATCGCTCTCCAGGCCGATCGGCAGATACAGCACGGCCGGGCGGGCGCCCAGGCGATCCTTGATCATCTGCACGCAGCGATCGAAGTTGGCGCCGGTGCGGTCCAGCTTGTTGACGAAGCACATGCGCGGCACGCGATACTTGTCAGCCTGGCGCCACACGGTTTCCGACTGCGGCTCCACGCCGGCAACGCCGTCAAAGCAGGTGATGGCACCGTCGAGCACGCGCAGCGAACGCTCGACTTCGATGGTGAAGTCGACGTGTCCGGGGGTGTCGATGATGTTGATGCGATGCTCTTCACCCTTGCCGTCCTGGGCGCGCCAGAAACAGGTCGTGGCGGCCGACGTGATGGTGATGCCGCGCTCCTGCTCCTGCTCCATCCAGTCCATGGTGGCGGTGCCTTCGTGCACTTCGCCGATCTTGTAGGACTTGCCGGTGTAGTAAAGGATGCGCTCGGTCGTGGTCGTCTTGCCGGCATCGATGTGGGCCATGATGCCGATGTTGCGATAACGCTCAAGCGGATGGGAGCGGGGCATGGTGAAAGCCTCAGGAAAGGGGGAGATGAACGATCGGCCGGCACCGCGGCTGCGGCACCGGCCTGATCAGGATTACCAGCGATAGTGCGAGAAGGCGCGGTTGGCTTCCGCCATCCGGTGCGTGTCTTCACGCTTCTTGACGGCCGAACCGCGGTTGGCGGCAGCGTCCATCAGTTCCGCCGAGAGGCGGGCGGCCATCGTGTGTTCGGCGCGCTTGCGGGCGGCCGAGATGATCCAGCGGATGGCCAGCGCCTGGCCACGGTCAGGACGGACTTCGACCGGAACCTGGTAGGTGGCACCACCAACGCGGCGGCTGCGGACTTCGATGCCCGGACGCACGTTGGCCAGCGCATCGTGGAACACGCCCAGCGGTTCGCGACGCGACTTGGCTTCGATGGTTTCCAGGGCCGAGTAGACGATCGATTCGGCGACCGACTTCTTGCCCTGCAGCATGACGAGGTTCATGAACTTCGACAGCACCTGATCGCCGAACTTGGGATCCGGCAGGATGACGCGCTTTTCGGGGCGACGACGACGTGACATGACTTATATCCCCCTTACTTCGGACGCTTGGCGCCGTACTTCGAACGGCTCTGCTTGCGGTTCTTCACACCCTGCGTGTCCAGCACACCGCGAACGATGTGGTAGCGCACGCCGGGAAGATCCTTCACGCGGCCGCCGCGAATCAGCACGACCGAGTGTTCCTGCAGGTTGTGGCCTTCACCCGGGATGTAACCGATGACTTCAAAGCCATTGGTCAGACGGATCTTGGCCACCTTGCGGAGCGCCGAGTTCGGCTTCTTGGGGGTGGTGGTGTAAACACGGGTGCAAACGCCACGCTTCTGCGGGTTGGCCTCCATGGCCGGCACCTTGTTGCGCGCCTTCTGCGGCGTGCGACCCTTGCGGATCAACTGGTTGATCGTAGGCATCGTCTCTCTTCTCGCTTCGGTGGCGAACCCCCATGGTCCGCCGCCTACTCCAGCCCGGCCCCGCTGATGCCAATGCAAGGCATCACATAAGCGCAGGCAGGCCCCCCGAAATTCGGAAGGGCTCCCCGCGCGCGGTGTCGTCTGTCGTATCCCCTGCCCGAACCCGGGGGCCGATCAGGGATGCGCGCCATTAGCCGCAATGGGGGATGAGGTCAACGGCTGCTGCGACAGGGCGCGCCGCCCCGGACAGGCGGCGGGGGCCGGCGGGCGGGTCGAACGCCCCTTGCGGCCGTGACGAGCCATGCCGATACTGAAGTCTCACTTGCCTGAAGGACCTTCCATGCCCTCTGCCGCATTGGTTGCCGTCGCGTTGCTGTTTGCCCAGGTCGACGCGATGCCGGCTGCCGGCCCTGCCCCGGCCGCGCTCACGGCGGGGCTGGCCGGGCGCTGGCAGGGCACGCTTGGCTATCGCGACTATCAGAGCAACCGGCTGGAAGAGATCCCGATGCGGACCCGGATCGAGGCGCTGCCCGACGGTGCCACCGTCATCCGCGTTTCGACCTTTGATGACGGGCCGCGGGTGGGCGACGTGTTCATCACCACGACCAGCCTGTTCGATTCCAAAAACGGCCAGGTCACGTCGGCGACCCTGCGCCGGGGCCGCCCGGTTGAAACGGGCGCCGAACAGGTGCGGGTGGCGACGGCTACCGATGCCACCCACTGGACCCTGGTGTTTGAACGTGACGGCATCGATGGCGATGGCCCGGCCCGCCTGCGGACCACGGAGGTGCGCGATGGCGACGTGCTGACCGCCACCAAGGAGGTGATGCCCAAGGGCACGGCCACCTGGCAGTTCCGCAACCGCAGCCTTCTCACCCGGATCAGCGACTAGGCGCCGCCAAACCGCGCGTCACCGCGCAGCTTTTGTAAGGCGCGTTAGAGCGCAGCTTTTGTGAGGCGCGTTACAGCGCGCCGTGGCAGTGCTTGAACTTCTTGCCCGAACCGCAGGGGCATTCGGCGTTGCGGCTGACGGTCTGGCGCCATTCCTCGATGTCGGCGGGATCGATGTCGATCATCGCGGTGGCATCGGCGGCAGCGGCCAGCATGCCGGCGGGCAGGCTGGAGCCGAAGGCGTCAAAGCTCAAGGTCGGGCCGGCTTCGTTCTGGCCGGTGGCCGGATCGATGTGGGTCGTGATGAACGGCGGCAGCTCGGCCGGCGGTTCCTCGGCTGCCAAGCTGAACTGGGCATTGGCCAGCATCCGGGTGACGTCTTCACGCACCGCGGCCAGCATGCGTTCGAACAGCGCGAACGCCTCGCGCTTGTATTCGTTGATCGGCGTCTTTTGCGCGTAGGCGCGCAGGTGGATGACCGAGCGCAGCGAATCCAGCGTCGCCAGATGCTCCTTCCAGTGATGGTCGAGCGCCTGCAGCAGGAAGCTCTTTTCGATGCTCACCCAGGTCTCTGCCGGCAGCGCGGCGGCCTTTTCGGCCACCAGCGCATCCGACGCCGCGATCAGGCGATCGAGCACGATTTCCGGATCGATGGCGTTTTCCTGCGGCCAGCCCGTCACGTCGAGGGACAGGCCCAGCGTGCCGGTCACGTCCTCCTGCAGGCCCGCCACGTCCCATTGCTCAGGATAGCTGCCCATCGGGCAGCGGTTGGCGACGATGGCGTTCACCGTTTCGTGGCGCATGTCGATGACGACATCACCCACGGTCTCGCTGTCCATGATGTCGGCGCGCTGTTCATAGACGACCTTGCGCTGGTCGTTCATCACGTCGTCGAATTGCAGCAACTGCTTGCGGGTGTCGTAATTGCGCGCCTCGACCTTCTTCTGCGCGGTCTCGATGGCCTTGGAAATCCACGGGTGGACGATGGCCTCGCCTTCCTGCAGGCCGGAATTCATCAGGCGCGACAGCATGTTCTGCTGGCCGAAGATGCGGAGCAGGTCATCGTCCAGCGACAGGTAGAAACGCGACAGGCCGGGATCGCCCTGGCGACCCGAACGGCCGCGCAGCTGGTTGTCGATGCGGCGGCTTTCGTGGCGTTCGGTGCCCAGCACGAACAGGCCGCCATTGGCCTTCACCTGCTCGCGTTCGGCGGCCACTTCGGCCTTGATCCTCGCTTCGGCGGCCTCGCGCTCAGGCCCGGCGGGCATGCTGGCCAGTTCGCGCGCGATGCGGGCTTCCTCGTTGCCGCCCAGCTTGATGTCGGTGCCGCGGCCGGCCATGTTGGTGGCGATGGTGACGGCGCCGATGCGGCCCGCGTCTTCCACGATCGCGGCTTCCTGCTCGTGATAGCGCGCGTTCAGCACCACGTGCTCGACACCCTCGCCCTTCAGGAAGTCCGACAGCATCTCGCTCTTTTCGATGGAGACGGTGCCGACCAGCACCGGCTGGCCGCGGCCCTGCGCCTCGCGGATCGCCTTCACGATGGCTTTGAACTTGTCGTCGCTGTTCTTGTAGAACTCGTCGTCAACGTCCTTGCGCTGCACCGGCACGTTGGTCGGGATTTCGACGACGTTCAGCTTGTAGATGTCATAGAATTCCGCGGCTTCCGTGTTGGCGGTGCCGGTCATGCCGCCAAGCTTGGGATACATGCGGAAATAATTCTGGAAGGTGATGCTGGCGAGCGTCTGGTTTTCCGGCTGGATGGCCACGCCTTCCTTGGCCTCCACCGCCTGGTGCAGACCTTCCGACCAGCGGCGGCCTTCCATCATGCGGCCGGTGAATTCGTCGATGATGACCACCTTGCCATCGCGCACGATATAATCGGTGTCGCGGCGGAAGATGACGATGGCGCGCAGCGCCTGGTTCAGGTGGTGCACCACCTGGGTGTTCTCGAAGTCGTAGAGATTCTCGCCTTCCAGCAGGCCGGCGGCGGAGAGCATCTTCTCCACCTTTTCGGTGCCGGCTTCGGTGAGGATCACCGATTTCTGCTTCTCGTCGACCTCGACATCCTCGCGCTCCAGCTCCTTCACCACGGCGTTGACCGCGGTGTAGAGCGCCGACTTGTCGTCGGTGGGGCCGGAGATGATGAGCGGCGTGCGCGCCTCGTCGATCAGGACGGAGTCCACCTCGTCGACCACGGCGAAGTTGAAGGTGCGCTGCACCATCTGCTCGCGCGTGTACTTCATGTTGTCGCGTAAGTAATCGAAGCCGAATTCGTTGTTGGTGCCGTAGGTGATGTCGCAATTGTAGGCGGCGCGGCGGGTCTGATCGTCGAGGTTGGGGACGATCACGCCGACGGTGAGGCCGAGGAAGCTGTAGATCTGGCCCATCCACTGCGCGTCGCGGCTGGCCAGATAGTCGTTCACCGTCACGACATGGACGCCCTTGCCGGTGAGCGCGTTCAGATACACCGCCAGCGTCGCCACCAGCGTCTTGCCTTCGCCGGTGCGCATTTCGGCGATCTCGCCGCGGTGCAGCACGATGCCGCCGATCAGCTGCACATCGAAATGGCGCATGCCCAGCACGCGCTTCGACGCTTCGCGCACCGTGGCGAAGGCTTCGGGCAGGATGTCGTCGAGGCTCTTGCCGGCGTCCAGCTCGGCCTTCAGCTTGGGCGTCTGCGCCTGCAGCTGTTCGTCCGTCAGCGCGCTGATCTGGCCTTCCAGATCGTTGATGCGCTTGATGATCGGCCGCAGCGATTTCAGATAGCGATCATTCGACGATCCGAAAATCGCCTTCGCGACCTTGTTCAACCCGAGCATGAAAGTCCTGACACTGGCAATGGGCGCGACAGGACAGGGCCCGTCACGCTGGAGGCATGGTCGGGGATGTAGGGTCAGTCGCCGGGTTCGTCAATGAAGGCGGAACGTTGACGGGAGAGCCACGCGTCTTGCGCCGCCGTCCGCGCATCAGCCCGAAATCCACGGCGCGGCGCACCCGCGGGTAACGGCGGGTGTAGACAAGATAGCGCCGCCGCGCCCAGCGCGAGTTGCGAAACACCAGTGCCAGGCCGGCACCAAAGATCACGATGCCGATCGGGGCCGGCGAAATCACCCCCACGATGCCGGCGACGGGCAAGAGCAGGATACCCAGGATGATCTGGAACACCCGGAAGGGTTCGGACCGAACCAGCAGATCAAGGAAGGAAAGCCTGCTCACGTCACGATCCCATACGGCCCACCTGTGGCAATCATAAGGCGGAATTTGCACCAGACAGACAAAGATTCTACGCAAGGATCAGGGTCGGCAATTACGCACGGGGAGTGGCGTGAATGGTCGCCCATGTCGGCACGGTGGCGTTTCTGGGGCTGGAAGCCCGCAGCGTTGATGTGCAGGTGCAGATTTCCGCAGGCCAGGTCGCCTTTGTCACCGTCGGTCTGCCCGACAAGGCGGTGAAGGAAAGCCGCGAGCGCGTGGCCGCCGCTCTCCACGCCATCGGCCTGTCGCTGCCGCCGCGCCGGGTGATCGTCAACCTGTCGCCTGCCGATCTGCCCAAGGAAGGATCGCATTATGACCTGCCGATCGCGCTGGGGCTGCTCGCCGCGCTGGGCGTGATCCCACAGGACGCGCTCGATTCGTTCGTGGCGGTGGGGGAACTTGGCCTTGATGGGGCCATTCAGCCGGTGCCCGGCGTGCTGCTATCCGCACTCCATGCCGGATCGCAGGAGCTCGGCCTGATCTGCCCGGCCGCACAGGGCCCGGAAGCGGCCTGGGCCGGCGACGTCGACGTGCTGGCCGCCCCTGACCTGACGGCGCTGATCAATCATCTGAAAGGCCAGATCATCCTGCCGCCTCCCGCCCGGGCCGAAGCGGAGCCGCCCCGGCGCGGGCCGGATTTTGCTGCCATCAAGGGCCAGGAAACGCCCAAGCGCGTGGCCGAGATTGCCGCGGCCGGTGGCCACAATCTGCTGATGAGCGGGCCGCCCGGATCGGGCAAGTCGCTGATCGCCGCCGCTCTGGCCGGCATATTGCCCGATCTCACGCCGGCCGAGGCACTGGAAGTGTCGATGGTCGCCTCCATTGCCGGCGAGCTTGAAGGCGGCAAGCTGAAGCGCACGCGCCCCTTCCGGTCCCCGCATCATTCGGCATCGATGGCGGCATTGGTGGGCGGCGGCGCGAGGGCGCGGCCCGGCGAGGTCAGCCTGGCCCACCTTGGCGTGCTGTTCCTCGACGAACTGCCGGAATTCCAGCGCGGCGTGCTCGATTCGCTGCGCCAGCCGCTGGAAACCGGGCAGGTGCAGGTGGCGCGCGCCGCTGCCCACGTCACCTATCCGGCGCGGGTGCAACTGATCGCGGCGATGAACCCGTGCCGCTGCGGGCATCTGTCAGATCCGGCGCTGGCCTGCGCCCGCGCGCCGCGCTGTGCCGCCGATTACCAGTCGAAACTGTCGGGCCCGCTGCTGGATCGCATCGATCTGCACGTCGAGGTGCCGGCGCTTTCGGCTGCCGACCTGGCGCTGCCGCCGCCCGCCGAATCCAGCGCCACCGTCGCGGCGCGGGTGGCTGCCGCACGCGCCCGTCAGACAGCGCGCTATGCCGGCACACCGACCCGCATGAACGCAGAAGCCGATGGCGACCTTCTCAACACGCACGCTGCCCCCGATGCCGAAGGCCAGCGCCTGCTCACCCAGGCCGCCGACAGCCTGCGCCTGTCGGCCCGCGGCTATGCCCGCGTGCTGCGCGTGGCGCGCACCATCGCCGATCTGGCCGGTGATGAACGGGTCGCCCGCAACCACGTTGCAGAGGCCCTGAGCTATCGCCGGCGCCCGCCCGTGAACTGAACCCGCGCAACCGCTTGGCCGCCCACGCATTCCCTTGGCGAGGACAGATCAAGTGGAGTGAGGCGATGTCGATCTGGCGCAAATATGGCTTTGCCTGGGTAACACTGGGGTTCTTCCTGTTCTCGCTGGTGCTGCACTGGGTGTTCGGCTGGCTGGCCTATGTCGATCAGCAGCAGGCGCACGGCCAACCGGTGGACACCGGCCCCTACCTGATCGAGATGCTGCGCGACACGTTCGAGAACTGGCAGTCGGAGTTCCTGCAGTTGATCTGGCAGGTCGCCGGGCTGGCGGTGCTGCTGCACATCGGATCGCCGCAATCCAAGGAGGAAGGCGACCGGGTGGAGGACAAGATCGATGCCCTGCTGCGCGTCGTCGATCCGCAGCATGCCGAGGCGCTGATCCGTGAACTGGATGAACGTTATCCGGGGCGGGAAACCGCGGTGCCGCCCGGCAAGGACTAGGCTGCGGGCGGCGCGCTGTCGGTCGTGCCCGCATCCCACTTGGCGATCACCGCCGTGGCAACGGCATTGCCGATGACGTTGGTGGCGCTGCGCCCCATGTCGAGGAAGTGATCGACGGCCAGGATCAGCAGCAGGCCGGCTTCGGGAATGTTGAAATAAGGCAGGGTCGCCGCGATCACCACGAGGCTCGCGCGCGGCACACCGGCAATGCCCTTCGACGTGATCATCAACAGGCCCAGCATGGCAATTTCCTGGCCCAGCGAAAGATCGATGCCATAGGCCTGCGCGATGAAGATGCTGGCAAAGGCGCAGTACATCATCGAACCATCAAGGTTGAAGCTGTAGCCCAGCGGCAGCACGAACGAGGCGATGCGGCCGGGGACGCCATAACGCTCCAGCGAGGCCAGCAGCTTGGGATAGGCGGCTTCCGACGAGGCGGTGGCAAAGGTGATCAGGAACGGCTCGCGGATTTCGGGGATCAGGCGGCGCACCTCGCCGAATCCGAGGACGAACGCCCCTGCCCCCAGCAGGAACAGCCACAGCACGGCCAGTGCGAGATAGAAGCCGCCGACGAACTTGCCGAAGGTGAGGAGGATGCCCAGCCCCTCCACCGCGATCGACGAGGCGATGGCGGCAAACACCGCAAACGGCGCCACCTTCATCACATAGCCGGTGATCACCAGCATCATGTGCATGATGGCATCCAGCCCGTCGTTGATGACCTTGGCCTTGTCGCCCATCTGGATCAGCGCCACGCCGGCAAACAGGCTGAAGATGACGATTTGCAGCACTTCGTTGGTGGCCATCGCCTCGATGATCGATTTCGGGAAGATGTGGCCAATGAAGTCCTTCAGGTTGAAGGCCTTGGTTGCGACGCCCGAGGCGGAATCCACCGCGGGCAGCGCCAGCCCGACGCCGACGCCGGGGGCCAGGAGATTGACCATCAGGATGCCGAGGCCAAGGCTGAACACGCTCGCCGCGATGAACCAGGCCAGCGTGCGGACAAAGGTGCGGCCCACGGCGCCGCCCGATCCCATGTGGGCGATGCCCACTGTCAACGTCGCCAGCACCAGCGGTGCGATGATCATCTTGATCAGGCGCAGGAACACGTCGGTGACGATCGACAGATATTCGGCGACCTGCTTGGCCTGATCGGCCGGCACGCTGACGTTGATGGCCCAGCCTGTGGCCAGCCCCGCCACAAGGCCAATCAGGATCCAGCGGGTCAGCGAGTTCGTGGGCGTCATGATCGCCTGCCTTCGGGCAGTGACGATTGCCAGTCAAGCCGGAAACCCGGCCACAGTTGGCAGCAGAGTCGTGCGGCAAATCCAGTCATCAAGAATTAAGTAAATTTAGGCGAAAGAATGGTAAACAAACAATGAAATCCAAGATGGTTGCGAATCGGACAAATAATGTTAAATAGACAACCTGAATTTTCCGGTTGTTTAAAAGGTTGAAATTCGATGTTCGGTCGTAAGGGGAACGGCCTGATCGCGGATCGGGCCGGCAGTCTGGCAACAATGACCGCCCTGCTGATGCCGGTGCTGATCGGGACGGCAGGTCTGGCCAGTGATACCATCCAGTGGACTCTGATGCGCCGGGCATTGCAGCGCCAGGTGGACAGCGCCGCGCTGGCGGGGGCCTATGCCCTGTCGCAGAATCGCAACGTGTCCCAGACTGTCACCGCCGATCTCGCCAACAACAACAATTTCCGGCTCACCGCCGCGCCCGTCATTGAAAACGGCCCCTCCAGCGGGCCCTTTGCCGGCGATCCGCTGGTGGTGCGGGTGCGGCTGGCCAGCACGGCGCGGCTGCCCTTCACCGGCTTTTTCATGGGCCGCGGCGTGCCGATCAGCGTGGAGGCCACCGCGGGGCTGGTGCAGGATGGCCAGTTCTGCATCCTGGCGCTGGACAGCAGCAACAGCCTTGGCATCACCAACAGCGGCAACACCACGGTGAATGCCGGCTGCGGCATGCACAGCAACAGCAGCGGCGAACCGGCCATCAACGGCCAGGGCAGCGCGCAGATCACCGCCACCCCGGTATCGGCGGTCGGCAATGTCGACAACCGTTCCAACGTGTTCACGGCCGGCACCACGTTCCAGCCCTACAGCGTATCGCAGCGCGATCCCTATGCCGGCCTGCCGACACCTGCGATCCCCAATTCGGCCAACAATGGCGACGTGCGATCGAACCAGACGCGCAACCTGTCGCCGGGCGTCTATCGCGGCATGGACATCCAGGGCACGGCCAACCTTGCCCCCGGCGTCTACTACATCGATGGCCGGGCGTCGGGGAACAACCAGAACAAGAATCTGGGCTTCAACGTCGGCGCGCAGGGTCGGGTCAACGGCACCGGTGTCACCATCGTGCTGACCATGTCCAACCCGCCAGCGAGCGGCGAATCCAACCTCGTGGCCGGCATGAACATCAACGGCGGTGCCACGCTCAACCTGACGGCGCCCAACAGCGGCACCTTCAGGGGGATCCTGTTCTATCAGGATCGCCGCGCCCAGACGCTGGGGGAAACCATCCAGATCAATGGCAACGCAACGTCCCGCCTGCAGGGGGCGATCTATGCGCCCAAGAGCCAGATGACCTTCAACGGCACGTCGGGCATGAACATCAACTGCCTGCAGATGGTGGCACACCGCTTCGTGTTCACCGGCAACAGCAACATCACCAATGTCTGTCCGGCCAATTCGGGGTCAGGGGCGTTCCTTGGCACCATGGTGAGGTTGATGGGATGATGCGCCAGCTGTTCGGCCTTGGCCGCGACCGGCGCGGCGCTGCCGCCATGGAAATGGCACTGATCACTCCGGTGGTGGGCGGCATGCTGCTCGCCGCGCTGGATTTTTCCGGTGCGTGGCTGGCCCGCCTGCAACTGGAACAGGCCGCCCAGCGCGGCATCGAATCGGTTGCCAACCGGCGCGGGGTCGCCACCGATTACAGCTTTGCCCTCGCCGATGCGCGGGCGGCATATGGCCGGCCGCTGCAAAGCGCCGTGCTCGACAACTGGCTGGAATGCGGCGGGGTGCGGCAGGCGTCGCTCACCACCAATTGCAACGGCCAGCAACGCGCGCGCTACGTGTCGATCCGGCTGGTGGGCACTTATGATCCGGTGTTCAACTGGGGCGGCCTGCTGTCCACCGGGCGATCCGGCAATGGTTATCGCATCCTTGGCGATGCTGCGGTGCGCGTCCAATGATCCTCGCCATCGCCCGCCGCCTGCGCCGCGATCGCCGCGGGGCCACGCTTGCCGAATTTTCACTCACCCTGCCGTTGTGGCTGACCCTGATCTTTGCCGTGCTCAATCTCGGGCGCTTCTACTGGGCGCGCTCCGGTCTGCAGAACGGCCTTGGCGAAGCGGCGCGCACGGCGACCCTGTGGCCGGCCCGCGACGATGCCACCATCCAGGCCAGTTTCAACAACCGCCTGTTCGGCATGACCGCCAGTGAAGCACCCACGATGACCATCACGCCGGGCGCGGCAAACGGGCGCGCGTTCGTGGATCTCACCGTCACCTACGATCCGGAATTCTTCCTGCTGTTCGTGCCGGTGCAGCCCGTCACCCTCACCTATACCCGCCGCGCCTGGCGCCCCGGCGCCTGAGGCGTCGCAGGCCTGATCTCAATCGGCGCGCGGGTGCGCCGCCGCCCACGCATCGAGCAACTGCGCCGCATCGACGGCCGTATAAATCTGCGTTGACGACAGGCTGGCGTGGCCAAGCAGTTCCTGCAGCTGCCTGAGATCCGCACCGCGCGCCAGCAGATGGGTGGCAAAACTGTGCCGCAGCGCGTGCGGGGTGGCGCTGGCCGGCAGGCCCAACGCTGCCCGTGCCGCCTGAACGCTGCGCCGCACCGTGCCGGGATCAAGCGCCCCGCCCTTCACCCCGCGAAACAACGGCGCCTTCGCATCAAGGGCAAACGGGCACTGCCGCACATAATCGTCAATGGCGGCGCGCACCTGCGGCAGCAGGGGCACAGTGCGCGTCTTCGCCCGCTTGCCGGTGACGGCGATCACCTCGCCCAGCGGCAGCGCTGCGCCGGTGAGCGACAACGCCTCCCCGATCCGCAGGCCCGCGCCGTACAGCAGCAGCAGCACGGCGGTATCGCGCGCCGCCAGCCACGGCTCCCGCGCGGCATCGCCCACCACGTCCACCAGCTGCCGCACGTCTGCCGGGCTGACGGCGCGCGGCAGGCGGCGGGGCTGGCGCGGGGCCTTCAGCGCAGCAATGGCATCGCAGGCCAGCCCCTCGCTGCGCCGCGCCCAGCCGAAAAAGCCCTGCAGGGCCGACACCTCACGCGCGAGCGATGACGCCGCCAGCCCCTCGCTGCGCCGCATCGCGAGAAAGGCGCGCAGATCGGCTGGCACCAGTGTTGCCAGCCGGCCGCCGTTCACCGCGCCGCCCAGATGCTGGCCCAGGAAATCGTCGAACCGCTCCAGCGTCAGGCCATAGGCGCGGATGCTATGGGGCGACATCCGCCGCTGGTCGCTGCACATGGCGAGGAAGCGGGCGATCAGGCCCGCCAGAGGCTCGCCGGCTGCGGTCAGGGGATTGCCATCACAGGATCGATTGCCCGGTCTTGGCCCAGTCGGCCATGAACGCGGCCAGGCCCTTGTCGGTCAGTGCATGGCCGGCCAGCGCACGGATCACCGCCGGCGGCATGGTGGCAACATCGGCGCCGATGCGGGCCGCGGCCAGCACGTGCACCGGGCTGCGGACGCTGGCGACCAGGATCTCGGTCTTGAAATCATAATTGTCATAGATGGTGCGGATATCCTGGATCAGCTCCATCCCGTCGTGGCCGATGTCGTCCAACCGGCCGACGAACGGCGAGATGTAGGTGGCGCCGGCCTTGGCAGCGAGCAGCGCCTGGTTGGCCGAAAAGCACAGGGTCACGTTGGTCTTCACGCCCTCGGCCGAAAGCGCCTTGCAGGTCTTCAGGCCATCGATGGTCAGCGGCAGCTTCACGCAGATGTTGGGCGCCAGATCGCGCAACACGGCGGCTTCCTTCATCATCGTGGCGTGATCGAGCGCGACCACCTCCGCCGACACCGGGCCATCGACCAGCCCGCAGATTTCCTTGACGACCTCGAGGAAGTTGCGGCCCGACTTGGCAATCAGGCTGGGGTTGGTCGTCACCCCGTCCATCAGGCCGGTGGCGGCCAGATCGGCGATGTCGGCAACGTCGGCGGTATCGGCAAAGAATTTCATGGCTCAGGCTTTCCGGGCTGTGGTGCGCGCCGCCTCCATAGCTGCAACCGTCACTAAGTCCAGCCTCAGCCCGCCGCGTCCGCCACCTGCTTCTTCAACTCCGTCTTCAATATCTTGCCATTGGCGTTGCGGGGCAGCGGTTCGCGGCTGAAATGCACCGCCACCGGCACCTTGAACGCAGCCTGCCGCGCGGCGACGAAGGCGCGCAATTCCTCCTCGGTCGCCTCGCTGCCGGGCTTGAGCGTCACGAACGCCACCGGCTCCTCACCCAGCGTCTTGTGCGGACGGCCGACCAGCGCCGCGTCCATGACCGCCGGGTGTTCGTAAAGCGCGTTCTCCACCTCGACGCAGTAGATATTCTCGCCGCCCCGGATCAGCATGTCCTTGGCGCGGTCGATGATGAAGCAGAAGCCTTCCTCGTCGATGCGGGCCAGGTCACCCGTCCGCACCCAGCCGTCGATGAAGGTCGCCGCCGTGGCTTCGGGCTTGTTCCAGTAAAGCTTCACCACGTTGGGGCCATAGCCATAAAGCTCACCCACCTGGTTCGGCCCCAGCACCTTGCCATCGGCATCGCGCACCTGCAGGTCACACACCGGAACGGCAGGCCCGCAGCTGTCAGGCCGGTGCTCGTAATCCTCGGCCATGTGGTGGGTGAAGGTGGCGCTGGTCTCGGTCATGCCCCAGCCGTTGCCGGGCTTGGCCTTGAACTGGCTGCCAATCTGGCGGACGAGTTCGGGCGCAGAGGGCGCGCCGCCGTAGCTGACGGTATCGAGGCTCGACAGGTCGTACTTGTGGCGATCGGGATGCTCCAGGATCTGCCAGGCGATGGTGGGGACGCCGCCGGCCGAATTGCAGCGTTCGCGCTCGATCAGGCCCATGGCCTCGACCACGTCCCATTTCTTCATCAGTACCAGCTTCACGCCGGCGACCATGCTGGGATTGAGCACGGCGTGGCAGCCGGTGGCGTGGAAGAAAGGCACCGAAAGCAGGGTCGCCTTCTGCGGCGCATCGGGGTCGGCGGCCGGCGGCTGCTCGCCGCGGCGCAGGAAGCTGCGGGCGGCGCTGCTGGCGCTGGCCATGATGTTGGAACAGATGTTGCGGTGCGTGCCCAGCGCGCCCTTGGGCTTGCCGGTGGTGCCGCTGGTGTAGAAGATCGTCGCGTCATCCTCGGGCTGCAGCGCCAGCGCGTCCGCCGGGATGGCACGGTCAGGCAGGCCCGCCCAGCTGCCGGGCGGGCCGATCACGCTTTCCAGCCGCACCGCGCGCGGATCGCCCAGCTCCAGCTCGCTGGCACGGGTGACATAGATTTTCTCGAGATCAGGGCAGTTCGGCAGCTGGCCGGCGATGCGGTTGTAACGCTCGGCATCGATCAGCAAAATCTTGGTGCCGCTGTCGGTCAGGCCATATTCCAGTTCGCCGCCGGTCCACCACGCGTTCAGCGGCGTGACGATCGCACCGCAGAGGCTGGCGGCATAGAAGGCGACCGGCCATTCCGGCAGGTTGCGCATCACCACCGCCACGCGGTCACCCTTCTTCAGGCCATCGGCCTTCAGCTGTTCGGCCAGCGCCAGCGTGGCGCGGGCAAAGGCCTCGAACGTCACCCGGTCCTCGTCCAGCACCAGGAACACCTTGTCACCGTGCGCGCGGCCGGCGGCAAAGCAGTGGGCCAGGCTGGGCGGCGCATTCTTCCACACCCGCGTCGGCCGGCCCCGGATCAGCACGGTCTCCATTTCCAGCGGCTGCCCCGGCGCGGTGAGCAGCGCGTGGGCTTCGGCAATCGACATTGCTGGCCAGTTGGTCATGTCATTCCCCAGGATGATCTTTTGAATTGCGACAGTGATGCCGCAAGTTTTCCGCCTTCGCCAGCCTGACGAAACGGCGCGGCTTGAGGGGCGGCCATTCCCGGCATAGGCTGCCGTCACACGATGGGGAGATTTGCCATGGCCACCGCCGCACAGACTGCCGCCTGGGACGCCCGCGATGCCGCCGCGATGAAGGCGGTGCTGGACGCGCAGCGCGCCAGCTTCACCGCCGAACTGCCGGTGGGCGCTGCCATCCGCCGCGACCGCCTCAACCGGGCGCTGGACGTGGTGCTGGCCAACAAGGATCGCTTTGCCGCGGCGATGAGCGAGGATTTCGGCCACCGCTCTACCGAGCTCAGCCTCGTCACCGACATCATGGCCAGCGTGAAGCCGATCAAGCATGCGCTGAAGCATCTCGACGCCTGGATGCGCCCGGAAAAGCGCAAGCTCGACTTCCCGCTCGGTCTGCTCGGCGCCAAGGCGCGGGTGGAATGGCAGCCGAAGGGCGTCGTTGGCATCATCAGCCCGTGGAATTTCCCGGTGAACCTGACCTTTGCGCCGCTGGCCGGGGTGCTGGCCGCCGGCAACCGCGCGATGATCAAGCCATCCGAATATACGCCGAACACCTCGGCGCTGATGAAGGAGGTGCTTGAAGCCGCCTTCGACCAGACGGAGATCGCCGTGATCACCGGCGGGCCGGAAGTGGGCCGCGCCTTCACCGAACTGGCGTTCGATCACATCATCTTCACCGGGGCCACGTCCGTTGCCCGTCACGTCATGGCGGCTGCTGCCAAGAACCTCGTGCCGCTGACGCTCGAACTCGGCGGCAAGTCGCCCACCATCATCAGCCGCTCCGCCGATGTCGCCGCCGCCACCGAACGCGTGGCGATGGGCAAGCTGATGAACGCCGGCCAGATCTGCCTCGCCCCCGATTATCTGCTGGTGCCGCAAGAGAAGGAGGGCGAGATCGTCGAGGGCCTGAAGGCGGCGACGGCCAGGCTGTATCCCACCATGCTGGCCAACCCGGATTACACCAGCGTGCTGGGCGCCCGCCACCGCGAGCGGCTGGAAGCGCACGTGGCCGACGCCCGCGCCAAGGGGGCCGACGTGGTGGTGGTGAACCCGGCGAACGAGGATTTCTCCAAGCAGAACACCAACAAGATGCCGCTGCACATTATCCGCGGCGCCACCGACGAGATGACGGTGATGCAGGAGGAAATCTTTGGCCCGCTCTTGCCCGTCCGCACCTACAACGCCATCGATGGCGCCATCGACGAGATCAAACGCCGCGACCGGCCGCTGGGCCTCTATTGGTTCGGGCAGGACGAGCTGGAGCAGCGCCGCGTCCTCGATCGCACCATCTCGGGCGGGGTGACGGTGAACGATGTCATCTTCCACGTCTCCGCCGAAGATCTGCCGTTCGGCGGCATCGGCCCGGCTGGCATGGGCAATTATCACGGCCACGATGGCTTCAAGGAATTCAGCCATCCCAAGGCGATCTACAGCCAGCCCAAGATCGACCTGGCCGGCCTGGCTGGCTTCAAGCCGCCCTATGGCGAGAAGACGCAGAAGGCACTGGCCCGCGAACTGAAGAAATGAACCGGCAGGGCCAGTGCCTGTGCGGCGCCGTCCGCGTGGCGCTGGCCGCCGAGCCCGAGCGCGTGAACATGTGCCACTGCGCGGACTGCCAGCGGCGCACGGGATCGCCGTTCGGCATGGCGCTGTGGCTGGCCGAGGCTGATGTGACGATCGGCGGGGAAACGCGCGATTTCGTCCACGTGAGCGACAAGGGCCGCAAACTGACCAATCGGTTCTGCCCGAACTGCGGCAGCACCATCTGCTACACCGCCGCGCTCAACCCCGGCCTGATCGCCGTTCCCGCCGGCCTGTTTGCCGATCCGGCTACCCCGCCGCCCCAGCGCAGCGTGTTCGAGGAACGGCGGCATCCGTGGGTGGCGGTGCCCGATGGCGCGGTGCGCCTTCCGCGCGGGCGGGACGGCTGATCCATCGTCACCCCGGCGAAAGCCTGGGTGACGGGTCATGCGGGCGGCCTGGTCGCGACGAACGCCGGCGTTTCCAGCAGCCGGTCGGTTAGCGCTGCCAGCGCCGGATTGTGCGTGCGCCAGTCCACATCGGGGAAGCGGAAAGCCAAATAATCGCAGGCCACGGCAATGCAGATGTCGCCAAACGCGCTGCCGCCCACGCGGCCGTTCATCACTGCCAGCGCGCGTTCGATGGCGCGATACTGGCGATCCACCCACGGGCCGGAGATGATGCCCTGCGCCATGTTGAACCGCAGGATGATCGCGGCATCAAGCACACCATCGGCCAGCGCCTCGGTGGTCAGCGCCGCCCAGTGGCCGGGGCCACTGTCCGGCTTCAGCGTCTGGCCGGGAACTTGCGCCAGCAGCCAGGCGGCGATGACGGGGGAATCGATGATGCCGGTGCCATCCTCCAGCACCAGCGCCGGCACCTTGCCAAGCGGGTTGGCCGCCAGCAGCGCCGCCGGATCGGTCATCGGCGACGTGTCCTCCACCGGCAGGCTGAGGCCGAGTTCGTGGGCAATCACCCGCAGCTTGCGGGCATAGGGCGAGGTGGGCGAGGCAAGCAGTTTCATGATGTCCTCAATAGCTCATCCCAATGCTGCTGCAACGCGGCTCCGCAAGGCCGGCAGCACCTGGGCTTCGAACCACGGGTGCCGGCGCATCCAGATCGTGCTGCGCCAGCTGGGATGCGGCAACGGGAACAGGGCGGCGGGCGCATCGGCCCAGCGCCGCACCGCCTCGGTCATCGACGGCGCGGCGGGCCAGTAATGGCGGATCGCGTGATGGCCGACCAGCAAGGTCAGCCGCACATCGGGCAGCAGCGCCCGCAGCCGGTCGTGCCACAGCGGCGCACATTCGCGGCGCGGCGGCAGATCGGCCGATGGCCCCTTGCCGGGATAGCAGAAGCCCATCGGCATCAGCGCCACCCTGGCGGGATCATAAAATGCCGCCGGGCCCAGCCCCGTCCAGTCTCGCAGCCGGTCACCGCTGGGATCATCGAATGGTATGCCCGAGGCCTGCACCGCCGAACCCGGCGCCTGGCTGATGATGAGGAGGCGCGCCGTGGCACCGGCCTGCACCACCGGCCGCGGCCCGTGCGCCAGCGGGCAGGCCCGGCAGGCGCGCACCTCGTCCAGCAGCGCGGCCAGCGCCTCCGTCACCTCACTTGCTGACCTTCAGTTGCTCGACCAGAAACGCCTCGACCTGGCTCCACACCGGGCTGCCCGGCGCGATCACCTCGAAATGGCCGGTGCCGCCGAGCACGAGCGCCGAGGCCTGGTCCTTGCCCTTGCGGGCTTCGGTGACGAATTTCGCGGTGGCAGCGGGCGACAGGAACAGGCTGGCCGAGATCAGGCCCGACTTGATGCCCAGCGGCAGCCGGTTCTGCGGCGTACCTTCGGCCCAGCGCTTCGGCTGTTCATCGGGCTTGCCGCCAAACAATTTCTGCCCGGCCGGCACGCCGCAGCCCTGTTCGAACGTCTGCCAGTCGCTGGCCGGATCAGGAGGGCCATCGATGGCGACCACCGCGCCGATCTTCAAGGGATCGGGCGAGGCAATCTCGCTGTCGGCCGGCAACCGGTGGCGGCTGGCCACCCACAGAGCGGCATGGGCGCCGGCGCTGTGGCCAGTGACGGCCACCCGCGTCAGATCCAGCGGATAGCGTTTGGCCAGCGCGCGCAGATGATCGGTCGCCGCCGCCCAATCCTGGAACGTGCCCGGCCAGCCGGCCCCGGTATCGCCGATCTGGCGATAATCGATGTTCCAGGTGGCAAAGCCCCTCTCCGTCAGCCGGCTGGCCAGCGCGGCGGTGTTCTGGCGGGTGGCAAAACCCCGCCACCAGCAGCCGCCGTGGATGACGATCACCACCGGATGCGGCCCGGCCCCCGCCGGCAGGCGCAGATCGCCGACCTGGTTGGCATCGCTGCCATAGGCTTCGGTCAGGGCCGGCGGTGAGGACGGCAGCTTGTCGACATCGGCGGGGCGCATGCGTTGCGCCGCAGCCGGCGCGGCCAGCAGCGCCAGCGCCAGCAGGGCGCGCCTCACCTCATCGCTCCCACCGCGGCATTCAGCCGGTCGGCATAATCGTTGAAGGCCTTGGCAGCGATGCCGGCTTCGCGGTTGGCATCGTCGAACCGGCGCTCTTCCACGGCTTCACGCAGGCCCGGCAGCGTCTTGGCGCCATAGCCGGTGAAGCGGCCCGGCGCGTAGAGCACGTTGCGGAACCACGGCCGGAACGGCAGGCCCGACGGGCTGAGCAGCGCCTGGTCGATGCCCTTCAGCTTGGCGTTGAGCGCCGCCTTCTGCGCCTCGGTCAACGTCGCGCCATTTGCCGCGATGGCCCCATCAAACGCCTTGGCCGCGGCCTCCAGCTGGGCGATGGCATTGTCGAGCGCGGCCAGCTCGATCATCGGCGTCGATGCCTTGGCCACCGGCGGCGCGATCGGGTCGCGCGGGTCGCTGGCCAGCTTGTACATGTCGGCGGTCAGGCCCGCGCGGCGCATGTCCTCGCGGCGGCGATTGTCGATCAGGCTGCGGATTTCGGTGAGATACCCCCGCGCCGCCCCGGCCAGCGGGCCGTAACGCACCGGCAGCACATCGGCATCGGCGATGTTGAGCACCAGCCGCCCGGTCACCTTCGACAGGGCAGCGCCATAGGCCAGGCCCGGATCATCCCAGCGCACGAAATGGTCATAGCTGTCGAAGATCGAGTGATACGACCCCGCGCTCTCGCCCTCGCCGCCGAACCCGACGTTCAGGCTGGGAATGCCGGCGTGATGGATGAAGGCGGTATAGTCGCTGCCCGACCCCAGCGGATCCAGCGGCAGGTCACCGCCCTTTTCGGCTGCCGCCAGCGTGTCCGGGTCGATGCGGCGGCCTTCGAACGCCCCGGCCCGCATTGCGGCGCGCCAGCGGTCGATCACCGGCACGCCGGTCTGCGGGTCCTTCACCTCGCCGGCGACCTTGCTGACCAGCGACGTGAACTGCTGGCTGCCATCGACACCCAGATAGCCGCGGCCATTGCCGTCGCTGTTGATGTAGATGACGGCCTTTTGGCGAAGCTCGGCCAGGTTGTGCTCGACCCATTCGGTGGAGCCCAGGAGGCCCGGCTCCTCGCCGTCCCAGCTGGCATAGACGATGCTGCGCTTGGGCCGCCAGCCGGCCTTCCACAGCGCGCCGAGGCCCTTGGCTTCCGACAGCATGGCGACTTCGCCCGACAACGGATCGGCGGCACCGAACACCCAGCCGTCATAGTGGTTGCCGCGCACCACCCACTCATCGGCCTTGGACGAGCCCGGCAGCATGGCGATGACGTTGCGGACGGTCTTGAGCGACCAGTCCGACTTCACCGCCAGATGCACTTTCACATCGTCGCTGCCGCCGAAACGGTAGTGGAACGGCAAGGCGCCGCGCCACTCCTGCGGCACCGGCGCGCCCTTCAGGCGGGACAATATCTCGGTCGCATCGGCGTAGGAGATCGGCAGGGTCGGGATCTTCAGCACCGTCGCCGCCGTCTCGCGGGTCAGGCGCTTGGCGTCCTTGGTGGCGCCGATGCCGGGGGTGAGCGGATCGCCCGGATAGGTCGTCATGTCGACCACGCTGCCGCGCTGCACGCCGGTCGGCGGACGGCCACCGCCATTGGGATAGGTGTCGGCGCTGCCATAACCATCCTGCTGCGGATCGGAATAAATGAGGCAGCCGATGGCGCCCTGTTCCTGCGCCAATTTCGGCTTCAGGCCGCGCCAGCCGCCGCCGTAACGGGCGATGACGATCTTGCCCTTCACCGAAATGCCGCGCCGGGCCAACGCCTCGTAATCGGCGGGCAGGCCATAGTTCACATAGACGACCGGCGCCGTCACATCGCCATCGCCCTGGTAGGCCACGTACGGCGGCAGCGCGCCGGCGAGGTTTTGCGAGGTAGCGTCCTCGGCGATGCCCGGCTCCTGCCCGCCGAGTTTCTTCGCCACCGGGCCGACCAGTTCCAGCGCGGTCGAGATCGGGGTGGGATAGAGCACCTGATATTCCGCCATCTTCACCTGCCAGCCCCAGTCGCGGAACATTCGGGCGATGGTGTCGGCATTCTGGCGGTTGTGCGGCGCATCCACATGGTTGGGGCCGGCAGTGAAGTCCTTGAGCCAGGCCATCTGCTCGGCGCTGCTCACCGCTGCATCCAACATCGCGGCCTTCTGCGCGTCGCCCATTGGCTGCGCGGTGGCGGTGGTGCCCAGCAGGAATGCCGCCAGAATCGTCTTGTGCATGTCAAATCCCCTCCCGTGTGTGGTCTTGGTCTATCCAGCCGTCCGGGCGGTGACGAGGGGGAAAAACATCGTTACAGCAGCTTCATGGCCGGGCCGCTTCACGATATCACCGTCATCGACCTGTCGCGCGTGCTGGCGGGCCCCTATGCCACCATGGTGCTGGCCGATCTGGGCGCGCGGGTGATCAAGGTGGAACGACCGGGTGGCGGCGATGATGCCCGGGCCTATGGCCCGTTCATCAATGGGCAGAGCGCCTATTTCGCCAGCATCAACCGCGGCAAGCAATCGATCGCGCTGGATCTGAAAGCGCCCGACGACCGCGCCATCTTCGAGGCGCTGCTGGACCGCGCCGACGTGCTGCTCGACAATTATCGCCCCGGCGTGATGGCGCGGCTGGGTTATGGCTGGGACGTGCTGTCTCAGCGTTATCCGCGCCTGATCCACGCCGCCAGCAGCGGTTTCGGCCAGACCGGGCCGGATTCGCAGAAGGCGGCTTACGACATGGTGGTGCAGGCGATGGGCGGCATCATGTCGGTGACGGGCCATCCCGGCGGGCCACCCACGCGGGTCGGCACCAGCGTGGGCGACATCACCGCCGGCCTGTTCACCGTGATCGGCGTGCTGGCGGCGCTGCATGATCGCAAGGCCACGGGGCGCGGCCAGTTCGTCGATGTCGCCATGCTCGATGGCCAGATCGCCATCCTGGAAAACGCCATCGCCCGCTATGCCGCCACCGGGGAGTCGCCGGGGCCGCTGGGCGCCCGCCACCCCAGCATCACGCCCTTTGCCGCCTACCAGTGCGCCGATGCGCCCATCGTGATCGCGGCTGGCAATGATCAGCTGTTCGCCGCGCTGTGCAAAGCGCTGGGCCTGCCGCAGGACGATCCGCGCTTTGCCGGCAACGAGGCACGCACCGCCAATGCCGAGGCGCTGGCGCAGGTGCTGGAAAGCGTGCTGGCCACCCGGCCGGCCGCGCATTGGCTGCCGAAGCTGGAAGCCGCCGGCGTGCCCTGCGGCCCGCTCAACACGATCGGCCAGGCGCTGGCCAACCCCCAGGTAAAGGCGCGCAACATGGTGGTGCAGACGGCCCTGCCCGACGGCACGCCGCTGATTGCCGCGGGCAACCCGATCAAGCTGTCCGGCCACGCCGATCCGGCCACCCGCGCGCCTGCCCCCGCACTGGATGGGGACAGGGCGGCCATATTGAAGGAACTGGGCCTGTGAGCATTTCCGATCTCGCCCTTGCCGAAATGCTGGCCGATGCCGCCGGGCAGGCCATCCGGCCCTGGTTCCGCCGGCCCTTTCTGGTGGAAACCAAGGAGGATTTCTCCCCCGTCACTGCCGCCGACAAGGAAGCCGAGGCCGCGATCCGCCGCCTGCTGGCCGAATATCGCCCCGATGATGGCGTGATCGGCGAAGAATATGGCGATGATCGCCCCGATGCGGAGCGCGTGTGGGTGCTCGATCCCATCGATGGCACCCGCGCCTTCGTTGCCGGCCGCCCGCTGTTCGGCACGCTCATTGGCCTTCTGGAACAGGGCAAGCCGGTGCTGGGCGTGATCGACCAGTGCATCATCCGCGATCGCTGGATCGCCGGGCCGGGCCAGCCGACGATGCTGAACGGCAGCCGCGTCCATGTCCGCCCCTGCGCCGATCTGGCGGCGGCGGGCATCGGCACCACCAGCCCGCAGGCCTTTGACGCCAACGATCTGGCCCGCTTCGAACGTGTGCGTGCGGCGTCGCTCGACACGCTGTATGGAGGCGACTGCCACAATTATGGCCTCGTCGCCGCCGGACACCTGGATGCCGTGGTGGAATCCGGCCTGAAGATCCACGATTGGGCGGCGCTGGTGCCGATCGTCACCGGCGCCGGCGGCGTGATGACCGACTGGCAGGGCCGGCCCCTCGATCAGGGCAGCGACGGCGCGGTGATAGCCGCCGGCGACGCCCAACTCGCCGCCGCCATCGCCGGGGCTCTCGCCGAATAAAGCCGCCCGCTGCCCGCCCGTTACCGGGACGGCAGGAGGCGTGATGGCAGACCACTTCGAAACCCTGATCCGGTCGAGCCGGATGCGGCTGGCGCTGGCGACAGGCATGGCGGCGCTGGGCCTGTGGGCATTTGCCCCCTATGTCACCAGCGAGGTGGGCGGCGAAGCCTATGTCAACGCGCCACTGATCCGCATGGCATCACCCATCGCCGGGATGGTGGCGACCGATCTGCCGCCGCCCGGCACCGCGCTGGCCCGCGCGCGCACCGCCCGGCTGGTCACGGCCCGTCTGCGCGACACTGGCCCGCTGGCGGCGCTGAAGGGCCAGCAGGCGGCGCTGATCGCAGCGCGAGATCTTGCCCGCCGCCAGATTGCCGAACTGATGGCAGCCGATGCACGGCTGGCCAGCCGCTCGGCGCAATTCGGTCGCGCGGCCAGCGCCCGGCTGACGGCCACCACCCATGCCGCCCACGAGGCGCTGGCCGGGTGCGAGGCCGAAGCCGCCGAGGCCATATTGCAGCGCGACCGCATCGAGGCGCTGGCCGCCCAGCGGTTCGCCACCTTCACCCAGCGTGACCGGCTGCGCGCCCAGGCCGCCGCCACCGCCCGCCGCTGCGCCGCACTGAAGGACCAGGCCGAGGCGCTGGCCATCGAGACACAGGCGGCGCACGGCGGGCTGTATCTGGCGGGCGCGGCGATGGATGCGCCCTATGGCGACCAGCAGCGCGACCGGCTGCTGCTCAGGCGGCAGGAACTGGAAAGCGTTGCCGCCGATGCCGACGCGCGGCTGGCCGAACTCGCCGTTCAGATCGCGGCGGAGGAAGAGCGTCTGGCCCGGGCCAGCGCCTTCGATGCCGTGTTGCCGGCCCGCACCGTGGTGTGGTCGCAACCCGCCCCCAAGGGCACCACCGTCGCGCCGGGATCCAGCCTGATCGAGCTGGCCGACTGCCGCCGCCGCTATGTCGAGGTCACCTTGCCCGAACGCCGGATGGAGGCGGTGCTGCCCGGCGAGACGGTGCGGGTGCGGTTGATCGGCAGCACCGCGTGGCTGGATGGGCGCGTTGCCTCGGTGGCCGGCGCGGCGGCGCGGCGCGATGGCGCGATGCTGGCCGCCAACCCCGACAAGGATGCCCGCGAACTGACAGTGCGGGTGGCACTGCCGCCGCCCGCCAGCCTTGCCCGGCGCTGCGATGTCGGACGGCTGGCCGAAGTGCGCTTCCCGCGCTGGTGATGCTGCCGGCGCTTGACACGGCACCGGCACTGCTGGTGGCGGCACCGTTGCTGCTGATCGGGGCCGGGTTGGTGTCAGCGCCGCTGTTCGGGCTGGAACGGCCATCAACGCGGCTGGGCATCGTGGCGGCGGTGGCCGCAGTGGTCGTCACTTATCTCCACTGGCGGCTGACCGTCACCATCCCGTGGGATGGCGGCTGGCTGGGCCTGAGCTTTGCCCTGCTCTGCCTTGGTGTCGAATTGTTCGGCCTGTTCGATGCCGCAATCCTGTTCGCCGCGCTGGCCCGCCGCAGCGATCGCAGTGCCGAAGCCGATGCCGGCGAAGCGCGACTGGCCGCGCGCGGCGCGCTGCCGGCGGTTGACGTGATCATCGCCACCTACAACGAACCGCTGGCCGTTCTGGAAAAGACCATCCTGGGCGCGCTGGCTCTCGACTGGCCCCACGTCAACGTGTGGGTGGCCGATGATGGCCGCCGGGCCTGGCTGCGCGATTACTGCGTGGCCAAGGGTGCCGGCTACATCACCCGGCCCGACAACGCGCACGCCAAGGCCGGCAACATCAACCACGCGCTCACCGTCACATCGGCAGCTTTCGTGGCGGTGCTCGATGCCGATTTCGTGCCGCAGCGACCGTTCCTGAAGCGCACGATGGGGTTCTTCGACGATCCCGCCATCGGCATCGTGCAGGTGCCGCACAGTTTCTACAACCATGATCCGTTGCAGCAGAATCTCGCGCTGCAGGGCGCATTGCCCGACGATCAACGCTTTTTCTTCGATGCGATCATGCCCGGCCGCGATGGCTGGGATGCCGCCTTCTGCTGCGGTTCGAACAGCATCACCCGCCGCGCCGCACTTGACGCGATTGGCGGCGCGCTGCCGGCCGGATCGATCACCGAAGACATGCTGCTGTCGCTGGCCCTGCTCCAGAAAGGCTATGTCACCCGCTATCTGAACGAGCCGCTCGCCTTTGGTCTCGCCCCCGAAAGCCTGGATGCCTTCTTTGTTCAGCGGGCACGCTGGGCGCAGGGGGCCACGCAGATCCTGTTCCTGCCGACCGGCCCGCTGGGGCGCGGCCATCGCCTGCGCCATCGCCTGTTCTTCCTGCCAACGGCGTGGTTCAGCCAGGCGTTGATGCTGATGACATCGCTGCTGGCCCCGCTGGTGTTCCTGTTCTTCGACGTGCCGCCGCTCGTGGGCGTGACGGCGCAAAGTGCCATCTTCCACCTCGTGCCAGTGGTGATGGCGCAGGTCGGCGGCATCGTGCTGCTGGGCGGCGGGCGTTATTACCCGGTGGCGGCGCAGGTGCTTGGCACCTTCCAGAGCTTCCGCCTGCTGCCCGTCATCATCCGGACGCTGGTGAAGCCGCATGTCCATGCCTTCAAGGTGACGCCCAAGGGCAGCGACGCAGCCGGCGGCGGCATCCAGCGCGGCATTTTCCTGGCCTGCACCGCGCTGATGGCGGCAACGCTGATCGGGCTGGTGATCAACGCCTTTCCCGACACCCGCATCGTGACACAGGGCGCGCTGGTTCCGATGGTCGCCTTCTGGGGGTTGATCAACGTCGTCGTGCTGTTCCTCGCAGCGATGCTCTGCCTTGGCCGGCCATCACCGCGCGCCGAGGAGCGGTTTGCCTGGCCCGAGACGGTGGCGATCTGGCGGCGCGGCGTGCGCCATGCCGCGGTGGCGCGCGGGATCGACATTTCCGTTTCGGGCATCGCGCTGGCAGGCGAAGGCCTGGAGGTGGGCGAACCGGTACGGGTGCGGGTGCGCGGCGTGGGCAGTATCGATGGCCGGGTGGCCCGTGCCGGGGGCGGCCGCATCGGCATCGCCTTTGATGGCGGCGACAGCCCGGCGCGCGACCGGTTGATCACCCGGTTGTTCACCAGCAGTCGGATCTCCGGCGGGATCAGCGCGGCGCAGCCACGCGTGCCGCTGTGGACCGCCACCCGCGCCATGCTGGCCCGGATCGTCACCGCCCGCATGGAACTGGCACCGCAGCCAGCCGCCCCGTCGCGGCCGGAGCCCGATGACATGCGGCTGGAAAAACGCACCCTTGTGCTGCCGCCGGCGGGTGCGGCGATGCGGCTGACGCGCACGGGTTAGGCAACTGCGGCCGGCGCTGCTAACGTCGCCGCCATGTTCCGGTCGCTGTGGATCTTCATCGGGCTGACGTCACTGGCGCTGGGCATTGTCGGCGCAGTGCTGCCGTTGCTGCCCACCACGCCGTTCGTGCTGCTCGCCGCCTACTGCTTTGCGCGCGGGTCGCAGCGCCTGCATGATCGGCTGATGGCCAATCGCACCTTCGGCCCGCTCATCCGCAACTGGGAACAGCACCGCGCCATCGCGCCTCGCGCCAAGGCACTGGCGGTGGGATCGATGGCGGCGGCACCGCTGATTTCCTGGGCCCTTGGGCTGCCGGAGCGGGTGATCTGGATCCAGGCGGTGATCCTGCCGGCCACCGCACTGTTCATCCTCACCCGCCCCAGCGGACCAAAAGCGCCTACTTCGTGAGCCCGGTCCAGTAACCGGCAAAGGCCCACAGGTCGGCAGCTTCGGCGATGATCTTGTCGGTCGGCTTGCCGCTGCCGTGGCCGGCGCGGGTTTCGATGCGGATCAGGTGCGGCTTGTCGCCCGCCTTCGCCGCCTGCAGCGCGGCGGCATATTTGAAGCTGTGGCCCGGCACCACGCGATCATCGGTATCGGCCGTCGTCACCAGCACCGCCGGATAATCCTTGCCGCCCGAAATATTGTGATAGGGGCTGTAGGCGAGGTTGTAGCGGAAGATCTCCGGCTTGGTCACATCGCCATAATCGTCGATCCAGTAGCGGCCCGCCGTCCAGTTGGCGAAGCGCAGCATGTCCATCACGCCCACGGCCGGCAGCGCAGCGGCAAACAGGTCGGGGCGCTGGTTGGTGACGGCACCCACCAGCAGGCCGCCGTTCGATCCGCCCTGGATGGCAAGCTGGCCCTTGGTGGTGATGCCCTTCGCCACCAGCGCTTCGCCGGCGGCGATGAAATCGTCGAACACGTTCTGCTTCTTCAGCAGGCGGCCGCCATCATGCCAGGCCGCGCCATATTCGCCGCCGCCGCGGATGTTGGCGAGCGCGAACACGCCGCCCATCTCCATCCACACCAGCCGCGACACGCTGAAGCCCGGCGTGCTGCTGATGTTGAAACCGCCATAGGCATAAAGCAAAGTCGGGTGCGGCTTCGTCATGTCGAGGTCCTTTCGGTGCGCGACGAACATCGGAACGCGCGTCCCGTCCTTCGACGGGTAGAAGACCTGGGAGACGGTGTAATCGGCCGGGTTGAACGCCACCTTGGCCTGGCGCACGACCTCGGCCTTGTTGGTGCGGGCGTCATATTTCCAGATCGAACCCGGCGTCGCAAAGCTGGAGAAGGCGAAATAGGTCACGCCGTCTTCCGACGATTCAAACCCGCCGGCCGTGCCGATGCCGGGCAGTGGCACGGTGCCCACCGGCTTGCCGTCGAGCGTGTGGACCCGAACGACCGATTTCGCATCTTCCAGCGTCTCGGCGATCAGCTTGTCGCCCACCACGCTGGCGCTGGTCAGCGTCGCCGCGCCTTCGCCCACCACCGGCGTGATCGCCCCGGTCAGCGCGTTCATGGCGACAAGGCGGCCCTTGGGCGCGTCCTTGTTGGTGCGGAAATAGAGCGTGTCGCCCTTCGACCCGGCCAGTGACCAGTCGAAATCGAGGCCCGTCACCAGCGCGCGCGGCTTCTCGCCCTTGGCGATGTCGGCGATGTGGACTTCATAACGATCATCGGTGCCTTCCGACGTGATGATCACCAGCCAGCGGCCATCATCTGTCACCTGGCCGAAATGGCCGCGCTTGGGGAAGGCCGGGGTTTCATAGATCAGTTGGTCGGCCGATTGCGGCGTGCCCAGCTTGTGGAAATACAGCTTCTGGTTGAGGCTGACGCCCAGATATTTCGGCCCGGCCTGTTCGGGGAAGCGGCTGTAGTAAAAGCCCGAACCATCCTTCTTCCAGGCGATCGCGCTGGATTTCACCCATTCGATCACGTCGGGCAGATCACGGCCCGTCGCCACGTCGCGCAGCTTCAGCGTGCGCCAGTCGGTGCCGCCATCCTGCACGGCATAAACGAGCAGCTTGCCATCGTCGGACGGCTGCCATTCGGCCAGCGCGGTGGCGCCATCCTTGGCCCACGGGTTGGGATCGATCAGCACGCGCGGCTCCGCCCCCGGCGCCTGCACGTAGAGGACGGACTGGTTCTGCAGGCCCGAATTGCGGGTGAAGAACTGCACGCCATTGCGGACGCGCGGCAAGCCGAACCGCTCGTAGTTATAGAGCGCGGTCAGGCGCTGGCGGATCTCCTCGCGCCTGGGCAGCCCGGCCAGATAGGCATTGGTCACCGTGTTCTGCGCTTCCACCCACTTGGCGACATTGGCATCGGTGCGCACGTCGGCTTCCAGCCAGCGGTAGGGATCGGGCACGGACAGGCCATGGCGCGCCTCCACCTCGAACCCGCGCGGGGTTTCGGGATAGGCGATCGGGGCGGCGAGAGCGGCAGCGCTGGTCATGACAGCGGCAGCAAACAGGGTGAAACGCACGCAGTGTCTCCTTGGAATTCGCGCATGGGCGCTGGTCTAACCGCCCGCGAGCGCGTCGCCAAGTCAGCGTGGCCGCGACAATTGGGTCGGCGTCATATAAAGCTATCTTTATACTTGCATGAACGCCGTGGCGCCGGTAGGGGAGCGCCAACTTCCGCTCTCATCGACAGGATAGAATCATGGCCGATCATGCCATCAAGGACCTGAGCCTCGCCGATTTCGGCCGCCGCGAAATCGCCATCGCCGAAACCGAAATGCCCGGCCTGATGGCCCTGCGCGACGAATTCGGCGCGTCGAAGCCGCTGAAGGGGGCGCGCATCACCGGCTCGCTGCACATGACCATCCAGACCGCGGTGCTGATGGAAACGCTGGTGGCGCTGGGTGCCGAGCTGCGCTGGGCGACCTGCAACATCTTCTCCACCCAGGATCACGCCGCTGCCGCCATGGCCGCTGCCGGCATCCCCACCTATGCCATCAAGGGCGAGAGCCTGGCTGATTACTGGGATTATGTCGGCCGCATCTTCGATTGGGGTGACCAGACCGCCAACATCATCCTGGATGACGGCGGCGATGCCACCATGTTCGCGCTGTGGGGCGCCCGCCTGGAAGCCGGCGAAACCATGGGCGAGCCGGAGAACGAGGAAGAAGTCGAATTCCAGCGCGCGCTGAAGGCCTTCATCAAGGCCCGCCCCGGCTACCTCACCCAGACGGTCAAGAACCTGAAGGGCGTTTCGGAAGAAACCACCACCGGCGTCCACCGCCTGTATGAACTGTCGAAGCAGGGCCGCCTGCCGTTCCCGGCTATCAACGTCAACGACAGCGTGACCAAGTCGAAGTTCGACAATCTCTATGGCTGCAAGGAAAGCCTGGTCGACGCCATCCGCCGCGCCACCGACGTGATGCTGGCCGGCAAGGTCGCGGTCGTCGCCGGCTTCGGCGATGTCGGCAAGGGCTCGGCCCACTCGCTCCGCAATGGCGGCGCCCGCGTGATGGTCACCGAAATCGATCCGATCTGCGCCCTGCAGGCCGCGATGGAAGGCTTTGAAGTCGTCACCATGGAAGACGCCGTGAAGCGTGCCGACATCTTCGTCACCGCCACCGGCAACATGGACGTGATCACCGCCGAGCACATGAAGGCGATGCGCCCCAACTCCATCGTCTGCAACATCGGCCACTTCGACAGCGAGATCCAGATTTCGGCCCTGTCGAACTACAAGTGGACCGAAGTGAAGCCGGGCACCGACATCGTCGAGTTCCCCGATGGCAACCAGATCATCGTGCTGGCCAAGGGCCGCCTGGTCAACCTGGGCTGCGCCACCGGCCACCCCAGCTTCGTGATGTCGGCCAGCTTCACCAACCAGGTGCTGGCCCAGATCGAACTGTGGACCAAGTCGGAGCAGTATGAAAACAAGGTCTATGTGCTGCCCAAGCACCTCGACGAAAAGGTCGCCCGCCTCCACCTCGAAAAGCTGGGCGTGAAGCTGACCACCCTGTCGGACAAGCAGGCCAACTATATCGGCGTCGGTGCCACCGGCCCGTTCAAGCCGGACCATTATCGTTACTGATCCGGCGTCGGCACGGACTTGACGGCGGCGGCAGAGGAGCCTACCTCCGCCGCCGCAGTCACGTTACGTGACTGTAATGTTGAAACCCGCATGAAAGGTCTCCGGGAGATGAGCGATGACTCTCGCCCTGCGATCGGTCCTGTGCGTGCTGGCCCTTGTCGGGGGTGCGGCGCGCGCTGAGACCGCGCCGCCAGCCGCCGGCAGCCGCGCCGGCGAAAACGCCGTCCGCAACGCCAGCGATGCCTTTGGCACCGTCATCGGCCGCGAGGAAATCGGCCTCTACGGTGCCGATGACGTCCGTGGCTTCTCGCCTGTGGCTGCCGGCAACGTGCGGATCGACGGCCTGTATTTCGATCCGGTGATCTTTCCGTCCGACCGGATCAGCGGTGCCACCACCATCCGCGTCGGCCCATCGGCATTGGGCAGCCCCTTTCCGGCACCCACCGGCATCGTCGACCTGTCATTGCGCGTGCCCGGCGATGACCGTGCCTGGTCGGCCTTGGCCAGCGTCGACAGCTTTGGCAGCCATGTTGCCGAAGTCGATATCGCGCTGCCGCTGACGGACGGGTTCAGCCTGGGCCTGGGCGGAATGGTGCGCCGCGAGCGCTTCATCACTGCCGCGCACGACAACAAGTATGAAGCGGCGGCCATCGCGCGCTGGCAGGCAAGCGACAGCCTGCGCGTGGTGCCGTTTCTCAGCTTCACCGTGACCCCTCGCGATGACGTGCCGCCGCTGTTCGTGCCAGCCGGTGAAGTGCTGCCGCCCGAACCGCCGCGCCGCCTGTTCCTTGGCCCGCGCTGGGCCAGGCAGCGCGACAGCGAGCTGAATGCCGGCGTCGTGGCTGATTGGGCCATGGCCACGGGCTGGACCGTGAAGGCCGGCCTGTTCCGCTCTTCCGTCGTGCTGCCCACGGCGTTTTCGAACCTGATGGAGGATGTGCGCCCGGACGGTTCGGCGCGGCAGCGCGTTCTGCCCGATCCCCGGCTGTTCTTCGCGTCGACGAGCGGGGAAGCGCGGCTGACGCGCAGCATTGCGGACGGCCCGCGCGAACACCGTTTGCACATCGCCGTGCGCGGGCGGCAGGCGTTCCGCCGTTTTGGTGGCAGCGACACGATCGATCTGGGGCCGACCACCATCAGCCGACCGGCGAGCGCGCCACTGCCGCCGCTGCGCTTCTCCGAACAGGAGCAGGACCGGGTCCGCCAGATGACGGGTGCCATCGGTTATGAAGGCGAATGGCGAGGCGTCGGCTCGCTGGCGCTGGGCCTGCAGAAGAGCGATTATGCCAAGCGCATCGGCGTGCCCGGATCAAAACAGGCCGTCGACGCAACGCCCTGGCTCGGCAGCATCAATGCCGCAATCCGGCTGGGCAGCCGCACGGAGATCTATGGCGGCTGGGTGACCGGCCTCGAGGAAAGTGGCATCGCCCCCGACATCGCGGCCAACCGCAACGAGGCGCTGCCGGCGATCATCACGCGGCAGGTGGATGCCGGGCTGCGGCAGCAGCTGGGTGACCTCACGCTGGTTGTCGGCGGCTTCCAGGTCAGCAAGCCCTATTTCAACCTCGATGCCGCCGGCCGCTTCGGGCCGCTTGGCTCGGTTGCCAGCCGTGGCCTGGAATTCAGCCTTGCCGGGCCAATCACGTCCGCACTGGCGCTGGTCGGCGGCGGCGTGATGAGCTGGCCGCGCGTGTCGGGCGAGGCGGTGGCGCTGGGCGTTGCCGGGCCGCTGCCGGTGGGCGCCATCCGCCGGCGGCTGAACCTGTCGCTGGATTGGCGCCCGCCGTTCGCACCGGGCCTGTCATTCGATCTGGGGGTGATCGCCAACAGCAGCACGGTGGCGACGGTCAGCAACGCCGTCCACATCCCGCCGCAGACGTTCATTGATCTGGGCGCGCGCTATGCCTTCAGGTGGGGCGGCCGCAATGCCGTGCTGCGCGCCCAGCTGTTCAACCTGGGCGGCGTCAACGGATGGTATCTGGAAGGCGCGGGCGTGTATGGCATGAACGACGGCCGGGTCGGCCAGCTCTATCTGGCCATCGACTTTTGACAGGCAACACCGGGACATAGGGTGTTTTCCTCTGGACGTTGCCGCGGTTGCTGGCCAATGAAAACAGCCATGACAGGGGGAACTTCACACTGGGCGCGATTCGCGGCCTTGTTGCTGGCCGCGCCGGCGTTCGCGGCACAGCCCGTGCCCCCCAACGACAGCACGCCGCCACCGGCCGAAGCGCCTCCTGCCGACGAGCCCGATATCACCCCGCCGGAACAGGCGGTGGCGGCCACCGGCAGCCGATCGGCCGAAAACGCCGTGCGCCAGGCCGGCGACGCCTTTGGCACCTCGATCGGCCGCGAAGTCTCTGGCCTCTACAGCCGCGAACGCGTGCGCGGCTTCTCGCCCGTCGTCGCCGGCAACGTCCGTATCGACGGGCTCTATTTCGATCCGATCGTCACGCCCTCCTCGCGGCTGGTGCGCGCCACCACCATCCGTGTCGGCCCGTCGGCGCTGGGCAGCCCGTTCCCGGCCCCCACCGGGATCGTCGATCTGGGCCTGCGCCGGCCGGGCCGGGACGCCGCCGCCAGCGTGCTGATCGGTTACAATACGTGGCACACGCCCACCGCCGAATTCGACGCCACGCTGCCGATCAGTTCGACCCTGAGCATCGGGTTCGGCGCCGGGCTGCAGCTGGAAAACGGCTTCAACAAGACCCGCGATCACAGTTATGAAGGGGCCTTCATCGCCGAATGGAAGCCTTCGGACCGGTTCAGCCTGCTGCCCTTCATCAACGTGCGCGACACGCTGATCGACGATCATGGCCCCAATTCCATCCCGCAAGGCAATTTCCTGCCGCCGCGCCTCCCGCGACGCCAGTTCTTCGGGCCGTGGTGGTCGCGCGGTGGCGATGTCGAACTGAATGCCGGCGTCATCAGCGACTGGACGATCGGCGAAGGCTGGCTGCTGCGTGCCGGCCTGTTCCGATCGCAACGGGTGGTGACGGACCAGTTTGCCAATATCGTGCGCATCACCTCGCCCGATGGCACCGGCAACCAGCGCATCACCGGCGATCCGACGCTCTACAATGGTGCCACCAGCGGCGAAGTGCGGCTGACCCGTCGCATCGCCGAAGGCCCGCGCCTGCACCAGGTGCACCTGACGCTGCGGGGCCGCCAGACCTATCGTCGCTTCGATGGGTCGGCCGTGGTCAATCTGGGCACGGTGAACATCCTGACCCGGGCCCCCGACGTGCCGCCGCCCGCGCTCAACTTTGGCCCCCAGCAGGAAGACAATGTGCGGCAGTGGACCGGCGGCATCGCCTATGAAGGGCGTTGGGCCGGTGTTGGCGAAGTGTCGGTGGGCCTGCAGAAGAGCGATTACAGCAAGCGCATCGGTTTCCCTGGCGCGATCAACGGCATTGATGCCAGTCCCTGGCTCTACAATGTCACCGCTTCGGCGCAGATTGCCCCCGGCTTCACCGTCTATGGCGGTGCTGTCACCGGGCTGGAGGAATCGGGCGTCGCCCCCAATATCGCCGCCAACCGCAACGAAGCGCTGCCGGCGATCCAGACCAGCCAGATCGATGCCGGCGTGCGGATCGATCTGGGCGGCGGTATGCGGCTGGTGGCTGGCCTGTTCGAAGTGTCAAAGCCCTATTTCAATCTTGATGCCAATGGCCGCTTCGACGTGCTGGGCGATGTGATCAACCGCGGTGTGGAAGCCAGCATCGCCGGCCCGATCACCGAGGAACTTTCGATCGTTGCCGGCGCCGTGCTGCTGCGCCCCGAAGTCACCGGCGATGCGGTCACCCGCGGGCTGGTCGGCCGGCTGCCGGTGGGCGCGATCAGCGAGCGTGTCGATGTCTCGGCCGACTGGCGCCCCGGCTTTGCCCCCGGCCTGTCGTTCGACATGCGCCTGTCGTACCGCTCGCCCGAAATCGCCACGGTCAACAACCTGGTATCGGTGCCGACGCGCACGCTCATCGACCTGGGCGGCCGCTATCGCTTCAAGCTTGCCGGCAACGATGCCGTGCTGCGTATCCAGGCCACCAACCTGTTCGATCAGCAGGGTTATGATCTGCGCGGGGCGAATGCCTACACGGTGCTGCCCGGCCGCGTCACCCAGGCCTATCTCACCGTAGATTTCTGAAACGCCTTGCGCTTTTGTAAGCCGGCAGGCGCTTGCAGTCGGCCGGCAAACGGGCAAACCCACTGATCATGACCGCTCCGCTGCTCACCCTGGCCGCTGGCCTGTTGCTGGCGTCCGCCGCCACTGCGGCCCAGCCGGCGCCCAACGACAGCACGCCGGCAGCGCCCGTCACCCCGCCGTCTGACGAGCCTGACCTGACACCGCCGGCCACCCCGGATGTCGCCGCCACCGGCAGCCGCGCCACTGAAAACGCCGTTCGACAGGCCGGCGATGCCTTCGGCAGCACCGTGGGCCGCGAGGTGATCGGCATCTACAACCAGATGAACGTGCGCGGCTTTTCGCCCATCGCCGCCGGCAACGTGCGGATCGACGGCCTCTATTTCGATCCGGTGGTGCCGCCCTCCACCCGCATCAGCCGCACCACCACCATTCGCGTCGGCCTGTCGGCGCTGGGCAGCCCGTTCCCCGCCCCCACCGGTCTTGTCGATTTCGGCTTCCGCCGGCCCGGCGACACGGCAGCCGGCAGCGCACTCTTTGCCGTCGACGCCTGGGGCACGGTCAATGGCGAGGTGGATGCGGTGCTGCCGGTGTCCAGTCGGCTCAGCCTCGGCCTCGGTGCTTCGGTGCGGCTGGAAAACGGCCCCGACAAGACGCGCGAGAACAGCTTCGGCGGCACGCTGATCGCGCGCTGGCAACCCGCGGCCGGGGTCACCCTGATCCCGTTCGTCAGCCTGCTGCGCCAGTCGCTCGACGATCACCGCCTCAGCTTCCAGACGGCGTCCGAGTTCCTGCCGCCACTGATGCCCCGCCGCCAGCGGTTCGGGCCGGATTGGGTCGCCGGCACCGGCTTTGACGCCAATATCGGCCTGCTGGGCGATTGGCAGGTCGCGCCGCAATGGCTGCTGCGCGCCGGCCTCTTCCGGTCGTCGCGCAACCGCAATGGCCAGATGACCAACCTCGTCCGCAACCTGCAGCCGGATCGCACCGGCAGCCAGCGTGTGATCGTCGATCCGCCGCTGGATTTCGCTGCCGTCAGTGGGGAAGTGCGGCTGACCCGCCAGATCGACGATGGCCCGCGCCGACACCTCGTTCACCTCGCCGTGCGCGGCCGCAGCGGTGATCGCCGTTTCGGCGGCAGCGATATCGTCGAGCTGGGCCCGGTGCAGATCGACACGCCGTCGCGCGTGCCCCGGCCGGTCTTCCGGTTCAGCACGCAGCAGTTCGACGATGTGAAGCAGGTGACGGGCGGCATCGCCTATGAAGGCCGCTGGCTGGGTGTCGGCGAAATTGCCGCCGGCCTGCAATGGACGGACTATCACAAGCAGATCGATCTGCCCGGCGGTGGCCTGCAGGTCACGCAGGATCGCCTGCTGCTCTACAACATCACGGTGTCGGCCAATGTCACCGATGGGCTGGTGGTCTATGCCGGCACCGTCAATGGCCTGGAAGAAAGCGGCGTCGCGCCGGGCAATGCCGCCAACCGCAACGAGGCGCTGCCGGCCATCCGCACCCGCCAATATGATGCCGGCCTGCGCCTGTCGCTCACCGATCAGATCAGGCTGGTCGCCGGCGTGTTCGACATTTCCAAGCCCTATTTCAACCTCGACGCCAATAACCGCTTCGACGTGCTTGGCGAGGTGGTCAATCGCGGCGTCGAAGCCTCCATTGCTGGCCCGCTGACCAGCAGCCTCAGCGTCGTGGCTGGCGGTGTCTGGCTGTGGCCAAAGGTGTCCGCCCCCGGTGCCGCCCCGGGGCGCATCGGCAATCGCCCGGTCGGCGCCATCGGCCAGCGGCTGGAATTCAGTGCCGATTGGCGACCGCCGTTCGTGCCGGGCGTGTCTTTCGACACGCGCATTTCCTACCGCAGCAGCGAGATTGCCACCGTCAGCAACAGTGTCGCCATCCCGGCGCGCACCATCGTGGATCTCGGCGGTCGCTATCGCTTCAAGCTGGGTGACAGCAACGCCTTGCTGCGCGTCCAGGTCGCCAACCTGTTCGACATGGAAGGTTATGACCTGCGCGGCGCGGGGGCCTATGGCCCGATCCCCGGCCGGCTGACCCAGGCCTATCTGACGGTCGATTTCTGATGATCCACCTCACCAGCGAAACCGATACCGCGCGCGTGGCAGCCAGCCTTGCCGCCGTGCTCCGCCCCGGCGATATCATCGCGCTGGAAGGCGATCTGGGTGCCGGCAAATCGACACTGGCGCGCGGGCTGCTGCGGGCGCTGGGCTGGCAGGGCGATGTGCCGTCGCCCACCTTCACGCTGGTGCAGCCCTATGACGATCTGCCGGTGCCGGTGTGGCACGTCGATCTCTATCGCCTCGATGATCCGGCCGAAGCCGACGCGCTTGGCCTGTTCGAAACCGATGCGGCGCTGCTGATCGAATGGCCGCAGCGGCTGGCGGGCCGGCTGCCGAAAGACGCGCTGGTGCTGCGTCTGGAAGGCAGCGGCGATGCCCCGCGCACCTTGACTTGGCGCGCGCCTGCGGCTTGGGAACACAGGTGGCCAGCAAACTTGCCGAAATGATCCCGCCGCCCGGCACCGGCGCCTTCCTCAATGCCCATGGCTGGGGCGGCGCCGCCGTGCGCCCGCTCGCTGGCGACGCCAGTTTCCGCCGCTATTTCCGGGTGGAATTGCAGGGCCGCACCGCCGTGCTGATGGATGCGCCGCCCGACAAGGAAGACAGCCGGCCCTTTCTCGCCATCGGCAAGCATCTGGACGAATTGGGTTTTTCCGCGCCGCAGCCGCTGGCCACCGATCTGCAAAAGGGCCTGATCCTGCTCGAAGATTATGGCGATGGGCGCGTGGGTCCGGTGCTCGCCGCCGATGCCAGCGCGGAAGCCGCGATCTATGGCGCGGCCGTCGATATCCTGGCCGAACTGCACAATCATGCGCCGGGAGACGTACCGCCCTACAGCGAGGCCGAATATCTGCGTGAGGCGCGGCTGTTCCCCGACTGGTATCTGCCCGCCGTCGGCGTGGCCGAAGCCGCCGGCTACAACGAGGCGTGGGCGCCGCTGTGGCCCGCCCTGTTTACCCATCCGCCGGTGCTGGTGCTGCGCGACTATCACGCCGACAATCTGATGCTGCTGGATCGCCCGGGCCTCAAGCGCCTTGGCCTGCTCGACTATCAGGACGCGCTGGCCGGCCACCCGGCCTATGACCTCGCCAGTCTGTTGCAGGACATCCGCCGCGTGGTTTCGCCGGAACTGGAAGCGGCGATGATCGCCCGTTACATCGCCGCAAGGCCCGGCATCGACGAGGCCGCCTTCCGCACCGCCTACGCCATCCTCGCCGCCCAGCGGAACATCAAGATCCTCGGCGTCTTCACCCGCCTCTATGTCCGCGACGGCAAGCCGGCCTATCCGCGCTTCCACCCGCGCCTGTGGGAACTGGTGTCGGCCAACCTCGAACACCCGGCCCTCGCCCCGGTGAAGGCGTGGTTCGATGCCAACGTGCCGCCCGCCGCGCGCGTGGGGGTGCAGGTGCCGGCATGAGCAACATCCGCCCGCCCCTGTTCCTGAAACCGCACATCGATTGCACCCTGCCCGAAACCGCGATGGTGATGGCGGCAGGGCTGGGCAAGCGCATGCGCCCGCTCACCGCCACCCGCCCCAAGCCGCTGATCGATGTTGCCGGCAAGAGCCTGCTCGATCGCGCCCTTGATGGTGTTGCCGCTGCCGGCATCGGGCACGCCGTGGTGAACGCGCATTATTTCGCCGATCAGATCGAAGCGGCGGTGAAGGCCCGCAAATCGCCGGCCGCAATCGAGGTCAGCGACGAACGCGCCCTGCTGCTGGAAACCGGCGGCGGCATCGTGAACGCCCTGCCGCTGATCCGGGGCGACGCCTTCTACACCATCAATGCCGACAATATGTGGATCGATGGCCCGGTCGACACGCTGCGCCTGCTGGCCCAGCGCTGGAACCCGGCGACGATGGATGCGCTCCTCCTCCTTGTCCCGCTGGCCCGCGCTCATGGTTATGAAGGCCGCGGCGATTTCCACATGGATGGTCTCGGCACGCTGACGCCCCGGCGCGGCCTGAAGATGGCGCCGTTCGTCTATTCCGGCGTCCAGATCATCGCCCGCCACCTGTTCGATGGCGAACCCGTCGAACCCTTCACCATGTGGCGCGCCTGGAACAAGGCGCTGGCCAAGGGCCGCATGGCCGGGATCAGTCATCCCGGTCTGTGGTTCCATGTCGGCACACCGGCCAGCATCGGCGAAACCGAAGCGCTGCTCGGCGAAATCTGACCAACCCGCAAACAGGAGTGTCCCCCATGCGCCTGATGAATTTTGCTGCCCTCGCCCTGCTGGCCACCACCGCCGCCGCCCAGGTGCCCGGCAGCCGCAACCCGGCCGCGATCAGCGGCGGCACCTACACTGCCGACCCTGAGCATACGCTGGTCACCTGGACGCTCGATCACCTGGGCTTCAGCCCCTACACCGGGATCTTCGGCAGCGTGACCGGCACGCTGACGCTGGACCCGAACAACCCCAACGCGGCCAAGGTGGACGTGACCATCCCCGTCGCCAAGGTGACCACCGCCAGCAGCGGCCTCACCCAGCATCTGCTGCGCCCCGGCAAGGACGGCGGCAAGCCCGACTTCTTCGGCCCCGCTCCGGCCGACGCCCATTTCGTTTCCACCCGGCTGGTGACCAGCGGCCAGACCGCGAAGCTGACCGGCGATTTCACCTTCAACGGTGTCACCCGCCCGGTCACGCTGGATGTGACCTTCTATGGCGCCGGCAAGACCCCGCCCCAGATGGGCGGCAAGGAGAACGTGGGCTTCCGCGCCACCGGCACCATCCGCCGCAGCGACTTCGGCCTTGGCTTTGGCGTGCCGATCGTCGGCGACGAGGTGAAGCTGGAGATTGCGGCTGCGTTCGTGAAGTGACGCGCCGGCCCGAGCCCTGACAGCAAAAGGGCCGCCGCTCCCAACCGGAGCGGCGGCCCTGAATGTCTGCGGCAATCGCTGATTACAGCTTGCCGGCGAGTTCCGGCACCACGGTGAACAGGTCACCCACCAGGCCGACATCGGCGACCTGGAAGATCGGGGCTTCCTCGTCCTTGTTGATGGCGACGATGATCTTGGAATCTTTCATGCCGGCCAGGTGCTGGATCGCGCCCGAGATGCCAACGGCGACATAGAGTTCCGGAGCGACGATCTTGCCGGTCTGGCCGACCTGATAGTCGTTCGGCGCATAGCCGGCGTCGACGGCGGCGCGGCTGGCGCCAACGGCGGCCCCCAGCTTGTCGGCCAGCGGATCGATATACTCGTGGAACTTTTCGCTGCTGCCCAGCGCACGGCCACCCGACACGATGATCTTGGCGGCGGTGAGTTCCGGGCGGGCCGACTTGGTCAGTTCCGCACCGACGAACGACGCCTTGTCGCTGGCGCCGGCAGCGGCGACGGCTTCGACCGCGGCGCTGCCACCGCTGGTGGCGGCTTTGGCAAAGGCGGTGCCGCGCACGGTGATCACCTTCTTGGTATCGCTCGACTTCACGGTGGCAATCGCGTTGCCGGCGTAGATCGGGCGGGTGAAGGTGTCAGGCCCTTCCACCGACAGGATTTCCGAAATCTGCGCCACGTCCAGCGCCGCCGCCACGCGCGGGGCGATGTTCTTGCCGCGGCTGGTGGCCGGCGCCACGAACGCGTCATAGCCGCCCATCAGGCCGGCCACGAGCGGCGCGACATTTTCCGGCAGCGCCGCGCCATAGGCGGCATCGTCGGCGACCAGCACCTTGGCCACGCCCGCCACCTTGGCGGCGGCTTCGGCAACCGCGCCGCAACCGGCACCGGCAACCAGCACGTGCACATCGCCGCCCAGCTGGCCGGCAGCCGTGACGGCGGCCAGCGTGGCGTCCTTCAGCTCGGCGTTGTCGTGTTCGGCCAAAACCAGCGTGCTCATGCGACGGCTCCCATTTCCTTCAGCTTCGCGACCAGTTCATCGACCGACTTGACCTTGATGCCGGCCTGGCGCTTGGCCGGCTCGGTCACCTTCACGGTGGTGAGGCGCGGGGTCATGTCGACGCCGTAATCGGCCGGCGTCTTGTTGGCGATCGGCTTCGACTTTGCCTTCATGATGTTGGGCAGCGAGGCATAGCGCGGCTCGTTCAGGCGAAGATCGGTCGTCACGATCGCCGGCAGCTTCAGCGCCACGGTTTCCAGGCCGCCGTCGATTTCGCGGGTCACGGCCACGGTGTCGCCCTGCGGATCGACCTTGGAGGCGAACGTGCCCTGCGCCCAGCCGAGCAGGCCGGCGAGCATCTGGCCGGTCTGGTTGGCGTCGTCATCGATGGCCTGCTTGCCCAGGATGATCAGGCCAGGCTGTTCTTCCTCGGCGATCCTGGCCAGCACCTTGGCGACGGCCAGCGATTCGGTGGTCACGTCGGTCTGCACCAGGATGCCGCGATCGGCACCCATGGCGAGCGCGGTGCGCAGGGTCTCGGTGCACTGCTGCACGCCGATGGAGACGACCACGACTTCCGTGGCGACGCCCTTTTCCTTGAGGCGAATCGCCTCTTCGACGGCGATTTCGTCGAAGGGGTTCATGCTCATCTTGATGTTGGCGAGTTCGACGCCGGTCTGATCCGACTTCACCCGCACCTTGACGTTGTAATCCACCACCCGCTTGACGGGGACGAGCACCTTCATGGCCGGCCTTCCCAAATTGTTTGTGCCACGCAGCAATTGCCGATGGCGGCGGCAGGGTCAAGGCCCAAGTTTACGTTAACGTCAACCGGCGGCGGGAAGGCTCAGCGGTTGGCGCCGGGCACCCACAGCACGTCGCCGCCAGCGCCGGCATTTTCCACCCGCGCCAGCACGAACAGCAGATCGGAAAGCCGATTGAGATAGTGGCGCGCCGTGGCCGACACCTCGTCGCCGGCCGCCACGGCATCACGCTCGGCACGGCGGACGATGGTGCGGGCCAGGTGGAGGTGGGTGGCAGCCGGGCTGCCCGCCGGCAGGATGAAGCTGGTGAGCGGCGCCAGCATGGCGGTGGCGGCGTCGATCTGGCCTTCCAGCCATGCCACCTGTGCCGGCACGATCCGCAAGGCGCCATCGATGCCGTCGGGAGTCGCCACATCGGCGCCCAGGTCGAACAGGTCGTTCTGGATCCGCGACAGGATGGCATCGGTTGCGGGTGCGGTGGTCAGGCGGGCAAGGCCGATGGCGGCGTTGGCTTCATCCACGCTGCCCATCACCACCGGGCGGTGGCTGGCCTTCGACACACGGCTGCCATCGACAAGCCCCGTGGAGCCATCGTCGCCAGTGCGGGTGTAGATGCGGTTGAGCCTGACCACAGACGAGGCGGGATCAGCCCGGACGGTTGATCAGGAACAGGATGACGATGAACACGATGGCCAGCGCCTGCAGGCCGACACGCATGCTCATCATCCGGTTGGACTGCTCGCCGGTCACGTCCTGGCCGCGCGCCATGATGATGATGCCGCGCGCCAGCACGGCCAGCGTGGCGATCGCAGCGGCAACCATGAAGATGACAAGCAGGGTCTGCATGTCCCTGCCCTATCACCCTTTGCCCGCTTGCACAGGGGGGGTGCGGCGGTTGGCCCTCCCCCCGCGAGGCCGACCCTGCAACAATCGTCAGGCGGCAAGGATCAGTGCGGGTGCTGGCACCAGTCCAGCAATTCGGCACGCAGCCGAGCGGGATCGGTGCCGGCGGCGCGCAGCATGGTCAGCGTTTCGCCCTTGTCGCGCTTGGCCAGGCGCTTGCCGTCGCTGCCCAGCACAAGGCCGTGATGGTGATAGCGAGGCTCCGGCAGGCCCAGCAGCGCCTGCAGCAGGCGCTGGCCGTGAGTGGCTTCGAACAGATCCACACCGCGCACCACATCGGTCACGCCCTGCGCCGCATCGTCGACCACCACGGCCAGCGCATAGGCCGTGCCGATATCGCGCCGCGCCACCACGAAATCGCCGCCGGCCAGCGGCTGCGCCTGTTGCAGGCCGGCCCAGCGATCGTGCCAGGTCAGCGGCCCGCTGATGGCCAGCGCCGCCGCCACGTCCAATCGCCACGCCGGGCGCTCGCTGGCCAGCCGTTCGGCGCGCTGACTGGCCGAAAGATGGCGGCAGGTGCCGGGATAGACCGCGCCCTCCGGCCCGTGCGGCGCGCTGGCGGCCGCGGCAATATCTGCCCGAGTGCAGAAACAGGGATAGGCGACACCCATGCCCACCAGCCGGTCGAGCGCGGTGGCATAGAGGGCGCCGCGTTCGCTCTGCCGCCACAGCGGGCCATCCCAATCCAGGCCAAGCCAGGCCAGGTCCTCCAGAATCGCGGCCTCGAATTCCGGCCGGCAGCGCGTGGTGTCGATATCCTCGATCCGGACGATGAAGCGCCCGCCGGTCTGCCGCGCCAGCTGCCACGCCAGCACCGCCGACAGCGCATGGCCGCGGTGCAGAAGCCCCGTCGGTGACGGCGCAAAACGGGTGGTGAGGGGCAGGTTATCCACGTTATCCACAACGAAATCAGGTGGTGTCATTGGCCTGACATACAATCTGTTGTAAAGGCTGGCGCATCACGGAACGGCCGCGCTTGCGGCCCTGGGGTCGCCCGGCGACCCTTGTGCGACTGGGCCCGTGTCAGCGTATCGCCGCCCCGGTGACAAGGGGAGGACCCGATGCTGACGGCTGAGTTGATCGATCAGAAATTCGTCACCGAACGCAGCCTGATTTCGCCAGAAGCCTGCCCGGCCCTGGTGCTGAACGCCGATTATACCCCGCTGTCATACTACCCACTGTCGCTGTGGCCGTGGCAGACGGCGATCAAGGCCGCGTTTCTGGAACGGGTGGACATCATCGCCGAATATGACCGCGAGATCGCATCGCCATCGTGCCGCATGAAGCTGCCGTCGGTGATCGCGCTCCGCCAATATGTGCGCCCCGCCAGCCACCCGGCCTTCACCCGCTTCAACCTGTTCCTGCGCGATCGCTTCACCTGCCAATACTGCGGCGTGCCGGGCGGGGAACTGACTTTCGATCACGTCATCCCGCGGGCCTATGGCGGACGCACCACGTGGGAAAATGTCACCACCGCCTGTGCGCCCTGCAATCTGAAAAAGGGCGGCCGCACCCCGGCCGAGGCCCATATGCACCTGCTGTCGCGGCCGGGCCAGCCGTCCACCCACGAACTGCAGGCCCATGGACGCGCTTTCCCGCCGCATTATTGTCACGAAACCTGGCGCGATTACCTGTATTGGGATGTGGAACTGCTGGCCTGATCGGTAAAGGCCCTTTCGTTCGGCTGAAACATTCAGCCTTGTCTGCAATCAAACTGCATATAATGTGTGCCTCCATTTCACATGGATGGGGGCTTTTCCATGGCACACATCATCGAACGCGGCGCGCAACAGTGGAAGAACTACCACGAAAGCGTCAATCACCGCGTCGCCCAGAAATGTGACGTGCGCTTTGACACGCCGCAGGGTCAGCCTGTCTCCACGCTGGTGCAGATTGCCAACGCCACGGCGCAGATGCTGGGCCGTTCCCGGCTGGCCGGCCACACGGTCAACCCGATGGGTTCGGCCTGGTCGTTCACCGATCTGGTGGCCGGCGATGGCTGCATCCTGGGCGTCAGGGTGAATGATGGCGGGCCGTGCAGCGATGACGGGCTGGTGTGGCCTGTCGCCCCCGAACAGGCGCGCATCCCCAATCCGGAATGCCTGGCGCTGGTCTGGGGCGGCACCCGCATCGGCCAGCTGAACCGGGCGCTGGCGGCGCGCGGCCGATCGATCCGCACATCGGGATCGCACGATGGCCAGACGGTGGCCGGCGCGATCGGCACCGGCGTACATGGCGGCGCGCACCGGGCCGGGGGCTTTCAGAACCATGTTCGCGCCCTGCACATCGTGGCCGGGCCGGGCGTGAGCTGGTGGCTGGAACGGCGCAGCCAGCCGGTGATGGCCGATGGCTTTGCCCGGCAGCTGGGCGCGCGAGTGCTGCGCGATGACCGCCTGTTCGATGCGGCGCTGATCCATCTGGGCGGCATGGGCGTGATCAATGCCGTGGTGATCGAAACCGTGCCGCTGTTCATCTGCGACGTGCTGGCGGCGCTGGCCCCGATCAGCACGGATTGGCTCGACCAGCTCGCTGCCGGCAACTGGCGGGCGTTGACGCAGAGCCATGATGCCGATCCCTATTTCATCGAGGTGACGCTGGACCCCTTCGAACCCTTCACCCAGCCGGCAATGCACACGCTCTATTTCCAGCGCGAACAGTGCGAGGCGGCCGGCACGTGTGCGCTCGATGATCTTCACCTCAACCAGCCGCTGAACGGCCTTGGCCGGGCCGCACCGATCACGGACGCGAGGGCCGCCGCAGCCTCGGTGAACCCGCAGGACATCAACGTGCCGGCCGTGCTGCGATCCCAGTTCCAGCCGACGCCGTTTGGCCAGCGCTGGGGGACGTGGGGCGAGCTGAACGGGCCGCACAAGCCGCTGGCGCCGCTCTACAATGCCGCCTTTGCCATCCCGCGTGACCGGATTGCCGATGCCGTTCAGGCCGCGCTGACGGCGGTGAAGGGCCTGCCGCGCCACTTCGTTTTCACGCTGCGCCCGGTCGACAATGCCGCCGGCACCATGGCCTTCACCCGCTTTCCCGAAACGGTGGTCATCAATCTCGATGGACTGGGCACCAGCCTGTCACCCGTGGGGCCGATGGCGGCCAGGGCGGTGCGCGGGGCGCTGGATGCGGCCGGCATTCCCTATGCCATGCACTGGGGCAAGCTGGGCGGCATCGATGCCGATCTGGTGGCGCGGGATTATGGCGTTGGCCGGGTGCAGTGGCAGGCGGCACGGCGGCGGCTGCTGCCGCCGGCGATGCGCGCCATCATCACCAATCCGGCGCTCGAGCAATGGGGGCTGGCCTAGGCCGCCTGCGGGATCAGGGCGGTGATCATCGCCCGCGCGCGCGGATCGCGGATCATCGCCAGCGCGCCATCCACGCCGCCCACGTCTGACAATCGCGCCGCCGTGGCGGCCGCGGCGGCGCCATTGCCCGAAAGCGCCTGCGCCAGGCACAGGGCGGCCAGCGTCGTCGGGTAATTGGGCAGATGCTGCACGGCCTCCCCCAGCAGCAGCAACGCATCGGCGATCTCGCCCCGGGCCAGCAGGCACAGGCCCATGCCGGTATAATTATAGGGCCTGACCGCGGATCGCGGATTGAGCCGCAGCGCAAGGCGGAAGCGTTCAAGGCCGCGATCGGCCCGGCTGTTGGCCACGTCCACCCAGCCGCCCCAGAACAAGGTTGAGGCCGACGACGGCTGCAACGCCAGCGCCTGATCGATCAGCCGATCGGCCACCACCATGTCGCCGCCCAGCACGAGGTGAACGCCCGCGGCATAGCCCAGCACGAACGGATCATCGCCGCCGTGGCGCAGTGCCAGATCGTAAAGTCGATGGGCCTCGGCCCGGTGCCGCGCGGGATCGTCGGTCCAGCCCTGCGCCACCATCATCGCGTGGCAAAAGGCGCCCAGCGCCGCGCCCCAGGCATTGCCCGGCTCCATCGCCAGCAATTGTTCGATCAGGCCCATGGCTTCCACCACGCCATCGCGCTGCCACTGGCGAAACAGGGCGTTGGCGCGCCAATACAGCAGGTAGGCATCGCCCGATCCGGCCGGATTGGCCAGCGCCCGCTGCCGTTCACTGGTTTCCACGCGCGAATCGATCAGCGGCGCGATGGTGGCGGCGATATGATCCTGCAGGCCGAACAGATCCGACAGCGGCCCTTCAAAGCTTTCGGCCCACACCTGGCGGTTGGCCGGCCCGTCGATCAGGCGCAGGCTGGCACGCACCTTGTCGCCATCGCCGCGCACACTGCCTTCCACCAGGTAACGCACGCCCAGTTGCCGGCTCAACGCCAGCCGGCTGCCGGCCAGCGGCGGTCCATCGGCAGCACCCGCGGCCACCACAAACAGGGTGGAGCAGCGCACCAGCGCGCCCGTCACTTCCTCGGCAACGCCGTCGGCCACGAACCCCAGATCGCGGGCGGGGGAGAGATCGACGAAGGGCAGCACGGCGATCGACGGCTGCACCGGCATCGATGGCGGCGCCCCACCCAGCATTTCGGCAACGCTGGGCTGCGACGGTGGCACGACCGGCGCGGGGCGCCCGCCACGGGCCAGCGCCTGGCGCTGCTCGCGCAGCCAGTCCTCGAACCCGTCCTCGCCCGGCAGATCGATGCCTTCCAGAAATTCGCCGCCACCAGCGCCCGTCGTATCCACGGTCAGCTGCGAAAGATCCAGCCAGGCGCGCTGATAATCGGCGTTGAGCAGCGCTGGCCTGCCGGGCGGATTGACGGCCATCCTGAGATTCGCCAGCTCGCGGCGCAGACTGGCCTGCGCCTGCACCGGCGGGCGGCTGCCCCACAGCCGATCCTGCAACCAGCCGCGGGTGCGTTCGCCATCCGGTGACATCGCCAGCATGGCGATCAGGGCGCGGCCCTTGCGGCTGCTCACCTCGATGCGCGCACCATCGCCGCCGGTCAGGCGGAATGGCCCGACCAGACGCAATCGATATTTGCCCCACGTGCCTGACTGCATTGGCTTTGCCCCGGTGATCGCCATCGTTACCCGCGACCGGCATATTACCGCAAGTATGCAATTCGCAGACGGTTTTTCACGCTGCTTTCACGTTTTGAAACACAATAAGGTGGAATACACGTGTCTGATCAAAGCCGATGTGTGCCGGATCATGGTGCCCGGCGCTGGCATGGCAAGCAGGCTGGCGGCGGATGGAAGCCGGTGATGACCGGCAGGGGGCAGGGGGGCATGATGACCTTGCGGGATTGGGCGTTGGTGGCGGCGCTGGCCGTGATGTTGCCAGGCTGCGCGACGCGCGGGCCGATCAGCCTCACCTGCCCGATCTTCGATTCGGTCGTTACCGCGCTGCCGCCATCCCCGCTGGAGCGTGACATCCAGTCCGATGCGCCGCCGCCGGTCGAGGTCACCGATGCGATCGTAAGCCACAGCCTGCGCGCGCCGCCGCCGACGGCATCCGATCCGCTCACCGAAGCCTTCCGCCGCGCGCGCCCGCAACGCGAAGCGACCATCACCCCTGAAAACGGGCTTGTGGCCCGCGCGGCCACTCCGCCGAAACCGGTGCAGGCGCTGCTGCTGTCGGGCGGCGGCCAGTGGGGTGCGTTCGGCGCCGGCTTCCTCAGCCAGCTGCAATCATCGCCGCGGGCCATCGATCCGCAGATCATCACCGGCGTGTCGACCGGCGGCCTGCAAAGCATCTTCGTCGCGCTCAATACGCCAGAAGCCTATCAGGCGCTGGTCCGATCCTATTCACCGGCCAGCCAGTCCGACCTGGTCAACGCCAACCCGGCCGCGCTGGCCGCCATCACCGGCTCGATGGCTGGCATCAGCCCGCTGCGCAGCGCCATCGAAGGCGCATTGTGCACCGGCGGCGATCCGGCCCGGGGCTGCCCGATGATCGATGCGCTGGCGGTCACCCCGCGCCAGGTGCTGATCGGTTTCGTGGAGGCCGAAAGCGGCCGCTTCATGGTGGCCGATATCAACAGCATGGCCCGCCACGCCGCCGCCACCGCCCCCCGCACCCCGGCGCGAACCGAGGCCAATCGCGTCGCCCGCGACTGCATCACCGGGGCGGCGCTGGCGTCGGCCGGCATGCCGCTGTTCTTCCAGCCCGTCCGCATCGGTAACAAGGTCTATTATGATGGCGGCGTGCGCCAATCGGTGTTCCTGGCCAGCGTCGCCGAAGCCGCCGCCCGCGCGGCCGCGGTGGACAGTGCGCCGCCGGCCACGCTCTATGTCATCCGCAACGGACCGACCCAACTGCTGGGCAAAGGCGGCGTGCCGGGCAATGACGAGGATGTGAACACAGATTTCACCGCCATCACCGCCGCCCTTCGCACCCAGTCGATCATCGTCAACCAGGTGGAGGTCGGCTCGATCGCATCGCTGCGACTGTTCCACCCGCAAGGCGCCATCCATCTTGCCACCGCCGACGGCTACAACCGCTGGACGGCGACGGACGGTACGCCGCAGCAATGCATCAAGGGCAAGGAACGCTTCTTCAACCCGGCTTTCATGGCCTGCCTGCGCGCCTTCGGCAAAGCCAAGGCGCAGCGCAATCCGTCGCCGTGGATCGATCTGCGCGCCATCATCCCGCCGCCACCGGCGCCCTGACGCGCCGCCGGAACAATCCCACCATCGCCCCGTTACGGGCAGACCTGACAATCTGCCGTGACGGGACATGGGATGACGTTCAACAAAGCGCTGGCTTCATTGCCGTTTCTGATCATTGCCCTGATCGGCAGCGCTCCGGCTGCGGCACAATCCGCGTCCTATGTGTCGATCAGCGGCGGCCTGACCATGCCGCGCGACCTCCAGACCGATACCGGCATCAGTGGCGATCTCAAGAATGGCTATGCCATTATCGGTGCGGTCGGCTCCGGCTTTGGTCCGCTGCGGGCGGAGGTGGAGGCCAGCTATCGCCGCAATGATGTCGGCGGCGCGCGCGGTTTCGGCCTCACCCTGCCCGGCACCGGCCATGCCTCGGCACTCAGCGCCATGGTCAACGCCTATTTCGATCCCGCGCTCAATCTTGGCCCGATCAAGCCCTATGTCGGCGGCGGCGTGGGCATCGCCCGCTTCCGTGCCAGTGATGTGGCCGGTGTCGGCTTGCCCTTTGGAGGCCCCGTCACCAGCTTCGGCCCGGTCAGCGGCAGCCGCACCGGCTTTGCCTGGCAGCTGATGGCCGGCGTCGGCGTGGCGCTGTCAGACACCAGCGCGCTCACCGTCGGCTATCGCTATTTCGCCACGCCCGGCGTGACCGTGAACGACATTCCGCAATTCGGATCGGTGCGGATCGAAGGCCTGAAGATGCACGCGGTCGAAGCCGGCATCCGCTTCGGTTTCTGAACACCCGCCCGATCGCGATGGCGGCCCGCATCATCATTGCCACCATCGGCTCGCTGGGCGATCTCAATCCCTTCCTGTTCATCGGCCAGGCGCTGCAACGGCGCGGCGCATCGGTGGTGATGGTGGTGCCGGCGGCGCAGGTGCCGCTGGCCACCGCTGCCGGCCTAGACGCCGTGGCAGCACTTCCAGTCAGCGCCGGCCTACCCACCGCCACACAGGCACAGCGCCTGCCGCAATCGCAGCTCGTCACCGTCAGGCGCATCCTGATCGACACCCTGCCCAACTATGCCCGGCGCCTGGACGCCGTAGCCACCGGCGCGGACGCCATCATTGCCTCCCCATTCGTGCTGGCCGCGCCGATCATCGCCGAAAAGCACGGCGCACGGCTGATCCCTGCCGTGCTGCAGCCCTTCGCGCTCCCGCAGCCCGACGATCCTCCGGTCAGCCCCAGCCTGTGGCCCCTGCTGCACCGGCGAGGCCGGTTCGCGCACATATGGAACCGGTCGGCACTGAACGGTGTGCGTCGCTTTCTGGCCCTGTGGCTGGGCGGCGCCATCGATGACGTGCGGGCGGCGCACGGCCTCGCCCGGATCCGGGCTGCGCCACTCTTCCAGCTGCCGGCCACACCCGCGCTGGCGCTCTATCCCAGCTGGTTCGGCGGCCCGGAACGGCGCGGACTGCACGCCACCGGGTTCGTGCGCGGCGTCACCGGTGCGATCGATCCCGATCTGGCCGATTTTCTGGCGCACGGGCCGCCGCCCATCGTGTTCACGCTGGGCAGCCTTGCCGGTGCCTCGCCCGGCGATTTCCCGGCGACGGCGTTGGCGGCGGCGCGTGCGCTCGGCCGGCGAGCCGTCTTGATCGCGCCCGGGCCGGACAAGCGCCACCGCGACGTCATTCGCCGCCCCCACGCCGATTATGCTGCGCTGTTCCCGCACGCTGCGGCCATTGTCCATCACGGCGGCATCGGCACCGTTGCCCAGGCGCTGGCTGCCGGCAAGGCGCAGCTGCTCATCCCGCATCTTGGCGATCAGTTCGACAACGCCGCGCGCCTGACGCGCCTTGGCCTTGGCCACAGCCTGCCGGCCCACCGCTTCCACGGCGGCGATGCCCCGGCCGCGCTGGCGCGGCTGCTGGCTGATCCTGGCACCGGCATCGCGCCTCTCGCCGACAGCGTCCGCGCCACTGACGGCGCTGCATCAGCTGCCGATGCCATCTGCGACTGGCTCGGCGGGCCTGCCGCCAGCGTCAGGCCGGGCCGGACTGCGGTTGCCGGATGATCTGCACCAGGCGGGCGCGCAATGCTTTGCTCCCTGGGTGTTGGGCGTATGTGGGGTGGTTATGGTTTGGTCTGACGGCAAAAAGCCCCCGCTGTGGAGGGCGGGGGCTTTTTTGGGATTGGTTGCGGGGGCAGGATTTGAACCTGCGGC
>JAIXPC010000007.1 GCA_027486415.1 Sphingomonadales bacterium | reverse complement strand
TGGCTGATCAGGCGGTGGCGCTTGCCGGCCACGCCATGCTTCACCTTGCCGGTGGCGGTGATCTTGAAGCGCTTCTTGACCCCGCTCTTGGTCTTCATCTTGGGCATTTCGGTCTCCTTATAAAGACGCATCAAAAACGGCCATGGCAGCCCTTGTGGCCAGGCCGTCCGGTTCATGCGAAGGGCGCGCATTACCCGGTCACCCGCAGCGGCGCAAGCCCTGCCAGCGAATCCGCCTTGCCGACTCGCATTTGTTCCTGTTACGTTCGCAACACACAAGGGAGGACAAACATGATCGGTTACGTGACGGTCGGCACCAACGATCTCGCCCGCGCGGCGGCGTTCTATGATGCCATCGCTGCCGAAATGGGCACCGGGCGGATGATGGAGTTCGACAATTTCATCGCCTGGGGCACGCCCGGCGGCGCAGCGGGCATCGCCGCCACCAGGCCCTTCGACGGGAATGCGGCGACGGTAGGCAACGGCGTGATGGTCGCCTTTGAAGCGAAGGACCGCGCGCAGGTCGATCGCCTCCATGCCGTCGCGCTCGCGCACGGCGGCACCTGCGAAGGCCCCCCCGGTCCACGCGGCGACAGCGGCTTTTATGCCGGCTATTTCCGAGATCCGGATGGCAACAAGCTGAACGCGTTCATCATGGGCTGAACGGGCGTCAGGCCCGGCCCGGCGTCGCTGACAGGTTGGCCACGGCCACCCCGGTCAGGGCAAACGCCCGTGCCCAGCGTTTCTCGATCGCCGTATCCCACACCGTCGCGCCGTCGCCCGGCGCGATGTGCCAGCCGTGCTGCTGCATTTCGCCTTCAAGCTGGCCGGCGCCCCAGCCGGCATAGCCCAGCGCCACCAGCCAGCGCTTCGGGCCGTCGCCGCGGGCAATCGCCTGCAGGATGTCGAGCGTGGAGGTGAAGGCCCAGGCATCACCCACGCGGATCGTGCCGGCGGCGGCATAATCGGCCTCGTGCAGCACGAAGCCGCGCCCCGGCTCGACCGGGCCGCCTTCCAGCACCGCTGCGTCCGGCGCCTCGCCCGGCGCGATACCCAACTGCTCCAGCAGCGCGTGCAGGCGGATCTGGCCGTGCGGGCGGTTCACCATCAGGCCCAGCGCGCCGCCATCATCGTGCAGGCACATGGCAATCACGGCGCGATCAAAGCGATCATCGCCGATGCCGGGCATCGACAGCAGCAACTGGCCAGACAGGAAGGGGGGCGTCTCCACCAGCCCGAGCATACGCGCAGAGCCGGTGCCAGACAATGTTGCAGCTCCGCTGCGCTGGACGTGCGTTGGCCCCAAGGCTAGGGAAGCCAAGCCATTTTGCAAACTGGAGACACACCCATGACGATCTCTGTTGGCGATTCGATTCCCGAAATGACCCTGGTCAAGGCGACGGCCGATGGCCCGGCGCCCGTCACCACCGCCGAACTGTTCGGCGGCCGCACGGTCGCGCTGTTTTCCGTGCCCGGCGCCTTTACGCCCACCTGTTCCGCGCGCCACCTGCCGGGCTTTGTCGACAACGCCGAAGCGATGAAGGCCAGGGGCGTTGATGAAGTCGTCTGTGTGTCCGTCAACGATGCCTTTGTGATGAAGGCCTGGGGCGAGTCGGCCAATGCGACAGGCAAGGTGACGATGATCGCCGACGGCAATGCCGATTTTTCCAAGGCTCTCGGCCTCACCTTTGATGGCAGCGCCTATGGCATGGGCGTTCGCGGTCAGCGGTTTTCGATGATCGTCAAGGACGGCAAGGTTGCCGAGCTGAACATCGAACCGCCCGGCGCGTTCGGCGTGTCGTCGGCCGAGCATCTGATGGGGCAGCTGGCCTGATCAAGCGCGCTGCCCAACGCCCCGGCCTCACCCGCCGCAACCTGCTGATCGCCGCGGTGGCTGGCACCGGCCTGGCCATCGGCTGGGCGGTGTGGCCGCGTGCGCGCAACGTCAACTGGGCGGCGGGGCCAAACGAAACGCTGGTCAACGCCTATCTCAAGATCGGCGCCGATGGCCGCGTGGTCGTCGCGGTGGCGCAGGCGGAAATGGGGCAGGGGATCTGGTCGGCGCTGGCGCAGATCGTCGCTGATGAGCTTGGTGCCGACTGGCAGACCGTGGGTGTCGAGCCGGCGCCGCTTGGCCCCGATTACGCCAATCCCGGCCTGACGCTGGATGCCGCCAGGGATGCATCCGAACCGATGCGGAGCCTGATCCTGGGTGCCGGTCAGCGGGTGGCGCGCTTTTTCGATTTCCAGATCACCGGCGGGTCCAACAGCGTGCGCGCCTGGGAAATGCCGCTGCGCGCCGCCGGCGCCGCCGCCCGCGAAATGCTGGTGAAGGCGGCTGCCCGACGCTGGCAGGTCGATTGGGCCGAATGCGACACGGCAGCAGGTTTTGTCACCTACAAGGCCAACCGGCTGCCGTTCCATGCCGTCATCGCCGATCTTGATCCCGACGACGCTCCGGAAGAACCGGCCCTGCGTCCGACCCGCCGTCTCGCCGGCCAGCCGGTCATGCGGCTCGACATTCCGGCCAAGGTCGATGGCTCGGCGCGCTTTGGGATCGATGTGCGCCTGCCGGGCATGGCCTATGCCGCGATCGCGCAGGGTCCTTTGGGCGCAACGGCGGCTCCCCTTGGCAAGGTGGCGCTGCCGGCCGGGGTCACGCTGGTGCAGGATGCGGGCTTCGTCGCGTGCGTTGCAGAGAACTGGTTCGCCGCCAACAAGGCCGTCACGTCGTTGCCGATCAAGTGGCAGGCTGCCGCCGAACCGCCCGGCCCATGGCAGATCGCTGCCCTGCGCGGTGCCTTGACCGATGATGGCAAGGCATTCGGGCCGACCGGCAGCATCGGCAAGCTGGTGCGCGATGATGGCGATGTTGAAGCCGCATTGGCGACAGGCGCGATCACGGCGGATTACAGCCTGCCCTTCCTCGCCCATGCGTGCCTCGAGCCGATGACGGCGACCGCGCGTGTTGCCGATGGACGCGCGGAACTCTGGGCCCCCACCCAAAGCGCCAGCCTCGCCGCCCGCGCTGTCGCCCGCGCGCTCGATATCGATGTGAATGACGTCGTCATCCACCCGACGCTGATCGGCGGCGGTTTTGGTCGTAAGGTGGAAGGCGACGCCTGCGCCCAGGCGGCGCTGATCGCCCGCGCCGCCGGCCGTCCGGTCCAGCTGATCTGGAGCCGGGAGGAAGATTTCGGCCACGACATGTATCGCCCCGCTGTCGCCGCCCGCCTGCACGGGAAGGCGACCCCCACCGCCATCACCGGCTGGAATGCGGCGATTGCCGTGCCCGATGTCGGCGCGGCCTTCATCGGTCGCAACGTCTCCAGCCTGATGGCCAGCCCCAGTGCCGGTGCTGCCGCCATCGAAGGCGCGGTCGATCTGCCCTATGCGCTGGATGCCGCCCGCGTGCAGCATCTGCTGGTCGACATGGCGGTGCCGCTCGGCTTCTGGCGCAGTGTTGGCCACAGCTTCACCGGCTTCATCGTCGAATCCTTCGTGGATGAACTGGCCTTTGCCGCCAGGGTCGATCCCGCCGCCTTCCGGCTGGCCCTCTTGCAGGACAGGCCGCGCCATGCCGCCGTCATCCAGGCGGTGATGGAAATGGGCGGGCCGCTGGGCCGCGACGAACCGGAGCCGGGCAGCCCGGTGGTGGGGCGCGGGCTGGCCATGGTCGAAAGTTTTGGCAGCATCATCGCCCAGATTGCCGAGGTGGAGGTGGCGCCCGCCAAGCCGCCGCGCGTGCGCCAGGTGTGGGCCGCGGTCGATTGCGGGCGGGTGATCAACCCTGATACGGTGGCGGCCCAGATCGAAGGCGGCATCGTCTATGGCCTGTCCGCCGCGCTTTTTGGCCGCATCGATTTTGATCGTGGTGCGGTGGTGCAGACGAATTTTCACGCCTATCCGCTGATCACCATGGCTGATTGCCCCCAGATCGAAACCCGCATCGTCGCATCCGATGCCGCCCCCGGCGGCATCGGGGAGCCCGGCACGCCGCCGATCGCGCCGGCTGTCGCCAATGCCCTGTTTGCTGCGACCGGCAAGCGCTGGCGCAACCTGCCTTTCGTGGGCGCGGCATGATCGGCACGCTCACCCTGCCGCCGGTGGCTGCGCCGGCCGATCACGTGCCCGTGAAGGTCGGGCGCATTGGCGTGCTGCTGGTCAATCTGGGATCGCCCGATGCGCCGGATGTGCCGTCGGTAAAGCGGTTCCTGCGGGAATTCCTGTCGGATCCGCGGGTCATCGAAATCCCGCAATTCCTCTGGCAGCCGATCCTCAACCTGCTCATTCTCAACATCCGGCCGCGCACCACGGCGGCCAATTATGCCAAGGTCTGGCTGCCGGAAGGCTCGCCGCTCACGGTCTACACCCGCCAGCAGGCCGAAGCGTTGCAGACCCGCATGGGCGACGGCGTGATGGTCGATTGGGCGATGCGCTATGGCACCCGCAGCATCGGGGAGCGGCTGGAAGCGATGATGAAGGCCGGCTGCGACCGCATCCTGCTCGCCCCGCTCTATCCGCAATATTCGGCTGCCACCAACGCCACCGTGGTCGATGATGCGGCGCGCGCCCTGATGGCGATGCGCTGGCAGCCGGCGCTGCGGACGCTGCCGCCCTATTACGACAATCCCGATCACATCGCGGCGGTGGCGCAATCGATCCGCGACGGGCTGGCGGCGCTGGATTTCGTGCCGGAACTGATCGTCACCAGTTTCCACGGCATGCCGCTTCGCACGCTGGAGGCTGGCGATCCCTATCACTGCCAGTGCCGCAAGACCGGCCGCCTGCTGCAAGAGGCGTTGGGCCTGCCGGTGCGCGTCACCTTCCAGTCGCGCTTTGGCCGCGCCGAATGGCTGAAGCCCTATACAGACGACACGCTGATCGGCCTGCCCAAGGAGGGCATCACCAAGATCGCCGTCGTATCGCCGGGCTTTGCCGCCGATTGTCTCGAAACGCTGGAAGAAGTCGCGATGGAAGGCCGCGACGAATTCCTTGAAGCTGGCGGCACCGATTTTGCCTATCTGCCCTGCCTGAATGCCAGTGATGTTGGCATGGACATGATCGAAACCCTGGTACGCCGCGAATTGGCCGGCTGGATTTGATTGTCCGCCAGTTGAACATCCCCCGAATCCGGCACATTGTGCTGGCCAACACCGCCAGCAGGGGCGGAGAGGAAAAGGGAGGCTGGGATGGCACGGGTGGCAGTGGTGACGGGTGGCACGCGCGGCATCGGTGAGGCGATCAGCCTTGCCTTGCATGACATGGGCATCACGGTGGCGGCCAATTATGGCGGCAGTGACGACAAGGCCCGCGCCTTCACCGATCGCACCGGCATCAAGAGCTACAAGTGGAACGTTGCCGATCACCAGGCCTGCCTTGACGGCTGCGCGGCTGTCGCGGCCGAGCTTGGCCCCATCGATATCGTCGTCAACAACGCCGGCATCACCCGCGACGGCACCCTTATGAAAATGAGCTGGGAGGCGTGGGATGAGGTGATCCGCGTCAACCTGGGCGGCTGCTTCAACATGGCCAAGGCGACATTTGCGGGCATGAAGGAGCGCGGCTGGGGCCGGTTCGTGCAGATCGGTTCGATCAACGGCCAGGCCGGGCAATATGGCCAAGTCAACTATGCCGCGGCGAAGTCCGGCATCCACGGCTTCACCAAGGCGCTGGCGCAGGAAGGCGCGAAATTCGGCATCACCGCCAACGCCATCGCGCCGGGTTATATCGATACCGACATGGTGGCAGCGGTGCCGCCCGACGTGCTGGCCAAGATCGTTGCCAAGATCCCGGTCGGCCGGCTGGGCCAGGCCCACGAAATCGCCCGCGCGGTGGCGTTTCTTGTGTCGGAAGATGCCGGCTTCATCACCGGATCGACGATGTCGGTGAATGGCGGGCAGCATATGTATTGATGCGCCGCGGCGTGCCGCGAGCGCGCGTGTCCGCGCGCCCGGCGCGCCGGTCTGACGAATCCGCGGCTTTGCCGCGGACGGCGCCTTTCAAGACAGAATGAGCCCCCGCAAATACTCCCTCACCATCCAGGGCCATGCCACCAGCCTGACCCTTGAGCCGGTGTTCTGGCAGGCCCTGAACGACGCCGCGCGCGAGGAAGGCAAGTCGCTCGCAGGCCTTGTTGCCGAAATCGACGAGGCCCGCACCACCAACCTGTCGAGCGCCGTCAGGGTGTGGCTGTTCGACCGCGCCCGGGCGCGCTGAGCCCGCCTGTCCTGCACGGGCCATTCCATGTCATGCTGTTGCATCGGGCCGTGCGGGCATAGCCGCCGGGCCCGCGCTCCTTGACACGGCCGGTGACACCTCTCGCGCATGAGCGGAAATTGTCACGTTTGTAACCTGCAGGGCGGGTTTCGCGATCAGGCGCGCTTGGGCGGCAACGGGAAGAAGCCCGACGTGCGGCGGATATAGTCCTCGTATCCGGGGCGGTGCTTTTTCAGGCTGTGCTCCAGCATTGGCGCGCCCGACCAGCGGGTGAGGGTGAACGTCAGGAACAGCGGGCCAATGATTGTCCAGAACGGTGCGCCCGCGGCGATTGCGACCAGGAAGATGCCCCACCAGCAGGCAAAATCGCCGAAATAGTTGGGGTGGCGGGTGTAGCGCCACAGGCCGGTATCCAGCACGCGCCCCTTGTTGGCCGGATCGGCACGGAAGGCTTCGAGCTGGGCGTCGCCAATGGTTTCAAACAGGATGCCGGTCAGGGCAATGGCGATCCCGGCCAGTCCGAGCGGGGACAGCGGTGCGCCGGCATCGGCCAGCACGCCGGCCTGGGCGCACATGGATACGCCCCACAACAGCGGCCCCTGCATGCCAAAGGCCCGCCACCAGGCGGCCTTGGCAAAGCTCATGCCCTGCTTTTCGATGGCATTGCCAAGGATGCGTTCATAACGCGGATCGCGGCCCAGCCGGCGCCAGCGGGCGATCAGGTGCGTGCCAAGTCGCAGGCCCCACAGTGTGGTCAGCCCGATCAGCGCCCAGCCGGCCGGCCCGGCTGGCCCGCCCTTCAACAGCGCCGCCAGCACCACGGCATAGACCATGCCATAGGCCCAGATGGCATCGATGAACGACACATCGCGGATGGCGACACTGTAACGCCAGCACAGCAGCATCAGGCCGACAACGGCGGCAAGGGTGATACTCAGGTTGATCAGCATGGCGACGTCTTCAGGCGGCTTTGTCAAACGGTTGCACGCTGGCATCGACGATGGATGTCATTGTTTTCGATGGGTGCTTCGGCGTGGTGGAGCGATAGAATTCCTCCACCTTCGCCATGTCGGCCGCGTAGTCGCCAGTGGGCATGAAGGCCAGCGCCAGTCCGCCGGTCTTCTTGGCATAATCCATCATGCCGACGATCAGCGGCACCTTGGCGCCAACCGCGATGTGATAGAAGCCGGTCTTCCACTGGCCAACGGCGCTGCGGGTGCCTTCGGGGGCAATGGTCAGCAGGAATTCATCGCGGGAATTGAACTCGTCGATCATCGACTGGACGTAATTGCCGCCCTTCTGCCGGTTGACCTCGACGCCGCCCATGTCGCGCATGAACTTGCCAAGCGGCCACTGGAACAGCTCCTTCTTGGCCATGAAGCTGGTTTCGATGCCGAGATCGCGGGTCAACCCGATATAGTAGATGAAGTCCCAGTTGGACGTGTGTGGCGCGGCGATGATCACCGCCTTTTTCGGGATGGGCCGCATTGCCACCGATTGCCAGCCCCGCAGCCGATAAAAGCCCAGCAACAGCCGTTCGAGCAGGCCCGACAGCCAGCCTTTGCCATTTGCAGACATGCAATCCCCCGAACCGGCGCTTGCGCGCAATCGTCACTACCCCTGCAGCGACACAGCATCGCGGATGGCATGGGGGCCTGTCAAACGCCGCGTTTGCGATTATGACGCGCACCATGACAAAATTCATCGTCGCCTATCTGGCCACCCTGGTCGCGTTTGCCGCCATCGACAGTGTCTGGCTGATCAACATGGCCCCGCGCCTCTACAAGCCCGAAATCGGCCCGGTGATGATGGAAAATGGTTTCCGGCTGGCACCGGCGATGATCTTCTATGCCATCTATATCGGTGGGATTCTCTATTTTGCCGTGTTGCCGGGGCTGGCTGCGGGAGACGTCGCCAGGGCGGCGCTGCAGGGGGCCGTGCTCGGCTTCCTGTGCTATGCCACCTATGATTTCACCAACTATGCCACGCTGAAGGTGTGGAGCCTGAAGGTGACGGTGCTGGATCTGATCTGGGGAACGGTGCTGACCGGCGGCACCGCCGCAGCGGGAACGGCGATCACCGGCTGGGTGATGGCACGGTTCTTTCCAGCCTAAGCGGACCAGTCGGCGCGGCGATAGCCCTGCGCCCGCAGCAGCACGGTCAGGTCACCGTGCCTGATCTGGGCTTGCGCAGCGGCAGCGGTTTTCGGCTTGGCGTGATAGGCGACGCCCAGCCCGCCGGCCGCCATCGCGGCCTGGATCATCGGAATATCGTTGGCGCCGTCGCCCACCGCCAGTGCGGCACCCAGCGGCGTGCCGTCGGCCTCGATCAGCGCTTTCTTGGCGGCGGCATCGACGATGGGTTCGCTCACCGTGCCGGCCAGTGTGTTGCCATCATGGTCGAGCCGGTTGGCGACAACGCGGGCAAAACCGATCTGCCGTGCAACGGGAACAGCAAAATGCATGAAGCCACCCGACACCAGCAGCGAACGCGCACCGCTTGCCACCATCGTCTGCACCAGCGTGCGGGCACCGGGGTTGAGACGAACCCGTTCGGCGAGGCAGCGATCCAGCGTGCCGATGGGCAGGCCGTTCAGCAGCGCGACGCGGGCCTTCAGTGCGCCGACGAAATCCAGCTCGCCGCGCATCGCCGCTTCCGTCACCGCCGCAACCTCGGCCTTCACGCCGGCATAATCGGCCAGTTCGTCGATGCATTCGCAGGCGATCATGGTCGAATCCATGTCGGCGACGATCAACGACTTGCGGCGCGGGGTATCACCGCGCTGAACGATGATATCCAGCGTGGGCAGCGCCTCTTCCAGCGCGGTGCGAATGGCAGGGGCGTCGCCGCGGGCCAGGATATCGAAGGCATCGCCCGCCTCCAGCCAGCTTTGCGCGACAATCGCGCCGCCAACGCCGCGAACGACATCGCTTGCCGCCGACACATCGCCGGGCGACAAGGCGCCTTCGGCAACCAGGGTGATGATGAGCGCGTCTGACATGAACCTCGATCCGGAACGGATCACCGTCCTGACAGGGCCGACCGCCGGCGGCAAGTCTGCACTGGCCATGGCGCTGGCGCAGCGTGTTGGCGGCACCATCATCAATGCCGATGCCAGCCAGCTGTATCGCGATCTCGCCATCATCTCGGCGCGGCCAACGCCGGAGGATGAGGCATTGGTGCCGCACCGTCTTTATGGCGTGCTGGCCGGTGACGACGTCTGTTCGGCGGCGCGGTGGGTGGAACTGGCGCTGGCCGAGGTGGCGAAGACGCGCAGCGAAGGCCGGCATTCGATCATTGTCGGCGGCACCGGCCTGTATCTGTCTGCGCTGATCAACGGGCTGGCCCCGGTGCCGGCTATCCCTGATGATGTCCGCGCCGGGGTCCGCGCCCTCGAAACGGCAGCGGCGCGGGCGGCGCTGGAGCGGGAAGACCCGGCCTCAGCCGCGCGACTGATGCCGGCCGATCGCCAGCGCACCCTGCGCGCGCTGGAAGTGGTGCGCGCCACTGGCCAGCCGCTGGGACACTGGCAACAGCGGCGCGAAGGCGGCATCGGCGCGGCAGCCGTCCAGGGATTTGTCGTCGACCGACCCCGCGCGGAACTGAACGCCCGGGCCGAAACGCGGCTGGCTGCAATGCTGGCCGACCGCGCGCTGGAGGAAGTGGCCGCGCTGCTGGCCTTGCGGCTGCCACCCGACGTGCCGGTGATGAAGGCGCTTGCGGTGCCGCAGCTGGCAGCGCATCTGGATGGCACGCTCAGCCTTGATGAAGCGATGGCCGCGGCGCTGGTCGCCACCCGACAATATCAGAAGCGCCAGCAGACCTGGGCACGCAACCAGTTTGGTGACTGGCCGCGCGTCACGCCGGGCTGACGCAGCGGTAGTGCAGCAGATTTCAAATCCATCGCGCGAAAAAGTCACGCAGCAGTCACGCAGGTGGGGCAGGAAAGGCCGGTTGGTAATGGGGGTGTGATCCGTGTCGATTCGGTTTGGTCTTGTTGTCGCAGCGCTGCTGTCCGCCGGGCCGGCCGCTGCTGCCATGCAGGTGGCGAATTCGCCGCCTCCCGCTGCTACCGCATCCCAAGATGCCGCATCGCGTGATGCCCGCCCCCTTGTGGCAGGGATCGCCGGCATTGTCGTGCTGGCCTTCGCCCTGCGCCGACGCAAATCAGGCTTGCCAGAAGTTGTTTCTTGAAGGCATTTTCGCGCACGAAAATTACGCGAATAAGGCTTGACCTGCCATTTTGCTTCCCATAACAGCAGCGGGCCGCCGTTTTGCGGCCAGCCCAGCTTGGCATATTGTGGGATTCGGAAACATGGGCACGGAACAGACCGGCGCCGAAATCGTTGTGCAGGCCCTGACCGACCTCGGTGTGGAGGTCGTGTTCGGCTATCCCGGCGGTGCCGTGCTGCCGATTTACGATGCGCTGTTCCAGCAGAACCGTATCCGCCACATCCTCGTGCGCCACGAACAGGCCGCCGTCCACGCCGCCGAAGGCTATGCCCGCGCCAGTGGCAAGGTCGGCGTGGTGCTCGTCACCTCCGGCCCGGGCGCGACCAATGCCGTCACCGGCATCACCGACGCGCTGATGGATTCGATTCCGCTGGTGGTGCTCACCGGCCAGGTGCCGACGCATCTGATCGGCACCGATGCCTTTCAGGAATGCGATACGGTCGGCATCACCCGCCACTGTTCCAAGCATAACTACCTGGTGAAGGAGACGGCGAAGCTGGGCCCGGTGCTGCACGAGGCGTTCTACATCGCCCGCAGCGGCCGTCCCGGCCCGGTGGTGATCGACATTCCGAAAGACGTGCAGATCATGAAGGCCCGCTATGACAAGCCGGGCGTGATCAGTCACAAGACCTACAAGCCGCAGGTGAAGGGCGACCTCGCCGCGATCGAGGCGGCGGTGGACATGCTGGCGGCCGCCGAACGTCCCATTCTCTATACTGGCGGCGGCATCATCAACAGCGGCCCGGTGGCGAGCCAGTTGCTGCGCGAACTCGCCAAGGTGACCGGCGCGCCTGTCACCTCCACCCTGATGGGCCTCGGCGCACTGCCCGACGATCACCCGCAGTTCCTTGGCATGCTGGGGATGCACGGCAGTTACGAAGCCAACATGGCGATGAACAAGTGCGACCTGATGCTGTGCCTGGGCGCGCGCTTTGACGATCGCGTGACAGGGCGGCTGGATGCGTTCAGCCCGGGCAGCCGCAAGATCCATGTCGATATCGACCGCTCCAGCTTCAACAAGACGGTGCGTGTCGATCTCACCATCCAGGGCGATGTCGGCAGCGTGATGGAAGACATGCTGAAAGTGTGGCGCGCCCGAGGCCACAAGACGACCGATCAGAAGGCCTGGTGGGGCCAGATCGCCGGCTGGCGCAGCCGCAATTCGTTCGGGTTCGAACAGAAGGGCGAGTCGCTGTTGCCGCAGAAGGCCATCCAGCGCCTGTATGAGATGACAAAGGCGAAAAAGCCGATCATCTCCACCGAGGTGGGCCAGCACCAGATGTGGGCGGCGCAGCATTTCGGCTTCCACGATCCGAACAAGTGGCTGACCTCGGGCGGGCTCGGGACCATGGGCTATGGCCTGCCGGCCGCCATCGGCGCGCAGCTGGCGTTCCCCGGTGCGCTGGTGATCGACATTGCCGGCGAAGCCAGCATCCAGATGAACATTCAGGAACTGGGCACCGCGATGCAATATCGCCTGCCAGTGAAGATCTTCATCATCAACAACGAATATATGGGCATGGTCCGCCAGTGGCAGGAGCTGAACCACGGCGGCCGGTACAGCGAAAGCTATTCTGACAGCCTGCCCGATTTCGTGAAGCTGGCGGAAGCCTATGGCTGGAAGGGCATTGTCATCGAAGGGCCGCACGATCTTGATGCCGGCATCCAGGCCATGATGGATCACCCTGGCCCGGTGGTGGTGGATTGCCGTGTCGCCAAACTTGCCAATTGCTTCCCGATGATCCCTTCGGGCGCGGCGCACACCGACATGATCCTGTCTGCCGCCGACGAAGTCGGCCCGGCGGACGATGACGCGAAGGCGCTGGTCTGATGAAGCATCTTCCGTCCGAACGGCACACGCTGTCCATCCTTGTCGACAACGAAGCCGGTGTGCTGGCCCGCATCGTCGGCCTGTTTTCGGCGCGCGGCTACAATATCGAGAGCCTGACGGTGGCCGATGTGTCCGACGATCACGCCGTGTCGCGCATCACCGTTGTCACCAACGGCCCGCCGCCGGTGATCGACCAGATCATGGCGCAACTGGATCGGCTGGTGCCGGTGCACCGCGTGGTCGATCTCACCGACTGGGGCCCGCACGTCGAGCGCGAAATGGCCCTGGTGAAGGTCGCCGGTGCCGGCGAGAAGCGCGTCGAGGCGCTGCGCCTGGCCGACATCTTCCGCGCCCGGCCAGTGGACACCAGCATCAACAGCTTCGTGTTCGAAGTGTCGGGATCGTCGGAAAAAGTGAACCAGTTCATCACGCTGATGCGCGAGGTTGGCCTGGTCGAGGTCGCCCGCACCGGGGTGGTCGCCATCGCACGCGGCGCCGAAGCCGTCTGATCATTTGCCCTGCGGATACAAGGGCCAGCCAAGGGAAAGACAATGCGCGTTTATTATGATGCCGATGCCGATGTGGGCCTGATCAAGGCGAAGAAGGTCGCCATCGTCGGCTATGGCAGCCAGGGCCACGCCCACGCCCAGAATTTGCGCGACAGTGGCGTTGCCGATGTGGCGATCGCGCTGCGCCCCGGCTCGGCGACGGCGAAGAAGGCCGAAGGCGCCGGCTTCAAGGTGCTGAGCAATGCCGAAGCCGCCAGGTGGGCCGACGTCATCATGGTGCTGGCGCCCGACGAGCACCAGGCCGCCATCTATGCCGACGACCTCGGCCCCAACATGAAGCCCGGCGCGGCGCTGGCCTTTGCCCACGGCCTCAATGTGCATTTCCAGCTGATCGAACCGCGCGCCGATATCGACGTGTTCATGATCGCGCCCAAGGGCCCCGGCCACACGGTGCGTTCGGAATATCAGAAGGGCGGCGGCGTGCCCTGCCTGATCGCCATCCACCAGGATGCCAGCGGCAACGCCCATGACGTGGCGCTGTCGTACGCGTCGGCCATCGGCGGTGGCCGCTCCGGCGTGATCCAGACCACGTTCAAGGAAGAGTGCGAGACCGACCTGTTCGGCGAGCAGGCCGTGCTGTGCGGCGGGCTTTCGCACCTGATCCAGGCCGGGTTCGAAACGCTGGTGGAAGCCGGCTACGCGCCCGAAATGGCCTATTTCGAGTGCCTGCACGAAGTGAAACTGATCGTTGACCTGATGTATGAAGGCGGCATCGCCAACATGCGCTATTCGATCAGCAACACCGCCGAATATGGCGACATCACCACCGGCCCGCGCATCATCACGCCGGAGACCAAGGCGGAAATGAAGCGCGTGCTCGCCGATATCCAGGGCGGCCGGTTCGTGAAGAACTTCATCCTCGACAACCGCGCCGGCCAGCCGGAGCTGAAGGCCAGCCGCATCGCCGCCAAGGCGCACCCGATCGAGGAAGTGGGCGCCCGCCTGCGTGCCATGATGCCGTGGATCGCCAAGAACCAGCTGGTGGACAAGGCCAAGAACTGATCGCAGCGCGGCCAGCGCGCGTGCCGCGCGCGGACTCGCGCAAGACCGGACGGCGAGCGAAAAGGGGCGGCCCAACAGCCGCCCCTTTTTGATTCGTCCCACGGAGGGGCTTTGCCGCGCCGTTTGCGCCTGCTGTCCCTACTTCTCGACCGGCCGACGTTCCGCCAGCAATGAAACCGCCCGCACCCGCACGCTCCGCAGTGCTAACTGGATTTCCCACAGGAACAGCACCAGCCCGCCAGTGAGCAGCAGGGTGGAGGTGATGAACAGCCAGGCAATCGTCTGGTCCAACGGGCTCTTGAGCAGTTGTTCGACGAACAGCAGCATCACGACAAGGCATACCAGCAGGGCTGCCAGCGTGCACAGGGCGATGGCCCAGTTGGCGGAGGCCATGCGCTTGGCCAGCACGGCAAGATCATCGACCGCGATGCGCCGACGCTCGCCCGAGAAACTCGACACATTGGTTTCCAGATGCCGCGCCCGATCGACCACCCGCGACAGGCGGTGCGCCATGACGTTGAGCAGGCCGCCGATGGCGGTAAGCAGGAATACCGGCGTGACCGCCTGCTGGACGGCCGACCCGATATCGATGGCTGTGAAGAAATCCGGCATGGCGCGCATCAAGCCGGGATTGCACCAGCAACGCAAGCGGCCGTTTGGCGCAAGCATCTTGCGCCGATGCCGGGCTTCACGGTAAGGAAGCTGCATGGCTTTCCGGTCGACCCTTGCCCTTCTGCGACTTACCCGCCCTCGGGCGTGACGCTGGCTGCTGGGCATCATCCCGTGGCCAGGCGCCTTGAGGGGATGAAACGGACACCACTCCAATCCAGCGTTCAGACAGGCAGAGCCCAAGATCATGGCCAGCAATCACATCCGCATATTCGACACCACCCTGCGCGACGGCGAACAGTCCCCCGGCTGTTCGATGAACCTCGAGGAAAAGCTGAAGGTGGCGGCGCAGCTTGAAGCGCTGGGGGTCGACATCATCGAAGCCGGCTTTGCCATTGCCAGTGAGGGCGATTTCGAAGCGGTGCAGGCCGTCGCCAACCAGGCCGATCGGGCCATCGTCGCCAGCCTCGCCCGCGCCGCGGCTGCCGACATCGAGCGGGCGTGGGCGGCGCTGAAGGGCGCGAAGCAGCCGCGCATTCACACGTTCATCGCCACCAGCCCGCTGCACATGAAGGTGAAGCTGAACAAGTCGCCCGAAGACGTTCTGGAAGCCATCCGCATGTCGGTCGGTCTCGCCCGGAACCTGTGCGCCGATGTCGAATGGTCGGCCGAGGACGCCACAAGGTCTGATCCGGATTTCCTGTGTCGCGCTGTTGAGACCGCCATTCGCGCCGGAGCCAGCACCATCAACCTGCCCGACACCGTGGGTTATGCGACGCCGGAAACCTATGGCGCCATGTTCAGGGACGTCATCACCCGCGTGCCGAACGCCGATCAGGCGATCTTTTCCACCCATTGCCACAATGATCTGGGCCTGGCCGTCGCCAACACGCTGTCGGCGATCATGGCCGGGGCGAGGCAGGTGGAAGCCACGATCAACGGCATCGGCGAGCGCGCCGGCAATGCCGCGATCGAGGAAATCGCCATGGCGCTGCGCGTGCGGCACGACGTGATGCCGTATCAGACCGGCGTGGTTTCCACCGAGATCACCCGCGCCAGCCGGCTGGTGAGCGGCGTGACCGGCATGCAGGTGCAAGCCAACAAGGCCATCGTGGGCGCCAACGCCTTCGCCCACGAAAGCGGCATCCACCAGGACGGGATGCTGAAGGATTCGTCCACGTATGAGATCATGACGCCGGAAAGCGTCGGCCAGGGGGCGACCAACCTGGTGCTGGGCAAGCATTCGGGCCGCGCCGCCTTCCGGTCGAAGCTGGCCGAGCTGGGCTATGACCTTTCCGACAACGAGTTCGGCGATGCCTTCAAGCGCTTCAAGGACCTCGCCGACGCCAAGAAGCAGGTATTTGACGAGGACATCATCGCGCTGGTGGACGACGAAGTGCTGCGCGGGCACGACCGCATCCAGGTCGTGGAAGTCGAGGTCTATTGCGGATCGAACGGCCCGCAGCGCGCGATCCTGACGCTGGCCATCGATGGCGAGGAGGCGACGGCGGCCACGCGCGGCAATGGCCCGGTCGATGCGCTGTTCAATGCCATCCGCAAGCTGGTGCCGCATGACGATGCCGTGCTGAACCTCTACCAGGTCCATGCCGTCACCGCCGGCACCGATGCTCAGGCCGAAGTGAGCGTGGTGCTGGCCGAACATGGCCGCACCGTGCGCGGCACCGGCGCCCACACCGATACGCTGGTGGCATCGGCGCGGGCGTATGTGAACGCGCTCAACAAGCTGATGGTGAAGCGCGGCAAGAGTGCGCTTGCCTCGGCCGGGTGATGGGGGCGGCGTGCGCCGCCGGCTGGTCATCGCCTACAACGCCAATACCGGCCTGCTGGCGGGGGCAAGTGATTATGTTCACAAGCTGATCTCGCCTGCTACCTATCCCTGTGCGCTGTGTGCGCTCACCTATGGCCTGGTGGGGATGCGCCGGCCGTGGCGGGACTTTCTGGCCAGCACGGGGTTGCCGGTCGTGTTTCATCACCGGCCGGATTTCCGCGCTGCCTTCCCGGCCTGCGACTGGCCGCTGCCGTTGCTCGCCGTGGCGGAGGATGATGCGCTGCGCCTGCTGGTCGGGGCCGGGGAGATGGCATCGCTCCCCGATCTCGATGCGCTGATCGGGCTTACGCGTTCGCGGCTGTGAGCTGGGTGCTGGCGTGGCGCCATTTCTGGGCCTGGCCCTTGGCCGCAGCGAACTGTTCGCTGGCAAAGTCCCAGTTGGGCAGCGTGTCGAACCAGGCTTCCAGGAACGCCTTTCGATCGTTCTGGTGATCAAGATAATAGGCGTGTTCCCACACGTCGCAGACGATCAGCGGCGTCGCGCCCGGCTCACCCTGCCAGTAATCGGCATCGTGGCTGGTGGTGATCGCCAGGCTGCCGTCATCCTCGCTCACCAGCCACACCCAGCCGGATCCGAATTCCGCCGTGCCGGCGGCAACGAAGGCCTGGCGCAGGCCTGCCATGCCGCCCAGCTGGGCATCGATGGCGGCAGCCAAAATGGTGTCGGGCCGGCTCCTGTCGGGTGACATCGCCGCCCAGAAGAAACTGTGGTTGCGGGTCTGCTGGGCGGCGTTGAACAATTTGCGGTCACCGGTCTGGTCGGCGTGTTCGATCACCTCTTCCAATGAGTCGGGCCGGATGCCCAGTTCCGCCAGGCGGTCGTTGACCGTCTTCACATAGCCGGCATGGTGCTTGCCGTGGTGGAATTGCAGCGTGCGCGCCGAAATCACCGGCTCCAGTGCATCGTCGGGATAGGGCAGGGGTTCGAGGGTGAACATCATGATCTCCTGAAGGGGGTTCAGGAGGGCAAACGATCCAGCGCCGCTTTCGTGCCATCAGGGCGCCGTGTGGCAGATCACCCCAGCGCGCGCACGACGGCCTCCACCTGGCGCGCCGTTGGCCACAGCGCATCGACGGTGATGGCGCCTTCATCCGGCGTCGGCTCTTCGAGGATGGTGAACTGGGTCAGCGTCAGTTCCGGCGGCCAGAAATGCCCGGCGCGGGCCCGGGCGCGGGCCAGCGCCTCATCGGGCGTGATGGCAATCAGCACATAGGTGACGCCCGGATGCGCGGCATAGAGGATGTCGCGATACTGGCGCTTGAGGGCGGATGCGCTCACCACGCCGCCGGTCCCGGCTGCGCCCCACGCGGCCAGTTCGGCCGCGCACGCCGCCAGCCAGGGCGCGCGGTCGGCGTCGTCCAGCGGCTGGCCGGCGGCCATCTTGGCCTTGTTGGCGGCCGGGTGAAGATCATCGCCATCGCGGAACGGCAAGTGCAGTCGCTGGGCGATGGCGGCGGCCAGCGTGGTCTTGCCGCAGCCGGCGACACCGCCGACCACGAGCAGCGGAGGGAGAGGGGGGCTCATCCCGGCAACTGTCCCACAGGGGGGAATCGCTTGCAATCGGGGGAAAGCTGCCGCATAGGGCGCGCTTCGCTGTGCCGGGCCTGCCCGGCGCAGGGATGACGCCAGCCGGAGGGGCGTGGGCATGGGGCCCCGTCAACGATCGGCACATGGAGAGTGATATGCCGTTTTACGAGCATGTCTTCCTCGCGCGGCAAGACCTGACGACTGCTCAGGTCGAAGCGCTGACGGAAGGCTTCACCAAGGTTCTTGCCGAAGGCAAGGGCAAGGTGGCCAACAGCGAATATTGGGGCCTGCGCACGCTGGCCTATCGCATCGCCAAGAACCGCAAGGCCCATTACGTGATGCTCAACATCGACGCCCCGGCGACCGCCTTGGCCGAAATGGAGCGCCAGGTCGGCCTGAACGAAGACATCATCCGTTCGATGACCATCCGCGTTGATGCCCTGTCGAGCGAGCCGTCGGCGATGACCCGCCGCGGTGACCGCGAGCGTGGCGACCGTGAAGGCGGCCGCGAAGGTGGCCGTGAAGCCCGTGACGGTGCTCCGCGTGGCGAACGCCCGCGTCGCGAACCGCGCGCCTAAGGGAGGATCATCGAAATGGGACGCCCGTTTTTCCGTCGCCGCAAGTCGTGCCCCTTCTCGGGCCCGAATGCTCCCGCCATCGATTACAAGGACGTGCGCCTGCTGCAGGGCTTCGTCTCCGAGCGTGGCAAGATCGTTCCGGCGCGCATCACCGCCGTGTCCGGCAAGAAGCAGCGTGAGCTGGCCAAGGCCATCAAGCGCGCCCGCCACCTGGGCCTGCTGCCCTACCTGGTGAAGTGAGGAGCACGGTAACATGCACGTCATCCTGCTCGAACGCGTTGAAAAGCTTGGCACCATTGGCGACGTCGTCAATGTGAAGCCGGGCTTTGCCCGCAACTTCCTGCTGCCGCGCGGCAAGGCCCTTCGCGCCACCGAAGCCAACAAGGCCCGGTTCGAAGCCGATCGCGCCCGCATCGAGGCCGACAACGCCAAGCGTCGCGACATCGCCCGCGCCGAATCGCGTGACATCGAAGGCGCCAGCGTCGTCATGATCCGCGCCGCCTCGGGCACCGGCCAGCTCTATGGTTCGGTCGCCGCGCGCGATCTCGCCGAAGCGCTGACCAATGGTGGCCACAAGGTCCACAAGAACCAGATCGTGCTGGACAAGCCGATCAAGACCCTGGGCGTGCACGACGTGAAGGTCGCGCTGCACCCGGAAGTCGTGGTGCTGGTCAAGGTCAACATCGCCCGTTCGCCGGAAGAGGCCGAACTGCAGGCGCAGGGCGTGGACATTGCTGCCACGGCCGAGCGTGAGGAAGCCGGCTTTACCGAAGCCTTCGATCCGAACGCCGAACCCGGCACCCTGCCGAGCGACGAAGAAGAAGCCTGAGCCTGTCTGGCGAAGGCCCGGAACAAGGGGGTCGCACCATCGGGTGCGGCCCCTTTTTCTTGCCCGCACCGCTGCATCACCCTATGGAACTGCCATGACCGACACGCCCGAAACACCCGAAACCGCTGCGCCCGCCATCACCGATACGCCGCCCGATCGGCTGTCGGTCAATCCGCGCAGCGAGTATCATGATTGGGAGCTGCTGCGCCGCGGGGTCGGCATCCGTTTCAACGGTGTCGAGCGCAACAATGTCGAGGAATATTGCCTGTCGGAAGGCTGGATCAGAGTCGCCGCCGGCAAGAGCCTCGATCGCAAGGGCAACCCGCTGACCATCAAGCTGACCGGCACCGTCGAGGCCTGGTACAAGAGCTGATCTGACCGGCAGGCCTTGACATCGCGCCAGGTCGCACAACATTGCAGTTCTGTAATGTTGTGCGGGGCGGGGGCGCCCGCGTGCGATGGAGCGATCATGTCGGGTGCCCTGGGACGGGGCCGGCGCTGGCCGGCCGCGATGTTGCTGTTCCTGCTTGCAACACTATGCTTGGCCAGTGGTGTGCGTGCCCAGCAGACCATCGTCAACGTTCCGTCCGTCGAACAGACAAAGGACGGCAGATTTTTCTATCTTCACGAAAGCCAGGTGCGAAGCTGGGGGGAAGGCCGCTATTGGCTCACCACCAATTTCTTCACCTACGGCGTGACCGAACGTTTTGAACTGGCGCTGACCACCTATAACATCGGCACGCCCGTGAAGGCGAACCAGGCGGTTGCGCTGGGCTGGAAGACGGCCCAACCCGTGCTGCAACGACAGTTGCCAAAATGGGAGATCAAGCTGGGTGCCGGCCAGATGCTGCCGCTCAACCTGCGTGATGGCCGTGTGGGCCTGTGGAGCTATGGCCAGGCCAGCATCCGCATTCCCGGTCTGGGCACGCGCCTGATGGGCGGCGTCAGCCACGGCCCGGCCAATCTGTTCGGGCGGAATACCACCCACGCCATCGCCAGCATCGAACAGCCGCTGAGCGGGCTCGGCAACCGCATTGGCGGTGATCTTGGCAAGATCATCAGTGAAACTGCGATCGTCGCCGAATGGTTTTCGGGAACGCACGAGTTCGGCGATTTCGTGCCGGGGGTGAATTGGCACAATGATGACGGCTGGGTCGTCATCCTCGGCTACAAGTTCAGCAACAAGCGTGGCCGCAGCGGGGATGGCGTCATCATCGAAATCGGCAAGACATTCTGACCCCTTGCGAAAGCCGCGTGATTCCGGCTTGGCTGCCTGGCATGGCAGATCTGTTCGCCACCGATGCCGCGGCACCTTCCGCTGTCCCGCTTGCCGAACAGCTGCGGCCGGCGACGCTGACGGATGTCGTCGGCCAGGATCACCTGACCGGACGGGACGGTGCCATCACCCGCATGATCGCCAGTGGCAGCCTGTCCAGCCTGATCCTGTGGGGGCCGCCCGGCACCGGCAAGACCACCATTGCCCGCTTGCTGGCCGACGCCTGCCAAATGCGGTTCGTCGCCATTTCCGCGGTGTTCGCCGGTGTTGCCGATCTGAAGAAGCTGTTTGCCGATGCCCGCGCCGCTGGCGGACGCACCCTGTTGTTTGTCGATGAAATCCACCGCTTCAATCGCGCCCAGCAGGATGGGTTCCTCGGTCCGATGGAGGACGGGACGATCACGCTGGTCGGCGCCACCACCGAAAATCCCAGTTTCGAACTGAATGCCGCGATCTTGTCGCGTGCCCGTGTGCTGATCGTGCGGCGGCTCGACGAAGTGGCGCTGGCCGATCTGCTCGCCCGCGCCGAAGCCCATGTCGGTCGGGCCCTGCCGGTGACGGACGACGCCCGCGCCGCGTTGATTGCGTCGGCTGATGGTGATGGCCGTTTCCTGCTCGGCCAGGCCGAAAGCCTGCTGGCTCTTGATGCGCCCGAACCGTTGGCGCCCGGCGATCTCGCCGCCTTCCTGCACCGTCGGATGCCGGTGTATGACAAGGATCGCGAGGGCCATTACGGGCTGATTTCCGCACTCCACAAATCCCTGCGCGGTTCTGATCCCGATGCTGCGCTCTATTGGTTGGCGCGGATGCTGGTGGCAGGCGAGGAACCACTTTACCTGCTGCGACGGCTGGTGCGCTTTGCCAGCGAGGATGTCGGTCTGGCCGACAGCAACGCGCTGCGCGTCTGCCTTGACGCCAAGGACGCCTATGACTTTCTGGGCAGCCCGGAAGGCGAACTCGCCATCGTTCACGCCTGCCTGTATCTTGCAACAGCGCCCAAATCGAATTCGGCCTACAAGGCGGAAAAGGCAGCAAAAAAGCTCGCGCAAAGCACGGGCTCGCTCACCCCACCGCCGCACATATTGAACGCGCCAACCCGGCTGATGAAGGACATCGGCTATGGCAAGGGTTACGCCTATGATCACGACGCGCCCGATGGCTTTTCCGGGCAGGATTACTGGCCGGAGGGGATGAGCGGGCAGACACTCTACACGCCCAGCCCGCGCGGGACCGAGGCGCGCATTGCCGAGCGGCTGGCGGAATGGGCGCGGCGGCGGGCGGCGCTCAAGGGCCAATGAGGTTCCGCCGTTTCGTGGGGATCGACTGGTCAGGAGCCAGGGGTTCTCATCACAAGTCCATCCAGATTGCCGTGTGCGAGGCGGGTGACTGCGCCCCGCAGCTGGTGCTGCCAGCCGGTGGCGACTGGTCCCGCGCCGCCGCGCTTGACTGGATCGGTGCGCTCACGGGCGATGTGCTGGTCGGCATGGATGCCGGCTTCGGCTTTGCCGCGGTGCCACCGTTCACCGGCCCGGCGCGGGAGCTGTGGGCCGAAATCGACGCGGTGTGCGCTGGCGATGAGGATCTGGGCGGCCACGCGTTCATCATGCACCGGCGTGATGCGTTCTGGCTGGGTGCCGCCGATGGCCCGCGCCATTTGCGAGCGCATTTGCGGGTGACGGAGGAGGTATATCGGCAGCGCGGCCTTGGCGTGCCGACGTCCAATTTCGTGCTGCTGGGCGCGTCGCAAGTCGGCAAGGCGACGCTGACGGCAATGCGGTTGCTGCACCGGCTGCAATGGCCGGTCTGGCCGTTCGATCCGCTGCCCGAACACGGCCCGGTCATCCTTGAAATCTACGCCCAAGCCTTTGCACGGCTTGGCGGATTTCGTGGCAAGCTGCGCGATGTGGAGAGCCTCAACCGCGCCCTCGCCAGCCACGGCAGCCAGCCGATGCCACACGCCTTTCCAGAGCAGTTTCCCGATCATGTCGGCGATGCGCTGATCACCTCGGCCGGCCTGCGGGCCATCGCACACCAATCGCACTGGTGGCTGCCTGCAGCCCTGACGCCCGCGATTGCCGTCACCGAAGGCTGGACGTTCGGCGTCGTCTGACCGCCATCATTGGCTTTGCCGCCGCAATCCCGCTAAGGGGGTGGGGATGAACCCCTCCCTGCCCTCTTTGTTGCTCGTCGCCGTTGGCGGCGCGCTTGGCACGGTGCTGCGCTATGGCGTCGGTCGCTGGGCTATCACATTGACAGGGCCGGGTTTCCCGTCGGGCACCTTCATCGTCAACATCGTCGGCGGCTTTCTGATGGGGCTGCTCGCCGGCTGGCTGGCCCGCTATGGCGACGGCGGCGAAGAACTGCGCCTGCTGCTGGGCGTCGGGGTGCTTGGCGGGTTCACCACCTTTTCGGCGTTCAGCCTTGAAGTCTACAACATGATCACCCGCGCCGAAGTGGCGCTGGCAGCGGCGTATGCCATGTCCAGCGTGGCCGGCAGTGTGCTGGCAGTGCTGGCCGGCGTTTGGGTGATGCGGAGCCTTGCCTGATGCCGACTGCGACCATTGCCGAAGACGACGACGGCATCCGCCTTGATCGCTGGTTCCAGCGCCACACCAAGGACATCAGCTTCAACATCGTGTCGCGCTGGTCAAAGACCGGGGCAGTGCGGCTGGATGGCGCCAAGGCCGGACCGGGGGATCGTATTCAGGCGGGCCAAGTGCTTGTGTGGCCAGAAGAATTGCCTGTTGCGCCAATGTCGCGCCCGGTCGAGAAGGTGCGCGAGCCGCTGAGCGACGAGGAGATCGCATTCATGCGCGGCCTGGTGCTGCACAAGGATGCGCATGCCATCGTGATCAACAAGCCGCCGGGCCTCGCCACCCAGGGCGGCACCAAGCAGACGACCAGCGTCGATGCGCTGCTGGATGCTCTGCAGTATGAGGCGCCGTCGCGGCCGCGGCTGGTGCACAGGTTGGACAAGGACACCTCTGGCGTGCTGCTGCTGGCGCGCACGGCACGGGCAGCGGCCTTTTTTTCCAAGGAGTTCGCCGGACGGGATGCGCGCAAGACCTATTGGGCGCTGACGGTGGGCGTGCCGAAGATCGCCGCTGGCACCATCGATGCCGCCATCGCCAAGCAGCCTGGCACCGGCGGTGAGAAGATGCATGTCGATCCCGACAATGGCCAGAAGGCGAAGACGCGGTATCGGGTGATCGACCGCGCGGCGGGTCGGGCGGCATGGGTGGAATTTCAACCACTTACAGGCCGGACGCACCAGATCCGCGTGCATGCGGCGGCCATTGGCCACCCGCTGGTGGGGGATGGCAAATATGGCGGCAAGGATGCTTTCCTCACCGGGGGGATCAGCCGCAAGATGCACCTGCACAGCCGGCGGCTGGTGATCGGCCTGCCCGATGGCGGCACGCTCGATATCCGTGCCGATCTGCCGCCGCATATGTCGGAAAGCTTTGGCCTTTTGGGCTTTGACCTGTCGCTGGGCGAGGTCGAGATGGTCGAGCCGCCGCCACCGCCCCTGAAGAAGCGCCGCCTGTCGAGCGCGACCAGCGGCAACCGGCGCGGTGAGCGGCGAGCGAGGGGCGGCGACAAGCCGAAACGCTGACACGCGGTGACAGCGCGCTGACCGCTGCCCTGTCGCGGCTGACCAATTTCACGAAACGGCCGACCACGGTTGCCAAAGATGGCTGACCCGCTGACGCACATCTCGAAACGCTATTGCAAACCATTCGCAATATCAATATTACGCCCCGGTAACGTTCAACCGGAGCCGTCAATGCCCGCCAAATTGCTCGCCAAAACTGCCCTTGCCGCGCTCGCGCTCGCCGCCCCCGCGCTGGCTGAAACGGCGGATCAGGCCAGCGATGCCGCCACCATCATTGTCACGGCCCACAAGGACCGCGATGCGCTGCCCGACCTGTCGGGCACGCTGATCTTTGCCGGCAAACTGGGCGATGTCGCGCTGCTCACCGATCTGCCGCCGGTGCAAAACCGCAACCTGCGCGTCGCGCTGGCCGATATCCCCGGCCTCCTCGTGTCGGAAGTCTCCAACGGCTCGTGGGCGTCGCTGTCCTATCGCGGGCTGGGCGAACCGCACGAGAGCTGGAACCTGCTCACCCTGCAGGATGCCGTGCCGGCGGTGCCCGACATGTACAGTTATCCGGCCGCCTATTTCATCCCGCCGCTGGAACTGGTCGAGCGGGTCGAGTTCATCCGCGGCGCGTCGGGCCTGCTCTATGGGCCGCAGCCGGGCGGGGCGATCAACTATGTGCTGCGCGGGCCCCGGCGGGAGGCCGGCGTGGAAGGCCAGGCACGCGCCAGCATCGGCAGCTGGAATGCGCGTGGCGGGCTGGCCAGTGTCGCGGTGTCGGATGGCCGGCTGGCGGCCGATGCCTATGTGCAATATGCCGCCGGCGATGGCCCGCGCCGGGTGAACAGCGACAATGACCAGATCACCAGCCGGCTGCGCGGTCATGTGCTGGGCGACGATGTGACCGTCACGCTCGCGCTGGATCATTATCGCGGCCGCTTTGGCGAGCCGGGCGGCCTGTCGCTGGCCCGCATGGCCGCCGACCGGCGGGACGGATCGACTCCGCGCGATCGTGTTCGCATCGAGCGGCTGGCCCCGTCGCTGGCCGTGGACTGGCGGCTCGATGACGCCACCCAGCTCACCGCGCGCCTGTTCTACAGCCGGTTCGAACGCGAAAGCTGGCGGCAGGCCGGTGGCAGCTTTGGCCAGCTGACGCCCGATGCCAATGTGCTGGTTCGCCAGCTGCAGGCTTTCGATACCGCCGGCATCGATGTGCGGGTGCGCCGCGATTTCGGTGGGCAGGGCCAGCACACGTTGACCATCGGGGCGCTGGGCCACACCTCGAACGCGCCGGTCACCGTCGACAAGGGCAACAGCAACGCTGACGTCGTCGGCCTCGCCGGCCCGGTGGCACGGGTGGCGCGGTCGGGCGATGCCGCCGCCCTGTTCGGCGAAGTGAAACTGGGGCTGGGCGATGTGCAGATCGTGCCCGGATTCCGCCTTGAGCGCCTGCGCCAGCGGGTGAGCGAAAGCCTTGATCTGGGCCTGGGCAGCGCCACCGGTGGCCCGCCCGGTGGCCCCAACGGCGGGCTGGGCAACCGCCGCAACATCGACACCATCGCGCTGTGGGGCCTTGGCATCACCTGGGATGCCGCGCCTGATCTGCGCTTCGTCGCCAACGCCAGCCGCGGTTTCAAGCCCCTGCTCTACAACGACGGGGTCACCTTCCAGGCCGGCGTCGATGCCGCCGGCACGTTCGAGGCATCCTATGCCGTCACGCTGGAAGCGGGTGTGCAGGCCCGGCCCGCGCCGCCGTTGCGGCTGGATGCCAGCCTGTTCCGGGTGACGTTCGAGGACCAGGTCGGCTTCCTCGCCGGCCCATTGCCGGCCAGCGGCGCGTTTGGTGCCGTGGGTACCGGCGGTGCGCGCCGGCAGAATGTCGGTTCGATGCGCAATCAGGGCGTCGATCTTGCCGTGCGGCTGGATCTGCTCGGCCCCGATGGCATCGGCAAGGCCGCCGACACGCTGCGGCTCTCGGCCAATCTGCAACTGCTCGATGCCACCTTCACGCGCGGAGCGGCCGCCGGTTTCACGCCGCAATACGCGCCCGGCCACCTGCTGCGTGCCAGCCTCGCCCACATCGGCAAGAGCGGCAGCCGCGCGGCGCTCACGCTGACGTCTGTTGGCGACCAGCAGGGCAGCGACAACAATGTGCGGGACTTTTTCCTGCCCGGCTACACGGTGGTCGATGCGTCCGTCGAGTTGCCGATCGGCCGCGGCCTGACGGTGGGCGCCGGCATCAACAACATCCTCGACGAACGCTACGCCGCCCGGGTGAGGCCCGGCGGCGGCGGCGGCTTTGATCCCGGCCTGCCGCGCAACGTCTTCGTGTCAATCGGCTGGCGCGGCTGAGGCGGGAGCCGCCCGCCACCCACGGCGCGCGGCCCGCTTGCCGTCAGTGTCGGCTGAAGCGGCCACCGCGAACCGGGCGGCCATGGTGGGCGCGGCCAGTGGCAGTGACGTGGCGGCTGGCCACGACAGTGCCGTTGGCATCGGTCAGCGTGCGGCTGCGGGTGACGCTGCCGTCACCACGCATCAGGCTGCCTTCCAGCCCATAAGTGGCACCATTGCGGCGGGTGCGGGTGCCGCTTTCGATGAAGCCAGTGTCGGTGCGGGTGCGCTCATAACTGCGGCCGCTGGTGGCACCGCCGAAGCCGGTTCGGCTCTGCTCGACGGCAAAGCCGTCATCGCTGCGGGTGCGCGTGTAATCATTGCTCATCGTCGCGCCGTCGCGCTTGCGGGTGACATCGGTGTCGCGGGTGATCGTGCCGGCGTCGCGGGTGACGATGGTGGTGCCCGATGCGCGGGGCGTATCAAACGTGCGCGTGGCGGGGCTGGCGGTCTGGGCGAGGGCCGGGGCGGCCAACAAGGCCAGGGCCGAAAGGGTCGTCAGGATGTGCATCACGCTCTCCCTTGCTGAACGGGGCGGGGTGCGGCCCCGTCCACCAAGGCTTCAACGATTCAAATGCGGGAAATCCTCCGCGATGGAAAAAGGGCCGCGCTTCGGGTGAAGCGCGGCCCCTTTCTTTTGGCCGTTTGGCCGGCGTGACCTCAGTCGTCGTTGCCGGTCAGGAAGCTCGGCAGGCCGGTGTCGCCGCCGTTGTCCTCACCACGCGGGCGGCGCTCGCCGCGGTCGCCACCGTCACGGCGGGGGCCACGATCACGGTCGCCACCACGGCCACCGTCACGGCGACGGTCACCATCGCGGCGCGGGCCGCGATCGCCCCGATCGCCCCGCTCACCACGCGGCGGGCGGTCTTCGCCACCTTCACGCGGCGGGCGCGTGTCCGGCAGTTCCTCGCCGGTTTCCTGGTCAACGAGGCGCATCGACAGGCGGACCTTGCCGCGATCATCGACGCCCAGCACCTTGACCTTCACCTGCTGGCCTTCCGACAGCACGTCGCGGACATTGGCCACACGCTCGTTCTTGATTTCCGAGATGTGCACCAGGCCATCGCGGGCGCCCATGAAGTTCACGAACGCACCGAAATCGGCCATGTTGACGACCTTGCCGGTGTAGATCTTGCCCACTTCCGGTTCGGCGACGATGCCGATGATCCAGTTCTTGGCGGCTTCGATCTGGGCCGGGTCGGAGCTGGAGATCTTGACGGTGCCATCATCCTCGATGTCGACCTTGGCGCCGGTGGTCGCCACGATCTCGCGGATGATCTTGCCGCCGGTGCCGATGATGTCGCGGATCTTGTCCTTCGGCACGCTCATCGATTCGATGCGCGGGGCGTGCGCCGACAGGCCTTCACGGGTGCTGTCGAGCGCCTTGGCCATTTCGCCGAGGATGTGGGCACGGCCGTCCTTGGCCTGGGCCAGGGCGACGCGCATGATTTCCTCGGTGATGCCGGCGACCTTGATGTCCATCTGCAGCGACGTGACGCCTTCCGACGTGCCGGCCACCTTGAAGTCCATGTCACCCAGGTGATCTTCGTCACCCAGGATGTCGCTGATCACCGCGAAGTCCTTGCCTTCCAGGATCAGGCCCATGGCGATGCCGGCGCACGGGCGCTTCAGCGGCACACCGGCGTCCATCAGGGCAAGGCTGCCACCGCAGACGGTCGCCATCGACGACGAGCCGTTCGACTCGGTGATGTCCGACAGCACGCGGATCGTGTAGGGGAACTCTTCCTTCGACGGCAGCAGCGGGTGCAGCGCGCGCCACGCCAGCTTGCCGTGGCCGATCTCGCGGCGGCCCGGCGCGCCGAAGCGGCCGACTTCACCGACCGAATAGGGCGGGAAGTTGTAGTGCAGCATGAAGCGTTCGTAGCGCAGGCCATCCAGGCCATCGATCATCTGTTCGGCGTCGGCGGTGCCGAGCGTCGTCGTCACGATCGACTGGGTTTCGCCGCGGGTGAACAGCGCCGAACCATGGGTGCGCGGCAGGAAGCCAACCATCGCCTCGATCGGGCGGACGGTCTTGGTGTCGCGGCCATCGATGCGGCGGCCTTCCTTCAGGATCGCGCCGCGCACGATGTCGGCTTCAAGCTTCTTGAACAGCTTGATGGCCTTCATCTGCTCCTGCGGGGTGCCATCGGCGAACACGGCCTTGGCCTTGTCCTTGGCGGCGGCCAGCGCCGACTGGCGGGCCGACTTGCCCGACAGGCGATAGGCGGCGTCGATGTCCTTGCCGATTTCCTTCTTCAGCTTGGTCAGCATCGCCTTGTCGTCGGTGATCGCCAGATCCCAGGGATCCTTGGCGGCCTTTTCGGCGAGGCGGATGATGGCGTCGATCACCGGCTGCAGCGAGCGGTGGGCGAACATCACGCCGTTCAGCATTTCCTCTTCCGAAAGCTCCTTGGCTTCGGATTCGACCATCATCACCGCATCGCGGGTGCCGGCGACGACGAGATCGAGCGCGCCGTCCTTCACCTGCGCCTTGGTCGGGTTGAGGATATACTCGCCATCCTTGTAACCGACGCGGGCAGCGCCGATCGGGCCCATGAAGGGCACGCCCGACAGGGTGAGTGCGGCCGACGCGGCGACCATGGCGAGGATATCGGCCTCGGCTTCGCCATCATAGCTCAGCACCTGGGCGATCACGTTGATTTCGTTGTAGAAACCTTCCGGGAACAGCGGGCGGACCGGGCGGTCGATCAGACGGCTGGTCAGCGTTTCATGCTCGGTGGCACCGCGTTCGCGCTTGAAGAAGCCGCCCGGGATGCGACCGGCGGCCGAATATTTTTCCTGATAGTGGACGGTGAGCGGGAAGAAATCCTGCCCTTCCTTGACCGACTTGGCAGCGGTGACGGCGCACAGGACGACGGTTTCGCCCAGCGTGGCCAGCACGGCGGCATCGGCCTGACGGGCAATGCGGCCGGTTTCCAGGGTCAGCGTGCGGCCGCCCCAGTTCAGTTCTTCTTTGTGGATGGTGAACATTGTCATCTTTCCCTGGCGATGCGGCCCTATTGCCGGTCGCCACAGCAGTGGTTGCCGCCAGTTGCGGCGGCGCCGGTGTCCGGCGCGCTCATTCGCGCCGGCCCGGATAAGCGAACGGCCCCGCGCGGGGGCCGTTCCGTGGGCTTACTTGCGCAGGCCCAGCTTGGTGATGAGCGCCGTGTAGCGCGCTTCATCCTTCTTCTTGAGATAGTCGAGCAGCGACCGGCGCTTGTTGACGAGGACGAGCAGACCGCGACGCGAGTGGTTGTCCTTGGCGTGGGTCTTGAAGTGCTCGGTCAGGTTGGCAATGCGCTCAGACAGGATGGCGACCTGGACTTCCGGCGAACCGGTGTCGTTGGCGGCGCGCGCATTGCTGCTGATGATTTCGGCTTTCTTCTCGGCGGTCACCGACATCGTGTTACTCCTCAAATCAAAGGTTGAACCCACGCAGCACCCGCACCTCGCCCTGATGGGCCTCGACAAGCGCCACGGGAACAGAGCCGAGGGCCGCGAGATGGGTGCCGTTGCTGGCGGGATGCCCGACAAGCCTGCGCCCCTGTTGGAGCGCCGCCGCCTCGTCTGGCGTGATGGCAAGAGCCGGGATGTCGTCCAGCCCCGCCATCAATGGCAAAAGTGCCTGTTCAAGCTGCGCCCCCTGCACCAATGCGGCCAATTTGTCCAGCGATATCGCCTGGGACAGGGTGAACGGGCCGGACCGGGTGCGCCGGAGCATCGTCACATGGCCGACTGTGCCCAGCGCCATCGCGATGTCGCGGGCAAGCGAGCGGATGTAGGTGCCTTTCGACACCAGCGCCGAAAAGGTGGCGCTGTCAGGTGTGGTCGCCACCAGATCGAGGCGTTTCACCGTGATGCGGCGGGTGGCGAGCGTCACCTCCGCACCGGCGCGGGCGAGCGCATAGGCGCGCTGGCCATCGACCTTCAGCGCCGAATAGGCCGGCGGCACCTGATCCTGTTCGCCGGTGAAGGCGGGCAGGATGGCGGTGATCTGGTCGGGCGTCGGGCGCACGTCGCTGCTGGCCACCACGTCGCCTTCCGCATCCAGCGTGCTGGTCTGGGTGCCGAACTGGACGGTGAAGTCATAGCCCTTGGCGGCATCGAGCATCCGCCCGGCAAGCTTCGTCGCCTCACCGAGCGCAATCGGCAGGACGCCGGTCGCCAGCGGATCCAGTGTGCCGCCATGGCCGATACGGGGAATGGGCAGGCCGTTCTGCCGCAGGATGCGCTTCACCGCAGCCACGCCTTGCGCGCTGGACAGTTCCAGCGGCTTGTCGAGGACGATCCAGCCGTTGAGGGCCAGATCAGTCTTCGTCATCGTCACCGATGCTGTCGGCCAGGCTCTGCCACGGGCGGGCGCCGGGGGTGAGATCGCGGGCGATGCCGGGGCGGCGCAGCACTTCGTCGATGCGGGCGCCGGCATCGAAGCTTTCGTCGCGGCGGAAGCTGAGATCGGGCGTGTATTTCGTCGCCAGGCGGCGGGCGACCTCGCCGCGCAGGAAGCGGGCGTGGGAGCCCAGCGCCTTCACCAGCGCATCATCATCGCCGTTCGAAGCCTTCACGAACACGGTGGCGTGGCGCAGGTCAGGCGTCACGCGCACTTCGCAGACCGAGATGATGGTGCGGTTGATCAGATCGTCACGCAGATCGCCACGCGACAGGATTTCGGCCAGCGCATGGCGCACCTGCTCGCCAATGCGCTGGAGGCGGATCGGGCGGCCCTGGGCGTCGGGAGTGGAGCGAACCATAATGCATCCTCCCCTCCCGCTTGCGGGAGGGGCCGGGGGTGGGTCTGTGAGGGTGAGATCATTCCCACCCCCAGCCCCTCCCGCAAGCGGGAGGGGAGTTAGGTCAAAGGCTACGCTCCTTCATCTCGACTTCGTAGGTCTCGATGAAGTCACCCGCCTTCACATCCGACGAATCGGCCAACGTGATGCCGCATTCCAGGCCGGCCTTCACTTCGGCCACGTCGTCCTTGAAGCGACGCAGCGAGGCGATCGAGCCGGTGTAGATGATGACATCGTCGCGCATGACGCGGGCGCGCAGCGCCTTCTTGATATAGCCTTCGGTGACGCGCAGACCGGCGGCCTTGCCAGTCTTGCCGGCCTGGAAGACTTCCAGGACCTGGGCGCGGCCGACGACGGTTTCGAACGCTTCGGGGCCGAGCTGGCCGGCCATGCCCGCCTTCACGTCCTCGATCAGGTCGTAGATCACGTCGTAATATTTCAGCGCCACGCCATCGCGCTGGGCGATTTCGCGGGCCTTGGCATTGGCGCGGACGTTGAAGCCGATCACCGGCGCACCCGAAGCGCGCGCCAGCGTGACGTCGCTTTCGGTGATGCCGCCTGTGGTGGCGAGCAGCACCTTGGCGCGGATCTGATCGTTGCCGATCTTGCTGACGGCACCGGCGATGGCTTCGGCCGAACCTTGCGTATCGGCCTTGATGACCAGCGGGAATTCCTGGACCTTCTTGGCGCGCAGCACCGAGAACATGTCTTCCAGGTTGGCCGGGCCGTTGCCCGCCGTGCGGGCCGCGGTGGCGACGCCGGCACGATATTCCGCCACTTCGCGGGCGCGGGCTTCGTTCTCGACCACCGTCACCACGTCACCGGCCTGCGGCACGCCGTTCAGGCCCAGCACCTCGACCGCCGACGACGGGCCGGCGTCCTTCACGGTCACGCCCTTGTCATCGACCATGGCGCGCACGCGGCCCCATTCCTGGCCCATCACGAAGATGTCACCACGCTTCAGCGTGCCGCGCCGCACCAGCACGGTGGCCAGCGGGCCCTTGCCCTTGTCCAGCCGGGCTTCGATCACGGTGCCTTCGGCGCTGCGATCCGGGTTGGCGCGCAGTTCGGAAATTTCGGCGAGCAGCAGGATCTTTTCCAGCAGCTCGTCAAGGCCGGTCTTCTTCATGGCCGAAATCTCGACGTCCATGACGTCGCCGCCCATTTCCTCGACCTGCACGTCCTGCTGCAGCAGGGCGGTGCGGATGCGCTGGGCATCGGCGCCGGGCTTGTCCATCTTGTTGATGGCAACGATCATCGGCACGCCAGCCGCCTTGGTGTGCTGGATGGCCTCGATGGTCTGCGGCATGATCCCGTCATCCCACGCCACCACCAGCACGACGATATCGGTGATGCTGGCGCCGCGGGCGCGCATCGACGTGAAGGCTTCGTGGCCCGGCGTGTCGAGGAAGGTGATCTTCTGCTTGTCCTTCGTCGTCACCTGATAGGCGCCGATGTGCTGGGTGATGCCGCCGGCTTCGCCCTTGACGACATTGGAACCGCGCAGCGCATCCAGCAGGCTGGTCTTGCCGTGATCGACGTGGCCCATGATGGTGACCACCGGCGGACGCGGGCTCAGATCCTCCTCGATGTCGGCAGCGCCGACCATGCCCTTTTCCACGTCGCTTTCTGACACGCGCACGATGTTGTGGCCGAATTCGGTCAGCACCAGTTCGGCGGTGTCCTGATCGATTTCCTCGTGCGCGGCGGTCGGCACGCCCAGGCGGGCGAGCAGGCGCACCACGTTGTTGGTGCGTTCGGCCATGCGGTTGGCCAGTTCCTGAACGGTGATCGTGTCGGGCACGGTCACGTCGCGCACCTGCTTGGGCTGGCTGCCGAGGCGACCGCGTTCCTTTTCGCGGGCGCGGCGCAGGGCCGCGAGGCTGCGGACGCGGGTGTTGCCTTCGTCATCCAGCGCGCGGGTGACGGTGAGCTTGCCCGACTTGCGGCGATCGTCGGCGACCTTCAGGCGCGACGGCTTGGCGGCATCGGGCTTGCGGCCGGGAATGATGCGGACGCGCATGCTGCCATCGTCGTCATCGACGATGTCGGCGGGGATGACGAGGCCCGCTTCCGGTTCCGGATCGGGGCGGGTGGCCAGCTCTTCCTCGCGCAGGCGCTTTTCCTCGATGCGGCGGCGCTCTTCCTCTTCGCGGGCGGCGCGCTCCTGCTCTTCGCGGATGCGAACCTCTTCCAGCAGGCGCAGACGCTCTTCCTCGGCCTGGCGGGCATACATCGCCGCCATCTCGGCCGGGGTCATGCGCGGGCGCTGCGGTGCGGCCTGTGCCGGCGCTGCGGGGCGGCCCTGCGGCGGGCGCTGGCCAGCGGCTGGCGGACGCGCGGCGGGGGTGGCCGGGGCGGGAGCAGCCGGGGCGGGGGCAGCCGAAGCGGGGGCCGGTTTTGCCTCTGCCACGGGCTCGGGCTTGGCTTCGGGCGCCTGCGGAGCCGGCTTGGGCGGCAGCGGCGGGCGTTCGACCGGGCGGAACATCACCGGCGGCGGCGTCGGCGCGCGCGGAGCCGGGGCGGGCTGGGCCGGCGCGGCGGCGACCGGCGCAGCAGCGGGGGCAGCAGCAGCAGGAGGCGCCGCCGGGGTGGGGGCGGGCGCCGGGGCCGGCGCAGCGGCAGCGGGTGCCGGGGTCGGTGCCGGGGTGGGCTCGGGAGCCGGAGCCTCGCCGGGGCGATGCAGCACGCGCGCGCGCTTCACTTCCACGACGACCTGCTTGGAGCGGCCGTGGCTGAACTGCTGCTTGACCTTGCCGACCTCGACCGACTTGTTCAGGCCGAGGGGGGCACGCATGCCAAGCTTGGGTTTGTTGTCGTCACTCATATGTCGCCGCCTAATGCCTCTCGCGGGCGTTTGCCGCAACCTTTGTTGCGTCCTGTTGCCCAAGCTTTGTCGTTTCGTCCGGTGTTTCGTCGTTGGTTTCGTTGCTCTGCGGGCCGGCAAAACCGGCCAATCGATCCAGATCGGCGATCACGCGCTGTGCCGCGCCTTCGTCGATCAGCGCGATGTGCACCACGTTGTCGCGCCCCAGCGCGGCCGACAGGGCCTCGCGCGGCAGCGGCACCCGGCGGTGCGGAATATCCTCGCCCAGGCTTTCGCCGACGGCGCGGGCCATGCCATCGATCCGGTCGCTGCCGTCGGGCCGCGCATCGGCGGCGTGAAGCACGGCGAACACCTTGCCCCTGGCCAGTGCCTCGCGCACCCGGTCGCCCCCCAATATCAGGGTGCCGGAGCGTTTTTCCAAGCCCAGCCGATTCAGCAATCGCTGTTCCAGCGCGGCGGCGATGCGGTCCCCCAGATCGTCGGCGAGGCTGAAGCTGGCGCCCTTGAAGGCGCGGGCCAGCGCCCCGCGCAGGCGACCGCGTTCGGCCACCGAATCGAACAGGGCGCGATCCGCGCTGATCCACGCGCCGCGACCGGGCAGGCGTTCCGACCAGTCGGCCGCAACCTGCCCGTCCGGCCCCAGCGCCAGCCGGATCAGGCCAGCGCGCGGGGCAGATTCGCCCGTCAGGATGCAGCGACGCGTGCTGTCATCCTTGGGGCTGGCCGGATTGTCCCGGTTCAGGCGATCATTGGTTTCCATCCGCCGACGCGTCCTCCTCGGCGAACCAGTGCGCGCGTGCGGCCATGATGATGCGGTTGCCATCCTCGTCCGACAGGCCGAATTCCTTCAATACGCCCGAACGGCCGACGAGTTCATCGGTGGCGAGATCGCCAAGATCGTCGAGGGTGAGGATGGATTTCTTGCCGAGCACGACCAGCATGGCTTCGGTCAGGCCCTGGATCTCGGCGAGATCGTCGGACACGCCCAGCGCGCGGCGCTCCTCGCGGGCGGCGGCTTCGCGGCGCTCCAGCGCCTCGACGGCGCGGTTCTGCAGCTCGGTGGCAAGATCGTCGTCGAAACCTTCGATGCTGGCGACTTCGGCCAGATCGACGTAGGCGACCTCTTCCAGTTCCGAGAAGCCTTCGGCGACCAGCAGCTGGGCCAGCGTCTCGTCGACGTCCAGCTCGTTCTGGAACATTTCCGACTTCTCGACGAATTCCTTCTGCCGGCGCTCGCTTTCGTCGGCTTCGGTCATGATGTCGATCTGCTTGCCGGTCAGCGCCGATGCCAAGCGCACGTTCTGGCCGCGGCGGCCGATGGCCAGGCTCAGCTGGTCGTCGGGCACCACCACGTCGATGCGGCCTTCTTCCTCGTCCAGCACCACCTTCGACACTTCCGCCGGCTGCAGCGCGTTGACGACGAAGGTTGCGGTATCGGGCGACCACGGGATGATGTCGATCTTTTCGCCCTGCAGTTCCTGCACGACGGCCTGCACGCGGCTGCCCTTCATGCCAACGCAGGCGCCGACCGGATCGATCGCGCCGTCGCGGCTGATGACGCCGATCTTGGCGCGGCTGCCCGGATCGCGGGCCACAGCCTTGATCTCGATGATGCCGTCATAGATTTCCGGCACTTCCTGGGCGAACAGCTTCTTCATG
>JAIXPC010000003.1 GCA_027486415.1 Sphingomonadales bacterium | reverse complement strand
GAAGTGCTGAACATCGGCGACGTGCTGCGCGTGCAGATCGTGCGCATCAACCGCGACACCCAGCGCATCAGCCTGGGCATGAAGCAGCTGGAAGCCGATCCGTGGACCACGGCTGCCGCCAAGTACGCCGTTGACACCAAGCACAAGGGCCGCGTGACCAACATCACCGAGTATGGCGCCTTCGTCGAACTCGAAGCCGGCATCGAAGGCCTGGTGCACGTCAGCGAAATGTCGTGGGTCAAGAAGAACGTCCACCCCGGCAAGATCGTCTCGACCAGCCAGGAAGTCGAAGTCATCGTTCTCGAAGTGGACGAGGAAAAGCGCCGCATCAGCCTTGGTCTCAAGCAGGCCCAGCGCAACCCGTGGGAAGTGTTCGCCGAGAACAACCCGGTGGGCAGCGTCGTCGAAGGCGAAGTCAAGAACGCCACCGAATTCGGCCTGTTCATCGGCCTGGATGGCGACGTCGACGGCATGGTGCACATGTCGGACATCGCCTGGGGCATGACCGGCGAAACCGCCCTGTCGCGTCACCACAAGGGTGAGCGCGTGTCGGCCCGCGTTCTCGAAGTCGATATCGAGAAGGAGCGCATCAGCCTCGGCATCAAGCAGATGGACGAGACCGGTGGCCCGGTGGCCCGCAACACCAGCGGCGGCGACTGGAAGAAGAACGATGTCGTCACCGTGACCGTGGTTGCGGCGCGCGATGGCGGCCTCGACGTCCAGATCGGCGAAGATGGCCCGGTCTGCTACATCAAGCGTGGCGACCTTTCCCGCGACCGCGACGAGCAGAAGGCCGAGCGCTTCCAGCCCGGCCAGAAGGTCGACGCCATGGTGATCGGCTTTGAAAAGGGCCGCAAGCCGATGCTGAGCATCAAGGCGCTGCAGATCACCGAAGAAAAGGAAGCGGTTGCCCAGTACGGCACGTCCGATTCGGGCGCGACCCTTGGCAACATCCTGGGCGCTGCCTTCAACAAGGCGCGCGAGGACGCCGACAAGAACTGATCGCCGCAAAAGCGATCGGCAAGGACGCCCCGGCAGCCACGCTGCCGGGGCGTTTTTCTTGGTCGTTCACCTGCGGTGACGATTTTGACACGCCGAGTGCGATTTTTCCCGGCCTCGCCTTGACCGCTTGAGACCATGTATTAAAATGCCGCACAGTCACGGGGGGAAAGCGCCGCTGGCGCGTAGCGAGGTAGGGCAAGATGATCAGGTCTGAACTGGTGGCCAGCGTCGCCGAACAGAATCCGCACCTCACCCTGAAGGATGTGGAGCGCATCGTTGCCACCGTCTTCGATGAAATCACCGATGCGCTGGCCCAGGGTCGCCGCGTCGAATTGCGCGGCTTTGGCGCCTTTTCCACCCGCGCCCGCGAACCGCGCACCGGCCGCAATCCGCGCACCGGCGCCGCGGTGAAGGTGGATGCCAAGAACGTCCCCTATTTCAAGCCCGGCAAGGAATTACGCGAGCGTTTGAACGGCTGACAAGCCAGCCCCCGCCCACAAGTGGCATGGGCCGGTTTGACCTGTCTTCAGCGGGCGTGGCGGAACCGGTAGACGCAGCGGACTTAAAATCCGCTTTCCCTCTGGAAGTGCGGGTTCGAGTCCCGCCGCCCGCACCATCGTCGTCGGCGCGAAGCTGACCCCCAACCCCGTGCTCTGGCGGCGTTTTTGCTGGCCGCCAGCGCACGGCCGACCCCCAACCCCGTGCTCTGGCGGCGGTTGGTTTTTTGGCGCATGAACCCGCCATGCCTCCCACCATCTCCCTCATCGGCATCCCCACCGATCAGCACAGCAGCTTCCTGCGCGGACCGGCCCAGGCCCCGGCCGCCATCCGCGCCGCGATGGCCAGCCCGCACGGCAACAGCGCCACCGAACGCGGCACCGAGATCGGCCTTGATTTCCACCTCCACGATGCCGGCGATGTGCCGATCTGCGAAGACGCCGGCGATGATGATCGCATCCGCGCCGCTATCGCCGCCTGCCCCGGCCCGCTGATCGCGCTGGGCGGCGATCACGCCATCAGCTTCCCCGTCGTCGAAGCCCTCGCCCGCCGCCACGGGAAATTCGACATCCTGCATTTTGACGCCCACCCCGATCTGTATGACGAGCTGGACGGCAACCGCCGCAGCCACGCCTCCCCGTTTGCGCGCATCATGGAAGGCGGCCACGCCCGCCGCCTCGTCCAGGTCGGCATCCGCACGCTCAATCGCCACTGCCGCGAGCAGGCGGAACGCTTTGGCGTGGAGATCATCGAGGCCCGCCATTTCCGCGACGACTGGCGGCCCCGATTTGATCGCCCGCTCTATGTCTCGATCGATATCGACGCGCTCGATCCCGCCTTTGCCCCCGGTGTGTCCCACCACGAACCCGGCGGGCTTTCGGTGCGCCAGATCCTCGCCATCCTGCTCGATCTCGACGTGCCGATCATCGGCGGCGACGTGGTGGAGCTGAACCCCGCACGCGACATCAATGGCATCACCGCCGTGGTTGCCGCCAAGCTGGTCAGGGAACTTGCCGCCGCCATCGCCGCCAATGGCCGTGGCTGACGATGCTGCCGCAATTGCCGCATTCCCTTGCAATCGGCGGCACGAAGGACGATTGTAGGGATGCTGCCGTGACCTGCGACTGATTCCGGTTGTATTTCGGAACATCGATCGCCATGCCCTGTTGGCAGTGATGCGCCGTCACGAACGGCCAAGGAGTTGAGATGTCGGACGGAAGTGGCTGGGTCGAGATCGTGTTGCTGGCCCTGCTGGCCGCCTTCATCGGTCTGCGTCTCGTGTCCGTGCTGGGCAAGCGCACCGGGCAGGAACGCCCGATCGGCGACGCCTTCCGCCCCAGCGCCGAAATCACCGCGCCCGCGCGCCGCGAAACCGTGGCGCCGCCGCGCGGCAAGCTGGTGCTGCCGCCGGGCACCGATCGCAGCCTGCTGCCCGCTCTTGAAGCCGTCGCCGATGCCGATCCCGGCTTTGCGCCTGATCGCTTCTTGGCCGGTGCGCGCAGCGCCTATGGCATGATCCTCGATGGCTTCTGGTCGGGCAATGTCGATGGCCTGCACGGCCTGATGTCTGACGAGATTCACGCCAATCTGGCGGCCGCGATCGAAGCGCGCGGCGGGGCAGCCCTGCCCAATCGCCTGATCGGTATCGACAGCTCCACCATCCAGGGTGCCGATGTCGTGACCCAGATGGTCGAAGTGACCGTGCGCTTTGCCACCCGCGTCGCCACCGCCGATGGCGAGACCCAGTCCATCGATCTGTGGACGTTCAGCCGCCTTGCCGGCAGTGCTGATCCGGCCTGGGTGCTGATCGCCACCGACAACGAAGACGACAGCGACCAGATGCCGCCCGATCATCTGGGTGACGCTTCCACCGCCGACTGATCCCGGTCGCAATGCGCCGGTCGATCGCGCTGGCCGCCCTGTTGCTGCTGTCGGCCTGCGCCGGGCGGCAACAGCCGGTGCTGCACCCCTTGCCAGCCCCGGTGACAGCCCCCGTGCCGGCACCGCCCACCGGGCCCGTCATCCAGCCGCCGCCGCCTGCCATCACCCGCGCCCGCGATGCCGGCGTGGCCGTGGTGGAGATGCCGGCCCTGCCCGAAGCTGCCGCCGCCCTTGCCGCCTTTCGCACATCCTGCGGCGGGGTGCAGCGCCGCGAAGACCTGTCGGGCCTGACCCAGCCTGCCGACTGGCAGGCCGCCTGCGCCGCCGCCGCCAGCGTGACGCCGGGCAGTGAGGAGGCCTTCTTTCGCGAACAGTTCCGTGCCGTTGCCGTGGCCGAGGGCAAGGGCTTTGCCACCGGCTATTACGAGCCGGAAATTGCCGCCAGCCTTGTCCGCCAGCCCGGTTACGAGGTGCCGCTCTACAAGCGCCCGGCCGATCTGATCGACGTGCCGCTGGGCGATTTCGCGCCCAGCCTGAAGGGCCGCACCGTGCGCGGCCGGGTGCAGGGCAATCGCCTTGTCCCCTATGCCACCCGCGAGCAGATCAGCGGCGGCGCGCTGGTTGGCCGCAGCCTGGAACTGGCGTGGGCGGCTGATCCCTACGAAGCCTTCTTCCTGGAAATCCAGGGCAGTGGCCGGCTCAAGCTGCCCGATGGCCGCATCGTCCGCATCGGTTACGATGGCCAGAATGGCCGCGATTATGTCGCCATCGGCCGCCTGCTCATCGAACAGGGCAAGCTGGAACGCGGCAAGGCCGGCATGAAGGAGATCATCGCCTGGTTGCGCGCCAACCCGGCCGAAGCACCGGCCATCCTCAATGCCAACCCGTCCAAGATCTTCTTCCGCGTGCTGACCGGCGAAGGCCCGGTGGGCGCGATGGGCGTTGCCGTCACCCCCCATGTCAGCGTTGCCGCCGATCCGGCCTTCATCCCGCTCGGTGCGCCGCTGCTGGTGGAAACCACGCTCACCGGCCCGGCCACGCCCTTCACGCGGCTGATGGTGGCGCAGGATACTGGCGGCGCCATCAAGGGCGCCAATCGCATCGATCTGTTCCTGGGCCCCGGTGCCGACGCCGCCGCGACTGCCGGCGCGCAATCCTCGCCGGCGCGATTGACCCTGCTGATCCCCGCCGCCGCCGCTGCGCGCCTGTCGCCCTGACCGATGCGCCGGCTGACCGCCCATGAACGCGCCCTGTGGTCGCGCGTTGCCGCCAGCGTGAAGCCGCTGCCGGGCAAGGCCGCGCCCGCACCGCCTGCCGAACCCCCTGCCCCGCCGGCGGCCGCGCCCACGGCTCCCGCCGCGCGCCTGACGCGGCCCCATCCGCCGCCAGCCAAGGCCTCGACCCCAAAGCCTGTCGCCTCCAAACCCCACCCGCTCGGCGCGCCGCTGGATGGCAGCTGGGACAAGCGCATCAGCCGCGGCCGCCTGTCGCCCGATCGCATCATCGATCTGCACGGCCACACGGTGGCCGACGCGCATGGCATCCTGTCTGCCGCCATCCTGGCCGGCGATGGCACCCGCGTCATCCTGGTCGTCACCGGCAAGGGCCGCCCCGATCGCCCGGCGCGCATCCGGGCCGAGCTGATGCACTGGCTGGAACGGCCCGATCTGCGCCCGCACGTGGCAAGCTTGCGCAACGCACACCCGCGCCACGGCGGCGGCGGTGCCTTCTACATCGTGCTGCGCCGGGCAAAATAGGCAGGCAGCCGGCGCCCGGTGATGGATTAAGCTGCCCCGCAAAGGGGAGGCCCACCATGTCTGAAGACGTCGTTCTGGTCAGCCGCGATGGCCCGGTGGCGATTGTCACGCTCAATCGCCCGCAGGCGATGAACGCGCTGTCGTCGGCGCTGCGCACCGCGCTGGCGCGCGTGTTCCGGGCGCTGGAGGCCGATGATGACGTGCGCGCCATCGTGCTGACCGGTGCCGGCACCCGCGCCTTCACCGCCGGCCTTGATCTGAAGGAACTGGGCCAGCAGGGGCTGGGCGCGGCCAACGCGACCACGCCCGACGACAACCCGGTGAAGGCCATCGAACAGACCGGCAAGCCGGTGATCGGCGCCATCAACGGCGTCGCCATCACCGGCGGGTTCGAAGTGGCGCTGGCCTGCGACGTGCTGATCGCATCGGAAAACGCCCGCTTTGCCGACACCCACGCCCGGGTGGGCATCATGCCGGGCTGGGGGCTGAGCCAGAAACTCTCCCGCCTCATCGGCCCGTATCGGGCACGGGAACTGTCGCTGTCGGGCAATTTCCTCGATGCCGCGACTGCCGAACGCTGGGGGCTGGTCAACCGCGTGGTGCCGGCCGACGATCTGGTCGCCGCCGCGGTGAAACTCGCCCACGATATGGCCAGCATCGAACCGCGCTTCAGCCGCACCTACAAACGCCTGATCAACGACGGATATGCGCTGCCGTTCGGCGCGGCGATGGCGCTGGAGGAACGGCTTTCGACCGAGGCCAATGCCAAGGTGTCCGCCGCCGACGTCGAAGCCGCGCGCGGCGCCGTGCAAGCAAGGGGACGTGCCCAATGACCGCCATGCCCTTTCCCGGTTTCTCCAGCGACACGCTGGACGACACGCTGGTCAACCCGGCCGCCTATGCCGATGAAAGCATTCACGACGCCTATGCGACGCTGCGCCGGGACGATCCGGTGCACTGGACCGAGCCCAAGGGGTTCCGCCCCTTCTGGTCGATCACCCGCCATGCCGACATCGTTGCCATTTCCAAGGCCAACGACCGCTTCATCAACCGCGAGCGCACCTATATCTCTCCCATCGAGGCGGAAGAATGGGTGAAGGCGACGACGGGGGACAGCCACCTGTTCCGCACCCTCGTCGATCTGGACGACCCGCTGCACATGAAGCTGCGGCGCATCACGCATACGTGGTTCATGCCGCAGAATTTGCGCGCGCTGGAACCGCGCATCGCTGAGATCGCCAAGGCCCATGTCGACCACATGGCGTCGCTGGGCGGCAGTTGCGATTTCGTCAACGAAGTCGCGCTCTGGTACCCGCTGCGGGTGATCATGATGATCCTCGGCCTGCCGGCGGACGACGAAAACCGGATGCTGCAGATGACGCAGGAAATCTTTGGCCCGCAGGATCCAGACGTGGTGGCGAGGAGCCGCATCCTCACCCAGGGCCTTGCCGGCCCCGAATCCACCGGTAACCCGCAGGTCGATCTGTTCGCGCTGGTGCAGCAATTCTTTGCCTATTTCGGCGAGGTGCTGAACGACCGGAGAGCCAACCCGCGCGACGATCTGGCGACCGTGATCGCGCAAGGCACGGTGGATGGCGAACCCATCGGCCTTCTGGAAGCCATCAGCTATTACGCCATCACCGTCACCGCCGGCCACGACACCACCAGCAGCAGCGCCTCGGGCGGTCTGTTGCAGCTGATCCGCAATCCGGCCGAACTGGCCAAGCTGAAGGCTGATCCGTCGCTGATCCCGGGCGCGGTCGAGGAAATGATCCGCTGGGTGACGCCGGTGAAGCATTTCATGCGGACCTGCACCGAAGATACCGAAATCGGCGGCAAGACCATCCGCAAGGGCGATGGCGTGGCGCTGTTCTATTGGTCGGGAAACCGGGACGAGCGCGTGTTCGAAGACCCGTTCAGCTTCCGCGTCGACCGGCCCAACAATCCGCAGACGGCGTTCGGCAACGGCGTCCACCAGTGCCTTGGCCTGCATCTGGCGCGCATGGAAATCCGCGCCCTGTTTGCCGAGCTGCTGCCGCGGCTGGACGAAATCGCACTGACCGGGGAGCCAAAACTTTCCGTCGCCAATTTCGTCTCCGGCCTGAAGGCGATGCCGATCCGGTATCGCCTCACATGAAGGACGACGCGCGCCGGCGCGATCCGGCGTCCTACCCGGCCAGCCAGACGCTGGAAACGCGTTTCGGCGACATGGACGTGAACGGCCATCTCAACAATGTCGCCTTCGCGCGCCTGTTCGAGGAAACCCGCGTCCGCTTCAACCGCGGTGCGACAACGGTCGCCGGCAAGTCCAGCTTCGTCGTCGCCCATGTCGCCATCGATTATCTGGCGGAGGGCAATTATCCCGCCCCCGTCACCATCGGCCATGCCATCGCGCGCATCGGCAGCAGCAGCTTCACCGTGGCCATGGCCGCCTTTCAGGACGGCACCTGCATCGCGCTCTGCGACTCCGTTCTCGTCCACCGTGATCCCGCCACCGGCCCCGCCCCCCTGCCGCCTGCGCTGCGGGAACGGCTTGAGGCGCACCGGTTAAGGGGCTAAGGCCGGGGCATTCCCCCCAACGGAGAGAGATCATGGCCGACGCGCCCACCACCCTGACCCTCAGCCTCGACAGCGGCGGCGATGTCGTCATCAAGCTGCGCCCCGACGTGGCGCCCGGCCATGTCGAGCGCATCACCACGCTCGCCCGCCAGGGTTTCTATGACGGCATCCTGTTCCACCGCGTCATCCCCGGCTTCATGGCGCAGGGCGGCTGCCCGCGCGGCACCGGCACCGGCGGCAGCGACCTGCCCGACCTGAAGGCCGAATTCAACGACGTGCCGCACGTGCGCGGCGTCTGCTCGATGGCCCGCACCAGCGCGCCGCACAGCGCCAACAGCCAGTTCTTCATCTGCTTCGACGACGCCCGCTTCCTCGACCGCCAGTACACGGTGTGGGGCGAAGTGACGTCGGGCATGGAATTTGTCGACGCGCTGCCCAAGGGCGAACCGCCGCGCAACCCGGGCAAGATCCTGAAGGCGACCGTGGCGTAAGCCTGCGGGCCTTCATTCAACGAAAAGCCCCCGCCGGAGCGATCCGGCGGGGGCTTTTTCTATGCTCTCAGGCCCACCCCTGACCCCTCCCGCCAGCGGGAGGGGAACCGTGTACGCCTGGCCCGACCTGCTCCCCTCCCGCCAGCGGGAGGGGCTGGGGGTGGGCGTGGTCCGTTTTGTTACCGCCCTGCGGGCGACCGGCGCTGGCCGTTGTTGCGCGGGCCACCAGCCCGCTGGCCGCCAAAGCCGCCACCCGGCCGGCCCTGCGGACGCCCTTGCGGGCGCGGTGCACGCCCTTCGCCGCCACGCTGTTCGCGGCCTTCGCCTTCACGGCGAGGCCCCCGCCCATCGGCACGCACCACGGCGCGCGGATCACGCGCCATGCGGCCACGGTTGAACTCGCGCTCTTCCCGCGGCGGCTCGGCGGCGGCCGGGTTGGAGCGGATCAGCTTGGCGGTCAGGCCGACGAGATCACGGAAGTTCGCCGGCAGCGGCTGCTGGTCCAGCGGCTGGCGGATCAGCTTCTCGATGTCCTTCAGATACGGCTTCTCGTCCGGCGCGCACAGCGCAATCGCCCGGCCTTCCCGGCCGGCGCGCGCGGTGCGGCCGATGCGGTGCACATATTGTTCCGGCACGTTCGGCAGCTCGAAATTGAACACGTGGCTCACCTGCGGGATGTCAAGGCCGCGCGCCGCGATGTCGGTCGCCACCAGCACGGTCAGCTCGCCCGACCGGAAGCCGGTCAGCGCCCGCGTCCGCTGCGCCTGGCTGCGGTTGCCGTGGATGGCTTCGGCCGTGATCTTGTGCGCTGCCAGCTGGCGAACCACCCGGTCGGCCCCATGCTTGGTGCGGGTGAAGACGATGGCGCTCGCCACCTCCGGCTGGCCCAGCAGGTGCGCCAGCAACGCCAGCTTTTCCTGCTGGTTCACATGGATCACCGATTGCACGACGCGTTCCGCCGTGGTCGCGGCCGGCTTCACCGCCACCTTCACGGGGTTCTTCAGGTAACGCTGCGACAGATCCTCGATCGCCGGCGGCAGCGTGGCTGAAAACAGCATCGTCTGGCGCTGTTTCGGCAGCAGGCCGGTGATGCGCTTCAGATCGTGGATGAAGCCCAGATCAAGCATCTGGTCGCATTCATCGAGCACCAGCATCTCGACACGGCCAAGATCGCAGGCGCCTTTCATGACGAGGTCGAGCAGGCGGCCCGGCGTGGCCACCAGCACGTCGACACCCGGAAACAGCGCGCGTTCCTGGCGGCCGATCGGCACGCCGCCAAACACGCAGGCGACCGAGATCTTCAGATACTTGCCATAGGCGGTGAAGCTGGCCGCAATCTGTGCCGCCAGTTCGCGCGTCGGCGCCAGCACCAGCACGCGCGCCGACATCTTCAGGCGGTGCCTGGGGTCGGCGGCCAGCCGGTTGAGGATCGGCAGTGCGAAAGCTGCCGTCTTGCCGGTGCCGGTCTGGGCCAGGCCGAGGATGTCGTTGCCCGACAGCGCCGGCGGGATCGCCGCCTGCTGGATCGGGCTGGGAGTGTCATAGCCCTTGTCGGCAATGGCGCGCGCCAACGGTTCCGCCAGCGCGAGATCAGAAAAATTCATGTGTGCATTCCATTATCACAGGTGCCCGGCGGCGACGTTGCCAACCGGGTTGAGCCCGTGCGGTCTGAACCCGAAACGGAACAGACCACGGGCCCGGGGGTTGACCGGCAACCCGCGTGATATGGGAAGCAAGCTGAAACGGGGGGCCTGGAGCCATCTGCTCCGATCACGCGCCCTTCGAATTGCCGCCCCAATGAATGCATTGTCGCAAAAAGTCAAATATCGTCGATGGAACTCGCCGTTGATGAGGTCGTTTGCGTGGTCGGGCCCTGACGTGTCACCGATCCGTCACATGGTGGCGATAGGGGCTGGTGCAAAGGGCGAATCCGGTTAGGCTGATCGCCACTGCATGATGTTCGCGAGGACCAAGCCACTGATCCGCACCCGCGAGACTGGCGCCATGCCGGCCCGTCTGCTTGCCACCGCCGAAGCCGCCCTGTGGGTGGCGGCAGGTGTAGTGGCGGCGCGCGGCCTGTGGCTGGCGATCACGCCGGCCGGGCCACTGGGGGTGCCGCCGCCCGCTGCAGCCGCCGCGCCGCCACCGGCGCTGGCGCTGGCCGGCAGCGATCCGTTCTTCCCGCAGGGGCAGGCCGCCGCCGATGCCGTATCCGGCCTTGATCTGGCGCTGCTTGGCACCCGGGTCGATGCCGCATCGGGCCGCGGATCGGCGATCATCGCCACACCCGATGGCAAGCAATTGAGCTATGGCGTGGGTGACGAGATCATGCCCGGCGTGCGGCTGGTGGCCGTTGCCTTTGAATCGGTCACGCTGGATCGCGGCGGGTCGCGCGAACAAGTCTATATCGATCAATCGGGCGGCGCTGCCGATGCGGCCAGCCCTCCAGACGCGAACGGTCGCCCACCCACATGATGCTGAAACCTGCCACCACCCGCGCTCTGGCCGCGCTGTTGCTGCTGGCGGCACCGGCCCTTGCCCAGCAGACGGTGAACTTGCGCGATGCCGATGTGCGCGCCTTCATCCAGGATGTGTCGCGCGCCACGGGCCGCACCTTCATCATCGATCCGCGTGTGCAGGGAAAGGTGACGGTGGTATCGGAACGCCCGCTGGATCAGGCCGGCTATTTCGAACTGTTCCTGTCCACCCTGCGTGCCAACGGCCTGGTCGTCACGCCCGCTGCCGGCGGCGCGTTCCGGGTTGCACCCGCCGATGCCGCCGCCAGCCAGCCTTCGGGCGCGATGGGCCGCGACCGGTTTGAAACCACCGTCGTCCAGCTGAATTTCATCGATGCCGCATCGGCCATCGAAACATTGCGCCCGCTGGTCAGCCGCGAAGGCCAGGTGACGGCCAATCGCGCCGGCAACGCCGTGATCATCGCCGATTATGCCGACAACGTGGCCCGCGTGCGGGCGCTGGCCCGCCAGATCGATCAGGATCGCGCCGCCGTGCGGGTGATCGCGCTGAAGAATGCCGGTGCGCGGGAAATCGCGACATCGCTCAGCCAGGTGGCGCAGGGCTCTGCCGAAGGGCGCGGCTGGCAGGTCGCCGCCGTCGATGCCAGCAATTCCCTGGTCGTGCGCGGCGATCCCGCCACCGTGGCCAAGCTGGCGCGCACCATCGCCGATCTGGATCAGGCCGCCGCCGCCGGCAGTGATGTGCGGGTGTTCTTCCTGAACCACGCCGATGCCGAAAAGCTGGTGCCGGTGCTGCAGCAGCTGGTTGGGCAGCCGGTCAGCCCGGCGTCGCAATCGGCCCCGCAGGTGCAGCCGACGCAAAGCGCCTTTGGCAACCCCAGCGCGCCCGGCCAGCAGGCGCAAGCCGGGCCGGCCGCCAGCGCGCCGCTGCCGCAGGCGCCCAGCGGCGGCAGTCTGGGCACCAGCGGTTTCGTGCCCGGTGCCAGCATCGGCCGCGGCCAGGCGGTGATCGCGCGTTACGAAGGCGCCAATGCCATCGTGATCGCCGCACCCGCCGATGTGCAGCGCCGGCTGGGCGAGGTGGTGCGTCAGCTGGACGTGCGCCGCGAACAGGTGCTGGTGGAAGCCGTGATCGTGGAGATCAGCGACATCGCCGCCCAGCGCCTGGGCGTGCAGTTCCTGCTGACCGGCACCGGCGGATCGAACATTCCGTTTTCTGTGACCAACTACAGCAATGCCGCGCCCAACCTGCTCGCCGTCGCCGGGGCGATCGCGGCGGAAAATCGTTACGGGCAGGACAACGCAACCACCGTGGCGCTCAGAAATTCGGCGGTCAGCAGCCTCTTGAACGCCAATGGTGGCCAGTTCGGCTTTGGCGGCAACCTCTCGTCGAACGCGGTGTTCGGTTTCGTGGTCAACGCGGTGAAGGCCGATACGGCGTCGAACGTGCTCTCCACGCCATCGGTGGTCACGCTCGACAACGCGCAGGCGCGCATCCTTGTCGGCCAGAACGTGCCGATCGCCACTGGCCAGGCGCTTTCCAACAATTTCGACAATGCCTTCCGCACCGTGCAGCGGCAGGATATCGGCATCGCGCTGGACGTGCGGCCGCAGATCAACGCCGGCGGCACCATCAAGCTGACCCTGCGGCAGGAGGTGAGCAGCATCGCCACCGCCGTCGTCACCCAGAATGTGCCCGACCTGATCCTCAACAAGCGGGAGATCAACACCACCGTGACGGTGGATGACGGCCAGATCGTCGCGCTGGGCGGCCTGATTGATGACAACGAACGCCGCGCCATCGAAAAGGTGCCGCTGCTGGGCGACATCCCGCTGCTGGGCAACCTGTTCCGCTCACGCTCCCAGAACCGCACCAAGACCAACCTGATGGTGTTCATCCGCCCCACCATCATCCGCACCGCCGCCGACGCGGCCGCGATGACGGGGGACAAATATCAATATGTCCGCGCCGAACAGGCACGGCGGGAAGGCACGGCCGATACCAGCATCGATGCACTGGTGCGTGATTATCTGAAGGCGCCGATCCCCGGCGCGCCGCCGCCGCCCGCCCCGCCAAAGCCATGAGCGCGCCTGCCCTTTCCTACGCCTTTGCCAAGGCGCAGGGGCTGATCGTCACCGCGGTGCACGAGGCGGCGCACGTGTCGCGCCGGGCAAATGCCAACATGATGGCACTGGCCGAGGTGCGGCGCGTCACCGGCCGGCCGCTGGTGCTGAGCGCGGTGAGCGACAAGGCGTTCGATGCGCTGCTGCAGGACCATTATGCCCGCGCCTATGCCAGCGGGGCGGATGAACTGGCCGGGCTTGGCGATGATCTGCCGTCGGCCGAGGATCTGCTGGCCAGCGACGACGAGGCACCGGCCATTCGCCTGATCAACGGCCTCATTGCGGAGGCCGCGCGCCTGAAGGCGTCGGACATTCACCTCGAACCCTTTGAAACCGCGCTGGTGGTGCGGATGCGTGCCGATGGCGAGCTGAGGGAAATGCACCGCCTGCCGCCCGGCGTCGCGCCGCTGCTGGTCAGCCGCATCAAGGTGATGGCGCGCCTGGACATTGCCGAGCGCCGCCTGCCGCAGGATGGCCGCATGGACCTGGCGCTGGGCGGCAAGCGGCTGGACGTGCGCGTGTCCACCCTGCCGGCGCGCGGCGGCGAACGCGTGGTGCTGCGCCTGCTCGACAAGGAAAATGCCGGCATCGATCTGGCCGGGCTGGGGATGCCAGCCGACGCCGAACGCGCCTTTCGCGCCGGGCTGGCGCAGGCCAATGGCCTCGTGCTGGTCACCGGCCCCACCGGCAGCGGCAAGACGACGACGCTCTATGCCGGGCTGAAACTGCTGAACGACGGCAGCCGCAACATCCTCACCGTGGAAGACCCGGTGGAATATGCCGTCGATGGCATCGGCCAGACGCAGGTCAACCCCAAGGTGGGCCTCAGCTTTGCCGCCGGCCTGCGCGCCATATTGCGGCAGGATCCCGATGTGGTGATGGTCGGCGAAATCCGCGACGCCGAAACCGCCGGCATCGCCGTGCAGGCCGCGCTGACGGGCCACCTCGTGCTGTCCTCGCTCCACACCAACGACGCTGCCAGCGCCATCACCCGCCTGCGCGATTTCGGCGTTGAACCCTTCCTCCTCGCCGCCACGCTGCGCGCCGTCGTCGCCCAGCGCCTGGTCCGCCGGCTGTGCCCCGCCTGCCGCACCGCCCACCCGGCCGACGCCGCCACCGCTGCCGCCCTCGATCTCGCGCCGGGCACACCAGTTTATGAAGCCCCCGGCTGCTCCGCCTGCAATGGCACCGGCTGGCAGGGCCGGGTGGGCCTTTACGACATCATCCGCATGAACGACGCGCTGGCACAGCGGATCAACGATGGTGCCACCGCCGCCGATCTCGCCGCCGCCGCCGGCAGCGACGGCCTGCCCGCCCTCGCCCGCCGCGCTGTCAGCGATGGCCTGACCAGCCCGGCCGAGGCCCTGCGCGTCATGGGCCTCGCCGAAACGGAACCGGCCGATGGCTGAGTATCGCTACGAAGCGATTGATGTCGCCGGCAAGCCGCGCTCCGGCCAGATCAGCGCCGCCAGCGCCGACGCCGCCCGCGCCAGCCTGCTGGATCGCCGCCTGTTCGCCACCCGCATCGATACTGCCGCCGCCGGCCCCGCGCCCGCCGCCCGCAGCGCCCGCCTCAAGGCCAATGCGCTGGGCCTGTTCACCCGCCAGCTGGCCACGCTGTCCGCCGTCACGCCGCTGGAGGACGCACTGCGAACGATCGTGCGCCAGACAGAGGCCGCCAGCGCCCGCGCCATCCTCGCCCGCGTCCACGCCGCCGTGGTGGAGGGCCGGCGCCTGTCCGACGCGCTGGCCCTTGAACCTGCCAGCTTCCCGCCGCTCTATCGCGCCATGGTCGCGGCCGGCGAAGGCGCCGGCACGCTGCCGCAGGTGCTGGAACGCCTCGCCGCCCTGCTCGATCGCCAGGCCGAGCTGAAGGGCCGTGTGCAGTCGGCACTGGCCTACCCCGCCGCGCTGGCCGTCGTCGCACTGCTGACGGTGGCGGCGCTGATGATCTTCGTGGTGCCGCGCATCGCCGAACAGTTCGTCGATATCGGCCAGACCCTGCCGCTGCTCACGCGCATCGTCATGGGCCTGTCCCACGCGCTTGCCGCCGGCTGGTGGGCGATCCTCATCGCCATCGCCGCTGCCGTCATCCTTGCCCGCCGCGCGCTGGCCGACGAGGCCACCCGCCGCCGCTTCGATGCCTGGCTGCTCACTCTCCCCGTCGCTGGCCGGCTGCTGCGTGACTGGCAGGCGGCGCGGCTGGCCCGCACGCTCGCCATGATGGTCGCCAGCCGGCTGCCGCTCGTCGATGGCCTCAATCTCACCCTGCCCACCATCGGCAACCGCGAACTGCGCGCCCGCGTCGGCCAGATGGCGGCCGATATTTCCGAAGGTGCCAGCCTCACCAGCGCCATGACCCGCGCCGCCATATTGCCGCCGCTGCTCGTCGCCATGGCCGCGGGCGGCGAAAGCGCCGGCCGGCTCGACATCATGCTCGAAAAGGCCGCCGAGGCGCTGGAGCGCGAATATGACGCCCTCACCCGCGCCGCGCTGGCGCTGCTGGAACCCGCCATCATCCTGATCATGGGCGGCGCCGTCGCGGTGATCGTGCTGTCGATCCTGCTGCCCATCCTGCAACTCGAAAGCCTGGCCACCCCATGAGACGCCGCAAACCCACCCCCAACGGCTTCACCCTCATCGAGATGATGGTGGTGATCGTCATCATCGGCATCCTCACCACGGTCGTCGTGCTGAACGTGCTGCCCGATGTCGACAAGGCGGCGATCACCCGCGCGCGCGCCGACATCGCCACGCTGGAAACCGCGCTCACCAGCTACAAGGCCGATACGATGGTGTTCCCCACAACCCAGCAAGGCATCGCCGCGCTCAAGACCGCCCCCACCGATCTGGCCCAGCCCGAACGCTATCGCCCCGGCGGCTATGTCCAGCGCCTGCCTGCCGACCCGTGGGGCCACGCCTATCAATATGCCTCCCCCGGCACCCACGGCCCCTTCGACGTCTGGTCGATGGGCCCGGATGGCAAGACCGGCCCCGGCAACGATGCCGACGACATCGGCAACTGGAACCTGTGACGCGACAGGCGCGCCTTGAAGATGCCGGCTTCACGCTGGTCGAGCTGGTGGTGGTGATGGCCATCATCGGCATCACCAGCGCCGCGCTGGTGCTCACCCTGCCCGGCAGCGACGCGCAGGTGCGCCGCGCCGCCGAGACACTGGCCGCCCAGGCCGCCGCCACCCGGGATCAGGCCATCCTCACCGGCCAGCCCGCCAGTTTTGCCCCCACCGCGCCCGCCGGCATCACCCTCACCAGCGATCCTGCCGGCCCGATCGCCTTTGATCCCACCGGCCTTGCCACCCCGGCCCGCCTCACCCTCGCCAGCGGCGATGCCGCCGCCACCGTCACCATCGATGCGGTGGGAGGCGTCCATGCGCGCTGAGGCTGACGGCTTCTCCCTGATCGAGGTGATGGTGGCGCTGGCCATCTTCGGCCTCGCCGCCGTGGCGCTGATCCGCCTGCAGGGTGTCGGCCTCGCCAGCGCCGCCAGCTTGAGCGATCGCCAGCACGCCGCCATCGTTGCCCGCAACCAGGCGCTGGAGGCCATGCTCGCCGCCACCGCGCCCACGCCCGCCCAGGGGCGCGAACGCGCCGGCCTGCGCGACTGGCCGTGGCGGCGCAGCGTCGCCCCCGGCCCCGATCCCGGCACCCTGCTGATCCGCGTCGACGTGGTGGCCGATAGCGGCCAGGTCATCGCCCGCGACAGCCTGTTGTGGAGCCGGCCATGAGGCAGGCCGGCTTCACCCTCATCGAACTGCTCGTCGGCCTGTTCCTGTTCGGGCTGATGGCGTCTGCCGGCACCGCGCTGCTGGCCGGCGGGGTGCAGGCCGGCAACCAGGCCCAGGCCATCGTGGGGGCCAACGGCGATCTCGCCCGGCTGGGCGCGCTGCTCAGCGCCGATGCCGGCCAGGCCGCGCCGCGCCCGTGGCGCGATGGCACGGGGCTGCCCCGCCCGGCCTTTGCCGCCAACAATGGCAGCCTGTTCACCCTTGTCCGCCGCGGCTGGAGCAATCCGGCAGCCGCGCCGCGCGCTTCCTTGCAGCGTGTCGAATGGCGCATCGATGGCGATGCCCTCGTGCGCCGTTCCGCCGCGATGATCGACGGCACCGATGCGGCGCAATCCAGCGTGGTGCTGCGCGGCGTGTCTGCCGCACGCCTGCGCGTGCTGGGCGCGAACGGCTGGCAGGATGGCTGGGCCGGTGACGCCACCAGCCTGCCGCGCGCCATCGAACTCAGCATCGATGGCCCGGCCATCGGCCATGTCCGCCAGATCGTGCCACTGGGGCCGGGGATGGCGCCGGGGATGGGGCCGGGGGCCGCAGCATGACGCGGGCCATCCCCCCGAAAGAGCAAGGCGCGGCCCTGATCAACGTGCTGGTGCTGGTCGGCGGGCTGGCGGCGCTGTCCACCACCCTGTTCGATCGGCTGCGCCTCGCCCGCCATCTCGATGCCACCCGCACCGCCGTTGCCACCGCGCGCGGGGCAGGCCTTGCCGGGGAGACGATGCTGCTCGCCCGCCTGCCGCTGAAGATGCTGCCGGCACAGGCGTTCGCGCTGCCCACCCCGGCAGGCCCGGTCCGCGTCAGCCTCCGCCCCGGCGGCAACTGCCTCAATCTGAACGCTGTCGTCACCGGGCCGGCCGGGCAGACGGTGACGCGGCCGCTGGGCGTCGAACAGCTCGCCCGCCTGCTCATCCATCTCGACGTGCCGGCTGATGACGCGGCCCGCATCGCCGCCGCCACTGCCGACTGGATCGATGTCGATCAGCAGCCGGGCGTTGGTGGAATCGGGGGGGGAGCGGAAGACCCGGCCTATGCCCGTGCCGCCACCCCCTATCGCACCGCCGGCACGCTGATGGCCGAAGTGAGCGAATGGCGCGCGGTCGCCGGCGTCACCCCCGCCATCTTTGCCCGCGCCGCGCCGCACCTGTGCGCCCTGCCGGTGGCGGAACTGTCGCGCCCCAATCTCAACAGCCTTGGCCCCGAAGCCGCGCCGGTGATCGCCGCCATTGGCGCGGTGCCGCTGGCGACCGCGCGCGATGCCATCGCCGCCCGCCCGCCCGGCGGCTGGAGCGATGCCGCCGCCTTCTGGGCGCAGCCGCTGCTGGCCGGGCGGCCGATTGCCGCCGATGCGCTGCGCCAGCCCGATGTGCGCGACCGTTTCGTGGCCTATCGCATGGCCGCCACCACCGATGGCACGTCGCTGGTGCAGACGGGCCTGATCGACGCGGCCAGACGCCCGGCGCGGCTGGTGGTGCGCCGTTATGGAGACGAAAATTGAGTGTCCTGCTCGTCACGCTGGCCCCGGCCCCGCGCTGGCAGCGCATCGCCGCCGGGCGGGTGACGGCCAGCGGTGACGGCTGGCCGCAGGCCGATGCCGCGACACCGCTGATACTGGCGGTGCCGGGCGAGGACGCGGCGCTGCACTGGCTCGATCTGCCCGATCTCGCCCCGGCGCAGGCCGCTGCCGCTGCCCGGCTGGCGCTGGGCGATCGGCTGGCCGACGCCGAAGCCCATGTCGCCGTCGCCCCCGGCAGTGGCCGGCGCGTGGTGGCGGTGACGGCGCACGCCGCGATGGCCGCCTGGATGGCCGGGGCCGCCAATGCCGGCTGGAGCGCGGCGGCCATCCTGCCCGATACGCTGCTGCTGCCAGCCCCCGCCACCGGCTGGGCGGTGTGGCGCGATGGGGATCGCGTGGTCGCACGCAGCAGCGATGCCGGCTTTGCGGGCGAGGCTGATCTGGCCGCCGCGATCATCGGCGATGCCCCCGTGACGCCCGCGACGCCGGCGCTCCCTGATCCGTTGCCCCTGAGCCTGCTGGTCGGCGATTTTGCCCCCGTGTCGCGCTGGCGGCCGCCAGCGGGGCAGGTGCGCCGTCTGGGCTGGCTGGCTGCGGCCATTGCCCTGCTGTGGGTGGCCGGTGACGTGGCCGCCCTGCTGCGCGCCCGCGCCGCTGCCAGTGCGGCCGATGCCGAAACCGTGGCATTGGCCGGCACGCCGGGGGCCGATGGGCCGGGCGCGCTGGCGGCGATGCAGGCCAAGGCGAGATCGCGCGGGGCGGGCGGCGGGCTGGCATCGCTGGCGGCACCGGTGATGCAGGCGCTGGCGCAGCGGCCGGGCGCGGGCCTTGCCAGCCTGGAATATTCGCCGGCCGGCGGGCTGGTGGCCGGCGTCGCTGGCGGCAGTGCCGAGGCGCAGGCGCTGGCCAGCGCGGTGGGTGCAGCCGGCCTGTCGGCCAATGTGGGCGGCACCCGCGCCACCGCCGATGCCAGCATCACCGATGTGACGGTGCGGGCACGATGAGGGCGGTTCTTTCCCCGTGGTGGGCGCAGCGCACGACGCGCGAACGCGGCCTGATCCTGACCATGCTGGGCCTGTTGGCGTTGCTGATGCTGTGGCTGGTGCTGGTGCGGCCGCTGGTGACGGCGCGCGAAGCGGCGCGGGCCGATGCCGTGGCGGCAGCGGAGCGGCTGGCACAGGCGCAGGCCTTGACCGCGGCCATCGCCGCGCGCCCGGCGCCAAGTGCCGTGCCGGTGATCGACGTTCTGAGCCGCCGGCTGGCCGAAGCCGGGCTGCAACCGGCGCGGCTGGAGGCGCAGGGCAATGGCCAGGCCGTGGTGGAGATTGCCGCGATCAGCGGCCGCCTGCTGATCGGCTGGGCGGCGGGGCTGGAACAGCGCGACGGGCTGGTGATCGAACGGCTGCAGGCCAGCCGCAACCCCGATCAATCGGTGCGCGTTGAATTGCTGGTGAGGTCGGCGGCATGAGGCGGGCGCTGCTCTTCGTTGCGGGTGCCGCCATCGGCCTCGTCGTGCTGGCGCCCGCCGCGCTGGTGCTGCCGGCACCGCCGCTCACCGCGACCGGCGTTTCGGGCAGCGTGTGGAGCGCCGCCATCACCAACGCCGCCATCGGCCCGCTGCGGCTGGGCGACGTGGCGATATCGCTGCAACCGGCGGCATTGGCGCAGGGCCGCATGGGCTGGGGCGTCGAAGGCGCGATCACCGGGCAGATCTGGCGCGGCTTTGCCGCCGGCGGTGCAACCGGGCTGAATGGCCGGCTGCTGGGCAGCCCGATTGCCAGCGTGCCGATCGCGGGCGTGGCGCTGGCCGATGCCGGCGCGACACTGGATGGCGCCGGGCGCTGCGTCGAAGCCAGCGGTCAGGTGGTGGCCGATCTGGCGACGCCGGTCGCGGGGCAGCGGCAACTGGCCGGCGCAGTGCGCTGCGATGGCGATGCGCTGCTGCTGCCGCTGGCCAGCAGCGACGGGCGGGTGCGGATCGATCTGGCGACGACGCGCCGGCAGTGGACGGCGCGACTGGTGGTGGCCGGCGCCAGCACGGCCGAGGTGGCGGCGCTCGGCGCCAGCGGCTTCCGGTCAGAAGCCGGCGCGCTGGTGAAGGAGGAAACGGGATCATGGTGATCGCCGCGCTGATTGCGTTGCAGATGACCGCCGGGCTGGCCGAGCTGCCGCCACAGCAGCTGGCCCCCGGCCAATGCGCGCTGTTCCTGTGGGATCGCGCGTCGGGCCGGCGCATCGCCATGCTGGGCCACACCCCGCCGATCCTGCGCCTGCAACGGGATGGCCGCGCGCTCGATCTGCCGGTCGAAGCCCGCGACGGGGAGGCGGTGATGGGCTTTGCTCCCAACAGCCGCTTTCGCCAGGCCAACCGGATTTATGACGTGCGTCTGACCATCCTGCCAGCAACCGCTGGCGGCGCGGTGGTGCGCGACGGCAGCCTGACCATCACCGAAACCGATGGCAGCGCCGTCGTGTTGCCGGTGGCCGGGCTGGCCGGGTGTCCGCAGTGATTCGGCCATGAGCCGCAACAGCCCGCGCGAATGGGCGCTGGCCATCGGCGGCGGGCTGGCGTTCGCGGCGGCGCTGGTGTGGGTGCTCAGGCCTGCTCCGCCGGATGTGGCACCCGTGGTCAGCACGTCACAAGTTTTGCCCAGCGCGGCACCACAAATGGTCGCCCCGCCGCCAGCACGGGCCAGCGTGGCGCCAGCCGATGTCAGCCTTTCGGGCCTGCGCGCCGGCCCCGATGGCGGCATGGCGATTGTCGTGTCGGGTGGCCGGCAGTATCTGCTCCGCCCCGGCCGCAGCCTGCCCGGCGGCCTGCGCCTCGTCCGGGTGGAGCCCACCCGCGCCATTCTGGCCGGGCCTTCGGGTGAACTGATCCTGGCCTTCACCAGAGAGAGCGGCACGCCGTCATCCCCCACCCCTCCCCCCGGTGGCGACCCCACGCCGTGGCTTGCCGCCCTGTCGCCGATCCGCGATGCCAATGGCATTTCCGGTTGGCGGCTGGGCGATGTCTCCGCCCTGCCCGCGCTTGCCAAGGCCGGCCTGAAATCCGGCGACGTGCTGATCGCCGTGGATGACAATCCCCTGATATCCCAAGAAAAGATCATGGAATTGCCGCAAGAGATCGCCGCCAACGGCGTCATCCAGCTGCGCTATCGCCGGGGTTCGCAGTTGCGCGAGGTGGCGATTTCCCCCTGACCGTCATTGTCACAGGAATGACACGGCAACATCATCCAACTGCAATGCACGCGTAATCTCGCAGCCATGAATCACCCCTATGGCCGGCCCTGACATTCACGGCCACCAAGGGGCACCACAAATGACCGTTCGTTCGCGCAGCCTGCTGCTGATCAGCTCCGCCCTGGCGCTTGCCGCCTGCGATGGCGCCAAAAACATCGCTTCGCCGGGCGAAGGCGCCATCGTTACCCCGCCGCCGGCCCCGACCCCGACCCCAACGCCGACCCCGACCCCGACCCCGACGCCCACCGGCCCTGCCGATACCTGCCCCACCGGCACGACAAATGTGGGCGTTATCAACAATTTGCGGAACTGCGCCATCTCCGGCACCATCACCGGCGGCCTGACGCTGCGCAACATTCGCGGCATCGTTTACTCGCTCAACGGCCGCGTTAACGTCGGCGTCGATCTGGGTGCCGATCCGGGCGCTCCGGCCACTGGCGGCACGCAGGGCATCCTCACCATCGAACCGGGCGTTGTCGTCTTCGGCTCGTCGGGTGCCGATGCGCTCGTCGTCAACCGCGGTTCGCAGATCTTCGCCGAAGGCACCGCCACCCGCCCGATCGTCTTCACCAGCCGTTCCAACATGGAAGGCGCGGTCAACGACAGCTCGATCGGCCAGTGGGGCGGCATCGTCATCCTCGGCCGCGCGCCGATCCACACCTGCGTCGGCACCGGCGCCACCCCCGGCACCGCCAGCTGCCAGTCGGCGGTCGAAGGCCTCACCGGCGCCTTCTATGGCGGCGGCAGCCCGGCCGACAATTCGGGCCGCCTCGCCTATGTCCAGGTCCGCTATCCCGGCTTTGAAGTCAGCCCCGGCAACGAGCTGAACGGCATCACCTTTGCCGGCGTCGGCAGCGGCACCACGGCCAATTTCCTCCAGGTCCACAACAGTTCGGATGACGGTATCGAATGGTTCGGCGGCCGCGTGAACCACAAGAACATCGTCATCACCGGCGCGGATGATGACTCGATCGATACCGATCTCGGCTTCAAGGGCCTCATCCAGTATGCGCTGGTCGTCCAGCGCACCAACGGCGGCGACCGCGTGATCGAGGCCGATACCGCCGGCGGCGAAACCCGCACCCCGCGCTCCAACCCGCGCATCGCCAACTTCACCTTCATCGGCAACCGCACGCCCGATACCATCCTGCTGCGCGGCGGCACCGATTATGGCCTGGTCAACGGCATCATCCAGAACACCACGTCGGCCGGCCTGTGCCTCGATATCGACGGCGCGCAGACGGCGGCTGCCGCCGATGCCGCCAGCGACGAAGCCGGTGCGCCGGTCATCCGCTCGGTGATCTTCGGCTGCAACGGCGCGGCCCGCGACGAAGCCGATGTGCCGCTCACCACCATCACGCCGATCATCACCGGCAACAACAACCTGCTGCCGCCGGTCACGCTGACCCTGGCCAGCGTGTTCCTGCCTGGCAGCTTCGAAGCCGGCGCCACCGCCACCAACCCGCGCACCGCCTTCACCGGCACTGCGACCTTCTTCGATGAAACGACGTTCGTCGGCGCCTTCCGCAACGCCACCGACACCTGGTACGCCGGCTGGACCTGCGGCGTCGGCCCCGGCGCCACCAGCTGCGCCGCCGCACCCGCACCGATCCAGTAAGCCCACGCGTCCGGCCGGCGACCGCTTCCGGTCGCCGGCCGCGCCTTGCCTGTTGCCGGGCCACCGGGGGACAATAATGACGACCAAGCCACTCACCATCCTTCTCGCCACCACCATGCTCGCCGCGCCTGCCCTGGCGCAGCAGCCTGCACCCGCCCCTGCGCCGGCGCCCGCCGACACCGCGGCACCGCCGGCGGAGGAAGAGATCGACATTTCCGCCCCCGGCGGCAGCAACAGCGAAATCGTCGTCATCGGCCGCCGCATCCCCAACACGGTGCGGTTGAGCCGCGAGGTCGTCTCCGTGCTCTCGTCCGCCGACATCGCCCGCTCGGGCGAAGGCGATATTGCCGGCGCCTTGAAGCGCGTCACCGGCCTGTCGGTGGTGGGCGGCCGCTACGTCTATGTCCGCGGCCTTGGCGAACGCTATTCGCTGGCGCTGCTGAACGGCCTGCCGATCCCGTCGCCCGATCCGCTGCGCCGTGTCGTGCCGCTCGATCTCTTCCCCACCTCGGTGCTGGCCAGCTCGGTCGTCCAGAAAAGCTATTCGGCCAATTTCCCCGGCGAATTCGGCGGCGGCGTCATTAACCTCACCACCAAGGCAGTGCCCAAGGAAGCCTTCTTCACCGTCGGCGGCAGCATCGGCGCCAACACGGTGACCACCGGCCAGTTGGGTTACGTCTATGCCGGCGGCAAGAAGGACTGGACCGGCTTTGACGACGGCACCCGCCGCCTGCCCACCGGGATCCGCGCCAGCCAGGATGCCGGCACGGCATTGGCCGTCGGCGGCAATTACAGCCTGCGCCAGCTGCAGGATATCACGGCGACGCTGACCAACGCCGAAACCAACGTCATCTTTTCCAACGACAATATCCCGGTGAACTGGAGCGCCAACATGTCCGGCGGCCGCGCCTGGGACGTGGGTGATGCGCGCGTCGGCTTCGTCTTTGCCGCCGGCTTCTCCAACGACTGGCAGACCAAGGCCGGCAAGCAGCAATTGTCGGGCGGTGCAGCGGTCGGCCCCGGCGGCACGCTGCAGCTGAACCCCGATCAGGATTTCGATTTCGCCGCCACCGAATTCCGCAGCGTCCTCAATGGCCTGTTCAGCGTCGGCGCCGAATTCGGCGATCACAAGATCCGTTTTTCCAACGTCTATGTGAACGACACCATCAAGGAAGCCCGCATCCAGTCCGGCACCGACGATATCAACGTCGGCCGCGACGTGCTGCTGCAGCGGAACGCCACCGCGCTGTTCCGCCGCCAGCTGATCGACACGCAATTGGTGGGCGAATTCAAGTTCGGCGACCTGACGCTGGATGTGCGCGGCACCTATGCCAATAGCAAGCGCCTCGCCCCCTACGAACGTTTCAACAACTATGCCTTCTCGGCCCAGTTCAACGATTATGTGAACGATCTGCGCTCCCCCGGCCAGTCCAGCCTGGTGGCCTTCAGCCGGCTGAACGAAGACGTGTGGGGCGGCGGCATCGATCTCGGCTACAAGTTCCGCAACGGGCCGTTCCCCATCCGCGTCACCGCCGGTTACGCCTGGTCATCGGCCGATCGCAGCTCGGAACGCTTCGACTATCGCTACCAGTCGAATGCCGCGCTGCCCGGCGCCGTCACCCAGCAGCGGCCCGATTTCCTGCTGTCGGATTTCAACGTCTACACCTACGGCATCATCCTCAACACCATCTCCACCGTGGCCCCGCGCTATGATGCGCGGATGACGGTCCACGCCGGCTATGGCCAGATCGAGATCGAGCCCGCCGATGGCGTCCAGTTCGTCGCCGGCGTGCGCTACGAGACCGGCAAGCAGAACGTCACGCCCGTCGACGTGTTCAACGCCAACCCCGGTTCGGCGTTCAACACGCCCACCAACATCGACAAGGGCTATTGGCTGCCGGCCGCCACCCTCACCTGGAACTTCGCCGAAGACATGCAGCTGCGCGTCGCGGCGTCAAAGACCATTGCCCGCCCGCAGTTCCGCGAACTCGCGCCGCAGCCCTATTTCGATACCGAAAGCGACCGCCTGAGCTTTGGCAACCAGTTCCTCACCAATTCGGAACTGATCAACGTCGAAGCCCGCTATGAATGGTATTTCGGCCGTGATGAGCGCATCGCGGTTGGCGGCTTCTTCAAGGATATCGACAAGCCGATCGATGCCATCGCCTTTGTGCAGGGCGGCACCTTCCAGACCACCTTTGCCAATGCGCCCAACGCCCGGCTTTATGGCGCCGAGATCGAGGTGCAGAAATATTTCGATCTGTCGGGCTGGGGCAAGCTGTTCGAAACGCGGCGCTTCTTCGTGTCGGCCAACTATACCTGGGCCAATTCGGAAATCCGCGTGAAAGCCGGCGACACCACCCGCTTCCCGCTGTCGGGCGAAATCGTGCCGGCCACCGACATCTTCCGCAATGGCCTGCCGCTCACCGGCCAGTCCGATCATGTCGCCAACCTGCAGTTCGGCTTCCAGGATGATGAAGGCCTGTCGGAACAGACCATCCTCTTGAACTATGCAAGCAACCGCGTTGCCTTCCGCGGCCCGTCGGGCCAGCCCGACCTCGTGGAAAAGCCCGGCATCCGGCTTGATGTCGTCATCCGCCAGGGCATCACCCTGTTCGGCCGCGAGATCGAAGCCAAGCTGGAAGCGCGCAACCTGACCAACACACGGTACCAGGAATTCCAGCGCCTGAACGCCAGCCGCATCGACACCAACACATTTGCGCTGGGCCGCACCATTCAGGCCAGCGCGTCGGTCAAGTTCTAACGGCGCAGACGGTCGATCCAGTCTGGCCCCAGCGCCAGCAGGATCAACGCCATGCCGGCCAGCAGCGCGCCCAGCGGCAGGCGGGTGGTGGCGGTGATGCTGCGCCCCCGCGCCCGGTCAACCAGTGCCAGCATCAGCCCCAGTGCCGATGCCCCGGTCAGCAGGAAGGGCAAGGGAATGAGGCCAAGGAGGGCGCCCAGCCCGGCCATCAGCTTGGGATCGCCGCCGCCCATGCCGTCGCGCCCGCGGGCGGCGCGATAGGCGAGGCGCAGGCTCCACAACACGCCAAAGCCCAGCAATGCGGCCAGCAGGCGTTCGCCCACTGGCGGGCCCGGCAGCAGCAGCGCGAACGGGATGAAGCTCAGGGTCAGCAGATCGGGCAGCCACTGGTGCTCGACATCGAGGATCAGCAGCGTCAGCAGCCACCAGCCGGCGATGGCAACCAGCAGCCCCTCCGGCGACGGGTGCCGCCACAGCAGCAATGCCCCGATGGCGGCTGCGGCAAGTTCGATGACGAGGTGGCGCGGCGCAATGCCCGCGCCACAGCGGCGGCAGCGCCCACGTGAGGCGAGGAAAGACAGGACGGGCACGAGGTCCAGCGGCCTCAGCGTGGCCCGGCAGACATCGCAGCGCGACCGGCCGGTGATCGCCTCTCCCTGCGGCCAGCGCGCCGTGACCAGCGCGATGAAACTGCCCAGCAGCAGGCCAAGACCGCTGCCGACAACCGGCCACCAGCCGGCGGGCAGCATCAGGGGATCAGGATCTGGCGGATGGCCTGTCCGCTCGCCAGCGCGTCGAGTGCGTCATTGATCTCCGCCATCGGCCGGATACCCGACAGCAGGCGGTGCACCGGCAGCCGCCCGGCGCGCCACAGCGCGATGTAACGCGGGATATCACGCGCCGGCACCGCCGATCCCATGTAGCTGCCGATCACCGTCTTGGCCTCAGCCACCAGGCTGACCGCCGGGATGGTGAAGGGATCGGCCGGATTGGGCAGGCCGACGGTGACAATGCGGCCACCGCGCGCGGCGGTGCGATAGGCTTCGGCCAGCACCGCGCCCTTGCCCACGCTTTCGATGGCCACGCGGGGCGCGCCATGTTCGGCAAAGGCCGAAGCCACGTCCTGGGGCGCGACTGCGGCCCGCGCGCCCAGTTCCAGCGCCAATGCGCGCTTTTCCGGCACGGGATCGATGGCGATCACCGGCTCCGCGCCTGCCGCGACCGCACCGATCAGCGCGGCGAGGCCAACGCCGCCCAGGCCCCACACCGCCACGCTCTCGCCGGCACGCACGGCGGCCGAATTGAACACCGCGCCCACGCCGGTCAGCACGGCACAGCCAAACAGCGCCGCGATCTCGGCCGGGATATCGTCATCGATGACCACGCAACTGCGCTCATCGATGACGGCATGGGTGGCAAAGGCCGACAGGCCCAGATGATGGTGCACCGGCTGGCCATGGTGCGACAGGCGAAACCCGCCGCCCAGCAATTCGCCCTTGCCGTTGGCCGCCGCGCCGCTGACACACAGCCACGGTTCGCCCGTGTGGCAGGGCTGGCAATGGCCACAGGCCGGCAAGAACGCCATCACGACGCGCTGGCCGGGCTTCAACCGCGTGTTCGGCCCGGCCGCCTCGACGCGCGCCACTGCCTCATGGCCCAGCGCCATCGGCATCGGGCGCGGGCGATCGGCGTTCACAACCGAAAGATCGCTGTGGCACAGGCCGGCCGCCTCGATCCGCACCAGCACTTCGCCGGGCCCGGGCGGCGCCAGATCGAGCTGCTCCAGCGCCAGCGGCTGGCTGGTCGCATAGGGCTGCGCCGCGCCCATGGCGGCAAGAACGGCGGCGGTTGTCTGGCTCATGCCTCAACGCTAGCCGGCATCGCGGCCGCCGCCAATGTGGCGCGCGCGAGGGCTGCAGTGGAATCGATCAGCGGCACCGGCACATCGGCCTGCGTGAGCAGCAGCGGCACTTCGGTGCAGGCAGCAATCACCACATCCGCGCCAGCCATGGCCAGCGCTTGCGCCGCATTGGCCAACGCGGTGCGGACAGAGTGACTGCGATCGCCAGCCTTTATGGCATTGACCGCCGGTTGCACCACCGCCAGATCGCCGGCCAGCACCGGCACCGGGCTGGCCTTGCCATAGAGATCCAGCGCCAGCGTCGCCCCCACGCCCAGCACGCCGATGCGGCGCGGATTGTGCGCCATGGCTTCGGCCACGGCGGCATCAATCATCGAAACGAACGGCGCTGCCGTGATGGCATCGGCCCAACCATGGGCAGCGTTGCATGGCATCGCCAGCACTTCAGCCCCATTATTGGCCAGCCGAAGTGCCATTTCGGCCAGCGCAGGACCGGGCGAATCCGCCCCGTTCAGCGCCGCCGCATTGCGATCGGGCACGTGCGGGTTGCTGTCGACCAGCACGCGCGGATGATCCGTATCGTGCGCGGCCGGCACGCCCGCCACCAGCCGCGTCAGGAAATCGGCGGTGGCCGCCGGCCCCATGCCGCCGATCACGCCGATGGTCCGATACCGGCTCATGAATTGAAGGCGGGATCGCGCAACACGTTGGCAAAGGCCGACAACGACGGCGAACCGCCGGTGTGCAGGAACAGCAGGCGCTCGCCGTTGAAGGCACCCTGCCGGGTCAGCGCGATCAGGCCGGCCATGGCCTTGCCGCTGTAAACGGGGTCAAGCAGGATGCCTTCCTTGCTTGCCAGCATCCTGACGGCTTCCACCATTTCGGCGGTCGGCAGCGAATATCCTGGTCCAACCCATTGATCGAGAGCAACAATATCGTCCGCCACTGGTGCCGGCGTGCCGAGCAACTCTGCCGTCGCAACCGCCAGTTTCAGCACATTGGCCTCCTGCTCGGCACGTGGACGGCGCACGTTGATGCCGGTGACGGGGATGCCGGCGTTGAGCGCGATCAGGCCGGCGATCAGACCCGAATGCGTGCCGGCGCTGCCCGAAGCCACCACGATGCGATCGAAGTTCACGCCCTGGTCAAAGGCCTGCGCCATGATCTCCTGCGCGCAGGCCGCATAGCCGAGCGCGCCAAGCGGCGAAGAGCCGCCGCCGACGATGATATAGGGGTGGCCTCCGGCGGCCTTCACCGCTGCGGCCTCCTCTTCCATTTCGGCCATCAGGTCGGCGCCGGCCTTCACCATCCGGATGCTCGCCGCGCCCATCAGGTCGAACAACAGATTGTTGCCCAGGGCGTCGGGATTGTAGCTGCCGGGCACCCGTTCCTCGATCACCAGGCGGCAATCCAGACCTTCCCTTGCGGCCGCTGCCAGCGTCAGGCGGCAGTGGTTGGATTGCGGCGCGCCGACAGTGATCAGCGTGTCAGCCCCCTTGGCCAGCGCGTCGGCCACAAGGAATTCCAGCTTGCGCGTCTTGTTGCCGCCACCGGCAAGGCCAAGCAGGTCATCGCGCTTGATCCACAATTCCGCCCCGCCCAGCGCTGCCGACAATCGCGGCATGGCCTCCATGGGGGTGAATCCGGGCGTGTAGCGGCGACGGGGGAAACGAGCGAGGTTCATGGCCGGCCCCGTCGCATGAAGCTCGCCCCGGTGCAACCGCCTGTCTGAGTCAGACGTTTCAAGCATATTGCCATTTTGTTAATTTTCAGATTGATTGCGACATCATTCGTTGGGGGCAACATGCGACACGCTGCACTGGCTTTGGTCTTGATGTTCGCAACACCAGCGGCTGCGGTCACTCCGGATGGTGGTGCAGTGAGCAGCACCGCGCGGATCACCGTGGGCCCCACTACGGAGCAGCAGAACGAATCGGATCTGGCCGACGGGCTGCCTGGCACATTGGCAAGCCAAGCTTCGGTGAGGCTTGCCGATGGCGATGGCCAGATCTCGGTCTTTTCCAGCATGCGCGCCACATGGGCATCGGCAACGCGGGGCCAGACGGAAATGCAGTGGGGCTGGGACGCCCGCAACCCCACATCAGTAAACCCCACGCTGGTGGAAACCGTCCCCCCCGGCCTTGCCAGCTGGTCCTACCGCTTCACCACCGGTGCAACGGTCAGCCGGTTCGTGGCGCGCTGGTCGCTGGATGTGACCGGCGACGACACGCTTGGCATCCAGGGCGTGTATGGATCGGGTGCGCTGCCGTTCACGGTGACGCCGTTTCGTACGGCCCCGCAGGATGATGCAGGCAGCTTCACGGTCGTCCTTGCCCCGAACCAGTTCTACAGCCTCGATTTCTACAATTTCGGGAACCTCGGCCGCGCTGATCGTGGCCTCGACTCCGTGGCAGCAGGGCGGTTCCTGCTGGACTGGGAGATCGCGCCGGGCAACGAAGTTCCCGAGCCACAAGGCTGGGCGATGATGATTGCCGGGTTCGGGCTGGTGGGCGCCGCATCACGCCGCGCGCGGCAACAGAATGGTGCCCGGGGGCGGCACCAACCCATTGATCAACAATGATTTTCTTTGCCCAAATATCCACCTTTCCCCTCTTGTAAATCGTCTGCCATTGCCCAACTATGCCTTGACTTGCCCGGCTATACCCAGCCGCCAAGGGTGGATAAATCGGGGGATAGAAAATGCGGGCCAAGCATCGCTTGACTGCGGCAGGCATCAAGACAGCATCGACCGGCAAACACTGCGACGGTGGCGGTCTGTGGTTCATCAAACGGGATGACGGCGGCGCGCAATGGGTGCTGCGCGTCACTGTTCACGGCAACCGCCGCGAAATGGGCTTGGGCGGCTATCCGTCACTCGGGCTAGCAGATGCCCGCAAGCTGGCCGATCGGTGGCAGGCGGTCGCTGCGGCTGGCCGCGATCCCGTCAAGGAACGTGAAGCCGAAGCCCGATCAGCGCGACGGGAAGATATCAGTTTGGCTGTAATCACTGCCGACGCATTTGAAGCCCGAAAGGCCGAACTGAAAGGCGATGGCAAGGCCGGGCGATGGCTGTCTCCCCTTTCGGTTCACGTCCTTCCCAAGCTGGGCCGTGTGCCTGTCACTGATATTGACCAACGCGACATCCGCGATGTGCTGGCTCCGATTTGGCACGATAAAGCTGAAGCCGCGCGCAAGGCTGCCAACCGGCTGGCGATCGTTCTGAAGCACGCGGCGGCGCTGGGCCTGAATGTAGATTTGCAGGCGGTGGACAAAGCCCGGGCGCTGCTGGGCAAGACACGTCACAAGCCGGAAAACATCCCTGCATTGGCATGGGCCGACGTGCCGGCTTTTTATGCCAGTCTGTCAGAACCAACACTGACGCACCTTGCCTTGCGTCTGCTGATCCTGACTGGCGTGCGATCGGGGCCGCTTCGCCATCTGCGCTTGGAACAGATTGAAGGCGATGTTTGGACGATCCCGGGCGAAGGCATGAAGGGCCGTAAGGGCGCGACGGAAGCTTTCCGAGTGCCTCTTTCGCGTGAAGCGCAGCACATCATCGCCCTGGCCAAACCCTTTGCCCGTGACGGCTGGCTTTTCCCGTCGGTCCGCAAGGGGGTGATCTCGGACGCCACAATGTCACGACTAATGGATCGGCGCGGGATGGAAGAACGCCCCCACGGATTCCGCACTTCGCTGCGCGTGTGGCTGGCCGAAGCGACCGACGCGCCGCACGAAGTCTGCGAAGCGATGCTGGCACACGTAGCGGATGGCGCGGTCGTCAGGGCATATCGGCGCACCGACTTTCTTGAACAGCGCCGTGTTCTGATCGAACGCTGGGCCGATCACGTGACTGGCGGCAGCGGCGCAGTGGTGAAACTGGCGGCTGTGAAGTGACTTCCGGACAAAAGACAAAACCCCCAAAACCGGACAAAACCCCGGCAGCGGCGGCGACGATCTGGCTTGATCACGATCCTGCGATTGCACGGCTGGAAGTCATCGCATGGCTGGCTTTCCCCTGCGCCGATCGGGCCGCCAAAGCGTTTGCGCGCCTCACGTGGTGGCCTGCGGAGGAAAGGGGCCAAACAGTGCCCGAGAAGCCCAGCCGGCTTAAAGAACGGCTGGCAGTGATCGATCGTCGCTTCCGCGAACGGCTGTTAGCCGGCAGCTTGTATGCGGCGAAAGCGCGACGGTGGACACGCGCCCAGCCGCCTTGGAATGACGTGCGCCTTCCGCCTGACTTGGCGCGGATTATTGAGGCAGCCGACGCCGCAATGGACAACGCCCAGCCGCCTGGCACTCTCGAAACCCTGCGCCGCGTTGCAGACGTGAAGGCCGCAGGCGATCGGACGTGGTTCCGAAAGCTGACTGCGGAAAGCCGGCCTGTTGCTCACTTGGCTGCGGCATGGGTTGAACATGCATCGGTGCGCCCAGTCGCTGATCTGCGGGATATAGCTTTCGGCGCGCGCCCAGCCGGTGAACTAGCCGCTATCTTGCGAAATGCCGAAGGGCTGCGATCCCGCATTGCAGCCGATCCCAGCAACAACACGACAGCCGACGCCATGCTGTGCTTCGCGCAACGTCCTGCGGTGCTGGCCGGCCAAGGCGTATGATTTAGGCAACACACTGGACGTTTTTTGCGTCTGCCTGCCCTCTGACAGAATAAGTCACCCTCGCACCGTCACAGCCAAGAAAGGACGGTGCATGACGCAATACCTGACGCTCACTGAACTTCGCGCCAAGCTGGGCAACCGCAGCCGCAGCGCGATTTACAACGATCTGGCGGCGAACCGCCTGCCGCAGCCGATCAAGCTGGGTGCCCGGCTCTACTGGCCGTCTGACGTGGTGGACGCTCACCTGGCCGCTTTGCGCGAACAGGCCGCCTGATCGATGGGCGGGCAAAAGAAAGCCCCGGCGCGCTGGCAGGCGCAACCGGGGCAGGCGGGCAGTGTGTGGGTAGCACACCACACCCGCAACAGCAACGCTTCCGCCCTGCGGCTGGCCAAACTGCGCACGATCGGCTTCGCGGGTGCGACGGCGTTCACGCTGGCGGCGATGATCTGGGGAGGCGGCACCGATGGGTGATCTGTCCCCCGACTTTGACGTGAAGCTTGGCCGGTTGCTGCCCATGCTGTCGTCACCCGTCCCCGGCGAGGTGGTGGCAACTGCGGCGGCGATCGGGCGCACGCTCAACCGTGCCGGCATGGATTGGCATGATCTGGCCAAGCGCCTGATTGTCCCCGCCCAGCCGCACTTCCAGCACGCCAAGACACGCCCTTACAGGCCGCAGGGCGGCGATGATCCACTGGCAGCGATGGCGGCATGGCTCGACAAATACGCGCTGCACCGGCTGACCGAAAATCAGTGCGACTTTGTGCAGAACGTGCGGCGCATCATGGCAATGGGCCGCGCCTTGTCCCCGGCCCAGATACAGTATCTGCGCGATCTGTATCACCGGCATGGGGGTGGCCATGACTGACGCCCGCGCTCTCATTCGGCGGCTGGGCGGGCGCTGGCACGGCAGCTATGGCACTGCGCCGTGTCCGGTCTGCCAGCCTGATCGTCGCCGTGATCAAGACGCCCTGACGATCGGTGATGGCCGTGCGGGGCTGCTGTTGCACTGCAAGCGGCTGGACTGCGGCTTTCGCGACGTGCTGGCGGCGGCGGGCATCAGCGGCAGTCGCTACACCCCGCCTGATCCCGCGATAAACGCCAAGCGTGACGCCGAACGCCGCGCCCATGCTGCCAAGCGTGAGGGCCAAGCCCGCGTGCTGTGGAACGAAGCCCAGCCGATCGGCGGCACCCTGGCCGAACGCTATCTGCGGCACCGGGGCATCACCGTGTCGCTACCGGCAACGCTGCGGTTCCATCCCGCGTGCTTGCATCACGAAACCCGGCAACGGCTGCCGGCGATGCTGGCGCTGGTGGAAGGCGGCGACGGTCTCGCTGTTCATCGGACTTGGCTTCGCAGCGATGGCGCCGGCAAAGCGGCGGTTGAACCGGCCAAGAAGATGCTTGGGGCGGTCGCTGGGGGCGCTGTGCGACTCTCTGGCGGCGGCAACAGGCTCGTGGTGGGTGAAGGCCTAGAAAGCTGCCTGTCGCTGCTGTGCGGGCTTCTGGCGGGCCATGCGACGGTCTGGGCCGCCCTCTCCACATCGGGACTGCGCGGTCTGCGGCTGCCCGCCCAGCCGGGCTTTCTGACGATTGCTTGTGATGGCGACGCGGCGGGCCGTGCTGCCGCGATGGCGCTGGCCGAACGGGCGCACGCGCTGCGGTGGCAGGTGGCCACGATCGATCCCGGCGATGGTGCCGACTTCAACGACATTCTGAATCGAAAGGACGCGGCATGAAGCACGCGCAAGAAACCCCCTTTGAACCTGTCTGGCCGGAACCGTCTTCGCGCTTCCTTCGCGCCAATCTGCCCCCTGCCCCGCGCCTGCCCTTGGCCGAGACCCTGGGGCCGCGTCTTGCGCAGTGGGTGACGGAAGCTGCCGACGCGAAAGGCGCACCCCCTGATTACGTGCTGGCGGGGCTGCTGGCCGTTGCCGGTGCCACGATCGGCAATGCCCGGTGGGTGCGTGTCTGGGACGGCTGGGCCGAACCGCCGATCGTCTGGGCGATGTGTGTCGGACTGCCCAGTGCGGGCAAAAGCCCCGCCCTAGACGCGGTGATCCAGCCGCTGCGCAAGGTTGAACGTCCGTTGCGCGTGAAGGCGGAAGGCAAACTGGCAGAATGGCAGGAACGCGGTGATCTGGCGGCGGTGGCGGAAAAGGAATGGAAGGCGACGGCGGCGCGCGCGATCAAGGATGGCGACACGCCACCGGCAAAGCCTGCCAATTGCGATCCGGGGCCGAAGCCGCACATCCCCCGCCTTGTCCTGAATGATTGCACGATCGAAAAACTGGCAGCGATCATCGATCGGCAGCCACGCGGCACGCTGCAATGCCGCGATGAACTGGCCGGCTGGCTTGAAGGCATGACCCGCTACAGCGCGGGCAGCGATCGTCCCTTCTGGCTCGAAGCATGGGGCGGGCGCGGCTTCACGGTTGAACGCATAGGCCGCGAACCGCTGACGATCGATCGTCTGACTGTTGGCGTTATCGGCGGCATCCAACCCGATCGGCTCAAGTCGCTGTTGTTCAAGAGCGATGATGACGGGCTGCTGGCGCGGTTCATGCCGATCTGGCCGCAACCGGTGGCCCTGAAACGCCCCGGCAGGTGGACGGATGAAGCCTTGCTGGAAAGGACGCTGGAACGCCTGTTGCAGCTCGATCTGGTGACCGATGAACACGGCGGGCATAAGCCGCTGTTTGTTCCGCTCACGGCTGACGCGCAGGCGCTTATGGATGATTTCCGTCAATCGTCGCGGCGGTGGGAAGACAATGCGGAAGGGCTGCTGTTGTCATTCATCGGCAAGTTGCCGGGGATGGTGGCGCGCGTGTCGCTGGTGCTGGCGTGTCTCGACTGGGCGGCGGAAGACGATCCCCTGCCCGGTGAAGTGGACGCCTATCACTTCAAACGCGCTGCCGAACTGGTGGGCAATTACGTGCTGCCGATGGCGCGGCGTGCTTATGCCGATGCTGCCGTTCCGCAGGCCGAACGATCGGCGCGGCGGCTGGTGGCCACGATCCGCGAACTGCAATGGCAATCCTTCACGACACGGCAAGTCTTGAAGCTGGAACGGTCTGGGCTGGCCACGGTCGCGGAACTCGATCCCGTCCTGGCGTTGCTGGAAGATGCTGATTGCATCAGGGCCATCGCGGAACCCGCCCATCCGCAGGGAGGCAGGCCGTCGCGGCGGTTCGCGGCCAACCCAGTGCTGCTGACAAAGGCGTGAAGCTGGCAAAACCGGCAAGCGCCGATCGGCCGCGTGGATGATCCATCAGCAGCTAGCAATCGATGCTTTGACTGCAGGGGATAGGTAATTGACAAAAAGATACTTTTAGTTGACGTTGATCATTTCAACTCTTTGAACGCCTGCATGAGAGGATGTCGACATGACTGATACAAATGCGCTTTTGTTTGCAACGACTGCCAGCCTAACAGCTTTGCGAACGTCAATATCCGTGTCAGCCCATGTGTTGGAAGCGCTGGTGAAAACGGGTGCGATCGAACGCCGCGCGGCCCTGTCCGTCTTCAGTGTAATTGAGCGGGACGCTCGTTCTGCAGGGGCTGGTACTGCCGAAATTATCCCCATACTAGACGCGCATTTTCGGTCAGCGAGACAGTATCTACAGTTTGCTGAGCCGCCGGGTTGACGCTGCCACGATCCGCGAAAAAGCGGTGAAAAAGCTTCACGGCGGGGCAGGTGACGAAGTTGGAGCGTGCCGGGTTATCAAAGGCAGAACTCACCCCCGCGCTGGCACCGCTGGAAGACGCCGATTGCATCCGTGCCGTCATAAGGGCTGCGCCACCACAGGGCGGCAGGCTTCCCCGTCTGTTCATCGTCAACCCGGCGCTGCTCGCGTCATGATCGATCGACAGGGGTTTTGTCCGGTTATGTCGGTTTTGTCTTTTGTCCGGAGAGTAAAACGATGGCGCATGACAAACGTAAAAGCGGCAGGCCCTGGCAGCGATTGCGCAGGACGATGCTCGCCGCCGAACCGCTCTGCCGTCTGTGTATGGCGAAGCACGGACGTGTGACGGTTGCAGTTGAGATCGATCACGAAGTGCCGCTGGCAAAGGGTGGCAACGACGATCCCGCCAACCTTCGTCCCCTCTGCGCTGACTGTCACCGCGACGCGACACGGGCGCAATTCGGCTACAGACCGAAGCCGCGCATCAGCTTGGACGGGTGGCCGATGGAGTAAGCCCCCCGGGGGGACTCCAAACAATAGCGATCCAAGACCCGGAAATCGTAGCGCCCCCTTTGTTCACGCATCCGCGATTCAAAACATAACCCTCGCGCGCGCGCGCGCGGGTGAGAAACTGTATTAGCGTTTACCGCGACGGAGCCGACCGATTTCCGCCTAGTGGAAGCGTATAGTTTGCAGCCCCCCGGTGACGGTGAGTCTGATTCGGTAATGAATCCTTCTGCGCCTTGACGCGGATTCTGCGATCTGAATCAATGCGGACGGGCTGGCGCGACGCTGGGAACGCCGTGCCAGCCCTGACCACCACCGTTCAGAAGGGAACGATCATGGCTGCGACCAAACTACAGACGGACTCCGCCGAACCGCAAGCAATCGTGCGGGAGTTTTTCAACACATTCCGCTGCAACATGGGGACAACGCCGTTCGCGGCGTTCGATATGTCCGACCAAGCGACGATCCTGACAGCCAGCGCCAAGAGCATCGTCTGGGTGCTGGCGCGTGACTTTCACGAAGCCAACGCGACGGGCATTGATGAACTGCGCGGTGAAATCATCGGAGCGGCATTGGATGGCGCTGCCACGCTGCTGTCGCTGGCCGAGCTAAGCACACATCTGGCCGAGCAAGCCCGGCGCCGTTGACCAAAGCAGCACGAAGCACGCGCAGATTCGGGCCGGTGGGGCAACTCACCGGCTCTTTCGTTGGCCATCATCTGACACGCCCGCGCCTTGTCGATCGAACGGACAAGCTGGCCGCCGAAGCCCTAAGGGTGGACAATTAGGTGGATACAAAGAGGCCGTTGAGGGTCATTTGTCTGCATTATCAAAGGCTTGTAGCAAATGAATGGTGCCCGGGGGCGGATTTGAACCACCGACACGGGGATTTTCAATCCCCTGCTCTACCCCTGAGCTACCCGGGCCCACATACTGCGCGGCGGGGTATGCCGCGCGGGAGGCCGGCAATTAGCCAGCCTCGTCGCCGTTGTCCAGCGCCGACATTGCAGAAAGTTCGTCTTCTTCGCTGCTGGCCGGCATCACATAGCGATCCGACAGCCAGGCATTGAGATCGCGGGCCTGGCAGCCGGCGCTGCAGAACGGCCGAAACGCCACGACGACGGGCGCCTGTCGGCAATAGGCGCAAATGCGCGAATCAGCCTTGCTGGACATGACCTCTCCCTTGCCCCTCCGCCGCCACCAGCGCCACCCGGCCGCCGCAACGGCGCGCGGCATCGTCGATCAGCTGCGGTCGGGCTGCCAGCCAGTCGATGGTGCGGGAAGCCGCCGTGATCGTGACCCCGCCGACCAGGCGCGACGCGCGCCGCAACAGTTCCAGCGCGGCAAATCCCGGCTGGCGCACCTGTTCGAACAGGCTGAGCTGACGGCGCGGGCGGATGATCTGCACGAGGCCAAAACCGTTGATCGCGGTCTTTTCAAACGGGGCCGGCAGATGTTCGGCCAGGATCGTGTCGACAGCGGCGCGCTGGGCCTTGCCCTGCAGCGACGGAAAATCCACCACCACCGGGCCACCAATGCCATGGCGGCTGACCATGGCGGCCACGGCGCGCGCTGCGGCTTCGGCCAGCCGCGACAGATCGCCATCGCCATCCACGTCAATCACCAGCATCGCCGGCGTCATGGCCGCCAGCAGCCGGCCACCGGGAAAATCGATCCGGCCGGTCAGCGCCTCTTCCACCACGGCATCCCAGCCGGCTTGTGCCAGCCCATCGTCGCCGAATGCCGAGATTGGCCGCACGTCATGCCCAGCTGCCGCCAGCCGCTCTGCCAGATCAGGCGCAGGCCGCGCGGGGCCGGGGTGCGCCACGACACGCGCCTGCTTGTCGCGCGCGCCATCAGGCCGCGCCGGGCGCATGACTTCCACGAACCGCGTCTGTCCTTCCGGCCAGTCCGCCGGCACCGGATCGATCAGCGCATCATGACCGGCAATCACGACCTGCCCGCGTCTGCCCGCCCGGCTGGCCAATCGCCCGGGCGCGATCAGACCCACGGGCAGCGGATCGTCGGCGCGGGCGATGTGCGCCTCCACCACTGTTCTGCCGTCCAGCACCAGCGCGCGCACAGCGCCGGGTGCGTCTTCGATCAGCGCGATCATTGCCGCCAGCCGGCCGCCGCCAGCAGCAGTCGCGTTTCATTCAACGGCAGGCCGACGACCCCCGAAAAACTGCCCGACAGCGCCCGCACATAGGCTTCGGCAGCGCCCTGGATGGCATAGCCGCCAGCCTTGCCATTCCAGTCGCCACGGCCGATCAGCCAGTCGATATCGGTCGGCGTCAGCCGCTGGAAGGTCACGATCGATTCGCTGGTGCGTTCCCGCACATGGCCATCTGCGTCGATCAGCGCGACCGCTGTCATCACCCGGTGGCGCCGACCCGACAGCAAAGCAAGGCAGGCCCGCGCCGTCGCCTCATCCTCGGCCTTGGGCAAAATGCGCCGGCCGGCGGCAACCACCGTATCCGCCCCCATCACCACCGCGCCGGGATGGCGTGCGGCGACCGCCTGCGCCTTCTCCCGCGCCAGCCGGGCGGCATGGGCGCGCGGCAGTTCGCCGGCACCCGCAGTTTCATCAATGTCGGCGGCGTCCACCGCATCCGGCACGATCCCCAGCCGCGCCAGCAGATCCAGCCGGCGCGGGCTGGCGGAGGCGAGGATCAGCCGCACCGGCGCAATCAATCTTCCGGCGCGATGGTGACGGTCAGACCGTCAAGCGCCGCCGTGAACGGAATCTGGCACGAAAGCCGGCTGTTGGCGCGATTGTGATCTGACGAATCGAGCAGATCAGCCTCGTCAGCCGACGCCGTGCCAGCGCGCGCCATGTCGCCTTCGGCCACGTGCACATGGCAGGTGGCGCACGAACAGCAGCCGCCGCACAGTGCCAGCAATTCCGAAATGCCGGCATCCTTGATGATTTCCATCACGCTCATGCCCTGGGTGGCGGGCAGTTGGTGGCGTTGTCCGTCGCGGGTGATCACGGTGATGCTGGCCATGTCGTCCTCTTGGCTGGCGATTGCTCCGCCGCCCTGTAGCGGGACGGGCCGCATCCGGCTAGGGGAAGGCAAAAGGGAGGACAAGATGCGCGTTGCCCACCAGTTTGCCCCGCCGATGTCGGCGATGCTGGCCGGCCTGCCCGGCATCACCCATGCCCGGCATATCCCCATCGAACAACGCTGGGCGCTGCCCACCGATGTCGATGTGCTGTTCGTGCTGCACGGCGAAGGCCATGATCGCGCCGGCGCCGCCGATGCGCCACGCCCCGCCGGCTGGCCGGGGCAGGTCAAGCTGGTGCAACTGGCCAGCGCCGGGGCCGATGACTATCCGCCGTGGCTGTGGGAGGCGCCAAAGGTGGCAAGTGCCTCTGGCACCACCGCGATCCCCATCGCCGAATATGCGCTGGCGGTGATGCTGGCGCACATCAAGAAACTGGCCGCCATCACGCTGCAGCCCGGCCAGGACTGGCCGGAGCGCGGCGACTTCATCGCCGAACCGCTGGGATCGCTGCACGGGCGCACCCTGGGCCTGGTGGGCCTGGGCAATATCGCCCGGCAGGTGGGCAAATATGCCCACGCGTTTGGCATGGAAATCATTGCCTCGCGCGCCAGTGACGCGCCGTCTCCTGATCCGTGGATCCGGGTCGCGCCGCTGGATGAGGTGGTGGCACGTGCCGATCACCTGGTGCTGGCTGCACCGATCACGCCCGACACCCAGCATCTGCTTAATGCAGAACGGCTGGCGCGGATGAAGGCCAACGCCCACATCGTCAACGTCGGTCGTGGCGGCCTGATCGACCAAGATGCCCTGCTGGCCGAGCTGAACAAGGGCCGGCTATGGGCCAGCCTTGACGTCACCGATCCGGAACCGCTGCCGCCCGGCCACCCGCTGCAGGGCCATCCGCGCTGCCGGATCACACCGCACGTGTCGTGGAGCAATCCGGACATCAACCGCCGCATCATGGAACGGCTGGTGGAAAACATCCGCCGGCTGGGCACGGGCGAGCCGCTGCTGGGGGCGATTGCCTGAGGCGGCGCGTTGCTGCATTATACAGGCAACACACAGTGAAAGACGACGCGATGCTGACTGCCCCCACGATCCGCAAGGCCGGCTGGAGCCTGGCTGCCGGCCTGCTGCTGGTGCCCGCCATCGCCATGCAGGTCACCAGCGAGATGAACTGGGGGCCGGGCGATTTCATTGCCGCAGCGCTGATCATCGGCGGCATCGGGCTGGGACTGGAAATCGCGGCGCGTCTGCAGGGCCGAACGCGCATCATCGCAGGCGGCCTGGCGGTGCTGACCGGACTTGCCGTGTGGGCCGAACTGGCGGTCGGCATCCTCGATTGATCAGAAGGGGGACTGATCAGAAGGGCAGCACGCGGCCCTTCTTCGAAAAGCGCATGTAACCGGCGTTCAGGCCCAGCCGCCAGCCCACGCCCAGCTTGATCGGCACGATCACCACGTTCTTGCGCTGCAGATAATTGGCCGTGAAGCCGCCGATCAGATAGGCCTTGCCCTCGGCTGCCGGGTAACGGTTGAACAAGTCCTCGGTGTCGTTGAGGTTATAGACCAGCGCGAACACCTTCGATCCATCGCCGCCGATGTCAAAGCCCACACTCGGCCCCGTCCAGTGCACCTTCTGCTCGCCTTCCACCTTGTGGAACAGCGTGCCCGAACCGTAACGAACGCCAACGACGAAAGCGCCGCCAGCCTCGCGCCCGACGATGTAAGCGTTGGGCTGGCCACGATCCTTGAAGGTTTTCCGCACGATCTCTGCCAGGCCTTCGGCCCCCTTGCCGAACACGCCTTCAGCGGCCCCCAGCACATCATCTTCGGCATAAGTGGCAGGCGTGGCTGGCGTGGGCGGCGGCGTCTCCCCGGCGGGCGCAGGGGCTGCCGTCGCGGCGGGCGGGGTCGCGGGTTGGGCTGCAGGCTGGGCATCCTGCGCCAGCACCGGCGTTGCCGCCAGCACTGCCGCCATCATCACCTTGACCCTCATGTGCCTCATTGCCTGTTCCCTTGACGTCTGCATGCCGGATTGTCCGTGGCCCGCCATGCCTGAACCGCGGCTGAGCGACGGTTCAGGCGCAATGGCAACCACGCCATGCCGTCGTCAACCGCGAAAGCCTGTTGCCAAGCGGCTGGGTGGGTGGCTATAGCCGCGCTCTCGCTCGGAGTCGTGGGTGAGTGGCTGAAACCAGTAGTTTGCTAAACTGCCGATCTGGGTAACTGGATCCGAGGGTTCGAATCCCTCCGACTCCGCCACTAACGAGAGAGAACACAGTGATTTCTGGTGACATCCCGGCATTGACCGGCCTGTTCACCAGTGCTCTGCTTGCCGGCTCCATTCTGCCGGCCCAATCCGAAATCGTGCTTGCCGCGCTGGTGGTCGCCGCCAGGCAACCGGCGTGGCTGCTCGTCCTTGTCGCGACCATCGGCAATGTCGCCGGTGCCATCATCAATTATGTCCTGGGCCGCAGCGCCGAACGCTTCCGCCATCGCCGCTGGTTTCCGCTTTCGGCAAGCGGCTGGGAACGCAGCGCCGCCTGGTTCAATCGTTTCGGTGTCTGGAGCCTGCTGGCAAGCTGGCTGCCCGTGGTGGGCGATGGCTTCACCGTTCTGGCCGGCGCGGCGCGCACGCCGGTTCCGCTGTTCCTGACGCTGGTGACCCTGGCCAAGGCCGGACGTTACATCGTGCTGGCGGTGGCCCTTTCACCCTGAACCCAGCGATTGAGCCGGCTCGCCGGGTCGGCAAGCACAGCCGCAGCGCGGCCCTGTTCGACAATGCGGCCATCGACGATGAAGGCACAGCTGTCGGCAATGCCGGCAGCTTCGGCGAGATCGTGGGTGACAATCACCATCGGCGCGCGGCTGCGGCGGCGCACATCGCCGACCAGCGCGACCAGGGCGCGGCGCACCGGCGGATCGACGGCGGCGAAGGGCTCATCGAGCAGCAGCACCTGCGGTTCACGCGCCAGAGCCCGCGCCAGCGCGACCCGCATCTGCTCCCCGCCCGAAAGCTGCGCCGGCCGGCGACGGACGACGTCACCCTCCATCTGCATCGCTGCCAGCAAGGCCAGTGCGCTCTCACGGTCCGGACGGCCTTGTGCAATCATGACGTTGGCCAAGGCATCCAGGTGCGGAAACAGGCCGCCCCCCTGCAACACCAGGCCCACGCGCCGCTGCCACGGCGGCACCGCCTGCCAATCCAGCCCGTCGACAGCCACACGCCCCTGCGCCGGCACCAATCCGGCAACCGCCTTCAGGATCGTCGATTTGCCCGCGCCCGATGGGCCGACCAGCGCCAGCGTCTGCCCCGGCGGCACCGACAGTTCGGCCGCCACCAGCAGCGGCCCGGCGCGAGTCAGGCAGATGTCGAGCCCCTCAGCCACGGACTGCAGACCGCTCGCGCCCGAGCACGAACAGCAACGTGATTGCCACCAGGCTGATCGCCAGCAACACCAGCGCCAGCCGCCCCGCGCCCGCCATGTCAAACGCCTGCACCCGATCATAGATGGCCAGGCTCAGCGTTGCTGTCTGCCCCGGAATGGCGCCCCCCACCATCAGCACGACGCCGAATTCGCCCAGCGTGTGGGCAAAGGCCAGCACGGCACCCGTCGCCAGTCCCGGCCACGCCAGCGGCAGCTCCACCTGCCGGAACGCGCGGGCCGGCGACAGGCCGCAACTGGCCGCCGCGGCACGCAGATCATCGCCCACGGCCTCGAACGCCCGCTGCGCCGGCTGCACCATCAACGGCAGGTTGACCAGCACCGACGCGATCAGGATGCCGGCGAAATTGAACACTAGCCGGCCACCAGTGATCTCCGCCCACGCCCGGCCAATCACGCTGTCCGGCCCCATGCCGACCAGCAGCGCCAATCCCACCACGGTCGGTGGCAGCAGCAGCGGCAGCAACAGCAGGGCTTCGGCCACGGGTCGCCCGCGCCAGCGTGTCACGGCAAGCCAATGCGCGATTGCCGTGCCAACCGGCACCAAGACCAGCACGGTCGCCCCCGCCAGCAGCAGCGAAAGTTCCAGCGCCGTCAGATCCGCAGGCGTCACGGCAGACCGAAGCCTGCTGCCGCAAGGATCCTGCGGCCATCGGCGCTGGTCAGCCGGTCCGCCAGCGCCCGGGCCGCCTTGCTGGATCCGGGCATCACCACCAACGTCTGCACCAGGGGCGGATGCAGCGCCGGCGGCACCGGCACCACCAGCAATCCGCCGCCCGCAGCCCGCGCCAGTGACAGCGCCACCAGCCCCGCCTCGGCCGCGCCATTGCTGACGAAACTCAGCGCCTGCGCGACATTCTCCCCCAGCACCAGCGGGGCGCGATCGGCGATGCCCAGCCCCGCCAGCACCGCCCGCGCCGCCGCGCCGTAGGGGGCGTGCTGCGGATTGGCGATGGCGAGGTGCCGGATGCGCCCCGCCGCAATCGCCGCCTTCAGGCTGGCGAGATCGGTGATGCCGCTGCCCGGCCGCGCCACCAGCGCCAGCCGGCCGAGCGCATAGGGGCGACGCTGCGTGCCCGGCACCGCCGCCGCCAGCCGTTCGGCATGGCTGGCATCGGCCAGCAGCAGCAGCTGGAAGGGTGCACCGCCCAGTGCCTGCTGCACCATTTGCCCGGATGAGCCATAGGTGACGGTGACCCCGGAATTGGCACTCACCATCGGCGGCAGCACCAGCCGCAGATCGGCCGCCGCCCCCACCAGGGCGGGCGGAGCGGCACGGGCGGGCAACGCCAGACACAGCAACAGCAAGAACAGCCGGATCATCGTCGCCGTTGTGGCAGCGCGCCGGGCGCCATGCAACGCGGCAGGTGCATCGCTGGCCAAAAGCCGCTATCGCCGCAGGCCATGAACCGTCCCGATCCCGTTGAGCCCTTCCACGCCATCGCCCTGTCGCGCCTGTCGCGCCGGCTGGAGGCGGAAGGGCGCAGCATCATCCACATGGAGTTCGGCCAGCCATCAACCGGCGCGCCTGCTGCCGCCATCGCCCGCGCGGCCGAAGTGCTGGCCAGCGACCCCGGCAGCTATTGGGAATCGGAGCCACTGAAAAGCCGGATCGCCCAGCTTTACGCCACTCGCCACGGCGTCAGCGTCGCGCCCGAACGCATCATCCTCACCTGCGGTGCGTCACCCGCGCTGGTGCTGGCGCTCACGTCGGCATTCCGCCCTGGTGATAGCATCGCCATGGCGCGGCCCGGCTATGTCGCCTATCGCAACAATGTCCGCGCGCTGGGGATGGAGCCGGTGGAGATCGCCTGCGGCCCCGACAGCCGTTACCAGATCACCGCCGCCCACATCGCCGCCATCGAACCCGCGCCCGCCGGCATCATCATCGCCAGCCCGGCCAATCCGACCGGCACCATCATCCCGGCCGACGAGATGGCAGCAATCGCCCGTGTTTGCCGGGAGCGTGGCATCCGCATCATCTCCGATGAAATTTACCACGGCCTGTCATTCATCGGCCCCGTCGCCAGCGCGCTGGAGCACGCGCCCGATGCCATCATCGTCAACAGCTTCTCCAAATATTTCTCGATGGTCGGCTGGCGGCTGGGCTGGCTGGTCGCGCCCGAAGACCTGCTGGACGCGGCGCGGGCGCGCATGGGCAACCTGTTCCTCACCGCCCCCACGCTCTCCCAGCACGCCGGGCTGGCCGCGATGGACTGCACTGCGGAACTGGAAGGCCATATCGCCCGCTATGCCGCCAATCGCCAGCTGATGCTGGATGCGCTGCCGGCGATGGGGCTGACCAGGATCGCGCCGCCCGATGGCGCCTTCTACATCTGGGCCGATGTCGCGCACCTGACGAGCGATGCAATGGCGCTGGCCGAACAATTGCTGCGCGATACCGGCGTGGCGACGGCGCCGGGCTTCGATTTCGATCCGGTCGAAGGCCACCACTTCCTGCGCTTCAGTTTTGCGGTCGACACGCCGCTGGTGCAGGAGGCGATTGCGCGCATGACGCCATGGTTCCGCGCGCTGACCGAGGCGCGCCCGGCGGCCTGATCCTGCCGGCCTGATCCTATTCGGCAGCCGCCACCCGTCGCCGCCCGGCATTGGCGCGGAAGAACATCACCGCGGTCACCGCGACGAAGATCAGCGACACCATGAACGGTGCGCCCGGCGCATAGACGGGCGCATCGGCGGCCGAAAAGCGCGCGAACACCGTTGTCATCAGTGGCGGGCCGACAATGGCCGACAGGCTCTGGATCGAGGCGACAGCGCCCTGCAGTTCGCCCTGCTCGGTGGGCCCGACCTCCGCCGACATCAGCCCCTGCAAGCACGGGAACACCAGACCCTGGCAGGCGGATACCGCGATGCCGAGATAGACCGTCCAGCCGGCATCGGCCAACGCATAGGTGGAATAGCCGGCGACGGCCGACAGCAGCCCGACGATGATGATGTTGCGCTGGCCAAAGCGCGGGATCAGCTTGCGGCCCAGAAAGCCCTGCACGATGGCGCCGGTCACGCCGACAGCGGCCAGGCTCCAGCCGACCTGTTCGGGCGTCCAGCCATAGCGCTGCTGGCCGTGATAGGACCAGATCGAATAGAGTGACTGGTAGGACAGGGTCCACACGAACACGGTCGCGGCCAGCATCAGCACCACCGGATGTGCCGATTTCAGGCGGACGAGCGCGCCCACCGGGTTGGCGCGGCGCCATTCAAAGGGGCGGCGGCTTTCCGGCGGCAGCGATTCCGGCAGCACGAACAGGCCATAGAGGAAATTGGCCATGGCAAGGCCAGCCGAAACCAGGAATGGCACTTCATGGCCGAAACCAGCGACGAAGCCGCCCAGCGCCGGCCCGATGATGAAGCCAAAGCCGAACGCCATGCCGATCACACCGAAATTCGCGCCACGCTTTTCAGGCGGGGTGACATCGGCGATATAGGCATAGGCCGTCGGGAAGGTGGCCCCCGTGATGCCAGCGACGACGCGCGCCGCCACCAGCCACCAAAGGGTCGGCGCAAAGGCCATCACCAGATAATCGATGGAAAAGGCGGCAAGGCTGGCCAACAGCACGGGGCGACGGCCAAAGCGGTCGGACAGCCCGCCGATCACCGGGCCCATCAGGAACTGCACGCTGGCATAGAGAAACGCGATCCAGCCCGACACTTCGGCGGCACTGGCGAGGGAGCGCCCGGTCAATTGCATGATCAGCTGCGGGAACACCGGGATGACGACGCCAAAGCCGATGGCATCGATCAACACGGTGATAAAGATGAAGGCCAGAGCGCGGTTCACGCCCGCCGGCCGGGTGCAGCCACGTTCATGCCAGCCCGGTTAGCGGCTTTTTCACCCTATGCCTATTGCGAACCACACCGGGGTTGCGCCGGTGCGGCAAAATGTGTTTTGGATGCCCCAAAGGAAGTGCGCCCGTGTCTGTCTTGAAATCGATCTTCACCTGGTGGAACGGCCCCGGCCTTGGCACCCGCATCACCACCGCCCGCACCGGCGCCGAAGTTGGCCGCGACGATCAGGGCAACATCTATTACCGTTCCGGCGCGGGCCGCAGCGAACGCCGCTGGGTGATCTACAACGGTGAACCCGAAGCCAGCCGCATCCCGCCGGAATGGCATCTGTGGATGCACAAGACAGTGAACGATCCGCCGTCGGCCAAGCCGCTGACCACGCGGGTGTGGGAACGCGAATGGACTCCCAACGCCACGGGCACGGCGCTGGCTCACAGCCCGCGTGGCGCGCTGATGGCGGGCGGCAGTCGCGCTGCCACCACCGGCGATTATCGCGCCTGGTCGCCAGACGCCTGATCGATTGGCCCGGGATCACGCCGTGGGCGCCACCTTGAAGGACAATATCGCCGAAGCGCTGATCGGCCTGCTGGTCGTCATCGCCGCGGCCGGCTTCGTTGCCTTTGCCTGGGCCCGCACCGGCGCTGGCGAAGGCAGTGACGGCGTCGCGCTCACGGCGCGCTTTCCCAATATCGGCGGGGTGACGCTGGGCACCGATGTGAAGGTGGCCGGCGTCAAGGTCGGCAAGGTGACCGGGCTGGAACTGGATCCCACCAGCTATCAGGCCGTCCTGCGCCTGTCGGTGGACAGCAAGCTGAAGCTGCCCATTGATTCGTCGGCGGCCATCACGTCGGAAGGCCTGCTGGGCGGCAATTACATCGCGCTGACGCCGGGCGCTGAAGCGGACATGCTGAAGGATGGCGGCGAAATCGCCGAAACCTCTGGCGCGCCCGACCTGATGAGCCTGATCGGCAGCGTGGTGAACCGCTCCGGCGGCGATGCCCCTGCCGCTTCGCCTGCGCCCGCTGATGTCCCGCCGCAATAAGGCGCTGCTGCTGGTGGCCGGTGCGTGGGCCGCAGCCGCCAGCGCCCAGCCCGCCGCACCGACGCCAGACCCGGCGCCCGAACCGGCGCCCCAACCGCCAAGGGCCGCGCCGAAACCTGCCGCGCCCCGAGTGACAAGCGTCACGCCGGTCAAGGATCGCGTGCTGATCGTCGGCGCGCTGGCCAAGCGCACTGGTCAGTCGCGTTTCTTCACGCTGAAACCCGGCCAATATGTTGATTTCGCCGGCATCCGCATCACGGCACGCACCTGCGAGACAACGCCGCCGTGGGAATGGCCCAGGCTGCAGGGCGGGTTCCTGCAGGTGGATGAACGGCTGGGGGGCCAGGTGCGCCGGGTGTTCTCAGGCTGGCTCTATGCCGAAAGCCCCAGCCTCAACGTCATGGAACATCCGCGCTATGACGTCTGGCTCAAGAGCTGCACGATGCGTTTTCCGGACGGACCAAAGCCCGAACCATCATCGACAGCGCGGATATCGGCACCAGCGGAAACCGCTGCCGACAGCAAGCCGCGATAGGTTTTCGCCGGGATCTCGATCGTGCCGAAATGGGCGAGATGCGCGGTCAGGAACTGGGTGTCGAGCAACCGGAACCTTCCAACACGCAGCCGCGCCACCAGCGCCGCCAGGCAGCATTTGCTGGCATCGGTCACCCGGGTGAACATCGATTCGCCAAAGAAGGCCGCGCCCAGCCGGACGCCGTAAAGCCCGCCGGCCAGTTCACCCTCGGGCGTCCACGCCTCGACCGAATGGGCATGGCCGCGGTCATGCAACGCCAGATAGGCCTCGGCAATCAGCGGGTTGATCCAGGTTTCGCTGCGTTCCGGCGTCGCTTCGGCGCAGCCGGCCAGCACGGCATCGAAGGCGCGATCAATGCTGAAGCGGAACTTCTCCTGCTTCAATGTCTTGGCAAGGCTTTTGGGCAGGTGAAAGCCTTCCAGCGGCAACACCCCGCGCCGGCGTGGCTCCACCCAGAACACATCGGGGCTGTCGGCGCGTTCGGCCATCGGGAAGATGCCGCTGGCATAGGCGCGCAGCAGCATATCGGGATCCAGCCGGTGGGTGAGCGGACGGGTCACGCCGCGATCATCGTCCCAAAGTGACCCGCCGAACAGCCGGTTATTGCGCGGCGGCCTCGGCCTTCGCGGCCAACCAGCGTTCCAGCCACTTGATCGAATAATCGCCGTTCAGGAACTGCGGGTCCTCGATCAGCGCCTGGTGCAGCGGGATCGTCGTCTTCGGCCCGTGGATCACGAATTCTTCCAGCGCGCGGCGCAGGCGCATCAAGCACTCATCGCGAGTGGCACCGTAAACGATCAGCTTGGCAATCAGCGAATCATAGTAAGGCGGGATGCGATAGCCATCATACAGGGCCGAATCGACCCGCACGTGCAGGCCGCCCGGCTGATGGAAATCGGTGACCCGGCCAGGCGACGGCGTGAACAGCGCCGGATCTTCGGCGTTGATGCGGCATTCGATGGCATGGCCTTCGAAATGGATCTGATCCTGCGTGACCGACAACGGCAGGCCGGCGGCAACGCGGATCTGCTCGCGCACCAGGTCCAGGCCGGTGATGGCTTCCGTCACCGGGTGTTCGACCTGCAGGCGGGTGTTCATCTCGATGAAGAAGAACTCGCCATTTTCCCAAAGGAATTCGATGGTGCCGGCGCCGCGATATTTCAGCTTGGAAATGGCCTGGCGGACAACTTCGCCCATGCGCGCCCGCTCGGCCGCCGAAAGCGCCGGCGACGGGGCTTCTTCCAGCACCTTCTGGTGGCGGCGCTGCAGCGAACAATCGCGTTCGCCCATGTGGACGGCGCCGCCCTGGCCATCGCCAAACACCTGGAATTCGATGTGGCGCGGCTCGGACAGATATTTTTCGATATAAACCGTGTCGTCGCCAAAGGCGGCCTTGGCTTCGGATTTGGCCTGGCTCACCAGCGAGGGCAGGCTGGCGGCATCGGGGATCACCTTCATGCCGCGGCCACCGCCACCCGAAGCGGCCTTCACCAGCACCGGGTAGCCAATCGTCTCCGCGACTTCGAGCGCTTCTTCCACGCTGCTGATCGGACCATCCGAACCCGGCACCAGCGGCAGACCCAGGGCGGCAGCGGTGCGCTTGGCCTCCACCTTGTCGCCCATCTTGCGGATATGTTCCGGATCGGGGCCGATCCAGGTGATGCGATGCTCCTGCACGATTTCGGCAAAACGCGCGTTTTCCGACAGGAAGCCATAGCCGGGATGGATGGCATCAGCCTGCGCGATCTCGGCTGCCGAAATGATCGCGGGGATGTTCAGATAGGAGTCGGTCGCCGACGGCGGGCCGATGCAGATGGCCTCGTCCGCCAGCCGCACGTGCATGGCATCGGCATCGGCGGTGGAGTGCACCGCCACGGTGCGGATGCCCATTTCGCGGCAGGCGCGGTGCACGCGCAGCGCGATCTCACCCCGGTTGGCGATCAATACCTTCTTGAACACAGGCGCTTACTCGATGATCACGAGCGGCTGGTCATACTCCACCGGCTGCTCGCTGTTCACCAGGATCGCCTTGATCACGCCGCCCTTGGGCGCGGTGATCGGGTTCATCACCTTCATGGCTTCGACGATCAGCAGCGTATCGCCCTGCTTCACCGCAGCGCCTTCCGAAATGAACGGCGGCGCCCCCGGTTCGGGGGTGAGATAGGCAGTGCCGACGATCGGCGATTTCACCACGCCGGGATGATTGCGGACATCGTCGCCACCAGCGGCAGGCGCAGCCGCGACCGGGGCGGCAGCAGCAGGAGGCGGTGCGGGCCAGCCACCCACCGGCGCTGCCGGCGCATAGGCCGCCGGCGCGGCCGCCATGGTGACGTTGGCGGCAGTGCGGGCCACGCGGATCACGCGCTCCCCGTCCTTCACCTCGATCTCGGTCAGGTTGCTGGCGTCCAGCAACTCGGCCAGTTCACGCACCAGGCCGGTATCGACCACAATTCCCGTCTTGTCAGGCATGATGTTCCCGCTCTTGCCCCAGTGAAAGCCCGGCTTACTGCCGCAAAGCAGCCGCCGCGTCCAGCGCCAGCGCGTAACTGCGGGCGCCAAATCCCGAAATCGTCCCCTTTGCCGCGCGCGCCACAAAGCTGGTGTGGCGAAAATCCTCGCGCGCATGGGGGTTTGACAGGTGAACTTCGATCACCGGTACTGAAATGGCCTTGATCGCATCATGGATGGCGATCGACGTGTGGGTGAGCGCGCCCGCATTCAACAGCACCGCCAGCGCGCCGCGCGCACCGGCTTCCTGCAGCCAGTCGACGATATGGCCTTCATGGTTGGACTGGCGGATATCCACCGTCACCCCCAGCCCCCGCGCCTGCGTTTCCAGCGCCGCTGCGATGTCGTCCAGCGTTTCATGGCCATAGATGTGCGGTTCCCGGCTGCCCAGCAGGTTGAGATTGGGGCCGTTGAGCACGAGCACGAGCGGTTGGTCGGTCATGGCCACAGGCAAAGCATGATCGCACCGCTCTGGCAAGCCGAGGGGCCTACCCCTTCGCTTGCCCCGGCCGCCAGATTGGGCGATGTTGGCCCCATCAGCGAAAATGGGTCGTTCGCCATGAAGATCATTATCGGCAATCGCAATTATTCCAGCTGGTCCCTGCGCGGCTGGCTTGCCGCCAAGCAGAGCCTGCTGCCGTTCGAGACCGAATTGCGCGTGATGGATTCGCCCGAATGGCTGAGCGGCGAGGCCAAGAAGGACATGCCATCGGGCAAGGTGCCGGTGCTGTGGGATCATGGCGAGGCGATCTGGGACAGTTTCGCCATCCTGCTCTATTTGGCTGACAAGGCCGGCCACGATCGCTTCTGGCCGCGCGATCCCCAGGCCCGGGCGCTGGCCTATGCCATGTGTGCCGAAATGCATTCGGGATTCACCGCCCTGCGCGGAGGCTGCCCGATGGACCTGCAGCACCACGCCCCCAGTTTTGCCCCGACGCCCGAGATCATGGCCGATGTCGCCCGGATCGAGGCGCTGTGGGACGAGGCGCTGGCCCGGTTCGGCGAGGACACCGGCGAGCCCTGGCTGTTTGGCCGTTTCGGCGCTGCCGACATCATGTTTGCCCCCGTCTGCACCCGCATCGACACCTATCACCTGCCGGTGGGCGACAAGGCACAGGCCTATGTGCAGCGCGTGCTGGCCCACCCGTTCATGGCCGAATGGCGCGCGGAGGCGTTGCAGGAGAGCTTCCCCTTCACCCGCTATGCCATCCCCGGCATGGAGAAACGCCGATGAACCCCGCCAACATCGCCCGCGCCACGCTGGCCGCCGCCCTGTTGATGCTGGCCGCCGGCCCGCTGCACCGCTTTGGCCTGATCGGCTGGCAGGCCTCGCTGGGGGTGTTCGTCGGTGCGGCACTGCTGGCCGGGCTGGGCGCAGCCTGGTGCCTGTATCAGCTGCTGCGCCGGCGCGGCGGCACCATCACGGTGATCGCCGCTGCCGCCGGCTTTGCTGCGGCGGCCATTCCCATCGCCGTCGTCTTCAACGCCAGTGACAAGCCGCCAATCAACGACATTTCCACCGACACCAGCAACCCGCCGGCGTTCGTTTCCATCGATGCGGCGCTGCGCGGGCCGGATGCCTCGCCGCTGGAATACAACCCGGCCTTTGCGCCGCAGCAGGCGCGCGCCTATCCGCTGGTGCGCCCGCTCGATCTGCCGCTGGATGCCGGCAAGGCGTTCGACGTGGCGATGGCGGCCGTCGACAAGGACTGGCAGATCATCCTTGCCGATCGCGCCGCCGGCCGCATCGAAGCGGTCGAGCGCAGCCTTTGGTGGGGCTATCGCGACGATATCGTCATCCGCCTGACCGCCACGGGCACCGGCACGCGCGTCGACGTGCGATCGAAATCGCGGGTCGGCGAAAGCGATCTGGGCGCCAACGCGCGACGCATCGCCGCCTATCTTGACCGGGTGGCCGCGGAAATGCGCAAAGCCGGGTGATGACCATCGACCCCATTGCCCTCACCCAGGCCTTGATCACCTGCCCCAGCGTCACCCCGGCTGACGAAGGCGCGCTCGATGTGCTCGAGCGCGCGCTGACGGGCCTGGGCTTCACCTGCACCCGCCTGCCCTTCGGCCACCCGCCCGACGGCCCGGTGGACAATCTCTTCGCCACCCTGTCAGGCGGGTCCGGGCCGCATTTCGCCTTCGCCGGCCACAGCGACGTGGTGCCGGCCGGCGACCTGGCCGGCTGGAGCGAGGATCCGTTCGCCGCCGCCATCCGCGATGGCTTCGTGGTCGGGCGCGGCGCCGCCGACATGAAAGGCGCGCTCGCTGCCATGATCGCCGCCGCCGCGCGTCACCTGTCACGCGGGCCGCTGGTCGGCCGCCTCAGCTTCATCATCACCGGTGACGAGGAAGGCCCGGCCACGTTCGGCACCGCGCCCATGCTGGACTGGATGGAAGCGCAAGGCTTCGTCCCCGATCTCTGCCTTGTCGGTGAGCCCACGTCGCAGCATCACCTGGGCGACATGGTCAAGATCGGCCGGCGTGGCAGCTTCAACGCCTGGATCACGGTGAACGGCGCGCAGGGCCATGTCGCCTACCCCGACCGGGCCGACAATCCGATCACGCGGCTGGTCGCCATCCTGTCCGCCCTGAAGGCGCGTCACCTCGACAGCGGCAACGCCTGGTTCCAGCCGTCGAATCTGGAAATCACCGATGTCTCGGTCGGCAACCCCGCCACCAACCTGATCCCGGCCCAGGCGCGGGCGCGCATCAACATCAGGTTCAATACCGAACACACGGGCGCGGCGCTGGGAGACTGGATCCGGGCCACTGTCGCTGCCCACGCGCCGTCGGCAAACGTGGACGTGAAGATCTCCGGAGAGGCCTTCCTCACCGAACCCGGTGCCTTGTCAGCCCTGGTCAGCGCCGCAATCACCGACGTGACCGGGCGCACGCCCGAACTGTCCACCACCGGCGGCACGTCCGACGCGCGCTTCATCCGCCGCCTCTGCCCGGTGGTAGAATTCGGCCTGCCGGGCCAATCGATGCACAAGGTGGATGAACACGCCGCGGTGGCCGACATCGAAGGCCTGACGGCGATTTACGAGGCGCTGCTGGCGCGGGCGTTGCAATAAGGCCGTCGGCCTAACCCTGGCCTTCCTTGTAGCGCGCCTCCAGGAACTTGCCCTGAATCCGCAGGCCGTCACGGTCTTGCTCGGCCAGTTGGGCCGATGCGCGGGCGAGCTCGGCTTCGACGGTCTTCAGCCCGTCGATCACCGTCAGTTCCGGTGTGCGGCCGTCATGTTCGACGACACTTGACCGTTGCAGCGGCGGAATGCGCGTGTAGCGGTCGACAAGCTCGGGCAGATGGCTGGACAGCAGCCGGCCGACATCCTGCGCCACCGGATGATCGGGAGCCACGCGCGTCAGCTGGATTTCCAGCGACGCCAGCTGCACGGCGATGCCATCCAGTTGCGGCGCGGCGAGCCGCGGCAGCGCCTTGCGCTTGCGCTCCAGAAAACTCTCGGTGATGGCCGGCAATTCCGCTGGGGCGGCCTTGTCCATGGCGTCAACATCCGGCCCGCCCACAGGCAGCAGCATGCCGGCGATGGTGGCCATCGGCACCAGAAGGATGGCCAGCAAGAACAGGCCAAGGCCCATGCCATCGACCATCCAGCCATAGACGGTGAAGGCGGCAATCGCGGTGAAGAACGCGATCATGCCGCGCGTGACGCGCGTCGCCATCGCCGCCTTGCGCTTTTCCCAGCGCCGGCTGCGCGCCAGCTGCATGGCCTCGGCGCGCGCCAGGCGGCGGCGACGGGCTTCGGCTTCGTTGAAAGGCGCGTTCGATGCCATCTCAGGCGAGGGCGGTCAGGCTGCTCTGCGGGCCGGCGATCTGGGCTTCGGCCTGGCCTTGCGCGCGGGCGACATAGGCACGGCTCTTCTCGACCTCGACCGACAGCGTATCCACCGTCGTCTTCATCGCTTCCAGCGATTTCAGCTTGAACGTGTCGATGGCGTCCATCGTCTGATAGACATTCTGAAACGCGCGCTGCAGCGTTTCGACCGGGATGGTCGAAGCAGCGGCCTGCTCGTGGATGGTCGCGGTATTGCTCTTCAGCAGCTCGCCGGTCGAATCGATAATGCCGGCCGTCGTGGTGTTGAGCTGGGTGATCTGTTCCAGCACCAGCTTCTGGTTGGTCATCGCCTCGGCCACGGTCACCGCCGTGCGCAGCGCGCTCACCGTCGTCGTGCTGGCGCGGTCAACGCCCTTCATCAGCTCGACATTGTTTTTCTTGACCAGGTCGAGCGCCAGATAGCCCTGCACGCTGACCGCCAGTTGGGTCAGCAGATCCTGCGTGCGCTGGCGCACATAGAACAGCGCATTCTCGCGGATGGCCTTGGCCTTGGCCGGGTCCGACACGTCCAGTTCGGCCGCGCGCTCCTCCAGCTTCTCGTCGAGCACCTTGGACATGTGGACCATCTGTTCCAGCTTGCCCATCGCGTCCCACAGCTTGGCGCGCTCGTCCTCGATGCTGATATTGTCCTTCAGCAG
>JAIXPC010000014.1 GCA_027486415.1 Sphingomonadales bacterium | reverse complement strand
CGCCGTCGCGGCTGATGACGCCGATCTTGGCGCGGCTGCCCGGATCGCGGGCCACAGCCTTGATCTCGATGATGCCGTCATAGATTTCCGGCACTTCCTGGGCGAACAGCTTCTTCATGTAATCGCCGTGGGCGCGGGACAGGAAGATCTGCGGCCCGCGCGGTTCGCGGCGGACGGACAGGATCAGGCTGCGGACGCGGTCGCCCGGCTTCAGCACTTCGCGCGGGATCTGCTGGTCGCGGCGGATGACGCCTTCGGCCTTGCCCAGATCGACGACGACGTGGCCAAACTCGGCGCGCTTGACGAGGCCGGTGATGATCTCGCCCTGGCGATCCTTGAACTCTTCATACTGGCGCTCACGCTCGGCATCGCGCACCTTCTGCACGATCACCTGCTTGGCGCCCTGCGCCGCGATGCGGCCGAATTCGACCGGCGGCAGCGGATCGACGACAAAGCTGCCCAGTTCGGCGGTCTTGTCCTTCTTCAGCGCGTCCTTCAGGCTGATCTGCTTGAAGAAATCTTCGGGTTCCTCGACCACTTCCAGCACGCGCCACAGGCGGGTTTCGCCCGACTTGGGATCGATCTTGGCGCGGATGTCGTTTTCCGCACCATAACGGGCGCGGGCCGCGCGCTGGATGGCATCTTCCATCGCCTCGATCACGATGCCGCGATCGATCGACTTCTCGCGGGCGACGGCGTCGGCGATGGCCAGCAGTTCGGCGCGGTTGGCAGTAAGGGCGTTGGTGGCCATGTCAGTCCTCCGAAAGATCGGTGTCGGGGGTTTCGTTGTCATTGTCGGCAGCCTCGATGGGGCCGCTTTCGATGATTTCATCGGCGCCGGTGGGATCGAGCGGCCGCGTCGCCGCGATCAGCCGATCGGTCAGCACCAGTTTCGCCTGGTGGACGGCCGCCAGCGGCAGCCGCAGCAATTCGCCCACCTTGTTGGTGAGCAGCAGGTCATCGCCATCCACGCCAGCAATGTCGCCATGGGCGCGGGCGCGGCCATCCACCTGCGGATCAAGCTTCAGCCGGGCTTCATGGCCGGTCCAGCGTTCGAAATCGACGCGGCGGGTCAAGGGCCGGTCGATGCCGGGCGAGGAGACTTCGAGATGATATTCGCTGTTGATGGGGTCGGCCTCGTCCAGCGGCTGATCGAGCGCGCGCGACAGCCGGGCGCACTGATCGATGGTCAGCTGGCCCGTTGCCGGGTCTTCGGCCATCACCTGCAGGGTGAGGTTGCCGGGCTGGCCCGATAGCTGGATACGCACCAGTTCCAGCCCCATCGCCACCACCACGGGGGCAATGATGCTGTTGAGGCGGGCATCAAGATCAGTCTGGGCCAAGTGGGGTCGACTCCGAATAACAGCCAAATGGCCAAGCGGTTCAGGCGCCACGCAGCGGAGCCGCGCAGCCTGCAAACCATCAGCCATGCAGGAATGGCGCCGCTCTACTCCATCTGTGGCGGTGCAGCAAGTGGTGTCGCGGCCATCTGTGTCGCAGCCGGCCGGCGCAGGGGTTAACAAGAGCAAAGCAGTCGCCTATACGACCGGGGCAAACGCAATTTTTCGGGGCAATTCCTCATGGCTGCAATTCTTGGCAAACTGTCCAACGCGCTGCTGATCGGCCTTCTGGCCATGGTCGGTGTCATCATCGCCTTCCACGGCGGCGCCATCGGCGAAGATGCCGGCGGCTGGACGCTGGGCTTCCTGCGCGCCGTCCACGTCTGGGCTGGCATCCTGTGGATCGGCCTGCTCTATTACTTCAACTTCGTGCAGATCCCGACCATGCCCTCCGTGCCCGCCGAACTGAAGCCGGGCGTCAGCAAGTATATCGCCCCCCGGGCGCTGCTGTTCTTCCGCCATGGCTCGCTGCTCACCCTGTTCGCCGGCATCGGCCTCGGCGGTGCCTATCTCGTCGAGGCGCTGACCTTCCAGGAAGGTTTCCGCGTCATCGGCTTGGGCATGTGGCTGGGCCTGATCATGGCCTTCAACGTGTGGTTCCTGATCTGGCCGAACCAGAAGATCGCGCTGGGCATCGTCGACGGCACCGCCGAACAGAAGGCCAAGGCCGCCACCACCGCGATGATCTTCAGCCGCACCAACTTCGTGCTGTCGTTCCCCATGCTCTATTGCATGATCGCCCACGGCCATATCGCGCCAGTCTGATCGATTCTGATCGGTTCGCCGCAAATCGCTGAACGGGGCCGGCGCGCATCGCACGCCGGCCCTTTTCATATGCGGCGTCTGCCGCCACCTTGGCCGGCATGACTGCACCCGCCCTGTTTGCCGATCATTTCGCCCGCTGCCCGCTGGTCGCCATCCTGCGCGGGGTGACGCCGGACGAGGTGGTGGCCATCGGCGAGGCGCTGGTGGCCGCCGGCATCACCATCATCGAAGTGCCGCTGAACTCCCCCGATCCCTTCACCTCGATCGCGCGGCTGGTGCAGGCGCTGGGTGGGCGCGCCGTGGTGGGGGCCGGCACCGTGCTGGACGAAGGCCAGGTGCGGGCGCTGGTGGATGCCGGCGGGCAATTGCTGGTGGCGCCGGGCACCGATCCCGCCGTGATCGCGTCGGGTGCAAGGGCCGGGCTGGCCGTGGCGCCGGGCTTCTTCACCCCCAGCGAGGCGTTTGCGGCCATCGCAGCCGGTGCCCATGCGCTGAAATATTTCCCGGCCGAAGGCGGCAGTCCGGCCATGCTGAAGGCGATGACGGCGGTGCTGTCGGCCCAGGTGCCGTTGCTTGCGGTGGGCGGGGTGACGCCGGCCAATCTGGGCGAATGGCGGGCCGCGGGTGCGGCCGGATTCGGGCTGGGCGGCGCGCTGTATCGACCCGGCGACGATTCGGCGGCAGTGGCGGCGAAGGCTGCGTCGTTCGTGGCAGCGCTCTAGCTGCTGCGCGACAACCTATGCACTGCGCGGCAACCTATGCACTGCGTGGCTGGGCCTGCAGCCCCGTTGTCGGCGCGCAATCCGGAAATTCGGCATAGCTGGCGCGGCGGCCATTGCGGCTGATCCACACCCGCAGGGAGGCAAAATCAGGGCAGGGGCGATAGCGCCAGCGGAATTCCCAGCCATCGGCCCATTGCCGGCCTTCGCGCTTGCCGAAATCGGCGCGCGGGTTGCCGGAACGGCGATGATATTCCAGTGCCAGCTTGTCAGCCAGCGCGGCAGCTTCCGGTGCGGCAATGGCGGGATCATACAGGCTGAGCACGGCGGCAGCCCCGGCCACGAAGGCGGTGATGATGAGCAAAAGGCGGCGGCGCGTCACTGGCAAGGCTTGTGCCGCAAGTTTCTGGCCGGCGGAAGAGGCGTTGTTCCCGCGCATGCCGCCGATGCAACCGGCCCTGAAGCCAGCGCCAAAGCAGCGTTGCGGCCAGCGTTGACAAGGGTGGGGGCATCCTATAGTGCCGCGCCTTCGTTCGGGGCCAGGATCATCCGATTCTGGTGCCGCGACTTGTTTGAAACTCTTATATCAAGGCTCTAGTCATGTTCGCAGTGGTGCGCACCGGCGGCAAGCAATACCGGGTCGCAGACGGTGACAAGATCATCGTCGAAAAGATCGAAGGCGAAGCCGGCGCGCCGGTCGCTCTGGAAACGCTGATGACCGGCGAAGGCGCCGCTGTCACCATGGGTGGCAAGGTGACCGCCGAGATTGTTGCCCAGACCAAGGGCGACAAGGTGATCGTGTTCAAGAAGAAGCGTCGCCACAATTACCGCCGCAAGAACGGCCACCGCCAGAACCTGACGGTTCTCAAGATCACCTCGGTCGCCTGACCGGATAACGGGAGCACCCCACCATGGCTCACAAGAAAGCAGGCGGCTCGTCCAAGAACGGTCGCGATTCGGAAAGCAAGCGCCTTGGCGTGAAGCGCTTTGGCGGCCAGGCCGTCAATGCCGGCACCATCATCATCCGCCAGCGTGGCACCCCCACGCACCCGGGCCGCAACGTCGGCATCGGCAAGGATCACACCCTGTATGCGCTGGCCACCGGCACTGTGGAATTCCACACCGGCAAGCTGGGCCGCAAGTATGTGTCGGTGAACCCGGCTGCGGAGCCGCTGGCGGCTGAATAAGCCCGGCGCCTTTTTCGCTTGATTTGAAAAAAGGGGAGCTGGGCAACCGGCTCCCCTTTTGCTTTCTTGAAGGCCTCCCATGCAGTTTCTCGATCAGGCCAAGATCTTCGTGCAGTCCGGCATGGGCGGCGATGGCGCCGTGTCGTTCCGGCGCGAGAAGTTCGTGGAATATGGCGGCCCCGATGGCGGCGACGGCGGCAAGGGCGGCGACATCATCTTTGAATGTGTCGACGGCCTCAACACGCTGATCGACTTCCGCTACACCCAGCATTTCAAGGCGAAGCGCGGCAGCCACGGCATGGGCCGCAACCGCACCGGGCCGGGCGGTGACGATCTGGTGATCCGGGTGCCGGTGGGCACGCAGATCCTCGCCGATGACGAGGATCGCACCCTGATTGTCGACATGACCCGCGTGGGCCAGCGCGCCATCCTGTTGAAGGGCGGCGACGGCGGCAAGGGCAATGATCATTACAAGACCAGCACCAACCGCGCGCCGCGCCAGTTCCAGCCGGGCTTTCCGGGCAAGGAAATGTGGGTGTGGCTGCGGCTGAAGCTGCTGGCCGATGTCGGCCTTGTCGGCCAGCCCAATGCCGGCAAGTCCAGCCTGATCAACGCCATTTCCAACACCAAGGCCAAGGTGGGCAATTATGCCTTCACGACGCTGAAACCCCAGCTGGGCGTGGTGGCGCACAAGGGCAAGGAACTGGTGATGGCCGATATTCCCGGCCTGATCGCTGGCGCTGCCGAAGGCGTGGGCATCGGTGATCGCTTTCTGGGCCATATCGAACGCTGCCGCGTGCTGCTGCACCTGGTGGATGCCAGCCAGCCCGGCCCGGTGGACCAGTGGCGCGTGGTGCGCGAGGAATTGAGCGCCTATGGCGGCGGGCTGGATGGCAAGCCGGAGATATTGGCATTGTCAAAGGCCGATCTGGTGACGCCGCAGGCGCTGGCCGCCAAGAAACGCGCGCTGGAGCAGGCGAGCGGAGCCGAAGTCCATGTCATCAGCGCCGCGACCAGGCAGGGCGTGGAGCCGGTTCTGGACAAGTTGATGGAAATCGCCGGCCGGGCGCAGGCGATGAAGGTGGCGGACGACAAGCCGTGGTCACCGCTGTAACGGCATCGCCGGCTGCTGCCTTTGATCCCGCCAGCTGTTCGCGGCTGGTGGTGAAGATCGGATCGTCGTTGCTGGTCGACAGCGATGGCGCGGTGCGGCGAGAGTGGCTGGCCGGCGTGGTGGCCGACATCGCGCTGCGGCGCGCGGCGGGCCAGCAGATCGTCATCGTCTCGTCGGGTGCCATCGCGCTGGGCGCGCGCCGGCTGAAGCTGGAGAAGGGCGGCCGCGCCAGCCTTGAGGACGCGCAGGCCGCAGCCGCCGTGGGCCAGGTGGCGCTGGCCGGCGTGTGGGAGGCGCTGCTGGGCGCCGAGGGGCTGACCGCGGCGCAGGTGCTGCTGACACTGGGCGATCTGGAGGACCGGCGGCGTTACCTGAACGTGGCGGCGACGATCGCGCGGCTGCTCGATCTGGGCGCGGTGCCGGTGCTGAACGAGAATGACACGGTGGCGACCACCGAAATCCGCTTTGGCGACAATGATCGGCTGGCGGCGCGCGCCGGCCAGGCCGCGGGCGCAACCGGCGTCATCCTGCTGTCGGACGTGGATGGCCTTTATACCGCCAATCCGGCCAGCGATCCCACGGCCGCGCGCATTCCCGTGGTGGCGGCGCTGACGCCGGAGATCATGGCGATGGCGACGGGCGAGACGCGGTCGGGCATGGGATCGGGCGGCATGGCGGCCAAGTTGCTGGCGGCACAGATGGCCGGCGCGGCCGGCATCGCACTCGCCATCTGCGATGGCCGGGTTGATCGGCCGCTGACGCATTTCTCGCAGGCTGGCGGCGGCACGCTGTTCCTGCCGCCACGCGCCGCGAAGGGCCGCAAGGCGTGGCTGGCCGGGCGCATCACGGTGGCCGGCACCATCACGGTCGATGATGGCGCGGTGGCGGCGCTGAAGCGCGGCGCGTCGCTGCTGGCGGCCGGTGTCACGCAGATCGACGGTGATTTCAGCCGCGGCGACGTGGTGGCAATCGTTGGCCCCGCAGGCGAGGCGCTGGGGCGGGGGCTGGCGGGGTATGATGCCGACGATGCGCGCGCCATCAAGGGTCTGCGCGGCGACATGCAGGCGGCTGTGCTGGGCTATGCGCCGCGCGCCGCCCTGGTTCATGCCGATCACCTGGTGCTGATATGACGCTGATCACCGACATGGCCCGCGCCGCGCGGGCGGCCCTGCCGGCGCTGGCCGCCGCAGCAACCGCGCAGAAGGCGCAGGCGATTCGCGCTTCTGCCGCGCAGATTCGCGCGCGGGCAGAGGAATTGCTGGCGGCCAATGCGGCGGACGTGGCCGCCGCCGCCGGGCTGTCGGCGGCGATGGTGGACCGGCTGGCGCTGGATGCGGGGCGCATCGCGGGCATTGCCGCCGGGCTCGACACGGTCGCCGGCCTGCCCGATCCGGTGGGGGAGGTGATCGCGCGCTGGATGCGCCCCAATGGCCTGAATTTCGAACGGGTGCGGGTGCCGCTGGGCGTGATCGGCATCATCTATGAAAGCCGGCCCGGCGTGACGGCGGATGCTGCCGCACTGTGCCTGATGGCCGGCAATGCCTGCCTGCTGCGCGGCGGATCGGAAGCGGCGCGATCGAACGCGCTGCTGCTGGATTGCATGGCGCAGGGCCTGCGCGCGGCGGGCCTGCCGGAAGCCGCCGTGCAGATGGTGCCGGCCGGGGATCGCGCGCTGGTCGGCGAGATGCTGGCCGCGCATGGCCTCATCGACGTGATCATCCCGCGCGGCGGCAAGGGGCTGGTGGCGCGGGTGCAATCGGAAGCGCGCGTGCCGGTGCTGGCGCATCTGGACGGCATCAACCATGTCTATGTCGATGCCAGTGCCGATCCCGACACGGCGGTGGCCATTGTCGTGAACAGCAAACTGCGGCGTACGGGCGTTTGCGGCGCGATGGAAACGCTGCTGATCGATGCCGCCGCGCCGACCGCGCTGAAACAGCGACTGGTGACGGCGCTGCTCGACGGGACATGTGAGGTGCGCGGCGATGCGGCGGTGCAGGCGCTGGATACGCGCATCGTGCCGGCAAGCGATGACGATTGGGACACCGAATATCTTGACGCCATCGCCAGTGTGGCCGAGGTGGCCGGCGTCGATGGTGCCATCGCCCACATTGCCGCACACGGCAGCCAGCACACCGAATCAGTGGTGGCGCAGGATCAGGCAGTGGCGGAACGCTTCCTGTCGCGCGTGGATGCCGCCATCGTGCTGCACAACGCCTCGACGCAATTTGCCGACGGCGGCGAGTTCGGCTTCGGCGCCGAGATCGGCATTGCCACGGGCCGTCTGCACGCGCGCGGGCCGGTGGCGCTGGAAGGGCTGACCATCTTCAAGACCATCGTGCGCGGGGCCGGCCAGGTGCGGCCCTGATGGCGCGGATTGGCCTTTTGGGCGGCAGCTTCAACCCGGCCCACGCCGCCCACCGCCACATCAGCCTGGTGGCGATGCGGCAGTTGCGGCTGGATCAGGTGTGGTGGCTGGTGTCGCCCTTGAATCCGCTGAAATCGGCGGCCGGCATGGCCCCGCTGGCCGTGCGGGTGGCGCGGGCGAAGGCCGTCGCGCGGCATCCGCGCATCCGGGTGAGCGCGCTGGAAGACCAGCTCGGCACGCGCTTTGCTGTCGATACGGTGGCAGCGCTGCAGGCGCGTTTCCCGCAGCATCACTTCGTGTGGATCGGCGGCGGTGACATCGTCGCGGAACTGCACCGCTGGCGGCACTGGCGGCAATTCCTGCGCCAGATCCCGCTGGCCGTGGTGCCGCGCCCCGGCGTCTCGCTGCTCGGCGCGCCGGCCCTTGGCTGGGCCGGCTGGTCGCCATGCGCGCCTTCGCGCTGGACGCAGGCCCCGCTGCCGGCGATAATCAGGCTCAATTCCCGGCTGCGTCCGGAATCGGCAACGGCGATAAGGGCCACCGATCCTGACTGGGCCAAGCAAAGGACGATCGATTGACCAAGACTGACCGCGTGGACGAGCTTCACGCCATGATCATGAAGAGCCTGGATGATGACCAGGCGGTGGAGCCGGTGTCGATCCCGCTGGCCGGCAAGACCAGCATCGCCGATTACATGGTGGTGGCCAGTGGCCGCAGCGGCCGCCAGGTCGCATCGATGGCCATGAAGATCGCCGACAAGGTGAAGGCCGATTTCGGCCGCAGCGTGCGCGTGCAGGGCCTGCCCGCTGCCGATTGGGTGCTGATCGATTGCGGCGACATCATCGTCCACATCTTCCGGCCCGACGTGCGCACCTTCTACAACCTGGAAAAGATGTGGGGCCTCGATGGCGTGCCCAACCCGTCGCCGGCCTTCGCGCCGGTGAACTGACGTTCAGGGCTGAGTGAAGCTCCACATCATCGCGCGCGGCCGCATCGGCCAGTCGCCCGAAGCCGACCTGGTCCAGCGTTATGCCGTGCGCCTGAAGGGGCGCATGGCCGTCACCGAAATCGCCGACACCGCCGCGTGGCCGCCGTTTTCGGGCGGACGCACGGTGGTGCTGGATGAACGCGGCAAGGATCTGCCCTCCACCGAACTCGCCGCGCTGCTGGGGCGCTGGCGCGATGACGGTGCGCGCGAGGTGCGCTTCCTGATCGGTGCTGCCGATGGCCATGATGCCGCCACGAGGGCGGACGCCGATCTGCTGCTGGGCTTTGGCCGCGCGACCTGGCCCCATATGCTGGTGCGCGCCATGCTGGCCGAACAATTGTATCGCGCCGCCAGCATCCTTGATGGCCACCCCTATCACCGCGCCTGATCCCCTGCGCCAGACGCATTCAGCCGCGCGCAAGGCCGCAGGGTGTAGCGCGGTAGCGCACATCTGCTATTCTGTTTGCCAATCCCCCGCGTGAGTCCGTTGCCCGATGAGCCTCAAGAACAGCTGGAAGATCGCCCTGCCGCTCGCAGCCCTGGTGCTGGTGCCGGGCTATGCCGCCGTTCAGGCCGCGGCTGAATCCGATACCTACAAGGAACTCGATGCGCTGATGGACGTGTTTGAACGCGTCCGCGTCACCTACGTCGACAAGGTGGACGACAAGACCCTGATCCGCGGCGCGATTTCGGGGATGCTGGCCAGCCTTGATCCGCACTCGGCCTATCTGGATGGCCGGGATTACGCGACGCTGAAGCAGACGACGGATGGCGAATATTCCGGCCTCGGCCTCACCGTCACGTCGGAAGATGGCGCGGTGAAGGTGGTGACGCCCACCGACGACACGCCGGCGGCCAAGGCCGGGATCAAGGCCGGCGATTACATCACCCATCTCGATGACGAGCTGATCTATGGCAGCTCGCTGAACGATGCGGTCGACAAGATGCGCGGCGCGGCTGGGACGAAGATCAAGCTGACCGTGGTGCGCCAGGGCGAGACAAAGCCGCTGGAGTTCATGCTCACCCGCGAGGTGGTGGTGATCAAGCCGGTGAAGTGGGAAACGCGTGGGGCAGTGGGCCTGATCCGCATTTCCACCTTCAATAACAAGACGGGCGATGCCACGCGCGCCGCTGTCGAAGGCATCAAGGCCAAGCTGGGCGCGGGCGTCGTTGGTTACGTGGTCGATCTGCGTTCCAACCCCGGCGGCCTGCTGGAAGAGGCGATCAAGGTGTCGGACGTGTTCCTGGATGCCGGGGAGGTGGTTTCGGAACGCCGCCGCGCCAAGAATGACGTGGACCGTTATTTCGCCAAGGCCGGCGATCTGACCGATGGCAAGCCGGTGGTGGTGCTGGTGGATGAAGGCACGGCTTCCGCCGCCGAAATCGTCGCTGGCGCGCTGCAGGATCACCGCCGCGCCATCGTGCTGGGCCAGCGCAGCTTTGGCAAGGGCAGCGTGCAGACGGTGTTCCCGCTGTCGGCGGAAACCGCGCTCAGGATCACCACCGCGCGTTACTTCACGCCGTCGGGCCGCAGCGTTCAGGAAGCCGGCATTGATCCCGACATTCCGGTGCCGCAGCTTTCCGATCCGCGCGTGGCCGAACGAAAGCCGTTGCGCGAGGCCGATCTGAAGAAGCACCTGATCAACGAGATCAAGGACGCCACCGACAAGCTGGTGGAGCAGGACAGCGTTCCCGATCCGCGCTTTGTCGCCAAGGCCGACGATCTGAAGGCCAGGGGCGTTCTGGATTACCAGCTGGATTACGCGACGCGGCTGATCAGCCGGCTCGGGCTCCCCGCCCCGCCGGCGGTGCAGGTGGCGGGTGCGCCGGCCAGTGCCCCGCCGCGTGCGGGTTCCCGGTGATTGCGGCTGTCATCGTCGCCGGCTAAGCCCGGTCTGACGCCCCACCGCCCGAGGACATTGCCCGTGCTGCGCCGCCTGTATGACTGGACTTTGGCCAAGGCTGCCGGCCCTGCGGCGGAACGCTGGCTGGTGGCGATCAGCTTTGCCGATTCCAGCTTCTTCCCGGTGCCGCCGGACGTGATGCAGATCCCGATGTCGATTGCGCGGCCAGAACGATCGCTGCGCTATGCGGCGGTATCCACGGTGGCTTCGGTGGCGGGGGCTCTGCTGGGCTATCTGATCGGGGCCGCGTTGTATCAGGCAATCGGCGTGCCGCTGCTGTCCTTCTATGGCTATGAAGACAAGTTCGTGGCCTTTGCCGCCGACATCAAGGCCAACGGTTTCCTGTGGATGCTGGCCTTTGCCTTCCTGCCCATCCCCTACAAGGTGGCGACGATCGCGGCGGGATCGGTGTCGCTCTCCATCCCGGTGCTGATCGCGGCGTCGATCCTGGGGCGCGGCGGGCGGTTTTTCCTGGTGGCGCTGATCCTGCGCCGCTTCGGCGCGCAGGCGCAGGCGCTGATCGATCGTTATTTCAACGCGCTGGCGCTGGCGGCGACCGCGATGTTTGTCGGCGGGTTCGTGGTGGTCAAATATGCGTTCTGAAACGCGCGCGGCGGGGCTGGTGCTGGCGGGCAGCGCGGCGCTGCTGGCCGGGGCTTACGGCTTTGAACTGATCGGCGGGCTGGTGCCGTGCGAGATGTGCTGGTGGCAACGCTGGGCGCTGATGGCGACCGCCGCGCTGGCCGGGCTGGCCCTGCTGGTGAAGCGGCCGCCGGTGGCTTGGCTGGCCATCTTGGCGCTGGCCGGCAATGGCGCCATCGCGGGCTTTCATGCGGGGGTGGAGCAGAAATGGTGGCAGGGCCTGACCCGCTGCACCGCGCCGCCGCTGGCTGGCGATGCGAAATCGATGATGGCCGACATTCTGGCGCAGCCGCTGGTCAGGTGCGACGCCATACCATGGCAGATGTTCGGAATTTCGATGGCAGGATGGAATTTCGTCGTCACACTGATGATCGTTGGAACTGCAACATGGCTGATGCTGAAACGCCCCCAGGTCTCCCGGTGAAACCCCGCCGTCACCTGCCCGGTGACCGCCGGCCTGACACGCAATCGATGGTGCGCGTCGATCAGGCCGGGGAACATGGCGCTGCCCGCATCTATGCCGGCCAGCTGGCGGTGATGGGCGGCCGGCATCCGATGGCTGGCGAAATCCGCCACATGGCGCATCAGGAACAGCGGCACCTGGATGGCATGAACGCGGTGATGGCCGCGCGCGGCGTGCGCCCCACCGTGCTCGGTCCGTTCTGGCACGTCGCCGGCTTTGCGCTGGGCGCTGGCACCGCGTTGCTGGGCCCCAAGGCGGCCATGGCCTGCACCGAAGCGGTCGAAACCGTGATCGACGAACATTATGGCGAGCAGACCGAGGCGCTGGCCGACGGCAGCGATCCCGAACTGAAGGCGATGATAGACGATTATCGCGCCGACGAGGTGGAGCACCGCGATGCCGCGACCGCCCACACCGGCGGCGGGGCCTTCCCGGTGCTGGAAGCGATCATCAAGGCCGGCTGCCGCACCGCCATCGCGGTGGCCAAGCGCGTTTAGTTGCGGATCTGGCTGCGCAGCCGGTAACGCCCGTTGTCCAGGCCTGAGAACATCTCGGCGACGCCAGGATGGAAGATCGGATCACCATCGGGATCGGGCAGCAGATTCTGCTGGCTGACATAGGCGACGTAGGCCGATTCCTCGTTCTCGGCGAACAGGTGGTAAAATGGCTGGTTCTTGTGCGGCCGGATGGCTTCGGGGATCGATTGCCACCATTCCTCGGTGTTGTTGAACACCGGATCAACGTCGAAGATCACGCCGCGGAACGGAAACACCCGGTGCCTGACGATATCACCAATGGTGAAGCGCGCCGGGGCGGGGGCCTCGGCGGGGTTGGCGGCTGGCGGGGCGGAACGTTCGGTCATCGGCGTTGCTGGCTGCGGGGCTTGTTGCGGGCGGGATTGCCCAACGTGACGCTAATATAGGTCGGGTTGCTGCACGATGAAGGGGCAGCGTGTCGCGGCGGTGGCACAAAAGCCGAATTGCCGGGCTTGGCAGCGCCCATCCCCTTCGCTATAGGCGCTGCTTCGACTGGCCCTTCGGGGTTTCGCACCGCGGAGAGGTGGCAGAGTGGTCGAATGTACCGCACTCGAAATGCGGCGTGGGTGCAAGCTCACCGTGGGTTCGAATCCCACCCTCTCCGCCACTTTCCGTTGATAGATTTGCACTTTTTTTGAAGTTTGCAGCGCGGTTCGCGCGGCCGCTCTTCGAACGGTCTGCTGCCTGGCCCCATTCGTTCTTGCGCGGCGAAGAATATCCCCCTGAGAAAACTGATCCCGTTTGCCACACAGCTGCAATGGGAAAGCAACACCCCTGTCATCGCCTGGCGGTAATGCGTCCAGGCAAGGACATGACAGGGGATTCCCATGGCGTCTTTGCCGCTGGCCTATGCCGACACGCTGCTGCGGCGCGAGCAGCAGCCCGCCCAGCCCGGCTTGCCCCCTGTCCCGGTTATTCGCGACAGTGCCGAGGATGAGGACGGGCGCCATCCCGGCGGCAAACTGGATGTGCGCACGGTTTGGATTTCCGATGTTCACCTCGGCACGCCGGGGTGCAATGCCGATCTGCTGCTCGATTTCCTCAAGTCCATTCAACCCGAAACGCTCTATCTTGTCGGCGACATCATCGACGGCTGGAAACTGAAACGCGGCTGGTATTGGCCGCAGCGCCACAACGATGTCGTGCGCCGCGTCCTGAAGATGGCGGCCAGGGGCACACGGGTCATCTTCATTCCCGGCAACCACGACGAGTTTCTGCGCCCCTATGCCGGTCTGGCCTTCGGCGGTGTTCAGATCGCCCTCGATGCGATCCACACCACGGCAGATGGCCGCCGCCTGCTGGTCTGCCATGGTGACGAATTCGATGGCGTCGTGCTCTATCATCGCTGGATCGCTTGGGCCGGCGATGTTGGCTACGAACTGCTGCTCAAGCTCAACCAGCATTTCAATCGCGTGCGTCTGGCGCTTGGTCTGCCCTATTGGTCCATTTCCGCGCACATCAAGAAGCGCGTGAAGAATGCCGTGGCCTTCATCGGGCGTTTTGAGGAGGCCGTCGCCGAAGCGACGCGGATGCGGGGCCTGGATGGTGTCGTGTGCGGCCATATCCACAGCGCCGAAATCCGCACCATCGGCGACATCCTCTACATGAACGATGGCGACTGGGTCGAAAGCTGCACCGCGCTCGTCGAGCAACAAAATGGCCTGATCGAGATTGTCGACTGGTCGCGCAGGCATGGCGCCATGCCGGCCGGCATCACGCACCCTCTAACCGCCTTCGCGTAGGACACCCCCCAATGTTCAAGCTGACGCTTGTCACCGATGCCTGGGAACCGCAGGTCAATGGCGTCGTGCGCACGCTGTCTACCACGGTGCGCCTGCTGCGCGAACGCGGCGTGCGCGTGCAGTTGATCACGCCAGATCAGTTCTGGTCCGTGCCGATGCCGGATTACCCGGAAATTCGCCTCGCTCTCACCACGCGTCGCCGCATCGGCAAGCTGATCCGCGGCTTTGCTCCTGACGCGCTGCATATCGCCACCGAAGGGCCGCTCGGCTGGCTGGCCCGCGGATGGGCACAGCGGCAGGGCATGGCGTTCACCACCAGCTTTCACACGCGTTTTCCCGATTATGTGGCGGCACGCATCGGCATCGATCCCGCCCGCGTGTGGAGGGTCCTTCGCCGCTTTCACGCGCCAGCCAGGGCGGTGATGGTGGCCACGCCGCGCCTGGCGGCCGAACTGGCCGGGCATGGCCTTGCCAACACGCGGATCTGGTCGCGCGGGGCAGACACCGCCCAGTTCCGCCCCGATGCGCCGCCGCACCCGATCTACGCCACGCTCAAGCGCCCGGTGGCCCTCCATGTCGGCCGGGTGGCCATCGAAAAGAATATCGAAGCCTTTCTTGCTGCTCCCTGGGCCGGAGACAAGGTCGTGGTGGGCGACGGCCCGGCGCTTGACCAGCTGCAACGGCGCTTTCCCGGCGCCCACTTCCTTGGTGCCTTGCACGGGCCGGCGCTGGCCAGCGCCTATGCCGGGGCCGATGTGCTGGCATTTCCCAGCCGCACCGATACCTATGGGCTGGTGATGGTCGAAGCATTGGCCAGCGGGACGCCAGTGGCCGCCTTTCCCGTGCCGGGCCCGCTCGACGTCATCGGCCGGGATGGTTACGGCCCGGACGGGCGCGCACCGGGGCGGATCGGCGCGCTGTGCCATCACCTGTCCGATGCGATGATCCAGGCGCTGACCGCCCGCCGTGCCGATTGTGTGGCACAGGGGCGCCGCCATGACTGGGAGGCCTGTGTCGAACAGTTCGTCGCGGCCCTGGTGGGTGGTGATGGCCGCCCGGTCAGCGCCCCGCCGGCGTTCCAGCTGCCCCGTGTCGCCTGAAGGGTGGCGCAGCATTTTCACCGATTCGCCATCAAAGCGTCTTGTCCGCGCAACCGTTACGCCACAGCGCAGTAACCACCGGCGATTAGCTGGCCCCTGTCGAACAGGCAGAGGGGCTGGCCATGAACACGAGCGGACGTCATCATTTTCGCGCAGCGCTGTCAGGCGCGGCGGTTGCGGCCTTGTTGTCGTTGCCGGCACAGGCACTGGCGGCCGAACAGGACGTCGCTGCTGCCGATGCCAGTGACGGGCTGACGGAAATCATCGTCACCGCCGAACGCCGCGAAACCAGGCTGCAAAAGACGCCGATTTCCATTTCGGTCGCGACCGCTGCCGATCTGGAAAACCGCCGGGTCCAGAGCCTGGCCGATCTTGGCGACGGGGCCATCCCCTCGCTCAGGATCGCGCCGTTCTTTTCGCGAACCTCGGCGCTGACAGTCGGCATTCGCGGCATCGTGCCGTTCGATGCCAACCAGCCCAGCCGGGACGCGGCGGTGGGCATCTATGTCGATGGCGTGTTCCTGGGCCGCTCGCAGGGGCTGGGCGCCGCGCTGCTCGACATCGAACGCATCGAGGTGCTGAAGGGACCGCAGGGCACGTTGTTTGGCCGCAACGCGGTGGGTGGCGCGGTCAATATCGTGTCGAAGAAGCCCACCGGCAAATTCGGCCTGCGGACGCTGGCCGGCATCCGCAATTTCGGTGGCTACAGTGGCGAAATCCATGTCGATCTGCCCGAATGGCAGGGGCTGTCGGTCAAACTCGACGCGATCAGCACCCAGCGCGGCGGTTTCATCGACAATCCGCTCGACGGCGAGGAGGATTTTGGCCGGTTCGAACGCCGCGGCCTGCGCGCCGCCGTGCTGTGGCGGCCGGCGCCGGATGTCAGTGCGCTCTACGCCTTCGACATCAGCTATGACGCCACCACGCCCAATTATCTGCAATTGCTGGCGCGCAATCCGCTGGCGCCCCCCAATTCGCCGCTGGTGCAGGTGCAGGCGCGGCGGGCGCGCGCGGCGCTTGTCGGCGTGCCGCAGCAGGACAGCGTCGGCAAGACCAATGGCCATTTGCTCACCCTCGACTGGAAGGTGGCCGAAGGCATCGATTTCCGCTCCATCACCTCCTATCGCGAGGTGGAACAATCGCAGTTCGACAATGGCTTCGGGATCGTCGCATCGGTGTTCCGTCCCAACGCCAACGTCGTGCGCTACAGCCTCGCCAACCTCGATCAGCACCAGTTCAGCCAGGAATTCCAGCTGCTTGGCACGTCGGAGCGTTTCAACTGGGTGGCCGGGCTCTATTATTACCGCGAAAAGGGCAGCGATGATGCCTGGGCGCCGAACAGCATGCGCTGGAATGCCACCGGCACGGACGTGACGCGCTTGCCCAGCCTGGTCGATGGCCAGGTGACGCCGTTCCCCGACCGCGCCAGCACCGCCCGTGCCACCAGCTATGCCGCCTTCGCGCAGGGCACGCTGACGCCTGCCATTCTGGATGATCGGCTGCACCTGACGGTGGGCGCCCGCTACACCCACGACAAGCGGTCCGGCGTGCTGTTCAAGGTCAATGGCGCCGATGCCAATTTCACCTTCAGCCGCGACTGGGATCGCATCGACCCGATGGTGACCCTGGCCTTCGACGCCAGCGACGACATCCATGTTTATGGCAAATATGGCACCGCCTATCGGGCCGGCGGTGCCAATTCGCGATCGGTGAACTATCGCGCCTTCGATCCGGAAAGCGTCGAAACGTGGGAAATCGGCTTCAAGTCGGAATTTCTCGACAACGCCGCCCGGCTCAACGTCGCGGCCTTCACCACCCGCTACACCGACATCCAGATCGACTTTTCCGCCCAGTTGGTGGCCGGCACCACGCGGACGACCATCGAAACCGTCAATGCGCCCGGCAATGGCCGCATCCGCGGTGTCGAGGTCGATGTGAACCTGGCGCCGCTGAAGGGTTTCACCCTGTCGGCCAGCTATGCCTATACCACGGGCACGCTGCCGCTGGCGCAGAACCCGTTCAACAACAACAATTTCCAGCAGCCGTTCATCGTCTTCACGCCCGAGCACGCCGCCAGCTTCGCTGCCGACTGGAACCATGATCTGGGTGGGGCGATGCTGCGCGCCCATGTCGATGCCAACCTGTCCGGCGGGTATCGCGGGCTGCCTGGTGAACCGACCTTGTCGGATCGCAGCTTTCTGGTGAACGGCCGGCTGGCGCTGACCGACATCGCGCTGGGCAATGGCGCGCGTGCCGAGTTTGCGCTGTGGTCGCGCAACCTCCTCAATCGCGAACAGGTCTATCTGCGCAGCGTGGCTGCCCAGGCGGCGACCGGGCCCTATGGCATCTTCAACGAACCGCGCACCTTTGGTGCCGATGTCCAGATCCGTTTCTGAGGGGAAACCATCATGGCCAACAGCCTTGCATCGTTCGCCGTCCTGATCGGGCTTGTCGCCGCAAGCCCGGCCCATGCGCTGGCCGACGCCCGGATCGAGCGCATCGATGGCGACACGCTTGTCGTGCGCTGGAGCGCACAGCGACCCGTCGATATCCGGGTCAGCCCGGCACCGGACGCACCGGCCGACACGTCCGAACTGGTCTCCCGCGCCGATGCCGATGGCGAGCATCGCTTTTCGGTGCCGGCAGGCGAACGGCGCTATGTCCTGCTGCGCGAAGCCGGCAGCCGGCAATGGCTGCGCGTCGCGGAACGGGTGCTGCCGCTGGAGGCCGGGTCCAATTTCCGCGACATCGGCGGCTATCCCGGCGCGGACGGCCGGCACGTGCGCTGGGGCCTGATCTACCGCTCTGCGGGCCAGCCCTTGCTCACCCCGGCCGACGAGGCCCGGCTCGCCCGGCTCAATCTCGCCAACCTCGTCGATCTGCGATCGGTGGAAGAGCGGCGGCTGGCCCCGACACGGATCGCGCAGGTGCGTTACAACGCCATCGGCTATTCGATGGCGGCGCTGATGCCGACGGGTGCCCAGGCCGTCCGCAACGGCAGCAGCATCTATCGCGGCTTTCCCACGCTGCTGGCCCCGCATCTCCGGCTCGTCTTCGATCGCCTGCTCGGCGAACGCGGCGCGCTCGCCTACAATTGCTCTGCCGGCCAGGATCGCACCGGTTTCGTGACCGCCATGATCCTCCACGCGCTGGGCGTCTCCCGCGAAACGATCATCGCCGATTATCACCTCTCCACCGAGTATCGCCGGCCGCAGTTCGAGATGCCGCGCCTCGATCCGGCCAAGCTGGGCGACGATCCGGTGGCGCGAATGTTCGCTGCCTATCAGACCCCGCAGGCGATGACGCCGACACCGCTGAAGGACGCGGACGGCACGCCGTTCCTGGCCGGTGCCTTTGCCGAGATCGAAGCGCGATACGGATCGGTCGATGCCTATCTGGAACGCGAAGCCGGCCTGTCGCCGGCCCGTCGCAAGGCGCTGCAGGCGGCGTATCTGGAATAGGATGATGGACGCAAGGGCCGCGCGATATGCCCCGGCACCCGCGGCGCCGAACAGCGAAAAAGGCTATTCGTCGTCGGGGTCGCCGGCCAGCGGCGCCAGCAATGCCCTCACTTCGAGGTTCTTGCGCGCCACCTCGCACAGATGGCTGCCAAACACGGCCTTGTTGTCAACGAACACCTGTTCAAGGCTCACCCCCTTCAGCCGGGTCGAAGCCCTCGAACGGAAATGGAGGATGTTCTCGATCGCGGCATTGACGATCCCCAGCGCCTCGACCCGCCGGCGGAAATTGCTGTCCTCGAACTTCCGACCATTCTGCTCGGTGATACGCAGCTCGTGCTGATACAGCGCCTTCCACAATTCGCGTTCGACCTGGGGGCAGCCATCATGCGCCCGCATCCTGATGGAGAGCAAGCGATCCCTGATCCGCGCGCCGGCACTGCCGCCGCCTGACGTCGCGTCTCCGGAGGTGCGACGGATATCGGCGAGCGCCTTGATCAGGTCACGCTCGCTGCGAACACGATCCATGCTGGCTTCAAATTGATCTGCACTCATCAAACGCGACCCCATTGGCCGAACCTGACCCAGTCGCATCTTCAGATGCCACGCGACCGCTGCCCGGCAAGTTGCACCTTGCCGCCCCGGCCTGAAAATCAGGTTCCTTGCCCCTCAACCGCGCCGTCATAGCAACAGAACTGGACCGCTGGGAAGTATACAAAACGATCCGGATCTGGGTGTCACAATTCTGTATTAATAACGTCACAATCTGTTCTTGCGTCCGCAATGCACGAGACACGCGACGCCATTATCGCCGCGCTCGAACACCGCGCAGTCGTGCCCGGTGCAACAGGGTGTGCAGAATGATCTTTCTTATCCCGCGTGGACGCGCGAGCATCCGTCTTGCTCTTCTGGCCAGCCTGGCTGGCTCACCGGTGATGGCGCAGAGCCTGGCCGCGGCCGACGCCAACGCTGCTGTCGAGGATCAGGTCAGCCGTTCGCGCGCCGGCGAAACCACGACCGCCGATGACGGCGAGATCATCGTTTCGGGTGAACGCCCCATCCGCGAATCCGAGCGTGCGGCGCTGCTGGTGCAGAAGAACAGCGACAGCCTGGTCAGCGTGCTGTCGGCCGACTCGGTTGGCCGTTTGCCCGACCAGAACATCGCCCAGGCCGTCAGCCGCCTGCCGGGCGTCGCCGTGCAGCGCGACCAGGGCCAGGCGCGCTATGTCAACCTGCGCGGCTCGCCGCTGAACTGGACGACGCTGTCGTTCGACGGGATCAACGTCATTTCCCCGGAAGGTCGCGACGCGCGCTTTGATTCGATCCCCTCGGCAATTGCCACGCAGGTGATCGTTCGCAAGGCGGTGACGCCCGACATGACCGGCGAGACCATCGCCGGCAACATCAACGTGATCACGCGGTCGGCCTTCGATTACAAGGGCCTGCACGTGCAGGCGCGCGGCGGCATCGGCGTCGTCGATCTGGGCCAGGGCCAGGAATATGAAGGCACGGCCGTGATCAGCGATCGCTGGCAGACCGGCATTGGCGAGATCGGCGCCGTGCTGTCGGGCAGCTATTACCAGCGCACCATGGCCACCGACAATTTCGAAACCGATTGGGAAACCGTCAGCCGCGATCTGCGCCCGGTGGGCAGCAGCGACATCCCGGACACGCTGGTGGACAACGGTGGCCTGCGCCGCGTGTGGGCGCGCGAGACCGAAAACAAGCTCTATCGCCTGACCCGCCGCAACTACAGCGTTTCGGGGCGGCTGGAATGGGCGCCCGACAGCGACAGCAAGATCTTTGTCACCTCGATCTATTCGGCCTTCACCGACAATGAGCTGCGGTCCAACTACATCTTCGATCTCGACGATCAGGAAGGCCGGACGCCCAACCTCGCGGCGCCGTGCGTGGACAATGCGCTGGCGCCGAACACGACCGGCTATGCCGATGCCTGCGTGAATTCGCCCTTCCGCGGCACGGTGTACGGCATCGACATCAATTCCAACCTGCTGGCGCGCGAGTTCCTGCAATCGGTGTTCATCAACACCATCGGCGGCGACCACAAGACCGGCAACTGGACGATCAGCTGGCGCGGCAACTACACGCGGTCAAAGGATGATCGTTCGGCCCCGGCGCAGCTGAACTATGACAGCCCCGGCTTTGGCACCAATGGCGCGACCGCCACGCAGCGCCCGACGGTGTTCTACAATCTGACCGATCCGCAGCAATCGTTCGTCGAGCTGTATCGGACCCTGCGCGCCGCCGACGGCACCCTGTCACGCGGCGACCGGGTGCAGAACATCACCGATTTCGCGCTGCCGTTGAGCCGTATCCGCGGCCTCAAGGCGGTCGATACCACCGAAGCCTATACCGGCCGCCTTGACCTGACGGTGGAGACGGGCCTGTTCGGCAACACCAAGTTCAGCTTCGGTGGCCAGTACGACAACCGCACCAAGGCGGTTGATGAAAGCCTGCTCGACGTCAACAGCGGTTCCACCTTCAACGGCCAGAACATCTTCACTCTGGCCGGCGTGCCCACCACCCCGCAGGCGGTCAGCATCCCCGGCGATTATCTCGGCAAGCTGCCGCTGGGTTACAACTTCCCCTATTTCGGCAAGCAGCAGATCATCGACATCGTGCGCCAGGTCGAACCCTATGCGACCTACGCGCCCAACAACGCCAATTATTACAAGGTCCGCGAGGAGGTGATCTCGGGCTATGCCATGGGCGTCACCAAGCTGGATTGGGGCAGCATCGTCTATGGTGCCCGGTTCGAACAGGTGAACAACCAGGCCAGCGCCTTCCGGGCCAGCACGCCGGGCGGCACCCCCAACACGCTGACCACGATCAATCGCAGCTTCACGCAGGTCTATCCCAGCCTGCACGTCAACTGGAACCCGACCGACGAGATGAAGCTGCGCCTGTCGTTCAACACCGGCGCGGCGCGCCCCGACTACCCGGTGCTGCGCCCGAATTTCACCTTCAACGACGTCACCCAGACGGTGTCGGGCGGCAACCCCGATGCCCGGCCGGAAAAGACCCGCGGTGTCGACCTGTACTGGGAATATTATCCCAGCCGCGGCGGTTTCCTGATGCTGGGCGCCTATTACAAGGACGTGCGCGACGTGCTGTTCGGCGCCACCCGCCAGTTCGGGCTGGACGTGCTGAACTTTGGCGGCGTCAACCGGGACGACTATGTGTTTTCCACCACGTTGAACGGCGGCACGGGCAAGGTCTATGGCGTCGAAGGTGCCTTCCAGATGCAGCTCGACAACCTGCTGAGCGAGGATCACTGGTGGGGCGGCTTCGGCATGCAGGCCAATGCCTCGATCAACCGCAGCGAAGCCATCACGCCGGCCGGCGACAAGGTCCGCTTCCCCGGCACGTCCGACCTCGTCCTGAACGTCGGGCCCTATTACGAGAAATACGGCTTCTCCGCCCGCGTCTCGTACCAGTATCGTTCAAGCTGGCTCGACGGTCTGGGCGAACCGGGTGTCGGCGGCAACTTCTTCTGGGCGCCCGATGGCGAGCTTGATGTGTCGGCGCGCTATGCCGTCACCAAGAATATCGAGGTCTATGCCGACCTGTCCAACCTCCTGAACGGTCCGGGCCGCCGCTTTGTCGGCAACAATGCCCGCACCATTGAACGGGAAGTGTTCGGTCGCCGTTACACCGCTGGCCTGCGCGTCACCTATTGATCCCCCACTCGCCCGCTGCTGCCCCGTGCGGCAGCGGGCCCCTTTCTTGCCGGAGCAGTTCCATGCGCTTGTTTACCATGGCAGCCATGGTGGCCGCCCTGTTTGCGACGGCGGCGCTCGCCCACGGCGATCATGGCGGGTTGGCCGAGCGCTATCGGAACAAGCCGACCGCCGGCGCACTGCCGGCAAAGGGGCGGCAATGGCTGGCCGGCGATCACCATATCCACAGCGAATTCAGCGCGGATTATCGGGCCGATCCTGTCAGTCCGCAGACCGTGCCGATCCCGCTGCTGGGCAAGGATGGCCGCTATACCATCACCCGCAACGCCCAGATGGCACGGCAGTTCGGCCTCAGCTGGATGGTCAGCACCGATCACGGCGGGCCGAACCACAGCAAGCTGAATTACGAACAGGCCTGGCCAGAGGTGAACAAGGCACGCGCTGCAGTGCCGGAACTGCTGATCTTCTATGGCATGGAATTCGATACGCCGGCCGGTGACCACAGCAGCCTGATCATTCCCTTTACCGGCGACGAGCGCGAGCAGCTGCGCGCCATCGAAAGCGGCTTTTCCAAGCGGGAGCCATGGCCGCGCAACGAGGCGTGGGACAGCGAGGGCCGCATGATCGACGCCCTGAAGCTGATGCGCGATCAGAAAGCGCCGCCGGTGCTGGTGGCCAACCATCCCAGCCGGTCAGCCACGGCGCCCTTTGCCTGGGGCCAGTATACGCCGGCCGAATTCCGCAACTGGAACGACACCGCGCCGCGTGTGGCCATCGGCATGGAAGGCGCGCCCGGCCACCAGGCCGGGGCCCTGAAACCGGATGGCAGCCCCGATCCCGCCGGCAATCGTGGCGGCTATGGCCGGGCGCCGACGATGGGTGGCTTTGACCAGATGACGGCCACGCTGGGCGGCTTCTGGGATTCGATGCTGGCCGAAGGGCGGATGTGGTTCATCACTGCCACTTCGGACAGCCATTCCAACTGGCGCGATGGCGGGAATGATTTCTGGCCGGGCGAATACTCCAAGACCTATGTTCAGGCGCGGGCCGACCATGGCGATATCATTGACGGCCTCCGGTCAGGCCGCATCTTCGTGACCACCGGCGATCTGGTGTCTGAAGTCGAGGTGATTGCCGCCGGTCGCGCTGGCAAGGCGGGGATCGGCGGCTCACTGGCGGCCCGCAGGGGAGAAATGGTGACCATCACCATCAAGATCCGCGATCCCGCCGCTGCCAACGCCGCCGGACGCACCCCCGGTGTGGCCCGCGTCGACCTGATCGCTGGCCCGATCACCGGCCCTGCTGCCAACCGCACCACCGATCGCGCATCCGGCACGATGGTTGCTCGCCGCTTCACCGCCACCGACTGGACGCGCATGGGCGAAGTGTTGACGATGACGCACCGCCTCAGGATCGAGGATGCCATGTACCTGCGCGTGCGCGGAACCAGCACGGATGAACTGGAACCGGCCCCGGATCCCAAGGGCGAAGATCCGTGGGATGATCTGTGGTTCTATGCCAACCCCATCTTCGTGTCGGTCAAGTGATCGCCTGCTTCATGCGCGCCGCGGCCCTTGCGCTCCCGTTCGCGCTGGCCGCCTGCGCTCCGCCCGCCACAGTCCCGCAGATCAGGACGGCAACGGTGACAGCTGTGGGTGAGACAGACGCGGTCAACAGCCGCGACGACGCTGCCGACGATCCCGGCATCTGGCGCAACGCTGCCGACCCCGCGGCAAGTCTGATTGTCGGTACCGACAAGCAGGCGGGACTTCATGTCTATGGCCTCGATGGCAAGATACGGCACTTCCTCGATGCTGGCCGCGTGAACAACGTGGATCTGGCCGAAACACCTGCCGGCGTGATCGTGGCTGCCAGCGATCGCAGCGACCCGGCTCAGGCGCACATCGCCCTGTTCCGTCTCGACACCAAGGCAGCGCGATTGCTGCCGCTGGGCCGCGTGCCGGCGGGCGCGGGAGAGGCGTATGGCCTGTGCTTGTGGGCAACTCCCGGCGCGCTGACGGCATTCATCGTGATCAAGGATGGCGCGATCCGGCAGGTCGAACTGGATGCGGCCAGGGCCACGGGCCGAATCGTTCGGACCATGAAACTGGCCAGCCAGTCCGAAGGCTGTGTGGTCGATGCCCGCACGGCACGCCTGTATGTGGCGGAAGAAGATGTCGGCATCTGGCGCTTTGATGCGCGCCCACAGGCCAGCGCCACCCCGGTCAGGATCGCTCGCACCGACCGGGCACGCTTGTTCGCTGATGTCGAAGGGCTCGCCGTCGCAGCAGAGGGAGACTCCAACGGCGGTTACCTGGTCGCCTCATCGCAGGGCGACAATTCCTATGCCCTGTGGCGGTTGTCGGACGAGGCGTTTGTCGGCCGGTTCCGCATTGTTGATGGCAAGGTGGGCGGCACACAGGAAACCGACGGGATCGAGGTGAAGACCGGCGACTATGGGCCGGCTTTTCCCGAAGGACTCATGGTGGTGCAGGATGGCGACAACCAGCCGGCGCAGAATTTCAAACTGGTCAGCTGGGCGCAGGTGAAGGCGCGCCTTGGCCACGAGTGACTGCAGAGCAGATGAGGGCTGCTGGCAGCGCCGGTACAGACGATTCTCCGGACCCGGGCGGCATCGTGGCGACTCCCGCCGGGAGAGAATCGGGCACGACAGTCCTGCCTCCCAGTCCGATTGCGCGCAGGCGATTCGTGCCAGCAAACACAGCTGAAGCGGGACATTCCTGCCGCAGATCCCGGGGTTTCTCCTAGGAAAGCCGACCCGTGGCGCCAGAAAATTGCAGGGCTGCGAAAAAAGTCGTTGACGGTGCGGCCCGACACGACAATAAGCCGCCTCCGTCGCCGACGACGAACCCACCGCTGCCAAGCGAAGCGTTCGTTGCCGACTTCGAACAAGATGCCGGTCTGGAGCCTGGTCAAGCGGGTGGTGGATTGGTGTCGTTCTTTCTCATTGTAGGTTTTGATGAAGGGACATGTGGGCGGCGG
>JAIXPC010000008.1 GCA_027486415.1 Sphingomonadales bacterium | reverse complement strand
TTGGCGTCGTTCATCTTGGCGGCGCGTTCCAGCAGGCGGCTGTGCAGATAGAACACGTCACCCGGATAGGCTTCGCGGCCCGGCGGGCGGCGCAGCAGCAGCGACATCTGGCGATAGGCGACCGCCTGCTTCGACAGATCGTCATACACGATCACGGCGTGCATGCCGTTGTCGCGGAAATATTCGCCCATGGTGCAGCCGGTGTAGGGCGCCAGGAACTGCAGCGGGGCCGGCTCCGAAGCGGTGGCGGCGACGACGATCGAATATTCCATCGCGCCATTTTCTTCGAGCTGGCGGACGATCTGCGCCACGGTCGAACGCTTCTGGCCGACGGCGACATAGATGCAATACAGCTTCTTCGATTCATCATCCCCGGCGTTGACGCCCTTCTGGTTGATGAAGGTGTCGATGGCGACAGCGGTCTTGCCGGTCTGGCGGTCACCGATGATCAGCTCGCGCTGGCCGCGGCCAACCGGCACCAGCGCGTCGAGCGCCTTCAGGCCGGTCTGCATCGGCTCGTGCACCGACTTGCGCGGAATGATGCCCGGCGCCTTCACTTCGACGCGCATGCGGGTCACGTCGGTCAGCGGCCCCTTGCCGTCGATGGGGTTGCCCAGGCCGTCAACGACGCGGCCCAAAAGGCCACGGCCCACCGGCACGTCGACGATGGTGCCGGTGCGCTTGACGGTGTCGCCTTCCTTGATGGCGCTGTCGCTGCCGAAGATCACGATACCGACGTTGTCGGTTTCGAGGTTCAGGGCCATGCCCTTGATGCCGCCCGGGAACTCGACCATTTCGCCGGCCTGGACATTGTCGAGACCGTGGACGCGGGCGATACCGTCACCAACGCTCAGCACCTGGCCGACTTCCGAGACCTGCGCCTCGGTGCCGAAATTGGCGATCTGATCCTTGATGATCCGCGAGATTTCGGCGGCGTTGATGTCCATCTGGGTGATCCTTCTCGGGTCTTTGTTCGAATATCTTGGGTTAAGCGCGAAGGGCCTGGCCGAGCTGGTCGAGCCGGGTCTTCAGCGACGAATCGATCATGCGGCTGCCAACGCGCACCACCAGCCCGCCGAGGATCGACGGATCGACGTTCACATCCAGCGCTACGTCGCGGCCGATGCCGGCCTTCAGCTTGGCAGCCAGCGCCTCCTGCTGCGCCGCAGTCAGCTTGTGCGCGGCGGTCACGGTGGCCGTCACCTCGCCCTTGCGGGCGGCGTTCAGGGCGGCGAAGTCGCGGATCACCGCCGGCAGCAGGGCCAGCCGGCGATTGGCGGCAAGCACGCCGAGGAAATTCTTCGTCAGCGGGTCGACGTTCAGGCCATCGGCCACGCCGGCGATGGCAGCGCCGGCGGCACCGCGACCGACCAGCGGGCTCGACACCAGGTCCTTCAGGTCAGCCGATTCGGCCAGGGCTTCGGAAAGCGCCTTCAGGCTGGCTTCCACGGCGGCAAGCGACTTGCCTTCCAGCGCCAGCGCGAACAGCGCGCGGGCATAACGCCCCGAAAGGCCGGTGGCGACACTGGAGGAAATCTGTGCGTCCAAGGCTTTGGCCCCGTTCTCATGCGGATATGACAAAAGGCGCGGCGAACAAGGTTCACCGGCTGCCCAAGGCGATTTTCAGGGCGCGGCTAGCATGGGCCTGCCGATGTTGCAAGGCAGCATTGGCCGTCCCGCCGACATTTGCCAGCGGCACGCGCCCGCCGCTCAACCCGCCCCGCCGCGCACCCCAAGCGGCAGGGCCGCGAACAGCAACTGCCCGCCCAGCCCGATCGGCCCGGCCACCCCGGGCTGGGGCGTCGGGAAGGGACATCCGCGCTGGTTGACGCAGACAAGCCGGATTGGCGGGATCTGTGGAATGATGGGTTTCCGGTCCACCGATTGCCAGGTTGGCGGGGCCCCGGGTCACGTCCGGGGCGACGGGAAATGGGCTGGCACAATACGAATGGGTGCAGGGTCTGCGACCCGCCGGAGGCTTTTCCTTCCTGCGTTCTCCTTCTGTCCTACACGGCCCGTTTCGGCTTAAACTCGCGGTCATGAGCAGCATGATTTCCACGGTGCGCCCCTTGCGTGCCCATCACAATGGCTGGACCAGGGACCGGCAGCGGCGGTTTCTGGCGCATCTGGCGGTGCATGCCAGTGTGGCGGGGGCGGCGAAGGCGGCGGGGATGTCGCGGCAGTCGGCCTATTGGTTGCGGCGGCAGCCGCATGCGCGCGATTTTGCACAGGCGTGGGATGCGGCGTTGGCCGAGCGCGACAGCTGGATCGAGGATCTGGCGCTGGATCGGCTGCGCGATGGGGAGGAGGAGGTGATCGAGCGCGATGGCGTGGTGGTGGCGGTGCGGCGGCGGCCGGCCGACGTGCGGCTGCTGCTCTATCACCTGAAACGCATCGACGAACGAAAAGCCTTGCAATCTCAACGACAAAGCCCGCCGGACTCGTCAGGTGTGTCAAAATTGCGGGCCGAGCTCAGGGCGCTGGCCGGCTACCCGCCAACCGGCGATCCCATTCCGCCGGATCCGACGCTGGGCCCGCTGATGCCCGGCGACGATGACTGAACGCGCCCCCCGAACCCCTTGCCCTCGGCCAGCCGATATGGCCAAGGGGAGCGGAAACATACCCACGAGCCCGCGCCACGATGCCCTGGTTGTTCACCATCTTCCTTGCCATTCACGTCGGTGCCGGCGTGGTGGCGCTCACCAGCTTCTGGGGGGCGGTGCTCACCCGCAAGGGCGGCCCGGCGCACCGGCGCTGGGGCTTCGTGTTTTCGGCCGCCATCTACACCGCCGCGGCGCAGGCGCTGGGCATGGGCGGCCTCAGCCTGGTGTGGCCGCTGGCCATGCACCCGCAGTTGACCGATGCCGTGCTGTATCGCGGGATGTTCGGCACCATGATGGTCTATCTGGGCCTGCTGGCGATCTCGATGACGCGCTATGGCCTGGTGATGGTGGCCAACCGCCGCAATCATGATGCCAACCGGCACTGGAGCATGATCGCCGTGCAGGGCGTGACCATGCTGGCGGCGGGCATCTGCCTGGTCCACGGCCTTTACCTGCTGAACCGCAACGGCCCGGTGATGGAGCCGGTGCTGATGGTGCTGGTGGCGCTGCTGGGCTTTGGCACCACGATCACCTATTTCCGCTACATCCTCGGGCCCCGCCCCGGCGCCAGTTCCTATATCCCCGAACATTTCAAGGCGATGGTGGCCACCGGCATCGCCGCCTATACCGCCTTCCTGTCGGTGGGCCTGATCGAGATGTTCCCCACCCACGCCTTCAACCCGGCGATCTGGGCCATCCCCAGCATCTTTGGCATGGCCATCATCATCCATTATCTGCGCCAGTATCGCCCGGCACCGAAACGCCAGACGGCGGCCTGACCAGCCGTTTGATCAGTTGGGGGCCAGTGCCGCGTCCAGCGCGGCGAAGGTTTCCGGAATGTCGTTCAGGTGCGGTCGTTCGGCTGCGACGATGGCGCGAAAGGCGGCGCGGCGGATTTCGGCCAGTTCCGCCGGCTGCGGCCGGGACTTGGGCGGCAGGCTGGAGACGACGAGATCGATCAGCCGCTCCGCTCCGTGCAGCCGGCCCCACAGATAGTCGTGCTCGCGGTAGGCCCGGCTGAAGAAGGCACCAAAGGCATTGAACAGCGCGCCCTTGAGGCGGCGGCCACCGGCGGCGGCAAGACCATCGCAATCATCGGGGCTGATGCGATCGACCTTGATGTCGTCCAGCTCGTCGATGCTGCCGTCGGCGATCAGCGGCAGGATGGCGATATCGTAGAAAGGAAAACCCAGATAGGCCGCCAGGATATCCCGCCGCAGCCGGCGCGACAGGCCGGTGGCCAGCAGTTCGACCAGCGCCGCATCGCTGGCATCGTCGAGCGATTTCAGGTCGAGCGCATCGGCCATGGCATCCAGCGCGCTGGCGGCATTGGTTGTTGCGTTGGCCGCGGCGGCACGGGCGCGGGTGGCGGCCGGCGTGTCGGCGGTGGCGGTGGGCCAGCGGCTGAGGTGGGGGCCAAGGATGGCGTAGAGTCCGGCCTTGACGTGACCCAGCGCCACGCTGGTCGCCTCGTCGGCGCCGGTGATCGCCATGTTGATGCGGCGGATGACGAAGCGCAGCCGCCGGATGCGGAAATCGACATCGAAGCGGCGCAGGAACTGCACATAGGCCGATGCGGCACCGGCCTTGGTCAGCACCGTTTCGGGCTGGTTGATGCCGGCGGCGATCAGGTGACGCCACAGCGCCGCCCGCACGGTTTCGGCATCCTGCCCGCCCAGCATCGCGATGCGTGTCGCCAGCTGTTCGGCAACGAGGGCGAACTTCAGCCGGCCATAGGCGCCATAGGCAAAGCCGGCATGGCGGGCGGCGTCGCTGTTCATGCGGCTGCGCCAGCTGGCCAGACGCTCGATGCTGGGGGAGAACCAGAGCAGGCGCATGCCGATCTCCGCCTCGATCGCGGCATCGACCTGCGGGATCATGCCGACGACGATGTGGCGCAGCCGGCGGGAGCGCTGGGAGATGGCGGTGATGGCGGCAAGGCTGTCGCGGATCGGCTGCTGGCGCGGAATGTCGGCAAGGCTTCTGAGGATGGTGGCGAAAAAGCCCGGTGCCTCGTGGTTGCGTTCGGCGCGGCCCTGCATGCCGGGCTTGGGATCGAGATAGACGAAGCGGCGATCGACTTCGCGGTGGGCCGGGCGCTGGCCCAGCGCCGCCATCGCCGGGCCGAAGGGGCGATTGTCGAGCACGGCGCCATCGATCAGATCGACCTGATCCGGTTCGTCGCGGCCGGGCAGGATGCGATCAAGGAACGCCTTGCGACCCGGCCAGCCTTGATTGCGGCTGGCCAGCAGGTCGTCGATCTCGGCCACGCGGGCCGGCGGGAAGGCGCCGGGAAAACTGGCCGTGGCGCGAGCGGCGAACACCAGCTCCGGCGTCGCGCCCAGCCGGCGCTCGGCGCGGTTGCCGGGGCTGGAAAAGCCGATGACGAGCCGGTGTTCGGGCTCGGTCACCTCGGCAGGGGTGTTCAGCCGCAGCCGCTGCGGCGTGCCCTGATAATCGGTGACGGTGACGAACAGATCAAACGGGTGCAGCGGCGGCAGCAGCGGCGGCGTGCGCTCCCCCTGTTCCATCGCGGCAAAGGCGTCGGCGAGCAGACCGGAAAAGGCCGTGCCCGAAAAGGGCGGCTTGAACCAGCGGCTGCGCATGAAACGCGACAGCTTGCGCTTCACCTCGCTGTGCGCCGTCACCTCGGCCTTGTCTTCCGCCTCCAGACCGCGTCGCCGCACCCACCACACCAGCGGGATGGCCCACAGTTTGGACAGCGGCCGCGATGCCGCTTGGCTGTCGAGCAATGCATCGCTGTCTGCCCCGTCAAGCCAGAGACCGCGAATGGCGTCGAGATCGTGCCCCTCCACCAGCGCCCTGGCGAGCAGCACGCCGTTGACGCCGCCCGCCGATGCGCCGGCGACAATGTCGCACATCACCCTGAGGTCGAGGTCGGGCAGGCTGTCGAGCAGGGCGTGGTAGACGATCTCGCTGTCCCGCGCCGGGGGCAGCGGGCCTGCGGTGTGGCGGCGCATGGAGGCGCGGGCGAGTTTCCACACCTCCTTGGTGAGGCCGTGCATATAGACCGCCAGGCTGACCCCGCCGTAACACACCAGCGCCAGGCGAAGCTCCTTGGTCTGCACAGGTCCTCCCTTTTATTGGCCAGTGTGGCGAAGCACGCCGTCATCGACAAGGCTGCCGCTTTGGCAACCAGTTCTTCACTGTGTTATGATAATAATCGTTATCGGGTGATCCACACTTCTTCTCGGGGGAGACAGACATGCCTGCACTTGATGCCCGCGCCGAACGCAACCTGGCCGGGGTTCATCCCGATCTGGTGAAGATCGTGCGCCGTGCTGCGGAAATAACGTCGGTGGCCTTCACCATCACCGAAGGCGTTCGCACCAAGGAACGTCAGGCACAATTGATGCGATCTGGCGCATCGCAGACGATGCGTTCGCGCCATCTTGTTGCCAGCAACGGCTTTTCGCACGCTGTCGATGTGGCCGCGCTGGTTGGCGGCACCATCCGCTGGGACTGGCCGCTGTATGATCGCATCTCCATCGCCTTCAAGCAGGCAGCGCAGGAAGTAGGCGTGCCCGTCGAATGGGGCGGCGACTGGAAAAGCTTCAAGGACGGTCCGCATTACCAGCTGCCGTGGGCGAAATACCCCGGCTGAGGGCGCGCGGCGCCGGATGCGTCGCGGTCAGAGGCGCTGGTACATCACCAGCGCGTCAACCTCGCCCAGCTGCGGGTGGACAAAGGCGCCGGGCAGGCGGCCGACGATGGCAAAGCCCAGCGATTGCCACAGCCGCACGGCGCGATCGTTGGTCGAAACGACGAAGTTGAACTGCATGGCGCGATAGCCGCGCTGTCGGGCCTCGGCCAGCGAATGCATGCACATCGCCCTGGCCACACCGCGCCCGGTGGCCGCTGCCGCCGTCATGTAACCACAGTTGCACACGTGCGCGCCGCCACCGGCCTGGTTGGCGCGCAGATAATAGGTACCGACGATGGCGCCATCGTTTTCGGCCACGAAGGTCGCCTTGTCGGGCCCAAGCCAATAGGCCAGCGCCTCGGCCTCGCTCATCTGGCGGTCGAGCGTGTAGGTCGTGCCATCGCGGATGACCGGCAGGATGATGGCGGCGATCGCGTCACGGTCGGCGGGCATGGCAGGGCGGATGTGCATGGCGCGACGATAGGCCGGGCCGCCCGGTTGGCAAGGGGCGGCCCCTTGCAGCGCTGCGCCAGCTTCCGTATGTTCCATTTTCGTTCTTGGGATGTGATGATGGCAAAGGGCAAGACGCGTTACGTGTGCCAGAACTGCGGCGCCGTGGCACCGCGGTGGGCCGGGCAGTGCGGCGACTGCAAGGAATGGAACACGCTGGTGGAAGAAGCCGCGCCGGTGTTCACGCCCTTTGCCGCCAAGCAGTCGCTGCAGCAGGGTGGCCGCCGCATCCTGATCGAAAGCCTGGCCGACGACGTGGCACTGCCGCCGCGTCTTTCCACTGGCATTACCGAGCTTGATCGGGCGCTGGGCGGTGGGCTTGTGCCGGGCAGCGTGACGCTGATCGGCGGCGATCCCGGCATCGGCAAGTCAACCTTGCTGTTGCAGGCCGCCGGCAAGATGGCGCGCAGCGGGGCCGGCGTCGCCTATGTCTCGGGCGAGGAAGCAGCGGACCAGGTGCGGCTGCGCGCCCGCCGGCTGGGCCTGGCAAAAGCAGATGTGATGCTGGCGGCCGAAACCAACGTTCGCGACATCCTGACCACGCTGGGCAGCCTGCCGGCGCCGCCCGGGCTGCTGGTCATCGATTCGATCCAGACCATGCATTCAGACACGCTGGAAGGCGCGCCCGGCACCGTCAGCCAGGTCCGCGCTTCGGCGCAGGAATTGATCCGCTATGCCAAGTTGTCGGGCGCGGCGCTGATCCTCGTCGGCCATGTCACCAAGGACGGCCAGCTCGCCGGGCCGCGGGTGCTCGAACATATGGTCGATACCGTGCTCTATTTCGAAGGGGAGCGCAGCCACCAGTATCGTATTTTGAGGGCCGTGAAAAACCGCTTTGGTGGCACTGACGAGATCGGCGTGTTCGCGATGGGCGCCGACGGTCTGGAGGAGGTCGCCAACCCGTCGAGCCTGTTCCTCACCAGCCGTGCCGAAGGCAGCAGCGTGACCGGCGCGGTGGTGTTTCCGGCGCTGGAAGGCACCCGGCCGGTGCTGTGCGAGATCCAGGCACTGGTGGTACGCGTGCCGTCGGGCGCCACGCCGCGCCGGGCGGTCGTCGGCTGGGATTCGGGGCGGCTCGCCATGCTGCTGGCGGTGCTGGAGGCGCGCTGCGGCCTCGCCTTCGGCGGCCATGAAGTCTATCTCAACGTCGCCGGAGGCCTTCGCATCGCCGATCCGGCCGCCGATCTGGCGGTGGCCTGCGCGCTGGTGTCGGCGCTCACCGATCGGCCACTGCCGGCTGATGCCGTGGCATTTGGGGAAGTCGCCTTGTCGGGCGAACTTCGCGGTGCCGGTCTGGCCAGTCTGCGGCTGAAGGAAGCGGCCAAGCTGGGCTTTGGGCGCGGGTTCGTGCCCGACGGCACCACGGGCGGCGGTGCCATGCAGCTGGGACTGTTTCGCACGCTGAACGGGTTGGTCGATCATCTCGGCCGCCCGGATTGAGGTTTCCGCCCGCTCTCAAATCCTGTAGGCGCGCAACGCTATGGACATGCTCCCCGATCTTGCCGGTTTCGACTGGATCGTCGTGCTGATCGTCGGCGCGGCGGCGGCCTTTGGCCTGATGCGCGGCTTCATCGCCGAAGTCGCCAGCCTGGCCGGCTGGGTGGCCGGCTTTGTCGCAGTCAGGCTGTTCTACACCCCGGCGCGGGCCATCTTTGCCACGGCCACCGGCAGCGAGGTGCTGGCCGCGATTGCCGCCGTCATCGGGCCGTTCCTGCTGGCGCTGCTGGTGGTCAAACTGATCGGCAGCCTCGCGTCGAACACGGCAAAGAACAGCATCGTCGGTCCGGTCGACCGCCTGCTGGGACTGGGCTTTGGCGTGGTGAAGGGCTTTCTGGCCGCCAGCCTGATCTTCCTGATCATCACGCTGGGCCTGAAGATCATGCCGGGCGACGACGAGAAGCCGGCGTGGCTGGCCAAGGCGAAGACGACGCCGACGCTTGCCCTGGTGGCAAGTGCCATGGTCACCTACGTCGGGGATGCGTGGAAGCAGCAGCAGGCCGAAGACAGCAACCCGCATGCCGGCCTGCCCGGCTTTGGCAATGATGGCGAAGGCGACGAGGGCGGCTATGGCCGCGGTGAGCGCCGCTCGCTCGACAAGCTGCTCGACGAACAGGAAAAGACCACTCCGGGAACCGCGATCTGATGATCCGTCTGTACAACACCGCGATCCGCGCCAAGCAGGATTTTGTGCCGGTCAATCCCGATCGGGTGACGATGTATGTCTGCGGCCCCACCGTCTATGGTCGCGCCCATATCGGCAATTTCCGTCCGGCCGTGGTGTTCGACGTGCTGCAGCGCCTGCTGCGTCACCGCTTCGGGGCTGACAAGGTCATCTATGCCCGCAACATTACCGACATCGATGACAAGATCATGGACAAGGCCCGCGCCGAGGGCGTTGCCATCGAGGTGATCACCGAGCGGTACGAGGCGCTGTATCTGGAGGATGCCGCCACGCTGGGGGTCGAGCGCCCCGATCTTCACCCGCACGCCACCACCAGCATTCCAGCGATGATCGGGATGATCGAGCTGCTGGTGGCCAAGGGCCATGCCTATGCCGCCGAAGGCCATGTGCTGTTCGATGTCGCCAGTCATGCCGATTACGGCCAGCTGTCACGGCGGCCGCTGGACGAGATGATTGCCGGCGCCCGTGTGGAAGTGGCGCCATACAAGAAGAACCCGGCCGATTTCGTGCTGTGGAAGCCGTCGTCGAAGGATCAGGCCGGCTGGCCCTCGCCGTGGGGCCGGGGCCGGCCGGGCTGGCACATCGAATGCAGTGCCATGATCGCCGAAAGCCTGGGCACCACCATCGACATTCACGGCGGCGGCATCGATCTGACCTTCCCGCACCACGAGAATGAATGCGCGCAGAGCGCCTGCGCCCATGATGGTGCGCCGCTGGCCAATGTGTGGATGCACAATGGCTTCCTGAACTTCGGCGGCGACGGCAAGATGTCCAAGTCGTTGGGCAATGTGCTCAGTGTCGGCGATCTGACCGAGGCTGGCTGGTCTGGTGACGAACTGCGCCTGGCGCTGCTGTCGGCCCATTATCGCCAGCCGTTGACGTGGGACACGGCGCTTCTGGGCCAGGTTCGCGCCCGGCTCGACAAGTGGCTCAGGAAGCTTGGCGACGTGCCGAAGGGCGTGCGTCCGCTGCCGCCGGTGAGCGTGGTTGAAGCGCTGGCCGATGATCTCAACACGCCCGCTGCGCTCGCGGCCATTGCCGGCGTCGAGAGTGACCGCGACGCGTTGCTGGGCGCGCTCGCCTTTCTGGGCCTGCCATCGCTTGGCCCGGAACGCAGCCGCAGCGCGGCCGAGATGCGCGGGCTGGCCGATGACGAGGAAACGGCGGCGGTCGACGCGCTGGTGGCGGCGCGCACGGCAGCCCGACTGGCGAAGAACTGGGCCGAATCGGATCGCATCCGCGATGCGCTGCTGGCGCGCGGGATCGTGCTGGAAGACGGCCCGGCCGGGACAACGTGGCGCGCGGCCTGACTTGCGTTTGCCGGCGGGTGCGCTGGCGGATAAGGTGCAGGTGATGGCTGATGCGCTCTATTCTGCGGCGATCCTGCGCCTGAAACTGGCCGGCGAAGGCGCGCACCGACTGGCCGCGCCTGATGGCAGCGCCGCCCGGGTCTCGCCGGTGTGTGGCAGCAAGGTCGTCGCCGACGTGGAAGCACCGGATGGCCGCATTGCCGCGCTGGCGCTCGATGCCTCAAGGGCCTGCACGCTGGGCCAGGCCTCTGCCGCTGTCGTGGCGGAACGTGGGGTGGGGATGGATGCAGCGGCGCTGACGGCGGCACGCGCGGCGCTTGCCGATTTCCTTGCCGGTCGGCGGGATGATGCGCCCGAAGGCTGGGCCATGTTTGCCCCGGCGCGCGGCCACCGGGCTCGTCATCCGTCGATCCTGCTGCCGCTGGATGCCGTGCTCGCCGCGCTTGTCGCGGCCGCGCAGGCTGCTGCCTGATGGAGCATGAATCGACCCTGCTGCGCGATGCCGTCATCTATCTGGCCGCCGCCGTCGTGCTGGTGCCGCTGTTCGTGCGATTTCGGCTTGGTGCGGTGCTGGGATATCTGTGTGCCGGCATCCTGATCGGGCCGTCCGTGCTCGGCCTTGTCAACAACGCCGAACAGACATTGCAGTTCGCCGAATTCGGAATCGTGCTGCTGCTGTTCGTCATCGGGCTGGAACTGCAGCCATCGCGATTGTGGGCCCTGCGGCGTGATATCTTCGGGCTGGGTGCGGCGCAGGTGCTGCTGTGTGGCCTGCTCCTCACCGGGCTGGTGCTGCTGTTAACCGATCTCAGCCGCGACGCGGCGCTGGTTGTCGGCCTGCCGCTCGGTCTGTCCTCGACAGCGCTGGTCATGCAGTTGCTGAACGAGCGCCAGCTGGAATCAACGGCCTTTGGCGAGCGCAGCTTCTCGATCCTGCTGTTCCAGGATCTTTCGATCGTGCCGATGATCACCATCGTCGGCGCCCTGTCACGCGCGCCTGATGCCAATCCTGAACCGGCATGGATGGCGGTGGCCAAGACCGCCGCCGCTCTGGCGTTCCTGGTCGCGGTCGGGCGCTGGGTGCTGCCGCGCCTGTTCCGCATCATTGGCAGCCTTGGCGCGCGGGAGGCGTTCGTGGCAGCAGCGCTGTTGTCGGTGCTGGGCAGTGCGCTCCTGATGGCCAGCCTGGGCCTGTCGATGGCGCTGGGCGCGTTCGTGGCCGGCGTCATGCTGGCCGAATCCCCCTATCGCCGGGCGCTGGAAACCGACATCGAGCCATTTCGCGGCCTGATGCTTGGCCTGTTCTTCATCGCCATCGGCATGAGCCTCGATCTCGCTGTCGTCGCCCAGAACTGGCTGCTGATCGCCGCGCTGGTGGGGGGCACGCTGCTGATCAAGACCGGCCTGATCGTCACGCTGGCCCGCGCCTTCGGCACGGATTGGCGACGCGCCCTCACGATGGGCGTACTGCTGGCGCAGGGCGGCGAATTCGGCTTCGTGCTGTTTGCCGAGGCGCAGCGCGGCCTGCTGATCGCACCGGAAGCCGCGCAGTTGTTCGGCGCCGTCGTCACTCTTTCAATGGTCCTCACGCCCTTGCTGTTTGGCCTCGCCAGTCGGCTGGTGGCTGCGCCCACCGGCGAAGCGACCCGCGATGGCCCGGAAAGCGCCGGCGGCCTGGGCCACGGCGGCCATGTCGTGCTTGTCGGCAGCGGCCGGGTCGGCCAGGTCGTGGCCCAGATGCTTCGGGCGCGCGGCATTGCCGTCACAGCCGTCGATCTGGATGCGGAACTGATCGATACCACCGCACGCTTTGGCAACCAGGTGTTCTGGGGCGACGGCACGCGGCTGGATATTCTTCGCAGTGCCGGCATCGCCAGTGCCAGCGCCCTCGTCTTTGCCCACGATGGCGCTTGGGATCCCAAGCCGGTGATCGCTCCCATTCGCACCGAGTGGCCCGATCTGCCGATCGTCGCCCGCGCCTTTGATCGCATGCATAATATCCGCCTGCGTCAGGCCGGCGTTGATGCCGTGGTGCGCGAAACCTGGGATGGAGCGGTGGCGCTGGGCCGCACCGCCCTGTCGGCCCTTGGCACGCCCGGCTGGAAGATCGACGCCATCGAAGCCGAGTATCGCCGCCGCGACACCGAACGGCTCGATCTTCAACTGTGCACCGGCGACATGATGTCCGGTGCCGAGTCCATCATTCGTGAAGAACTCGATTTCGACCCGGCTGCACTCGGTGAGATTCCGCAGGAATAGGGGCCTTCAGATGCCCGCATACCATTCATAGCCGCGGTCGGGCCAATAGCCGCCGTGGCCGCTGCCAAACGGGTCCAGGCTGTCGGCGACGACGATTTGCATCAGATATTTGGCGTGCTTGTAACCCAGCTGGCGCTCCACCCGAAGGCGCAGGGGCGCGCCGTTGCCGGTGGACAGCGGCTGGTTGTTGAGGCTGTGGGCCAATATGGTCTGTGGGTGAAAGGCGTCGACGAGGTCGATGCTCTCATAATAGCGGCTGGTCGATTGCAGCCCGCCCTTGCCGACTTCGCCACCATAATCATCGGCGCACAGGAAGACGATGTAGCGGGCCCCGTCGCGCAGGCCCGCAGCGCGCAGGATCGGACCAAGCTGGGGCCCGGTCCACTGGCCGATGGCGCTCCAGCCTTCCACGCAGTCGTGGCGGGTGATCTGGGTGCGTTGGGCGAGGCGTTGGAGATCGGCGAGGGAAAGGCTGAGTTCGCGATTGACCAGGCCGGTCACCGTCAACCGCCACTCGGCAAAATTGCCGGCGGCCAGACGCTGCCATTCGGGATTGGTCGGCTCCCGCGTGCCATTCACCTTGAACACCGGCGAGATGTCGGACGCGGAAAATTCCCGCGCGAGTCCGTTGCGGCCGACAAGACGCTGCCAACGGTAGGTCGCCTGCTCGGCCGACTGGATGACCGATCTGGCGGTGGCATTGCGGGTGAGCGCATCGCAGCCGGACAGCAGCAGGCCGGCGGGCAGGGCACCCAGCAGGTGACGGCGTGGGAGCTTCACTGGCGGGCCTCCACCGTGATGCGGCCCGTGATCATCGCGCCGATCTGGCGGATGGGGCCGGATAACAGGACAAGGACAAGGTGGATCACAAGGAACGCGGCGACGAGGACCATGGCGATGAAGTGCACCGATCGCGCCGATTGCCGTCCACCCCACAGCGCATCAAGCCACGGCCAGGCCGCATTCATCCCCGGCGACATGGCAAGGCCGGTAAGGATGACGGCAGGGGTCAGCACCAGCGTGACGCCGGCATAGGCAATGCGTTGCAGCACGGCGTAGGACAGCGCGGCCTCACCCCTCGGAAAACGCAGGCGGGCGTGTTCGACGATGTCGTGCCAAAGTTGCGCCCGGCTGAGCTGGCGGCGATTGGGCAATATCTCGCGCCACAGGCGACCGGTGATGATGGCATGGGCCAACCACAGCAGCCCGTTCATGATCAGCAACCAGGCAAAGGCAAAATGCCAGTTGCGGGCAGTTGCCAGATCCCGGCCAGAAGGTAGTGTCGCCCAGTGCGGGAAGGCGACGAAGCTGGCGCTGCCAGTCCGGCTTTGTGACACGCCCAGAAAACCGGTGGTATCCAGTCGGATGCCGGCAATATCGATCCAGCCGGTGGGCGTGCGCCACGGCGGTGACGCGCCGATTTCCAGCCATTGGCGGTCCCGCTGCTCCACCGATCCGGTGTCTCCCCAATAAAGGCGGGCATGGGCGCCAAAGATGTTCAGCCCGCTCATCAGCAGCAGGATGATGGCCGCGGCGTTGATCCAGTGCGTGACGCGCACCACCAGACTGTGGCGCAGCACGCGGCGATGGGGGGAGGCAGAGGGCATGGCGGCGACAGTGGCGCATCGTGCTGCCGCGGCCAAGGGGGTGCAAAGCCGCGTCGGTTGCGCCATTCTGGCAAACATGATCCGCTGTCACAACGCCACTGGCCAGACCGTGCTGAACGCCGGAGCGGCCATTCCCGACGATGCCGTCTGGATCGATCTGTTTCAGCCCTCGCAAGCCGAAGAGGCGATGGTGGAGGCATTGCTGGGGATCGACGTGCCGACAGCCGACGACATGGCCGAAATCGAAACGTCCAGCCGGCTGTATATCGACAATGGCTCGCTCGTGATGACGGCGACTCTGGCCACCGGCATCATCACCGAAGATCCGCGCATCGTGCCGGTCAGCTTCGTGCTGGGCAAATCGCATCTTGTGACGGTGCGCTACGAGGAAATTCGCAGTTTCGACCGCTATGCGGCGCAGCTGGAAAAGATGCCGGGCCCGTGCGCGGAACCGGGGACGGCGCTGATGGGGTTGATCGATGCCATCGTCGACCGGCTGGCCGATGGACTGGAGCATGTCGGGCGCGAAGTGGACCAGATCAGCCGGGCGGCGTTCCGTCGCGCCGACCTCACCGAAAGGGGCCGGCAGCAACGGCGGACGAACCTCGCCCTGCAGGCGCTGCTCACCCGGCTCGGCGCGGCTCAGGATGGTTTGAGCAAGGCGCGCGAATCGGTGGTGTCGCTGTCGCGAGCCCTCACCTTCCTGCAGGCCGCGCTGCCCAAACAAGCCGGACTGGCGGTGGCGATCAAGACCCAGCAGCGCGACCTTGCCAGCCTCGCCGATCAGGCGAGTTTCGTCGGCAACAACCTCAATTTCCTGCTGGATGCCACGCTTGGGCTGATCTCGATGGAGCAGAATGCCATCCTGAAGATCGTCTCGGTCGCGAGCCTGGTGTTCCTGCCGCCCACCCTGGTTGCCGGCGTCTATGGCATGAATTTCCAGCATATGCCGGAACTGGAATGGCTGTGGGGCTATCCGATGGCGGTGGGGCTGATGCTGGCGGCGGCAATTCTGCCTTATGCCGTGTTCCGTTGGAGAGGGTGGCTTTAGGGCTTGTCGAGCGAACAGCCATATTCGGGATCGAATGTCGCCGTGCGGCGGGCGAGAAACGGCACGGTCGCGGTGATGCTGCGTTCCTTGTTGTCTTCGCTGACCTGAACGACCTCGGTGCCGGGTTCGCGATCGGTTTCGCAACTGGCCATGTCGCGCCGCCCGACGAAGCGACAGGAACAGGTGACGTGGGCGATGTAACCGGCGGCCAGTTCGGCCTGTTTGCCCGTGGTGGAGTAACGCAGGCCGAGCCACGCCCCGGCGGCAAGGCACAGCGCCAGCACCGGCCCCCAGATCAGCCAGCGGCGGCGGCGAACCGGCGGAGGGGCGGGGGACGGCGTTACTGGGGCAGATGTGTCACTTGCCAGCATGGGGGAAGGGCCTCTAGCGTGAAATTGATGACAGGGTGGACAAAGACTGCGGCGCGATCAAGCGCGTTGCTGGCAACGGCGCTGGTCGCCGGGCTGGCGACGACCGCTCTTGCCCAGGAACTTGCGCGCCCGCCAGCCGGGATCGCGGTCACCGCGCCGGTGTCGGGCCTGCCCGCGGCCGACGCGCTGTTCACTGATCCGGCCTGCAAGGAAACCCGGGCGGTTGTCGTGCTGCTCGATGGCAAGCCCGTCTATGAACGATACGCCCCCGGCTATGGCCCCGGCACGCGCCTGATCAGCTGGTCGATGGCAAAATCCATCACTTCGACGCTGGTCGGCATTCTGGTGGCCGACGGCAAGCTGGAGCTGGACACCCCGGCACCGGTGCCGGAATGGCGCAAGGATGCCCGCGCGAAGATCACGCTCCGCCAGCTGCTGCACATGGCGTCCGGCGTGAAGCATGAGGAGCTTGGCCCGCCTGAACGGTCAGACACCAATCGCGCCCTGTTCGCCGATACGTCGGCCGACATCTACAGGGCGGCCGTGGCGCAGCCGTACGAAGTGCCTCCGGGTACGCGGTTCGAATACAACACGCTGACGACACATATCCTGGCGCGCATCGTCGCCGACGCGGTTGCGCCGCGGGCAACGCCCGAGGCCCGCAAGCGCGCCACGCGGGAGTTCATCCTGACCCGGCTGGCCGGCCCGGCCGGGATGACCTCGATGTTGTGCGAATTTGATCCGGCGGGCAATCTTTACGGGGGCAGTCTGTGCCATGCCACCGCGCGTGACTGGGCGGCCTTTGGCCAGCTTTATCTCGACAATGGTGTCGTTGCCGGCCGGCAGGTGGTGCGACCCGATTGGGTGCGCTTCGTGCGCCAGCCGTCGCCGGCCAATCCCGGTTACGGCGGCCAGTTCTGGCTGAACCGCCCGCTGGTTTCGGGCAAGGACGACGCCCTGTTCCATCGCGCCGGACCCGCCGATGCCTATGCTGCGCTGGGCCATCTTGGCCAATATGTCATCATCGTTCCGTCGAAGCGGCTGGTCGTGGTGCGACTGGGCAAGACGCAGGACGAAAACCTCCAACCGGTGCGCGATGCGCTGGCGCGGCTGGTGAACACATTCCCCACGGTGGCGAAATGACCGCCGATTACCGCCTGGTCGACATCCGGCTTGATGAGCGCACCATCTTGTGGCGCAACGCCGACATCGAGCAGGAGCGGCGCGTTGCCATCTTCGATCTGCTGGAAGGCAATGAATTCAAGCCGGTCGCCGCCGCCGAGGCGGGCCACCATGGGCCCTACAAGCTGCTGCTTGGCGTGGAGGATGGCCGGCTCGACGTGACGGTGAGCAATGGCGAGGATCTCCAGGTCGATGCTTTCCAGGTCCCGCTCAGCCCGTTCCGGCGCACCATTCGCGAATATTTCGCCATCTGCGACAGTTATTACCAGGCCATCCGGCAGGCCACGCCCGGCCAGATCGAAACCATCGACATGGCGCGCCGTGGCATCCACAACGATGCTGCCGAACTGCTCAAGGAGCGTCTGGAAACCCGCGCCATCGTCGATTTCGACACCGCGCGCCGCCTCTTCACCCTCATCTGCGTCCTCCACATCAAAGGCCACTGATGTCCGTTCTCTCCGACCGCTGGATCCGCGAAGCCGCCCTGAACCAGGGCATGATCGAACCGTTCGTGGAGCGCCAGACCCGGGGCGGCTGCATTTCCTATGGCTTGTCGTCCTATGGCTATGACGCGCGGGTGGCGGACGAGTTCAAGATCTTCACCAACGTCGATTCCGCCGTGGTCGACCCGAAGGACTTCCAGGCCAACAGCTTTGTCGACCGCAAGACCGACGTGTGCGTGATCCCGCCCAACAGTTTCGCGCTCGCCCGCACGGTCGAGTATTTCCGCATTCCGCGCGACGTGCTGGTGATCTGCCTTGGCAAGTCGACCTATGCCCGCTGCGGCATCATCGTGAATGTCACCCCGCTGGAACCCGGTTGGGAAGGCCATGTGACGCTGGAATTCTCCAACACCACGCCACTGCCGGCGCGCATCTATGCCAACGAAGGCGCCTGCCAGTTCCTGTTCCTGAAAGGCAACGAGCCGTGCGAGGTCAGCTATGCCGACCGCGCCGGCAAATACATGGGTCAGCGCGGGGTCACTCTGCCCCGTTTGTAATGCGTCTGTGCTGGCGCGGCAGCCCTCGCCCGGCTAACCCCGCGCCATGAATGCGCCAACCACGTCATTTCGCGCCGGCCTTGTGGCCGGCTTCGGCGCGTATGTGATCTGGGGGCTGATGCCTCTCTATCTGCGGCTGCTCCACGACTTTGCTGCCGGCGACGTTCTGGGCCACCGCATCGCCTGGTCGCTGCTGGTGCTGGCCGGTGTGCTGACCGTTTCGGGGGGCTGGCGTCGGTTGGCGATGATCCTGCGAACCCCGAAGCTGGTGGCGATGCTGTTTGCGTCGGCCGTCGCGATCGGGGTCAACTGGCTGGTCTACACATGGGCCATTCTTGCCGGCCACGTGCTTGACACGTCACTTGGCTATTTCATCAACCCGCTGCTCAACGTCGTGTTTGGCGTAGCGTTGCTGGGGGAACGGCTCACGCGGCTGCAGTGGGTGGCCGTGACCCTTGCTGCGGCTGGCGTGGCCGTGCAGACGGTGGCGCTGGGCTATCTGCCGTGGATCAGCATCGTGCTGGCCTTCTCGTTCGGTACCTATGGTCTCATTCGCAAGAAGGCCGGTGTTGATGGCCTGTCGGGGCTGGTCGTCGAAACCCTGCTGCTCGCCCCCATTGCTTTCCTGTGGCTGGCAACACGGCCCTACAGCGTTGCCGAACTGCCCGGCTGGCAGATTGCCACGCTGGCGGCGAGCGGTGTCATCACTGCGACGCCGCTGCTGCTGTTCGGTCGGGCCGCGCGCATCCTGCCGCTGTCGACACTGGGCCTGATCCAGTATCTGTCGCCGACGCTGGTGTTCTTCCAGGCCATCTTCCTGTTTGGCGAGGAATTGCAGCCAGCGCGACTGGCCGCGTTCGCCTGCATCTGGGCTGGGCTGGCACTTTACACCTGGACCCTGCGCCCCCGAACTGCCGTCGCCAGCTGAGCCGGAACAGGCTGGGCCTTGCGTGGTTGGGCTTGAACACGCCGATCACGAAAGGAAAACCGATGGTGAAAAGCCCCCGCAGTGCCAGCGCCAAGGCGGCCAACATCGCGATCGCCAAGGAGGGCGAGACCAACCAGCGCAAATCGAAAACCGCGAAAAGCCTGCCGCACACGAGCGGTACGCAGGCCGGCAATCAAAGCAGCGGTGGCCCCCGCAACGCAGCCAGCCGCGGCCACGATCCCGACTGACACACAAAACGCCAAAACTTGGGGCACGCCCAGTGGCGCCTGCGACATGTGCGCGCTATGGATGGCGGCCATGGACAAGATCGTCATCCGCGGGGGCCGTCCGCTCAAGGGCCGTATCCAGATTTCAGGCGCGAAGAACGCTGCTCTCACGCTGATGCCATGCGCGCTGCTGACCGATGAGCCACTGACGCTCAGGAACCTGCCCCGCCTTGCCGATATCGATACGTTCGGCCACCTGCTCAACAATCATGGCCTGTCCACCACCATCGAAGGCACCAGCCCCGATGAGTTCGGCCGCGTGATGACGGTGCGTGCCAACCGCATCACCTCGACGCTGGCGCCCTATGACATCGTCCGCAAGATGCGTGCCTCGATCCTGGTGCTTGGCCCGCTGCTGGCGCGCGCGGGCGAGGCGACGGTGTCGCTGCCCGGCGGCTGCGCCATCGGCAACCGTCCTATCGATCTGCATCTGAAGGCGCTGGAGCATCTGGGTGCCCAGATCGAGCTGGCTGCCGGTTATGTGAAGGCGACCGCGCCCAAGGGCGGCTTGCCCGGTGGCCGCTATGTCTTCCCGATCGTGTCGGTCGGCGCGACGGAAAATGCCGTGATGGCCGCCGTGCTGGCCAAGGGTGTTTCCGTCCTGGAGAACGTCGCTCGCGAGCCGGAGATCGTCGATCTGTGCAACTGCCTTGTTGCGATGGGGGCCAGGATCGAGGGCATCGGCACCGAGAAACTGACGATCACTGGGGTCAGGGATCTTCACGGCGCAACCTATGCCGTGATGCCCGACCGCATCGAGGCTGGCAGCTACGCCTGTGCTGCCGCCATTGCCGGCGGCGAGGTGGAGTTGGTGGGCGCATCGGCAGAAGATCTGGGCGTCACCATCGAAGCGCTGCACGAAGCCGGTGTGGAGACCGCACCAACGGCCGACGGCATCCTGGTGCGTCGCACTGGCGAGATGCGTGGGATCAACGTGTCGACCGCGCCTTATCCGGGCTTTGCCACCGACATGCAGGCGCAGTTCATGGCCATGCTCACCGTGGCAAATGGCGCATCACTGTTGACCGAGACCATCTTTGAAAATCGCTTCATGCACGTGCCGGAACTGGCGCGCATGGGGGCGGATATCACCGTGCGTGGACGCAGCGCCGTCGTGCGCGGTGTGCCCAAACTGAACGGCGCGCAAGTGATGGCGACCGATCTGCGTGCCTCCATGAGTTTGGTGCTGGCCGGGCTTGCCGCCGAGGGCGAGACCACCGTTTCGCGCATCTATCATCTCGATCGCGGTTACGAGCGGCTGGAGGAAAAGCTCCAGGGCGTCGGTGCCGATATCGAGCGGGTTGGTGATGGCTAAACTCGCGCTGCTCGGCCAGGAGGCGGCAGACGTCGAAACGTTTTCGGCGCTGTTGCAGGACGCGACGCTGCGGTTGGCCGACGTCGGCTATGACCGCAAGGCCCGCCGGCTGGCGCTGCTGATCAACCGCTATCGCCGGGAAACCGACACGCCTTCGCGCAGCCGCTGCGCCTTTCGCATCGAGACCGTGAGCGCTGTCCAGCGCGCCGGCTGGCCGAATGATGCCGAAGCCGTGACCGCCATTCTGTCGCTGGCCCTTGATGGCGACTGGCTGGTCGTCACCTGCGCTGCCGGCATCGCCATCCGGGCGCGGGTGGAGGTCATAGAACTGGTGCTGGAAGATATCGGTGAGCCGTGGGCGACGACGCGGGTGCCGTCGCACCATTAGGTGGCGCGGCGGCTGACCGACTTCAGGGTCAGCGTGGCTGCCACCGCCTTCACCACCGCGCCCGGCAACAGCACCAGTAGCCCTGCCACGTCACCGCCGCGCAGGCCGACGCCGGCAGTGCCCAGTGCCAGCAACAGCCCGTGCGCGGCAAGCATCAGCCACAAGGTTCGTTGCCAGCGCCAGCCCGTTTGCCAGCGCGTCGTGACCCGTGCCGCCAGCGGCAGCCCGATGATGAAGCCCGCGCTGTATCCTCCCATGGCCAGCAGCCCGCCGTTCATTCCGGCCAATACCGGCAGGCCCAGCGCCGCCAGCGCCAACCAGGCGAGGACGCCGGCCACGCCTGCACCGCCGGCCAGTGCGCCGGCCAGGCAGACGATCAGCGATTGCAGTGTGATCGGGACCGCCCCGGCCGGGATGGCCAGCGGCGCTGCCGCGCACAGGGCGATGGTGGTGGCAAGCGCGCCGGGCAGCGGCGCCAGCGGCCGTGTCATCAGCCGCCGGCGGAAACGCCGCCCGTTTTCTTCATCGCACCGGCAACCTCCGGCGGCATATATTGCTCGTCATGCTTGGCGAGGATGGTGTCCGCGGTGAATTCGCCCGTCTTGGGATCGATGCGGCCTTCGGCGATCACGCCCTGGCCTTCCCGGAACAGGTCGGGCAGGATCCCGGTATAGGTGACCGGAACGGTCTTCTGCATATCGGTCACCACGAAACGGATCGTCTCGCCGTTGCGTTGGATTGAACCCTTTTCGACCATGCCGCCCAGCCGGATCGCGTCTGTCGGTGCCGGACCCTTGGCCAGATCGGCCGGCGCAAAGAAATAGGTCGCCTTTTCGCCCAACGTTGAAAAGGCCAGCGCACCGGCACCACCCAGCGCAACCAGGGCGCCGACGACCAGCCACAGGCGTTGATGTTTTGCCTTCATTTGCGCTTGACCTCGTCGGCCTTCTTTTCGGCATTTCGCATTGAAACGAACGCCCAAGCCAGCAGGCCCACCAGCCCCATCAGTGTGATGGCATAGGCCGGCCAGATGAAATTGGCCCACAGGTCGGGGCGGGTGACGACACCTTCCACCATCACGCCAGTGCCTCCGCCATGCGCCGGCTGCGGGCATCCACCCGCTGCTGCGCCAGCATGGCGCGCATCCGCATCAGGACGATGGCACCAAACAGGAAGGCAAACCCGGCGCCCGACAGCAGCAACGGCGTGAGCAGTTCCGGGGCGATCTTGGAACTGGCATTGACCACCGAGATGCTGCTGCCCTGGTGCAGCGTGTTCCACCATTCCACCGAATATTTGATGATCGGCAGGTTGATGACGCCCACCAAGGCCAGAATGGAGGCGCCGCGGGCTTCACCGCCCTTGTCAGCTTCGCTGGCCGAAAGCGCGAGGTAGCCCAGGTACAGGAACAGCAGCACCAGCATCGACGTCAGCCGCGCATCCCACACCCAATAGGTGCCCCACGTCGGTTTGCCCCACAGGCTGCCGGATGCGAGGCAGATGGCTGTGAAGGCGGCTCCGGCTGGTGCAATGGCGCGCGCCGCGATGGTGGCAAGCGGATGGCGCCAGATCAGCGCCGTGGCGCATGCGATGGCAAGCGACAGGTAGCCCCCAGCGCCCATCCACGCCGCCGGCACATGGACATACATGATCCGCACGCTTTCGCCCTGCTGGTAATCGGGCGGGCTGTCAAAGAGGCCGATCCACAGACCGGCCGCGGTCAGCGCGAGGCCGATCAGCGCCACGAGTGGCGTGGCGACGCGGGCGATGCGAAGAAATCGCGCAGGGTTGGCATAGCGGTGCACGCGCGCCTTCTAGCAGATGGCGGGCGCTGGGAAAGCGCGAAGTGTTGCCTCACCAGGCGTCGATGCGGTCGCTCCAGCCGTCGCCCATCACCATCCGTGTCACCTTGCCGTCCTTCTCCTCGAACCGGACGATCTCTCCCACCGGGCCGCCGCCGGTGGGCGCGGCGAGGCGGAAGCGGCCGTCGCCCAGCGGTTCAAGCACCGTGCGCGTTTCGGCGGCGCGGGCAGTGGCGGGCAGCAGCACCAGTTGCCGGTTCATCAGCACGACCTGGGTGACGCCGTCGCTCGCACCGATGTAGCGTCCGGCAAAGCGCGCCCATGCCGGATCCCATGCCGGCGTTGGCTTGGGGTTGGCGGCCTTGGCGACGGCATTGCCTACGGTTGCCATCAACTGGTTGGCGATGTCACCGGGGTTGCTGTCGTTGGTGTTGGTCAGCACGATCACGCCAACCTTGTCGTCAACTTGCGTCAGCGTCATCGTGGTGTTGCCGGGATAGCCGCCGCCGTGGCCGACATAGGTTCGGCCCTTCAACCGTTCGTGATCAAAGCCGAGACCGGAGCCGCTTTCCCAATCCTCGTCCACCGATCGCACGCGCAGGGCCTCGCGCCACGATCCGGCCGTCAGCACGTTGGGCCCGCTGCGCCGCAGCTGGGCGGAGATGAACCGGGCGAGATCGTTGACGTTGCTCGTCATCCCCGTCGCTGCCGCCATGCCTTTCGCGTCGACGAACGGCAGCACGCGCCGGGTGCCGTCGGGCTTGCGGCTGGCATAGGGCGTGGCAAGGCCGGGATCGGGCTTGTCGATGCTCGTTGCCGTCATGCCCAGCGGCTTGATGATATTGGCATCAACATAATCGGCCCAGCGCTTGCCGCTCACCTGCTCCACGATCAGGCCGGCGATGGCAAAGGCCAGGTTGGAGTATTTCCACCGCGTCTGCGGCGCATAGGCGGCCCGCCGGCCGGCCATCAGCGCCTTCAGTTCAGCCTCGGTCGGGAACTTGAAGCTTGACCAATGGTCGCCGGCCTCACGCTGCAGGCCGGACGAGTGCGACAGCAACTGTTCGATGGTGATCGGGCCATCATCCGGCCCGGCCGGCTTCATCCTGAACCACGGCAGATGCTTTTCCACCGGGTCATCGAGGCGCAATTTGCCCTGTTCCCGTAGCTGCAGGATGGCGATGGCGGCAAACAGCTTGCTGTTCGACGCGATGCGGAAGCGCGTGTCTGCCGTCATCGGCGTTTTCGCCGCGATATCGGCAAAACCATAGCCTTGTGACCACACCAGCTGCTGATCGTGGACGACGCCAACCGCAACGCCCGGCAGGCCGCGATAGGCGATCTGGCCGTCCAGCCACGCGCTGAACAGCCGGGCGGCGGCCTGGACCTCGGGATTGTCCGCGATCCTGGCCGCAGCGGGTGGCGTCGTGGCTGGCTGAGCCAACGCCGGCGTTGCCAGCAGCAGCGCGAGCGCGATGGTGCGATGGAGCATATGCAGTCCCCCTTGGATTGACCGCAGCCTATCAGGCTGGCGGCCTGGGCCAAGGGGGATTGCGTTACCCCAGTCGCGACAGCGCCGTCTGCAGCCGCTCTGCCTCGGCGGCGCGGGCGGCATGATCCTCGCGGGCCTTTTCCACGGCTTCGGGTTTTGCCTTTTCGGTGAAGCCGGGGTTGCCCAGCCGGCCTGACAGAGCGTCCCGTTCCTTGACAGCCGCCGCCAGCGCCTTGTCGAGCCGGGCCTTCTCGGCGGCCAGGTCAACCACATCACCGATCGGGATCAGGATCGTGGCCTCGCCGTGCACAACCGCCAGCCGCCCCCCGTCTGCGGCATCGCCGGGAAGGATCCGCGCCAACCGTTCGATGGCGGCGGCGTTGGCGGCCAGCCGCGCCAGCGTTTCGGGCGATGCGCCTTCGACGGCATAGGCCAGCTTCGCCGATGGCGGCACGTTCACTTCCGTCCGGGCCGAGCGGACCTCGGAAATCAGCCCGATCAGCCAGTCGATATCGGCGCTCGCCTCGGCATCCTCGGGCAAGGCGTCGGTCTTCACCCATTCGGCCAGGATTAGGTCGTCGCGGGCCGCCAACTGGTGCCACAGTTCCTCGGTCAGGAACGGCATCACCGGGTGCAGCATGACCAGCAGCTGATCGAGCGCCCAGCCCGCGACAGCCCGGGTCTCGGCGGCCACCGCGGCATCTGCGCCTTCCGCCAGCAGCGGCTTGATCAGTTCCAGATACCAGTCGCAGAACCGGCTCCAGACGAGGCGATAGATGGCATCGGCATAGGCATCGAAGCGGTAATCCGCGATGGCCTGTTCCAGCGCCCGCGCCGTCTGCTTCACCTCGCCGATGATCCAGCGGTTGACGGCCTTTGTGGCCGCCGGCGGGAGGGCCGAGCTGCTGCCACCGATGCCATTGCCCTGTGCGAAACGCGCCGCGTTCCACAGCTTGGTGGCAAAGTTGCGATAGCCTTCGATCCGGCTCTCATTCAGCTTGATGTCGCGCCCCTGTGTTTCCATCGCGGTCAGCGTGAAGCGGAGCGCATCGGCGCCATAGGTGTCGATCAGGCCCAGGGGATCAACGGTGTTGCCCTTGGACTTCGACATCTTCTGGCCCTTGGCGTCGCGGACGAGGCCATGGCAATAGACGGTGCGGAACGGCACTTCGTCCATGAAGTGCAGGCCCTGCATCATCATCCGGGCCACCCAGAAGAAGATGATGTCGAAACCCGTCACCAGCACGTCGCCGGGATAGTGACGGGCAAGGTCACCCGTCTGCTCCGGCCAGCCCAGCGTGCCGAACGGCCATAGTGCGGAGGAGAACCAGGTGTCGAGCACGTCCTCGTCACGTGTCAGCACCACGTCGCCGGCCAGCCCCTGTGCTTCGGCTTCGGTCTCCGCGACGAACACGCTGCCATCGGGCGCGTACCAGGCCGGGATGCGGTGGCCCCACCACAACTGGCGGCTCACGCACCAGGGCTGGATATTCTCCATCCAGTTGAAATAGGTCTTTTCCCAGGTCTTCGGCACGAACTGCGTGCGCCCGTCCTGCACGGCGGCCAGCGCATCCTTGGCCAGTTCGCCGGCATTCACGTACCATTGGTCGGTCAGCCATGGCTCGATGATCACGCCAGAACGGTCGCCATAGGGCATCTGGATGGTCTTCTGTTCGATGCGCTCGATCAGGCCGAGGGCTTCGAGATCGGCGACCACTTTCTTGCGGGCATCTTCGCGTGTCAGGCCGACATAATCGGCGGGCACACCATCGGCGGCGCAGATGCGCGCTTCGGCGTCCAGGATGTTGATCCAGCCGATGTGCTTGTTGCGCTCATACACCTGCCAATCGTTGAAATCATGGGCCGGGGTGATCTTGACGGCGCCCGAGCCCAGTTCCGGATCGGCCCATTCGTCGGCGATGATCGGGATCTGGCGGCCGGTGATCGGGTGGGCGATCATCTTGCCGATCATGGCGGTGTAACGCTCATCATCGGGGTGCACGGCTACGCAGGTGTCGCCCAGCATGGTTTCGGGGCGCGTGGTGGCGACAATGACATGGCCAGAACCATCGGCCAGCGGATAACGGATGTGGGTGAAGCTGCCGGCAACTTCTCGGGTTTCCACCTCCAGATCGGAAATCGCCGTCTTGAGCTTGGGGTCCCAGTTCACCAGCCGCTTGTCGCGATACAGCAGGCCCTGGCGGTAAAGTTCGACAAACACCTTGATGACGGCGGTGTTGAAGCCGTCGTCCATGGTAAAGCGTTCGTTCGACCAGTCGCACGAGGCGCCCAGACGACGGAGCTGGCGGGTGATGGTGCCGCCGGATTCGGCCTTCCATTCCCACACCTTGGCCTCGAAGGCTTCGCGGCCCATGGCGGTGCGGCCGGGTTGCTGCGTTTCGGCAAGGCGGCGTTCCACCACCATCTGGGTGGCGATGCCGGCATGATCGGTGCCGACGATCCAGCGCGCATCGCGCCCGTTCAGCCGGTGCCAGCGGATCAGCACGTCCTGCAGCGTGTTGTCGAGCGCGTGGCCGATGTGCAGCGACCCGGTGACGTTGGGCGGCGGGATGACAATGGTGAAGGGCTTGGCGTCAGGCCGCGTCGGGCGGAAGCGGCCCTCGCTCTCCCAATGGGCATACCAGCGCTGTTCAAAGCTTTCGGGCGCGAAAATCTTGTCGATCATCCCCGGCGCATAGCCGCTGGGAGGCGGCGCGAAAAGCCCGTTACAGCTTGCCGGTGAGCCGCTTGATTTCCTCGCGCGCCAGTTTCTCGACGATTTCCGGCATATTGGCATTCAGCCAGGCCTGGATCTGCGGTGCGAGCATCGAGCGCATCAGTTCATCGAGCGTCATGCCGGCGCTGCCGGGCGAGATGACGACATCGGACAGTGGCACAGCCGGTGCGGGCGGCGGTGCGGCCGGGGCGGGGGTGGCCTCGGCATCGTCCGGCGCGTTCTGCTCCATCACGCGGGCGCGGATGGAGGCGAGAATGGCATCAAGGGCGGGCGGCGTGTCGCTCATGACGCTGGGTTACGTCATCGTGAAGAAAAACGCCATAACCGACAATCAGCCCGGCAGGCCTCAGAAGGCGAATTCGCGGCGCGCGGCAAAGCCGGGCAAATCGGGTGCGGCCATTTCGATGAACGGCAGTCCGGCCGGCTGGCCAGCCGCAGTGAGTGGGCCGACATAGGCGCGGCCAACGCCCGACTGGCGCAGCACGGCGGCGATGCGCCCGCCGGGCGCCAATTGCGACGCGATGGCCAGCGAGACGGACGCGATGGCACCTTCGAACAGCACCAGATCATAGGGCGCCGCCGTAGCCCAGCCATCGGCCAGTGGGCCCTTCACCGTCTTGACGCCAGCCGCGGCCGCCATGGCGATCAGGGCATCATCCTGTTCCAGCGCGGTTACGTCCGCGCCCAGTCGGGCCAGGACGGCCGCCGAGTAGCCCGACCCGCTTCCAACCACCAGCACACGCATTCCCGGCGTCACGGCGGCATGCTGCAGCAGCAGTGCCAGCGCCAGCGGAGCGAGCAGATGGCGACTCGGTGCTATCTCGTGTGCAGCGTCGGCATGGGCCAGAGCGGCCAGCGCCGGCGGCAGGAAGGGTTCGCGCGGGACGGTGGCAAAGGCGGCGAGTACACCGGCATCGGTAACACCCACGGTTTTCAGCTGGGTGTCCACCATGGTCTGGCGCAAGGAGGCAGAAGAGGTCGTGTTCATCGCCGGGTGCTTGTGCCGTGCGGCGGCTTGTCGCGCAATGGCAGAGTTGCTCGCCCTGTCGCCTCTGTCAGTCAACGCCACAAACTCATTGCCCATCCGGCCCCACCTTGCTAGGGCGACGCTCCGCTCTGAGGCCCGATGGCGGAGTGGTGACGCAGCGGACTGCAAATCCGTGCACGCCGGTTCGATTCCGGCTCGGGCCTCCATCGCGCGACGTGATCGGGATCACCGGCCTCAGGGCGAGTTTTCCCGGATATGCTTCTCGAGGTCATCGAAGAAGCGCTCCAGATTGTGGAGCACCATCATCTTGAACTCATAATTCACGTTGGGGCTGGCGCTTTCGATGATCGGGCTTTCATCGACCTTCTCGGCATAGGCCTTGCCGATTGTCTGGATGTAGTCGCCGGTCAGCTGGATCTCGCCCATCTTGTCGAGGATGCGGAGCTGGACGATCATGATCTGACGCACCAGCATTTCCAGCGCGGTGATGCGCGACACCGTCGCCACCGGATCCAGCTCGACTGATTCCTCATCACTCATGGCCGGCAGCATGACGCGGATTCGTGCGGGCGCAAAGATGGTTGCGATGCGAGGCGGCATACGGCAGGCAGGCTGCATGGCCCGGACCCTCAAAGCCCGCATCGAGCGATTTCCCGTACAAGGCAGTTTCACCATCGCGCGCGGGGCCAAGACCCATGTTGACGTGGTTATCGCCGAGATCAGCGACGGCGTGCACACCGGGCGTGGCGAAGGGACTGCCATCTATTACAAAGGCGATTCGGCTGAAGCCGTGCTTGCCACGCTTGAATCGGTCGCAGATGCCATTGCGGCCGGGGCAGGGCGCGCTGATCTTTTGACCCTGTTGCCAGCGGGCGCAGCGCGTAACGCTGCCGACTGCGCGCTGTGGGATCTCGAATCGCGGATCAGCGGGGAGCGGGTTTGGCAGCGCCTGGGCCTGCCGGTGCCGCAGCCAATGCTGACCGCTTACACGATCAGCCTGGGTGATCCAGCCGTCATGGCCGATGCGGCCCATGCCGCACGGGCTCGGGAACTGCTGAAGGTGAAACTGGGCGGGGAGGGCGGCTGGCAGGCCGACGTGGAGCGGTTGCAGGCGGTGCGCCGCGCCGCGCCCGATGCCCGCCTGATCGTCGATGCCAATGAAGGCTGGGCTGGAACCGATATCGAACGCACACTGGCCGCTCTGGCACCCCTGGGTGTGGAACTGGTTGAACAGCCGGTGCCTGCCGGCCGCGATGCCGATCTGGACGGGCTGCGTTGCGCCGTGCCGATCGCCGCCGATGAAAGCTGCCAGACGCGCGCCAGCCTGGATGAGGTCGTCGGGCGATACCAGTTCATCAACATCAAGCTGGACAAGGCCGGCGGGTTGACCGAGGCGCTGGCGCTTCGTCACGCTGCTGCCACACGCGGGCTTGGGGTGATGACTGGGTGCATGTTGTGCACCAGTCTCGCCATCGCGCCGGCATTTCTGGTGGCAATGCAGGGGCGATTTGCCGATCTCGATGGCCCGCTGCTGATCCAGGATCGTCCGCACGGACTGCGCTTCGAGGGCAGTGACGTCTATCCGCCGCCGGCCGAGCTGTGGGGATGACGCAGTGGCAGCGCCGGCATTTCCTGCCTATTCTTGCCCGGCATGATCCGGCCTGAATCCATTCCCAACCGGCGGTCCATCATCGATCGCCGCGCGCTTGTCGATGCGCTGGCGGTTGGCATGGCCGATGCAAAGGACTTTGCTGCCCGTCGCCGCCTGCTGGCCGAAACCCTGCGTGGCGCACTGGCGCACGGCCGCAGCGAACTCAAGCGCCGGCTGGAGGCGCATCCCGGTCGCGGCCTGGAACTGGCGGCAGCACAGAGCTTCCTGACCGATCAGCTGTTGCGGCTGGCCTGCGATACGGTGGTGGAGCAACTTTATCCGCTGGCCAATCCCACCCAGTCCGAGCGCCTCGCGCTGGTGGCGGTCGGCGGCTATGGCCGCGGCCAGATGGCACCCTTTTCCGATGTGGACATCGTCTTCATCACGCCCTGGAAACAGACGCCTTGGGGGGAGCAGGTGATCGAGACCCTGCTCTATCTGCTGTGGGATCTGGGCCTGAAGATCGGCAACGCGACCCGCAGCCTCGACGATGTTGTTCGCATGGCGCGATCAGACATGACGATCCGCACCGCCTTTCTGGAAGCGCGCTTCGTCTGGGGTGATCAGGCGCTGTATGACGCCGCGGCGGCGCGGTTTGCCAAGGACGTCGTGGCCGGCACAGCGCGGGCCTTCGTGGCCGAAAAGCTGGCCGAGCGCGAGGCGCGGCACCAGCGCATGGGCGACAGCCGCTATGTCGTCGAACCCAATCTGAAAGAGGGCAAGGGCGGCCTCAGAGATCTCCACGCGTTGTTCTGGATCGGCAAATATCTGCATCAGGTCAGCAGCGTCGCCGAATTGGTCGACAAGGGGCTGCTGACGGCCGACGAACTGCGCCAGTTCCGGCGGGCGGAGAGCTTTCTATGGTCGGTGCGTATCATGCTCCATCACCTCACCGGCCGGGCCGAGGAGCGGCTGACGTTCGACGTGCAGCGCGAACTTGCAGCCAGGCTGCGTTATGCCAATCGCGACAGCATGAGCGCAGTGGAGCGCTTCATGCGCCATTATTTCCTGATGGCGAAATCGGTCGGGGATCTCACTGGCCTGTTCCTCGCCCATCTCGATGAATCGACGGCCCGGCTGTCATGGCTGCCCACCATCACGCGCCGGCCTTCGCGACTGAACGGCTTTACCCTCAAGCGCGGCCAGATCGGTGTTCCCAATGACAAATTCTTTGCCGCCGAACCTGCTCGCCTGATCGAGATGTTTGCGCTGGCCGATCGCGAGGGCGTTGCCATTCATCCGCTGGCAATGCGGGCAGCGGCCCGCGATGCCGGGCTGATTGACGATCGTGTCCGTCGTGACAAGGCGGCCAACGCGCTGTTCCTGTCGGTGCTGACCTCGCCGCGCGACCCGGAAACCGTGCTGCGTTGGATGAACGAGGCTGATGTGTTCGGCCGATTCGTGCCGGATTTCGGCCGTGTCGTGGCGCAGATGCAATACGACATGTATCACCATTACACGGTGGACGAGCATACCATACGGGCCATCGGCCTGGTGGCGCGGATCGAGCGTGGCGAACTGAAGGAAGATCACCCGTTTTCCAGCACCATCATCCACCAGCTCATCAACCGCCGGGTTCTGCATGTCGCCGTGTTGCTGCACGATATTGCCAAGGGGCGCGGCGGCGATCACAGCCTGCTGGGCGCCGACATTGCCCGCCGGCTCTGCCCGCGGCTGGGGCTGACGGCGGAAGAGACCGAGACCGTTGCCTGGCTGGTCGAACATCACCTGCTGATGAGTCGCACTGCGTTCAAGCGGGACCTCAGCGATTTCAAGACCATCCTGGATTTCGCTGCAAAGGTCGCCAGCCCGGAGCGGCTCCGGCTGCTGATGATCCTGACAGTGGCCGACATTCGCGCCGTGGGCCCGGGCGTATGGAATGGCTGGAAGGCGCAACTCCTGCGTGAATTGTACGAAGCCGCCGAAGAGGTGCTGCGACTGGGCCACAAGCAGACCGGCCGTGCCACTCGCATCGCCTCCCGCCAAGGCCAGTTGCAATCCGCGCTGGGGTGGGATGATGCGCGCTTTGCGGCCTATACGCGGCGCTTTGCCGACAGTTACTGGGTGGCCGAGGCGCCCGACGTGCTCACTGCCAACGCCGCGCTGGTGGCCGATGCTGGCGATGCGCCGTTGGCGATTGCCTGTCTGCCCGATCCGGCACTTGGGACGACATTGGTATCAATCTACGCCACCGATCATCCCGGCCTGTTTTATCGCATTGCGGGCGCGATCAGTCTGGCTGGCGGCAACATTTTCGACGCGCGCATCCACACCACACGCGACGGCATGGCCATCGACAATTTCGTCGTGCTTGATCCGCTGGGCCGGCCCTTTGCCGAACCGGCGCAGCTGGCGCGGTTGAAACGCGCCATAGAGGATGTTCTGACAGGCCGTATCCGATTGGCCGACAAACTGGCGGAGCGACCCCTTGCCCGTCGCAAGGCCGAGCTTTTCCGAGTGGAGCCGCGCGTGCTGATCGATAACAAGGCCAGCAACCGTTATACCGTGATCGAGGTCAACGCATCGGACCGGCCGGCGCTGCTCTATGCGCTCACCCACGGTCTGTTCCAGCAGAAGTTGACCATCCACAGCGCCCACATCGCCACCTATGGCGAAAAAGCCACTGACACGTTCTATGTCACAGATCTGACCGGAGCGAAGATCGACGCGCCGGCCCGGCTGAAGGCCATCGAAAAGCGGCTGCTCGCCATTGCCGCTGCCGCCAGCCCCAAGGTCGAGGCGATGGCCGAAGCGGCCGAGTGACCTCTCAATACGGGCCTGGCGCCGACGTGGCGCCTTCGATGCGGCCCTTGGGTGACACGACATAGGTGAACAGCATTGCCAGCGCGGCAATGATCACCGACACCAGCAACACATAGCGCACCTTGTTGCCAGTTGTCCCGGCGCGCGCCTTGTTGGTGGCGACTGCCTCAGGTGCGTCGTTTCGCGGAGAGGTGCTTTCGGGTTCGATCATGGCCGCGACAACAATGCTTGGCCGCACATGTTCCGCCGCGGTTGACGGCGACTGCGGCGCATGGCTTGGAGAACCGCCGACCGGGAGATGCACATGACCAAGAAGACGGTGAACGACTGGGCCGCGATGGCGGCAAAGGAAGTCAGGGGCCAGTCGCTGGATTGGGCCACGCCGGAAGGCTTCACCGTCAAGCCGCTCTATACCGCGGACGACACGGCGGGCTGGGATCCCGGCCTGCCCGGTTTCGCGCCGTTCACCCGTGGGGTGCGCGCATCCATGTATGCCGGCCGGCCGTGGACCGTGCGCCAATATGCCGGATTCTCCACCGCCGAGGAATCCAACGCTTTCTATCGCCGCAACCTTGCTGCCGGGCAGAAGGGGCTTTCGGTCGCCTTCGATCTTGCCACCCACCGCGGTTATGACAGCGACCATCCGCGCGTGTCGGGCGATGTCGGCAAGGCCGGCGTGGCAATCGATACGGTCGAGGATATGAAGATCCTGTTCGACGGCATCCCGCTCGACCAGATGTCCGTGTCCATGACCATGAACGGCGCGGTGATCCCCTGCCTCGCCTTCTTCATCGTGGCTGCCGAGGAACAGGGCGTCCCCCAGGCCAAGCTGGATGGCACGATCCAGAACGACATCCTGAAGGAGTTCATGGTTCGGAACACCTATATCTATCCGCCCGAACCCTCGATGCGGATCGTCGCCGACATCATCGCGCACACGGCGCGCAACATGCCGAAATTCAACAGCATTTCCATCTCCGGCTATCACATGCACGAAGCCGGGGCGACGGCGCTGCAGGAATTGGCCTTCACCCTGGCCGACGGCATGGAATATGCCCGCGCCGCGATGCGCCAAGGCCTCGACGTCGATGAATTCGCCGGCCGCCTCTCCTTCTTCTTCGCCATCGGCATGAACTTCTTCATGGAAGTCGCCAAGCTGCGCGCCGCGCGCACCCTATGGTCGCGCATCATGACCAACTTTGGCGCCAAGGACCCGCGCAGCCTGATGCTGCGCACCCATTGCCAGACCTCGGGCGTGTCGCTGCAGGAGCAGGACCCGTACAACAACGTCATCCGCACCACGATCGAGGCGCTGGCGGCAGCCCTGGGCGGCACCCAGTCGCTCCACACCAACGCGCTGGATGAAGCCATCGCGCTGCCGACTGATTTCTCGGCGCGCATCGCCCGCAACACCCAGATCGTGCTGCAGGAAGAGGCTGGCATCACCAAGGTGGTCGATCCGCTGGGCGGCAGCTATTATGTCGAGGCGCTGACCAAGCAGCTGGTGGACGGTGCCCAGGCCATCATCGACGAGATCGAGGCGATGGGCGGCATGACCAAAGCGGTCGAAAGCGGCAAGCCCAAGCTCGACATCGAAGCCGCCGCTGCCGCCAAGCAGGCCGGCATCGACATGGGCGAAACCGTCATCGTCGGCGTCAACAAGTACAAGCCGTCCACCGTGGACGAAGTTCCGGTTCTCGATGTCGACAACGTCGCCGTGCGCGCGAGCCAGATCACCCGCATCGAGGCCGTGAAGGCCGCGCGCGATCCGGCCCGTGTCGAAGCCACGCTGGAGGCCCTGCGCAACGGCGCGCGCGGCAGCGAGAATCTGCTGGCGCTGGCCATCGAATGCGCCCGCGCCCGCTGCACGCTGGGCGAGATTTCGAAGGCGATGGAAGACGTGTTCGGACGCCACGCCGCGGTCGTGAAGATGGTGAAGGGCGTCTACGCCGATGCCTACAAGGCCGATCCGGCCTATGCCCGCGTCGCCGATGGAGTGGAGGCATTCGAGCGCCGGACCGGCCGCAAGCCGCGCGTGCTGATCGTCAAGATGGGCCAGGACGGGCACGACCGCGGCGCCAAGGTCGTCGGCACGGCGCTCGCCGATCTGGGCTTTGATGCCACCGTTGGCCCGCTGTTCCAGACCCCGGAAGAAGCTCGCGAACTGGCGCTGAAGCTGGATGTCGACCTGGTCGCGGCCTCGTCTCTGGCCGCTGGCCACAAGACGTTGGTGCCGGCGCTGATCGACGAGCTGAAGCAGGCCGGCCGTCCCGACATCAAGGTGATCGCCGGCGGCGTGATCCCGGCGCAGGATTATGATTTCCTGAAGTCCGTTGGCACGGTCGCCATCTTTGGCCCCGGAACCAACATTGTCGAGGCGGCGGCGGAACTGCTCCGCCTGCTCGGCCACAATTTGCCGCCGCTGGGTGAAGCGGCGGAGTAAGGGAAGGGGAGCGCCCGGCCGGGCGCTCCCGCCCGCATCAGAAGCTCATGCCCACGCTCATCTTGTAGAAATCGCCGGCATTGTCCTTGTCGAGGTCGGCGCCGGCGGTGAAGCGGGCAAAGAAGCCCTTGGGCAGCGCGAACTGCACATAGGCGCCAAGCCATTCATAAGTCTTGCTGGCGCGGCCGCCCGGATAGGTGTTGCGGGTGTTCGACAGCAGTTCGTAGTGCGGGCCGAACGAGACATTGCTCGACGCCTTGTAGCCGACGTTGATCCAGGTGTGGACAAAGTCGAGCGCGGCACGGCCATTGCGCTGGCTGAGCGCGGCATAATAGCCGCCGTAATATTCGGCTTCGAACGTGTCGCCGCTGTAGTTAACGGTCAGGCTGGGCACGATCCCGTCGGCAAACTTGGAGCCGCGCGTGGCGCCGCCCACGATGGCGCCGCCCGACAGCAGGGAGCCGTTGGTCAGACCCAGCTGTGGCTTCACCTTCAGCTTGCCGTCCATCAGGTTGAAATTCGCGCCGATGCCGAATTCGGTCCACAGGTCGTCGCCGCTGTTGCCCTGGCCCAGACCGAACGCCGGCTTGGTCCAGAAGGTGCCATAGAAGCTGAAATCGGTGGTATCGTTGACCGGAATGAGGCCATTGAACGATGGATTGAACCCAAAGAAACTGTCTTGGTTCAATGTCACGGTGTAGCTCGCGTCCCGGGCCGACGCAGGGCTCGAAACCGCGATAACCACTGTGGCAGAAAACATGAAGGCGCGACGAAGAATATTGTGAATCAAAGACATCAGGTGGCTCCCTTATTTGCACCAGACGTCCGCCCCACAGGAACATAGTTTCCCTGTTTCTGTTTGATACTCTTTTTATTCAGATCCCGATGCAACGTCGCGAATAATACGAAACTGTAACATACGTCGTTTGCTCACGGGGCGATTGACGTAGGGATGGGGCCTGAAGGGCAGGGAGCTCAGAAGCCCTGGGACGCGCCATTCGGACCGTCGTGGCCAGACGCGATCTCGATTGACTCGCCTGGTCCGGTACGCTGGCATGGCTGCGATGGAGCGGGTAGCGGGAATCGAACCCGCGCGTTCAGCTTGGGAAGCTGACAGGCTACCATTACATCATACCCGCTCGATGGGCCGGCACTGCCACGGCGGCCTGCCATGGTCAACAGCGTCGATGGGGAAACAACTGTATTGATGCGCTGAAGCAGTGCTTGACGACTACAGATGTAGTTTTTATGATGATTACAGACGTAGACAGTCGGGTGCCTGATGTCGGAACGAATCAGCGAAGCGGAGTGGCAGGTGATGGAGGTGGTGTGGGCACAGCACCCGATCACGGCGCAGGACGTGGCCGGGCAGTTGGCTGACACGGGCTGGACGCTGGCGACGGTCAAGACCCTGCTGTCCCGGCTTGCAGCCAAGGGCGCGCTGGCCACTGCCGAGGATGGCCGCCGCTATCTCTATTCACCCATCGTCGATCGCGGCGCCATCGCGGCCGGCGAATCGCGCCGGCTGGTCGATCGCCTGTTCGGCGGGCGCCCGGCGCCGCTGGTGGCGCACCTGGCCGAGCGCGGCGAGCTTTCGCCTGACGACATTGCCGAACTGGAAGCCCTGATCCGGGAGCTGAAGTCATGAGCGCGCTGCCGTCGCCCGGCTGGCTGGCCGAAACCCTGGTCGCCACCACCCTGCTGATGCTGCTGGTGCTGGCGGTGCGCCGGCCGGTGGCCCGGCTGTGGGGCGCGCATTATGCCTATGCCCTGTGGGCGCTGCCCGCCTTGCGCATGGTGCTGCCGGCCATTCCCGGCTGGCAGCCGCTCTATGTACCGGTCGCGGCTGTCGAACCGCCCGACCGCTCGGCGGTCGCGGTGATGAACCCGGTCGATGCGGTGCAGTTCATGCCACTGGCGCCGATGGTGCCCGAACCGGGCATCGACTGGCCGGCAACCCTCTTGTCGCTGTGGGCGGTCGGCGCTGCGCTTTTCCTCGCCGTGCAATGGGCGCGTCACGCCCGCTTTGTCGGCCGGGCCGTGGCAACGGGAAAACGGCTCGTTACCATCGCCGGGGTCGACGTGTTTCTTTCCCCCCACGTGCCGGGCCCGATGGCGGCCGGCATCTGGCGTCGCCGCATCCTGCTGCCGGCCGATTTCATGGCACGCTATGCCCCGGACGAGCGCAAGCTGGCCCTGCAGCATGAGGCTGCCCACCACGACCGGTTCGACCTGGCGGCCAATCTTGCTGGCCTGCTGGTGCTGGCCGCGCACTGGTGGAACCCGGTCGCCCATGCCGCCTGGCGCGCCTTCCGGGCCGATCAGGAACTGGCCTGCGATGCCACCGTGTTGGCCGGCAGCGATGGCGAGACCCGGGCCGCCTATGGCCAGGCCATATTGAAATCCGCTTGCGTCGCCACCCCGGTCGCCGCCTGCGCCATGAACCACAAGCATCAGTTGAAGGATCGGATTGCCATGATGAAGCTTCGCAATTTCGGCACCACGCGCCGCATCGCCGGCGGCCTTTCGGTGGCGGCGCTGGCAGCGGCTGGCCTGATCGCCACGGCATCGGGGGCCCAGCCGGCCCCGCCCGCAGCGCCGCCCGTGCCCCCGGCCCCGCCGGCGCCTGCCGCTGCCCCGGCACCGCCTGCCCCGCCCAAGGTGATGGTGTTCCACCTGAAGCGCGACGGCGCCGACAAGGGGGAGAAGGGCGAGACGCCGGCGAAAGGCGACCGGCGCGAGGTGCGCGTCATGGTCATGGATGGTCACGGCGGCGCCCACGGGGCCCTGCCGATGCTGCACGACCTGCCGCCGCTGGAGGGCAAGGACGGCGTGCAGGTCAGCGAAACGCCGGATGGCCGCAAGATGGTGATGGTGCGCCGCGCGATGGGTGGCCACGGTGCCGGCGATCCGGCCGAGATGCGCAAGCTGGCCGATGCCCGCATGACCGAGGTGAAGGCCGAGATGCGCGCCCGCTGCGAGAAGGAAGGCACGCCCGTTGCCGCTGATGCCGACCTCGCGCTGCTCGCCACCTGCGGCCGCGACATCCAGAAGGAAATCCGCGAGGCGATGGCCACCGCCCGCAAGGCCATCAACGATGCCAAGTGGCTTTCCGCTGCGGAACGGGATCGCGCCCTGAAGGGCCTGGATCAGGCGCAGGCCGATATTCGCCGCGACGTGATCGTCCGCCTCGACAAATGATCTGATCGGGCGCGCGCCCGATCAGTCGAGTTTGCTGGCCCCCAGCAAGAGCCCCGCTGCGGATTCCAGCCCGGCCCGGTCGTCTTCATCGAAGCGGCCGGGCCTTGGGCTGTCGAGATCAAGAACGCCGATCACCACGCCATCCTTGATCAGCGGCACAACGATTTCGGAACGGCTCTCGGCATCGCAGGCGATATGGCCCGGAAAGGCGTGAACGTCGGGTACCACCTGAGTTTCCCGCATCGCTGCCGCCGTGCCGCAGACGCCGCGACCCAGCGGGATGCGGATGCAGGCGGGCTTGCCCTGGAAGGGGCCCAGCACCAGTTCGCCATCCCTCATCAGGTAAAAGCCGGCCCAGTTGAGATCGGGCAGTTGATGAAAAATCAGCGCCGACATGTTGGCCATATTGGCGATAAAGTCGGGCTCATCCCCGATCAGCGCGGCGAGCTGCTGACCAAATTGGACATATTGCTGGGTTTTGTTGCCTTCGAGGGCGGGCGCAAAGAACGACATGAGCGCCGGTTAGCGCCGCGGTTCCGGAAACGCAAACGCCGCCGGGATGAGCCGGCGGCGTCGCAATGTCGCGAAAGAAGATTATTTGGGTGCAATCACCATCAGCATCTGGCGGCCTTCCAGACGCGGCAGCTGTTCGACCTTGGCCAGTTCGGCGGTGTCGTCGCGCACGCGTTCCAGCAGCTTCAGGCCGAGTTCGCCATGGCTCAGCTCGCGGCCACGAAAGCGCAGCGTCAGCTTGACCTTGTCGCCTTCTTCCAGGAAGCGGCTGATGGCCTTCATCTTGGTCTGGTAATCATGCTCGTCGATGTTGGGACGCATCTTGATCTCCTTGATCTCCTGCGTCTTCTGGTTCTTGCGAGCAGCAGCGGCCTTTTTCTGGGCCTCGTACTTGAACTTGCCGACATCGAGAATCTTGCACACCGGCGGGTCGGCGCCCGGGGAAACTTCCACCAGGTTCAGCCCGGCTTCCTGCGCGATGGCGATGGCTTCGCGGGTGTAGAGGACACCCAGATTTTCTCCGTCCTGATCGATCACGCGGACCTTGGGGACGTTGATGAATTCATCGTAGCGCGGGCCAGTGAGCGGCGCGGGCGTGTTCATCATGCGGCGTGGAGGCGGTGGTATGGCAGTCTCTCCCGGGTTGTGGTCGGCGCCTCAATAGCCCGGCCGGCCCACCAGCGGCAAGAGGTTGCTGGCGGACCGGCGGAATCTCCTCACGCGCTTACTTCGGCTTGGCAATAGCCGCTTCCAGGGCCGCGATGCCGGCCGCAGCAATCAACCCGTCTTCCTGGCTGGTACCACCCGACACGCCGACGGCGCCCAGCGTCTTGCCTTCCAGCTTGATCGGCACGCCGCCTTCGGATGCCACCATCATCACCGGGAAGGTGAGATAGCGCAGTTGGCCTTCCTTCTGCAGCCGCTGCTCGTAAACGGCGGTCGGGCTGCCAAAGCTGGCGGCCGTCCTGGCCTTGCCAATGGCAATGTCGGGCCCGGCGCTGGGCGCGCCATCCAGGCGGCGCAGCGCGATCGGCACGCCGGCGGGATCGACAACAACGATGGTCACCTTCAGGCCGCGCTTGTCGGCTTCGGCCTGGGCCGCATCGGTGACGATGCGCGCGGCAGCCAGTGTCAGCGTGGGTTTCAACTGCACCAATTGGGCGGCAGCCGGGGTGGCGAGTGCCAGTGCGGCGACAAGGGCAAGGCCGCGCATCACTTGGCCATCCGGTGCAGGGCGCACAGCTTGTTGCCGGCCGGATCCCGAAGATAGGCCAGATACATCGCGCCCGTGGCGCCGGAACGGACGCCGGGCGGGTCTTCGCAGGTGGTGCCACCGTTGGCGACGCCGGCGGCGTGCCAGGCATCCGCCATTTCGGGGCTCGCCATGGCAAAGCCGATCGTGCTGCCATTGCCATTGCAGGCCGGGTTGCCGTCAATCGGCTTCGTGATGGCAAAGATGCCACCGGGCGTCATCCAGAATACGCGTCCCTTGTCGTCCTGATGACCGGGCCCGATGCCCATCGTGGCAAACGTGGCATCGTAGAATGTCTTTGATGCGGCCGTGTCGTTGGCACCCACCATGATATGGCTGAACATGTCGTCCTCCCCGTGTGTGTCGCTTTTTGCAGACACGGCATGGAAGCAAATTGCCGCCGCGCTGTCGAGGATGAAGGCGAAAGGTCCGCGCTCGCTGAGATACAATCCAAAATGGATGTACTAGCACTTGCTCAGAGTTACCTGAAGGTTAATCAATTTACCGGAATTAAGGGATTGGGAATCCAGCGTGGATATATCGGGTCCAGCTGCGTTGGTGAGGGTCAACGCACGCTCTCGTTGGTGCATCACTCTGGTGGGTCTGCCACCGGACGATACACTGCACATCAGTCTGCTTGCCGAAATTCTCGGCTGGCGGGTCGATTTTTTGCCATCGGCTGAGTTCCACGCCGCGCCTGCCGTGGCAATTGCCGATCCGGAATGGCTGGTTTCCGATCCGCCTGCCGATCGAGGTGGGTCTGCTGGCATGCGCGTTGCTGTTGACCCTGTCATGCTGGATGATCTTGGCACCGCGCAAGCCGTGCTGGACCGGCCGGCTGCGCCGGAAGTCATCCGGGCCCGGCCCCCAAGCGGCAGGCTGATGCTGCAAATGGAAGGCTTGGTGATTCGCGTCACATGTGATGATTATGATGTTCAGCGCCGATTGGCCGCCATGGGCCTCGACCGGCTCGTGACACCCGTGCCGCTGCAGGTGCTGGAAGATTTGCTGGTGTTCGCAGCATAAGCATATCGCAGCCCGCCGCCAAAGCTGGCGCTCGCGCAGCCGTTACCAGTGATCGGGCGCGGATCGCCTGGGCAAACGGGAGGCACGGCTGGTGAAGATGGTCATGGAGTTGGCAGGGCAGGGCGATCGGGTGGACGACGGCGTCACGATCCGGCCAGCGCTTCTTGCAGGGGCCGCCACGACAACCGGGTATGGCAAGACGCCCGGGCATGATGGTTCCACGCCCCAGTCCAGCACTCGCTTCAGCGGGCCAGGCATCGCGCCGGCGCTGCCGTGCCGCCTTGCACTGTTCGGCGTGCCGCCCGAGACGGCCGAACCCATCATCATACTTGCTGAGCTTCTGGGATGGGATGTGGCCAGTTTTTCGCCGGGCCCCGCGTTTTGCCCGCCAGCCCGTCTGTGCCTCGCCATGCTGCCCAATTCACATCCGGGGGAAACCGGGCCGGTGGTCGCATGGTCTCCAAACGCTAACCTTAATGAACTTATTTCCCGGTCATCAATGTCCATAATGGACCAGCCCCTATGCATCGCCAATTTGGAGACGATGTTAACTTTAGTGTCGGCCGATCATTGAACGGTTGCTGAATTCTAATGTTGACATCGGGGGCCTGAACAAAATGGTTGAAGTTGGTAATGGTGGGCACGGGCGGCCGCCCGAGGCGGGCATTGCGCTTGCCGCTGTGGCGCTCGACCGCCAGCCTCCACAACTTTCCGGGCAAGACGATCATGGTTTGCCAGCGGTTCGAACCGATCTGGGGCAGCTCGACTTTGCTGCGCTGCAGGCGCTGGCGGGGACGGCGAACAACGATCCCGCCGCAGCAATTGCGCGGCAGGTGGCGGATATGGCGCAGGGCCTTGCCGCTCTTGCCGACAAACTGATTGGCCAGCCACAGCCGGCGCCAAGCGACGTAGCCGAAGCTGACTGCATTGCCTTTATCGAAAGCCAGTTCCGCATCCGCCGGCTGCGTGGTCGCCATCTGGCCGGCCTGTCGTTGGGGGAGCCGGCATGGGACATCCTGCTCGATCTGGCGATCGCCCATTATTGGCGGCGCGAAACCTCGGTCACCAGCCTGTGCATCGCCGCCGATGTGCCCAGCACCACGGCGCTGCGCTGGATCAGTGGCATGACCAAGGCCGGATTGATCGTGCGTCGGCAGTGCCAGCGCGATGGTCGCCGCAGCTTCCTCGCCATCTCGGCAGAGACATATCAGGCCATGCTGGCGCTGGCGGCCGATGCATTGCGGACAGAGGCGCGGGTGCGTGCCCGTTACCAGCGCAACGCGGCCTGAGCCGGGGCACGAGTTCAGGCTGATCCAGCGAACGGGACACGCCCGACCAGAAAAGATCACGGTCAATATTCGCAAAGCATAACAGGGCTGGCGAAGGCTGCCGGGCCGTTTATGCTGGCGACGTGATTGAAGATCGACAATCGTTGGTTTCCGGCCGTGCGCCGGCCCTGTTCAACATCCCGCTCCATGTCGCCTTCGCAGATGCGCTGGCGGCAGGGCTGTTGGCGCAAACGGCCGGTGATCCACTGGCGCTGGCGCGCTGCCTGGTGCTGCTGCCCAACCGCCGGGCCGTGACGGCGTTGACCGAAGCCTTCGTCCGCCAACTGCCCGGCGCAGGCGACGGGCGTGGCCTGCTGCTGCCGCGCATGGTGCCGGTGGGTGATATTGATGATGCCGGCTTTGATCGCCTGGCCGCCGGTGAAGCGCTGGTGAGCCCTGCGGTGCCAGCGCTGGTGCGGCGTCTTGAAATGGCGCAGCTGTCGGCAAGACTGCCAGGCGAGGCCCGTTCGGCAGTCGAGCGGTTGCGGTTGGGCGATGCGCTGGGCGAGGTGCTGGATGCGCTGCTGGCCGAAGAGATCGATCCCGAGGCATTGCGCGCTGCCGCCGATGATCAGGATCTGGCCGATCACTGGCAGAAGACGCTGGCCTTTCTGGAACTGATCCTGGTGCTGTGGCCCGATGCGCGCGGTGGCCACGGCGGCACCGAAGGCGCGACACGTCTTGCCGCCCTGATCGATGCCACCATCGCCCGCTGGCGGTTGCAGCCGCCCGATGGTCTGGTTGTGGCCGCAGGGCTCGCCAATCCCACACCGGCGCTGGTGCGCTTGCTCGCCGCCGTGCTTGATCTGCCACGCGGACTGGTGGTGCTGCCGGGGCTGGACGACGATATGTCGGATGCCGGCATGGCGCGCTGGGTTGCGGTGGCCGATGGCGGCGATCCGGGCCACCCGCAATGGACGTTGGCGACATTGCTTTCCGGGCTGGGGCTGGAACGGGCCGACGTGCTGCGCTGGCCCCATGACGGTGGTGAACTGGATGGGCCGGCGGAACGGGCAGAAGCGCTCTTGGCGTCGCTCGCCCCGGCGGCAGCGGCCAATGCGAATTCGGCCATGCCGGCCACCGGGGCTATCGACGGTCTGGCGCTGGCCGAATGTGCCACGGCAGCAGAAGAGGCGCAGGTGGTGGCGCTGGCGCTGCGTGAGGCACTGGAAACGCCCGGCATTCGCGCCGCGCTGATCACGCCGGATCCGGTGCTGGCCCGCCGCGTTGCGGCCCACTGTCGGCGCTGGGGCATCGCCGTCGATTCGTCGGCGGGAACGCCGCTGTCGTTGACGCCGCCAGGGGCCCTGGCGCTGGCGCTGGTGACGGCGATGGCGGAGGATTTCGCGCCAGCACGGCTGCTCGCGGTGTTGAAACATGATCTGGTCCGGCGCGGGGATGCCGGCTTTGCGGCGCACGTGCGCCAGGCCGATATCGCCCTGCGCGGGGTGCGCCCGCCACCGGGGCTTGATGCGACCGGCGAGGCGATCGATCGCTGGCTGGCCGACAGAAAACGCGACCCCGGTCCGCTGATGAGCTGGTGGGCCGATGCGGCCGCCGCGCTGGAGCCGCTGGAGGCGCTGCGCGCCGCCCGCGCCGTCACCCTGCCGCAACTCATGGCTGCGCTGCGCGAAAGCGCCACTGCGCTGGCTGGTGATCTGGCGTGGTCAGGCCCGGAAGGTCGCCAGCTGGCGGCGTTGGTGGCGGAGGTTGAGCAGCACGGCGCACTGTTTGGCGACCTGCGCCCTGACGAAGCGCCGGCGCTGCTGGGCGCGCTGATGCATGGCCGCAGTGTGCGCGTGCCGGGGCAGGGCCACCCACGCCTTGCCATCTTGGGCCCGGTGGAGGCCCAGCTGACCCGCGCCGACGTGCTGGTGCTGGCCGGGTTGAACGAAGCCACTTGGCCGGGCCGGCCGGCGCCCGATCCGTGGCTGGCGCCCGCCATCCGCGCCAGGCTGGGCCTACCCGGCACGGCACGGGCGCAGGGACTGGCGGCGCAGGATTTCCTGCGTGCGGCCAGTGCAAGGCGGGTGCTGATCACCCGCGCCCGCCGCGATGCTGGTGGCCCGCAGGTGCCGTCGCGGCTGTGGCTGCGGCTGTGCGCGCAGTATGAACGCGGCGGCGCTCCGCCGCTGCCGCGTCGCGACGATCTGATTGCCATTGCCCGTGCCGTCGATGCCGCCAACGGCCTGCCACGCGCCGCCAGCCAGCCGCAGCCCAATCCCCCGCTGGCCCTGCGACCGAAGCGGATCAGCATCACGGAAATCGATACGCTGGTCAGCGACCCCTTTGCCTTCCATGCGCGCCACATCCTGAAATTGCGTCCGCTCGATCCGCTGGATCAGGACCCCACCCCGGCGATGCGCGGCGAACTGGCCCACAGCGTGCTGGAAGCCTGGGTGAAGGGTAACCATGGTTCGGAAAGCCAGCTGCGACGCATCATGGCAGAAGTGCTGAAACAGGCGACGTCGCATTTTCCATTGCTGGAGGCGGCATGGGTGCCGCGGATCGAGCGCGCCCTGCTGTGGGCCGGCGGGCAGGTGCTGGACGACGAAGCCGACGGATGGCGCCAGATGATTGCCGAGGTCGAGGGGCGCATGGACTTGCCCGGCGGCGTGGAATTGCGTGGCCGTATCGACCGGCTGGATCGGCACGACGATGGCCGGCTGCGCGTGGTGGATTACAAGACGGGGCCGCCCCCCAGTGGCACGCGGGTGCGGACGCTGGAGGCCAACCAGCTGGCCTTGGGCCTTGCGATGGCGGCGGCCGGCACGTTGACCCGCGATGGCAAGCCGGTTGCGGGTGGCCTGCCCGGCGGCATCGAGTATTGGCAGCTGAAGGGAGGGCGGCGTGAGGCGGGCAAGCGCAGCAACCCGCTTGGCAAGCAGGTGACGGCTGCCGATCACATCGAGCTCGCGTTGGAGAAGGCTGCCGCGTTGGCCGGGCACTATCTGCTGACCGAAAATCCGTTCCCGCCCAAGCTGCGACCGCAGTGGGCGTGGGGTGATTATGATCATTTGGCGCGCGTGGCCGAATGGATCAACCGCGGAGACCGGGCATGAGCGCGCCCCGCGAGATCAAGGCGCTGGACCCGTTGAAGGACGCGCAGGCGCTGGCCGCCGATCCGGCCGTTCATGCCTGGGTGGCGGCATCGGCAGGCACCGGCAAGACCCAGGTGTTGAGCGCGCGGGTGCTGCGCCTGCTGCTGGGCGGGGCGCGGCCGGCAGGTATCCTGTGTCTGACCTTCACAAAGCTGGCGGCGGCCGAAATGCACGATCGCGTGATGGCGCGGCTGGCCCACTGGGCCGGCTGTGAGGAGGCCGCACTGATCAGCGATCTCGCCGCGATCGGGGCTGCCGCCGACGCCGAAACGCTGGCGCGGGCGCGCGGACTGTTCGCCGCCGTGCTGGAAACGCCGGCCGGCCTCGCCATACAGACCATCCACAGTTTCGCGCAGGGCCTGATCGCCAGTTTCCCGGTGGAAGCAGGCATCACGCCCGGTTTCCAGACGCTGGATGATCGCGCCGCTGCCCTGCTGCGCCGCCGGGTTCTGGCCGATGCGCTCATCGACAGCGGCGATCCGGCGTTCCGCGCCGATATTGCCGAAATTGCCATCGATGGCGGCGAAGGCCGCCTGGACGAGATCATGGCCTGCCTGTCCCGCCATGGCGATGCGCTGGCCGACCTGCGTGTCGAGGGCGTCGAGCCGTTGCTGCGCCGCGGACTGGGCCTTGCCGATGACGACAGCGAGGCCAGGGCCTTGGTGGCGGCGATTGCCGGGCTGCCATGGGGGAAGCTGCGCGACTTTGCCCGCGTCATGGGCCAGCAGGGCGGCTCCCGCGCCGTCGACATCGCCAGGAAGCTGGCTGGCTATGACGAGACGACCGACAAGGTCGCCGCCTTTGACGATCTGTGGAGCGTGTTCTTCAAGGCTGACGGCGACCCCCGTGCGGCCGACTGGATGGTGCCAAAGGCGCTCGCCGACTGGTACCCGCTCTGCGCCGAGATGCAGGCGCATCTGCGCGCGATCCGCGCGGTGCGGGAACGCTGGCAGATCCTGGCCTTTGCTGGCCGCCATCTCAGGGTGGCGGTGCGGCTGGCGCAGGACTGGCGTGCCGCCAAGCGCCGTGCCGGCGTCATCGATTATGACGACATGATCGCCGCCGCCGCCCGCCTGCTGTCGGAGGATGGCGCTGCCGACTGGGTTCGCTTCAAGCTCGACAGCCGCATCGATCACGTGCTCGTGGATGAGGCGCAGGACACGAATTTCCTGCAATGGGAGGTGATCCGCGCCCTGACGCTGGAATTCTTCAGCGGCGCCGGCCAGCGCGACCTGTTCCGCAGCCTGTTCGTCGTCGGCGATTTCAAGCAGTCGATCTTTGGTTTCCAGGGTGCCGATCCGACCATCTATGCTGATCGCAAGCAGGATTTCTGGCAGCTGTGCGAGGCCGAGCCGGATCGCTGGATCGAACAGCCGCTGACGGTCAATTTCCGATCGGTGCCGACCATCCTCGATGTGGTCGATCGCGTCATCGGCCACGTCGGCGGCGACCAGTTCGATCCGCAGGGCGTAGAGCGCCACATCGCCCACAAGAAAGGTGCAGGCGTGGTCACCCTTTGGCCGCCGATGCTGCCGCGTGACGATGCCGTAGACGACGATGATGATAACGGCGGCGATGATCCCGACGCGCCGCCGCTGGCGCTTGATATTGCCATGGCGCGCAGCATCGCCGCCACCATTGCCGGCTGGCTGCGGCCCGAAACCCGCCTGCGCCTGCCGGCAAGCGGCAGGCTGGTGATGCCGCAGGATATTCTTGTGCTGGTGCGGCGGCGTGGCGGCCTGATGAACGCGCTGGTGGCGGCGCTGCACGAAGCTGGCGTTCCGGTTGCGGGGGCCGACCGGCTCAATCTCGCCGAACCGCTGGCGGTGGCCGATCTGCTGGCACTCGTCGAATTCGCCTGCCAGCCGGGCGACGATCTCGCGGTGGCGTCATTGCTGGTCTCTCCATTCTGCGGGCTCGGCCATGATGCGCTGACGGCGGTGGCAGCCACTCGCAAGGGAGGGCTGTGGGCGGCGGTGCAGGCCAGCGACGATCCCGCATTGTCAGCCCCGCGCGCCTGGCTGGCCGAGGTGCTGCGGCTGGCGGCAGACGTTTCGCCCTACCGCTTCCTGGAAACCATTTTGTCAGGCCCCCTCGCCGGTCGTCGCAAGCTGCTGGCCCGGCTGGGCGAGGAGGCGCGTGACGCCATCGAAACCGTGCTGGATCAGGCGCTGGCCTGCGAAGCGGCAGGCGCGGCCAGCCTGCAGGCATTCCTGGCGTGGATGGCGGCTGGCGACCTGGAGGTGAAGCGCGACCCCGAAGCTGCCATCGATGCCGTGCGGCTGATGACGGTGCACGGCGCCAAAGGTCTCCAGGCACCGATCGTCATCATGGCCGATGCCTGCAGCGTGCCGCGCCGCGAAAAGGGGGCGGTTGTCCATGCTGTCGGCAACGGTCCGGAACTGCCGCTGTGGCTGCCGCCGGGCCTCGCCGAACCGCCGGCGTGGCTGGCCGAGGCCATTGCCGATCGCGAGGGCCGGGCGGCGCGCGAGTATCGCCGGCTGCTGTATGTGGCGCTGACCAGGGCCGAAGAGATGCTGTTCATCGGCGGTGCGTCAAAGCCGGGCAAGGAGTGGGATGTCCACCCGCAAAGCTGGTATGCGCTGGTCGAAGCCGCACTGGCCGATGCCGGCCTGCAGGAGACCAGCGATGGGTTGTGGCCGGGGCCGTCACGCGTGCTGGCGAGCGGGCTGCCGCCAGAGGTGAAGCCCACCGACATCAGGCCGGACAAGAGCCGGCTGCCGCTCGAGCAATGGTGGCTGCGCGATGCACCGGCAGAAGCGCGACCGCCGCGCCCGCTCGCACCATCAAGCCTGGGCAGCGACACGGTCGCCGATCCGCCCCCCAGCGCCGCGCGCCAGGCCGCTGCCCGGCGCGGCACGGCGCTGCACAAATTGTTCGAAACCCTGCCCGGCATTGCTCCTGCCGTGCGCCGCCGGGTGGCCTTGGCGTGGTGCACGTTGAATGTGCCCGATCTGGATGCGGCGGAACTGGCCGAAACGGTGCTCGCCGTGCTCGATGATCCGGCATTTGCCGCTGTGTTCGCGCCTGATGCGCTGACCGAAGCACCCGTGGCCGCCGTCGTCGGTGAAGCCGTGATCGCCGGCAGTATCGACCGGCTGCTGGTAAGCGAGACCGACGTGCTGGCCGTGGACTTCAAGACCGGCAGCCGGGTGCCCGCCGATCTGGCGGCGGTGCCGCAGGCGCACGTGGCGCAGATGGGCGCCTATGCCGCAGCGTTGGTGCGGGTATTTCCCGGGCGCCAGGTGCGCGCCGGGCTGCTTTACACCGCAGGTCCGCGCCTGATCGAGGTGCCAGCCGAAGTGCTGGCCGGGTGGCAGCCCGGCGCCGCATTGCAGAGCGACGAGGCAGCGCCTATCTAGGCGCTCGAGAACGCCCATTGCGGAGATATTCCATGACCAAAGCCGTGACCGACGCCAGCTTTGAAGCTGACGTGATCAATGCCGAAAAGCCCGTGCTCGTTGATTTCTGGGCGGAATGGTGCGGCCCGTGCCGCATGATCGCCCCGGCGCTGGAAGAGCTGAATGCCGAAATGGACGGAGTCGAGATCGTCAAGGTCAACATCGACGACAATCCCGAAGCGCCGGGTCGCTATGGCGTGATGTCGATTCCGACCATGATCCTGTTCAAGGGCGGCAAGCCGGTCGCCATGCAGGTGGGCGCCAAGCCCAAGGGCGAACTGAAGGCGTGGCTGTCGGGCGCGCTGGCCTGATGGCAACGCCGGCTCAGGCCGGCGATACCACCTGACCCAATCGCGGGAAGTGGACATGGACGGTCAACCCGCCTTCCACCTTCCGCGCAATCGTGATGCCGGTTGAATCACAGCGCAACAGCCTGCCGATGCTGGGTTCGTCGCGCGTCCCCTCCTGCGTGATGCCGACCTGCATCCCTGCCGCATAGGGCGCGTCGATGTTGCCTGTGACCGGCGCCGGGGAATTGGCCCGCGCCGCCGCCAGGGCATCCTCCGGCGTCACCTCGCGCCGCTGGCCGTGACCGAATGCGGCCATGCGCGCAAACCAGTCTGCCATGCCCGGCATCGCCAGCATCGCCGCGGCGTTGGCGGCGGCGGTGGGCACCGCCTTCACGAACCAGATGTTGCTGTAGAGCGCGAGATCGCCCGCACCGGGCGCATCGCCGCCGATGAAGGCGCGGCCGTCGGCCAGCGTGTCGGCCAGCCAGCGTGCTGCCACCAGCGCTTGCCCGGCCAGATGCGGCGCGGCGCGGCCCAAAGCGCCCAGATCCATGCCAAATCGCGCCTGCCGGTCCTTGATGAAGGCTTCCCCCATCATCACTGGCGTCATCCCGCCCATCGCCGCGCCGACATGGGCGAAGAATTGTGGCCCATTGGCCCAACTGGCGACCAGCCGGTGCAGTGGCCCCAGCGGCGCCGGGTAGAGACTGGGGCCCGGCAGCGACTCAAGTGCCGGCAGGATGGCCCCGGTGTCGCAATAGATGTCGGCACCGATCTGGACGACGGGTGTGCGCCCGTAACCACCGGTCAGCCGTGTCTGGTCAGGCTTGGGAAGGACGTTGGGGACGATCAGGCTGCCCCACGCCAGATGCTTCGCTCCGAAGGCCGCGCGCACCAGTTCGGCAAAGGGCGAGGCGGGGTAGTGGTACAGAATGGGCAGCATGGCGGGGATGATGGCCCGCAGCCGGACAACGCCCTATCCGCAATTTGGGGAGGCGTTCAGCTGCGATAGTCAGCGTTGATGCTGATGTAGCCGTGGGTCAGGTCGCAGGTCCACACGCGGGCGCGGCCGGTGCCCATGCCGAGATCGGCGGCAATGCTGACCTCGTCACCAGCCAGGTGCGCGGCCACCGGGGCTTCGTCGTAACCCGGAACGACGGCGCCCTGGGCGGCGACCAGCGTGTTGCCGAACCGGATCGAGAGCCGATCACGGTCAGCTGGCTCGCCGGCCTTGCCGACGGCCATGACGATTCGGCCCCAGTTGGCATCGCCGCCGGCGATTGCGGTCTTGACCAACGGGGAGTTGGCGATGCTCAGCGCCACGCGCTTGGCTGAAGCGTCGTCGACGGCGCCGGTCACCGTCACCTCGATAAGCTTGTGTGCGCCTTCGCCGTCGCGGACGACGAGAATGGCGAGATGGCGGCAGATGTCGGTGAGGGCCGCGGCGAGCGCTTCGGCGCCGGCATCATCCATCGTCGCCAGTGCGGTGTTGCCGGCAGCGCCCGTGGCAAAGGCCAGCACCGTGTCGGACGTGCTGGTGTCGCTGTCGACCGTGATGGCGTTGAAGGTCGAGGCGACCGCGTCGTTCAGCATTGCCTGCCACAGTGCGGGCGCGATGGCGGCGTCGGTGAAGATGAAACCCAGCATGGTCGCCATGTCGGGCGCGATCATGCCGCTGCCCTTGACGATGCCGTTGATGGACACACGTTTGCCACCGACGATGGCGCTGGCAGTTGCGGCCTTGGGGAAGGTGTCGGTGGTGCCGATGGCGTTGGTCGCGGCGAGAAAGTCCGCCTCGCCCAGCCGGGCGTGGGCCTTGTCGACACCTTCGACCGCCAGATCGATGGGCAGCGGCACGCCGATGACGCCGGTTGATGCGCTGAACACCGCGTCGGCTGAACAGTCCAGACGCTCCGCCACCCGCGCGGCCTGCGCCCGGGCGGCGGCCATGCCGGCGGCCCCGGTGAAAGCATTGCTGTTGCCGGCGTTCACGATCAGCCCGCGGGCATGGCCGCCGGGCAGCTTGGCGCGGCACAGTTCCACCTCCGGCGACGGGCACAGCGATCGGGTTGTCACACCGGCCACCGCCGTGCCGGGCGCAAATTCCACCAGGGTCACGCAGTCCCGTGTCCATGCCTTGTAGGGCACGCTGGCGGTGCCGATACGCACACCGGCAATCGGCAGAAGGGCAGGAAAGGGCAGGGCGAGCGGGGAGCGTTGCATGGATTGGCCCATTGCCACCGCTTTGCAGATTGTCCAGTGACAAGTGCGTTGACTCTGCAGCGCCCGCGCATTATCGGCACCTCTCTTTCCGGGCGCAGCTCTCTGCGTCAGGCCCGATCTTTGTTTCAGGACCACGATCAATGAAGCGCACTTATCAGCCGTCCAAGCTCGTCCGCGCCCGCCGTCACGGCTTCCGCGCGCGCATGGCGACCGTTGGCGGCCGCAAGGTCATCCAGGCCCGCCGCGCCCGCGGCCGCAAGAAGCTGACCGCCTGATCCCATGCCTGCGCCGGAGACGATCCGGCTGCGACGGGATTTCCTGGCAGCAAACCAAGGCCGGCGGGTCCCATCCGCCGGCTTTGTGCTGCTTGTTCGCCAGCGTGACGACGGCAGCGCGGCAATGCGCGCCGGCTTTACCGTCACCAAGCGTGTCGGCAACAGCGTCACCCGCAACCGCCTGAAACGCCGCCTCCGCGAAATCGCCCGCGCCGTGATCCCCGTGCATGGCCACCCTGGTGCCGATCATGTGCTGATTGGCCGTGATGCCGGGCTGACGCGGGATTTCGGGCAGATGCTGGCGGATCTGGAAAAGGCGCTGGCCAAGGCGCACCTGCCGCCGCCGCCGCCACGGGAGAGGCCACGGTGAAGCGGTTGCTGATATTGCCGATCCGCCTGTGGCAGATCACGTTTTCGGCCGTGCTGCCACCCAGTTGCCGCTTTTCGCCCAGTTGCTCCGCCTATGCCATCACCGCCATCGAGCGCCACGGCCCGGTGCGTGGCGGCTGGCTGGCGGCCCGGCGCATCGCGCGCTGCCACCCCTGGGGGGGTTCGGGCTATGACCCGGTGCCTTGACCGGCTATAGCAGCCGCAACTCGCGGGCGATTCCCGCATTCTTGCATGTAAAGAGACCGCCTTGCCTCCTCAGGACAATCAATCGCCCGATACCAAGAATGTCGTGCTCGCCGTGCTGCTGTCGGCGCTGGTGCTGATCGGCTGGACCGTTGTTGCCGATCGCTTCTTCCCCGAAGCCGCCCCCAAGCCGGTTACCGAGGCCGCCCAGCCGGCTGCGCCCGCCGCGACGCCCGGCACGGCCCCGGCCATCGCCAATGCCGGCGCGCTGGTGCCGACGGCGACAGCGATTGCCGCCGCGCCGCGCGTTGCCATCGACACGCCGCGCCTGAAGGGTTCCATCAACCTTGTTGGCGCGCGTTTTGATGATCTGGTGCTGCCGGATTATCGCCAGACGCAGGACAAGACGTCTCCGCCCGTGCGCCTGTTCTCCCCGAGCCGCACGACCGACGCGCAGTTCGCCCAGTTTGGCTGGGTGGGCGGCATCGCCCCGCCGACCAACGCGCAATGGACCGCCGATCGCACCACGCTGACCCCGTCTGCGCCTGTTACGCTCAGCTGGACCTCGCCGCAGGGGCTGGTGTTCCGGCAGAAGATCAGCGTTGATGCCAATTATCTCTTCACTGTGGAACAGAGCGTGGAAAACCCCGGTGCTGCCCCGGTGGCCGTGCAGGGTTTCGGCCTTGTCTCACGGCGCGGCGCGGCGCCATCTGCCGAAACCAATGTCCATGTTGGCCCGGTCGCCGTGCTGCAGGATACGCTGAAGGACAGCGATCTCGAGTTCGAGAAACTGCGCGAAGATGGCCCGCAGCGGCAGGCGTCCACAGGCGGCTGGCTGGGGCTGACCGAGAAATACTGGCTCGCCGCCAGCATTCCCGATCAGAAGGCAAGCATCAACGCCACCTTCCAATATGCCGCCGGCCAATACCAGGCCGACTGGCTGGCCGCCCCGGTGATGGTGCCCGCCCGTGGTCGCATCGCCACCACGTCGCGGCTGTTTGCTGGCGCCAAGGAAGTCAATCTGCTCGACGCCTATACCGAAGCCGGCATTCCGCGCCTCGACAAGGCGGTAAGCTGGGGCTGGTTTGAGATCATTGCCAAGCCGATTTTCCACCTGCTCGACTGGCTGTTCAAGCTGACCGGCAATTTCGGCGTCGCCATCATCGGGCTGACGCTGATCGTGCGCGCCGTGATGTTTCCGATCGCCAACAAGCAGTATGAATCGATGGCCAAGATGCGGGTGATCGGCCCGCGCATGAAGGCGATCCAGGAAAAATACGCCGATGACAAGCTGCGCGCGCAGCAGGAGATCATGGCGATCTACAAGACGGAGAAGGTCAATCCGCTGGCCGGCTGCCTGCCGATCCTGTTGCAGATCCCGATCTTCTATGCGCTCTACAAGACGCTGCTGATCTCGATCGAAATGCGCCACCAGCCGTTCGTGCTCTGGCTGACCGACCTGTCGGCGCCCGATCCGCTGACGCCGCTGAACCTCTTCGGGCTGATCGCCTGGCAACCGCCGGCCTTCATCGCGCTGGGCGTGCTGCCGATCCTGCTGGGCGTCACCATGTGGCTGCAGCAGAAACTGTCGCCGGCGCAGCTTGATCCCATCCAGCAGCAGGTGTTCAGCCTGATGCCGTGGCTGTTCATGTTCTTCATGGCGCCGTTCGCGGCCGGCCTGCAGCTGTACTGGACGGTGAACAACCTCGTCTCGATCACGCAGCAGCTTTACATGAACCGCAAATACCCGACGCCGGCAACGCCGCCCTCGGCGGCGGTCATCGATGTGAAGCCGACGCCGGCCAAGCCCGCGGGGCCAAAGCCGACAGGCCCGCGGCCCGCATCCCGGAAACGCAAGTGAGCGACGCGGACAGCAAGGCCGCACTGATCGAGGATGCCCGGCGGCTGTTTTCGGGGCCGGTCAACTTCCTGCTGTCGGCTCCGGAGCTGAAGTTCCTGCCGCCGGCCAGCGTGCCGGAAATCGCCTTTGCCGGGCGGTCGAACGTGGGCAAATCATCGTTGATCAACGCCGTGACGGGCCGCAACGGGCTGGCGCGCGCATCGGTGACGCCAGGGCGCACCCAGGAACTCAATGTGTTCGAAGTCGGCGAGCCCACCCAGTTTCGCCTGATCGACATGCCGGGCTATGGCTTTGCCGACGCGCCAAAGGACGTCATTCGCCAGTGGAAGCATCTGGTGTTCGATTATCTGCGCGGCCGTCCGGTGCTGCGCCGTGTGCTGGTGTTGATCGATTGCCGCCACGGCATCAAGCCCGTCGATCGCGAGATCATGAGCCTTATGGACAAGGCCGCCGTGAGTTTTCAGGTGGTGCTGACCAAGGGTGACAAGATCAAGCCGACCGAGCTTGCGAAGGTGCATGAGGCGACGCTGGGCGCCGCGCGCATCCACCCTGCTGCCTTTCCCGAGGTGATTGCCACTTCTGCCGAAAAGGGTGTTGGCATTCCCGAACTGCGCGCTGCCGTGCTCGCGGCCGCCACTGGCCAATGATGACAGAAACGATGACTGACATTGCGATCACCCTGAACGGCGAACCGCGCCGCGTTCCTGCCGGCAGCAGCGTTGCGGTCCTGCTGGCCCAACTTGAGCTGTCGGCCGAAAAGGTTGCGGTGGAGCGCAATCTGGCCATCGTGCCGCGTTCGACCTTTGCCGATGTGAGTCTGGAAGATGGCGATGCGCTGGAGATCGTGCATTTCGTGGGCGGTGGCCAGGATGACTCCGCTGATGACGATGGCTGGGAAGTCGCCGGCCGCCGCTTCACCTCGCGCCTGATCGTCGGCACCGGCAAGTACAAGGATTATGCCCAGAACGCCGCCGCTGCCGAGGCGAGCGGGGCAGAGATCGTCACCGTGGCGGTGCGGCGCGTCAACGTGATGGACCGCAGCCAGCCTATGCTGACGGACTTCCTCGATCCGAAACGCTTCACCTATCTGCCAAACACCGCCGGCTGCTTCACTGCGGAGGATGCCATCCGCACGCTTCGCCTGGCACGGGAGGCCGGGGGCTGGAACCTCGTCAAGCTGGAGGTGCTGGGCGAGGCGCGCACGCTTTATCCCGACATGGCCGAAACGCTGAGGGCGACGGAAATCCTGGTGAAGGACGGCTTTGAGGTCATGGTCTATTGCGCCGACGATCCCATCGCCGCGAAGAAGCTGGAGGATCTGGGCGCCGCCGCGATCATGCCGCTGGGCAGCCTGATCGGTTCGGGGCTGGGTATCCAGAACCCGGTCAACCTGCGGCTGATCATCGAGAATGCGCGCGTTCCCGTGCTGGTCGATGCCGGGGTGGGCACGGCATCGGACGCGGCAGTGGCCATGGAGTTGGGTTGCGCCGGCGTGCTGATGAACACCGCCATTGCCGAGGCCAAGGACCCGATCCTGATGGCCCGCGCGATGAAGCTGGCCATTGAGAGCGGCCGCCTTGCCTATCGCGCCGGCCGCATGGGCAAGCGCCGCTATGCCGACCCGTCGAGCCCGCTGGCCGGGCTGATTTGACAGCAGGGCTGGCTGCGCCCACCCTCCCGTATCGGGGGTTGGGGCCATGGCTGACAGGGCACAATCAGGTGCAGTGACCGCGCTGGTCTGGCTGATCGGGCTGGCGGTATTCATCAACTATGTCGATCGCGGCACGCTGGGCATCGCCGCGCCGCAGCTGAAGGCCGATCTGGGGTTGACGGCCACTGATTACGGCCTCGCTGCCTCGGCGTTCTTCTGGGTGTATGCGCCCGGACAACTGGTGGCGGGCTGGCTGGTCGGTCGCACCTCGGCCGGCTGGTTGCTGGCTGCCGGCTTGGGCTTGTGGGGTCTGGCGACAGCTGCCACCGGCCTGGCGGGCGGCCTTGCTGCGCTGGTGGTGCTGCGGCTGTTGCTGGCGGTCGGCGAAGCGGTCACCTTCCCGGCGCTGTTCAAGCTGATCGTCGATCACGTGGATGCCGGCCGGCAGGGCGCGGCCAATGCGGCGCTGTCGATTGGCCTGGCGCTGGGGCCGGCGTTCGGCACGCTGGCCGGCGGGCTGTTGCTGGCATCGCTGGGCTGGCGCTGGCTGTTTGCCATTGTCGGCGGTGTCACCCTGCTGTGGCTGGTGCCGTGGATCGCCACCCTGCGCCGCCTGCCGCCGCCTGCCGATCATGGCAGCGCGGGCGGCGACGGCCCGACCTATCTGCAGATATTGTTCACGCGCGCCGCGCTGTCGTTATCGCTCACCCAGGTGTGCTGGGGCTTTGGCCTCTATTTCCTCGTCACCTGGTTGCCGTTGTGGCTGGTGGAGGTGCGCCACTACCACCTGGCCGACATGGCGTGGATCGGTGCGCTGGCCTTTGCCGCGCAGGCCGTGGCGGCGCTGATCGGTGGCCAGGTGAACGACATGCTGCGGAAACGCGGGATGGCGCCCGGCCCGGTGCGCCGCGGCGGCGCCATGCTCGGAACCTTGATGACGGCGGCCGGGCTGGCCGGCATTCCGCTTTCAGCCAGCCAGGGCGCATTGATTGCGGCGCTGCTGATCGCCGGGTTCGGCATCGGCATCATGCACGTCAGCGTCAACATGATCGCGCAGATGTTCGCCGGGCCCACGGCGGTGGGCAAATGGACCGGCATCCAGAACGGGTTCGGCAACATCGCCGGCATCGTCAACCCGATCATCACCGGCCTCATCATCGATGCCACCGGCAGTTATGATTCCGCCTTCGCGCTCGCCGCCGTCATGCCGCTGGTGGCGTTGTTCAGCCTGGTGTTTCTTGTGCCGCGCGTGGCGCCGATCGACTGGGATCAAAGAAAGGGCGCAAGCACCCCGATCACATCCATGTAAAGCGCGCGCTTGAACGGGGCCGCGAGGTCGACCAGCGTGTCAGGGTGGCTCCAGCGCCAATGGCGGAATTCCGGATGCTCGGTGGCGATGTTCACATCATCGTCCGTCCCGTGGAAGCGCAGCGCATACCATTTCATGCGCTGGCCGGCATAGCGCCCCTTCCAGATCTTGCCGATCAGTTCTTCGGGCAGATCATAATAATGCCAGTCCGGCGTCTCGCCGAGCAGGCTGGTCAGGCCTGCATCGACGCCGGTTTCCTCCCACAGTTCGCGCAGGGCGGTCTGGTAGGGGTCCTCGCCGGGATCGATGCCTCCCTGCGGCATCTGCCAGGCCTCCACCATCTGATCGAGGCGCTGCCCGGTGAAGACCAGGCCCGCAGCGTTGACCAGCATCACCCCGACGCAGGGGCGATAGGGCAGGCCTGAGGGGTGTTCACGCGGGATGGCGGAGGGCGGTGTCATGCCCCGGCCAGAAGCAGTTTCAGGTCCGCGATGCAACCCAGCAGATCATCGTGCGCGGAAGCTATCCCCTGACGCAGCGTGAAGCAGCCGTGGATCTGCCCCGCGGCTTCACGATAGACGACGCGCACGCCGCTTTCGATCAGGCGCGCGGCATAGGCGCGGCCCTGATCGCGCAGCGGATCGAGCCCGCAGGTGAACACCATGGCGGGCGGCAGGCCTTCCAGGCTCTCGGCGTGCAGCGGGCTGGCCCACGGGTGCAGGCGCTTGTTTTCGCTGCCGGTCATGTAGTGGGCATGGAACCAGTCCATCGAATCCTTGGTGAGCAGGTAACCGTCGCCAAATTCGACCATCGATCCTTCGCCGGCGGTCATGTCGGTCGCCGGATAGATCAACCACTGGGCCGGAATGGCGATCTCGTTGTGAAGCTCCTGCGTGACCGCGGCGGCGAGATTGCCACCGGCACTGTCACCAGCCGGGATCACGCCGCTGACCGGGCCACCAAGCTCCGCCGGGCTGCCGACGATCCAGCGCGTCGCGGCGATGCAGTCTTCGGTGGCGGCGGGGAAGGGGTGTTCCGGGGCGAGGCGGTAATCGATCGACACGACCCGCATCCCCATCTGGCGGGCGATCTCGGCACACAGCGGATCGTGGGTATCAAGATCGCCGATCACCCAGCCACCGCCGTGATAATAGACGACCACCTGCCCACCGGCGTTGGCCGGCGTGTAGAGCCGCGCCTTGATGCCGCCGGGGGTGGTGAGATCAGCCACCGCGATGTCACCACGCGGGCGTTCCAGCAGCTGCGTCATGCCGGCCATCATGGCACGGCCTTCCGCCGGCGAAATCTCGCTCAGCTTTGGCCCCGGCTGGGCGGCCAGCATGGCGAGCAGATTGGCAACATCGGGGCGGACGAACGGCATGGCTGGCAACTCCCAGAGGTTTTGCGATGAGATTAGGCTGGCGGCATGGCCGGGCAAGCGATCAATAGGATCAGCCCTTCACCCAGGCAGCGACGTCGCTGGCAAGCCGATTGGCGGCGCGGTTGAGAGCGGCGGCCACCATGGCCGGCTGCTGGCTTGCCACCTTTTCCTCGACGACAAAACTGCGCAGCGAGACGGTGCCGGCGCCGCGCGGGCCCGCAAGCTGGGCATCGTAACGCACCCGCACCACGGCATCGCCGCGCACATCGAGGCCAAATTCGCGCAAGTGGCCCGTGAGCGCGCGGGCGCCGGCGACGGCACCGCCCCGGCTGTCGATAACGGGCAGGCCTCTGGCCGACAGTGTGTCGGCGAGGAGCCGCTGGAACTGCCGATTGGGCTGTTCTGACCAGCTGGCACCGGCAAGATACTGCAGGGTTGCGGCACTGACCTGCACCGGCAGGCGCAAGGTCTGCAGTTCGGCCGGCACATCGGGCACGGCCACCGACAGCGTTTCCGCCAATGGCGTCGGCCCGGCCCATTCGGCGCGCTGGGCGTCGGCGCGCAGCACCAGCAGCGCATCGGGCGGCGGCGTGTTGCCGCCCACCTGCACCAGCGGGCCACATCCGGCCAGCGCGGTGGCCAGCAGCACGGGCGTCAGGCGCCCAAAGTGCTTCAATGTCATTTCCGCTTCCCCTGTTGCGGCTGATACTCGGGCAGGCTGCGCCCTCCCACAAGTGCGCCGGCGGGATCTTCGTCCAGCTTGGCCGCGATGGCACCGAGCCGGGCCGTCGTTTCCCGCAGTTCGCGGATCAGTTGGGTGGTTTCGGGCAGGGTCTGGTTGGTCAGCACCTCCACCCCCGGCTGGGCGCTGGCGACCATCGCGTCGACACGGGCCAGTGTTGATTCGGCGCTTGCGGCGGTGCGGCGAAGATCGGCGGCCATGGGTTTCAGATCGCTGTCAACCAGCGTCTGCCCGGATGCGGCGAGTGCCTCGATCCGTTGCAGCGTGGCGGTCGCCGCCGTCATCGTGGTGCGCGCTTCTGCCAGTGCGGCGGCCAGATCGGGGCCGCTCTTCGCCAGGGTGGCGGTGGCAACATCGGCGTTCTTCAGAATTCCCGACAGGGCGGCGCGGTTTTCATCCTTCAGCACGTCGTTCAAGCGCTCCGTCAGGCGTGACACGTTCGACAGCACCTGCGGCGCGGTGGCGAGCAGATCATTCAGGCCACCCGTGCGCGGCGGGATCAGCGGCACGCCATAGGGGCCAGGCGCATCGATCACCGGCGCGCCCTGAATGGCCCCCTGCAACTGGATCTGCGACACGCCGGTAAAGCCAACGCCTTCCACGCCAGCAGTGGTGCCCTTCAGCACCGGCACATCCTCCTTGATTGAAATCCGCACCCGCACGAACTCGGGCCGCGCCGGCAGCAGCTGGATATCACTGATCTTGCCGACGGTGACGCCGTTGAACTGCACGGGTGATCCAACGGCAAGGCCGGAAACCGACTGTTTGAACAATATGTCAAAGCGTTGGGCATCCCCGCCCTGCACGCGCGCCAGCCACAGCACCATCACGAAGATGCCGACGATCATCGCCAGCCCGACGCTGCCCACGATCACGTAATTGCTGCGATTTTCCATCAGGCTGTCTTCCCGCCAGTCGTCGCTGTTGCCGCCCGGCCGCGTGGGCCGCCGAAATAATCCTGCACCCACGGGTGATCGAACGCGCGCAGTTCGTCCACCGTTCCACAGGCCAGCACCTTGCCATCCCCCAGCACTGCCACCCGATCGCAGATGGCAACCAGTGTATCCAGATCATGGGTGATCAGGAACAAGGTCAATCCCAGCGTGTCTTTCAGCAGCTTGATCAGGCTGTCGAACTTCGCTGCCGAAATCGGGTCGAGCCCGGCTGTGGGTTCGTCGAGGAACAGCAACGGCGGATCAAGCGCCAGCGCACGCGCCAGCCCGGCGCGCTTCTTCATGCCGCCCGACAGCTCAGATGGATATTTGCTCCCGGTATCAACCGGCAGGCCGACCTGGCGCAGCCGCGCAGCTGCCAGCCCGTCCATCACCCCATCGGGCAGGCGGAAGAATTCGCGCATCGGCACTTCGATGTTTTCGGCCACCGTGAGCCCGGAGAACAGCGCACCTTCCTGAAACAGCACACCCCACTGCCGGCGCAGATCGCGCCGGACGGCGACATCGGCGCTGAGCGCATCCTGGCCAAGGATCGACACGCTGCCCGCGCGGGCGGGATTGAGGCCGATGATCGTCCGCATCAGCACCGATTTGCCGCTGCCCGAACCGCCCACCAGGCCAAGGATTTCGCCGCGGGCGACATCCAGATCCAGATGGTCGTGGAGGATGTGATCGCCAAAGCCGGTGACCAGCCCGCGCACGCGCACCGCCACATCGGCATCATCGGGCAGGATGGGGGACAGATTGGCCGGCGGCATCAATTATACCCCAGCGAGCTGAAGAAGAAGGCAAAGAAGGCATCGAAGACGATGACAACAAAGATCGCCTCCACCACTGCTTGCGTGGTGCGGGTGCCCACCGATTCGGCGTTCCCGGTCACCTGCATGCCGTGGAAACAGCCCATCAGCGCGATGATGAACCCGAACACCGGCGCCTTGATCATGCCGATGACGAAGTCGGACAGGGGGATCACCTCCTGCAGCCGCTGGATGTAACTGACTGGTGGCATGGCGAGTTCGGACCAGGCGAACAGTCCGCCACCCACCAGCGCGCACAGCCCGCCATAGAAGGCGAGGCCCAGCATCATCAGCGAGCAGGCGATCACGCGCGGCACCACCAGAACGGCGATCGGATCAAGCCCGATGGTGCGAAGCGCGTCGATCTCCTGGTTCAGCTTCATCGATCCGATCTGGGCCGCGAACGCCGATCCCGAACGGCCGGCGACCATGATCGCGGTGAGCAGGATGCCAAGTTCGCGCGTGGTGGCGCGGCCGATCAGGTTGACCGTGAACACCTCAGCGCCGAACTGGCGCAGTTGCACGGCACCCTGCTGGGCCACCACCAGCCCGACAAGGAACAGCAAAAGGCCGATGATTCCCAACGCGTTGACGCCAATAGCTTCGCCCTGGTGGATGACGGCGTGCCAGCGCAGGCGGCGTCTGCCGATCAACGTGGCGCCCAGCACCACCAGCGTGTGGCCCAGAAAGGCGAGAAAGCCCCCAGTGTTGTTGATGATGGCGATGATGGCCGCGCCGATGCGGGCGACGCGGTGGATGATGGGGTTGCCGGTGTCGGGCCGGCGGCGCACCGGCGCGGGCGGCGCGGCCAATGCGTTGATAAGACGATCAATTTCTGGCGCTGCACCTTCCATCTGGGCCGGATGGCCGGCCGCCTGCCAGCGATCGACGAGGCCGTTGATCGCCCAGGCGCCCGACGTGTCGATGGCGGTGACGCCGGCCAGATCGACGATCAGCCCCGGCGCACGCGGCGGCCTTGATGCGAGTTCCCGTTCCAGATCAGCGACATCGGCGATGGTCAGCCGACCGGCCAGCGCCACTCGCACTGTCCCTTCGTCGCTTTCGTGCCAGCTGATGGTGCTGCCCATGCGGGCCAAACTGGGCTATGCCGCTGCAAATGCCAAGCGCCGCGATATCACCACAGCCGGACGTTGCCGTCTACGACCTTGACCGGACGTTGACCGATGGCGGCAGCTGGCTGCCGTTTCTGGCCTTCTGGTTGCGCCATGAAGCGCCCTGGCGGGCCATTTTGCTGCCATTGGTGGCCCTGGGCGGACTGGCGTTCGGATTGAAGCTGATGGATCGGGGCGCCATCAAGGCCTGGGCGCACCGCTGGCTGATCGGGCCGCGCGTGGGCGAGGCGCGGCTGGCGGCGGCAGCAGCACGCTTTGCCGATGGCTTCGTGATCCGGCACGGCCTGCCCCAAGCGGCCGAGGCGGTGGCGCGTGATGCGGCGGCCGGCCGACGCGTGGTGATCGCGTCGGCCAGCCACAGTTACTATGTTCGCGCCATCGCGGCCCGGATGGGCATCGCCGATGTCGTGGCGACCGAGGCGGTGCGGCGCGGAGGGCAGGTATACAGCGACCTGGCCGGCCCCAACTGTTATGGCGCGGCCAAGCGCGCGGCGCTGGAAGCGTGGCTGTCGCGCGAGGGGCTGGACGGCGCGGTGGTGCATTTCACCAGCGACCACCACAGCGACCTGCCGTGTTTTGAACTGGCCATCGAACGGGGCGGCAGCGTCACCTGTGCCAATGCCGATGCTGCGCTGGTGGCCATCGCGGTGGCGCGCGGCTGGCCGCTGGTGCAGTGGGGCATCTTGCGGAAAAGCTATTTCGAACGCGCATGAAAAAGGCCGGCGCCGGGATGATCCGGCCCCGGCCCTGTTCAGGCAATCAGGTGCGTCAGGCGGCGACGGCGCGGGTGCGACGGCGGCGCATGGTGGCACCGGTGAGGCCGAAGCCAGCGATCAGCATCGCCCAGCTCGCCGGTTCCGGCACGGCGGTCGAGGCGATGAAGTCGGTGTGGATATAGACCGGCACATAGCCCGAGAACTCACCCCAGCCGGCGTTCAGGCCACCGCCGAAATCACCGAAGTTGGGACCGAAGGTAAGGCCATAGGAATTGATCGAGGCCAGCTTGCCATCGATGAAGCCCGGGCCGCCCGAATCGCCGCCGGCAATGCCGACTTCGCGGTCGCCGAGGCCCTGGTCGTTGAAGAATGTGTTCCCCAACGGACCCAGCCCGAGGGCGTTGGCAATCCGACGCGACTGATCCTGGGCCAGCGTGCCGTTGTCGAAATCGGAGATGTAGCTGAATTCGATCTCGGCGGTGCCGAAGAAATTCTCGCCAGCGATCACATCGGTGAAAAAGCCCTGGAAGCGCGAATCGCCCCAGGCATAGTCGAACCTGTTGTCGCCTTCGCGCAGGTAGCCCGTGCGTGCGCCAAACGGTGCTGTGTTGCCGGCCGCGCCGCCAACGGTCGAGCGCGTGCCATAACCGGCGACATTGAATTCACGGCCGGTCAGATCGTTGTTGGTATAAAGATCGTAGCGCTGTGCGGAGGCCGGAGCTTCGCGGTTCAGGCGCAGGATCGCGATGTCATTCTGGTCGATCACTTCGCCGGTATATTCGGGATGGACAAAATAGGCGGTCACGCTGCGGGTTTCGCTGGCACCAGGCGTGACGGCACGTTGATCAGGGTTGCCATTGAAGAAATGCACGGTGGTTCGCGACGGGTTGGCGGTGCCGGCACCATCGCTGACGCAGTGGGCCGCTGTCGCGATCGAGCGGCCATCGGCCATCAGGCTGCCGGAGCAGATGAAGGCGCTGCCGTTGGGATATTCCATGATCAGCGCGACAGTGCCGCTCTTGTTGGAACCCGGCTTGTAGAGCGGGTTGCCGCCGCCAATGTTGTTGCCGGGCGCCAGCACATCCGATGTGGCGGTCTGGCCGATGACCCGGCTGGCCGCCGTCCACGACAGATTGCCCCTGGAACCGCTGGTCAGTTTGACCGGCTGGATCGCGCTCAACTGCTTGGCAGCGACGGGCGACAGGGCCGCGGGATTGGGAAACAGATCGACCCGTTCAATGGCCAGAACAGGAGACGCCAGGACTGCGCTGACAGCACAGCCAAGCATGGCAAGACGACGCATATGCAATACCCCCAACGAATCAACGCCAATCGGACGTCAGGGTTAACCTTAAGATAATTGTTATTAACTACAATCGGAATATTCGGGAATCATAACGGGAAAACAATTGCTTTTTTGTCATCTGCGCCGCCGCCAGAGGGTGACAATGGCGATCCCGCACCAGATGATGTTGAGCACCATCGACGGTAACGCGCCGTGGTACGCCGTGTTGATGACAAAGCCGGCCGCGCCGATCAGGTTGAGCCACTGGAAGGCGGGCGAGCGGCCATCAAGGCGGCCGGCGCTGGCAAGGGCATAGCCCGCCAGCACCAGCACCGCCCCGATCCAGCCCGCCGCCTCGATGGCGATGGTCTGCCAGCTCATGCCGAGGCGAGGTTCCTCAGCACGTAAGGCAGGATGCCGCCGGCATAGTAATATTCCAGCTCCTGCTCGGTATCGATCCGGCACAGCGCCTGAAAGCTGCCGGTGCTGCCATCGGCGCGGGTGAAGCGCACCTCCAGCATCTGGCGCGGCTTCAGATTGGCCAGGCCGGTGATCTCGAACGTTTCGTCACCGGTCAGGCCAATCGACCTGCGATCGGTGCCGGCGGCGAATTCCAGCGCCAGCACGCCCATGCCGATCAGGTTGGAACGGTGGATGCGCTCGAAGCTTTCGGCCACGACGGCGCGCACGCCCAGCAGGGTGGTGCCCTTGGCCGCCCAGTCGCGGCTGGAGCCGGTGCCATATTCCTTGCCGGCGATGACGACGAGCGGCGTGCCTTCCGCCTTGTAGGCCATGGCGGCGTCATAGATCGCCATCTGCTGGCCCGACGGGATGTGGCGCGTCACGCCGCCTTCGATGCCCGGCACCATCTCGTTCCTGATGCGGATGTTGGCGAAGGTGCCGCGCATCATGACTTCATGGTTGCCGCGACGGGCGCCATAGGAGTTGAAGTCGGCCTTGGTCACCTGCCGTTCGGTCAGATAGCGGCCGGCGGGGCTTGATTCCTTGATGCTGCCGGCCGGGCTGATGTGATCGGTGGTGATGGAATCGCCGAACACGGCCAGCGCCCTGGCGGCGACAATGTCGGCCACCGGGGTTGGCGTCATCGTCATGCCTTCGAAATAGGGCGGGTTCTGTACGTAGGTGGAGGACGGGTTCCAGCGATAGGTGGCACCGCCTTCGACCTTGATCGCCTGCCAGCGTTCATCGCCATCGAACACGTTGGCATAGCGGGCGGCGAACATTTCCGGCGTCACGTTGGCCATCACCATGCCGGCGACTTCGGCGTTGGTCGGCCAGATGTCCTTCAGATACACCGGGCCATTGCTGCCTTCACCGATGGGTTCCTTCGTCAGATCCTTCCGCATCGAACCGGCGAGCGCATAGGCGACGACCAGCGGCGGGCTGGCGAGATAATTCGCCTTCACGTCCGGCGAGACGCGGCCTTCGAAGTTGCGGTTGCCCGACAATACCGAGGTGGCGACGATATCATTGGCGTTGATCGCTTCCGAAATCGGTTCCGGCAGCGGGCCCGAATTGCCGATGCAGGTGGTGCAGCCATAGCCGACGAGGTTGAAGCCCAAGGCATCCATGTCGGCGGCCAGACCCGATTTTTCGAAATAGTCGGTGACGACCTTCGAACCCGGCGCAAAGCTGGTCTTCACCCACGGCTTGTTCTTGAGGCCAAGCGCGCGGGCCTTCCTCGCCACGAGGCCGGCAGCGACCAGCACGCTGGGGTTGGACGTGTTGGTGCAGCTGGTGATGGCGGCGATCACCACGTCGCCATGGCCGATGTCATAGGATGCGCCCGCGACGGGCACGCGCTGGCCCATGGCTTCGGCCTTGTTGTAGCCGCCGGCCAATTCCTTTTCGAAGGCCGGCATGGCATCGCCCAGCAGCACCTTGTCCTGCGGACGGCGCGGGCCGGCAAGGCTGGGCTGCACGCTGCCCAGATCCAGTTCCAGCGTGTCGGTGAACACCGGATCGGGGGTGCCCGCATCGCGCCACATGCCCTGCGCCTTCGCATAGGCTTCGACCAGCGCCACGGTGTCGGCATCGCGGCCCGACAGCACCAGATAATCGATCGTCTTGGCATCGACCGGGAAGAAGCCGCAGGTGGCGCCATATTCGGGCGCCATGTTGGCCAGCGTCGCACGGTCGGCCAGGGTCAGCGCGTCGAGGCCGGGGCCATAATATTCGACGAAGCGGCCGACGACGCCCTTCTTGCGCAGCATCTGGGTGGCGGTGAGCACGAGATCGGTGGCGGTGACGCCTTCGGCCAGCGTGCCGGTCAGCTTGAAGCCGACGACTTCCGGGATCAGCATGGACACCGGCTGGCCCAGCATGGCGGCTTCGGCTTCGATACCGCCGACGCCCCAGCCCAGCACGCCGAGGCCGTTGATCATGGTGGTGTGGCTGTCGGTGCCGACGCAGGTATCGGGATAGGCGACGGTCGCGCCCGAGGCGTCTTCGCTGCTCCACACCGTCTTGGCGAGATATTCCAGGTTGACCTGGTGGCAGATGCCGGTGCCGGGCGGGACGACGCGGAAGTTCCGCATGGCGCCGCTGCCCCAACGCAGGAATTCATACCGTTCGAGGTTGCGGGCATATTCCAGCGCCATATTGTCTTCGAACGCGGTGGGGTTGCCGAATTCATCGACCATGACGCTGTGATCGATGACCAGATCGACCGGCACCAGCGGGTTGATCTTCATGGCATCGCCGCCCAGCGCGGTGATGGCATCGCGCATTGCGGCCAGATCGACGACGCAGGGTACGCCGGTGAAATCCTGCATCAGCACGCGGGCCGGGCGATAGTTGATCTCGTGGTTCGAGGTGCGGGTGCCCTGCCAGTCGACCACGGCCTTCACGTCGGCGGTGGTGACCGTGCTGCCGTCTTCGAAGCGCAGCAGGTTTTCCAGCAGCACCTTCATCGAATAGGGCAGGCGCGAGACATCACCCAGCTGCGCCGCCGCAGCTTCCAGGCTGTAATAGGCATATTGCTTGCCACCCACGGTCAACGTGCGGCGGCTGTTCAGACTGTCCTGGCCGATGGCGGTCACGGCGCCTCTCCCTTGTGTGTGTTTTTTGACAAGATGTCGCATGATCTAGCCGAGATGGTGCAGCGCGAAAAGAGCGGGTGCGGGCGAATTCGTGTCAAAATCCAGACCGGTTGCGCCGGTAAAAACTTCACCCCATAGGAAGGCCATGGCTTCGCCCGAAATCGACGCGCTGACGAATGCGCTGGCCCGCCTGCCGGGCCTTGGCCCGCGATCGGCGCGGCGGGCCGTGCTGCACCTGATCAAGCGGCGCGAAGTGGCCCTGGCCCCCTTGCTGGCGGCGTTGCAGGCGGTCGCCGCCAACCTTGTCGTCTGCTCCACCTGCGGCAATGTCGAAACCAGCGACCCGTGCGCCATCTGCCGTGATCCGCGCCGCGATCCCGGCCTGCTGTGCGTGGTGGCCGATGTCGCCGATCTGTGGGCGCTGGATGATCGCCGGCTGTTTTCCGGGCGGTACCACGTGCTGGGCGGCCGGCTTTCGGCGCTGGACGGTGTGGGTCCGGATGATCTGGCCATCCCGTCCCTCGTTGCCCGTGCCGGCGACGGCGTGGTGACCGAAGTGGTGCTGGCGCTATCGGCCACGATGGAGGGGCAGGCGACGATGCACTATGTTGCCGAGGCGCTGGCAGCGACCGGCGTCAAGGTGAGCCAGCTGGCACAGGGCCTGCCGATGGGCGGGGAGCTGGACTGGCTGGATGAAGGCACCCTGGCGCTGGCGCTGGGGGCGCGGCGGCCGGTGGGCTGATCCATCCGGCCGCCAAGGTCGTTACAGTTTCACCAGCATCTTGCCGGTGTTCTTGCCCTCAAACAGGCCGATGAAGGCATCAGGCGCCTTCTCGATCCCTTCGAACACCGTTTCTTCCCACTTCAGCAGGCCCTTCCTGATCCACGGGCCGACTTCGGCCATGAATTCGCCGCGAAGCCCGGCGAACTCCATGACGATAAAGCCGCGCAGGGTGAGGGATTTGCCGACGATCTGCACCATGTTGCGCGGGCCGGGCGCCGGATCGGTGTCGTTGTAGCTGGAGATCATGCCGCATTCGATCAGCCGCGCGAACGGGCGGGCAACCTCGATGGCAACCTCCAGATGCTCGTTGCCGACATTGTCGAAATAGATGTCGATGCCCTTGGGCGCGGCGGCCTGCACCGCGGCCAGCAGGTTGCCGCAGGTGCGGTAGTTGATGGCGTGATCGACGCCCAGGCCCTTCAGCCAGGCGCATTTTTCATCGCTGCCGGCGGTGGCGACGACGATGCAGCCCTTTTTCTTGGCGACCTGCACCACGATGCTGCCGACAGCGCCGGCCGCGCCCGACACGAACACCACGTCGCCCGGCTTGGGCTTGCCGATCTGCGTGAGGCCGGCCCAGGCAGTGAGGCCCGGCATTCCGAGGACGCCGAGGAACGCCTCCATCGGCAGGCCCGTCGGCACGTCGAGCTTTTCGAGCCCGGCAGCCGGGGCCACGAATGCCTCACGCCAGCCGAACATCGACGAGACGATGTCGCCCTTTTTCCAGCCTTCGGCGTTGCTTTCGACGACAACGCCGACCGCGCCGCCCTGCAGCGCGTCACCGATGGCAAACGGCGGCACATAGGACGGACGATCATACATGCGGCCGCGCATGTAGGGATCGACGGACATGAAGCGGTTCTGCACCAGCACTTCGCCGGGACCGGGGGCGGGCAGGGTGACGCTGGCGACTTCGAAATTGGCGGCAGCGGGAACGCCAACCGGGCGGCTGACAAGGCGGATTTCGCGGCTGGTGGTCATGGGGCGGCTTCCTTGGAATTGACGCCTCCCTGCTACGCCCGATGTGCGGCCATGCAAAGACCATGACTTGTGCGGGGATCGCAAATACATTACACAAATGCAATGTTGAACCGGTTTCTTGCAGCCACGACCGCCGCTCTCCTTGTATCCGGATGCTCGGCCACCATCGGCGGGGCTGGTCGGCAGGGCCCGCCCGGCCCGCCCGGCCCGCGCGGGGCGCAACTGGCCCTGCCGCTGTTCGCCACCGGCGACGTGACCGTGGATCCCAATACCGACGTGGTTGTTGCCCGCACGGCGCTCACCGTCACCTTGCCGTCGGCGCAAATGGCCGGCCGATTGATCACGGTCCGGGCAGCTGGCGGGGCGGTGAAGGTTCAGGCCGGGGCCGGCGAACGGGTCGAGCGCGGCGTGTCCTTCATGCTGGACGATGGTGAAATGGCCACCTTCCTGTCCGATGGCGCGATCGGGTGGTTCGTCATCTCCAGCAGCGATCTCTGATCGCCGGTCAGATTTCCACCTGGCTGCCCAGTTCGACCACGCGGTTGGTGGGCAGCTTGAAGAAATCCATCGCACTTTCGGCGTTTCGCATCATCCAGCTGAACAGATGCTCACGCCACAGCGCCATGCCCGGCTTGTCGCTGGCCAGCAGCGTCTGGCGCGACAGGAAGAAGCTGGTTTCCATCATCTTCAGCTTGGGCCCGCAGTTTTCGACCTGCTTCAGCACCGCCGGAATGTCGATTTCCTGCATGAAGCCATAGCGGATGAGGATGCGGTAGAAGCCGCCGCTTAGATCCTTGACGCCGATGCGATCCTCCTCGGAGACATAGGGCACCTCGTCGATCACGACCGTCAGGATCATGATCCGTTCGTGCAGGATCTTGTTGTGCTTCAGATTGTGCAGCAGCGCCTGCGGCACGCCCACCGGCGACGTGGTCATGAACACCGCCGTGCCGGGCACGCGGGTGGCGGCGGCGGCGGCCGACTTGATGAATACCTCCATCGGCATCGATGAATCGCGCAGGCGTTCCTGCATCAGCGCGCGGCCGCGCGACCAGGTGGTCAGGCCGGTGAAACCGATCAGGCCGATCACCAGCGGGAACCAGCCGCCATCGGGCACCTTGGTGAGGTTGGAGGCGAAATAGGCGAGATCGACCACCGCGAAGATGCCGAGCAGCGGCGCCGCCCACCATTTCGGCCAGCGCCAGATGGTGAGCACCAGCACGCCCACCAGGAAGGTATCGATCAGCATCGTGCCCGTCACCGCAATGCCATAGGCGGCAGCGAGGTTGGAGGAGGACTGGAAGCCCAGCACCAGCGCCATCACCAGCACCAGCAGCGCCCAGTTGACCGCCGGGATGTAGATCTGCCCGAACGCGGATGCAGAGGTGTGGACGATCTTCATGCGCGGCAAGAAGCCCAGCTGGATCGCCTGCATCGTGACCGAAAACGCGCCCGAGATCACCGCCTGGCTGGCGATGATGGTGGCCAGCGTCGCCAGCACCACCAGCGGCAGCCGCGCCCAATCGGGGGCCATCAGGAAGAAGGGATTGGCGACGGCTTCGGGGCTGGCCATCAGCAGCGCGCCCTGGCCGAGATAGTTGATCATCAGCGCCGGCAGCACCAGCACATACCAGCCCAGCCGGATCGGGTTGCGACCGAAATGCCCCATGTCGGCATAGAGCGCTTCAGCCCCCGTCACGGCGAGCACGACGCTGCCCAGGGCCAGGAACGCGGCCAGCGGCATTTCGGCGATGAACACTGCTGCGTGCCACGGATTGAGCGCGGCGATGATCGCCGGATACTGGGCAATGTTGATGATGCCGAGCACGGCGAGCGTGGCGAAATAGACCAGCACGATCGGGCCGAAGATGGCGCCCACCTTTGCGGTGCCGCGGCTCTGGAAGAAGAACAGGGCGAGCAGGATCGAGATGGCGATGGGCAGCACCATTGGCTGCATTCGCGCTTCCACCACGGTCAGGCCTTCCACCGCCGACAGCACCGACATGGCGGGCGTGATGATGGCGTCGCCAAAGAACAGCGCCGTGGCCAGAACACCCAGAAGAATCAGCTGCGCCGAGCGCGTGTCGCCGGGGGACAGGCGCGAGATCAGCGCCAGCAGGGCCAGGCTGCCGCCTTCGCCGCGATTGTCGGCCCGCATGATCACCGACACATATTTCAGCGTCACCACCAGCATCATGGTCCAGAAGATCAGCGAGATGACGCCGAAGATCGTCATGCTGGACAGGCCGAGCGGGTGGTGGCCGGCAAAGGTTTCCTTGAAGGCATAGAGCGGGCTGGTGCCGATATCGCCGAACACCACGCCGATCGCGCCAATGGCCAGCTTGATCAGGGACTGTTGGTGGCCGTGGGAGTCGTGCGCCGCCGAAGGCGACGTTGCGGCGGGGTCAGACATGGATGTGCCCACTGAAAACGTGCCCGCGCGCTAGCACAGGCCCGATGATGCTGCAATGCGGCAACGCTGGAGGCCGCCACTGGTGCCGCGCGGCCACAACCTGTAAGACGACAGGCCATGGGGAGAGGCCAAGGTGCGGATCGCATTCCTGCTGTATGACAATCTGACCCAGCTCGATCTGACCGGCCCGGCGCAGGTGTTGAGCCGGATGCCGGGGGCAAAGGTGGACTTTGTCGCCACGTCGCTCGCGCCGGTGATGAGCGACTGTGGCCTGGCGCTGGTGCCGACAGCGGCGCTGGCAGGTTCGGGACAATATGATCTGATCTGCGTGCCCGGCGGCTATGGCTGTTCGGCAGTGATGAATGACCGGGTGGTGCTGGGCTGGCTGCGGGATCAGGCGCCCGGCGCGACGTGGATCACCAGTGTTTGCACCGGATCGCTGATCCTCGCGGCGGCAGGCCTGCTGAACGGGCGGCGGGCGGGCTGCCACTGGGCATGGGGCGATTATCTGCCGCTGTTCGGCGCCGAATATGTGGCCGAACGCACCGTGTTTGATGGCAGGTTCATCACGGCGGGCGGGGTCACCAGCGGCATCGATTTCGCCTTCCGGGTCGTCGAACATCTGCATGGGCCCGACGTGGCGGCAACGCTGCGGCTGGCGCTGGAATATGATCCCGATCACCGCCCCGGCGGCACGCCTGCCACCGCGCGCCCCGAGATTGTTGCCAATGTGAAGGCGATGACCGCCCAGCGCCTGGGCCATCGCGATGCCGAGATGCGGGCGGCCGCCGCCCGCCTGATGGGAGAGATGCCATGAACCGCCTGTTCGCCCTTGCCGTGCTGCTGTCTGCGGCGCCGGCGCTTGCCGTTCCGACCCCGGTCACCGTGCGCGTGCTCAGCCAGGGCGCCAAGTTCATCGGCACTGGCATGGGCGGCATGGATGTCGAACTGGCCGATGCTGCCACCGGCAAGACGCTGGCCAGGGGCCGGATCGAGGGCGGCACCGGCGATACGGCGAAGATCATGCCCGGCGCACCGCGCGGCACGCCGATGGCCGATGCCAATACAGCCGGTTTTTCCGCCACGCTCGACATTGCCGAACCGCGCCAGGTGCGGGTGACGGTGAGCGGGCCGATGAAGCCGGCTGGCGTCGTGGTGACCAAGGCCGAAACCCGCTGGCTGATCCCCGGCCAGCCGGTGGTGGGCGATGGCTGGGTGGTCGAACTGCCCGGCCTGGCCCTGACGGCGCACCGCGAGGGCGGGCAGATCGTTGTGGACGTGTCGATGCTGTGCGGCTGCCCGATCGCGCCCGGCACGCTGTGGGATGAAAAGCGGTTCGAGGTGAAGGCGTGGGCCGGCAACAATCCCGTTCGGCTGACGTGGGCGGGCAAGACCGGCCGCTTTGCCGGCGATGTGCCGGCGGGTGCCACGTGGGTGACAGCGGTGGACACGCTGTCGGGTGCGACCAGCGCGGCGAAAATCACCCCCTGATCTCAGCGCAGTCGCAGCGCCCTGATCGCCGCGCCAGCACCCAGTAGCGAGAGTGCGGCATCGGCGAGGTTGAGGACCAGCCACGCGCCTGCCGTGTCGGCTGCGCGCCAGCCCGCCAGCGACACGGCGACCGCCGCCACGCAGACGAGCGCCAGCAGCGCCAGCCGTCGGTCCCGCGTTGCCCGCCAGCGCAAGCCAACAACGACGGCGGCCGGCACCAGCAGGAACCACAGCATGAATTCCGCGATGGCCACCGATTGCAGGGGTTGCGGCATCGGGCCATCGGCGGGCCAATCCTGCACGGCCCATGCCAGCCACAGGTGCAGCCCCGCCATCGTCGCCGCCGCCAGCGCGCCGAGGCGCAGCAGGGCATCGGGCACGGAAGGGCGACCGTTCGACATTCGGTGTGCATAGCGCGCCCGGCAGCGTCGCGCGAGCCGTCGCGGCGTGGTAGAATGATCCGCAACAAGGAGTGATCTTCATGGCCAATCCGCTCACCCGTCTTGCCGTCCGCGCCGCTGCCGGCGCTGCCACCCGCGGCATCGCCTCCCGCGTGTCGGGTGCCAATCTTGGCCCGATCGGTAATGTCGCCGCCGTCGCGCTGCCGTTCGTCCTGCGCCGGGTCTCCCCGCTGGGCTTGGCGGCGCTGGCGGTGGGCGCCTGGGGCATGGGCAAGCTGGCCAAGACGCCAAAGTCTTCCGATTGAACTCCCCGCCGCGCCCCGCTATCCCGGCGCGGCACAAGGGGAGGATCTGATGCTGCGTATTGGTTCGATGCTGCTGGCGACGGCTTTGCTGGCCGCGCCGGTGCTGGCGCAATCGGCGGACAAGCCGGCCGACAAGTCCGCTGCCGGCGCTCCTGCCCCCAATCGCGTCGTCGCCAAGCGCAGCGGCACCTTTGGCGGCGTGAAGATGAATTACACCGCCATCGCCGGCGAAACCTTCCTGAAGGACAAGGACGGCAACCCCACCGCCGCCATCTTCTCCACCAGCTACATCAAGGACAATGCCGAGCCGAACCGCCCGGTGTTCTTCCTGTTCAATGGCGGCCCCGGTTCGGGCAGCCTGTGGCTGCACATGGGCGCCTTTGGGCCGAAGCGGGTGAACATCCCTGATGCCAAGGATGATGGCGCGCCGCCCTATGACATCAGCGACAACCCCGAATCGCTGCTGGATGTCGCCGATCTGGTGTTCATCGATCCGGTTGGCACCGGTTGGTCATACGCCATGGGCAAGACCGATCCCAAGAGCTTTTGGGGCGTGAAGTCCGACGCCGAATCCGTCGCCCAGTTCATCCGGCTGTGGCTGAATGAGCACAACCGCTGGAATGCGCCGAAATTCCTTGGTGGCGAATCCTATGGTACCACCCGTTCGGCCGCCGTCGCCTATGAACTCAACCGCCAGTACAACGACGTGGCGCTGAACGGCGTCGTCCTGATCTCCGCCATCCTCGATTTCGGGCTTGAGGCCGAGGATGAAGGCAACGAGATGCAGTATATGGGCCTGCTGCCCAGCTATGCCGCCGCGGCCTGGTATCACGACAAGATCCCGAATAAGCCGGCCAGCGTCGAGGCATGGGCCGCCGAGGCCCGCGCCTTTGCCACCGGCCCCTACATCACCGCGCTGATCAAGGGGAACAGCCTGCCCGCAGCCGAACGCGCCGCCATCCGCAAGCAACTGGCCCGCTTCACCGGCCTGTCGGAAACCTATCTGGAACAGGCCAACCTGCGCGTGACGCCCGGCCGCTTCTACAAGGAACTGCTGCGCGATCGCGGCCTCACCATCGGGCGCCTGGACGCGCGCTACACCGGCAAGGATTATGACAATGCCGGTGAAGGGCCGGACAATGATCCCAGCTTCTACGGCATCGATGCGTCCTACCCTGCGGCGGTGAACGCCTATCTGCGGGGCGACCTCGGTTACAAGACCGACCGTTCCTATGTCTCCATCGGCGGCGTCGGCCCGTGGGACTGGCGTCTGGGCAATGGCCGCGATGCCTATGTCAACGTTGCTCCCGGCCTCGCCCGCACGCTGCGGGAGAACAGCAAGACCAAGGTGTGGGTTGGCCAGGGCTGGTATGATTTTGCCACCCCGTTCCACTTTGCCGAATATTCGATGAACCGCCCCGGCTGGCCGGAAGGCCGCACCGAATTTCATTATTATGACGCCGGTCACATGATGTATGTGCGCGGCCAGGATCGGCTGAAACTGTCGAACGACCTCAGGGATTTCATCCGCCGGCAGAAGTAAACCCGGCCATTCGTGCGCGCGCGGCGTGAGCGCGGTGGCGCAAGGCCTGTCGGGGAGGTTGTTGGCGAAGTGATCCACCTTCGGTCCCACCGTCTTGCGCGCCTGCGCCTTGTCCAATAGGCGCACCCCCACAACGTGAGGGAACGACGATGGCTGATTCGGTGAAGAAGGTGGTGCTGGCCTATTCGGGCGGGCTCGATACGAGCGTGATCCTGAAGTGGCTGCAGACCGAGTATCAATGCGAAGTGGTGACCTTCACCGCCGACCTTGGCCAGGGCGAGGAGCTGGAACCGGCCCGCGCCAAGGCGCTGATGCTGGGCATCAAGCCGGAAAACATCTTCATCGACGACCTGCGCGAAGAGTTCGTGAAGGACTTCGTGTTCCCGATGATGCGCGCCAATGCGCTCTATGAAGGCCTGTATCTGCTCGGCACCTCGATCGCGCGGCCGCTGATCGCCAAGCGCCAGATCGAGATCGCCCGGATGACCGGCGCCGATGCCGTGTCGCACGGTGCCACCGGCAAGGGCAACGACCAGGTTCGCTTTGAACTCGGCTATTACGCGCTGTCGCCCGATATCCGCATCATTGCGCCGTGGCGGGAATGGAACCTGACCAGCCGCGAGGCGCTGATCGCCTTTGCCGAACAGCACCAGATCCCGGTTTCGAAGGACAAGCGCGGCGAGAGCCCGTTCTCCACCGATGCCAACCTGCTGCACACCTCCAGCGAGGGCAAGGTGCTGGAAGACCCGTGGGAAGAGGTGCCGGACTATGTCTACAGCCGCACCGATCACCCGGAAGAGGCGCCGGATACGCCGGAGTATATCACCGTCGATTTCGAACGCGGTGATGCGGTTGCCATCAACGGCGAAGGCCTGTCGCCGGCCACGCTGCTGGCCCGGCTGAACGAACTGGGCAAGCGCCACGGCATAGGCCGGCTCGATCTGCTGGAGAACCGTTTCGTCGGCATGAAGTCGCGCGGCATGTATGAAACGCCGGGCGGCACCATCCTCCACATCGCGCACCGTGGCATTGAGCAGATCACGCTGGATCGCGGCGCGGCGCATCTGAAGGATGAGCTGATGCCGAAATATGCCGAGCTGATCTACAACGGCTTCTGGTTCGCGCCGGAACGCGAGATGCTGCAGGCCGCCATCGATCACAGCCAGGACAAGGTGACCGGCACCGTGCGGCTGAAGCTCTACAAGGGCAATGTGGGCGTGGTGGGCCGCAAGTCGCCGCACAGCCTCTATTCGGCCGGCATCGTGACGTTCGAGGATGACCGCGGTGCCTATGACCAGCGTGACGCTGCCGGCTTCATCCGGTTGAACGCCCTGCGGCTGCGACTGCTGGGGCGTCGGGACGGACGTTAACGTCGCAAACAGTGCTTTTGAATTGGCACTTCGCCGTTGCCGGTTCCTGTCGGCAGATTTTACGACTTGGCGTGGGCGCGACGCCCCGCCAAGGCGTCTGACGACCGGTCTGGAAACAAACACGAAATCATTCTGAACGACGTGATCGCCTGAGGCCGGAAGCCGTCCGAGTCGAAGGCGATTTCGCAGCGATGCGCCAGCGCCAGGGGGGGAGTCGTCCGTCGCCATGTCGGCACGGTTTACATATATTGGCCGTTTGGCGTGGGATGAAAGCGCCAAGAATTTGTTCTGACGGGAGAAATTGCGGAATCGGCCATTTGGCACGCCATTTGCATGAAACGCTGTCAAAGGAGTATTTCATGCGCTTGCTTACCGCTTTTGCTGCTGCTGCCGTGATGGCGATGCCGGCCAATGCCACGACACTGTTCGGCCAGGATTTCGATTCGGCGCCCGTTGCCAACAATGCGACCAACATTCCGGGCTTCACCGTTTCGGGCCAGGTCGACGTGATCCGCAGCGGCCAGTCCGGCGTGACGTGCGTCGGCGGCATCGGCCGCTGCGTCGATCTTGTCGGTTCCAACAACATCGGTTCGATCACCAGCACCGGCATCAACTTCATCGGTGGCAAGCTGATCACCGTGGCCTTTGATCTCGCCGGCAACCCGCGTGCGACCCCCACGACCGACACGTTCAATTTCGCGCTGGACTTCACCAACCCGGAAACCATTGCCCGGTTCACCCTCGGTTCGGGTTTTCAGGGCAGCTATGGCGGCACCGGGGCCAACCGCACCGGATTCGGCACCTACACCGAAACCATCGTCCGCAATCGCGCATTCGGCCGTTATGTGCTCTCATTCGTTCCGACCAGCGCCGGCACCCTGCGCCTGACCTTTGGCGCCGGTGGGCCGAACGATTCGTCAGGCCCGATCCTCGACAATGTCAGCGTGTCCAGCACGGTGGTGCCGGAACCGGGCAGCTGGGTGCTTTTGCTCGCCGGCTTTGGCCTGGTCGGCCTGGCATCGCGCTGCCGCCGCAAGTCTGTCACCGCCTGATCGGTTGGACTGTTGAAAAAGGGGCGCCGTTCCGGATGGGAGCGGCGCCCATTCTTCATGTCGGGCCTGCGATCACCACGGAAGGCCGGCCCCGGTGTAATCAACATAGCGCTGTCCCGGAGGCCGCGCGGTGGCAATGACGTCGGCCAGACCCTTCACGCTGGTCGCCACGTCGATATCGGCGCCGTCGCCGCCCATGTCGGTCTTCACCCAGCCGGGGTGGAGATTGAGCACGGCGATGTTGCGCTTGCCGACGTCCTGCGCGGCAAACCCGCGGGTCAGGCTGTTGAGCGCGGCCTTTGAAGCGCTGTAGAGCTCGGCATGGGCGTGGTTGCGACCCGCCACGCTGCCCAGGATCGAGGTCATGAACCCGACGGAACCGCCATCCTTCACCAGGGGCAGCAGCCGCCGTGCCGCGCGCACCGGGGCAATGGCGTTGGTCCACATCAGTTGCGCCATGGCGTCACGGGTGACGGTGCTGGCGGTGTCGCCGCGATTGCCCATGATGCCGGCGTTGATCAGCACGTGATCGAAGCGCGCATCGCCCAGTGCCGCGACCAGGGCCATGACACTGCCATCATCATCGATATCGCAGACGTGCGTGAGCGCGCAAGTGGCGGCCAGCGCCGGGGCCGGGCCGCGATGCGTCGCAACCACGTCCCACCCGCGCCCGACCAGCTCGCCGGCCAGGCCAAGGCCGATCCCGCGTGAGGCACCGATGATGAGGGCTGATGACATGGTGTGCGTCTCCTTTGCCGCCACTGTGTCGCGCCCGGCGGCGCGTGTCGAGGATCAGAGGCCAAAGCTCTGCTTGATGCCGTCGACGACAAATTGTGCCGCCAGCGCCGCCAGCACCACGCCCAGCAAGCGGGTGAGCGCGCCTTCGAACTTGGCGCCCATCAGCTTCATGATCGGCCCGGCAGCGATCAGGCAGAGCAGGGTGAGCGCCAGCACCGCCACCAGCGCCGCCAGCACCACGGCTTCCTGCACCAGATCGCCGGTCTTGGCCGACAGCAGCATGACCGATGCGATCGAGCCAGGGCCGGCCAGCATCGGAATGGCCATCGGGAAGACGGAGATATCTTCTTCTTCCAGTGGCTTGCCAGCGGCATCCGCAGCGGATTTCACCTCTTCGGCGCGGTTTTCGCGGCGCTGGGTGCGCTTTTCGAACACCATGTCGATGGCGATGACGAACACCATCAGTCCGCCGGCGATCTTGAAGGCGGGCAGCGTGATGCCCAGCGCCGACAGAAAGGCTTCCCCGCCCAGCGCAAAGGCGATCAGCACGCCGCCGGCGATCAGGCTGGACCGGATCGCCATGTCGCGCCGGTGGCGGGGCGTGGTGCCGGCGGTGAGGCTGGAAAAGATCGGCACGCAGCCGGGCGGATCGATCACCACGAACAGGGTGACGAACGAGGAAATGAACAGCTGGAAGAGCGCGCCTTCGAACATCAGCCACCCGCCCGGGCGTGGGCGGCAGCCAGCGTGTTGGCGAGCAGGCAGGCGATCGTCATCGGGCCAACGCCGCCAGGCACCGGCGTGATCCAGCCGGCACGGGTGACAGCGCCATCGAAATCGACATCGCCGACCAGCCGTCCCTTGCCGCCCCCCGCATCGATGCGGTTGATGCCAACGTCGATCACGCAGGCACCGGGCTTGATCCAGTCGCCCTTCACCATGCCGGGAATGCCGACGGCAGCGACCACGATATCGGCGCGGGCCACGTGGGCGGCGAGATCACGGGTGCGGCTGTGGGCCAGGATGACGGTGGCGCTGGCATTGGTGAGCAGCGCCGCCATCGGCTTGCCGACAAGGATGGAGCGGCCGATCACCACGGCTTCGGCACCGCTGATGTCGCCCATGGCCTCGCGGATCAGCATCATGCAGCCCGACGGCGTGCACGGCACAAGGCCCTTGCGGCCGCTGACCAGCAGGCCGGTGTTGATCGGGTGCAGGCCATCGACATCCTTGGCCGGATCGATGGCGGCGATCACACGATCACTGTTGATATGCTTGGGCAACGGCATCTGCACCAGGATGCCGTCAACCGCAGGATCGGCGTTCAGGCTGGCAACCAGCGCCAGCAGTTCGGCTTCGGACGTGCTGGCCGGCAGGCGGTGTTCGCCCGAAATCATGCCGGCTTCGCGCGTGGCCTTGCCCTTGGAGCCAACATAGACGGCGCTGGCCGGATCATCGCCAACCAGCACGACGGTAAGGCCCGGCGCACGGCCATGCTGCGCCGTGAAGGCGGCAACCCCGGTGGCCACTTCGGCCCTCAGCGCGGCGGCGCGCGCCTTGCCGTCGATCAGTGTCGCAGTCATGTCAGCAGCCCCGTATCCATCACCAGCGCCGGCACCAGCTGTTGCGCACCCGACAGCAGCAGCCACAGCACTAGCGGCGACAGATCGATGCCGCCGAAATCCGGCATGATGCGGCGGATCGGCCGCACCAGCGGATCATAGATGCGATCGAGCGCATCGAGGATGCCGGCCACGAAGCGGTTGCGGGTATTGATGACGTTGAACGCCACCAGCCAGCTGGCGATTGCCCACACCACCAGGCCCCAGATCAGCACCTGGGTGATCATGATGAAGATGTTGACGAGGGCGAGCGCCGTGTTTTCCATGGGCTGGCCATACAGAGAGGGCGCGCATCCCGCAATGGACAGTGGCAATCCGCCGTGCCGCACGGCAGAAATGCCGGGTGGGGAGGATGATGATGAGCTTTGCCAATCTTGCCGAGATCACCGGGCATTATGCGAACGCGGCACCGCAGCGCCCCGCCATCCGCGTCGATGGTGCCGTGTGGAGCTTTGCCGATCTTCACACCCGCGTGCTGAAGACCGTGGCGCTGCTGCGAAGCCTGGGCGTCAAGCCCGGCGACCGTGTCGGCTGGCTGGCGCTCAATCACCCCGATTACATCACGTTGATGTGCGCCTGTTTCCGTGTCGGTGCCGTGCTGGTGGCGATCAATGCCCGGCTGGTGGCGCGGGAAATCGCCTATATCCTTGGCGATGCCGGGGTTGACGTGATCGTTTCGGAAACCGCCTTCCTGCCGCTGGTGGAGGATGCGCGCGCCACCACCGGTTTGAAGACGGTGATCCTGCTCGATGCCCCCTGTGAAGGCCGCCTCGCCTTTGCCGACCTGGTGGCAGGCCAGACGCCGGATGAAGCCATGCCGGCCATCGCGCCGGACGATATCGCGCTGCAGCTTTACACCAGCGGCACCACCGGTTTCCCCAAGGGCGCGCTGCTCAGTCACCGCCAGTTGCTCGGCACCATCGAGAAAGGGCGATTGACCGGCGAGGCGTGGGGGACGTGGGACGAGGATGACGTGGCGCTGGTGGCCATGCCGCTGTTCCATATCGGCGGCACCGGCTGGGCGCTGCACGCGCTGGACGCTGGCGCGACAATGGTGATCCTGCCGCGCCCGGATGTGCCGGGCATGGTCGCGGCCATCGCCGGCGAACGCATCACCCGCATGTTTGCCGTGCCGGCCGTGCTGCTGGCCATCTGCCAGTATCTGGAAAGCGCGCCCGCCGACCTGACCAGCATGACCGAGCTGTATTACGGCGCGTCGCCGATCCCGCTCGATGTGCTGCGGCGATCGATGGCGGCCTTTCCCAATGCCGCCTTCCTGCAATGCTATGGCGCCACCGAAACCTGCGGCACCGTCGTCTATCTGCCGCCCTATGACCATGATCCGGCCGGCAACCAGCGCATGCGCGGCTGCGGCAAGCCGTTTCCGGGCAACGACGTGAAGATCATCGATGGCGAGGGCAACACGCTCGGCCCGGGCGAAGTCGGCGAGATCTGCATCCGGTCGGTCAGCGTGATGGCCGGCTATCACAACAAGCCCGAAGCCACCGCAAAGGCAGTGGTGGATGGCTGGTATCTGTCGGGCGACGCCGGCTATCTGGATGCCGATGGCTATCTCTATATCCACGACCGCGTGAAGGACATGATCGTTTCGGGCGCGGAGAATATCTATCCGGCTGAAGTGGAGAACGCCCTGCACGAGCATCCGGCCGTGGCCGATTGCGCGGTGATCGGCGTGCCCGACGCCAAGTGGGGGGAGGCGGTGAAGGCCATCGTGGTGGCAAGGTCGCCCGTGACGCCCGAGGAACTGATCGCCTTTGCGCGGGAACGCATCGCCGGTTTCAAGGTGCCGAAAAGCGTGGATTTCATCGACGTGCTGCCGCGCAACCCGTCTGGCAAGATCCTGAAGAAGGACCTGCGCGAACCCTATTGGGCAGGGCAGGATCGGCGGGTGGGCTGATGCCTCATTCCGGGCTGGCGGCCGATCCGGCGAGGATGCCGCCATCGATGTGGAATTCACTGCCCGTGACGTAGGCGCTTTCGTCGCTGGCGAGATAGGCGGCCATGGCCGCGACCTCGTCGGCGGTGCCGAACCGCTTCAGCGGCGTGTCGGCGACAAAGGCGCGGGTGGCGGCCTCGCGCTCTTCGGGCGTCGTGCCCAGCATCGGTTCCCACATCGGCGTCAGAATCGCGGCGGGGTGGATGGAGTTGCAGCGGATGGCCAGCCCCTGCTGCGCGCACCACAGGGCCACCGATTTCGTGTGGTTGCGGATCGCCCCCTTGGAACTGGCATAGGCTGCCGCCGCCGGGATGCCGACGATGCCGGAGCGTGACGAGATGTTGATGATGCTGCCAGCGCGCTTGGCCCGCATGGCCCTTATGGCGGCGCGGCAGCCGAGAAAGGTGCCATCCAGATTGACGGCGTGAACGTGTCGCCAGTCGGCCAGGCTGGCGTTTTCGGGGTCATGGTGCGCGGGATCGCCTTCGAACCCGGTGATGCCAGCATTGTTGACCATGATGTCGAGCGTGCCGACCTCGGCCATCACCCGATCCCACGCCGCCTCGTCGGTGACGTCGAGCAGGGCAAAGCGCCCGCCGATGCTGGCCGCCACGTCGGCCCCGGCGGGATCGATATCGGTCACCCACACGAAGGCACCTTCGGCCGCGAAGCGGCGGGCGATGGCCTCACCGATGCCGCGCGCGGCGCCGGTGATCAGCGCGGTCTTGCCTTCCAGTCTTGTCATGCGCCTGCTATCGCCCGGGCCAGACATGGTTTCAAGGGAGCGGGCAATGCAGACCATCGGCGTGATCGGGGCGGGCCTGATGGGCAATGGCATCGCCCATGTGGCAGCGCAGGCCGGGTATGATGTGATCCTGTCCGACATTGCCATTGAACGCTGCGAGGCGGCGAAGGCGACGATTGCGAAGAACATGGGCCGCCAGGTGGGCAAGGGGGTGCTGACGCAGTCCGACGCCGATGCCGCGCTGGCCCGGATCCGGCTGACCACCGGCAGCGCCGATTTCGCCGCCGCTGACCTGGTGATCGAAGCTGCGACCGAGAATGAGCGCGTGAAGGCGCAGATCTTCGCCGGCCTGAAGGACGTGCTGAAGCCCGACGCGCTGCTGGCCAGCAACACCTCCTCGATCGGCATCACGCGGCTGGCCGCCACCACGGCGCGGGCCGACCGGTTCTGCGGCCTGCATTTCTTCAACCCGGTGCCGATGATGGCGCTGGTTGAGATCATTCCCGGCCTCGCCACGTTAGCCGAAACCACCGCTGCCATGCAGGGCTTTGCCGCGAAACTGGGCAAGACGGCGATCCTGGCCGGCGATGCGCCGGCCTTCATCGTCAACCGCGTGCTCTGCCCGATGCTGAACGAGGCGATCTTTGCGCTGGGCGATGGCGTTGGCAGCGTTGTCGATATTGATACGGGGCTGAAGCTGGGCGCCAACCATCCGATGGGGCCGCTGACACTGGCCGATTTCGTCGGCCTCGACACGCTGCTCAGCATCATGAAGGTGATGCAGGACGGCACCGGCGATCCGAAATACCGCCCGGCGCCGCTGCTGGTTCGCTATGTCGAGGCCGGCTGGCTCGGCCGCAAGTCGGGCCGCGGTTTCTATGATTACAGCGGGCCGGAGCCGGTGCCAACACGATGAAGCTGACCTTCATCAAGGGCAGCGGCAAGTACGACCGGCTGGACATCGTGGCCAGCGATGGCCCGCGTGCGCCCATCGATTGCCCGAAACAGGGCATAATCCCGCACGACATGGTGCATTTTGCCGTGGAGGCGGAGGTGACCACGCCGGGCTTCCTCAGCCTTGTTGCCGCCGGCAGCGATGGCGGCTTTCGCACCGGCATCGACAATCGCATGGCGCAAAGCGTCGAACGGCTGGTCGAGATGTTCCAGGGCGAAGGCTGGAGCGGCGGGCCGATGCCTGATGCCGATTTCATCGCGCTCTATCGGGTCACATGCGAGGAACGCGGTGACACGCCGCTGCCGATCACCGGCGAAACCATCGCCGCCATCCGCACCCGCATCGCTGATCTGACGGCGCGTTGGGCCGCCGTGCCGGTGGGCGGCCAATTGCTGCTGGAATTGCCGGACCATCCCCAATAAGGCGGGTTTCATGAGCGCACACGCACCCCATCCCGACATGCTGGCCAAGACGGAAACGCTGATCGAGGCGCTGCCCTATCTGCAGCGCTATGCCGGCGCGACCTTTGTGGTGAAATATGGCGGCCACGCCATGGGCGACGCGATGCGTGCGCGCGATTTCGCCGAGGATATCGTGCTGCTGAAGGCGGTGGGCATCAATCCGGTCGTCGTCCACGGCGGCGGGCCGCAGATCGGCAACCTGCTGAAGCGGCTGGGCATCGAAAGCCGGTTCGTGGATGGCCTGCGCGTCACCGACGCTGCCACCGCCGAAGTCGCCGAAATGGTGCTGGCCGGCAGCATTAACAAGGAAATCGTCGCCCACATCGCCCAGGCCGGTGGCCGCGCGGTGGGGATCAGCGGCAAGGATGCGGGCCTGGTGACGGCGACCAAGGTCGAGCGCACCACCAAGGATCCGGGCAGCGCCATCGAACAGGCCGTCGATCTCGGCTTTGTCGGCGAACCGGCCAATGTCGATCGGTCGATCATCGACACGTTGGTCGCCGCCGGCATCGTGCCGGTGATCGCGCCGGTGGCGGTGGGCGAGGACGGCCACACCTATAACATCAACGCCGATACCATGGCGGGTGCCATTGCCGGCGCCCTGGGTGCAGCCCGGCTGTTCCTGCTGACAGACGTGGCCGGCGTGCTCGACAAATCGGGCGCGCTGATGACCGACCTGACGCCCGCGGCCATTGGTGGGCTGATCGCCGATGGCACCATCACCGGCGGCATGATCCCCAAGCTGGAAACCTGCGTCGATGCTGTCGATGGCGGCGTCGATGCTGCCGTCATCCTTGATGGCCGCGTGCCGCACGCCCTGCTGCTGGAAATCTTCACTCGCAAGGGCGCCGGCACGCTGGTGCGCGCCGGCTGATCACAGCCAGCCGGACGCGGCGAGCCTTTGCCGTTCGGCCCGACTGACGGGAGCGGACAGGCCATTTTCCAGTTCTAGAAACAGGCGGTCACCATCGCGGCGGCTGCCAGTGATGGCGGCGCGCGCCACCCACCAGCTGCGATGGACCCGGGCGCCCGGCACATCGGCCAGCAACACCACCGCATCGGCCATCCGCATCAGCACGAGATCATCGCCGGCATCGGTGTGGACCCGGCAGTAATGATCCTCTGCTGCCAGTGCCAGCAGCCGCCCGCCGCGCAGGCGCAAGGGCAGGCGATCGGCAAAGGCGGGGGGCATGGTCGCGGCCGTGGCCGGCGGCTGCGGTGCTGCTGCCACCGGTTCGGGATCGGCGGCGATGGTGGGTGACGGGCGGGCCGTCGTCATGTTGATGATGGTCATCACCAGCGATACCGGGAACACCGCGCTGAAAAAGCCCAGCAACGTGGCGGGCGTGATCGGCATCTGGCCAAAGCTGATCACGCTGGCCACGACAACAATGAAGGTGAGCGGCACGGCGATCAGCAGGGATGCCAGCGCCATTTCGGCCCAATGCCAGCGCGCCAGCCGGCCCCACGCCTGCACCGCCGCGGTGATCACCAGCCCAAGTGCCGAACCCGCCAGCACCACGGTCAGCCAATAGGCCAGTCGCGACAACAGCCCGATCTGATCAGTGTCGAAGGCGCCGGTGAACGCCAGCACCAGCGAGGCAGCGACGCCGATGATCAGGCCGCGCTTCGCGCGCCTGGCGAAGTCGGCTGCAATTGGCGAAGCGTGAACGGCGGCAACCGGCGCTTTGCGAAGCTGTGACGTCATCCTGCGTAACTCTGTGAGACAAGCCCGAATTAACCGGCGATCACCACCTTCGCAACCGGACAGCCCGTCCGGCCCCAGCAAGGAGAGACGACATGAAGATCATTGCCCTCATCGCCGCGCTCATGGCCGCCACGCCGGCCGCGTCCGCCAGCCTGACTGTCAGCTTTGCCGTCACCGAGGTGCCCACCGGGCAGATCATGCTGAGCCTGTATGACAGCGAGACGGCACATGATCGCGGCGGCAAGCCGGCGCGCGTGGCGGCCGTGGCCGTGAAGGAGGGCAAGGCCGTGGCGCAGTTCGACGGCCTGGCACCGGGGCGCTATGCCGTCAAATCGTTCCACGATGTCGATGGCGACGGCAAGATGGCGGTGACGCCGTTCGGAATGCCCACCGAGCCTTTCGCCTTTTCCAACAATGCCCAGCCGCAGGGCGGCCCGCCGGCCTGGGCGGCCACCAGCTTTGCTGTCGAGGGTGACGCCGTCACCCACAGCATCACCATCCGCTGACACGCACGGGGGACACGGACCATGCTCGATCGTCGTGAACTGTTCCGCAATGCCCTGATGGCCGGATTGGGGGCCAGCCTGCCGGCCGAGGCGATGGCCGCCGGGCTGGCCGCTGCCGCCCAGCCGCAGTGGGCGCTGGCGCTGGGCGATGTCGAGGACGATATCGCTCCGCGCAGCCTCACCCGCCTGCACGGGCGCTTGCCGCAGGATCTGGCCGGTACCCTGTATCGCAACGGTCCGGCGCTGTTCCGGCGTGGTGGCACGGCCGTCAATCACTGGTTCGATGGCGACGGACTGGTGCGCGCCTATGCCTGCCGCGATGGCGAGGTGACGCTGCGCGCGCGCTTTGTCGACACAACCAAGCGCCGGGTGGAAAGCGGCCTCGGCCGCATCGTGCAGCCCGGCTTTGCCACGCCGGCCCGCGCCGGTGCCGTGGTGGCAAGCAGCGACGATACCAATGCCGCCAACACCCATGTCATCGCCGCCGGCGGCCGGCTGCTGGCGCTGTGGGAGGCCGGCAGCGCCCATGCCCTTGATCCCGCGACGCTGGCTACCAGCGGCCCAGTGACGTTCCGCCCCGATCTGAAGGCAATGCCGTTCCTGGCGCACCCCAGGATCGAGGCATCGGGCCGCATCTGGAATCTCGGCCTTTCGGGCCGGCACGCCTGGGTCTGGCGGCTTTCGGCCAGCGGCACCTTTGAAGCCGGCCAGCTGATCACCATGCCGCGCGCCAGCTACATGCACGATTTCACCATGACGCAGCGGCACCTGGTCATCGTTCTGCAGCCCTGGCTGCACGAAAAGGCCAGCCTGCCATTTTCCACCGGCATGGTGTGGCGACCGGAACAGGGCACGCGCGTGCTGGTCATCGACAAGGATGATCTGACCCGGCAGCGGGTGTTTGAACTGCCAGCGTTGTTCTTCTTCCATCTTGGCGACGGCTGGGAGGATCGTGGCGGCACGATCCATTTCGATGGCGCGTTTGATGACAGTCCGCTGTTTGCCACCGAAACCGCGGCGGCAATGGTGGAGGGCCGTTACCCGCGCACCGAACGCCCGCTGCTGAAGCTGATCAGCCTGTATCCGGATGGCCGCGCCCGGATCAGCGCCACCAGCACGACGGCGGAGTTTCCGCGCAACCCCGTCGGCAATGCCGGCCCGCGGCCCACCTATCACGTGGGCGGCTATCGCCCCGAACGCCCGTTTGCGCGCAGCATCGGCCGCTGGGACTGGCAGCGCGGGCGCGGTGCCGAATATGATTTCGGTGCCCACCAGATCGTCGAGGAGTTTGTGCCGGCGGGCCGCTGGCTGGTGGGCACGACGATCAACATGACGGCCCGCGCCACCGAGTTCCACGTGCTCGACAGCCACCACATCGATGCCGGGCCGGTGGCCAGCTTCCGCGCCGACGTTGCGCTGCCGCACAGTTTTCACGGCAGCTGGGTGGCGGCCTGAACCTTATTTCGGCGCGGCGACGGTCGCGTCGTCAGCCAGTGCACTGGCGGCGTTCTGGGCCGGCGTGGTGACTGTGCGGGTAGAGCGGATCATCGGCGCGTCACGGCCGGTCCAATCGAGGAACTGGCCCTTGGCGCTGCGATAATTGGCCTTCGCGTCATACAGCGCCACGCCGTCCAGATCGAGATCGCGCGCTTCTGCGTTACCCATCGCGGCCAGCAGGGTGAAGCCGGCGACATAGGCGTTGCGGCGCGCGGTGGCGAGGATCACGCGGGCGTTGATCAATTCCTGTTCGGCGTTCAGCACTTCGATGATGGTGCGGTTGCCGACGCCATTTTCGGCGCGCACGCCTTCCAGGCTGAGGCTGTTGGCGGCAATGGCGGATTCGGCCGAGCGGATCACGTCAAGGCTGGCGCGCCAGCTGGCAAAGGCGGCACGCACCTGCTGGATGACGGCGCGTTCGGTGCCGATCTGGGTTTCCATCGCGGCCGTGCGCCGGGCCTGGGCCTGGCGGATCTGGGCCGAGGGGCGTCCGCCCTGATACAGCGGCATCTGCAACTGCGCGCCGATCACGGCCGATTCCTGAGTGCTGGGAATGTTGATCGGCAGGCCCGAAGCGGCACGGGCACCATTGAAGTTGTCGTTGCGGTTGACGTTGCCGATGCCGGTCAGGCGCGGCAACCGGCCGGCGCGCGCGGCCTTCACGTCAAAGCCGGCGGCTTCGCTGTTTTTCGTCGCCGCAGCAATGTCGGGATTTTCCTTGATGGCGATTTCCACCGCCTCGTCCACGCTGGCGGGCAGGCCGGGCAGCGGCGGCGGCGGGGTGAGTTCCGCCGGTGGTTCGCCGACCTGCTGGATGTACCGTTCCTTCGACGCGATCAGGTTGGCCTCGGCATTCCTCAGGTCGGCGCGGGCCTGGGCCAGGCGCGCTTCGGACTGGGCGACATCGGTGCGGGTGAGATCGCCGACCTCGAACCGGTCCTGCGTGGCGCGCAGATTGACTTCGAGGTTGCTGACGTTGGTGCGGTTGAATTCCAGGATCTGCGTGTCGCGCAGCACGTCGTTGTAGGCGGCGACGACCTGGCTGAACACGCTGGCTTCGGTGCCGCGCAGGGTTTCCTCCCCGGCCAGCACGCGGGCATCGGCAGCCTTGGTGTTGAACTTGATCAGGCCGCCCTGATAGATCGGTACCTGCAGCTGCATCGACGTCACCAGCGTGCGCGGGATGATCACGAACTGACCGCCGGGGATCAGCACGTTTTCGTTGAAGGTGGAATTGAGCGTGAGCTGCGGCAGGCCGGCGGCGCGCTGGATCGGCACGTTTTCATCGGTCGCCATCTGGTTGGCGCGCGCGGCGTTCAGCGTCGGGTTGGTCTGATAGGCCTTGGCGAGCGCGCCCTGCAGTGTTTCGGCCGCCGCGGGCGACAGGCCGATCAGCGATGCGCCGGCCAGCGCCACGGCAACCAGGGGGCGAGCGGCGGGGCGGCGGCTGCCGGCCTTCAGGCGAAGCGTCTGCATTCACGTCATTCCTTCGTTGTGCCCGGCCGTGCTGCCGAGCATGCGCCCCTCATGGGTGCCATATAGAGGCAAGACACAGGCTGGCCAAGAGCATGCCGCTGTCAAATTTGAGCAACGACCAAATTTGTCACGGGTTGAGATCATTTCGGTTGGGGCGGCACGGCTTTCAGATAGGCGGAGATGGCGTCGCGATCGGCCTGCGGCAGTTCGGCCATGTTGGCCTGCACCTCCACCATCGATCCGCCCACGCTGTCATAATCCGGGGTGAAGCCGGTTTTCAGATACTCGGCAATGTCGCCCGCGCTCCATTCGAGGGTGGCGGAAGTGAGGCCTGGCACCTTGCCCTTGCCTTCCGGATCGGGCGCGCCGGCCAACCAGCGGGTGCGATCGGTGCCGCCGAACGGCGTGCGCGGCGTATGGCATTCGCCGCAATGGCCGGGTCCTTCCACCAGATACTGCCCCGCGCGTGCGGCGGGTGATGCGGTGGCGGGCAGGGCAGCGACAGGCGCGGAAGCAAGATAAAACCGCTTCCACAGGCCGATGCCACGCCGGATGCTGAACGGGAAGCCGACCTGGTTTTCCGGGGTCTTGCCCGCAACGGCAGGCAGGGTTTGCAGATAGGCAAGGAGGTCAGCCACGTCGGCAGCCGTCATCCGGGCATAGCTGGTATAGGGAAAGGCCGGGTAATAATGGCGACCATCGGGGCTGATGCCGCGCCGCATGGCATTGTCGAAATCAGCGAGGCTCCAGCCGCCGATGCCATCGGGCCCGGGCGAGATGTTGGGCGGCTGGAAGGTGCCGAATTGCGTGACCAGCGCCGCGCCGCCGCCCAGCCGGATGCGATCAGCGCCCTTGGCACCCTTGGCCGCGTGGCAGCTGGCGCAGCCGCCAACGTGGAAGATGCGTTCGCCGCGTGCGGCATCGCCGGGCCGGCGCGCAACCTCGTCAGCGCCGAGCGGCTGGGGCGCGGTGGCGATCCACCCGGCTGCCGCCAGCGCAACGACGATGGTGAGGCCAACCCGGCGGCGCATCTCAATCCTTCTTGATGCGGAAGCCTTCGTGGCAGCTCTTGCAGTTGGCGGTGACAAGGCCGAACGCCTTGCCGAAGCTGGCGGCGTCGGTGATCTTCATGGCGGCAGCAGTGGTGGTGTCGGCCTGGAACTTGGCCGTGGCCGCCTTCCAGTCAGCCGGCTTGGCCCAGATCGCCGGGCTGGCTTCGGTGTCACCGGTGTTGCTGCCGGCCGGAAAATGCCGCGGGAAGGCCTTGGCCGCGGCGGCATAGTTGGCGAGGATCTTGGTCGCGGTGGCGGCGTCGAACGGCGCTTCGCCCTTCAGCATGGCGCCGCCCAGCTTGGTGTCGCGGCCATTGGCCTTCATGATCGCCTGACGCTCTTCCACCGGGCCGGCATTGGCGGCAGCAGGCAGCAACGTGGCGGTGGCAAGCGCGGCAAAGATCATCGAACGCAGCATCATCAGTCTCCCCATATCCCAGCCCTTACGGCTGGGATCGCTTGTATCCCTCGCATTCACCTCGCGCCAATGGCGCAATTGGCGCAGGCTCAGCGCAGGTCGGGGGGCGTTGCGTCACCGGCAATCAGGGCGACGGCGTCGGCCAGCGGCATCACCTTCTGGTCGCCGCCCTTCAGGCTGCGAAGTGCCACCGTGCCCTCTTCGGCCTCGCGGCGGCCAACGACGAGCATCCACGGCGCCTTTTGCAAACTGTGTTCGCGCACTTTCAGGTTGATCTTTTCGTTTCGAAGATCGGTTTCCACCCGGATGCCGGCCTTGCGGAGCGCTGCGGCAACATCGCCAGCATAGGGATCGGCATCGGACACGATGGTGGCGACGACGGCCTGCACCGGGGCGAGCCAGGTCGGGAACCAGCCGGCGAAATGCTCGATCAGGATGCCGATGAAGCGTTCATAGCTGCCGAGGATGGCGCGGTGAAGCATGACCGGGCGATGGCGGTTGCCATCCTCGCCCACATAGGACGCATCCAGCCGTTCCGGCAGCACAGTGTCGGTCTGGATGGTGCCGACCTGCCAGGTGCGGCCGATGGCGTCGGTCAGGTGGAATTCCAGCTTGGGCGCATAGAAGGCGCCTTCGCCGGGCAGCTCCTCCCAGCCCCATTCGGCGTTGTTGCGGCCCGTCGCGGCGACGGCATCGCGCAGCGACTGTTCCGACCAGTCCCACATCTCTTCGCTGCCGAAACGCTTTTCCGGGCGCAGGGCCAGCTTGATGGCGTAATCGGTGAAGCCCAGGTCCTTGTAGACGACATCGAGCAGGTCGCAGAAGGCAGCGACTTCGCTGACCAGCTGGTCGGGCCGGCAGAAGATATGGCCGTCGTCCTGCGTGAACTGGCGCACGCGCATCAGGCCGTGCAGGGCACCGTGCGGTTCATTCCGGTGGCAGCAGCCCATTTCCGCCATCCGCAGCGGCAGGTCGCGGTAGGACTTGATGCCCTGGCGGAAGATCAGCACGTGCGCCGGGCAGTTCATCGGCTTCAGTGCCATCCACTGCGCGTCGTTGGAGACGACCGGGCCTTCATCCTCGGTGTTGGGCGTCTCGTCGGGGATGACGAACATGTTTTCGCGATACTTGCCCCAGTGGCCGGACTGTTCCCACTGGCGCGCATCCATGATCTGCGGGGTCTTCACCTCCTGATAGCCAGCCGGATCGAGGCGGCGGCGCATATAGGCTTCGAGCGCGCGATAGATGACAAAGCCGCGCGGGTGCCAGAACACGCTGCCGTGGGCTTCTTCCTGCAGGTGGAACAGGTCCATCTCGCGGCCCAGCTTGCGGTGGTCGCGCTTGGCGGCCTCTTCCAGCCGGGTCAGGTGGGCATCCAGCTGCTTCTTGTTCAGCCAGGCGGTGCCGTAGACGCGGCTGAGCATGGCGTTCTTCTGATCGCCGCGCCAATAGGCGCCCGACACGCGGGTCAGCTTGAAGGCCTGCGGGTCAAGCTTGCCGGTGGACGGCAGGTGCGGCCCGCGGCACATGTCCAGCCAGTCCTCGCCCGACCAATAGACGGTGAGCGGTTCGTCGCCCGGCAGTTCGGCGGCCCATTCGGCCTTGAAGCTTTCGCCCTGCTGCTTCCAGCGGCTGATCAACTGGTCGCGCGGCCAGACTTCGCGGCGCAGCGGCTTGTCGGCGCGGATCAGGGCGCGCATCGCTTCCTCGATCGCCGGCAGGTCATCCTCGGTGAAGGGGCCTCGGCCGGGGGCGGGGGCGAAATCGTAATAGAAGCCATCGTCGGTCGACGGGCCAAAGGTGATCTGGGTGCCGGGGAACAGCTGCTGCACGGCTTCGGCCAGGATGTGCGCGAAATCGTGGCGGACGAGTTCCAGCGCATCGGCCTCGTCGCGCGATGTCACCAGCGCCAGATTGGCATCCGCCTCGATCGGCAGTGACAAATCAACCAGATCGCCGTTCAGCTTGGCCGCCAGCGCCGCCTTGGCAAGGCCAGGCCCGATGCTGGCCGCCACATCGGCACCGGTAGTGCCGCGCGTCACCTGCCGCTGCGAACCATCGGGGAGCGTCAGGGTGATGAGGTCGGACATCGTGGGCCTTTGATCGTTGAACGGCGCCGCCATCGTGGCGGACGGCCCCGCGCTTAGCCAAAAACTGCGGCCCTCGCCACCCTGCAACTGGTCCGCTTGCGGCATTCGCTTGCAGTCGGCGCACGGGCTTGGCAGGATATTGACGCGATGAACGCCCATACCGATCCTCGCCCTGGCCGCCGCAGCGCCAAGAACCGCCCGTTGAGCGGGGTGCTGATCCGCGATGGCCGGCAGGAAGTCGTGGTGGTGACCGCCCATGAAAAGCGGCTGGTGATCAACGTGGAGGCTGATATCAGCGCCATCCCGATCGCCCGCGTGCGGCGCGATGACGGCCTGAACCTGGTCCGCACCGACCAGCGCGACTGGATGATCCGGTTTGACACGCTGCCGCCGACGGACAGCTGGGTGCATGATCTGGATCTGTTGCCGCCGCCCAGCCCGGCGCGGCGGCTGGCGCTGATCCTGCTGGGATTGCTGGGCGTTGTTGCCAGCCTGTTCTGGATGGGGCGCGATCGGGTAACGGCAATGGCATCGCCGCACCTGTCTCCGGTGGTCGCCGATGGCGTTTGCCGCACCTATTTTTCCGGGCTTGGCACCCAGTGCCGCGGTGGCCGGGTGCAGGTGGCCTTTCCTGTCGGCTTCCGGCTGCGCTGACACTGGCCTTCAATGACATTTGCCCCTAACCGGGCGATGATGAGCAACCAGCAGCAGTTTGAATATCGTGGCGCCAGCCTCGCCTATCGCTTCACGCCGGGGGCCGGCCCGCTGCTGGTGTTTCTGCCTGGCTACATGAGCGACATGACCGGCGGCAAGGCGACGGCGCTGGCCGATTGGGCAGCGGCGCATGGCCGCGCCTGTCTGCGGCTGGATTATTCCGGCTGCGGGGCGAGCGGCGGCGAATTTCTTGATGGCAGCATCGGGCGCTGGACGGATGATGCGCTGGCGCTGATCGGCCATGTCTGGCCGGCGGGGAAGGTGGTGCTGGTGGGGTCGTCGATGGGCGGCTGGATCGCGCTGCTGGCCGGCGGCGCATTGGGCGATCGGCTGGCCGGCCTGATTGGTATCGCCGCTGCGCCCGATTTCACCGTTTGGGGGCTGACCGTGGGCGAGGCGGAACGCCGCCAGATCGAGCGCCAGGGCTATCTCACCCGGCCATCCGATTATGGCGCGCCCTATCGCTACAGTCGCGCGCTGATCGAGGATGCGCCGACGCGTCTGCTGTTGGATGGCCAGATCGCCATCACCGCGCCGGTACGGCTGCTGCACGGCCAGCGTGACGATGCCGTGCCGTGGCGGCTCTCGCTCGACATCGCGGCGCGGATCGCGGGTGATGATGTTCAGGTCAGGATCATCAAAGATGGCGATCATCGCCTCAGCCGCGTGGCGGATATCGCCGCGCTGATCGCCATGGTCGAGGAAATGATGTGAGGCTTGCTGCCGTCCTGTTGCTGCTGGCTGCCGTCCCGGCGTTTGCCGCGCCCTCTGATCCCACGCGCTATGCCGCGTGCATCGAACTGGCGCCGAAGGATCCGGCGCGGGCGATGCAACTGGCCTATGCCTGGCGCATCGAAGGCGGCGGCGTGGCGGCGCGCCATTGCCTTGCCGTGGCCCAGATGCACGCCCGCCATCACGACGCGGCGCTGAAAAGCTATGAAGCAGCCGGCGAGGCGAGCGAGGCGGCCAACGACGGGCAGGCGGTGGCGCTGTGGCGGCAGGCCGGCGAGGCCGCGCTGATCGCCGGCCAGCCCGACACCGCCGTGCGCTTTTTCGGGCGGGCGCTGGCGCGGCCGGGCGGGGCCGAACTGAGCCCGCGCGCCGAGGCCGATCTGCTGACCAGCCGCGCCGAAGCGCAGGTGGCAACCCGCAAGCCGGGCGGCGCGATGGCAGACCTGAAGCGAGCGACCGAATTGTCTCCCACATTCATGACCGCCTGGCTGCTGAAGGCGACGCTGGCGCGGCGCGATGGCGATCTGGCCGGGGCCGAAGCCGCGCTGATCAAGGCGGCCGAACTCGCGCCGCAATCGCCCGATGTCGAACTGGAAGCCGGCAACATCGCGGCGGCCAAGGGCGACATGGCGCTGGCCCGCCAGGCGTGGGAAGCGGCGGTGGGCGACGGGCCCGACACGCCGGCCGGGCAGGCGGCGGCAGCAGCGCTGGGCAAGATGGCGGCGACCCTGCCGGAAAAGCCGCTGACGGAAGAGGCCTTGCCTGCTACACCACGCTGATGCGTGAGGATTTTCGCTTCGTCTGGTCACAGCGCGCCCGCTATGCCGAGGTCGACGCCCAGGCCGTTGTCTTCAACAGCCGCTATCTTGAATATTTCGATATCGGCATCACCGAATATTTCCGCGCCGTGGGCCTGTATCCCGAACCCAACCTGAAGGGTGCGCCGGAACTGCACGTGGTGAAGGCGGAAGTGGTCTATCACGCTCCGGTGCTGCTGGACGAAGACATGGCGATCTGCGTGCGCTGCGACCGGGTCGGGCGTACCTCGCTCACCTTCGCGTTCGAAGTGCATGGCCGGGCGAACGGGCCTGACGGCAACGATCTGCGCGCCAGCGGCGTAGAGGTGAGCGTCCACGTTGACGAACCGCGTGGTCGGCCGACACCGGTGCCCGATGCCGTGGTGGACCTGTTTGAAACCTATGAAGGGCGGACGCTGCGATGAATTATCTCCACACCATGATCCGCGTGTCGGACGTGGCGGAAACGCTGCGCTTTTTCGAGTTGCTTGGCCTGAAGGAACTGCGCCGCATCGATAACGAGGCCGGCCGTTTCACCCTGATATTCCTGGCCGCGCCGGGGGACGAAAGCGCCCAGATCGAACTGACCCACAATTGGGACGAGGCCGGCTATACCGGCGGGCGCAATTTCGGCCATGTCGCCTATGCTGTCGACAATATCTATGACAGCTGCCAGCGACTGATGGACGGCGGCGTGACCATCAACCGGCCACCACGCGACGGCCGCATGGCGTTTGTGCGGACGCCCGACGGCATTTCGGTGGAATTGCTGCAGGCCGGCCCGGCGCTGCCCCCGGCCGAGCCGTGGGTTTCGGCGCCCAACATCGGGAGCTGGTGAGATGCCGGAGGTTGTCGGCATCCCCGTCTTGTCCGACAATTATGTCTGGCTGGCGCATGATGTGGCCAGTGGTGAGACGGCGGTGATCGATCCCGCTGTCGCCGGCCCGGTGCTGGAAGCGGCGACAAGCCGGGGCTGGACGATCACCCAGATCCTCAACACCCACTGGCACCCCGATCACGTGGGTGGCAACGCCGATATCGTGAAGGCAACGGGCGCGAAGGTGACCGGGCCGGCCGGCGAGGCAGGGAAAATCCCGCACATCAGCCGCGCTGTCGTGGAAGGCGATACGGTGCAGATCGGTGCCAGCATTGGCCGCGTGATCGATTGCCCGGCGCACACGGCCGGCCACAATGCCTATGCCTTTGAAGGCGCCCTTTTCTGCGGTGACACGCTGTTCGCCATGGGCTGCGGCCGCCTGTTTGAAGGCACGGCTGAACAGATGCACGCCGCACTGGCCAAGTTCATGGCACTGCCGCCGCGCACGCTGGTTTATTGCGCGCACGAATATACCCAGTCGAATGCGCGCTTTGCCTTGACGGTCGAGCCGGAAAACGAGGCGCTGGTGCGCCGGGCCGAGGCGGTGGATCGGCTGCGATCACGCGGGGAACCCACCGTGCCGTTCAGCCTGGCCATGGAGGCGGCAACCAACCCCTTCGTGCGCGCCGGCAGCGTGGAGGAACTGGCCCGCCGCCGCGCGGCAAAGGACGCATTTCGCTGACCATTCAGCCGCGATACAGTGAGGGGAGGAGAAGATCGCCGCCATGATCCGCAACAGTCTCATTCTTGCCGCGCTGTTGGCCGCTGCCCCGGCGCTTGCTGCCGACAAGACCGCCCCAACGGACACGTCTGCCGGCGCGCCGGTGGTGCAGGAGTGCCTGATTTCGCGCAACATCCTGCAATCGCAGGCCGGTTATGACGGCAAATGGTATGCCCGCCTGCGCGATCGCACCTGGTGGCGCAACACGATGGAATGCCCCGGTCTCGCCCCGCGCCGGGCCCTGGTGCACACCAGCCCGATTGGCAGCCAGTGCCGTGGCGACATTGTTCAGGTCGTCGATTTCACCATGGGCGGCGTGTTCTTTGGTGGCTGCGGTCTGGGCGCATGGGAAAGGATCGATGGCCCGCCGCCCAGGGACCAGCCGCCGAAAAAGGCCGACAAGCCTGGTCGTTGATCAGCAGCGCGCGGCGAGCCGGGCCTGGATCGCATCCCAGATGCGGGCTGGCGTATCGGTGCCGTTGAACCGGTCGATGGCGCGGATGCCGGTGGGCGAGGTGACGTTGATTTCGGTCAGGTAGCCACCGATCACGTCGATGCCGACAAAGATCAGCCCGCGCCTTTTCAATTCCGGGCCCAGCCGGGCGCAGATCTCGCGTTCGCGCGGCGTCAGGTCAGTGGGTTGGGCGCTGCCGCCAGCGGCGAGGTTGGAGCGGATTTCGCCGGCCTTGGGCAGGCGGTTGATTGCGCCGGCCGGTTCGCCATCCACCAGCACGATGCGCTTGTCGCCCTCTGCCACGCTGGGCAGAAAGGCCTGCACCATGAAGGGCTCACGCCAGACGCTGCCGAACAGTTCGACCAGCGCCGGCAGATTGCCGTCTTTCTCGTCGATCAGGAACACGGCAGTGCCGGCATTGCCATAAAGCGGCTTGACGACAATGGCGCCGTGGCGGGCGCGGAAGTCCATGGCCTCGGCAAGGCTTTTCGTCACCAGCGTCGGCGGCATCAGATCGGGAAAGCGCAGCACGAAGAGTTTTTCGGGGGCGTTCCGCACCTCGGCCGGATCATTCACCACCAGCACGCGATCCTGGATCTGCTCGAGGAGGTGGGTGGCAGTGATATAACCCATGTCGAAGGGCGGATCCTGCCGCATCAGCACCACGTCGGTCTCGTCGGCGAGATCGACGGTGCGCGGTTCGCCAAGCCATTCGAAGTGGGCACCGGGCTGGTTGATCACCTGCAACGGCCGCGCCAGCGCGCGCACGCGGCCATTTTCCGCCGACAGGTCGCCGGCCAGATAATGCCAGAGGCTTGCACCTCGTGCCTGCGCCTCCAGCATCAGGGCAAAGCTGGAATCGCCGGCGATGTTGATGGTTTCGATCGGATCCATCTGGACCGCGACACGCAGGGTCATGGCGAAGGCTTTCTCAAATGCTCGATCGCGCCAGCGCGGCGAGCGTGGTGCGGATGCGGTGCACCAGCGCGGGATCGTGGGTGGTTTCCAGCATCGCTGTCAGGCTGGCGCGGGCAGCGGCAAGGCGGCCAATGCGCTGTTCGAGCCCGGCACGTTCCCACCACAGGGCGCTGACACCCGGTGCGATGAGGGTCAGCCGTTCATAGAGCGCGAGTGCGCGCAGCGTGTCGCCATTCAGGCGGGCGCGGCTGGCCTGGTTGGAAATCAGGCGGACCAGCATCTGGCGGTTGCTCATCACCGGGAAACGGCCGCCAATGGGCACGCCGCCGCCGTGGCGGGCGATATCGGCGGCCCGCGCCGGGGAAACGGTGGTGCCGTGGTCAAAGGGATCGATCAGGGTCGAATCGCCGCCGCCGTGCACCTCCACCAGCACGTGGCCGGGCACGGCCAGCGCATCGACCCGCCAACCCACCCGCCGCGCCAGCGCGACATAAAGGATGGACAGCGCGATCGGCAGGCCGCGCCCGCGCGCGGCGACGGCCACCAGATCGGCGTTCAGCGGGTTGTCATAATCGTCGGTATCGCCGGTCAGGCCACTGTCGCCGGCGATCATGCCGGCCATGCGGAGCGCCCGGCCCTTGCCGGTGGCGGGTGCAAGATCCCGTTGCAGGCTGATCGCCCAGTCCGACATCAGACGGCGCAACTTGCCGGCATCGGCGTGCGGACGATCGGCAAGGCTCAGCGCGATGCCGGCCTCGATCAGGTCGATATCGGCGTCGTCCATCAGGCCGATTGCAGAGAGTTCCATCATGCCTCTTCCCGCCAGATGGCGATCAGGTGGCGGGGCAGACCCCACGGCGTGATCACCACTGCGTCGTGCCGCAACACCGCACCCGGCCAGCCGTGACGCGGGGCCAGCCAGCGGGCGGCTGCCTGGCAGCGCCGTTGCTGGGCAGGATGCAGCGCCAGAACGCCAGAGTCGAGAGTGGCGCGCGCCTTGACCTCGACAAACACCAGGGTTTCGCCCCGCCGCATCAGCAAGTCGATTTCACCGCCCGGTGTGCGAAGCCGGCGGCCAATCAGGCGATAACCCTTTATCATCAACCAGATGGCGGCAATATGCTCGGCCATCCGCCCGCGCCGTTCGTTGGCGATGCGTCTGGGGTCAGCCATTTTTGAGCTGCAGAGCGCGCGCGTAGACATCGCTTTTGGCCAATCCCAGCCGGGCGGCGACCGCAACGGCGGCATCCTTCACGCGCATGGTCGCCAATGCCTCCGCCAGCGCCGAATCGATATCCTGTTCGCTTGCGGCCGGCGCGGGCAGCGGCGGCCCGACCAGCACGACGATTTCGCCCCTGGGCGGTGCGTCGGCCCAGCGCGCGGCGAGTTCAGAGAGGCTCCCGGTCACCATCTCCTCGAAACGCTTGGTCAACTCGCGCCCGACAGCGGCCGGGCGGTCGCCCAGCCCTTCATGCAGGGCCGTCAGCGTCGCGGCGAGGCGCGGGCCGGATTCGTAGAATGCCAGCGTGGCCGGCACGCTGGCCAGTTCGGCGATGGTATCGGCCTTGGCCTTGGCCTTGGCGGGCAGGAAGCCCGCGAACAGGAAACGATCGGTGGGCAGGCCGGCGATCGACAGTGCAGCGATCACCGCCGATGGGCCGGGCACGGCGATGACATTCACGCCAGCGGCGCGCGCTTCGGCGACCAATTTGTAGCCCGGGTCGGAAATCAGCGGCGTGCCGGCATCGGATACCAGTGCCACCGGTTCCGCAAGCGCGCGTGCGATCAACCCGGGGCGAACCCGATCGGCGTTGTGATCATGATAGGGCAGCATGCGGGTCGAAATGTCGAAATGGCCAAGCAGCCTTCCGGTGACCCTTGTGTCTTCACAGGCGATCACGCTGGCACCGGCGAGCACAGCCCGGGCGCGGGCGGTGATATCCCCGAGATTGCCGATCGGCGTTGCAACGATGTAAAGCCCCGGTGCAAGGCTGGCGCTGGCGCCGGCATCGGGATCGCAGGAAGGGTGTTCGTTCACATGGCCATCAAGAGCCGGGTTGCGTCGCTGTGGCAAGTGCTTCGCGTGGGCCTGATCGGCACCAGCGTGCTGGTGGCCGCATGTTCGGCCCCGCAACGAACGGCCCCCACCGTCAGCGCGCCGCCGCCGCCGACCGTGGTTGCGCCGGCGCCAGCGCCGCTGCCGGTCGCGAAACTGAACAAGGTGGCGCTGCTGGTGCCGATCACCGGCCCCAATGCGGCCGTGGGCGAATCGATTGCCAATGCCGCGGCGCTGGCACTGACCGATCTGGGCAAGCCCCAGGTGCAGATGGAGGTGTTTGACACCGGGCCAGGCGCTGGCGAGGCGGCTGCCAAGGCGATGGCGGCAGGTGCCGGCCTGATCCTTGGGCCGCTGCTGGCCAGCGACGTGCCGGCGGTGACGACGGCTGTGGCGGGCCGCCCGGTGCCGATCCTCAGCTTTTCCAACGATGCCGGGGTGGCGGGCGGTGATGTGTTCGTCATGGGCTTCCAGCCCGGTGCCGCCATTGGCCGTGTCGTCGCCTATGCCCGGAGCCGGGGGATCGAGCGTTTTGCCGCGCTGGTGCCGCAGGGTGCCTATGGCCAGCGCGCCCAGCTGGCCTTTGTGAAGGCGGTGAATGATGCCGGCGGCAAGTCCACGGCCATCGTCACCTATGCCCGCGACCCCGCCAAGCTGGCAGCCGCGGCGGCGCAGGTCACCAACTATGATGCGCGCGTGCGCGCCAGCGGCAAACCGCAGATCCGCGCCGATGGCACGGTGGCGCGGGTGGCGGGTGCGCTGGCCCCGGTGCCATTCCAGGGCCTGCTGATCGCCGATTCGGGCGCAGCCGCAGCGCGCTTCCTGCCCTCGCTGGCGCGCTATGGCGCGGCACCGGGGCAGGTGGTGATCCTGGGCACCGAATTGTGGAACAACGAACCCGGCCTGGCGCGGGTGCCGGCGCTGAAGGGCGCGCTCTATGCCACGGTGGCCGATGCGCGCTTCAACAGCCTGGCGACACGCTATCGCGCCAAGCATGGCAGCAACCCGTCGCGGCTGGCCTCGCTGGGTTATGACGCGGTGCTGCTGGCCCACAGCCTCGCTGCGCGCTGGCCGCTGGGTCAGCCCTTCCCGCGCGCGGCATTTCTGGCGCGCGATGGCTTCGCCGGCATCGATGGCGCGTTCCGTTTCACCGCTGCCGGCGTCGCGGAACGGGCGCTGGAGGTTGACCAGATCGGCACCGGGGTGGTGTCGCCGGCACCGGCGAGTTTCTAACGCGCGATTTCGGCAAGGATGGCGTTGGCGAGCGGCCAGCCGGCAGACGTGAGGCGGATGCCGCGCGCGTCGCTGTGGAGCAGGCCTTGTTCAACCAGCCGGGTCACGGCGTCGGGCTTCAAGGCATCGGCAAGCGCAACGCCGCTGCGCGCTGCGAACCGCGCCGCATCGAGGCCTTCTGCAAGACGCAGCCCCATCACCAGCGCTTCCGACGTGCGCTCCGCCACCGACAGCGGCGTTTCGCTTTCCATGCCGTGACCATGGTCGGTGACACCGGCCAGCCACTGTTCCGGCTTCTTGCGCCGCAGGGTGGCGACGCCGTCGCGGCGGCCATGCGCGCCGGGGCCGATGCCGGCATAATCGCCATAGCGCCAATAGGTGAGGTTGTGGCGGCTCTCCATGCCCGGCGCGGCGTGGTTTGAAATTTCATAGGCCGGGATACCGGCGGCCGCCGTCAGATCCTGTGTCATCGCGAACAGGTCGGCGCTGGTGTCCTCGTCAGGCAGCACCAGCTGGCCGCGGGCGTGAAGCGCGGCAAAGCGCGTGCCGGGTTCGATGGTGAGCTGGTAGAGGGACAGGTGCGTGGTGCCGAAACCCAATGCGCGGCCGAGTTCGGCTGCCCAGCTTTCACGTGTCATGCCCGGCCGGTCATAGATGAGGTCGAAGCTCACCCGGCCAAACGTCGCTTGTGCCACATCGAGCGCCGCCAGCGCTGCGGCGACATCATGTGGGCGGCCCAGCAGCTTCAGCGCTTCATCGTCGAGCGCCTGCACGCCCAACGACAGGCGATTGACCCCGGCGGCAGCAAAGCCGGCAAAGCGGCTGGCCTCCACGCTCGACGGGTTGGCTTCCAGCGTGATTTCCAGGCCGGCTTCCGGCGTCCAATGCTGGCAGGCGGCTTCGATGATCGCTGCGACAGTCTCCGGTGGCATCAGGCTGGGGGTGCCGCCGCCAAAAAAGATGCTGGCCAGCTGGCGACCAGGCAGGCGCGCGGCTTCAAAGGCGAGATCGGCAAGCAGACCGGCCCGCCACTGGGCCTGGTCAACGGATTCGCGGACATGGCTGTTGAAATCGCAATAGGGGCATTTGGTGACGCAGAACGGCCAGTGGACGTAGAGCGCGACCGGGTCGCCTGCCATCACCCCACCACCGGCGGCAGCAGCGCGACCAGTTGCGAAAAGGCCCGCGCCCGGTGGTTGTCGGCTTCCTTTTCGGCGCGCGGCATCTCGCCATAGGTGGCCGCCTTGCCGTCCATCAGGAACATCGGGTCATAGCCAAAGCCATTGGCCCCGCGCGGTGGCCAGACCAGCGTGCCGTCCACGCGGCCTTCCACCACCTCGGTATGGCCGTCGGGCCAGGCCACGCACAGCGCGCAGATGAAATGGGCGGTGCGGGGCTTGTCGCCCAGTTTGTCATTCACCTGCGCCATGGCGACGCTGAAATCCTTCCCCGGCCCGGCCCAGCGCGCGGAATAGATGCCGGGTGCGCCGCCGAGCGCATCCACGCACAGCCCGCTGTCGTCGGCAATGGCGGGCAGGCCGCTGGCGGTGGCGGCAGCCAGCGCCTTCAGGCGGGCGTTGCCGATGAATGTCGTCTCGGTCTCGTCGGGCTCGGGCAGGCCCATGTCACCCGCCGACACCACGTCGAGGCCGTGCGGGTTCAGCAGTTCGGCCAGCTCGACCACCTTGCCGGGATTGTGGGTCGCCAGCACCAGCCGGCCGGGCTGGAGGCTCCTCACCGGCCCACGGCCTGCAGCTGCGCTGCAAACACCTGGTTGCAGCCGATGCGGGCCAGGCGGAGCAGGCGGAGCAGCGCTTCCTCGTCGAACGGTTCGCCTTCGGCGGTGCCCTGCACCTCGACGATGCCGGCTTGGTTGGTCAGCACGAAATTGGCGTCAGTGCCGGCGGAACTGTCCTCGACATAATCCAGATCAAGCACCGGCGTGCCGTTGTAGATGCCACAGCTGATCGCCGCGACCTGGAGGCTGAGCGGATCACCGGCCAGCGGCGTCGCCTTGTGGATATGGTCGATGGCAAGGCGCAGGGCGACCCAGGCGCCGGAAATGGCCGCGGTGCGGGTGCCGCCATCAGCCTGGATCACGTCGCAATCCAGCGTGATCTGGCGTTCGCCCAGCAGGCCGAGATCGGTGACGGCACGCAAGCTGCGACCGATCAGGCGCTGGATTTCCTGCGTGCGACCCGATTGCTTGCCCTTGGCGGCTTCGCGGCCGCCGCGGGTGTGGGTGGCGCGCGGCAGCATGCCATATTCGGCCGTTACCCAGCCCTGGCCCTTGCCGCGCAGGAACGGCGGCACCCGGTCTTCCACGCTGGCCGTCACCAGCACATGGGTGTTGCCGAACTTGACCAGGCACGAGCCTTCGGCATGGGCGGAAAAGCCCGGGATCATGGTGATGTCCCGCATCTGATCGGGAGCGCGGCCGGAGGGGCGCATGAGGCAAGCCTTTCGCATGAGTGTTGCGTTGGCCTTATGGCGCGGCGCGCGCGAAGGGAAGCGCCCATTGCACCCGCACGCGCGCGGCCATAGATAGGATCCATGCAGCAGACGCCCCAGACGACCCTGGCGTTGGCCGACCTGACTGACCGCGCCCGCGAGATTTTTCGCCAGATCGTCGATGCCTATCTGGCGTCGGGCGCGCCGGTCGGCAGCCGCACGCTGGCCAAGGGCGGCGGGCTGGGCCTGTCGCCGGCGTCGATCCGCAATGTCATGCAGGACCTTGAGGAGCTGGGCCTGCTGGCCGCGCCGCACACGTCCGCCGGCCGCCTGCCGACCGAACTCGGCCTCAGGATGTTCGTCGACGGCATGATGCAGGCCGCCGAACCGTCGGAGGACGAGCGCGCGGCGCTGGAGGCGGGCCTCGCGCCGGGTGTGGCGATAGAAGAGGCATTGAGCCGCACCACCGCTGCGCTGTCGGGCCTGTCGCACTGTGCCGGGTTGGTGATGGTTCCGGCGCGCGAACTGGTGATACGGCAGGTCAGTTTTGTGCCATTGTCGCCGGGGCGCGTGCTGGTGGTGCTGGTGGGCCAGGATGGCAGCGTTGAAAACCGCCTGCTGGATCTGCCGCCAGGCGTCACGCCGGCCACGCTGGAAGCGGCGACCAATTATATCACCGCGCGGCTGGCCGGGTTGACGCTGGCCGAGGCGATGGCGCGGCTGGAAGGGGAAATCAGCCGCGATCGTGCCACGCTGGATGCGCTGACAAGGTCGGCGGTGGCCGCGGGGCTGGCGGCATGGTCGGCCGATGCGACCGCGCGGCCCGTGCTGATCGTGCGCGGCCAGGCCAATCTGGTCGAAGGCGAGGTGGACATCGACCGCGTGCGCCAGCTGCTCGACGATCTTGAGGACAAGGCCGAGCTGATCCGGCTGCTCGATCGGGCGCGCGGTGCCGAGGCGGCGCGCATCTTCATTGGCGCGGAATCGCGGCTGTTCTCGCTGTCAGGCTCCAGCGTGATCGCCGCGCCCTATCGCGGCACTGATGGCCGCGTCATCGGCGTCGTGGGGGTTATCGGGCCGACGCGGTTGAACTATGCGCGTGTCATCCCCATGGTGGACTACACCGCACGAACCCTCAGCAGACTGGTATCATGACAGACGTTACCGACACCCCCGAAGAACCCGCCGCCGAGATCGACCTGGCCGAGGCGCTGCTGGCCAAGGACCAGGAGATCGCCGAGCTGAAGGATCGCGTGCTGCGCGCGATGGCCGATCTGGAAAACACCCGCCGCCGGCTGGAGCGCGACAAGGCCGAGGCGACCCAATATGCCGTGACCGGCTTTGCCCGCGACATGCTGGCGGTGGCGGAAAATCTGCGCCGCGCCGTGGCCGCGCTGCCGGCCGATGGCTTTGACAACGTCCGCGCCGGTATCGAGGCGACGGAGCGCGAACTGCTGGCGATCTTTGGCCGGCAGGGCATCAACCGCATCGACATCACGCCGGGCGAGGCGCTGGATCCCAACCGCCACCAAGCCATGCTGGAAGTGCCCAGCGATGCGCCGGCGGGCAGCGTCGTGGCTGAACTGGCCAGCGGCTGGACCATCCGGGACCGCCTGCTGCGCCCGGCCATGGTCAGCGTGGCGCGCGCGCCGGACTGATCGCCGCATCCGGGTTTCCCGCGACTTGACGCTCGCGCCACGCTTGTCACGCTGGCGCGATGTGGGCGCTCGATCGACTGTTGCGGCGGGTGATCCGATCGGGCGAGTTGATCGTCGTCGATCCGACGGGCCGTGAGCGGCGCTATGGCCAGCCCGATCCCGACCGCGCGCCGGTTCACATCCGCATTGCCGACAACGCCGCCGCCCGCGCCATCGCGCTGAACCCGCCGCTGGGCGCGGGGGAGGCGTTCATGGACGGGCGGCTGGTGATGGAGGCGGGCGACATCCTCGCGCTCCTCGATCTCGTCACCTTCAACCTGCGCTGGAGCCGCGACAATCCGGTGCGCTTTGCGCTGTGGCGGCAGGCGCGGATCGCGGCGTGGTGGGACGGCATCAATTTCGAGCGCCGTTCCCGCCGCAACGTCGCCCACCACTATGATCTGGATGACCGGCTGTATGATCTGTTTCTTGATCCGCACCGGCAGTACAGCTGCGCCTATTGGGCACCTGGCATCACCACGCTGGAGGCAGCGCAGGAAGCAAAGCTGGCCCATATCGCCGCCAAGCTTGACCTGAAGCCGGGGCAGAAGGTGCTCGACATCGGCTGCGGCTGGGGCGGGCTGGCGCGCTATCTGGCCAGGGTATCGGGCGCGCAGGTGACGGGGATCACGCTGTCGCAGGCGCAACTGGACTATGCGCGCAAGGAAACGGCGCGGCAGGGCATTTCAGGCGTCGATTTCCAGCTGATCGACTATCGGGCCGTCACCGGGCAGTTTGATCGGATCGTGTCGGTGGGCATGTTCGAACATGTCGGCCTGCCGCATTATCAGCAGTTCTTTGACACGGTGGAACGTCTGCTGGCGCCCGACGGCGTCGCCCTGCTCCACACCATTGCCCGCGCCGACGGGCCGGGCGCGACCGATCCGTGGACGGCAAAATATATCTTCCCCGGCGGCTATGCCCCGGCGCTGTCACAGATTGTCCCGGCCGTCGAGCGTGCCTGGCTGTGGATCAGCGATATCGAAGTGCTGCGCCTGCATTATGCCCTCACGCTGAAGGCCTGGTACGACCGTTGCGCCGCGCAGGAGGCGGCCATCACCGCCATCCACGATGCGCGATTTTACCGGATGTGGATGTTCTATCTGGCCGCGGCCTGGTGCGCCTTTGCCAATGATGGCCACATGAACGTGCAGATCCAGATGATCAAGCGCCGCGACACGCTGCCCCTGACGCGCGATTACATGGGAGCGATGGAACGGGCGTTGCCGGGTGGGGCGGCTTAGGCCGGGTCGACCCAGCCCAGTTCCTTCTCGGCCGCGCGCCGGTCGAGTTCCGCCCGGCTGATCTTTTCCGACGCCGACTTCAGCTGGCCGCACGCCGCCATGATGTCCCGGCCGCGCGGGGTGCGTACGGGGGCGGAGATTCCAGCCTTGAAGATGATGTCGGAAAACGCACGGATGCGCTCGTCCGACGAGCATTCGTAGATGCTGCCCGGCCACGGGTTGAAGGGGATCAGGTTGACCTTGGCCGGCAGCTTGTACTTGCGGATCAGGCGGACCAGCTCGCGCGCGTCCTCGTCGCTGTCGTTCTTGTCCTTCAGCATCACATATTCGAACGTGATGCGGCGGGCGTTGTTGGCACCGGGATAATCGGCGCAAGCCTGCAGCAGCTGCTCGATGCCGTATTTCTTGTTGATCGGCACGATCTCGTCGCGGATGTCCTTGGTGACGGCGTGCAGAGAGACGGCGAGGTTGACGCCGATTTCCTTGCCGCAGCGTTCCATCATCGGCACCACGCCGCTGGTCGAAAGCGTGATGCGCCGCTTGGACAGGCCCAGCCCGTCGCCATCCATGACGATCTGCAGCGCCTGGCTGACATTGTCGAAATTGTAGAGCGGCTCGCCCATGCCCATCATTACGATGTTGGTGAGCATGCGGCCTTCGGGCGTGTAATTGCTGCCGGCGTTGGCAAGGCCGGGGAAATAGGGCCGGTCATCGTCATCATCGTCGGTGTCGGGCAGGGCCGGCAGGCTGGCGGTGCCGTTCGGCCATTCGCCCAGCGCATCGCGCGCCAGCATCACCTGGCCGACGATTTCGGCCGGGGTCAGATTGCGGACCAGCTTCATGGTGCCGGTGTGGCAAAACCGGCAGTTCAGCGTGCAGCCGACCTGGCTCGACACGCACAAGGTGCCGCGCCACGCATCGGGAATGAACACACATTCGGCTTCCTCGCCATCGCCAAAGCGCAGCAGCCACTTGCGGGTGCCGTCGCTCGACACTTGCGCCGTCACCACCTCAGGGCGGCCGACGACGAAATGTTCGTCGAGCAGGGCGCGCGTATCCTTGGCGATGTTGGCCATCGCCGAAATCTCGGTCACGCCGCGGTGATACAGCCAGTGCCAAACCTGGCTGGCCCGCATCTTCAGCTGCTTTTCCGGTACGCCAACCTCGGCCAGCACCTCGCGCAGCTGCGCCTTTGACAAGCCGATCAGCGGGCGCTTGCCATCGGCGCGCGCCGGCGCCTTGCGCGGTGCGACCATCGGGTCGGACGGGCCGGGGATGGGCATTGCTTCGGCCGGGTGGGCCTCGACCGGGTGGGCAGCGTCGTGAGGGGCGGGATTCGTCATCGCCGCGCCCATATCGCAAATGCGCCGTCGCGTAAAACGAATGGCGCCAGGCGGAAAGGGCGGCGACGGTTACATCGCGCTGATCCCGCCATCGACGTAAAGCCCATGGCCGGTGACCATCTTGGCTTCGTCGCTGGCCAGATAGACGGCGGCCCAGGCGATATCGTCCGGCTCCCCCACCGCGCCCAGCGGGATCTGGCGGCCCAGCTTGGCCAGCCCGGCCTCGCGGCCCATCGCGCTGGTGATGCCATCCAGGATCGGCGTGTCGATGAACACCGGGTGGATGCTGTTGCAGGTGATGCGGTATTGCTGCTTGGCGCAGTGCAGCGCCACGCTCTTGGTCAGGTGGCGCACGGCGGCCTTGGCGCTGTTGTAGGCAGCGGAATTGTGCGCGGCGATCACGCCGGCAATGCTGGATATGTTGATGATGCTGCCGCGCACATTCGTGTCGCGCACTGTTTTGGCCATGGTCGGCAGGCTGAGCTTGCAGCCCAGGAACACGCTGTCCAGATCAATGGAGTGGACGCGCTTCCACGTGTCGAAATCGGTGGCTTCCACCGTCGATCCCGCCGCGATCCCGGCGTTGTTGACCAGCACGTTGAACCCGCCCCATTTTTCCTCGGCAAAGGCAACGGCGGCGGCCCAGTCGTCGGCGCTGGTGACGTCGTGACGGCAGGCTACGGCGGCATCGCCGATGCTGGCCGCAACCGCCTTCACTCCGGCCTCATTGATGTCGGTCAGCACCAGTCGCGCGCCCTCTTCGGCCATGCGCCGCGCCATCGCCTCGCCCAGGCCCTGCGCCGCGCCGGTGATCAGCGCCACCTTGCCTGCCAGACGGTTCATCGTGGACTCTCCCCTTGTTCGTGTGGCCGCAGACTGCCTGCGCCGCCGCCGGCTGCCAACCTGTGTTTCGTGGTGTGACAGCAATGCAACACACGTGGCGGCGATTGCAGGCCCGCCAATGTTGCACTTCCGTGAACTGGACCATTGGGTTAGCAGCGGCGCCCGAGCGGAAAAAAGAGCGTCAAATCGCCGTCCGCCCTGCCGTTCCTTGGGAGTTTCTTGATGCGCCTGTTCCTGCTTGCCTCTGCCGCTGCCCTGATCGTTCCGACCGTTGCCGCCACCGCCCAGCAGGCGGCTCCTGAACCCGCCCAGACCGCGCAGGACGATGCCGCCGAACCGGCCGAGATCATCGTTACCGCCACCCGCCGTGCCGAAGCGCTGTCCGACATTCCGATCGCCGTCACCGCCGTGTCGATGGATGCCCTTCGCAACAGTGGCGGCACCGACATCCGCCAGCTCAACCAGCTCGCCCCGTCGCTGCTGGTGTCGTCGGCCACCAACGAATCCAACGGCGCCGCCCGCATCCGCGGCGTCGGCACGGTGGGTGAAAACCCTGGCCTTGAAAGCTCGGTCGCCGTGTTCATCGACGGCGTTTATCGCAGCCGCACCGGGGTGGGCCTGACCGACCTTGGCGAACTGGAGCGCATCGAAGTGCTGCGCGGCCCGCAGGGCACATTGTTCGGCCGCAACGCATCGGCCGGTCTGCTCAACATCACCACGGCCATGCCCAAGCCGGAATTCGGCGGCATCGCCGAAGTCACCTATGGCAATTATGACAATATCCGCTTTCAGGGCGGCGTCACCGGGCCGATCGCTGGCGAAAAGCTGATGTTCCGCGTGGACGGCCTCTACAACAAGCGCGATGGCTTCCTGCGCGATGTCGTGTCGGGCCGCGATCTTGCCAACCGCGATCGCTGGCTGCTTCGCGGCCAGCTGCTCGCCAAGCCGACCGACGACCTGTCGATCCGCATCATCGGCGATTACAACAGCAAGGACGAGGAATGCTGCGGCGCTGTGTTCCTGCCGACGCAGAACCTGGTGCGCGACGCCCAGGGCAACGTGGTGCAGACGCCGAACAGCATTGCCAGCATCGTGCGTAGCCTGGGTGGCCGCATCCCGGTGGCGACCAATGGTGACCGTTTCATCCGCGAAACCGCGCTGACGCCGGGCGAAGGCTATTTCCAGCGCACCCGCGATTGGGGCCTGTCGGGCGAAGTGAACTGGACGGTGGGCAGCACCACCATCACCTCCATCACCGCCTATCGCGAATTCAAGAACAAGGCAGCGCAGGACGCCGATTTCAACAGTCTCGATATCCTCCGCCGCCGCGATCAGGATCGCAAGTTCAGCACCTTCACCCAAGAACTGCGCCTGCAGGGCAAGCTGTTCAACGATCGGCTGGACTGGCTGGTGGGCGGCTATTACGCCGATGAAATCCTGTCGGCCGATGACGACATCAAATACGGCAATGATTACGAGCGTTATGCCAACTGCGTGCTGGCCGATACGTTCGCCCGTGCCACCGGCCAGATGGGCCTGATCAACACTGCGGATGTCAGCTGCTTCAATCGGCCGCTGGCCGCTGGCCTTGCCAGCGCCATCGGCGGCGCCACGGGTGCCCAGATTGCCGCGCTGTCGGGCCAGGGTGGCCTGATTCCCGGTCGTCCGGTCGATACGCGCGGCGGCTTCTACAACGTGGCCTCGCAGATCGGTTACGTGACGCCGGCTGGCCAGAACCTGATGAATGGCACGGGTGTCATCCAGAACGAATTCCGCCAGCGCAGCCGCAACTATGCCTTCTTCACCCACAACGTGATCCAGCTCGTCCCGGATACGCTGCTGCTGACCGTTGGCCTGCGTTACACCAACGAGCGCAAGTATCTGGACACGCGCTTTGCTTCGAACGCCAATTTCTGCGCCGCCGTGCGCGCCTCGCCGCTGGCGTCGCTGGCCAACCTGCCGTGCGTGATCAACGGCACCGCCGGTCCCGGCTTTGCCCGCACCGCACCGGGTGCCACCATCAATGAAGACCGTGTCACCGGCACCGCCGTGCTGACCTGGAAGCCGACCCGCGAGGTGATGACCTACGCCTCGTTCTCGCGCGGTTACAAGGCCGGCGGCTTCAACCTCGACACCTCGGCGCTGGTGGCAAACAACCCGCGCGCCAGCGATCTGGCCTTCAATGCCGAAGACGTTGACGCCTATGAAATCGGCGCCAAGCTCGACTTCAAGGGCTTCAAGCTCAACGCTGCCATCTTCCTGCAGCAGTTCAGCAATTTCCAGCTCAACACCTTCAACGGCGTCAACTTCGAAGTGTCGAACGTCGCCAGCTGCAAGGATGACCTGGGTGGTCGCGATACCGACGTGACCGCCGGCAATTCGGCGTGCGCCGCGAACCGCACCCGCCCGGGCCTGACCTCGCAGGGTGTCGAACTCGAAGCCTTCATGTACCCGGTCCGCAACCTCGCGGTCTCGGCCGGCTTCACCTATGCCGACACCCGTTATGCGAAGAACCTGACTGGCACCAATGGCTCCAGCCTGGCGCCGACCCTGTTCCAGTTGCCGGGCCAGCCGCTGTCCAACGCCTCGCCTTATGTGGTGACCGCCAGCGCGGCATGGACCCCGCCGGTTGGTGCCAACATGTCGGCGCTCTTCTATGTCGATTATCGCTACATGTCGGAATTCAACACTGGTTCCGATCTCGATTTCGAAAAGGAAGAGCCCGGCTTCAGCGTGATGAACGCCCGCGTCGGCCTCTATGGCAAGGACCGCCTCTGGGGCGTCGAGCTGTGGGCGCAGAACCTGCTGAACACCACCTATGCCCAGGTCTCGGCCGATGCGCCGCTGCAGGGCGGGGCGACCTTCCGTCAGGTGGCGCGCGGCTTTGCACCGAACGCCAACGGCATGTTCATCGCCTTCCCGGGTGAACCGCGCACTTACGGTATCACGCTGCGAACCATGTTCTGAGGCAAACGCCGTTGCAGACAGGAAGGGCGGTCCAGACGGGCCGCCCTTTCTTGTTGGGGACGACCCTTGACGCCGGCCCCCCTCGGCCATACCTCCGCGGCATGGCCATCCTCCCCATCATCGAAACGCCCGATCCGCGCCTGAAGCAGATCAGCACGCCCGTCGCCGCGGTGACCGACGCGCATCGCACGCTGATCGCCGACATGTTCGAGACGATGTATGACGCGCCGGGCATCGGGCTGGCGGCAATCCAGGTTGGGGTGCCGGAGCGGATTCTGGTGATCGACCTGCAGCCGGAAGCCGACGACACGCCGGAGGATGCCAAGCCGGAGGACATCAAGCGCGTGAAGGAACCGCGGGTGTTCATCAACCCGGAGATCATCTGGGCGTCGGACGAATTGTCAGTCTATCAGGAAGGCTGCCTGTCGGTGCCGGAGATGTTTGCCGATGTGCTGCGCCCGGCCGAAATTCAGGTCAAATGGCTGGACGAGAATGGCAAAGCGCACGACGAGAAGATCGATGGCCTCCTCGCCACCTGCCTGCAGCACGAGATGGACCATCTGAATGGCGTGCTGTTCATCGATCACCTCAGCAAGCTGAAGCGTGACATGCTGCTGAAGAAGCTCGAAAAATTCCGCAAGACCCGCCGCGCTGCCTGACGGAAGTCAGGCCAGCACGTCCAGGATCAGCCGCGCCGCGTCTTCCGGCGGCTTCAGGCGCTGCGGATCTTCGCCCGGATAGGCGCGGGCGCGCATGATGGTGCGGGTGGCCCCCGGATCGATGATGTGGGTGCGGATCGGGGAGATGTTCTTCACCTCCTCGCCATAGGTCATCACAAGATTTTCCAGCGCCGCCTTGGTCGCCGCGTAGCCGCCCCAATAAGCGCGCGGCGTGCTGCCCACCGACGAGGTGACGGCAACCACGTGCCCGGCTGCCGCCTGGCGCAGCCACGGATCAAGCGCGCGGATCAGGCGCATGTTGGCAGTGAGGTTGACCGCGACCAGCGTGTCCCATTCCTTCAGGCTGAGGTGGGGAACCGGCGCCAGCGTGCCCAGCTGTGCCGCGTTCAGGATCAGCGCATCAAGCCGGCCCCAGCGCGCGCCGATGGCGTTGCCCAGCCGGTCGATCGCATCACTATCGGTCAGATCGAACGGCGCGATGGTGGCGGTGCCGCCGGCCTTATGGATGCGGTCATCCACCTCCTGCAGGCCGGCCTCCGTGCGCGCCGTGATGATCACGTGCCAGCCCTCGCGCGCCAGCATTTCTGCCGTCGCCGCTCCGATGCCGCGGCTGGCGCCGGTGACGAGGGCAAGTTTCTTGGTCGTAACGTCAGTCATGCGTGGGCCTTGAGAGGGTGGGCAGGGCGGGCAGGGGCAGGCTTGCCGCGTGCCGCTCAGATGACTCGTTCGGCAAGAAGGGTCAGCTGGTCCGGCACTTCCGCATCTTCCTGATCGGTCAGGCGGGTCGGGTAGTCGCCGGTGAAGCAGGCGTCGCAATATTGCGGGGCGGCCTCGTCACGGGTGGGTTCGCCGACGGCACGATACAGGCCGTCGATCGACAGGAAGGACAGGCTGTCAACCTTGATGTAATCGCGCATCCGCTCGATATCCATCTGCGCCGCCAAAAGCTTGGAGCGTTCCGGCGTGTCGACGCCATAGAAGCAGCTGTGCCGCGTCGGCGGACTGGCGATCCGCATGTGCACTTCCTCCGCGCCGGCTTCGCGCAGCATCTGCACGATCTTCACGCTGGTGGTGCCGCGCACGATCGAATCGTCGATCAGCACGATCCGCTTGCCAGCGATCAGCGCCCGGTTGGCATTGTGCTTCAGCTTCACACCCAGGTTGCGGATCTGATCCCCCGGCTGGATGAAGGTGCGACCGATATAGTGGCTGCGGATGATGCCGAGTTCGAACGGGATGCCGCTTTCCTGCGCGTATCCGATGGCACCGGGCACGCCGCTGTCAGGCACGGGCACCACCATGTCGGCCTCCACCGGGTTTTCGCGGGCGAGTTCGGCGCCGATCCGCTTGCGGACTTCATAGACGCTGCTGCCGTCCATCATCGAATCGGGCCGGCTGAAATAGACATGCTCGAAGATGCAGGGCCGTGCGCGCACCGGCGCGAACGGGCGGATGGAACGCAGACCTCGGTTGGTGATGATGATCAGTTCGCCCGGCTCCACCGAGCGCAGGAAGGTGGCGCCCACCATGTCGAGCGCGACGGTTTCGGAGGCGAGGATGTAGGAATCGCCGAGACGCCCCAGCACCAGCGGCCGGATGCCGAGTGGATCGCGGCAGGCCAGCATGCCTTCGGCGGTCAGGCAGATCAGGCTGTACGCACCTTCCACCCGCTTCAGGGCATCGATGAAGCGATCAAGCAGTGTGCGGTAGGACGAGGTGGCGACGAGGTGGATGATCACCTCGGTATCGCTGGTCGACTGGAAGATGGCGCCGCGCCGCACCAGTTCGCGGCGCAGGGTGGCGGCATTGGAAATATTGCCGTTGTGGGCGACCGAAAAACCGCCTGACGCCAGCTCGGCAAACAGCGGCTGCACGTTCCTGAGCGCCGTCTCGCCCGTCGTCGAATAGCGATTGTGGCCGATGGCGATCTCGCCCTTCAGCTTGTTGATCACCGCGTCATTGTCGAAATTGCCGGCCACATGGCCCATGGCGCGGTGGGTGTGGAACTCCCTGCCGTCGAAACTGGTGATGCCGGCGGCTTCCTGGCCCCGGTGCTGCAAGGCGTGCAGGCCGAGCGCGACCACGGCGGCGGCACCTTCGGCGCCGTAGACGCCGAACACGCCGCATTCTTCGTGGAGATGATCATCTTCCCACGGATCGGTGGTGAGCATCTGGTCCATGTGGGCGGCCTTTGTCATTCGGCAGATGGCGGGCCATATAGGGGCAGGCTGGGGGTTTGTCGCCCCCCTTCGTCATGATGAAAGTGTCACATGAGCGCACCCGTGGACGAGACGCTGGAATTCCGCCCGAAATGGGGTGCTGATGGCCTGCTGACGGCGGTGGCAGTCGATGCCGGCAGCGGCGCCGTGCTGATGGTGGCCCACATGAACGCCGATGCGCTGGCGGCGACGCTGGCCACCGGCGAGGCGCATTACTGGAGCCGCAGCCGGCGGGAGCTGTGGCACAAGGGCGCCACATCGGGCGCGGTGCAGCGTGTCGTCGAAATCCGGGTCGACTGTGATCAGGATTGCCTGCTGCTGGTGGTGGAGCCTGCCGGGCCGGCGTGCCACACCGGCCGGCAGGACTGTTTCTACCGCCGTCTGGAGGGTGGCCGGCTGGTGATGGTGGGGGATGGACGATGAGCGTGCCAACCGGCCTTGAAGTGACCGTGTTCGACGAGGTGTTCCGCAACCGCCCGCACGAGCGGTTCGATGCGCTGCGGGCGGCCGATCCGGTTCACACTGACAGGCAGCTGGGGCGCGTATTGCTGACCCGCGCCGCCGACGTGGCGGCAGTGCTGAAGGATCGCAGCCTGTCGGTGGATCAGCGCAACGCCGCGCCTGATACCATCGTGCAGAGGCTGGCGACGATGCAAGACCGCGAGGCGCCGCGTTCGATGCTGGTGCTCGACGATCCCGAACACGCTCGCCTGCGCCGGCTGGTCACTCACGCCTTCAACGCCCGCGCCATCGAAGCGGTGCGGCCGCAGGTGGAGACCGTGGCTGATGATCTGCTCGACGCCGTGGCCGGGCAGGAGAAGTTCGACATCATCGAGGATTTCGCCTCGCCGCTGCCGATCACCGTGATTGCGCTGATGCTGGGCGTCGACGCGGCCGACCGTGGCGATTTCCGCCGCTGGTCGAAGGGCCTCGCCAATGTCTTCTCGCCGATCCGCACACCCGAATATCTCGAGGCTCTGAAAGCCAATGCCGACGAACTGAGCGCCTATTTCGAGCGCGCCATTGCCGAACGGCGCGCCAGCCCCCGCGACGACCTGATCAGTGCCATGATCGCTGCCAGCGACGGCGGCGACCGGCTGACGACGCAAGAGATCGTCACCATGTGCAATTTGCTGCTGTTGGCCGGCAATCTGACGACGACCGATCTGATCGGCAATTGCGTGCTTGCCCTGCTGCGCCATCCGGACCAGCTGGCAAAGGTGAAGGCCGACCCGGCCCGCATGGCCAACGCCATCGAGGAGACGCTGCGGCTCGACCCGCCGGTGGTGCAATCGCTTCGCATTCCGCTGGAACCGCGCGAGATCGGCGGCTGCCCGGTGCGCGCCGGTGAGGCGGTGACGACCTTCCTGATGGCGGCCGGGCAGGACCCGGCGCTGCACGCTAATCCGCTCACCTTCGACATTGACCGGGCGGACAAGACGCATTTTGCCTTTGGCGGCGGCATCCATTTCTGCCTGGGCGCGCCGCTGGCCCGTGCGGAGGCCGAGATCGCGCTCACCCGATTGTTTGCGCGTTTCCCGAACCTGGCGCTCACCGGCGACCCCATCGAACGCAACATTTCGGCCGCCTTCAACGGGATCCGCGAACTCTGGGTTGAACCGTGAGAGTGCTGCTCGCCGGCGCCACCGGGCTGGTCGGCGGGCTGGTGCTCAAGTTGCGCGGGGACATGGCGATCATTCCCGTTACCCGCCGCCCCATTCCCGGCACCCCCGGCGTTGTGGCTGATTTCGACGATCTGCCGCCGCTGCCCGAAGCCCGGGTCGCCATTTGCGCGCTCGGCACCACCCGCGCCAAGGCCGGCAGCGATGCCGCCTTCCGCGCCGTCGATCACGACGCCGTCCTCGCTTTCGCCCGCGCTGCAAAAGCCGCCGGCGTCACCCACTTTATCCTGGTATCGTCAGTCGGCGCCAACCCCAACGCCCGGCTGCTCTACCCGCGCACCAAGGGGGAGGTGGAGGCGGCGCTCGAGCGGATGGCCTTCCCTCGCCTCGACATCCTCCAACCCGGCCTCCTCATCGGCCCGCGGGCCGAACGCCGCCCGGTCGAACGCTTGCTGCAGTGGGCCGCGCCGCTGATGGACAGGTTCCTGCCGCGCGCCCTGAGCAGCTTGCCGGCCAAGACGGTTGCTGCAGCCATCCTCGCGCTGGCAGCGCAAAGCGGGCCTGGTGTCTTCCGCCACGACAATCGGGCCCTCGCCGCGACGGTAAGCTGAAACGCAAAGCGGCCCGGACCGCAAGGCCCGGGCCGCAGGTTGTGCGCCGTCGCGTGATCAGGCGATGGCGGCGCGGCGGCGACGCATGGCCGCGCCCGTCAGACCAAAGCCGGCGATCAGCATCGCCCAACTGGCCGGTTCCGGAACCACGGCGCTGGTGAAGGTTTCACCGGCAATCAGGAAACCGCCCGACATCGTGAAGCTCTTGATCAACGTGCCGTTGCCATTGATGCCACGAAACAGCAGAAATTCATTGGCGCCGCCTGACCGGATCGGAGCCAGAGTTTCCAGATTGAAGCTGGCGATCAGGCCGCCACCAGCATCAAAGGCCGAAATCACCGGCGCGTTGCCAACCGGGTTGCCGCCAATGACGGCATAGTTCATGCCCGCCCCGAAAGCCGCGACCGGATTGGCAAAGGTGAGGGTGACCACGTCACTGCCGCTGTTGGTGCCAATGATGCGGGTGGTGTTCATGACACCATTGTCGTTGAGACCGTAACCGCCGGTGCCCAGCACGCTGCCTGGCGATGTGGACGTGTAGGTGATCCCGTTCGGCAGGGACACCGGGCCGGCGGTAAAGGTGTAGAAGCCGGGGAAAGCCGTCAGATCGAGCGAAGGGCCGGTATAGCCAGCGCTGCTGGTGAGAAGCGTTGCGGCCGACGCAGGGACGGCTGCAAGAACGGCGAGTGCCGCAAGAACGATACGCATGGCATTTTCCTCGATTGCTCAACAGAAACGACGAGCAATGCAAAGCAACAATCATGCCATCGCAGGGTGTTTACGTAACATACTGAAAAATAGTGACGTCTTTGTTCTGCCATTCGCGGTCGTCGTCGCGGATGTCAGAAATCCCGACAATCCATGCCTCCAGACGCGTCAGGGGGGCAAGATGCAGGCGTCGACTTGACCTTTACGTAAACGTCAACTAGCCCTTGATCCATGAGCAATCCGGCTGAGGCTACCCGCCCCGATGAGTCGCCCGCAGCACTGCTGCATGCTTTCGCCACGGCGCCCGCGCCGCCGGCGGCCGGTGATGCCAGCCATTTTTCGATCACCGAACTGGCGCTCAGCTTCAATATCACGCCGCGGGCCATCCGTTTCTATGAAGACCAGGGCCTGATCGCGCCGGAGCGGCAGGGGCAGAACCGCATCTATTCGCGCCGGGATCGCGCCCGGCTGGCGTGGATCCTGCGCGCCAAGAATGTCGGCTTCAGCCTGGCCGAGATCCGCGAGATGATCGACCTGTATGACGTGGGCGATCACCGCCTGACGCAAAAGCGCGTCACGCTGGAAAAATGCCGTGCGCGCATTGCTCTGCTGGAAGAGCAGCGCGCCGATATCGACGCCACCATCCACGAGCTGCAGCAATTCTGCGACGTGGTCGAACAATCGATGAAAGCCTGACCGATGCCCGCCTATCGCGCCCCGGTGAAAGACACGTTGTTCGTGCTCGACGCCGTTGCCGGTCTCTACAACCACGGCAATGTGCCGGGGTTCGAAAGCGTCTCGCCTGACCTCGTCGAAGCCGTGCTGAACGAGGGCGGCAAGTTCTGCGCCGAAGTGCTGGCGCCGCTCAATCTGCCGGGTGACCGCCAGGGCTGCATGCGCCATGCCGATGGCAGTGTGACGACGCCCGACGGCTTCAAGGCGGCCTACAAGGCGTTCTGCGATGGCGGCTGGGGCGGGCTGATTGCCGATCCGCACCATGGCGGGCAGGGCCTGCCCTATACGATCGGCGCGGTGCTGCAGGAGTTCATTGCTGCGTCCAATATGGCGTTCGGTATGTATCCCGGCCTGTCAGAAGGCGCGCAGGCGGCGATCGAGGTTGTCGGTTCGCCGGAGCAGAAAGCCAAGTGGCTGCCGCCGATGGTGGAGGGCCGCTGGACCGGCACCATGAACCTGACCGAGCCGCACTGCGGCACCGATCTAGGGCTCATCCGCACCCGCGCCGAGCCGAACGCCGATGGCACCTGGGCCATCACCGGCACCAAGATCTTCATCTCGGCTGGCGAGCACGACCTTTCGGAAAACATCGTCCACCTCGTGCTGGCCAAGACGCCGGGCGCGCCGGACAGCGTCAAGGGCATCAGCCTGTTCATCGTGCCCAAGTTCATCGTGAACGACGATGGCCGCATCGGCGCGCGCAATGCCGTCAGCTGCGGTTCCATCGAACACAAGATGGGCATCCACGCCAACGCCACCTGCGTGATGAATTATGATGGCGCCACCGGGTACATGCTGGGCGAGGAGATGAAGGGCCTCGCCGCCATGTTCATCATGATGAACGCGGCGCGGCTGGGCGTGGGCATCCAGGGCCTGGCGCAGGCCGACGCCGCCTATCAGAACGCTGTCGACTACGCGAAAGGGCGCCTGCAGGGCCGCAGTCTGACCGGGGCGAAGAACCCGGAAGGCAAGGCCGATCCGATCATCGTCCACCCCGATGTGCGCCGTATGCTGCTTGATGCGCGTGCCTTCACGGAGGGGATGCGCGCGCTGGTGCTGTGGGGCGCGATTCGGGTCGACCTGTCGCGCAAGGCCCCCGACGAGGCCGAGCGGCAGATGGCCGACGACCTGATCAGCCTGCTCACCCCCGTCATCAAGGGCTATGGCACCGATCGCGGTTATGAAGTTGCCACCAACTGCCAGCAGGTGCTGGGCGGCCATGGCTATATCGCCGAATGGGGCATGGACCAGTTCGTGCGCGATGCCCGTATCGCCATGATCTATGAAGGCACCAACGGCATCCAGGCGCTGGACCTTGTAGGCCGCAAGCTGGGCAGCAAGGGTGGGCGCGGCACCCAGGCTTGGGCAGCGCTGGTGGGCGGTGACATTGCGGCCGCGACCGATGAGCGGTTGGCCTTCATCGCGCAGCCGCTGGGCAAGGCGCTGGGCGATCTGCAGGCCAGCGTGATGTGGCTGCTGCAGAACGGCATGGCCAACCCGGACAATGCGGGCGCTGGCGCCACCGCCTTCATGCGGATGATGGGCCATGTCGCGCTGGGTCATATGTGGCTGAAGATGGCCAGTGCTTCGCTGGCCGCGCTGGATGCCGGCACCGCCGATCCCGATTTCTTCAACGCCAAATTGATGACGGCGCGTTTCTTTGCCGCCCGCGTGCTGCCGGAAACCGCCAGCCTGAAGGCGCAGCTGGAAGCCGGCGCCGACACCGTGATGGCAATGCCCGCCGAGATGTTTTGAGACTTTCCCCCGGAGGAACGACCATGACCGAAGCCTATATCTACGACGCCGTCCGCACGCCGCGCGGCAAGGGCCGCAAGGACGGCAAGCTGCACGAGATCACCCCGATCCAGCTCGCGACCCAGGTGCTGCAGGCCGTGCGCGACCGCACCGGCATCGACACTGCTGACGTGGACGACGTGGTGCTCGGCTGCGTCTCCCCGGTGGGCGAACAGGGCAGCGACATCGCCCGCGTGGCCGTGCTCAACGCCGATTATGCCGAAACCACGGCCGGCGTGCAGATCAATCGCTTCTGCGCTTCGGGCCTGGAAGCCACCAACATGGCTGCCGCCAAGGTGATGACCGGCGAAGCCATGTTCGCCATCGGCGGCGGCGTGGAATCGATGAGCCGCGTGCCGATGGGCAGCGATGGCGCGGCCTGGGCAATGGACCCGGCGGTTGCCTTCAAGACCTATTTCGCCCCGCAGGGCATCGGCGCCGACCTGATCGCCACCAAGTACGGCTTCAGCCGCAACGACGTGGATGCCTATGCGATGGAATCGCAGCGCCGCGCCGCGCAGGCCTGGGCGGAAGGCCGCTTCAAGAACAGCATCGTGCCCGTGAAGGACGTGATCGGCGAGGTCGTGCTCGCCCATGACGAGCATATGCGCCCTGGCACCGATATGCAGTCGCTGGGCGGTCTTGCCCCGGCCTTCCAGGCCATCGGTGAGCAGATGCCCGGCTTTGATGCCATCGCCCTGATGCGCTACCCGGAGGTGGAGAAGATCAACCACGTCCACCACGGCGGCAATTCGTCGGGCATCGTTGACGGCGCCGCCGCCATCCTCATTGGCAACAAGGAAATCGGCGAGAAATACGGCCTGAAGCCGCGCGCCCGCATCCGCGCCATGGCTTCGATCGGTTCGGAACCGATGATCATGCTGACCGGCCCCGAATTCGTTGCCAACAAGGTGCTGCAGCGCGCCGGCATGACCAAGGACGATATCGACCTGTTCGAACTGAACGAGGCGTTTGCGTCGGTCGTGCTGCGCTTCATGCAGGCGCTGAACATCCCGCACGACAAGATCAACGTGAACGGCGGCGCCATCGCCATGGGCCACCCGCTGGGTGCCACAGGCGCGATGATCCTGGGCACCGTGCTCGATGAGCTTGAGCGCACCGGCAAGGGCACCGCCCTCGTCAACCTGTGCGTCGGCGCCGGCATGGGCACCGGGACCATCATCGAACGCGTCTGATCAACACGTCACCCCGGCTAACGCCGGGCCCACCGCCCATACGCAGCCTCTGGCGCGACCTTGGGGAGATGGATCCCGGCCTTCGCCGGGATGACGACGAAAGAAGGAACGGAATGACATGACCACCGCAATCCGCACCGAACTCGATGCCGATGGCATCCTCCTCCTCACCATCGACGTGCCCGGCCAGTCGATGAACGTCATCACGCCGGAAGTGCAGGCCGATCTGGCCGCCGCCATCGAACGGTTGAAGACCGACGACGCCGTGAAGGGCGCCGTGCTGACCAGTGGCAAGGCCAGCGGCTTCATGGCTGGGGCTGATCTGAAGGGCATGGGCGCCCTGTTCGGCGGTGGTGCCGCCCCGGAAGGCAAGAGCAAGATGGCGGCGCTGTTCGACGGCGTCTTCACGCTGAACAAGCTGCTGCGCGATCTGGAAACCTGCGGCAAGCCGGTGGCAGCCGCGGTCAATGGCCTGGCGCTGGGTGGCGGCCTCGAATTCGTGCTGGCCTGCCATTACCGCGTCATTGCCGACAATCCGAAGATCACGCTGGGCCTGCCGGAAATCATGGTCGGCCTGTTCCCGGGGGCGGGCGGCACCCAGCGCCTGCCGCGCCTGATGGGCATCCAGCCGGCCCTGATGTACCTCCTCCAGGGCAAAAACATGAGCCCACAGGAAGCGCTGGGCTTTGGCGTCGCGCAGGCGGTTGTTCCGGCCGACCAGATCATCGAGACCGCCAAGGCCTGGGTGAAGGCCAACCCCAATGGCGGCGTGCAGCCGTGGGATGCCAAGAGCTTCAAGATGCCGGGTGGCCCGGCGACGGCGCTCAACCCCGCCTTTGCGCAGATGTTCGTCGGCGGCAACGCGATGACGCACGTCAATGCCGGCGACAACATGAACGCGCCGCGCGCCATATTGTCGGCGGTCTATGAAGGCGTGCAGGTGCCGATGGACACCGCCATCCGCATCGAATCCAAGTATTTTGCCAAGGTCGTCGCCGATCCGCAGGCCGGCAACATGATCCGCAGCCTGTTCGTGTCGAAACAGGCCGCCGAAAAGGGCGCGCGTCGCCCGAAGGACGTTGCGCCTGCCCCGACGAAGAAGGTCGCCATGCTTGGCGCCGGCCTGATGGGCGCCGGTATCGCCATGGTCTCGGCCCAGGCCGGCATCGAGGTGGTGCTGCTCGATACCACGCAGGAAGCCGCCGAGAAGGGCAAGCAGTACACGGCTGACCGGCTGGCCAAGAAGAAGATGGCGGCCGACAAGGCGCAGGCCATCCTGGATCGCATCCACCCGACCACGAAATATGAAGACCTCGCCGGCTGCGACCTTGTCATCGAAGCGGTGTTCGAAACCCGCGAGATCAAGGCCAATGTGACGAAGCAGACGCAGGCCGTGCTGGGCCCGGACGTGATCTTCGGCTCCAACACCTCCACCCTGCCGATCACGGGCCTTGCCGAAGCGTGGGACAAGCCGGAGAATTTCATCGGCATCCACTTCTTCTCGCCGGTGGAAAAGATGCCGCTGGTGGAAATCATCGTCGGCAAGAAGACCGGCGCTGCGGCGATCGCCAAGGCGCTGGATTATGTCGCCCAGATCCGCAAGACGCCGATCGTGGTGAATGACAGCCGCGGCTTCTACACCTCGCGCTGCTTTGGCACCTATGTGCAGGAAGGTCTGGCGCTGCTGGGTGAAGGCACGGTACCGGCACTGATCGAAAATGTGGGCAAGCAGATGGGCATGCCGGTGGGCCCGCTCGCCGTGAACGACGAAGTCGGCCTCGATCTCAGCTACAAGGTTGGCCAGCAGACCAAGGCCGATCTGGGCGATGCCTACAAGCCCGGCCCGGCCGAAGCCGTGATCACTAAGATGTATGAACTGGGCCGCCAGGGGCGCAAGAATGCCAAGGGCTTCTATGTCTATCCAGACGGCGGCAAGAAGCATCTGTGGCCGGAGCTGGCGGCAACCGTGGCGGGCGGCCTGGCGGCCGATCAGCCCTCGGCCGATGAAGTGAAGGAGCGGCTGCTCTATCGCCAGTTGGTCGAATGCGCGCGCTGCTTTGCCGAAGGCGTGCTGGAAACCCCGCAGGATGGCGATCTGGGTGCCATTTTCGGCTGGGGCTTTGCGCCGTTCACCGGCGGGCCGTTCAGCCACATGGACACGGTGGGCATCGCCAATGTCGTCGTCACGCTTGATCGCCTGGCCCAGCGCCACGGCGAACGCTTTGCCCCGCCGCAGCTGCTGCGCGACATGGCGGCGCGTGGGGACAGCTTCTACGCCATGGCGGCGAAAAAGGCGGCGTGAACCCGCGCCGGGGGGGAGGGGTTGCGCCATCCCCCCGCGCACGGCACCCTGCCAGCAAACAGGGGTCCGCCATGCCAGCCGTCAACGACACGCTCACGCTTCCCAACGGCCAGACATTCCGCAACCGCATCGCCAAAGCGGCGATGACGGAGGGGCTGGCGTTTCGCGATGGCCTGCCCAATGCGGCGCATGAAACGCTCTATCGCCGCTGGGCGAACCGCGGCTGCGGCCTGCTGATCACCGGCAATGTCATCGTCGATCGCGGCCATCTGGAACGGCCAGGGAATGTCATCGTCGATGGCCCTTTGAACGCCGAGGGCAAGGCGGCATGGCAGCGTTTTGCCGCTGCTGCCACCAGCGGCGACACCCAGGCCTGGGTGCAGATCAGCCACGCTGGCCGCCAGACCCAGAAGGTGGTGAACCCGCACCCGCGCGCGCCGTCGGCGGTGCCGCTGGCCCTGCCGGGCGGGCAGTTCGGCGTGCCGCACCCGCTGACCGGGATCGAGATCGAAGAGCTGATCGCCCGCTTTGCCCATGCCGCCGTGGTGGCGCGGGAAGCGGGCTTCACCGGCGTGCAGGTCCACGCCGCCCATGGTTACCTGATCAGCCAGTTCCTCTCACCGCTCGCCAATCTGCGGCGCGACGAATGGGGCGGCAGCCTGGAAAACCGCGCGCGGTTCCTCACTGAAACCGTCAAGGCCACCCGCGCCGCCGTCGGCAGCGATTTCACCGTCGCGGTAAAGCTGAACAGCGCCGATTTCCAGAAGGGCGGCTTTGCCTTCGACGAATGCCTGACCGTGGCCGGCTGGCTGGCCGATCTGGGCGTTGATTGCCTGGAATTGTCGGGCGGCACCTATGAACAGCCGGCGATGATGGACATGGAAGGCCTGACCCCGCGCGAGGAGCCGAAGCAGCAATCGACGCGCGCCCGCGAAGCCTATTTCGTGCAGATGGCGAAAGCGCTGATGGCAGCGCGCACGCCGCCGCTGCTGGTCACCGGCGGCTTCCGCAGCCTGGACGCGATGGACGATGCGTTGGCCAGCGGCATTGCCATGGTGGGCGTCGGCCGCCCGCTGTGCGCCGATCCCGATTGCGTTGCCGAACTGCTTGATGGCCATATCGAAGCGTTGCCGCGGTTCGAGGACCGGCTGGCGATCGGGCCGGGCTGGCTTGGCCCCGGATCGCCGTTCAAGCTGGTCCGCACCATCAACGGCTTTGCCGCCCAATCCTGGTATTATCAGCAGATCCGGCGGGTGGCAGCCGGTGGTGCCGTGGAAAAAATCAACCCGTTCAAGGCGTTTCTGGCCGAGGACAAGGAAAACAAGGCGCGGCTTTGAAACGGCTGCTGGCAGCACTGCTGGGGCTGGCAATCGCGTTCGGCTGGGCCGGCTGGCTTGGTGCCATCCGCGATCCCGTCGTCACGCGCTATCGTGTCGAACTGGCGGGATTGCAGCGCCCGCTGCGCATCGTGCATCTTTCGGACCTGCACGGCAGCAACTGGGACATGCCGCAGGTGCGATTGCAGCGGATCGTCGCGCAGGTCAACGCGCTCCGTCCCGATCTGGTGGTGATCACCGGCGACTTTCACAGCAGCAAGATCTGGGATCCGCCGATGCGGCTGGAGGATGCGCTGCGTCCGTTGACCCAACTGCGCGCGCCGCTGGGCGTGTTCAGCGTACCGGGCAATCACGACAGCCCCTATTGGATCCGCTGGGTGATGGCGCGGTTCGGGTTGAGGCTTCTGTCAGGCCAGATTGTCGACGCCGGGCCCGTGCAGATCGTGGGCAGCGACGATCTCGCCATTGGCCAACGCCCGGTGGCAGGCGTGTGGGCGGCAACGGCCTTGGCGCGGGCAGACAAGCCGGTGATCGCACTGGTCCACGAACCCGATCTTTGGGCAAAGTTGCCGCCGCGCGTGGGTCTGCTGCTCGCCGGGCACACCCATGGCGGCCAGATCAGCCTGTTGGGCTGGCCGCGGCTGGATGATTTCTACGAACGCCATCGCCGCGGCCTGTTCCGCAATCAAGCCGGCCAGCAGATGGTGGTCTCCGCCGGCATCGGTACCTCGATCGTGCCGGTGCGACTGGGCGTGGCCCCCGAAATCGTCGTGGTGGAGGCCGTTCCTGCTCAGCCCGGCAGGAATTCCGGCACCGACAGGTAACGCTCGCCAGTGTCGTAATTGAATCCGAGCATGCGGGCGCCGGCGGGTAGTTCCTTCAGCTTGGTGGCGATGGCGGCCAGCGTCGCGCCCGACGAGATGCCGACCAGCATGCCTTCTTCCCTGGCGGATCGCAGCGCCCAGGCCTTGGCATCATTGGCGTCGACCTGCACCACCCCGTCGAGGATCGCGACATCGAGATTCTTGGGGATGAAGCCGGCGCCAATGCCCTGGATCGGGTGCGGGCTTGGGGCGCCGCCCGAAATCACCGGCGATGCTGCCGGCTCGACCGCGAAGACCTTGAGGTCGGGCCAGCGGCCTTTCAACGCTTGCGCCACGCCGGTGATGTGGCCACCCGTGCCGACGCCCGTGACGATCGCATGCGGCGGGGCATCGGCGAAATCGGCGAAGATTTCCTCTGCCGTGGTCTTCACGTGCACGGCGATATTGGCGGGATTTTCGAACTGTTGCGGCATCCAGGCATTGGGCGTGCTGGCGACGATTTCCAGCGCGCGGGCGATGGCACCGTTCATGCCCTTTTCGCGCGGCGTCAGATCGAATGTGGCACCATAGGCCAGCATCAGCCGCCGCCGCTCGATCGACATGGATTCAGGCATGACCAGCACCAGCTTGTAGCCCTTCACCGCCGCCACCATGGCAAGGCCGATGCCGGTGTTGCCGCTGGTCGGTTCAACGATGATGCCGCCGGGCTTCAGCGTGCCATCGGCCTCTGCCGCCTCGATCATGGCCAGTGCAATGCGGTCCTTGATCGATCCGCCGGGATTGCCGCGTTCGGATTTGATCCACACCTCGGCATCCGGGAACAGTCTTGCCACGCGCACGTGCGGAGTGTTGCCGATGGTTGCGAGAATGTTGTTGGCCTTCATGGCGGCACCTCTTCTTGCGTTGGGTCTTTTGTAGGCCTGTTGCCCGCCTGCGCCAACGGCGGAAAATCTTGGGCGCGGCTCAGGCCGGCTTCTGCGTTTCGAACCGGTCGGCGCTGCGAAGCTGCGGGAAGCGCCAGGCCCACAGGCCGGTGACGATGATGGCGCCAATGCCGCCGGCCACCACCGCCGGCACGGTCCCGATGTACCGTGCGGCAAGTCCCGATTCCAGTTCGCCCAGCTCGTTGCTGGCGGAAATGAACAGGCCGGAAACGCTGCTGACCCGGCCACGCATGTCGTCGGGTGTGTGGAGCTGTATGAGGCTGCCGCGCACGAAGACCGAGACGGCGTCGGCCGCCCCCAGGACGATCAGCGCGACCACCGAAAGCGGGTAGGAGGTGGAAAGGCCAAAGACGGCGGTGGCCAGCCCGAACACCGCAACGCTGGCAAACATCACCGGGCCGACGTGGCGCTTCAATGGCCGGCTGGCCAGCAGCACCGCCATCATCACCGCGCCCAGCGACGGCGCGGCGCGCAGCGGCCCAAGGCCTTCGACACCGACATGGAGCACATCGCGGGCATAGACCGGCAGCATCGCCGTCGCCCCGCCCAGCAGCACCGCAAACAGATCAAGGCTGATCGCGCCCAACAGCACCCGGTTGTGCCGGACATAGGCGATGCCTTCAACCAGACTGCGCCATGGCGTCAGCGTTGACGGCGCGGGGCGCGGCACCGGGCGGATGATCATCAGGCAGACCAGCGTGACCGCGAACAGCACCGCGGCAACGACATAGGGCGTTGCTGGCGAGACGGCATACAGGAAGGCGCCCAGCGGCGGGCCGATCACCGCACCGGCCTGCCAACTGATGCTGTTCAGGGCAATCGCCTGTGGCAGCAATTCGCGCGGGACCAGATTGGGGGCCAGCGCTGCCATCGACGGGCCCTGGAAGGCGCGGGCGACACCCAGCAGGGCCGCCACCACGAACAATGCCGCCAGCGGCACGGCACCTGCCAGCGCCAGCGCACCGAGCACGGCAGCACAGCCGACCTCGAGCGCGACAGCCGCGCGGGCAATGTATCGCCGGTCAACGCGATCGGCGATCACGCCCACCACCAGCGCCAGACAGAACAGCGGCAGGAACTGCGCCAGCCCGATCATGCCAAGCAGGAAAGCGGCTTCATCGCGGGTCATGGTGGCGCGGGCGATATCGTAGACCTGCCAGCCGATCACCACCACCAGCATCAGCCCGGCGATGGTGGCAAAAAACCGCGCCACCCAAAAGGCGCGATAATCGCGGATCAGCAGTGGGGCGGGGATCGTTGGCACAAGGCCATCCATAGAAAGGGTGCGTGCCGACGGCAATGCCGCCGCAATTGCGGGGCAGCCTCAGCAATGGTAACTTGCAAACCCATGGGGCGTTTGCGTCAATTTCCGGGATATGCGGTTGCCATCGTGTTGTGCGGCGTTGGCATCGCGCAACTGATGCTGGCGTGGACCGGCTGGAGCCTCGGCCTCGGCTGGCAATGGGCGGCGATCGCCGCGGCGCTGTCGCTGTTTGCGCGCTTCAACGGCTATGCGCTGGTCGGCACCTTCTTCTTCGCCCAGGAATATCTGCACTGGCCAATGGTGCAGTGCATCGCCCTTGCCTCCGTTGGCCTGTTGTTCCTGACGCCGAGGGTGTTCCGCGAGTTGATGGGCGCGCTGACCGGGCGCGATATCAGGCCTCTTTGAGGGTCACGAAACTATCGAGCACGCGCTTGCGGCCGGCGGCGGCGAAATCGATCTCCAGTTTGTTGCCATCGACGTGGAACACGGTGCCTTCGCCGAACTTGGCGTGAAACACCCGCGCGCCGCGCCGGAATGACGGATTGGGGGCCAGCGACACCGCGCTTACCCGCGCTTCTCGGGGCGGCGCGGCGCTGCGCGGGCCGAAATCACGGCCAAAACCCCCTGATGTCGAGGCGCGATCCCAGCCTGGCCCGCGCCCGGTGCCGCGCCCGACATGAGCAAAGGGATCACCGCCATCCAGCGCCGCGCGCCACAGGCTGGGCCCGCCGCTCATCGTCGATCGCATGGTCAGATGATCAGCGGGCAGCTCGGCGATGAAGCGGCTGGGCAGTGCGGCCGTCCACTGGCCATAGACCTGCCGGTTAGCGGCATTGATGATGTGCGATCGCCGCCGCGCCCGCGTGATGCCGACATAGGCCAGCCGGCGCTCTTCCTCCAGCGCGCTGGTGCCGCCTTCATCCAGGGCGCGCTGGCTGGGAAACACGCCCTCTTCCCATCCGGGCAGGAAGACATGATCAAACTCCAGTCCCTTGGCGGCGTGGAGCGTCATGATGGTGATCTTGTCGTCGTCGTTGGCGGCGTCATTGTCCATCACCAGCGCGACATGTTCCAGGAAGGCGGTCAGGCTGGGATAATCGCCCATCGCCCGCACCAGTTCCTTCAAATTCTCGATGCGGCCATCGGCTTCGGTCGACTTGTCGGCCTGCCACATCGCGACATAGCCCGATTCCTCCAGCACGATCTCGGCCAGCTCGGCGTGGCTGATGCTGCCGGCCTGATCACGCCAGCGGGCCAGATCGGTGAGGAAGCTCTTCACGGCCCGGCGGGCTGCCGGGGTCAGCACGTCCTCCTCCACCAACGCGGCTGCCGCACGCGGGAGTGACACGCCCAGTCGGCGCGCGGCGGCGTGCATGCTGGCCATCGCCTTGTCGCCAAGGCCGCGTTTCGGCACGTTGATGATCCGTTCGAATGCCAACGCATCGTCAGGGGATTGCACCAGCCGCAGATAGGCCAGGGCATCGCGCACTTCCGCCCGCTCATAGAAACGGAAGCCGCCAACAATGCGATAAGGCAGGCCGATGGCGATGAAGCGATCTTCGAACAGGCGGGTCTGGAACTGGGCGCGAACCAAGATCGCCATGTCGTTCAACGAGGCGCCTTCGCGGGCCAGTCGTTCGGCCTCGTCGCCCACGAGCCGGGCTTCCTCGGGCCCGTCCCACACTGATGTCACTTCCACTTTCTCGCCATCGGCGTGGGTGGTGAACAGCGCCTTGCCCAGCCGACCACGGTTGTTGCCGATCAGGGCATTGGCAGCCGCCAGGATATGCGGTGTGGAGCGGTAATTCTGTTCCAGCTTGATCAACTTCGCGCCGGGGAAATCCGCTTCGAACCGCAGGATATTGGCCACTTCGGCCCCGCGCCAGCTGTAGATCGACTGATCATCGTCGCCCACGCAGGCGATGTTGCGCGCTGGCCCCACCAGCGCCTTCAGCCACTGATATTGCGCCGAATTGGTGTCCTGATACTCGTCCACCATCACATATTTGAACCGGCGCTGATATTCGGCCTGCACGTCGGCGTGCTGGCGGAAGATGGTGAGCATGTGCAGCAGCAGATCGCCGAAATCGCAGGCATTGAGGCTGATCAGCCGCTGCTGATAGCGGGCATAGAGCCCGGCACCGCCGCCATTGGCGCCATCGGCATAGGCAAAGCTTTCGCCTGATGGCACGTCCGCCGGCAGCTGCCCCTTGTTCTTCCAGCGATCGATGAGCCCGGCCAGCTGCTTGGCCGGCCAGCGTTTTTCATCCAGCCCGGCTTCGGCCACCACCTGTTTCAGCAGGCGCAGCTGATCATCGGTATCAAGGATGGTGAACTGCGGGTTCAATCCCACCAGCCCGGCATGACGTCGCAGCATCTTCGCGGCGAGGGCGTGAAACGTGCCCAGCCACGGCAAGCCTTCCGCCATTGGCCCCAGCAGCAGCTCGGTACGGTGGCGCATCTCGCGCGCCGCCTTGTTGGTGAAGGTGACCGCCAGGATTTCCGATGGCCACGCCAGCCGGCTGAACAGGATGTGCGCCAGTCGCGCCGTCAGCGCCTTGGTCTTGCCGGTGCCGGCCCCGGCAAGGATCAGCACCGGGCCTTCAGTGGTGAGCACGGCGTCGCGCTGCGGTGGATTCAGGCCAGCCAGCCACGGCGGCGTGGCATCGGCAGAATCAAGAGGGGCCGGCAGGGTCATCCGTGAACAATTATGGAACAAATGCCCAAATGCCAAGCCGCATTCCGCCCCTGATTCAAGACGTCGCGACCGCCGCCGTTGCTGCTGCCGACAGTCTCTCTTGCAAAAGGCGCATGAATGACCGCGATGCTCAGGCCACCGGTGCAGATGGTGCGCGATCTTGGCTGGCGCCAGGTGCTGGGGCTGGCCCAGACCGAAACCGGTTTCTGGGCCGAAGTGCGCGCCCGGCAGCTGGGCCAGCTCAATCGCAACGTGCCCTTCAACCTGACGGTGCTGGTCCTCAACATGCTTGCGGTGCTGGGCGTGTTCGGCAGCACGGTGGCATTTTCGGCGATGGCACCATGGCTGCTTGGCATGACCCTGCTGGTGGCGATCTGGACCCTGCGTGTCGTCAGCCGCCGCGCCGATGATGGTGGGCGGCCGGTGGGACAGGCCGAATTCTGGCGGGTCACCGCAGAAATCGCCGGGCTGGCAATGTGCTGGGTCGGGCTGATGATGGCACTGGTGCCGGCCCAGCCTGCTGATGGCCAGGCGATGCTGATGCTGGTTTCGATGCTGTTCATGGGTGCGGTATCGAACGGGGCGGCCACCATGCCGGCCGCCGTGGCATTGGTGCTGCTGCTGATCGCCGGCGGCATGGTGGCAGCGCTGCCGGCAGGTGCGCCGCTTCATCACCCGCTGGTGCTGATGGGGCTGATCAGTTTCGTGATGATCAAGCAGCGTTCCGCGCTGGTGACCACCTATCACACCATGGCGCGGTTGAAGAGCGAGGCCGATCTGTCGGAACAGGGCGAGGTGGTGCGCCTGCTGCTCAACGAGTATGAATCGAATGGATCGGACTGGCTGCTCGAACTCGATGGGCGCGGCTGCCTGACCCATGTCACGCCGCGTTTTGCCGATGTGGCCCGCCGCCAACGCAGCGAACTGTTGGGTCAGCCGCTGCTGGCACTGCTTGATCCGGTGCAGGGCGGCGCGTCGGCAGCCGCGCTTGCCCATGCGCTGACGGGGCAGCAACCGTTCCGCGACCTGGTCGTGCCGGTGCCGCTGGGGCGTGATCTGAGGTGGTGGGCGCTGTCGGGCACCCCCAAGCAGGACATGGCGGGCAATTTCACCGGCTTCCGCGGCGTGGGCCGCGATGTGACGGAGGTGCGCCGCAGCCAGGAACGCATCGCGCAATTGGCGCGCTTCGATCCGCTCACCGGGCTGGCCAATCGCAGCCTGTTCCGCGAATCGCTTGACGAGGTGGTGGAGCGGGCCTGTCTGTCGGGGCGGCCGGCGGCCCTGCTGTTCGTCGATCTCGATCGCTTCAAGGCGGTGAATGATTGCTTTGGTCACGGCGCCGGCGATCTGCTGCTGCGCCAGGTCGCCCAGCGGCTGCAGGCGCTGGTGAAAGGAATGCTGAAGGATGGCGCCACCATCGCCCGGCTGGGTGGTGATGAATTCGCCATCGTGCTGCCCGAAGCCAATGCCGAACGCGCGGCCAGGCTGGCCGAACGGGTGGTAACCGACATGGCGCGTGCCTTTCCGCTGGGGGAAGAGAGCGGCAAGGGCTCGGCGATCGTCGGCGCGTCGGTGGGCTGGGCGCTCGCGCCGCACGATGCGATCACGCCCGAAGCGCTGCTGAAATGCGCCGATCTCGCGCTCTATCGCGTCAAGGAACAGGGGCGCGGTGCCGCCTGCCGATTTGCGCCGGAAATGGCCGCGGCCGCCGAAGAACGCCGCAAGCTTGAGGCCGACCTGTCAGAGGCGCTGGCCCGCAATCAGCTGCGCCTGATGTTCCAGCCGGTGGTGGATTCCGGCGACGAGCGCATCACCGCGTTCGAGGCGCTGCTGCGCTGGGATCATCCCGAAATGGGGCTGGTGTCGCCGCTGGATTTCATTCCGCTGGCCGAAGAAACCGGCCTGATCGTCCCGATCGGCGCTTGGGTGATCGATCAAGCCGTGGCGTGGGCGGCGCACTGGCCGGACCATGTGCGGGTGGCGATCAACCTGTCGGCTGTGCAGGTGGAGGTTCCCGGCCTACCCGATCTGATTGCCGACACGCTTGCCCGTCACGGGGTCGATCCCGGCCGGCTGGAACTGGAAATCACCGAAAGCCTGTTCCTGGCCGACAAGCCGGCGGTGATCGATGTGCTGGCGCGGCTGACAGCGATGGGTGTCAGCTTTGCGCTTGATGATTTCGGCACCGGCTATTCGGCGCTGGGCACGCTGCAGAAGGCCAGTTTCAGCCGCATCAAGATCGATCGCAGCTTCGTCAATCGCGCGGTGGCAATGGGCGATGAAGCCAGCGCCATCATTCAGGCCATCGTCCGCATGGCCGCCAGTCTCGACATGAAGACAACGGCGGAAGGCACGGAAACCCGCGCCGCCTTCGAACTGTGCCGCGAACTTGGCTGCACGCAGGTGCAGGGCTATCTGTTCGGTCGCCCGATGCCGCCGGAGGAGGCGACGGCGCTGGTGGCGGCGGCCGAGATGGCGTGACCGTGGCCTAGGCCTCGTCCACCCACGCCTTCAGCAGCGTGTGGGCGATCGCCATCGGTGGAGGCGCCAGGAAATCGCCGGTGCCGGCCAGCGCGGCGCGCACCTCGTCCTTCGTCACCCAGCGCACCTCTTCCAGTTCTTCCTCGTCCAGCCGCACCTCGAACCCTTCGGCTTCGGCAAAGGCGGCGATCATCAGGCTGGACGGGAAGGGCCAGGGCTGGCTGGCGAGATAGCGCACACGCTTCGTCGTGATGCCGGCCTCTTCCCACAGTTCGCGGCGAACGGCCTCCTCCAGGCTTTCGCCCGGTTCGACAAAACCCGCCAGCGCCGACAAGAACCGTTTGGGAAACCGCGGCTGACGGCCGATCAGGGCGTGTCCGTCCTTCACCGCCAGCATGATCACCACCGGATCAACGCGTGGAAAATGCTCGGCCTTGCACCCCTGGCACTGGCGGGCATAGCCGGCCTTGGCCAGTTCGGTCTTGGCACCGCACACCGCGCAAAAGCCGTGACGCTGGTGCCAGTCGATGATCGATCGCGCCTGCGCCACGATGGCCGCTTCGGGGGCGGGCAGCAGGCTGCCGGCAGCGCGGGCATCCAGTACCTTGCCGCCGAAATCGGCAACCAGCTCGTCCGATGGCGCGGCGGCGGCAAAGCGCGGGCCGTGGGGACCCATGCCGAGGAAGATCGACAGCGCATCGTGCGGAATGTCGGAACGATAGGCCCACAGGATCGCCGGCGGGCCGCCTTCGGCCTGCTTGACTACAGGGTTCAGCCCATCCAGCACCAGCCAGCGCGCATCCGGCCGGGCCCGCATGGCGATCAGGCCGGCAGTATCGCGCCTGATCTCGTCGGCGCGGTCGAGGATATTGCCGGTGAAGCCGGTGGCCGGCACGTCAAGGAACATCGTCATGCCGCTTTCTCCCCGGCTTCCCCCGCGGCGGCAAGCCCCAACCGCGCCGCCTTGGCAAACAGAGTCGGCAGGCCGGCCGCTTCGATCTCTGCCAGCGGCAACCATAGCGCTCCGGGCAGATCAAGCGCGGGACGCCGCGCCAGCCGCAACGCATCCACCGAAAGATGCAGTTCGAAATGCGTGAAGCCATGGGCCACGCTGCCCAAGCGTCGCCAATCGCCCGCCATCGGCGGCTCACCGCTTCCGCGCCAGCCACAACTGGGCAGCGCTCGCATGCCGCCCAGCAGGCCCTTGGCCGGGCGCACGATGGTCAGCACATGGCCATCGGCCTCGATCCACCATGCGGTCCCCGTGCGTGTGGGCCGGGCTTTCTTCGCAACCTTCACCGGGAATATCTCGGCTGTGCCGGCGCGATTGGCAGCGCAATCGGCAGACAGCGGGCAGATCAGGCACGATGGCCCGCGCGGCGTGCAGATGCGCCGCGCCAGATCCATCATGGCTTGCGCGAAATCGCCGGCCTGGCCTTGCGGCACCACTGGTGCCAGCGCGGCGCGGATGGCGGGCCGCGCCGCGGGCAGGGGGGTGGCAATCGCCAACAGCCGGGTGACAACACGCTCGATATTGCCGTCGATCACCACCGCGTCGCGGCCAAAGCCAAACGCCGCCACCGCTGCTGCCGTGTAATCGCCGACCCCCGGCAGGTCACGCAAGGCCGCCTCGTCGGCCGGGAAACGGCGGCCGTGGCGCTCCACCACGGCGCGGGCGCAGGCCAGGAGGTTGCGGGCACGGGCATAATAGCCCAACCCGGCCCACGCCTGCATCACCTCCTCGTCAGCCGCCGCGGCCAGTGCCCCCACGGTGGGCCAGCGCGTGGTGAAATGGCGGAAATAGGGCGCGGCAGCAACCGTCGTCGTCTGCTGCAGCATCACTTCCGAAAGCCACACGCGGTAGGGCCAGTCGGGATCATCAGGCAGGGCCGCGCCGGGCGGGTTGCGCCATGGCAGGTCGCGCGCGTTGGCGCGATACCAATTGATCAGGGTGAGGGGCCAGCTATCGGTCACGCCGCGTCTATGGCATGGAAGCGCGATGCGAAAAACGGTGCCGAAAAACTCTGGCAAAACGCCGCAACCTGCGCCGGAAACACCGCGCGGGGGGCGCGCGAGACCGATTGCCGAGCTGGTTGGCGATGTTGGCGGCCAGGCCTTCAAGCGGTTCGGCTTCACCCACAGTGCGCTGATTGATCGCTGGGGGGAGATCGTGGGCCCGCAATATGCCCGCCATTCGCGCCCGCTGCGGCTGAAATTCCCGCGCGGACAAAAGGATGGTGGCACGCTGGCCGTGGCGGCCACTGGCGCGCTGGCGCCGATGCTGCGCCATGTCGAACCGCAGATCATCGAGCGTGCCAACCGCATCCTGGGCTATGCGGCCGTGGCGCGCATCACCATCGAACAAGGGGCGACGACCCTTGCGCCACCGCCGCCACCCCCGCCCGTGCCCGGTCCGCTGCCCGAATCCGCCCGCTCGACGCTGAAGGACATCGCCGATCCCGATCTGCGTGCGACGCTGCAATCGCTGGCGGAAGCGCTGACCATCAGCACGGGGATTCCGAAGATCCGGTGAGGGGGCTTGGCGCTGCCGCCTGCCTCACGCTAGAGAAGAGGGATGCGTCCTCTCGCCCTCCTGCTCATCGCCGCGCTTGCCGCCGGCCCCGTTATGGCTGCTGCGCCCAAGCCGTCGCCGCGCGCTGCAGCCCCGGCTGATTGGTCGACCCGGCTGGCGACCACGCCGCAGGGCGGGGTGCTGATGGGCAATCCCAACGCCGCGGTGAAACTGGTGGAGTTCGGATCGCTGACCTGCCCCCACTGCCGGCATTTCCACGAGACCGGTTTGCCGGTGATCAAGTCGCGCTGGCTCGCTTCGGGCCAGGTCAGTTACGAATATCGCCCATTTTCGCTGAACGGCGTCGATCTGATGGCCGGGCTGTTGATGCAGTGCCAGCCAGCGGCGCAGGCCTGGGCCTTTGTCGACCGCGTCTACAAGCGGCAGGACGAATTGATGCGCCCGTTCATGGCCATCCCCGAATCGGAACGAACCCGTATCCAGGGCCTCCCCGCCGACGCGCAGGGCCCGGCCATGGCGGTGGCCGGCAAGCTGCCGGAATTTGCCGCCGCCGCTGGTATCCCCCGCGCCCGTTATGATGCCTGCATCGCAGCCAAGCCCGGCAGCGACCGCTTGATGGCGATCCGCAGCGATGCCGTGCAGACTCATGGCCTGCAAGGCACACCCAGTTTCCTGATCAACGGCAAGATGCAGACCGTGTTCGATTGGGCCAGCCTCGAACCGCTGCTCACCGCCGCTGTCGCCAACGCCCCCAAGAGGACGAAATGATGTCGCGTTTCCTGATGATCTCTGGCCTGGCTCTCGCTCTGGCCGCCTGCAACGACAGCAAGACGGCGACCCCGGCTGCCGATGCCCCCGCCGGCCCGGCGGTCGCGGCCCCTGCCGGGCAGAACTGGTTCGACGTGGTGGCGGCAACGCCCGAAGGTGGCATCCGCATGGGCAACCCCGATGCCAAGGTGAAGCTGGTCGAATTCGCCTCGCTCACCTGCCCGCACTGCCGCGAATTCCACGAAGCGGCCTCGGCCACCATCAAGAGCAAATATGTCGCCAGCGGCAATGTTTCCTATGAATTCCGCAATTTCGTCCTGAACGGCCCGGATTATGCCGCCACCGTGCTGGCGCGCTGCCAGGGCCCGGCAGCGTTCTTTGGCCTGCTTGACAATTTCTACGCCGATCAGGCCGGCTGGACCGAGCCGTTCAGCCGCATTTCCAAGGCCGATCAGCAGAGCTTTGCCAATCTGCCCGAAGATCAGGCCATCCGCCGCATGGCCGAACTGGGCGGCCTTGCCGATTATGTGAAGCTGCGCGGCATCCCGCGCGCCAAGTTCGATCAGTGCCTGGCCGATCCGGAGCAGGTGAAGGCCGTGAACGATCTCAGGAACCAGGCGGTCAACGAATACAAGCTGACCGGCACGCCCAGCTTCATCATCAATGGCACGGTGCAGGAAGGCGTGTTCACCTGGGCCGACCTTGAACCCAAGCTGCAGGCTGCCCTGAGGTAAGCCTTGGAGTTCAGGCGACTTCGCCTTGCGGGCTTCAAGTCCTTTGTTGAACCGGCAGATCTGCTGATCGAGCCGGGGCTGACCGGCGTTGTCGGCCCCAATGGCTGCGGCAAGTCCAACCTGCTCGAAGCCCTGCGCTGGGTGATGGGGGAGGCCAGCCCGAAATCGATGCGATCGGGCGGCATGGACGACGTTATCTTCGCCGGCACCGCCGCCCGGCCCGCGCGCGAATTTGCCACTGTCACCCTGTCATTGGCGGGCAGCGCTGGCGAAGAGATCGAGGTGCAGCGGCGCATCCAGCGCGGCGCGGGTTCCGATTACCGGCTGAATGGCAGGGACACACGCGCCCAGGATGTGCGCCTGTTGTTTGCCGATTCGGCCACCGGCGCGCACAGCCCGGCCATCGTCGGCCAAGGCCGCATCAGCGCCATCATTGCGGCCAAGCCGGCCGAGCGCCGCCAACTGCTTGAGGAAGCGGCTGGAATCGCCGGGTTGGCCGTGCGCCGGCGCGAGGCGGAAATTCGGCTGCGCGCGGCAGAAGCGAATGTGGCGCGGCTGGATGACGTGGTGCGCGGGCTGGAAACGCAGGCGGCAACGCTGCGCCGGCAGGCGCGGTCTGCCGAACGCTATCGCAGCCTTTCCGACCGGATTCGCCATGGTGAGGCGGCACTGCTGCACGCGCGCTGGCATGCCGCCGTGGCCGCCAGTGAACGGGCCCGGCAGGCGGCGGTCGCGGCGGAAACGCTCGCCGCCGAACGCACCCGCCTTGCCGCCAGCCTGACCGCGCAGGCCGATGAGGCCGGTGCCGGCCTGCCGGCCCTGCGCCAGGCCGAGGCCGAAGCCGCGGCGGCCGCCCAGGCGCTGCGCCAGCGCCGGGCCCTGCTGGAGGCCGAAGCGCAGGAACTCGCCCGGCGTGATGCGGCCATCGCGGCCAGCCTGGCCAGCATCGATCGTGATGCCGCGCGGGAGGCCAGCCTGGCCGATGATGCAGCCCGCGCCGGGGAGCGGCTGGCGGCTGAAGCGGCGGCGCTGGCAGAGCGGCTGGCGGCGCTGGCGGCGGATCGCCCGGCGCTGGCGGAGCGGCTGAGCGCTGCCGGAACGGCGGCAAATGCTGCCGAAACACGTCTTTCCGATGCCATGGCGGCGCACGCCGCTGCCGCCGCTGCGGCGCGGGCTGCCACCGATGCGGCATCCGCTGCCACAGCGCGCGCGATGCGCGCTGAATCCGAAGCGCGTGCATTGGCAGATCGGTTGGCCCGGCTGGCACCGGCCCCTGACGTGACGCAGTTTCAGGAAGCAGTGTCCAGGGCGCAGGCTGACGTTGCTGCCTGCGAGACCGAGGTTGCGGCTGCCGAGGCTGGCCGCCCGGCCGCCGATGCGGCGCGCAGTGAGGCCTCTGCTGCGCTGGCGGCGGCGCGGGCGACGCTGGCCAGCCTGGAGGCCGAAGCGCAGGCATTGGCACGGCGCCTGGCCGCCGATCAGGGCAAGGGGCCGCGCATTGCCGACCGGCTGGTGGTCGCGGCGGGCTTTGAAGCCGCGCTCGCTGCCGCGCTGGGGGAGGACATGGATGCCGGCCCTGCCGATTCGCAGGTGGCCCGGCGGTTTGCGGGTGCAGGCGCTGCCGACGATCCGGCGCTGCCCGCCGGCGCGGTTGCCATTGCCGATCACGTGCAGGCGCCACCCGAACTGGCCCGGCGGCTGGCGCAGATCGGCGTGATCGATGGCGCGCCTGATGCCGCCATGCTGGCGCAGCTGAAGCCCGGCCAGCGCCTCGTCAGCCGCGATGGCAAATTGTGGCGCTGGGATGGGCTGATCGATGGCGGCGGCCGCACCGATGCCGCCGCCGCGCGGTTGCGCGCCCGCCGCCGCGCCGCCGAACTGGAGGCCGAAAAGCAGGCCGCCAGCGCCGCGCAGGACAAGGCCGCCGCCGCCCTGCGCGCTGCGGAAGAGGCGGCGACGGCTGCCGCCACTGCCGAACGCACCGCCCGCCAGAAACGCGACATTGCCGCCCGCACCCTGACCGAAGCGCGCGGCCGGCTGGCGCAGGCGGAAACCGCTGCGGCGCGGGCGGCCGGCGAAGAGGCCAGCCTGAAGACCGCTGCCGCGCAGGCCGAGGCCGACCGCGCCCGTCTGGCGGCAGAGGCCGAAACCGCCCGCGCCGCCGTGCCGGGCAGCGAGGCCCTTTCCGCCCTGTCCGAAGCGCTGGCCACGGCGCGCCGCGATGGCGAGACCACCCGCGCCGCGCTCGCCGCCGCCCGCGCCGCTGTCGAAACCGCCGCGCGCGATGCCGATGCTGGCGAACGCCGCCGTGCTGCCATTGCCGGCGAACAGGCTGACTGGCAGCGCCGCATCGCCGCCAGCGCTGGCCAGCGTGACGAGCTTGCCCAGCGCAAGGCCGCCGCCGAGGAGGATCGCGCCGGCATCGCCGCCCGCAACCGCGCCATCGTGGCCGATCTGGCCGGGCTGGCGACCGCCACCGAACAGGCCGATGCCACCCGCGCTGCCGCTGCCGACCGGCTGGCGCAGGCGGAAACCAGCGTGAACAGCGTCACCGCGCAGGCCCGCGCTGCCGATGCCGACGTGGCCGAAGCCCGCGAACTGCGCGCCAGCGCCCGTGCCGAGGCCGAGCACCAGGACGAGGCGCGGCTGGCGCTGGAACGCAATTGTGGCGAACGTTTCCAGTGCCCGCCGCCGCTGCTGCCGGGGCGTTTCGGTTTCGGCATCGAACCCGGCGACGCCGATGCGCTGGCCCAGAGCCTCGATGCGCTCTCCGCCGAGCGCGACCGGCTTGGCCCGGTCAACCTGCGCGCCGATATCGAACTGAAGGAACTGGAAGAGCAGGCACAGCTGACGGCTGCCGAAAAGGCCGAGCTGGATACCGCCATCGCCCGCCTGCGCGGTTCCATCGGCAGCCTCAATCGTGAAGGGCGGCAGCGGCTGGCGGCGGCGTTCCAGGCCGTCGACAGCCATTTCCGCACCCTGTTCACCGATCTGTTTGGCGGCGGCGAGGCGCAGCTGGCACTGATCGAATCCGATGATCCGCTGGAAGCGGGGCTGGAGATCATGGCGCAGCCGCCGGGCAAGAAGCTCCAGTCGCTCACGCTCTTGTCAGGGGGCGAACAGGCGTTGACCGCGACCGCCCTGATCTTTGCGCTGTTTCTCGCCAATCCGGCGCCGATCTGCGTGCTCGACGAAGTCGATGCGCCGCTGGATGACGCCAATGTCGAACGCTTTTGCGACCTGCTGGATCGCATGGCCGCCGAAACCGCGACACGCTTCCTGATCGTCACCCACAATGCCGTTTCGATGAGCCGCATGCACCGCCTGTTCGGCGTGACGATGGGGGAGCCCGGCGTCAGCCAGCTGGTCAGCGTCGACCTGCAGACGGCCGAGAAACTCGTGGCCATGGCGTGAGTGCCGCCTTGGCGCCACAGCGCTGGCAATTGCGCCAAGGTTGCACTGCACAACGGTTGACAGGCCCACCCCCCGCCTCTAGGACGCGCGCCAAGTCTTGCCGGCAGTGCTGGCAGGGCCGTCTGTCATATCCGGCAGGCGACATCGTTGACGACAGGGGTTCTTCGCCTTGGCTGAACCGCCCACCGACGAGGACAGCCTCGCGCGCCGCATCGCTGCAGCCCGTGAAGCCGAATCCGGCCGGAAGGACGGCAGCAAGCAGGCGGAAAACGCGGGCTGGCAGGCAGCGTCCGAATTCATCGGCGCGATGCTGGCAGGCGCTTTCATCGGCTGGTTCATCGACCGGCAGTTTGGAACCGGCCCCTGGGGCCTGATCGCGATGCTGCTGCTGGGGTTTGTGACTGGTCTGTACCAGTCACTGCGGCGGCAAAAAATTCTGGATCAGCAGACGCTGGCCAGCGACGACGAAGACGAGGATTGAACGGCCGTGGCCAACCCGATGGAGCAGTTCAAGATCGAAACGATCGCGCCGATCAGCGCGGGCGGGTTCGATCTGTCGTTCACGAACAGCTCGCTGTGGATGCTGATCGCGCTGATCACCGTCGCTGCGTTCCTGTTCATTGGCACCGCGCGCCCGCAGCTGGTGCCGGGCCGCATGCAGGCCGCCGTTGAACTTCTTTATGATTTCATTCGCGACATGCTGCGCGAAAACGTCGGCAAGGAAGGCCTGAAATACGCACCGCTGATCTTTGCCGTATTCGTGTTCGTGCTGGCCTGCAACCTGTTGGGCATGGTGCCGTTCGTGCACAGCTTCACGCCCACCAGCCACATCGCCGTCACCTTCGCGCTCGCCATGATCGTGTTCGTGCTGGTGGTTGCCGTCGGCTTTGCCCGTCACGGCCTGCATTTCTTCTCGCTGTTCCTGCCGGAAGGCACGCCGCTGTTCGTGGCGCCGCTGGTGGCGGCAATCGAATTCCTGTCGTTCCTGTCGCGCCCGTTCACGCTGGCGATCCGGCTGTTCGCCAACATGACCGCCGGCCACGTGCTGATGAAGGTCTTTGGCGGCTTCGTCGTATCGCTGGGCGCGGTCAATGTTGGCCTTGGCATCATTCCGCTGGGCGTCAACGTCGCGCTGACCGCGCTGGAACTGCTGATCGCGGTGGTGCAGGCCTATGTGTTCGCCCTGCTGGCCAGCATCTACCTGAACGACGCTGTCAACCTTCACTAATCACTGCAACCTGTTACATCACGCAAAGGACGTACAATGGAAGTCGCTGCTTACAAGCTGATCGGTGCCGGTCTCGCTGCCATGGGTGCCGGTTTCGCCGCCATCGGCGTCGGCATCATCTTCGGCATGTTCCTCCAGGGCGCGCTGCGCAACCCGGCCGCTGCCGACAAGCTCGGCGCCCGCCTGATCTTCGGCTTCGCCGTGACCGAAGCTCTGGGCCTGATCGCCGCCGTCGTCGCGCTGGCGCTGGCGTTCGGCTGATTTTGGCGCGGGCGTCTGGCGATGTGCGCCAGACGCCCCGCTGTTTGATGCCTGCAAAGCCGGGGATATTCCGTGCCGCAATTTGATCCTGCCAATTTCGCATCCCAGATGTTCTGGTTCGGCGTGTTCTTCACGCTGCTCTATGTCGTCGTGGTGCGGCCGACCCTGCCCAAGGTGGGCCGGGTGATCGAAGCGCGTGAAACGCAAGTCGCCGGCGATCTTGATCGCGCCGAGGCCGCCAAGGCCACGGCCGACACCCTGCGCGCAACTCACGAAGCCGCCATGAAGGCCGCCCGTGACGCGGCGCAGGCCGAAGTTGCCAAGGCCCGCGATGCGGCTGCCAAGGCGGCTGACACCCAGATGAAGGCGCTGGCTGCCAAGCTGGATGCCGATGCCGAAGCCGCTGCCACAAGGCTGGCTGCCGCGCGCACCGCCGCCCGGGCCAGTCTGGAAACCACCGTGGCAGATCTGACCAGCGAAGCGGTTGCCAAGCTGGCCGGCATCACCGTCACCCCCGCCGACGTTTCGTCGGCGCTGGCCAATCGCTGATCAGGCGCCGAGGAACGATGATGGCTGAAGAACAGGTCCTCACCGCCGGCACCGTCGCCGATGGCGCCGCCCACACCGAAGCCCATGCCGAAGCCACGCTGTTCGGCGTGGGTGCCGAAGGCTGGGTCTACACCGGCGTTGCCATCTTCATCGTGCTGGCGGTCGTCGTCTTCAAGGCGCCCAAGCTGATCGCCAACGCGCTGGACGAGCGCATTGCCGGCGTGAAGCGCCAGTTGAACGAAGCTGCCGCCCTGCGGAGCGAAGCCGAAGCGCTGCTGGCCCAGGCCGAAGCCGCCAAGGCCGCTGCCGAGGCTGACGCCGCCGCCATCCGCCAGCGCGCCGTCGCTGAAGCCGCCGAGCTCGTCAAGACCAGCGAAGCCGCTGCCAGCGAGGCCATTGCCCGCCGCACCGCCGCCGCCGAAGGCCGCATCGCGGCTGCCGAGCGCACCGCCGTTGCCGAGCTGAAGGCCGAAGTCGCCGCCCAGGTCACCAAGGCCGCCGCCGCGATCATCGCCGCCCGTGCCGACAAGGATCTGCAGACCCGGCTGACCGAAGAGGCCATCGCCGGTCTGGATCGCCGCCTGCACTGATCGGCGCTGCGGCTGTCGTTTCCGCCAGCTGCCGCCGCTGATCATTGCGAAGCCGGCCCGCCCCTGATAGTGAGGGGACATGACGCTTTCGCCGCGAGACGCCCGACGAATCTGACACTGCGCCACTTATCGGTGCAGTGCCTGTTCGTCCTTGTCCGTATCGCCTGCTGAAAGCCCTGTCCCCTGATCGACATCCTGTCTCTTGAATCCCGGCACCAGTCCGCCGTCGAGGCGCTGCTCGACGACCGTTTTGGCCCGGCGCGGCACAACCGCACCGCCTATCGCCTGCGTGAGAATGCCACCATGCTGGCGCCGTTCAGCGTGGTTGCCGTCGAAGGCGACACGTTGGTGGGCAGCCTGCAATGCTGGCCGATCCGGCTGCGGAGCGTGGGTGGCAGCCGCCTGCCGATGATCCTGCTTGGCCCCGTCGCCGTCTCTGCCGCGCACGAGGGGCTGGGCATCGGTTCGGCAATGATGCGCGCCAGCCTGGCGGCCATCGATGCCGCCAACAGCCCGCCGGTGCTGCTGATCGGCGATGCGCCTTATTATGGCCGTTTCGGCTTTACGGCAGCGGCGACGCGGCACTGGCAGCTGCCGGGGCCGGTGGATCATGATCGCCTGCTGCTGCGCGGGCCGATGACCGGTCTGCCGCGCATTGCCTGGGTGGAACCCGCCGCGACGACGGCCAAGGTTGCCTGAAATCCTGCGCGCGCCAATAAGGGCGGCGTGACGACCAACGCGCCCTTCGAATCGCCGGCTGACCGCTTTGCCGAGCTGCTCGCGCTGTCCCGCGCGGGCAAGCGGCTGCCTGTCGAGAACTGGCACCCCCGCCATTGTGGTCACAGCGACATGCGGATTGCCGCCGATGGCACCTGGTTCCACGCCGGCACGCCGATTGGCCGCAAGGAACTGGTGAGGCTGTTTTCGACCATCCTGCGGCGGGAGTCGGATGGCAGCCACGTGCTGGTGACGCCGGTGGAAAAGCTCGACATCGATGTTGACGATGCGCCGTTCATCGCCGTCGATGCCGACTGGGAGCACGAGGGGGAAGGCCGGCGCATCCTGTTCCGGCTGAACACCGACGACGTGGTGGCCTGTGGCCCCGATCATGGGCTCGACGTGCGGATCGATGGCGATGGCACGCCGCGCCCCTATCTCCACGTCCGCGGCGGTCTGTTGGCGCTGGTCAATCGCGCCACCTTCTATCGCCTTGCCGATCTGGCGCTGGCCGAAGGCCATGATCCGCCCGGCCTGTGGAGCGACGGCGCCTTCTTCCCGTTCACGGGCAGCAGCGATGCCGCTTGACCGGGTGCGAAGCCTGCTCAGTGGCCCGTTCACCCCGCGCCCGCATGGCGATTGGGACCTGATGCGCGCTGGCCCACCGCCAGCCGACACGCTGACCCCGGCCGCCGTGCTGATGGCGATTTCCGATGAGCCGACGCCGCAACTGCTGTTCACCCGCCGCACCGCGCATCTGAAACGCCATGCCGGCCAGGTCGCGTTTCCCGGTGGCCGGCAGGATCCCGGCGATTCCGATGCCGTGGCCGCGGCCCTGCGCGAGGCGGAGGAGGAAGTGGCGATGCCGCGCCATCTTGTCGAGGTGCTGGGCACGCTTGATCCCTATCGCACCGGCACCGGGTTTCTGGTGACGCCGGTGGTGGGCGTGGTGCCACCCGGTGTGCCGCTGCGGGCCGATCCGGGCGAGGTGGACGCGCTGTTCCACGTGCCGCTGGCCCATGTGCTCGATCCCGCCAACCACGAACGCCACAGCGGCCAGTGGCAGGGCCAGACCCGGCATTACTGGGCAATCCGCCACGCCGATCATTATATCTGGGGCGCGACGGCCGGCATGATCGTCGGCCTTGCCCAGCGACTGGACCGACTGTCATGAGACTGCCCGATACATTGCCGCCGCAAGCCTGGGCCGATACCCGGGCAGGCCGTGCCCTGCTGGCCGCGCTGGAGGCCGATGCCGGGGCGACGCGGCTGGTCGGCGGCGCCGTGCGTGACGCCCTGCTGGGTCTGACGGGGGCCGATATCGATCTGGCGACGGCGTTCGCGCCCGACGAGGTGATGCGCCGCGTGGCCGCCGCCGGGCTGAAACCGGTGCCGACCGGGATCGCCCACGGCACGGTAACGGCGGTGGGAGAGGGCCTGATCGCCGAGATCACCACGCTGCGGCGCGACATCCAGAGCTTTGGCCGCCACGCCGAGGTCGCCTTCACCGACGATTGGCGCGAGGATGCGCTGCGGCGGGATTTCACCATCAATGCGCTCTATGCCCGGCTGCCCGGCGGGGCGATTGACGATTACACCGATGGCCTTGCCGATCTGGCGGCGCGGCGCGTGCGTTTCATTGGCGATCCCCTGCAGCGCATTGCCGAGGATCATCTGCGGATCCTGCGTTTCTTCCGCTTTTCAGCGCGCTTTGCCGCCGTGATCGATGGCGATGGGCTGGCCGCCTGTCGGCTGCGCGCCAACGACCTGATGGCCCTGAGCCGCGAGCGCATCGCCATGGAACTGCGCCTGCTGATCGGGCTGGCTGATCCGGTGCCGATGCTGGCGCTGATGCTGGATGCCGGCATCTTCCGCCCGGTGCTGCCCGAAGTCACGACGGATCGCTTGCCGATGCTGGCCACGACCATTGCCGCCGAAGCCGCCGCCGGCGTCGCCCCGGCGTGGGAACGGCGGCTGGCCAGCCTGCTGCCGCCCGCCGATCTGCGCGTGGCGAGCGAAGTGGGCGCGCGGCTGAAACTGTCCAACACGCAGCGCCAGCGCCTGGTCGCAGCCGTGGCGCCGCCGCCGCCGCCCCCGCATGTGGCGGCCGCGTGGACGGATGGGGCCGAAGCCGTGGTGGATCGCCTGCTGATGGCCGGCGATGCCGCGGCGGCACGCCCGCTGATCGACTGGCAGCGCCCGCGCCTGCCGGCAACGGGGAAGGACATCATTGCCCGCGGCGTTGCGCCCGGCCCGGAGGTAGCAAGGCGGCTTGGCCAGTTCGAACGCGCCTGGGTGGCGGCAGGTTTTCCCGATGATGCGGCGCTGGTGGCCGGGATGCTTGACGCGGCGGCTCAATCGTCGGTGGAGGCCTGAGCCGGCGGGCGGCCCCGGCGCGGCGTCGCGCTCACTGCCACCTTGATGCCGCGCCGGGCCAGTGCCTCGCGCAGCAGCACCTCGATTTCGGCGTTCAGGCTGCGGAAATCGGCCGCTGCGACCCGTTCCAGCGCATCATGAAGCGCCGGATCGAGCCGCAGCGGAAAGGCTTTCCTGGCCGTCACGCCGCCATCAATAGAGGGTGCCGGCGTTCAGCACGGGCTGGGTGTCACGCTCCCCGCACAGCACCACCATCAGGTTGGAGACCATCGCGGCCTTGCGCTCGTCATCAAGGTCGACGACCTGCTTGGCACTCAGCTGCGCCAGCGCCATTTCGACCATGCCAACCGCGCCCGCCACCAGCGTTTCGCGCGCGGCCACTACGGCGGCGGCCTGCTGGCGGCGCAGCATGGCGCCAGCGATTTCGGGCGCATAGGCCAGGTGGGTGAAGCCGCATTCATCGACCGTGATGCCGGCCACCGCCAGCCGGTCGATCAGTTCGGTGCGAAGCTCTGCCGACACGCGGTCATGGTCGCCGCGCAGCGTCACTTCCTTGTGCTCGAAATCGTCATAAGGATAACGCGCGCCGATGGTGCGGACGGCAACTTCCACCTGCGCCGCGACAAAGGCGCGATAATCATCGACGTCGAACAGCGCCTGCGCCGAATCGGTGACGCGCCAGACCAGCTGGGCGGCGATCTCGATCGGGTTGCCGCGCTGGTCGTTCACCTTGATCTGCTGCGAAATCAGGTTGTTGGCGCGCAGGCTGATCTTGGTCTTGCCCATCCACGGCCAGGTCCAGCGCAGGCCGCTGGCGCGATCCGTGCCCTTGTACTCACCGAACAGGGTGATCGCCGCCGCCTCGTTGGGCTGCAGGCTGTAAAAGCCGATCAGGATGAACAGGAAAACGAACAGCAAGGCGATCAGCCCGAACAGCGCGATCCCCGGCCCATCCTTGATCAGTGTCAGCGCAGCGCCGATCATGGCGATGAGATCGATCAGCAGCAGCACCAGCATGGCAATGCCGTTGGCACCGACGCCGGTGACCTCCCGGCTGGGCTGACGGTTGGTTTCCGATGGAGACATGCTTACCCCCGATATAAAAGTGATATCACATTCATATCGCGAGTCGTCAGGGTTGCAAGAGGTTAATCAGCGTTGACTGCCATCGTCCCGGCGCGCCGTTGGCCATTCGGCCCACGGCTCGACTGCGGGATCAAGATCGGGATCCACCACGGGATCACGCGGGATGTCGCGTGCAACGCGGGGTTGACGGGCTTTTGGCCGAGGCGGCGCCTGGGGTGTGCCACGTCCCTGTGCGGCAGCGAACAGCAGCGCCACCACCAGGAACAGGGCCGCCAGCAGGGCGATGCTCACCCTGGTGCCCCGCCGATGCGGCAGGGTTCAACCGGCAGTGCCGCCGTCACCGCCACCATCGCTGCTGCCGGCATCAGCAATCACCACGTCATCGTTGCCGCGCTGTTCCAGCTGCTTGAAATTGTCGTTCTTGCGCGTGTCGGTGAGGACCATGAACATCACCACGACCAGCGAGGTGACGATGAGGAAGATGACAACCATCGTTCAATCCTGCGCCGGAGGCTGGTTGTCCTCGCGCCGTCGCCGCCGGTGCTTGAACACGTTCGCCGGGTCCTTGGCGAACAGGTAGGAAAACCATGCGAACATGGCGATGTTCAGGGCGGCGACGAGGGCGATACCGATCATGGCATCGCTCTTACTCCGCGCCGGCCCGGCTGGCGATAGCTCAGGCGGTGAACGTGTTGTCGCGCGGGAAGCCGGTGGGCGGCATCCGCCCGGCGCTGGCGCGCGCGCCCTTCCAGAAGGTCAGGTCGGCCTCCGTGCGTGTCCGTCCCGAACCGCCACCCATCGGCCAGCTCAGCCCTTCCGCCATCACGAAGGTGCGAACATCGCTCATGCCGCCATCCTTGTACTTCTGCAGGGCAACGCCCTGGCCCTGGCGCAGCTGCGGCAGTTCCTCCAGCGGGAAGACCAGCAATTTCCGGTTTTCACCGATCACCGCCACCATGTCGTCCTGCGGCGCGATCCAGCGCACCACGCAAAGGCGCGCGCTGCCTTTCGGGCTCATCACCTGCCGGCCCTTGCGGGTTTCGGCGAGCAGTTCGGCGCTGTCGATCTGGAAGCCGCGCCCGTCGCTGGCGGCAAGCAGCAGGCGGCGCTCCGCCTGGTGGGCAAACAGCGCGACGATCTGGGTGCCTTCGGCCAGATCGATCATCAGCCGCACCGGTTCCCCCAGGCCGCGCCCGCCGGGCAGGCGTTCGGGTGACAGCGTGTAGAAGCGCCCGTCGCTGGCAGCCAGCACCAGCCGGTCGGTGGTGTGGGCGTGGAAGGCAAAGGCCGGGCCGTCGCCTTCCTTGAACTTCATGGCATCGGTGCTGGCGAGGTCCACGTGACCCTTCATGGCGCGAATCCAGCCTTTGGCCGAACAGATGACCGTGATCGGTTCCTTGTCGATCATCGCCTCGATCGGCACGATCTTCACCTGCGGGGCGGCGGTGATGCTGGTGCGGCGGCGGCCGAGTGCTGTCGTCGGGCCATAGGCCTCGCGCAGGGCCGCCAGATCCTTGCCCAGCCGCTCCGTCTGCTCGGCTTCGCTGGCGATCAGGCCGCGCAGGCCCTTGGCTTCCTCGGTCAGCGCCTTGTTCTCGCGCGTGATCTCGATCTCTTCCAGCCGGCGCAACGATCGCAGGCGCATGTTGAGGATGGCGTCGGCCTGCACGTCGGTCAGGTCAAACGCCGCCTTCAACTCGGCCTTGGCATCATCGGCCTCGCGGATGATGCGGATCACCTCGTCAAGGTTGAGATAGGCCTTCAAGAGCCCGCCCAGCACCTCCAGCCGCGCATCGATGCGGGCGAGGCGATAGCGCGATCGCGCCACCAGCACCTCGCGCTGGTGGACCAGCCACTTGGCGATGACCGGCTTCAGGCCCAGCACGCCGGGGCGGCCTTCGTCGAGCACGTTCATGTTCAGCGGAATGCGGACTTCCAGATCGGTCAGCTTGAACAGGCTTTCCATCAGCACATCGGGATCGACGTTGCGCGACCGTGGCGTGATGACGATGCGCAGCTGCTCGTCGCTTTCGTCGGCGACGTCGGCGAGGATCGGCAGCTTCTTCTCGGTGATCAGTTCGGCCAGCTGCTCGATCAGCTTGCCCTTCAGCACCTGGTAGGGGATTTCGGAAATGATGATCGTCCAGGTGCCGCGGCCCTGGTCTTCCACTTGCCAGCGTGCGCGCAGGCGGAAACTGCCGCGGCCGGTCAGATAGGATTCGGCAATGCTGGCCGGCGGTTCGACCAGCACGCCGCCGGTGGGGAAATCGGGGCCGGTGACGAACTGCAGGATATCGGCATCGGCGGCATCGGGCGCGCGCAGCAGGTGCAGGGCAGCGTCGACGATTTCCACGGGGTTGTGCGGCGGAATGGAGGTCGCCATGCCGACCGCGATGCCGGCGGCGCCGTTGACCAGCAGATTGGGGAACAGGCCGGGGAACACCTCCGGCTCTTCTTCCTCGCCATTGTAGGTGGTGCGGAAGGGGACGGACTCCTCGTCCAGCCCGTCCATCAGGCGGATGGCGGCATCGGTCAGCCGCGCTTCGGTATAGCGCATGGCCGCGGCGTTATCGCCATCGATATTGCCGAAATTGCCCTGGCCATCGACCAGTGGCACGCGCAGGGCGAAATCCTGGGCAAGGCGCACCATCGCGTCGTAAACCGATGCATCGCCATGCGGGTGATATTTGCCGATCACGTCGCCGACCACGCGGGCGCATTTCTTGTAACCCTGGTCGGGGTTCAGGCGCAGCAGCCGCATCGCCCACAGCAGGCGGCGGTGCACGGGCTTCAGCCCGTCGCGCAGATCGGGCAGCGAACGCGCCGTGATCGTGGACAGGGCGTAGACGAGGTAACGATCGCCCAGCGCGGCGCCGAACGGGGCTTCGATGATGCTGCTGTCGTCGGAAATCAGGCTTGCCATGACACCGGGTTAGCGGTGGCCGCGCGCGCCGGCAAGCGGATCAACGCGCGACGAGGCTGACCAGCCGTTCGCGGGCCGCCCACACCCGGTCGGCCGCCGCGCCGGTGCCCAGCACGTCGCGGTGGAGGAAGTGGCCGCACAGGGCAAGACCGTCGGTGATGGCGGCGGCATCGGCCTCGCCCTCGCCGAGCAGAAAGCCGGGCAGGGGGAGCATCCTGGCGGCATAAGGCGTGCCTGCGCCGCGACTGACAGCCTGGCGTGACTTGGGTGAAACAAAGGCCAGATCATCACGCGCGCCGGTGGCCGCACAGCTGGACAGATCGAGGCCGACACCCAGTTCGGCCAGCAGCGCCAGTTCCAGCCGCACCAGCGCCGGCCCGATAACCGCTGCGGCAGCGCCGGCACCGGCAGCGCCGAACAGCGCGGCGAACAGCGGGAACAGGCGCGGTTGCGGATCGCCTTCGGGCAGCGTGCTGGCCGCCAGCGTCGCCAGATAATCGACCAGCGCCAGCGCCAGCGGCCCGTGCAGCAGGGCCATGTTGGTCGATACGGCGTGCACTGTCGCGGTGCCCATCGCCCCGCCGGCCCGCTGGGCGATGTCCACCGCCACCACGTTGCCGGCCTGCAGCACGGGCCGCAGCTTGCGCCCGCGCCCGCCATGGACATAGGCGGCGACCAGGCCCTGTTCGGCCGACAGGAAGCGCGCCACGGCTGCGTTTTCGCCATGTGGCAGCGCGGCCACCACCAGCGCCGGTTCCAGCCTAGTCGACAAAATCCAGTCCGACGGCGTTGTAGAGGCTGCGATCATCGCCCCAATCGGGCCGCACCTTGATGTGCAGGAACAGGTGCACCTTGCGGCCCATCAGGTCGGCAATGCTGGCGCGGGCGGCGGCGCCGATTTCCTTGATGCGGCTGCCGCCCTTGCCCAGCACGATCGCTTTCTGGCTGTCGCGCTCGATGACGATCTGCTGGTGGATGGCAACGCTGCCATCGCGGCGCTCCTCCCACTTCTCGGTCTCGATCGTGGCGGCATAGGGCAGTTCGGCGTGGAGCTGCAGATAGAGCTGCTCGCGGGTCAGTTCCGCCGCCATCAGGCGGGTGGTGGCATCGCTCAGCTGGTCTTCGGGATAATGCCACGGGCTTGCCGGCAGCTTGGCGGCCAGCGCGGCCTTGAGGCCATCGACGCCGTCGCCGGTGCTGGCCGAGATGAAGAAGATCTCCTCGAACGGCAGCAGGTCGTTGCAGCGGGTGGCGAGGTCGAGCAGCCGCTCCTTCACGCAGATATCGACCTTGTTGAGAATCAGGATCTTGCGCTCGCGGCGCTGGGCCAGGCTCTCGATGATCGCCGGCACCTCGCCCTTCAGTCCGGCCTTGGCATCGATGACGAGGCAGATGAGGTCGGCATCGGCAGCGCCGTCCCACGCGGCCTTGACCATGGCGCGGTCCAGCCGGCGGCGCGGGCTGAAGATGCCGGGCGTATCGACCAGCAGCATCTGCGTGTTCTCGTGCACCGCGATGCCGACCAGCCGCTGCCGCGTCGTCTGCACCTTGGGCGACACGATCGCCACCTTCTGCCCCACCAGCGCGTTCACCAGCGTGGATTTGCCGGCATTGGGCGCGCCGACGATGGCGATGCTGCCGCAGCGTGTATCAATGGTCATGCGTCAAGGCTCTTCAACAACAGGGTGGCGGCGGCCTTCTCGGCCTCCTGGCGATTGCGGCCGGTGGCGGTGGCCGGCGCCTGGCCGCGCACCGTCACCTCCACGGTAAACACCGGCGCGTGATCGGGCCCTTCGCGCCCGACCACCAGGTAATCGGGCATCCCCAGCCGGCGTTTGAGCGCCCATTGCTGCAGCGCGCTCTTGGGATCGTTCAGGAACGGCTGTTCGGCCTGCATCAGCGGGCCCCAGTGGCGGGTGACGAGCCGCGCCGCCGCATCCCAGCCGCCATCGATGAACACGGCGGCCACCAGCGCCTCGGCAACGTCGCCCAGCACATTGTCGCTGTCTGCCAGGCCCTTGGCCCGGCTCACCGGCTCCATGGCGATCAGCGGGCCAACACCCCAGCTGCGCGCAACACGCGCATTGGCGGGGCCTTCCACCATGGCGTGCAGCCGCGCCGTCAGCCGGCCTTCGGCTTCATCGTGGCGGCCATAAAGCAGGCTGGCGACAACGCAGCCCAGCACGCGGTCGCCCAGGAATTCCAGCCGCTGGTAACTGGCCCCCGGTTGGCGGGTGGCGCTGCCGTGGGTGAGGGCGCGATCGATCAGGTGCACATCGGCGAAATCATGGCCAAGCACGTCGCGCGCGAACGCTGCCAGCCGCTCCAGACGGTCGGCCTGGCCCAGCCCCGGATCGGGCGCGCCCTTTCGCTTGCGTGTCATCGCGTCCGCCCGTGGGCCGAATGGCAGGGCGGGTCAAGTGTGATAGGGGGAATTCAAGGCTGGACAAGCCGTCGGCGCCACCGGAAAAGTCCCCCCATGGATCATCTTGCTGCCATTCGCGCTGCCGGGACGACGCCGGTCGACATTCGCGCGCTGTTTGCTGCGGAGCCTGATCGCCTCGTGCGGCTTTCCGGCGAGGCGTGCGGCCTGCACCTCGATCTGTCGCGCCTGGCGCTGCCCCTGCCGGTGCTTGACCAGTTGCTGGCTGCGGCCGACGCTGCCGATCTGGCCGGCTGGCGCACGAAATTGCTGGCCGGTGCCATCGTCAACCCATCGGAACACCGCGCCGCCACCCACACCGCCGAACGCGGCACCGGCAGCGCCGCCGACGTGGCGACCGCTGAGGCTGCCGCAGGGGACGTGCGCGCCATCGCCGAAGAATTGCGGGCCGACGGCACCACCGATGTGATCCATATCGGCATCGGTGGTTCGGCGCTGGGCCCGGCCCTGCTGGTCGATGCGCTGGGCCGGCGCGCGGATGGTCCGCGCGTCCATGTCGTGTCCAACATCGATGGCGAGGCGCTGGCCGCCGCGCTGGCCGCCTGCCAGCCAGCAACGACGCGGCTGGTCGTCGTGTCGAAAACCTTCACCACCGCCGAAACCCTCACCAACGCCGAAACCGCGGTGGCCTGGCTGGCCGAACGCGGCATCGATGCCCGCGCCCGGGCGATCGCCATCACCGCCCGACCGGATCGCGCGCAGGCGTGGGGCGCCGGCCATGTGCTGCCGTTCGCCGAAAGTGTTGGCGGGCGTTATTCCTTGTGGTCGGCGGTTGGTTTGCCGCTGGCGGTGCGCTGCGGGCCCGATGCGTTCGATGCGCTGAAGGCCGGCGCCGCCCTGATGGACGCGCATTTCGCCGGCACGCCGTGGCCGCAGAACCTGCCGGTGCTGGCCGCGCTGGCCGATGTGTGGGCCGCGCATGGGCAGGGCCAGCAAACGCGCGGGGTGTTCTGTTACGATGAACGGCTGCGGCTGCTGCCGTCTTACCTGCAGCAGCTGGAGATGGAATCGAACGGCAAGGGCGTCACCCGCGACGGCGGCGCGCTGGCCGGCCCAAGCGCGCCCGTCACCTGGGGCGGCACCGGCACCGATGCCCAACACGCGGTGTTCCAGCTGATCCACCAGGGCACTTGCATCGGCCCTGTCGAACTGATCGGCGTGATCGCAGCCGATCATGGCCTGCCCGCCACCCACCATCGCCAGCTGCTGGCCAACATGCTGGCGCAGGGCGCAGCGCTGTTGAAGGGGCGCAGTGTGGAGGAGGCGCTGGCGCTGGCGGGCGGCGATCCGGCGCTGGCCAACGCCAAGAGCTTCACCGGCAACCGCCCGTCGTCGACGCTGCTGCTGCGCCAGCTGGATGCAAGGACGCTGGGCGCGCTGATCGCCTTTTACGAACACCGCACCTTCACGGCAGCCGTGCTGCTGGGCATCAACCCGTTCGATCAATGGGGCGTGGAGCTGGGCAAGGAACTGGCCGGATCGCTGATCGACGGTGCCGGCGCCGGCATGGACGCGTCGACGGCGCAATTGTCGGCCCTGATCGGCCTGTAGAAAAAGACCGGCGGCCACGCGATGGCAGCCGCCGGCAGAGAGGAAGCGCGGGGCCTCAGCGGGTCGCAGCCAACTGCACGTTGCTGCCCAGCTGCTGGCGGGCCTGAGCGAATTTCTTCGCTGCTTCAAAACGATTGCCTTCGGCGCAGATCTTTTCGGCAACGCGCACCAGCCGGGCGGCACGGGCGGCAGCGTCCTTGTCGGCGTTGGCGGCGTCGGCCAGCACGGCCTGCGCTTCGACGGCGCAGCTGGCGGGCGCGGCCTTGACCGGGCTGATGGCCATGAAGGGCAGGGTGGCGGCCATCGCCAGGCCGAGCATGGTGAAACGATCGGTGATGATGCGGAAGCTGGTCATGTGTCGGGTCCTCTGTTTGCCGGAAAGCGGGGGTGGCTTGCCGATGACCAACTTTTAAGTCACACTCAGAGACAAGAAAATCGAGACAATCCTTCTCGCCTCATGAAGAACAGCTACACAATCCCACGCAATCTGCTTGATGGGCTCGAAGCCTTCCTGCGCGTGGCAGAGCGCAAGTCCTTTCGGGCCGCGGCCGAGGATCTGGGCGTCTCCCCGTCCGCGATCAGCCAGACGGTGCGCCAGCTGGAAGACCGCATCGGTGTGCCGCTGTTCATCCGCACCACGCGCTCGGTGGGCCTCACCGAGGCGGGCACGCTGTTCCACGCGCAGGCGGCGCCGGCCTTTGCCAGCCTGGTTTCGGCGTGGGAGGGCGCCCGCACCTATGGCGAGCGGCCAGCCGGCCTGCTCCGCATCAACATGCCGCGCGCCGTGGTGCCGATCCTGATCGAACCCATCATCGCCGATTTCTGCGACACCTATCCCGATGTCGACGTGGAGGTGATCGGGGAAGATGCCATCGTCGATCTCGCCGCCAGCGGCCACGATGCCGGCATCCGGGTCGGCGAACTGCTGGAAGCCGACATGATCAGCGTGCGGCTGTCACCCGCGTTCCGTTTTGTCGTGGTGGGCTCGCCCGATTATCTGGCCGCCCACGGTCGGCCGCAGACGGCTGCCGATCTGAAGGCCCACAATTGCATCCGCCAGCGCATTGGCGGCAACAGCATCTTTCCGTGGCGGCTGATCGAGGGCAACCGCAGCGTCGACGTGGCGGTGAAGGGCCGGGTCATCGTCAGCGACAATCAGGCCATGCTGGCGCTGGCCCTGCGCGGCCTTGGCCTCGCCCAGATCAGCGAGCCGCTGGTTCTCGATCATGTCGCCCGCGGTGAACTGGAAATTGTGCTCGACAGCCACTCCCCCTCCAGCCCTGGCCTGTTCCTGCACTATCCCGGCCACGCCAAGGTGCTGCCCAAGCTCAGGGCATTCATCGATCATGTGAGGGCGGCGCTGGCCAGGGGGATGCTCGACCGGCTGATCCCGCCGGTGTGAGCTGACGGGCCGCGCGACGTTCCGCCTCTTATGGAAGCTCGCGCCACTGTCCCGCGATCAGCGCTTCCACCGGGCGAAACCTGGTCTTGTAGGCCATGCGGCCGCACTGTTCGACCCAATAGCCGAGATAGACATAGGGCAGGCCGGCACGGGCGGCGCGGGTGATGTGATCCATGATGATGAAATTGCCCAGGCCCTGGCGCGGGCCGTCGGCATCGTAAAAGCTGTAGATCATCGACAGGCCATCGGCCTGCTTGTCGGTGAGGCAGGCACCGACAAGGCGGCCCAGGCGGCCATCGGTCGACGGCTCCCGATACTCCACCATCACCGTGTCCACCGGAGACTGTTCCACCATGTCGGCAAAATCATGGGCGTCCATCGCCGCCATGCCGCCATCGGGGTGACGGCTGGCAAGGTAGCGGCGCAGCAGGTTCCACTGTTCTTCCGTCGCCCAGGGCTCGCAGGCGTGCACGTCGAGATCGGCGTGCTGCGCCAGCAACTTGCGCTGGGTGCGGCCCGGCTGGAAGCGTGCTGTCGGCACCCGCACGGAAATGCAGGAGGTGCAGCCGTCGCAACTGGGTCGATAGACGACATTCTGGCTGCGGCGAAACCCGATGCGGCCCAGCGCTTCGGCCATGGCCGGCGCATCATCGCCCTTCAGTTCGGCAAAAACCTTGCGTTCGGTGCGGCCCGGCAAATAGGGGCAGGGGGCCGGCACGGTGACGAAAAAGCGCGGAAACCGGTAGCTCTGATCCACGCGCCAAGTCCTCGCCTTCGCTCTCGCCTCTGCCATCCGGTGCAGCTGTTGCTGGCCGGTCTTCCCCCGATAACGGCGATGGTAACGTGCGATTGCGCCGCTGGCGAGAGACTCAATCGGCTTCGACCATGCGGGTTTCATATCCGGCGGCACGCAGCGCCTCCACCAGCCGGTCGAGATGGTCGCGATCGCGGGTCTCGCACTCGATATCGGTGATCAGGCCCTTGGCCGGCAGGTTGGTGAACACGCGCTGGTGATAGACTTCGAGGATGTTGACCTGCTGCTGATCAAAGATGCGGGCAACCTCGAACAGCTGGCCGGGGCGATCCTTCAGGCGGATCCTCAGGCGGGCAAGCCGGCCGGCGCGGGCCAGATCGCGCAGCAGCACGTTGGCCAGCAGGCGGGTATCGATATTGCCGCCGCACAGCACCAGGCCGACCTTGGCGCCCTTGAAGCGGCGCGGATGGGCGAGCAGCGCGGCGAGGCCGGCGGCACCGGCACCTTCCACCACGGTCTTTTCGATGCCGAGCAGCAGGGAGACGGCGCGTTCCAGATCGCGTTCGCCGACCAGCACGATATCGTCGACAAGGGCGCGCACGACCTCCTGCGTCAGCTTGCCGGGTTGGCGCACAGCGATGCCTTCGGCCAGCGTATCGCCGTCGCAATTGGCCGTCTGCCCCTTCATCGCGGCATACATCGACGGGTAAAGTTCGGCCTGCACACCGATCACCGTGATGTCGCGGTCATGCGCCTTGGCGACGGTGGAGATGCCAGAAATCAGCCCGCCGCCGCCGATCGGCACCACCAGCGTGTCCAGATCCGGTGCGTCCTCCAGCATTTCGAGGCCGACCGTGCCCTGGCCGGCCATCACCTTGGGGTCATCGAAGGGGTGGACGTAGACGAGGCCCTTCTTGTCGGCCAGTTCCAGCGCGTGGGCGCTGGCGTCGTCATATTTTTCGCCGAACAGCACCACGTTGGCATCGTGGCTTTCGGTCTGCTGCACCTTCACGATCGGGGTGAAGCGCGGCATCACGATGGTGGCGGGAATGCCCAGCCGGCGGGCGTGATAGGCCAGCCCCTGCGCGTGGTTGCCGGCCGATGCGGCGATCACGCCGCGCTGCCGCTCCTCCGCCGTCAGGCTGAGCAGGCGATTGAGCGCGCCGCGTTCCTTGTAGGCGGCAGTGAACTGCAGGTTTTCAAACTTCAGCCACACCTCGGCACCGGTCATCTGGCTCAGCGTTTCCGACCGCAGGCAGGGGGTGCGGATGACGTTGCCCGCAATGGCCGCGGCGGCCGCCTTCACATCATCAAGGCAGATCGGCAGCGAAGCCGAGGGCAGCGGAGCGGTGGCGTTCATCCCCGTTCCATAACGCCCCAGTTGCAACCGCGCCAGCCTGCCGGGCGTTTCGACCATGGTTGACGGGGGCCATGGTCAACGTCCAGTCTGGCAAGGTCTTTTCAGGCAAAGGGAATCGGGCGCGATGTACCGGTATGACGTGGCGGTGGAACCGGCAGACATCGACTTCATGGGCCACGTCAACAACGCGGTCTATCTGCGCTGGGTGCAGGATGCGGTGGTGGCCTATTGGCAGAAGACCGCGCCGCCGGACGCCGTTGCCCAGCATCTGTGGGTGGCGCTGTCGCACACGATCAACTACCGCCGCCCGGCCTTCCTGCATGACGACGTGGTGGCCAGCGTGGTGGCCGAGAATGTGGAAGGCGCGCGGGCCTTCTTCACCACGATGTTCAAGCGCGGCGAGCAGGTGATTGCCGAGGTGAAGAGCACCTGGTGCTGCATCGATGTCGCCACCAAGCGCCCGGCGCGGCTGGCGCGGGACGTGGTCTCGCTGTTCATTCCCGGCTGATTGCGCTGCGGCCGTGCTGGGCCTAGAGGGCGCGAATGGGCATGAACATCGCATATCTGGGGCTGGGCGTGATGGGCGCGCCGATGGCCCGGCACCTGGCAGCCGCCGGCCACAACCTCACCGTCTACAACCGCACGGCCGACAAGGCCGCGACCTGGGTGGCCGCCCATGGCGGAATCGCCGCGCCGACCCCGGCAAAGGCGGCGGCAGGCGCGGACGTGGTCATCGCCTGCGTGGGTGCCGATGCCGATCTGGAGGCGGTGACGCTGGGCCCCGATGGGGCCTTTGCCGCCATGCGCCCCGGTGCCCTGTTCATCGATCACACCACGGTTTCAGCCGAAATCGCCCGCCGGCTGGCCAGCGAGGGCGATGCGCGCGGACTGCTGGTGGTGGATGCGCCGGTATCGGGCGGGCAGGCCGGGGCGGAAAACGGCAAGCTGACGATCATGGTTGGCGGGTCTGCCGAAGCGTTCGCCGCTGCCGAGCCCGTTTGCCAGGCCTATGCCCAGCGTATCGGCCACATGGGGCCGGCGGGCGCGGGCCAGCTGACCAAGATGGTCAACCAGTTGTGCATCGCCGGCATCTTGCAGGGCCTTTCGGAAGGGCTGGCGCTGGGGATGAAGGCCGGGCTGGACATGGATGCGGTGGTCGACGTGATTTCCAAGGGCGCGGCGCAAAGCTGGCAGATGGACAATCGCGCCCGCACCATGACGCGCGGCGAGTTTGATTTCGGCTTTGCCGTCGACTGGATGCGAAAGGACCTGGGCCTGGCACTGGACGAAGCCCGCCGGCTGGGCGTGCCGCTGCCGCTCGGCGCGCTCGTCGATCAATTCTATGCCGATGTGCAGGCCATGGGCGGGGCCCGCAACGACACCTCCAGCCTGATCCGCCGGCTCGTGCGTCAGGCCTGATCAGCCTCGTAACCGGCGACCGATTCGAACAGCGCGGTCAGGCCGGCGCGTTCGGCGGCCGTGAGTTCGGGTCGCCAGATCTCGAAGATCAGCACGACCCGGATCTGGTCGCTGTCGTTCCAGGCCTCGTGCTCGATGCTGTCGTCGAACATCAGCATCGTGCCGGCCTCGACATGGCGGGTGTGATTGCCCACCCGCAGACGGCAATTGGGGGGCACGATCAGCGGCAGGTGGCAGATCAGCCGCGTGTTGAGCATGCCGCAATGCGGCTTGATGTGGGTGCCGGGCGCCAGGATCGAAAACAGCGCCATCGGTGAGCGGCCGGTGATGCGCGGCAGCGGCAGATCGGCCAGCGCCGCCATGGTGGCCGGGCAACGGGCGGCGTTTTCCGCCAGCGGTTGCCCGCCCCTGAACAGGTGGAAGGCGCTCCAGCGCGGGTCGTTCATCAGGCTGTGCGCCTTGGCAGGGCGATCCTTGGGCGCTTCCACGTAAGGCGAGACCCCGGCGCGGTTGGCCAGCACGGCTTCGGCCTCGGCCCGGATGGCCGGCATCTGTGCGGTCAGTGCGGCGGTCCAGTCGAACTCGGCCGGATCGTAAAAGGCGCGCTGGGGCAGGCCGGGGTAATAGAAATTGGTTGGTTGCTGCAACTGCGGCTGCACCTGGCCGGTCAGGATGCCCAGTGCCTCGCTGAACCGATCCCCGGCGGCGACGGGATCAACGCCGGCACTGGCCAGCGCCCGGTTCATGCCGGCGGTGAAGCGGCCCTGGATCGCCCCCACCTCGTCCTGCGCGCGGCCCAGCCGCTGCACCAGATCGGGCGGCAGCTGGTTGTAGAGGTTGGCGGCATCCAGCGCGCGATTGTACCAGCCAAAGGCGGCGCGATCATCACCATCGCGGGTGAGGATTTCGCCCATCATCACCAGCGCATAGGGATTGTTGGCATCATCCGCGATCACCCGCGCCAGCGCCGCCTTGGCGCCGGCGCGATCGTCGGCCATGTCGCAGCCTTGCGCCAGCAGCAGCCAGATCTGGATGCTGGCCTGCCCCGTTGCAGTGATCTGGGACAACAGATCCCGCGCCGCCCGGCCATCCCCGCGGGAAAGGGCGGCGATCCCCTGATTGGCCAGGGCATCAAGGCGGGCGCGATCCATCGTCATCGCGGCCGACCCTAAAGCGCAGGATGTGGCATGCCAACCGCCACATTGCCTATTGTGCGGCAGCACGGCACAGGCGTCGTCATGGCCATCGTTTTTCGCCCCGCCCGCCTGCCCGATGATGCGGCGCTGCTGATCGATCTGAACAGCGAGTATCTGGAATTCGTCTTTGCCGGGGTGGCCGCGCGCTTTGGCGTGGCGCTGGCTGACATCTTTCCCGGCGGCGACATTCGCGCCTATGTGCCGGGCCAGTTGCCCAAGACGCTGGGTCCCGGCCCGCCCGAAAGCCTGTTCTACATCCTGGAAGATGCGGGCCAGCCCATCGGCATGGGCGGGCTGCGCCGCGTGCGCGACGGCGTCGCCGAAATGAAGCGCGTCTATGTGCGCGAAACCGCGCGTGGGCGGGGGCTGGGGCGCCTGCTGATCGATCGGCTGATCGCCGATGCGCGCCGCTTTGGCTATGGCCAGATGCTGCTGGATACCGCGCCCACACTGGAAACTGCGATTGCGCTCTATCTGCGGCTGGGATTCGCGCCGATATCGGCCTATCCGGAGGTGGAAGTGCCTGCCATCATGCACCCCAACTGGGTATTCATGGCCAAGACGCTTTGAAACAGGGGATGATCATGATGAAGTCTGTGCTGTTTGCCGCTCTGCTGGCCACTGCCGCGCCAGCGCTGGCCGATACGATCTATACCAATGCCAATGGCTACACGATGGACAGCAAGGGCGCGCTGCAGCGCTTTGCGACGCTGGTGGTGGATGATGCCGGCAAGGTGAAAGCCACGCTGAAGGCCGGTGCCGCGCTGCCGGCGGGCACGCAGGTCGACATGAAGGGCGCCACGCTGTGGCCGGGCCTGATCGATGCCCATGGCCATGTCATGCGGCTGGGCGAGCTGAAACTGGTGGTCGATCTGCGCGACACCGCCTCGATCCCCGAAGCGCTGGGCAAGATCAAGGCCGGCATTCCCGCCGCCGGCTGGATCATGGGCCGCGGCTGGAACCAGGAACGCTGGTATGCCGATGGCAAGCTGATCGGCCGGTTCCCGACGGCGGCGGAACTCGATGCCGTCACCGGCGATCGCCCGGCGTGGTTTGCCCGCGTCGATGGCCATGCCGGCTGGGCCAACACCGCCGCGATGAAGGCCGCCGGCATCACCCGCGACACCAAGGCGCCCGATGGCGGCGAGATCATCCGCGATGCCGCCGGCAACCCCACCGGCGTGTTCGTCGACAAGGCGATGGCGCTGATCACGCGCGTCATCCCGGCCGACGATGAAAAGCGGCTGGATCTGGTGCTGGAAAAGAGCCTCGAGACCATGGCCGAAGTCGGCCTGACCGGCGCTGCCGATGCCGGCATGGACAAGCCGACCTGGGATCGATACGTCCGCTTTGCCAAGGCCGGCAAGCTCACGGCGCGCATCTATGCGATGGCGGGCGGGCCTGACAACCGCAAGGCGATTGCGCCGAACGGCCCGATCCCGTGGAGCTACAACGACACGCTGGCCATGCAGTCGATGAAGCTGGTGTCGGACGGGGCGCTGGGCAGCCGCGGCGCCTATCTGATCGCGCCTTATGCCGACATGCCATCCACGCGCGGGCTGGAAATCACCCCGGCCGACAAGCTGAAGACCTATGTGACCGAGGCCAGCCGCGAAGGCTTCCAGGTCAACACGCACGCCATTGGCGACCAGGCCAACCGTTCGACGATGGATGCCTATGCCGCCGTGCCGCTGGCCGAACGCATTGCCCGCCGGCACCGCAACGAACACGCCCAGATCGTCGACATGGCCGATCTCGGCCGCTTTGCCGAACTGAAGGTGATTGCCTCGATGCAGCCCACCCACGCCACGTCCGACAAGGGCATGGCCGAAGCCCGGCTGGGCGAGGGGCGGCTGCAGGGGGCCTATGCGTGGGCCCAGCTCAAGAAGAGCGGCGCGCAGCTGGCGTTCGGCAGTGATTTCCCGGTGGAACCGCCCGATCCGATGTTCGGCCTGCACGCCGCCGTCACCCGCCAGTCCCGTGATGGCCTGCCGGCCGGCGGCTGGCGCCCGTGGGAAAAGGTCAGCCTGACCGACGCCTTTGCCGGTTTCACCGTCTGGGCCGCCCATGCCGATCACGCCGAAACCAGGGTGGGCACGCTGGAGCCCGGCAAATGGGCCGATTTCATCACGCTGGAACGTGATCCCTTCACCGCGCCGGAAGGCGATCTGTGGAAGATCAAGGTGACGGCGACCTGGCTGGCCGGCAAGCAGGTGTTCAAGCGCAAGTAAGCGCCGGGCGGGGGAGTGGTGCGCCCCTCCCCCCACAGTCACCCGTCGTCCTTTCCCCCTTTGACAAGGCTGTCTTGGGCCAGCACCGGAGTCACGGGCAGGGTTTGCGACCCCGCCCGCAAGGAACGATTGTCTGAAATTTACCTTAGTTTAACGTTGCATTAATCCCTAAGAAAGCGTTAACCTCCCGATGTCGGGCGTGCGACTCGCCTGTGGTTGCCAATTGCTGGCTTTGGGAGGGCATTCGTGATGCGTACCGGGATTGTTGTCATGGCCGTGGCCGCACTGATGTCGACATCGGCCACTGCCGCCATTCAGTGGACTGACTGGACCAGCGCCTCGACCGCTTCGGCCACCGGCACCCTGGCCGGCGTTGCCGTCACCCTGGCCGGCCCGATCCACAACTGGCAGGTGAGCGGCGGAACCGATTACTGGCGCACGGGCGGCAATCCCTTTGCAGCCTATGATGCCCTGTCCAACCTGCCGGGCAACAATGATTTCGTGGCGCCATCGGGTGTTGGCGCGCGCACCATCACCTTCTCCAGGGCGGTGATCGATCCCTACATCGCCATCATCAGCCTGGGCCAGCCCAGCCTGCAGACCAGCTGGACCTTCGATGCGCCCTTCAGCATCATCGATCAGGGCCGGGGTTTCTGGGGCAATGGCGTCTTCACCGTCGTCGGCAACACGCTCAGTGCAGGTGAAGCCCATGGCGTCATCCAGTTCCGGGGAAGCTTCACCAGCCTGACGCTGACGACCAACAATCCGGAGTTCTGGTCTGGCCTCACCATTGGCGCCAGCGGTGTCGTTCCGGAACCGGCGAGTTGGGCGATGCTGATCGCGGGCTTCGGCCTTGTCGGTGCCGCCGCGCGCCGCCGCCGCAAGAGCGTTGCTGCCTGATCTGACCTGATCGCTGGCGGGCAGGGGCGTGGCCTCTGCCCGCGTCTTTTTGCGCTTTTCCGTTCATCGCTGCCATGTCACTTTCCCCGCACACACGGGGAGCAACGCCATGGCCGATTTCACCATCAACCGCCGCCATCTCCTTGCCGGCGGTGCCGCGCTGGCGGCGACGCCTGCACTGGCGCAAAAACCCGTTGCCGACGATGCGATGGGCCTGGCGCAGCGTATTCGCAGCGGCGATGCCGGCGCGCGCGAGACGGTGCTGACCGCGCTCGACCGGGCCGAGGCGGCGCAGGCGAAGCTGAATTTCGCCGTGCTGATCGACCGGCCCCGCGCCGTTGCCGCTCTGCCCCGCGATGACAGGCAGGCGGTGATCCCCACCTTCATCAAGGATCTGAACGACTACAAGGGCTGGCCAACCCGCAACGGCAGTCGCGCCTTTGCCAACGCACCGCCGGCCACCGGCAATGAACGCTTTGTCGATGCCTTCAGCCAGATGAACACGCTGGCGCTGGGCAAGACATCGACGCCGGAATTCGGCCTGATGTGCGTGACCGAACCCTTGAGCCACGGCCCGACGCGCAACCCGTGGAACCCGGATTTCTCGCCGGGCGGATCATCGGGGGGCAGCGCGGCGGCGGTGGCGGCGGGCGTGGTGCCGATCGCCCATGCCAATGATGGCGGCGGCTCGATCCGTATCCCGGCGGCGCTTTGCGGCCTGTTCGGTTTCAAGCCCAGTCGCGGGCGGCTGGCCGGGCAAAAGACTGCGGAAGACCCCGCCGATATCGCCGTCGATCACGTTCTCACCCGGTCGGTGCGCGATGCCGCGCTGTCGATGGCGGCGTTGCAGGGGCCGGGGGCCGATGGCCTGGGAGCGCCGGTGCCGCGCCTTGCCGGGCCGGTGGGCGAACGTTTCCGCATCGGGGTGATCACCGTCACTGCCGATGGCAGCCAGCCTGATGCCGAGGTGATGGGCGGTATCGCCCGCACCCGCGAACTGCTCAAGGCGATGGGCCACACCGTGGTCGACGCCGAATGGCCGTTTCCGGCCGGCGATTTCTCGCGCGATTTCGTGGCGTTGTGGTCGCTGGGCGCGGCGCAGGCAGTGGCGGCGGTCAACACTGCGTTCGGCGCCGACGGTGTTGCCGCGCTGGAACCGCTCACCCGCCATCTCGCCGCCAACGGTTCGGCGCTGGCCCAGGCCGATGTGGCGGCCCTGATGGGGCGGCTCGCCGGCTATCGCGACGCCTACAACGCCAGTTTCCGTGGCCATGATGTGCTGCTCACGCCCGTGCTCAGCCGCCATGCCGTGCCGATTGGCACTCTTTCGCCCACCCGCGCCCCGGCCGACATCATGGCCGACATGATGCGGCTGGTCGCCTACACGCCGGTGCAGAACATGGCCGGTGCGGCTGCGATGAGCGTGCCGATCATGCAGACCACGTCGGGCCTGCCGCTGGGCATGCATTTCGCCGGCCGGCGCGGCGATGATGCCCGGCTGCTCGATCTGGCCTTCCAACTGGAAGCCGCCGCGCCCTGGGTGCAGCGATTGCCGCCAATCTGGTTCGGAAATCGCAGCTGATCACGCCAGAATGAACCCGACCTGCCGCGCGGCGCGGCAGATGCTGTGGCAATTTCGGCCCTGTCGTCAGCGACAGGGGCGGTGCCGTGCCATCCAACAGCGATCCCAGCAACGTGGTTCCTGCCAATGCGGCGCAGCGCGCTTTCCGTGCCCGCACACTTGGCAACACCGCCCAGGGCCTTGGGCTAGGACCTCCGCCGCCGCCCGGCGCGGGCCGCATGGCCCGCCGTGTCGGCCTTGGCCTGTTCGGCACGCTGGCATCGCTGCTCTGGCTGTGGAGCCTGTCGCCGCCGGTGCCGTAACCTCCAGCCGTTGCCGCGCTTGCCAACCGGCGCTGGCCGCGGCCAGATGGGCGGGATGTGCAATCTTTACGCGATGACCAGGGGCCAGCAGGCCCTGCGCGATCTGGCCCGCGCGCTTGATCTGGGCGCGGTGGCGGATCGGCTGGGCAATCTGCCGGTGCTGAACGCGCTGTATCCCGACGCCGAAGCGCCGATTATCGGGCTGGCGCGCGGTGATGCGCCGGGGCCGATGCTCTCGCTGGCGCGCTGGGGTATGCCCAGCCCGGCCTTTGCGCGGGCCGGCAAGAGCGTCGATCGCGGCATCACCAACATCCGCAACACGGCGTCCCCTCACTGGCGGCGCTGGCTGGCCCCGCAATATCGCTGCCTGGTGCCGTTTACCTCGTTCGCGGAGCACGTGAAGACCGACGCCGGGTTCCAGCCATTGTGGTTTGCGCCCCGCGCCGACGAGATCGCCTGCTTTGCCGGTATCGCCACGCGCTGGACGGGGGTGCGGAAAAAGGCGGAAGGCGAGGTGACGATCACCGTCTTCGGCTTCCTCACCTGCGATCCCAATGCCGAGGTGGCGCCGCACCACCCCAAGGCGATGCCCGTCATCCTCACCGATCCGGCCGAGATGCGCGGCTGGCTGACTGCCGACTGGGCGGACGCCAGGGCACTGCAGCGGCCGCTGGCCGATGGTGCCCTAAGCGTGCTGGGCGTGGACGCCGCGCGCTGACCCCGCCAAGGGCGGCAGGGTGAGGAAGGCCAGCATGCTGTGCAGCACGCGGGCCCGGTTCAGGCCCAGCACCGCGATGTGGGCGACACCATCCAGAATGGCGAACTGGCGATCGGCTGACGGCAGCTGCGCGAAGAAGGCGAGCAGGTCAGCCTCGGTTGCGTTGCCGTCATGGATGGCGCGCGTCATCAGCACCGGCATGGTCAGCCTGGCCGGATCGACCATCGGCATCTTCGTTGCCATGTCGAGATAGGTGCCGTTGGGGATGCGGGTGCCCAGTGCCAGCTCATAGCGCGCCAGCGCCTGCGGGACCGCCGCTTCGAAGGTGGACGGATCATCGCGGCTGAAGATGTTCACATAGGTCTGCTCGCTCGCCTCGCGCCACGGCGTTGCCCGCAAGGCTGCCGCATTGGCCCGGCGTCGCAGGATCTCGGGCGCGCCGTCGCCGGTATGGGTGAAGCCATCAAGGATCAGGCGCGAGATCCGGCCCGGATCGCGCATCGCCAGCACGCCGGCGCGCAGCGCGCCTGATGACTGGCCATAGACCATTGGCGACTGCTCGCCGGTTTCGCGCTCCACCACCGCGAAGGCGGCGGCCAGATCATCCGCCCCGGACGCGATGTCGGAAAAACCGCCGGTGCGCGTCGAGCGGCCATAGCCTTCGTGATCCATCGTCCACACGTCGAACCCGCGGCGTGCGAACCAGTCCATCATCGAATAGTCCCTGGCCGGCACCTGCAGATCATAGCCGCCGCGCCCCGAAAAGCTGGACCCGTGGACAAGGAACAGCACCGGCAGGCGCGCCGATCCGGCCGGGCGCTTGCGGTAGATGTAGAGCTTCACATCGCCCTTGGTTGCCCAATAGTCGGAGGCGGTGATGGCCGCTTTGGGTGCAGCAGCACCCAGCAGCGGCGCCGCAGCGGCAGCAGCAAGAGCCTGACGGCGCGACAGCATGACCTGATCCCCCAATGATGCGGGGAAGGCGTAACCCGTCGGCGCGGATCAGGGCAAGCCGTCAGACCTTGAGGGCGGTCAGCGCATCCACGGTCAGGATCTGCGGCAGCTCTGTCTCGCCGCCAGCGGGGTCGTAATAGACATAGACCGGCACGCCGGCGCGCTTGTGTTCGGCCAGCCAGGCGGAGATGGCCGGATCGTTGCGGGTCCAGTCGCCTTCCATGACGGTGATGCCCTTGGCCTTGAACGAGTCGGCCACCGCCGGATCGGCCATCGCGCCCTTTTCGTTGACCTTGCAGGTGAGGCACCAGTCCGCTGTCATATACAGGAAGACGGGCTTGTTGGCGGCGCGCAGGTCGGCCAGCGCGGCGGGGGTGAACTTAACCGCGTCAAGCTCGCTGGCGGCGGTGGTCGTCGACGTCGCGGCGCCGGCCGGTGCCGTGGTCGGCACCAGCAGCACGGCAGCGACGATGGTGGCGAGGCTCAGCACGCCGGGGACGGCCAGCGATTTGCCGCCATGCTGCCGGCTGCCCAGCCACCACATGAACAGGCCCAAGACCAGCGTGCCGGCCAGCCCCAGCGCCATGCCGTTCACGCCGACCTGCTGGCCAAGGACCCAGGCCAGCGCCAGCGCGGTGAGGAACATCGGCACCGACAAGATGGCGCGCAGGCGGGCCATCCACGCACCCGGCCTGGGCAGGCGGCGGCGCAGCGCGGGCACGAAGCCGATCAACAGGAAGGGCAGGGCGAGGCCAAAGCCCAGCCCGGCAAACACGGAGAGCGCCTGCACGGTGGGCAGCACCAGCGCCGCACCCAGCGCGCCAGCCATGAACGGTCCGGTGCACGGCGTCGCCACAAAGGCGGCCAGCGCGCCGGTGAAGAACGCGCCTGATGCACCGCCCGAACGCGCCTTGTCCTGCCCCAGATTGCCGGACGACAGCGTGATCTCGAACAGGCCGGCAAGGTTCAGCGCAATGCCGGTGACGAGCAGCAGCAGGAAGGCGATGACACGCGGATCCTGCAACTGGAAGGCCCAGCCGACCTGACTGCCGGCAGCACGCAGGGCCAGCACGAGACCGCCCAGCGCGGTAACGACGATCACCACACCGGCAGTGTAGGCCAGCGCCTCGGTGCGGGCTTCGGCGGCGCCGACATTGCCCTTGGCCAGCGCCAGCGCCTTCAGGCTGAGGATCGGGAACACGCAGGGCATGACGTTGAGGATGAGGCCGCCCAGCACCGCGCCCAGCAGGATCAGCGGCAAGCCGGGGCCGCCGGCATCACCGCCGGCTGCATCATCGCTGCCGCCGCCAGCGCCCAGCGCGGCGCCGGGGCCGGGGACGCTGCCTTGCTTTGCGGTGATGGCAAAACCCATCGGCGCTTCGCCCGCCATCTCGACGCGCAGCACGCCGGTCACCTCGCCCTCCGGGCCGGGGGTGCCGGCATCGGTCTCGATCCGCAGGGCGTCGCCGGCCACGCTCACCTTCTGCGGCGTCACATGGGTGATCACGGCATCGCCAGCCGGGAAGAACCAGGCCTTTCGCACCTTGTCGAGGCCGGCCATCGGCACGCTGAGCACGAAGCGTGTGCCGGTCTTGGCCCATGTCGCGGTGGCAGCGAGCGGACGCGGCAGCGCGGCGCGGCCTTCGGCGATCTGCGGGGCCATCGTGGCATCATCGGCACCGTCGCCCACCACCAGCGGCAGCGACAGCACGGCGGATTCCGGCACGCATTGTTCGTGGCTGCACACCAGCCAATCGACCTGCACCTCCACCGGGAAGGCGCTGCCCGGTGCCATGCCGGCGGGCACGTCGATCCGTGTCAGCAGGATGTTCCGCTTTTCATAGACATGGTTCATCAGGCCGGAGACGACGAGCGTGCCCGGCACCGGATATTGCAGTTCAGGCGGGGCGCTGACGCCGGACGGCAGTTTCCATTCGGCGCGGGTGGGCGCGCCGGCATCGCCGGGGTTGAGCCAATAGGTATGCCAGCCCGCCTTGGGCGTGAGGATGATGCCGATGTCCAGCGGCTTGCCAGCGGCGGGTGCGCTGCTCTGCGCGATCAGTTCGACGCGGGTGTGGGGCTGATCGCTGACGGGAGCGGCCAGCGCCGGCAGCGCAAACAGGGCAAGGGTGAAAGTGAGAAGGGCGCGAATCATCGCCGGCCTTTTGCCAGCGTGCGCGTCATTGGGAAAGGGCAGCCCCGGTTGGCCATCGCCAACCGGGGCTTTCGCATCAGAATCCGACAGTCAGACCAACGCGCGCCACGCCGGCACGAAACGGCGCTGCGGCCTGGTAATCGATGCCGTTCAGCGCCGCGATGCCGCGCACGGCAGCATTGCCCTGGGCCAGCACGCGCTGCTTGCCGAAATCGGTGAACAGATATTCGGCGCGCAGGGCAACCGCCTTGTTCAGCTTGAATTCGGCACCGCCGCCGACGACATAGCCGGTCTGGGTGTTTTCGGCTTCGCCGAACCAGCCGACGGTCGGTGCGCCGTTGACCAGCACGGCAGCCTGCGCGCGGGTGTCACCGATGGCCAGACCGCCGGTCGTGTAGAGCAGCACCTTGTCAGCCACGGCATAGCCCAGGCGGGCGCGCAGCGAGGCGCGGTTGCCAAGGCGGCTGTCGACATTGGTGGTCAGGCCCTGCGGAGCGAGGCCGGGGATCGGAGCGCCGACGAAGCTCTGGCGGGCCTTGACGTTGCCGATGACGAAATCGCCTTCGACGCCATAGACGACCTTGCCGCTGCTGGCATTCCAGCCGACCACGGCGCCGCCATGCCAGCCATCATCGGAATCGAGATCCTGAAAGGCCGGGCGAACGGTACCGGGCAGGCCGAGGAAGGCCTGCGTGCCTTCGGTGCGAGCACGGTTCTGGCTGTGCACCTGCGCGCCGGCGACCGCGCCGATGTACGGCCCGTCAAAGGCGGTCTGGGCCAGCGCGGGGGCGGCGCTGACAAGGCTGAGGGCGAGGATCAGAGGGGCATTGATTCGCATGTTGCGCTCCTTGGTTGAAGATTACGTGGCTGTAATCTCCCTGTCTTAAGCAGGGATTAACAACGTCCGGGGTCTGGGCCTCGTTCGGCAGGCCGGGCCGTGCTTGCGACGAAATGTCCACGGAAACAGGCAGTTGGTATCTGCCCAACAAAAAAGGGGCCGCGCCAGCAGCGCAGCCCCCTCGTTGCTTGGCAGTCTTGACCGGATCAGCGCTTGCTGAACTGGAAGCTGCGGCGGGCCTTGGCCTTGCCGTACTTCTTGCGTTCGACAACGCGCGGGTCGCGGGTCAGGAAGCCGGCCTGCTTCACCGGGGTGCGGAGCGCCGGCTCATACTTGGTCAGCGCCTGGGCGATGCCGTGCTTCACCGCACCGGCCTGGCCCGACAGGCCGCCGCCAACAACGGTGGCAACCACGTCGTACTGGTCGCGGCGCTCGGCCACGTCGAACGGCTGGTTGATGACCAGACGCAGCGACGGACGGGCGAAATAGACGGTCTGATCGCGGCCGTTGACCGTGATCTTGCCGGTGCCCGGTTTCAGCCAGACGCGGGCGATGGCGTTCTTGCGCTTGCCGGTGGCATAGGCACGGCCATAGGCATCCAGTTCCTGCTCACGCAGCGGGGCGGGCGGGTTGCCGGCGTTGGTGGTTGTGGCTTCGGCCTCGATGCCGGCGAGGTCGGAGAGCGACTGGCGATTGTCAGACATCAGTTATTCCTCAACCAGCGATCGTGGTGTTCTTGCGGTTCATCGACTTGACGTCGAGCACTTCCGGCGACTGCGCGGCGTGCGGATGCTCGGCGCCGCCGAACACGCGCAGGTTGCGCATCTGCTGGCGACCCAGCGGGCCGCGCGGCACCATGCGCTCCACGGCCTTGATGATCACGCGTTCCGGGAAGCGGCCTTCCAGCACCTTGGCCGGCGAGGTTTCCTTGATGCCGCCCGGATGGCCGGTGTGGCGATAATAACGCTTGTCGTTCAGCTTGTTGCCGGTGAAGCGCACCTTGTCGGCGTTGATGACGATGACATTGTCACCGCAATCGACGTGCGGGGTGTAGTTCGTCTTGTGCTTGCCGCGCAGGCGGTTGGCGATGATGGTGGCGAGACGGCCGACGACAAGGCCTTCGGCGTCGATCAGCAGCCACTTCTTTTCGACTTCGGCCGGTTTGGCCGGCGCCGTGATACGGGTGAGCATGGCGATGGTTCCAGTTTGAAAATGCGAAACGGCCGGCGCATTGCTGCCCCGGCGTCGATGGCGGCTATGTTGCAGCCCTGTGTGCAGGTCAAGGAAAAACCGGGGTTTTTCGGCTATGGTATCAGGATACCGCGTGGATTGAAGCGGTGTCGAGCACCAGTTTCAGCCGGCCCTGCAGCGCCGGAATGGCGTCGGGCGCTGCCAGAAATGCCGGGATGCCAAGCAGTTGCGGGCTGTGGCCTTCATTGCCGAAGCGGATGGCAGCCACGTCGGCGGCGGTGAGGGTGAGTGCAAGGAACCAGCCTGTCGCGCCTTGCGGGTGCAGCGACGGCAAGGGCCGCGCCCACCAGATCCGCGATTCGGGCACCAGCAGCCCGAACTCCTCATGCAATTCGCGCAGGCCACAGGCGGCGGGGCTTTCCGCGCCTTCGCGGCCACCGCCGGGCAGATCGATCAGGCCAGGCCACGGGATCGTCGGCTTGGCATCGCGGCGGTAGGTCAGGATGTGGCCATCAAGCAGGCAGGCCAGCTTGGCGCCGGCAAACGGGGCGCCATCCCAGGCGGTGATCACACCGCGTGGGCCTGAAGGTGGCCCAGCAGTGTCACCTCCAGCGTCTTTTCGTGCGTGGCGGCCAGCACGACCTCCGGCGCAAAGCCGGCTCTCCGGGCTTCTTCCCAGCGGCCGGCGCACAGGCACCAGCGATCACCGGGTGTCAGGCCGGGAAAGCCATATTCCGGCCGCGGCGTCGACAGGTCGTTGCCCACCGACCGGCTGAAGGCGAGGAATTCCTCCGTCACCACCGCGCACACGGTGTGGAGGCCGCGATCGGCGTCATCGGTGTTGCAGCAGCCGTCGCGATACCAGCCGGTGATCGGATCGAAGGAGCAGGGTTCCAGCTCGCCGCCGAGGACGTTTTTCGCAACCGTCTTCATGCCCGCACACCCCGCGTCGCCCAGTGGGCGGCCCACACGACGCTGGCGATCAGCAACGCCGCGCCGGCCTGATGGGCCACGCCCAGCCACACCGGCACGCCGTTCAGCACCACCGACACGCCCAGCGCGAACTGCACCAGCACCATGCCCCCCAGCGCCAGTGCGCGGCGGCCGGCGCTGGCGCGCCAAAGGGTGCCAGCCGCAACCAGCGCGGTGATGGCCACGACCCAGGCGATGCTGCGGTGGAGGAAATGCACGGTGAGCGGATCGGAGATGGCATCGGCAGCAGCGGTGAACACGCCTTCTGGCACCAGCGCGCCCAGCATCAGCGGCCACGTGTTGGAAACATGGCCGGCGCGCAGGCCGGCGGTGAAGGCGCCCCAGACAATCTGCACGCCCAGCACACCGGCCAGCGGCCACACCCAGGTGCGCGGCCGGTCGTGGCGCGGCGCGTCACCATCAAGAAGATCAAGCGCCGTCCACAGGCAGCCGGCCATGATGATCAGCGCGTTCGACAGGTGCGCCGCCAGCCGTTCGTGCGCGACCTCGGTGCGGTCGACGAGGCCCGAAGCCACCATCCACCAGCCGATGGCGCCCTGCAGTCCGCCCAGCGCGAACAGCGCGATCAGGCGCGGCTTGTAACCGGCCGGGATCTGCCGGCGCAGCCAGAACCACAGCATCGGCAGCGCGAACGCCACGCCCACGAGGCGCCCGAGCAGGCGGTGGACATATTCCCAGAAGAAGATGCCCTTGAACTCGCCAAGGCTCATGCCCCGGTTCATCAACTGATACTGGCTCGACTGCTGATACAGCGCGAACTGGCGCTGCCATTCGGCGTCGGTGAGCGGCGGCAGCGTGCCCGACACCACGTCCCAGCGCGTGATGGACAGGCCGCTATCGGTCAGCCGGGTGATGCCGCCGACGACGACCATGGCAAACACCAGCGCGGCGATGCCCAACAGCCACGCGGCAATGGCGCGCGGCCGCGCATCGGCGCGGGGCAGGGGAGCAGCGATCGTGGCCATGGCCTTGCCTTAAACCGCACGGGCCTTGCGGAAAAGCCCGTGCGGCGTCGCATCAGTCCTTCTTGTCGGGATCGACATAGCGGAAGGGATCGGTGTTTTTCGGCTTGGTCGGCAGCGGCTTGGCCGGCAGCGGCCTGTCGCTGTTGGCGGCTTCCCACAGCAGGCTGGCCAGGATCACCGAGGCCTGGCGCAGGTCTTCGGGGCGCAGGTGGTCAAAGGTGTCGACGCTGCTGTGGTGAACCGTGGTTTCATAATCCAGCGGATCCTGGATGAACTGGAACGCCGGCAGGCCCATTTCGGCCATGAACTGGTGATCGGTGCCGCGCGTCGGGCTGGCGACAACGGTGTCGGCGCCCATGCTGCCGAACGGCGACAGCCATTCACGCAAGGTCGGCACGGCGGCGAAATTGCCCTCGGCATGGATGCCGCGGATCTTGCCGCCACCGTTGTCGATGTTGAAATAGGCCGCCATCAGATTGTAATCGGCTTTCTTCTGAATGGGATACTGGTCCATCCGGAAGTCGTAAGACAGGCGGGCCTTCACCGGATCGGGGTTGGCCGGGCGGGTGGCAAGGTGGCGCTCGATGTAATCGGCCGATCCCCAAAGGCCCTGTTCTTCACCCGACCACAGGGCAAAGCGGATGGTGCGCTTGGGCTTGACCTTCAGGGCGGCCAGAATGCGCGCGGCCTCCATCACCACGGCCGAACCGGCACCATTGTCGGCGGCGCCATCGGCGGCCACCCAGCTGTCGAGGTGGGCGCCGGCCATCACGTAACCGGCCCTGGCGTCACTGCCGGCGATATCGGCCAGCACGTTGTAACCCTTGGGGTCGCTGTCATCGAACTTGACCTGGCTGTCGATGCTCAGCACCACCTCGCCCTGCGTCGCGAGGCGGGCGAGGCGGCGATAATCCTCGGCCGTCAGCTCGATGCCCGGCAGCTTCGGCGTGTCGCGATGCTGATAGCCTTCGCCATGCAGCAGGCCATTGTCCCTGTAGCTCATGCGAACCCAGCCAACCGCGCCCTCCTTGGCCAGGAATTCATCAAGCTGTTGGCCGAACTGGATATATTTCAGCCAGCCATCGTTGGTGTCGGGCGCGGTTTCCGGCTGTTCGAACGTGTCGAGCTTGCCGATCTCCTCACCGTCCAGCCGCTGGAACGCCGGCTTGTCGGCATCGCGCGGCGGACGCGGGAAGCTGACCGCGACGATCTTGCCCTTCAGCTTGCCGGCCCATTCGGCGAAATGGCGCGGCTTGCTCATCGGCGCGACCACCACCGGGGCGGTCATGCCGCCGGCCGGCGTGCCCGGCGTCCAGGCGACGGGCAGGTTCCGCAATTCCATCCGGCGCGGGGCGACCATCGTCACGCTCGACCGTTCGATCGACCAGCCGCGGCCAAAATCAAAGCCTTCGGTGCGAACGTTGCTGAGGCCCCAGCCCTTGAACTTGTCCTGCGTCCAGCGCTCGGCGGCGCGCATGCCCGGCGAATTGGTCAGGCGCGGCCCGATGCGATCGGTCAGGTAAGCGGCGGTTTCGACGACTTCGCCGCGGTTCATGCCCTCGTCGGTGATGCGCGCCACCATGGCGAGATCGGGGGCGGCCAGCGCCGGGGCGGCGGCGGTGGCAAGCATCAGGGCAACAAGGGCGCGCATAGGCAATCGTCTCCGTGGATTCCAAGTGGCGCTGATCTATGCCGCAGCCCGGTGCAAACGCAACGTTGCCGCGACGGCAAAATCACTTGCGATGCGCGATGTAATAATGTAACACGAACCCATGCCGCAGCGTCCCTCCAGCCTGCTCGACCGAATCGCCATCGGGCTGTCGGGTCTGTGCCTTTTGCACTGCATGGCCGGTTTCGTGCTGCTCAGCGTCTTTGCCCTCACCGGCGACTGGCTGGATCACCGTGTCCATGTCGTCGGGCTGGCGCTGGCGGCACCGCTGGCGGCGGTCGCGCTGTGGAGGGGCTTTCGCCAGCACGGGCGGTTGCCGATCGGCATGCTGGGCATGGTCGGCCTGACGGTGATGGTGGCCTCGCTGATCGTCACCCACGGCGGCGCGGTGGAGATCATGGTGTCCATGGCCGGCGTGTCGTTGCTGGCGTTGGCCCACTGGCAGAATTTGCGCGCGCTGCGCGCGCCCTGACGCACCGGCTTGCACCCGCCGCGCCAAAGCGGGATACAGCGATCATGTCTCCGCATCCGGTTCACAGCCATGGCCAGCACCACGGCCGCGCCGATCTGACAGCGGCCGCGCAGGCCCGCCTGACCAGCGCCGGCGAGCAGTGGACGCCGCTGCGCGCCCAGGTCTTCGATGCGCTGGCCCGCTTTGATCGTCCGGTGTCGGCCTATGATGTCACCGATGCCGTGTCGGCCGCCGCGCAGCGCCGCATCGCCGCCAACAGCGTCTATCGCATCCTGGATCTGTTCGTGGCCAACAATGTCGCCAGCCGCGTCGAAAGCGCCAATGCCTTCATCGCCAACGTCCACCCGGATTGCCCGCATGATTGCATCTTCCTGGTGTGTGATCGCTGCGGGCGGGCGACTCACGTCGATGATGATCGCATCACCGGCGATGTGCGCGATGCGGCGCGTGCGGCCGGTTTCCAGCCCGTTCGTCCGGTGATTGAAGTGCGCGGAATCTGCGCGGAATGTGCGTGATTTCAACGGATTGACCTGCCGGCGCCGGGTCTGCGCGCCAAACGTCACACTTTGGATGACAGCGCCTGTCATTATCGCTAAGGGCAAACCCCTAATCCTCCACCTTTCGGGTCCTTCTCATGAAGCTTGAAACGCCGCTGCTTGATCAGGTTAACGTCCCGGCCGATTTGCGCCGGCTGGAACCTGGCCAGCTGCGGCAGCTGGCGGACGAGCTGCGGCAGGAGATGATCCACGCCGTGTCCTACACCGGCGGGCATCTGGGTTCGGGCCTCGGCGTTGTCGAACTCACCGTGGCGCTCCACTATGTGTTCAACACGCCCGACGACAAACTGGTGTGGGACGTTGGCCACCAGGCCTATCCGCACAAGATCATCACGGGCCGGCGCGACCGCATCCGCACCCTGCGCCAGGGCGGCGGCCTTTCGGGCTTCACCAAGCGTTCGGAAAGCGAGTACGACCCGTTCGGCGCCGCGCACAGCTCCACCTCGATCTCGGCGGCGCTGGGCTTTGCCATTGCCAACAAGCTGCAGAACAAGCCGGGCAAGGGCATCGCCGTCATCGGGGACGGTTCGATGTCGGCCGGCATGGCTTATGAGGCGATGAACAATGCGCGCGAGGCCGGCAATCGCCTCGTCGTCATCCTGAACGACAACGATATGTCGATCGCGCCGCCGGTGGGCGCGCTGTCGTCCTACCTATCGCGCCTGCTCTCCAGCCGCAAGTTCCTCGAACTGCGCGAATATCTGAAGCAGGTGTCGGGCCGCGTGCTGCCGCCGCCGCTGCAGAAGGCCGCGGCCCGCGTCGACGAATATGCCCGCGGCTTTGCCCAGGGTGGCGGCACGCTGTTTGAAGAGCTCGGCTTCTATTATGTCGGCCCCATCGATGGCCACAATCTCGATCACCTGCTGCCGGTGCTCGAAAATGTCCGCGATGCTGCCGAAGGCCCGATGCTGATCCACGTCGTCACGCAGAAGGGCAAGGGCTATGCCCCCGCCGAGGCGTCGGCCGACAAATATCACGGCGTCGTCAAGTTCGACGTGGTGTCGGGCGCCCAGCAAAAGCCGCAGCCCAAGGCGCCGGCCTATCAGAACGTGTTTGGCGACATGCTGATCGAGGAAGCCAAGCGCGATCCCAGCATCGTTGCGATCACCGCCGCCATGCCCAGCGGCACCGGCGTTGACCGCTTTGCCAAGGCCTTCCCCGAACGCAGCTTCGACGTCGGCATTGCCGAGCAGCACGCCGTCACCTTCGCCGCCGGCCTCGCCGCGCAGGGGATGCGGCCGTTCTGCGCCATCTATTCGACCTTCCTGCAGCGCGCCTATGACCAGGTGGTGCACGACGTTGCCCTGCAGAATTTGCCGGTGCGCTTTGCCATCGATCGCGCCGGCCTCGTCGGTGCGGACGGTGCCACCCACGCCGGTTCGTTCGACATCACCTATCTGTCCACCCTGCCCAACATGGTGGTGATGGCGGCCAGCGACGAAGCCGAACTGGCCGACATGGTCCATACCGCCGCCCTGTATGACGATGGCCCGATCGCCCTGCGTTATCCGCGCGGCGAAGGCACCGGCGTTGCCATTCCGGCGGAACGCACCCGCCTTGAAATTGGCAAGGGCCGCATCGTGCGGCAGGGCACGAAGGTCGCCATCCTGTCGCTCGGCACCCGTCTTGCCGAGGCGCTTGCCGCTGCCGACACATTGGACGCCAAGGGACTTTCGACCACGGTTGCCGACATGCGCTTTGCCAAGCCGCTCGACATGGCGCTGATCCGCAAGCTCGCCGCCACGCACGACGTGCTGGTGACGATCGAGGAAGGTGCCATCGGCGGCTTTGGCGGCCACGTGCTGACGCTGGCCAGCGACGAGGGCCTGCTCGATGCCGGTCTCAAGATCCGTTCGCTGCGCCTGCCCGATCTCTATCAGGATCACGACGCCCCGGCGAAGCAATACGCAGAAGCCGGACTGGATGCCGCCGGCATCGTGCGCTGCGTTCTCGATGCGCTGCGCCACAACAGCGTCAACGCGGTGGATCTGGGCGATACGGGCGGCGCCGCGCGCGCCTGACCTGTCGCTGCGGAGAGGGGGTGGTGATCTGCCCCTCGACCGCTGGCCGTTCAGTCCCTAAACCCCCGGCGGTGCACGCACCCTCCGCCTCCGAAGCCCGGCAACCCCGCCTGGGCGAAATCCTGCTGCTGGGATCGCTGACCGCGTTTGGCGCGGTCACCATCGATCTGTATCTGCCCACCCTGCCGGCCATCGCGCGCGATTACGGCACGTCGGCAGCGGCGGTGCAGCTCACCCTGTCCACCTTCTTCGTCGGCATGGCGCTGGGGCAATTGTTCTTCGGGCCCTTGTCCGATCGCATCGGGCGCAAGCCCACCATCCTCATCGGCTGCGTCGTCTATGTGGTGGCCAGCCTGTTCTGTGCGCTGGCGCCGACGATCGAGGCGCTGGTGGCAGGCCGCTTCTTCCAGGCGCTGGGCTGCTGTGCCGCCATGGTCACCTGCCGCGCCATCGTGCGCGATCGTTACGATCATCGCGATTCGGCCCGAATCTTCAGCCTGTTGATGCTGGTGCTGGCCATCGCGCCACTGCTCGCTCCCACCATTGGCGGCTGGATCGCGGCGGTGGCCGGCTGGCATGCCGTCTTTTACGCCTTTGTCGTTGTCGGCATCGCCATCGGTGCGGCCGTCGCCCTGCGCCTTGCCGAAAGCCGCTCATCCGAAACGGCAGCGGCAGCGCGCGGGCTGAATGTGCTGGCCGGCTATGCGCTGCTGATCCGCCATCGGCGGCTGATCGGCTATCTGCTCGTCGGCGCGGCCAATGGCGCGACCCTGTTTTCCTATATCGCCGCCTCGCCCGATCTCGTCATCAATGTCTGGGGCTTCAGCGAAGGCCAGTTCGGGCTGGTGTTTGCCGTGATCGCCGTCGGCATCGTCGGGTCAAGCCAGATCAACCGCGCCCTGCTGCGCCGCCGCTCGCCCGATACGATCCTCGGTTTTGCCACCGTCGGTGCCGCCGTCGCCGGCCTTGCGCTGGCCATTGCCGCCCATGCCGATGCGCCGCTGCCGGTCCTCTTCCCGCTGCTGTTCGTGGCGCTGTCCTCCAACGGCCTGATTGCCGCCAATGCCTCGGCCGGTGCGCTGAATGTCGATCCGCTCCGGGCCGGGGCGATTTCGGGTCTGATGGGCGGCGTCAATTTCGGCGTGGGCGCGCTGGCGTCGGCGTTTGGCGCGGCCATGCATGACGGCACGGCGCGGCCATTGGCGTTGAATGTCGCGGTGGCTCTGCTCGTCGCCGTCACCGCCTATCACGCGCTGGCCAAACCCCGATGACCAGCCAGCAGGGGCTTTCGGCCAAGGCGCTGCTGGCGGCGCTGGCGGTGGTGATGGTGTGGGGCAGCAATTTCGCTGTCATCGGCGCGACGCTCCACCGGCTGCCGCCGCTGCTGTTTGCCACCCTGCGCTTTGCCACCGTGGTGTTCCCGCTGATCTTCTTCGTGCGCCGGCCGAACGTGCCGTGGCGCATCCTTGCCGGCTATGGCATCGCCATCGGCGTCGGCCAGTTCGGCCTGCTGTTCATCGCCATCAACGGCCACATTGCCGCCGGCCTTGCCAGCCTGATCGTGCAGAGCCAGGTCGTCTTCACCATCGGCATGGCGATGATCGTCAGCGGCGAGCGGCTCAAGCCCCTGCAATATGGCGCGCTGGCGTTGGCGCTGTCCGGCCTTGGCGTCATCGTCGCCCACACCGGCGGGGAGGTCAGCATCACCGGCGTCCTGCTCGTGCTGGGTGCGGCCTTTGGCTGGAGCCTGGGCAACATGGCCCAGCGCGCGGCCGGCAAGGTGGAAATGCTCGGCTTCATCACCTGGTCGTCATTGTTCGCGGTGCCGCCACTGGCTCTGATGGCGCTGTGGAGCGAGGGCTGGCCGGCGATCACCGCCGCGCTCGCCGCCGCCACGCCCGCGGTTTGGGGCGCGGTGGCGTGGCAGGCCATCGGCAACACGCTGTTCGGCTATGGCGTCTGGGGCTGGCTGCTGGCGCGTTACCCGGCCACCAGCGTGGCGCCCACCTCACTGCTGGTGCCGGTGTTCGGCATGGCATCGACCGCGCTGTTCCTGGGCGAGGCGCTGCCGCCGTGGAAACTGGTTGCTGCCGCGCTGATCATCGGCGGGCTGGGGGTGAACATCCTCGCCACCCGGCGATAAGCTCACTCCGGCAGCCGGAAATTATACGGCTCGGTCTTGTCCGCCGCCGCGATCCATGCCGGGCGGGACTGGATGCGGCGGGCATAGGCGGCGACATTGGGAAAATGCGCGCCCAGCCCCTGCATGGCGGCGATTTCGGCGATGAAGCTCATCATGATGTCTGCGCCGGAAAGTTCGTTGTTCACCAGCCAGTCGTTGCTGCCCAGGCACTGGCTGAGATAGGCGACGTGGGCGCCGATCTGTTCCTGGATGCGCGGCTGCAACGGCGCGGCGGCATCACCCAGCCTTGCCGTGTACAGCGCCAGCAGGAACGGCGTCATCGCCGATCCTTCGGCAAAGTGCAGCCACATCAGATAATCCTCGTGCGCAGGCGTGCCGGGGGCGGGCATCAGCCGGCCGCCACCATGCTTGCGGATGATCCAGTCGGTGATGGCGCCGCTTTCAAAGATGATCTGGCCATCCGCCTCGATCACCGGCGACTTGCCCAGCGGATGCACCGCCTTCAGTTCGGGCGGGGCGAGGTTGGTGACGGCATCGCGGGCATAATGCGTGATCGTGTAGGGCGTGCCCAGCTCCTCCAGCAGCCAGAGGATGCGTTGCGACCGGCTGTTGTTGAGGTGGTGGACGATGATCATGACTGCCCCTTCGCGCCTGATTCGGTTATGCCGGGCATCATGGCGATAAATATCCCCGAAGACGAACTGGAAGAATCGTTCGTCCGCGCCAGTGGCCCCGGCGGGCAGAACGTCAACAAGGTCTCCTCTGCGGTGCAGCTGCGGTTCAACGTGGCGGCATCGCCCAGTCTGCCCGATGCGGTGAAGGAACGGCTGCTGAAGATCGCCGGCAGGAAGGCGACGGCCGATGGCGTGATCGTCATCACCGCCAACCGTTTCCGCGATCAGCCGCGCAACCGCGATGACGCGCGTGAACGGCTGGCCGACATGGTGGCGCAGGCCTGCATCCGCCCAATCACCCGCCGGCCCACCCGCCCGACGCGCGGATCGAAGGAACGGCGGCTGACCGCCAAGACGGTTCGTTCCACCGTCAAGGCAGGCCGTGGCCGCATCACGACCGACGAATGACGAGGCGGGAATATACGGTCTTTAAAATGCCGCCCCCGCGCACTAATTTCGAATGACGATATTTGCTGCCCGAAAGGAATCGCGATCATGGCCACCGAAGGCACCTACGACGAAACCACCGAAAGTGTCGGCAACGAGCCGGTGCCCCACCTGGTTGACAGCAACCAGGCCGATGCCGCGGCTGGCAAGGTCGCCAAGCTGAAGGAAGATCTGAAGGGCCAGGCTGATCGCGCCATGGGCAAGGCTCGCGAAGTCGCCGGCAGCGCCTATGACAAGGCCGCCGCCAAGGCCCGCGAACTGGCCGACGCCGCCCCGGAAAAGGCCCGCGTGGCCCGCGAACGCGCCCAGGAATTGACCGAGCAGGGCACCGCCAAGGTGCGCGCCACCGTGCAGGAACAGCCGCTGGCTGCCCTTGGCGCCGGCATCGCGCTGGGCTTTGTGGTCGGCTGGCTGATCAGCGGCCGCAACAAGGATTGAGCGAGCGGGCGCAAGCCCGGCGCTGACGATCAGACGGCACCGCGTGACGTCCACGCGGTGCCGTTTTCGTGTCAATGATGCCCTTCGGGCTTTTGCATCAATTCCACCAGCACGCCGCCGGTATCGCGCGGGTGAACAAAGATCACCGGCACGCCGTGCGCGCCCATGCGCGGTTCGCCCGTGCCCAGCACCGTCGCCCCCCGCGCCCGCATGGCGTCGCGCGCCGCGATGATGTCGTCCACCTCGAAACACACGTGATGCTGCCCGCCGCTGGGGTTCTTCTTCAGGAACCCTTGGATGGGCGAGTCGTCGCCCAGCGGCTCGATCAGCTCCAGCTGGCTGTTGGCGACGTCGATGAAGGCCACGCGCACACCCTGCGCCGGCAGGTCAAAGGCCGGGGTGGAAACGGTCGCACCGAACAGCCGCTCATACATCGCCACGGTGGCGTCGATCGACACGCAGGCGATGCCGACATGGTTCAGGCGACCCAGCAACAGCGGCGGCAATTCGGACATTTCGCGGCTCCTCCTTGATGCGGCTCCCCCTTGCATGGCCCGCGAAAGCCGGCAAGCTGGCGCAATGATCTATATCGTGCTGAACGCCGTGCCGATCGGGCTGGCGACCCTGCTGGCGCTGCTGCTGGCGCAGTTCATCGACCGGCCGCGCACGGTGACGGCGTGGATCGTGGCGCTGCTGTCCACCCTGTGGCTGGGCGCGATCCTGGCCGGTGCGCTGATCCTCGCCCCGCCCAAGGCCCCGATCTGGGTGATGACCATCGGTTCCGCCGTCGTCATCTGGGCCGGTTTCGTGGTGCCGGCGCTGGCCACGTCGCTGCTGATGGCCGGACAACGCTGGGCAAAGATTGCCCGCGCCTGCCTGTGGTGGCTGCTGGTGATGGTGGCACAGGCCGTGGTGATGCGGCTGGTCGGGCTGGTGCCGCCGCCGGTCTAATCGGCCAGGTGCACCTGCGGCGCGCGCGGGGCCGGGCGCTTCAGCAACAGCAGCAGCGGCAGCACGCTCACCGCCATGATCGCCATGGCACGGAACACGTCGATATAGGCGATCATCAGCGCCTGTTTGTTCACGGCGCCATCCAGCAGCGCCACCACCGCGCCAGCGCCGGCCGCGGCAAGCGTGGCGGGATCGGCCCAGGGCTGGCTGAACGGGGTGATGCCGCTGCCCAGATCGGCGTGGCTGATCTGCGTCTGCCGTTCCAGCATGGCCACCGCCACGCTGATGCCGATGGAACCACCGATGTTCCTGAGCAGCATATAGATGGCGGAGGCATCGGTTCGCAGCGCCATCGGCAGGCTGGCAAAGGCGACGGTGTTCAGCGGCACGAAGATCAGGCCCAGCCCGGCGCCCTGGAAGAACCCGGTGATGATGAACGGCCACGCGCCCTGATCGGGGGAAAAGCCGCTCATGCCCCACAGCGCCGCCCCGGTGGTGGCAAAGCCTGTCGCCAGCATCCGCCGCGGATCGATGCCGCGCCCCAGCATCTGCCCGGCCGACATCATCGCCAGCATCATGCCGATGCCGCGCGGCATCATCAGCTCGCCGGCCGCCACCACCGGATAGCCATACAGCGTCTGCACCATTGTGGGCAGCAGCGCCGTCGTCGCCACCAGCAGGAAGCCGACCAGCGTGATGAACAGCATTCCGGTGATGGCATTCCTGTCGGTGAGCAGGGCGCGATCGACAATCGCGCCGGGGCGGGACAGGGCGTGGACGCCAAAGGCCCACAAGGCCGCCACCGCCACCCCGAATTCGGCGCGCACCTCCCAGCTTTCCAGCCAGTCGAGATGCTGGCCGCGATCAAGGCCCAGTTGCAGCGCCGCCATGCCCAGTGCCAGCAGCGCGAACCCCGTCATGTCGAACCGGCGTTGCGGCAGTTTGGGTTCGGGCAGCACGGCGGCGGCCCAGGTGAAGCAGATCACGCCGAACGGCAGGTTGATCAGGAACACCCAGCGCCAGTCGAAACTGTCGGTCAGCCAGCCGCCGACAACCGGCCCCAGGATGGGCCCCACCATGATGCCGACGCCCCACCACGCCATGGCCGGCCCGTGCTTTTCCTGCGGCCACACGTCAAGAACATAGGCCTGGCCCAGCGGCGCAAGGAACGCGCCTGCCGCGCCCTGCACCATGCGATAGACCACCATTTCCTCAAGGCTGCCGGCGATCCCGCACAGCACCGATGCCGCCGTGAACGCTGCCACGCTCCACAGGAACAGGGTGCGCCGGCCCAGCCGCGCCGCCAGCCAGCCGGTGAGCGGCGTCGCGATGGCGGTGGCGACGATATAGCTGGTCAGCACCCAGGTGATGCTGTCAGCCGCCGCGTTCAGACTGGGCTGCATATGCGGCAGCGCGACATTGGCGATGGTCGAATCCAGCACCGTCATGAAGCTGCCAAGCATCACCACCAGTGTTACCACCAGCGGCGATGCGTCGGCGCGCACGGACGGCGCGGCGCTGCTCACCTGGTGATCACCTTCACTTCGGCGGACAGGCCGGCGATCAGCGGCACATCGGGCCGGGTTTCCAGCGCGATCCGCACCGGCACGCGCTGCACCACCTTCACCCAGTTGCCGGTGGCATTCTGCGCCGGCAGCACCGAAAATTCGCTGCCGGTGCCAACCCCGATGGATTCGACGCGGCCCGTCAGCGGTCGATCCGGAAAGGCATCCAGCGTCACCTCGGCGCGCTGGCCGACCTTCATGTCCTTCAGCTCGGTTTCCTTGAAATTCGCCTCGACATAGGCGCTGTCGGTCACCATCACCGAAAGCGTGGCGACGCCCTGCACCATGACCTGGCCGGGCAGCACGCGGCTGGTCTGGGTGGCAACGCCATTGGCCGGCGAGATGATGCGGGTGCGATCCAGTTCGAACTGTGCCCGGTCGCGCGCGGCGGCCGCCGCCATCACCAGCGGGTGCTGTTCCACGTCTGCGGCACCATTGGCCGCGGTGCGCGCGGCGGCATCGTCGGCCAGCGCGCGGTTCAGTTCCGCCCGCGCGTTGGCGACGGCGAATTCGGCCTGCTGCAGCCGCGCCCGCGTGGCAAAGCCGCGTGCAATCAAAGTCTGCTGGCGATCGAGCTCGGTCAGCGCAAAGCCCAGCGCCTCGCGCTTGGCCGCCACGTCAGCCGCACTGCCGCCGGTATCGTTCCGCAATCCACGCACCTGCCGGCGCGCATCGGCCAGCCGGGCTTCGGCCTGCGCCAGCGCGATCCTGAACGGCGTGTCGACCAGCTCGATCAGCACCTGGCCGCGTTTCACCGGCGTGTTTTCAGACACATGAACCCGCCGCACCCGGCTCGAAATGTCGCTGGAGATCGCCAGCTTGTCGACGCGCACATAGGCATTGTCGGTCGTCACCTGGCCCAGCCCCGACAGCCACAGCCACAGGCCGGCACCCACCACCAGCAGCGGCACCGACAGCATCAGCAGCCGGGTGCGCCAGCGGCCTTTCGCCGGGGTTTCGCCAACCGGGGGATCGATCCGCGCGTTCACCTGGTTCATCCTTCCCGGCCCGACAGATTGGCGCGCAGCTGCGTCAGCACCGCCCGCAACGCCGCTTCCTCGGCGGCGCTGATGCCGGCCAGCATCTCGGCGCGCACCTCGCCTGCCACCTCGTGCAGTTCGGCCAGGATCGGGTGGGCACGGGCGGTGAGGAACAAGCGCCACGCCCGCCGGTCTGCCGGATCGGCGCGGCGTTCCACCAGCCCGGCCTCTTCCAGCCGGTCGACCATGCGGCCTACCGTGATCGTCTCCACCTCCAGCCGCTCCGCCAGCCCGGCCTGGTTGATGCCTTCGTGCCGCGCCAGCGCGATCAGCACCTGCCACTGCGCCCGCGACACGCCGATCCGCCGCGCCCGCGCATCGAACCGCCGGCGCAGCAGCCGCGCGGCGTCCGACACCAGCACGCCGATCGTATCGGCCATCGGAAAGGGCGGGGCAGGGGTTTCGGGCGCTGACTGGCTCATCGCCCCGATATTAGCACACATGCTTATCATGTCATCCGACATGATCAGTGGCGTTGATGTTGCGTCAAAAGATGGCGCTGCAACGCTAATCGCATTACAACCCATCAACCTGTGCGTATTTACCGGGGGCAAGGATCGTGGTGGCAGCGGCAAAGTTCAGGGGATCGGGGGCGCCATGATCGCGCTGACCGATGTCGGCCTGTTCAGTCACCTGCTGGCGATGATCGCCTTTGCCGGGCTGTTCGTGGTCGCCGTCACCCGCCAGTCCAATGGCATCAATCACTGGCTGGCGGGCGCGGCGCTGGCGACGACGCTGTGGGCCGCCTGCTTTGTGGCCGCTTACGTCATTGATCCTGCGCTGCAACCGTGGATTTCCCCCCTGCAAACCCTGAAGGTCGGCGCGTGGGTCGGCCTGCTGCTGCACCTCTTGCGCCCGACCTGGCTGGGCGGTGGCGGCGAGGCGCGTTCGGCGCTGTGGCTGGGCACCCTCCTGGGCTTCGTGGTGTCGCTCCAGTTCGCTGCCGATCTCCATGGCGTGGGCCGCAATGCGCTCACCGGCGAAGGCGACGTGTCGGCCAGCCTGTTCCTTGTCGCGCGCATCGCGGTGTCGGTCACCGGCGTCGTGCTCAGCCACAATCTCTACATCGCCTCCGGGGGCGGGCAGCGATCGGGCTATCGGCTGCTGGCCATCGGTCTGGCGGGGCTGTTCCTCTATGATCTCAATTTCTACACGCTGGCCTTTCTGGTGCCGCCGGGATCGGTTGATCTCTACAATATCCGCGGCGCGGTGAATGCGCTGCTGGTGCTGCTGTTCGTGTTTGCCGCGCGCGATGCCTGGGTGCAGGGCGCCCGCGTTTCCCGCAACGTCGCCTTCCAGACGGTCGCCTTTTCCGGCGTCGGTTTCTACCTAATCGCCATGTCGGTGCTGGCCTATGGCCTGAAACTGGTCGGCGGCAGCTGGGGCACGCTGCTGCAGGTCACCTTCCTGTTCGGCACCATCATGCTGGGCGTGGTCGTCGTCGTTTCGGATCGGTTCCGCGCCTGGCTCAGGGTGACGATCGCGCGCAATTTCTATCGTTACCAATATGATTATCGCAGCGAGTGGCTGCGCTTCATCGCCACCGTGTCCGCCCCTGAAGACGCGCAGGGCCTGCCCGAACGCGTGGTGCAGGCGGTGGCCAGCGTTCTGGATGCGCGCGGCGGCTGGCTGCTGGTGCCCGACGAGGATCGGCTGGTGCCGCTCGCCACCTGGCGCATGGAAAGCCGCCCGCCCGAACCGCTGGCGCTGGGCAGCCCGCTGTTGAACTGGGTGGCGCAGGACCGGGTGCTCGATCTCGATCTTGTGCGCGCCGGCGAGATGCCGGATGCGCCGGAACTGCCGGCCTGGCTGGCGGCGGAGCGGCGGTACTGGCTGGTGATCCCGGCCTTCAACCGCGATGCACTGGCCGGCGTGCTGCTGATAGGCCGCAGCCTGGTGCCGCGCCGGCTGGGCTGGGAAGACGAGGAACTGCTGAAGACGCTGGGCCGCCAGGTTGGCTCCTATGTTGCCGAAAGCCGCGGCCAGTCGGCGCTGGAGGAAGCCCGCCGGTTCGAGGAGTTCAACCGGCGCTTTGCCTTCATCCTGCACGACATCAAGAACCTGGTCAGCCAGTTGTCGCTGCTCGCCCGCAACGCCGAACGCCATGCCGACAACCCGGAATTCCGCAGCGACATGGTGGCGACGCTGAAGGAATCGGTCGGCAAGATGAACGCGCTGCTGGGCTGGCTGTCGCAGCGGGCCACCGGGGCCGGCACCAGCGACCGCGACGTGTCGATCACCGGCCTGCTCGGCGATCTGGTGCGGACCCGGCGCGGGGCGTGGCCGGCGCTCAGCCTGTCCCTGCCCGATGATGCCACGGCGCTGCTGGTGCGCGGCGATCCGGCCCGGCTGGAACAGATGTTCGCCCACCTGCTGCAGAACGCCATCGATGCCTCGCCAGCCGGCGCGCCGATCCGCCTCGATGTGGCGGCGGCCGGCAGCGAAGTGGTGGTGACGCTGGCCGATCGTGGCCACGGCATGTCGGCGCGCTTCATCCGGCAGGAATTGTTTCAGCCGTTCACCTCCACCAAACCGGGGGGGTTCGGCATCGGCGCTTATGAAGCCCGGGAAATCGTGCGCGCCCACGGCGGCCGGCTGGATGTGGCCAGCCGCGAAGGGGAAGGCACCAGCTTCACCATCAGCCTGCCGATGGCAGGCGAGATCGGCGCAGGCGCCCGACAGCTGACAGGGGAACATGTGTGAGTGACAAGCCAAAGTTGCTGGTGATCGAGGATGATGCCGGTCTGCAGCGCCAGCTGAAATGGAGTTACGAGGATCAGCAGGTGATCATCGCCGGCGACCGCGAGGCCGCGCTGGAGGCGCTGCGCGCGCATCAGCCGAGCGTGGTGACGCTGGATCTGGGCCTGCCGCCCGATCCCGATGGCGTGTCGGAAGGCTTTGCCACGCTGGAGGCTATTCTTGCTGCGCGCCCGGCCACCAAGGTGATCGTGGCATCGGGCCACGGCGCGCGGGACAGCGCGCGGCGCGCCATCGCCATGGGTGCCTTTGATTTCTATCACAAGCCCGTTGATATCGACGAACTGGGCCTGATCGTTCGCCGTGCCTATCACGTGGCCGAGCTGGAAGCGGAAAACCGCCGGCTGGCCGATGCCGCCAGCGGCGGCGGGGGTGACAAGGTGCTGGGCGGCATCGTCACCGCCGCGCCCGAAATGATCAAGGTGGCGCGCATGGTCGAACGCGTCGCCAGCGCCAATGTCTCGGTGATGCTGCTGGGCGCGTCGGGCACCGGCAAGGAACTGCTGGCGCGCGGGCTGCACAATGCCTCGGCCAGGGCCGATCAGCCGTTCGTGGCGATCAACTGCGCCGCCATTCCGGAAAATCTGCTGGAATCCGAACTGTTCGGTTATGAACGCGGCGCGTTCACCGGCGCGGTGAAAACCCAGCCCGGCAAGATCGAGATGGCCGAAGGCGGCACGCTGTTCCTCGATGAAGTGGGCGATATCCCGCTGCCGCTTCAGGTGAAACTGCTGCGCTTCCTGCAGGAACGGGTGATCGAGCGCGTGGGCGGCCGCAAGGCGATCCCGGTGGATGTGCGGATCGTGTGCGCCACCCATCAGGATCTGGATGCGATGATCGCCGCCGGCCGGTTCCGCGAGGATCTCTATTACCGCCTCGCTGAAATCGTCGTCCGCATTCCCGGCCTGAAGGAACGCCCCGGCGATGCCGCCCTGCTGGCGCAATATTTCGTGACCCGCTTCGCGCGCGAGAATGGCCGTGATTTCAAGGGGCTGACCCCCGACGCCATCGCTGCCATTTCGGATTGGCACTGGCCGGGAAACGTGCGCGAACTGGAAAACCGGGTGAAGCGCGCGGTGATCATGGCCGAAGGCAGCCGGCTGACGGCCAGCGATCTCGATCTGGTCAACGCTGGCGACGAGGCGGCGCTGACCCTGAAATACGCGCGCGAGACTGCCGATCGGCTGGCCATCCGCCGCGCCATGGTGCGCGCCGACGGCAATGTCAGCCAGGCCGCCAAGATCCTCGGCATCAGCCGGCCCACCCTCTATGACCTGCTCAAGCAATATGGCCTTGAAAACGCCGCCTGAGGGGGTTGCATCGCGGGCCATTACACCCTAAGCCCGCCACGGTTCGGAGCGTAGCGCAGCCTGGTAGCGCATCAGACTGGGGGTCTGGAGGTCGCAGGTTCGAATCCTGTCGCTCCGACCATTTTTCCAACAGACCCTGCCCAGCCCGTGCACCAGCTCTGCGCGCGCTGTCCTACATGAACCAATATGGTTAAATTGTCGCCTTCCCCTTGGAAAGGCGCCTCCCATGTCCGTGCTCAACGCCCTCATCGCCCCCGTCGCCGGCCTGCTCGACAAGATCATCCCCGATCCCAAGGCGCGCGAGGCAGCCAAGCTGGAATTGCTGCGGCTCGAAAACAGTCAGGATCTGGCGCTGCTCTCGGCGCAATTGTCCGCCATTCTCGCGGAAGCCGGCAGCACTGATCCCTGGACCAGCCGGGCGCGACCGGGCTTTCTCTATGTCATCTACGTGCTGATCCTGTGGTCGATCCCGATGGGGATCATCGCCGCCGTGCAGCCGCAGATGGCGCACGATATCGCCACCGGCATGACGCGCTACCTGAATGGCCTGCCCGAACCGCTCTATGCCCTCTTCGGCACCGGTTATCTCGGCTATACCGCCGCCCGCCAGTGGGGCAAGGCGAAGGGCACAGACAAGTAGGAACCACTGCGGTTAAACCGGCATCACGGGAACAGCGGTGCCTGCTCCAGCCCCATGGTTTCGGGCAGGCCGAACATCAGGTTGAAATTCTGGATGGCCTGGCCGGATGAGCCTTTCACCAGATTGTCGATGGCGGCGATCACGATGGCCCGGCCCGGCACGCGATCGGCAAACACGTTGATCACCGCGTGGTTTGAACCGCGCACCATGCGCGTGGCCGGGGCGACCCCTGCGGGCAGCAGGTGGACGAAGGGTTCCGCGCGATAGGCATCGGCAAGCACTTCGCGCAGATAATCGGCCCCGTGCGGCGTTTCGACGATGCACGTCACCAGCTCGCCGCGGTTCATCGGCACCAGGTGCGGCGTGAAGCTCATCGTCACCGGCCGACCGGCACGCAGCGTCAATTCCTGTTCCATTTCCGGCATATGGCGGTGGCGGCCGATGCCATAGGGGTGCACGGCCTCCGCCACTTCCGGGAACAGATTGGCCTCCTTCAGGCCGCGCCCGGCGCCCGACACGCCCGACAGCGCGTTGACGGTGATATTGTCCGCCGAAATGGCGCGGGCGGCCATCAGCGGCAGCAGCGCCAGCAAGACGGCGGTGGGATAACAGCCGGGGCAGGCGGCAATGCGCGCCGCCGGCAGGGCATCGCGGGCAAATTCGCTGAGGCCATAGACGGCCTCTGGCAGCAGCGCCGGCGCCGGGTGCGCGCCGCCATACCAGTCGGCATAGGTGGCGGCATCCTTCAGCCGGAAATCGGCGGAAAGATCGATAATGCGCGGGCCGCTGATGGTGGACAGCAGTTCGGCCGACGCGGCGTGCGGCAGGCAGCCGAACACCGCATCGATGCCCCCGAAATCAATCTCGTCGGCCTTCACCAGCCTTGGCAGGCCCGGATAGGGCGCGAAATGCGGCCAGATCTGCGCCATCGTCTGCCCGGCCTTGGCATTGGCGGCGAGCGCCGCGATCTCGATGCGGGGATGGGTGAGCGCGAGACGCACCAGATCCGCCCCGGTGTAACCCGAAGCGCCCAGTACTGCGATGCGAAGCTTGCCGTCCATCACGCGCCCATCAGCCGGGCGGCCAGCGGCGCGTGATAGGTGAGGACGCCGGAGCAGCCGGCGCGGCGGAAGCTCATCAGCGCTTCCAGCACGCCCTTTGACCGGTCGAGCACACCGGCAGCAATTGCAGCTTCCAGCATCGCATATTCGCCGCTAACCTGATAGGCGAAAACTGGCACATCAAAATTATCCCGAATGGCGCGAATGATGTCGAGATAGGGCATCCCCGGCTTCACCATCACCGAATCGGCACCTTCCTCGATATCCATCGCCACCTCGCGCAGCGCTTCGCGGGCGTTGGCCGGGTCCATCTGATAGGTTTTCTTGTCGCCCTTGAGCACGCCGCCCGAACCCACCGCATCGCGATAGGGGCCATAGAAGGCCGAGGCATATTTGGCCGAATAGGCCATGATCTGCGTGTTGAAGAAGCCTTCCGATTCAAGCCCTTCGCGGATCGCTGCCACCCGCCCGTCCATCATGTCGGATGGCGCGATGATATCGCAGCCGGCCCGCGCCTGGTTCAATGACTGGCCAACCAGCATCTCCACCGTCGCATCGTTCAAGATCTCGCCGCTGTCGGAAATCAGGCCGTCGTGGCCGTGGCTGGTATAGAGATCCAGCGCCACGTCGGTCAGCACGCCCACCTCGGGCGCGGCATCCTTGATGGCTCGGATGGCGCGGCAGATCAGGTTGTCGGGGTTCAGCGCTTCCTTCGCATCCTCGCTGCGCCGATCCGGTCTGGTGTGCGGGAACAGCGCGACGGCCGGGATGCCAAGGCTTGCCGCCTCCTTCGCCGCCTTGGCCAGCCGATCCACCGACAGGCGCGACACGCCCGGCATGGTGCCCACCGCTACCTCCTGGTCATGGCCTTCGGTCGGGAACAGCGGCCAGATCAGGTTGGCCGGCGACAGGCTGGTTTCGCGATGCAGGTCGCGGCTCCAGGCGGTCATGCGGGTGCGGCGCAGGCGGGCGTACGGAAACTGAGTCATGTGCGGCGTTTACGCGCTCCGCTTCGCCCTGTCACGATCCCCCCATTGACGGCGGCCAGTGCGCCTTCAATGTGCTGCTGTCGGTTCAAAAGGGGCGGGGATGATGGACAAGAGGCAGATCGGCACCGGCGGCGGCGTCTTCCTGTTCTGCCTGCTGATGGGCATCATCTTCGACAATATCGCGCTGGGCATCATCTTTGGCCTGCTGCTGGGCGGCGGTGCCGGCAAGGCGGTCGAACGGAAATAGGCCGCCCTTTGTGCCATCAGGCAGCGGCACGCGCCCGCGCTGCCCGTCGCCGCCGTGCCGCCGCGCCCATCAGGCCAAAGCCGGCGATCATCTGGGCCCAGGTGGCGGCTTCCGGCACCGGTGCATTGCCCACATATTCCGCCGCCGATTGCCCCACGGTCACCGTGCCGCTGATCCGCCGGCCATCCAGCAGATAATTGGTGAAGCTGATTCCGATCGCGTTGGTGATGATCAGCCGCGTGTTCTGGAAAATGCTGACAAATTGCTGGTTCAGCATCACCTGCAACCCGTCTGTGCTGTAGGCGATGAAATTGGGCGCCACCTGCTGGTTGCTGCCCAGCGTGAACAGCGACTGGCCGCCAACCAGCAGGTTGAGATTGGAAAACTGCGAAGATCCATTGATCGTGGCAATGCCGCCCGCGGTGGAGATGCTGGACAGCGATTGCACCTGCCCGGCGGTCAGGGACAGCACGCTGGCGGGCACGCCCAGCAGGCTGGTGGTCAGGTTTATGGCCAGATCGTTCACGCTGGCGCTGGCGCTGCCGCTGGTGGTGTTGGCCGGCGTGGTGCCGTTGGCACTGGCCGCCGTGGCGATGGCGCCTGTCACCAGCCCGAGTGCCGCGCTCACCCCGCCCGTGTTGCCCAGGGCGACGTTGTTGCTGGATGATGCCAGCGCGGCGTTCAGCGCATAACCCGGCGACGTGCGCCCGCTCGCCTGTGCCAGCGGGCCGACCAGCGTTGCCGACGTGCCGACAACCCGCACGTTGCTGAACAGGCCGCGCGCCGTGGTGGCGATTTCGGTGGTGGCGTGGGCGCTGCCGGCGCTCAACAGGCCGGCGGCGGCGAGAACGAGGGCTGGTTTCATCGTTTGTTACCCCGATGGTGCATCTTGTCTGGCTGCCGGGTTCAGGGCCGAGCCGGCTGTGCCTTGCCGCGAAACCGCCAAAGTCAGCTTTTGTTCAGCATCTTTTTTGCCCGGCCTTTGCCTTTTCCGGGCGGAAGCGGATAAGACGCCGCCAGCAAGGACCGGGAGGCGATCATCACCCATATCCTCATGCTCGATTCCGGCGTTGGCGGCCTGTCCGTGCTGGATGATGTGCGCGCGGCGTTGCCGGCCGTGGACATCAGCTATGTCGCTGACAACGCCGGCTTTCCCTATGGCACCAAGACCGAGATGGAGGTCGCCACCCGCGTCTGCGCCCTGCTCGGTCGGCTGACGGAGCGGTTGCAGCCCGATCTGCTCGTGATTGCCTGCAACACCGCATCCACCATCGCGCTGGCCCATGCCCGCGCCGTGCTGGATGTGCCGGTGGTGGGCACGGTGCCGGCGATCAAGCCTGCTGCCGAAGCCAGCCGCAGCCGCACCATCGGTGTGCTGGGCACGCAGGCGACCGTGCGCCAACCCTATGTGGCGCGCCTGTCCGCCGATCATGCCGCCGATTGCCGGGTGCTGCTGCACGGATCGGCACGGCTGGTGGAACTGGCCGAAGCCGATTTGCGCGGCGAAACCGTGACCGCCGCCGACGTTGCGCCGGAACTGGCGGGCCTCACCGGCCAGGCGGACGGGGACGCGATCGACACGGTGGTGCTGGCCTGCACCCATTTCCCGCTGCTGCTGCCGCAGTTGCAGGCAGCAGCGCCCGGCCTTGGCTTTGTCGATGGCGGCGCCGGCATCGCCCGCCGGGTCGCCTCTCTGCTGGGCAGCAAGGCGGGCGAGGGCGAGGGCAGGGGCCGCGCCCTGTTCACTCGGCAGGACGAACAGGTTGACGCGCTGGCACCCGCGCTGCACCGCTATGGCCTGACCCTGGCTTGAGAGGCAACGATGCCGCTGAACGATGATGACCTGAAGGCGCGGATGAACCGCTTTGCGCCGCCCACTGCCGAGATCCTGGGCCAGGAAATCCTGGAGATCGACAGCGAGGCCGGGCGGGTGAAGATGAAGTTCCAGCCCATTGCCGCCTGCCGCAACCCGATGGGCAATGTGCAGGGCGGGATCATCGTCGCCATGCTGGACGATGCCGCCGCCTTTGCCGCCATCATCAAGAGCGGCAAGCGCATCGGCATCCCGACCATCGAGCTGAAGACCAGCTTTTTCGCGCCGGCCAAGGCCGGGGTGCCGCTGTTTGCCGAAGGCCGCTGCCTGAAACTCGGCCGCCGTGTCGCCTATATGGAAGCCGATCTGTTCGACGAAGCCGGCACGCTGCTGGCGCGTTTGACGACTTCGGCGATCCCCGTCGAAATGCCCGAACCTGGCCATCTGGTGGACCGCAAATGACCGACAAAGCCTCGCTTTCGCCCGAAGTCATCATTCAGCGCCGCGGCCATGCGCTGTGGATCACGCTCAATCGCCCGCAGGCGCTGAACGCGCTCAATCACCCGATGGCGGTGACGATCCACCGTGCCATCATCGATGCCATTGCCGATCCCGCCGTGGCCCATATCGTCATTGATGGCGCTGGTGATCGCGCCTTCTGCGCTGGCGGCGACGTCGCCCTGCTGGGACGCGAAGGCCGGCAGAACCGGGCACTGTGGGAAAATTTCTTCCACGACGAATATCGCATGAACCAGGCCATCGCCCGCTGCGGCAAGCCGTGGGTGGCGCTGATCGACGGCATCACCATGGGCGGCGGCGTCGGCCTGTCCATCCACGGGCCTTACCGCGTCGCCACCGAACGCACGCTGTTCGCCATGCCGGAAACCGGCATCGGCCTGATCCCCGATGTGGGCGGCACCCATGCGCTGGCGGCGCTGCCGGGCGAGATCGGGACGTGGCTGGCCCTCACGGGCGCGCGGCTGAAGGCGGCTGACCTCGTCTATTGCGGCATCGCCACCCACCATGTGCCGTCGGCGCATCTGCCGACGCTGTGCGACCTGCTGGCCACCAGCAGCCAGCCGGTGGGCGAATTGCTCGCCGGCTTCACGGAAAGCGCCGGCGACGCGCCGCTGGCCGCCTATCGCGACGCCATCGATTATCATTTCGGCCACGACCGGATGGAGGACATCGTCGCCAGCCTGGATGCCGGCGATGACTGGGCGCAGGCGCAGGCCGCGATCATCCGCAAGATGTCGCCGCTGTCGTGCAAGCTGTCGCTGGCCGGGCTGCGGGCGGCGCGCGGGGTGGATATCGAAACCGCGCTGGTCAACGAATATCGCATGGTCTGCGAAATCCGGAACGGCCATGATTTCTTCGAAGGCATCCGCGCCCAGCTGATCGACAAGGATCGCAACCCGAAATGGCAGCCGGCGCAGCTGGAGGCGATCAGCGACGACGATGTCGCCCGCCATTTCGAGGTGCCGGAAACCGGCGACCTTACGTTCGAGTAGTCAGGTCGTCCGTCCACACCGGCCCGTCGGCCAGCCGCAGGATCGCCGCCGCCACCGCATCGGGGGCGCTGTGGTGGATCATGTGGCCCACGTCCGGCGTGGGCATGCCGGCGGTGACGGCGAGTTCGTCGACCAGTCGCTGGGATTGTTCATCCTGGCCAACCAGCCTGTCGCCGTCGCCCCACATCACCACGATGGGGATCATCAATTCGTGATAACGCTCGGCCAGCCGCTTGGCGCTGGCTGGCATATGCGCGCCATCCTCGGCAGTGGCCTTGATCTGCGACGGGCGCAGCATCAGTCCGAACGGCATCGCATCCAGGAACCGCTGCGGCACGTCCTGCGGCCAGAACACCTGCTTGAAGCCCAGCGGCCCGGTGATCCGCGCCTGCAGCGGCGCCCAGGCGCGGATGAACACGGCACCGACGATCGGCACCTCGGCCACGTTCAATATCACCGCGTCAGGGCGCAGCGTGGGGTAGTAATAGCCTGACAGCAGCACCATGCCGCTGACCATGTCGGGTGCATCCAGCGCCCACGCCAGCGCCGCCAGCGTGCCCCAGCTGTGGCCGACGATGGTGGCCTGATTGACGCCCAGCTGGCGGGCGGCGGCAGCCAGCACGGCGGCCTGCGCTTCCGCGCTCCATTCGCGATCACTGGGGCGGCTGCTGTGGCCATAGCCGGGGCGATCAAAGGCGATCACGCGGTGGCCTTCCGCCAGCCGCTCGATCAGGCCGGAACAGCCAAAATCCTGCACCAGCGATCCGTTGCCGTGGATCAGCAGGATCACCGGGCCATCGCCGCCGGTATCGGTATAATGGATGGCGACGCCGTCGACATCGATCACGTCGCCGGAGGGCGGGAACTGCGCTTCCGCCTTGCGGGCGGCGACGGCGTTGAATGCGGCGGCGGCGGCCAGCGCCGCGGCACTGCCCGCCGCCCAACCTGCGGCCTTGCGGCTGTTCATGGCGGGGCTCCTGAAGCGGTTGATGTGATCCCAACCGCTTCAGGCCCGCGAAGTTCCGTTACAGGCCTTCGACCGCCTTCGAAACCAGCACGTTCACCGCAACGCGGCGGTTCTGCGCCTTGCCTTCGGGCGTGCTGTTGTCAGCCGCCGGATCGGCCTTGGCCATGCCGCTCGGCGTCAGGGTGCGGAAGCTCTTCCAGCGGCACACCTGCTGCAGATGGGCCATCACGCGGCTGGCGCGCTTTTCGCTAAGTTCCTGATTGTAATCATCGTCACCCACCGAATCGGTGTAGCCAACGACCAGCAGCAGCGAATTGGGGATCTTCTCGGCCTCGGCCGCCGCCGCGCACAGCTGGGTCTTGGCCTCGTCGGTCAGCTTCCACACCGCGGTGTCGAAATAGACGTTGGTGACGCCCTTCAGATTGTAATTGTCGATGTCGGCCACGCGGCCACGCAGCGCGCCCAGCGCCACCTGCTGTTCCTTCAACGCCGAATCCTGCTCGTCGAAACGCTGCGAGGTGGCGTTCCTGATCATCGCCGCCGTCTTGTAATCGGTGCTGCGGAACTGCACCTGGGTGGCGACCAGCTGATCGCCGAACTGGTTGGTCTGCACCGTCACCGGGATGCCGTTGAACAGGTTGGCCAGCGTCGGCCGCGATCGCTTGCCGAACAGGCCGGTGGTGGCCTTCAGGCGGGTCTGGTCATCCAGCACGATCACCGTCTTGGTGCCATCATCGCCAGTCACCTGCATCTTGTCGCCGGTGCGGGCGGTGATCACGCCGCGCACTTCCGGGCCCTTCTGCGGGGCGGCGGCGCTGATGCCGGCCGACACGCTGGCATCGGGGCGGGCCTCCGTCTGCGGAGCCGCCGGCTGCTGCGTCTGCGGCTGCGTCTCTTGCGCGGTCACCACCGAACCCATCAGCAATGCGGCGGCAGCCATCGTCGAAAATTGCGGTTTCATGTCTGTCATCCCTCTCATGGCGCGCCGTGCCGGGGGCGGGCTGGCGCGCAAAGCCTCATCATGGGGCGGCAAGCCTTTCGGCCGCTGCCCGCACCTGCCACTTCCCGACGCGCGGGGTTTCTGGCGCATGAACGTCGCCCTGCCAAGCCCGCCAAGCCGGGACGAGCCGTGGCGACGGAGCGGCGGAAAGAGCGGGGGAAGGGGCTTGCACGGCACGTAAGGGTGCGTCGGGCTGGTCAGTTGGCACGGCAGCGCGATGCGGCTATGCCCGCCGCAACGCCTGCGGAGTCGCCCCTTCATGCCCACCATCGCGCTTGCTTCCGATCACGCCGGCTTTGCCCTGAAGGCAACGCTGGCCGACGAACTGCGCGCCGCCGGGCACGCGGTGATCGATCTTGGCCCGCACGACGAAACCAGCGTCGATTATCCCGATTATGGCCGGGCGCTGGGCGAAGCCGTCGCGCAGGGCCGCGCCGAAAAGGGCATCGCCGTGTGCGGTTCCGGCATCGGCATTTCCATCGCCGTCAACCGCATCGCCGGCGCGCGCTGTGCGCTCGTCACCGGCGGCCTGATGGCGCGGCTGGCCCGCCAGCACAATGATGCCAATTGCATCGCCCTGGGCAGCCGGATAATCGGCATTGAAACCGCCCGCGATTGCGTGGCCGAATTTCTGAACACGCCATTCGAAGGTGGCCGCCATGCCGGCCGCGTCGCCAAGCTCGGTTGAGGAGAAGCCAAGATGAGCAGCAACCCCGTCACCGCCATCCGTGCCGACGGCTTCTTCCAGACCCCGGTGGCCGGCAGTGATCCGGCGGTCGCCGCCGCCATCGCCGCCGAACTGGATCGCCAGCAGAACCAGATCGAGCTGATCGCATCCGAGAATATCGTCAGCCGCGCCGTGCTGGAAGCGCAGGGCAGCGTGTTCACCAACAAATATGCCGAAGGCTATCCCGGCAAGCGTTACTATCAGGGCTGCCATCCGTCTGATGTGGTCGAACAACTGGCCATCGATCGCGCAAAGCAATTGTTTGGCGCCGCCTATGCCAACGTCCAGCCGCATTCGGGCGCGCAGGCCAATGGCGCCGTGATGCTGGCGCTGACCAAGCCCGGCGACACCATCCTGGGCATGAGCCTTGATGCCGGCGGCCACCTGACCCACGGTGCCAAGGCGGCGCTGAGCGGCAAGTGGTTCAACGCCGTGCAATATGGCGTGCGCCGTGAAGATCACCTGATCGATTATGACGAGGTCGAGCGTCTGGCGGTCGAGCACAAGCCGACGCTGATCATCGCCGGTGGTTCGGCCTATCCGCGCGTCATCGATTTCGCCCGTTTCCGCGCCATTGCCGACAAGGTGGGCGCACGTCTGCTCGTCGACATGGCGCATTTCGCCGGCCTCGTGGCTGCCGGTGTCCACCCGTCGCCGGTTCCGCACGCCGATGTGGTGACCACCACCACTCACAAGACCCTGCGCGGCCCGCGCGGCGGCATGATCCTCAGCCGCGACGAGGAACTGGGCAAGAAGCTCAACAGCGCCGTGTTCCCCGGCCTGCAGGGCGGCCCGCTGATGCATGTCGTCGCCGCCAAGGCCGTTGCCTTCGGTGAAGCGCTGCAGCCGGAGTTCAAGGATTATGCCAGGGCCGTGATCGCCAACGCGCAGGCGCTGGCGGCCCGGCTGGTGGAGCGCGGCTGCGCCGTCGTTGCCGGCGGCACCGACACCCACCTCGCGCTGATCGACCTTTCCCCCAAGTCCCTCACCGGCAAGGATGCCGACGAGGCGCTGGAGCGGGCTGGCATCACCTGCAACAAGAACGGCGTGCCGTTCGATCCGCTGCCGCCGACCAAGACCAGCGGCATCCGCGTCGGCAGCCCCGCCGGCACCACTCGCGGTTTCGGCATCGCCGAGTTCCAGCAGATCGGCGACATGATTGCCGACGTGCTCGATGGCCTTGCTGCCAACGGCCATGAGGGCAATGCCGCGGTGGAAAAGGCCGTCAACGTCCGCGTGCGGGCGCTGTGCGCGCGCTTCCCCATCTACCCGTGAGCCGCTGAGCGATGCGCTGCCCCTTTTGCGGGAACGACGACACCCAGGTGAAGGACAGCCGTCCCACCGAGGATGCAGCGTCGATCCGGCGGCGGCGGCAGTGTCCGGCCTGCGGGGGCCGCTTCACCACCTTTGAACGGGTGCAGCTGCGCGAGCTGACGCTGGTGAAGAAATCCGGCAAGCGCGAGGCGTTCGACCGCGACAAGCTGGCGCGTTCGATCGAGATCGCCTGCCGCAAGCGCCCGGTGGAACCGGAACGCATCGAACGGCTGGTCAATGGCGTCGTGCGCCAGCTGGAATCGCTGGGCGAACCCGAAATTGATGTCGACGTGGTCGGCGAGATGGTGATGGCGGCGCTGAAGTCGCTGGATCCGGTTGCCTATATCCGCTTCGCCTCCGTCTATCGCGATTTCCGCGAGGCCCGCGATTTCGAGACTTTCGTCGGCGGATTGTCGGAAGCGGTCAACACCACCCGCGCCCGTTCCGAACAGCCGGCCCCGTCTGAACCTTCGGACTGACAAAGCCGGCCAAAGCGGCTAGGCGCGAGGCCATGACCGAACCGCCGCCGCCGCCCGTGATGCCCGCGAACCCGCCCGCCATCGTGCTGGTGCGCCCGCAACTGGGCATGAACATCGGTGCGGTGGCCCGCGCGATGAAGAATTTCGGCTTCACCGATCTGCGCCTTATCCAGCCCCGCGACGGCTGGCCCAACCCCGATGCCGGCCCGTCCGCTGCCGGGGCCGACGACGTGATCGAACAGGCGCGCGTGTTTGACAGCGTGGGCGATGCGATTGCCGATTGCACGCTCACCATCGGCACGGCGATGACCACCCGCGACATGGTCCGCCGCGTCACCTCGCCCGCAGGCGCGGTGGCCGAAATGCAGGCGCTGCCCGAACGATCAGCACTGCTGTTCGGCCCGGAACGCACCGGCCTGGTGCGCGACGATCTCCTCCACTGCCATGCCATCTGCACCATCCCGTCCAACCCGGATTTCGGCAGCCTCAATCTCGCGCAGGCGGTGGCGGTGCTGGGCTATGCCTGGGTGATCGGCCACGACGCCCCGCCGGCAAGCTGGCTGGTCAATCACGATGGCCCGGCGGCGCAGGCCGAACTTGCCGGGCTGATTGCGGCCATCGAACAGCGGCTGGAGGCCAACAGCTGGTTCAACCCGGCGCCGGGCCTGCGCGACACCGCCACCCGCATGCTGCGAAACCTGATCACCCGCCCCGGCTTCACCACGGCCGAAGTGCAGTTCCTGCGCGGCGTGGTGCGCGGCCTGTCGGAACCGCGGCGGCCGCAGGGGTGAAGGCAAAAAAGGCCACCGGTTGCCCGGTGACCTTTTTGTTGCAATCCCGCCCGATCAGGCGACGGCCGGATACTCGCTGGGTTCCGGATCGCGCAGGGCGTAACCGCGACCCCACACCGTTTCGATGCAGCCCGACGACGGTGCGCCGGCCTGGTGCAGCTTCTTGCGGAGCTTGCACACGAACACGTCGATGATCTTCAGTTCCGGCTCGTCACGGCCCCCATAAAGATGGGTGAGGAACATTTCCTTGGTCAGCGTCATGCCCTTGCGGAGCGACAGCATCTCGAGGATCGCATATTCCTTGCCGGTGAGCGCCACGCGCTTGCCATCGACGCTGACACTGCGAGCAGCGAGATCGACCGAGACCGGGCCGGTGACGATCACCGACTGGCCATGGCCCTGGCTGCGCCGCACCAGCGCGTGCAGGCGGGCCATCAGTTCCTGGCGGTCGAACGGCTTGGTGACATAATCATCGGCGCCAGCGCCAAAGCCGGTCACCTTGCTGTGGGTTTCGGCGTCACCCGACAGGATCAGCACCGGGGTGTTGATCCGCAGTTGCCGCAGCTGGCGCAGCACCTCGTGACCCATCACGTCGGGCAGGGTGAGATCCAGCAGGATGACATCAAATTCGTAGGTTCGGGCATATTCCAGGGCAAGCTCCCCCGTGCCCGCGGTTTCGTGCTCGATGCTCGCTTCGTCCAGCATGCGCTCGACGCTGCGGGCCATCGCACGATCGTCTTCAATCAACAGGACGCGCATGCAGAATCTCCGGCTTCTTCGTTTTCCCCCTACCCGGGAAGCACACACCCGGCTGAAACCCCGTTAACCTTTTACGCCGAATCACCGCCCTGCGTAAATACCCCTTAGCGATATTTTACTAAATGAATCGAAATATTTAGGAAGAATTAACTTTTTCGTCATCCTTCTCGAAGAGCGGGCGATAGATCTGCACCCTCGTCACGCGCAGGCCGGGCGGGCCAGCCTTGGCCATGGCGCGCTGCCAAAGTTCAATTTCTTCAACGCTCAAGCGCCAACGGCGGCAAGCCGATTCGATGCTGATCGCGCCCGATTCGATGGCTTTCAACACCGCGGCCTTGCGGCTGGGTACCCAGCGCACCGTATCGTCGGGTGGCAGGGCGTCGCAGCCGAATCCTTGGGGGGGCGGGGACATGAACGACATAATCAGCGCCTCCTGCCGGCCGGTTCCGGGCCAGCCGTGGGTGGGTTTACCTATGGCCAGTTCACGGCTGCGGCAGTTGCGACTTTACCGCCGGCCTTGACGCAGGGGTGGCGCGTGGCCAATGCCCGCCCGGTGATTGACCTGTCCGCCTCCACCGCCCTGCCGGCGGCTGCCGCTGCCGTGTTGGCCCCGCTGGCCGGCCGCCGCGTTGCGGTCGCCATGTCGGGCGGCGTCGATTCATCGGTGGTGGCGGCCCTTGCCGCGTCGGCCGGGTGCGACACGGTCGGCATCACGCTGCAGCTTTATGACCAGGGCACCGCCGCCCGCCGGCCGGGGGCGTGCTGCGCCGGCGCCGATATCCGCGATGCGCGCGCGGTGGCGCAGCGGCTGGGCATCGCGCATTTCGTCGTCGACATGGAAAGCCGCTTCCGCGAGGCGGTGATCGACAATTTCGTCGACGCCTATGCCAAGGGCCAGACGCCGGTGCCGTGCGTGGAATGCAACCGCACGGTGAAGTTCACCGATCTGATCAACCTGGCCCGCGATCTGGGCGCAGAGGCGCTGCTGACCGGCCATTATGTCCAGCGCCTTGACGGCCCCGAACTGCATCGCGGTGCCGATCCCACCAAGGACCAGAGCTATTTCCTGTGGACCACCACCAGGGAACAGCTGGATTATCTGCGCTTCCCGCTGGGCGGGCTGGAAAAGACGGAAACGCGCAGCCTCGCGCAGGCGCATGATCTGGTCGTGGCGGCCAAGCCCGACAGCCAGGACATCTGCTTCGTGCCCGGCGGCGATTATGCCGCCGTGGTCGAGAAATTGCGCCCTGAGCTGGCGACGCCCGGCGACATCGTCGACAGCGAAGGCCGCGTGCTGGGCCGGCATGGCGGCATCCACCGTTTCACCGTCGGCCAGCGGCGCGGCCTCGAACTCGGCGGACAGGCCGAGCCGCTGTATGTCGTCGGCATCGATGCCGCGCACAACCGGGTGATTGCCGGCCCGCGCCGGGCGCTGGCAGTGGCGGCGGTGCGGCTGGGCGGCCTGAACATCCTTGGCCCCACCGATGGCGATCTGATGGTGAAGGTGCGTTCGATGGCACCGCTCGCCCCGGCACGGCTGGATGGCGACATAATCCGCTTTGCCGAACCCCAATATGGCGTGGCGCCGGGGCAGGCGGCGGTGGCCTATGTCGGCGACCGGCTGATGGCCGGTGGCACCATGATCGAGACCCTGTCAGAAAATTGACAGCGTCAGCGCGTTGACGGCGAACCTGTCAGGCCGTTGACGCTTTTGCCGTCAAGCTTTTGACGGATAATGATTTGTTAATCATTACCGATCTGCGTCCTGTTCACAAACCCCGGTTGGCACGCCCCTTGCTTTGTGCGGGGCATGAGCACACCCGCACCAGCACTGCCTCCGCTCCCGTGGCTGCCCGGCCTTGCCGGCCTTGACCGCTCACGATTGGAGGTCGTCATCGGGGAACAACGGTTTCCCGGACAAAAGCTTGAATCGCGCCGGCTGATCCTGGCGCAGGGCGATGCTGGCAGCGCCCGGCTGGACGGTGACACGCTGCATCTGGTTGTTGGCCCGCCCGACGCCGAATGGGCGCTGGCGCTGGCTGCCGCCTTCGCCGCCCCCGATCGCCCCGCCGCTGCCGATCCGGCGTCAACCGCGCTGCTGGCGCTGGCTGCGCGGGTGGGCGCCAGCCCGGCCAGCGTGCTGATCGAAGGTGCGACTGGCACCGGCAAGGAAGGCCTTGCCCGTCTCGTCCACGCCGCTTCCCCCCGCCGCAACGCCCCACTCGTTGCGGTCAATTGCGCCGCGCTCGCCGAACAGATGGTGGAAGCCACGCTGTTCGGGCACGAGCGCGGCGCCTTCACCGGTGCCGTCGGCGCCAGCCCCGGCCTCATCCGCAGCGCCGACGGCGGCACGCTGTTCCTTGACGAGATCGCCGAACTGCCGCTGCCGGCGCAGGCCAAGCTGCTGCGCGTGCTGCAGGAACGCGAGGTGCTGGCGGTGGGCGCCACCCGACCCGTGCCGGCCGACGTCCGCATCATCGCTGCCGGCAACCGCGATCTCGCCGCCGAGGTGGAGGCCGGCCGCTTCCGCGCGGATCTCTATTGGCGGCTTGCCGTCTTTCCGCTCCGCACCCTGCCGCTGGCGGAGCGCCCGGCCGACATCATCGCCATTGCCGCGCACTGGCTGCTGAACCGCGCCGGCGGTGATGGCCTGGTGCCGTGGCTGCTGCCCTGCGCCCGCGGCCGCCTGCTGGCGCACAATTGGCCCGGCAATGTGCGGGAGCTGGGCAATGTGCTGGATCGTGCGCTGGTGCTGTGCGACGGGCCGGATATCGCCGCCGCCCACATCCACATCGATGCGCTGCCCGGCCTTGCGCCCGCACCGGCGACGCTGCCCGGCCAGGTGCGCGCCGCCGAACAGCAGAGCATCGCCCGCGCCATCGCCAGCAGCGCCAGCCGCCGTGACGCCGCCCGCCGGCTTGGCATCTCCGAACGCACCCTGCGCTACAAGCTTGCCGCCCTGCGCGATCCCGCAGCCGCCACGGTGCAGTGATGAGCATCGGCACAATTGCCCCCATCGACACCTCGTCGATCCTCAAGCTGCGCCAGCAGATCCTGGCGCGCAGCAACGCGATTGCGCCGCAGCCGGCCGCCGAAACCCCGCAGTTCGGCACCGCGCTCACCGAGGCGCTGCGCAGCGTCAACGCCATCCAGGATCAGGCCAGCGCCGCCACCACCGCCTTTGAAACCGGGCAGACCCACGATCTCGCCAGCGTGATGATCGCCCGCCAGAAAGCCTCCATCGCCTTCGAAGCCACGCTGCAGGCGCGCAATCGCCTGATCGGGGCCTACAAGGACGTGATGAACATGCCGCTGTGAGCGCATGAGCGATCTTGCCGTCATCCCCGCGCAAACGCCGCTGGCCACGCTGACAGCGCGGGCGCGCAACCTGTGGGCCAGCCCCGCCGTGGTGCAGGCGCGCCCGGCGCTGATCGTCGTCGGTGCATTGGCCGCGCTGGCACTCGCCGTCATGGCCCTGCGCCAGCCCGATTGGCGGCCGCTCTATCCCGGCCTGGCCGAGGCCGATGCCGCCGCCGTTGCCGACGCGCTGGCCGCGGCCAATTTCGAACATCGCATCAACCCCGATACCGGCACCATCGAGGTCGCCGCCGCCGATGCCGCCCGCGCCCGCATCCTGCTCGCCGGCCAGGGCCTGCCCAAGGCCAGCGCCGGCAATCCCGCGCTGGACGACATGCCGCTGGGCGCGTCCCGATCGGTGGAGGCCGCCCGGCTCAAGGCCGCGCTCGAACGCGAACTCGCGGCCTCGGTGGAGGCCATCGACGGGGTGAAGGCCGCCCGCGTCCACGTTGCCACGCCCGAACCATCCGTGTTCATCCGTGATCGCGCCCAGCCGTCGGCCAGCGTCTTCGTCACGCTGGCACCGGGCCGCAGCCTGTCCGAAGCGCAGGTGCGCGCCATCATCTGGCTGGTCGCCACGTCCGTGCCCGGCCTTGCCAGCGACCGCGTCTCGGTCGTCGATCAATCGGGCGCGCTGCTGTCAGCCGGCGTCTCCGGCGATGCCCAGCACCTCGCCTATCAGCAGCGCCTGGAAACCCTCACCCGCGAACGGCTGGTGAAACTGCTCACCCCCATGCTCGGCCCGCAGAAATTCACCGCCGAAGTCGCCGCCGATGTCGATTTTTCCGAGAACGAAGCCGCCACCGAGCGGTTCCAGCCCGCCGGCACCATCCGTTCCGAACAGACCAGCCGCAATTCGGAAGCCGCGCCGCCGCCCGCCGCCGGCATTCCCGGCGCGCTCACCAACACCGTGCCGCAGGCAGCACAGGTGACGGCAACGCCGCCGGCTGCGCCCGCCGCACCGCCGGCCCCGCCCGTCGTCACCGCCGAAACCGCCGCGCGCAATTACGAGATCGGCAAGGATGTCTCCGTCACCCGTGCCGGCGCGCCGCGCCTGAAACGCCTCTCCGTCGCGGTCGTCGTCGATGCCGCCGCGCTGGGGAAAAATGGCGCACGCGACCTTGCCAACATCCAGCGGCTGGTGCGCGGCGCGGTGGGGTATGACGCGGCGCGCGGCGACATCGTGGAGGTACAGATCCGCGCCTTTGCCAGCGACACCCCGGCCAGCATTGCCTGGTATGAAAATCCCGCGGTGCGCGATTATGCCCCCATCGCCGCCATCGCCGCGCTGCTGCTGATCGCCGGCGGGGCCGGCCTGTGGTGGTGGCTGCGCCGCCGCAAGCAGGCCGCCCTGGCCGCCGAACCCGCCGCCACAGCCGCCCCCGGCCCGCCGGTGTCCACCCTGTTTGCCGAAGGCACGCCCGACAACGAGGCACTGGCCGCGATGATCGACGGCGGCGAACTGCTTCGCCCGGCCACCGCCCGCGATTACAGCGGCAAGCTCGATATCGCCCGCACGCTGGTCACCGGCGACCGTGATCGCGCCATGGCCGTCGCCCGCCAGATGCTGCTGGCCGATCTGTCCAAGACCGAAGGCGAACCCCCGCCGCCACCGCCGGTCCCTGACGAGGCGGACGCGGCATGACGACGATTCCCGCCACCAGTCCCGCCGCCAGCCTGACCGGCGCGCAGAAATGCGCCATCCTGCTGCTGGTGCTGGAAGAGGCGCAGGCCGCCGAGATGCTGGCCGGCATGTCGCCCGATGAAGTGCAGCAGGTGGGTGAGGCGATGCTCACCGTCGCTGCCATCGATCCCGTTGCCATCGATCACGTGCTGGATGAATTTCTCGCCCGCACCGCGCAGGTGGCCGCGCTGGATCACCAGGGCCGGCAGGTGCGCCAGCGGCTGGGCGCGGCGCTGGGCACCCCGCGCGCCGAAACCATGATCGAAAAGATCGGGCCTCCCGCGGCCGGCCGGCGCTTTGCCGTGCTCGATTGGGTGGATGGCGCCGGGCTGGCCAAGCTGATCGCCGATGAACATCCGCAGGCCATCGCCGTCGTGCTGGCCCATCTGCCCGAAGCGCGCGCGGCGCAGACGCTGGATGCGCTGCCCGAAGAACTGCAACCGGATGTGGCAGCGCGGCTCGCCACCATCCGCCCGGTCAACATCAGCGATCTGGCCGCGCTGGAATCCGATCTGGAATCAAAGCTGAAGGGCGTCGGCACGGATCGCGACCAGACGCGGCTCGCCGGCACCGATTTCACCGCCGCCGTCATCAAGAAGGCGCGCGGGCGCGGCGCGCTCCTGGAAACATTGATGGCGCTGAACGCCGATCTCGCCGCCGAGCTGGAGGCGCAGCAGTTCATCTTTGCCGACCTGATTGGCCTGTCCCAGAAGGATATGCAGCTGGTGCTGCGCGAGGTGGATCCGGCGCTGCTGGCCGTCGCCATGAAGGGGGCCGATGCTGCCCTGAAAGACATGATCTTTGGCGCCATGTCGAAACGTGCCGCCTCGCAATTGCAGGATGACCTGGCCGAACGTGGCCCGATGAAGCGCAGCGAGGTCGAGGCCGCCCAGCGCGAGCTGTGCCGCATCGTCCGCCGCCTGGGCGACAGTGGCGCGCTCACCCTGCCCAGCGCCGGGGAGGCGATGCTGTGACCCTGCATGACCCCCGTTTCGCCGATCAGCAACGAGCCGATCAGCGTGTCGCCGCGCTGCTGGCCGGCGTGCCCGGCGAAGCCCGCGCGCCCGGTCTTGCCCGGCTGCTGACCAGCCTGATGCCAAGGCCGGCGCAGGAGGAACCGCCGCCACCGCCCGCCATCGATCTGGCTGCCCTGCTGGCCGAAGCGCGCAGCGAAGGGGAGGCTGCCGGCCATGCCGCCGGCCATGCGGCCGGCCATGCTGCCGCCACGGCGGAACTGGCGCCGCTGAAGGCCGCGATGGAAAGCGCCATGGCCGCCGCCCGCGCCGCTGTCGCCATCGATGATGCCGCGCTGCGGCCGCTGCTGGCCGATCTGGTGGCCACGGTGACGCGCGCCGTGCTGATGACCGAACTGAAGGCCGGGGCGCGGGTGCTGATGCCGCTGGTCGAAGCCGCGCTGGCCGAGGTTGCCGAGGGCGCGCTGCCGACGTTGAGCGCACACCCGGAGACGCTGACATATCTGGCCCGCGAGCTGCCGCCCGGCCTTGCCATCGCCGCCGATCCGGCACTGCCCGCCCAGCACATCGTGCTTTCCGGCCCGGATTACCGGGTGGAGGCCGGGCTGGAGGAACGGCTGGCCCGCATCGCGAAGACGCTGGCATGACCGCGACCGCTGCCCTGTCCCGCCTGATCGCTGCGGCTTGCGTGCCACCATTGCCGGTGCAGCGCGGTGGCTGCGTGGTCGCCGCCGATGGCCAGATCGTCGAGGCGGTGGGCATCACCGGCGCCATCGGCCACCGGGTGACCATATCCGGGCTGGCCGGGGAGATCGTCGGCTTTCGCGATGGCCGCGCGTTGCTGATGGGCCTCAGCCCGCTCGCCGGCATCGCGCCGGGCGCGCTGGTGCTGGCTGAACCCGCCGGCGGCGACGTGCTGGCTGGCAATGGCCTGTTGGGCCGGGTGATCGACGGACTGGGCGCGCCGTTGGACGGGCAGGGGGCCATCCGTGATGTCCACCCGGTGCCGGCCACGCCCGCGCCGCTGCCGCCGCACGCGCGGATGCGGGTGACCCAGGCGCTGCCCACCGGCGTGCGGGCGCTGGATGCGCTGCTCACCTTCGGCGTGGGGCAACGCATCGGCATCATGGCCGGCACGGGCGTGGGCAAATCCGTTCTGCTCGGCCAGATCACCCGTTGGGCGCAGGCCGATGTGGTGGTGATGGCCCTGATTGGCGAGCGCAGCCGCGAGATCAGCGACTTCATCGATACGGAACTTTCCGGCGAGGCAAAGGCGCGCACCGTCACCATCGCGGTGCCGGCGTCAGACGCGATGCTGTGCCGGGTGCGCGGCGCACAGCGGGCGTTTGCGATCGCGGAATGGTTTCGCGACCAGGGCAAACAGGTGCTGCTGATCCTCGACAGCCTGTCGCGCGTGGTTCACGGCGCCCGCGAGATCGCCATGGCGCGCGGCGAACCGGCGGGCGCGCGCGGCTTCCCGCCATCGGCGCTGCAACTGGTCGCCGATCTGGCGGAACGCGCCGGCGGCGATCGCCGCACGGGCGGCGCGATCACGCTGGTGGCGACCGTGCTGGCCGAAAGCGATGACCGTGCCGATCCGGTGGTGGATGCGGCGCGCGGCGTGATGGATGGCCACGTGCTGTTGTCGCGCAAGCTGGCGGGGCGCGGGCAGTTTCCGGCCATCGATCTGGCCAGTTCCGCCAGCCGGGTGATGATCGACGTTGCCAGCGCCGATCACAACGCGGCCGCCCGCCGTTTCCGCCGGCTGCTGTCGCTGGCCGATGACAATCGCGACCTGGTGCTGATGGGCGCCTATGCGCCGGGGCAGGATGCCGAGCTTGATCTGGCGCTGGCACTGGCGCCGGTGCTCACCGCCTTCATCACGCAGGATCGCGGGCAACAGGCCGATTGGGCCGACAGCGTGGCGACGCTGGCAGAGGTGGTGGCCGAATCATGAGCGTGCTCGATCGCCTGATCCGCGTGCGCCAGATCCGCGAACGGCTGGCCCTGGCCGATCTCGCCCGCGCGCAGGGGCAGGCGGCGGCCGATGCCGCCCTGCTGGCGCGGGTGCGGGCGCTGGTGGGCGGGCAGGCGGCCGGTATCGCCAGCGCCGGTGAGCGCGCCTCGCGCGCCCGCATCGACGCACAGGTGCAGGATATCGCCGCCGATGTCGCCATCCGCCGCGACCGATCGCTGGCGACCCGTGATGACGCGGCCCGCGCGCTGGCCGCCGCCCGCGCCGCTGTCGATGCCGCCATCGCCCGCCGCGCCGAACAGGAGGATTGATGCTGACCCTGCCCGCCCCGTCGCTGCCCGGCCCGTTGCTGCCCGCCTCGTCGTTGCCCGCCTCGTCGTTGCCGGGCGCTGATGCGCCGCCGCCCCTTCCGCCCGCGCCCGCTGATGCGATGCCTGCGGTTGACGGCTTTGCCGATCTGATTGCGCTGACGGCGGGGGAAGGGGATGACGCGCCGGCCCCGGAGGCGCTGATGCTGGATGCGCCGCCTGCACCGCCCGAACCGCCCCCCAGCGCGCAACCCTGGGCGTTGGCGCTGGTGCCGGAACTGGCCAATCTGCCGGCCCTTGTCGTGGCCGATCCCGCCGAAGGGGGCGTGGAAGGCGTTGCGCCGTGGCCTCGGCGTGCCCTGCCGGGGCTGGTGCCGGATGCTGCCCGCCCAATGCCGCGTGCCGTGCCCGGTGCCGTGCCCCGCGCCGTGCCATCTGCCGCCAATTGGCAGGCCACCCTGCCGGCCATCACCGCGCCGCCGTCCGCCGCGCCGCCGTCCACAGCGCCACCGTCCACTGCGCCGGTCAGCCCCATTCCCGCCACCGATCAGCCCTTCTGGCCTGAACCCGCCAGCCCGACGCTGGTCATGCCCGCCCGGATTCAGCCCGATCCGGGCGCAATCCCGGCGCTGGCCGACCCGCCGGCAACGATGGTCAACCCGCCACCGACGCTGGTCAACGCCGTCCAGCCGTTGCCAGCCAACGCGCCCCTTCCCGGTAGCGCGCCGCGCCGCGAAGAGGTCAGCGAAACCGGCGTCATGGGCGACCCGGGCCCAGCGATTGCCGCCCCGGTCCAACCATTGGCAACACAAGCCGCGCCGCTGGCAACACGTACCGCCGCGCCCCTCCCGCCCGCAGCGCCGTCTGAACCCGCACCCGGCCCGGCCATCGCCATCGCCAGTGACCGGCTGGGCGAGGTCGCCGTGCGCATGAACGGCAGTGCCGAAAACCTTCAGGTCAGCCTGCAGGCGCAGCCCGCCGCCGCCGTTCTGATCGGTGCTGAAACCCAGCGATTGCAACAGGATATGGCCAATGCCGGCGTGTCGCTGAGCGCGCTTTCGATCAACGGCCAGCGCGCCGATCTCGGCACCGGCCAGCAGGGCCAGCAGGGCCAGCAGGGACGGCAGCGCCCGCAACCCCGCCGCGACGCCGTGATCGCCGCCACCCGCCTGCCCCCTGACCACACCACCACCACCGCCACTGCCGACCGATTTGCCTGAAGGACCCATCATGGCCGACGCTGAAAAACCAAAGAAAAAGAAAATGTTGGGCGCAATCGTCCCGGTGCTGGCCTTCGTCGCCGGGGCCGGTGCCGGGGGAGCCGGCGCTGGCATCGCCATCGTGCAGTTCGGCGGTGCCCCCACCAGCCACGCCAAGGCCCCGCCACCCGAACCCGCCCCGGCCGGCCCGCTGGAATATGTCCCTGTTGACAATGCCTTCACCAGCAACCTGGCTGACAGCGGCCGCTATCTGCAGGTCAAGGTCTCGCTTTCCACCTTTGGCGGCCCCGATGCCGTCGCTGCCATCGGCAAGCACCAGCCCGCCATCGTCTCGGCCGTGCTGGCTACCCTTGGCGAAGTGCGCGAAGCCGATATCGAAAACGCCAAGGCCAAGGACGCGCTGCGCGACCGGCTCAAGGTCGTCGTCAACAACACACTGAAATCAAAGGGTGAACCCGGCGGTGTGGAGGAGGTGTTCTTCACCTCCCTGGTCGTGCAATGAGCGATCTGCTCATCCGCACCGAAGCGCCGCCGCCCCCCCAGTTCGTCGACGACTGGCGTCCCCGATCGGCGCAGGCACCGCCAGACGACGGCGATGATGCCCCCTTCATGCCATTGATATTGGCGCTGGAATCCGAACTTGCCCAATGCTTCGGCGTGGCCGTCAGCGTCCATCCCGGCCGCAACCTTTCGCCCGGTGCGCCCGATGTCGCCCTCGAACTTGGCGCCCTTTATGCCACGGTCAGGCTGGGCGGCGACCCGGCGCGGGCGGTGGCGACCCTGACCGGTGTCACCACCGCCCGCCACGCCCGTCTCCTTGGTGACCAGCTCCTCCCGCTGATCCATCGCCTGTGGCCTGCGGGGCGGCGGCGGCCGACCATGATCGTCGATGTGCTGGCCACCGTCGCGCCTGATGTCAGCGTCGTCGGCAGCATCCGCCTTGCTGCCCCGCCCGATCCGGTGCCGGCCCAGCCGGCCACGCCGCTGGGGGCTGCCGCATTCGATCTGCCGCTGCGCCTGCCCATCCGCATCGCCCATGAGGATGTGCCGCTCAGCCGCCTGCTGCCGCTGCGCCCCGGCCTTGTCATCGGTTTCAACGCCTGTGCCGAGATGCCGGTGCTGCTGGGGGATCATCAGGTCGGCCTCGCCAGCCTCGCCCCGCTTCCCGACGGCCGCCAGCAGGCGAGCCTGATCCTTGTTGACCTGAAACCGCTTGGAGACCGCGCATGACTGTTGACCCCGGCCCGATGGACGGCCAGCCCACCGATCCTCCGGGCGACGTCGCCCGGTTGGGAGCCTTTGGTGCCATCAGTGTGCGGCTGGCCATCGAAGTGGGCGGTATCCGCCTGAAACTGGCCGATGTCCTGGCAATGGCACCGGGGCAGGTGCACGTGCTTGATCGGCGTGTGGACCAGCCGGTGGACGTGCTGATTTCCGATCGCCTGGTGGCACGCGGCGAGATCGTCAGCGTTGGCGACAAGTTCGGCGTGCGCCTGACCGAAGTCATGCCCGGCGGCGGGCTGTGACGATGGCCGTCACTGTCGCCACGCTGGTTGACGGTCTGCGCCAGCGCGCCGCCGCGCTGGCCCCTGGCAATCGCCACGCGGCGGTGGTGCAGGCGCTGCCGCTGGGGCCGGGCAGCCGGCTGCTGGTGGTGGAATTTGCCGGCCGCCGCCTGCTGGTCGGCCAGTCGCGCGCCGGTCTTGCCACGCTGGCCGAAGCTGCCGCCGAATGACCGAAACCCTGTCCCTGCCGCCGCTGTCGGCATCGTTGCAGATCCTGCTGCTGATGTCGGCGCTCACCCTGCTGCCGGCGGCGCTGCTGATGATGACGGCCTTTACCCGCATCACCATCGTGCTGGCGATCCTGCGGCAGGCGCTGGGGCTGGGGCAAAGCCCGCCAAATCAATTGCTTGTCGGCACGGCGCTGCTGCTCACCATCTTCGTGATGAAGCCGCAGTTTGACCGGATTTACGATACGGCGTGGAAACCGATGGTGGCCGGCAGCCTGCCCGCCGAAACCGCGCTGGCCCGCACCGGCGCGGAACTGAAGGCCTTCATGCTGACCCAGACGCGTTCAAAGGATCTCACCCGCTTTGCCGAAATCGCCGGCGGCGGCCCTTATGCCAGGCCCAGCGACGTGCCGCTGCCGGTGGTGATGCCGGCCTTCGTCGCCAGCGAGTTGAAGACCGCGCTGGAGATCGGCCTCGTCATCTATCTGCCCTTCCTCGTCATCGATCTGATCGTGGCGTCGATCCTGATGGCGATGGGGATGATGATGGTGTCACCCGCCACCGTCTCGCTGCCCGTCAAGATCGCGCTGTTCGTCATCGTCGATGGCTGGACCCTGGTGCTCGGCGCGCTCGCCAAGAGCTTTGGTGGCAGCTGATGGCTGGCCTTGCTCCCGCCCCCGACGATGTCATGCTTGGCGATCTGGCGCGCGAGGCGGTGCTGCTGTTTGCCGGCAGCGCAGCGACGTTCCTGGTGCCATTGCTGATCGTCGCTGTTGTCGTCGGCCTCATCCAGACGATCTTTTCGGTGCAGGAAAGCAGCATTTCCTTCCTGCCCAAGCTGGCGGTGCTGGTGCTGGTGACCGGCGTTGCCGGCGAAGGCCTGATGCTGGGCCTGGCCGATTTCCTGGAACGCGGCCTTATCGACATGGTGGGGGCGATCAGGTGAAGGACAGGCGCCGGTGATCCTTGCCATTCCGTCGTTCGATGGCCTTGAATGGCTGATCCGCTTCACGCTGGCATCGCTGCGTCCACTGGCGATGGTGGTGCTGCTGCCGCCCGTTGCCGGGGCAGAATTGCCGTGGCGCGGGCGGCTGGCGCTGGTGGCGGCGCTGGCGGTGTTCGGTGCGTTCCGACCGGGTGCGCCCGATCTGAATGGGGCTGATATTCCGGGCGAGATCCTTGCCGGACTGGTTGCCGGGCTGGCGCTGGCGCTGGCCTTTGGCGCGGCCGGGCTGGCCGGGGAGATGCTGGCGCAGATGGTGGGCCTGGGCTTTGCCCAGCTGGCATCGGCCAACACCGGCGTGCTGTCGGCGCTGTTCACCACGCTGGCGTGGGCGGCATTGCTGGCGAACGATGTGCATCTGGAACTCTTTGCCCTGCTGGCCAGCGGCACGGCGCTGGTGCCGTCAGGCGGACTGGGGCTGGGTGATATCGCAGGCTTTGGCGGCCTGATGTTCCTGTGGGGGCTGAAGGTCGCACTGCCCATCCTTGCCGTGCTGCTGCTCGCCAATGCCGTTGTTGCCATCGCCACACGCGCCGCGCCGCAATTGTCGGCGATGGCGGTGGGGCCGGCGGCGCTGCTGCTGGCCTTCGTGACGCTGCTGCCGCTGCTGTTTGGCCATCTCTTTGGCCGGCTGGCCCAGGCGCTGGCCAGCGGGATGGGGCTGCTGGGCTGATGGCGGGCGACAAGACCGAAAAGCCGACACCGCGCCGCCGCGAAAAGGCGCTGGAGGATGGCAATGTGCTGGCCCCGCGTGAGCTGGGCACCGCTGCCAGCCTTGCCGCCACCACCTTGTTCCTCAGCCTTGCCGGCCCGGCGCTGTGGCAGGATCTGGCCGGCTTCCTGGCTGACAGCCTGGCCCGCGCGGCCAGCGCCGATCCACGCAGCCTGTTGCGCCGGCTGCCCGTGCTGTGGCCGCTGGCGCTGTTCGCCTGTGTGGCGGTGGCGGCGTTCGGGCTGCAGGTGGCCGTCACGCGCCATGTCAGCACGCGGCTGGCCGCGCCCAAACTTGCCCGCCTGTCTCCACTGGCCGGGTTGAAGCGGCTGTTTGGCTGGCAGGGGCTGGCCGGGGCGGCGACGGCGCTGCTCAAGATCGGTGGCATGGCGTCGCTGGCGGTGGTGGTGCTGCAGCCGCTGCTGCCCGCGCTGGTGGGGCTGGAGGAGGGCGGGCTGCCGGTGATCGGCGCTGCCATCCTGCGGCTGGCGCTGGCGGCCACCCTGCTGCTCATCGTGGTGGCGGCTGGCGATGCCGGCTTTGCCTGGTGGCGGCGCGAACAGCAGTTGATGATGACCCGCGACGAGGTGAAGCGCGAAAGCCGCGAAAATGATGGTGCGCCCGAACTGAAGGCGGCGCTGCGCCGGGCGCAGATGGCGGCGGCACAGGGGCGGATGAAGCAGGGGCTGGCCAACGCCTCGGTGGTGGTGGTCAACCCCGTCCATTTTGCCGTGGCGCTGCGCTATCGCGCCGGCGAGGACGAGGCGCCGGTGGTGCTGGAAAAGGGCCGGCTCGACATGGCGCTGGCGCTGATTGCCGCCGCGCGCGAGCTGAAGGTGCCGATCATCCGCACGCCCCGCCTGGCGCGCGCTCTGTTCTGGTCGGCGGCGAGGGGCCAGATGGTGCGCCCCGAACTGTTCCAGGCGGTCGCCACCATCCTCGCCTTCGTCATGCGCTTTGACGATCCGGAAGGCGAGGCGGTGCCCGATGTGTTCGTGCCGCCGGCGCTGGATTTCGATGAGCATGGCCAGCCCCGCAAGGCCGGCGCGCCACTGCCGTTATAGCGGCTTGAAGGAACCGCCATGGCCACCAATCCGCTCACATCCTTCGGCGCCGGATCGGGCCTCGACAGCAAGGCGCTGGTCGATGGGCTGGTGGATGTCGAACGCACCAACCGTGCAAAACCCATCACGGCCCGCGTCGAACTGTTGACGGCGCGTATCTCCGCGCTCGGCCAGCTGCGATCGGCGCTGTCGGGCATCGCCAGTTCGCTCGACACGCGGGTGCGATCGGGTGAACTGGGCCTGCAGCTGGCCAGCAGCGATGCCGCCATCACGGTGGAACGCACGGGCCCTGGCCCCGGCGGCCCGGTGGCAAGCGGCATTGTCGTCAACCGGCTGGCGGCGGGGCAGCGGCTGAACAGCCGGGCGCTGGCCGGCGGCACGGCACCGGTTGGCGAAGGCACGCTCACCATCATCACCGGCCGGCGGACGGGGGTTGATGGCGGCGGCTTCACCTTTGCCGCGGGCAGCACTCCGTCGGTCAATGTCACCATCACGCCGGCCAACAACACTCTGGCCGGGCTGGCCAAGGCAATCAACGATGCCAATGCCGGGGTCACCGCCAGCATCGTCGCGTCGGCCGGCAGCGCCACGCTTGTCTTGCGCGGCAGCGAAGGGGCCGACAACGCCTTCATCATCAGCGCTGCGCCCACTGGCCCCGGGCCGGGCCTTGAACGCTTCAATCACACACCCGGCAGCGAAACGATGGTGCTGGGGGAAGCGGCGCAGGATGCCGAACTCGTGCTGGACGGTGTGGCCATCACCCGGCCGTCCAACCGCATCGACGACGCCATCCCCGGCGCGCGATTGACCCTCAGGCGCACCACCACTGCCGGGGTGGCGATCACCGCATCGCGTGATGGCCAGGCCATATCGGGCGCGCTTGCCGATTTCGTCGGCACGCTCCAGGCAATGCGCCAGCTGATCGGCGATTTCCGCCGCCCGGTGGCCGATGGCGAGGCGCCGGGGCCATTGCAGAATGATCCGACGGCCCGCGCGCTTGATCAGCGCATCACGCGGCTGGTCACGCAGCCGGTGGCACAGGCGGGCAATCTTCGGCTCGCCGATCTGGGGGTCAGCATCCAGCGCGATGGCACCATCACTGTCGATACCGCCCGGCTGGCCAATCTGCCGGCCAATCGCCTGGCCGATGCCGAAGCCCTGTTGCGCGAACTGTCAGGGCCGGCCAGCCCGACCCGGCCGGCTCGGCTGCAGAGCATCGCGCAGCTGGCGGTGACGGCCAGCGAGGGATTGGTGCGCCAGCGCGATGCCGCCAATCGCGATCTGGCCAAGGTGGAGCGCGCCGCGGAAACGCAGCGCACCCTCCTCACCCGGCAGTTCGCCGCGATGGACCGGGCGGTGGCGCAATCGCGGGCCGTGGGCGCACAGCTGGATCAGCAGATCGCGATGTGGACCCGGCGGGACGATTGATCGCGGCATCGTCGGGACGATAGACAGCGGCATCGTCGCGGCCATCGTCGCGCCCATCGATCTGCAGGCGGCGCATCTTTTCGATCAACGTCGTGCGCTGCAGGCCCAGCAGCCGCGCCGATTGCGCGATGGTCCCGCCCGCCATCGCCAGCGCCTCGCGGATATAGGCCTCCTCCAGATCGGCCAGCAGCCGCTTCAGATCGACGCCGTCGGGGCCGAGCAACCCGGCTGCCACCGGTGCTGGTGCGCTGGCCCGCGCCGGCGCCGGTCTTTGCTGCAAGGCCGAGCGGCGACGCAGCAGGGCCGCGAGCGCATCGCAGCCGATGATGTCGCCATCATGATGCACGCAGGCGCGCTCCACGAAGTTCCTGAGCTCGCGCACATTGCCGGGCCAGGCCTGCGCCGCCAGCGTTTCCATGGCCGCGCTGGTGAAGCGCACACGGTGGCCAGCGGTGTCCAGGAAATGCTGCACCAGAAGCGGCACATCTTCTGCCCGCTCCGCCAGTGACGGCATCGCAATGTGGATGACATCAAGGCGATAGAGGAGATCGGCGCGGAACCGGCCCGCCGCGATCGCGCCCGCCAGATCGACACTGGTCGCCGCCACCACCCGCACATCGACAGTGATCGGCAGCATGCCGCCCACGCGTTCGATGACGCCGGTTTCCAGTGTCCGCAGCAACTTGGCCTGCATCGCGGCGGCCATGTCGCCCACCTCGTCCAGAAACAGGGTGCCGCCATGGGCCAGTTCAAACCGGCCAACGCGCGCCTTCACGGCGCCGGTGAAGGCACCAAGTTCATGACCGAACAGTTCCGATTCCAGCAGGTCCGCCGGCAAGGCGGCGCAGTTCAGCGCCACGAACGGGCGCGTTGCACGCCGGCTTTTCTGGTGGAGCAGGCGGGCAACGACATCCTTGCCGCTGCCCGATGGCCCGGTGATCAGGACAGACGCCCTGGCGTCCGCCACCGTTTCGATTTCCTCCCGAATGGCAGCGATGGCCGGGCTGTCTCCCACAAGGGCTGCCAATTGCAATTCACCAATGGCCCGATCAGCGGGCGTCAGACGACGGGTTTGCGGCCGCAAGTCGACAACTCCTCAACAAAAACACAGGCGAACCTGAAAGCTTCGGAATTCTGCCCACTTCCGTATAGAGACGGGACAGCACCCGCGCTAAGCTGGACTTCAACCACATTGAGGGAGGTCTTGCTTTGCCGACGCTGCAATCTCTCCGGATCGGATGAAACATGGCTGAATTGCGTATCGTTTCACTGGGTGGAGACTGGCCGCAGGCCGGGCCGGGGTGGCAAATACTGCCGCCAGGCGCTGATCTGGCGCGAATTTCCGCCGATCTGGTGCTTGTGCCTGCCGATTCTGCCGTCGACGCAGCCGCCATCGATCGCCTGGCGCTGCCGCTGATCGTCGGGGTGGGGGCGGCGCCGCCGCGTCCGTACTGGCTGGATCGCGCCGATGATTATGTGCTGGCCGGCGACGATGGCGATGCCATTGCCGCCGTGGCGCGCGCCATCGTGGCGGCGGCGCGGCCGTGGGGCGTTGCCGAACAGTCGGATGCATCGCAGCATCTGTCCGGCCTGTCTGCCGAGGCGCAGCGACTGGCCGACGCCCTGTCACGATTGGCGCGCGAAAACGATGGCGCCGCCCAGACGCCAGTGTCCGCGCCGCTGGTCCGCCGCCTGATCCGCCTCCGCCGCGATCGCGATCGCCATTTTCCGGCCGAACTCTTTGCCGATCCGGCATGGGATATGCTGCTCGATCTGGCCGCTGCCCGCATGGAGGGGGCGGATGTCGCCGTCTCCAGCCTGTGCCTTGCAGCAGCCGTGCCCACCACCACGGCGCTGCGCTGGGTCAGAAGCCTCAATCATGCCGGCATCTTCGTGCGCCGCACCGATCCGCTGGATGCGCGCCGTGCCTTCATCGGCCTGTCGGACGAGGCTTTTGACGCGGTGGTGGCCTGGCTCAGACGCTTTGCGACGGCGTTTCAGCTGCGCTGACGCGGGACAGAAGCTCAAGAACCGGAGCCAGGCTGCGGTCGGGGGCTTCCTCCATCGGGATATGGCCGATGTTGTCGAGGATGGTGACGCGGCTGCCGGGGATCTGGCTATTGAACCATTCCGCGACCTCGACCGGGATCAGCTTGTCTTCACGCCCCCACAGGATCAGCGTCGGCACTGTGAGGCCCTTCAGCTTCGCGGCGGCACCGTCGTCACCCTGGTACTGGCCGAACCGCTGCACCGTGGCGCGGCGGTTGCCGGGATAGAGCAGAAGCTCCCAGTAACGGTCGATCATTGCCGGCGTCGCGATGGCCTGGTTGGAAACCGATTGCTTGAAGCTGGTGTCGATCAGCCCGCGCGGCGTGACGGTGGCGAGGATGTCGCGCGCGATCGGAACGCGCGCCAGCCGGAAACCCAGTGGCGGCGAGGAGCCCTTCGGCATCGGCTTGCCGCTGGCATCGACGAGGATCAGGCCCGCCAGCCGGTCCGGATGCGCGACGGCATAGCGCCACGACACGCCGCCCCCCATCGAATTGCCGCCGAGCACGAACCGCTGGAGCTGGAGCCGATCAACCAGCTGTTCGACAATCCCGACATAGGCCGCATTGGTATAGAGGCCCTGCGGCGTCGGCCCCGACAGGCCATGCGCCGGCAGGTCGAGCGTGACGACGCGATAGCCCTTGGCCGTCAGCCGCTGCACCCACGGCTCCCAGGTGTGGAGCGAGGCGTTGCTGCCGTGGACCAGCACGATCGGAAAGCCGTCGCGCGGGCCTTCGTCGCGCACATGGATCACCGTGCCGGGCGACAGTTCGACGAACTGGCTGGCGTCATTGGTATATTTGGCCTTCAGCGTGGCGACCGGAATGTCGGGCGTGGCGAACACCGCCCACAAAACCGCGATCAGGCCGACGACAACCGCCAGTCCGTACCCCAACCCGCGCCAGAAATTGCGCTTCTTCGCGGCCATCAGATCGCCTCAATGCGGACGGGCAGGCCGTCCTTGGGCTTCGGGATCGGGAACATGCGGAAATCGCTTTCCACGTCACCCAGCGGCTTTTCCGCCACGATGCGATGGCTTTCCAGCAGCGCGAAGAAGAACATCTTCACCTGCATGTAGGCGAAATGCTGGCCAAGGCACATGTGGGCGCCGCCGCCGAACGGCACCCAGGCATATTTGTGGCGGCCCCGGCTGTTTTCCGGCGTGAAGCGCATCGGGTCGAAATGTTCGGGGTTCGGCCAATATTCTTCCATGCGGTGGCTGATCATCTGGTTGATGCCGACGTGCGCGCCGGCCGGCACGACATGGTTCTGGAAGGTGAAGCTCTTCACCGCCCGGCGCGGCATGGACGGCACCGGCGGGATCAGCCGCAGGGCTTCCTTGAACACCATGTCCATCAGCTCCATCTCGCCCAGCGTCTGGTAGGTCAGCTTGCCGTGGCGCGTCCGGATGCCCTTGATCTCCTCGCGCAGTTTCGCTTGCCATTCCGGCCACTTGGCCAGGCACCAGACGATCGAGGTGATCGATGACGTGGTGGTGTCGTGCGCCGCCATCATCAGGAAGTTCATGTGATCGATGATGTCCTGCGCACCCAGCAGCTGGTCATTCTCGTCGCGTGCGTTGCAGACCTGGGTGAAGATGTCGTTGGCAGTGACGCCGCGCCGCTTGGGGATTTCACCGGCGAAATACTGGCTCATGAACGCCCGGCCCTCGACGCCGCGCTTCATCGCTGTGAAGGGCAGGGGCTTGCGGATCACGCCCACCGAGGCCGCCACCATGTCGCAGAACGCCTTGTTGATCTTGTCGGCCTCACCGCCCCACGGCACGCCCAGAAAGCTGGTGGCGGCCAGATCAAGGGTGAGCGCCTTGATGCTGGGATAGAATTTCAACGACTTGCCGCGCGGCCAACGCGCCAGCCCGCGGGCGATGCCTTCGTCCAGCTGGGTGAAATAATGCTGCATCGGTTCGGTCTTGAACGCGACGCTCAGCGTCTTGCGGTGGATGCGATGCTCTTCGAAGTCCATCAGCATCAGGCCGCGAGGGAACAGCAGTTCCAGCACCGGGTTCCAGCCCAGTTCGCTCGAAAAGATCTTGTCCTTGTTGAACAACACCATCTCGTTGGCTTCCGGGCCGATCATCGACACGCCCCAGCCGCCGAAATCCTGCCGCCGCACGATGCGGCCGTATTGTTCGAACACCGCCTTGCTGCGGCCCAGCGGGTTGCGCAGGAAATTGATCGTGCGCAGCATCGGGATGCGCGCCGGCTCCATGCCGGGAATATGCTTCAGTTCCTGGTAGGACGGCTCCGGCAGATCGGCGGGGATGAACTCGCTGTTGGATGTCGGGGCATTCATGGGCGCAGACCTCGATTGGATGCGGCGGATTTGATGCGGAGTTTGGATACGCATAATCGCCAGACCGTGCAAATGCGACACGCGCGCCACGGCTGGGGCAGGGCGACATTCAATCCCCTTTCCCCCCGGCCCACCGCCCGCTAACAGCAGGCCAGTGAACACCGATTTCGATCTCGTGCTGGCCGGGGGTGGCCTTGCCAACGGGCTGATCGCGCTGCGGCTGGCGCAGACGCGCCCCGACGTGCGTGTTGCCATTGTCGAAGCCGGCCCGCGCGTCGGCGGCGATCACACCTGGTCGTCGTTTGGTCTGGACATCAACGCGGAACAGCGGCGCTGGACCCAACCGCTGTTCGCCCACCGCTGGGATTGTTATTCGGTCCGCTTTCCGCGCCACGCCCGCACGCTGAACGTGGGTTATGGCAGCAGCAATTCCGATAAGCTGGCGGAGGAAATCGCCAAGGCCCTGCCGCCTGAGCGCGTCATCACCGGCGTGCCGGTCGTCGCCATCAGCCCGACCAGCGTGACGCTCGCCGATCAGCGCGTGCTTACCTGCAGCGGCGTCATCGATGGCCGCGGCCAGAGCAAGACCAGCAATCTCGATCTCAGGTGGCAGAAATTCCTCGGGCAAGAGGTGGAGCTGGCCGAACCGCACGGCCTGGCCGGCCCGATCATCATGGACGCGACGGTGCCGCAGGCCGATGGCTATCGCTTCGTCTACACGCTGCCCTTCGGCCCGCGCCACGTGCTGATCGAGGACACCTATTTCTCCGACGGTCGCGACCTGTCGCCCGATCTGCTGCGCCGCCACATCGCCGATTATGCCGTCGCGCAGGGCTGGCAGATCACGAAGGTGACGCGGGAAGAGGCCGGTATCCTGCCGCTGGCCATCGGCGGCAATATCCGCGCCTTCCTTGATGAAGGCACGCCCGGCGTGGCGCGCGTCGGGCTGGCTGCTGGCCTGTTCCACCCTGTCACCGGTTACAGCTTCCCCGATGCCGTGCGCATGGCCGACATGGTGGCCAGCCTGCCCTCGTTCGACGCCGCGACCATCCACCGCGCTTGCCGCGACCATGCGGAGCGTGTCTGGAACAGCCGGGGCATGTATCGCATTCTCAACAGGATGCTGTTTCTGGCCGCGCACGACGAAGAAAGGCGGACCATCCTGGAACGCTTCTACGAACACCCCGACGATCTCGTCGGTCGGCTCTATGCCGCCGACAATCGCTGGACCGATTGGCCGCAGGTCTTCTCGGGCCGGCCGCCCATCCCGCCGCTGCGGGCGCTGGGCACATTGGTGAAATACGGATTGGGAATGAAATGACGACAGCAGCAGTGATCGGAAGCGGTTTTGGTGGCCTGGCCCTGGCCATCCGCCTGCAATCGGCCGGCATCCAGACCACCCTGATCGAAGCCCGCGACAAGCCGGGTGGCCGCGCCTATGTGTTTGAAGACGATGGCTTCAAGTTCGACGCTGGCCCCACCGTCATCACCGATCCGACCTGCCTGGAAGAATTGTTCGAACTGTCGGGCCGCAAGCTGTCCGACTATGTCGAGCTGATCTCGGTCGCGCCCTTCTACCGCCTGCTGTGGGAAGATGGCAGCGTGTTCGATTATTCGAACGATGATGCCGAGCTGTTCAAGCAGATCGAGGCCTTCAACAAGGACGATGTGGCCGGATACCGCAAGTTCCTGGAATTTTCGGACAACGTCTTCCGCGAAGGCTATCAGAAGCTTGGCCACGAAGCCTTCCTCGACTTCAAGTCGATGCTGAAGGCGGCGCCGCAGCTGATGCGCTATGAAGCCTTCCGCTCGGTCTATGCGATGGTGGCGCGCCACATCAAGGATGACCGCCTGCGCCAGGCCTTCAGCTTCCACACGCTGCTGGTCGGCGGCAACCCGTTCAAGACCTCGTCGGTCTATGCCCTCATCCACGCGCTGGAAAAGAAGTGGGGCGTGTGGTTCCCGCGTGGCGGCACCCACGCGCTGGTGCGCGGCCTCGTCAAGCTGTTCGAGGATCTGGGCGGCACCGTCCGCATCGGCTCGCGCGTCGAAGCCATCATGGCCGACAGCGGCAAGGTGACCGGCGTGCGCTGCGCCGATGGCTGGTCGGGCCGCTTCGATGCGGTCGTGTCGAACGGCGATGTCGTCAACACCTACAAGGATCTCTTGGGCGCCCACCCGCGCGGCCAGGAAATGGCCACCAAGATGATGCGCCGCAGCTTCTCGCCGTCGCTGTTCGTGACCTATTTTGGCCTGAAGGGCGAACGCCCGGATGTGAAGCACCACACCATCCTGTTCGGCCACCGTTACAAGGGCCTGCTCGACGAGATCTACAAGGGCGGCGACAAGCTGGCCGACGATTTCTCGCTCTACCTGCACCACCCGACCGCGACCGACCCGGCGATGGCGCCGGCGGGCCACAGCGCCTTCTACGTGCTGTCGCCGGTGCCGCACCTCGGCAAGCTCGACATCGATTGGGAGAAGGAAGCCCCGCGCTATGCCGACTCCATCCTCGACGCGCTGGAGCGCCGCTGCATCCCCAATCTGAAGCGCGACCTGGTGACGATGCGCACCTGGACGCCGAAGGATTTCGAAACCACGCTGTTCGCCCACAACGGCAGCGCCTTCAGCCTGGAACCGGTGCTGTGGCAGTCGGCCTATTTCCGCACCCACAACCGCGATGACGTGCTGACCAACCTCTATTTCGTCGGCGCCGGTACCCACCCGGGCGCAGGCATTCCCGGCGTCGTCGGCAGCGCCAAGGCCACCGGCAAGCTGATGATCGACGATCTGCTGGCGCGCCGGGCGGCGTAATGTGCATGGGGTGAGTGGGTTCGCCATTCACCCCGCTTGCGCCCCGCCCGCCATGCGGGCAGGAAGCCATCCGTGTCCGATGTTCTTGCCAATGCCCGCGACGCCATTGCGCGCGGTTCCAAAAGCTTCGCACTGGCCAGCCGCCTGTTCGACGCGCCCACGCGCGATCGCGCCATGCTGCTCTATGCCTGGTGCCGCCATACCGACGACGTGATCGACGGCCAGGTGCTGGGGGAAGGGCGCAACAATGATCGCCGCCCGCCGGCCGAGCGTCTTGCCGAAGTGCACTGGGAAACCGAACGCGCGCTGTCGGGCAATCCGACGCCGGGCACGCCTTACGAGGCGCTGGCGCTGGTGGTGCAGCAGACCGGCATGCCGGCGCGCTACCCGCGTGACCTGATCCACGGCTTTCGCATCGACATGGAAGCGCGGCCGTTCCTCACCTTCGATGACACGCTGACCTATTGCTACCACGTCGCCGGCTGCGTGGGCGTGATGATGGCGATCGTCATGGGGGTCAGCCCCGACAACCGCCCGGTGCTGGATCGCGCCTGCGATCTGGGCATGAGCTTCCAGTTGAACAACATCGCGCGCGACGTGGTGGAAGACGCCATGAACGGCCGCCGCTACATCCCCGATGACTGGCTGGCCAGCGTGCGGCTGGAGCCGGACAGCTTCGCCTTTGCCAAGAACCGCCGGCAGCTCTCCCGCCTGGTCGCCCGGCTGGTGTTCAAGGCCGAGGAATATGAGGAATCGGCGCGCTTTGGCACGTCGGCGCTGGGCAATCGTGCTGCCTGGGCCGTGCTGGCCGCCGCCCGCATCTATGGCGGCATCGGCCGCAAGGTGCGTGGGCTGGAGGAGGCCGGGCTGGAAAACCGCGTGTCCACCACAAGGGGCGAAAAGGCCCGCGCCGTGGCGCTGGCGCTCGGTGATGCGATGGTGAGGAAGCAGCGCTGGCCGATGCCGGGCCCGCCCCGCGAGGGCCTGTGGACGATGCCGGACTGATCGCGCAGGGGCGTCCTTACCGCGCCCAGTGCTCGGCGTTGTCGATCATCCCCATTTCGGCCTTCATCTTGGCCGAAGCGCGAATCCGGCCGCGCCCATCCGCCTCCAGCTGCGCCTTCAGCTTGCGGATCGGCGGCGCCCAGATGAAGCCGAAGCTCACCGTGCCTTCCTTGGTTTCCACCACGTGATGCAGCCGGTGCGCCTGCACCACGCGCTTCATGTAGCCCCATTGCGGGTTCCACGAATGCTTCACGCGGCGATGGACCAGAATGTCGTGCAGGAAGAAATAGATGGCGCCATACATGGTGATGCCGGCGCCGATCGCGGTGATCATGTGCAGGCCATAATGCGTGCCGATCATCAACAGGATCATCGACGGGATGGCCCCGGCCACGCCAAACCAGTCGTTCCTTTCAAAACGCCCGGTGCGCGGCTCGTGGTGCGACTTGTGCAGGCTCCACAGGAAACCGTGCATCACGTACTTGTGGGAGACGATGGCCACCACTTCCATGATCGCGACCACGATCAAGGCAATCATGATGCCCTGCCACCAGTTCACATCGGCGAGCACGGGGTAGCGGGTGGACAGATTGCCAAGCGTTTCCAACATGGGTTCATGCTATAGCCAGACAATTCTGCCTAATCACTAGGGGTGTTGCCGCACCCCCCCTCAACCGGAGCCGCCAGACGCATGCGCCGTTTCCTCCCCGCCCTGATCGCCCTGCCGCTGGCCCTTTCGGCCTGCGCCACCCCGTCGCAGCGCATCACCCGCAACCTGTCGGAACTGGGCGTGCCGCCGCGTCAGGCCCAGTGCATGGGCAACCGTTTGGGCGAACGGCTGTCGCTGGGCCAGTTGCGCCGGCTGCAGGAGATCACCAGCATCCGCGCCGAACGCTTGCAGCGTATGTCGATCCGCCAGATTGCCGACAAGCTGACCGACGAGAAGGATCCCGGCCTTGTCGCCGAATTCCTGCGCGCCGGGGTCGGGTGTTTGATTTAATTGTCCTTTAAGTCGGCTCCCGCATTATTGTCGGATGCTGCGACGTCTCGTCTGGAGAGCAAAAGTCAAATATCCGCATCTGCCAATGGTGCTGCTGATTGGCGTCGGCCTGATGATTGGCGGTGCGGGCGGCTGGTGGCTTTCCTTGAAGGACTGGCAGCGCGACGAACTCGTGTTTCGCGCCAAATGGGCGATGCGGCCGTCCGAGCCAGCGCCCGAGGTTGAGGCCGCCAGCAGCGCCACCGGCCGACCGTATCGGCACTTCACCAGCTGCAACGAAGCGCGTCTGGCCGGTTATGGCAGTATCCAGTCGTTCGAGCCATCCTATCGCCCGGAACTTGACGAGGATGGCGATGGCGTTGCCTGCGAACCCTGGCCGGGCCGTGGCCGCCGCTTCCGCTTTTGATCAGCGCCGGAAAAAAGCTGCTGGGCCGTTTGCATGGCCGGTCGAAGTGGTGCAGGGCGGCGCCATGCGCTGGGCCATCCTGACGTCGCTGCTGATCGGCATCCCGGTCACCATGCCGGTCGCGGCGCAGACCGTGCCGACGGCGTCGTCCAGCGATGCACCGATCTGCACCGATCGGCCGACCAAATCCAATTTTGCCTGCACGGTGCCCAAGGGCTTCTTCCAGGTCGAGATGGATGTCTTCAACTGGGCGTCAACCCGGCGGGACGGTGGCCGCACCGATGTGCTGCTGTTCACCAATCCCACGCTGAAATACGGGCTGGGCGAAGCCACCGATATCCAGATCAACTGGGCACCGCTGGCCAGCAGTCGCACGCGCACGGCCGCCGGCATCAGCCAGACGGCCACCAGCGTTGGCGATGTCACCTTGCGCCTGAAGCAGCGGCTGACCGCGCCTGCCGGGGCCTTCCAGCTCGCGCTGCTGCCCTTTGTCAAATTGCCGACTGCGTCTGCGGCCATCGGCAATCGCCGCATGGAGGGCGGCATTGCGGTGCCGATCAACCTTTCGGCTCCCGGCGGCTGGACGATCACGCTCGGCCCGCAGCTCGATATCCTGGCCGATGCCGATGGCCGCGGTCACCACGCCGGCCTGACCGGCCTTGTCAACATCGCGCGCCAGTTCGGTGCCTTCACGCTCTACAACGAAGTGTGGACCAGCCAGAATTTCGATCCGGCCGGCCCGGTGCGCCAATACAGCTATGATGTCTCGCTGGCCTGGCTGGCGAACCCGGTGCTGCAATTCGATATCGGCGCCAATGTCGGCCTCAACCGCAACACGCCCGATCTGCAACTCTATACGGGCATCTCGGCGCGCTTCTGATCAGCGGCCCGCGCCGCGCCGTTTGCCGCTGAAGCCCTTCTTCTGCATCTTGGAAAAGCGCGTGGTGCGCGTTCCGGCCACGCCGCCTGTCGCGCGGCCCTTCACCGGGGCGGTGCGTTCGTCCACCGGCACGCCCAGTTCGTCCATTTCCAGCCGGCGGATCTGGTCACGGATGGCAGCCGCCGTCTCGAACTCCAGATCGGCCGCGGCCTTCTTCATCTGCTCTTCCAACTCGGCGATATAGGCCTTGAGATTGTGGCCGACGAGGTGCTGCGTCTCGTCATCACCGGTGTCGACCACCAGCCCGTCCTTCATCGACACGTCGGCCAGCACGTCGCCGATGTTGCGCTTGATGGTGGTGGGCGTGATGCCGTGAAGTTCGTTGTATTCCTGCTGCTTGGCGCGGCGGCGGTCGGTCTCCGCCATCGCGCGTTCCATGCTGCCGGTGATGCGATCGGCATAGAGGATCACCCGGCCTTCGACGTTGCGCGCGGCGCGGCCGATGGTCTGGATCAGCGACGTTTCCGATCGCAAAAATCCTTCCTTGTCCGCATCCAGGATCGCCACCAGGCCGCACTCGGGAATGTCGAGGCCTTCGCGCAGCAGGTTGATGCCAACGAGCACGTCATAGACACCCAGCCGCAGGTCGCGGATCAGCTCGATGCGCTCCAGCGTCTCCACGTCGCTGTGCATGTAACGCACGCGCAAGCCCGCCTCGTGCAGGAACTCGGTCAGATCCTCTGCCATGCGCTTGGTCAGCGTCGTTACCAGCGTGCGATAGCCGGCAGCGGCAGTCTTCTTCGCTTCCTGGATCAGGTCTTCCACCTGGTCTTCCACCGGGCGGATCAGCACCGGCGGGTCAATGAGGCCGGTCGGGCGGATGACCTGCTCCACGAACACGCCGCCGGTGCGGTCCATCTCCCACGGGCCGGGCGTGGCGGAAACAAACAATGTCTGTGGCCGCATCGCATCCCATTCCGAAAAGCGCAGCGGCCGGTTGTCGATGCAGCTTGGCAGGCGGAAACCATATTCGGCCAGCGTCACCTTGCGGCGATGGTCGCCCTTGGCCATCGCGCCGATCTGCGGCACCGTCACATGGCTTTCGTCGATGAACAGCACGGCGTTTTCGGGCAGATATTCAAACAGGGTCGGCGGCGGCTCACCGGGCAGGCGACCGGTGAGGAAGCGGCTGTAATTCTCGATCCCGGCGCAGCTGCCGGTCGCCGCGATCATCTCCAGGTCGAAATTCGTCCGCTGCTCCAGCCGCTGCGCTTCCAGCAACTTGCCTTCGGCGTTCAGCTCCTTCAACCGCTCGTTCAGCTCGTGGCGGATGGCTTCCGATGCCTGCTTCAGCGTCGGGCCTGGCGTCACATAATGGCTGTTGGCGTAGATCTTGATGGCATCCAGCTTGGCCACCGTCTCGCCGGTCAGCGGATCAAACTCGCTGATCGCCTCCACTTCGTCGCCAAAGAAACTGATGCGCCAGGCACTGTCCTCATAGTGGGACGGGAAAATCTCCAGGCTGTCGCCGCGCACCCGGAAATTGCCGCGCGCGAAACTCAGGTCGCCGCGCTTGTACTGCATGGCCACCAGTTTCCGCACGATCTCCTTCTGGTCGGCTGTCCCGCCCTTCTTCAGGCTGAACGTCATCGCGGAATAGGTCTCGACCGAACCGATGCCATAAAGGCACGAGACGGACGCGACGATGATCACGTCATCGCGTTCCAGCAGCGCGCGGGTGGCCGAATGGCGCATCCGGTCGATGGCCTCGTTCACGCTCGACTCCTTCTAGATATAGGAGTCGGACCGCGGCACATAGGCTTCGGGCTGGTAATAGTCGTAATAGGACACGAAATATTCGACCGCGTTGTCGGGGAAGAAGCTCTTGAATTCCCCGTACAATTGCGCGGCCAAGATCTTGTTGGGCGCGAGGATCAGCGCTGGGCGCTGCACCGCCTCGATCACCTTGGCCATGGTGAAGGTCTTGCCCGAACCGGTGACCCCCAGCAGCACCTGGTCGCGCTCGCCGGCCTCGGCCTGCGCCACCAGTTCCGCAATCGCCGCCGGCTGGTCACCAGATGGCGTGTATTCGGTCTTCATCACGAAGGCGCGGCCACCTTCCGACTTTTCCGGGCGCGCCGGCCGGTGCGGCGTGAATTGCGCCAGCTCGGTTTCGGCAAGGTTGGTGCGAATCTGGACGGCCATGGGCCCACTATGGCCCCCGTGCGCGCTTTGTTCTAGCGCAACATCCGCCGCACCAGCTGGCGATCGCGCAGCACGAAATGATGCCACACCACAGCGCCGGCATGGGCCGCAAAGGCCAACGCGAACAGGCCGGAAAGCGCCTGGTGCAACAGGCGCGCCGGCACCAGCGGCACGCCGGCGGGCAGATACAGGCCCATGACCAGAGTTTCGCTCGCCGCCGCCAGCGCCAGGCCCGACACCGGCAGGCAGGCCAGTGCCAGATAGAGCGCCAGCTTGTTCAGCCGCGCCGCGCCGTTGGGGCTGGCCGGGCCGGGCGAAGCGCCCTGCGCGAACAGGCGCAGCAACAACAGGAAGATCAGTGCGAGGCCGATGCCCACGTGTGCGTCGGCAAAGCTGGCCCGCTCCACCGATGGCTTCAACACGGCGACAAACAGCCCCATCGGCAGCGCCACCAGCATCAGCACCGCACTCGTCCAGTGCAGGATGCGGGCAATCTGGCCCCAGCGGTTGCGCTGGTTCCAGTCCGGCACCGCCTCCACCTGCCGCACCACCTGCGCCGGCAGCAGCAGCAGCAACAGCAGGATCACCAAGCCGGCAATCGCCGCCATTATGTTGAGCAGGAGGGGGCGCACATCATCGGCCGGCCGGGCCGCGAACGTGCCATCGCCATTGGCAAGCCAGATCGACCACGCCATCATGGCGAGCGCCGCCGCCGCACCCACCTGCGCCAGCACGCGCCACAGCCTTGCGGGGTGGTTCAGGCCAACGGCAAGGCCGAGGGCGAGCAGCAGGTAGAAGAAGGTCATGCCCGTGCCCGATGCGGGATTGGGCGGCTTGATGCAAGGGCGGCTGGTATCGGAGGGCATGACAAGCGCCGTCGCACACCGTAAAGCCACCTTGCCATGACCTACAGCAGCGACTTCCTCCAGCGCCTCGAAACGCGCGGTTTCATTCACCAGATCACCGATCCGGGTGCGCTGGATGCCGCGGCCAGCAAGGGTCCGATCACCGCCTACGTGGGTTTCGACTGCACCGCGCCGTCGCTGCACATCGGCAACCTGGTTTCGATCATGATGCTGCGGCACCTGCAGCAGGCCGGGCATCGGCCGATCGTGGTGATGGGCGGCGGCACCACCAAGATCGGCGATCCTTCGGGCAAGGACGAGGCGCGGCAGCTGCTGACGGACGACCAGATCCGCGCCAACATGGCCAGCATCCGCCGCATCTTCGAACGTTTCCTGACCTTTGGCGACGGGCCGACCGATGCCATCATGGTCAACAATGATGAGTGGCTGTCGCAGCTTCAGTATATCCCGTTCCTGCGCGACGTCGGCCGGCATTTCTCGATCAACCGGATGCTCAGCTTTGACTCGGTGAAGTTGCGGCTGGATCGCGAACAGCCTTTGAGCTTCCTCGAGTTCAACTACATGATCTTCCAGGCCTATGATTACCTGGAACTCAATCGCCGCTATGGCTGCACCCTGCAGATGGGCGGCAGTGACCAGTGGGGCAATATCGTCAACGGCACCGATCTTATCCGCCGCATCGACGCCAGGGACGCCTTCGGCCTGACGACGCCGCTGATCACCCGCGCCGATGGTGCCAAGATGGGCAAGACGGCCAAGGGCGCCGTGTGGCTGCACGAAGACCAACTGCCGCATTTCGATTACTGGCAGTTCTGGCGCAACACGCACGATGCCGATGTGGGCAAGTTCCTGCGGCTGTTCACCGATCTTCCGTTGGACGAGATCGCCCGGCTGGAAGCGCTGCCGGGGGCCGAAATCAACACGGCCAAGGCGGTGCTGGCCACCGAAGCCACCGCCCTGTGCCGTGGCCGCGAGGCGGCCGCAGCTGCTGCTGCCACGGCGCAGACGACCTTCGCCGAAGGCGGCGCGGGCGAAGAGCTGCCGCAGTTCGCCGTGGGCGCGCCTGTCACCATCGTGGATGCTTTAATCGGCCTTGGCTTTGCCGCGTCGAAGAACGAGGCGAGGAAGCTGGTTGCCCAGGGCGGGGCGCGCATCGATGGTGAAGCCGCCGGCAATGATGGCGTGCTCGTCAATCCCGGCCAGAAGGTGAGCGCTGGCAAGAAGCGCCACGGGATGATCGTTTCGATGTAAAGCCTATTCGGCGGCAGGCGTCGCCGGCAGGTCCATCGCGACGCGCAGACCGGGCTTGTTGTCGGCCAGCGTGATGGTGCCGCCGTGCAGTCGCGCCACCGCGGCTGCCAGCGACAGCCCCAGCCCGGCGCCCTGCACCTTGCCCTGCCGCCCACGGGCCGCATCCAGCCGGCCAAAGCGGCGCAGGGCTTCCCGGCGCTGGCCGGGCGCAATGCCGGGGCCGTGGTCGGCCACCACCAGCCGCGTGCCGTCGGGCGTGGCTTCAGCGGCCAGTTCGATCACCTTGCCGGCCGCGCCATAGCGCAGGGCATTGTCGATCAGGTTGGCCAGCGCCCGGCCCAGCAGCTGGCGATGGGCCAGCGCCATCACCGGCGTCAGCGCCCGCTGCACTGTCAGTTCCACGCCAGCATCTTCGGCCAGCGGCTCGTACATTTCGGCAAGGTCGTTCACCATCGCCGTCAGGTCGACCTGCGCGAAGCTGTCGCGCCCGATGCCGGCCTCGGCGCGGCTGATCTCAAGGCTGTTGTCGAGCATGCCCAGCAGCGCCGCCGCCTCGGCCGACACCGCTGCCAGGTCGGCGGCATCGACAACATTGCCCAGGCCCAGCCGATCGGTGCGCGCCTTCAACCGGGTGAGCGGGGAGCGCAGATCATGCGCCAGCCCGTCGGTGATGGTGCGAAGCTCGTCGATCAGCGCCTCGATCCGGGCCAGCATGACGTTGAAGGCCTGGCCCATCGTGTCGAAGGCGTCGGCCGGGGTGCCCGGCGGCACGGCCACGCGCGCATGGAGCTTGCCCGCCGTCACCTCGCCCACCACGTCGGCGATGCCGCGCGCCCTGTCGGCGATGATGGCGGTGATCAGCCGGCTGCTCAGAAAGGCCAGCAGCGCTGCCAGCGGCAGCGCCAGGCCCAGCATCAGGTTCAATGTGGATTGCAGCTGCACCTCTGCCGCCAGGCTGCGCCCGACCAGCAGGCGATAGCCTTCGGGCATCCGGCGCCCCATCACCATATAGGGTGCCGGATCGCCCTGTTCCGCCTGCAGGGCCGACACGCGATAGAATGTCCCGTCGGCGCGCACATCGGCGGGCCAGCGCGCGACATTGCCCAGCAGCAGGCTGCCATCGGCGGCAGCAAGATGGATCACCAGCGGCCCCGGCACCTGCAGTTCGCCATCGAGGATGGTCACTGCCCCTTCGATGCCGTCGCGCTGCCATGCGGTGCTGGCGGCATCAACGATCGATTGCACGCGGCCCTGCGCCTCGCGATCGATCAAGGTGTGGGTGGCCCGTTCCAGCAGGATCAGCAGCAGCGCCGAACCGGCCAGCAACACGACGAACACCACCAGGCTGATCCGCGCCGTGGTCGTGCGCGGCATCATTCCGGCCAAAAGGCCGCCGACGCCCGAAGGCTTCCAGGGAGACAGCCCCGCGCGGGGCATCGATCAGGCCGGTTGCGGTTCGGTGCCGACGCGATAGCCGGTGCCGCGCACGGTTTGCACGATGGAACCGGCGCCGCCTTCATCCAGCTTCTTGCGAAGCCGGCTGACATGCACGTCGATCACGTTGGTGCCGGGATCGAAATGATAATCCCACACGCCTTCCAGCAGCATCGACCGGGTGACGACCTGGCCGCGGTGCCGCACCAGATATTCCAGCAGCCGGAATTCGCGCGGCTGCAGTTCGATGCGGCGGCCGGCCCAGGTCACGCGGCGGGCGAGCAGATCCAGTTCCAGATCGCCTTCCACCAGCTTGGTCACCTCGCCGGCGGGTGCGGCGCGGCGCTGCACCGCCTCCAGCCGGGCCAGAAGCTCCGACAGCTCGAAAGGCTTGGTGAGGTAATCATCGGATCCGGCGCGCAGGCCGCGCACCCGTTCATCGAGGCTGGCCAGCGCCGACAGCATCACCACCGGCACCTGGTTGCCGGCATCGCGCAGCCGGGTCAGCAGCGTCAGCCCATCCAGTTCGGGCAGCATGCGATCCAGCACGATGGCGGTGTAGTGGCCGGCCTGCGCCATCTCCAGACCTCGCTTGCCGGTATTGGCGATATCGACCTGATAACCGGCAGCGCGCAGGCCGTCGGCGATGTGATCCGCCACCGCGGCATCGTCTTCAATGCACAGGATGCTGCTCATGCCTGCGACTTTATGCCCCCATGTTACCAAAACTCAAGGCCTTCACGGCCGCTGCCGGTCTTTTTCTTCGCAAGGGCCCATTGTGGCTGCTATGCGGCGTCCATGCTTGCACGTCGTTTCCTGTGGGTGGTGGCCATCGCCATCTTCATCGTCATCTGCCTTGGCTTTGCCTGGCGGCTGGCCGGCAACCGTCTGTTGTCTGCCGCCATGGTGCCGGGCGGGGCCTTTGATGCCGCCGCTGCCGGCGCGCCCTATGATTATGCCCTGCCGGCCAGCTGGGCTGCGCGTCCCGGCATGGCCGATGATCCCACCATTTGGCGACCGCAGGGCGCTGCGCCGCTGGCCAGGGGGCGGGCGGCGGTGTTCTTCATCCCGCCCACCGCCGCCTTCCTGAATGGCCAATGGAACGGCCGCACCAGCGAGGCCGCCACCGCCGAGCGCCTCGCCGGCTTCCTGCGGACCGAGGCGAGCGCGCTCGCCGATGCCGGCCCGTTGTGGGCACCGCATTATCGTCAGGCCGTGCTCGGCAGCTTCCTTGCCGATACCGACGAGACCCGCGCGGCGGCGGCCCGCGCGCAGGATCTGGCCTATGCCGACGTGGCGGCCGCCTTTGCCGAATTCCTGAAAGCCCAGCCCGCCGATGCGCCGATCATCCTTGCCGGCCACAGCCAGGGCGCGCTGCACCTGCTGCGCCTGCTGAAGGAACAGGTGGCCGGCCAGCCGCTCGCTAAGCGCGTGGTCGCGGCCTATGCCGTTGGCTGGCCGATTTCGGTGACGGCCGATCTGCCGGCGCTGGGCCTGCCGGCCTGCACGCGCCGCGATCAGGCCGGCTGCATCCTGTCGTGGCAGAGCTTTGCCGAACCGGCCGATGCCGGCGCCATTCTGGACGTCTATTATCGCGGCCAGGGCCTTTCCGGTATCGCGCGCGCCGGCACGGCGATGCTGTGCACCAATCCGCTCACCGGCGGTACCGGCGGCGCTGCGCCCGCCAGCGCCAACCCCGGCAGCCTGGTCCCCAACGCCACATTGACCGCCGGCAATCTGATCGCGCCCGGCGTGCCGGCCCGCTGCGATGCGAAGGGCTTGCTGCTGATCGGGGAGGCGCCGTCGGGCTATCCGGCCTATGTCATGCCGGGCAACAATTTCCACGTGTTCGATTATCCGCTGTTCTGGGCCGCCGTGCGGCAGGACGCGGCAGCGCGGTCGGCGGCGTGGACAGCGCGCTGATCACCACTGCCGCGCCGGACTATGCGGCGGCGCTGCCCGCTGGCGGCAGGCTGGGCGGGCTGGATGTCGGCACCAAGACGATCGGGCTGGCCACCTGCGATGCCGGCTGGTCGTTCGCCAGCCCGGCCCAAACCATCGCCCGCACGAAATTCAGCACCGATCTGGCGCAACTGAAGGACTGGGTGGGCAAGGAACGGCTGGCCGGCCTTGTCATCGGCCTGCCATTGAACATGGATGGCAGCGATTCCCCGCGCACCCAGTCGGTCCGCGCCTTTGCCCGCAATGTCGCCGTGCTCGGCCTGCCACTGCTGCTGTGGGATGAACGCTGGTCCACCGCTGCGGTGGAGCGCGCCATGATCGCCGAGGATCTGTCGCGCGCCCGCCGTGCCGAACGGGTGGACAGGCTGGCTGCCAGCTATATCCTGCAAGGTGCAATCGACGCGTTAGCGCGCTGGAGAGTCTGATGAGCTGTCTGTCCCCCCAAGCCCGTGCCGTGCTCTATGATCACGCCACCGAACGCCCGTTCACCTCGCCGCTGAACGATGAAAAGCGCAGCGGCGATTATCACTGCGCCGGCTGCGGCGCGCTGCTCTACAAATCCGCCACCAAGTACAACTCCGGCTCCGGCTGGCCAAGCTTCTGGGCGGCGGAGGAGGGAGCGGTTGCCACCACCGTCGATACCAGCCACGGCATGGTCCGCACCGAAGTCCATTGCGCCGGGTGTGAAGGCCATCTGGGGCATATCTTTCCCGATGGGCCGCCGCCGACGGGGATGCGCCACTGCATCAACGGTCTGGCGCTCGATTTCGTGGCGGACGGCGAATGAAGCGTCTCGCCATCCTCGCCGCGCCGCTGCTGATGGCGCAAGCGCCGGCACCCCCGGCCTCGCTCACCGTCACCACGGCCGACGACGCCATTGCCAGGGCGCCGGCCAGCCACTGGATCGCCATCAACCCTGACGACATCATGGTGATGGACACCGCTGCCGGCCGCATGGTGATCCAGCTTGCCCCCGATTTCGCTCCGGCGCACGTCGCGGCGATCAAGGCGCTGGTGAAGGCCGGGCGGTTCAATGATGGCCGCATCGTGCGCGTGCAGGACAATTATGTCGTGCAATGGGCGGCAAGGCCCGTCGACGGCAAGGAGGTCGTGAGCCAGCCGCCCGACGTGCGCGAACAGCGCGTGCGCCCCACGCCGCTGCCGGCCGAATATGAGCGGCCGGCGAAGGGGCTGACCTTCACGCCGTCGCCTTACACGGACAGCTATGCCGAAGCGGGCTTCGTCTCCGGCTGGCAGGCGGCGCGCGACCGCAAGACCGGCACGGCCTGGCTGGCGCACTGCTATGGCACCGTGGGCGTTGGCCGCGATATGCCGCCGGATACGGGCGACGGGGCCGAGCTCTACACCGTCATCGGCCACGGCCCGCGCCACCTCGATCGCAACATCGCCAATGTCGGCCGCGTGCTCGCCGGCATCGAGCCCCACGCCGCCCTGCCGCGCGGCAGCGAGGCGCTGGGCTTCTACAAGGACGAGGCGCAGCGCACGAAGATCACGCAGGTGCGCCTTGCCAGCCAGATTGCCGGCTTTTCGCGCTGGCAGATGATGGACACCGCCAGCGCCAGCTTTGCCGCCGTGGTGCAGGCCCGCGCCAACCGCACCGGCTTCTTCATCCGCCCGGCCGGCGCTGCCGATCTGTGCACTCTGCGCGTGCCGGTGCGCGAGGTGGCCCAGAGCGACGTGAAATGACGCCGATCATCAAGCTGCTGCGCGCCGATGAATGGGCGCAGTTTCAGAAGGCGCGCGTGTTTGCCGGGTCGCCGGACGATCTGCGCGATGGCTATATCCACATCTCCACACCCGAACAGGCGCCCGGCACGCTGGCCAAGTGGTTTGCCGATGATGCGGGCGTGGTGGCGCTGACGCTGGATGCCGATGCGCTGGGCCCCGATCTGAAATGGGAACCCAGCCGCGGTGGCCAGCTCTTTCCGCACCTCTATCGCCCGCTCAGGCTGGACGAGGTGGTGGACGTAAAGCCGGCCTAGGCCCGCTGCGCCGCCTTGGCGCGCTGGAAGCCGTCGCGGGCCTGGCATCGCTCCCAGAACGAGAGCAGGTGCGGGCCGACCTCGCCCAGGTGGCCGAGGGTGTTCGCAAACAGCAGGGCATAGGCCACCGCGATGTCGGCCACCGTGAAGTCTCCGCACAACCATTCCCGGCCATCGGCAAGCGCACGCTCGGCCCAGATGGTGCGGGCCAGGAACCAGCGGCGATAATCCTCGGCCACCTTGGGGTTGCGGTTCTCCGGGTTTTCGAGGTGCAGGTATCGGAACACCAGGGTCTGCGGAAAGGTCAGCGTCGCATCCGACTGGTGCAGGAAATTGAGGTAATCGCCATAGCGCGGATCGTCGGGCGCAATCCGCAGCCGCCCAGCCTTGTCGGCCAGATACTGGCAGATGGCGGCGCTTTCGGTCATCCGCACATCACCATCGGTGAAGAAGGGGATGGTGCCGAGCGGGTTCAGCTCCAGATACTCCGGCTTCAGCCAGCGCGGCGGGAAGGGCAGCAGCTTCAGCTCATAGGGCAGGCCCAGTTCTTCCAGCGCCCACAACACGCGAAAGCTGCGCGCGTCCTTGCAATGCCACAGTTTCATCGGCGCAACCCCTTCGCAAAACCAACATCGCTCCCATATTCATGGCGGCTTAAACTTCGCCGGGCAAAGACGGCGAAATGAACAGGATCATCAGGGCAATGGCAGACAGGGCAAGACTGGCAGGCGGGGTGGCGCTGGGGCTGGCGGCCGGCGTGGGCCTGGCTGTTGGCGTGGCCAATATTTCCGATACGGGCCGTGTGGCGGCGCAGATCCCGGCGATGGACACCACCGACCTGCCGCGCGCTGTCCCCGCGCCGGGGCAGGTGGCGATGAGCTTTTCGCCGGTGGTGAAATCCGCCGCGCCCGCCGTCGTCAACATCTACACCGCCACCGTCGATCGCCGGCCGCGCAGCTTGAACGAGGAATTCATCCAGCGCTTCTTCGGCGGCGCCCCGGTGCAGCCGCGCGTCTCGCAATCGCTGGGTTCGGGCGTGATCGTGGGCGCCGATGGCCTGATCATCACCAACAACCACGTGGTGGAAGGGGCTGATCAGATCCTGGTGGCGCTGGCCGACCGGCGCGAATTCAAGGCGAAAGTGCTGTTTGCCGATCCGCGCCTCGATCTGGCCCTGCTGAAAGTCGAAACCGAAGGGGCCACCCTGCCGGTGATCCGCATGGCCGACAGCGACCGGGTCGAGGTTGGCGACGTGACGGTGGCCATCGGCAACCCGTTCGGCGTTGGCCAGACGGTGACGACCGGCATCGTATCCGCCGTCGCCCGCACCGGCATCGGCGTTTCGGACTGGCAGTTCTTCATCCAGACGGATGCCGCCATCAATCCCGGCAATTCCGGCGGCGCCCTGCTCGACGCCCAAGGCCGCCTGATCGGCGTGCCCACCGCCATCTACAGCCGCGGCGGCGGATCGAACGGCATCGGCTTTGCCATCCCGTCCAAGATGGTGCGCGTGTTCCTGACCGCGGCCGACAAGGGCAAGCTGGTTTCAGGCTGGATCGGGGTGGAGGGCGAAGCGCTCACCGCCGACACGGCGCGGCAACTGGGGCTTGATCGCCCCGGCGGCCTGCTGGTGACGGGCGTGGTGCCGGGCAGCCCCGGTGCCAGCGCCGGCATCAAGCCCGGCGACGTGATCCGCAGCATCGACGGCAAGGAAATCGCCGATGGCGGCCAGCTGCGCTACAGCCTTGCCACCGAAGGCGTCGGCAAGACGCTGAATGTGCAGGTCTGGCGCGATCGCGCGCTGTCGCGCGTGCCCGTCACGCTGGCCGCCCCGCCGGAAGACCCGCCACGCAGCCTGACCCGCCTTGCCGGCCGCTCCATCCTGAACGGCGTGACAGTGGCCAATCTCTCACCGGCCTATGCCCAGGAACTGGGTGCCGGCCTGCCCGAACAGGGCGTGGTGGTGGTGGCCATCGATGCGGCCTCGCCCGCCACGCGTTTCCTGCGCCCCGGCGCCCTCATCGAAACCGTGGGCGGCCAGCCAGTGCGGACCGTGGCCGACGTGGCGCGGCTGGTTAACAGCGGCGCCTTGCTGGTGCGCTTCTCGTTAGGGGAACAGCGTGCCGAATGCGGGGTGAACAATCTGGGCGGCATCAGCTGCCGATCATGAACGCCGATTTCCGCGAGCCACGACGGGCGATGCTGCGATAAACAGGGTCATGTTCACCCTCTCGCGCATCGCCTCGCCATTGGGCGACCTCCTCGCCGTCACCCACGGAGATACGCTCCACGCCCTTGATTTCGCCGATTTCGACGAGCGGCTGCAACGGCTGTTCGCCCGCCACAATCCCGGCGCAACGCTGGGCGAGGGCAGCGCCCCACCCGCCATCATCGCCGCGTTCGCCGCCTATTTCGCCGGCAATCTTGCCGCGCTGGATCGCCTGCCCGTCGCCCCCATCGGCAGCGAGTTCCAGCGCCGCGTGTGGGCCGCCCTGCGCGCCATCCCGGCCGGTGAAACCCGCAGTTATGGCCAGCTCGCTGCCGCCATCGGCCAGCCGTCCGCCAGCCGCGCCGTCGGCCTGGCCAATGGCGCCAACCCGATCGGCATCGTCGTGCCCTGCCACCGCGTGATCGGTGCCGGTGGCGCGCTCACGGGATACGCAGGTGGCGTGGAGCGCAAGGCCTGGCTGCTCCGGCACGAAGGGGCGTTGTTGTAGGCAAGCGCCCGCCCTGCCGGATCAGGCAAATTCCATGATGACGGCGTCGACGGCCAGGCTGTCGCCGGGCTTTGCCAGCAATTTCGACACCACGCCCGATTTTTCGGCGCGCAGGATATTTTCCATCTTCATGGCTTCCACCGTCGCCAGCGGCTGACCGGCCTCCACCTTGTCGCCTTCGTTGACGGCAATCGACACGATCAGGCCGGGCATCGGGCAGAGCAGGTATTTGCTCATGTCCGGCGGCACCTTGGCGATCATGAACTTCGACAGTTCCGCCGCGCGGGGGGTGAGCACGCGGCACTTGTGGGTGGCGCCGCGCAGGGTGAGGTGCAGGAAACTGCCCTTCTTCGCGACACCGACGGCCACGGCCGTGCCGTTGATGGTCCCCGTGAACAGGGCATCGCCCACACGCCAGCCCGATTGCACGACAAGGTCGCGGCCATCGACCAGCACTTCGTGGCTGCCGGCCTCGCCGGTCACCTCCACCGGCACCTGCTCGCCATCCAGATCGACGACCCAGTTGATGCCGTAAACCGCGCCATCGCCGGACAATTGCCCGTCGATGAGCTGTTCGCGCGCCACCGTCTCGGCATTGATGATGGCTGCCGCCGCGATCAGCGCGTCGCGGGTGTCCGCGCTCATCGGCGCACCGTGGAAGCCGTCAGGATATTCCTCGGCGATGAACCCGGTCGTCACGTTGGCGCCGGCCTGGAAACGGCCGTGCTGCATGATCGCCGACAGGAAATCGATATTGTGGCTGATGCCCTTGATCAGATAGCGATCGAGGGCATCGGCTTGCGCCGCGATCGCAGCGTCTCGCGTCGGCCCCCAGGTGATCAGCTTGGCGATCATCGGATCATAGAACATCGAGATTTCGGCGCCTTCCACCACACCGGTATCGATGCGGACCAGCCGGCCCTGATCGTCCTGGCCGGCTTCCGGCGGCTGGCAGCGCGACAGCCGACCGATGGAGGGCAGGAAGCCGCGATAGGGATCCTCGGCATACACGCGGGTTTCGATGGCGTGGCCGTTCAGCTGCACATCGCCCTGCGTCAGCGGCAGTTTCTCACCGGCGGCGACACGGATCATCAGTTCGACAAGGTCCAGCCCGGTGATGCACTCGGTCACCGGATGCTCCACCTGCAGGCGGGTGTTCATTTCAAGGAAGTAGAAGCTGCGATCGGCGCCTGCGATGAACTCCACGGTGCCGGCGCTGAAATAGCCGACGTTGCGGGCCAGCGCGACCGCCTGTTCGCCCATCGCCTTGCGCATTTCCGGCGTGACGAAGGGTGAGGGGGCTTCCTCCACCACCTTCTGGTGGCGGCGCTGGATCGAACAGTCGCGCTCGTTCAGATAGAGGATGTTGCCGTGCTGGTCGCCGATCAGCTGGATCTCGATATGGCGCGGCTGTTCGACGAATTTCTCGATGAACACGCGGTCGTCGCCAAAGCTGGCCAGTGCCTCGCGGCGGACGCTGTCAAAGCCCTCGCGCACGTCGGCCTCGCTCCACGCCAGCCGCATGCCCTTGCCGCCGCCGCCGGCCGAAGCCTTCATCATCACCGGGTAACCGATGCCGCTGGCGATCTCGACGGCGTGATCGGTGCCGCTGATCTCGCCCACAAAACCGGGCACGACACTGACGCCGGCGGCCTTGGCACGGCGCTTGCTTTCGATCTTGTCGCCCATGGCGGCAATGGCGCTGGCCGGCGGGCCGATGAAGGCGATGCCGGCGGCGCTCAGGGCTTCGACAAAGCTGGCGCGTTCCGACAGGAAGCCATAGCCGGGGTGGACAGCCTCGGCTCCGGTGGCCTGGCAGGCGGCAATGATCCTGTCGGCCAGCAGATAGGATTCGGCCGCGGGCGATGCGCCGATGTGCACGGCCTCGTCAGCCTCGCGCACGTGCAGGCCCTGTGCGTCGGCGTCGGAATAGACCGCCACCGTCTGGATGCCCATGGCGCGGGCCGTGCGGATGACGCGGCAGGCGATTTCACCGCGGTTGGCGATCAGGATCTTCTTGAACACGTGGCTCCGGCCTCCCGTCTGCGCCGGCGCGTGTCACGCCCCGGCCCCGTGCCTGTTCCATAACGACGCGGCGGCACGGCGCAATACATCGATTATGACGATGACCGCGACAGAAACGTCCGGTTTCCTTTTTCGGCAACCATCGCGCAGATGACGCGTATCGATCACAGGCGGTGACGTCCCCTCACATCCGGCGATCCGGCAAGGGGTCGCCTTGTCATCGCCGCTCTTGTCAGGGCTTTCCCCCCGGTGGCCCTGACACATCGGCCGGCGCCGACCGCCCCCGGCGGCGCCGGCCACCCCTTCCCGGATCATCCCGCCATGCGCCTTTTCCTCGCCACCATCACCATCGCCCTTGCGGCGCTCGTCGGCGATGTCACCCCGCTGCACCGCGATCCGCAGCCCTGATCACCAACGGCAAAAGGCCGGCACGATCAGGATCGCACCGGCCTTTCGGGTTCAGGCGGGAAGGCCCCGCCAAAGGGACATCAGCGGCTGGTTGCGACCGCGACGGCGCGGCGCGCGCGCGCAGCCTCGATCTGCGGTGCCGCTGCGGCCATCGCATCGGCCTGGCAGGCGGCGAGTTCGGCCAGCTCGTCGCGGGTGTGGAGCACGGGCTCCCCGCAAAGGCGGGTCATCGCCAGCGACAGGCGGCGATCGAGCTGACGCTGGCCGCTTGCCGACGCCAGATCGAGATCCGCCGTCTGCACACGCACCCGCGATTGTTCATAACCGGCATCGGCTGCCATGGCCGGCATCGCCAGCGTGGCTGCAACCACCAGGGCCATCATCGCGCGCATCCGACATCTCCCGCAAAACAATCCACACCGGGAGAATGCGCCTGAAGTCACATCAATGCAACAACAATGTCATCAAACTGTCATGAGCACGTCATTTTATCGCAACATCGCCCGTCATGCCGGGCGGGCAATCATCAGCCACAGCGCCGAAACCAGCGGCACGGTCGAAATCAGGCCCCAGAAAATCCAGCGTTTCGAAAGGCTTCGATAGGCATCGGGGACGGTGGTGCCGCCATCGAAGTCTCTTGCCAGCCGGCTTGATCGGATCTGGATCGGCACGATCAGCCCCATCCAGATCAGCCCCGATGCGACGAACAGCAGTTGCGACCACAGCAGCCAGCCCTGGGTCAGATCGAACTGCCCGGCAATCGCCATGCCGTATCCGCCCAGCATCAGCAGCACGACGCCCCACACCGTCATCGACCAGTCGGTGTAGGTGATCAGTTTCTGCGCGAACGCCAGCACCGGCCCGCGCCCGTCGCGATCGGCAAAGAATTTCCAGATGGCGGTGACGGTGATGTTGCCCATCAGCATCACCACACCGGTGAGGTGCAGGAATTTCCAGACGAGATAGGTTTCGGGCATGGCCGGGCTTTAGGCGCGTGGCGGGGGATTGTCACGCGGGCCCGCCCCCGGCCCCTCCCGCCCGCCGGCTGTGCCAGGGTCGGCCGACAACGCTGCGCCCTGTCGGCCCGCCTGGTTACAGCGGGATGTTGTCGTGCTTCTTCCAGGGGTTTTCCAGCGTCTTGGTCCGCAGCTTCCTCAGGCCCAGCGCAATGCGGCGGCGGGTCGAATGCGGCATGATCACCTCGTCGATGAAGCCCTTGGATGCCGCCACGAACGGGTTGGCAAAGCGGGCTTCATATTCGGCGGTGCGGGCCGCGATCTTGTCCTTGTCGCCGATATCCTGGCGAAAGATGATCTCCACCGCGCCCTTGGCACCCATCACGGCGATTTCGGCGGTCGGCCACGCATAGTTCAGATCGCCGCGCAGATGCTTGGACGCCATCACGTCATAGGCGCCGCCATACGCCTTGCGGGTGATAACGGTGATCTTGGGCACGGTGGCTTCGGCATAGGCAAACAGCAGTTTGGCGCCATGCTTGATGATGCCGCCATATTCCTGCGCCACGCCGGGCAGGAAGCCGGGCACATCGACGAACGTGACGATCGGGATGTTGAAGGCATCGCAGAAGCGCACGAAGCGCCCGGCCTTCTTCGACGCCGCGATGTCGAGACAGCCGGCCAGCACCATCGGCTGGTTGGCGACGATGCCCACCGTGTGGCCTTCGATGCGGGCGAAACCGATGATGATGTTGCCGGCATGGCCCGGCTGAAGTTCGAAGAATTCGCCGTCGTCGGCGACCTTCTGGATCAGCTCGTGCATGTCATAGGGCTTGGTGGCGCTGGCCGGGATCAGCGTGTCCAGGCTGTCGTCGATCCGCAGCGGATCATCGCTGGTCGGGCGGAACGGCGCATCCTCGCGATTGTTCAGCGGCAGGAAGTCAAAGAACTGCCGGGTGCGGAGGAGAGCGTCGATGTCATCCTCCAGCGCCAGATCGGCCACGCCCGATTTGGTGCTGTGGGTGATGGCGCCGCCCAGTTCTTCCTGGGTCACCACCTCGTTGGTCACCGTCTTCACCACGTCGGGGCCGGTGACGAACATATAGCTCGAATCCTTCACCATGAAGATGAAGTCGGTCATTGCCGGAGAATAGACGGCGCCGCCGGCACAGGGCCCCATGATCAGCGATATCTGCGGCACCACGCCCGATGCCAGCACGTTCCTCTGGAACACCTCGGCATAGCCGCCCAGGGACGCCACGCCTTCCTGGATGCGGGCGCCGCCCGAATCGTTGAGGCCGATGACCGGCGCGCCGACCTTCATCGCCATGTCCATGATCTTGCAGATCTTCTGGGCGTGGCGTTCCGACAGCGAACCGCCGAACACGGTGAAATCCTGCGAAAACACGAACACCAGCCGGCCGTTGATCGTGCCCGAACCGGTGACGACGCCATCGCCGGGGATCACCTGGTCGGCCATGCCGAAATCGGTGCAGTTGTGCTCCACATACATGTCGAGCTCTTCGAAGCTGCCGGGATCGAGCAGGATGTCCAGCCGTTCGCGCGCCGTCAGCCGGCCCTTGGCGTGCTGCGCGGCAATGCGCTTTTCACCGCCGCCCAGCTTGGCGGCAGCGCGGCGACGTTCCAGTTCTTCCAGTTGCTTCAACATGGGCGCGTTCCACTCCGTCTGGTCTTTGCCCCTATCATGGGATTGCAGTCGGGCAAGAGGCGATTGGTCACCCTGTCACCAGCCGCAGGAAGCGGACAGCCGCCTGCAGGTCGGCCCGCCGCGCCGCTTCGGCCTGTTCGGCAAGAGGATCGCGGCCCCATTGTTCTTCCTGCCAGCGCGCATCGACGTGCGCGGCGTCATAGGCGGCATCGGCATCCAGTTCGCCCGCCGCCACCGCCAGCGCCAGCACGGCAGAACCGGTGATGGTGACGATCGGATCCATCGCCACCAGCTGGAACGGCGTGAGGGCGGCAAAGGCGGCCTCCACCCGCGCCAGCGTGGCCGGCGGCTGGGCGACGTGAACGATGCCGGTGGTGACGGTGATGGCGGCATCGTAACGCCGGGCCAGCCAGTCGATCCAGCTGTCCCACGCCGCCGCCTGCGCCGCCAGCAGCGATGCCGGGCCATCGGCGCGGTAGGCGATCACGTCGCTGCCGGCATAGGCCGCCAGCCGCGTGACGAAACTGGCGGGATCGGCGGCGACCCGGTCGATGGCGGCATTGGCAAGACCGGTCAACGGCATGGCGCGCGGGTTCACCGTCTCGCCCTGCGCCGCCCACTCCGCCGCGATCGCCTCGGCCAGCGCCTCGCCCGGCACGATCAGCGGCGCGCGCGCCGGCGTGCGGACGGGGCGGCCATCCAGCAGCACCGTCCAGCCGCCATCGGCGGGCGCAGCGGTGGCCGTCGTCCAGAACCGCTTCATTTGCGCGTCAGCCCCAGATGGCGGGGGCGGATGAACAGGGTGGCGCCGCCGATCAGCACCGCCACCAGCCCCGGACCCTGGCCCACCTCGCGCATCAGCCACACGCCGGCAAACATCACCGCCAGCCCGGCCAGGCGGACGGCGAGAAAGACCAGATATTTCTTGCGGGCCTCGGCCGCGGGCAGGGGGGCATCGCTCATGCCCAAGCCTTACCCGCGCCGACCGCGCCACAGCAAGACAAAGGCCAGCGCGAATTGCAGCACGGCGGCCACCCAGAACAGCGCCGAGGCGATATCCCCGCCGCTGGCACTGGCCGATCGCCGCGCCAGCACCACAAATGCGCCGCCGAACAGCAGCGACAGGATGGCCAGCACCCGGCCCACCCGCCGCAACCGGGCGATCATCGCGCCCGAACCAACCGGGGGCTCCCCGTCAGCCATGCATCAACGCCAGCAGGTGATCGGCATCGTTGGCCACGCCAACCGCACCGGCATCGATCAGCTCGTGGGCATCGTGATAGCCCCAGTCGACACCGATGCTCCTCACGCCGGCGGCCTGGCCCATGGCGATGTCGAAGATCGTGTCCCCGATCATCACCGCCTGATGTTCCTCGGCCCCCGCATCGGCCAGCGCGGCGCGCAGCATCGATGGGTGCGGTTTCGATGGGTGGCGGTCCGCCGTCTGCAGGCTGATGAACAGGTGGTGGATGTCGTGATGCTCCAGCGCCAGTTTCAGCCCGCGATCGGATTTGCCCGTCGCCACCGCCAGCAGCCAGCCCGCATCCGCCAGCGTGTCGAGCAATCTGGCGATGCCCGGATACAGCGGCTCGGCATCCAGCGCCTTGTCCGCCCGCAGCCGCTGGAACGCGGTCTTGTAATCATCGGCCAGGCTCAGGTGCAGATCATGTGGCGCCTCCGGCAGCAGCGCCTGCATCGCCTCCACCAGCGAAAGCCCGACGATGCGCCGCGTGGCATGGGGATCGGGTGCCGGCAGGCCGTGCCGGGCAAAGCTGCTTTCCATGGCGCGGATGATGTTGATCTGGCTGTCGATCAACGTTCCGTCGCAATCGAACACGGCGAGTTTCATGGTGTGGGCTTCCGGGGATGCATTGCCGCCCCCTTAGCCTATCAGCAGCGCGAGTCGACTCTGTCACTGTGTCACCTACACCGGATGGCATGGAACCGCCGCCCCTCAACGCCGTGCCCGATTTCGCGCCGAGCACGGCGGCGCGGGCGCCCGACAGCATCAACGGGCTGCATTACCCCTGTGGCCGCTGGGTGCCGGGCACAGCCGAAACCCATGAAATCCTGCCCGGCATCTTCTGGGTGCGGATGGGCCTGCCGTTCGGGCTGGATCACATCAACCTCTGGGTGCTCGATGCCGGTGATGGCTGGGCCATCGTCGATACCGGCGTCGGCCTGCCCGCCAGCAAGGCCAGTTGGGAGGCACTGCTGGCCGGGCCGTTCGCCGGCAAGCCGGTCACCCGCGTCATCGTCACCCATTATCACCCCGATCACCTTGGCATGGCGGGCTGGCTGTGCCGCAAGTATGACGTGCCGCTGGAAATCACCCGCACCGAATATCTGCTCGCCCGCACCCTGATCCTCGACGTGCGCGATGCGCCGCCCGATGAAGCGGTGGCCTTTTCGGTGCGCGCCGGCTGGAGCGAGGAGCAGGTGGCGGCCATGAAGGCCAAGGCCTGGGGCAGTTTCGGCAAGATCATCACCCGCATGCCCGCCGGCTTCAAACGGCTGAAGGATGGTGATGTGCTCAATATCGGGGCGCGCCAGTGGCAGGTGGTGGTGGGGCGCGGCCATGCGCCGGAACACGCCTGCCTGGTGTCGGATGGCGTCATGATCTCCGGCGATCAGGTGCTGCCGCGCATCACGTCCAACGTGTCGGTCTATCCCACCGAACCTTATGCCGATCCGCTGGGTGACTGGCTCGAATCGATCGACCGGCTGCGCGCCATCCCCGACGATGTGCTGGTGCTGCCGGCGCACAACGAACCATTTCAGGGCCTTCACACCCGGCTTGACCAGCTGGCCGCCGATCACGCCGCCAAGCTAGAAAAGCTGGAGGCGTTCTGCGCCACGCCGCGCACGGCGGTGGACTGCTTTGCCGCGCTGTTCCGCCGCCCGATCGGTGAAGCGGATTATGGTCTGGCGACCGGCGAAACCGTGGCGCACCTGCACTGGCTGGAAGAACGCGGCCGCGTGCACCGAGTGAGCGATTCCAGCGGGGTGGACCGTTTCATTCGCGCCTGAAGTGGACGCGACGACCCCGTTTGTGCTGCACTTGCGATGCTGCATCGCAATACTGAAAAACCTGCCTGTGTGCCCGAATTACGTAGACCTACGGTGACAGATTGACACATGCGGCAGTTTGTTTATGGGGTGATTCCACTGCGACCAGTTGACGCGACGTAACCCGTCAGTCGCCGGTTTCAGTAAGGACTGGGTCGCATTTGGTTGTCACCCCAGCCCGGCAAACAGGTGGGGGAGACGTAGCCCTATATTGTTTTCGGGGCGGGCGACTTTTCCGAATGGGAGAGGAGTTATCAATGGCTGAAGATACCAAGGTCTACCCGACCGGGCTGACCGAAAAGGAAGCCGTCGAAATCAACGAGGGCCTCAAGTGGGGCACCCGAATTTTCGGCGCCATCGCCGTTCTGGCGCACATCCTGGCGTATGCTCTTACGCCGTGGCTGCAGTAATCTCGGGGAGTCTGACTCATGAATGAAGGTCGTATCTGGCTTTATGTCAGCCCCACCGTCGGTCTGCCGCTGTTCTTCATCGGTGTGGCCGCCATCGCTCTGATCGTGCACGCTTCGATCCTGCTGAACACCAGCTGGTTCGGCAGCTACTGGCAGGGTTCTGCCGCGACCGCCGCCGCTGCCCCGGCGATGGAAGCTGCTCCGGCCGCTGAAGCCGCTCCGGCTGCTGAAGCTCCGGCTGCCGAGGCTGCTCCGGCTGCCGAAGCTGCTCCGGAAGCCAAGTAAGTCATTGCCCGGTTCGCCGGGCTGACACGAACGAGCCGGCGCTCCCCACAAGGAGCGCCGGCTTTTTCATGTCCTGATGCGGTGACGCATTGCCGGCGCACCCCGATCACGCCGCGGCCGGGCCAGAGCAAATGTCGGCATCGACAGTCAGGGAGGTCGCCGGGCTGTGCCGCCCGGCGCCCGGATCAGATCAGGCGCTGCGGCCTTCGTCGCGGTTCATCAGCGGCCACATCGCTGCCAGCGTCGCCGCCATCAGGGCCAGTTCCAGGCCAAAGATCAGCACATAGCCGCTGGCCTGCGGTGCGACGCCCAGGCCCAGATCAAGCCCGCGCGCCAGATCGCGCACGACGCCGCCGATGGTGGCACCCACGCCCTGGCTGGTCGCCTGCACGGCGCCCCACGCTCCCATCGCAATGCCGACCTGGCTTTGCGGCGCCAGCCGCATCGTGGCCGTCAAGGTGCCGTGGCCGAACAGGCCGGTGCCGATGCCGGCGAGCAGCACGCCCAGCGTGAACAGTTCCGGCGTGTCCGATCCGGCTGCCATGATGATCAGGCCATAGGCCGGCAGGCCGATCAGCGCGCCAAGGCCCGCCATCCGGAACGGGTCAGAGCCCAGCGACAGGATGTAGGAGGCATAGGCAAAGCCCAGCAGGCTGCCGAACGCCATGATCGCGGTCAAAAGGGTGGTGGTGCCAACGCCCAGTTTCAGCACTTCGCCGCCATAGGGTTCCAGCACGATATCCGACATCGAAAAGGCCAGCGTGCCCAGACCGACGGCGAGCAGGCGCAGCACGGTCTTTTCCTTGCCGACAAACAGGTCCCAGCTTTCCCTGAAGGTGGGATCGGCCTGCGCCGGCTCGGTCCGCAGATAGTGCGGCACACGGGTTTCCTGCTTCCACAGCGCGGTGAAGTTCAACAGGATGGTGATGACGGCGCTGCCCTGGATGACCTGGATCAGGCGGCCCTGGCTGAAATCCTTCAGCGCCCAGCCGAAGAACAGCGACGCGATGATCGATCCGACCAGCAGCATCACGTACATCAGGCCGACAACGTTGGGCTGCTGCTCTTCCTTGGTGAGATCGGTGGCGAGCGCGAGGCCCACCGTCTGCGTCGTGTGGATGCCGATGCCGACCAGCAGGAAGGCCAAGGCCGCCGCCGGCTGGCCCAGCCAGACGCGTTCATCATAGGCTTCCTGCGCGCCGGCCAGCACCAGCAGCGCGAACGGCATGATCGCCAGCCCGCCGAACTGGATCATGGTGCCGAGATAGATATAGGGCACGCGCCGCCAGCCGAGCGCCGATTTGTGCGTGTCGGACTTGTGGCCGATCAGCGCGCGGAACGGTGCCGCCAGCAGCGGCAGGGCGAGCATGACGCCGACCAGCGTCGCCGGCACGCCCAGTTCCACGATCATCACGCGATTGAGCGTACCCACCAGCAGCACCAGGCTCATGCCCACGCTGACCTGGATCAGCGACAGCCGCAGCAGCTTGGACAGCGGCAGTTCCGGGCTGGCGACATCGGCAAAGGGCAGGAACTTGCTGCCCCAGGTCATCCAGACCTTGACCATCTTGGCGTTGATGCCGCGCGGGGCGGCCGTGGCGGTGGGTTCGGAAGCCATGGCCGCTCCAAAGCCGATTGCGCGCCGAATGGCAATGGTCAGATTGGCGCTGCGCTTGCGCCCGCCGCGGTTCAGCCCGTGGCCTCGGCCCGCATGGCGGCAATGGCGGCATTGGCCAGCGCGTCGGCGCGTTCATTTTCGGCGTGGCCGGCATGGCCCTTCACCCAATGCCACGTCACCTGGTGCGGCCGCGCCGCGGCCAGCAGGGCCTGCCACAGATCGGCGTTCTTCACTGGCTTCTTGTCGGCGGTTTTCCAGCCATTCCGCTGCCAGCCATGCACCCACTTGGTGATGCCGTCGCGCACATAGACGCTGTCGGTGGTCAGATCGACGCGGCACGGCCGTGTCAGTGCTGTCAGCCCGGAAATGGCCGCCTGCAATTCCATGCGGTTGTTGGTGGTCAGGGCGTCCGCCCCGTTCAGTTCCTTTTCCTGGGCGCCGAAACGCAGGATGGCGCCCCAGCCGCCCGGCCCCGGATTGCCCTTGCAGGCGCCATCAGTGAAAATGGCGACGCGCGGCAGACCGTCAGCGGCCATGCATCTGCTCCGGCGTCGCTGCCAGATACCAGCCCAGCCGCCGCGCGAACGCCATCGGATCCTTGCGGGTCACCATCGCGTCGGGCGGCGTGTTCAGCCAGTCAAAGGCGCGGGTGAGGGTGAAGCGCAGCGCTGCGCCCGCCGCCAGCCGGGGCAGGGCGGCCCGTTCGGCCGGCGTCAGGGCGATCTCGCCCAGATAGCCGGCCATCAGCGCTGCCGATCGTTCCGGGAAGAACTGCCGCCCGTCGCTGGAAAAGCACCAGGCGGCATGCGTCACCGCCACGTCATAGGCGCGGGCATCGGTGCAGGCGAAATAGAAATCGATGAGGCCGGTGACGTCGGCCCCGCGCATCAGCACGTTGTCGGGGAACAGATCGGCATGGATGGTCGATTGCGGCAGACCCGCCGGCCAGTCGGCACAGGCGGCCAGCCCACGCGTCACGGCATCGGGCAGATCAGCATCGATCTCGCCCAGCCGGCCTTCGCAGCGCGCGGCCAGCGGTGGCCAGGATGCCGGCCCCAGCGCGTTGGGGCGCGGCGCGGTAAAGTCACTGAGCGCCGCGTGCATCTGGCCAAGCGCGGCGCCGACGGCGCGGGCGGCGGCCGGCGTCGCCTCGGTCACGCTCACGCCCGGCAGGAACTCGATCAGGCAGGCAGGCCGGCCATTCAGCCGCTGCAGCACCTGGCCCTGACGGTCGGCGATCGGCCCCGGCACCGGCAGGCCCCTGGCCGCCAGATGCCCCATCAGGGCCAGGAACCACGGCAGGTCGCCTTCATCGACGCGCTTTTCATAGAGTGTGAGGATGAAGCGACTACGCGTTGTTTCCAAAAGGAAATTGCTGTTTTCAACGCCTTCCGCGATGCCCTTGAAGCTCACCGCCTCACCGACATCATAGCCGGCCAGAAACTCGGCCAGATCGGCCGCGCTCACCGGCGTGTAGACGGCCATGGGGTCAGGCGGTCAGCGCGCGCGGCAGCTTGAACACCACCTCTTCGACCGCCGTGGTGACATTCTCGCTGGTGACGGCGAAACGCTCGCCCATCGCGGCCAGCACTTCCTGCACCAGCACTTCCGGGGCCGACGCACCGGCGGTGATGCCGACCGTCTCGACACCGTCGAACCACGCCCAGTCGATCTCGGCCGCTCGCTGGATCAGCCAGCTGCGCGCGCCCTCGCGCTCTGCGACTTCGCGCAGGCGCTGGCTGTTGCTGCTGTTGGCAGCGCCGATCACCAGCACCAGGTCGCAGCGCGGCGCCATCGCCTTCACGGCGGCCTGCCGGTTCGACGTCGCATAGCAGATGTCATCACCGCGCGGGCCTTCGATGGCCGGGAAGCGCCGCTTCAGCTCGGCCACCATCTCGGCAGTGTCGTCCACGCTCAGCGTCGTCTGGGTGAGGAAGCCAAGATTGTTCGCATCAGCGGGTTGCACCGTGGCGGCATCTTCCACCGTCTCGATCAGCGTCATCGCGCCTTCGGGCACCTGGCCAAAGGTGCCGATCACTTCGGGATGGCCTTCGTGGCCGATGAACAGGATGTGGCGACCGGCGGCCACCAGCCGTTCGGCCTGGCGGTGCACCTTCGATACCAGCGGGCAGGTGGCATCGACATAGGTCAGCCCGCGCTCCTCGGCCTTGGCCGGCACCGCCTTGGGCACGCCGTGGGCCGAAAACACCACCGGCACGCCATCGGGCACCTCGTCCAGTTCCTCGACGAAGATCGCGCCCTTGGCCTTCAGGCTGTCCACCACGAACTTGTTGTGCACGATCTCGTGCCGGACATAGACCGGCGCACCCCAGCGTTCCAGCGCCAGCTCCACGATGTGGATGGCGCGGTCAACCCCGGCGCAAAAGCCGCGCGGCGCGGCCACGAGCACGTTGAGGGCCGGCTTGTCGGAAACGGCGGGGGCGGCAGCGGTCTGGATCATGACGCGGCTGATACGCGATTGGCCCTGCGAACGGAAGGCCTCCGTAATGTCCGCGCCTGCTTGCGGCTTGCCGTGGGCGCTTTTGCCCCATAGGAGATTGGCCATGACGCGCCTTGCCCTTCGCCGCCCCGCAACTCTCGCCCTGGTCCTGCTGCCCGTGCTGTTGCTCGCCGGCTGCGAACGCAACCCGCTGATCGTCAAACGCTCGTCCTGTCCGGCGGTTGCGGTCGCTGCCTATACCGGCGATGTCACGCTGTTCCGTGGGAACACCCCCGATGCGGCCAATGTCGATGCCGTCGCCACCATCACCAACGTGCGCGACGAATGCACCGAAACCGCCGATCAGTTCGTGGCGCGCATCACCTATGACGTGGTGGCGCGGCGCAATGACGCTGGCCCGGCGCGGCAGGTGGTGCTGCCGGTCTTTGCCGCCGTCGTCCAGGCCGGCAACATCATCAATGCCAAGCAGTTGACCAACGTCACCGTCAACTTCGCCGCCGGCCAGGATCGCGCCGTCGCACAGGGCACGGCCACGGCGGCGGTGTCGCGCACCGCTGCTGCCGTGCCGCAGGCGATCCTTGACAAGATCAACCGCAAGCGCACCGCCGGCATGGCCGATGCCGCCACCGATCCGATGGCCGATCCCGAAGTGCGCGCCGCCCTGCGCGCCGCCAGCTTCGAAGTGCTGATCGGCTTCCAGCTCGACGATCGCGCGCTGGCCTACAATATCGCGAAATAGCATCCGCCACCGGTGGGGGTGGACATTCGGGCAGTTGACTCGTCGCCCGCCATCGCCCAATCGGCACACGTCGTCGGTGGCAACACCGGCGCCGCGCGCGGGAGAGTGTGACGGGCAGGGGGAAACCGCTGGCGTCACCGCCGAAGGAGCAAGCCGCCCCCGGAATCTCTCAGGCAAAAGGACCGCGCCGGCGTATCAGCGACACTCTGGAAAGCGGGTGGTGGCCTTGCGCCGTCACCCCACCGAAGGGGTAAGCCCGGGCGCAAGCCGGGGTCAAAGCTCTCAGGTCTGGCGACAGTGGGGGAACCAGGTTCGGCATGGTGCCGAACTGTGACTGTTGCCGGGGTTCCCATGGCCGATGCTGCCGATCTGAAACCATTGCCGCTGGATGCGCTGCACCGTCGCCTTGGTGCGCGCATGGTGCCGTTCGCCGGCTATGCCATGCCGATCCAGTATGATGGCATCATCGCCGAACATCTGTGGACGCGCGAAGCCGCCGGCCTGTTCGATGTCTCCCACATGGGCCAGCTCCTCGTGGAAGGCGAAGGCGCTGCCGACTGGCTGGAAAGCATCGCGCCCGGTGACTTCAAGGCGTTGCAGCCGCACCGCGTCCGCTATTCGCTGCTGCTGAACGACGACGGCGGCATCCTCGACGACCTGATGGTCACCAACACCGGCAAAAGCTTCTATCTCGTCGTCAACGGCGCCACCAAGCACGCCGATATCGCCCACATGATGGCGCGCCTGCCTGCCGGGCTGACGCTGCACCACATGGAGGATCACGCGCTGCTCGCCCTGCAGGGCCCGCAGGCGGTGACGGTGATGAGCCGCTTTGACCTCACCCCCGAAAGTGCCGACCAGCCGGATTTTGCCGATCTGAAGTTCATGTCCGGCGCGCGCTGGCTGTGGAACGGCGTCAAGCTGGGCATCACGCGTTCGGGTTACACCGGCGAGGATGGTTACGAGATCTCCGTGCCCAACAGCCATGCGGAGGCGCTGGCCGAAGCCCTGCTCGCCCATGCCGAGGTGAAGCCCATCGGCCTTGGTGCGCGCGACTCGCTGCGCCTCGAAGCCGGCCTGCCGCTCTATGGCCATGATCTCGATCCCGGCATCACGCCGGTGGAGGCCGATCTGGCCTTCGCCATTTCCAAGCGCCGCAAGGCCGAAGGCGGCTTCCCCGGCGCGGCGCGCGTGCTGGATCAGCTGTTCAATGGCGCGCCGCGCAAGCGGGTCGGCCTGTCGGTTGAAGGCCGGATGCCGGCGCGCGAAGGCGCGACCGTGTCGGTGGGCGACACGCAGGTGGGCGTGCTCACCTCGGGCGGCTTCGCCCCCAGCCTCAACATGCCGATCGCCATGGCGATGATTGCCAGCGACCACGCCGCCGATGGCACGGCGGTGGACATCGAAGTGAGGGGCAAGCGCATTGCCGCCACGGTCGTGCCGATGCCGTTCAAGCAAAAGAATTACGTGCGGGAAGGAGCCACGAAATGAGCCGTCTTTACACCCAGGATCACGAATGGATCGATGTTGCCGGCGGTGAAGCCACCGTTGGCATCACCGATTACGCGCAGGGCCAGCTGGGCGATGTCGTGTTCGTCGATCTGCCCGATTCGGGCCGCGCCGTGACAAAGGGCGGCGAGGCTGCCGTCGTCGAATCGGTGAAGGCCGCGTCCGACGTCTATGCCCCGGTGTCGGGCACCGTCACCGAGAGCAACCCGGCGCTGGCCGACGATCCCAGCCTCGTGAACAGCGCCCCGGAAGGCGAAGGCTGGTTCTTCAAGCTCACCCTGTCCGATGCGTCGGAACTGGATGGCCTGATGGACAAGGCCGCCTACGACGCGTTCGTCGCCGGCCTGTAAGTGACGTCAGGCACCGCCACACGCTGGGATCCGGCGCTCTATGCCGCCAACGCCGCCTTCGTGCCGGCGCTGGGGGCGGCGGTGCTGGATCTGCTGGCGCCTCGGGCCGGGGAGCATATCCTCGATCTGGGCTGCGGCGATGGCGTGCTGACGCAACGGCTGGTCGATGCCGGCTGCACCGTCGTTGGGGTCGATGCCGATCCGGCGATGGTGGCGGCGGCGCGGGGCCGGGGCATCGATGCGCGGGCAGGCGATGCCCGCGCGCTCGATTTCGCCCAGGAATTCGATGCCGTCTTCACCAATGCTGCCCTGCACTGGGTTGGCCAGCCCGAGGTGGTGACGGCGGGCGTCAGGCGCGCGCTGAAGCCCGGCGGGCGCTATGTCGGCGAATTTGGCGGTCACGCCAACATCGCTGCCATCCGCACCGCGCTGATCGCCGTCCTTGCCCGCCACGGCTTTCCGGCGGCGGCGAGCGAGACGAGTTATTACCCGACGGCGCAAGCCTTCCGCGCCGTGCTGGAAGGTGCCGGCTTCATTGTCGACACCTGCGCCATCATCCCGCGCCCGACGCCACTGCCGGCCACCGGCATGGCGGGCTGGCTGGAAACCTTCCGCGGCGGCTTCATCGATGCAGCTGGCGTGCCCGCCGCATTGAAAGACCAGATCGTCGCCGAAACCGTCGCCCTGCTGAAACCCGCGCTCCAGGCCGCCAATGGCGACTGGATCGCCGATTACGTCCGTATCCGTTTTTCCGCCCACCTCCCGGAGTAAGCCCCTTGCGCTACTTGCCTCTTTCCGACGCTGATCGCAGCGCCATGCTGGCCACCATCGGTGCGCCCAGTGTTGACGCCCTGTTTGCCGACGTGCCCGCGTCTGCCGTGCTCGATGGCCCCATCGCCGGCTTGCCCAACCATGCCAGCGAAATGGCGGTGGAACGCGCGCTGGTGAAGATGGCGGCCAAGAACGCCACTGCCAGCACCACGCCCTTCTTCGTCGGCTGCGGGGCCTACAAGCATCACGTGCCGGCATCGGTGGACATGGTGATCCAGCGCGGCGAATTCCTTACCGCCTACACGCCCTATCAGCCGGAAATCGCGCAGGGCACGCTGCAGGTGCTGTTCGAATTCCAGACCCAGGTCGCCCGCCTGACCGGCATGGAAGTCGCCAACGCCTCGATGTACGACGGCTCCACCGCGATGACCGAAGCCGTGTTCATGGCTCGCCGCATCACCCGGAAAAACAAGTGCATCGTCTCGGCCGGCGTCCACCCGCACTACACCTCGGTGCTGAAGACGCTGACCCGCTTCACCGGCGACCTCGTCGAAGCCGGCACGCCGGCGCTGACCAGGGGCGCGCCCGGCGATGACCTGTCGGGCCTGATTGCCGCCATCGACGCCGATACGAGCTGCGTCGTCGTCCAGAACCCCAATCTGTTCGGCCACATCGCCGATCTGACGCCGCTCGCTGATGCCTGCCACAAGGCCGGCGCGCTGCTGATCGTTGTCGTCACCGAAATCGTCTCGCTGGGTGCGATCAAGTCGCCGGGCGAAATGGGTGCCGATATCGTGGTGGGCGAAGGCCAGTCGCTGGGCGCCGGCCTCAACTTTGGCGGGCCTTATCTCGGTCTGTTCGCCTGCCGCGAAAAGCATGTGCGCCAGGCGCCGGGCCGGCTGTGCGGCGAAACCGTCGATGCCAGCGGCAAGCGCGGCTTTGTGCTCACCCTGTCGACGCGTGAGCAGCATATCCGCCGCGAAAAGGCGACCAGCAACATCTGCACCAACTCCGGCCTGATCGCGCTGGCCTTTTCCGCCCACCTGACGCTGCTGGGGGAAAAGGGCCTGCGCCATCTCGCTGCCCTCAACCACGCCCGCGCCGTGCAGCTGGCCGAACGGCTGGGCCGCATCCCCGGCGTGGCGCTGCTGAATGGGGCCTTCTTCAACGAATTCACGCTGGATCTGGGCCGCGAAGCCCGGCCGGTGGTTCGCAAGCTCGCTGAAAAGGGCGTGCTGGGCGGTGTCTCGCTCGGCCGGCTGTGGCCGGGCCACAAGGCGCTGGAAACCGGCATGATCGTGGCGGTGACCGAAACCGCGACCGACGAGGATTTTGACGCGTTCGAGGACGCTCTGGATGAGGTGATGGCGTAATGGCGACCGAAATGAACAACGTGGGCCGTCCCACCCGTCTTGTCGCCGGCACCGGCGCTGCCGTGGAAACCTTCACCGGCAACCGCGCCCTGATGCTGGAAGAACCGTTGCTGTTCGAACGCGGCTCGCTGGACACGTCGGGCGTTGACCTGCCGCCGGTGCCGCCGGTGCCGGATCGCCTCGGCGGCCTGGCCCGCGATGCCGTGATCGGCCTGCCGGGCTTTTCCGAGCCGGAGGCCGTGCGCCACTACACCCGCCTCAGCCGCCAGAATTATGCCATCGATCTCGGCATCTTCCCGCTGGGTAGCTGCACGATGAAGCACAACCCGCGCCTCAATGAGAAGATGGCGCGGCTGCCCGGCTTTGCCGACATCCACCCGCTGCAGCCGCAATCGACCGTGCAGGGCGCGCTGGAATTGATCGACGTGCTGGCCGATTGGCTCATGAAGCTGACCGGGATGCCGGCGGTGGCCATGAGCCCCAAGGCCGGCGCGCATGGCGAATTGTGCGGGATGGTCGCCATCCGCGCCGCGCTGGATGCCAAGAACGATCCGCGCCGCGTCGTGCTGGTGCCGGAATCGGCGCACGGGACCAATCCGGCGACGGCGGCCTTCTGCGGGTTCACCGTGGAGAATATCCCGGCCAACGCGCGTGGGCGGGTCGATCTCGACGCACTGCTGGCGCGTCTTGGCCCGGACGTGGCGGCGGTGATGATCACCAACCCCAACACCTGCGGCCTGTTCGAGCCTGACCTGAAGACCATCGCCGATGCGGTCCACGCCGCTGGCGGCTATGTCTATTGCGACGGTGCCAACTTCAACGCCATCGTCGGCCGCGTCCGCCCCGGCGATCTGGGCGTCGATGCCATGCACATCAACCTGCACAAGACCTTCTCCACCCCCCACGGCGGCGGTGGCCCGGGTTCCGGCCCGGTCGTGCTGTCGGAAGCGCTCGCGCCGTTCGCGCCGATCCCGTTCGTGCGGAAAACGGCGAAGGGCCTGGAACTGGTGGAAGAGGATACCGCCGGCACCCAGGCGCCCGACAGCTTTGGCCGGATGGTGGCCTTCCACGGCCAGATGGGCATGTTTGTCCGCGCGCTCTCCTACATGATGAGCCACGGCGCCGACGGCCTGCGCCAGGTCGCGGAAGATGCCGTGCTGAACGCCAACTATGTGCTGGCCAGCCTGAAGGATATCTATACCGCGCCGTTCGCGGCCAGCGGCCCGTGCATGCACGAAGCCCTGTTCTCGGATGATTTCCTCGAAGGCACCGGGCTCACCACGCTCGATCTCGCCAAGGCGCTGATCGATGAAGGCTTCCACCCGATGACGATGTATTTCCCGCTCGTCGTTCACGGTGCGATGCTGGTCGAGCCGACCGAAACGGAAAGCAAGGCCAGCCTTGACCAGCTGATCGGGGCCATGCGTCACGTCGCGACGAAGATGCTGGAAGATCCCGATGCCTGGCGTTCGGCCCCGCACTTCGCGCCGCGCCGCCGGCTGGACGAGACCCAGGCAGCGCGCAAGCCGGTACTGGGTTACAAGGATCAGGCCGCGTAACTCACGGCCAGCGGGCAAGGACGGTGTAATCGCTGCCGTCCTTGCCCATCCGGCTTTCGAACAGCGCGAAACCAGCCACCGTCCAGCTGAGCGCCGGCACCGGCCCCTGCGGCCAGTCGCCCGCGCCGATCATGCCGCGCCCGCGCGCCAGCGTGATGTGGGGCACGAAGGCGCGACCCTCTGCCGGCACGCCGACACCGGCCAGCGCCGCGTTCACCGCCTTGGCCAGCGCCGCCAGCTGCGGGGCCGGGCGCACGCCCACCCACAATGTGTCGATGCGGCCGCGATGCTCGAACAGGCCGGGATCGCCCAATTCTGCCGTGAACGGCCGCACATTCACGCGGCCCAGTGCGGCGGCGATATCCTGCGCCTGGTGGCGATCGACCTCGCCAATGAAACGCAGCGTCAGGTGCAGTTGCGCCGCCGTCTGCCAGCGCGCGCCGGCGACGCCGCCCATCACCGCCAGCAGCCCGGCCTTCACCGGCTGGGGCAGGTCGAGGCCGACGAACAGCCGCATCACTTCACCAGTTTCAGCTCCCGCTCCACCGCCGGCAGGATGCGACCCACGATCTGTGTCACGCCCTTGGCATTGGGGTGCATCCCGTCACCCAGCAACAGGCCGCGCTGCGCCGCCACGCCGTCCAGGAAGAAGGGATACAGCGCCACGCCATTGGCCTTGGCCACCGCCGGGAACAGGCCTTCGAATTCCGCCACATAGGGTTTGCCCAGCGCCGGATTGGCGCGCATCCCGGCCAGCAGCACGCGCGCGCCCTTCGCCTTGAACGCCTTCACCATCGCGTCGATATTCTCGCGCGCCGTCCTTGGCGATTGCCCGCGCAGCATGTCGTTGGCGCCCAATTCCAGCACCACCAGGTCGGGCTTCTGCTTCATGCCGCCCAGAACCCAGTTCATCCGCGCGCGCCCCTGCGTGCTGGTATCGCCCGACACGCCGGCGCCGACCACGGTCACATCATGACCCTTGGCCTTCAGCGCCTTTTCCAGCTGGGGCGCAAAGCCCTGGCCCGGCGGCAGCTGATACCCGGCGGTCAGGCTGTCGCCATAGGCCAGCACCACCAGCGGCCGGGCGAGTGCCGCCTGCGACACGAACAGCGCCCCCACAATCGCCGCCATCTGGTAAAGACCTCTGCGAGCGCCTAATTCGGGCATGACTCAAACTCCTCCACGGGAACCGCAATGACCAGCCATATGGTGATCGAAGCGCGCGATGTCACCCTGCGGCTGGGCAGCGGCGATGCCGCAGTCGACGTGCTGCGCGGCCTGTCGCTGGATGTACCCGCCGGCCAGCGCCTCGCCATCCTGGGGCCGTCCGGTTCGGGCAAATCGTCGGTCATGGCCGTCCTTTCGGGCATGGAACGCGCGTCGGGCGGCTCGGTGCGCGTCGCTGGAGCCGATTTCACCCGGATGGACGAAGACGGCCTTGCCCGCGCCCGCCGTGGCCGCATCGGCATCGTGCTGCAGGCCTTCCACCTGATCCCCACCATGACCGCGCTGGAAAATGTCGCCGTCCCGCTGGAGCTGGCGGGGGAAAGCGACTGCCAAGCCCGCGCCCGCGCCGAACTGGAAGCGGTCGGCCTCGGCCATCGCCTCCACCATTATCCCACCCAGCTTTCGGGCGGCGAACAGCAGCGTGTTGCCATCGCCCGCGCGCTGGTTGGCCGCCCGGCGCTGATCTTTGCCGATGAGCCCACCGGCAATCTCGATGCCGCCACCGGCGCGGCCATCATCGATCTGCTGTTCGGCCGCCTCGCCGAAACCGGCGCGACTTTGGTGCTGATCACCCACGATGCCGATCTGGCACCGCTGTGCGATCGCATCATCACCATGCGCGATGGTCGCATCGTCGAAGATCGCAACAACCTGGCGCAAGCCGCCGAATAAGGGGACATTCATGACCATCTTCAGCTATTTCGACGACACCGACGAGCTGGAAGCCTATCTGGCGCTGCCCGCCGGTGCCGGCCCGCACCCGTGCGTGCTGATCGCGCCCAACTGGGTCGGCCAGACCCCTTGGGACAACAAGGTGGCGGACAAGCTCGCCGCGCTGGGTTACGCCGCCATGGCCATCGACGTCTATGGCAAGGGCCGCCGCGGCGATCCGGCCGGTGACAACAGCCACCTGATGGGCCCGTGGGTGCAGGATCGCGCCGCGCTGCGCCGTCGCCTTCTCGCTGCCGTCGATGCCGCCGCCAACCACAGTGCCATCGATGCCGGTCGCATGGCGATCATCGGCTATTGCTTCGGCGGTCTGTGTGCGCTCGACGTGGCGCGCTCCGGCGATCCCCGCATCAAGGCCGCGGTCAGCTTCCACGGCATCTACACGCCGCCGAACATCGGTGAGCAGGGCCCGATCACCGCCAAGGTGATGGCGCTGCACGGCTGGGAGGATCCCTACACCCCGCCGCAGGATCACCACGCGCTCGCCGCCGAACTCACCGCCGCCGGTGCCGACTGGCAGATCCACGCCTATGGCCACACCTTCCACAGCTTCACCAACGAACACGCCAATTCGCCCGGCGCCTCGATGTACAGCCCGGATGCCGATCGTCGTTCGTGGACGGCAATGACCGGCCTGCTGGCCGAAGTCCTCTGAGCCTCGCACTCCGCCTCGCGCTCAGGGAATTGCGTGGCGGCCTTGCCGGCCTGCGCATCCTCGCCGTGTGCCTGGTGCTCGGCGTCGCGGCGCTGGCCGGTGTCGGCAGCCTTGCCAGTGCCATCAACGCCGGCCTGGCTGAACGCGGCCAATATCTCATGGGCGGCGACGTCTCGCTGCGCGTCTCCGGCCGCGTGCCGACCGCGCAGCAGCGCGCCGCTGCCGATCGGCTGGGGCAGGTGGGGGCGGTCACCAAACTGCGCGCCATGGTCAGCAGGGCCGGCGGTTCGGGCGATGCCGTGCTGGCCGAGGTCAAGGCCGTCGATGCCAGCTGGCCGCTCTATGGCCGGGTCGTCATCAGCGGCGGTGGCCGCGTCGCGCCGGGGCAGGCGGCGGTGCAGCCGGCGCTGGCCGACAAGCTGGGCGTGAAGCCCGGTGACCAACTGCAACTGGGCGAAGCTGTCATCACCCTCGCCGGCACCTTGGTCGAGGAGCCGGATCGCGCCGGCGACGGCTTCGGCTTTGGCCCCGGCATCGTCGTTGACCAGAGCGACCTGACACGCGCCGGCCTGATCACGCTGGGCAGCCTCTACACCAGCGAACTGCGCGTGAAGCTGAAACCCGGCACCTCGGTCACCGCCGCGCGCGAAGCGCTGGAGGCGGTGGCCGGCGACGGTGCCCGCGTGCGCGATCGCAGCAACGGCGCACCGGGCACCCGCAATTTCATCACCCAGCTGGGGCAATTCCTCAGCCTCGTAGGCCTCACCGCTCTGGTCGTCGCCGGGGTCGGGGTGGCGGGCGGCGTCTCCGCTTATCTGGGTGCCCGCACCCGCACCATCGCCACGCTGAAGGTGCTGGGGGCGGACAGCGCCACGGTACGCGCCGTCTATCTGTGGCAGCTGGCGCTGGTATCGGCCGGCGCCGTGCTGATCGGGCTGGCCATCGGTGCCGCGACACCGGCCGCCGTTGCCCGGCTTGCCGCTGCCAGCCTGCCGGTGCCGCCGGCCACCGGCCTGCAATGGGCCGCGCTGGCGCAGGCCGCCTGGTATGGTATCGCCATCGCGCTGGCCTTCGCATTGTGGCCGCTGGCCGAAGGCGCTGCCATGCCCGCCGCGCGCCTGCTCCGCAGCCTCACCGAACGCCGCGCCCGCCCCGGCACCGGCACCATCGCCATCGTCGCAGCCGCTGCCGTTTCCGTGCTGGCGCTGGTGGTCGCGCTGGCCGATGAACGCCTGTTCGTCATGGGCTTCCTCGCCGGCGCCATCGGCCTGATCGCCGTGCTGTGGGGGCTGGCAGCGGCGGTGAAATGGCTCGCCGCCCGCGCGCCCAAGCCGAAGGGCACGCTGGCCCGGCTGGCGCTGGCCAACCTGCACCGCCCCGGCGCGCCCACCCGCAACCTCGTGGTGGCGCTGGGCCTCGGCCTCACCCTGTTTGCCACGCTGGCGACGATCGAAGGCAATCTGGCTGGCCAGATCAACCGCACCATCCCGGCCAGGGCGCCCAGCTTTTTCGTGCTCGATATTCCCAACGATCAGAAAGACGCCTTCACCGCGCTGGTCGCCCGCACCGCGCCGGGCGCTGAAACGGTGATCGTGCCATCCCTGCGCGGGCCCGTCACGGCGGTGAACGGTGTGCCGGCGGATCAGATCAAGGCGGGGGCGGAGGGCTGGATCCTGCGCGGTGATCGCGGCCTGTCCTACGCCGCCGATTTCCCGCCGGCCAACACGCTGGTTTCGGGCAAATGGTGGCCGCGCGATTATGCCGGCCCGCCGCTGATCTCATTGGACGATCAGGCCGCGCAGGCGCTGGGCCTGAAGGTGGGGGACACGCTCACAGTCTCGGTGCTGGGTGTGGAAATCACGGCGAAGATCGCCAACACGCGAAAGATCGACTGGCAGTCGCTGGGCTTCAACTTCGCCATCCTGTTCGCGCCGGGCACACTGGAACAGGCCCCGCACGGCTGGATGGCGACCGTGCAGGTGGAACCGGCGCAGGAACGCGGCGTCGCCCGCGCCCTGTCGGCGCAATATCCCACCGCCTCGGTGGTGCGCGTGAAGGACGTGATCGGCCAGGTGCAGACCCTGCTGGGCCAATTGTCCGCGGCCATCCGCGCCGCGGCCAGCGTCACCGTTGCCGCCGGCATCGCCGTGCTGGTCGGCGCGCTGGCGGCCGGTGCGCGGGCGCGCACCTATGATGCCGTGCTGCTGAAGCTGCTGGGGGCGACGCGCGGGCAGGTGGCGCGCGCCACGCTGGCCGAATATGGGCTGCTGGCCAGCATCGTCGCCGTGCTGGCACTGGTGCTGGGCAGCGCGGCCGGCTGGTTCGTCATCACCCAGGTGTTCAAGCTGGACTGGACGCCGGACTGGCCGCGCGTGCTGCTCACCGTCGGCATCGGCGGGCTGGTCACCGTGGTGCTGGGGCTTGCCGGCAACTGGCGGGCACTCTCCGCCCGCCCTGCGACGGTGCTGCGACAGTACTGACGCGCGCCCGCGCGCGGCTTGGTCATTGAAAGTTCAGCCGCAATCACCGATATTGGCGGTGTTGGACGGCAGGTGCCGTCCACAGGAGGAATTTTCGATGGCCAACAATTTTGACCCCCGGCTTGGTGCCTTCCGCGCCCAGGCCCCCGGTGCGGTCGACGCTGGCTATGACGCCGGCCTGCGCAGCTACATGCTGTCGATCTACAACTACATGGCGTCGGGCGTGCTGCTGACGGGCATCGTTGCGCTGCTGGTCTATTCGACCCCGGCGCTGTTCGCGGTGTTCTTCAACCAGGTCGGCGCGCCGACGATGATGGGCTGGGTGGCGATGCTGTCGCCGCTGGCGATCATCCTTGCCATGAACTTCGGCCTCGCCCGCATGAGCGAAGGCACGCTGAAGGCGCTGTTCTGGGGCTTTGCCGCGCTGATGGGCGTGTCGATGAGCACCATCTTCGCCCGCTACACCGGCGCGTCGATCGCGCAGACCTTCTTCGTGACGGCGGCGGCCTTCGGTGGCCTCAGCCTCTATGGTTACACCACCAAGCGCGACCTGTCGGCGATGGGCCGCTTCTTCATGATGGGCCTCATTGGCATCATCGTGGCGTCGCTGGCCAACATCTTCTTCAAGTCGGGCAGCCTGCAGCTGGCGATCAACATCCTTGGCGTGGTGATCTTCGCCGGCCTGACCGCCTATGACACGCAGCGCCTGCGCGAGCTGTACTTCCAGGTCGCCGGCAGCGATTTCGCCGGCAAGTCGGCGGTGCTGGGTGCGCTGACGCTGTATCTGAACTTCATCAACCTGTTCCAGTTCCTGCTCAGCTTCATGGGCAACCGCGAATAAGCGGAACGACCGGACAAGAAAGAGGCCCGGCAGGGGAACCTGCCGGGCCTTTTCTTTTGCCCTGTAAAGGTCAAGCCGCCGCCGCCTCGACCCAGTCGATCCGGTCCTGCCCGAAATGCATCTGTCCGGCAACGAAACACGTCGGCGCCCCGAACACCCCGCGCGCCACCGCGGCCTCGGTATTGATAATCAGCCGCTGCTTGGCCTCCGGTGACTGCGCCAGTTCCATCAGCGCCGCCGCATCATGGCCGCCGGCGGTCAGCACCTCGGCCAGCTGCTCCGTGTCGGCCATGTTGCGTTTTTGCTGCCACATTGCGGCAAACAGCGTGTCGGTCACGCCATCAAAGCGCGCATCGCCCTGCAGCCCGGCCAATATCCGCATCATCGCCAGCGTGTTGACCGGGAAATGCGGGTTCATCGCCAGTTCGACGCCATCGCGCGCCGCGTAACGCGCCATGTCCTCGTTCATCCAGCGCCCCTTGGCCGCCACCTGGCCGGGAGGGGCACCGCCTGTCGCCTTGAACACGCCGCCCAGCAGGATCGGCACCGGCACCAGCGGCGCGCCGGTGCGGGCCGCCACGCCCTTCAGCCGGTGCCAGGCGAGGTAAGCGGTGGGCGATCCCACGTCGAACAGGAACTCGATCGTCTGCGGCATTCTCGTCTCCTTCACCAGCGTTCCATCCACGGCCTCACGTCAAGCTCGTGGGTCCAGGCCGACCGCGGCTGCTGGTGCAGGCGCACATATTCGGCGGCGATGGCCTCGGGGTTCAGGATGCCATCCTCGTCCTTCAGCGCGTACCGGTCGGGGAAATTGCTGCGGATGAAATCGGTGTCGATGGCGCCATCAATGATCGCATGGACGACATGGATGCCCTTTGGCCCCAGCTCCCGCGCCATCGCCTGCGCCAGGCTCCGCAGCGCGAACTTGCCGCCCGAAAAGCCGGCAAATCCGGCCGAACCGCGCAGCGATGCGGTCGCCCCGGTGAAGATGATGGTGCCCCGCCCGCGCGCCACCATCCGCCGCGCCGCCTCGCGGCCCGTGATGAAGCCGGCGAGCGCGCACATCTCCCAGATCTTGCGATAGCGGCGCACGGTTTCGTCCAGAACTGGCATCGGCGAATTGGCACCGATGTTGAACACCAGCACCTCCACCGGCCCGATCTCGCGCTCCACCCGGTCGAACAGTGCGATCATCGCCTCTTCATCGCGGGCGTCGCCAGCAATGGGCACGCATTGGCCGCCTGCCTGCACGATCCGGTCAGCCAGCGGGCGCAACGGGTCAGCCGATCGCCGCACCGGGACAGCGGTGAGCCCGGTTCTGGCAAACGCCGCAGACACAGCGCCGCCAGTGGCATCGCCAGCGCCGATCACGACCGCTGCCCCACGTTCATTATATGCAATTGCAGTCATTCGGCAGCCTCCAGCCGCTCAAAGGCATCGTCCAGCATGAAGCGCAGGGCTTGCAGCCGGCCGTTGCCCAGCCTGGCCTCCACATCATCCTGGGCAGCCTGCCAGCCGACTTGGGCCGCAGCGCGGCGGGCATGGCCGGCATCGGTCAGCCACGCCAGGCGGCCACGCCGGTCATCCGGATCGGTCTGGATGCGGATCAGGCCGTCGGAAGCCAGGGGTTTGACGAGGCGCGATACGGTGGAAGCATCGGCCGCCAGCCGATCCGCCAGCGCGCCAATGCCGATCCCGCGTCGCCGCGACAGGCAGGCGAGCAGTCCGAACTGGCCGATGGTCAACCCGTGCCGGCCCAGGGCGTCGTCATAGATCTGGCTTATCTGCCGCGACAGCCGCCGCACCTTGGCAGCTGTGCACAGGCCGGCGGGGCCGGCTGGTGTCGAATCGGCTGCGCGATCGGTCATGCGCGCAGAATAACCTGCAATTGCAGATGATCAACCGCGTGCGCGCAAACGGGCCAGCGCTGCCGGTGTGTCGATATCGTCCAGAACCGCGTCTGATGGTGCCGGCACGGAGGTGATGGGGAATTCATCCATGATCGCCCGCCCGCCAACGTCGCCGGCAAGGGCCATCAAACGCGCAAATGCCGCCCGTGGCCAGCGCACCGGATGCCCGCGCCGGCCGTCCCACACCGGCAGCACGATCTGCCCCGGTGTGCTCGCAAGCCGTTGAATCAAGATGGGTTCGATGCGCGGCATATCGGCCAGGAACAGCATGGCCGCGTCCCAGTCCGCCGGCACCGCAGCGATCCCGCTGGCGAGGCTGCGCCCCATGCCCTCGGCCCAATCCTGCGCCATCACGAAGTGCGCTGGCCGGTCACCCATCGCCGTCCGCACGGCGTCGGCATCATGGCCCAGAACCACGACCGGCGGCGGCAGCCCGGACGCAGCGATGGCATCGATCACATGGGCAATGATCGGCCGATCCTGCCATGTTTCCAGCAACTTGTGCGGCCCACCCATCCGGCTGGCGCGGCCTGCTGCCAGAACGACAGTCCCCACCTTGCGCGGCGCGCTGGCGACGGCGCGTGGCTCCGGTCGCTCGGCTTCCGGCAGCAGCCCGCCTTCGCCCATCGCCGCGATGGTGGCGCTCGTCACCGCCTGACCGGCCACGATCCGTTCGATCACCAGATCAAGGCCATTGCGCTTGGGACTGCGGGCGCAGCCGGGCAATCCGATGACGGGCCGACCATTCAGGGAGCCAAGCACAAGCAGGTTGCCCGGATCGACAGGCATGCCCAGCCGTTCCACGGTGCCGCCCGCCATTTCAATGGCTTGTGGGATCACGTCGCCGCGATCAACGGTCGCGGATGCACCGGCAATCAGCAGCAGGTCATCACGACCCTGCGCCAGCCGCTGCGCCAATACGGCGGCGTCGTGGGGGCAGGGCGGTTCCATGTGCAAGCTGGCGCCAAGGCTGATCAGCCGCGCCTGCGTCACCTGCTCCAGCCTGGCCAGCGCCTTGGCGGTGGTGCCCGGCAGCCGGGTGGCGATCAGCCGCGCCGAAAGCGCACGGAACGGCGCCAGCGCCAAGGGCCGGGCGGCCGCGACGGCAGCAGACAAGGTTTCACGCTCAACGGCATAGCGGATGGTCTTGACGGTCGCGACGACGGTGCCAGCCGTCACCCGCGCACCATCGGGCAGGGTGGCCAGCGTGATGGCCTCGTCCACGTCATTGATCGCCGCTGCGATGCCGGCCGGCACGGTGAACAGTCCATCGGCCTCGGCAGCCAGATTGACCCTGCCATGCACCGGCGCCAGTGCCACCAGCCTGGGCCCTGCCAGCGCGGCAGCCAGCGTTGCCGCCGCCTCGTCCTCGGCCACATCGCCGGGCTCCAGCTGGGCCACGACCAGTTCGCGCAATCCCGCCGCTGCCGCTTCGGCAAGATCGGCGGCCGTCACGCGGTGCCCCTTGCCAAGGCGACGCCGGCCAAAGTGCTGGCCATGCGCCAGCAAGGCACCTTCGGCATCAGCCAGCGGAACGGGCCCGAATTTCATCGCGTCAGCGCGTGTCTCCACGCTGCCGTCATCTCGGCAGCGATGGACAGCGCGATTTCCGCTGGGCCGACGGCACCGATGGCCAGGCCAGCCGGGCCGTGGATGCGGGCCAGATCGTCGGGGCCAAACCCTTGCGCTGCCAGCCTTTCCAGCCGCGAGGCATGATTTTTCCGGCTGCCCAGCGCCGCGATATAATGGGCCGGCGATCGCAGCGCTGCGGCCAAGGCGACATCGTCGATCTTGGGATCGTGGGTCAGCGCCACCACTGCAGATGCCGGGTTCAGCGCGCCGGGCAGCACCTCATCGGGCCAGCGACGATCGAGATCAAGACCGGCAAAGCGAGCATCAGCCGCGAACAGTCCGCGCGGATCAATGACGGTGGGAGCCACACCCAGCGCCTGCGCCAGCGGCACCAGCGCCTGCGCGATGTGAACCGCACCGATGATGAACAATTGCCGCGGCGGCGGATAACGGCGCACGAAGGGGCCATCCTCGCCAGCTGCGGATGCTCCACTGCCAGGGTCGCTGCTGATCGCGGCCGTCTGTCCGTCTTGCGTGGCCGCGAGCACGTCTGCCACCAGCGCGGGTGGCAACGCATCATCCGCCAGCCGCTGCACCAGGATGGTGATGCGCCCCCCGCAGGCCAGGCCTGCCGTCCACGCCACGGTATCGGCAACACCATAGTCCAGAACGGCGTGGCCAGCGCTCGCTGCAATCAGGTCCTGCGCGGCCAGTATCACGTCAGCTTCCACGCAGCCGCCCGACACGCTGCCGGCAAACAGGCCGTCTTCGCGCACGGCAAGATGGCTGCCCTCGCGGCGCGGCGCCGATCCCCAGGTGGAGATCACGGTTGCCACCGCAACGCCGTGCCCGGCCTGCCGCCACGCCAACGCCGTGGCCAGCGTCGCCAGATCCTCGTCGCGGCCCGGGCTGCCGGCCATCACATCCACTGCCAGGCGAGGAAGGCCAGCGTCACGATGATCAGGCCTGCCCCCCACACCAGCGGCGACAACCCTGATGCCGGTGCCAGATCGCTTTGCGGGCCAGCCAGGCTGGCTGCAGCCACCACGTCAGCGGGTGTCGGCCCGGCGGGCGGCGCTTCCACCTCGTCCTTCAGCTTGGCAAAGAAGCCTTCGGCATATTGCCGGGCTGCGCCTTCCACCAATCGCGCGCCCAGCTGGGCCAACTTGCCGCCCACCTGCGCCTTGACGACATAGCTCAGCTGCGTCCGGTCGGGCGCCAGTTCGGTCAACAGCACATCGGCGCTGCCCTTGGCAAAGCCGGCCACGCCGCCCTTGCCTTCGCCAACCAGACGATAACGTTCGGGAGCCACGATGTCTTCCAGCCGCACGACACCGGCGAATTTCGCCCGCACCGGGCCAACCTTGGCCTGCATTTCGCCATCGAACGTCGGCACGTCGCCTTCGGTGCGCGTCAGCCGTTCCACGCCGTCGATGCAGCGCGCCAGCACGTCGGGATCATTGAGCGCTGCCCACAAGCGGCTGCGGGGACTGGCAATTTCGACTGATCCTGCAAGATCCATCACTGAATTTCCGAATGGAGGGAACGCGAAGCGTATCGCCCTGTTCCATGCCAAAGTGCAGGGCATGTCAACCTTGGCGCGAATTGCCGGATTGCACAAAGCGAACGATCCGTTAATAATCGATTTACAAGGGTAATGCGCTGTGTGTGAATTGCGTAAAGGGTCAGGGGGGCGCCATGAATTCCGCCGATGACGTGAAGCACGAACCCGCTGCGGACGAGGTGATCGTTCGCGGCACGATGAAGTGGTTCGATCCCGTGCGGGGCTATGGCTTCATGGTGCCGGTCACCGGTGAAGGCAGCGATGTGCTGGTGCATTTCAGCCTGGTGCGCGAACTGGGTCGCCGGTCATTGCCCGAAGGGGCGACGCTCACCTGTGCGGTGGTGGCGCGCGAGCGCGGTCGCCAGGCGCGGCGCATCATCGATTGCGACCTGACCACGGCCATCGGCCCCGATCCCGAAACGGCCGCACAGCGCGCGGCAGAGCGGGTCAATCCGGCGGCAATGCTGGCTGCGGCCGGCCCGTTCGAGCCTGCGGTGGTGAAATGGTTCAACCGGCTGAAGGGCTATGGCTTTGTCGTGCGGCCCGGAACGACCGAGGATATCTTCATCCACATGGAAACCGTCCGCCGCGCCAATCTGGGCGAACTGCAGCCGGGCCAGGCGATCGAGGTGCGCGTGGCACCGGGACACAAGGGCCCATTGGCGGTTGCCGCCCAACCGGTTACACCTGCCGGGTGATGATCACCCGCAGTTTGCTTCGCTCCCTTCTGTTCGCTGCGCTGCTGGCCGCGCCTGCCGCGATGTCGGCCGCCGCGGCGGCAACGCCGTGCCCCAATGTCGGGCTGAAGACGACGCGGGTGACGTTCGAAACCGGCAAGGGGCGCTTTGCCTATACCGTCGAGATCGCGGCCACGGCTGATCAGCAGGCGTGCGGGATGATGTTCCGCGATAAGATGGCCCGCGATACCGGCATGTCGTTCCCGATGATACCACCGCGCGCCACCGGTTTCTGGATGGAAAACACCGCGCTGCCGCTTGACATCATCTATGTCTCGCCGGCGGGCCGGGTGCTGAACGTGCGCCGGGGCCAGCCCTATTCTCGAGATGTGCTCACCTCCGCCGGGATCACGGGCGAGGTGATCGAGCTTGCCGCCGGCGAGGCGGAGCGGATCGGCCTGAAGCCCGGCGACCGCGTCCGCCGCTGACGCGAAGCCTCAGCGCGCGTCGGGATCAAGCAGACGCTGCCACCAGCGCCGCTGGCGCACCTGGCTGCCGCGATGCACTTCGGTCTGCCATTGCGGCAGCGCGGATGGGGACACTTCGGTGCCGGCCTGATCGATCACCACGATGCGGTGATTGCCGGCCCCGTCGCGGCGCAGTTCCAGCGTGTGCACCCCGTCATCAAACACGAAATCGTGGCCACCGTCCGCCATCATGTCGAGGAGCGAGGCCGGCGTCGCCAGCCAGCCGGGGCCGATGATGCGATCCAGCACCGCACCGGCAGGAGTGTCGACAGCCTTCAGGGCAGAAACAGTGTAACGGGCCATGCTGCCATTTTGGGCACAGGGCCGCGGCATGGCAATGTGCAAGCCGCCCGCAGCGCCACTGCCGGGGCAGTTATCTGCACGGACTGGCGCGATCAGCGGCGGAAGAAGCGCCGCTGGTTCATCGGCATCGGCGCGGTCTTTTCGCGGAACACGATGCGGCCCTTGTCGAGGTCATAGGGCGTCATTTCCACGTGCACCCGGTCACCCACGATGGAGCGGATGCGGTTCTTGCGCATCTTGCCGGCGGTGTAGGCGATGATCTCGTGCTCGTTCTCCAGCTTCACGCGGAACCGGCCGTCGGGCAGGATTTCGGTGATTTCACCTTCAATCCGAATGATTTCCTCTTTCGGCATGTTACGCCTGACGTCCGCTGGCAAAGTGCATGAATGATCCTGTGACAAATGGGCCCTCGGTGACGTGATCACCGTGGCCGGCCTGCCCCATGGCGCGAATGGCCTCAAAAAGCAAGCCTTCCCCCTTGGCAACGCGCCTGCTTCCACGGCAAGTGTGGCCGCGCATCAACAAGGACATTCCCTCATGAAGACCCGTGCCGCCGTCGCCTTTGCCGCCAACCAGCCGCTCGAGATTGTCGAGGTCGACCTGGACGGCCCCAGGGCCGGCGAGGTGCTGGTGGAAATCATGGCCACCGGCATCTGCCACACCGATGCCTACACGCTGGAAGGCAAGGATTCGGAAGGCATTTTCCCGTCGATCCTGGGCCATGAAGGCGCCGGCATCGTGCGCGAGGTGGGCGCGGGCGTGACCAGCGTGAAGCCCGGTGATCACGTCATCCCGCTCTACACGCCGGAATGCCGCCAGTGCAAAAGCTGCCTTTCCGGCAAGACCAACCTGTGCACCGCCATCCGCGCCACGCAAGGGAAAGGCCTGATGCCCGATGGCACGACGCGCTTCAGCTACAAGGGCCAGCCGATCTTTCACTACATGGGCTGCTCGACCTTTTCGAACTTCACCGTGCTGCCCGAAATCGCGGTGGCCAAGATCCGCGAGGACGCGCCGTTCGACAAGGCCTGCTACATCGGCTGCGGGGTGACCACCGGGGTGGGCGCGGTGGTCAAGACCGCCAAGGTCGAGCCCGGCGCGCGCTGCATCGTCTTTGGCCTCGGCGGCATTGGCCTGAACGTCATCCAGGGCCTGAAGCTGGTGGGGGCGGATCAGATCGTGGGTGTGGACATCAACCCCGATCGCGAGGGCTGGGGCCGCCAGTTCGGCATGACCGATTTCGTCAACCCGAAGGACGTGTCGGGTGATCTCGTCGCGCATCTCGTCGCGCTGACCGATGGCGGGGCCGATTACACGTTCGATTGCACCGGCAACACCGACGTCATGCGGACCGCACTGGAAGCCTGCCACCGCGGCTGGGGCGAGAGCATCATCATCGGCGTGGCCGAAGCCGGCAAGGAAATCGCCACGCGGCCCTTCCAGCTGGTGACGGGCCGGGTGTGGAAGGGCAGCGCCTTTGGCGGCGCCAAGGGCCGGACGGACGTGCCGAAGATCGTCGATTGGTACATGAACGGCAAGATCGCCATCGATCCGATGATCACCCACGTGCTGGACCTGGAGGACATCAACAAGGCCTTTGACCTGATGCACGAAGGCAAGAGCATCCGCAGCGTCGTGGTGTTCTGATGGAGACGTTGGCCCGCGCCGCCTGTCATGGCGGGGTGCAAAGCTTTCACAGCCACCAGAGCGCAGCCTGCGGCGGGGTGATGCGTTTCGGCGTGTTCGTGCCGCCGGGTGATGGCCCGTTCCCCGTGCTGTGGTGCCTGGCGGGCCTGACCTGCAATGAAGAGACGTTTGCCATCAAGGCCGGGGCGCAGCGTCTGGCCGCGGAGCTTGGCCTGATCTTGATCACGCCCGACACGTCCCCACGCGGTGAGGGCGTGGCCGATGACCCGGCGTGGGACATGGGGCAGGCGGCGAGCTTCTACCTTGATGCCACCGCCGCGCCGTGGGCCGCGCATTACCGGATGCGGTCGTGGCTGATCGACGAACTGCCCGCGCTGATCGCCGCGCATTTCCCCGCCGACATGGCGCGGCAGGGCATCACCGGGCACAGCATGGGCGGCCACGGCGCGCTGACGCTGGCCCTGAAGCACCCCGGCCGGTTCCGCAGCGTATCGGCCTTTGCGCCCATCGTTGCACCGACGCAGGTGCCGTGGGGGCAGAAGGCGCTGCCCGCCTATCTGGGTGACGATCCGGCGGCGTGGGCGGCGCATGATGCCTGTGCCCTGATCGACGGCGGCGCGCGCGTGGCCGAACTGCTGGTCGATCAGGGCGAGGCGGACCAGTTTCTGGCGGCGCAGTTGCAGCCGGAACGGCTGGCGGCCGCCTGCACCAAGGCCGGCATCCCGCTGACGCTGCGCCGCCATGCCGGCTATGACCACGGCTACTGGTTCGTGCAGAGCTTTGTCGCGGACCATCTGCGCTGGCACGCGGCGCGGTTGGGGTAGGCCCATTCCCACCCGCCAGCGGGAAGGGAGCAGGCCGCGCCTGGGCCAAACGATCCCCCTCCCGCAAGCGGGAGGGGTCAGGGGTGGGCTTGTCGAGGCCCCTTACGGTGCTCGCGCCACCGGCACTTCGATCAATGTCGGCGCATCGCTGGCCAGCGCGGCCTGGAACGCCTCGATCAGCGCCGCAATGCTCTCCACCCGCACACCCTTCACCCCATGCGCCGTTGCCAGCGCCATGAAATCGATCGGCGGGTCTTCCAGATCCATCGCCACGAACACACCTTCGCGGGCGCTGTGGTCGCCGATGGCGCGCGTGCGCTGCTTGAGGATGCGGTAGGACGAGTTGTTGAAGACGATGGTGACGACCGGCAGCCGGTAATGCGCCAGCGTCCACAGCGCGGCCGCCGAATACATCAGGCTGCCATCGCCGGAGAGGGCCACCACCGGCCGGTCGGGCTTGGCCAGCTTGATCGCCGCGGCCTGCGGCAGCGCCACGCCAATGCCGCCGCCGCGCATGCCGAACCAGCTGTCGGGCCGGGTCGCCGGCAGCAGGCTGCGGACGGTGTTCATGCCGGATGACAGCAATTCCTCGATGATGATGGCATCGTCGGGCATCACCTCGCCCAGCCGCTTGAGCACGGCCATCGGGTCCATCGGGCTGGCCTCCATCGCCGCATCGGCCTTGGCCAGCAGCGCGGCCTTCGCCTCGGCAATCTTCGCTGCCACGGCTGCGCGGCGGCTGTCGCCACAGCCCTCCACCTGTGCCGTCAGTTCCGGCAGCGTCGCCTTGGGGCAGCCCTGGATGGCGGCAGTGGCAGCGAAATTCTTGCCGATCTGCCATGGCTCGTCATCGAGGTGGACGACCTTGGTGCCCGCCGCCAGCGCCTCGACGCCGGTGGCCTGGCTCTGCGTCAAGAGGTCGGCACCGATGCTGATCAAGAGGTCGTGGTTCTGCATGGTGGCGCGCAGCGCCGGGGTCATGCGCGGCACGGTGCCGGCAAACAGCGGGTGATTGGACGGGAAGGCGGCGCGGTTGGCCATGCCCTCCATGTAAACGGGCGCGCCCACGGCCTCCGCAAAGGCGACGGCCTCGGCAAAGGCGTCGCGGTTGGCGATGCAGTCACCGGCGAAGATCACCGGGCGCTCGGCGGCGCGGATCAGCTCGACCGCTTTCGCGATCTCCGCCGCATCCCCGCGCACACCCGCGCCGATCCGCGTCGGCGCACCGATGTCGAGGCCCTGGGGCGCCATGGCCGTCAGCACGTCGCCGGGGATGGAGAGGAACACCGGGCCGGTCGGCGCGGTCAGCGCCACCTTGGCGGCGCGGCGGACGGCGCGCGGCAATTCTTCGATGCTGCTGACTTCAAACGACCATTTGCACAGCGGCCGCGCCATGGTGGCGAGATCGTCCCACAACAGCGGCTCGGTCAGGCGGATGCTCATGTCCTGCTGCCCGGCGGTCACCAGCACCGGCGCGCCGGCCTTGGCAGCGTTGTAGAGCATCCCCATGGCGTTGCCCAAACCCGGCGCGGCGTGGAGGTTGCACACGGCCAGCTTGCCGGTGGCCTGCGCCCAGCCATCGGCCATGCCCATCACCACCACCTCGTTGAGGCCGAGGACATAGCGCAGGCGATCCTCCACGACGAAGGCATCGAGCAGCGGCAACTCGGTGGTGCCGGGGTTGCCGAAGATGACCTCCACCCCTTCCGAATGGAGGATGTCGAGGAACAGGTGCTTGCCGGCCTTGGGCGCTTCGTTGCTCACGGGATGATCTCGCCTTCGGTCACGGGGGGCAGGCGCACGCTGCCATCCAGCAGGCCGGCGCCGGGCAGATAGGCGCGGAACATCAGCACGAACGGCCCCTTGGGCGCGGGCAGCCAGTTCACCACGCGCTCACCCGATGGCTTCGTCGCCTGCACGAACAATTCGATGCTGCCATCGCGTTCCGGGCGCACATGGTCGGAACGATCACCCACGGCAAAGCGATTGAGTTCGTTGGGCACGAAGAACAGGCGGCCATCAGCCTCTTCCTGATACATGGTCAGCGACCAGAAGGCACCGACCGGCAGCTTGCCCGGGATCTTCACCCGCCAGCTCTTGTCCCCGGTCAGCGGACGGCCTTCGCCATCGCTGCGCGCCGAGACATAGACCGCCTCCACCCGCGGCAGCGCGGCGAGCCCGCCCAGCGCGACCAGGCTGCGAAGATCATCGTCATCACCGTAAAGCGCCATGTTGAACGGCGGGTAGACCCAGCCATCGATGCCCTTGCCGGCGGTCAGCCCGCCCTTCAGTTCGTGGACCAGCGCCGGCAGGCTGTCGTTCCACAGCTTCTGCTGTTCGGGGCTGAGCTGGTCCCACGGCTTGCCGATGCCCTGATCGGCAAACTGCGCGGCGCGCGCCACCAGCAGTTCGTCGCCAGACCGTTCGATGGCGGTGTTGACGACCGACAGGAAGGTCTTGCCATCAGGCCGCGCCGGCACGGCCAGATCGAGCGGCGTCGCGCCATTCACCGCCGACAGGGTGAAACGGGTCAGCCCGTCGGCAGCCGCAGCCAGATCAGCCTGGCCATTCACCACCACGCGCACCAGCAGCCAGGCATCGTTCGATCGCGATCGCACCATCTCGACGCCGGCCGGCAGATCGCCGCGCCAGTTGGGGCCGACGATGGCATAGCGGCCCCCGTTGCTGCCGTTGCTGCGGGTGCCGATCACGGCGACGACATCGCTGGTGATGCTCATCAGCGACGCCGAATGATAGCGGCCCAGCGCCGGCACGGTGAAGAACACCGGCCCCTGGGACAGGTCGAGCCAGGCCGAGCCATAGAGCGTGTCGTTGTTGGGCGTCGTCACGTCGCGGGTGCCGGCATCGGCAAGGGTGACGCGCGGGATGAGGGCGTTGATGCCGGTGCCAAACCCGGCCTCGGCCACGCGGCTGCTCTGCAACTGGCGGGTGCGGAGCATTTCATAGGGCGCGAAACCAAAGCGGAAGGCACGGCGCAGGGCCTGGATTTCCGGCGTGTCGGGCAGAGGGGCTGGCGCCAGATTGGCCGGTTTTGGCGCGGGCTTTGGTGCGGGTTTCGCAGCCGCCTTCGCCGGCATTCGGGCGGAGGCTTTCGCCGGTGCAGCCGCCACCGGCTGGGCCAGCAGCGCGACGGCAGCGGCAATCATTCCCCAATGGCGGCGCATTCGGCTCTCCCTGATCATTTTGCCCGTCAATGCCCAAGGGGGTGCGCGGCGTAAAGTGCGTTGTCGAATCCCGTCATGCAGGAGCCTTGAAGATGAGCGAAGCCTATATCGTTGCCGCCAAGCGCACGGCTGGTGGCCGCCGCGGCGGGATGCTGCGCGATTGGCACCCGGCCGATCTGGCCGGCAAGGTGCTGGATTCGCTGGTGACGGAGACCGGCGTCGATCCCGCCCTGATCGAGGACGTGATCATGGGCTGCGTCGGCCAGGGCGGCCAGCAATCGACCAATGTCGCCCGCAATGCCGTGCTGAGCTCGAGCCTGCCCGAATCTGTTCCCGGCACCAGCGTCGACCGCCAGTGCGGATCATCGCAGCAGGCGATCCACTTTGCCGCTGCCACGGTGATGAGCGGCCAGATGGACGTGGTGATCGCCGCCGGCGTGGAATCGATGACGCGCGTGCCGATGGGCATGACGGTGGCGCTGCCGGCCAAGGCCGGGCTGGGCATGCCCTATGGCGAGGGCATGGCCAAGCGTTACCCCGACATCCAGTTCAGCCAGTTCACCGGCGCCGAGATGATCGCCCAGAAATACGGGCTGACCAAGGACATGCTCGACGAATATGGCTATGAAAGCCAGGTTCGCGCTGCGGCCGCGGCAAGGTCGGGCGCGTTCGATCGCGAGATCGTGCCGATCAACGTGACGACGCACGAAGGCTCCCCGCACGTGCACACCCAGGACGAAGGCATCCGCTTCGATGCGTCGCTGGAAGGTGTGAAGGGCGTCAAGCTGATCAACCCGGAAGGCGGCCGGCTGACGGCGGCGACCAGCAGCCAGATCTGCGACGGCGCATCGGGCGTGCTGATCGTCAACGAGCGCGGCCTGAAGGCGCTGGGCGTCAAGCCGCTCGCCCGCATCCACACCATGACGGTGGTGGGCGAAGACCCGGTGATCATGCTGGAAGCCCCGATCGGTGCCACGAAGAAGGCGCTGCAACGCGCCGGCATGCACATCAACGACATCGACCTTTACGAGGTGAACGAGGCCTTTGCCTCGGTTCCGATGGCCTGGCTGCAGCAGCTGGAGGCCGATCATGCCCGCCTGAACGTCAATGGCGGCGCGATTGCGCTCGGCCACCCGCTCGGCGCGTCGGGCACCAAGCTGATGGCCACCCTCGTCCACGCCCTGCAGGCGCGGGGCAAGCGCTGGGGCCTGCAGACGATGTGCGAAGGCGGCGGCCTCGCCAACGTCACCATTGTCGAGGCGCTTTAAGATGGGTGGCTTTTCTCAGATCGCCCTCGACATCGACGGGCCCATTGCCACCATCACCCTTGATCGGCCCGAAAAGCTGAACGCCTTCACCGGCGTGATGATGACGGAGATGATCGCGGCGTTCGACGAGACCGACGCCAACGACCAGGTGAAGGCGGTGATCGTCACCGGGCGTGGCCGTGCCTTCTGCGCCGGGGCCGATCTGTCGGCGGGTGCGGCGACGTTCGATTACGAGAAACTGGGCGGCGCGCGCAGTGCCAGCCCGGTGCAGGACGATGGCAGCATCGATTGGCGCCACCCCGCCACCCGCGACGGCGGCGGGCAGGTGACGATGCGGATCTTCCGCAGCCTGAAACCGGTGATTGCCGCGGTGAACGGCCCGGCGGTCGGCATCGGGGCCACCATGCAGTGCGCGATGGACATGCGGCTGGCCAGCGACACGGCACGGTTCGGCTTTGTCTTTGCCCGGCGCGGGATCGTGCCGGAGGCCGGGTCAAGCTGGTTCCTGTCAAAGCTCGTCGGCCTGCCGCAGGCGCTGGAATGGTGCATGACTGGCCGGGTTTTCGACGCTGCCGAAGCGTTGAAGGGCGGCTTCGTGCGCTCCACTCACGCGCCTGATGACCTGCTGCCCGCCGCCCGCGCGCTGGCGCTGGAAATTGCCGAGAACACCGCGCCGGTATCGGTGGCGCTGACCCGCCAGATGCTGTGGCGCATGGCCGGCGCCCCCAGCCCGTGGGACGCGCACCGGCTGGATTCGCGCATGGTCTACATGCGCGGCCGTTCGGGCGACGCCAGGGAAGGCGTCGTCAGCTTCCTCGAAAAACGCCCGCCCGCCTATCCGGACACGGTGAGCCAGCATATGCCGGCGGAGGTGTTTCCGTGGTGGCCGGAAGAAGAATGGTGATGGAAGCATGGTGAGGGGCTGATCTCCTCACAAACACCACCGTAACCCGGACTTGATCCGGGGTCCCGCTTCACTCTGAACGGAAAAACAAGCGGGGCCCCGGATCACGTCCGGGGCGACGAATGCAGGATCAGGCGCGCTCGCGTTCCAGCAGGTCGCCCACGTCCAGCCCCAGCCGGGCAATGCGGGCCTGCACGCGGGGCCATTCGTCGTTCAGGAAACTGTGGCGTTCCTGCGCCAGCAGTTCGGCCACCGCGCCATCGGCGGCGAACAGGCCGACACCCTTGCGCGCCCGCACCAGCCCGCCGGTCTGCAGATCCTGATAGGCCTTGGCGACGGTGAGCGGGTTGACCCCGGCTTCGGCGGCCAGCGCGCGCACTGACGGCAGCATCGCGCCGTCACCCAGCGTCAATATCCGGTCCACGATCACGTCACGGATCTGGCGATAGATGGGGCGATCGGCGGTGAACATCACTGTTGTATGCTGCCAGCACAGCCAAAGGTCAAGGCTGTGTTAAACCGGTAAGGCACATCCCCTACAGCAGCCACAGGCTCTGCAGTTCGCGCACCAGCCCGGCGGGCAGCGCGTCGATGCCGTCGCCAGCCTCACCGCTGGCGAGGTCGGGCGGCGCATCGGCGGCCTCAAGATAACGCCAGCCCTGATGGGCGCGGCAAGGGCGCGGCTGCACCAGCACCGGGCCGGGCGCCAGTTCGATGGCGCATTTCTCACCCCACGGCGTCGTCGCCATCTCGATGGAAAGGATCGTCTGCCGCGCCACCAGCTGGTGCGCGATGATCCAGAAGATCGACCCGCCGATCAGCTCCTCGGCGCGTTTCGGCATGAAGCGGGTGTGGGCACCGGCCTTGCCTTCGCCCCACCAGTGCGCCTGCCGCGCCGCCAATGTCTCGATGTCGCGGCAGCCGGCCGCGACCTTGGTCAGGTGCAGCATCAGCTTAGGAACTGCACGCCCACCAGCGTGGCCAGGCCCAGGAAGGCAAAGAAGCCCATGGAATCGGTGATCATGGTGACGAACACCGATGATGCCACCGCCGGGTCGGCCTCGAGGCGGTCGAGCGTCAGCGGCACCAGCACGCCGGCAAGGCCAGCGATCAGGATGTTGAACTGCATGGCAGCGGCAATCACCAGCCCCAGCGCGACATTGCCGAACACCAGCGACACGCCCAGCCCCATCAGCAGCGCCAGCGTCAGGCCGTTGAGCAGCGCCACGCGGATTTCGCGGGCCACGGTGCGGCGGGTGTTGCTTTCGGTCAGCTGGTTGGTGGCGAGCGCGCGCACCGTCACCGCCATCGTCTGGTTGCCGGCATTGCCGCCCACCGAAGCGACGATGGGCGACAGCGCCGCCAGGGCCACCAGCGCCTCGATGCTCGCCGAAAACGCGCCGATGACACTGGCCGAGACGAGGCCGGTGAGCAGGTTGGCCACCAGCCAGCGCGAGCGGGTGCGATAGGTGGTGAACACCGGCTCGTTGATGTCACCGTCGCCGGCGCCCGACAGTTTCAGCACGTCCTCGCCGGCTTCGGCCTGGATGATGTGGACGACGTCGTCGACGGTGATGACGCCGACCAGCTTGCCCGCCTCGTCCACCACGGCGGCCGAGATCAGCGCGTATTTCTGGAAGATCAGCGCCACCTCTTCCTGGTCCATCGTCACCGGGATCAGCGTCTGTTCGCGCTTCATCACGTCGCCCACCATCAGGTCGGGCGGGGCGGTGAGCAGCCACGACAGCCGCATGGTGCCGACCGGCCGGCCAGCGGGATCGACGACGAAGATTTCCCAGAAATCCGTCGCCGGATCGGTGGTGGCGCGAATGCGGTCGATCACGCCCTGCACGCTCATGCTTTCCAGCACGGCGACCAGGTCGCGCTGCATCAGGCGGCCGGCGGATTCGTCCGGGTAGTTCAGCGCGGCTTCGATGTCGGCGCGGTCTTCCGGCGCCAGCGCGCGCAGCACCTCGCGCTGCTCGTCGGCTTCCAGATCCTCGATGACCGCCACCGCGTCGTCGGTGTCGAGCTGGGTGACGACCTCGGCGACCTCGCCGGGGGACAGCGCCTCCAGCACGTCCTCGCGCACATAATCGTCAAGTTCGGCGATGACATCGGCGTTGAGCAGATCGCCCAGCGCATCGGCCAGCGGCGCGCGGGCATCGACATCGATGGCGGCGAACAGGTCGGCCACGTCGGCGGGGTGCAGCGGGCTGACCAGCGCGCGCACGCCGTCTTCGTCGCCGCTGTCCAGCACAGCGGCGACTTCGGCCACGAAGGCGCGGCTCAGCCGGCCTTCTTCCAGCGCGTCCGGCGCGTCCTCGCCGCGCGGATCGAGATGCAGATCCTCACTCACTGCCGTGGCTTATACGCGGCTTCTCGGGCTGCGCCACCCTTGGTGGCAGGGCTGGCAATGCGCCGCAGCCGCCCTTGCCGGTGCCGACGGGCTGTCCTATCCCGATGGCCATGGCGCGCGTGACCCTGCCTTCGGCCCTGCCGCTGTTCGTGGCGGCTGGCCTGTCCATGCTCGCCATTGCCTTCAACTGGCCCGAACCGCTGTCGCAGGGCTGGGAACTGCCCTCGGTTGCGGCGGGCCTGTTCGGCGTCCTGTTGAGCGTGCCGTTCTGGACGGCGGCCGAAACCGATGCAGCGGTGCAGGGCAAATCCCGCCTTGGGGCGCTGATGTCCGTTGTCGTGGCCGGCGCCATGATCGGGGTCGCACTGGTTCATCTTGCCAATTTCCGGCTGTCTCCCGGCCCGGTCCAGGATGTTGTCGTCTCGGTGACCGGCAAGGAGATCACGCGCGGCCGCCGCGGGCGCAAACGCTATCACGTGATCACCGCGCCGGTGCCGGGCGATGCCGGCAGCACGCGCCACAATGTCGGCGGGCTGGCGGCCAGTGCCGGCGGTTATGATGCCTATCAGGTGGGCCAGTGCATGCAATTGCGCTGGCGCGGCGGCTGGCTGTGGCCGGTGGTTGTCGCGCGGCGCCCAGCGCAATGCCATTGACAGACAAGCCGCCACCGCCAAGCTGGGTCGGCAGATTTCGGGGGACGTGATGCAGATCTGGCTGCCGATCATCATCTATGGCACCACCGTGGCGTTGGGCCTGGTGCTCGGCTGGTATTTCCTGTCGTCGCGGCGCCCGCCCAAGGCGGTGCAAGCCATCCACCTGCTCACTGGCTTTGGCGGGCTGGAAGTGGTGATGCTGGTCACCCGTGTCAGCCGGGGTGATGCCGATCTGATGGCCAATGCCCGCATCGCGCTGCTGTTGCTAGGCCTTGCCGTGGTGTCGGGCCTGTTTGCCGGCATCATGGCGCGGCCGCGCCCCGATATGCTGGGCCCGGCGCTGGCGGCCCACGCATTCGTGGGTGGCAGCGCCTTCCTGGTGCTGGCCAACTGGGCGATGAACGCCGCCGGCTAATCGATGGCGGTGATTTCCGCGTCCTGCCCGGCGATTTTCACGACGTCGCCAACCGCCTTGCCGATCACCGCCCGCGCCAGTGGTGACACGTAACTCACGCTGCCCGCGCCGGGGTCGGCCTCGTCATCGCCCACGATGGCCCAGCGCTGGCTGCGGCCATCGTCGCGCTCCAGCGTGACGATGCTGCCGAATGCCACCGTCTCACCGCCACCACGGGGCTCGATCACCTGCGCCGATGCCCGGCGGGCGGCCCAATAGCGCAGGTCGCGCGTTGCCCGCGCCATCGCGGTGCGATCGGCGCTGATGGCATCGCTGGCCTGCGCTGCGGCATGGGCCGCCTTTGCCGCCGCCAGTTCGGCATCGATCAGCGCCAGACCGCGCGGCGTCACCAGGTTGGCGTGCGCCGGGATCGGGCGGTCCGGCAGATCGGCCGCCGTCGCTTCCAGATCGGATTCCCTGGTGAAGGCAACGCTCATGGGAGTGCAATGATCACGGCAGCAACAGGCTGCCATCGCCATAGGAATAAAAGCGATACTCGCTGGCGATGGCGTGATCATAGGCCCGGCGCATCACGTCCAGCCCCATCAGCGCGGAAACCAGCATGAACAGGGTCGATCGCGGCAGGTGGAAGTTGGTCACCAGGCCGTCGATCGCCTTCCAGCGATAGCCGGGGTAGATGAAGATCGACGTGTCGCCCGTGAACGGCTGGATGACACGATCATCGGATGCGGCGGATTCCAGCAGGCGCAGGCTGGTGGTGCCAACCGCGATGATGCGGCCGCCGGCGGCGCGGGCGGCGTTGAGGCGCGCGGCGGTGGCGGCATCGATGCTGCCCCATTCCGCGTGCATCTGGTGATCCTGCACCCTTTCGGCCTTCACCGGCAGGAAGGTGCCGGCGCCGACATGGAGGGTCACCGTCTCGCGGGTGACGCCGGCCCTGGCCAGCGCCTCCCACAGGCGCGGGGTGAAGTGCAGTCCCGCGGTGGGCGCTGCCACGGCGCCATCCTTCTGCGCGTGCAGCGTCTGGTAATCGCTGAAATCCTGGGCATCGATGCCGCGCCGGCGGGCGATATAGGGCGGCAGCGGCATCTGGCCGACGGCATGGAGCGCGTCTTCCAGCGTCGCCCAGGCGGTTTCGAACTGCCACAGCACGCCGCCTTCATCCGCCTTTTCAATCACTTCGCCAATCAATTCGGCGCTGGCACCCTGGCTGAAATCAACCCGGTCGCCCGGCGTCAGGCGGCGCGCGTTCTTGACGAAACTCCACCAGCGATTGGCGGCCTCGCGCTTGTGCAGGGTGACGCCGATGGCGGCATCGCCCACCTTTGCGAACAATTGCGCCGGGATCACCCGCGTGTCGTTGACCACCAGCACGTCGCCGGCGCGCAACTGGCCGGGCAGATCGGTGAAGGTGAAATCGCCCAGGTCGCCAATATCCTTCCCGCGCACGGTCAGCAGGCGGGCGCTGTCGCGGGGAGTGACGGGGCGAAGCGCGATGCGCTCTTCGGGCAGGTGGAAATCGAAATCGTTGACCAGCATCGGGGGAACAGCCCTCTGGGTTCGAGTGACGGGAAGGGGCGCGCTTACTTCGGCGGCTGCGGCCCCGACGTGGGCGGCGGCAGGTTCAGCGCACCGGCCGGGATCGGCGAGGCGGCGGCCTTCAGCGCGGCGAAATCGGGCGGGGCCACCTTGTCGGCGGCAATGCTCGCCTTGATGATGCGCGTCGGGTTTTCCGGCGGCTCGCCCTTTTCGATGGCATCCACGTGGGCCATGCCTTCGACGACGCGGCCCCACACGGTATAGGTGCGGTCCAGCTTCAGCGCCGGCATCAGCACGATATAGAACTGGCTGTTGGCACTGTCCTCGCTCTGCGAGCGCGCCATCGCGGCGGCACCGCGCACGTGCGGCAGATCGTTGAATTCGGCCTTCAGGTCGTCCAGCTTGGAACCGCCGGTGCCGGTGCCGGTGGGGTCGCCGCCCTGCGCCATGAAGCCATCGATCACGCGGTGGAAGATGGTGCCATCGTAAAAGCCCTGCCGCGCCAGCGTGCGGATGCGTTCGACATGTTTGGGCGCCACGTCGGGGCGCATGACGATCTTCACCCGCCCGCCCGACGACAGGTCGAGCAGCAGCACATTCTCATCGCTCACCTGCGTCACCGCACCGGCGATGTTGGACGGTGCCGCCATTTCGGGCAGCTTGGGCGGGGCCTTCAGGTCCTTGGGATCGACGCGCGGCGCCTGCGCCAGCGCCGGGCCGGCGCTCAGCGACAGCAGGGCAGCGAACAGCAACGGCAAACGCATCATTGGCCTTTCAAACCGGTCTCGGCGACCCGGGCGACAACTTCGTCGGCAATGCCGGGCGGCACGAACTTGCGAATGTCGCCACCATAAACAGCGATTTCCTTGACCAGACGTGAAGCGATCGGCTGCAACGCCACATCGGCCATCAGGAACACTTGCTCGATATCGTCATTCAGGGCGCGGTTCATGCCCGTCATCTGGAATTCATACTCGAAATCGCCGGCACCGCGCAGGCCGCGGATGATCACCGTGGCACCCAGCCGCTCGGCAAAGCTCATCAGCAGTTCGTCGAAATCCACCACTTCCACATTCGGGATGTCGGCGGTTTCGCGCACGATCTGCGCCTTGCGTTCCGCCAGCGTGAACATCGGCGATTTCGACGGATTGGTGGCCACGCCGATCACCAGCCGATCGACCAGCCGCGCGCCGCGCCGGATGATGTCCAGATGGCCCAGCGTCATCGGATCAAAGGTGCCGGGATAGACGCCGATGCGGGAACCTGTGCCGGTCATGGAGGCGCTCCTTCAGCGGTCGCGTTCAACCGCGAAACGGGCAATCGCACGCAACAGATCGGCTTCCGGCCCGAAATGGGCGAGGTGGCCGATGGCCTGATCGATCAGCGCATTGGCCTGCTCACGGGCGCGCTCCACGCCCAGCAGCGAAACGAACGTCGCCTTGCCGGCGGCGGCGTCCTTCTGCACGGCCTTGCCGGTCTTGGCGGATTCGCCTTCCACGTCCAGCAGGTCGTCGGCAATCTGGAACGCCAGCCCCAGATCGCGGGCATAGGCGCGCAGCGCCTTCTTGTCGGTGTCGTTGGCCCGGCCCATGATGGCGCCGGCTTCCAGGCACCACTGGATCAGCGCGCCGGTCTTCAGCTGCTGCAGGCGGGTGATGCCAGCCAGATCATAGGTCACGTCGCCGGCCACGAGGTCCATCATCTGGCCGCCGGCCATGCCGGCCGGGCCGGACTGGACGGCGAGTTCGGTCACCAGTTCCAGCCGCGCCAGCGGATCATCGTGGGTGGCGGGATCGGCGAGGATCTCGAAGGCCAGATCATGCAGGCAGTCACCCGCCAGCACGGCGGTGGCCTCGTCATAGGCCTTGTGCACCGTCGGCTTGCCGCGGCGCATGTCGTCATCGTCCATGCACGGCAGATCGTCGTGGATCAGGCTGTAACAGTGGATGGCCTCGATCGCGAGCGCGACCCGCAGCGCGCGTTCACGCTGGACATGGAAGATGTCGCAGGCGGCCACCACCAGCAGCGGCCGCATGCGCTTGCCGCCGCCGATCACGGCGTGGCGCATCGCCTCGTAAAGGCGGGCGCGGCTGTCGTCGGGCACGGCCAGCAACTTGTCGAAACGCTGGTCGATGGCCTTGCCGATGGCATCAAGGGCAGGCTTCAGGCTCAAGGAAGCGGGAACCATGGCTCAGCCCTGTTGCGCGTCGAGGGAACGGGTGGCGACGGCCTCGCCGGCAGCGTTCTGCTGGATCAGCTCGATGCGGGCGCGGGCATCATTCAGCCGCGTTTCGCACTGGCTCTTCAGCACCTGGCCGCGCTCATAGAGGCGGATGCTGTCATCAAGGCTGAGATCGCCTGATTCGAGCTTGCGGACGATGTCCTCAAGCTCGCGCAGGGCGTCCTCGAAACTCGGCTGGGGGGCAGAGGGCGTATCCATCGCGCCGTATCTGGACGGGCAACGCCCCGTGGTCAAGCGGCCCTCTTCGCCCGCACTGCCACTAAAGCCGGCTGGGCGGGCGGCGGCTGAGGGGCCACACTTGGCCGGGAAGGGAATGCATCATGCCCACAACGACACAGGCCGCCATCCTCCGCCAGCGCGGCGGACCGTACAGCATCGAGGCGGTGGAGCTGGCCGATCCCGGGCCGGGGCAGGTGCTGATCCGGCTGGCGGCGTGCGGGATCTGCTTCACCGACGTCGGCGTGCAGCGGTATGAACAGGGCACGCCGCTGCCGCAGGTGCTGGGCCACGAAGGCGCCGGCACGGTGCTGGCGGTGGGGGACGGCGTCACCCACGTGGCGGCGGGGGACCGGGTGGTGCTGAGCTATGCCAGTTGCGGCGCCTGCCCGAACTGCAGCCACGACCACCCGCAATATTGCGCCAACTTCATGGCCCTCAACTATGCCGGCGTGCTGCCCGATGGCCGCGTGCCGATGAGCCAGAATGGAGCGCCCGTCTATGGCGGCTTCTTCGGTCAATCCAGCTTTGCCGATCACGCCATCGCCTATGCCCGCAACACCGTGAAGCTGGCCGATGATGTGCCGTTCGCGCTGGCAGCGCCGTTCGGCTGCGGGCTGCAGACGGGGGCGGGGACGGCCTACAACACGCTTGATGTGCAGGCGGAGCAGAGTTTTGCCGTGATGGGCGCCGGGTCCGTCGGGCTGGCGGCATTGCTGGCGGCGGTGGACCGCGGCTGCCACACCATCATCGCGGTCGACCGCGTGGCCGAGCGGCTGGAACTGGCGCGGCAGTTGGGCGCGACCCACACCATCCTGGCCGATGGCAGCGACCTGATGGCGGCGCTGCGCGGCATCGTGGCGACGGGCATCGATCGCATCGTCGATACCACGGGGGCCTCGCCGGTGATCCGCGCCGGGCTGGAAGCGCTGGCCTCGCGCGGGGAACTGGCGATGCTGGCGGTGACGGCGCCGGGCACCGAAATCACCTTCAACCCCAACACGCTGCTCGGCGGCCGGGCGGTGCGCGGGGCGGTGGAGGGCGATGCCGATCCGCAGGTCTTCATCCCGTGGCTGATCGATCGCCACCGCGCCGGGCGTTTCAACCATGCGCCGCTGGTGCGCGAATATCCGCTGAGCGCCATCAACGAGGCGGTGGCCAACATGGCCAGCGGCACGGCGGTGAAGCCGGTGCTGGTGATGGAATAACCCCACCCCCAACCCCTCCCGCTTGCGGGAGGGGAGCTGTTTGTGACGAGCGCCATCGGCTCCCCTCCCGCAAGCGGGAGGGGCCGGGGGTGGGCGAGTGGCCGTTCCTTACTTGCCGGTGAACGCTGCCGGCCTTTTCTGCAGGAACGCACTCACGCCTTCGACGAAATCGGCCGTGCGTCCCGCCACCATCTGGTTGCGGCGCTCCACCATCAGGCCTTCGCTCAGCGGCTTGTCCAGGCAATCGCGGATGCCCTGGCGGATGAGCGCATAGGCCCGCGTCGGCCCCTTTGCCAGCTTCTCGGCCAGTGCGCGGGTGGTGGCGGCCAGATCGGCATCATCGACCACCTTGTAGCAAAGGCCCCAATCCAGCGCCGTTTCCGCCGGGATCTTCTCGCCCAGCATCATCATCGCCTGCGCGCGGGCCCGCCCCGCGAGGCGCGGCAGCAGCCAGGTCGAGCCGACGTCGGGCACCAGCCCGATGTTGACGAACGCCTGCAGGAAATAGGCCGATTTCGCCGCGACCACGATGTCACCGGCCAGTGCATAGGAACAGCCGGCGCCGGCGGCAGGGCCATTGACGGCGGTGATGAACGGCACCGGCAGCGCGAACAGGCGTTCCAGCAGCGGATTGAAATGCGATTCCAGCACGGCACCGGCATCGGGCGGACCCGACCGCTTCGGCCCGCCGCCCGCGCCGCCGCCGGCCAGATCGGCACCCGAGCAGAACGCCCGGCCCGCGCCGGTCAGCACCAGCACCCGCGCCGTGCCCTCATCGCGCACGCGGTCGACAGCGTCGATCATCTCCTCGATCACGCCGACGTGGAGCGCGTTCAGCGCCTGCGGGCGGTTGATGGTGATCGTCGCGATGCCGTCGGCTTCTTCGAACAAAATGTGGGTGTAGGTCATGGCGTCCTCCCTTTGCCCCAGTGATATGGGGCAGCGCGGGCGGCGTCACCCCACCATTCAGGCAAGGTCAGCGACGCAGCGGAAGCCGATGTGGCTGGTGGCCGAATCAATCGATTCGGCGTGGCGCGCTGCCGGGCGATAGCGCCGGCAATAATCGGGGGCGCACAGGAAGCTCCCGCCTTTCAGCACCTTCTGCATGATCGGCGCGGCCGGATCCAGCGTGCCCGCCGCCGGCCCGCGCGGATTGTCGGCCACGCAGCATGGCCCCTTCTCGTGGCGCGGCTGGTACCAGTCGTCCGTCCATTCCCAGACATTGCCGATCATGTCGAACAGGCCAAAGCCGTTGGGTGGGAAGCTGCCCACCGGCGAAGTGCGCGGCCAGCGACTGCTGCGCTTGTGCGGGAACTTGCCCTCCCAGGTGTTGGCCATCGCCTTGCCACCGGGACGGAACACCGACCCCCAGGCATAGGTCTGCCCCTCTTGGCCTCCACGCGCCGCATATTCCCACTCGGCTTCCGTCGGCAGCCGCTTGCCGGCCCAGGCGGCATAGGCCGCGGCATCGGCGTGGGCGATATGGACGACAGGATGATCCTCGCGGCCCAGAAGGCTGCTGCCCGGCCCTTCCGGGTGCCGCCAGTTGGCGCCCTTCACCCAGCGCCACCACTGGAACGGGTCGTCCAGCCTGACCGGGCCCTTCGTTGGCGTGAACACCAGGCTGCCGGCGAACAGCAGCGGGGCAGCGGCATTGGGATATTGGTCAGCCGTGGGCGTGATTTCGGCAACCGTGACATGGCCAGTGGCAGCCACGAACGCCGAAAACTGGCGATTGGTCACCGGGTGCGCGTCGATGCGAAAGCCGTCGACCGTGACCAGGTGCGCCGGGCCTTCTTCCGGATACTGGTCGTCCGCCCCCATCAGAAAGCGGCCACCGGGCAGGGCGATCATGTCGCTCACAGCTCGGGCATGATCTCCAGGATGGCGGCCAGGCAGTCGCGGCCCAGCTGCTTCGAACGCTCCGGCGACCAGCCGAAATCGGCACAGGGCAGGTCGTCATTGTCCTTGAACGGCATTTCCAGCGTCATCGCCACGCAGCCAAAGCGTTCGGCCAACTGGTTGGTGCTCATCGTCAGGTTGGCGGTGCCGGGGCGGGCCACGGGATAGCCGATGCGCGTCTGGAAATCGGGCGTGATGCGGGCCAGTCGCGCCTTGTAATCATTGAGCAACGTCAATTGCTTGTCGGTTATCGACGGGATGCCTTCAAAGCCGGCGATGAACACCTGCGGGATGGCTTCATCGCCATGCACGTCCATGGCGAGGTGGCAGCCGGTCTTGTCCATCGCATTTCTCACGCACAGCACTTCCGGCGACTTCTCCGCCGTCGGCTCATGCCATTCGCGGTTGAGGTTCACGCCGGCCGCATTGGTCCGCAGATGCCCGCGGATGCTGCCATCAGGGTTCATGTTGGGCACGATGTGGAAGGTGGCCAACTGGCGGAGCTTGCGGGCCACCGGGTCGTGCGGGTCGGTCAGCCGTTCAGCCACGCCCTCCATCCACCATTCGGCCATGCTCTCGCCCGGATGCTGACGGGCATAGAGCCAGACGGTCCTGGCGCCTTCGCCGATCACCAGCCGGTCGATGGGGCGGCCATCCAGACTATACCCCAGCACGTCGGCGGTGACGCCCGGTTGGGCAGCGGTGCGGGCGATCAGATCGTGGTGCCGTTCCAGCGAATAGGGCGCGAAATAGGCGAACCACAGCTGGTCGACCTCCGGCGTCACCTCGATGGTGAGCGTGCCGTTGGCGGCCTTGGGATCAAAGCTGGTCGCGGCCCGCCGCCAGGTCTGGCGATCGGCCGATACGCAGGCGCGATAGCCCGGCCAACCATCGGGATAGGCACTGAAATTCAGATCGATGATGCGGATGATGCAGCGCTGGCCCTTGCCGCCCGACAGGCGGAAGTGGAACCACTGGTAGAAGTCGCTGTGGGCATCCTTGTTGATGCTGAGCACGATCTCGTGCGGGCCGGCGATGCGCTCCGCCTTGATGTTGCCGGCGTCGAACGCGCTGTCGATACGGATCATCTGCTGGTCTTCACCTTCACGGTCTGGGTCTGGCCGGTGGGGCCGGGGAAATCCTTCAACAGCGCCTGCAACAGGGCTGGCGCGGCGGTCAAGGCATCGGTGCCCGGAGCGATGGCGCTGGCGCGGCCTTCCCAGATCGCGCTGCCATCACTGGCCTTGCGGATATGCACGGTCATCTGCGCCTGCGTCACCGTTCTGGTGCCGCCGCCAACGGGAAAGCTCACCCCGCCGCCGACACCGCCGTTCCAGCCGCCCGTGCTGCCACCAATGCCGACGGAAAAGGGCGAGCGTTTGCGGACGACCTCGCTGGTGCCGGCAAGGCCGATGCGGACGATGTGATCGGGGGCCTGCCCGCCGGTCGCCTGCCTGAACCCGGCGCGGGCCAGTTCGGCAGTGGCAATGCTGGCCAGCGCACCGAACTGCAGCTCGGATTGTGCTGCCGGATCAGCCGGTTCGATGCGGACACTGCTGCCGGCGATCGCGGTGGCGGGCGGCCCGAGCAGGTGAAAGCGCGTCACCTCTACCTTGACCGTGGCCGCGTTGGCAGCGACGGGCATCAGGGTCATCGCGGCGGTCAGGAACAGCGTGCGGATCATCGGCTTCACTCGCGGGTGGCGCATCGGTCGGCAAGTCGTCGCACTTCGCCGCGCCGCCGGCAAGCGCGGATGCGCCCGACAGGTGCGCCCGGTCGGTTGACAAAGTCGCCGCCGTCCCCTAGCTCCGCCCGACCTTTCCGCAACCGATTCACCTTCGGAATATTTCCATGAAGATCCGCAACAGCCTCAAGAGCCTCAAGGGCCGTCACCGTGATTGCCAGGTCGTGCGCCGCCATGGCCGCACCTATGTGATCAACAAGACCAACCGTCGCTTCAAGGCCCGCCAGGGCTGAGGCCTGTGCTGCCGGCCTTTGCGGCCGGCGCCGGTTTGCATGACCCCTGCCTTCGGGCGGGGGTTTTGCTGTTTGTGGAGCGCATCATGCCGCGCGCAGTCGTGTTCGATGTGGGCAATGTGCTCGTGGGCTGGGACGTGCGCGCCTTTTACGCCCGCCATATCGCCGATCCCGCCCGGCTCGACTGGTTCTGCCGGGAGGTCGTTTCGGCCGATTGGCATTTCCAGCACGATGCCGGCCGCGATTTTGCCGAGACCAGCGCCGAACTGATCGCGCGCTTTCCGGCCGAGGCCGATCTGATCCGCCTTTATGGCCCGCATTTCAACGCCACCATCACCGGGCCGATGCCCGGCATGCCGGCGCTGGTGGAACGGCTGGCCGCGCGCGGGGTGCCGCTGTTCGGCATCACCAATTTCAGCCATGAATTCTGGCCGCCGTTCCGCGCGGAATGGCCGCTGTTCGATCACTTCACCGATATCATCGTGTCGGGCGAGGAGCGGCTGACCAAGCCTGATCCCGCCATCTACCAGCTGGCGCTGCGCCGGTTCGGGCTGGCACCGGGCGATGCGCTGTTCGTCGACGACCGGGCCGAAAACGTGGAAGCGGCCGCGGCCAATGGGTTCGTCGGGCATCATTTTGCCGGCCACGACCGGCTGGCGGTGCACCTGGCCGATCTGGGCCTGCTCAAAAACCCTTGAGCTCGCTGCCCGTCAGGCGGACGACGTGCACCACGTTCGTCGTCCCCGGCGTCGAGAACGGCACCCCCGCGATCAGCACCAGCGGGTCGCCGCCCTTGGCCAGTCCCGATCGCAGCGCCATGCGCTTGGATTTGGCGACCATTTCCTCGAAACTGGCGACGTCGCGGGTGATCACGGCGTGGACGCCCCACACCAGCCCCATGCGCCGTGCCGTCGTCTGGTTGGGCGTCAGGCACAGCACCGGCACCGATGGCCGCTCGCGCGCGGCGCGGCCTGCCGTCGATCCCGAAATGGTGAAACAGGCGATGGCCCGGGCCCCGATGGCGCCGCTGATGTCGGCTGCTGCCGCCGTGATTGCCGCCGCCGTCGAACGCCCCGTCGCGACCTCGGTATAGTGAACGCGGCCATAATAGCCGGGGTCAGCCTCCACCTGCGCCGCGATGGCGTCCATCATGGTCACGGCCTCCACCGGGAACTGCCCGGCAGCGCTTTCGGCTGACAGCATCACCGCATCGGCGCCATCATAGATGGCAGTCGCCACGTCCGACACTTCGGCGCGGGTCGGGCTTGGGCTGGTGATCATCGATTCGAGCATCTGGGTGGCCACCACCACCGGCTTGCCCAGCCCGCGCGCCATGGCGACGATGCGCTTTTGCGCCGGCGGCACGCTTTGTGGCGGCAGTTCCACGCCCAGATCGCCGCGCGCCACCATCACCGCGTCGGCGATTTCCAGGATTTCCTCCAGCCGTTCCAGCGCCGCCGGCTTCTCGATCTTGGCCAGCAGTGCGGCGCGCCCGCCGATCAGTGTGCGGGCTTCGGCCACGTCCTCGGGGCGCTGCACGAACGACAGGGCGATCCAGTCCACCCCGCAATCCAGCGCGAATTCCAGATCGCTGCGATCCTTGGCGGTGAGCGCCGGCAGCGGCACCACCACGTCGGGCACGTTGACGCCCTTGTTGTCCTTGATCGTGCCCGGCACCTCTACCACGCAATCGATGGCGTCGCTGGTCACGGTCACGGCGCGCAGCACGATCTTGCCGTCATCAACCAGCACGCGCGCGCCGGGGCGCAGGGCGGCAAAGATTTCCTTGTGCGGCAGGCAGGCGCGGGTGGCGTCACCAGCGGCGGCGCGGCGGTCAAAGCGGAAATTCTGGCCCTTCACCAGGTCGGCACTGCCACCTGTGATGCGGCCGACGCGCAGTTTCGGCCCCTGCAGGTCGGCAAGGATCGCGATCGGCCGGCCATTGGCCTTTTCGACAGCGCGCACGGCGGCAATCAGCGCACCCTGGCTTTCATGGCTGCCGTGGCTCATGTTGACGCGAAAGGCGTCGGCACCGGCGGCGTGAAGCTGGCTGATCATCGCCCCGTCACTGGACGCCGGCCCCAGCGTCGCCAGCACCTTGACCCGGCGCGCCCTTGGTTGAAGATGTCGGCTCATCACTTGCCCTTGTTTTGCAGCGCCACGATAGCGGCGGTTGCGGCAAAGGGCCACAGCCGAAAGCCATGCAAATGACGATCCTTGCCGATGATGCAGTGCGGGAACAGCTTGAGGCGGCGGCATTTCGCCGGCTGATGCTGCACCTTGCCCAGCGCACCGACGTCCAGAACATCGATCTGATGGGCTGGGGCGGTTTCTGCCGCAACTGCCTGGGCGACTGGCTGCACGAAGAGGCGGAAAAGCGCGGGCTGAGCCTGTCGAAGGACGAGGGCCGCACCCATGTTTATGGCATGACCCAATCCGAATGGAAGGCGCAGCACCAGCAGCCGGCAACGCAGGAACAGCTCGACCGCATGGCCGAATCGCTGGCGAAGAACGAAGCCGTCCGGTAACCGCTGCCGCCACGGAACTGACCAACAGGGACCTTCATGAGCGACGAGACCATCACCGGCAGCGAGAACGTGTCTGCCACCCAGCTGCGCCTGTTCATCGAACGCATCGAAACGCTGGAAGACGAGAAGAAGGGCATCGCCGACGACATCAAGGATGTTTATGCCGAGGCCAAGGCGACCGGTTTCGATATCAAGACGATGAAGACGCTGGTGCGGCTGCGGAAGATGGAAACGGCAGCGCGGCAGGAAGCCGAGGCGCTGCTGGAAACCTACAGGGCCGCGATCGGCCTCTAATCCGGGGGGAAAACCATGATCCTGTATGGCGGGAAATTGTCGCCGTTCGTGATGCGGCCGCTGCTTGTCAGCCGTGCCAAGGGCGCGGAGGTGACGCTGGCCCTGTTCGAAGGCGGCATCAAGAGCCCGGAATATCTGGCGCTGTGCCCGACGGGGAAGATGCCGTTGCTGGTCGATGGGGATCTGGCCCTGCCGGAAAGCCAGGTGATCGCCGAGTATCTGGATGCGGCGCTGCCCGGGCCGAAGATGGTGCCGGATGACGCCAGGGCGGCTGCGAAGGTGCGCCTGCTGGTGCGGTTGGCCGATACCTATGTCGTCCCCAATCTGGGCGGCCTGTTCCGTGGCCGCGAAAACCCTGCCGGCGTGCCCGACGCCCTGAAGGGCATGGGCGAGGCGCTGGGCTACATCGAGCATTATCGCAGTGCCGATGATGAATTTGCCTTTGGCAGCAGCTTCACCCTGGCCGATGCGGCGCTGATCCCGCTGTTCTTCTTCCTGGATGCGCTGGATGGCCCGATGCCGACCAAGGCGTTGATCGCGGCGCAGCCGGGGCTGGCGGCGTGGTGGGCGCGGGCCAAGGCCAGTGCGCTGGGCGCGCAGGCCGTCGCCGAACAGGCCGAAGGGCTGAAGGCGATGATGGCGTCGCGCGCCGGTTGAGCTTCGGCCTGATTGCGGGTTGGCCAAGGCCGCGATAGGCTGGGTGCCGAACAGAGGGTTTTGCCGATGCAGATGACGCTTGCGATCAACGGACAGCAGCATGATGTCGATGTGCCGGCCGCCAGCCTGCTGGTCGAGGTGCTGCGTGACACGCTGGCGCTGACCGGCACCCACATCGGCTGTGACACCAGCCAGTGCGGCGCCTGCAACGTGCTGGTTGATGGCCGCGCCGTGAAGGCCTGCACGATGCTGGCGGCGCAGGCGCAAGGCATGGCGATCACCACCATCGAAGGCCTTGGCACGCCAGAGGCCTTGCATCCGATGCAGCAGGCCTTTCGCGAGGCTCATGGCCTGCAGTGCGGGTTCTGCACGCCGGGCATGGTGATGGCGGGCATGGAGATGGTCAGGAAGCACGGCACCAGGCTGACCCCGGAACTGGTGACGCACGAGCTGGAGGGCAATCTCTGCCGCTGCACCGGCTACATCAACATCGTGAAGGCCATCGTCGCCGGCGCCGCCGCGATGGAGGGTGCGGCCCATGCGTGATTTCGCGCTCCACCGTCCGGCCAATGTTGCCGATGCCGCCGCCGCCTTCATGGGTGAGGGCGGAGAGGCTGCCTATGTCGCTGGCGGCCACACGCTGATCCCGGCGATGAAATCGCGGCTCAGGATGCCTGATGCGCTGGTCGATCTCGGCCGGGTGGGCCTTTCCGGCATCACGTCTGCCGATGGCCGGCTGTGGATCGGCGCGATGACGACCCATGCCGACGTGGCTGCCGGTGCCACCGCCATTCCGGGCCTCGCCAGCCTGGCCGGCATGATTGGTGACGCACAGGTTCGCAATCGCGGCACGATTGGCGGCAGCCTGGCCAACAATGATCCGGCTGCCGATTATCCCGCCGTCGCGCTGGCGCTGGATGCGGTGATCGAAACCGATCGCGGGTCCCACGCGGCCGATGATTTCTTCCAGGGCATGTTTGCGACCGCGCTCGCCGATGGCGAACTCATCACCCGTGTCGGCTTCGCCATTCCGCAGCAATCGGCCTATGCCAAGTTCCGCCATCCGGCGTCGCGCTATGCCATTGTTGGCGTGTATGTTGCCCGCCATGCTGCGGGCTGGCGCGTGGCGGTCACCGGGGCCGGGCCGGGCGTGTTCCGCTGGGCCGAGGCCGAAGCCGCGCTGGCGGCGGGCGCTGACACGGCAGCGCTGGCAATGCCGGCGGACGATCTCAACAGCGATATCCATGCCAGCGCCGACTATCGCGCCCATCTGTGCGGCGTGATGCTGAAACAGGCGATTGCCAGCCTCAACTGACCGGGAGAGCGATGATGGCCGAACTGATCGTCACCACCACCCCCACCGTCGAAGGCCGCATGGCGACCCAGTATCTGGGCGTCGTCGCCGGCGAGGCGATCATGGGGGCGAACATCTTCCGCGACATCTTTGCCGGCATCCGCGACATCGTCGGCGGCCGGTCGGGCGCGTATGAGGAAGTGATGCAGGGGGCGCGCGAAGAGGCGCTGCGCGAGATGGCCGACCGGGCGATCGCCATGGGTGCCGACGCCGTGATCGGTGTGCAGATCAGCTATGCCGCGCTGGGCGCATCGGATTCGATGCTGATGGTGGGTGCGGTCGGCACGGCTGTGAAGCTCGCCTGATTGCCGTTTGCCGGCGCTGTTGCTAAGGCCGCGGCCACAGTTTCAGCAGCGAACGAAGCATCATGGCCGGTCACAGCAAATTCAAGAACATCATGCACCGGAAGGGCGCGCAGGACAAAAAGCGCAGCGCCCTGTTTTCCAAGCTCAGCCGCGAAATCACCGTCGCGGCCAAGATGGGGATGCCCGATCCGGCCAACAATCCGCGCCTGCGCGCCGCCGTGCTCGCCGCCCGGTCGGAAGGCATGCCCAAGGACAATATCCAGCGCGCCATCGACAAGAGCCAGGGCAACGACACCGCGGTCTATGAAGAGGTGCGGTACGAAGGCTTCGGCCCCGGCGGCGTGTCGCTGATCATCGAAACCCTCACCGACAATCGCAACCGCACCGCCACCAACGTGCGGACCATCATGGCCAAGAATGGCGGCAACCTCGGCGCTTCGGGCAGCGTGTCCCACGGGTTCGAGCGGCTGGGCCTGATCGTCTATCCCGCCAAGGCCGGCAGCGCCGACGCCGTGTTCGAAGCCGCGCTGGAAGCCGGCGCTGACGACGTGCAGTCGAGCGAGGACAACCACGAGATCTGGACGGCCATCGACGGCCTGCACGAAACCGCCAAGGCACTGGAAGCCGTGCTGGGCGAGGCCGAAGCCATCAAGCTGGCGTGGAAGCCGGGCCTGATGGTCAGCGTCGGCCGTGACGATGCGGCGCAATTGATGCAGCTGATCGACAAGCTGGACGATGACGATGACGTGGCCAGCGTCTGGGGCAATTACGACGTGCCCGAAGACGTGCTGGCAGCCCTGTGAGGGCAGCACTGGCCGCGCTCGCAATGATCATGGCCACCCCTGCCGCGGCGTCCGAAGCCGACATCCGCGCCGCGCGCGCGGCCTATAACGCCGCCATTGCCGCCCGCGATGTGGCCGGCGTGCGCGCCGCCTTTGACGAGACGTACGTTGGCATCGCCGGCAGCACCGGAGAGGCGATCGTCGGCGCCGATGCCATGACCGACTATTTCGCCCGCGCCTTCAAGCAGCCGGGCTTTCTGGGCTTTGTCCGCACGCCCGATGTGATCACCATCGCCAACCCGCCCGAACGCGCCATGGAACGTGGCCACTGGTCGGGCGGCAGCGTCAATGGCCGCCTGCACGGCGAGTATCTCGCGATGTGGGTGCCAACGCCGAAGGGCTGGAAACTGCGCAGCGAAAGCTTCGTGACGCTGGGCAGCGCCGGGGCGCGGTGAGGATCATCCTCGGCCTCGATCCGGGTCTTGCCGCCACCGGGTGGGGCGTGATCCGGGCAGACGGCAATCGCATCGCCCATGTTGCCCACGGCACGGTGAAGACGCCGGCCAGCGCGGCGATGGCGGATCGGTTGCTGGCGCTGCACGACGGCTTGATGGCGGTGATCGCCCAGAATGGCGCGACCGAAGCGGCGGTGGAGGAGGTGTTCGTCAACGCCAACCCGCAATCGACGCTGAAACTGGGCCAGGCGCGCGGCGTGGTGCTGCTGTCGGCGGCGCGCGCCGGCCTGCCGGTCGAGGAATATGCGACGCGGCTGGTGAAGAAGGCGCTCACCGGCACCGGCGCTGCCGACAAGGCGCAGGTGCAGGCCATGGTGGAACGGCTGCTGCCCGGCGTGAAGGTGGTGGGTGCCGATGCTGCTGATGCGCTTGCCATCGCCATCGCCCACGCGCATCTGGGGGCGAGCCGGGGGAGGGGCCTCATATGATCGCACGCCTGAAGGGCCTGGTGGACAGCGTGTCGGCCGACGCGCTGATCGTTGACGTGAATGGCGTCGGCTATCTCGTCCAGGCCTCCACCCGCACCTTGTCGGCCTTGTCGGTTGGACAGCCCGTGGCGCTGCACATTGAAACCCAGGTGCGCGAGGATGCGATCACCCTGTTCGGCTGCCCGACGGAACATGAACTCGCTGCCTTCCGCGCTTTGATCACGGTGCAGGGCGTCGGCGGGCGGGTGGCGTTGAACATCCTGTCGGTGCTCACACCCGATCAGGTCGCCCACGCGGTCGCGGCCGGCGATTCGGCGTCACTGGCGCGCGCCAACGGTGTTGGGCCGAAACTGGCGCAGCGCATCGCCAACGAGCTGAAGGGCAAGATGGGCGCTGTCGCCGTCGCCGCCGGGGCACCGCTGCCGGTGCAGACGGGGGCGCGCCTCACCGATGACGCGATGGCCGCATTGGCGGCGCTGGGCTTCAAGCCGATGGACGCCAGCCGTGCCGTCGCCGAGGCACTGGCCGAACTGGGCGAGGGGGCGGGCCTCAACGATGTGGTGCGTGTGGCGCTGAAGAAGAGTGCGCGGTAAGGCTGGGCCCAGATGACCGCCGACCTGTCTCCGCAACGTCGCCCCGACGATATCGACGCCGCCCTGCGGCCCAAGGGGCTGGACGAGTTCATCGGGCAAGCAGCGCTGCGCGAAAATCTGGGCGTGTTCGTTGCCGCCGCGCGCGGCCGGGGCGAGGCGATGGACCATGTGCTGCTGCACGGGCCCCCCGGCCTCGGCAAGACGACGCTGGCGCAGATCGTGGCCCGTGAACTTGGTGTCGGCTTTCGCGCCACGTCGGGCCCGGTGATTGCCAAGGCCGGCGATCTGGCGGCCATCCTCACCAATCTCGAACCGCACGATGTGCTGTTCATCGATGAAATCCACCGCCTGTCGCCGGCCGTCGAGGAAATCCTCTACCCGGCGATGGAAGATCGGGTGCTCGACATCATGATCGGCGAAGGCCCGTCGGCGCGTTCGGTCCGTATCGATCTGCCCGCCTTCACCCTGGTTGGCGCCACCACCCGCGCCGGCCTGCTGACCACCCCGCTGCGTGACCGTTTCGGCATTCCACTGCGGCTCAACTTCTACTCGGTCGATGAACTGGAGCAGGTCGTCACCCGTGCCGCCCGGCTGCTGGAACTGGCCATCACGCCGGAAGGCGCGCGCGAGATTGCCGCCCGCGCCCGCGGCACGCCGCGCATCGCCGGCCGTCTGCTCCGGCGCGTGCGCGATTTTGCCGGCGGCAGGCAAGTGACGGCACGCCTTGCCGATCAGTCACTCAGCCGGCTGGAGGTCGACAGCCTTGGCCTTGATGCCATGGACCGCCGTTATCTGATGATGATCGCCGATCTCTATCGCGGCGGGCCGGTCGGCATCGAAACGCTGGCTGCCGGCCTTTCGGAAGCGCGCGACACGCTGGAGGATGTGGTGGAACCCTTCCTGATCCAGCAGGGCCTTGTCGCCCGCACCGCGCGGGGACGGATGCTGAACGGCCCGGCGTGGAAACATCTTGGCCTGGTGCCGCCGGCCAACCAGGTGCAACTGCCTCTTCTGGACGACGAATGATGCTGCCGATCGACACCGTGCGCGCTGCCTTCCCGGCGCTGGCCCTCACCGATGCCGGTGCGCCCCGCCTCTATCTCGATGCACCCGCCGGCACGCAGGTGGCGGGCCGCGTGATCGATGCCATGCGCGATGTCATGATCGGCGCCTGCGCCAACGATGGCGGCCTGTTCCGCACTTCTGTGCAGACCGGCGTGATTGCCGATACCGCCGTCGCCAGTGCCGCCGCCTTCTTCCACTGTGCCGACGATGAAGTGATCTTCGGCATGAACACCACCAGCATCTTCTTCCAGATGGCGCCGCTGATCGCCGCGAACTGGCAGGCGGGCGACAATATCCTGCTCACCCGCATGGATCACGATGCCAATGTCTCGCCCTGGCTGCAGGCGGCCGAGGCGCGCGGGGTGGAGGTGCGCTTTCTGGAATGGGATCGCGACACGTTCGCTTTCAAACTGGAGACGCTGGACCAGCTGATCGACAGCCGCACCCGCGCCGTTGCGGTGGGCCATGCCAGCAATTTCCTCGGCACCGTCAACGATGTCGCCGCCGTCTGTGCCGCCGCCCGGCGCGTGGGCGCTGTCAGCATCGTCGATGCCGTCCAGTCCGCACCCCACATGGCGCTGGATGTGCAGGCAATCGGTTGCGATCTGCTGTCGGCATCGGCCTACAAGTTCTTTGGCCCGCATCTGGGCATGGCCTATGTGTCAAAGCGCCTGCAGGGCCTGATCCGCCCGCTGAAGGTGCGGCCGTCTGCCGACGTCATGCCCACCCGCCTGATGCCCGGCACGCCCAGTTTCGAGGCGATGGCCGGCACCACCGCCGCGATCCAGCATCTGGCCTGGCTGGGCGAACTGGCCGGTGCCATCGCCCCTGACGCGCCCTTGCGGCAGCGCCTTGTTGCCGGGCTGGCGGCTGCACAGGCGCACGAAACCGAACTGATGCGCCGCTTCCTCGCCGGGATCGCCACCGTGCCGGGCGTGACCCTGCACGGCATTGCCAATGCCAACCGCCTGCACGAGCGCGTCGCCACCTTCACCTTCGAACTGGCCGGCAAGGGCAGCACGGAGGTGGCGCAGGCGCTGGCGGACCGCAACATCTTCGTCTGGAACGGCTATTATTACGCGTGGGAGCCGGCGGGTGTGCTGGGCGTGAAGGAGCGCGGCGCGGTGCGGGTGGGGTTCACCCATTACAACAGCCTGGATGAAGTGGACCGCTTCATCGCCGCGCTGGGCGAGATCGCCGGGCGGGCATGACCGTCTGTCCTACAGGCAAGGATCCTGTCATCATGGCTGGCCCGATGTTGCGGGCGCGTCCCATCGTCTGAGGCTTCGGAATCGCGATTTTCAAACTGCGACTCGTCAACTGTGTCAAAATTGGAAAGGCCCGAAATGTGGGTTCCAGCCCGCGCCCGACCACCGGCGTGCCGAAATGTCGCTGGATTTTGCAGCGCAGGCTTGGCACAGCCGGCGCCATGAGCCCGCGCACCCTTTACCAGAAGATCTGGGACGATCATGTCGTCAAGACGCTTGATGACGGCACTGCGCTGATCTTCATCGATCGCCACCTGATCCACGAAGTGACGACCCCGCAGGCGTTCGAGGCGCTGCGGCTGGCCGGGCGCAGGCTGCGCCGCCCCGATCTGACGCTGGCGGTGCCCGATCACAACGTGCCCACCACGGATCGCCGCCTGCCGATCCAGGACCCGATGTCGAAGGCGCAGCTGGAAGCGCTGGTGACCAACTGCCGCGATTTCGGTGTCGAGCTCTACAGTATCGACGCGCCGGAACAGGGCATCGTCCACGTCATCGGCCCCGAACAGGGCTTCACGCTGCCCGGCGTCACCATGGTGTGCGGCGACAGCCACACCGCTACCCACGGCGCCTTCGGGGCGCTGGCGTTCGGTATCGGCACGTCGGAAGTGGAGCATGTGTTTGCCACCCAGACGCTGCTGCTGCGGCAGTCGAAGTCGCTGGAAGTGCGCGTCACCGGCAGCCTTGGCTTCTCGGTCAGCGCCAAGGATGTCGCGCTGGCGGTGTGCGGCGTGCTGGGATCAGGCGGCGGCGCCGGCCATGTCATCGAATATACCGGCCCGGTCATCGAAGCCCTGTCGATGGAAGGCCGCATGACGCTGTGCAACATGGCGATCGAAGCCGGGGCCCGCGCCGGCCTGATCGCGCCGGATGAAAAGACCTTCGATTATGTGCGCGGTCGCCCGCGCGCGCCGACCGGCGCTGCCTGGGATGCCGCGCTGGCCTGGTGGCAGACGCTGAAGACCGATCCCGGTGCCGTGTATGACAAGGTGATCGAGATTGACGGCAGCGCCATCGCGCCGCTCGTCACCTGGGGCACCAGCCCGGAAGACGTGGTGGCCATCACCGGCACCGTGCCCGATCCCGCCAGTTTTGCCGACGAAGGCAAGCGCATGGCGGCGGTCAAGAGCCTGGATTACATGGGGCTGACACCCGGCACCCGGCTGGAAGACGTGACGGTGGAGAATATCTTCATCGGCAGTTGTACCAACAGCCGTATCGAGGATCTGCGCGTTGCCGCCGAAGTGGTGAAGGGCCGGCGCGTGGCGGGCAATGTGCGGCAGGCGCTGGTGGTGCCGGGATCGGGCCTGGTCAAGCGCCAGGCCGAAGCCGAAGGCCTTGATCGTATCTTCGCCGAAGCCGGTTTTGAATGGCGCGAACCGGGCTGTTCGATGTGCCTGGGCATGAACCCGGATCAGGTGCCCGCCGGCGAACGCTGCGCCAGCACCTCGAATCGCAACTTTGTCGGCCGGCAGGGACCGGGCTCGCGCACCCATCTTTTGTCTCCGGCCATGGCTGCTGCTGCAGCCGTTACGGGCCGACTCACCGATGTCAGGCAGTTGATGGGCTGAAAATCGCGCCGGATTCCCTTTAAATCCGTGTGATTTCCGCAAAGTAATTGATCCTTCACTGTTTTGTCTTACTGTCGTCACTGACGAGGGAAGACGAATGGTCGGAATGTTGCACGACAGCAGCATCCCAAAACCGGCTCGCACGGGCCGGCTTCCGCTCTATGTCCGCCGGTCATGGGGTTTGATCGTGCTGGCCGTGGGCGTGCTCCTTGCGCTGGTGGCGGCACCGGCGCGAGCCGAAATCGCACAACTGCCGTTTGCCCAGGATCAGGCCTGCCACAACGCCGATTGTGGTGCTGGCGTCACCGCCGCGCCAGACAACGGGCGCTGGACCTGGTTCCGGGTTGATCCGGCGGGGCTCGTGCGGATGCCGGCAGACTGGAACCTGGTTGTCGACAACGTCCGCTTTTCCGCCATCGAAGTGCGCGTGACCCATCGCGATGGCACCAGCGTCGTGCGGCGCGGCCAATATGATCTGGCCGGCAACTGGACACTCGGCAACAATCTGCGTTTCAAGGTGCCCGTTGCGGGCCGCGACATAAGCAGCGTTGCCATCGGTTATCGCGACATCGATGCACCGGGCCTGATGCGAAGCGTCAAGGCCATGGACGAACCTGGCCATGATGCCTTCGTGCTGCGCTGGTCGGTGCAGGTCACGCTGGTCGTCGGGGTGCTGTTTTCCGCCTTCATCTACAACATGTTCCTGCTCACCTGGCTCAGAACGGCGTTCCAGCGCTGGTATGTCGTTTGGCTGGCGGGGTGCATGGCCTACCTGCTGGTGTGGACGGGGGCGATCCTCACCCTGTTCCCGTTCATGGCCGGCCCGGCATCGGTGCGAACCTTCTATTTGCTGCTGGGCCTGATTGTCGTTTCAGGCGCGGCCTTTTTCTTTGCGCTCATCGAAAAGGACAAGCTGCCCAAGCGTCTGGTCGATTTCGGGCAGCTGGCTGGCATGGCCGTGGCGCTGGCCGCGGTGGTTGCGGCGTTCGACACGCTGTTTCCGGCGGCCCTTGGCGATCGCCTGCTCAACGGGGCGATGGTCACCATCACCCTCACGCTGATCGTTGGCTCGGGTTATGCCAGTCTGCGCGGCAGCCGGGCGATCTGGTATTATCTCGCCGGCTGGCTGCCGGTGCTGGCGGTGATGGTGCTCCGCATCTTCCGCAACATGGGACTGCTGCCGCAGGACGACGCGGTGGATCTCGCCGGCTTTGCTGCAATGGGCTGGGAATCGCTGCTGCTCAGCCTCGCCATTGCCGATCGCTTCCGCCAGCTGCGCCGCGATGCCGATGCTGCCGATGCCGAACGCGATACGCTGTTTCGTGTTGCCACCACCGATCCGTTGACCGGCCTTGGCAACCGCGCCCTGTTCCAGAATATGCTGGAACAGCCAATGTCCCATGCCGCCGGCATCGACGTGATCGCGGTCGATATCGATTTCCTCAAGCAGACGAATGACATGGCTGGCCACGATGCTGGCGACGCGCTGATCGTGGCGGTGGGCGAGCGCCTGACGGCGGCCGCCGGCCCCGATGCCAGCATTGCCCGCGTGGGCGGCGATGAATTCGTCATCCTGCTGGTTGGCCCGGCGCGGGAGCGCCTGGCCGCGGTGCGCCAGATGATCGCCCTGTCGTCCGGGGCACCGCTGCGCCATTCCGGCCACACGCTCACCATCTCGATGTGCGCCGGCCATGCCTCGTCCGACGATGGCCGCATGCCGCTTGCGCGCATCTTCAAGCAGGCTGATCTGGCGCTGTATCGCGCCAAGGCCGCTGGCCGCGGCTGCTGGCGCAGCTATGATGCGACCATGGCTGACGAGGCGGATGCGCGTTCGCGCCTGCTGGCCGAAGCCCGGGTTGGTCTCGCCAATGGCCAGTTCCAGCCGCATTATCTCAAGATGGTCCGCAACGACGGCGCTTTGGTCGGCCATGAAGTGCTGCTGCGCTGGCAGCATCCACGCCTGGGCCTGCTGGCCCCGGCCGATTTCGCTGACGTGATGCGCGATGCCATGTTGCAACCGGCATTGCAGACTCTCGCGCTGCACTCTGCGCTGGCGCAATCCGCTCTGCTGCGGGCCGGCGGCGAGGATCTGCTGATGGCGGTCAATTTCGCTGGCGGCCAGTTGCAGGGCACGGGCGCCGCCGTCGCCATCCTCGATCAGCTTGCCCAGCATGGCCTGCCGCCGCATTCGCTGGTGGTGGAGGTTGCTGAAACCGTGGTGATGGGCGGGCTGGGCGATGCGCTGGTGGAGGCGCTGGAATGCCTGCGCGACGCCGGCGTCAATGTCGCGCTCGATGATTTCGGCACCGGCCACGCCAGCCTGATCCAGTTGCGTGATGTGCCGGCCAACATCGTCAAGATCGATGCCGGTTTTGTCGCCCGCCTGGCCGATTCCGCCGGCAGCCAGCAGGTGGTGCGCGCCACCATCGATCTGGCGCACAGCATGGGCAAGCAGGTGGTGGCCGAAGGCGTGCAGGACGAGGCCCAGCGCCAGTTGCTGGTGCGGATGAATTGCGATCTGCTGCAAGGCGCGCTGTTCGGGGCGCCACAGCAGTTTCCAGCCACCCAGCCCGCCGCTGCCGCCTGATCGGGCTCAGGTTTCGCGCGGCGTTTCGGGATCAAGCACGCTGTCGACTGCCTCGGCCAGTATGCCGGGATAATCCGTGCTGAAGTGCAGCCCGCGGCTTTCGTGCCGCATGCGTGCCGATCGCACGATCAGATCGGCCACAGTCACCAGGTTTCGCAATTCGATCAGATCGGCGGTGATGCGGAAATTGCCGTAATAATCCTGCACTTCGCGGCGCAGGTTCATCACGCGATGGGCGGCGCGTTCCAGCCTCTTGTCGGTGCGGACGATGCCGACATAATCCCACATGGTGCGCCGCAGTTCGTCCCAATTGTGGGCGATAACGACGTTTTCATCACTGTCGGTGACGCGGCTTTCATCCCACGGCTTGACGGGCGGTGGTTCCAGCACTGGTTGCGCCACGATGTCATCGGCCACCGCCTGACCGAACACCAGGCATTCCAGCAGGCTGTTCGATGCCAGCCGGTTGGCGCCATGGAGGCCGCTTTGCGTCACTTCGCCAGCCGCCCACAGCCCGGCAAGATCGGTGCGGCCATCCAGATCGACCATCACGCCGCCACAACTGTAATGCGCCGCCGGCACCACCGGAATTGGCACCTGGGTGCAGTCGATGCCGAGCTCAAGCAGCCGGGCGTGGATGGTGGGAAAATGGCCACGCACGAAATCGGCCCCCAGGTGCGTCAGGTCCAGCAGCACGTGGGCCAGGCCCAGCCGCTTCATTTCGGCATCGATGGCGCGGGCCACCACGTCGCGCGGGGCCAGTTCCAGCCGATCATCATAACGCTGCATGAAGCGGGTGCCATCGGGCAGTTTCAATTGCCCGCCTTCACCGCGCGCCGCTTCGGTGATCAGGAAATTCCGCACTTGCGGGTGGAACAGGCAGGTGGGGTGGAACTGATTGAATTCCATGTTGGAAACCCGGCAGCCGGCGCGCCAGGCCATCGCGATCCCGTCACCGGTCGCGCCGTCCGGGTTGGTGGAATAGAGATAGACCCGGCTCGCGCCGCCCGTCGCCAGCACGGTGGCCGGTGCAACGAAGCGCACCACGCGCCGCTTCTTCACGTCCAGCGCATAGACCCCGTGGCAGCGCCGATCCGGAAAACGCGTCCCGATCACGTGGCGGTGGGTGATCAGATCCAGCGCCGCCATGTGCGGGATCAGCGATATGTTGGGATGGGCCTGCGCCGCGCGGATCAGCGCCTGGCTGACGGCCCAGCCGGTGGCATCATCAACATGGACAATGCGGCGATGGCTGTGACCGCCTTCGCGGGTCAGGTGCCAGCGTTCTGAAACCGTTTCGCCGGGATTGAACGGCACGCCAAGCGCCGCCAGCCGGTCGATGGCCGCGCTGGCATTGGCGGCAACATATTCCACGGTGGCGCGGTAATTGAGGCCGGCGCCGGCCACCATCGTGTCTTCCACGTGTGCTTCGACCGTATCGCCCGCGTCCAGCACGGCCGCGATGCCGCCCTGCGCCCACGCCGTCGATCCATCGGCCAGCCCGCCCTTGGCCAGCACTGCCACGCGGCCATGTTCGGCCAGGTGCAACGCTGCCGTCAGCCCGGCCGCACCTGATCCGATCACGATGGCGTCGAACAGGCGCGCTTCAGGCGGCGGCTTTGCCACTCGTCAGCTCCAGGAACACGTCCTCCAGATCGGCCTCGCGGGTCGAAACGTCCACCACGCCGATGCCTGCCGCGGCCAGCCCGGCCAGCACGGCGCCGGCATTGGTGGTGCGCTTGTCGAAACTGATCAGCAGGCGCCGGCCGTCCTTCAACTCCACCGACTTGCAGGCCGGAATCGGCGGCGGCACGTCCAGATCGCGATCGATGATCACGTCCAGCAGCTTGTCCCCGGTTGTGCCCAGCAATTTCTGCGTATCGTCATTTGCCACCACCTGGCCGTGGTTGATGATGGCAATCCGGTCGCACAGGCTTTCGGCCTCTTCCAGGTAATGGGTGGTGAGAACGATCGTGGTGCCGGCCGCGTGCAGTTCGCGCACATAATCCCACAGCAATTGCCTCAGCTCGATATCAACACCGGCGGTCGGTTCATCCAGCACCAGCACTGGCGGCGTGTGCACCAGCGCCTTGGCCACCAGCAGGCGCCGCTTCATCCCGCCCGACAGCGTGCGCGAGTAGACATGCGCCTTGTCGTCCAGCCGCACCGCCTTCAGCAATTCCATGCTGCGCCGACGCTCCCTGGGCACGCCGAACAGCCCCGCCTGCAATTCCAGCGTTTCAAACGGCGTGAAGAAGGCATCGAACACCAGTTCCTGCGGCACGATGCCGATGCTGGCCTTTGCGTTGCGCGGATGCTCGTCGATGTCGAAACCCCAGATCCGCGCCGATCCCGTCGTCTTGTTCACCAGCCCGGCAAGGATATTGATCGTCGTCGATTTGCCTGCGCCATTGGGGCCAAGCAGGCCAAAGATGCTCCCCCGCGGGATGTCGAGATCGATCCCCTTCAGCGCCTGCTTGCCGCCGGCATAGGTCTTGGTCAGGCCCCTCAGGCTGATCGCAGGCTCGCTCATGGTCTTGGCGATAGACCGGGCGACAAGGTGGGGCAAGGGGAGGTGCGCCCCCTTGCCCCACGGCGATCAGAAGCGGGCGACGGCTTCCACCCCGATCAGGCGCGGCAGGCCGCGGATGAACGTGGGAATACCGAACGCGCCTCCGGTGTTGCCGGCATCCAGCAGATAGTTCCTGTCGAACAGATTGGTGGCAAATCCGATGATTTCCCAGCGACCCTCCCGGTTGCGAACCCCGGCGCGCAGGTTGACCAGGGTCACCGGGCCCTGGCTCGTCACCGGGTTGTTGGGCAGTTCGAAGAACAGGCTCGAGCGGTGGGTGACGTTTGGATTGGCAAACAATTCCACCTCGCCGCCCAGCGGCAGGCGCAGATTGGCGCCGGCTGAACCCTGCCATTCCGATTGCAGGCGGAACCGGTCGCCGGCAAAAGCACCGAAACGCGGATCATCGTTCACACGCGCATCGATATAGGCGCCGTTGGCGAACAGACGCACATTGTCCGAAAGGGTCAGGCTGAATTCGGCCTCCACCCCCCTGTTGGTGGCATCGGCGTTGACGATCAGCGCCGGCGCACCCTGCTGCGGCACCGAAATCTGGAAATCCTTGTACTTGATGATGTAGGCGCCAACACTGAAATTCAGCTTGCCCAGCGTGCCCTTTACCCCGGCTTCGTAATTGTCGAGGATTTCCGCCGGGAACACGCGCACCGCCGGCGCGAGCACGCCGCCCACCCGCCCGGCGTTCACCTGCACCACCGGCGATCGGCGGCCGCGCGAATAGGTGGCATAAAGATTCACGCTGTCGGTAATGCGATACAGGATGTTCGCGCGCGGCAGGAACGCGTCGAACCGGCCAGACGCACCGAGCTGCTGGCCCGCCGTGTCGATGCCGCCCGGCACAAGGGGGCCACCGGTCAGCACCGCATTGGGAATGCGCGTCGAGATGAAGCTGTCACGATCCTCGGTCAGCCAGCGGCCGCCAAGGTTGATTTCCAGCCGCGGCAGCGGGATCAGCGTCACGTCGGCGAACAGGCTGAAACTGGTGATGTCGGCCGCATTGCGGAACAGTTCGGCAGCATAGGGCAGCTGGGAAACGCGTCCGCCGCTGAGGATCGCGGTCGCGCGTGCCGCATCGACGGCGCCCGTCGCGGGATTGATGCACGCCAGCCCAGGCACCACCCGCGCCGCGCACTGCAGGAAGATGCCTTCTTCAGAACTGAACGGCACCGCCTGGAAACCGGTTTCGGCGAAATAGTTGGCACCAAAGAATCCGCGCACCACGTCGCTCTCGAAATTGGTGCGTGCTTCCATGCTCAACTGCTCGCCACGCGCATCTTCAGCGAATTCCAGAAACCAGGCCTGGGTGCCATCGGCGTCAAACACCTCCAGGCTGTCGAAATTGCGATAGCCGGCGATTGTAGTGATGCTCCACGCGTCGCTCAGCCGCGCATTCACTGTCAGGTTGAGGTCGTAGACATTGCGCTTCAGGCTCGGCTGGTCTGCGCCCAGAGCCGTGAGGCTGAATGGCGATCCCGAAATCTCCTTGAAGCTGTACGGGCTGGTGCTGCCCCCGGTCGGCGCGAATGTGCCCGACGTAAAGGCGGTGCCCGGCGCGCGCTGGCCGTCATAGGTCGCCACCAGATCGGCAGTGAGATCGGGGGTCGGGGTGAAGCGCAGAGACACACGCGCGCCATATTGGCCCTGGCCGTTGAGATCATCGATGCGTGGACCATTGGGCGTCTGTGAGCCTGGTCGCCCGGCGATATTCTCCACCACGCCGTCGCGCAGCTTGATGGCCCCGGCCACGCGCAGCGCGATGATGTCGTTGCCGATGTTCACATGGCCATCAATGCGGCGCTGGGCATAATTGCCATAGCCCAGGCGCACCTCGCCTGACACGCCAGCACGCGGTTTGGCCGTGATCACGCTCACCACGCCCACCGCAGCGGCGGTGCCAAAAAGGGTCGATTGCGGGCCTTTCACGACTTCCACGCGCTCAAGATCGTAAAGGTCGAAGTACGAACCGCGTGACCGCGAAACGTCGACGCCATTCAGATACACGGTGACGGCCGGAGCCCCCTGCGCCGATCCCGTGTCCGACGTGATGCCGCGCACCACGAACCCCGGATTGTTGGGTGACTGCTCCTGCACATTCAGCCCCGGCACATAGGCCGCAAGCTGGTCGAACTGGGTCACGCCGATCTCGCGCAGCGACCGACCGGTATAGGCGGTGATGGTGATGGGCACGTCGTTGAGTTTCTGTTCCGATTTCTGCGCCGTAACCACGATCTCCTCACCGATCGATTCGGACATCTGCTCTTTGGCAGCCATGGCGGGCAGGGCAGGCAGCAGGCTGGCGCTGGCCAGCATCAGAAAACGGCGCATCACTTGGTCCCCTGTGGGCCGGCGGCCTTGTGCTGCCGGCAGGCATTCGGCCCTTGCCGCCCGCTGGTTGCATGGCAGTGACAATGGCATGACAGATCGGTTGCGACGTACTGCGCCATGATGACTTTGCCGCGCCGCGCTGATAGACAGCGGGCCATGAAGACGACCAACGCTCTCGCCCGTCCCGCGCCGGAAACCTATGTTGCCGATACCGCCCGCGTGTTCTGCGATGGCGACGAACGTGGCGGCGACGGCCACCCTCGCGTGTGGATCCAGATCGGCGCGCCGGGCTTTGCCGATTGCAGCTATTGTGATCGCCGCTTCATCCTGGCGGGCGGCCCGGCCGACAAGAGGTGAGGGCAATTGTCGCCGTCGCGCTGCTGCTGGCCCTGCCGGCCGCAGCCAAACCGGCGCCGCCGGCGGTGTTCACGCTGAAGGCCGGGGCCGGCGGCAATCCCTATCTGCCGGTGACGGTGAAGAACGCCACGCTCAACATCCGCATCGCCCTCAGTTTCGATACCGCGTTGATCCTGAACCAGGCACCGGCCACGCGTGCCGGGCTGAAGCCGTTCCCCTTCCTGGGCAAGCGCACCTTCAGGAATGCCATGATCCCCGGCGGGGAGGCGACGTTCCGTTTCAACCTCGCCTCCATCACGCCCACTGGCCTGCCGGCCAAGAAAGTGCCGGCCATCTGGGTCAGTCGCGCCATTGCCGATGACGCCGACGGCATATTGACGGTGGGCGCCCTGAAGGCGGATCGCGTCGACGTGATCCTGCGCGACACGCCGCCCGGCAGCCAGACGCTGATCCTGAAAAAGAAAGGCAGCGGCGAGACCGGCATCACCACAAGGCTGGGCGATGAAGAAGTGGATATCAGCCTGGAACTCAACAGCCCGACGACGGTGATGAACGCCCGGGCCGGCGCGGCACTGGTCGCGGCCGGACTGGCACGGCGGGCCAACGCGGTCGGTTACTGGCGGCCGTTTCCCGGCGTCGCCCTGCCGTGGCAGCGGCTGGAGCCGCGGACCGGGTCGACGCTGCTCGGCCTGCCGCTGCGCCAGTTGGGAGCGCGCGTGTCCGAAGCCGAAGCCCGCCGCATCGATGCTGCCGCGCGCGGCACCTCCACCGACAGCGACGATGCCGACACCATCACCGTTTCGGCCGACCGCAGGAAGAAGCGCGGACGCGACCCCTGGATCCTGATCGGCCGCGACGTGCTGGATGATTGCAGCCGGATCAGCTTTGACCGCGCCAACGAGCGCTGGGTCCTGACCTGCAAGTTTGCCTGACCTGACTGGCCCGCTGACAGCTTTGTCGCCCCCCTTTCCCTTTCGCCGCTGCTGGCCCATATCGACATCATGACGACCCCCGACGCCAACCAGCTGTTCTATGCCGATACCGGGCTTGATCCCGATCGCACCGCCGCCCAGGTCGCCGAGGCCCTGAATGGCTGTGATGATGGCGAATTGTTCCTGCAATATGGCGTGTCGGAAAGCTTTGCCTTCGATGATGGCCGGCTGAAATCCGCCAGTTTCGATACGGTGAAGGGCTTTGGCCTTCGTGGTGTGGCTGGCGAGATGACCGCCTTTGCCCACGCCAATGATCTCAGCCACGCCGCCATCGCCCGCGCCGCCGACACCATCAAGGTGGTGCGCGATGGCCATGGCGGCACGCTCGCGCTGCCGGCCCTGCCCACCAATGCACGCCGCTACACCGATGCCAACCCGCTGGCGGGCATCGATTTTTCGGCCAAGGTCGCGCTGATGGAAGCGATCGATGCCGCCGCCCGTGCCCGTGATCCGCGCGTGGTCCAGGTTTCGGCCAGCCTGCTTGGCAGCTGGAATGTCGTCGAAATCCTGCGCGGCGATGGCAGCCGGGTGCGCGACGTGCGCCCGCTGGTGCGCCTGAACGTGCAGATCGTCACCGAAAAGGATGGCCGCCGCGAAAACGGCTTCCATGGCCTTGGTGGGCGCTATCTCTACGACAGCCTTTTTGACGAGGCGACCTGGTCGGGCGCCATCGATATTGCATTGGCGCAGGCGCTCACCAATCTCGATGCCGTGGCTGCGCCCGCCGGCGAGATGACCGTGGTGCTCGGCCCCGGCTGGCCCGGAATCCTGCTCCACGAAGCCATTGGCCACGGGCTGGAAGGCGATTTCAACCGCAAGGGCACCAGCGCCTTTTCGGGCCGCATCGGCGAACGCGTGGCGGCGCCGGGCGTCACCGTGGTCGATGATGGCAGCCTGGATCAGCGGCGCGGCAGCCTGACCATCGATGACGAAGGCACACCCACTGGCCGCACCGTGCTGATCGAGGATGGCATCCTGAAATGCTATATGCAGGATCGGCTCAACGCCCGGCTGATGGAGGTTGCGCCCACCGGCAATGGCCGCCGCGAATCCTATGCCCATGCGCCGATGCCGCGGATGACCAACACGTTCATGCTGGGCGGCAGCGAGGATCCCGGCGCCATCCTCTCGTCGGTGAAGAAGGGCATTTACGCCAAGAGCTTTGGCGGCGGTCAGGTCGATATCACCAGCGGCAAGTTCGTCTTCACCTGCACCGAAGCCTATGAGATCCAAAATGGCCGGCTTGGCCGCCCGCTGAAGGGGGCGACCCTGATCGGCAACGGGCCGGACGTGCTGACCCGGGTGCGCGCCATCGGCAACGACATGGCGCTGGATGAAGGCGTGGGCATCTGCGGCAAGGCCGGGCAGAGCGTGCCGGCCGGCGTTGGCCAGCCGACGTTGCTGGTGGATGGATTGACCGTCGGCGGCACCGGCGGCTGAGGCAGGGACGGGGGCAGGGCCATGTCGGAATTCTTTGATCACATCACCCCCGATCACACCGATTTCATTGGCCGCCAGCCGGTGTTCTTCGTCGCCACGGCGGCTGCTGATGCCCGCATCAATCTCAGCCCGAAGGGCATGGACACGTTCCGCGTGCTGTCGCCCCACACCTGCGCCTACCTCGATTTCGGCGGCAGCGGGAATGAAACCCATGCCCACCTGGCTGCCGATGGCCGCATCACCATCATGTTCTGCGCCTTTGATCAGCCGGCGCTGATCTATCGCATCTATGGCCACGGCCGCGTCGTGCTGCCGCAGGATGAGGGCTGGGACGCGCTGGCCGCCCACTTCTCCATCGAACGCGGTGTGCGGCAAATCTTCGTGATCGACGTTGACAGCACGCAGACCAGTTGCGGCTGGGCCGTGCCGAAAATGCAACTGGTGGAAGAACGCCAGACCCTGCGCAAATATTTCGTCAACGACGATCCCCAAGCCCGGCTGGCCAAGTATCAGCAGCGCACCCGCTCCATCGACGGGCTGCCAGCCACGCCGCCGTCGCGGCTGCCCTATACCTGATGGCGCTGGCCTGCGTCGCGACGGTGTTCTCGCCCGTCGAAGCCGATATCATCCGCAGCCGGCTTGATGCTGCCGGCATCGAAGCCGTGCTGTTCGACGCCGGCATCGCCAGCCTGATCGGGCCGGGCGTTTCGGGCATCAGGGTGATGGTGGTGGACAGCGACGAGACGGCGGCCCGCGCCATCCTCGCGCACCCGGCCTGAACCTCCACCGCGCTGCGCCAAACGCCTTATGTCGCGCTCTGCTGCGCTGCGGCAGGGTTGCAACATCGTAACAACAAGGGGCGCGGGTTTGGCCATGCGGCTGATCACGGCGATCATCAAGCCGTTCAAGCTTGAACAGGTGCGCGAAGCGCTGATGCAGTGCGGCGTGCAGGGCATGACCGTGACCGAAGTGCGCGGGATGGGGCGACAGAACGGCCACACCGAACTGTATCGCGGCGCCGAATATGAATCGAACTTGCTGCCCAAGCTGAAGATCGAAGTCGTCGCCGAAGATGATATCGCCCAGCGCATCGTCGATGCCATCGCCCAGGCCGCGCACACCGGCAGCATCGGCGATGGCAAGATCTTCGTCACCGCCGTGGCCCAGGCGATCCGTATCCGCACGGGGGAAATCGATGAAATCGCGCTCTGATCTCGCCGTTCCCGCGATCGCAATGGCCCTGTCGCTCATCGCTGCCCCCGCCTTCGCCCAGGCCGCCGCTGCCCCGGTGCCCGACAAGGGCGACACGGCCTGGATGATGGTCTCCACCCTGCTCGTGCTGCTGATGATCCTGCCCGGCCTGCAGCTGTTCTATGGCGGCCTCGTCCGCACCAAGAACATGCTCAGCGTGATGACGCAGATCGGCGCCGCCACCTGCCTCGCCATGCTGATGTGGGTCGCCTTCGGCTACAGCGTCGCCTTTGGCCCCGATGCGCCGGCGCCGTTCACCCCCTTCATCGCCGGGCTTGATCGCGCCTTCCTCGCCGGCATCACCCCCGCCAGCACGGCCGCCACCTTCACCAAGGATGTCGTCATCCCCGAATATGTCTTCATCTGCTTCCAGATGACGTTCGCCGCCATCACGCTCTCCATCGTGCTGGGCGGCATTGTCGAGCGGGTGAAATTCTCGGCCCTCATGGTCTTCGCCCTCGTCTGGATGCCGATCGTCTATCTGCCCATCGCCCACATGGTGTGGGCGGCATCGGGCCTGTTTTTCGCCATGGGCGCGCTGGATTTCGCCGGCGGCACCGTCGTCCACATCAACGCCGGCGTCGCCGCGCTGGTCGCCGCCATCGTCGCCGGCAAGCGGCTGGGCTACATGCGCGATTCGATGGCCCCGCACAGCCTCACGCTCACTCTCGTCGGCACCGGCCTGCTGTGGGTCGGCTGGTTCGGCTTCAACGCCGGCTCTGCCCTCGAAGCCAACGGCTCGGCCGCACTCGCCATGATCAACACCTTCGTCGCCACCGCCGCTGGCGGCCTCGCCTGGCTCGCCGCCGAACGCCTGTTCGGCCACAAGCCCTCGGCACTCGGCCTCGCCTCGGGCATCGTCGCCGGCCTTGTCGCCGTCACGCCGGCCGCCGGCAACGCCGGGCCGCTGGGCGCCATCCTGCTCGGCGCGGTCACGGCCATCGCCTGCTACATCGCCGTCGGCATTGTCCGCCCCCGCCTGCGCTATGACGATTCGCTCGATGCGTTCGGCATCCACGGCGTCGGCGGCATCATGGGCGCCATCGGCACCGCCATCGTCTATGCCCCGTCGCTGGGCGGCCCCGGCCCCGCCGATTACGACATGATCGCCAAACTCGGCGTCCAGCTCGCCGCCGTCGCCACCACCATTGCCTGGTCGGTGATCGGCACGCTGATCGCACTCGCCGTCGCCAAGGCCGTCACCGGCCTGCGCGTCACCAGCGAAGCCGAACGCGAAGGCCTCGATCTCGCCGAACACGGCGAACGCGCCTACAATCTCTAAGGGAAGGGGGCTGGCAACCCCCGCGCGGCCTGCTAAACCGCTGCCCATGCCCACGCTCGTCCTCCTCCGCCACGGCCAAAGCCAGTGGAACCTCGAAAACCGCTTCACCGGCTGGTGGGATGTCGGCCTCACCGATCAAGGCACCGCCGAAGCACTCGACGCCGGCCGCCGCATGAAAGAGGCCGGGCTGGATTTCGATATCGGCTTCACCAGTGTGCAAAGCCGCGCGATCAAGACCCTCAATCTCGCCCTCGCCGCGATGGACCGCGTCTGGATCCCGGTCATCAAGAACTGGCACCTCAACGAACGCCACTACGGCGGCCTCACCGGCCTCAACAAGGCCGACACGGCGGCCAAATACGGCGAAGACCAGGTGAAGATCTGGCGCCGCAGCTTCGACGTGCCGCCGCCGCCCATGGAACCCGGCTCGCCTTTCGACCTCTCGGCCGACCGTCGCTACGAAGGCATCGCCATCCCCAACACCGAAAGCCTGAAAGACACGATCGCCCGCGTCCTCCCCTACTGGGAACAGGCCATCGCCCCCGAACTCAAGGCCGGCAAACGCGTCATCATCGCCGCCCACGGCAACTCCCTGCGCGCCCTCGTCAAGCACCTCTCCGGCCTCTCCGACGACGAAATCGTCCACGAGGAAATCCCCACCGGCCAACCCATGATCTACGATCTGGCCAACGACCTGACCGCTTTGTCGCGCCGCTACCTCTGATCCGGGTCGCCGCTGGCCCGGCCTTTACAGCACCAGCGCATCAAAGGCAGTCGACACCAGCACGCCTGCAAAGCCGAAGCCCACGATATCGGCCAGGCCGTCGCCGTTCACATCGGCCAGTTCGCGGCGGAAGATATTGTCTGATGTCCAACCCTGGTTGGTGCCGAAATTGGCCACATCGAACGCGGCCTCGCTGAAGCTGCCGTCCGCCTGGCCAAAGGCGACAAAGGTGCCGGCAACGCCGAAGCCCACGATATCGTCGCGCCCATCGCCATTCACGTCACCCAGATCGCGCGCGAAGCCATTTTGCGTGCTCCAGCCCTGATTGATCCCGAAATTGCTCAGGGCCAACCGCGCGTCGCCAAAGCTGCCATCGGCCCGACCCAGCGCCACCAGCGTGCCAAAAGTGCCAAAGCCCACGATATCGGCGCGGCCATCGCCATTCACATCGCCCACCTCGCGGTGGAAGCTATTGTCTGACGACCAGCCCTGATCGCGGCCAAAGTTGGCGACCGCCAGATTGGTCGGCCCGAACGAGCCATCGGCCGATCCCAGCGCCACGAACGTGCCGGGCGTGCCGAAACCGACGATGTCGGCAAGGCCGTCACCATTCACATCGGCCAGCGTGCGCGTCGCCGCGTCTTGCGTGGTCCAGCCGTTGGCGGGGTTGAAGTTGCTGGATCGCAGGCTGACAGCGCCAAAGGTGCCGTTGGCGTGCGCCAGCGCCACCAGCACCCCGGCAAAGCCAAATCCGACGATATCGGCGCGGCCATCGCCGTTCACATCGGCCAGTTCGCGGTGGAAGATATTGTCGGAATTCCAGCCCTGGCTGACGCCGAAATTGGCGGCTGCAAAGATCGGCGTGGCAAATGTGCCACTGGCCGATCCCAGCGACACCAGCGTGCCGGCCTGCCCGAAACCAACGATATCGGCAAGGCCGTCACCGTTCACGTCGGCAACGGTGCGCAGGAAGGCATCCTGGTTGGTCCAGCCGCCCGCACCCACGGCGAAATTGGCAATGCGCGGCGCGCCGGGGTCGCTGTAGGTGAAGCTGAACGTGCCGTCGAAGAACTTGAGCAGCTCGATACCGGAATAGATATCGGTGCCGTCACGGGATACGACGGTCATGGTGCCGTCGCTGTTCTTGGTGATCGTGGCAGAGGCGCGGGTACCGCTGTGGACGACGGTATCGATACCCCGTCCGCCCCAGAAGCGCTGGTTCAGCACGCGGTTGGCGTGGTCAAATGTGTCATTGTAAGCCGTACCGAAAAGAACGTCGAACGGAAAGCCGCTCAGGTTCAATCCGTCTTTCTGGCCTGCCACGAACAACGCGCTGGCATTGAACCGCGACGGCAGGACATCGAAGAAGGTGATCGTAGACGCACCGCCGGTTCCGGGCAGGGTGAAGACCGTATCGGGCCCATCCTGGGTGAGGGCGGCTTGAAACTGCGCGAAGCTGGTGATGCCGAGTGCCGACACGTCAAGCTTGTCGGGACCGGGATTGAAGCCCCGGATGTTGTCGCGCCCGATATCGGCGTTGGGCAAAATGAAGATATTGGGGAACGAACCGCTCTGCGTGACGATATTGTCATTTCCCGGACCCAGAACGGTCACATCAAATGAGCCGATGCGGGTGATGGCGTCCGCCCCACGGCTGTCAAACACGATCGTGTCTCTGGAACCGGATGCGTTGGTTGTGTGGGCTGCGGTGCTGGTGTCGAACAGAAAATCGCTTGCCGACAAGTCTGACGGCATCACGTTCTTCAGCCGAATGGACTCCGTACGAAGGCCGATGAAGGTATCGGTACCGTTTCGCACAATGAACGGTTCGATTTGTGCAAACGACGAGACGCCACGGCGTGACAGGTCGATCTTGTCCACGCCAGGCACAAAATCGAAGACGATATCGTTGCCCAAAAGTCCTGAAACGCCCATGCCCGGCGCAAAGTTGCTGTTCACCCCGCGCCCGAAGACAAACACGTCGGCGCCGCCGCCGCCAACCAGAAGATCATTGGCGTCAGTGCCAACAATGCTGTCCGGCCCGGGAGTCACCTCTGCGCCAAAAACAAAATCCTGCGCGGCAAGAGCCTCAACGGCAACGCCAGCAATCGTGATACTGCTGCTTCCATTGGGGCCTGAGGTGGTCCAGACGGCATTGCCCCCGACGTTCTTGAAGAGAAACGGAATGGCCGCAAAACCGCCGACAAGAGCGGACAGGTCGATCTTGTCTTGCCCGGGAACGAAATCGAAGATGATGTCATTGCCAAGATTGGACTGGGTGAAATTCGCCGTTAAGACAAACGTATCGGCGCCGCCCTGCCCATAAAGCCAGTCGTCCGTGCTGCCGATGATCAGTTGATCATCGCCTGCCCCGCCAAGCAGCGTATCTCTGCTGCCGGCCATGCCGCCATTGGAACCACGCAAGACATCATTGCCAAGTCCGCCAATTACGACGCTGCTGCCAAAGCCCGGTCCCGACAGGTTTCTGCTGGCTGTGCTGGTGTTGAAAATGAAATCCGCAGCGGTGAGTTGCGAAGGCAGGATGCCGGCGATGGTGATGCTTTCGGACACACCGCCAGAGCCAAAGGTGAGCAGTGTATCATTGCCGACGCGGCTGATCAGCGGTGCCAGCGTGGCAAGGTCGCCGCTGAACCCAAGGCCTCTGCCGGACAGGTCGATCCTGTCCTCGCCCTGGCGAAAATCCGTGATGCGGTCCGTGCCGAAGGTTTGGGATGCAAGCTGAGGATTGTAAAACTGAAAGGTGTCGGCCCCTGCACCGCCGGTCAGCGTGTCGTTGCCAGCAAGCCCGTTGATGATCTCGCCGAAGCTCGTGCCAATTAAGACATCGTTGCCGCTGGTGCCGAAGATGTCGCGGGTTGCGGTCAGCATGGTACCGCCATTGGGTGCCGCAGTTGCAATAAACCGGATCCTGCTCGGATCCGAAAAAAATGTGAACGGGATCGACGGCAAGATGATCTGGCCACCCTGAAACGACAGCGTCGATCCGGTTCCGAAGGACTGTTGCAGGAGGGTCAGCGTTCCGAAGGGCGCATCGGTGATGATGATGGACTCGCCGACCGCCAGATCGGTGATCGTATCGCCATTGAAGCCGGCAATCGTGTCGAAGAAGATATCAATGCCTTCTCCGCCAATCAGCGTGTCGATACCGGCGCCCCCGCTCAACTGATCGTTGCCGCCCAGCCCGTTGATGACGTCGTTGCCGATTGTGCCGACCAGCACATCGCTGTTGCTTGTGCCATCGATGGTGGCCATCTGAATTCCCCCGCGTTTTTTTTCATTATGCTTGCCGAACAAGCAATGACAAGGAAATTACAGTAAATCGCTAAGACGCCCCCGCCGGCCAATACGGCAGTGGGTTTGGTGTTCCGTGTGGCTTCGCGGGGCCGCGCATCCGGTCAGCGTGGATGCACGGCAGTCTCAGTTATCATCCCCCATCCGCAGCGCGGCGATGAAGGCCTCCTGTGGGATGTCCACATTCCCATACTGGCGCATCCGCTTCTTGCCTTCCTTCTGCTTGTCCAGCAGCTTGCGTTTGCGCGATGCGTCGCCGCCGTAGCATTTGGCGGTGACGTCCTTGCGCAGGGCGGCGATGGTTTCCCGGGCGATGACTTTGCCGCCGATGGCGGCCTGGATCGGGATCTTGAACAGGTGGCGGGGGATGAGGTCTTTCATCCGTTCGCACATGTGGCGGCCGCGCGCTTCGGCGGCGCTGCGGTGGACGATCATGGAGAGGGCGTCGACGGGCTCCATGTTGACCATGATCGACATCTTGACCAGGTCGCCTTCGCGGTGGCCGGTCTGGTGATAGTCGAAGCTGGCATAGCCGCGGCTGATGGATTTCAGGCGGTCGTAGAAATCGAACACGACTTCGTTCAGCGGCAGGTCGTACACCACCTGGGCGCGGCCGCCGACGTAGGTGAGGTTCTTCTGGATGCCGCGGCGATCCTGGCAGAGTTTCAGGATGGAGCCGAGATATTCGTCGGGCACGTAGATGGTGGCTTCGATCCACGGTTCGTCGATCTGCATGATCGATGAGGGGTCGGGCATGTCGGCGGGGTTGTGCAGTTCGATGGTGGAGCCATCGCGCATCAGCACGTGATAGACGACCGATGGCGCGGTGGTGATCAGATCGAGATCATATTCGCGGGACAGGCGTTCCTGGATGATTTCGAGGTGGAGCAGGCCGAGGAAGCCGCAGCGGAAGCCGAAGCCCAGTGCCGCCGAGGTTTCCATTTCGAAGGAGAAGCTGGCGTCGTTCAGGCGCAGCTTGGCGATGCTGTCGCGCAGTTTTTCGAAATCGGCGGCGTCGGTGGGGAACAGGCCGCAGAACACCACGGGCTGCACTTCCTTGAAGCCAGGCAGGGCTTCGTTGGCGGGCTTTTTCGCGTCGGTGATGGTGTCCCCCACGCGGGCCTGGGCGACTTCCTTGATCTGGGCGGTGATGAAGCCGACTTCGCCGGGGCCGAGTTCGGTGAACTGTTCGATCTTGGGGCGGAAGGCACCGACGCGGTCCACCAGGTGCACGCTGTCGGCGGCCATGAACTTGATCTGCTGGCCTTTCTTGATGGTGCCATCGATCACGCGCACCAGCACGACGACGCCCAGATAGGGATCGTACCAGCTGTCGACCAGCATGGCCTTCAGCGGCTTGGCGGGATCACCCTTGGGCGGGGGAATGCGCTTGACGATGGCTTCCAGCACTTCGGTGATGCCGATGCCGGACTTGGCGGAGGCGAGCACCGCGTCCGACGCATCGAGGCCGATGATGTCCTCGATCTCCTTCTTCACCTTTTCCGGTTCGGCGGACGGCAGATCGATCTTGTTGATGACGGGCACGATTTCATGATCATGCTCGATGGACTGGTAGACGTTGGCGAGCGTCTGGGCTTCCACCCCTTGCGCCGCGTCCACCACCAGCAGCGCGCCTTCGCAGGCGGCGAGGGAGCGCGAGACTTCATAGGCAAAGTCGACGTGGCCGGGCGTGTCCATCAGGTTGAGGACATAATCCTTGCCGTCGGACGCCTTGTAATCGAGGCGCACCGTCTGCGCCTTGATGGTGATGCCGCGTTCCTTCTCGATGTCCATGTTGTCGAGAACCTGTTCCGACATCTCGCGCGCGGCAAGGCCGCCGGTGGTCTGGATCAGGCGATCGGCGAGCGTGGACTTCCCGTGATCGATGTGGGCGATGATCGAGAAATTGCGGATACGGTCTTGCGGCGTGGACATGGGGATGGGCTTTAGCAGGCGGTGGCCATGTTGCAACGGTCAGGCCGTCGCGGGATCAGCGGCGGGCGAGGTGGATTAGCGGGTAGGGGCGGCCCTGGCCATCGTTGGCACTGCGACCGCTGGGGACGAAGCCGAGCCGGCGGTAGAAGGCGAGGGCGCCGGCGTTCTGTTCATTCACATCGGTGGTGAGGGGGCCGGTGTTGCTGTTGACCAGCGCCGTGCCGATGCCCTGGCCGTGGGCGGCGGGGTCGATGAACAGCGCCTCCATGTGGGTGCCGTCCATGATCATGAAGCCGAGCGGCACGTCGTTTGCGTCCACCGCCACTTTCATCGGCACGGTGGGCAGCATCGCCTGAACCTCGGCTGCGATGGCGGCGAAATCGGCGGGTGAGAGGAAATCGTGGGTGGCCGAAACGGCGGCGTGCCACAGCGCGAAACAGGCCGGGGCGTCGGCGGGGGTGGCGGGGCGCAAGCGCAGCATGGGCATGGCATAGCAAAGCTTGTCCGCCGCGACCACGGCGCCCGCTTGACCCGTGCCGCGCCCGGCAATAGCGGAGCGGCAGATTTTCACGGAGAGACGCCTTGACCATCAGCATCGCCATCGTGGGGGCCGGCCCGGCCGGTTACTACACCGCCGAAGCCGCGCAGAAGCAGTGGGGAGAGGGCGTGCGCATCGACATCATCGATCGCCTGCCGACGCCGTTCGGCCTGATCCGCGCCGGGGTGGCCCCCGATCACCAGTCGATCAAGGCGGTGACCAAGCGGTATGAGGCCACCAACCTGGCGCCGGGCACGCGGCTGGTGGGCAATGTCGAGCTGGGCCGCGACGTGTCGATCGACGATCTGCTCGGCCTGTATGATGCGGTGGTGCTGTCGGTCGGTGCGCCGCATGACAAGCCGATCGGCATTCCGGGCGATGATCTGCCGGGCGTGATCGGGTCGGCGGCGTTCGTCGGCTGGTACAATGGCCATCCCGATCATGCCCATCTGAAAATCGACCTGTCGCACCACGGGGCGGCCATCATCGGCAACGGCAATGTCGCCATCGATTGCGCCCGCGTGCTGGCCAAGACGGTGGAGGAACTGAGCACCACCGACATCGCCGATCACGCGCTTAAGGTGCTGGCCGCGAGCCAGGTGCGCGACATCCACATCATCGGCCGGCGCGGGCCCCACCAGGCCAGCTTCACCACCAAGGAGGCCGGCGAACTGGGCCATCTCGTGCGCGCGCATCCGATCGTGCGGCCGGGCGATTTCCCGCCGGAAGCGGACGATGCGGCGCTCGATCCCGGCCAGCGCAAAATGGTCACCCACCTGCGCGGCTTTGCGGCGGCAGAACGCGGCGACAAGCCGGGCACGATCAATTTCGAATTCTTCCGCCGCCCGGTGGCGGTTGAAGGTCACGGCAAGGCCGAACGCCTGATCGTCGAGACGACGCGGCTGGAAAACGGCCAGGCGGTGGGCACCGGCGAGCTGCACGCCATTCCGTGCGGGCTGGTCATCGCCTGCATCGGCTATCGCACCGCCGCCATCCCGGGGGTGAACTTCTCGGAAAAGCTGGGCCGTTTTCCCACGGATGATGCCGGCCGCATTGCGCCGGCGCTCTATGCCAGCGGCTGGGCGCGGCGTGGGCCGTCGGGCACCATCGGCACCAACCGCCCCGATGGTTTCAGCGTGGTGGAAGCGATGGTGGCCGATGGCATCGCCGCCAGCGGCAAGGCTGGCCCCGATGGGCTGGACGCCCTGCTGGCAGCGCGCGGTGTGACGGCCAGCGATTTTGCCGGCTGGCAGCGCATTGATGCAGCCGAAGCTGCCACCGCCCGCGCCGGTGCCCCGCGCGAAAAAATCGTCGATGTGCGCGAAATGCTGAAAATCGCGCTTTGAGCGGTTGCACTCCCCCGGAGCGGCGGCTATAGCGCCGCTTCCGCGAGCGTCGGGGCGTAGCTCAGCCTGGTAGAGCACTGTCTTCGGGAGGCAGGGGCCGGAGGTTCGAATCCTCTCGCCCCGACCAGCGTGAAGAATGGCGGAGGCATCCCGAGCCTCCGCCCTTTCCCAAACGATAATCATCGGTAATTGCTGCATTGAGCCTTGCGCCGTGGCGCGTTAGGCAGGGGCCATGCAGATCCCCCTCATTTCCGAAGCCGAATTGCCGCCTGTCCTCGTCACCGGGGGTGCAGGCTATATCGGCTCCAACGCCGCACTGGCGCTGATCGATCGCGGCGTGAAGACCATCGTGCTGGACGATCTGTCCACCGGTACCCGCGGACTGGTGCCCGATGGCGCGATCTTCGTCGAAGGACGGGCGGGGGATCGCGCCTTGATCGAACAGGTCATGCGCGATCATGGCATCGGCGCCGTCCTGCACTTTGCCGCGCGCATTTCGGTGGCCGAATCCGTCGCCGAGCCGGCGCTTTATTACCGCGAGAACTTCGGCGAAACGCTCAGCCTGGCCGAAACCGCGCTGGCGTGCGGAGTGGGGGCGTTCGTGCTGTCCTCCACTGCCGCTGTCTATGGCGATGGCGATGGCAGCGGCAAGCCATTGCCCGTCACCGCGCCCGTCGCACCGATCAATCCCTATGGCTGGTCAAAGGCCTTTGCCGAACGGGCGCTGGCCGACATGGTGGCGGCCAACCGGCACTTCTCCGTCGCCTGCCCGCGCTATTTCAACGTGGCCGGTGCCGATCCGCAGCTGCGTTCGGGTCAGGCCAGCCAGCACCCGCACCACCTCATTGAACTGGCCTGCCACGTGCTGACCGGCCAGCGCGACAGCTTCACCATCTTTGGCACCGATTACCCGACGCCCGATGGCACCGGCGTGCGCGATTATGTCCACGTCACCGATCTGGCCGAAGCGCATCTGCTGCTGCTGCGCGCCTGTCTGGCCGATCCCGGCCAGTATCACGCGGTCAACCTGGGCTATGGCCGCGGCGCATCGGTGATCGAGGTTCTTGATGCGCTGGAAGCGGTGTCGGGCCAGCAAATCCCGCGCCACAACGGCCCGCGCCGTGCCGGCGATCCGGCGGTTCTGGTCGCGCACAGCCAGGCCCGCGACCTGCTGGGCTGGGAGCCGCGGTTCGAGAACCTGCAGACAATGGTGGGCCATGCGCTGGCGTGGGAACGGCGCCGGCTGGAACGCGCGCGCTGAACCCTTGCGGCGTCGCGCCGCTGCCCCTAACCATGCCGGCGCATCAGGGGAGCAGGACGCATGACGACGCGCATCGCATTGACGGCATTGGCCTTGCTGGCCAGCACGGCGGCCAGTGCCGAAACCGTGGTGATCACGGCGGCGCGTATGCTGGATGTCGCCACCGGCAGGATCATCGAAAAGCCGATCATCGTTGCCGAGGATGGCCGCATCACCAAGGTCGGCCGCCAGGGCGAGCTGGTCGCCACCGATGGCAAGCGCATCGATCTTGGCGATCTGACCATCCTGCCCGGCCTGATCGACATGCACGTGCACCTGACCAGCGATCCGGCGCTGGGCTTCATGGCCGATCTGACCCACGTGCGCCCGTTCTGGACGGCGGTGGGCACGGCCAATGCCGTCCGCACGTTGAATGCCGGCTTCACCACCGTCCGCAATGTCGGTTCAGCCGATTTTGCCGATGTGGGCCTGAAACAGGCGATCGATGAAGGCGTAATTGCCGGCCCGCGCATCGTGCCGGCGGCCTATGCCATCGGCGCGACCGGCGGCCATTGTGACGACAATCGCTTCCCGCCGGGCATCGAGGTCGATCGCCGCGGGGTGGCGTCGGGCCCGCAAGGCTTCCGCGAGAAGGTGCGGGAGATGCACAAGTTCGGCGCGGATGTGATCAAATATTGCGCCACCGGCGGGGTGTTTTCGGCGCGCGATACCGTCGATGGCCAGCAGCTGACGCAGGAGGAGATGGACGCGCTGGTGGACGAAGCCCACCGGCTGCGGATGAAGGTTGCTGTCCACGCCCACGGCGCCGACGGCATCAAGGCGGCGATCAGGGCGAAGGCCGACACCATCGAGCACGCCAGCCTGGCCGATGCCGAAGCTTTTGCGCTGGCCAAGCAGTTTGGCACCGCCTTCTCGATGGATATCTACAACGACGATTATATCCTGGCCGAAGGCGCGAAGAATGGCGTGCCGGAGGAGAATCTCGCCAAGGAACGCGCCATCGGGCTGAAGCAGCGCCAGACCTTCCAGGCGGCGTGGAAGGCCGGCGTGAAGATGGTGTTCGGCAGCGATGCCGGCGTCTATCCGCACGGCGACAATGCCCGCCAGTTTGGCAAGATGGTGGAATGGGGGATGACGCCGGTGGATGCGATCCGCGCCGCCACCATCCGCGCCGCCGAGGCGCTGGGGCGTGACGGCGACGTGGGCCAGATCGCACCGGGCCGCTTTGCCGACATCATCGCGGTGGCCGGTGATCCGTCGCGCGACGTGGCCGTGCTGCGTGACGTGAAGGTGGTGGTGAAGGGCGGCCAGATCGCCAAAGACGCCCGCTGATGCCGCGCTGGTTCACCGGTCTTTTCTGGAGCAGCATTTCGGTTGCTGCTGTCGTCGTCGGCTTGTCGACGTGGGATGCCTTCACCGCATCGCCGCCTGACGCCGATCCGGTGCGGGTGCGGAACGTGCGGATCGAGCGCGACAACTGGGGCGTGCCGCACATCCACGGCAAGACGGACGCCGATGTCGCCTATGGCATCGCGGTGGCCCATGCCGAGGATGATTTCCGCAATCTGGAGGAAGTGCTCGCCGCCGTGCGCGGCCGCGCTGGCGCGATATTGGGGGAGGAGGGCGCCAAGCTCGATTTCGCCGGCCACCTGCTCGATGCGCGCGGCGTGGCGGATCGCGGTTACAACAGCCTGTCCCCCGCCACCCGCGCGCTGGTCGAAGCCTATGCGCAGGGGCTGAACGATTATGCCCGCGGCCATGGCCATGAATTGCGCCTGCAGGGCCTGTTCCCGGTGACAGGACGCGACGTTGTGGCCGGCTTCGTGCTGCGCTCCCCCTTCTTCTTCGGCATGGAGCGGGTGCTCGGCCCGCTGGCCGAAGGCAAGTTGCCGCCGCGCGATTCCGGCCCGGTGGATGAACGCGGCAGCAACGGCTTTGCCATCGCCGCAGCCCGGTCGGATGATGCCACCACCCGCCTGATCATCAACAGCCACCAGCCGTGGGAAGGCGGCGTGTCGTGGTGGGAACTGGTGGTGCATTCCGATGAAGGCTGGGATTTCGCCGGCGCCAATTTCCCCGGCGCGCCGTTCCCGCTGCTCGGCCACAACAGGAACCTGGGCTGGGGCAACACCGTCAACCGGCCGGACCTGATCGATACCTACAAGCTCGTGCTCAACGCCGATCGCACGCAATATCGGTTTGATGGCAAGTGGTTGCCGCTGGAAGCGAAGCGCGTGTGGCTGCGGGTGCGGCTGGGGCCGCTGGTGCTGCCGATCCCGCGCACCGTCTATCGCAGCCGCCACGGCGCGGTGATCCTGAATGATCTGGGCGGCTTTGCCATCCGCCATGCCGGCATCGGCGAAGTGGCGCAGGTGGAGCAATATTATCGCCTGAACAAGGCGAAGGATTTTGCCGAATGGCAGGCGATCATGGCCGGGCAGGGCGTGCCGGCGACCAACTTCGTCTATGCCGACAAGGCGGGCCACGTGGCGATGATCTACAACGCCAAGTTCCCGGCGCGCCGCCCGGGTTTCGACTGGAAGGGCGTGCTGCCGGGTGACACGTCGGCAGCGTTGTGGACGAGCTATCTGCCGTTCCGCGCCCTGCCCAACACCATCGATCCGGCGGCGGGCTGGGTGGCCAATGCCAACAACGTGCCGTGGGTATCCACCGCGCCGGGCCAGAACCCGGTGCCTGGCGATTTCGCCGCCGAGATGGGCATCGAAACCCACAAGACCAACCGCATGCACCGCTATGCCGAAATGTTTGCTGAAGTGAACGGCCCGATCAGCCGGGCGGCGCTGCTGCGGATCAAGTTCGACAAGGGCTACAGCCGCGCCTCGCCGGCCGGCAAGTGGATGGAAAGCGTGCTGGCGCTGGACACCAGCGGCAAACCCGATCTGAAAGCCGCGCAGGATCTGCTGCGCCGCTGGGACTGGACGGCCGATGGCCGCGGCCCGGCCGATGCGCTGGCGGTCGCGGTGATGGCATCGGTGGGCCGCGAAGTCTATCGCGGCGACCCGCTGCCGCCGGCCGAACCGAAACTGCGTGAAAGCGTCAACTGGTTGAAGGGCACATTCGGGCGGCTCGACGTGCCGCTGGCCGAATTCCAGCGCCTGCGCCACGGGCCGAAGGACCTGCCGGTGTTTGGCGGCCCCGACACGCTGCGCGCCATCTATGCCCACAAGGCCGAAGATGGCCGCCGCGTGGCCGACAATGGCGATGGCTTCATCATGCTGGTGGAATGGCCGAAATCGGGCGTGGTGCAATCACGGTCGATCCACCAGTTCGGCGCTGCCACCATCCGGCGTGCGTCGCCGCACTATGCCGATCAATCGCCGATGTTCGTGCGCGAGGAATGGAAGACGGTGCGGTTCTGACCGCGTGTGATGTTGCACGCGCGGCGATAACTGTTATCCAGCGCACATGACCTCGCGCGTCGCCCAGCGGCTTGCCGAACGCTATGATCGGCTCACCGTTTCGGAACGGATGATTGCCGGCTGGCTGGCCGACAATCTGGGGCAGCTGCCCTTTGAAACCGCCGCGTCGATCGGGCAGCGCGTGGGCGTCTCGGCGATGACCGTGGCGCGGCTGATCAAGAGCCTGGGCTATGACAATCTGTCGGCGCTGAAGGATGATCTGCGCGACGATGCCCGCGATGCACCGTGGCTGCTGACCCGCCCGGCGCCCAGCGCCGACGCCCGGCTGAAGGCCGAAACCGAAGCGATTGCCGGCGTTTACGCGCAGGCCGAAACGCCGGAATGGGCCGCCGTGGTGGCGCTGCTGGCCACCGCCCCGCGCGTTCATGTTGCCGGCTTCCAGACGGAGGCCGGGCTGGCGACCGGCTTTGCCCGCCACCTCTCCTATGTCCGCCCCCATGTCGCGCCGATCGACGTGGCGGCCGGCATCCTGGACGTGGTGGTAGATGCCGGGCCGGACGATGTGTTCGTCGCTGTCGACGTGCGGCGCTATTCCCGCCAGTTCCGCCTGCTCGCCGAAAAGGTGGCGGCCATGCAGCGCCCGCTGGTGGTGATCACCGATCCCTATTGCCCGTGGGCGCGCGATCTCACCCCGCACATCCTCACCGCCGAAGTGGCGCTGGGCCATTTCTGGGACATGAACTCGGCGCTGGCCTCGCTGCTCAACCTGCTGGTCGATGGCGTGGTGCAGAAGATCGGGCCGGATGTGGTGCACCAGCGCCTCGCCGTGCTGGCCGAGAATTACAGCGACGTCATCGGCTTTCAGGGCCGGGTGCGGACGGCCAGTCAGCCGGCGGATCGCAGCTGACCGCCAGCCGGCTGCCATCGGGCAGGGTGATCGCCAGCGACTGCGCGTGCAGCCGCATCGGGCCGACGCCGTCGCCATAAACCGGATCACCGGCAATCGGGCAGCCGATATGGGCGGCATGCACCCGGATCTGGTGGGTGCGGCCGGTTTCCGGGCGGAAGGCCACCAGTTTCGTGGTTTGGTCGAGAATTTGCCAGCCGGTGCGCGCCTTGCGTCCGCCAGCGTCAACAATCATCCGCCAGCCGGCAGCAGCGGTCGACACTTTGGCCAGCGGCGCGTCGATCATCCCGCTATCGGTCGCGGGCAGGGCGGTGAGGGTTGCCCAATAGAGCTTTTCCGCCCCGCCGCCCGAAAAGGCCGCCGAAAGCCATTTTGCCCCGCGCCGGCTGCGCGCAACGGCCAGGCACCCCGACGTGTCGCGATCCAGCCTGTGCGCGGCCACGGGGATAAATCCGCTCAGGGCAAGGGCGGGCAGGTGATCTTCAAGGCTGCGCGGCGTGCGCGGGCCCGGATGCACGGCAAGGCCGGCCGGCTTGTTGATCACCACCACGTCGCGCGTGGCCAGCAGGATCGGAAACGGGAAGTCCAAGCTATTCAAAACAGGCCTTTTTCGATCAAGGTTTAAGCCGGGTTCACTCTGTGCCGTTTCCATGGCAGCGCCCCGCGACGTTGCGGCGGCGGGAAGCGGGAGATCCCCTGATGACCGTTATCAACACCAACATCAACGCGCTGACCGCCCAGAACGCGCAGCGCACTGCCAATAACATGATGGGCCTTGCCATGCAGCGCCTGTCGACCGGCCAGCGCATCAACAGCGCCAAGGACGACGCCGCCGGCCTGGCCATCAGCCAGAAGATGACCGCCGATGTGCGCGGTCTGGCCGTCGCCATGCGCAATGCCGGCGATGGCATCAGCATGGCCCAGACGGCGGAAAGCGCCATGGGCGAAGTCACCAACATGCTGCAGCGCATGCGCGAACTGGCCGTGCAGTCGGCCAACGGCACCCTGACCGGCATCGATCGCCAGGCCGTGCAGGCCGAAGTCCGCCAACTGGTTGGCGAAATTGACAATATCGGTGTTCGCACCAACTTCAATGGCCAGAAACTGCTCGATGGTTCGGCGCGCAACGTGCGTCTGCAGACCGGCAGCCGCGCTGGCGAAACCGTGTCGTTCAGCCTCGGCTCGACCCGGGCACGCGACCTTGGCCTCGGCTCCAGCCCGGCGCTCACCGCGACCGGCGCGTTCGAAGCGACGGCTGCCAACCTGGGCGCCAACCAGGCCCTGCAGGCCGGCGATCTGGTGATCAACGGCGTCTCGATCGGCTCGTCACTGTCGTCGGATGATGCGCTGTCGTCCGCCAACAAGGCCGCATCGGCCGTGGCCAAGGCCGCCGCGATCAACCGTGCCACCGCCCAGACCGGCGTGCGCGCCGTCGTTGGCCAGACCGTGATGACGGGTTCGGCGATGACCGCCGGTGCCGCTACCGGCAGCATCACCATCAACGGCGTTGCGACAGCCTCTGTCAGCACCACCGCCGACGCCGCCGAAAGCCGCCGCCTGGTGCGTGATGCCATCAACGCCATTTCGGGCCAGACCGGCGTGCGCGCCGTGGACACCGGCGACACCAATGGCGGTATCCGCCTCGAAGCCGACGACGGCCGCAATATCGAAGTGGCACTGACCACGCTGACGGCCGCGCAGACCGGCCTAAAGGTCGGCGCGCAGTCGGGCAGCTTCAGCCTTGAAAGCGTCAATGGCCAGTCGATCGAGATCGGCTCGGCCAACAGCAGCACCGCTCGCATCAGCCGCGCTGGCTTGGCTGCCGGCAGCTTTGAGCGCGGCGTTTCGACGGTGAACAGCGATGGCCGCGCCGTGGCCGCCAACGCTGCCGGTATCAGCACGCTCAACAACGGCGATCTGTCGATCAACGGTGTCGCCATTCGGGCCGCAAGCGCGGTCGACGACCTGTTCTCGTCCACCGTCGCCGCTTCGTCGTCGAAGTCGGCGAGCGCCATCGCGATTGCCGCCGCCATCAATGCCGCGTCGGAACAGACGGGTGTGACGGCCAAGGCCAATGATGTCACGCTGTCGGCCACCACCACGGCCACCACGCTGGGCGGCGCTGCCACCCTCGACATCAATGGCGTTTCGATCACCATCGACGGTCTGGCCGCGACCGATACGGCCCAGGCCCGGCGCGAGAAGGTTGCCGCCGCGATCAACAATTTCACCGGCATGACCGGCGTAACCGCGCGGGACAATGGCCTTGGCGGCCTTGATCTCACCGCATCCGATGGGCGCAACCTGAGCGTTGCCAACACCGGCACCGCCACCACGGCCGAGCTGGGCCTTGGCGGCACCACGGTCAAGGGGTCGGGTACTGCCTACACGGTGGCGACCACTGCTGCCGCCGCCGAAACGGCCTATGGCACGGTGCGTCTGGAATCGGCGCGGGCGATCGATGTGCGCGCCGGCAGCCAGGCCTTTGCCGCAGCGTCCAACTTCACCGCGCTGGGCTTCGAAGAAAACAGCTATGGCGCTTCGCGTGGCGGTCTGCGGATTTCGGATGTCGACGTGTCGACCGCCGATGGCGCCACCGCGGCCCTCGATGCGATCGATGAGGCGCTGAACAGCGTCAACCTCGATCGTGCCAGCATCGGCGCGGTGCAGAACCGGCTGGAAGCGGCGGTGAACAACCTCTCGTCCAACAGCAGCAACCTGCAGGCATCGCGCAGCCGCATCCAGGATACGGACTTCGCCCAGGAATCGACCAACCTGGCCAAGAACCAGGTGCTCAGCCAGGCCGCGCAGGCCATGCTGGCCCGGGCCAACCAGTCGGCCCAGCAGGTCACCCAGCTGCTGCAGTAACACGAAAACGCCGTGTTCCCCCGCGTGGGGGCTCGTCGGAAGGGGCGGTGCCACAAGGCGCCGCCCCTTTTCTTTTTTGCCCCTCGGGCGGTGCGGGCGGTTTACGCCGCCGCCCACCCTTGCTATCGCGGCGCCGTTCCAGGTGCGGAGCGGTGGCCGAGTGGTCGAAGGCGCACGCCTGGAAAGTGTGTATGGGTCAAAAGCTCATCGAGGGTTCGAATCCCTCCCGCTCCGCCATTTTCCCGTTCAGAACCGCTCCAGTCATGTCACCGCAACGACCGGCGTAGACAGCCGCTAGGTAGTTATGCGCTCTTGCCCCCGCAGCCGGCTGCCGGCTTTTCTGGGGGAAATCACGGTTTCGGCCCGGCATCGAAACGCTTCTCCACCTCCTGCGCGATGGATCAGCACTATGGATCGGATCTTCGAAGCGGGCGGCGAACTGCGGGCGCTGATGCGGGCGCTCGACTGGTCCGCGAACCCCCTTGGCCCACCGGAGACCTGGCCGCAGTCCCTGCGGACGGCGGTGGGCATGATCCTGCCTGCCAACCACATGATGTTCGTGGCGTGGGGGCCGGAATTGACCCTGCTCTACAATGATGCCTACCGGTCGGTGCTGGGCAAGAAACATCCGCAGGCGCTGGGACGGCCATTCGCCGAGGTCTGGGCCGAAGTGTGGAGTGATATCCGCCTGTTTGTGGAGGGGGCGCTACGCGGCGAATCCGTCTGGCGCGATGACATGCCATGCGTGATCGAGCGCGGCGATTATCCCGAGCAATGCTGGTTCAGCTTCTCCTATTCACCGCTGCGCGATGATGAAGGCAACATTGCCGGCATCTTCTGCGCCGCAGTTGAAACAACGGCGCGTGTGCTGGCCGAACGGCGGCTGATTGCTGAACGGGAGCGGCAGACACTGCTGTTTGCCCAAGTGCCGGGCTTTGTCGCCATCCTGCGACAGCCGGAACATCGGTTCGAGTATGTGAACGAGGCCTTCATCAGGGTGGCCGGCAATCGCGATTTCATCGGCCGCACCTTGCGGGAAGCCTTTCCCGAACTGGAAGGCACCGGGATGATCGAGGCGCTGGACCGCACCTATGCGTCGGGTGAGGCCTATGTCGCGCACGGCGTGCCAATGGCGCTGATCAAGGCGCCGGGGACTGAGCCGGTGCCCTTGCGGCTGACCCTCACCTGTCAGCCGATCCCGGGTGAAGAGGGGCTGACCACGGGCATTTTCCTTCAGGGCCATGATGTCACCCTCGAACACCAGACGCTGGAACAACTGACCCAGCTCAACGCCACGCTGGAGGACAAGGTGGCCGAGCGCACCCGCGAACTGACCATGACGGCGGCGGCGCTGCGCCAGGCGCAGAAGATGGAGGCCATCGGGCGGCTGACCGGCGGCGTGGCCCATGATTTCAACAATCTGCTCACGCCGATCATGGGCACGCTGGACACGCTCAATTCGCGCGGTGTCGGCAATGAACTCGAACAGAGGCTGGTGGAGGCGGCGCTGCGATCGGCCGAGCGCGCCAAGACGCTGGTGCAGCGCCTGCTGGCCTTTGCCCGGCAACAGCCGCTGCAGGCGGTGGCGGTCGATCTGGCGCAACTGATCACGTCGATGGGCGAACTGATCGGCAGCACGGTGGGCCGCAACATCGCTGTCGCCATGGAGGTGGACGCCGAACTGCCCTTGGTGAATGCCGATGCCAACCAGCTTGAACTCGCCATCCTCAACCTGGGGGTCAATGCCCGCGACGCCATGCCGGCCGGCGGCACGCTGACGATCCGCGCGTTTCGCGAATCCGCAGGGAAGGGGCATGCGGCGGGCGTGGAGCCGGGCGACTATGTCTGTCTCGCCGTGGCCGATACCGGCGTCGGCATGGACGAGACGACGCGCGCCCGCGCCGCCGAACCCTTCTTCACCACCAAGGCGATCGGCAACGGGACCGGGCTGGGCCTGTCCATGGTGGAAGGCCTGTGCGCGCAGCTGGGTGGCGGGCTTCATATCACCAGCGAACCGGGCCGTGGCACCACGGTACAGATGTGGTTGCCGGTCAGCCTGACGGCGGCGGCAGCGCAGGCCGGGGACGGCGACGGCGCGCCGGCAGCGCAGCGACAGCTGCGGGTGATGCTGGTCGACGACGAAGTGGATGTGCGCTTCCTGATCAGCCAGATCCTCGATTACCTCGGCTACGCGGTGCTGGAGGCCAATTCCGGCGAGCATGCGCTGCAACTGCTGCACGACGGCCAGGTACCCGACCTGTTGATCACCGATTATCTGTTGCCGGGCATGAGCGGCGTCGATCTGGTTCACGCCGTGCGGGCGCGGCGGCCGGGTTTCCCGGTGCTGGTGATTTCGGGCTACACCGGGGCCGAAGGCATTGCGGCCGACCTGCCGCAGCTGACCAAACCCTTCCGCAGCAAGGATCTTGCCGACAAGCTGACGTCCCTGCTGCGCGATGCCGGGCTGCACCAGGACGCCTGAACCACTGTTGTCTTCACGCAACACGTGGCGGGCCGGCATCATGTCGCACGCAATTTCATGACATTTTTCTGGCGGGATCGGACAGCTTCTGCGTCTGAGAGGGCGCACCGGTATTGGGACCGGTTTTCAGGGGGACTATGCGATGCGTGTCGGCTCTCGTTTGACGGGTTTGGGTTTCAGTTCGCTGGCGGTGCTGGCGGTGGCAATGGTGGCGACGCCGGCTTCGGCTTCGGCCCAGGCGCGCAAGTTCGATATCGCCGGCGATACGCTGGCGCGCGCGCTCAACAATTTCGCGCGTCAGGCCAATCAGGACATCATCTTTTCCAGCCAGCAGGTCGCCGGCAAGCGCTCGCCGGGCGTCCACGGCGAAATGGCGCCGGGCGCCGCGCTGAAGACGTTGCTGCAGGGCACGGGCCTCAGCGCCGAAGGTGATGCCATCATCACCCTGCGCGCCAACGGTGGCCAGGCGGGCGTCCGCACCATCGCCTACAACATGGAAGGCGATCAGGCCGCTGCTGCGCCGGCGCCGGGCACCCCCGCCGTTGCCGCTGCCGAAGAAGAAGAGGCCGAGAAGATCGAGATGGTGGTGACCGGGTCGCGCATCGTGCGTGACGGCACCAACGCCCCGGTGCCGACCACGGTGGTGACGATGGAAGACATCGCCCAGCGCAACCCGGTCAACATCGCCGACTATGTGAACCAGCTGCCGGCCATCGGCCAGGGCCAGTCGCCGCGTGCCACCACCCTGTTTGCCAACGCCAACGGCGGTGCCAACCAGATCAACGCCCGCGGCCTTGGCATCAACCGCACGCTCGTGCTGCTCGATGGCCGCCGTGTCGTCGGGTCGGGCCTGCTGCCGGCCGTTGACGTCAACATGCTGCCGCAGAACCTCGTCAAGCGTGTCGACGTGGTGACCGGCGGTGCTTCGGCCGCCTATGGTTCGGATGCCGTCGCCGGCGTCGTCAACTTCATCCTCGATACCGAGTTCAAGGGCCTCAAGGGCTCGTTCAACTACAACCAGACCGATCGCAACGATGGTCGTCTGATCAGCGGCGACCTGGCCTGGGGCTCGTCCTTCGCCGGCGGCCGCGGCCATGTGCTCCTCAGCGGCAACTTCATCCAGGGCGACCGGGTGTCGATGTTCACCAATGGCCGCGACTGGTTCCAGCCTGGCCTGCGCCTGCTGCAGAACCCGAACTGGACGGCCACCAATGGCCAGCCCGGCCTGATCGTGCGGACCGACGCCGGTTCGACCAGCACGCCGGGCGGCGTGATCACCGGCGGGCCGCTCAACGGCACCAACTTCCTGCCGGGCGGTGCCGTTGGCCAGTTCATCTTTGGCCCGCCCTCGCTCACCCAGGGCAACGTGCAGGCCGGTGGCACCGTCGAACCGCTGTCGGGCCGTGGCGCGCTGCTGCCCGACGTGTCGAACTGGAGCGTCTATGGCCGCCTCAGCTATGAGGTGACCGACAACGTCAAGGCCATCTTTGAAGCCACCTATGCCGGCAACGACACGATCAACTGGTCGGCCGTCTACAACCGCAGCGGCACCGGCGCCACCAGCGCGCTGACCATCAACCGGGACAACCCGTTCATCCCGCAGACCATCCGGTCGGCGATGGATGCCAACGGCCTGACCTCGTTCCGCATGAACCGGCTGTTCTATGACCTGGTCAACCGCCCGGGCGAGAACATCGGCGAGGCCGGCTACAACCGCCGCCAGAACCGCCTGCTGTTCGCGCTGGAAGGCTCGTTCGCCGACAGCGGCAAGTGGCGCGCCTATTTCCAGCGTGGCCGCAGCAACGTCTGGTACACGCGTGACAACAACATCCTTGTCGAGCGCTTCAACCAGGCGGTGGATGTCACCGGCAACCCGGCGGTGGGCGGTGTGCCCGGCGTTGCGGCGGGCGCGGCGGTCTGCCGTTCCACCATCGCCAACCCGACCAACGGTTGCGTCCCCATGAACGTGTTCGGCGAAGGCTCGCTGGGCGCGCAGTCGATCGCGTGGGTGACGGGCGAAAGCGACGGGTTCCGCACCCGCCAGGATCTGGACATCGCTCTCGATGTCTATGCCATCGACGCCCAGTACAGCCCGTTCTCGACCTGGGCCGGCCCGGTGTCGTTCGCAGCCGGCTTTGAATATCGCGAAGAATCCTTCGTGGCCACCGCCGACGCCAACTCGCTGGCGCGCCGCTGGTTCGTGGGCAATCCGCAGCCGGGCGCTGCCGGTTACAACGTGAAGGAATTCTTCGGCGAAACCCTGATCCCGCTGCTGAAGGATTCGGCGGTCGGCGATCTCGATCTGAACGGCGCCGTGCGTCGCACCGATTATTCGACCAGCGGTGCGGTGACGACGTGGAAGGTGGGCGGCGCCTATCGCTTTGGCGATCTGCGCCTGCGCGCCACCCGTTCGCGCGACATCCGCGCGCCGAACCTGAACGACCTGTTCGCGCCCCAGAGCCAGTTCGTGAACCAGTTCCTGGATCGCAGCCAGCCGAACGGCCCGCTGGTGCAGTTCGTGACGCTGACCGGCGGCAACCCGCGCCTGACCCCGGAAATCGCCGACACCTGGACCGTTGGCGGCGTCTATCAGCCGAGCTGGGCGCCGGGCCTGTCCGCCACGGTTGACTGGTACAAGATCAACATCAAGGATGCGATCTTCGGTGTCGGCGGCCAGCTGCTGCTCGATCTGTGCTATGGCTTCAACCGCCCGGCCAGCCCGTCGGCCTGCCAGTCGATCATCCCGGTTCCGGGCAGCACCGGCCTCACTGGTGCCACTCTGCTCACCGGCGCCATCAACGCCCAGAACGTGGAAGTTGAAGGCATCGACTATGAAATCAGCTACCGCACGAGCCTGAGCAACATCTCGGACAAGCTGCCGGGATCGCTCTCGCTGCGCGTGCTGGCCTCGCAGCGCCTGCAGGATCGCACCGCCCTGCCGGGTGACACCACCCCGCCGGACCTGGGCACGCCGACCAGCCTGAAATGGCGCGGTTTCGGTTCGGCCACCTATTCGGTCGGCGCCAGCCGCACCACGGTGACCGCCCGTTACCTTGGCCCCGGCGTGGTCAGCAACCTGCGGCCGACCGAGCGCAACGGCGTCGATCCGGCGTTCAACAACATCCCGGCCGTCTGGTACTGGGAACTGGCGCAGAACTTCGACGTGAAGATCGCCGGCCGCACGGTCACCCTGTTCGCGGTTGTCGAAAACCTGTTCGACAAGGATCCGCCGCCGGTGCCCAGCAACGGCACGTCGTTCGGCGTCTCGCCGGTCTATGACCTGCTGGGCCGCAGCTATCGCATGGGCTTCCGCTTCAAGATGTAAGCGGGCAACGGGCCGGGCGCCGCGGGTTGCATCCCCCGCGGCGCCCGGTTTTTTTGTGCCTGAAACCGGACAAGGAAAAAGGCCCGTGCCGGGATCACCGGCACGGGCCTTTCGTGTTGCAGCAGTGGGTGGTCAGCGCCGGCGGGGTGCGCTGCCGCCGAAGGTGACCAGGCTTTCCGACCCATCGGCGGCCAGCGCGGCCACGCCGAAGAAATGATCATCGACGATCAGGTTCTTCAGCAGCAACTCGGTGGTGCCGGCGGCGACGTCCTGGTGCTGCGTCCAGTCCTGCGCGTCGTTGCGGCGCCAGTGGATGCGATAGCCGGCGGCGTTCGGCACGGCGGCCCACGTGACCCTGGTGTCACTGCCGACAGCGCCATTCAGCGCCACGGTGGCCGGGGCCGCAGGGGCGGCAGCGAGGCGGCGGATGGCGGCAACGTTGATCGCCGTCACCTTGGCCAGATAGGGAAAGTCCATCTTGTCCGGCGTGTCACCATATTCGATGCCGTCCACCGTCCGCAGATCCTGGTGCTGCTGGGTGTAATTTTCGATCCCCACCGAAAAACGGACGGCCGGATAGCCCAGGCGCAGGAAGGGCTCATGATCGCCGCCACGGCCAAAACGGTCGGGCCGGCGATCGACGAACACGTCGATCCCGCCCTTGATGCCGGTTGCGACATGATCGATTGCCTTGGCCAGCGCGCGGCTGGGGCCGTCGTCCTCCCCGCCATTGCCGCGCCGCGCCAGCTGTTCGGCCTGGCTTTCGGAATATCGGATGCCTTCCGAAAACACGCGCACCCGGTCGGCTACTCGGGTGCCGTTCTGGCCGATCGTGTTGCCCACGATATCGTTGTTGAGCACGGCGCTCACCACCCAGCCGCGTTCCCTGGCGGTTTCGGCCAGCAGTGTGCCGCCCAAAAGTCCCTGCTCCTCGCCCGACAGCGCGGCATAGATGATGGTGGCGTCGAACGTCTGTTTCGAAAGGATGCGCGCCGCTTCCATCACCAGCGCCACGCCCGACGCATCGTCGTTCGCGCCGGGGGCATCGGCGGTGGCGTTCATCACGTCGGTCACGCGGCTGTCGATATGGCCCTGCACGATGATGACGCGGTTCGGATCCCGGCCCTTCTGCACGGCGAGCACATCGACGACATTGGCGCCCTTGGGCACGCGATCATTGGTGAAGACGCGCTCGATGGTCGAAACGCTGATGCAGCCACCGCAGCCGTTGCCGATCTTGGCCATTTCGGCCGCATACCAGCGCCGGGCAGCGCCAATGCCGCGGGTCGGGTGATCGGGATCGGACAGCGTGTGACGGGTGCCAAAGCTGACCAGCTTTTCCACATCGGCCTTCAGGCGGGCCGGATCGGGCGCGGTCTGGGCCAGCGCCGGCAGCGGGATCAGCGATGCGGCCAGGGCCAGGCGGAACAGGGATTTTTGCATCAGGCTCACTCTTTGGTTGCAACGTTCAAGGGTTTGCCACCGGCACGGGTGACGATCAGCCGGCCATTGCCGTCGCGGCGCACGGCCACCGGCAGCGCCAGTTCCAGCGCCTCGGCAAAGGCCGCTTCGTCGCGGACGCGGAAGACGCCGTTGATCCGCAACGAGGCGACGGCAGGATCGACCACCAAAGTCAGATCGGTCGAGCGGTTGATCTCCTCCGCCGCCGTGGCCAACGGTTCGTCTTCAAAGAAGAATTGGCGATCGGCCCACGCCAGCACCGTGCGAAGATCGACCGTTCGCACCGCAGCAGAGGCACTGCCAGCCATTGCCACCAGCTGCTGGCGCGGTTGCAGGATATGCTGCACGGCGCCGGGGCCGGTGACGGGGCGGACGGCCACCATGCCTTCGGCCAGTGTCACCCGCATCTCGCGCGGCAGCACCCGCACATCAAACACCGTGCCCAATGCCGTGACGGTGCGATCGCCGGCCGTCACCGTGAACGGCCGCGCCGCATCCTTTGCGACGCGGAACAGCGCCCGCCCGCTGATCAGGCGCACGGCCCGGTTGCCCGGCGCAAATCGCACGGCAATGCGCGTGCCGGAATCGAGCGTCACCAGTGACCCGTCGACCAGTTTTATCCGTGTGCGCTGTTCCGATGTGGTCGCGAACGTCTGTTCAATGGACGCGGGCGTCAGTGGCCGGACATCCTGCGGCAGGCCGAAATACAGTCCGATGGCGGCAATGCTTGCGGCAATCGACAGGCCTCGCTGGGCCCAGCGCCGCTGCCACCGGCGCTTGCGGTTGGCTGCTACCGTGCGCCGCGCCTCGTCGCGCAGCGCGCTCAGTTCGGGCAGATCGCCGTGACGGCGCAGCGCGCGCAAGGCGGCCTGCAGCCGGTCGTAGGCGTCGTGGTGTTCCGGCGCTGCGTGCAGCCAGTTCTGGAAGGCGCGATGATCCTCGTCGGTGGCCTGCGCGCTACGCAGTCTTGCATCCCACGCGGCGGCAGCGGCATCGGCGTCAAAAGGCTCGTCCACGTCGCTCATCGGGCGTTCCGCAGCCGTTTCAGCAGGTGGGCGTTGGCCTTGGCCATGTGCTTTTCGACCGTGCTCAACGACAATTCCATGCGCCGCGAGATCTCGACCTGGGCGACGCCATCAAAGTGGTACTGGCTGAACACGCTGCGAACGGATTCGGGCAGCTCGTAAAGCGCATCCACCATCATCTGCAGCGCCTCGCGGCTTTGCAATATCTGCTCGGGCGAGAAACCGGCCTCGTCGATGATCTCGTGATCATTGGGGACTTCGGCCATGATCCGCCGCACCCCGGCCCGGCGGGCGCGGTCACGCAGCACGTTGGCGGCAATCTGGAAGACATAACCCTGGATATTCTCGATGGCGGCAAGGTCGCGTGCGGCCAGCCGGCTGAACACGTCCTGCACCAGGTCCTCGGCTTCGTCGCCCGGCCCGACCCGGCGCTGGAAGAAACGCAGCAGCGGCAGCCGGTGCTGCGCCACCAGCTCCTCCATCCCTGCCCGAACCACGGCATTGCGCATGCGCGCCCCCTTCGATCTGCCCAGACGCAGCAGCGTGCTGATCCCGTATGGGAATCTGCAACTTGCCCCCCAGTGTGAATGGCTTTTCGCGCCTGTGGCAAGGAAATCAATACGTCGCAGCGCGCCATCACGATGTCGCGGCGGGATTGTGCGCCGGCCTTGCTTCATGCAGTCTGCCAGCAATGATGCCGGCACCCGCCCCCCTTTCCCTGCCAACGGGCTGACGCCGTTGCAGGAACTCACTCTCGACCAGTTGCAGGCGCTGCTGCCCTTCGTGCTGGTGGGCTTCGTCGCGCAGCTTGTCGATGGCGCGATGGGCATGGCGTTCGGGCTGATCACCAACCTGATGCTGGTCGGCATGGTTGGCCTGCCGCCGGCGCGGGCATCGGCCAATGTCCACCTCGTCGAATGTTTCACCACCGCGGCCTCTGCGATCAGCCACATCATCTATCGCAATGTCGATTGGGGGCTGCTGGCCCGACTGGCGATCCCCGGCATGGTGGGCGGCGCTCTGGGGGCCTATGTGCTGTCGAACATCGATGCGGCGCAGGCGCGGCCGTTCGTGATGATCTATCTTGCCGTCATCGGCGTCTATCTGCTGTGGCGGTCGTGGCGGGTCGATCACGGCCCGCCGGCGCGACCACCGCAACTGGTGCCGCCGCTGGGCCTGGTGGGCGGATTTCTGGATGCGGCCGGCGGCGGCGGCTGGGGGCCGATCGTCACGTCCAACCTGCTGATCCAGGGCGCGCCGCCACGCACCACGATCGGAACGGTCAACACTGCCGAATTCCTGGTGACCATGGCGATTTCCGCCAGTTTCCTGTCGCAGATGGGTCTGGCGGCATTTTCCACCGCCGTCGTCGGCTTGATCATTGGTGGGCTGCTGGCAGCGCCGCTGGGCGCGATCATCGCGGCGCGGGTGTCCTCGGCGCGACTGCTGCTGCTTGTCGGCAGCGTGCTGCTGGCCAGCAGCCTCTTCAGCTTCTGGCGCGCCCTCTCTTAAACAACCGGTGCCGGCCCGATCGCGTTGGCGCGTTGCCGGCGGCCTGCTAACTGGGGCCCACGAATTGAGGGAGCAGAGTGATATGCGTGCAGCGTGGTTGGTCGCCGTCAGCATGGTGGCGATGGTGGGGGCAGGGCCGGTGGTCGCCGCCGAAACCGCGCCGTCCGGAGTTGCTGCCTATGTCACCGGCCTGAAATGGCGCAATATCGGCCCTGCGCGCGGTGGTCGCTCGATCTCTGCGGCGGGCAGCGTCAAGCGCCCCAACGAATATTGGTTCGCGGCGACCGGCGGCGGCCTGTGGAAGACGACCGACGGCGGCACCAGCTGGCAGCCGATGACCGATGGCAAGGTCGATACCGGCGCATTCGGCGGCGTCGCGGTGTGTGAAGCCAATCCCGACATCGTCTATGCCACCACCGGCGAATCGCAGCTGCGCGGCAACGTGCTGCCCGGCAATGGCGTGTGGAAAACCACGGACGGCGGCAAGACGTGGGCGAAGATCGGCCTGGCCCACGTCCACAATTTCAGCCGCGTCCGGATTGCGTCCAAGGATTGCGACACCGTTTTCGTTGGCGGCTTTGGCCATTATGGCGCCGACAATCCCGATCGCGGCGTGTTCCGCACGAAAGATGGCGGCAAGACATGGAGCAAGGTGCTCTATCGCGACGCCAAGACCGGCGCCGTCGACATCAGCATCGATCCTGCCAACCCCGATGTCGTCTATGCCGCGCTCTGGGAAGCCTGGCGCAAGCCGTGGGGCATGTCGTCGGGCGGGCCGGGCAGCGGCCTGTTCAAGAGCGTCGATGGCGGCACGACCTGGGCCGAGATCACCCGCGCGCCGGGCCTGCCCAGGGACGGCCTGATCGGCAAGATCGGGGTCAGCGTCTCGCCCGCCGATCCCAATCGCGTCTATGCCATCATCGAACATGATGCGGCCGGCGGCGTCTATGCCAGCAGCGATGCCGGCAAGACGTGGGAGCGCCGCAACGACAGCCGCGACCTGCGCCAGCGTGCGTTTTATTACACCCGCATCGCCGCCGATCCCAAGGACAAGGATCGCGTCTATGTGCTCAACGTCAACTTCCACCGGTCAGACGACGGCGGCAAGACCTTCCCCAAGAAGATCCGCGTGCCGCACGGCGACAATCACGATCTGTGGATCGCGGCCGACGACAACAACCGCATGATCCAGGCCAACGACGGCGGCGCCAACGTCTCCGTCAATGGCGGCACCAGCTGGACGCGGCAGGCCTATCCGACGGCGCAGATCTACCGCCTCGGCATTTCGGCGCACAAACCCTATTTCGCCTGTGGCGGCCAGCAGGACAACAGCACCATCTGCGTGCCGTCGCGCGGCTGGAACCATCAGAATGCGCTGGGCGGCCTGTATGGCATTGCTGTCGGGGGCGGCGAGAGCGGCTATGTCGCACCCGATCCGCGCAACCCCGACATCTATTATTCCGGCAGCTATGGCGGCCTGCTCACCCGGTATGACCACCGCAGCGGCCAGAGCCGCACCATCACCGTGCGGCCCGACAACCCGATGGGCTATTCGGCCGGTGACATTGCCGAGCGGTTCCAGTGGACCTTCCCGATCGTGTTCGATCCGCATGAACCCGGCACGCTGTACGTGACATCGCAGCACGTCTGGCGCAGCCGCAACGAAGGCCAGAGCTGGGAAAAGATCAGCCCCGATCTCACCCTGCACGATCCCGCCACGCTGGGCCCGTCGGGCGGGCCGATCACGCGGGATCAGACCGGCGTCGAAACCTATGCCACCATCTTCGCGCTGGCCCCGTCGCGGCTGGAAAAGGGCGTGATCTGGTCAGGCTCCGATGATGGCCTGGTCCACATCACGCGCGATGGCGGCGCCACCTGGACCAACATCACCCCGCCGGCGCTGCCGAAATACACCAAGATCACCACGGTGGAGGACAGCCCCCACAGCCCCGGCACCGCCTATGTGGTTGGCCACCGCTTCCTGCTGGACGATTTCGCGCCGATTGCGTGGAAGACCAGCGATTACGGCAAGACGTGGACGCAGATCACCACCGGCCTGCCCAAGGACGAGATGCTGCGGTCGATCCGCGAGGACATCAAGCGCCCCGGTCTGCTCTACCTTGGCAGCGAGCGCGGCGTGTGGACCAGCCTTGATGGCGGTAGCGCCTGGCACAAGCTGCAGGCCAATCTGCCGGCCGTGCAGGTTGCCGATCTCGCCGTCACCGATCACGATCTCGTCATCGCCACCCACGGCCGCAGCTTCTGGGTGATGGACAATATCGACGTGCTGCGCCAGGTCACGACGGCTGCGAAGCCGGAAACCCGGCTGTTCGCGCCCGCCGGTGCCGTGCGCGGTGTCGATGGCGGCGTGGCCATCGATTATTATCTCGCCAGCGCACCCAAGTCGCTCGCGGTCGAGGTTGTCGGGCCTGATGGCCAGTTGATCCAACGCTTCGAAGGCAAGGTCGAAGAGCCGAAGAAGGTGGAACCCGCCGCCAGCGGCGATGATGATGACGACGGCGGCGACGCCCCCAAGGGGCCGCCCACCGCGGCGATGAAGCCGGGCATGAACCGCTTCACCTGGAACATGCGCCATCCCGGCTTTGCCGAATTCGACAAGATGATCTTGTGGACCAGCCGCAATCGCGGTGTGCTGGCGCTGCCGGGGGCCTACAAGGTGCGGCTGATCGTTGATGGCAAGGCGCAGGAACAGGCCTTTGCCATCACCCGCGATCCGCGTGTGACCGGGGTGAGCGATGCTGATCTGAAGGCGCGTTTCGATCTGGCGCAGGCTGTTACCGCCAAGGTAAGCGCGGCCAATGAAGGCGTGGTCCTGATCCGCAACCTGCGCGCCCAGGCCGAGGCGCAGGCCAAGGCCAAGCCGCTGCCTGCCCCGGTGACGGCGCTGCTGGCGCGGCTGGCAACGGTGGAGGCTGAGCTTTATCAGGTGAAGAACCAGAGTCGGCAGGATCCGCTCAACTATCCGATCAAGCTCAACGACAAGCTGGCCGGCCTGATCGGCGTGATTGACAGTGCCGATGCGGCGCCGACCGAAGGCGCGCGCGCCGTCTTTTCCGATCTGTCGGGGCAGCTCGCGCAGCAGCTCGCAGCCCTGGAGGCAGCGTTGGCCGAGCTACCCGCAGCCAACAAGGCGCTAACCTCGGCCGGACTGAAGCCGCTGGTTCGCCCGGCACCCTGAGGGCCTGCCACAGCGGACGAGCTGCAGCACATGGTTGACAGCGAATGGAGCCCCGGTGCGAACGCCGCACCGGGGCAGCCCGCTTGCGTCAAACGCAAAGAAACTCAATATTTTGTGAAGCGTGGAGCCATGAAGATCGCGGCAAGCAGTTCGGCGATATTCGGCATTTTTGATATTCATTTGCAATGTAATCAGCAAAACTTCGGGTGGTCAGTGCCGCAAGGCTGTGACATAGCATGCTTTGCAAATTCGCGGAAAATAGATGCCGGGGTCAAAGTTGTTCTTAAGGTTTTGTATTCCTGGAAGTGCGTATTGTTGCTTCATGAAAGCGGGTGCTGCGCTCATTTGTCGTTCGGTGCCGAACGATACGAGAACTTACAACGCAAGTCGCGAGGGGAAACTGTAATGGCAGTGCGTTCGATGCTGTCTGTCCGCCTGGGGGAACGTCGTATCAAGATCACGCAACTGGCGAGATTGACGTCGATCAGCCGTGGAACCTTGACTCGCCTCTATCACGACGAGGCCGAGCGCGTTGATCTTGATGTGCTCCATCGCCTGTGTGTCGCGCTTGATTGCACGGTGGGCGATCTGTTGGAATTCCGCCCGGAAGGCTGACCGTCACTTTTCGCGGAAGGCGCTGCTCGAGATCTGCGTCAGCGGGCTGAGCAGATAGGATAGGACCGACCGCTTCGGACCCAGCAGGCTGACATCCGCCAACATCCCGGGGCCAAGCGGCAGACAGCCAGCGTTGGCCGTCGGGAAGCAGGCACCGGGCAGGGCAATCCGCACCAGGAAATGCACGGCACCGGTGCGTTCGTCCACCACCGCATCTGGCGCCACGCTTTGCACCACGCCGTCCAGCGCGCCGTAGATGCTGTAATCATAGGCGGAAACCCTGATCCGCGCCGGCTGCCCGGCAGCGACAAAGCCGATATCGGCGGGTGACACCTTGGCCTCCACCAGCAACTTGTCGCCGGCCGGCACCAGTTCCACCAGCGGTTCACCGGGGCCAACGGCGGCACCTGGCGTCGTCACCCGCAGCCGGCTGACGATCCCGGCCACGGGCGCGCGCACCTGCGTGCGGGCCAGCCGGTCGGCCAGCGCCGGTTGCTGGCCGCTGCGGCTGGCCAGTTCGGCATTGGTGGCCGCCAGTGCTTCGGCGGCTCGGTTGAAGAATTTCGCATCGACGGCACCGATCCCGCGCCGGGCTTCGGCCACGGCGGCCTGCGCGCGGCGCAGATTTTCCTCGGCTGCCAGCACGGCCGATTGGGCCTGCGCGCGCTGGCTGATGGCCCGGTCCAGCGACAGCGCCGGTTCAGCGCCCTGTTCCACCAGCGGCCGCATCACCTGCTCCTCGCGCGTGGCCAGTCGCAGGGCCTCCCGCCGCTGGGCCAGCGTGGCTTCGGCCTCGGCAGCGGCGCGGCGGGCCTGTTCGGCGCGGGCGATGGCCATGCTGCGCTCGGCCGCGACAGCCTGCGCGTCACTGCGCTGCAAGGCCTGTTCGTTGGCCAGCAGGGCGGGGTCAACGCCTTCCACCGCCACCGGCGCGCGTTCGCCGCGGGCTTCGGCCGCCAGCCGCGCCGCCCGCGCCTTCAGCGCATCGACGCTGGCCTGGCCCGACGTGGCTTCGGATTGACGCAGCACCGGATCCAGCTGCATCAGCAATTGGCCCTGCTTCACGCGCTGTCCGGGCTTGACCGCGATCCGCGCCAGCGTGCCGCCTTCCAGATTGGACAAGACCTGCAGCTGCGATGCCGGGATGATCTGGCCCTGCGCCGGGATCACCACCTCCAGCCGCGCCAGCGCTGCCCAGGCCAGCATGATCGTCGAAAAGCCCACGATGCTCCATAGCAACAGGCCGGCGACATCACGGCGGCGACCGCCCATGGTGAGCAGCGTGTCGGTGAAACGGCTCATCCCGGGCCTCCGCCGGCAAGAGTCTTGAGGACGGCATCGCGCGGGCCGTCGGCAACGATCTTGCCGCCCGCCACGACGATCACCCGCGTCACCAGCTTCAGCATCAGCTGGCGGTGGGTGACGAGCACGAAGGTGCGCCCGGCAAGTTCGGTTTCCAGCCGTGCCACCAGCTGCGCTTCGGCCTGGTTGTCCATGGCACTGGTTGGTTCATCGAACACCAGGATGGGCGGCTTGCCGGCCAGCGCACGGGCAATGGCAATGCCCTGTTTCTGCCCGCCGGAAAGGCCTTCACCGCGATCGGCCAGCGCCAGGTCGAAGCCGTTTTCCAGCGCGCCCACCACATCGTGCGTGCCAGACAACTTGGACACGCGGATCAGTTCGTCATCATCCAGCGTCGCATCGGTCAGGGTGATATTGTCCCGGATCGAGCCGGAAAACAGCGTCACGTCCTGCAGCACCGCGCCGATATTGGCCCTCAGATCATCGGGATGCAGCTGGCGGATATCGGCGCCATCGATCAGCACCTGGCCGGCATCGGGCTGATACAGGCCGAGCACCAGCCGCGCGATCGAGGATTTGCCCGATCCCACCCGGCCGATGATCGCCACCCGTTCGCCGGGATTGATCCGCAGGTTGATGCCATTCAACGCCGACTGCCCCTTTCCGGGATAACGGAAACTGACGTCGCGAAATTCGATGCTGCCGTCCAACCTGGTTCGGCGCACGCTGGCCGATGTGCCGGCAGCCAGCGGCGTTGCCATGAACTGATCGAGCCGCGCCACTGCCGCCCGGCTGGCCGACAGGCGCGTGAGCAGACCGGCCACCTGGCTCAAGGGGGCGACCACGCGCCCGGCCAGGATCGATGCCGCGATCAGCGCACCCGACGACAGTTCGCCGGCCGTGATCAGCATCACGCCGTGGATCAGCGTGCCGACATAGGCAAAGGTCTGTGCCGACGCGGCGACGTTGATGGCAACGGCCGACAGCAGCCGGCTCGACAGCGCACTGCCGGCATTGTCGCCCATCGCCTGGTTCCAGCGCGCATTCAGCATCGGCCCGGCGCGCCCCGCCTTCACCGTTTCCAGTCCCGACACGGTTTCGACGACAACGCCCTGCTTGGAAAAGCCCTGGCCCAGGTTTTCGCGCGCCAGCCGGTCGAGCGAGGGCTGCACGGCCAGGCTGGCGATGACCACCACCGGGATCATCAGCAGCGGCACCAGCACAAGCTGCCCACCGATCAGTGCGATGACGGCAAGGAACAGCAGCGTGAACGGCAGATCCACCAGCGCGACCAGCGTGGTGGATGCCAAGGTTTCGCGGATGGTTTCCAGTTCGCGCAGCAGGCCGGAAAAGGCGCCGGCCGAGCCCTGGCGATCGGCCAGCCGCATCTGCAGCAGGCGGGCGAACATCTGGTTGCCCAGTGCCGCATCCACGTCGCGGCCGGCCACATCGACGAACCAGCCGCGCAGCACGCGCAGGATGAAATCGAACAGCAGCACCACCGCCATGCCGATCGACAGCGCCAGCAGCGATGCCGTCGCCCCCGATGGCACGATGCGATTGTAGACCACCATCGAGAACAGTGATGATGCCAGCGCAAAGATGTTGGTGAACACCGCCGCGACTGCCGCTCGACCATAAAGGCCGCGATGATCCAGCAGCGCGTCTGCCAGCCAGGCCGGCAGATATTTCAGCAGGATGTCCCTCACACCAGACCCTTAACGAGACGTGCCGGCGGCCTTGCCGTCGACCACCTGCAAAAGACTGCCGCGGCGCGCCAGCACGACCCACCGCGCCATGTCCAGCCGGATTTCGGCATCAACCAGCGCCAGGCCCGATTCCAGCGCCTCGCGTTCGGCGGCGAGCAGATCGAACACCGTGCCGCGCGCCGCCGTGAAGCGGATTCCGAACAATTCCCGCGCCTTCAGCGCGGTTTCCGCCGCCCGGCGCTGGGCTGGCAGGGCCGCGGAGCGGGCGCGCAGATCGGCTTCGGCTTCGGCCAGTTCGCGCGCCGTCTGTGCCGCGATGCGTTCGGCGGCGAGATCGGCCCGGCGCGCCGCGGCCGACAGTTCCGACACGCGCGCCGCCTCTGCCCCGCCCGTTGAAAAGCGCGTCGTCAGCGCGACCGTGCCGCGCACGTCGTAATCGGGCCGGCCGCGACCGGCGATGTCAAAGGCGGAACTGGACACGCGGGCTTCCACGCGCGGCAGGCGATCGGATTTGGCGGCGCGGGCAGCGGCGCGGCGGGCTTCGGCCTCGGCCTTGGCGGCGCGCACGTCGGGCGTGTCCATCACGTCGCCGATGTCGGGTGGGGGCAGGGCGCGGGCTGGCTCGCCAGCGGCCTTGCCCCACAGCTCGACCAGCCGGGCGCGAGCCGCATCATCGCGCCGCCGGGCCTCGGCCAGTTGCGCCTGGCCCTGTGCGGCGGCAGCCTCCACCCGTGCGGCTTCTGCCGCGCTTTCGGCGCCGGCGCGGGTGCGGGCGCTGACCAGCCGGGCAAACCGGGTCAGCCGCGCGGCATGGCCCTGCGCCAGCGTCAGCCCGGCGCGGGCGGCGACAGCTTCGTGCCACACGCCCACCAGCGCGATCATCGCATCGGTGCGCGCCAGATCATAATCGGCCTCTGCGCCGGCTTCGGTGGCGCGACCGGCCCTGATGCGGGCCGACGTGGCGCCCCAGTCAAGCAGCAGCTGGCTCACTGATCCAATGGCATCAGTGCGCTGGCGCGGCACCAGGCTTTCAAACTGCGTCGATGGCCGCTGGAAATCGCGGGCCAGCGTGTCGGCGCTGTTCACGTCCACACCCAGCACGGGAAACAGCCGGCTGCGCGCCTGTCGGGTCTGGGCGTCGGCGATCGTCACGCCTTCCCGACCTTCGTTCACTGAAGGCAGCGCGTCGGCGGCAGCACGCAGCCGCGCAGGGAAGTCCACCACGGGCCGCGCCTTCAGTGCCTCCAGCCACGCCTGATCGGCCGGCGGGAGCCGGGTTTCAGCCACCTTTGCGGGTGCAGCAGCGGGTTGGGAAACGGCGGCGGCGGCTGGAGCGGCTGCCTGGGCAGCGACGATCAGCAAGGTGGTTATCACGGCCGGCAATCCCCCCGGATGCCCGGCCGGTCCGGCACGGGGCAGCAGCGACAGTTCGACATGGGCAAGGCCATGCAGGCGATGTGCACCGTTTGCCTCTTGTCATCAACACTTCATTTCGGTCCATTAACTGCGCTATGCGATGAAACGATCCGAATAATGGCGATTCGTTAACCATTTGACGGTGGCTGTACTTTTGGCGGGGGCAATTTCCATGTCGACGACGCGTTTCCAGCTTTCCACCGGTGATTTCGTGCAGAATTGGAGCGCGGCCGGTTCGCTGCTCAGCAACGACAATTGGGATCTCCTGCCCAGCATCATGGGGTATCGTGGCGACGATATCATCACCGCAACCGGTATCGATCCGCGCACCATCGTGGCGGCGGCGACATCGGGCGGCGTCGTGGACGTCAGCATCACCGCCTCCACCCCCAGCACATTCACCACCGGTGGTGTGCTGTTCTTCACCGGGATCGCCAACCCGACAATCGCGCTCAATGGCTCCGGCACCGCCGATGCGCCGTCGGTCGTGCTGTTCCTCGATTCGACCGGCCGCCAAGACATAAGGTTCCAGGCCAATATTCGCGATCTCGACGCCTCGGCCGACAACGCCATCCAGCAGGTCGTGGTGCAGTGGCGTGTTGCCGGCGGCAACTGGAACAACATCTTCTATATCGCCGATGCGACCGTCGCCAACACCGACACCACGGTCACGGCGATCGATGTGACCCTGCCGGCTGGCGCCAACGATTCGGGCGCGCTGGAAATCCGCGTGCTGACCACCAACGCCGTGGGCAACGATGAAACCATCGGCGTCGACGACATCACCGTCTCGTCGGCGTCGTTGGCGGGGGGTGACACGATTGCGCCGACGCTGGTCGGCTCCAACCCGTCCGACCCCGATGATGGCGCCACCGCCGTTGCGCTCGACACCAACATCGTGCTGCGCTTCAGCGAAGCCGTCGTCGCCGGCACCGGCAGCTTCACGCTGTCGAACGGCACCGATGTGCGCGTGATCCCGGTTGGCGATGCGCAGGTCAGCATTGTCGGCAACACGGTCACCATCAATCCGGCTGTCGATCTCGTCGCCGGCACCACCTATACGCTCACCGCGCCGGCCGGCGTGCTGGAGGATGCGGCGGGCAATGATTTCGGCGGCATCGCGATCGGCGTGCTCGATTTCACCACGTTGCAGCCGCTGCTGCTGCGCACGATCGGCGAAATTCAGGGCGCGGCCCACACCAGCCCGTTTGTCGGCCAGGTGGTGCAGACGCAGGGGGTGGTGACGGCCATCGACACCAATGGCTTCTTCATCCAGTCGGAGCAGGGCACCGCCGACGGCAATGCGGCCACTTCCGATGGCATCTTCGTCTTCACCAACAGCGCGCCGACGGTGGCGCTGGGCACCCTTTTGCGGGTGACCGCCACGGTGGCGGAATTCCGGCCCGGCGGTGATGCGCGCAACCTCACCACCACCCAGCTCACCAGCCCGACCTGGCTCAACCTGGGCAATGCTGTCGCTGAAACCGTCACCATCGGCACCGGTGGCCGCCTGCCGCCGACGCAGGTGATCGACAACGACGGCTTTGCCACGTTCGATCCCGCGCAAGACGGCATCGATTTCTGGGAATCGCTGGAAGGCATGCTGGTCACGCTCGATGCGCCGATTGCGTTGTCCAACACCAACAGCTTTGGCGAAACCTATGTCGCCGTCTCTGGCGGGGCCGGCTCCACCGGCCAGTCCGAAGGTGGTGGCCTGACCATTTCGGCCAATGATTTCAATCCGGAACGCATCCAGCTCGATAATGACAACGGGCTGTTTGCCGGGTTCAACAACGTGTTTTCGATTGGCGATCGCCTGTCGAATGTCAGCGGCGTCGTCTCCTATGCCTTCCAGACCTATGAAGTGCTGGTGACGCAGGCGGTGACGACCACGCTCGATGTGACCGCCACCAAGGAGGTCACCACGCTGGTCTCCGCGCCCGACAAGCTGGCGATTGCCAGTTACAACCTTGAAAATCTGTCGGCCAACGACAGCCCGGTGAAAATCGCCAGCCTGGCCAGCGACATCGTCAACAGCCTGAAATCGCCCGGCATCATCGCCGTGCAGGAAATCCAGGATGCCGATGGCGCTGGCGCCGGCACCGATTTGTCCGGTATCGCCACTGCCAACGCGCTGATCGCCGCCATCGCCGCTGCCGGCGGGCCGACCTATGCCTATGTCGAAGTCGCCCCGTCAGCCCCCGGCACAACCGGCGGGGAGCCCGGGGGCAACATCCGCAACGGCTATCTCTATGATCCGGCGCGCGTGTCGCTGGTGCCGGGATCCGTGCAGCTGATCGAAGGCCCGGCCTTCACCAACAGCCGCAAGCCGCTGGTGGCGAGCTTTGAATTCAACGGCGAGACGGTGACATTGATCAACGTCCACTTCACCTCGCGGGGCGGATCGGACGCGCTGTGGGGCGCGACCCAGCCGCCGGCCAACGCCGGGGATGCCGCCCGCACCGCGCAAGGCGAGGCGGTGCGCGCCTTCATCGATGGCCAGCTGGCCAGCGGTGCCGCCGCCAACATCGCCGTTCTGGGCGATTTCAACGGCTTCACCTGGGAAGGCGGCATCGGCGCGCTCACCCGCGGCGGGCTGATGCAAAACCTGTCGGACCTGCTGCCAGCGGCGGAGCGTTATTCCTACCAGTTCGAAGGCAACAACCAGCAGCTTGATCACATCGTCGTCACCGGCCCGCTGTTCCAGCGCGCCCAGTTCGACGCCGTTCACATCAACAGCCAGCTGCCGGAAGCCCAGCAGATCTCCACCGATCACGATGCCGCGCTGGCGCTGTTCACCATGCCGGTGCGCGTGAACGGCACCACTGGCGCCGACACGTTGAACGGCACGGCGCTGGCCGAAGCCATCTATGGCCTTGCCGCCAATGATCGCATCCTGGCCGGGGGCGGCGACGACGTCGTTTATGGCGGCGACGGCAATGACACGATTCAGGGCGGCGCGGGTCGCAACCGGCTGTTCGGCGATGCCGGCAACGACACGTTTGGCGGCGACACCGTCGCCGGTGTCCATGTCGTCAGCGGCGGCCTTGGCACCGACACCTTCCTGGTCTCGTCGGCTGGCGAGGCGGTGGAGATCGATCTGAACACCGGCCTCGTGATCGGCGGCTATGCCAACGGCTCCACTCTGCTGTCGGTCGAGGCGGTGAACGCCCGCAATGCCGGCTTTGCGGTGGAAATGATTGGCACCGGTGCTGCCGAAATCTTCACCGGCGGCCGTCGCGACGACATCCTGACCGGCAATGGCGGCAATGATCGCCTGATCGGCGGCCGTGGTGCCGACATGCTGTCTGGCGGCGCGGGGGTTGATCGGTTCGAATATGCCCGCGGCGAGATCGAGGGCGACACCATCCTCGATTTCGAAGGTGCCGGCGTGGCTGGTGGCGACGTTCTCGTGCTCACCGGCTTTGGCACGGGCGCCACGCTCAGCAATGTCGGCGACCTGTGGACGGTGAATTACGGCGCCGGTCTCGCCGAAAGCTTCCGCATCGTCGGCGTCACCAGCCTCGGCGCGGGTGACGTGATCTTCGGCTGATCCTGCCGCCAACGCGGATGATGAGGGCAGGTCCTGATGGGCCTGCCCTTGTTGTTTGGGCCCGGATGCTGCGCCCGCTGCCGGGGTCAGGCCGCCGTCACCGTCTGTTCTATCGCGCCAAAGATGCTGTGATGCCTGTCGTCCAGCATCTCGATCCGCACCACGTCACCTGGCTTGAGCCAGCCAGTCCTTGGCGCGCCGCCCTGGATGGTTTCGACCATGCGCTGTTCGGCGATGCAGGCGTAGCCGCGCCCGCCGTCGGCACAGGGCTTGCCCGGCCCGCCGTCGGCATCGCGGTTCGACACCGTGCCCGAACCGATGATGCTGCCGGCGACGATGTTGCGTGTCTTTGCGAGGTGGGCGATCAGCGTGCCGAAATCGAATGTCATGTCGGTGTGGGTCTCGACGCGACCAAACGCCTGCCCATTCAGATCGATGCTCATCGTGCCGTGCAGTTTGCCATCCTGCCAGCGGTCACCCAGCGCGGCCGGCGTCACCAGCACGGGGGACAGGGCGGAGGCCGGCTTGGACTGGACGAAGCCAAAGCCCTTGGCCAGTTCGTCGGGGATCAGCCCGCGCAGGGAGACATCGTTGACCAGACCCACGAGGCGGATGGCGGCCAGCGCCTCCTCGCGGCTCGCGCCCTGCCGCACGTCGCCGGTGACCACGACAACTTCGGCCTCCAGGTCGAGGCCCCAGTCCGGATCGTGGAAGGGGATGGCGTCGCGCGGGGACAGGAACTGGTCGCTGCCACCCTGATACATCAGCGGATCGTGCCAGAAACTGGCCGGCAGTTCGGCCCCGCGAGCGCGGCGGACCAGCTCGACATGGTTCACATAGGCGCTGCCATCGGCCCATTGATAGGCGCGGGGCAGGGGCGCGGCGGCATCGCGTTCGTGGAAGCGGGCGTGCGGCACGGCATCGTGGGAAAGCGACAGCGCGACGCCTTCCAGCACGGCGGCAGCCCGATCCCAATCATCCAGCGCCGATTGCAGCGTGGGATACATCGGCGGCGGCGCGGCACACCAGGCCAGATCATCCGAGACGACGACGAGACGGCCATCACGACCGGATTTCAGCGAAGCGAGTTTCATGGTCCCTTGCTGAACCCGAATGCTGCGGCTGGCAAGCCTTGAGGGGGCGGCACGGCGGGGTTAAAGCTGGTGCCAACAAGGAGCATTGCCATGGCCACCGCCACCGCCACCCCCACCGCTACCAACGTCCAGCATTTCGCGCCCAAGTGGCCCAGGTTCGACTGGCAGGACCCGCTGCTGCTGGCCGCGCAGCTGACCGCGGAAGAAGTGATGGTGCGCGATGCCGCCCGCGCCTTCTGCGATGCGGAACTGGCCCCCGTGGTCAAGCTGGCGAACCGGCACGAGAGCTTTGATCCCAAGCTGATGACGAAGTTCGGTGCCGCCGGCCTGCTCGGCCCGACCATCCATGGCTATGGCTGCGCCGGCGCGTCCTATGTCGCCTATGGCCTGATCGCGCGCGAGGTGGAGCGGGTGGATTCGGCCTATCGCTCGGCGATGAGCGTGCAGTCGAGCCTCGTGATGTATCCGATCTATGCCTATGGCTCCGACGCCCAGCGCGAACGCTATCTGCCCGGCCTCGCCAGCGGCGAACTGGTCGGTTGCTTCGGCCTGACCGAGCCGGATGCCGGCTCCGACCCTGCCGGCATGAAGACCCGCGCGAGAAAAGTGGCGGGCGGCTGGGTGCTGAACGGCGCCAAGATGTGGATCACCAATTCGCCGCTCGCCGACGTGGCGGTGGTGTGGGCCAAGTGCGATGATGACAAGATCCGCGGCTTCATCGTCGAGCGCGGTGATGCCGGCTTCTCCACGCCCAAGATCGAAGGCAAGTTCTCCCTGCGCGCCGGCGTCACCGGGGAGATCGTGCTGGCCGATGTCCACCTGCCCGAAGAGCGGCTGCTGAAGGGCGTGGAAGGCCTGGCCGGCCCGTTCGGCTGCCTCAACAACGCGCGCTATGGCATTGCCTGGGGCGCGATGGGTGCGGCCGAATATTGCTGGCACGCCGCGCGGGCTTACACGCTGGATCGCATCCAGTTCGGCCGTCCACTGGCCGCAACGCAGCTGGTGCAGAAGAAGCTGGCCGACATGCAGACCGAGATCACGCTGGGCCTGTGCGCGGCGCTGGCCGGCGGGCGCCTGATGGATGCCAAGCAGCTCGCGCCGGAAGCGATCTCGCTGTTGAAGCGCAACAACTGCGGCAAGGCGCTGGATATCGCGCGGACTGCCCGCGACATGCACGGCGGCAACGGCATTTCGGACGAATATGGCGTCATCCGCCACGTCATGAACCTGGAGGCCGTCAACACCTATGAAGGCACCCACGATGTCCACGCCCTGATTTTGGGCCGCGCGCAGACGGGATTGCAGGCCTTCTTCTAAGCGCCGAGCGGCAGCGCCGTCGTATGCTTCACCTCGTCGAGGATGATGCTCGATCGCGCTGTCGCCACCTCCGGCGCGGCGAGGATGCGGTGTGACAGCAGCTGGTTGAAGCTGGCGAGATCGCGCGTCGCCACTTTCAGGATGAGGTCGGCCTCCCCGGTCAGCTTGTGGCATTCCATGACCTCGGCCAGCCCCATGATGCGCGCCCGGAACGCTTCGGCCGCTTCCGGCGAATGGCTCTTCATCGTCAGCAGCACATAGGCCATCAGCCCGATCCCCACCGACGCCGGGTCGAGCACGGCGTGAAAGCCGCGGACATGGCCGGATTTCCTGAGTGCAGCCATCCGCCGCGAACATTGCGAGGCCGAAAGATGAATGGCCTCACCCATCTCCACCGGGCCAATGTCGCCACGCTGCTGCCACAGGTTCAGGATTTTCAGATCATAGCCGTCCATGCACCGATAGTGCGCGGATCAGCTTATTGGCGCAAGGATTGCTGCCTGTCCGCGCCGTTGCATGGCACGTCCGCGCCATCGTGGCGGCAGCGACCGGGCACGAACTCGATGATCCTGCCATCCTGTGCGGCACCCCGCGCAGCGGCGACCCAACGGGCATAATAGGCGACATCGGTATAGGCACCCGGCGTCTTTTCCAGCCCGCAGCCCGGCCCGTACGAAACGAGCCCGATCAGCACCGGCGAGCGGTCGCGCATCCACACCAACGGGCCGCCACTGTCGCCGCGGCAGGCGTCAACGCCCTCGGGCGAAGCGGCGCAGATCTGGCCCTTGCCCACGCGATAGCCGCGGCTGACATATTCGGGATTGAGGTTGCAGGCATCGGGCGAGGCCAGCCGCAGCTCCCCGATCCGCAGTTGCGGTGCCACCCGCTGCAGTTCGCCGCTCAGATCGCGATCATCACCGCCGCGTTCGGTCTGGCCCGTGACGCCCCAGCCGGTCAGCCGCAGCCGCGTGCCGCGCGGCGCCGGCTGGGTGGGCAGGGCGGCTGCCCTGGGCTTGATCACCGGCGTGCCACCAACGCGCGGCCCCAGTTTCAAGAGCGCAATATCGTTGCCGGCTGGCGCATTCACATAATCCCCGTGGCGCACCACCGCCACGATCGGCCAGACTTCGCCGCTGCCATCGGTGATGTCGTTGGTGGCGGTGCGGATGCGACGGCCATCGAAAAATTCGGCATTGCGGCCCCGCCAGTCGCCGATGCAATGGGCTGCCGTCAGCACCCACGGCCCCCCCAGCATGACCGCGCCGCAGATGTGGAGATGGTGATAATCGGGCCGCACCTGGCCAAATTGCTCGCGGTCGCGCGATCTGATCAGCGGGCTGGTCCACAGCTTCGCGCTTGCGCCCGCGCGGAAGAATTGCGCCTGCCACGGTGCGGCGTCGGGTTTGGCCAGCTCCATGTTGACGCCGCCCGCGGCAACCGAATTCCACAGATCAAAGAACGCCTCCAGCGCCGGAGACGGACATTTGGTGGCCGGTGGTTGGCCAAGAAGCGGATAGGCGCAGGGCGCGGGCGTGGCCGGATCGGGCAACAGATTGGCGCGGGCCGTCGCCAGATCGACGCTTTGGGCCAGTTTCGGCAGGGCAATCCACACGAAGGGTGACCGGATGGCCAGTTCCCTGGCCAGCACATCGGCTTCACCGGGGCTCAGCGATGCCAGCAGCGCCATCGTGGCCGACCGGACGGCCGGCGGTTCCTTCAGGATCACTCGTGCCAGTGCACCACGATCACCCTCGGGCTGCGCCGCCACAAAACGCGCCACATTGGCCTGACCCGCCGGCGCCAGCGCCCCGATCAGCGCGCGCATGGCGGCCCGATCGGCGTCGGCGAGTTCGGCATCCAGCAACGCCAGCCGTTGCTCTTCATTCAGGGCCGCGATGACGGCCGCATCGGGCATCACCAGTTCATCCGGGCTCGCCCCCGGCGGCGCTGCTGCCAGCAACAGGGACAGCAAACCGATCATGGCCGCACCCGTGCCTGCGGCACACAGGCAATATCGATGCCGTCGCGGCGGCAGCGGCCGGGTCGCCAGGCGATGATCATGCCCGGACGTGCCTGCGCTCTCGCCGCGGCCACCCAGCCAGCAAATCGAAACACATCGGTATAGACGCCCGGCGTGTCGGCCTGGCCGCATCCGGGGCCATAGGACACCAGCCCCAAAAGGATGGCTGGCCGGCCGGCCCGCGGCAGCACCAGCGGGCCGCCGCTGTCACCCCGGCACGTGTCGACGCCATCGCGCGATCCGGCACACAGCTGGCCCGGCCCGACTGTGTAACTCCGGTCCCGGAAATGCCTGTTGCTGTTGCAGACGGTGCTGGCCAGCAGCCTCAGCGTGCCAACCCGCAACAACCGCGATGCCTGCTGCAACTGGTTCCTGATATCGAACTTGGCGCCGCCCCTGGCAGTCACGCCGGTGACACCCCAGCCGGTGACCTGCAGCATGCTGCCAATTGCCTGAGGGCGGGTCGGGATGGCGACAGGCGCGATGCGCTCGTCCGGTGTCCCCTCGGCAGGGCCCTTCAACCGGATCAGGGCGATGTCATTGCCATCCACGGCGCTGTCATAATCCCCATGCACCACGACAGCATCGATGGCCCAGGACTGCCCGCTTTCGTGAATGTCCAACGTGCCCATTCTGATCCGGCGCTGGGCCAGAAACTGCGCGCCCGTGAACGCGGGTGGCCTGTCGATGCAGTGCGCCGCCGTGATCACCCAGTTGTTGCCCAGATAGGCCGCACCGCACAGGTGCAACCGATCCCATTCATTGCGCTGCTGGCCAAGCTGGCTGCGCTCCACGGACTTTGACCGCGCCGAGTTCTGCGCCGCCGCATCGGCGCCGCTGCGGTACAATTGTGCCATGAAGGGCGCGATCCCGCGCTTGGCAATGACCATCCCCGGACCTTTGATTGCCGTTCCGTAAAGCTTCAGAAACGCCGCCTGCGCCGTCCGGCATCGGGCCTGAATCTCAGGAGCAGCATTGTCGCAAAGCGTGGACAGGTTGCGGAACAGCAGCATGGCAGTCGCCGTGTTGGTATCCACCGCCAGCGCGAGATCGGGAATCGCCACCCATTGCCGGATTTCCCGAACGAAGATGGCGTGTGCCACGGCATCACGCTCGTCCGCATCCAGCGCCGCCAACACGCGCAGAACCGGTGCCAGCGCAAGGGGGCGCTTTTCCAGGATGTCGCGGATGAATGCGCCGCGATCGCCTTCGGGCTGTGCCCGAAAGAACTGGTTCAGTGCTGTCAGCTGGGAAAGGCTGAAGGCCGCGAGGATCGGAGCAACTTGCGCCTGTTCTGCGGGATCAAGCTCGTCCTCCAGAGCCGGCAAGCGAGCGATGAACGCAAGCGCGCCGTCGGCATCGCCAGCGGGCGCCTGCAACGGCAGTGCATCGGGATCGACCATGGCGGCCCAGCCAATCGGTGGCGGCGAAGGCCATCGATACCGATTGGTGGGCGACAGGATCTGGACCATCAGCTGTTCGCCAGCAGCCGGGTTGGCGGGATCGACCGGGACGATCTTGGGCCTCGGAGCAGGTTGCACGCGCCCGCCGGCGGGATCCGGCGCGTCAGGCCACGTGGTTGATGCTGGCTGTCCCGGTGCGGGGCCAGCCAGCATCAGTGCAATCAGCGGCAGTCGCCGCCAGCCCATATCAGGTGCTGGTGCCGTTGCCGCCGCCGCGCACATCGCCTTCACCTTCGGCGGGTGGCGTGGCAGTCGGCGCATCAGTGGGTGCCGGGGCCGCAGTGGCGTCGGCCGGAGCCGGCTCGGCGGCCGGGGCGGCCTCAGCAGCCGGTGCGGCTTCCACGGCGGCCGGTTCGGCGGCGGGCGCCTCTTCCTTCTTGTTGCAGGCGGTCAGCGCGGTCGTTGCCAGCATCAGGCTGGCCAGCATCACGGTCTTGTTCATGGTCACCCCCAGATCGGGCAGGGAACAGCCCGAAGTGTTGCGCCCGTACCCGGACGTTATCGAATGTTGCCGATTCCTTGCTCTCGCGGCAAGGGCGGTTTGCACGGCCGAGCGAAACAAATTACGAAATATTTAATCGGCGCGGGTCAGCCCCAATCCGGCCAGCACTGCCTGAAAACGTGGTTGCTGTCGCAGGGGATCGAGCATCGGATCCTTCAGCGCCAGCACCAGTCCGGAATCACGGGCGACCACGGCGCGATCGAGCGCAGCCAGCGCCGCCTCGATCTGGCCCCACTGCGCCAGTACCTGCACCTGCTGATACAGGCCGCCGTCGCCGAATTCGCGCACCAGCGAGGCCATCTGGGCGTCACCGGCGGCGGGGCCGCGCAGTTTCGCGTCGGCAATGGCAAGGCCGCGCAATTGCGTCAGCCGATCGGGTTCCTCGGCAAATTGTGCGCGTGCCGTGGCATAATCACCGGCCAGCAGGGCGACATCACCCAGCGTGTGATGGGCAACGCGGATGCGCGGGTTCAGCGACAGGGCGGTCTGCGCCGCCGTGCGGGCCGCCTCCAGCCGGCGGGCCAGCAGCGCCACGACGCCAGCGCTGCGGAAGATGGCGGGGTTCAACGGGTCGAGCTTCACCGATCGTTCGATGGCGGCATCGGCATGGCCGAAATCGCCGGTATAGGCCGAAAACTCGGCATAGCTGGCAAGGATCGGCGCATTGCCCAGCCCCAGTTCAAAGCTCTTCTGATACGGCCCGCGCGCGGCTTCGAATTCCAGCTGGCTGAGCAGCAGGAAGCCCAGCGCGGCGTGGCCTTCGGCCATGGTCGGCGCGATCTCGATGGCATGCCTTGCCGTTGCCATCGCATCGCGCCGCCGTGTCGCCGCGCGGGCGGGGCTCGCTTCGATATTGGCCATTACGCCCAGCGTGCGGGCCCGTGCCGCCAGTGCCGCGCCATAACGGCCATCGCGCGCAATGGCGGCATCGAACGCCTTCAGTGCGGCGGGATAATCGCTGCCATACAGCGCCTGGCCCTTCACATAGGCGTCGAAGGCGCCGGTATCGCTGGTGCCACCGGGGCGCTGGCCGCTCCAGCCATTGTCCTCCTCCAGGCTGGAAATCAGGGAGTCGGCGACCGTTGTGGCCAGTCGCGCCTGCGCTGCCAGCACATCGGCCATCTGCTGATCGAAACTCTTGGCCCAGCGATCAAGGCCAGTGCTGCCATCAACCAGCCGCGCCGTGATCCGCACCCGGTCACCGGTCTGGCGCACTGTGCCCAGCAGCAGGTTGCTCACCCCCAGGGCGGTGGCAATGCGCCTTGTATCGGCATCAGCGGCGCGGAAACCGCCGGCCGATGCGGCACCGCTGACCAGCAACTGCCGGTTGAGGCTGAGGGTGGTCCGCAGTTCTTCGGCCAGGCCTTCGGCAAAATAATCCTGCGCGGCATTGCCGGACAGGTTGCGGAACGGCAGCACGGCAATGCTGTTCTGGCTGGCCGCCGCCCCGGCCGGGCGCAGCCAGCGCCACGCGGCCGCGCCGGCACCAGCGGCCACGACACCCAGCCCGCCGGCCAGCACCGCACGACGATTGGGCCTTGGCGGCGAAGCGGGAGCGGCGAGGGCGGCCGTCGCCAGCGGGGCGGCAGGAGGTGCGGCACCCGCCACGGCAGCGATCCCGCTGATGATGCGTCGAAATTCCGGCGCATCGGCCTTGCCGCTCCAGCCCGAAAGATCGATCACCTGGAACTGGCGAAAGCCCAGCGGCGGCAGGCTGCCATCGATGGTCAGCGGCACCAGTCGGCGGCGATCGCGGGCCACGGTGGCCTCGTCACGCACCCAGTGGCTGTCGACGGCGACCTTCGACCACAACACCACGACCGCATCGGCATTTTCCAGCGCGGCCTGGGTGGTGGGCAGGAAATTGTCGCCGCCCACCAGAAGTCCATCCCACCACACCGAATAACCTTGCTGCTCCAGCGCCTTGATGACCGGAAGGGCGGCGGCCTGGTCACCGCGGGAATAGCTGATGAACAGGCGCAGCGGTGCCGGGCCATCGCGCCCGCCATCATTGCCCGTCATCACGCCGTCGCCGCTCACGCCCGCCTCCAAGCCTGCGATCCTTATTGCCGGAAATTTGCCGCATGGCGAAGGTCAATTTACCGATCATTGGCAATTTGGCGGTTGTCTTTGACAAAAAAGCAAAGGACATGATCCGGCCATGGCTGCCTTGCCCGTTCATGCCGCACCGCCGATGCCGTTGCCGATCCTGTCGCTTGGTGTGACCGGGCATCGCGCCAACAATCCGGCCTATGCCGCCAACGAAGCGCGCATTGCCGCCACCGTCGCCCATGTCTTTGCCCGCATCGCGGCACACGCCGGTGACCACGCGGTGCGGCTGCACAGTCTGCTGGCCAATGGCACTGATCAGGTGGCCGCCAGCGCCGCGCTGGCGCAGGGGTGGCAGCTGGTATCGCCGATCCCGTTTGGCCGCGCGCTCAATCTGGCCATCAACGCCCAGCCCGGCGACGGAGCGGACGCCCGCCGCCTGCTGGAAGGGGCGTCGCCCGCCGATCCCGCCACGGCCGCCCGCGCTGCGGCCATCACCCACCTGATGGACAAGGCCTGCGTGTTTGAACTGGCCGAAGCCGACAGGGCGGTTTCGGCGCTGTATCTGGCGATGGTCGATGCACCGGGCGACGTTCCCGCCGCCCAGCGCTATGCCTTCACCGCGTCGCGCCGTGTGGCCCTGGCCGGGCGCGTGATGATCGAACAATCTGATCTGGTGATCGCCGTGTGGGACGGGGCCAGCCGCGATGCCGTGGGCGGCACCGGCCACACGCTGGCCAGCGCCCTCGCTGCCGGGGCGGCAGCGGTCGTCATCGATGCCGCCGATCCGGAATCCTGGCGAGTGGTGACCGAACTGGAAGCGCTTGACCAGAAAGACACTTCCGACGAGCGCACTGCCGCCCTGGCCCGCGCGATAGCGGCGGCCTTGCGGCCCCCGGCCAATGCCCATGGCAGCCCACAATCGTTGGATGCCGATCAATGGCGGCCGCGATCGAACCCGTGGTTCCACGCCTATCGCCGGGTGGAGGCGCTGTTCGGCGGTGGCGGCAGGGGCTGGCGATCCTTGCGGATCGATCACGAGCCGCCCGATGCCATCGCCACCGGCAGTGGCGCGGCCATGCTCGCGACCATTTCGGCGCTGCCGGCGGCTGGCACACACTGGCCGCGCGCCATCACCACCGCAGTGCTGCACCGCTTTGCCTGGGCGGATGGCATCTCCACCCGTTTTTCCGATCAGTATCGTGGCGGCATGGTGGCAAATTTCCTGCTGTCGGGCGCGGCCGTGCTCGCCGGCCTCGCCTATCTCCCCACCGCTGGCCCGGAGTGGAAGCATCTGTTTGCGCTGGTGGAATTCCTGCTGCTGTCGGCCATCGTCTTCACCACCGCACTGGCCAAGCGCGATCACTGGCACGACCGCTGGTTCGAAACCCGCCGCGCCGCCGAATATCTGCGCCATGCGCCTTTCCTGCTGGCGCTGGGCGCAGCGCGACCGCCCGGCCGCTGGCCACGCGGGGAAGGGGCCGTCTGGCCGGAATATCACGCCCGCCATGCCGTGCGCGAGGTTGGCCTGCCCTGCGCCAGCATTGATCAGAACTGGCTGCGTCAGGCGCTTGACGGCCTGCTGATCCCGCATCTGGCCAGCCAGCGCGATTATCATCGGGTCAAGGCGCGGCGGCTGGACCTGGTCCATCACCGCCTCGACCGGGTTTCGATCGTGTCGTTCCAGCTTGCCGTGGTGGCCGTCGCCCTGTGGCTGCTGCTGTGGCTGGCGGGGCAGGTGGGCGTGTTCCCGGCGGCCTGGGCCGAGGCTTCGGCAAAGCCCTTCACCTTCCTGGGCGTGATGTTCCCCACCATCGGCGGCGCGGTGGCGGGCATTCGCTATTTCGGCGATTTCGACCGGTTTGCCGCGATCAGCCGGGTATCGGCCGAAAAGCTGGATGCCGTGCTGCGCCGTGCCACGCTGCTGCGCGATGCCCGCACGCTGGATTATGGCAGCGTCGCCGATCTGGCCCATGCCGCCGATGATGTGGTGGTGTCGGAAATCGAAAGCTGGCAGGCCGTGTTTGCCGGCAAGCATTTCACGGTTCCGGTATAAGCTGCACGGTTCTTGCAGGAAAGGCGCAGCTGGCGCGTGGGCATTGCATCAGGGGGCGGCCCGTCCTGCCAACTTGCACGGACAGTGACCGCCATCTGCGCTATCATCGCGGGCCTGTTGCAATGGGGACATTCGTCGTGGCCGATCTGTTTGAAAATCCGCTGGGCCTGGATGGCTTTGAATTCATCGAATTCTGCGCGCCCACCAAGGGCGTGCTGGAACCGGTGTTCGCCGCGATGGGCTTCACCCAGGTCGCCCGCCACCGGTCCAAGGATGTGCAGCTGTGGCGGCAAGGCGGCATCAATCTCATTGCCAATTATGAACCGCGCAGCCCGGCCTGGTATTTTGCCGCCGAGCATGGCGCGTCAGCCTGCGGCATGGCCTGGCGTGTGAAGGATGCTGCCAGGGCCTATGCCGAAGCGCTGGAGCGCGGGGCCGAGCCGGTGGAAAGCCGCACCGGCCCGATGGAATTGCGGCTGCCCGGCATCCGCGGCATCGGCGGATCGATCATCTACCTCGTCGATCGCTATGGGCCCGAACTGTCGATCTATGACATTGATTTCGTGTATGAAGCCGGCGTGGATCGCAATCCTGTCGGCGCCGGGCTGGAGGTGATCGATCACCTCACCCACAATGTCTACGGCGGTCGCATGGCGCATTGGGCGGCCTTTTACGAACGCATCGCCAATTTCCGCGAGATCCGCTGGTTCGACATCAAGGGCGAATATACCGGGCTGACCAGCAAGGCGATGACCGCGCCCGATGGCAAGATCCGCATCCCGCTGAACGAGGAAGGGCGCGGTGGCGGCGGCCAGATCGAGGAATTCCTGCGCGCCTACAATGGCGAGGGCATCCAGCACATCGCCTTTGCCTGCGATGATCTGATCACCGTGTGGGATCGGCTGAAGGCCAGCGGCACGCCGTTCATGACCGCCCCGCCCGAAACCTATTACGAGATGCTGGCCGAACGCCTGCCCGGCCATGGCGAGGACGTGGGCGCGCTGCAATCGCGCGGCATCCTGCTGGATGGCACCACCGATGGCAGCAAGCGCCTGCTGCTCCAGATCTTTTCCGAAACCATGATCGGCCCGGTGTTCTTCGAATTCATCCAGCGCAAGGGCGACGAAGGCTTTGGCGAGGGCAATTTCAAGGCGCTGTTTGAAAGCATGGAGCGCGACCAGCTGCGCCGCGGCGTGTTGCAGGTGGAACCGGCACAATGACCATTCCCAGCCTCAGGCGCATCCACCACGTCGCCTATCGCTGCCGTGACGCCGCCGAGACGGTGGAATGGTATGCGAAGACGCTGGGCATGACCTACACCACCGCCTTTGCCGAGGATCATGTGCCGTCCACCGGCGCCTATGATCCCTATATGCACGTCTTTCTGGATTGCGGCGGCGGCAATGTGCTGGCCTTTTTCGAGCTGCCCAACCAGCCGGAGATGGGCAAGGACCCGAACACGCCGGCCTGGGTGCAGCACATCGCCTTCGAAGTGGCCGACGAGGCCGAACTGATTAGTGCCAAGGCGCATCTGGAAGGGCTGGGCATCGACGTGCTGGGGCCGACCTGGCACGGCATCTTCAAGTCGATCTATTTCTTTGATCCCAACGGCCATCGCCTCGAACTGGCGTGCAACATCGGCACGGCGGAACAATATGCCGAACTGAAGGCGGTGGCGCCGGCCATGCTGGAAGAATGGCGGCAGACCCGCCGCGCCCCGCGCCATGCCGCGTGGCTGCACAATCCGCCAACGGAATAGCGTTTCTCCCCTGTTGCCTTGCCGGCAACCGCGCGGCATTGCCCTGCCACGCGTTCCGCGCCAAAGACCTGCTGCGGATTTCGTCTGGAGACTGGGCATGAAGATCACGGTGGTGGGTTTGGGCTATGTCGGCCTGTCGAACGCCGTGCTGCTGGCGCAGAACCATGACGTGACGGCGGTGGACGTGAGCGCCGCGCGCGTGGACATGGTCAATGCCCGGCAGAGCCCGATCGTCGATGCCGAACTGCAGCAATTCCTGGCCGAACGGCCCCTTGCGTTGACGGCGACGACCGATCTGGCCGCCGCCGCGCGCGATGCCGCACTGGTGGTGATCGCGACGCCCACCGATTATGATCCCAACACCAACCATTTCGACACGTCGTCGGTGGAAACGGTGGCAAAGGCGGCGCTGGCAGTGAACCCCGATGCCGTGGTGGTGGTCAAATCGACGATCCCGGTGGGCTTCATCGCGCGGCTGCGGCGCGAACTGGGCAGCGACCGGGTGATGTTCAGCCCGGAATTCCTACGCGAAGGCCGCGCCCTCCACGACAATCTCCACCCGTCGCGGATCATCGTCGGCGATACCGGGCCGATGGGCCGGATGTTTGCCGACCTGATGCTGGAGGGTGCCGCCAAGACGGACGTGCCGGTGTTGTTGACCGATCCGGCGGAGGCCGAGGCGATCAAGCTGTTTGCCAACACCTATCTGGCCATGCGCGTCGCCTTCTTCAACGAACTCGACAGTTACGCCATGGCCGCCGGCATGGACACGCGCCAGATCATCGAGGGCATCGGCCTCGATCCGCGCATCGGGCTGCATTACAACAACCCGTCGTTCGGTTATGGCGGCTATTGCCTGCCCAAGGATACCAAGCAGTTGCTGGCCAATTATGGCGCAGTGCCGCAGAACCTGATCGCCGCCATCGTGGATGCCAACCGCACCCGCAAGGATTTCCTGGCCCAGCGCATCTTTGACCGCAAGCCGCGCGTGGTGGGCGTGTATCGGCTGGTGATGAAGGCCAACAGCGACAATTTCCGGCAATCATCGATCCAGGGCATCATGAAGCGCATCAAGGCGCGCGGCATCCCCGTCATCATCTTTGAACCGGCGATGCAGGAGGACAGCTTCTTCGGATCGCCCGTGGTGCGCGACCTCGCCGCGTTCAAGGCTGAGGCCGACGTGATCCTGGCCAACCGCATGAGCGATGATCTGGCCGACGTGGCCGACAAGCTGTTCACCCGCGACCTTTTCGGGGCCGACTGACGAAAACCGCCCGATAACGCCGACTTGGGGAACCGCAGGGGCGCAAGGCCGGTTCAACCGGGCATGATGCCCGCCAACACCATGAAAATCCCGCCCAACCGACAGACACTGCACCGGGGTGTCGTGTCATGATCGCGCTGTGGGGTGGTCTGGAATGCACCGTCAACCGCATTGATGATGCGTTTTTCGACCAGGCAACGCGCGGCGGCGGTGCCTGTCTGCATGATTTTGATCTGACGCGCCTTGCCGAACTGGGCATCAGTGCGCTGCGATTTCCGATCCTGTGGGAATCAACGGCCGCCAGTGCGGCGCATCTGCCGCTGATTGATCGCCGCATGGGCGAACTGGAATCCGCCGGCATCCGGCCGATTGTCGGCCTCGTCCATCACGGCAGCGGCCCGGCGATGACCAGCCTGCTCAAGGACTGTTTTGCGCCCGGCCTTGCCGCCCATGCCGCCGCCATCGCCCGCCGTTACCCCCATGTGCGCGACTGGACGCCGGTGAATGAACCGCTGACGACAGCGCGCTTCAGCTGCCTTTATGGTCATTGGTATCCGCACACCCGTGATGAGGGCGCGATGTGGCTGGCGCTGATCAACCAGATCGATGCCACCCGCGCCGCCATGCGCGAAATCCGCGCGGTGAACCCGGCAGCCCGGCTGATCCAGACCGACGATCTGGGCGAGGCGGTTTCGACGCCGGAACTCGCTGCACAATGCGAATTTGAAAACCAGCGCCGGTGGATGACCTGGGATCTGCTCGCCGGCATGGTGGTGCGGGGCCATCCGCTGTGGAATCGGCTGGCACGCCACGGCCTTGCTGACCGGCTGCGCGCCATTGCCGATGATCCGTGCCCCGCCGATGTGGTGGGCATCAATCACTATCTGTGCAGTAACCGCTATCTCACCCACCGACAGGACCTGCACCCCGGCATCATGCTGGCCAGCGACGGCACGCCCTGCATCAATGTCGATGCCGTCCGCACTGCGCCTCGCATGGCCGATGTCGCCAGCCTGCTGCGCCAGACGGCGGCACGCCATGGCAAGCCGGTCGCCATCACCGAATGTCACAATGGATCAACGCGCGAGGAACAGATGCGCTGGTTCCTGCAGGGCTGGCGCGCTGCCGAAGCCGTTGCGGCCGAAGGGGTGGCGGTGGAGGCGGTCACCGCCTGGTCGCTGCTTGGCGCCCATGACTGGAACAGCCTGCTCACCCGCGCCGACGGCCATTATGAGGCTGGCGTGTTCGATGCCCGCAGCACCCCGCCGCGCGCGACCGCAATGGCGGGGTTGCTGACGGCGCTGGCCAGGGGCCAACAGCCGCCGCTGCCTGCCATCACCACCGCGCCGGGCTGGTGGCAGCGCCCGGGGCGGATGCTGCCCGGCTATGCGATCGCCGCGCCCGATCCGGCTCCCGCCGGTCCGCCGATCCTGATCACCGGCGCCACCGGCACGCTGTGCCGTGCCATCGCCGTCCATTGCCGGATGCGCGGGCTGGCACATGTGGTGACCGATCGCGCCATGCTGGCGCTGACCGATTCGCAATCCGTGGTGGCGGCGCTTGATCGCCTGCAGCCGTGGGCGATCATCAACTGCGCCGGGCTTGTCGATATCGAACGGGCCGAACGTGACCCGCAGATCTGCCACCAGATCAATGCGCTGGGGCCGGAGATATTGGCCGTGGCGGCAGCGCGGCGCGGCATCCGGCTGGTGCAGGTGTCCACCGACCAGGTGTTCGATGGACAGGCCGGCGTGCCCTATCACGAGATGAACAGCCCGCGCGCCATCAACGCCTATGGCCGGGCCAAGGCCGAAGCCGAACGCCGGGTCCGCCGCGCCTGTCCGGACGCACTGATCGTGCGGACCGCAGCCTTTTTCTCCCCCGATGATCGGCACAATTTCGCTGTCCATGCCGTCGATACGCTGGCGCGCGGTGAACGCTTTGCCGCTGCGTCGCAACGTGTGTCGCCCACCTATGTGCCGGACCTCGTCGCCAACATCCTCGATCTCCTGATCGATGGCGAACGGGGCATCTGGCACCTGGCCAATGCCGGCGGCATGGACTGGGCCGCCTTTGCCGGCGCGCTTGCCGAAGCCCACGGCCTGCCGACGCGATTGGTGCAGCGGCGTGACGGGCGCCTGATCGGCCAGGTGGCGCCGCGCCCGGAGGATGCCCGCCTGATCAGCCGACGCGGGCAGTTGCTGCCTGATCTGGCCAGCGCCATCGACCGCTTCAGCGCTGCCTATCAGCCGGATCGGGCGTTGTTGGCGAGCTAGCCACATGGTCAGCCACCCATGCGCCTCGCGCGCCCAGCGGCGCGCCGGCCCCGGTGCTGTCATGCGCGGTCTGATGTTCGAACTCGCTGTTCAGCTCTGCGCCCAGCAACAGGGCATAGCTCGACAGGAACAGCCAGGTCAGCGTCACGATCACCGCGCCCAGCGAACCATAGGTGGCACCGTAATCGCCGAAATGGTCAACATAGATGCCGAAACCGATCGTGATGGCCAACCAGAGCACAGCAGCCAGCAACGATCCGGGTGTCAGCCACACCCATTTCGCCTTTTGGCGTGACGGGCCGTAACGATAGAGCGTCGCCGCCGCGGCCGCGCCGGCAAGCAGCAGCACGGCATAGGCGGTCATGGTGCCGAGCATGGTCAGCCAGTCGGGTGTGCCGGGGAACAGGCTCTCCACATGACCAAAGGCCGTGATGGCCACCACCGCAACAATGGCCAGCAGCACCGCCGCTGCCGTCATCGCGATGGCGAGCAGGGTGACGATAACGAAACTGCGTTTCTCATCCTCCTCATAGGCGACGTTCAGCGCGGTGATGATTGCGCCTGCGCCGTTGCGGGCGCTGAACAGGGCCAGCGCCAGCGCTGCGGCGATGCCGATGCCCTTTTTCTCGCCCGACGTGGCCACCACCTGATGCAGCTGATCGCCGATCAGCCCCGCGACGTCAGCAGGCATGACTTCGGTCAGCGCGCTGACATGGCGTTCGACCGTCGCCGGATCGGCGGCAACCCCATAGACCAGAACCACCGCGGCCAGGAACGGCACCAGCGCCAGAAACCCGTAAAAGGCGACCCCGGCAGCAATCAGACCGATGTTGTCATTGATCGCTTCGGCAACCGTTCGCCGGGCGATCGCGATCAACGCGCGCGGCGGCATGTGCCAGGGGCGGCTGGCGCTGCGGCCATCATTGCTCATGAGGCATCGCGCCCGCTGATTCGGGTGACGGCCAGCCCGCCGGTGACGTTGCCGATGGTGCGGAACATGTCGGGGATGGTTTCGATTGCCATCAACAGCGGCAGCAGGGTGATCGGCACGCCCATGGCCAGGCACACCGGGGCGATCACCGCAATGAACGACACCTGCGCCGGCAGGCCGACAGCCGCGATGCTGACCGTTGCCGCCACCGCCGCGCCGGCCAGCAGCGCCGTCACCGGCAAGGCAATGCCGTGCAGACCGGCAAGATAGATGGCGACCGTTACATTGGCCGCTGCGCTGGCCATCCTGAAAAGGGAGACCGACAGGGGCAGCACCATGCCGGCAGTGGCGCGATCCACCCCCATTGGCGTCGCCGCGGCAATCATGGCCGGCAGTGCGGCCAGCGAGGATTGGGTTGCGCCGGCGACAATCTGCGCCGGCAGCGCAGCACGAACGAAGGAGAGCGGCGAGATGCGCCCTGCCACCACCGCGCAGACAATGGCGATCACGGTGGCCATCAGGCAGGCGGCGATGACGGTGACGACATAATGAACCAGCACGCCCGCAACGCCGGCACCGGCTGCCAGCCCGACCCCGATGGCCAGCGCAAAAACGCCAACGGGCGCCAACCACAGGATCCAGTCGACGATCACCAGCATGGCCTGGCCCAGGGCCGAGATGGCAGCGAGCAGGGCAGAGCGTGGCAGTGCCTCCACCCGTGCCAGGGCAAGCCCTAGCAGCAGCGCGAACACCACGATCGGCACCATTGCGCCATCGGCCGCAGCCCGCACCGGGTTGGCGGGCAGGATATTCTCATACCAGGGCGCGGGGTCTGCCGCCGGAAGCGCGGCGGGTGCGGCCAGTGCGAGCGCTTCGGCCCCAGGCGGCTGCGGCCATGCTGTCAGGGCCAGTGGGGTAAGGGCAGCACTGGCGAACGAAGCGGCCACCAGCAACGTGGCGAACCAGGCGATGGCGCGGCGCGCGATACCGGTCGAGGCCGATCGGGCAGCCCCGGCCATGCCGCCGACAAGGAGCGCGAAGACCAGCGGCACAACCGTCATGGTCAGGCCGTTCAGCCACAGCCGGCCGATGGGGCGACTGGCGGCAAGCAGCGGGCGAGCGGCCTCGGTTCCGGCGGCCAGCGTGCCGCAGACAAGGCCAGCCACCAGCCCGGCCAGGATCAGCAGCGGCCGCTGCGATCCGCGCGGCGCGCGCACCGGGGCGTTGGAAATGTCCATTTCGCAACGTCAACAGGGCAGGGACGGGCAAAGTTCCGCCCATCTTGCCAACAACTTCGGCTGGAACTCTCGGCCGGGCTGCACCGTTGGCCGGAGATGACCGCAATTGCCACGCCCGATGCCGAAGCCGCCCTTGTCGATCTGTTGTCATGGCTCGATGAACGCGATCACGACTTTGTGCCGCCAGCACCCTTCAGTCATGCCAATCGACTGACCCAGCCCGATCTGCCGCCGCCCGAGCAACGCGACGAGATCATGGGCTGGAGCCGCAGCTTTGATCCCGATCGTGCCGATCCGGATCTGGTCGCCATGCTGCAGCGCGCCGGCATGCTGGCGCTCGAAGGTGACCGCGCCCGCAGTCGCCTGCGTGCCGCCCGTCTGCAGGGCTGCCTGTTCCTCCACTCCGCTTATCCCACCCAAGCGGAAGACAGCGTGTTCCTGGGCCCGGACTCTTATCGCTTTGCCGATTTCATCGCTGCTGAGCGTGGGCGTGGTCCGCTGGATGGCGTCCACGTCGACATCGGCACCGGCGCCGGCGTGGCAGCCATTCTGACGGCGCTGGCGTTGCCCGATGCCAACGTGTTCGCGGTGGATCCAAATCCGGCGGCGCTAACGCTGGCACGAGCCAACGCCCGCCACAACGGCGTTGCCGTGCAATTCATCGAAGGGCGCGGGTTGGACGGGGTTCCGGACCGGATCGCGGCTGCCATGTCCAACCCGCCGTTCATGATCGATCCCGAAGGTCGGCTATATCGTGATGGCGGCGGTCGCCATGGCCTTGATCTGGCGCTGGCGCTGGTGGCCGAGGCTGTGCCGCGGCTGGATCCGGATGGCCATTTCCTGCTGTTCACCGGCACGCCGATCCGGGCCGGGCGTGATCCCTTGCCGGATGCCCTTGCAGAGGCTGCGCCCGGCTGTCGCATCGACATGCGCCACATCGATCCCGACGTTTATGGCGAGGAACTCGCCACGCCCGCCTATGCCGGCGTCGACCGCATCGCGCTGGCTGGCGCAGTGATCAGTCCGTCCGCCAAACGCCGCGAGTGAGGTTTGGCGTCAGGCGGCTTCGGCGTCGTCCAAGTGCAGGCCTGCGGCGATGGCGGTCAGCATCCGGATGAACTCAACCTCGGCCTCGTCATGGGCGGTGCCGTCGGTTTCGAAAATGTCGTGGAACCACGGGCCGTGTGGGCCATCGGGATAGGGCGTGTGCCAACTGTCCCACGGCAGGTGAGTCTGGGTCTTGCCCTTCACGAGGCCCCAGCAGAAGGCACCGACCCCGTGTGCCATGGCGATGGGCAGGATGGCTTCGAACGTGGAGCCAGTGGGCCGGGCCATGAATTCGGTGCACAGGATTGGCCGGTTGAACACTTTCAGCCATTCGATGCGCTGGGCGAAGTCGGCCGGATCGCCATAGTTGTGGAACGATATCACGTCTGAATTGGCGATCTGGGCCGACTGGATGTCGGACAACAGGTGCGGGGCCGACCAGTCGCCAAGCCAGATGCCACTGGTGAGCGGCTGGGTGGGGCGCTGGCTGCGCGCCCATTGGAATGCTTCGGTGAGCAGTGGGAGGACCAGCGCGGCCTTCGCGGCCAGTATTTCGGGCGCACACAGGGCGACATCCGGGCCATTGTCCGGTTCGTTCCAGATGTCCCAGGCCAGCACGCGATCATCGTTGGCAAAACGGCCGACGACATGTTCAACATAGGCCTGCAGCCGATCATGCTGGCTGGCATCGGCCAGAACGCGCGGGCCGGGCGACTGCACCCAGCCACTGTTGTGGACCCCGGGCAAAGGCGCCTTTTGCGGGCCCAGCGTCGGTTCTTCGTCCCAGCAGCTGTCGAACAGCACCAGCATGGTGCGGATGCCGCGATGGGCAGCAGCGGCCAGGAACAGATCGATGCGGCGCAGGAAGGCATCGGCGTCTTCCAGCCAGAGTAGATCATGCAGATAGACGCGCACGGCGTTGAGGCCGAGACTGGCGGCAAGATCGAGTTCACGTTCGATCGCTGCCAGATCAAAACTGGCGGCGTGCCACATCTCGATCTGGTTGATGGCATAGGAAGGGGTGAAATTGCAGCCGACTTGCCAGCCCATGCGGGCCTGCCAGTCACGCGCCGCCGCAATCGGCCAAACTGAGACGCTCATCTTGATCCCCTGCCAAGGGTGTTGATGGGTAATAATACCCTGTTCTGAACCTGAAGCGATACAGAATGTGCTTGTTTGGAACGAAAATGCGACGAGTGGATTCCACAAGGTCACAAGTGCGTATCCGGCGCCGTATCCTCGTCAGGCGAGGGGTCGAGTGCAGGAGCGCGCGTGGCGGATGACGCCTGTCTGTCAATGCCGCTGGGGGATGCGGCGGAATTGATTGCGGCTTTCGATTGGGCCGCAAGCGCAGTGGGTGCGATGGAAACCTGGCCGGCGAGCCTGCGAACCGCCAGTGCCATCGTGCTGAAATCACCGGTGCCGATGGTCGTGCTGTGGGGCCGCGATGGCACCATGATCTACAATGATGCCTACGCCGATCTGGCCGGCGTGCGCCATCCGGGAATGCTGGGCCGTTCGGTGTTCGATGGCTGGCCCGAAATGGCCGCTTTTCACCGCCGGGTAATGGATGTGGCGCTGGCCGGCGGCACACTGGAGTATCGCGACCGACAGTTCACCTTCAATCGCTGCGGCCAAGACGAGGTGCGCTGGCTCGACATCGATTATTCGCCGCTGCCCGGTGACGACGGCCGGCCGATGGGCGTGCTGGCGGTGGTGGTGGAAACCACCGCACGCGTGACAGCGGAGCGGGAACGCGCCGCGGCCGAGGCCGCCCTGCGCGAGGAACGCGACCGGGCGCACGGCGTGCTCGACAACATGGGGGAGGCGTTCGTGTTGCTCGATAGCGAATTCCGCTATGTCGACATGAATGCGGAGGCGGTGCAGATGGAAATGCGGCCCAAGGCCGAATTCATCGGTCACACGCCATGGGATCTTCACCCTCATATCGCCCCCGAACTGACCCAACTGTGGAAGACGGCGATGGCGGAACGGCGGGCGGTGTCGCTGTTGCACAATTATATGTGGCCCGACGCGCGCGACACCTGGGTGGACATGCGCGCCTTTCCGGTGGGGGAAGGTCTGGCGATCTTCTATCGCGACGTGACCGAGCGCGTGTTGGCGGACAATCGCCTGCGCGCGAGCGAGGCACGCCAGAGTTTCCTCTTGCAATTGGGTGATGCCGTGCGTGATCTGGTCGATGCCGACGAGGTGGTGGCAGTGACGACCCGGGCGCTGGGCAAACGGCTCGGCGTGTCGCGCGTGACCTACGCCGATATCGACGAGGCACACGACCGCGCCGCCCTTTCCGGCGGCTGGCACGACAGCCACACCTCACCGATGCCGCCGCAGGTGCGGATGTCTGATTATGGGATGCCGATGGTGGCCATCCTGCGCGCCGGCAAAACGTTGCGGATCGACGACGTGCGCGACCACCCGGTGACGGCGGACCATGCCGACGCGCTGACGGCCATCGATATCGGCGCGATGGTCACCGTGCCGCTGGTCAAGCGTCGGGCGCTGGTGGCGACGATTTCGGTGCAATGTTCGGCCCCGCACGCCTGGAGCGATATCGAGATCGACCTGATCGAGGCGACGGCAGAGCGAACATGGGAGGCACTGGAGCGCGCCCGCGCCGAAGCTGCGCTGCGGGCGAGCGAGGCGCGGCTTCGCGAGGCAAACGAGCTGCTGGAGGCGCTGGTCGACAAGCGCACGGCCGAGCGTGACACGGTGTGGATGACATCGCGCGACCTGCTGGCCGTAACGGACCCGGATGGCGTGTTCCGTGCCGTCAACCCGGCCTGGCAATCGGTGCTGGGGCTGGCAGAGGAGGAACTGATCGGACGTTCCTGCCTCGAGTTCATCCATCCTGACGACCGTGAGCGCACCATGCGCGTATTGGGCATGGCAGGGCAGACCGATCTGCCGCCGTTTGAAAACCGGTATCGCCACCGCGACGGCACATGGCGCACCCTGTCATGGCTGGCGGTGACAGATGGCGTCTTCCTCTATGGCTGTGGCCGTGACGTGACGGCCGAAAGGGCGGCCGCGCAAGAACTGGCGACCGCGCAGGAGGCGCTCCGCCAATCCCAGAAGATGGAGGCGATGGGCCAGCTCACTGGCGGGGTGGCGCATGATTTCAACAACCTGCTCACCCCGATCGTCGGTGCGCTCGACCTTTTGCAGACGCTGGATGTGGGCGGCGCGCGTGAAAAGCAGCTGATCAGCGGTGCCGCCCAGTCCGCCGAGCGTGCCCGGGCCCTCGTGCAGCGCCTGCTGGCCTTTGCCCGCCGCCAGCCGCTGCAGCCCGTGGCTGTCGACGTCGCAGCACTGGTCGATGGCATGACGGCGCTGCTGAACAGCACGCTGGGGCCGCAAATCAGGCTGACGGTCAAGCGCGACGCCCAACTGCCGCCGGCGCGGGCGGATGCCAACCAGCTGGAAATGGCGCTACTCAACCTGGTGGTGAACGCGCGCGACGCCATGGCAGGCTGTGGCCGATTGACGATCACGTTGGGCGTCAAGCGCGTCGAGGCCGGCCATGCGACCCGGCTGCCTGCTGGCGACTATGTCACGCTGGCGGTGGCCGATACCGGGCACGGCATGGACAAGGCGACGCTTTCCCGCGCGGTGGAGCCGTTTTTTTCCACCAAGGGTGTCGGCAAGGGCACCGGGCTCGGCCTGTCGATGGTGCACGGGCTGACCCAGCAACTGGGAGGTGCCACCATGATTACCAGCCAATCAGGCCTTGGCACAGAGGTGGAGATGTGGCTGCCACAGGCTGGGCCGCCGGTTGCCCATGATGCGTCCGAAGCCAGCGAAACCGTATCGGTCAGCCGCCGCGGGACTGTTCTGCTGGTCGATGATGAGGAGGTGGTGCGGCTGACCACGGCCTATATGCTGGCCGCGCTGGGCTATGACGTGGTGGAAGCGGCATCCGGCAGCGAGGCGCTGGCGCTGATCAGTCAAGGGCTGGCCCCTGACATCCTCGTTACCGATCATATCATGCCGGGAATGACCGGGACCGATCTGGCCCACAAACTGCGGCGGCAACGGCCCGACATGAAGATCCTGGTGGTGTCAGGATACGCCAACACGGATGGTATCACGCCCGATTTGCCGCGCTTGGCCAAGCCGTTTCGCAGCGCCGATCTGGCTGCCAGCCTTGGCGTTTCAGCGTGACACCGTCCATTGCGGTGAAACGAAGCCGCTATTCGATGAGCGGTGGTGGACGTGACGCGGCGCCTGGCCATAAGATTGTGGGCGGGGGCCCCTGCCCACAATCAATCGCGACCTGTCAAGGAGATGCCGGTTGGCTTTTCTGAGGTTCCGGCTGTCGTGTGGCGCCATGCGGCGCAGCGCTGCTTGGTGAGGGCCGGCCTTATCGCGCTTGCCGCCGTGCTGGCGGTCACCGCCGGCGCAGGCTGGGCGTTTGGACTGCCGGTGCTCACATCGATGTTGCCCGGCCTCGATCCGATGATGGCCAACATGGCGCTGGTGGTCCTGGTGGCGGCCATCGGCGCGGCGCTGATCGACCGAGGCCGGCCTGCCCTGCATCTGGTTGTGGTCGTCTGCGGGGTCGTGGCGGCGACGATCGGCCTCATCACCTTCGCCGAATATCTTGGCGGCCAGTCATTCGGCATCGATGAATTGCTGGTCTCCGATCCCAATGTCGCCAATCGGCCCTATCCGGGGCGGATGTCGCCGGGCGGATCGCTCGCCAGTGCCGCGATTGGGACGGCGCTGATCCTGATGGGCCTGTCCAGCCGCAAACCGGCGACGTTGGCAGCGCATTGGCTGGCGCTGGTGCCGGCGGCCATCAGCCTGCTGTCCCTTGTGGGCCATGCCTTTGGCGTGGGCGGGCTGTACAGCACCAACCGCTTCAGCGCGGTCGCCTTCGAAACGGCGATTGCGCTGTCGTGTCTGTCGGGCGCATTGCTGTTCACCCGCCCGCACCAAGGCTGGCTGGCGGATTATCGCGGTCGTCCGCTGGCACGGCGGGTGCTGATGCAGTTCCTGGTGCTGTCGTTGGCCGCGCCCGTTGCTGCCGGCTTTTTCGTGCGCTGGGGGCTGCTGATGTCGGCCTATGACACGCTGTTTGCCCCGGCGCTGTTTTCCGTTTTGGTCGCTGTCGGTTTCGTGTGGTTCGCCCTCCGGGCCACCCGCACGCTCAGCCGCGCCGAAGGCGCCATCCGCGACAGTGCTGCCGAATCCGGCCGGGCAGCGGCCCTGCTCGGCGCCGTGCTGGCCAGTGTTGATGGCATTGTCTTCGCCAAGGATCTCGACGGCCGCTACATCGTCATGAACGAGGCTGGCAACCGTCTGCACGGCAAGGGCGATTCCACTGGCCGCACCGATCTGGAACTGTTCGGCCCGGATGCGGCGCAGAAGATGCGCGCCACCGATCTTGACGCACTGGAAAGTGGCCAGTCGCAGACTGTCGAGCTGGATATGGTCGTGCAGGGTGAACGCCACATCTTCCAGACCACCAAATCGGTGTTTCGCGATGTCACCGGCGCGGTCGCCGGGGTGGTGGGCGTGACGATCGACGTGACGGCGCGCCGCGCCGCCGAACGCCGCGACGTGCTGTTGCTGGCGCTGGAGGACAGGCTGAAGCCCCTGACCGATGCCAGTGCCATCAAGCAGGCCGCGGCGGAAACCCTGGCTGACGCCCTGACCGCCGCACGGGTAAACTATGCCAGCATCGATGAGGCGACCAACAGTTTCCACATCGATTACAGCCATGTGGCTGGAAACATGCCGGTGGCAACGGGCAGCGGATCGCTGGCCGGGCTGGAGCCGATGTTGCCCGCACTGCGTGCCGGCCAGCAGATGGTGATCACTGACTGCACCACCGATCCGCGCACGGCCAGATTTGTTGCGCGCGACGAGATTGCCGCGTTCGAGGTGCGGGCGGTGATCGACACCCCGCTGGTCAGGAATGGCATGCTGGTCGGCAATCTGTCGGTCAACCACCCGGAGCCTCGCGAGTGGACGCCCGACGAGGCCGCGCTGGCGCGCGCGGTGGCTGATCGCACCTGGGCGGCGCTGGAACGCGTGCGGGCTGAAACCGAACTGCGCGCCAGCCAGGCGCTGCTGGCGGCCCGCGCCGATGAAATCATTGCCATTTACAACGCGGCCCCGGTGGGCCTGTGCGTGCTTGATCGCGATCTGCGCTTTGTGCGGATCAATGAGTTGCTGGCGGAAATCAATGGTGTGCCTGCGGCCGACCACATTGGCCGAACAGTCGCCGAAGTGCTGCCCGATCTGGGGCCGGGCGTGGAAGCGACAATGGCGCGTGTTCTGGCGGGAGAACCGGCACTCAATGTCGAGATCACTGGCACCACCCGGGCCCGGCCGGGCGAGTTGCGGACCTGGCGTGAAAACTGGCTGCCCTTGCGCGATGGCAGCGGCAATATCGTCGGCGTGACAGTTTCGGCCGAGGATGTGACCGAGGCCAAGGCCGCAGAATTGCGCCAGTCACTGCTGCTTGATCTCGCGGAACGTCTGCGGGCCTCGCCGCGCGACGCGCTGATGCAGGCATCGATTCTTGTGGGTGAACGGTTTGGCGCGTCGCGCACCGGCTTTGGTGAAATGTCTGACGATGGCAGCACACTGGCCGTTATCGCCGACCATCACCCGGCCGGCGTTGTGCCGCATCCGAAACTGGTGCGAATGGCCGATTATGGCGGCGACCTTGCCGCCGTTCTGCAGACTGGCCGCACGCTGGTCGTGAACGATGTCACCACTGATCCGCGAACTGCCGCCGACAGTGCCGCCCATATCGCTTTGGGGTCTCGCGCCAATATCGCAGTGCCGTTGATGCGCGATGGTCGGCTGCGCGGCACGTTCCATTTCAATCGCCCGGAGCCACACCGGTGGACCGAGGCCGAAATCAGCCTCATCGAAGAGGTGGCCCACCGCGCCTGGGCCGTTGCCGAACAGTCCCGCGCCGAGGAGGAATTGCGCGAGACGAGCCGCCGTCTGGATGCCGTGCTCGACAATGCCAGCGTGGCCATCTTCCTGATGGATGACCGCCAGCACTGTGCCTACATGAACCGCGCTGCCGAGGAACTGACCGGCTTTACCCTGGCCGAAACGCAGGGGCGCCCCCTGCACGACGTGGTGCATCACCATTATCCCGACGGCCGGCCATTCCCGATCGAGGAGTGTCCGATCGATCGCGCCTTCCTTGAACAGTCCAACATGCGCGGCGAAGGTGCCTTCATTCACAAGGATGGCCATTTCTATCCGGTGGCCTTCGTCGCCAGCCCGATAACCGACGAGGATGACCAGCCGGTCGGCACCATCATCGAAGTGCGCGACATCACGCAGGAAAAGGCGGCGCAGGCGGCGCTGGTGGCCCTGAACGCCGATCTGGAACGTCGCGTGGCCGATGCCCTGGCCGAGCGGCGGATGCTGGCACAGGTGGTGGAATCGACCGACGTGCTCGTGGCTGCGATCGACCAGGAATATTACATCCTGGCCGCCAACCGGGCATTCGTGACCGATTTTGAACAGGTTTACGGCATCAGGCCAAAGGCGGGAGACAATATTCTTGGCCTGCTTGACGACCGGCCGACGGAGCGCGAGGCTGTTCGTGCAGCGTGGTCTCGCGGGCTGGCGGGCGAGGAATATTCGTTCATCCAGGAATTCGGCGACGCCGTGCGGGAACGGCGCGCCTATGAAGTGACGTTCCGTTCCCTGCGGGACGAGGCCGGCCAGTTGCTGGGCACCTATCAGTTCGTCACGGACGTGTCGCAGCGGATTCGCAATCAGGCCGAACTGGAGGCGGCGCGCGCCCAGCTGCACGAGATGCAGAAACTGGAAACCATCGGACAGCTGACCGGCGGAGTCGCGCATGATTTCAACAATTTGCTCACCCCGATTGTTGGTGGGCTCGATCTGGTGCGGATGCGTGTTCATGGTGACGATCTGGTTGAGCGTGTGGTCGACGGTGCCCTGCAGTCCGCCGAACGCGCCAAGGTGCTGATCCAGCGCCTGCTGGCCTTTGCCCGCCGGCAGACGCTGTTGCCACAGCCGGTCGAGGTGGCAGGGCTGGTGGAAGGCATGCGCGATCTGATTGATCGCAGCATCGGGCCAAACGTGACGGTGTTGGTGGATCTGCCGGAAGGGCTGCCGGTGGTGTCTGTCGATCCCAACCAGCTGGAACTGGCGTTGCTCAACCTGTGCGTGAATGCGCGTGATGCCATGCCGGATGGCGGCGAATTGCGGATTGCCGCCGCCGCGGATGATGCGCCGCCTCCGTCGCTGCCGCCGGGCCGTTACGTGCGGCTCTCGGTTTCTGATACCGGATCAGGGATGGACGCCGAAACGCTCCGTCGCGCTGTGGAACCGTTCTTCTCCACCAAGGGGCTGGGCCGTGGCACTGGCCTGGGGCTTTCGATGGTGCACGGGCTGGCGGCGCAATCAGGCGGACGGCTGGAAATTGCCAGCGCGCCGGGACAGGGAACGCAGGCCACGCTCTGGCTGCCCGTGAGCGCCGACGTCGCAAGGGCCGGCCGCGCGGAGGCCGACAACGACGCACCGCAGGCACCCTGGGCCGCTTCGCTGTTGCTGGTCGATGACGAGGAACTGGTGCGTGCGTCAACCGCCGAAAGCCTGCGCGATCTGGGCTATGACGTCGTCGAGGTCGGATCGGCGACGGAGGCTTTGGCCAAGGTGCGCGCGGGTCTGCGGCCCGATGCGCTGATCACTGACCACATGATGCCCGGCATGTCGGGCGCCGATCTTGCCGGCATCGTGCGCGCGCGGCTGCCGGGGCTGCCCGTGCTGTTGATCACCGGATATGCCAACCTGGACCCGGACCAGACCCAGGGTCTCGACGTGCTGGCCAAGCCCTTCCGGCTGGCCGATCTGGCGCGGCGTGTGTCGCGTCTGCTGGAAGAGCGTGTGACGCCCCTGGCGTGACGGTCCTTGCCAGAGTCAGGCCTTCAATCGGAACAGCGCCTCCAGTTCAGGGTCTGATCGACGGCCGAGCACCCGCTCGGCGATGTATTCGCCCACCACCGGTCCATGCTTGAAGCCGTGGCCCGAACCCCCGCCGGCGATCCAGACATTGCTCCAGCCCGGGTGACGCTGGATCAGGAAATGTTCGTCGGCGGTGTTTTCCAGCTGGCAGACGCGGGTTTCCACCACCGGCTGGCCCTTCAGGCCCGGAAAGCGCCGCGCCAGATATTCTCGCGACCTTGCCACCTGGTGCGGTGTCACGATGCGTTCGTCATTGTCGGGATCGGCATCGGCATCGCCGCGCGTCGGGCAGACCTTGACGCCCTTGCCGTCAACACTGGGGAAGCCGTAGTGGCTGGCTTCGGAAAACACCGGCAGATTGGGGCAGTTGAAGCGGTCATCGCCAGCCGGGGTGCCGAAATAATACACCTCGCGCCGCGGTGTCAGCAGCTTGCCGTCCAACAGGTCGGGGAACAGGCGCGGCAGCCACGGGCCGCAGGCAAACACATAGCTCGCGCCGCTCAGGCTGCCGCCGCCCTGCAGCGCCAGTTGCGCCAGTGCGGTGCCGGTTGGCCGACCTGGCTGGGCGCGGCCGGCGACCAGCTGCACACCCTTGCGCGAGGCGGCTTCGGCCACCGCCACGCAGGCCTGGTGGGCGCGCACGATCATCGCGCCGGGTTCATACAGGCCGGCGCTCATCTCGCCGGGCTCCAGCTGCGGCCAGCGCCGGCGCATGTCGGCAGCGGTCATCACCTCGTGGTCCACCTTCAGGCGGCTGAACACATCGCGAGAGGCGCGCAGGCCCGCGTTGAACTCCGTCGCCAACTGCAACCGCCCGGCGTTTGACAACAGGGTGCGGCCAAACTCGCGCTCCCGCTCCCGCCACAACTCCATGCCGCGCATCACCCAGCGCGAATAGACTTCGCGGTCGCCGTAGCCGACGCGGATCTGGCGGGTTTCATCGCCTGACGTGGCGCGGGCATTGCCGGGGCCATAGGCATCGACCAGCGTCACGCTGTGGCCCATCTCGCGCAGGTGCAGCGCCGTCCAGCCGCCGAACGCGCCGGCTCCGATCACCACCACGTCCGCTGGCCTCGCCGTCCGCTGCCATGGCAGGGTGGCAGCGACTGCGTTGACCGACGCCCCGGCGGCGGCAGCCCCCGCCAGTTTCAGGAATGTCCGGCGTTCCATCTCGTGTCCCCCGCTGGTGCCACGGGATGGGAGCTCAGGCCGCGCCCATCCGCAAGGGCAAATCGTCATTGCTGCCGCTCATGGATGTCGAATTCCTCTCGGCGCACCGCGAGGGCCGGCTATACCATCCAGCAGGCCGGCCAAGCCGGCATCTTGGGGGGAATGGTCCGTGAGCCCGCCTGCTGCTGCCGCCGAACCGCGCCATGTCGAAGCGCCGCGTTTGCGGGCGTTCGTGTTTGCCCTGTTCTTCATCTTTGGCGGCATCACCAGCCTCAACGATGTGATCATTCCCAAGCTGAAGGAGCTGTTCACCCTCAGCTACACGCAGGCCATGCTGGTGCAGTTCTGTTTCTTCACCGCCTACGCGCTGGTCGGCATTCCCGGCGCATGGCTGGTGAAGACGGTGGGCTATATGCGCGGGGCGGTGGCCGGGTTGCTGACGATGATGGCGGGCTGCCTGCTGTTCATCCCGGCCAGCCAGACGGCGACCTATGAGCTGTTCCTCGCGGCGCTGTTCGTGCTGGCAAGCGGTGTGGTGATCGTGCAGGTGGTGGCCAACCCGCTGATTTCGATGCTGGGCAAGCCCGAAACCGCGCACAGCCGGCTGACCTTTGCACAGGGTTTCAACAGCCTGGGCACCACCATCTTCCCCTATTTCGGTGCCATCCTGATCCTGGGCGCGCTGGCCAGCCAGTCGGCCGGCGCGCTGACGGGTGCGGCGCTTGATGCCTATCGCACCGCCGAAACCCGGGCCATCGTGTCAGGGTATCTCGGGCTCGCAGCGGCGCTGGCGGTGGTAGCAGCCGTCGTCTGGATGTTCCGCAACGCGCTGCCGGCCGAGCGTCACGAGACCGGCGGGGCGCTGGCCGGGCTCGATCTCCTGCGCCGGCCGCGGTTTGGCTATGGGGCGCTGTCGATCTTCCTCTATGTCGGTGCCGAAGTGTCGATCGGTTCGCTGATCGTTGCCTGGCTGTCGCAGGGGCATGTCATGGCGCTGCCCGAACAGGCGGCAGGCAAGCTGATCGGCCTCTATTGGGGCGGGGCCATGGTCGGCCGCTTCGTTGGCTCGGCGGTGCTGCGCGTAGTGGCACCGGGTCGCCTGCTTGCCCTCGTCTGCGTCGGCGCGATCGCATTGCTGGCAATTGCCACTCACAGCACCGGCGCCGTCGCCGGTTATGGCCTGCTGGCCGTCGGCATGATGAACGCCATCATGTTCCCGACCATCTTCAGCCTGGCCTGCGAAGATCTCGGCCCGCGCGCGGCGGACGGGTCCGGCGTGATCAATGTGGCCATCTTTGGCGGCGCGGTCGTGCCGCTGGCCACGGGGGTCATTGTCGATACCAGCGGCAGCATCGCCACCGGCCTGATGCTCCCCGCCGCCTGCTATGCCGTCATTGCCGGCTTTGGCTGGTATACGGCGCGGCGTCGCGTCCTGATGGCGTGATGCGCCAGACGATATTGGACAGATCGTCCGCCACAATCAGTGCGCCGCGCGGATCGACGCTCACGCCGGCGGGACGGCCCAGCGTGTCGCCTGCAATCCGGAATCCGGTCACGAAATCGACCGGGCTGCCAATGGGGCGGCCATCACGCATCGCGACAAACACCACCTTGTAACCTGCGGGCTGCGACCGGTTCCAGCTGCCATGCAGGCCGATGAACACGCCATCGGCAAAGCGTGCACCCATTGCCGGCACCGAAAACGCCAGGCCCAGCGGCGCGACATGCGACCCCAGCGCATAATCCGGCCGCAGGGTTCGGCGCACCATTTCCGGCCGGAACGGCTGCACGCGGCGATCAGGGTTGGCACCCCAATAGGCATAAGGCCAGCCATAGAAGCCCGCCGCGCGCACGGACGTGAGATAATCCGGCACCAGATCGGGGCCAAGTTCGTCGCGTTCGTTCACCACTGCCCACAACCGGCCGGTGCCGGGCTGCACGGCCAGCGCGGTCGGGTTCCGCAGGCCGGTGGCATACGGGCGGGCGGCGCCGGTGGCGGCGTAGATCTGCCAGATCATGGCGCGCCCTTCCTCCACGGCCATGCCGCGTTCGCCGACATTGCTGTTGGAACCGATGCCGACATAAAGGAACTGTCCATCGGCGCTGGCGGTCAGCGCCTTCGTCCAGTGATGGTTGATCTCTGATGGCAGCCGCGTCAGCGTCACGGGCGCGGCGCTGGCCCGGGTCTGGCCCGGCTGGTAATCGAGCCAGACCAGCGCATCCTGATTGGCAATGTACAGCCGGTTGCCAACCAGTGCGAGGCCGTAGGGCGCATTCAGCCCTTCGGCAAACAGGCTGCGGCCTTCATAAATGCCGTCGCCATCGCCATCGCGCAGCAGGGTCAGCCGATCGCCGCTTGTCACCGTGCTGGTGCCCTGTTCCATCAGCAGGCCAGCGATGACATCCTTGGGTCGCAGCGTCGGGCGTTGTTTCCCGCCCTTGCCTTCAGCCACCAGGATATCGCCGTTGGGCAGCACCAGCGTCTGGCGCGGGATGTTGAGGCCGGTCGCGATCGCGCTGATGCGATAGCCCTGCGGCACCAGCGGGCGACGATCGCCCCAGTCTTCCGGATCGGCGACGTTCATGCTGGGCAGCAGGCCGCGCTGCGGTTCCGGAAGCGGGGGGTTGGGGCCCACGCCCGCCGGGCCGGCGTCACGATCGCAGCCGATCAACAGCAGGTTGAACAGCGCCGCGCCGATCAGAGCTGTCTTGTTCATCGCATGCATCCCCACCAGGTCGCCACAATCGCCAGCATGGCTGTCACCGCCGATGCCACCAGCCCATCCGGCATCGTTGCCCAGCCGTCGCGGGCGTGAACCAGCGTATCAAGGATCGCCGCCCCCAGGGTCGCGAGCAGCAACAGCACAAGGATCACGCTGCGCCGGCCGCGCCCGCGCCCCGACAGCGCAGTACCTGCCGCCCACAGCAGGGCCGCCGAGGCGAAAACGGCCGTACCCGTCGTCAGCCAGGCGGCGAAGTTGATCCACTGCACATGGCGAGCGACGAGATAAGCCCAGTCGGCCAGAGCGGCCGCGATAGCCAGCGTCAGCGTTGCGGACAGGAGAAATCCTTGCACCGGATGCACGGCTGGCATGGTGTGACGGGGTGGTTGCAATTGCTGGTTCCTCCGTGGCTTGCGGGGGAAACGAGCGAAACGCCATCGGGTTCGGCGCGCGGAGCGGGAACCTTTGCGCCGGCCCCAGGGTTTGGCCGCCATCAGCCGAGGAGCCCTGCCATGCCAGCCAAATCCGGAGCCCAGCAGAAAGCCGCCGGCGCGGCATTGTCCGCCAAGCGCGGCGACACGCCCAAGGGAAAGCTGAAAGGGGCGTCAAAGCAGATGGCGGAATCGATGAGCGAGGCGGAGCTGAAGGAAATGGCCGCCACCAAGCGCAATGGCAAGCCGGAACACGCCAGTAAGGGCTGATGTCAGCGCACGCGCGGGGCAGTCTCTGGAATGGTCAGCAAAACCGGGGTGACGGCCACCGCTCTGACCCCGCCCGCAATCGCGGCCAGTGCTATTGCTCCAACAGTTGCCGTGGCCGCACCTGCCATCAGCCCGAACGTTGTCACCGGGGCGCCGGCGCGGTGAGTAATGACGCGGTCGGCAACGGGGCAAGTGTCACGCCTCGATCGTTCACGGGCTCTGCATGACGTGGAAGGCGGAATGTCACAACTCCGGCATCGTGCAGCAGGTTTGGTGCCGCGGAGGATCATCTAGATGGCCCACCACTATGCAGCGCCCCACGACGCAATCAAACCCGGGCACAACGACGTTGGCGGGCACAGACTGAACCGGAGCGCGGGAACGAAAATTGGTGGACGCACTAGGGCTCGAACCTAGGACCCGCTGATTAAGAGTTAGATGTCCTTACTTCTGAATATGGATTCCGCAGATCAATAATGCTGCAATTATAAGCCTTTACTATATGCGCAAACCCATTGCAGATCATTGATAACCACTCTAGCGTGATTGCTATACGGGAGCCAGCAATCACATGACAAGCGTGCGCATCACCAAGACCGTCGTCGACGCCGCCAAGCCGGCTGCGCGGGATCAATTCCTATGGGATGACCGCCAACGCGGATTTGGAGTCAAGGTTACGTCCAGCGGCAGCAAGGTTTTCATTTACCAGTATCGTATGGGCGGACGAGGCTCGAAGGTCAGGCGCTATACGATCGGTAAGCATGGCAACTTTACAGTCGAACAAGCTCGCAAACAGGCCGACGCGTTGGCGCTGGCAGTAGCCAATGGGACGGACCCGCAGCAAGCGAAGATCTCCGGCCGCGCGCGGGCGATCGACCTCGCATTTTCGGGCTACGTCGAGCGCTTCCGCGAAGGCTGTTTGGAGCGGGAGTGGCCGGCCACGCATCGGCAGGCTTATAATCTGCTCGTGCAGCGTGTCGTGCCGACGCTTGGTGACACGCCTCTACCGAACATTACGCGCAAGGATATCCGCACCGTTTTGGAGCCGCTGCTTGTGATGCCGGGGACAGCTTCCCTCTTGTTTGCTGTACTGCGACGCCTTTTTAGCTGGGCTGTCGAGTGCGAAGATATCGAGCGTTCGCCGATCGAGGGCATGCGGCCGCCGCCTAAGCCGGCGTCGCGGGACCGGGTTCTTTCCGACAGAGAGATAGCCTTGGTCTGGCAAGCTGCGGAAGAGTTGAGATACCCGTTCGGGCCGATCGTGCAGTTGCTGATTCTAACGGGCGCGCGTCGCGAGGAGGTGGCTGCAATGGATTGGGCGGAGTTGGACAGGGCCGCCCTTTCGTGGGCACTGCCAGCCGGCAGGAGCAAAAATGGGCAAAGAGCGGAAAACACTCTCTCAGGCGCCGCTGCTGCAGTTCTGGATGGCATCGCCGCGCGTGGAGGCCTCGACGGCGGCTGGCCACGATCAGGTTTTGTGTTTTCTACAACGGGCGCCACTTCGGTGAGCGGCTACAGCAAGGCAAAGCGGCGGCTCGATGAAATCATTGCCTCGAAAGTCGAAGCCGACGGGCTGCCTATGCCAGAGCCATGGCGGCTGCATGACCTTCGTCGCACGCTGGCGACCGGTCTCCAGCGGCTGGGCGTCCGTCTGGAAGTGACTGAGGCCGTGCTGAACCACGTCAGCGGCTCCCGCAGCGGCATCGTCGGTATCTACCAGCGCCACGACTGGGCAGACGAGAAGCGGGCTGCGGTGCAGGCTTGGGCTGACCATGTGGAGCGTCTACTGACAGGAGCAGAAAAGACCAACGTGGTGCAGCTGGAGGCTAGGCCGTGAGTGGGTGGCTAAGCTCCTTCGCCGCCATGCAAATGCTTCGCGAAGCTGGCGTTGTTGATCCCGTCAGCACTCTAACGCAACTCGCGGAAGCTCGGCAGATCCGGGCCCGCGCGACATGGGGGCGGTTTGAGCATGATGAAGGAGACGACCGTGAGTTTTCGCAAGAGCCCGAGGTCGATGCCCTTTCGGGTGAAATGCTGCCTTGGCCCGACATTCCCGCTGATTTCTGGCGCTGGGTTAACAGCAGGGGCGCTGGTACTGCAGTTCACGGCGAGGCTGGCGTGTTTGCCGCAACGGTGATTTACGACCCGAAAATTGGCTCTTACAGTGATAGCCAGCACATAAAGCTCTTCGGCGTCACCTTCCATCAGGATGACCTTGAAGCCGCTCTGCGAGGCAAATCGGCGCTTCACAATACGCCGGCGTTGCCTGTCCCCACAAGGTCGCCTGCTGGAAGGAAGCCAGAACTAGAACGCTGGGCCGAGTTCGGTGCGGCATTGGCCTTGGTCGTTAACAGGTACGAAAAGGATGCGTTGAAGTCCCAGTCTGCACTTTATCGGGCGGTTGCGGGGGAGCTGATTGCCGCCGGCCGCGAACCGCTTTCACAAAAGGCTGTGAAGAATATGGTAAGCCAAGCGTGGTTGTGGATCGATGGGGAAGCAATACCTCCGCTACCTCCAGAGGCGTAAACAATTGTGCCTCATTACGCCGCATTGAGGCACTGCGGCAGTTCGCGCACGCCACTAGTTACCCCGTCTGAGCCGCCGCAATCCCGCGATGGCCCACCGATAGGGCTTTACATGCAGAAACTGATCGACACAAAGACTGCCGCTCCGCTGATCGGCATCACGCCCGCGACGCTCGAGAACTGGCGCGTTCGCGGAGAAGGGCCTCCGTTCCACAAGACACCCGGCCGCACCGGGAAGGTCTTGTACGACCCAGCGGATATTGCCGCTTGGCGGGAGCGGCGCCGCTTCAGGTCCACCGCCGAAGCCTCAGCCGCCGACGCCTATTAAAGTCGGCACAGGCATTTCGTCAGCGGCTGAGCCTGACCACCCCTTAGAGGCTGACGCCCGGCGCTGAGCCGGTTGTTCGACGGCCATCACCCGTACAACAGCGCAAGCAGTTCACGCCGGCGACCCCGTGGTCGCCGAATGCCTCTTTGCGCGCCTATCTCATGGACACGCAAATGACGACACTTTCACCCGATCGCGACGGCATCACGGCCTTTTTGACCGCCATGCTGCGCGACCAGATCCATCTGGCCGCCATCAACCCGGAGACGCGCGCAGTTGTAGCACATGACTTCGCAAACGACGTTCATGCTGCAGTCGAATGGGCCGTGGCCGAGAACGCGCGCGGCAGCAACATTCACTACACGCCGAACCGTGTGCAGCCCGGGCTCCATAAGAAGCCCTCGAAGGCTGACCTCGTGCAAATGCGCGTTGTCCATGTCGATATCGACCCGCCCAAAGACGGCAGACCGTTTGATGCGGAACAGGTTGTGGCGGACCTGCGGGCATGCGCCATGCCACCCCACGCCGTAGTCAACTCGGGCAACGGCCTGCAGGCGCTTTGGCAGATCACTGGTGGCGACATGGAAGCCGTCGAAGCGGTCAATCGCGGGGTCATTCAGCGCTTCGCAGGCGATAGTGGTACACCCAATGCCGAGCGGCTGCTGCGCCTTCCCGGCACCGTCAACTGGCCCGACGGGAACAAGCGTCGCCGCGGCCGTGTGCCTGTTCTCGCCAAGACGCTGCACATTGACGAGAAGCCCAGCCATGATCTTGCAGAACTGAGCACTATCTTCCCGGCGGAGCGGCCACCTGAGAGGAGCCGTTCCGTCAACGCTCTCGCGCTGCGGCCGACAGCACCCGTGACGTGTCTCACCGCTGAGGATCTGGGCTTGCGCACACATGACCGGCTGCGCGCATTGATCGAGCACCCGAGAGGCGATGACCGCAGCAGCGACACGTTTGCGTTTGCCTGCAAGGCGCTGGAGCGTGGCTACGGCGAGGAGCAGATAATTGGCGTGCTCCTCAACCCTGCCAACGGGATTTCAGCGCATTGCCTCGACCAGCCCGACCCAATGCGCGCCGCTCGCCGCGCGGTCCAGCATGCCCTCGACGAGACTGACGTCGCTCGCCGCTTCCGTCAGCGTGATGAGGACAAGCGCATGGGCGAGGATGATGCCGACGACCTGCCGCGTTCACCTGAAGTTACGCTAGATGAGCTCCTCGAGTACAAGGTCTTTATCGCCGACGGCAGCATGGTGGCGGACCTGCGCTACCCGCGTAGCCTGCTGGCGAAAGCCGACTTTAACAACGCGTACGCTAGCTCGAAGGCCCAGATCAGCGTTCACGGCCAAAACAAGACAGTGTCTGCCACGTCCCTTTGGCTTCAACATCAGGAACGCCTGCAAGCACACACGGTCACGTACCGCCCCGGGCACGGGGTGTTCACGGTTGATCCGGACGGCAAGACGGCGCTCAACCTGTGGCGTCCTTTCGAACTTAGCCCTGTGCCGATCGACTGGGCCGAACGGGCCAAGCCGTTTGAAGTGCATGTCCGCTGGCTCTGGGACGCTGATGCTGACGCATTCCTCGACTGGCTTGCGCACATTATCCAGCGCCCGCAGGAGCTGCCTTCGTTCGGCTGCCTGCACGTGGCCCCTCAGCAGGGGTTGGGACGCAACTGGGTCAGCAGCATCCTGAAGCGCATCCTCAAGGGCGGCGTGGCGCTCGGCTTCGATCTGATGGGTGCCCTAAAGTCCGGCTTCAACGGGGACCTCGGGATGCGCCTGCTCGCCGTGGTCGATGAGATCGATGAGGGCGGCGGCGCAGAGCGCTTCCGGCATGCGCAGGCGCTGAAGCAGATCGTGACCGAGGAGACGCGCCGCATCAATCCCAAGTACGGGCGCCAGCGCACCGAGTACAACAGCTGCCGTTGGCTTATCTTCTCCAACAGCCCTACGGCGTTGCCGCTGGAGGAACGCGACCGCCGGTTCTGGGTGGTGCGCTGTGACAGCAAGCCTCGCGACGCAGCCTATTATCAAATGCTGTACACCATTCGCGACGACGCGGAGTTCATTGCGAGCGTCGCCCACTGGCTGGCCGAGCGCGACATCGCCAGCTTCAAGCCCGGCGCGGCGCCGCCGATTACGGCGGCAAAGCAGGACATGCTCGAACGCACGCGCAGCCCGGAGGAGCAGGTTCTCCACGACGTCATGGCACGCTTTCCGCTGGAGCTGGTCACCTCGGACGAGTTGAAGCAGAGTAAGCGCTGTTCCAGGGCCCTTTAGGCCTTGAACTTCCACGGCATCAGTTGATCGAGCTCTTGGCTTGAGTGTCCGCGGGCGAGGCGCTCGAGGGTGTCGGTGAGCCAGGCGAGCGGG
>JAIXPC010000006.1 GCA_027486415.1 Sphingomonadales bacterium | reverse complement strand
TGGATCGCGCTAGCATCGTCACATGACATCATCATAGCATCAGCACCGCCAGCAACCACGCCAGCAGCACTCGCCGCTCACATCGCGCTCAGCAAGATGGGGTCGGGACAGCGCTTACGAAGCAGATGATGGGCGACAACCCACTAACTGGCCCGGCCCTGCGCCACGCGCTTGCTCGGGCGGGGTTTGAACCTGTCGGCAGCTACAAGCAGCGGTACAGTTGTGGCGAGGGGCGGCGTAACGTGACCATTTACGCCAGCGTCAACGCCGCCCACTGGAAGGCCGCGGATATTGCGGCCAAGCGCCAGCATATCGAGCAGATGAGCTTGAAGGATAAGGAGCTTTGGATGGAGTGTGCAGATCTCCTTTAAGTCGCTGGGGCTTTGTCCTCCCTGTCCTGTCTAGCCCCCTTAGCTCAGAAAAGTCATATAAGCGTCAATCATGCGCCAAACTTTTAAAGTTAAGAGGTCTAGACAGGACAAGCGTGACAGCTGCAGCGACAGCATCAACCGACCGGTTGACGAATGGCACCGGAAAAGGCGGCGGCGGTGTTGGGCGGTGGAAGGTTGTGGCCAAGTCCTCATCCAAAGCTCTGGTTATAGCTGGCGATCACGCCAGCAGCCCCGAACCCAACGATGTCGATGAGGCCGTCGTTATTGATGTCGGCGAGGATGCGGGGGAACTGGTTGTCGCTTGACCAACCCTGTGCTGGGCTGAAATTGGCAATGTCAAAGATGGCGGGGGAGAATGTGCCGCTGCTGTTTCCGTAGGCGATGAACGTGCCAGCAGCGCCAAATCCGACGATATCGGCAAAGCCATCCTTGTTGATATCACCAGATATGCGCATGAACCGATCTTGAGTGGTCCAGCCTTGTGCAACGCCGAAGTCGGCGAGGCCCAATACCGGCGCCCTGAACGTGCCATCGCCATTGGCCAGCGCCAGTAATGTGCCAGCTTGTCCGAAGCCGATGATGTCATCGAAGCCGTCGCCGTTGACGTCGGCAATGTCGCGGTGGAATACGCTTGCGTTCAACCAGCCTTGGTCAACGCCAAAGTTGCCGATACCGAATATTGGGGCCTTGAATGTACCGTCGCCGTTACCGATAGCCACCAACGTGCCGGCTTGGCCAAAGCCGATGATGTCAGCCTTGCCGTCACCATTTACATCGCCCACCCGTCGGGCAAACCGGTCTTGAGTTATCCACCCTTGGCTTGTGCCGAAGTTGTTGATGCCCAGTGTCGGATCGTTGAAGCTGCCGTCAGCCTTAGCCAAACTGACAAGCGTGCCTGCAACTCCAAACCCAATTATGTCGGCGCGTCCATCACCGTTCACGTCTGCAATTTCGCGCCGGAATTGATTGTCATTCAGCCACCCTGAGGTCTGGCCAAAGTTGCTAACCACAACGCGGGGTTCACCAAACACCCTACCGGCCGAACCGAACGACACCAAAACCCCAGCAAAACCGAACCCGACAATGTCAGCAATGCCGTCTCCGTTTACATCCGCTATGTGACGCGGGTTCTGGTCTTGACTTGACCACCCTCGACTAACGTTGAAGTTAGGCACGAGCGGCGGCTCAACCTGAGCGAATGCCTGACGTGTCGTGAAATCATACGAGCTGGTGCCGGCATAGGAGTTGCCTGCGGTGTCGCGGATGGCGCCTGAGGGGACCACGACGAAGTAGCGGGTTCCTGAACCAAGGTTACCGATCGGATCAATAGTGAGCGTGCTGCCGGAGACCGTGAGGCGGCCGCTGGTGGCGACGTTGAAGCTCTCGACGAGCGGGCCTGTAGCCGAGCCAGAACGCAGCTCAATTGTGCCACTGCCACTGGCAACGGCCTCGTTGAAGGTGACGACGATATTGCTACTGGCTGTGACGTTGGTGGCACCGTCAGTCGGAAAAAAGGTGGTGACCGTGGGCGCACTCGTGTCGGCCGGTGGGGCAGCAGCAGCTTTGAGCTCTGCTACTGTTTTGCGGACTGTGGTTGTGCCTACAAAATTGATCACCTCAAAATTGCTTAAGCGATCTGTTCCAAGATCCTTAGTAAGGATAATACAGAAGTCACCTTCAAATCGAACAACGCAATCCAAAAAATTATTATTAATCTGAAACAAATCATTCCCCAATCCGCCATCGGCTATATCATCTCCTTCATCTCCAATAAAAAAGTCATCCCTATCGCTCCCAATAAACTCGTCATTAAATCTTGATCCCCAAACTCGTTCAATACTGACAAGTGTGTCGGTCCCCGATGCTCCCATGACTTGGTTCGTGCGCATGTTGATACGCACACCAGACTGAACCGGATCAAGGTGATAGTATATGGCATCGACGCCCTCTCCCCCGTCAAGGAGGTCGTCGCCAAGACCGCCGATCAGGAGATCGTTACCCGCACCACCAAACAGCCTGTCATTCCCGGCGAGACCAAAAATCTCGTTGTCAACGGCATTTCCTTTAACCACATCATCAAAGGCTGTACCAAATGCATTCTCTATCAAGGTACCAACATTAATAGTAACTTGACCGGCACTTGTAATAAAACTGGACGCAGCATTGCCAAAAAAGCTATGCTCCCCGGCTTCGAGACTGAGCGTCAACCTCATGGCTGAGGATCGAGCATCAAGCGTATCCGTTCCGCCGCCATCCCAAATGAAGTTCCGTTGTTTATCCGAAAGCGTGTACGTGTTGTTTCCGGTCTGGTTCTTCGCTGTACCTGACACTTTGGCAGGGCCATAAAGATACTGAAGTGCAGCGATATCAAGATCACGAAAAACAGAAAAATAATCTTCTTTCTTGTCGGTATAGCTCATTTGTGTGAAATTTGTATTGTCTTCTTGCACGGTGAGATATGGAGGATTTGATGCCGCCCCTTCTCCAGCTTCTTGATTGTGTGGATGTTTCAGCCCCAGTGCATGCCCAATCTCGTGGATAAACGTAAGCGCCGAATAATCTCCTTCTTTAGGAGCGGCGTTGCCGGCTGCTGATGTGCCAGTGTTATTTAAGAAAATTCCCCATTTTGTAGAACTTAAGCCGCCAGTGGCGTAGCCAGCACTGCCTGTTTGTCGATTATTAGCAAATGTAAGGACGCCCGGCAGAAGGGCGTCCGAAACTAGTTCAAATTTGATATTTATGACCGTCTCAATATATGCAAAGATTTTTTCCACGAACGCCTTTTGCGCGGCGTTAAAGGGGGAGAAATCGAGTTTATCGGCGCTGTTCCATGTGGAAAGTGGCGCGCTGGGAAAGGCGTATTTGATCACGCCCGCTGCACGGGATTGTTGCGCATCGACGTAATCGACACCGTCTCCTACCAGAGCATCGATCCAATATGGAATCGGCTTGACACCGTCAGCTAGTTTCCAACTCACACTCTCTGTTTTTTTATAAAAATCAACCTTTATTAAGCCAGTATTTGAACCTTGGGTGTCCTGAACATAGTCCGACAAATGGTCTATGACATAGTGGTCATTACCAGCGCCGCCGTAAAGCTTGTCCGCTCCGTCGCCACCATCGAGCGTATCGTTGCCATTGCCGCCGTAGAGCTCATCGTTGCCAGCGCCACCATCGAGCGCGTCGTTGCCATCGCCGCCGTAAAGCTCGTCGTTGCCGGCATCGCCAAACATTCGGTTGGCGCCCGCATCACCAGCAGTCGTAAACAGAATATCGTTTCCGGCGCCGCCGCGCAGGAAGTCGATACCATTGCCGGCCACTAAGCGGTCATTGCCATCGCCACCATCGAGCGTGTCGTTGCCATCGCCGCCATCGAGATAGTCGTCGCCGACGCGGCCCGCGAGCGTATCGTCGCCATCAAAGCCAAAAAGTTCATCATTGCCATCGCCGCCATCGAGCGCGTCGTTGCCATGATGGCCGTACAGCTTATCAGCGCCAGCGCCGCCATCGAGCGTATCGTCGCCATTGCCGCCGTATATGACGTCGTTACCGGCTTCACCGAACATCTGGTTAGCCCCGTCGTCAGAGCCATCCTGCATGTCGTTGGTGCGTGAAAAAAGAATATCGTTTCCGGCGCCACCGCGAAGTATATCGCGCCCATTGCCGGCAAGAAGCTCGTCGTCACCGTCGCCACCATCGAGCGAGTCGTTGCCATCGCCGCCATCGAGAGTATCGTTGCCAGCCAAGCCAAACAATAGATCATTGCCAGCTAAGCCGCGAATTACATCGTTGCCAGACGTGCCGACGAGATTTCTGTCATCCAACGAGGTGCCAATTATCATTGCAATCTCCATCGAATTTCAATGGCTTTATAGGCGAGATATCCCTTCAAGCGATATAGAAATGAGGTGGCCCCGCGACGCCGGGCAGGATGTTAAGCCAATCCTGACCTGAGAGACGGACGTTGACGTGCCCTCCTCAAATGTGACACTTCGATGGAAGAGCGGCGGATCGACGTTTTGGAATTGATTGCGATTTGCCACCACCTGCGCATCGATCCGGCAGACGCAATCGTTGCTGTGAATGATGGTAAGTTAGAATTCAACGTCTGACGTTATAATTTATCTACATCGAGATACTCTCTTTTTCCCTTCGGACATATTTACTACTACCTGAGTCGATATTGATGCCGTCTTTGAATTATGCTATTTACCAAGTGTATTACGATTAATACGGGGCTCGCACATGGGCGGCTACGGATCGGGCAGGCGCACGGATCGTCCAAGCGCTGACGCATGCATCAGGATTAGCCTCGCCGAGATGAGGCGCTGGGGTATGCTGCAGCGCCATTGCATGAGCCGTCGCGAGCGCGTCTGGACGGCCGACGGCGAGGTCGTGGCTCGGCTCACAATCGTGGCCGATACGGACTGCATGGAGGCGCGCCCTTGCCTCAAGATCACAGGCACAGCGTTCGGGCGCGGCATCGACTGCCTCGTGTGGCTGGAGGCCGTGGACCTGCCGCTGGGCGGGGAGCGCTGGTATGCTCTGTGCCCGAAGACGGGGAGACGATGCGCCGTCCTCATCCTGCCGCCCGGCGGGCGACAGTTCGCGTCAGTGAAGGGTTGGCGCATCCCCTACGGCTCGCAGCGCGAGTGCGAAGTGCATCGCGCGTACCGCGCGATTGACAAGGCGCAGAGCCGGCTGAAGCGATTGTCGAAGTATGCGCGCAAGCCGACGAGAGATAGGCTGCGGGGCAGGATCGAAGCCAAGCAGCAGGTTGTCAATGACGAGCTGGCGCGGCTGGCTGGGATGATGCGCTGCGGGTCGGCGGTGGCAGCAAGACTGTGCAGCCGGAGTGCTCTCGCCCGTGATTGCTAGGTGATTGCTGGGCATGGCCTGACGCTGTCGATGGCGAGTTATGTGATTGAAAAGAGTGGTGGACGCACTAGGGCTCGAACCTAGGACCCGCTGATTAAGAGTTCCAGTTTGACCGCTTTCACGCGCTTTCAGATCATAGCGTCTCGCTCGCTAAGTGTCGCGTTTTCATTGACATAACGATAACGATGCATAACATATCGTTTCACTGGGCAACGCCGAAGCGCGTCCAAAATGTTGCCCAGTCGTTGCCCAGCGCGGTGCTCGGTAACATTTGGCGAGGCGGCAATGGGCAACAAAATCGAGCTGACCGACCGGGCGATCAAAGCCCTGAAGCCGGCATCAGATGGCGGGCGGTATGAGATTGCGGACGCCGTGATTAGCGGCCTGCGCTTGCGAGTGGGGCCTGCCGCCGACGATGCCGGCAAGGCGATCAATCTTTCCTTTGTGCTGCTGGCGCGCTTTGGCGGGCCTGATAGCAACCCGACGCGCCGGACGCTGGGCAACTACCCCGAATTGCCGCTTGCTGCCGCTAGGGCCTTGGCGGCGGATTGGAAGGCCAAGCTGCGCGCCGGGATAGACCCTGCGGCTGAGTTGGCCGAGGCCAAGGCCGCGCGGGCCGAGGCCGCAGAAGCCAAGGCGGTTGCCGCCCGCAACACGTTCGACAAGTTGGCCGACGATTTTCTATCGCGTCACGTCGATAAGAAGGCGCTGCGGAGCGCGGACGAGGTGCGGCGGCAGTTGGACAAGTATATCAGGCCGACGCTGGGCAAGCGCCGATACGCGGACATAAAGCGCCGCGACGTCATCAACCTGTTGGACAAGATCGAGGATGAAAACGGGCCGGTGATGGCCGACCGGGTGCTGGCCACCCTGTCCAAGATTTTCGCATGGCAGCAAGTGCGCGATGACGAGTTCGTTAGTCCGATTGTGCGCGGGATGCGGCGGACGAACCCGCGTGAACGGGCGCGCGACCGCATCCTGGCAGACGACGAATTGCGGGCGCTATGGCAGGCCGCTGGCAAGGCCGGCACCTATGGCGGATTGTGGCGGTTCGCGCTGCTCACGGGCCAGCGCCGCGAAAAGGTCGCTGGCATGAAGTGGACCGACTACGCGGATGGCGTTTGGACGATTGCCAGCGAGGCGCGGGAAAAGGCCAACGCGGGGCAACTGATCTTGCCGCCGCTGGCAATCGAGATCGTCGAAACGCAGCCGCAACTGACACGCAGCGAGTATGTTTTCGCGGGCCGGCTATCCACCCCCATGAGCGGCTTTTCCAAGTTGAAGAAGGCGATGGACGCGGACGCGGCAGAGATACTGAAACGCGAGATTGCCCCCTACGTGCTGCACGACCTGCGCCGCACTGCCAAAAGCCTGATGGCGCGGGCAGGGGTGCGTCCTGACATATCGGAGCGGGTGTTGGGCCATGCGATCGCCGGAGTTGAAGGCGTGTATGATCGCCACACCTACGCGACTGAGAAGGCCGACGCGCTGGCCAAGTTGGCGGGCCTTGTAGCTGAAATCATCGGCAGCAAGCGAGACGATGACGCCGACCGGGCCGGCGAGGGCGCGCCGGACGATGCTGCAAACGTGGTGCAGTTCAAGCGGAGGGCCAAGGCATGAGCGCAATCTGGGGTGTGCCGATGGATGGCCTGGGCGAGAAGGTGCGACAACTGAAAGCGGAGGGCAAATTGCCAACCGGATTGGATGTAGCGGCGATCGAGGGGGCGGTGGAGCGATTCCATGCCTTCGCCGAAAAGGGCGACCCGTTTGCTACTAAAGATGCCAGAGGTCATTTGGAGGGCCTGATTGGCCGCGCGGACACCCTGGCCGACGCACTCCTACGGCTGCCCCTGGATGTGTTAGACGCGCTGCAACTGGCGATGGCCAGACCCCAAGGACCGAGCCGGGAAATCATCATAGAGGCGCGCGACGTCTTGGGCCGGCTCGCCGGTGCGCTGGAACTTGCACGGCGGGAAATCCCGCACTCCAAGGGTGGCGCGCCAACCGCTGATTATGCGTGGCTCGTCATCGAACTTGCGGGCGTGATCGAGAGGGCGGGCGCAGTTGCCGATGCCAGCAAGGCCGGGCCGCTTGCCCGGTTGCTGTGGTTGCTGCCGGCCTTCCAAAACGACAGCGCAAAAGCGTTAAACGGAAAGATCAGAGGCGCTTTGGACAAGCGGAGCACGTCCCCGCCATGATTTGAAGTGATTGAGGTATTGGCGCGATAACCTGCCAAAATTCGGGCAAGTTTTCGCGCCACAGGGCTGTTGCGCCGCAAGTTTCTGTGCCTATCATGCGAAGCCATCACGTTTCAGAACGAGGTGGTGACATGAACACAGACAAGCTTTTCATCGATCGCGCGGACGTGTCCGCCCGTATCGGCCTTTCCCTTCCGACTATCTGGCGAGAACAGCGCGCCGGACGTTTCCCGAAATACTCCCGCCTGTCTGCCGGGCGCGTTGCTTTGCGGGCCGCTGATCTTGAGGCGTGGCTGAATGGCCGGCGCAATTGGGCCGACGAGGTGGCCGCCTAATGTGCGGTTGTTTTAACGATAAAGACAAAGCCCCCGTTCCCGAAAGCTTGGCGGCGCTGGGAACGAGGGCTGAAGCCACCGGCAAGCAGCCTTCCCGGTCCGAAGTCGATAACACCGCGTCCGGCGGCAAGGCAAGCTGCGCCCGTATCGTCGGCAGGTTGCGGTTGCGCCTTGGAGGTGGCCAATGAGCGCCCGCGATTGGAAGGCGGCCCAGTCGCGTCACAGGGGTGATGATTGGCGCGCTATCGGCAACGCGCTTGGCGTTTCTGACCCTTACGCCCTGGCACCGTTTGCCGTCATGCAGACGGAGCGCGGGCCGCGCCTTGCCGCTGCGCTTTCACCGCCGCCGCTGCTTGATGCCGAGGCGCTCATTGCATGGGATGCCAACCCCGATAGCGACGTGATCCAGATCGACTGGCGCACGGGCGCTGTGGTGCTGGTGGGCGAACCGGGTGGGTGGCTGTGTGGCCAGCCTGCACCGCGCCAAGCAATGCGCCTGTTTACCGATGGCCGCACGTTCGCTCGTGCATGGGCCGCAGAGCGCCTTGCCCACGTCAACCGGCACCGTGCCGGCCAAGTGCCGGGACTGCGCGCTACGGACCCGCCCGACGCCTGCTTGCCCGGTTACGTGGTCGCAGGCCGGCTCGATGCCGTCTCGCACTGGTCGCCGCTGCTGCATGTCGGCAGCGTCATCCTCGATAATCCCGCGCTGGTTCGCACCCTTAATGGCCTACTCACCCGCGCCGCTGGCGTCCCGACTGTGATTGCCGGCGCTCACCTTAAAAGGGTGGCATGAAATGAACGCACCTCCTGATTATTCCGGCTTCGGCGAAACCGACAAGGTGGCACGGGGCTTCGGCTCGCTGAGCGCCGCCGAGCTTAATGCAATGACCTTTGCGCCCGTCCGCGAGATCGTCCCTGGGCTGTTGCCAGAAGGTTTGGCGATCTTGGCGGGCAAGCCCAAATTCGGAAAATCGTTCGCTGTCATGGATATGTCGATCGCCGTCGCATCCGGTGGACGTGCCTTTGGCAAGATCGAGTGCGAAGCCGGCGACGTGCTTTATTGCGCCTTGGAGGACGGCGAGCGCCGATTGCAAGACAGGCAGCGCAAGGTTCTTCCGTTCGGCCATGCTGGCAATGTGCCTGACCGCCTTTTCTATGAGACTGTCGCGCCGCGTTTGGACGATGGGCTGATCGATGCGCTGGACGCCTGGACCGCAGCTCATCCGCAGGCACGGCTGATCGTCCTGGACACGTGGGCGCATATCAAGCCGGCCAGCACCGGGCGCGGGAGCGCGTATGATGATGACGCTGCCGGTTTGAGGCCGCTGCACCACTTCGCAAAGCGCAACCCCGGCCTTGCCGTTGTCGTCATCCACCACACTCGCAAACTTGATGCCGAAGACCCTTTCGACACGATTAGCGGCACGCATGGCCTTACCGGCATGGCGGACACGCTGCTTGTCATGGCGCGGCATGGCGGCACCGCCAAATTGTGCGGGCAGGGCCGCGACATCGACGGTTACGAGGTGGCGATTGAGCGCGACAAGCTGACCGGAGGCTGGCGCATCCTTGGCGATGCCGGCGAGCGGGCCAAAACGACCGAGCGGCAGGCCATTCTTGACCTACTGCAAGAGGCCGAGGGCGAAACGCTCACCACCGCCCAAATCGCGAGCGCAACCGGCAAGCGAAAGGATAACGTCTCGCACCTGCTTAAGCGCCTTTTCGGCGAGGGGCTGGTGGAAAAGGCCGGCTTTGGGAAGTGGCGCTATCTCCCCCATTCAAACCATTCAAACCGTTCAAACTGGAACGAGCCGGGCGACGATGACGCGCCCGATATTGAACAGATTGAATAGATTGAACGCGCAATCTGTTGCGCCCGCCAAGCCCGACACTTGGGCAACCGCTGAGCCGGACAACGCGCCGAGCCAGCCAACCCCCGTCCAAAACTAGATCGTCCCTCCCACAAACAGGACACCCGAAAATGACGCAGAAAGAGCAAATCCGCCTTTGCCATGACTTGTTCGTGAAGGCGGCTGACAGGATGGCCGAAACCGGCATGAACCCTGCCGCGATCGCTGAGGGCGGGCTGGCAGGGATGCTGCACCTTAGCGAGCATATGATTGGCGGCCCTGCCCTGGCCGATTGGTTGCGCGACGCTGCAAATCACATCGAAGCGCGTGCCGCCCGCGATGGGAACACGCTGCAATGACCGGCTTTGGCGACCCTGGCCAGATCATTGCCGACACGCTGCGAATTGGCAGCGAGGCAGAGGAAACCGCCCGGCAAGGCGTGCTGCACCTGGCAGTTCAAGCACTGAATACCCACGGCCTGACGGCAGCGACCGCGAACGGCGTGCTGATCGGTTGGTTGCAAATCGCCAGCCTGGATCTGGAACGCGCCGAGATCGCAGCCGGCCTGCGCCGCATGGCCGACATGGTTGATGCCACACTCAAACATAGGGCTGCTTGAAATGTTCCTGTTTTGGACTTATATTGTTCATGTCGCGTGGGATGCGCGCCAACCTTGGCCAAAGGCGTTCGGGATGAACGCAAGGGCAGGGCTTCAACGGCTGATTGGCCGATTGATGAGGCGTTACCATGTTTGAGACACAATCCTTCCCCCTGAATATCAAGGCGCTGACCGATGCCGGCGAAATCGTCGGGCTGGCCAGCGTCTATGGCAACATCGACCGGCAAGGCGAAGCTGTTGCGCCGGGCGCATTTCGTGCGTCGATCGAGCGCGCGATGGCGAGCGGGCGCGGCCTGCCGATGCTGCGTGAACACCGCGCCGAACTGGCCTGCGGTTCTTGGACCGGCTTTGAGGAAACGGGCGGCGCGTTGCGCGTCGTCGGCAAGCTGGCGATGGCCACCGAGATCGGCAAGGAAACCCGCGAACTGATTGCAGCCGGCGCGCTTACCGGGCTGTCGATCGGCTTTGCCAACGCCAAGCGCACCGCCACGGGCGGCGCGCGCCAGATCATCGCCGGGGACTTGTTGGAGGTTAGCCTGGTGGCCATCCCTGCCAATCCCGGCGCGGTAATTGAAGTCGTCAAATCCGCACCGGGGCCGCGTGAAATCGAGGCGGCACTGAAGGCCGCTGGCATGTCCAACCGGCAGGCCAAGGCGGCAGCGATCGCCGCTGCAAAGGCCATCACCGCCAATCAGTCCGACAATGAAACAGCCGCGCTGGCGGCACTTTTGACCGAGGCGCGCCAGCGTATCGCGCCGTTCCTTACGAGGTGAATACATGACTGACTTCAACCTGGAGCAAATGGTTAAGCCGTTTGTGGATGACGTCCACACCGCGCTGAAGGGCTTTGAAGGCAAGGCCGCAAGCCTGGAGGGCGTGGTGCATGAGCTGAAGGACCAGATGCGGAAGAACGAGGTGCTTGCCGCGCGGACTGCTCTGTTTGCTGGCGCGGGCGCTGGCCAGAAGGCCGCTGTGCAGCCTGAGGAAAAGGCCGCGCTGGTGGACTTCGTGAAGGGCATGAGTGGCACCACCGGGGCCACGGGCGGCTTCGCTGTGCCTGAGGTGATCGCCACCGACATTGAGGCCAAGGTGCTGAAGATGTCGCCGGTTCGTCTGGTGGCCAACGTCCGTTCGATCGGGACGCCGAATTACCGGATGCTGGTAAACTTGCGTGGCACCGGTTCGGGCTGGGTGGGTGAAACCGGAGCGCGCCCTGCGACCGCAGAGCCAACGCTGGAAAGCATCACGCCGCCGCTTGGGACGGTCTATGCCCTGGCCGAAGTGACCGAGGAACTGCTCAACGACTTCGCCACGAATATCGAGGACTTCCTCTACACGGACGTCGCCGAGCATCTGGCCGAACAGGAAAGCAACGCCTTCATCAACGGCGATGGCACGAATAAGCCGCGCGGCTTCCTGTCTGGCACCATCAACGCAACCAGCGACGCCACCCGCGCCTTCGGTGCGATTCAGTATATCGCCACCGGCAACGCCTCCACCCTTGGCACCGACCTGCCGGGCAAGTTGTTGGCCATGATCTTTGCGACCAAGGCCGGCTATCGGCAGAGCGAAGGCACGGCCTGGATGGCGTCGACGGCGGTTGTTCAAGCCCTGTCCGAACTGAAGGACACGCAGGGCCGCCCGCTCTACATCCCGTCGCTGCGTGAAGGCACGCCGGGGACGCTGCTTGGCTTCCCGATGGTGGAAGCGGAGCATATGCCGGGCATCGCCGCCAACACCTACCCGATTGCGTTCGGGAACTGGCAGCGCGGCTACACCATCGTCGATCGCACCGGCGTTAACATCCTGCGCGACCCCTACACCAAGAAGGGCAGCGTCTTGTTCTACATCAACAAGCGCGTCGGTGGCGTGGTCCGCAACAGCGAAGCCATCAAGGTGCTGAAGGTCGCCGCGTCCTAATCGCGCGACTTCACAGGCGGCAGGCTGTCACGCTCCCCCGGCAGTCTGCCGCCCCACACCGGGGCCACCTCGATCTTAACAGACCGAGGGGCCGGAAATCGCCACCGTCCGCCAATTCAAACACAAAGCGCCCCGGTTCGTTCCGCGCGCGAGGCCAGAGGACCGCACATGGCTGCACCACCCCGGCACCTGTCCAAAGAAGCCGCCGCATGGTGGCAGGACGTGACCGCCGACTATTCGCTGGATCCGCATCACCTGAAGCTGTTGCAGGCCGCGTGCGAAGCCTGGGACACAATGCAGGCCGCGCGCCGGGCGCTGTCCAATCATGGCGGGCTGACCTTCACCGACGCCAGCGGCAACATCAAGGCTCACCCTGCCGTTGCCATGCAGCGCGACGCGCGCGTTGCCTTCGCCCGACTAGTGCGCGAGCTGGACCTGGATATGGGCGCGCCGTCCGAAGCGCCGCGACCGCCCGCGCTGACTAGCAACCGGCGAGGCCGCAATGCCCATTAAGCGCCGATTGAACAAAGGCCGGCATCTGGACGAATACCGGACCGAGATGTTGCGCCACGGGCCTGAGGCCATGCTGTTGGCTGGTTGCGGCTATCTGGGCGAGGTGATGGCCAGCCACTACTCCAGCGCGACGCCAGAGCAACAGGCGGCGATCTTGGACGCCATGCGGGATGACTGGCAGCGCCACCGCGACCGGCTACTGGCCGAGGGCGGCGACTGGTGGGCAGAGGCAGCTTTCGCCTAAGCGGGCCGCTCAAAAATAAAATCAGCATTTCGATGGGGCATGAATTTTTGATGATATTCAAATATCTCAAGCGTGAGGCGTGAAGGTGTGCCAAAGCTGTTTATGTATGCCAATGAATTCGTCTGATCTTCGTCTGTCCAGCCCCAAGGTGAAATTCGCTTGACGTATATATTGGCGTCAATCTCGATATCTATCGAGGCCAAAAATGACCTTATCAGAACCCCTGATACTATAGTCGGAGCGCTGTGTGTTTGTAGGTTTTTGCGGGCCTTTGCCAATCTCTCTGGCGTCATAAACTCTGTAACACCTGGCGCATTGGCGTCTGCATCGAGATCGTAAAAGGCGCATCCCAGTTGGTGAGCGAGTTTGTATGCAAGCGCTGTCTTGCCTACGCCGGTCCAGCCATCGACGGCAGCCACGCGGAACTGAGGGAAGCGCTCGATAAGCAGTCGAGAAAGGTGCGTCGTGTCCCTTGTCACTGTCTGCATGGCAACGCGTCCTGAAGCCGCTCGCCTGCCGCCCGCCACGCAAGCAGATCGCCGGCGGTTGCGGCAATCCAGTCATGCGCCTTGGCGCGGGCCTTTGCTCTTGGGCCGCCAATCAAACGGGCCGTGAGATTGTCGAAACACTCGCGATCGGGCGGGCTTAAGGCGGTCAGGGTGAAATTCAGCGCAGCCTGATCGCGGCACGCTGCCCGCATCGCATCATATCGCTGGCGTCGGAATAAGCGCCGCTCTGCTGTTGCGCCGTCAGCACCGGAAGGTGCGGCAAGGCATGAACGAACATGGCCGTAGCCGGCAATCAGTGCCGCCTGCTCAAGCAGGACGAGCATTGCCCGCTGTTCTTCTGACAGCCAGCCCCAGAGCAACGCAGGACAGGGACGGCGACGAGTATTCAGCTGCTTTCTGGCGTCACGTTCACCTGGCGCAATGATGACGCGCGTATCAACCCAGTCGTTGCCGGCCCGAATTGCGTCGGTGAAATCGCCTATCGTGGCGTCGGACTTGGTTTTGGTCTTAGGCATATATGGCTGTGCATCACCTATACGCCAAACAAGGCCGCAAGTAGATGCAAATTTACCGCTATTGACGCTGAATCCACGATGTGCGCCAATGCACACGGGCCGGAACGCTGCGCCAACAGCGCCCGGCCCTGACCACAACCGAACCTAGGGAGTTCAGATCATGGCTGAAGCCACACTACAGGCGGAATCCGTCGCCACAACAGCCGGCATCGATCCGGCGCTTTTGCAGACTGCGGCGACGATGATGGGCCTTGCGCCAAGCCACCCGGACGTTGCCGCCCGCGTTGCTGGCGAAGAGCATGAACGCCGGGCAATGCTTTACGCCGCCCGCGCCGTCCGCGCTGCGATGGACGCGCTTGGCGCGCTCGACCTGATCGAAGCGTCCGGCATGATGGACCGATATATCCCCAACGAGCATTTCAGCCGCGCCCAGTTCGAAGCGGCAGAGAGGCTCCTGCGTTCGACCCGCCGGACGTTGCGTGGCGCTGTCGGTGGCTGCGAACAGCCTGAATATGACGACTTCATAGACATGATCAGCGCGCACGGTTTCGACGTTTACGACGACTGACGCCAGCGAGGCTGCAAATGGGGCGCGGCGGTCCAGATCGCTGCGCCTTTTTTGTTGCCCGGTTGCCCAACGCGTCAATGTTGCCCAATCTGTTGCCCAGCGGACACAGCGCACGCACGAGCGCGCCGAAGCGGACCGTTAAATCGTTGTTTTTATGAGAGAAAGTGGTGGACGCACTAGGGCTCGAACCTAGGACCCGCTGATTAAGAGTCAGCTGCTCTACCGACTGAGCTATGCGTCCACATCGCCGCGGGGCGAACGGGCCGGATCGGGATGCCGTCCGGTCGGGAGCGGGCGATTAGCAGGGGGGTGGGGGGTTGTAAACCGGTTTTTTGAAGTTGCGGCCTTCAAGGCTCGCATTCTCAATCAAGTCGAGGGCGGTTGGCTCGCGCGATGCCCATCACCAGGCCCAACAGGATCATCACTGTCATCATCGCGCTGCCGCCCCAACTGATCAGTGGCAACGGGATGCCGACGACGGGGGCCAGGCCCATCACCATCATCATATTGATCGCGAGGTAGAAAAACAGCGTGGCCATCAGGCCCAGTGCCAGCAACCGCTGAAACTGGGTGCGCGCGTTGACAGCGGTGCGGAGGCCCCAGACCAGGACCAGGCCATACATGACGATCACGAACAGGCCGCCCACCAGACCCCATTCCTCAGCCATGGTGGCAAAGGCAAAATCAGTGTGGAGTTCAGGCAGATAATCGAGATGGCTCTGCGTGCCATTCAGGAAGCCCTTGCCGGTGAGCCCACCTGATCCGATGGCAATCTTGCTCTGGGTGATGTGATAGCCGGCGCCGCGGGGGTCGCTTTCGGGATCAAGGAAGATCAGCACGCGCTTGCGCTGATATTCGTGCAGCATCGTCCATGCGATGGGCAGCAGTGCACCCACGGCTGCGGCCGCCGTTCCGAACAGCCACAGCCGCACGCCGGCCAGGAAGAGCACCACGACGCCGCCGAACATGATCGACAGCGCCGTGCCCAGATCGGGTTGCAGCATCACCAGGCCAACCGGAATGGCGATCAGCGCCAGCGCGGGTATCAGCACCTGTGCGCGGCTTTCATACCCCTTCGGCACGTACTGGTAGTAGCGGGCCAGAACCAGCACGATGGCCAGCTTCATCATTTCGGATGGCTGAAACTGCATGAAGCCGAGGTCGAGCCAGCGCTGGCTGCCACCTCGGACGGCGCCGACCAGCTCCACGCCCACCAGCGCGATCAGCAGTGTCAGATAGATCGGCCAGGCGAGCGCCAGCCAGCGTTCGGGGGGCACCAGGGCCAGCGCCAACGCCCCGAGCAGGAATACGGCAAAGCGAACGCCCTGTTTCAGGGCCCAGGGCTCCAGCGAGCCGCCAGCAGCGGAGTAGAGCACGACAAGGCCAAAGCCCGCGATGGCGCAGACCAGCACCACCACCGTCCACGGCAGGCGGGCGAGTTCCCGTTGCCAGGGACCGTTGAGCAGGTCCAACGGCTTTACTCCGGCTCGCGCGGCGGCTGCGGCGCGTCGGGATCGGCGATTTCGAACTGTGGCGGCCTGATGTCGATCCGCAGCCAGCTGGGCATCATCTCGCGGCGCTCGACGGCGATGCTGGCGGCGGTTTCGGCGGCCTGGCGCTCGGCCCGGCGCCGGGCGGCTTCGGCCTCGATTGGTGGCAGCACGGCAAGGGCGCGGCCGGGTTCGAACAGGAACCCCAGCACATCACGCGCGATGGGGGCGGCATAGCGGCCGCCGGCAATGCCATGTTCGACGATCACGGAGCAGGCATAGCGCGGTGCGTCCGTCGGAGCAAAGGCGACGAACAGCGCGTGATCGCGCTGTTTCCAGGGCAGTGCCTCGTTACGGATGACGCCGCGGCGGCGTTCGGCCATGCTGATGCGGCGAACCTGGGCAGTGCCGGTTTTGCCGGCGATCATGACGTCGGGGATGGCGCTTCGCGCGGCCGGCGCGGTGCCATAGCGGGCATTGACGACATCAATCATCCCTTGCCGCACGAGAGCCAGATGCGTCTCGGGAATGCCGAGCGACGGGAACTCGGGTGGCCGCTTGCTCTCATCGGCAAAAAGGCGCGGCTCGACGGCTCTGCCACTGGCCAGACGCGCTGTCATCACCGCCAATTGCAGCGGGTTGGTCACGATATAGCCTTGACCGATCGACGCATTGAGCGTCTCGCCCTCGCGCCAGCCGCCTTTGCGCGTATCCGGTCCATAACGGCGCATCTTCCACGCCTTGTCGGGAACGATGCCGCCGGCCTGGCCTGGCAGGGGCAGATCATACTCCTGCCCCAGCCCCAGCCGGCGTGCCATGCGGGCGATGGCATCGATGCCCACCCGGCGGCCCATGGCATAGAAATAGGTGTCGCAGCTGAGCGGCAGCGCACGGTGCATGTTCACGCCACCGTGGCCGCGCCGGGCGTGGCAGTGCCAGGTGTTGCTGCCCAGCCTGTAGGCGCCGGAACAGCCGACGCTTTCACCGGGATCGACGCCAGCCTCCAGCGCCGCCAGCGTCGTCACCATCTTGAAGGTGGAGCCGGGCGGGTAGAGGCCCATCGCGCTCTTGTTCAAGAGCGGGGTGTGATCATCTTCCTGCAATGAATTCCAAAGTTTGGCGGGCACGCGGCGGGAAAAGATGTTGGGATCATAGGCTGGCATCGAGACCATGCAGAGCACATCGCCCGTCACGCAATCGATGACGATGACGCTGGCCGAATTGTCGCCCAGCCGCCGCGCGGCGTAATCCTGCAGGTCGCGGTCGATCGTCAGCTTGAGTGTTTCGCCTGGCGCATCGGCGCGGGTGCCGAGCTCACGCACCAGCTCGCCGCGCGCCGTTACCTCGACCCGACTGGCGCCGGCTGTGCCGCGCAAGCGCTTGTCGGCAAAGCGTTCGATGCCGTCCTTGCCGATGCGGAAACCGGGGTAGATCAGCAGCGGGTTTTTTTCGGCCTTGTATTGCTCGGGTGTGGGCGCCCCAACATAGCCGACGACGTGGGCGAAATGTTCACCTTCCGGATAGAAGCGCGAAAAGCTTTGCACCGGCGTGACGCCGGGCAGGGTGGTCAGCCGGACATTGCAGGCTGAAAACTCGGCCCAGCTCAGATTCTGGCGGACAACGACCGGCATGAAGCTGGGCTGGGTGGCGACGTCGTCGCGGATGCGGGCCTCTTCGGCGAGATCGAGATTGATGACACCGCGCACGGCGATCAGCGTGGCATCCAGATCCTCGATTTCGGCGGGCCGCAACTCCAGACGGTAATCTGGCCGGTTCATGGCGATGGGCTTGCCGTGGCGATCGACGATCCACCCGCGCCGGGGTGGGATCAGGCGGTTCTGGACGCGATTTTCCTGCGCCTTCAGCTGATAATTCTCGCCCTGAAAGACCGCCAGCCAGGCCATGCGGCCGGCCAGCAATCCGCCGGTTGTCGCCATGCCGGCCCCCAGCAGCAGGGCACGGCGGGTGAACGCCATCCGGCGGACGGGATCATCCATGGCGCCATTGCGGCGCCGATGCCGCCAGACGGCGCTGCACGGCCGCGCAGGTGCGTGCCACCAGCGGCCACGCCACCACGCTGGTCAGCCATTGCCACAGCAGCGGCAGCACTTCGGTCGGCTGGCCAGCAAGCGCCATCAGCGGCGCTGTGGTGAGAGCGACCCCCAGCAGCACGGCTGCAACCAGCATCCAGTCAAATCCCGGCCCATGACGGCCAAAGGCGCGAGACGCCATGCGCATCGCGCCCGTGGCAAGTGCAAACAACGTGGCATTCACGCCCAGCGGCTGGCCGAACAGCAGATCGGCGAGCATCCCGATGAGGAACGCCACCCAGGGCGGCATCAGTCCGGGCTGCAGCATGGCCCAGGCCAGCACACCCATCAGCGCCAGGTGCGGCATCGCCGGCAGGCTGACCGGCACAGGCGCCAGCATCAGCACCAGGAACAGCACGCTGGCCAGCGCCGGAACGCCATAACGCCACAGCGAGATCAGCCAGCGCCGCCGTTCGGCCGGCGACATCAGCAGCGCGGGCGGGGGTGGGGTGGAAATCACGGGGTATCGGCTCCGCGGAGGCGCGGTGCCGGCGCGCCGCGCGTGCGGGCTTCCACCGGCACCGGCGCATCAAAGACCGGGCCAGCCGGCGTGTCAGCCGGGATCGGCAGCCAGCCGCGCTCCACGGTGACAAAGCCGCCACCAAGCGGGCTGGAGGCGGGGCGGATCAGCGGCATTTGCGGGCTGGCATCGACGACGACGCCGACCGGAACGCCTGGCGGATAGACGCCGCCATCGCCCGAAGTGACGATACGATCGCCGACGATCAGCGGCTGATCCGGGCCAACGCGGTCGGCAAGAAGCAGGGTTGGCAGATTGCGGCCGATGGCAAGGCCAGCCTGGCCCGTGCGCTCCACGATCACCGGTACGCGCGATACCGGATCGGTGATCAGCAGGACACGAGCCGATGTGCGCCCCACCTCCAATGTGCGGCCCACAAGTCCATCCCTGCCGATTACCGGCATATCGCGTGTCACGCCGTCGCCGCTGCCCACCGCCAGCATCGCGGTGCGTGCCACGCTGCCTGCCGTGGCGGCCGCGATGCGGGTGGTGGCGACCACGGTGCGGGTGGGTTCGCGCACGGCCATCAGGCGTTTGAGCTGCTGCAGTTCGCGTTGCCCGGCCCGGGCGGCGCGCAGGCGGGCATTGGCGATATCAAGCTCGGCCTCCAGCCGGTCAGCGCGGGAGACGGCACCAAAATAGTCGCTGAAATCGCCGGCCAGCTTGGCGGCGCCATCAAGGGGCGATCGCACCACCGACCAGACGGGGGCGACAATGTCGGTGGCGGCAGCCCGAACGCCGCTGGCGGTATCGGGATTGACGCGCGCCACCAGCAGCAGGATCAGCCCGGCCGCGATAACCGCACCCGACACGACTGCTGACACCAGAGCAAGATTCTGCTCCCGCCGAAGGGCGGTGGTGCGGCGGGGTGCGGGCGTCCAGTCCATCGGGCGATGGTTCCCGTCGGGTGGGTCAGGCGGTGATCAGCACACCGCGGTACATCGGGTCTTCCAGCGCGCGGCCGGTGCCGATGGCAACGCAGGTGAGCGGTTCATCGGCGACACTGACCGGAAGGCCGGTGGCTTCACGCAGGACGACATCAAGCTCGCCCAGCAGCGCGCCGCCGCCGGTGAGCACGATGCCTTGATCGACGATGTCGGCCGCCAGTTCGGGCTGGGTGTTTTCCAGCGCGGCGCGCACGCCCTCGACGATGGTTGCCACCGGTTCGGCCAAGGCTTCGGCCACCTGTGCCTGGTTGATCTGGATCTCGTTCGGCACACCGTTCATCAGGTCGCGGCCCTTGATGAAGATGGTCTCGCCCACGCCGTCGGCCGGTTTCTTCGCGGTGCCGATTTCCTTCTTGATCCGTTCGGCCGTGGCTTCGCCGATCAGCATGTTGAAGTTGCGGCGGACGTAGTTGATGATGGCTTCGTCCATCTTGTCCCCGCCGACGCGCACGCTGGTGGTGTAGGCGAGGCCCTTCAGTGACAGCACGGCGACTTCGGTCGTGCCGCCGCCGATATCGACCACCATCGAACCGATCGGTTCGGTCACTGGCATGCCGGCCCCGATCGCGGCCGCCATCGGCTCTTCGATCAGATAGACCTGGGTGGCGCCGGCATTGTTGGCGGCGTCACGGATGGCGCGCTTTTCCACGCTGGTCGATCCCGACGGCACGCAGATCACGATTTCCGGATAGCGGCCAAAACGGCTGGTCTGCACCTTCTTGATGAAGTGCTTGATCATCTGTTCTGCGACATCGATGTCGGCAATCACGCCGTCGCGCAGCGGGCGGATGCATTCGACGTTGCCGGGCGTGCGGCCCATCATCACCTTGGCTTCGTTGCCCACCGCCTTGACGATCTTGTTGCCGCGGATGGTTTCCAGCGCGACGACCGACGGTTCGTTGAGCACGATGCCGCGGCCACGCACGTAAACGAGCGTGTTGGCCGTCCCGAGATCGATGGCCATATCTTGGGAAAGAAAGGAAAACATCCGGCTGAAGGGCGACATGGGCGGGCTTTTACCAAGGCTGGATCGGGGATTCGCGGCGATGCGAAGAATCTGTCGCGTGTGGCCGCGAATGGCCAATTTTGCAAGTGCGAACGCCATTCGGGCGTCCGTGGGGCATGACAGCACGGCGAACTGCGCCTAGAACAGCGCCGTGCCGATCCGTCGCCTGCCCGAGACCCTGATCAACCGCATCGCTGCTGGCGAGGTGGTGGAGCGTCCGGCCAGCGCGGCCAAGGAACTTGTTGAAAATGCTCTGGATGCTGGCGCGCGCCGCATTCTCGTCAGGCTGGTGAACGGTGGCATCGACGGGCTGGAAGTGGCCGATGATGGCATCGGCATGGCACCCGATCAGCTGCGCCTGGCGGTAGAGCGCCATGCCACGTCGAAATTGCCCGATGATGATCTGTCGGTGATCGCCACCATGGGCTTCCGTGGGGAGGCGCTGCCTTCGATCGGGTCGGTGGCCACCCTGACGCTCACCAGCCGGCCAGCGGGCGGGGAGGGCTGGCGGCTGGTGGTGGACAATGGTCGCGTGGTTCACGACGGCCCGGCGAGTGCCGCGCCGGGGACGGTGGTGCGCGTCGATGGCCTGTTCGCGGCTGTGCCGGCACGGCGCAAGTTCCTGAAATCACAGCGTTCCGAATTGGCGGCCTGTCTCGATCACATCCGCCGGCTGGCGATGGCGCGGCCGCAGGTGGGATTTGTCGTCGAGCATGAGGGCAGGCGCATCCTCAATCTGCCGCCGCTGCCTGACGATGGGCCTGAGGCGCTGCTGGCACGGCTGTCGGCCATCATCGGCCCGGAGTTTGCCAGCAACGCCGTAGCTGTCGATCTGGCGCGCGATGGGCTGCACCTGGGCGGTTTGGCCGGCATTCCGACCTGGAATCGCGGCATTGCCGATCACCAATATCTGTTTGTAAATCAAAGGCCTGTGCGCGATCGCCTGTTGATGGGCGCGCTGCGCGGGGCCTATCAGGACCTGTTGGCGCGCGATCGGCACCCGGTGGTGGCGCTGTTCCTGGATGTGCCGGGCGACTTCGTTGACGTGAACGTCCACCCCGCCAAGACCGAGGTGCGGTTCCGCGATTCGGCGCAGGTGCGCGGCATGATCGTATCGGGTCTGCGCCGTGCGCTGGACGCGGCGGGCCACCGCGCCAGCAGCCAGGTGTCGGGCGCTGCGCTGGCGGCGTTCGTGGCGGAACCGCTGGCACCGGCTGCAAGCGGCTGGCCCCCGGCTGACCAGTTTGCGGCTGGTGCTGTCCCTTTCGCGCCAACGGCTGGCCAATTCGCGCAACCGGCTGGCCTTGCCGAAGCGCCGCGCCTGTTTGGCCAATTGCCGCCGGCCTTTGCCGCCCCGGCGCCGGCAGCAGCGCCACCGGCCTCGCCACAGTTTCCGCTGGGCGCGGCGCGCGGGCAGGTCGCTGCCACCTATATTGTCGCCGAAACCGATGATGCGCTGATCATCGTCGATCAGCACGCCGCCCACGAACGCCTGACCCTTGAGCGCATGAACCGGGCGCTGGCCGGCGGCGGGGTGGCGGCGCAGGCGCTGCTGGTGCCGGAGGTGGTGGAACTGGACGAGATCGCCGCCGGCCGCATTGCCGATCGCGCCGCCGAACTGGCCGAGCTGGGGCTGGAGGTGGAGGGCTTTGGCCCCACCGCCGTGCTGGTGCGCGCGACGCCGGCCGTGCTGGGTGCGTGCGACGTCAAGGGCCTGATCACCGATCTGGCCGATGACCTGTCGGCTTTTGGTCGCGCGCTGAGTTTGAAGGAGCGGCTCGATCATGTCGCCGCCACCATGGCCTGCCACGGCAGCGTTCGCGCCGGCCGCGCGCTGTCCATCGCCGAAATGAACGCCCTGCTGCGCGAAATGGAGATCACCCCTCACAGCGGCCAGTGCAACCATGGCCGCCCGACCTGGGTGCGGCTGGCCAAGACCGACATCGAAAAGCTTTTCGGCCGGCGTTAACCCCGCGCAGGCTTGCGCCGGAACAGCGGCCACCACGACAGCGCCAGTTCCATCACGATCAGCGGCACCACCCAGCTCATCCATTCCTGCGTGGTGTCGCGGATGGCCTGATCCTTGATGTAGAAGAACATCGTGTCGCCCGGCACATCGCCGATGATCCTGAGCCAGACCAGCACCAGCGCCAGCCCATAGCTGCGGATCATGAACTGGCGGTGGGCGTCGAAATCGCGCCTGACAGCACAGCGCCACGCCGCCAGCGTGAAGCCCAGCCACAAGAGGCCCAGCAGCACGATCGGCAGGCGTGACCCTTCCAGATCAAGCGTGGCCCCCAGCCAGATGGCGGTGAGCGCCGCGCCCGTGGCCCCGATCACATAGGCGCGGCCCAGTTGCCGGTGCAGGGCCGGGCGGGCGCGGCGCAGGCGCTGGCTGAACTGCAGCGGCGCGCCCAGCAGCACCGGCAGCGCGAAGGCAAGGTGGCTGACATACCAGATCTGCTTGTCGAACAGGGTAGGCCCCAGCGCGCCGGGCGGGACGAAGCGGAACAGGATGGCACGATAGAGATAATAGCCTGACAGCCCGATCAGCAGGGCCCACCAGAGCTGCCGTGCACCCACACGCGCCATGCCGCATCCTCCCCGGTTGCAAAGGCTGCGCCGGGCAAGGGTGCAATGCAAGCCGTCCCGTCACAAACGCTATTGCGAGCCACTTGCATTAGCGGCCTGATTGCTGATAATGATTTGCAACAACGCTCGTCGAATCGGGGTCTGTCGTGATCGTCTGTGTCTGCAATGCGCTGAAGGAACGCGATGTGCGCGAAGCCGCGCGGGTTGCCGACAGGAATTGCCCCAAGGCCGCCTTTGCCCAGCTTGGCTGCAAGCCCAAGTGTGGCCAGTGCCTGCCCTTTGCCCGGGAAGTGGTGAGCGAGGCGCGCAACGCAGCCTGATAATGCAAGTGCGTTGCAATAATAACTATCGGAAAAACAACGGCTTTTCTTGACTTTTCGTCATGGTGCCAGCATTGTTTCCCGTGAAAAGGGAGACTGTGCCATGCGTGGCGATGCCAAGGTGATCGAATTTCTCAACGCCGTGCTCAAGGGCGAGCTGACGGCGGTCAACCAATATTGGCTGCATTACCGGCTGCTCGACAATCTCGGCATCAAGCGGCTCGCCGATTACGAGCGGCACGAATCCATCGACGAGATGAAGCACGCCGACCGGCTGATGGAACGGATCTTCTTCCTCGAAGGTCTGCCGGGCATGCAGGCGCTCAACCGTCTGCGGATCGGCGAGACGGTGGAAGAGGTGCTCCAGGCCGATCTGGAGCTGGAGTTCGAGGCCATCGCCCTGTTGAAGGACGCCATCCAGCACTGCGAGAGCGTGCGCGATTTCGCCAGCCGCGACCTGTTCGCCGAGATCCTTTCGGCGGAGGAAGAGCATGTCGATTTCATCGAGACCCAGCAGGAGATGATCCGGCAGATGGGTCTGGCCAACTATATCCAGCTGCAATCGCGCCCGGCGGGGGAGTGAAGGGGTTTCGCGTCCCGTGCCCTGGGGCGGGGGCTCAGCTGAAGTTCCGGTGAAAATAGCTGGACCCCGGATCAAGTCCGGGGTGACGTTGATGGTGTGGGGAAAATGACGTCGTCGCCCCGGACTTGATCCGGGGCCCCGCTGTCCTCGCGGCCCGCAGGCCCGCCCTTGCCGACACAAGAAAGGCCGCCGTGGCATCCCACGGCGGCCCTTCTTGTCAGTGCCGCGCTGCGCCTCAGCGGCTGCCGGCGTACAGGCTCCACAGGTCGGCGATGTCCTTCATGCCGCTCTTTTCGTTCACCGCCTTGAAGGTGGTGATGGCAGCGGCCTTCTGACCGGCCTTCACCTGGGCGATGCCCTTGAACACGCGGGCATAATCGGCATCAAGGCCATTGGCGGCAATCGCCTTGTCATAGGCGGCGATGGCCTTGGCATTGTCGTTCAGGCCCAGCCAGGCATTGCCGCCCTTGAAGGCGGTGGCCGGAGCGGCCGACAGCTTCACGGCTTCGGCGCCTTCCTTGGCGACGGCTGCGGTTGCGGCAGTGGCGAGCTTCTGGCTCATCGGGTCGGTGCCACCGCCGGCCTTTTCCAGGGCCGACTTGGCGACGGCGGCCTGGCCGTTGATCAGGGCGAGGCGGGCGAAATCCTGCAGATCGGCCGGGCGGGTGAGCGAACCGGTGGCCAGCATCAGGTGATACAGGGCCAGCTTGGCTTCCGAACGCATGTTGTTCTGCTGGAAGTTGGACAGCAGCACCTTCCAGCGCGCCGGCGAGGCATCGACCTTGATCAGCTTGGTGGTGGTGGCAAGATAGCCCGCCTTGTCACCGGCCTTGAACTGGGCACCCGACAGGTTTTCCAGATAGGTGGCCTTGGGCCCGTTCGAGGCGATCAGCTTGTTGTAGGCAGCGATCGCCGCCTTGTGGTTGCCCTGGCGCGAATAGGCCTGGGCGACGAGGATCTGGCTGCCTTCGCCCGGGCACGACTTGGCGATGCTCACGGCCTTGTCGAGCTGGCCGGCCTGATAATAGAGCGGCGCCAGCTGGTTGCACGGCGCGCCGACTTCCTGAAGGGCGGCGGCAGCATCGCCATAACGGCCGACGGCGGTGAAGGCGAAACCGGCCATCTGCGCGGTCTTCTGCTTTTCTTCGGCGGTCGAGGCGGCGGCGCGGGCCTGGGCGATGGCGGCGGCCACGCCGGCGCCGTTGCGCGACTTGGCGGCGGCAGCGGCGGCATTCAGTGCCTTGCCGACGGCCGGCGACACCGCGGCAGCGGCGGGCGTGGCAAGCATGGCGGCAATGGCCAGGGGGGCGAGGGGGGCAATCAGCAAGCGGGCGGTGATCGGCATTTCGGTTCCTTGGTATATCCTGACCCAGCCACGGGCGGTGCAGGTGTTTGACGCAGCCAGAATCCCGCAAGGAACCTGAACCGGCGCTGGACCGCGTGCCGAATGGGCGTGCGAATCCCCCCGTGCTTCCTCCCAAAGCGCCACAGCCCTTAATGAAAAGTCGCGCCCGTGCAACCGGGCAAATCACCCCACGGACGCCATCACGGCTGCCGCGTGGTTGCGCGGGCCGGGGGAAGCGCCTAATCGACCGGCCGCAGTTTCACGCATCATGCATGGGGAGAGCCACCATTCGCGCTTTCATCTTTCCGGGCCAGGGCAGCCAGTCGGTCGGCATGGGCAAGGGCCTGGCCGATGCCAGCCCGCACGCCAGAGCCGTGTTCGAGGAAGTGGACGAGGCGCTGGGCCAGCACCTGTCGCGCCTGATGTGGGAAGGGCCGGAGGACGAACTCACCCTGACCGCCAATGCCCAGCCGGCGATCATGGCCGTGGGTATCGCTGCCCTGCGCGTGCTGGAACAGGAAGCGGGCGTGCGGCTGGCCGACAAGGCGGCTTATGTCGCGGGGCACAGCCTTGGTGAATATACCGCCCTGTGTGCGGCCGGCAGCCTGGGCCTGGCTGATACCGCCCGCCTGCTGCGCCGGCGCGGGGAGGCCATGCAGGCCGCGGTGCCGCCGGGCGTGGGCGCGATGGCGGCGCTGTTGGGGCTGGATTTCGAGACCGTGGCGGCGATCGCGGCCGAAGCCGCGCAGGATCAGGTGTGCGCGGCGGCCAACGACAATGCCAACGGGCAGGTGGTGGTTTCCGGCCATGTCGAGGCCGTGGCCCGCGCCATGAGCCTTGCTCGCACCAAGGGCGCGCGCCATTCGGTGCTGCTGCCGGTGTCGGCCCCCTTCCATTGCCCGCTGATGCAGCCGGCTGCCGATGCGATGGCGGCGGCGCTGGCCGATGCGCCGCTGGCCGCGCCAACCGTGCCGGTGATCGCCAACGTGACGGCGGCGGCCGTGACCGATCCCGATACGATTCGCTCGCTTTTGGTGGAGCAGGTTTGCGGCACCGTGCGCTGGCGGGAATCGGTGCTGGCCATGGCCGAACTGGGGGTGACCGGTTTCGTGGAGCTGGGCGGCAAGGTGCTGGGCCCGATGATCCGCCGCATCACGCCGGATGTGCCGACCATCACGGCGGCCGACATGTCGGGCGTTGAAGCCATCGCCAAGGAGCTGTGAGAGATGTTTGACCTGACGGGCATGACCGCGCTGGTGACCGGCGCTTCGGGTGGGATCGGCAGCGCCATCGCCAAGGCACTGGCCGCGCGCGGGGCAAGGGTGGCGCTTTCGGGCACCCGCGCCGAAGCGCTGGCCGCCGTGGCCGCCGACTGCGGTGACGGGGCGGTGATCCTGCCGTGCAACCTGTCGGACACGGACGCGGTTGATGCGCTGGTGCCGCAGGCGGTGGACGCGCTGGGCGGGCGGCTCGACATCCTGGTCGCCAACGCCGGCATCACCCGCGACAATCTCGCCATGCGGATGAAGGACGAGGAGTGGGCGGACGTGATCCGCATCAACCTCGAATCGACCTTCCGCCTGTATCGCGCGGCGGCCAAGCCGATGATGAAGCAGCGTTTTGGGCGGCTGATCGCCATCACCAGCGTGGTGGGCGTGACCGGCAATCCGGGGCAGGCGAATTATGCCGCATCAAAGGCCGGCCTGATCGGCATGTCGAAGGCGCTGGCGCAGGAACTGGCCTCGCGCAACATCACGGTGAACTGCGTGGCGCCGGGGTTCATCGTCTCGGCGATGACCGATGCGCTGCCCGACGCGCAGAAGGACGCGCTGACGGGGCGGATCCCGGCCGGGCGGCTGGGGGCTGGCGAGGATATTGCCGCCGGGGTGGTGTATCTGGCGTCGAAGGAGGCTTCGTACGTTACCGGGCAGACGCTGCACGTGAATGGCGGGATGGCGATGCCGTGATGCGCAGCGCCGCCAGCGCGCGTGCCGCGCGCGGACAGGCGCAAGCGCGGCCAGCGGGCGCGGGCGGCGGCATCAGCCGCCAACCGTGACCCGTCTGACGTTGGACGCGGCTTTGCCGCGGCCCGCTTGTGCGCGGCCGGCGGTGGAGCCGCCGAGTCCGCCGGGGTGCCGAAGGAAGCAAGGCGGCAAGGGCGTGGCGGAGCCACGCCGTCGAAGCGGTTCGGCTGCCTGTCGCCAGCCGCCCGCCCGGCCGTGCTTGCGCCTGTCGGCGCGCGGCACGCGCGCTCGCGGCGCTGCGCTCTTGCCACAATTTCGCCATCACGCTATCGCCGGCCAGTAACCACAAACCAACCCGGCTGCGATCCATCGCCGCCAAATGAGGGAACAGACCATGAGCGACGTCGCCGAGCGCGTGAAGAAAATCGTTGTCGAGCATCTGGGCGTGGAAGCCGACAAGGTGACCGAAGCTGCCAGCTTCATCGACGACCTGGGCGCCGACAGCCTCGACACCGTCGAGCTGGTGATGGCGTTTGAAGAAGAATTCGGCGTGGAAATCCCCGATGACGCCGCCGAAAAGATCCTGACCGTGGCCGACGCGATCAATTTCATCGCTGCCAACGGCAAGTGATCGGCATATCAGGCGTTTGGGGGTCGCCCGGCGTGGCGGCCCTTCACGCCTGACAGGGCTGGCCGGCAGGTCCGGCAAAACAGGGGACGGCCCATCGCTTGAACAAGCGGCGGGCCGTTTCGTGCAAAAGGGGCCGGGTGAACGCCGGCCCAAAGCCAGGCACCGGCGGGGCAGGCCGGTTGCTGCAACAGGAATGGAAATTCGATGCGCCGTGTCGTTGTCACCGGTCTGGGCCTGGTCACCCCCCTCGGGGCCAATGTCGAAACCACGTGGGCCAACATCCTCGCCTCGCGCTCCGGCGCTGGCCCGATCACCCGTTTTGACGCGTCCAACCAGGCCTGCCGCATCGCCTGCGAGGTGAAGCCGGGCGATGGCACGGGCATGACCTTCGATGCCAACAAGCGCGTTGATTACAAGGTGCAGCGCCAGGTCGATCCGTTCATCGTCTATGGCATCGATGCCGCCGGCCAGGCCATCGAGGATGCCGGCCTGACCGACATGACCGAGGAAGAGCGGTTCCGCGCCGGCTGCTCCATCGGCAGCGGCATCGGCGGCCTGCCGGGCATCGAGATCGAATCGGTGGTGCTGCACGAAAAGGGCCCGCGCCGCGTGTCCCCGCACTTCGTGCACGGCCGCCTGATCAACCTGATTTCGGGACAGGTTTCGATCAAGTACGGCCTGATGGGCCCCAACCACGCCGTCGTCACCGCCTGTTCCACCGGCGCGCACGCCATTGGCGATGCCGCCCGCATGATCGCGCTGGATGATGCCGACGTGATGCTGGCCGGCGGTTCGGAAAGCGCGCTGTGCCCGCTCGGCATCGCCGGCTTTGCCCAGGCCCGTGCGCTGTCCACCGCCTTCAACGACACGCCGGAACGCGCCAGCCGCCCCTATGACAAGGATCGCGATGGCTTCGTGATGGGCGAAGGCGCCGGCATCGTCGTGCTGGAGGAATATGAGCGCGCCAAGCGTCGCGGTGCCAAGATCTATGGCGAGGTGATCGGCTATGGCCTGACCGGCGATGCCTATCACGTGACGGCGCCGCACCCCGAAGGTTCGGGCGCGTTCCGTTCGATGCAGATGGCACTGAAGCGGGCCGGGCTGAACCCCGAAGATATCGACTATATCAACGCCCACGGCACCTCGACCCCGATGGGGGACGAACTGGAACTGGGCGCGGTGAAGCGGCTGTTCGGCAGCGCCATCGACAACGTGTCGATGTCGTCGACCAAGTCGGCCATCGGCCACCTGCTGGGCGGCGCCGGCGCGGTCGAATCGATCTTCTGCCTGCTTGCCCTGCGCGATCAGGTGGCGCCGCCGACGCTCAACCTCGAAAATCCGTCGGAAAGCTGCATCGGCGTCGATCTGGTGCCGCACGTGGCCAAGCAGCGCCGCATCCGCGCCGTGCTCAACAACAGCTTCGGCTTTGGCGGCACCAACGCCACGCTGGTGATGCGCGGCGTCTAAGGCCAGCCCGTGCGCCGCGCCCTTCTGGCCCTTGCGGCTCTGCTGATCCTGCTGGGTGCGCCGCTCGCCGTCGCGCCGTGGTTCGGCTGGGGCAGCGAGCCGGGCGCGGGCCAGAGCTTTGTCGTGGAACGCGGGGCCAGCCTGTCGGGCGTGGCGCGCGACCTGGAAACGGCCGGGCTGGTCAGCAACGCCGGCCAGTTCCGCTTGCTGGCGCGGCTCCTTGGCGGCGATCAACCGGTGCAGGCCGGCCGCTATCGTCTGCGCGCAGGCCAGGCCTGGGCCGATATCCTCGCCGCCCTGCAAAAGGGCGAGGTGGAGCGTTTTGCCGTCACCATTCCCGAAGGCTGGCCGGCGGTGCTGGTGGCCGAACGGCTGAACGCCGTGCCGGGCCTGAAGGGCAAGGTCGCGGTGCCGGCCGAAGGCAGCGTTTTGCCCGACACCTATGACTATCAGCCCGGCGAGGATCGCGCCGTCGTTCTGAAGCGGATGCAGGCTGCGATGACGAAGGCCCTGGCCGATCTGTGGCCGAAACGCACGGCCCGCGCGGTGGTGAAAAGCCCGGAGGACGCCATCGTGCTGGCCAGCATCGTCGAAAAGGAAACCGGCAAGGCCAGCGAACGCCGCACGATTGCGGGGGTTTACAGCAATCGCCTGCGGATCGGCATGAAGCTGGATGCCGATCCCACCGTGATCTACCCGATCACTGCCGGCAAGCCGCTGGGCCGCCGTATCCGCCGGTCGGAACTGAACCGCGATACCGGCTACAACACCTATCTCAAGCCCGGTCTGCCGCGCGGCCCCATCGCCAACCCGGGACGGGACAGCATCATGGCCGTGCTGGATCCGGCCGAGACGGATGCACTCTATTTCGTCGCCGATGGCAGCGGCGGCCACGTGTTTGCGAAAACGCTGGCCGAACAGAACGCCAATCGCGAACGCTGGTTCGCGATCCGGCGTCAGCGCGGCGAGATGTGAGCCGCCGCCCCGCCTCTCGGGCCGCGGCCGGCCCCGCGCCGCGCCGGCCCGGCGGCAAGCGCCGCGCCGGCGTGCTGATGTGGGCGGCGCGGCTGGCGGCGTTGCCGGTGCTGGCGTGGGCGCTGGGGCTGATCTGGTTCAGCCTCACCCTGCCGGGGCCGGCGCCGCTGAGCGTGAAGAGCGACGGTGTCGTGGTGCTGACCGGCGGCGCCGGGCGCTTCCGGCGCGGGCTGGCGGTGGTGGAGGCCGGCGCCGCCCGCCGTATGCTGGTATCGGGTGTGGGCCGCACCACCAGCCGCCGGCAACTGGCGGCGGCATTCGGTGTCGCCACCCGTCGGCTGAAAACCACCGATTTGGGCTATGCTGCCGTCGACACGCGGTCGAATGCCGAGGAAACCGCGCAGTGGGTGGCGCGGCACAGGTTCACCTCCATCCGGCTGGTGACGAGCGCCGGCCACATGCGCCGCGCCCGGCTGGAATTGTCGCGCGTGCTGCCGCCGCAGGTGGCGGTGCTGCCCGATGCCGTGCCATCCGAACCCAAGGCGCACGGGCTCGCGTTTGAATATTCGAAATGGCTGCTGCGCCGGGGTGCGCTGCTGCTGGGGGCGGTGTGATGCGCCGCCCTTCGCCGCTTGCCATCGCCCTGGCGCTGGTTCGCACCATCCTGTTCCAGATCGCCTTTCTGGGCGGGTCGCTGGTGCTGGTGCCACTGGCGCTGCTGCTGGGCCTGGCTGGCCCGAAGTCGCTGCTGTTCATCGGGCCAAAGCTGTGGGCCGGCTGGTTCCGGCTGTGCAGCTGGGCGATCACCGGCATCAGGCTGGAGATTGACGGGACGATCCCGCCCGGCCGGCACCTGTTTGCCCTGAAGCATGAAAGCGCCTTTGAAGCGATCCTGACGCTGTGGTGGTTCGAACGGCCGGCCGTGGTGATGAAGCAGGAATTGCGCGCCATCCCGGTGTGGGGGCTGGCATCGGCGCGGCACGGTTCGATCTTTGTCGATCGCGAGGGATCGGCCAGGATGCTGCGCGAGATGATGCGCCAGGCCCAGGCCGCGGTGGCCGATGATCGCCCGGTGGTGATCTTTCCCGAAGGCACCCGCGTTGCCGTGGGGGAGACCCCGGCGCTGGCGGCGGGCTTTGCCGGCCTCTACAAGATGCTGAAATTGCCGGTGGTTCCCATTGCGCTGGACAGTGGCAGCGTCTGGCCCAAGGGCTTCATCAAATATCCGGGAACTGTCCACATGACGATTGCGCCTGTCATCCCTCCCGGCCTGCCGAGAGCGGAGTTGGAGGCGCGCGTGCACGCCGCGATCAACGCGCTGCAGGACGCATCGCGATGACCCGCCGCTGGCCGTTGCTCCTGTCCTTGCTGCCACTGGCGCTGGGGTTGGCCGTCTATGGGATGTTCTGGCGCGGCTGGGCCGCCGATTTCGAAACGACACTGGCGCGCTGGTTTCCGGGCGAAGCCATTGCCGTCGGCGGCTTTCCCTATCGGCTGGAAGCCGAACTGACCGATGTGAAGCGTGAGCATTCGGGCAATGTGCAGCTGGGGCTGGCGGTGCAGCAGCTGCGGCTCAATCGCGGGCCATGGCGGCCGGAACTGACCGTGATGCAGGGCCGCAACATCATGCTGGCGGCAAGCTTTGCCGGGCTGTCGCAGCGGGTGACGGCAGCAGCAGGCACCGCCAGCCTGAAACGGGATGGCGACCGGCTGGCACGCCTGTCGATCGTGCTGCCGGCGGCACGCGGCAATGCCGGGATTGGCCCGGATTTCGCCGCCGAGACGCTGGAACTCCACGCCCGCGAGATCCCCGCGGCACCTGCCGGCCCGGCCCTGCCGGTGCAGGGGCAATTGGTGATCGGCGCAACCGGGTTCCGCCTAGGGCAGGGGGCCGCGATCAGCCTGGCCGGCGACATCGCGGCGCGCGGGCGCGCCCGGCTGACCGATGCGGCGCGCTGGGCCGATGAGGGCGGCAGCCTTGATGCGGTGCTGACCGGAACCGACGCCACGGGCGAACTGTTCAGGCTGGAGGCAACGCTGGTGCCATTGCAGGGCGGGCTGCGGCTGGCCGGCACCATCACCACGGTCTGTCCGCTGGCCGTGCAGGCGGCGCTCAACAGCACGGCAGCGCCGGCGGAACAGCGGCTGCGCGCGCCCGTGCGGCTGGCGCTGGAGACGGCGCTGCCCGCCGGCGGCCCGGTGGCGTTGAGCGGCATCCCCGCTGATCTGGCCACCCGATCGCGGCGCGGACAGCTGCCGGCCTGTCCGGCCTTGCGGTAAACGGAAAATTGACAAAGCGTTAAATTCTGCGAGGTGCGGCTGGACGGCCTGCAACTGACGGCGGATCGTCTGGGCGTGGTGCCGGAACCGGCGAGCTGGGCGATGCTGATTGCCGGCTTTGGCCTGGTCGGCGCGGTGGCGCGGCGGCGGCGGGTGACCGTTGCCGCCTGATCGGCCTGCCTGAAAACTGAAAGGGCCACTCGCCTCGTTGGCGGGTGGCCCTTTCCTTTCAGGTGGCGGAGCGCCTTACCTGGCGATCCCGATGGCGATTTCGCTGACCCAGCCCTTGGTGCCCAGTTCATCGGTGACTTCCCAGAAGCCGCCCTGTTTCTGGCCGGTGGGATAGAGCATGGCGCCGCCATCCAGCGGCTTGATGACCTTGGCATTCAGCGCCGGCCCGGCGAACATGCGGCCGGGGTTCTTCATCACCACGGCCTTTTGCGGCGCTTCACCGCCCACCGCGGCTTCCATGCCGCCCAGATCGCCGACCAGTTTCGTGAAGGCATCGAGATAGGCCAGCGCCACGACCTGGCCGATTTCGGTATCGGCATAGCCCGATGCGCCGCCGGCGCCGAGGAAGCCACCGGCGAAGATGCCGCCGCCGCCGCCAAAGCCGACATCGGTCTTGGTGGCGCGGCCTTCGGTGACGAATTCTTCCGACGACTTGTTGTTGACGACGTTCAGGACGACGTTGGCCGAGCGTTTCTTCACGTCCAGCCCGCCCAGCAATGCGCCGCCGACGCCGGGCACGAAGGCACCCAGCAGGCCGCCGATCCGCATCCCGCCCTTGTTGCGGTTGGCCGTGACGATATCGGGGATCAGCGTGTATTCGGCTTCGACCATCTGGCCCTTGCCGATCGCGCCGCCGCCGCGCAGTTCGCCGCCACCGGCCAGCGCGCGTTCCTGCTGCATCGCCGCCATGCCGCGTTGCGAGCGGTTGACGAGGCGGAAGCAGCCGGATTTCTGGGCATAGATGCGGATCAGCGCTTCGGGGGAGCCGAGGCCGAGATCGACCCACCAGCGGTTTTCCGGTTCCGACAGCGCCAGCGTGCCGATCGGTTTGGAACAGGTGGGCAGTTCGGCCACCTTCTTGTCGCGCGCCTTTTCGATGCCGCCCTTGCGGCCGGCATTGATCTGGGCCGCGACCGGCGCCGGCAGCACGACGGCAGCCGCCGTGAGAAGGCCCAGGATGCGAAGCGAAGTCGTGTTCATGCAATCCCCCAATTGAATGCAAGTATCTTTGGCGTAGCGGCCATTGATGGCCCGTCAACCCGCAATGTGCGACCCGGGAGGGGATTATCGCACGTCTTGCCGGGAGTGTGCAAAGCCCACGTTGTGCAGGGGATTGCCGGCCAAAATCGGCCCCGGCCGGTTTACCGGCCAAAGTCAGGCTTGTCAGTGTCCTGGCCTTCGTCGATGATCGATCGGCGGATGGCGCGGGTGCGGGTGAACAGGCTTTCCAGCGCGTCGCCTTCGCCCCAGCGGATGGCGCGTTGCAGGGCGACCAGATCCTCGGTGAAGCGGCCCAGCAGCTCCAGAACGGCGTCACGGTTGTTCAGGAACACGTCGCGCCACATGACGGGATCGGACGCGGCGATGCGGGTGAAATCGCGGAAACCCCCGGCCGAATATTTGATGACTTCGGATTTGGTCACCTCTTCCATGTCGCTGGCGGTGCCGACGATGGAATAGGCGATGAGGTGGGGCAGGTGGCTGGTGACGGCAAGCACGCGATCATGGTGGGCGGCGTCCATCAGATCGACCTTGCTGCCCAGCCGGTGCCAGAATTCGCCGAGGCGTTCCACCATCATCTGATCGGCGCGCGGTGGCGGGGTGATGATGCACCAGCGGCCGCGGAACAATTCGCCAAAGCCGGCATCCGGCCCGGATTTTTCGGTGCCGGCCACCGGGTGCGCGGGGATGACATGGGCGCCGGGCAGAGCTTCGGACAGGACGCGCAGCACGCTTTCCTTGACCGATCCGACGTCGGACACGACGCTGTCGGGCGCGAGTTCGGGGCCGATTTCGGCAGCGACGGCGGCCATGGCACCGACCGGCACGCACAGGATGACAAGATCGGCGTCGACAACGGCAGCGCCAGCGCCATCGGTGACGTCATCGGCCAGCCCCAGTTCGATCACCCGGTCGCGCACGTGGTCGCTGGCATCGGTGACGGTGAGGCGCACGGTGGGCATGGCCTGCCGTATGGCGCGGGCGAGCGATGAGCCGATGAGGCCCATGCCGATGATGGCGACGCGCGCGAACGGCAGCATCAGTGGCCCGATCCCTGTGCTGCGCCTTCGACATAATCGCGCAGGGCAGCAGCGACGGTGCGGGTTTCATTTTCGGTGCCGATGGACACGCGCAGGCAGCGCGGCATGGCCTGCACGGCAAGATAACGGCAGATGATGCCATGATCGAGCAGATACTGATTGGCTCCGGCCGCCGTGACCGGGCCGGATTCGGGAAATTCGATGAGGATGAAGTTGCACGCCGACGGAATGGCACGCAGGCCGGCGTTGCCCAGCGCGGCGATCTGTTCGGCAAGCCAGCCGCGCAGGCGGATCGTCTCGTCCCGCACCATGGCGATGTGGGCGGTATCGGCAAGGCTGGCGACAGCCGCGGCCTGGCCGGTGGTGGTGACGTTGAACGGCCCGCGCACCCGGTCCATCGCGGCGATCAGCGGCAGGGCAGCGACGGCCCAGCCGACGCGCTGGGCAGCAAGGCCGTGGATCTTGGAAAAGGTGCGGGTGACGACGAGGTTCGGCAGGGTCTGCGCCAGCTGCAGGCCGTCCTCGTACTCGCCTTCGGCAAATTCCGCATAGGCGCAATCGAGCACGAGGATGACGTTGGGCGGCACGCCCGCGATCAGGCGGCGGATCTCGGCGGCGGGCAGCAGCGTGCCGGTGGGGTTGTTGGGATTGGCAAGGTAGATGATCTTCGTCGCCGGCGTGATGGCCGCCAGCACGGCGGTCACATCGGCGGTGTAATCCACATCGGGCACGATCACCGGCGTGGCGCCAACGCGGCGGGTGGCGCCTTCATAGACCGCAAAGCCGTGGCGGACGTGGATGATCTCGTCCCCCGGCCCGGCGAAGGCCGATGCCACCATGTGCAGGATTTCGTCGCTGCCGGTGCCGCAGATGATGTGGGCGGGATCGACGTTGCAGGCATCGCCCAGCGCGGCGCGCAGCGCGGTCGAGGCCGGATCGGGATAGCGATGGCCTTCGGCGATCACTGCCTGCATCGCGGCGATGGCGCGCGGCGACGGCCCCCACGGATTTTCGTTCGACGACAGCTTGGCGATCACCGGCACGCCGTCGGTCTTGGCCTTGCCGGGCACATAGGCGTGCATGGCTTCGATCCAGGGCTTCATTTCGGGGGCAGTGGCGATGCTCATGGCAGCGGCCCTAGCGAATATCGCTGGCACAGTCACCCCCACGCCATTATTGGGCTTCACCCTGATGGATACGCGCTTTGGTCTTGATCGCCGCGTCACCCTCGCCGGCGATTTCGCGTTGGCGGGCGGCGGTGTGCTGCCGGAACTGACCATTGCCTATGAAACCTATGGCACGCTGAACGCCAATCGCAGCAATGCCATCCTGGTCTGCCACGCGCTGACCGGGGATCAGTATCTCGCCAGCACCCACCCGATCACCGGCAAGCCCGGCTGGTGGACGCGGCTCGTCGGCCCCGGCAAGCCGGTCGATCCCGAACACTGGTTCGTGATCTGCGCCAACGTGCTGGGCGGCTGCATGGGCTCCACCGGGCCATCCAGCATCGATCCGCGCGATGGCCGGGCCTTTGCCATGCGCTTCCCGGTCATCACCCTGTCCGACATGGTGGCGGCGCAGGCGCGGCTGCTCGATCATCTCGGCATCGATTGCCTTGCGGCCGTCATCGGCGGATCGATGGGCGGGATGCAGGCGCTCACCTGGGCGGTGAACCATCCGGCGCGGGTGAAGAAGGTTGTCGCCATCGCGACCGCCGCCCGCCATTCGGCGCAGAACATCGCCTTTCACGAAGTCGGCCGGCAGGCGATCATGGCCGATCCCAACTGGGCCGGCGGCACTTATGCGCCCGGCAAGCCGCCCGCGGCGGGCCTCGCCGTGGCGCGCATGGCCGCGCACATCACCTATCTGTCGGAAGAAGGCCTGACCGAGAAATTCGGCCGCCGCCTGCAGAACCGCGACACGGTCAGTTTTGGCTTTGACGCCGATTTCCAGGTGGAATCCTATCTGCGCCATCAGGGGCTGAGCTTCGTCGAACGCTTCGACGCCAACTCCTATCTCTACATCACCCGCGCCATGGATTATTTCGATTTGGCAGAGGCGCATGACGGCAATCTGGCCCGCGCCTTTGCCGGGGTGCAGGCGCGGTTCTGCCTTGTCTCCTTCACTTCCGACTGGCTCTATCCCACCGCCGAAAGCCGCCGCATCGTGCGGGCGCTGAATGCCGCCGGCGCGCCGGTCAGCTTCGTCGAACTGGAAAGCCCGTTCGGCCACGATGCCTTCCTGCTCGATGCGCCGGAGATGAACCGCGTCGTCAACGGGTTCCTCACGGCATGACGCCCCCCGGAATCACACCAATCCCGCTGCGTCCCGATCTTGCCGCCGTGGCCGCCGCCGTGCCGGAAGGCGCGCGTGTGCTTGATATTGGCTGCGGCGATGGCCAGTTGCTGGCCTGGCTGCGCGACACCAAGGGCGTCGAAGGCCGCGGCATCGAGCTGGATGCCGGCGACGTCGCGGCTGCCGTCGGGCGCGGGCTGGCGGTGGTGCAGGGCGATGCCGATACCGATCTGGGCGATTACGCCGATGATGCGTTCGATGTCGTCATCCTGTCCAACACGCTGCAGGCCATGCAGCGCCCGGCCGAGGTGCTGGCGCAGCTGGTGCGTATCGGGCGCAGCGCCGTTGTCTCCTTCCCCAATTTCGGCCACTGGCGGGTGCGGCTGAGCCTGGCGCTGGGCGGCCGGATGCCGGTGACGCGCAGCCTGCCGGTGAGCTGGCACGAAACGCCCAACATTCATTTCTGCACCATCGCCGATTTCGAGGCGCTGGCCGATCAGATGCGGCTGACGGTGCAAAGCCGCACCGGCCTGGCAGCGGGCCAGCCGGTGACGCTGTGGCCCAATCTGCTGGCGGATACCGGCGTGTTCGTTCTCAGCCGATAGGCTATCGTCCGTTCCGTGGACGACGATCTTGATCCGGAACTGATCCGCTTCCTGCGCGAGGAACTGGGGCACGAAGTGCCTTCCGGGCGCGAATGGACGTTCACCGGGCCATTGTGGATCTGGAAGGGCAAGGCCGCCGACGGCAAACCCTCGCCAATGTCTTGGCATTTCCTCACCATCACCGGCGACGTGGCCGCCGGCATCCGCGCCGCCGCACCGGGGCGCAGCGCGGCGTGGGGATCGGTCTATGTGAAGGTCAGGCTTGGCGGCACGGCGTGGGCGACCTCGGTGTTTCCGTCGAAGGAGGCCGGCGGTTACCTGCTGCCGGTGAAGGCGGCGGTGCGGAAGAAGGAGCGCGTCGCCGAAGGCGACGTGGTGACGGTGGAACTGGCCGTCTGACCCGGCGGGTTCGCACCCTCAATTGATGAGCCGTGGTACCATCGCTGCATCCGCGGCACCAACCAGCACCGGTTTCTGCCAGTCGGTCTTGGCGACAAGCACGACGTGGTGGCGTTCGGGCAGCGTTTCCACCCGCCAGTCGAGCACTTCGAACATGGCTTCGTCCAGCCGCAGTTGCAAAGGCTCGCGCAGCCAGCCGATGTCCTTCAGATGCCAGGGCCGGCGGGCGCGGACGATCAGCACGGCAAGGCCGGCGGGGCTGAGCACGCGCCACAGTTCGCGCAGCATCAGGCGCGGCTGGACGAGCGGGGCCGACAGCAGCGCCTTGTCGAACAGGGCTTCGTGGAAGGGCAGGTGATGCGGATCGGCGCGCACGGTGCCGGGGCGCAACTGGTCATCGCTGGTGGCGACGCAGGCGACGCGTTCCCAGCCATCAAGAGCCAGCGGCACGCGCTGCGGCGGCTGGCCGAGGACGAGCAGGCGGCCGTGCCGCTGGCCGGCGAAGAGACGCTCGACGGGTGTGGCTTCGCGGATCATCGCCGGGGGTTATGGCGCGGATGGGCGGGGCGGGGAAGGGGGGACGGCGGCCGGCGGCAGAGCCGCCGAGTCCGCCAAGTAAACGAGGCCGAACAAAGTTGCGTGGCAAAGCCACGCCGTCGAAGCGGTTCTGCCGTGCCGAGGCCCGGCAGCCCGCCCGTCCGGGCTGGGCGCGTGTCGCGCGATAGTGCTGCGCACTATTGCTTGCCGCGCCTCAGCCGCGCTCCACCGCCAGCGCAATCCCCATGCCGCCGCCGATGCACAGCGTCGCCAGCCCCTTCTTCGCATCGCGGCGGGCCATTTCGTGCAGCAGCGTCACCAGCACGCGTGCGCCCGACGCGCCGATCGGATGGCCGATGGCAATCGCGCCGCCGTTGACGTTCAGCTTGTCGGGATCAAGGCCCAATTCCTGCCCCACGGCCAGCGCCTGCGCGGCAAACGCCTCGTTGGCTTCCACCAGATCGAGATCGGCGACGCTCCAGCCGGCCTTGGCCAGCGCCTTGCGGCTGGCGGGCACCGGGCCGATGCCCATCACGGCGGGATCGACGCCGACGCTGGCAAAGCCGGCGATGCGGGCCAGCACCGGCGCGTTGCGGCGGGCGGCTTCGGCCTCGCTCATCAGCACCAGCACGGCGGCGCCATCGTTGAGGCCCGACGCGTTGGCGGCCGTCACCGTGCCGTCCTTCTTGAACGCGCCCTTGAGGCCCGACACGCTGTCCAGCGTGACGCCGTCGCGAATATATTCGTCGGTATCCACCACGATGTCGCCCTTGCGGCCCTTGATGGTGACGGGCGCGATCTCACCCTTGAACTTGCCGGCGGCGCGGGCGGCGCTGGCCTTGTTCTGGCTGGCGACGGCGAATTCATCCTGTGCGCTGCGGCTGATCTGGTACATTTCGGCAACATTTTCGGCCGTGATGCCCATGTGATAGCCGTTGAAGGCATCCCACAGGCCATCCTTGATCATGGTGTCGACGAATTCGACATGGCCCATCTTGGTGCCGGCGCGCATCGCCTGGGCGTGGGGAGACAGGCTCATCGATTCCTGCCCGCCGGCGACCACGATGCCGGCATCGCCATTGGCAATCGCCTGCGCCGCCATGGCGACGGCACGCAGGCCGGAACCGCAGACCTGGTTGACGCCATAAGCCGGCGCTTCGAGCGCGATGCCCGCGGCCATCGCGGCCTGACGGGCCGGGTTCTGCCCCTGGGCGGCGGTGAGCACCTGGCCGAGGATGACCTCGTTCACCTCGCCCGGCGCCACGCCGGCATCGGCGAGCGCCGCCTCGATCGCGGCCTTGCCGAGCAGGTGGGCCGGCGTGCTGCCAAAGCTGCCGAGGAAGCTGCCGACGGCGGTGCGGCGTGCGGCGGTGATGACGATATTGCTCATGGCGGCGGCCCCTGTTCCATTCGTTCGTGTTCGAGTCGTTTCAGCGCAGCCTAAGCGTCTTTGCCGCGCTGCACCATCATGGGTGTGAGAGGAATTGGGTGAGGGCAGGCCAGAGTTGATTGGGGGCGGTGCGGCCGACGACCATGCCGACATGGCCGGCCGCGATGGTGAGCGGCTGGCCGATGCCGCCGCTGGAGAGCGCCGCCGTGGCCGGCACGATGCGATCGGTGCCGGCAATGATGTCGAGAATGGGCACCCCGATGCGGGCCGGATCGACGCCGGGCCAGTGGCCATCGCGATAGAGCGCGGCGAGATCGCGGGCGGCGGCAAGGCTGATCGGGGCACCGCCGTTGGCCCAGTCTTCCAAACGCACGAAATCGGCCAGCGCGTCGGCGTCGGCGCCGGCAAGGCGGGCATATTTGGCCGCAAGGCCGGCGGGATCGAGCGACCAGAAGGCGGGCTGGATGAGGTCCATCGGCATCTGGCCCAGCGCTTGCGCCAGCGGTTCGGCCCCGGCCCACCAGTCTGCCAGCGCGGCGCGCTGCGCCTCGCCATAGCCGGCGAAATGCCACGGTGTGGCGAGGAGCGCGAGGCGACGGGGCGGCAGCGTGGCGGCGAGAACGGCGGCGAGCGTGCCGCCAAGGCAATAGCCGACGAGCGCTGCGGGCCCGCCAAGGCCGGCGACCAGCGGATGCAGGCGTTTGCTGACCAGATCGGCCAGGGCCAGCGGTTCGGGACTGTTGCCCCAGTCAATGAGCAGGGGGTTGAGGCCGGCGTTTTCCAGATGCGCGACAAGGCTGCGGCCGGGCAGATCGAGCACGTCGGGCGCGTTGATCAGCGACGGCACGATGACGACAGGCCGGGGGCCGGGCGTGCCGCGCAGGGCGACGCTGCCGACACGGGCGATTTCAGGCCGCGGTGCAGCACGTGGCGGGCGCGGCGCGGCCTGATAGCGCCTGAGGCCTGCCAGCGCCGCAGCCAACCGGGCCGGATCGCCGGCACAGGCCGCCTGCAGCGTGGCCAGGAACACGGGCAGGGGGTGCGGGCCGGGCGCGCGGCTCATTCCGGTGCGTGCGCCTGCGGCGTTGCACCGCAGCATATGATCATGCTAGCCAATGATGCACAGTCACAGACGGGAAACTTCATGGCCAACGCCTCAACCTCTCCCGATGCCAAGCCCGGCCAAGGGCCTGTCGTGATCAAGAAATACGCCAACCGGCGGCTGTATAACACCGAAACTTCGAGTTACATCACGCTCGATCACCTGGCGGAAATGACCCGCGAAGGCCGGGATTTTCAGGTGTTTGATGCCCGCACTGGCGAGGACATCACCCGCAGCGTGCTGACCCAGATCGTGATGGAAGGCGAAGCCGGCGGGCAGACGATGCTGCCGACATCGTTCCTGCGCCAGATCATCGCGCTCTATGGCGATTCGATGCAGGCGATGGTGCCGCACTATCTCGAAGCGTCGATGGCGGCCTTTGCCGAGAATCAGACGATTTTCCGCAACGCCGCAATGAAGCCGTTCGAGCAACTGGCGCGGCAGAATCTGGCCATGTTCCAGGCCGCGACCGAGATGATGACCGGTGGCCTGAAGCGGGAGCCTGCAAGCCGTTCTGCCGAGAAATCGGCCGAAAAGCCGCAAGGCGGCGATGAAATCGCCCAATTGAAGGAGCAACTCGCCGCGATTCAGGCCCGAATTGACGGTTTGAAGAGCTGATCAGCAAATCTTGCGGCAAATACCTGCGGCGCTGACAAATTTGTCGAGTGTCAATTTGCGCCGGTTTCCTGTCTTGCTCCGTTCATGACGGAAGGGTAAGGGAGCGCCGGTGGGGTGTTCCGGCCAGAGGGGGTCTGGCAGGGAGCTTCGACGGGGAGCCGCGCGGCCCAGGCCGATCGGCCGTCCGATGACGCGGGGTGGTGGAATGACGAGTGAAACTCAGGCTGCGACAACCGAAAAATCCGAAGATGATGGCGTCCTGATCGTGCAGGCCCACGGCGACGACCTCCCGCCTGATTACCGTCCGAGCGCGGACGAAGAGTTCATGAACCCGCGCCAGCTGGCCTATTTCCGGCGCAAGCTGCTGACGTGGAAAGACGAGATCCTGAAGGAATCGGAAGGCACGCTGGAAGCGCTGAAGGCCGAGCCGCTGCGCGAACCGGATCTGACCGACCGTGCCGCCAGCGAAACCGACTGGGGCATCGAACTGCGGACGCGCGACCGCCAGCGCAAGGTGATTGCCAAGATCGACGCGGCACTGCGCCGGATCGATACGGGTGATTATGGCTGGTGCGAAATGACCGGGGAACCGATCAGCCTGCAGCGCCTGGAAGCGCGGCCGATCGCGACGATGACGATCGATGCCCAGGAGCGCCACGAACGCGACGAGAAGATCAGCCGCGACGAATGAGCGGCGGCACAGGCGCCCGGTGCGCGGCGGGCTGCCGCAGCACCGGACGCGACGGCCATCAATGGGCCGAAATGGCGTCTTTCAGTTTCAGTTTTTCGCGCTTCAGGGCGCGCAGCCTTGCCGAATCGGGCACGGGGCGTTTCAGCTCGGTGGCGAGGCTGTGTTCAAGTTTGGCATGACGGGCGATCAACTGATCGCGGTGGGCATTGGCCATTGGCACACTCCCTTCTTGGTCATTCTGCCGGACCGGAACAGCCCGCCGACAGAAGCCCAAGTGCATCACGGATCGGCCCCCCTGTCCATGCCCGCTGCGGCGATTCACCGCCCGTTGGGCATGAATTGCAGCAGCCATTTCGCGCCCCCTTGCCGCCATGCCGAGGGGGGATTAACGCAAGGACGTGACGGGCGCATTCGGGCGCCGCTGTGACCGGGGAGCCAGAAGCGTGGACGAAGCGGAAATCCGCGCCCGCATCGAGATGCTGAAGCAGGATCACCGTGATCTTGATACCGCGATCGACGCCCTGCGGCAGCTGCCCAATCCGGACATGATCCTGTTGCAGCGCTTCAAGAAGAAGAAGCTGATGCTGAAGGACGAAATCGCCATGCTGGAGGATCAGTTGATCCCCGACATCATCGCCTGAAAGCCCGACCGGTGCGACGGTTGCTGATCGCGGTGATGCTGGCCGGTGCCAGCCCGGCCATGGCGCAGGACGCGCCCTTCGATCCGTGCCGCGAAGTCGCGGAAGCGACGCGGCCGACGCGCGGCCAGCTTGGCCGCTGTGATCGCGCCATCGCCCAGCCGGGCCTTGCCCTGCCGGTCAGGCTGGCGATGCTGATGAACCGCGGCATCGGCCGGCTGCGCGCCCAGCAGATCGACAAGGCGCTCGCCGATTTCGATCTGGCGATCAAGGCGGCCCCCGGCCTGCCCGAAGCCTGGATCAACAAGGGCATCGCGCTCGCCCGCCTGCCCGGCAACAGCGCCGAAGCCGTCGCCCTGATCAGCCATGGCATCGAACTGGGGCCGAAGGAGCCGGCCCGCGCGCTGTTTGCCCGCGCCCAGGCCCAAGAAGCCGCCGGCAATCTGAAGGAGGCGATGGAGGATTATGGTGCCGCCGCGCGCGCCGATCCCGACTGGCCGGCGCCGGCCGAGGAGCTGAAACGCTTCCGTGTCGAGCGGCGCAAGGTGCTGCGCGGCTGACGCGGTTGATAATGCGGTGGACGCCGCCGCATCCGGGGGGATAACAGCCAGCATGGCCAGACCGTCAAGCCGCCGCACGCGTGATACCGCCGCGCCGCCCGCCGCCGCCGGCAACAGCAGCCTGGGCAGCCTGACGCCATCCACCAGCGGTCCCGGCGAAGCGCGTGGCCTGCCGCTGCGCGACCAGATGGACGCGCTGTATCACGACACGATCCGCGTATCGGAAGCGGCGCGGCGCTGGTTTGACGGGCCGGGCCGGCTGTGGCGCGAGGAGCTGCCGCCCGAACCGGCGCTGGCGGCCGCGCTGGAATGTCTTGCCGTCACCACGCGGCTGCTTGGCGTGATGAACTGGCTGCTCGATCCTGCGCACCAGTCCGACGATCCGGCCGCGCCGCTGCTGTGCCTGCAGCCGGTGCCATGCCCGCTGCCGGAACCCTTGCCGGCCAGCCACCCGCTGCTCACGGATGACGGCGGCGGCCCCATCGTGCGGGCCAGCCGCGACGTGCTGGCCCGCGCCCACCAACTTGCCAACACCCATGGAGACGCCCTGTGAATCCGTTCCACCTTGCCATTCCGGTCGATGATCTGGCCGCCGCCCGGCATTTCTATGGGACGGTGCTGGGCTGCCCGGAAGGCCGATCATCCGACACGTGGATCGATTTCGATTTCCACGGCCACCAGCTCGTGGTGCACCGCGCGCCGAAATCGGCCATCCACCGCAATCCGGTGGATGGTGACCAGGTGCCGGTGCCGCATTTCGGCCTTGTGCTGGACTGGGCCGGCTGGGAAGCGCTGGGCGCGCGCATCAAGGCGGCCGGCGTCGCGTTCGAGCTGGAACCGCACGTGCGGTTCGAAGGCAAGCCGGGCGAGCAGGGCACGTTCTTCCTGTTCGATCCGGCCGGCAACGCGCTGGAATTCAAGGCGATGCGAAACCCGGCCAATCTGTTCGCCAAACAGGCCTGATGCCTGCTGCCGGGTGGGCCATGGTGCCACACCCGGCTCCCATCGCGGCGGCATTGGGTTAAAGCGCTGCCATGCGACCTGACCTTTCCTCCGCCCCGCCGGCGGTGGCTGCCCCGATATTGGCAGCGACCGGGCTGGCGCGCGCCGTGCCGCTGGCCGGCGGCGGGCGGCGGACGCTGTTTGCCGGCGTCGATCTGGCGGTGCGTCCCGGCGAGGTGGTGGCGATCGTCGGCGAATCCGGCGTGGGCAAATCCACGCTGCTGAATGTCGTTGCTGGCCTGGATGCTGCCGATGCCGGGCAGGTGCTGATCGGCGGGCAGGATATCGCCGCGCTGGCCGAACCGGCACGGGCGGCGCTGCGCGCGTCGGCGCTGGGGTTCGTGTTCCAGGCCTTTCACGTGCTGCCGCACCTGACGCTGGCCCGCAACGTCGCGCTGCCTTGCCTGCTGGCCGGCATGAACGCGGCGGACGCGCTGGCGCGGGCGGAGGCGATGCTGGCGCAGGTCGGCCTGGATGGCCGGGGTGCCGACTGGCCGGCGGTGCTGTCGGGCGGGGAATTGCAGCGCGTGGCGATTGCGCGGGCACTGGTGAACAGGCCCGGCCTGGTGCTGGCGGACGAGCCGACCGGCAATCTTGATCCCGAAACCGCCGCGCGCATCCTTGATCTGCTGCTCAGCGAGGCGCGCGAACGGCGGGCTGCCGTGCTGATCGTCACCCACAGCGACATGGTGGCCGGCGCCGCCGACCGGGTGCTGAGATTGTCGGCAAGCGGGCTCGTTCCGGCCTGATGCACCATTCGGCAAACGGCATGGCAGTGACAGGCTGGCTGATGGCCGGCGAATGGCGCGCGCACCCGGTGCGGCTGGGCCTTGCCGTGCTGGCGATTGCCGTGGGCGTGGCGCTGGGCTTTGCCGTGCACCTCGTGAACAGCGCCGCGCTGGCCAGCTTTGGCCGTGCCGTGGCCAGCGTGCAGGGCCGAGCCGATGTCGCGGTCAGGGCGCGATCGGCGGCGGGGCTGGACGAGGCATTATATCCCCGATTGGCGCAGCTGCCTGAGGTGCAGGCGATCAGCCCGGTGGTGGAAGTGCCGGCCAGCTGGGGCCGGCTGGCACGGCCGGGGTCCGAAGCCAAAGGCGGGCGTTTCACCCTGATCGGCGTCGATCCGTTGCGGGCGATGGCGGTGACGCCTGGCCTGGTTGGCATCAGCGTCGCCGGGCAGGGCGGCGTGGGCAGCCGGCCAAATTGGCAAGCCGATGCCGTTTGGTTGTCACCCGCGCTGATGCGCGCGGCAGGCGTGGCGCCGGGGCAGGATTTCATCATCACCGCCGCTGGCCGGCAGGCGCGCCTTCGGATTGCCGGGCGGCTGGCCGGGGCGGACGAGGCGCAGCTGGCGGTGATCGACATTGCCGAGGCGCAGTGGCGGTTCGGGCAGTTGGGCCGGCTGCACCGCATCGATCTGAAACTGGTGGACGGGGACGCGGCATGGGCGGTGGTGGCGGCAGCATTGCCGGCCGACGCGATGCTGGCCACGCCGGAGGCCGAGGCCACCCGCGCCGACGCGCTGAGCCGGGCCTATCGTGTCAACCTGGGCATGCTGGCGCTGGTGGCGCTCTTGACCGGCGGGTTCCTCGTCTGGTCGGCACAGGCGCTGGCCGTGGCGCGGCGGCGGCCGCAATTTGCGCTGCTGGGCGTCTTGGGCCTGCCGCGCGCCGGGCTGGTGCGGCAGTTGCTGGCCGAAGGCCTGGTGCTGGGCGTGGCTGGCGCGGCGCTGGGTGTGGCGCTGGGATACGGGCTGGCGGTGTTGGTGGTGGACCGTTTTGGCGGCGATCTTGGCGGCGGCTATTTCAGCGGCGCGCGGGCGCGGCTGGCCTTTGATACGGGCGCGGCGCTGCTGTTCGGTGCGCTGGGGCTGGTGACGGCGCTGGCCGGCAGTCTTGGCCCGGCCTTGAACGCGGCGCGGGCGGCGCCGGCGCAGGCGCTGAAAGGCCTTGGCGATGTGCCTGATCCGGCGCGCCGGCCGCGGGCATGGCCGGGGCTGGTGATGCTGGGGCTGGGGGCGCTGGCGGCGCTGGGGCCGCCGCTGTGGGGCCTGCCACTGCTGGGCTATGCCGCGATGGCGCTGCTGCTGGCCGGCGGTGTGGCGCTGATGCCGGCGCTGGCGCGGCTGTTGCTGGCGCCGCTGGCCAGGAAGGGTTCGGCCTTTCTGCCGCTCGATCTGGCGGTGCGGCGGCTGTGGGGCGTGCCGCAGGCGGCGGGGCTGGCGCTGTCGGGCATCGTGGCGTCCACCGCGCTGATGGTGGCGATGGCGGTGATGGTGGCGAGTTTCCGCCAGAGCGTCGATGACTGGCTGGTGGCGGTGCTGCCGTCTGATCTTTACCTGCATCTGGAAGGGGCCGAGGCCGGCGGCCTGCCGCCCGCCGATCAGGCCCGGCTGGCAGCGGTGCCGGGGCTGGCCCATGTGCGGTTCCAGCGCGTGCTGCCGGTGCGGATCGATCCGGCGCGGCCGGCGGTGGCCCTGATGGCCCAGGGCGGGCAGGCGAGCGTGCCGATCATGGCGAGCACCGATGCGGCAACGCCGCCGGGCACGGCGCGGGCGCTGATTTCGGAGCCTTTGGCCTGGCTTTACGGCTGGCAGGTGGGCGAGGTGCACAGTCTCGTGATCGGCGGCGTGCCGCGCCGCCTGTTCGTCGCTGGCGTGTGGCGCGATTATGCCCGGCAATGGGGGGCGATCATCGTGCCGCTGGCCGATTATCGCGGCTTCACCGGCGATGCGACCGCGACGGAGGCGAGCTTTGACCTTGCGCCCGGGGCCGACCCGGCAGCCGTGCAGACGGCGTTGCAGGCGGCGCTGCCGCAGGCGGTTGAGGGCCAGGCCCAGTTTGGCCGGCCGGGCGAGATGCGGCGCGTGGCGCTGACCATCTTTGATCGCAGCTTTGCGGTGACCTATGCGCTGGAGGCGATTGCCATCATCATCGGCCTGATCGGCGTGGCGACCAGTTTTTCGGCGCAGGTGCTGGCGCGGCTGCGCGAATTCGGGATGCTGCGCCACGTTGGCGTCGGTCGGCGCGCCATCCTGACCATGCTGGGGCTGGAAGGGGCGGGGCTGGGCCTGATCGGGGCGCTGGCCGGGCTGTCGCTGGGGCTGGTGATGGCGCTGGTACTGGTGCGCGTGGTGAACCCGCAAAGCTTTCACTGGACGATGGACCTGGCATTGCCGGGGCCGCTGCTGGGCGGGCTGGTGGCGGCGCTGGTGCTGTGTGCCGGCGGCACGGCGGTGGTGGCCGGGCGTCGGGCGCTGGGCGGCCGCGCGCTGCTGGCGGTGCGGGCGGACTGGTGATGCGGCGGCTGCTGGCCCTGCTGATGCTGCCGCTGCTGCTGGCGGCGACGTTCGCGCCGGTGCGCCCCGGTGTGCCGCTGCGCTTTCCGGCCGATCATGGCGCGCATCCCGAATTTCGCACCGAGTGGTGGTATGTGACGGGCTGGCTCGACACGCTGCAGGGCAAACGCGGGTTCCAGATCACTTTTTTCCGCACGCGACCCGATATCGATACGGCCAATCCTTCGGCATTCGTGCCGCGGCAGGTGATCTTTGCCCATGCCGCGCTGTCTGATCCCGCTGCCGGCCGTTTGCGCCACGCTGCAAAGATTGCCCGCGAAGGCTTTGGGCTTGCCGGGGCGCGCGTGGGCGACATGGATGTGCGGCTGGACGATTGGCGGCTGTGGCGCGGCCGCGATGGCCGGCTGCACGCCAGGGTGTCTGGCGAGGGCCTTGCCCTTGATCTGGCCTTCACGCCGACGCAGGCCGTGATCCTGCAAGGTGATGCCGGCTTCAGCCGCAAGGGGCCCGGCGCGGGCGAGGCGAGCCATTATTACAGCTGGCCGCACCTTGCCGTGGCAGGGCGGCTGAATGGCAAGGCCGTCACCGGCACGGCGTGGCTGGATCGGGAATGGTCATCGACGCTGCTCAATCCCAAGGCAGTGGGCTGGGACTGGCTGGGGCTGAACATGGATGATGGCAGCGCCGTCACCCTGTTTCGCGTGCGTTCGGCCAAAGGCGGCGCGCTGTGGGCCGGCGGCAGCCATCGCGACAAGGCCGGGCGGTTGACGGTGCTGACGCCCGATGATGTGCGCTGGCAGGCCGGCGGCTGGTGGCAAAGCCCGCGCAGCAAGGCGCGCTGGCCGGTGAAGCCGGTGGTGGCGCTGAAGCTGGCGGGCCAGTGGCGCGAATTGCCCGTGGTGCCACTGATGCCGGACCAGGAACTGGACAGCCGGATGAGCGGCGGGCCGGTCTATTGGGAAGGTGCCGTCTCCGTGCCGGGTGGGCGCGGCTATCTGGAATTGACCGGCTATGCTTCGCCCTTGCGGATGTGAGGGTGGGGGCGCTAACAGCGCCGCTGAGCAGGGGTGCCAATCAACGTGGGGATCAATGTGACTGACACCGGCCTGATCGCGCCTGACTTTGCGCCCGCCGCCCCGCGCGGGCTGTGCACCGATTGCGGCGTGTCGCGCACCGCCACGCCCACCGATTGCGGCACCGCCTGCCAGTTCATCAAGCCCGATTACGCCGCGATGGAAGCGCAGGTTCATGGCCGCGCCCGCGATGAGAACCGTCCCGACGAACTGTTCTTCGGCCCGTTCCAGCGCATGGCCAAGGCGCGGCTGAAAACGCCGTCAGAAGGCGCGCAGTGGACAGGCATCACCAGCCGGCTGGGCGAGCGGTTGCTGCAGACGGGCGCGGTGGACGCCGTGCTGACGATGGCGCCCGACCCCGATGACAAGTGGCGGCCCCGCCCGGTGATGGTGACGAGGCCCGAAGCCATGGCCCAAGTGCGCGGGATGCGGATGGGCTATGCGCCGCTGCTCGCCCTGCTGGAGCCGGCCCGCGCCGCCGGTTTCAAGCGCATCGGCATCATCGGCATCCCGTGCCAGATCCATGCGCTCCGGCGACTGGAGGCCAAGCTGGGCTTCGAGCGCATCTATGTCATCGGCACGCCGTGCAGCGACAACACCACGACCGAGAATTTCCACGAGTTCCTGTCGCTGCTCTCGGACAAGCCGGACAGCATCACCTACCTGGAATTCAAGGCGAATTATCATGTCGAGCTGCGGTTTGACGATGGCCGGCGCAAGGAAATCCCGTTCCTGATGCTGCCGCTGTCGGACCTGAGGCCCGACTTCTTCCCGCTCACCTGCCGCACCTGCGTGGATTACACCAACAGCCTGGCCGATATCACGGTGGGCTACATGGGCGGCACCGGCGAACAATGGCTGCTCGTCCGCAACGATCGCGGCGCCGAACTGCTCGGCCTGCTGGGTGACGAGGTCGCGCTGTCGGACGCTGAGGACAATGGCAAGCCCGATGGCTCCAAGCGCGCCGGGCCGGTGAAGGGCTTCCTGGCCAACACCGAACGCGCGGCCGGCGGCCTGCCGCTCAGGCGGATGCCAAAGTTCATCCGCCCGCTGGTGGGCAAGATCATGCCGATAGTCGGCCCCAAGGGGAAGGAATTCGGCCGCGCCCGCGTCGAGATGAAGGCGATCGAGACCATCCTCCACCTGCGCCGCGAAGCGCCGGGCATGATGAAGAACATGATCCCGCCGCACGTGTGGACGCTGGTGGCGCGCTATGGCCTCACCCCGCAGAAGGGCGAGACGAAGGAGGGGTGAGGGGCCTCAGGCCAGCCCCACCGCCTTCATCGTCAGATCCCACAATCTCTCGTTGCGCGCCTCGTTGGTGCCGCGGGTGGAGAGCGGTTGCGCGAACGCCTGGCGGCCTTCCTTCTGGCGGTTGCCCCAGCTCCAGTGCACGCCGGTCTGGCTGGCGAAGGCGGGATCGGCGACCACCATCGCGGTGCGTTCACCGGCCAGCGGCTGGGACACATAGCCCTTGGTGATGTTCTTCTGGAACCAGGGGAAAATCTTCTGGAAGGCCGGCGGCGTGTGGCGGAACAGCGGCGTATCGGCGACGCAGCCGGGGTAGAGGGTGTTAAACACCACGCCCTGGCCGCCCCAGCGCTTCTGGAACTCGCGGTTCATGATCATGCAGGCCAGCTTGCTGTCCTTGTAGGCCTTGCCGGGCTTGAACGGCTTGCCGTCGATCATGGCAACGGGGGCCTTGAAGCCGGCGACGAGGCCCGACAGGTCGCCGAGATCCGCCGGGGCGGGGATCGGCACCTTGCCGCCGAATTCCTCGCTGTTGGCTGTCACCGTGCCCAGCGTGATCAGGCGCGACGGGCCCTTCAATCGGCCATTGGCGGCCTTCAGATCGTCGATCAGCAGGTGGGCGAGCAGGAAGTGGCCGAAATAATTGGTGGCGACGCTGATTTCATAGCCTTCCGGGCTGCGCTGCGGTTCGGTGGCGCGCGGCAGGTAGACGGCGGCGTTGAGCAGCAGGGCATCGAGCGGCAGCTTGAGGCCGTGGAATTCGTCGGCAAAGCGGCGCACGCTGGCCTGATCACCCAGATCGATGTGCAGGATGCGGCGCTTGTCGGCGGGAATGCCGATCTCGTTGGCGGCGGCTTCGGCCTTGGCGAGGTTGCGGCAGGCCATGATGACGAGCCAGCCACGATTGGCGAGAGACTTTGCGGCCCACAGGCCCACGCCCGAGGACGCGCCGGTGATGATCACCACGGGTTGGACAGACATGGATGCTCCGTAATCTACCCCTGTTTGCGGCGCTCTTTGACTCAAACACGGGGGCGCGGCAAGACGACGCGATGCAAAGCGCCGCCGAATTCCTGTCGAAGGTCATGCCGCCGGTCACGCCCGCGCTGGTGATCCGGCGATCGGTGATGATGGCCAATCTTGCCGCGATGCAGGCGGCGTGCGACGCGAAGGGTGTTCGGCTGCGCGCCCATGGCAAGATGCACAAGTGCAGCCGGCTTGCCCGCGAACAGGTGGCGCGTGGCGCGGTTGGCGTCTGTTGTCAGACGGTCGGTGAGGCGGAAGCCTTTGTGGCCGGCGGCATTCCCGATGTGCTGGTGACGGCGCCGGTGCCGCCCTGGGGCTGGGCGCGGTTGGCGGCGTTGACCGGGCGGGCGCGTGTGGCCGCCGTGGTGGACAGCGCGGCGCAGGTTGCGGCGGCGAGCGCGGTGGCCGGGCTGACAATCTATGTCGACATCGATCCGGGCATGATGCGGGCCGGCGTCGCGCCGGAGGGCGCGGGCGCGCTGGCAGCGGAGATCGCGGCGCTGCCGGGCCAGCGTTATGGCGGCATCCAGGCCTATTGCGGGCATCACCAGCATCTGATGCCGGCCGAACGTGCGGCGGCGCATGGCGCGTGGACGCAGCGGCTGCGCGGATTGGTGGATGAATTGCGTGCGGCCGGCCTTGCGCCGGGGCAGGTGACCGGCGGCGGCACCGGCACCGCGCACATGGACCTGGCGGCCGGCGTCTATACCGAGATCCAGCCCGGCAGCTATGCGGTGATGGACGTGGAATATGGCGATCTGGGCGATCTGCCGTTCGCGCCGGCGCTGTATCTGGCCGCAAGCGTGGTTTCGGCCCATCACGCCAGCCACATCACCTGCGATGCCGGCCACAAGGCGCTGCACCCCAACGGCCCCGGCCAGCGCGTCATTTGTCCCGCTGGCAGCGCCTACAGGCCCATGGGCGATGAGCATGGGGCAATCATCCCGCCGGGCGGCGTGCGGGAGGGCGATCTGGTCTGGCTGCAGCCCGGCCATGTCGATCCCACCGTGGCGCTGCACGATGCGTTTTTCGTCGCCGACGAGGATGGCCGGTTGGAACGCTGGCCGATCGACGGGCGGAGGGCCAGCCTTTGAGCTGGACACTGGGGATCATCGGCGGCTCCGGGCTCTATGCCATCGACGGGCTGGAGGATGGCGAGTGGGTGCGCGTCGACACGCCGTGGGGCGAGCCGTCGGACGCCATCCTGTGCGGGCGGATTGCCGGTGTGGCGGTGCGTTTCCTGCCCCGCCACGGGCGCGGGCATCGCGTTCCGCCGGGGCGGCTGAACGTGCGCGCCAACATCGATGCGATGAAGCGGCTGGGCGTCACCGATCTGCTGGCCGTGTCGGCGGTGGGGTCGCTGAATGCCGCCATGGTGCCGGGCGATTTCGTCGTGGCCGATCAGTTCATCGATCGCACCGTGGGCCGCGCGGCGAGTTTCTTTGATACCGGCCTGGTGGGCCATGTGCCGATGGCCGATCCGGTGTGCCCGCGGCTTTCGGGCCACGCGGCGGATGCCGTGGTTGCCGCTGGCGGGCGTGTGCATCGCGGCGCGACATATCTTGCCATGGAAGGCCCGGCCTTTTCGACCCGCGCCGAAAGCCGGCTGCACCAGAGCTGGGGCTGCGATCTCGTCGGCATGACCGGGATGCCGGAGGCCAAGCTGGCGCGGGAGGCGGAGCTGCCCTACGCGCTGGTGGCGATGGTGACGGATTATGATTGCTGGCACGACGGCGATGACGTGGACGTGGCCAACATCGTCAAGGTGATGCACGGCAATGCCGCGCTGGCCCGCGCCATGATCGTGCATCTGTGTGCCAGCCTGCCGGACCACCGGGCGCCCAGTCCCATCGACAGCGTGCTCGACACCGCGATCATGACGGCGCCGGCTGGGCGCGATCCGGCCCTGCTGGCGAAGAACAGCGCCATCCTGTCGCGCTGGCTGGCAAATCAACGCACTGGCTGATCGGCGCGTGGCTGCTATCGCTGGGGCCATGGAGCGCACGACGATCACCACCCCGGCCGGGCCGGTCTCCGCATTGCAGGCAGGATCAGGCCCGCGCCTGCATTTTGCCCATGCGACCGGCATGAACGCGCAGCTTTATGCCGGGCTGCTGGCACCGCTGGCGAGCCGTTTCGCGGTGACCGCCAGCGATGCCCGCGGCCATGGTTTCACCGGGCTGGATCGCGATCCCGCGCAGCTGGCCAGCTGGGATGATTTCGCTGCCGATCTGCTCAGCCTGCTGGACGTGATCGATGGCGGCGCGCCGTGGATTCTCGCCGGACATTCGATGGGGGCGACCGTGTCCCTGCTGGCAGCAGCGTTGCGGCCTGACCGTGTGGCGGGGCTGGTGCTGCTCGATCCGCCGATGCTGCCGTTCGACGTGGCGCGGGCGGTGCGCGGCGGCGCGGTGGTGCCCAACCCGATGGCCGACCAGGCGGCGCGGCGGCGCGGCAGCTTCCCCAGCCGGGCTGACGCGCGCGCCGCCTATCATGGCCGCGGCGTGTTCCGCACCTGGAGCGATGCCGATCTGGATGCCTATCTGGATGGCGGCCTGATCGAGACGGCGGACGGCGTCGAACTGGCCTGTGCGCCGGCATTTGAATCGGCGACGTTCCGGGCGGTGTCACCCCATGTCGAGCTGGCGCTGGCCGATGTGCGCTGCCCGTTCATCCTGCTGGCCGGCGATGTAGGATCGACGGTGCGCGATGCCGAGATGGCGGTGTTTGCCGGCCATCCCCGTTGCGTGCGTGCGACGCGGCTGCCGGGGACGACGCATTTCCTGCCGCTGGAGCGGCCCGATGCCGTGCGCGCGGCGGTTGACGCGATCAGTTCTGCTTCTGCGGCACCGTGAACCGCCCGGTCACGCGGCCGCCGGGGTTGGCGGCGGAGCGGGCGTCGAAGCTGCTGGTGCGGGTGGCGAGGTTCCATACCACGCGCGCGCCTTCGAGATGGTTGGAGTCGCGGTCCATCTTCACATTGCCGATCAATGTCACCAGCCGGGCGTTGACGTCATAGATGCCGCTGTTGGCGGTGGCGCGCATATTGTCCTGCCGCAGGCGGACGTTGCCCAGCGCATCGAGGCGCTGCACCTGCGGGTTGCCGCCCGCATCCTTGGCATAGGTGATGCGAACGCGATCGGCATTCAGCGTCAGGCTGCCCTGGCGGATGACGACCGCGCCGGAAAAGATCGCTTCATTGGCATCGTCGGCGATGTCGATACGGCCGGCATCGACATCGATGGGGGCATTGCTGTCGAACCGCTGGGCGGCGGCCGGGGCAGCGCCAAGCAGCAGGAGGGCGATAAGAGCGCGCATGCCTATCCTCTGCCGCCGCGCTGGTTGATACGCAAGCGGACATTGCCGATCAGGCTGACGCGCTTGCCGGCAAGATCACCATACATGCTGTTGCTGCGGAACGTGCCCATCGGCAGCCGGCCCGACACTGGTTCATCGGTCTTCACCGTGCGGCGTTTCAGATCGATCTGCACGGTTTCGGCATCCAGCGTGTAGCCGCCGTCAGACCGCAGCTTGACGGGGCCGGCGACCTCCAGCCGATCCTCGTCGAGGAAATAGCGGCCGGATGGCGCATCGACGGTGGCCGGGCCTTCCTGGCCGTCGAGCCGGGCGGCAAGCGATGTCATCTCCACCACCGGTTCGGCGCTGGTGCGCTGGATGGCGCTGCCGGCGGATATGGCAAACGCCTCGCCGGCGGCGGTCTTGCCGCGATATTCGGCGCGATCGACGCGCAGGCGTTCCTGCGCCACCGCCACCTGATCCTTGGCCAGCAGGAAGGAGAATTCCTGCCCGCTGACAAGCGGCCAGATCAGGATTGTCATGCCCAGCACGAAGGCGGCGGACGGCAGCAGATATTTCAGCGCCGTCATCCGCTGATCATGCGCGCTGCCGGGCAGGGCGGCCTGCTGCCGGCGCGAGCGCGGGCGGGCGGGGGACAACAGGGCGGGATCGGGGGTCACGGCGCCGGGCGGGATCACATGTGGGCAAAGATATCCTGCTCGTCCCAGCCGATCAGATCGAGTTCGGCACGGGCGGGCAGGAAATCGAAACAGGCCTGGGCCAGCGCGGTGCGGCCTTCCCGTTCCAGCCGGCGCACCAGCACCTCGTGGGCGCGGTGCAGATAGCGGACGTCGCTGGCGGCATATTCCTTCTGCGCGTCGGACAGGTCGGCGGCGCCCCAGTCGGACGATTGCTGCTGCTTGGAGATCTCGACGCCCAGGGTTTCCCTCAAGAGATCCTTGAGGCCGTGGCGATCGGTGTAGGTGCGGACAAGCTTGGAAGCGATCTTGGTGCAGAACACCGGCGTCGCCCACACGCCCAGATAGTGCCGGATCACCGCCACGTCGAAGCGGGCGAAGTGCATCAGCTTCAGCCGCGCCGGATCGGCGAGCACGGCCTTGAGATTGGGGGCGTCATACTGGCCGGCGGCAAATCGCACGAGATGTTCATCGCCCTGGCCGTCGCTGATCTGCAGCAGGCACAGCCGGTCGCGGTGCGGGTTGAGGCCCATGGTCTCGCTGTCGACGGCCACCGGGCCGGGGGCGAGGATGCCGGCGGGCAGATCGCCTTCGTGAAGATAGACTGTCATGGTGGCTGCGTTAGCAGGCGGGGGCCGTGCTGTCATCCACGCCGGGCGCGCGATTCGGCAGGCAGCCGCCGGGGCGCGACAACGCTTCGTCCGGCCAGGGGCTTCGGCCTGTCTTGCCGTGATTGCGTTGAAAGCTGGCGTTCAGGTTCAATCGGCAATGTGGCGTGACTGGCCGGCGACCTGTCCCTCGTTCTGTCGCCGGCCAGACCATCAGCAAGGGGCAAAAGGGGGCACGAGGGGGCTGTTATCACCCACTGGAGTGCAAACGCATGACTTCCACCCGCATCCTGCTGCTGGCGCCGATCGCGCTGGCGCTTGCGACCACGGCCACGGCGCAATCGAAATCGACCATGCCCAAGCCGATCCCGCCGTCGCAGACGGAAACCACCCCGTCGGCGGTGCCGGCGACCCCGGCGAACCCGGCCGTGCCGCCGAGCGAAACCACCCCGGCCGTGCCTGCCACCCCGGCAACACCGGCCACGCCGAACGCGCCGGCCGACACCCCTGATCGCCCGGTGCCGCCGGATACCAACCAGATGCCGGACAAGCCCAAGCCGCCCAGGGCCTGAGCCACGGCATGACAAGGACCACCGGTCGGCAGCAATGCCGGCCGGTGGTTTTTTGTGGGCAGCGGTGGCAAGCAGGGCGGCGATGGTGACGCCTGCCGATTTGCCCGACATTCGCGCCCTGTTGATCGCGGCGGCGCGGGCGGGGCGCGATCTGTCCTATTCCGAAATGCTGCTGGCGCTGGGGCATCGGTTTTCACGGCCCAGGATGCGGGCGCTGTGCCGGTTGCTTGACCAGATCGACAGCGAAGGCCGCGCGGCCGGCGAGCCGGAACTGGCCGTGCTGGTAGTGCGCGAATCGGATCGGCTGCCGGGGCAGGGCTGGTGGGTTGGCCGCAGCGATGCGCCCGCCGATTGGACCGGGCCGGCCGCCCGCGCCTTTGTCACCCAAAGGCAGCACGCGGCCTATGCCTGGTGGCAGGATCACTGAGGCCGTTCGTCACCCTCGCCGGCGGACCGCTGGCCCATGTTGTTCATGCGCTGCCCACCATCGCCGCGCCGTTCCGCGCCGCGATTTTCGGGCCGCGGCCGGAACATCGGACGATCGCCGGCATCAGCCTGGGCCTGCGGGCGATACTGTGGCGGCTGCACCTGCGGCACGGGGGCGGTACCTCCGGCCTGGGGGCGGCCCTGCCAGGTGCCGCCGCCGCGGCGACCATCGCCCCAGCCGGGGTTGCCGCGCGGCGGCTGGCCGGTCATGTCGCGGCCGATGCGATCGCCGATGCTGCCGGGTTCACCGCGCCGGGGTTGACGCCAGCTGCGATCCCAGTCGCGGTTGTTGTTCCAGCCACGATTGCCGTTCCAGCCGCGCCCATCATTCCAGCCACGATTGCCATTCCAGCCGCCATAGGGCGTCCGCCAGCCCCAGCTGCGGTCCCACGGCCGGTTCCAGCCCCAATAGGGCGTGTGCTGCCAGCGGCTGCGGCCCCACCAGTTGAGGCCGCTGTTCCACGGCAGGATGCGCCCGCCAAAGCCGCGCGTGTAGAAATTCGAGCGTGGCACCCACACCCACGACGGGCCATACCAGCTGTTCCAGCTGTCATGGCCCCAGCCCGAACCAAAGCCAATGCCGACATTCCAGGCGACGCGCGGCGGGATCGGGGCCCAGCCCACCACGTCGTCGGCCTCGCGCCAGGCCACCCAGCTTGGCCCCCAGGTCGTGCCCGGCACCCACACCCAGCCCACCGCCTCGTCATAGCCCCAGCGGCCATAGTGATCGGTGGCCCAGCCCCATGGATCGCCCGACAGCCAGAAGCGGTTTTCGAGCCACTGGCCGTTCTGATACGGACGCCAGCCGCGCGGCGCGTTCGGCACGAACACCACGCCCCACTGCGGCGACTGCAGCCAGCGGCCATGGAGGCTCAGGGGATCGCGGAACACCTCGATATTGGGCACGTCTTCCGGGCCCCACATCGCGCCGGGCTGTGCCGGCCAGTCGGTGGCATAACCCCCCATCACCGGCTGATAGCCCGACGGATAGGACGGTGCGGTGCCGGAGGCATGACCGGGATAGGTGCACCCGGCGAGAGTGACCGCGACAAGCAGGAGGGCAGCACGGGGCAGCATGGCGGCAAGGCCTTTCAGCAGATTATGGTGCCATGTCGCACGTGACATCTTTCGCCACGCTGAATGTTCGAAAGCCATGTCTCCCTGACGCAGTCAGCGCGCAGTTTACAAAGCGTATAGAGGGGTGAATCATCTCATGAAGTAAAGAATGACTGCGGGGGAAATTTGCCATGCCGACGTTCACAGGCACCGAAGGTGTTGATTTTATTGTGGATAGCGTTGGCGACGATGTCATCAATGCCCTTGGCGGTAACGACTTCATCGAAGTATCGGGTGGTTTCGATACGATCTTTGCCGGCGACGGTGATGATCAGCTCGACACGCGATCCGGCCCGAATCAAGGCTTCAATGCCGACATGGGCGCCGGCAGCGACCTGGTGTTCGTCTCGAGCGCGGTGAACTCCACGTTCAATCTGGGGTCCGGCAATGACTGGGCACAGTTCCGGCCATTTCTGGGCGTGGTCGATACGGTCACGCTGGGCAGCGGCCGCGATCATGTCGTCACCAGCTTCCAGGCCGGCGGAACGCAGATCTTCACTGATTTCGAAACCGGCGCCGGCGGCGACATCCTGGAATTTTCGACCTGGTACTGGCGCAACGGCATCTGGTGGGACAATTTCGCGACGCTGGGCGCGAGCGGCCTGACCAACCCGTTCGGGGCCGGCCGCGCGCAACTGATCGACAGTGCCGGCGGCGCGCTGTTGCAGGTGCGATCGCAGACAGCCGATCCGTGGACGACGATCGCGACATTCCAGGGCCGGACGGCGGCACAGTTCCATGCCGACAATTTCCGTGGCTGGTCGCCTGCGGGAACGGCTGCGGTGGCGTCCACCCTCAACGTCATCGAGATGTCGGCCTATCCCCGCGACACCTCCAACCTGTTTCGCGCGCCGCTCGACACCTATGGCGACGACATCATCACCGCCACCGCCGGCGGCGGCTACATCACGCTGAGCCATGGCAACGACATCGTCTATGCCGGGGCGGGCAACGACCAGATCATCGCGGGCGGCGTTTCCAGCGGTCGCAAGACCATCTATCTGGGCGATGGCAACGATTCCGCCTCGATTGGTGGTCTGCAGTTCGGCAGCGATCGCAATGGCCAACCTTCCGGTTCGACGATGACGGCCGTCATTTATGGCGGCAATGGCAATGACCAGATCGGCGGTAGCTGGGGTCAGGACGAGATCTATGGCGAAGGCGGCGACGACCGGCTGTTCAGTGGTGGCGGCAGCGCCAACGACTTCATCTCGGGCGGCGATGGCAATGATCGCATTGTCGGCGGCGGACGCTTCAACGGCGATGCGGGCAACGATGAACTGCTGGGCGGCGGGTTTGTCGATGTGCTGGATGGCGGTGCCGATAACGACATCGTGACCGGCAATGGCGACAACGACATCCTGACCGGCGGCAGCGGCATTGACGTCCTGACTGGCGGCCCGGGTGCCGACGTGTTCCGCGATACCGCCGCCGGCCTGAACGGCGATCAGATCATCGATTTCAGCCTTGGCGACACCATCCACATCACCGACGCCGCGATTGCCAGTTTTTCCTTCAGCCTGTCGGGTTCGACGTTGGCCTACACCGGCGGCAGCCTGACCTTCGGCGCGGCAATCAACGGCAGCTTTGCTGCGCGGGCCGCGTCGGGTGGCGGTGTGCTGCTGTCGCTGGCCAACCTCGTGACCGGCACGGCCGGCAACGATGTGCTGACCGCCACCGCCGCCGACGATGTCATCGACGGGCTGGCCGGCATCGACAAGGTGGTGTTTGCCGGGGCGCTGGCCGGTTCGACCTACTTTTTCACGGATGAAACCTTCAACATCCTCACCCCGAACGGCCGCGATATCGTGTCCAACGTCGAACTCTATCAGTTCGCCGACGGCATCTTCACCTTCCGGTTCAGCAATCCCGATCGCCCGGTCGTCGCCAATTTTGCCGTGGGCGCCGGCGGCTGGTCATCGCAGGACCGCTTCCCGCGCCAGGCCGGTGATGTGAACGGCGATGGTTTCGCCGATATCGTCGGGTTCGGCCAGGCCGGCACCCTTGTGTCACTGGGGTCGGGCGACGGCAATTTCGCGGCCCCGATCCTTGGCATTGCCAATTTTGGTGTCGATCAGGGCTGGAGCAGTGACAACAGCTTCCACCGGGAACTGGTGGACGTGAACAATGACGGCCGCGAGGACATCGTGGGCTTTGGCACGGCCGGAGTGCTGGTGTCGCTGGCGCAGGCCAATGGCACGTTCGGTGCCGTCAGCCTGCGGTCCGGCAATTTCAACCCGGCCAATGGCTGGACAACACAGGACGCCGCAGCGCGCACGCTGGCCGATGTGAACGGCGACGGATTTGCCGATATCGTCGGTTTTGGCACGCCCGGCACCTTCGTCGCCCTGGGAACGGCCAGCGGCACGTTCGGCCCGGCCAGCCTGGCGGTTGCCAATTTCGGCCGCGATCAGGGCTGGACGTCAAACAATGTCTTCCACCGCGAAGTGGGTGACGTGAACGGCGACGGCCGGGCCGACATCGTCGGGTTCGGCACCTTCGGCACGCTGGTGGCGCTGGGTCAGTCCAACGGCAGCTTTGGCGAAGCAACGCTGGCGCTGAACAATTTCGGCACCAATCAGGGCTGGAGCACGCAGGACGTGTTCACGCGCGACCTGGCCGACGTGAACGGCGATGGCCGCGATGATGTCGTGGGCTTTGGTGTTGCCGGCACGTTCGTCGCTTTTGGTCAAACCAATGGCGGGATCAGCGAAGCAGGCTTTGATGTCGCCAATTTCGGCCGCAACCAGGGCTGGACGTCAGACAATGTCTTCCACCGCGAAATGGCAGATTACAATGGTGACGGGCGGGCCGACATCTTCGGGTTCGGATTTGCCGGGGTGCTGTTAGCGACCTCGTTCAACCCTGTCATGGTCTGACGGGGAACGGCAATCCCACGCTGGCTCCCCGGGCAGGATTCGAACCTGCGACAACTCGATTAACAGTCGAGGGCTCTACCGCTGAGCTACCGAGGAACAGCGTGGGAGCGCTCCCTTAGCGGGGGGCGGCGGGCTTGCCAAGGGCAAAATTCAGCTCGCGAATTGTTCCAGGCTGATCCGGTCGTCGAGGGCATATTCCGGGTCGAACAGCAGGGTCAGGCTGATCGACCGGTCCATCGCCACGCTCACATGCGCCACGTCGCGCACCTCCATCTGGTCGGCCACGGCCGACACCGGGCGCTTCCTCGCTTCCCGCACCTCGAACTCCACCTTGCTGGCGCCGGGCAGCAGCGCGCCGCGCCAGCGGCGGGGGCGGAAGGGGGAGATGGGCGTGAGCGCGAGCAGATCGGATTCGAGCGGCAGGATGGGTCCATTGGCTGACAGGTTGTAGGCAGTGGAGCCGGCCGGTGTTGCCACCAGCACGCCATCGCAGATCAGTTCCTCCATGCGTGTCTTGCCATCGATGGCGATACCGATCTTGGCAGCCTGCCGCGTTTCCCTGAGCAGGGAGACTTCGTTGATCGCCGGGTGGGTGACGATGTCGCCCGCAGTGGTGGTGGCAGTCATCTGCAGCGGATGGAGCACGAAGGTCTTGGCGGCAGCCACCCGCTCTTCGAGGCGCTGCTGACGAAACTCGTTCATCAGGAAACCAACGGTGCCGCGGTTCATGCCAAACATCGGCTTGGGCCCGCGGATTCGCATGGCTTCGTGCAGGCAGTGCAGCAGGAAGCCGTCGCCGCCCAGCGCCACCACCACGTCGGCATCGCGGACCGGCACGAAATCATGGGACTTTCGCAGCGCGTCGGCGGCGGCGCGGGCGACATGGCTGTCCGAAGCGAGCAGCGCGAGTTTCATGCGAGACAATCCCCCAAAGCCCCGGTCAACCGCCGGTCAGGCTCATGTGGCGCTGGACGGCCGGCCGGGCGCCGCGCCGTTCGATGACGAAATCATGGCCCCTGGGCTTGCGGGCAATGGCCTCGTCGAGTGCGGCATCGATTGCCGCCTCGTCACTGGCCGCGTCACTGGCCGCCCGTCGCAGCACCGCCTTCAGATCGGCCTGGTCATCCTGGCCAAGGCACATGAACAGCTGGCCGGTGGCGGTGACGCGCACGCGGTTGCAGCTTTCGCAGAAATTGTGGGTAAGGGGCGTGATGAAGCCAAGCTGCAACCCCAGTTCCTCCACCCGCACATAACGGGCCGGCCCGCCGGTGCGGTGTGGCAGATCGGTCAGCGTGTAGCGCCGGGCCAGATCGCGCCGCACCTTTGACAAGGGCAGATATTGATCGACGCGGTCGCCATCGATCTCGCCCAGCGGCATGGTTTCGATGAGGGTGAGATCATGGCCGTTGGCCGCTGCGAACTGCATCAGCGCCTCGATCTCGTCCTCGTTCTCGCCGGCAAGGGCGACGGTATTGAGTTTGACCTTGAGGCCGGCATCGCGCGCAGCGGCAACGCCCTCCAGCACCTGGGGCAGCCGGCCCCAGCGGGTGATGCGGGCAAAGCGGTCGGGATCCAGCGTGTCGAGGCTGATGTTCACCCGGCGCACCCCGGCGGCAAACAGCGCCGGGGCGTGGCGGGCCATCTGGCTGCCGTTGCTGGTCAGGGTCAGCTCGTCGAGCGCGCCGGTTTTCAGGTGGCGGCCAAGGCTGGTGACCAGATCGATGATGCCGCGCCGCACCAGCGGTTCCCCGCCGGTCAGGCGGATGCGGCGGGTGCCGCGGCGGATGAAGGCCGATGCCAGCCGGTCGATCTCCTCCAGGCTCAGCACCTCGGCGCGGGGCAGGAAGGTCATGTGTTCGGACATGCAGTAAACGCAGCGGAAATCGCAGCGATCAGTGACCGAGATGCGGACATAGGAGATCGCCCGGCCGAACGGATCGACCAGCGGCGGGGCTGTGGCCGTTGAAACGGACGCGGAGCCAGCGGCAAGCATGGGCCAAGCCTGTGGCACGGCGGCAGCGGTTGGCAAGATGTTTTGCTGATGGCGGCGCAGATGCTGCGGTTGGGGGTGGACAGTAACCTCCGCAAGCGGCATCGTGGCGTGAGCAAAGCGTAAACGCATGGGCAGGTAAATTCACGCATGGCCGCAGGGCACGCCGAACCGGTGCTGATCGTTTCGCCGCGTTATGCCGACGATGTGTCGGACATGGTGAGCGCTGCGGGACAGACGCCGCGCGTCGAACGCCGGCCCGAGCTGGCGGCCTCGCGGTTCGGGGCCGAACCGGTGCGGGTGGTGGTGGTCGATGCGCGCGGTGCGCTCACCGCCGGGCTGGCGGCCGCACAGGCGCTGGGGCCGATGGTGGAAGCCCGGCGCGGTTCCATGCTGGTGATGCTGTCGCGCAACGATGCCAGCGCGTCCGAAGCCGCGCGCGATGCCGGCGCCACTTCGGTGATGGTCTCTCCCTTCGGTTCGGATGGCTTTGCCACGGCCCTGCAACTGGCCGGGCGCCATGCCGATCGGCTGGCGGCGGCGGCCGCAGCGCCCTTGCCGGCAGACAACGCCGATGCCGATCGTCTGACCGGGCTGGCCAGTGCCGAACGGTTGCAGGCGTGGCTGGCCGAACAGCGCACCGCCGGACGGCCCTGCGGCGCCATCGTGCTGGGCGTCGGACGATTTTCGCAGATCAACACCATCTATGGCCGCGATGTGGGCGACAGGCTGCTGGCGGTGATCGCGCGGCGGCTGGGCCCGATCGCCGATGCGCGCACCGGCGAAGGCGAACTGCGCCTGCTGGCGCGGCTGACGGCAGGCGAGTTCGCATTGGGGATTTCGGGCGAGCGGGCGGCTGACGGGCTGGAACGGCTGGCGCGCAACCTGCTGCGCGGGTTTGAACGCCCGTTCGCCATCGATGATCGCCTGATCCACGTGTCGGGCCGCGCCGGCATCGCCTGGGTGGACGCGAACGACGAAGAGCCCGATGCGGTGGCCGAGGCGGTGCTGCGTGAGGCCTCGATCGCGCTTTCCGATGCGCGGGGGCGCGAGCCGGGGGCCGTGGCGCGGTTCCACCAGGAAAGCGACCGCGAGGCCTTGGCCCGGCGCGCTGACCTTGAATCGGATCTGTTTGGCGCGCTGAAGAACGGCGGCATCACCATCCTCTATCAGCCGCAATCCAACCTGGCCGATGGATCCGTGGGCGGCGTGGAGGCGCTGTCGCGCTGGGATCACCCGCTGCACGGCCGCCTGTCTGCCATCACGTTGCTGGAAACGGCGGCATCGGCGGAACTGGCGCTGGCGGTGGGCCGGCACATAAGGTCGCGCGCCATCGCCACGGCGGCGGCGTGGACGGGGGCGCTGGCCAATCTGAAACTGTCGCTGAACGTGACGGCCGCCGATCTGGCCGATCCTGATTTCATCGATTCGCTGGCGCGCGATCTGGCCTCGTCCGGCTTGTCGCCGCGCCGGCTGGTGATCGAGGTGACCGAGGAGGCCATCATCAACGACCTGGACGCAGCGGCTGCGACATTGAGCCTGCTGCGCCGTGACGGCGTGGGCATCGCGCTCGATGATTTCGGTGCCGGCTATTCCAGCCTGGCGCGGCTGGCGCGGCTGCCGGTTGATACCATCAAGCTGGACCGCAGCTTTGCCCAGGGCCTGACCGGCAGCGAGCGCGAACGCATCGTGGTGGAAGGCATGATCGCCACCGCGCGCCGGCTGGGACTGACGGTGGTGGCGGAAGGCATCGAGGATGACGTGCAGCTGGCCGCCGCGCGCACTGCCGGCTGCCAGTGGGTGCAGGGCTATTGCGTCGCCCCGCCGCTGGATGAAGCGGCGCTCACCGGTTTCTGCAACCGGCGTCGGCCCAGGAGCAGCGTGGCCTGAGCCTTACCGCCGGCCAAATTTCGATTTGAACACCGCCGGGCGGGCCGGGGCTTTCGGCGCCGGCGGCCTGGGTGGCAGTGGCTGGCCCTCGGGCTTGGCGGCGGGTTTCACCTTGGCCCCGCCTGCCAGCTTGGCCAATGCCGAGGCGACGGCAAGGGCACCCTTCAACCGCGCCTTGTCGTCGCCCCAGTCGGCCGCGATGAACAATTTGTGGTCGGGCCGCAGCTTGGCGCGGGCGCCCAGCCGCTCGATATAGTCCATCAGGCCCTGCGGATTGGCGAAACGGTCGTTCTGGAAGGTGACCAGCCCGCCCTTGCGCCCGGCTTCCAGCTTGGCCACGCCGGCGCTGATGCAGGCCTGCTTGATCTCGATGACGGCCAGCAGGTTTTCCACCTCCACCGGCAGCGGGCCAAAGCGGTCGATGATCTCGGCGGCCAGCCCGTCGATGGCGGCGCGCCCGTCGATCTCGTTCAGGCGGCGATAGAGCGCCATGCGGACGTTGAGATCCGGCACATAGGGTTCGGGGATCAGGATCGGGACTTCGGCGGTGATCTGGGGCGAGAAGGCTTCGGCCGGCGGCTTCATGCCCGCGGCTTCGGCCTTGGCCTCCAGGATCGCCTCCTCCAGCATCGACTGGTAGAGTTCGAAGCCGATCTCCTTGATGTGGCCCGACTGTTCGTCACCCAACAGATTGCCGGCGCCACGCTGATCCAGATCGTGGCTGGCGAGCTGGAAGCCGGCGCCGAGCGTGTCCAATTGGCTCAGCACCTGCAGGCGTTTTTCGGCGCCTTCGGTGATCGACTGGCTGCTGGCAGTGGTGAGATAGGCATAGGCCCGCGTCTTGCCGCGACCGACACGCCCGCGGATCTGGTAGAGCTGGGCAAGGCCGAAGCGATCGGCGCGGTGGACAATGAGTGTATTCGCTGAGGGAATATCGAGGCCACTTTCGATGATGGTGGTCGACAGCAGCACGTCGTAACGCTTGTCATAGAAGGCGCTCATGCGCTCTTCGACTTCCGATGGCGCCATCTGGCCGTGGGCGGTGATCGGCTTCACCTCCGGCACCTGCTCGCGCAGGAACGCCTCGATATCGGCCAGATCGGCGATGCGCGGCACCACGAAGAAGCTCTGGCCACCGCGATAATGTTCGCGCAGCAGCGCCTCGCGGATCACCACCTCGTCGAACGGCATGACATAGGTTCTGACGGCAAGGCGATCGACCGGCGGGGTGGCGATGACCGACATTTCGCGCAGCCCCGTCAGCGCCATCTGCAACGTGCGCGGGATCGGCGTGGCGGTGAGCGTCAGCACGTGGACATCGGCCTTCAGCGCCTTCAGCCGTTCCTTGTGGACGACGCCGAAGCGCTGTTCCTCGTCGACGATGACGAGGCCGAGGCGCTTGAATTCGACCGCCTTGGCCAGGATGGCGTGGGTGCCGACGATGATGTCGACCGTGCCATCGGCAAGCCCGTCGCGCGCCGCCTTGGCGTCGGCCGCGGTGACCAGGCGGGAGAGGTGGCGGACTTCGACGGGCAGGCCTGTGAAACGCTCCTTGAAGTTCTGGAAATGCTGGCGGGCGAGCAGGGTGGTCGGGCAGACGACGGCAACCTGCATCCCCGACAGGGCGGCGGCATAGGCGGCACGCAGCGCAACCTCGGTCTTGCCGAAGCCGACATCGCCGCAGACCAGCCGGTCCATCGGCCGGCCCGAGGTGAGATCGTCCACCACGTCGCCGATGGCCTTCAGCTGGTCGTCGGTCTCGGCATAGGGGAAGCGGTCGACAAAGGCGGCCATGCCGTGGCTGTCGATGCTGACCGGTTCGCCTTCGCGCAGGGCGCGGGCGGCGGCGGTGGCCAGAAGTTCACCCGCGATCTCGCGGATGCGGTTCTTCATCCTCGCCTTGCGCGTGCTCCAGGCGACGCCGCCCAGCTTGTCGAGGCCGACGCCCTCGCTGTCGCTGCCATAGCGGCTGAGCACGTCGATATTCTCGACCGGAACATAGAGCTTGTCGCCGCCGTCGTAGGTCAGCGCCACGCAGTCGTGTGGCTTGCCGCCGATCTCGATGGCGGTCAGCCCGTCATAGCGGCCGATGCCATGATCGCGGTGGACAATGAGATCGCCCGGCGTCAGCATCGCCAGTTCGGCCATGAAGGCATCGGCCTTGCGTGCCGAACGGGCCTTCCTGACCAGCCGGTCGCCCAGCATGTCCTGCTCGGTCAGCAGCGTCATGGCTCCGCGCGGATCTTGCCGCGTGAAGCCATGATCGAGCGGCAGCACGGTGAGCACGATCTGGCCCGCCGCGGCGAGGCCCTGCACCTCCTGCCAATGATCGGCAGTGACGATGCGGGTCACGCCTTCATCATCCAGCAGTCCGCGCAGCCGTTCGCGCGCACCGCCGGAATAGCTGGCGAGGATGACGCGGTCGCCGGCATCACGTCGTGCCTCGATATGGGCCTTGATCGCGGTGTAGACCGGCGCGCCGCCATTGGCCTGCGCGACGCGTTCGGGGGCGAAATCGCGAGCCGGCACCGCATCGCAATCGATGGCGAACAGCGTGCCGGATGGCACGGCGTGAGGCGACGTGGCGTGGACGGCGTGGGCGGCGAGCCGTTCCGCCCACTCCTCCCGCGACAGGTAGAGCGCGTTGGTGGCGAGCGGGCGGTAGCTGCCCTTTTTCTGGCTGAGCGCCGCAACGCGATTGTCGTGATAATCGCTGATGGCATCAAAGCGGTCGGCAGCGGCCTTGTCGGCCCCGCCATCGCGCACCACCACGTCATCGGTGCCCAGCCAGTCGAACAGGGTGACCAGATCAGGCTCGAACAGCGGCAGCCAATGCTCCATGCCCGCCAGCCGCCGGCCATCGCTGACCGCCTCGTAAAGCGGATCGGCGGTCGCGGTCGCGCCGAATCTGTCGAGCCAGCCGGAACGGAAGGCGCGGATGCGGTCAGGATCAAGCAGCACTTCCGACACCGGCAGCAGTTCGAAACCCTCGGCCGGGCCAAGGCTGCGCTGGGTGGCGGGATCGAAACGCCGAATGGATTCAATCTCGTCGCCGAAGAAGTCCAGTCGCAGTGCGAACTCTTCGCCCGATGGCATCACGTCCACCAGGCCGCCGCGCAGGGCATATTCGCCCGGCTCCACCACCGTATCGACGCGCACGAAACCGTTTGCCGCCAGCTTCAGGGCCAGCGCGTCGCGATCGATGCGGCTGCCGGGCTTCAGCCGCGCCGACAGGCTGGCAATGCGGCCGGCCGGCACACAGCGCTGGGTGATCGCGTTGACCGTTGTCACGACCAGCTGGGCGCCCTTGGGCGGTTCGGCCAGCGCCGCCAGCGCCGCCACGCGTTCGGCGGCGCACTTCAGCGACGGGGAGGCGCGGTCATAAGGCAGGCAATCCCACGCCGGCAGCATGGTGATGCCGATTTCGGGGGCAAAATAGGCGGCAGCTTCGGCAAGGCTGCGGGCTTGCGCCTCGTCGGCGGCGATGAACCAGGCCCGACCGCGTGCCGCCCGCGCGACGTCGGCCATCAACCACGGCAGATAGCCGGCAGCACAGCGCGCCAGCGTCACCGGACGCCGGGCTTCGACGAAACGCGGCAGGTCGATCATTTCAACACTTGCACATAGTCGAGTTTCTTCAGCGCCTGGATCAACGCGCCATCCAGATGCGCCGGCACCTCCTTGGTGCCGAACGCCCACGCGAGGATGTCGACATCCTGTTCGTCCAGCAGGATCTCGAACCAGGCCAGTTCGGCCTCGCCCCAGCTGGCATGGTGCGCGTCGAAGAAACCGCCCACCACCAGGTCGGCTTCCTTGGTGCCGCGGTGCCCGGCGCGATATTTCGCCTTGCGGAACCGCAGCTCCATCGGATCAATGCTCTCGTTGTCGTTCACGCGACTGCCCTTCAAAGCAGAAATGCCGCGCGGGCGTTTCAAAATGCCGGCGCGGTGCTATCACACCGGCCATAACATGCGCCCGGCCATCCTCAACCCCCTGTTCGCCGAAGTTGCCGCACTGAAGGGTGTCGGTTCGGCGCAGGTGCGGCAATTGGCGCGACTGAAGATCGAACGCGCCGTGGATCTGGCCTTTCACCTGCCGACGATGGTGATCGATCGGCTGGCCTTGGATCGCGTCGACGAGACGATGGTGGGCCGGCCGATCGTGGTGCCATTGACGCCCGCGCGCCATGATCGTGGCGGGCCGCGCAGCCCCTTGCGGGTGGCCGCAGTCGATCGCGGTGGCCAGTGGGTGGACCTGACGTTCTTTGGCCAGAGCGCGACCTGGGCGCAGACCAAGCTGCCGATCGGGGTGGAAAAGCGTATCGTCGGCAAGCTCGACCGGTATGGCCAGAAACTGCAGATCGCCCACCCTGAGGTGATGGCGATGGACGGCGCAGCGCCGCCCCCCTTGCGCGAACCCGTCTATCCGCTGACCGAAGGCGTCACCAACCGCCGCATGACCCAGCTGGTGACCGAGGCGCTGGCGCGGGTGCCGACGCTGGCGGAATGGATCGAGCCGAGCGTGCTGGCGAAATACGACTGGCCGGGCTTTGCCGAGGCACTGAAGGCGGCGCATCGCTGCGAAGGGGGCCGCGACCGGCTGGCCTATGACGAACTGCTGGCCAACCAGCTGGCGCTGCTGCTGGTGCGGATGGACACGCGGGCGCGGCGCGGGCGGGCGCTGGCGGGGGATGGGCGATTGGTCGATCCCCTGCGCGCCGGGCTGCCGTGGGCGCTGACCGCGGCGCAGACCCGGGTGATCGGCGAAATCACCGGCGACATGGCGCAGAACCAGCCGATGCTGCGGCTGCTGCAAGGCGACGTGGGATCGGGCAAGACGCTGGTCGGCCTGATCGCCATGCTGACGGCGGTGGAGGCGGGAACACAGGCCGCCCTGCTGGCCCCGACGGAGATATTGGCGCGCCAGCATCACGCCACGCTGACGAAGATGGCCGCGGGGCTGCCCGTTCGCATCGAGTTGCTGACCGGGCGCGACAAGGGCAAGGCCCGCGAGGCGCTGCTGGCCGATCTGGCCGAGGGGCGGATCGACATCCTGGTCGGCACCCACGCGATCTTCCAGGACGCGGTGACCTATCACGATCTCGGACTGGTCGTGGTGGACGAGCAGCATCGCTTTGGCGTCGCCCAGCGGCTGATGCTGGCCCAGAAGGGTCGCGTGCCGCCGCACGTGCTGGCGATGACGGCAACGCCCATCCCGCGCAGCCTGGCGCTGACCCGGTTCGGTGAAATGGACCAGAGCCAGATCGACGAGCGCCCGCCCGGCCGGCAACCGATCGAGACGCGGGTGACGGCGCAGGCCCGCGTGGAGGACGTGATTGCCGGCCTCGCCCGCCATGTCGAAAATGGCGGCCAGGCCTATTGGGTGTGCCCGCTGGTCGACGGCACCGAGGATGAGGATGAGGCTGCGGCGACCACCCGCGCGGCGTTCCTGAAAGTGCGGCTGGGCGCGGACAAGGTCGGCCTTGTTCACGGCAAGATGAAGGCGCCGGACAAGGACGCGGTGATGGCCGAATTCGCCGCCGGGCGGCTGGCCGTGCTGGTGGCGACGACGGTGATCGAGGTGGGGGTGGACGTGCCCAACGCCACGCTGATGATCATCGAGGCGGCGGAGCGGTTCGGCCTCGCGCAGCTCCACCAGTTGCGCGGGCGGGTCGGGCGCGGCAGCGGCCACAGCGTGTGCCTGCTGCTGCGCGGCGACGAACTGTCGGAAACCGCGCGCAGCCGGCTGAAGCTGATGCGCGAGACGAACGATGGCTTTCGCATTGCCGAGGAGGATCTGAAGCTGCGCGGTTCGGGCGAGATATTGGGCACGCGGCAATCGGGAGAGGAGGCGTTCCGCTTTGCCGATCCCGAACGCGTGCAGACGTTCGTGGCCATGGCCCGCGACGATGCCCGCCTGCTGATCGATCGCGATGGCGGGCTGGACGGTGCGCGGGGGCAGGCGGCGCGCGTGCTGCTCTATCTGTTCGAACGGGATGCCGGTGTGGCATTGCTGCGATCGGGATGATCACCGCCGCCGACATGGGCCTGTTGCAGCAGGCATTGCAGTTCCTGCGCGCCGGCCAGCCGCGCGAGGCGGGCGGCACGCTGGCGCGCCTGTCGGCGGCCGGGCAGCAGCACCCGGATGCGCTGTATCTGGCCGCCCTGGCCAGCGACGGGCTGGGGCGGTCGGGCGATGCCGAGCAATTGTTAGCCGCCGCGATTGCCAAGGCGCCGGGCAACGCCGGATACTGGAACAGTTTCGCGCTGATGCTGCAGCGGCTGGGCCGCGCGGGCGAGGCGCTGGCGGCGCTGGAGCGCGCGGTTGCCGCCGATCCCCGGCATGGCGAGGCGTGGCTGAACCTTGCCCTGTTGCGGCAGGCGCGGGGCGAGCTGGATGCCGCCGCAGTGGCGCTGGGCAAGGCGCAGGCGCTCAGCCCCGACAGCCCGCGCGTGCTGGCGGCGGCCGGCGCGCTGGCGCAGGCGCAGGGCGATGCACCACGGGCGCGGGCGGCGCTGGCCCGCGCCGTGCAGCAGGCACCGGGCGACGTGCAGGCGCTGGTGCGTCTGGCCAAGGCGTTGGGCCAGCAGGGCGATTTCACCGCCGCGCTGGCGGCGCTGGGGGCAGCGGATGATCCGGCGCTGGCAACGACGCGGGCCGATCTGCTTGCCGATGCCGGGCGGATGGAGGAGGCGGTGGCGGCCTATGGCGCCGTTGCTGAGCGCTGGCCGGGGCAGGTGGAGGCGCTGACATCGCTTGCCTTTCTGCTGCCGCAACTGGGGCAGGCGACGAGCGCGCTGGATGGCTATCGCGCGGCGCTGGCGGGGGACGCGCCGGCAGAGGTGTGGCGGGCGGCGCTGGCTGCGGCGCGCGGTGCCGGCGACGGCGCGACCTTGCTGGACTGGGCGACGCAGGCCGAAGGCCGCTTTGGCCTGGCGCCGGACTGGCGGCTGGCGCGGCTGACGGCGCTGCGGCTGCTGGGCCGCTTTGACGAGACACTGGCCGAGGCGCGGGCCGAGCAGGCGCGCTTTGCCGGGGAGGCGGCCTTTGCCAATCACCGGGCGTGGGCCGCGCTGCGCCTGGGCGAACTGGCCGAGGCGGAAACGGCGGCGCTGACCGCCTCGCGCATGATCCCGCTGGAACAGACGGCGTGGGGGCTGCTCACCATCATCTGGCGGCTGAAGAACGACGCGCGCGAGGATTGGCTGATCGATTACAGCCGGCTGGTGATGACCGGCGATCTGGTGGTGGCCAAGGGCTGGGCAAGCCGGGAGGGGTTCCTGGCCGACCTGAAGGCGGTGCTGGAGGCCCGGCACGTGATGCTGAACGCCCCGCCCGAACAGACGCTGCGCGGCGGCACCCAGACGCGCGGCGAGCTGTTTGCCACCACCGATCCGGTGCTGATCGCCTTTCGCGATGCGCTGAAGGCAACGGTGGAGGGGTGCCTTGCCGGGCTGTCGCATCAGCCAGGCCACCCCTTCCTCGGGCGGCTGACCGGCAAGGTGGTGATGGCTGGCAGCTGGTCGGTGCGGCTCAGGGGACAGGGCTTCCACGTCAACCACATTCACCCGCAGGGCTGGCTCAGCTCGGCTTTCTATGTGGCCCTGCCGCCGGAAGTGGGCGTGGATGGCGATGCCGGAACGCTGACATTCGGGGTGCCCGATGCCGGGCTGGGCCTGACGCTGGAACCGCGCCGGGTGGTGACGCCGGTGGCGGGGCGGCTGGCGATCTTCCCAAGCTATGCCTGGCACGGGACGGTGCCGTTCCAGAGCGATGAGGCGCGGCTGACGGCGGCGTTTGACGCGCTGCCGGTGTAAGGGGGCATACCCAGGCGTTGTCATGCTGGCGAAGGCCAGCATCCACTGCCGGGATCGCGCCATTTGGCCGTGAAGGGGCGATGCCTGAACGATGGATGCTGGCCTTCGCCAGCATGACAAAAATCGCCAAACAGCACTGAATCAAGGCAGGTCTGCCCGCAACGCTTGCGCGTTGCGGGCAGCCGATCAGCGACGTCTGTAAGCCGGGTTCTGTCCAGGGGCCGAAACCCCCTGGGCGACCATTCCTCTCGGACGGCGGTTGCCCGCCGCCTCCAGCAACCAACCCGGATGACTGGGCCGGTTCCTGCCCTGCGAAGTTGCCTTCGCGCGCCATCCCTATTCGGTCTTGCTCCCGGTGGGGTTTGCCGTGCCGCTCTGGTTGCCCATCGCGCGGTGTGCTCTTGCCGCACCGTTTCACCCTTGCCTGTCCGCCCCGAAGGACGCCATCGGCGGTCTGTTCTCTGTGGCACTGTCCCTGATCCCGACCCTGAGGCCGAAACCGCCGGGCGTTACCCGGCACCGCGTTCCGTGGAGCCCGGACTTTCCTCGGCGGGATTGCTCCCGACGCGGTCGCCCGACGACGTGATCGCATGACCGCTCTAGCATTTCTGTCCGCCACGCGCCATGGCAGCGGCCATGATCGAGATCGAAGGAAGCGGGCAGGGATTTACCGTGCCGGCCGAAGTCATTGCCGAAGGGCTGAAACTGCAGCCCGAACAGGTGCAGCCGATGCTGGCCGGCCGGCTGATCACCTCGTGGGTGGAAGCCGGCGTTGACGAGGATTTCGGCACCTTCCGCATCACCTTTGCCACCGACAAGCGCCGGTTGCGCCTGATCGTCGACGCGCTGGGCGAGGTGGTGTCGAAATCCACGCTGGATTTCGGTGGCCACGATCTGCCGCTTGGCGCACGCCGCCCGGGTGCGATTTAGCCGCAATTCTCCAACATTACAGGCTTGCAATGTTGGAGGTGGGGCGGCATAGCAGGGGCCTCGGCCGGTTCCCCCATCGTGGCCGGATCCGAACCCACAGCGGGTGGCTCCCCCCCCTATCCATCGCCACCTGCTTTCACCTTGCGGCCGGCATGTCCCCCTCGGGTGCCGGCCGCCTTTTTGTTTACAGGCCTTCGGCCAGCAGCAGGCCCTTGAGGATGGTGCGGCTTTCGGCGTCGATCACGCCATCAAGGCGCGCCGGGCGATGATGGCGCTGGAAGGCGATCACGGCCTCCCGGGGCGCGGTGATGTCGTAACCATAACGGCCGAGTGCGGCGAGGAAGCCGGGATCGGTCCAATTGGGGTCGAGGCAGGGCTTCGGCGCGGCAGCCAGGCCGGCGCGGGCGAGGCGCGGCCAGTCGAACAGTTCGCCGGGATCTTCCTTGCGGGTCGGCGCGATGTCGCTGTGGCCGATCACGTTGCCGGGCCTGATGGCGTGGCGGGCGCAGATATCGGCCACCAGCGCGTGGACGGCATCCATCTGCGCTGCCGGGAAGGGGACATAGCCGAATTCATGGCCGGGATTGACGATCTCGATGCCGATGCTGGCGCTGTTCACATCGGTGATGCCGCGCCAGTAACTGCGCCCGGCGTGCCAGGCGCGCTTGTCCTCCGCCACCATGCGGATCACCGTGCCGTCTTCGGCGACGACATAATGCGCCGATACGCTGGAGGCCGGATTGGCCAGCCAGTCGATCGCTTCGGCGCCGCTGGTCATCCCCGTGTAGTGCAGGACGACGATGGCGACGGGCAGTTGCCGATCGTTGAAATTGGGGCTGGCGCGTTCGATGGCGATCATGTCGGCTCCACCGGCACATCGCTGTCGCGGCGCTGTGCGGTGCGGATGGTGATGATGGTAACGCCTACCAGCGTCAACAGGCCGCCCACCAGCATCTGGCCGGTGATCGGCGTGTCATAGACGGCAATGGCGATCATCACCGAAATCAGCGGGGTGGGCAGGGTGAGCGGCGAGACGACCGCGACCGGGTAACGCTGGAACAGCCACGTCATGCCGCCATGGCCAACAAGGCTGGACATGATGCCGGAATAGGCCACCCAGCCCCAGGTGCTGAGTGGCAGGTTGGGGATGTTGGCGAGATGCTGCGGTTCGAAGCTGTACGCCAGCGCCGTCATCACCGGGATCGCGACCAGCCCCAGCCAGCCGTGGATGACCAGCACCGGCACGCCCTGCAGCCGGCGGAACAGCAGATTGCCGACCGCCCAGCACAACGAGGCCGCGGCAGTGAGCAGGATGCCGACGCGTTCATGGGCGATGGCGGGATCGAAACCCATGACAACGACGCCGACAAAGCACAAAGCGATGGCCATGGCGCGCGGCCAGCGGATGGTTTCGCCCATGAAGAACACCGCGAGGATCAGGCTGAACGGCACGCCCAACTGCCCGACGATGGACAGCGCCGACAGATTGTCGGCGAGCGCGAACGACAGCGCACCCAGCGACATGAACAGCGCGCCGGCGATGAAGCCGGTGGCGAGGATCAGCGCCATGCGGCCGGGCAGCCAGCGGATGAAGGGCAGGCAGACAAGGGTGGCCACGACATAGCGCAGCAGCACCGCCGTCATCGGCCCGGCCGACATCACGCCTTCCTTCACGGCGACGACGTTGAATCCCCACACCACGTCGATGGCGAGGATGGCGGCCAGATGCAGCGGCTTCATCGCCGCCGCCCCGTCAGCCGGTCATAGGCGGCATTGATGTCGGCCATCCGAAGCTCTGACACGCGGATGAACTCGCTCGGTACGCCTTCGGCCAGCGCCCGATCGGGGTGATAGCGTTTGACGAGCGTGTGATAGGCGGCCCGGATGGCGTTGAAATCACTGCCCGGCTCCACGCCCAGCACGGCCCAGGGATCATCGGCGGCGGGGGCGAGGTGACGGCGGCGGATGCGGGCCTGTGCCGCCTCGTCAAAGCCCAGCTTGCCGGCCACCGCTTCCAGATAGGCCAGTTCGGCGTCGTGAAAGCCGTCGACGGCAGCGATCATCCACAGCGCATCGAGCAGGTCTTCCAGTGTTGCCGAACCGGGGCCGAGGAGATCGGCGGCCTGCGCGGCATAGGCCTCGAAACCGGCCACCGACTGTTTGGCCATGTCGTAGAAGCGCCGGGCATTGCCGGCCTCACGCGGGTCGACGTGGAACAGGCGCTGGAAGGTGGCGAATTCGGCCGCCGAAGCATTGCCGTCTGCCGATGCCATCTTGGCGGCCAATGCGATGGCGGCGATTGTGAAGGCGACGCGGCGGCGTTCAGGACTGGCAAAGCGCGACCGTGCGGCATCGACGGCGCCGCCAGCCGCGGCACCCGCCAGCGCGCCCAACGGCCCGCCGATCACCAGGCCCAGCGCCGTGCCGGCCAGTGTCGCCCAGATGCTCATGGATCAGGGGCTTAGGCGATCAGGGCCGGGGTGGCCAGTGGGCTCAATGCCCGACGGCGACGGCCTTGACGCCGGACAGGGCCAGTTGTGCATCCAGTTCGGCCTGCAACCGCGCCAGCGCGGCGGCATCACGGGCCTCGGCACGGGCGACGAGCACATCCTGCGTGTTGGACGCACGCAGCAGCCACCAGCCATCGGCGCGCATCACGCGGGCGCCGTCGGTCTCATTGACGCTCGCGCCTTCGGCCTTCAGCCGTGCCAGCACTTCGGCGACGATGGCGAACTTGCGCTCTTCCGACGACTGGAAGCGCATTTCCGGCGTGTTGACCATGGCCGGCATCGCGTCCTTCAGCGCGGTCAGCGAACCGCCCAACAGGGCCACCGCCTCGATCAGGCGGACGGCGCCAAGAATGCCGTCGTCAACGCCATGCCAGCGGTGGGCAAAGAAGATATGGCCGCTCATTTCGCCGGCGATGGGGGCGCCGACGTCCTTCATGCGGGCCTTGATCAGGCTGTGGCCGGTCTTCCACATTTCCGGCTTGCCACCCAGTTCGGCGATGCGGTCAAACAGCGCCTGGCTGGCCTTTACATCGGCGATGATCGGGGACCCGGGCAGCTCCTTCAGCACCGGTTCGGCGAGGATGCCGAGCAATTGATCACCCCACACCACGCGGCCCTGGCCATCGACGGCACCGATGCGATCGGCATCGCCATCAAAGGCCACGCCGAAATCGCAGCCCTTTTCGATGACCGTGCGCTTGAGGTCAGCAAGGTTGGCCTCCACCGTTGGATCGGGGTGGTGGTTGGGGAAGCGGCCATCGACCTCGGTGAACAGCAGGTGGTGGGTGCCGGGCAGGATCTTCGTCAGCCTCTCCACCACCGGGCCGGCGACGCCGTTGCCGCAATCCCAGGCGATGGTGAAGGCCCGCCCGCGGAAATCGGCGGCCAGCGCCGCGACATAGTCATCCATGATCGGATGGCTGCTCATCACGCCCTGGCCCGTCTCCCAGTCGCCGGCGGCGGCCATGTCGCCCAGCGCACGGATGTCGGCGCCAAAGAAGGGCCGGCTTTTCAGCATCATCTTGGCACCGTTCCAGTTGGGCGGATTGTGGCTGCCGGTCACCATCAGGCCGGCATCGGCACCAAGGGCGAACACGCTGTAATACAGCATCGGCGTCGGCCCCATGCCGACATCGACCACGTCGCAGCCCGCTGCCATCAGCCCTTGCGCCACCGCACCGGCCAGCGCCGGGCTGCTGTCGCGGCCATCGCGGCCCAGGCAGACGCGGTTGCCGCCGGCGCGGCGCACGGCAGTGCCGAAACTGCGCCCCACCGCGCGTGCGTCGGCTTCGGTCAGGCTGTCGCCGACGATGCCGCGAATGTCATATTCCCTGAGGGCCGTGGGGTGGAACTGGTGGGTCAACGGCGGACATCCTGTGATGATGGGGCCTGCTGGTGATTGCCGGCGCGTTGCCGCCTGTCAATCATCGGATACCCGGCGTTTATCGGCAGCGGCCACCAGCAGGTCGCGCGCTTCGGTAAGCGCCAGGGCCTGTTCGGCGCTGCCGCCGGCATCGGGATGGGCGCTTTGCATGGCCTGCCGCCACGCCTGCCACACCACGTCGGCAGGCGCATTTTCGGGCACGCCCAGCAGGCGGGCGGCGTTCGTGATGGCACCGCTGCCCCGGCGTTCGCGCTGGTGCCAGACAAACCAGGCCGCCGCGGCAAGGCCGGTTACCACTGCCATCAACAGCCGCCCGCTGGTGAGGAAGCGCACGGCAAGCAGGCCGAGCACGGCGGTGCCGCCCAGCCGCACGATGTTGGGCACCAGCAGGTCGTCGCGGTGCAGCCACCACGCCAGCGCCAGCACGGCGAGAACGGCAAGGGCCATCAGGCCGCCAGTTCGATCCCGCCGGGCAGGTTCAGGCCGGCGATCAGGGCGCGCAGTTCGTTGCGCGCCGCGACATGGCTCAGCGAGAAATCGGTGAGTGCGCCGCGATCGAGCAGGGTGAGGCCGCGCGGGAAGAATTCGCGGTAGATGACGCGTTCCGACAGGCCGGGCAGCACCTTGAACCCGATGCGTTTCGACAGCGCGTCGAGCGCCGCGCCCACGCGCTGCTTGTTGCGGGCATCCAGCGCCGAAAGGCGGTTCCGCAGCACCACCCAGTCCATCGTGCGGCCCTCTTCGCGCGCGCGGCGGGTGCGGGCTTCCCACACCAGTTCGGAATAGAAGCTCGGCTTCTTCACCTCGAACGTGTCGCCATCGACCTGCCCGATCAGATCGAAATCAACGAAACTGTCGTTGATCGGTGTCACCAGCGTGTCGGCGCGGGCCATGGCGGCGCGGGCCAGCGCCGAATCGCGGCCCGGCGAATCGACGATGAGGAAATCCACGGCCCTGCTGGCCTGTTCAAACCGGTGCGCCAGTTCGGCCTCGGCGCCTTCGCCATCGGCCACCACCACGGCGGCGGGGCCCGGCAACGTCAGGCCGTGTTTCTGGGCATGGTTCCAGCGATTTTCGAGATAGCGGACCGAGGTGCGCTGCCGGCTGTCGAGATCGATCAATGCCGTGCGCTTGCCCGCCAGCGCCAGCGCGACGCCGATGTGCACGGCGGTGGTGGATTTGCCGGTGCCGCCCTTTTCATTGGCCAGAACGATGACGTGTGCTGTCACAACCTACCCTTGTTCGTGCTTGCAGTTGCCGCGTGTATCGCCCACAGCGCCGCCACCCTGTCAACGGCAACGGCGTCAAACCCCCATGGCACCTGTTCTTCCCACTGTCAGAACCCCGGCCGAATTGCGCGCCGCCGTCCGCGCCTGGCGCGCTGAGGGCAAGCGAGTCGCGCTGGTGCCAACCATGGGCGCGCTGCACGCCGGCCACCTGGCGCTGGTGACGAAGGCGTTGACGTTGGCTGATGTCGCGGTCGCCTCCATCTTCGTGAACCCGAAGCAGTTCGGGCCGGGCGAGGATCTCGATCGCTACCCCCGTGATGAGGCCGGCGATGCGGTGAAGCTGGCCGGGGCGGGCTGCAGCCTCCTCTATGCGCCTGATGTCGCCACCATGTATCCGCCGGGCTTTGCCAGCTTCGTGCGCGTGTCGGGCCTGCCCGATCTGCTGTGCGGGCGAGTGCGCCCCGGCCATTTCGATGGCGTCGCAACCGTGGTGGCCAAGCTGCTGAGCGCGGCGGAGGCCGACGACGCGGTGTTTGGCGAGAAGGACTGGCAGCAGCTGGCGATCATCCGGCGGATGGCCGCCGATCTGGATATCGGCACCCAAATCCACGGCTGCGCCATCGTGCGCGATGATGACGGGTTGGCGCTGTCCAGCCGCAACGCCTATCTGTCGGCCGATGAACGCCAACGCGCGCTGGCGCTGCCACGGGCGCTGATGGCGACGCGCGATGCGATCCTGGCCGGGATGCCGGTGGCGGCCGCGCTGGCTGCGGGGGAGCGCACAATCAAGGCCGCCGGCTTCGTGCGGCTGGATTATCTGGAACTGGTCGATGGCGAGACGCTGCACAGCCTTGGCGCAGCACAGCCGGGTGCGCGGCTGATGGGGGCCGGCGTGATCGGTACCACGCGGCTGATCGACAATATCGCGCTTTAACGGCGGCGCATCTGGAGGGCAGGATTCCAGCTCTGGCCATAGGGCGTCGTCCACGGCCCGCGCCCGAAGATGCCGAGGCCTTGCCCGTATCCAAAACCGCCAAAACCGTTGCCGATCAGCAAGTTGCTGTCGTTGCTGGAATAGCCGAGGCTGACGCCTGACAGCCCGCCCCAGCGGCTGGTGCCCTTCATCACGGAAATGGCGGCGCTGCCGGTTTCGCCCACCGGCACCACGGCGGTGCCGGCCATGCCGAAGGTGCCGCCGCTGCCGGCGAACATGGTCATTTCGCCATGCACCTTGCGGTCACGCACCTGGCTGCCACCTTCGGCATAGAATTCGGGATAGAGCGAACGGTTCAGCACCGATTCGCGCCGGGCCTGTTCGGGGGTGAGCACGGGATCACGCTCCGGCCCATTGGCGGCGGCGGCGATCACGGCATCGCGCTGGCTGTCGGACAAGCGCACGACTTCGGTCGCAACGGCAGGGGTGGCGGCCAGCAGCATGGCAAAGGCAGGTAGCAGACGCATCAACACTCCTGACACCGGGCCGGCTTACGCCTGCCTGAACGGGCCATGCTGGTCGAGATACTCGATTTCCTCGATCACCGCACGGGTTTCGCGGGCAAGATAATCGGCAACGGCCTGGCGGAAGCCGGGGTTGGGAATGAAATGCGCCGAAATCACCGGGGTGGGCCGGTAACCGCGCGCCAGTTTGTGCTGGCCTTGCGCGCCGGCTTCAACGCGGGCGCGGCCATTGGCGATCGCCCAGTCGATGGCCTGATAATAGCAAAGCTCGAAATGCAGGAAGGGCACATCCTCCGTGCAGCCCCAGTAGCGGCCATAGAGGCATTCATCCCCGATGAAATTCAGCGCGCCCGCCACCGGCCGGCTGCCGCGCAGTGCGAGCATGAGCAGTGTGCGGTCACCCATCGCCTCGCCGATCAGGCTGAAAAAGCTGCGCTTCAGATAAGGCTGGCCCCATTTGCGGGCGCCGGTGTCCTGATAGAAGGTCCAGAACGCATCCCAGTGCGCCTCCGTGATGTCGCGGCCGGTCAGATGCACGATCTCCAGCCCGGCCACCGCACGCTCCCGCTCCTTGCGGATCATCTTGCGGCGAGAGGAGGACAGGGCGGCGAGGAATTCGGCGAAATCGCGGTAATTGTCGTTCTGCCAGTGGAATTGCTCGCCCGTTCTCATCAGCCAGCCGGCATCGCGGAACAGCGGCTGTTGTTCCGGCGTGATGAAGGTGGCGTGGACGCTGGAAAAATCATTGCTGGCTGCCACCTGCTCGGCGGCGCGGATCAGCGCCGGGCCGGCGGCGGGATCGCGCAGCAGCAGGCGCGGCCCCGTGGCCGGCGTGAACGGAAAGGCGGCCTGCAACTTGGGATAATAGCGCCCGCCCGCCCGCTCGAACGCATCGGCCCAGGCGTGATCGAACACATATTCGCCCTGGCTGTGCGTCTTCAGATAGCAGGGCATGATGCCGGCGGGGCGGCCGGCATCATCGTCGGCAACCAGGTGCACCGGTTGCCAGCCGGTGCGCGCGGTGGCGCTGCCCGAATCCTCCAAAGCGCGGAAGAATTCAGCCTGCGCGAACGGATTCGATGGCCCGGCGCAGGCGTTCCAGTCAGCCAGCGATATCTCGCTGGCCTTGCCGGCAACGCGCACGCGCCATTCCATCAGGCGATCTCGATCACCGCATCAACTTCGACGGCGACGCCGCGCGGCAGCACGGCCACACCCACGGCGGCGCGGGCATGGCGGCCGGCATCGCCGAACACCTCGACCATCAGGTCAGACGCGCCATTGCCCACTTCCGGCTGGTCGGTGAAATCCGGGTGGCTGGACACGAACACGCCCAGCTTCACCACGCGCTTGACGCGGGAAAGATCGCCCAGCGCGGTCTTCATCTGGGCGATCAGGCCGACGGCGCAGCGGCGGGCGGCGGCCTGGCCATAGGCGACGTCGACGCTCTCGCCCAGGCGGCCCTTCATCAGGCTGCCATCCTCGGCAAACGGGATCTGGCCGCTGATGTGCATGAGGCTGCCGGCGGTGACGGTGGGCACATAGTTGGCGGCCGGCGCGGCGGCATTGGGCAGGGTGATGCCGAGTTGGGCAAGCTTGTCTTCGGGGGTCATGGATCAGCCTTTCAGGATGGTTTCGATGTGGGACAGCATCGCCGGCCAGTCATCGTGGCGGGCGTGGGCGTCGGGCGATTGCGGGATGATGTGGCGCACCTCGTGCTCGGCCACCATGTGCAGGCGGTGGACGTGCGGCACGTGGGTTTTCACCGATGTGTGGTTGGGCGGCAGATCGTCGATGAAGATGGCTTCGGACGGCTGGAATTCGTCGAGCAGCTTCTTCAGCGGCGGGCCCTTGCCGCCCTGGTTCCCGATGACGGGATAGGGCATTCCCATGCGCTGCAGCTCGGCGGTGCGGCGTTCGGCATGGTGATCGGCGATGTTGGTGAGCACCACCACGTCGCACGACCGCGCCAGATGCTGGAGCGCATCGGCTGCGCCGGGAATCGGTGTCTGCTGCGGCATATGGGTGGTGAAGAAGCCATCGAGCAGCGGCGGGAATTCATGGCCTTCCACCGCGCTGCCATCGGGGCGGCGGACATTGCCGGTGAGCGCGAAGCTTTCCATCTTGAGACTGTAGCCGTGGATGTCGCGCAGATAATCGATGAAGGGCGCGATGAAGTGCAGCAGCACGCCATCGCAATCAGACACGATGAGCGGGCGGGCCTTCACCATTCACCTCCCAGAGCGCGCGCGGCGCCGGCCAGTTGTTCGGGCGTCACTCCGATGGCCTCGGCCGTGGCGACCAGATCGGGTTCGTTGGCCATCAGATAATCCAGCAGCGCCACCAGGGTTGCCGGTTCGCCCGCCTTGGCGCGCAGTTCGGCGACATCCATGCCGGTCAACGCCAGGAAGCGCGGGCCCATGTTCTCGTCACCGGCCACCTGGGCAAGCGCCTGCAACGCCAGCACGGCCGGATCGGAAGGAGAGGGGCGGTCACGCAGCACGGCATTTGCCCTAGACGCTGCGGCACGCGCTGCCAAGCGGGCGAAGCCGCACAGGGGAAACGCAAAAAGGGCCGGCGTTTCCGCCAGCCCCGTTGCAGCCAGAAAGCCAGCGCGTCGGCGCTTACTTGATCTTGGCTTCCTTGAATTCGACGTGCTTGCGCGCCACCGGGTCATACTTGCGGAACAGCAGCTTGTCGGTCTGCGTGCGCGGGTTCTTCTTGGTGACGTAATAATAGCCGGTGTCGGCGGTGGACACGAGCTTGATCTTGATGGTCGTCGGCTTGGCCATGGTTCCGGTTCCGAAAAACAGTGGTGCCCACGCGAGGCCATGGCCGGCGCGGCGAAGGCGCTCCCATTGGGGAAAGCTGCGGTGAAAGTCAAGCGCCGTGCGGTGGGCTTTTGTGCGCGCCATTCCCAAAGCCGTCGCACATGCCTATCTGTGGGGGCATGACCCCCGTTCGCCTTGAAAACCGCGCCGTGATCGCTGTTGCCGGTGCCGACGCCCGCGATTTCCTGCAGGGCCTGATCACCCATGATGCCGGCCTGCTGGCGCCCGATCGCGCCGTCTATGCCGGGCTGCTCTCACCGCAGGGCAAGGCTTTGTTTGATTTCATCCTGCATGATGGCGGCGATGATGGCGTGCTGATCGATGGGGCCGCAGCCAAGGCCGATGCGCTGGCGAAGCGCCTGACGATGTACAGATTGCGCCGCGCCGTCACCATCACGCGCCGCGACGATCTGGCCGTGCTGGCAATGTGGCCGGCCGATACGCGGCTGGACCCGCGTTGGCCGGCGCTCGGCGCACGCTGGATCGGCAAGGCCGGCGATGCGCCCGACGGCGCGCGGGCGTGGGACGCGCACCGCCACGAAATTGGCGTGCCCGACAGTGATGATGTGGGCAGTGACGACCTGCTGTGGCTGGAAACCGGCGCTGATCTGCTGAACGGCGTCAGTTTTACCAAGGGCTGTTATGTCGGCCAGGAGAACACGGCGCGCATGCACCACCGCGACAAGGTGCAGCGGCGGCTGGTGCCGGTGACGATCGACGGCGATCCCGGTGATGCGGTCGAGGTGAAGGATGGGCAGGGCCGTGCCTGCGGCAAGCTCCGCAGCCGGCGGGGGCAGGCGGCCTTCGTGCATCTGCGTCTGGAGGAGGCAGACAAGACGCTGACGCTGGGCGAGGCGCGGGTGAGCGTGCGCCGGGTCGGCTGGCTGGCCCCGGCGCTGGCGGAGGCGACGGCGTGATGCTGCTGGGCAGTGATCCCGTCGCCCGTGCCGTCACCCGGGTCGAATCGGCCTTCATGACCAGCATCGACTGGCTGAGCAATGACAGCAGCGAGGCCCTGGTCGGGGTGGCGTTCGGTCTGGCGGTGTTCACCGGCCTGTGGCTGCTGCGGGCCGGCCTGCTGCGCTTTCTGCCGGCAGAGGCGGGCGGGCATCCCAGCCTGCTGCGCGCGCTGGTCGGGCGCACGATGGTGCTGTTCCTGGGCACTGTGGCCTTTGACGCGGCCACCCATGCCGTTGCCCCGCCGGGGGCGCTGATGGCACTGGCCGATACGCTGTTTACCATCGCCATGGCGGTGCAGGGCGCGCTGTGGCTGCGCGAACTGGTGCTGGGCCTGATCAGGCGCAAGGCCGGCAACGGCACTGCCGAGGATCACAGCGCCCTGGGCAGCGCGATGGGCGTCATCACCGTGCTGGTGAACGTCGTCGTCTGGCTGCTGGCGGCGATCCTGGTGCTCGACAACCTGGGGGTGAATGTCACCGCTCTGGTCGCCGGCCTTGGCGTTGGCGGCATCGCCATCGGCCTTGCCGCGCAGGGCATCTTTTCCGACCTGTTCGCCGCGCTCGCCATCCTGTTCGACCGGCCGTTCCGGGTGGGGGATACGATCAGTTACGGCACGTCGGTCGGCACTGTCGAACATATCGGCCTGAAGACCACCCGCATCCGCGCGCTGTCGGGCGAGCAGCTGGTGATGGCCAACACCAAGCTGCTGGAACAGCAGGTGGCCAATTTGCGCCGCATCGAGGAACGGCGGGTCGCGATGATCCTGAGCCTGACCTATCAGACCCCGCCCGACGTGCTGGCGGCGCTGCCCGGCGAGCTGGAGGCCATCGTGAGCGCCGTGCCCGATTGCCGGTTCGATCGCGCCAGCTTTGCCGCCTTTGCCGCCTCCAGCATCGATTACGAGCTGATCTTCTTCGTCACCGTCCCCGATCTCGGCGTCATGCTGAACGCGCGGCAAGCGGTTGCCATCGCCATCCTGCGCCGCTTTGCCGAGCTGAAGGTGGAATTCGCCTATCCGACCCAGACGACGTTCACCGCCGCACCCGATGGCACGCTGATCGACCCCACCCAGATCAGTGACCGCAGCCGTTAGGCATCATCGTCAATGCTGAGCAGCGTGGCGTTGCCGCCGGCGCTGGTCGTGTCGGTGGACACGGTGCGTTCGGTGAGGAAGCGGTAGAGATAGTGCGGCCCGCCGGCCTTGAAGCCGGTGCCCGACAGGCCTTCGCCGCCAAACGGCTGGCTGCCCACCACGGCCCCGATCATCGACCGGTTGATGTAAAGATTGCCGACTTCGGCCAGGCCCGTGACCTCGGCCGCCACGCTGGCGATGCGGCTGTGCAGGCCCATGGTCAGGCCATAGCCGCTGGCGTTGATGGCGGCGACGGTTTCCGCCAGCCTGCCCGCCGGCCAGGTGGCGACGTGCAGCAGTGGCCCGAACCATTCGGCCTTGAGATCGGTGGCGGCGTCCAGCTGGATGATCGTGGGCGGCACCAGGTTGGGCGTGTCGCTGGCCGGCATCGCGTGGATCCAGCGGTTCTTCTGGCCCTGGCGATAGGTTTCCAGCCGATCAAACGCGGCGGCATCGATCACCGGGCCAACGTCAACGGCCGGATCGCGCGTGTCGCCCAGCACCAGGCAATCCATCGCTCCCTTCAGCATCGCCAATGTGCGATCCGCCACGTCGTCCTGAACCAGCAGCAGGCGCAGTGCCGAACAGCGCTGGCCGGCGGAACGGAAGGCGGACGTGATGACATCGGCCACCACCTGTTCGGTGAGTGCGGTCGAATCGACGATCATGGCGTTGATGCCGCCGGTTTCCGCGATCAGCGGCACCAGCGGGCGGGTTTCATCATCCAGCAGGGCGCGGGCGATGCGACGGGCGGTCGCGGTGGAGCCGGTGAAGGCGACGCCCATGACGCGGGGGTGACGAACCAGCCCATCGCCGACCTCGCCGCCGCCGGTGACGAGGCCGAACACGTCTGGCGGCACGCCGGCTTCCAGCGCCAGCGCGCGCGCCATCGCGGCGATAACCGGCGTCTGCGGCGCCGGCTTGGCAACGACGGCGTTGCCGGCGACCAGCGCGGCCGAAACTTGGCCAAGGAAGATGGCGAGCGGGAAGTTCCACGGCGCAATCGCCGCGAACACGCCGCGCGGGGCAAGGTGCAGTTCGTTCCTTTCACCCGTGGGGCCGGGGAGCAGGGTCGGCACCATGATGCGGCGGGCCTCCGCGGCGTAATAGCGGCAGAAATCGACCGCCTCGCGCACTTCGGCCAGCGCATCGGGCAGGGTCTTCTTCGCCTCGATCACCAGCGCCGCCATCAGGTCGCGGGCGTCACGTTCCATCAGGTCGGCCAGGCGGTCGAGCACGACGGCGCGCGCGGCAACCGGCTGGCGCGCCCAGTCGGCAAAGCCGGCGTGGGCCGCAGCGATGGTGGCGGCGACGTCAACCGGGGCAGGGGCTCCCGGCAGCGCAAATCCAGCCACATGAGCGGCCAAGTCAGCGAGCACGCCCGCATCGGCCAGATCTATGCCGGTGCTGTTGCGGCGGCTCTCGCCATACAGCGCGGCCGGCAGCGGGATCGACGGGTGCGGGCTGCCGCCCAGCCCACGGATCTTCACCGCCGGATCGGCCAGCAGTTCATCGTCGCTGACATTGGCATCGGCCAACTGGTGGACAAAGCTGGAGTTGGCGCCGTTTTCGAGCAGGCGGCGCACGAGATAGGCGAGCAGATCGCGGTGGCCGCCGACCGGCGCATAGGTGCGGCAGCGCAGGCCCTGTTCACGCACCAACCGTTCGAACAGGCCTTCGCCCATGCCGTGCAGGCGCTGGAATTCGAAATCGGTGCGGCCCTGCTGCGTGGCCCATTCCTGGATGGTGGCTACGGTGAGCGCATTGTGGGTGGCGAACGCCGGATAGAGGCGGCGATCGGCCAGCATGTCAGCCGCGCAGGCGAGGTAGGAAACATCGGTCGCGGCCTTCCTCGTGAACAGCGGATAGTCGGCCAGCCCCTGTTCCTGCGTGCGCTTGATCTCGCTGTCCCAATAGGCGCCTTTCACCAGCCGCACGGTCAGCTGTTCGCCAATCTCGCCGGCCAGCGCACCAGCCCAGGCGATGACGGCGCGGGCGCGCTTGCCATAGGCCTGGATGGCCATGCCCAGACCACCCCAGCCCGGACGGGGCGTGCGGGCGACGGCGGCAATGATGTCGAGGCTCATTTCCAGCCGGTCTTGCTCCTCGGCATCGACCGTCAGGCCGATGCCGGCGGCAGCCGCTGCATCGGCCAGATCGTTCAGCATGGCGATCAGTTCGGGCACGCAGGTGGCGGCGTGCGCGGTTTCATAGCGCGGATGCAGTGCAGACAGCTTGACCGAGATCGAATGCCGGGCCGTGATCGCATTGGCGCGATTGGCCTGGCGGCCGACGGCGGCGATGGCAGCCTTGTAACTGTCGAAATAGCGCTGGCCATCGGCAAAGGTGCGCGCCGCTTCGCCCAGCATGTCGAAACTGGCGGTAAAGCCGCGATTGTCCTTGTCGTCTGCGCGGGCCAGCGCCTCCTCGATGGTGCGGCCCATCACGAACACCTGGCCCATCAGCCGCATGGCAGCACCAACGCCCTGCCGTACGAAGGGTTCGCCGGCACGAGCGATCAGCCGCTTCAGCACGCTGGCGCGGCCATCATCGGCGACCAGCGCGCGGGTGATGACAAGGCCCCAGGTGGCGGAATTGACCAGCGCGGAATCGGAATCGCCCAGGTGATCCGACCAGTCAGGCGTGCCCAGCTTGTCGCGGATCAGCAGGTCGGCAGTGGCGGTGTCGGGCACGCGCAGAAAGGCTTCAGCCAGGCTGAGCAGTGCCACGCCCTCGGCGGTATTGAGCTGATACTGATGCAGGAAGCGGTTGACCCAGCCCGATCCCTGCGCGGCGCGCAGATCGGCGAGCAATGCCCTGGCCCGGCCCTCGACGGCAGTGCGGGTGGCAGGATCCAGCGTGGCGGCGGGCAGCAGTGTGGCCAGCACATCGGGTTCGGCAGCGCGGTGGAGCGCGCGCATCGGGGCGCGGGCGGCGGAGGTCGATTCGATCATGGCGGTGGTTTAGGCGGGCCCGCGGGCTGCGTCACCATCCCTTGCCGACCAAAGGCGGCGGCCGAAAAAGCAATCGCCGGCACGCTGACCCATGGTCGGCGTGCCGGCGATAATTGGACCTCGGCAGCGCTCAGCAGCGTGCCGAAGATGGTCAGGCGGCGACGGTACGGCGGCGACGGCGTGCCGAAACGCCGACAAGGCCGAAGCCGCTGAGCAGCATCGCCCAGGTTGCCGGTTCCGGCACCGCGCCGCCACCGGGATCAAGGACTTCCGCGGCAGCAAAATTGTCGAATTCAAAGGCGACGCCGGTCGAACGCAGGCGCAGGCCCGTGATCACTTCGCCAGCGCCGGCAATGAAGTTGACCCGGCGGTTGGTCTGCGGCAGGCCCTGGTTGCCATTGGACGGCGGCAGCGTGCTGCCCGAGATGCTCAGCAACGTTGCACCGCCGGCGCCAAGGACGTCGACGAAGTTGTAAGCGTCGATGGAGCCCCAGTAGAAGCTGATCGACGACAGGTTCGGCGTCGAGAGCGTCGCGCTGTTCGGATTGATCGCGCTGGAGACATAGCCGAAGCAGCTGGCCGTGCCACCTGGGCCAACCGCCGGCATGGCGGCGGCACTGCTCGAGCTGCAGCTGGTGGCGAGCCCGCCCGACCAGGAGTAGCCGGCGGCACTGGGGCCATCAAAACTGATCACGATGGTCTGGCCCGCAGCCGGGCCCGGATCGGGGGCACCGAACGTGCCGGTCACGGTCACCGCCTGTGCGGCCGACGCCATGCCGACGGCGGCCAACAATCCCATTATGCAACGCTTCATCATCCACACTCCCTGTTTACTCAACGTTTACGTATCAGAAATAATTCCGACGCAAAAGCAGAATTCACAGGATGTTAACCTTATCGTCAGAAATGATGCCAGGCGGTGTTCGGCGGCGGCGCGCAACGAGGCCGATCAGACCCATTCCGGCGATCATCATCGCCCAGCTGTCAGGTTCGGGCACCGCACCCGCTGCAGCTGCCGCGCTGGCCATCGTGGCGGCGAAATCGTCAAACTCGAATGCCGCGCCGCGCGCCCAGAAACGCAGGCCGCGGATGGTTTCGCCCGGCCCGGCGGTGATCACCACGCGTCGGTTGGTGCCGGGGCCGCCGGCAAAGCGCTCGTTGCCGCGATCAAGATTGCCGAGATGGAGGAAGGCCAGTTGCCGTTCGTCCGGTCCCAGCACCCACATCCAGTTGTGACTGTCCATCGTGCCCCAGTAGAAGCTGATCGAAGAGAGTGCCGGGGTGTGCAGGGTCGCCACCGGATCGCGATTGCGGCTGGAGACATAGCCATAGGTGCTGCGGTTCATGGCCGGCGCGGTGTTCAGACCGCGAGCCGTGCCCCGCGCCGTCGCCAGCCCGCCGCTCCAGCGGAAACCGGGTGCGCTGGGGGCATCAAAGGTCACCACCAGCTCCTCGCCCGGGCGGGGGCCGGGATCGGGCGCACCGCCGATGCTGGAGACGGTGACGGCGCCGGCATCGGCACTGGCGATCATCGCCACGGCGGCGAAGGCGAAGGCGGCAAGCATGTGGCGGGTCATCGGGCAATTCCTGGCAATTGAGGGCCGGTTGAGCCCGGCCAATGCCCATCGCCATTAACGCCTGATTATGGTTAATTGAAATCAATCAGAGGGTTAACGCCGGCCCTTTAACCACGATTCTGGCGGGTTGACGTGCGCGTGAAGCGGCGCCTAGGCTGGGGCAAATATCGCCATTGGGGAGAGACAGGCGTGGCCGGAAAATCACTGACTCTGGATGAATATCGCGCGCTGGCGGGCAGCGAAGTGGGCGTGTCGGACTGGATCGACGTGCCGCAATCCAAGATCGACGCCTTTGCCGAGGTGACGGGCGATCACCAGTTCATCCACGTCAATCCCGAACTCGCCGCGCAGACGCCGTTCGGCACCACCATTGCCCATGGCTATCTGACGCTCAGCCTGCTTTCGGTCATGGCCTATTCGGCGATGCCCGGCATCAAGGGCACCCGCATGGGGGTCAATTATGGTCTCAACAAGGTGCGGTTCATGGCGCCGGTGAAATCCGGCAAGCGTGTTCGCGGCCGCTTCACCATCACCGACGTGTCCCAGCGCCCGGATGGCGCCTGGCAGACCACCACCGCCATCACGGTCGAGATCGATGGCGAGACCAAGCCGGCGCTCGCCGCCGAATGGATCACCCTGCAATACGTCGGTTGAGCCCCCATCTGATCCTGAAAGGAATTTGCCATGCGTGAAGCCGTCATCGTTTCCACCGCCCGCACCCCGATTGGCCGCGCCTATCGCGGCGCCTTCAACGCCACCCCGTCGCCGACGCTCGCCGGCCACGCCATCGCCCATGCCGTGAAGCGCGCCGGCATCGATGGTGCCGAAGTCGATGACGTGGTGATGGGCTGCGCCCTGCAGCAGGGTGTGCAGGGCGGCAATATCGCCCGCCTGTCGCTGCTGCGCGCCGGCCTGCCGGTCACCGTGTCGGGCCAGTCGATGGACCGCCAGTGTTCTTCGGGCGTGATGTCGATCGCGACGGCGGCCAAGCAGATCATCGTCGACGGCATGACCATCTGCGTCGGCGGCGGCGTCGACAGCATCTCGATGGTGCAGAACGACAAGATGCGCGTCGGCTCCGATCCCAGCCTGGTCGCGATGCACCCCAACATCCACATGCCGATGCTGCAGACCGCCGAGGTTGTCGCCAAGCGCTACAACGTCAGCCGCGATCGCCAGGACGAATATGGCTATCAGAGCCAGATGCGGACGGCGGCGGCCCAGGCCGCCGGCAAGTTCGACGATGAAATCGTGCCGATGACCGCGCAGATGGCGATGGTCAACAAGGAGACCAAGGAGGTTACCACTCACGAGATCACCCTGACCAAGGATGAAGGCAACCGCCCGGAAACCACGCTGGAAGGCCTGAAGGGCCTGAAGCCGGTGATCGAAGGCGGTTGCATCACCGCCGGCAACGCAAGCCAGCTTTCCGATGGCGCCTCGGCCAGCGTGCTGATGGAAGCCAAGGAAGCCGCCCGTCGCGGCCTCACCCCGCTGGGCGCCTATCGCGGCATGGCGGTGGCCGGCCTGGAGCCGGATGAAATGGGCATCGGCCCCATCTATGCCATTCCCAAGCTGCTGAAGGCCAATGGCCTGACGATGAACGACATCGGCCTGTGGGAACTGAACGAGGCCTTTGCCGTGCAGGTGCTGCACTGCGCCGACGTGCTGGGCATCGATCCCGATCTGCTCAACGTCAACGGCGGCTCGATCTCCATCGGCCACCCCTATGGCATGACCGGTGCGCGCTGCACTGGCCACGCCCTGATCGAGGGCAAGCGCCGCGGTGCCAAATATGTCGTGGTAACGATGTGCGTCGGCGGTGGCATGGGCGCGGCGGGGCTGTTCGAAGTCTACTGAACCCAGACCTCAAGAAACGTTGGCGAGGCGGCGGGGCAACCTGCCGCCTTTCCTATGTTTCATGCGGGCCGATTCGCCTTTCCGGCCCTTTTGCGTCATAGCCGCGCCATGACAATGGAATCGCTCCCCGCGCCGCTGGCCCGGGCAATTGCCGCGCGCGGCTATGAAGACCTCACCCCCGTCCAGTCCGCCGTGATCGCCGAAGAGGCGCGCGGGCGTGATCTGCTGGTTTCTGCGCAGACGGGGTCGGGCAAGACGGTCGCCTTTGGCCTGGCCATGGCCGATGATCTGCTGGCCGGCGGTGAAACGCTGCCGCCGCCCGCGCGTCCGCTGGCGCTGGTGATCGCGCCGACGCGCGAACTGGCGCTGCAGGTGGCGAAGGAACTCGATTGGCTCTACGCCCCGGCGCGCGGCCGCATCGCCACCTGCGTGGGCGGCATGAACCAGCAGGTGGAGCGCCGTGCGCTTGCCGCTGGCGCCCATATCGTTGTCGGCACGCCCGGCCGCCTGCGCGACCACCTGGAACGCGGCGCGCTGGTGCTGGGCGCCTGCAAGGTCGTCGTGCTGGATGAAGCCGACGAGATGCTCGACATGGGCTTCCGCGAGGATCTGGAAGAGATCCTCGACGCTGCCCCGCCGGAACGCCGCACGCTGATGTTCTCGGCCACCATGCCCAGGGGCATTGCCGAACTGGCGCGCGATTATCAGAAGGACGCGCTGCGCCTGTCGACCGCCGGGCGCACCACCGCCCATGCCGACATCACCTATCAATGCGTCGCCATCGCGCCGGCCGATATCGAGGCGGCTGTTGTCAACCTGCTGCGCTTTCACGAAGCGCCGACGGCGATGCTGTTCTGCGCCACGCGCGACAATGTCCGCCGCCTGCACGCCAGCCTGGTGGAACGCGGCTTTGCCGCCGTCGCGCTGTCGGGCGAGCACAGCCAGTCGGAACGCAACCAGGCCCTGCAGGCGCTGCGCGATCGCCGGGCGCGGCTGTGCGTGGCGACCGACGTGGCGGCGCGCGGCATCGATCTGCCCGGCCTCAGCCTTGTCATCCATGTCGAGGTGCCGCGCGATGCCGAGACATTGCAGCACCGATCGGGCCGCACCGGCCGGGCCGGCGCGAAGGGCACGGCCGTGCTGATCGTGCCCTATCCGGCGCGTCGCCGCGTCGAGCGCATGCTGCACGGCGCCGGGGTGAAGGCGGAATGGACGCCGGTGCCGACGCAGGAGGCCATCGCCGTTCAGGACCGGGCTCGCCTGCTGGAAAGCATCGGCGAGGGCATTGGTGCGTTGGATGAAGAAGACAAGCGGCTGGGCGAGGAATTGCTGACCCGGCACGGCGTCGACGAGATCGCCGCGGCGCTGGTGCGTGTGCACCGGGCCCGCCTGCCGCAGGCCGAAGAGCTGGTGGATGCCGGCCCGGCGCCGCGTGCCGAACGGCGCGACCGCCGCGAGGGCAATGACGCGGGTCGTGGGGCCCCGCGCGGTCAGGATGATCGTGCCGGCGTGTGGTTCCGGCTGGATGTCGGCCGTCGCCAAAATGCCGATCCGCGCTGGATCATTCCGCTGCTGTGCCGGCGTGGCGGCGTGACCAAGCCCGATATCGGCACGATCCGCATCATGCCGTCGGAAACCTTGGTCGAAATCCATCCCGACATGGCCGAACGCTTTGTGGTCGCGCTCAAGCGCCACGCCAGCCGCCAGGGCCGCAGCGCCGAGGACCAGATCGACATCAGCCCGGCCGGCCCGCCGCAGTATCGGCAGGATCGCCCGCCACCGCGCCCGCGCGGCCCCGGTGGCCCGCGCGGCGGCAAGCCGCCTTATCGCGGCGCGTAATCGAGCCGGGCGCTGCCGCGCGCGGCGACCGGCAGATATACGCCCTGTCCAAGGGCCAGCACCTTGCCGTGCTGCACCTGGTCCAACGTCGCTGTCAGCCGGAAATTGCCGACCGGCACCGCCATCAGCGCGGTATCGATGCGGGCCAGCAACTGGTGGTAATCCTGCCCGAAATCCTGCGTCAGCGCGTTTTCCAGCGTGGCGCGGACCACGGGGGCCTGCGCCACGGCAAGCAATAGCGGCAATTGCCGGTCCTTCGCGGCAGTGGTGAACAACTGCATGTCGCGGATCAGCACCGTCTCGTTGCCCGGTGCCGTTTCGGCGCGCGCCGTCAGCCACACCCGCCCTTTGGTGTCGAGCCATTGCCGCGGCCCGCGCGCCACCACGTCCAGCCCCAGCGCCAGGCGGCCATCTGGGGTGCCATACAGCACCGGCCGGCGGAATTTCACCCGCACCCGGCCATAATCCGGCACATCGATGCCGCGTGCAGACAGCTTGGCCAGCGCCTTGTTGATCAGGGCTTCCAGCGTGGCATAATCGGAAAGTACGGCGACATTGATGACAAGGCCGCGTTTCCCGCTGGCCGGGGTCACCGCCGGCAGTGGCGTCGGTTCGGGCGGGGCGGGCTGCGTGCCCAGCTGCACCTCGGTCAGCGCGGTCAGTTCGACATCGATGGTGATGGTATCGCGGCTGGCGCGGATGCGGCCGGCAGCAAGTTGCCGGGGCGTCAGCCGCAGCCAGGCGGCCGGGTTGCGCTTGTTGATCGGCTGGACGGTGAAACCGCTGCGCCAGATCTGCGCCAGCTGCGCCTGTACCGGGCCGACCAGCTGTTTCGACAAGTCCTTCTCGGCCCTGGCCAGCACCGGCGCCAGTTCGCGCTCGGCCCGTTCGGTGAGGCGGATGCGCTGGCCCAGCACGGTCACGCCCGGTTCCAGCTGCCAATCATACCGCAGGCGCAGGCGAAACAGCGGGCTGCCATCCGGGCCGACATCCGGGCGCACATCGGCGGTGATCACGGCAACGGCGGTGGCGGTTTCGGCCTTGATGATGCCGCCGATATCGCGCGCGGCGATCACGGCCGACAGCGGCAATTCCGCCACCAGCCGATCGCCGCGCCCGGTCAGCCGGATCGGCCCGCGCGTGACAGTGCCAACGATGCGGCAGCGGATATCGGGCGTCACTTTCAGCCGGGCATCGAACAGCTTCAGGCGCTGAGCCGGGATGCAGACCTTGCCGGGCTCGTCGATGGCCCACAGAGTGGTGGGCACCGCCCGCTCCAGCGCATCGCGCAGCAACGCCATCGGCAGACGCACAGGCAACGCGATCACCGATGGCGGCGGCGGTGGCAGTTCGATGGCCGCTGCGCGCGGTGGCGCCGGGCTGGTGACGCCAAACATCGCCGCGTGCCAGGTGGACCAACCGAGCAGCAGCGCCGCAAACGCCAGCGTGGCGACCAGCACCCAGGCCAGCCGCCGCCGCATCAGGCGGTCAATGCCAGCAGCGCAAAGCTGGCCAGCCAATGTTCACCGGCATAATCACCGGCAATGTGGGGCAGGGCGACGGCCATGTGCGCCTCGGCCGCGGCCAGCAGCACTGGCCCGGCGGGATCGTCGGCCGCCAGCGCCCGCGCCAGCCGGCGGAAGGCCCAGGCCCGCGACAGGTTGAGGCCATCAAGGTGGGCGATCTTGCCATCGGAGCGGTCGGACACGGTGGCCGGGGTGAACAGGCTTTCGGGTTTCTGCGCGGTGGCATCGGGCAGGAAGGCGGCAAACCACGGGCGAAAGCGCTCAGCGGGCAGGAGGGTCGCCATCGCCAGCGCCTCCATCAGCGTGGGCGACAGGAAGGCATCGCCATCCGGCTCCCAGGCCTGCGCGCCGGCATCGCCGCCAAACCAGCGTTGCGCGACGTCGGCCATCTGATCGAACAGGGCGCGATCGTGGCTGGCCGCCCACTGCGCCGCCAGCACCAGCGCAAAGGCGGTATTGCCGTGGCTGCCGGTGCGGATGGGATAGGTGAAGCTGGCCAGCATTCCCGCCATGCGCTGGGCAAAATCCTGCGCGAAAGGTTCAAGAACCGGTGCCAGCGCATTGTTGGCACGGGCCATTTCGGCGTGCAACATCAGCAGCCACGCCCAACCATAGGGCCGTTCGAACCCGCGCGATTCCGGCCGGGCGAGATAGGCACGCTCGATTGCGACCTTGTCTGCCGTGAAGGTTTCGGCGGCCAGCGCCCGTGTGTCTGCGGCGCGGGCATGATCCGGAAAATCGTGCAGCAGCCGCATCAGCAGCCACCAGCCGTGAACGCAGCTGTGCCAATCGAAGCTGCCAAAGAACATCGGGTGCAGATCGCGCGGCGTGCGGGCATCGGCGTCGCCGGCCATGACATGATCGAGCTTGTGCGGATATTCGCGGGTGACATGGCCCAGCGCGATGCCGGCCATGCGGGCGGCCTGATCCCTGTCGAGCTTCATCGAAACGCAAATCCCCAGATCATCGCCGTGTTGAACAGCCACAAGGGCACGGCGGTTGCCCATTGCGCGCGGATGACTGCATAACGGTCGGGCAGGCCGAGCAGTGCCGCCGGCACGATGTTGAAATTGGCCGCCATCGGGCTGAGCAGCGTGCCGCAGAAACCGGCGAGCATGCCGACCGCGCCCACCACCACCGGGCTGGCACCCATGGCCTGCACCAGCACCGGCAGGCCGATGCCGCCCATCAGCACCGGGAAGGCGGCAAAGGCGTTGCCCATCAGGATGGTAAAGACGGCCATGCCGCCGGTGAAGGCCACCACTGCCGCCAGCCGGCTGCCGTCCGGGATGGCAAGAGGGGCGAGGCTGCCGACGATGTCGCCAACGCCGGTCACGGTAAACAGCGCTCCCAGGCTGGCGAGCAGCTGCGGCAACACCATCGCCCAGCCCACGCCTTCGGCCAGGCGGCGGCCTTCGCCGACCGGTGCGCTGTTGGGCGGGCGAAGCCAGATCATCAGCACGGCAACCGCGATCAGGGCGCCCAGACCGAGGCTGACCAGCGTGACCTGCTTGGGATCAACGAGATTGCCGAGTGCCGGAAAAACGAAAGTGCCGGCCAGCGCCACGCCGGGCATGATCAGCGCCGGCAGGAACAGGCGGTTGCCCCGGCGCCGGGCGGAGGCCTGACGCTCGGCTGGGGTCGTGGTGGCGGCTTGGCCCTTGCCGGGCGCGCCGGCCAGCGCCAGCGCCACCAGCGCCAGCAGCAGCACGCCGTTGCCCATGTCGCCCAGGGCATCACCAGCGAGGAATTCGACCGCCAGCAGCCCCCAGAAGGCCGCGCCAGCCAAGCGCTTGCCGTGGCCGCGATCAAGCAGGGTGGCGATCGCCCAGCCGCCGAACATCAGGCCCGTAAGAGCATAAAGGGCGGGCAAGCCAATCATTTCGCCCGCCCCATGCGCCACAGGCGGGTGCCGTGGACGGCGAAGGCGGCGATGGCCGTCGGGATCGCCCACACCGACAATTCAAGCGGTTGCACGATGATATTCGCGCTTTCCAGGAAGCCCTTGATCAGCAGGATGGAGGCAATGGCGAGGAAGATATCCTCTCCAAAGAAGATGCCGACATTGTCGGTGGCCGCCGCCATGGCCTTCACGTCGTTGCGTTCCGGTTCGGTGATGGCCGGATTGTCGCGTTCTGACGCGGCCTCGACCATCGGGGCCAGCAGCGGGCGCACGGTCTGGGCATGGCCGGCAATCTGGGTGAGGCCCAGTGCCGCCGTGATCTGGCGCAGGCCCAGATAGATCAACAGGATGCGCGAGGCTGTTGCCGCCCTGGTCCGGGAGATGAGCGCTGAGGCCTGTTCCTGCAGGCCGGCCCGTTCGAGCAGGCCGATCACCGGCAAGGTGAGCCACGGCACCGAGACATAGCGGTTCTGGTGGAAGGCCTTGCCCATCGCCGCAATCACCTCCGGGATCGACAGACCGGCGCCGAGGCCCGAACCGAAGGCGGCAGCGATGACCACGGCCAGCGGGTGGGCGCGGATGGCAAAGCCGATGACGACAATGGCGATGCCGACCAGCGGCCACAGCGACAGCGTCATGCGCCGTATCCGCCGCCGCCGGGGGTTTCGATCACGATGCAGTCGCCAGCGGCCAGTTCGGCGCGGCCACAGGCGGCCAGCGGTTCGATGCGGCCATCGCTGCGTTCGACCCGGGCGCTGCCGGGTTGGGCATCGCCGCCACCAGCCAGACCGAACGGCCGTGTGCGCCGCCGGCCGGAGAGGAGGGATGCTGTCATCGCCTCGCGGAAGCGGATGCGGCGGATGACGCCATCGCCACCGGGAAAAGTCCCGACCCCGCCAGAACAGGCTCTTGTGGCGAATTCTTCAACCAATACCGGAAAGCGCGTTTCCAGGATTTCGGGGTCGGTGAGGCGGCTGTTGGTCATGTGCGTCTGCACCGCGGTGGCGCCAGCGAAACCGTTTCCGGCACCGGCACCGCCGCAGATCGTCTCGTAATATTGGTGGGCCGCGTTGCCGAAGGTGAAATTGTTCATCGTGCCCTGCGATGCTGCCAGCTGGCCCAGCGCACCAAACAGGGCATCGGTGATGATCTGGCTGGTTTCGACATTGCCGGCCACCACGGCAGCAGGCGGCGCGGGGCGCAGCAGCGTGCCGGCCGGCGCGATCACCTGCAACGGGCGCATGCAGCCATCGTTCATCGGCAGCGAACTGCCAGCCAAACACCGGAAAACATAGAGAACGGCGGCCTGTGCGACGGAGAAGGGGGCATTGAAATTGTCTGGCAGCTGGGCGCTGGTGCCCGTGAAATCGATGACGGCACTGCGCGACGCCTGATCGATGCGGACGCTGACGGCGATCTGGCCACCATTGTCCATCTCCACCGTGCAGTGGCCGTCTTTCAGATAGGATATTGCTGATCTGACAGAAGCTTCAGCATCGTCCTGCACATGGCGCATGAAGGCGGTGACGGTGGCTTCGCCTTCCTGGGCGCACAGGGCGGTCAAAGCCTGCGCGCCGCGGGTGCAGGCGGCGGCCTGGGCCTTGAGGTCACCCAGGCAACGGGCCGGATCGCGCGCCGGCCACGGGCCGCTGGCGAGCAGGGCCAGCATCTCGGCTTCGCAGAAAATGCCCTTGTCGATCAACAGGATATTGTCGATCAGCACGCCTTCTTCAGCGATGTCGCGGCTGTCGGGCGGCATCGATCCGGGGGTGATGCCGCCGATATCGGCCTGGTGGCCGCGAGCCGCGACCCAGAAGGATGGGGTATAACCCCCTGAAAATACGGGCATGACCACCGTCACGTCAGGCAGGTGGGTGCCGCCGGCAAAGGGATTGTTGAGGACGAAGGCGTCGCCGGGATGGATGCCGCGTTCGCTGCCTTCCCACTTGGCCATGACGGTGCGGACACTGTCGCCCATCGATCCCAGGTGCACCGGCATGTGCGGCGCGTTGGCGACAAGGTGGCCTTCACCGTCGAACAGCGCACAGGAAAAATCGAGACGTTCCTTGATGTTTACGCTCCAAGCCGTTGTTTTCAAGGCTTCGCCCATCTCCTCGGCGATGGCCATGAAGCGGTTGGCGAACAGTTCGAGGCGGATGGGATCGGCCCCTTCGCCACTTGCCGGCAGGCGGGCGGTGGCGGGGGTGGTGCGGGTCAGGATCAGGTTGGCGGCGGGGTCGACCGTCGCCTGCCAGCCGGGTTCGACCAAAGTGGTGCCGGCATCATCGATGATCACGGCGGGGCCGGCGATGCTGTGGCCGGCGGGCAGATCGGCGCGCTGGTGGAAGGCGCAGCGTTGGCGTTTGCCGCCGAGCACAACGTCATGGCTGACACTGGCTGGGCTTGTGCTGCCCGCTGCCGGTGCCACGTCGGGTAAATGCGGTGTTTCGCCGACCGCTTCCGCAATCAGCGTGTCGACCACCAGATCGGCGTCGGCAATCGCAAAGCCGAAGCGGCGGGCCTGCTCCGCCGAAAAGGCAGCGGCGAGGGCTGTGGGCGTGTCCAGCGGCAGGTCGATCCCGCTGTCCGACCCGGCATAGCGGATGCGGGCGAGCACCCGCACCTCTGCGGCGGTTTCGCCCTGGGCCACCAGTGCGGCGCTTGCCTGTTCGGCGAGCGCGGCGGCGGGGGCGGCGAGATCGGCGTCTGGCGCCAGCGGCCAGCCGAGCGTGCGCTGGCGGACCACGCGGATTTCCGCCAGCCCGATGCCGAAGGCCGACAACAGGCCGGCCAATGGATGGATCAGCACGCGGCGCATGCCCAGCTGATCGGCGATGGCGCAGGCATGCTGGCCGCCGGCGCCGCCGAAACAGGCCAAGGTGTAATCAGCGGCATCGTGACCGCGCGCGATGGAGATGCGGCGGATGGCCTGCGCCATGGTTTCCACGGCAATGGCGCGCGCGCCTTCCGCCACCTGTTCGGGCGTCTGGCCGGTGCGGGCGGCGAGGTCGGCAAAGCCGGCGCGCACGGCATCTACATCGAGGGGCTGGGTGCCATCGGGGCCGAACAGCGCGGGGAACAGGCTGGGCTGCAAGATGCCCAGCATGACATTGGCATCGGTGACGGTCAGCGGCCCGCCCCGGCGATAGGCGGCAGGGCCCGGCACGGCGCCGGCGCTTTCGGGGCCGACCTTCAGGCGGCCGCTGGTGTGGCTGATGATCGAGCCGCCGCCGGCCGCCACCGTGTCGATCTTCAGCATCGGCACGCGCATCGGCACGCCGGCAATGATCACTTCGTCGGCGCGTTCATAATGGCCGTCGTAAAGCGAGACATCGGTGGAAGTGCCGCCCATGTCGAACCCGATCAGGCGCATTTCCCCCGCGCTGCGCCCTGCCGCCGCCATGCCGACGATGCCGCCGGCCGGGCCAGACAGGATGGCGTCGCGGCCCTGGAAATGGCTGGGCCGCGCGAGGCCGCCGTTCGACTGCATGAAGGCCAGGTTCACCCCCGGCAGGCCGGCGGCGACGCGGTTCACATAATCGCGCAAGGGCGGCGACAGATAGGCATCGACCACGGCGGTGTTGGCGCGCGGCACCAGCCGGATGACGGCGCCGGCATCGTGGCTGCACGTCACCTGCGTGAAGCCGATGCGCCGCGCCAGTTCGGCCACGCGCGCCTCGTGCGCCGGGTGCGCGTGGCCGTGCAGGCAGGCGACGGCGAGGCTGCGATAGCCGGCGTCAAACGCGCCCTGCAGCGCGGCGATGGCGGCGGCCTCGTCCAGTGGGCGCAGCACCTCGCCCTCAGCCGTTACCCGCTCGTCAATCTCGATCACCGTGGCATAGAGCGGCGTGGGCTTCCTGATCTCCAGCGCGAAGATGTCGGGCCGTGCCTGGTGGCCGATGGCGAGCGCGTCGCGGTGGCCCCTGGTGATGGCCAGCACGGTGGGCGCGCCCTTCCTTTCCAGCAGGGCGTTGGTTGCCACCGTGGTGCCCATGCGAACGGCGGCGATGGGCGCGGGATCATGCCCGCGCAGCCGGGCGATGCCGGCCAGCGCCGCATCCTCGTAATGTTCGGGCGCGTGGCTGAGCAGCTTGGCGGTGGCGAGGCTGCCATCGGGCCGCAGCGCGACGATATCGGTGAAGGTGCCGCCGCGATCGATCCAGAATTGCCAGCCAGTCATGGGATGGTGGTGGCGGCGTGGGGCAGGGCGGTCAAGCGCAGAAACGACAGGGCAGTACGGCCCCGGATCGGGTGCGCCGGCAACGAGTGACGTTCAGCTGGCGCCTTTTGCATCAGCCAGCGCCTTCAGTTCCGCCAGCAGGTCCAGCGCCTCGCGCGGGGTGATGTTGTCCGGGTCGATCTGCCCCAGTTTCTCGCGCAGTTCATCGCCGGCAGGCGCGGCGGGGGCGGCGAACAGCGGGAGGGTGTCGATGCCGGCCGCGATGCCGCCGGTCTGATCGCGGCGGGTTTCGAGGCGGGCGAGGATGGCCCTTGCGCGGGTGAGGACGGGCGCGGGGATGCCGGCAAGGCGCGCGACGGCAAGGCCATAGCTCTTGTCGGCGCTGCCGGGCGCGACCTGGTGCAGGAAGACGAGATCGCCCTTCCATTCGCGCACCTTCACCGTCACGCTGGCCAGGCTGGCAAGCTTCGCCGTCAGCGGCACCAGCTCGTGATAATGGGTGGCGAACAGGCAGCGGCTTTGAAGCTCGTCGTGCACGGATTCGAGCACGGCCCACGCGATGGCGAGGCCATCGTAGGTGGAGGTGCCGCGCCCCACCTCGTCGAGGATGACGAGGCTGCGATTGCTCGCGCCGGTGAGGATTGCGGCGGTTTCGACCATTTCGACCATGAAGGTGGAGCGGCCCTGCGCCAGATCGTCGGACGCGCCGACGCGGCTGTAGAGGCGATCGACCACACCGATGTGGGCAGACGTGGCGGGCACGAAGCTGCCGGCCTGCGCCAGCACGGCGATGAGCGCATTCTGGCGCAGGAAGGTGGATTTGCCGGCCATGTTGGGGCCGGTGACCAGCCAGACGCGGCGATCGGCAGACAGGTCGCAATCATTGGGCGTGAAGCGGTTGCCGCCCGCGCGCACGGCAAGTTCGACCACCGGGTGGCGGCCGCCCTCGATATGGAAGGCGGTGCTGGCATCGACCGTGGGCCGGCACCAGTTTTCGTTTGCGGCGAGTTCGGCGAGTGCCGCCGACACGTCGAGCCGGGCGAGGCCGGCGGCGGTGGCGGCGATGGCGGCGGTGTGGGCGAGGACGGCGTCGCGCAATTCTTCGAGATGGGCGGCTTCGGCGGCGAGCGCATGATCGGCGGCGCTGGCGATCCGGCTGGCGAGTTCGCCAAGTTCCGCCGAGGTGAAGCGCACGGCCCCGGCCATGGTTTGCCGGTGAATGAAACCCGAATCGGCGCGCATCAGCGGATCGGCGCGGGCCGCCGGCACCTCGATATGATAGCCCAGCACATTGTTGTGACGGATCTTGAGCGCCGGGATGCCGGTTTCGGATTTCAGGCGGGATTCGAGCGCGGCCACCGCACTGCGGCCATCGCGGGCGGTGTCGCGCAGGGCATCGAGCGCGGCATCAAAGCCGGGGCGGATGGCGCCCGGCAGTTCGATGGGCGGTTCATCAACCAGGGTTTGGGCCAGCTGATCGGTGAGCGCGGCCAGGCCGGTGGCGATCCGGGCAAGGGTCTGTTCCAGCAGCGCCGGCGGGCCGGCAAGGCTGGCGCGCTGGCCGAGCGCGCCGCGAAGCTGGATGGCGCGGGTGAGGCCAAGGCCAAGCTGGCCGAGATCGCGAGGTGACCAGCGGCCGATGGTGAGGCGGGCGAGCGCGCGGGCGATATCGGGCAGGCCGGCCAGCGTGTCGCGGGTGGCCGTGCGAGTGATCGGATCGGCAAGGAACCAGCCGACGAGATCGTGGCGGGCGGTGATGGCGGCAACATCGGTCAGCGGCGCCGCGACATCCTCCCCCCACTGGCGGGCGCCGGCGGCGGTGACGGTGCGATCCGTTGCGGCTTCGAGGCTGTGCCTGCCATGGCTGCGCGGCAGTTCGAGGCTGGCCCGCGTGGCAGCATCGATGGCCATGCGGCTGCCGGCAAGTTCGCGGCGCGGCGGCAGGATGAGCGGTGCCGCGGCGCGGGCAGTTTCGGCGGTGTAGGCGAGGCAAGCGCCGGCGGCGGCGAGTTCGGCCGGCGTGAAATCGCCCCAGCCATCGAGCGTGGCGACGCCGAAACGGGATTTCAGCTGGCTTTGCGCGCGGGTGGCGGAAAAATCGGCAGCAGGGCGCGACGTGCCGGGCAGCGGCGAGCCTTCGACGACGAGAAGTTCGGCAGGCGCCAGGCGGGCGATTTCGCCGCGCAGATCGGCAAGGGAGCCGGCGCGGGTGTGGAACGCTCCGGTGGACAGATCGAGCCACGCCAGCCCGCAGGCATCTGCATCGCCCGCCAGCGCCGCCAGCCAGTTGGCGCGGCGCGGTTCGAGCAGGCCGGTTTCGGTGACGGTGCCCGGGGTGACGACGCGGACGATGTCGCGGGCGACGAGGGACTTGCCGCCGCGGGCCTTCGCCTGCGCCGGGGTTTCGACCTGTTCGGCAACGGCGACGCGGTGGCCGGCGCGGATCAGGCGGGCAAGGTAGGATTCGTGGGAGTGGACCGGCACGCCGCACATCGGGATCGGCTCGCCAGCGTGCTCCCCGCGTTTGGTGAGAGCGATGTCGAGCGCGGCGGCGGCAAGGGCGGCATCGTCGAAGAACAGTTCATAGAAATCGCCCATGCGGAAGAACAGCAGGCAATCGGGGGCCTGGGCTTTCAGCGCCAGATATTGCGCGATCATGGGGGAAGCGGTGGTCACGGGCCTTGCGATAGCGCGGGCGGCGCGGGCGCGCAAAGGGGGCGGGACGCCAAGAGACTTGCCCCCTTGCTGCCACAATTCTATCCGTGGGCCATAATCGGGTCAGCGGACAAGAGCATGAGCAAAACGATCGACAATGATTTCGGTGACCGCGAGGCGCTGAATTACCATCGCACCGGCAAGGCCGGGAAAATCGACATCGTGGCATCAAAGCCGATGGCGACGCAGCGCGACCTGTCTCTGGCCTATTCGCCGGGCGTCGCCGCCCCGGTGCGCGCCATCGCGGCTGACCCCGACAGCGCCTATGACTATACGATCAAGGGCAACCTGGTCGCCGTCATCTCCAACGGCACCGCCATCCTGGGCCTGGGCAACCTGGGCGCGCTGGCATCGAAGCCGGTGATGGAAGGCAAGGCCGTGCTGTTCAAGCGCTTTGCCGATATCGACAGCATCGACCTTGAACTGGCGACCGAGGACGTGGATCGCTTCATCGCCGCCGTCGAGCTGATGGAGCCGAGCTTTGGCGGCATCAACCTCGAGGACATCAAGGCACCGGAATGCTTCATCATCGAGACGACGCTGAAGGAGCGGATGAACATCCCGGTGTTCCACGATGACCAGCACGGCACCGCCATCGTGGCGGCGGCCGGCCTGATCAACGCGCTGCACCTGACGGGCCGCAAGCCGGAAGACGTGAAGCTGGTGGTGAACGGTGCCGGGGCCGCCGCGATCGCCTGCGTGGAACTGGTGAAGCTGTATGGCGTCAAGAACGTCATCATGTGTGACACCAGCGGCGTCATCTACAAGGGCCGCGAAAAGGGCATGAACCAGTGGAAATCGGCCCATGCCGCCGTGACCGACGCGCGCGACCTCGAATCCGCCATGGTGGGGGCCGACGTCTTCTTTGGCCTGTCGCAGAAGGGCGCTGTCAGCCCGGCGATGGTGAAGAGCATGGCGGCCAATCCGATCATCTTTGCCATGGCCAACCCCGATCCGGAAATCACGCCGGAGGAAGTCCACGCCGTTCGCAGTGATGCCATCGTGGCCACCGGGCGCAGCGATTATCCCAACCAGGTCAACAACGTGCTGTGCTTCCCCTATCTGTTCCGGGGCGCGCTCGATGTGCGGGCGACCGCGATCAACGAACAGATGAAGCTGGCCGCGGCCAACGCCATCGCCAGCCTGGCGCGCATGCCGGTGCCCGATGAAGTGGCGGCGGCCTATGGCGGCAAGGCGCGCAATTTCGGCCCGGAATATATCATTCCGGCGCCGTTCGATCCGCGCCTGATCGAGCATATTCCGACCGCCGTTGCCAAGGCGGCGATGGATTCGGGCGTGGCGAAGAAGCCGTTCTTTGACGAGGACGCCTATCGCCAGGAACTGCGCGGGCGGCTGAACCCGACGACATCCATCCTGCAAGGTGCCATCGAAACCGCGCAATCGCGCCCGCGCCGCGCGGTGTTTGCCGAGGCCGAACAGGAAGTGGTGCTGCGCGCCGCCATCAACTGGAAGAATTCGGGTTATGGCACGCCGGTGCTGGTGGGCCGCGAAGGGCCGGTGCGCGACGGGCTGGCGCGGCTGGGCGTGGACGACCCCGACAGTTTCGAGATCCACAACAGCGCGATTTCGCCGCTGGTGCCGCGCATGGTCGATCATCTTTACGCCCGGCTGCAGCGGCGCGGGATGCTGCACCGCGACGTGCAGCGCATGGTGAACCACGAACGCAACGTGTTTGGCGCGCTGCTGGTGGCGATGGGCGAGGCCGACCTGATGCTGACCGGCGTGACCCGCAATTTCGCCACCACCTATCGCCAGGTGCGGCAGGTGATCGATCCGACGCCCGGCCATCGCCCGTTCGGCATCCACATGCTGGTGGGCAAGCAACAGACGATCTTCATCGCCGATACCACGGTGACGGAGCGGCCGTCGGCCGAAACGCTGGCCACCATCGCCATCGAAACCGCCGCTGTCGCGCGCCGGCTGGGCCAGGAACCGCGCGTGGCGTTTCTCAGCTACAGCAATTTCGGCAACCCGCGCGGCGAGTTCGTCGACAATGTGCGCGGCGCGGTGAAGCTGCTCGATGGCCAGCAGGTCGGCTTTGAATATGAAGGCGAGATGTCGGCCGACGTGGCGCTCAATCCGGCGATGCGGTCGCAATATCCGTTCAACCGGCTTTCCGGCCCCGCCAACGTGCTGATCATGCCCGGCCTGCACAGCGCCAACATCACCGCCAAGCTGATCAAGGAAGTCGCCAACCTGCGCGTTGTCGGCCCGATGCTGGTGAACATGGCGATGCCGGTGCAGATCGTGCCGATGAACGCTTCGGCCACCGACATTGTCACGCTGGGTGTGCTGGCCTCGACGGGCGTGGTGTGCTGAAACCGCCGATCCTCCTCATCCACGGCATGTGGTCGACCCCGGCCACGTTCGACCGGCTGCGCCCGGTGCTGGAGGCGGCGGGCCACCGTTGCCACGCGCCCACCATCCTGTTCCACGATCGGCCCGCCAGCCTGCCACCGCACCCGGCGCTGGGCGAATTGTCGATCACGGCCTATGTCGATCACCTGGTGGCGGAAGCCGGCAAGCTGGGCGCACCGCCGGTGATCCTGGGCCATTCGATGGGCGGCCTCCTGGCGCAGATGGTGGCGCAGCGCATCCCGCACGCGGGGCTGGTGCTGCTGTCGCCGGCGGCGGCGGCCAACAGCCAGGCCATCGGGCTGGATCCGGTCAAGACGCTGAAGAATGTCGTGCTGAAATGGGGCTGGTGGGAAAAGCCGACCCTGTGTGACGCGGAGGGCGCGCGCTGGGGCATCTTCAATGGCGTGCCCGAAGATGTGACGCAGGCCGAGATCGCGGCGCTGGTGTGGGATTCGGGCCGGGTGCTGGCCGAAATGGCGCTGCCGCCGCTGTTCGGCAGCGTGACGCGGGTGGATTATGCCCGTTTGAACCAGCCGGCGCTGGTGCTGGTGGGCCTGAACGACCGCATCACCCCGCCCGGCATTGCGCGGGCGACGGCGCGCAACCTCACCGGCCGCATCGATTATCACGAGATCGCCGGCGCGCCGCACTGGCTGTTCTGGGGCGAACTGGAAACCCGGGTGGGCGCGATGGTGGTCGATTGGCTGAACACGCTGACCTGAAGGCGGCGCTCGCTGCCGAAGCGCGCGCGCTGGGCTTTGCCGACATGGGCATCACCGCCGCCGACGCGGTGCCGCAGGCCGGCGCTCGGCTGCGGCGCTGGCTGGCCGAGGGCTGCCATGGCGAGATGATCTGGATGGAGAGCCGCGCCGACGAGCGGGCCAGCCCGCAGGGTCTGTGGCCGGACGTGCGCTCCGTCATCATGCTGGGCACCAGCTACGCGCCGCCGCTCGATCCGCTGCGGCTGGCGGGGCAGGGCGATAAAGGCGTCATCAGCGTCTATGCCTGGAACCGCGACTATCACGACCTGATCAAGAAACGGCTGAAGGCGCTGGCACGCTGGCTGGTGGCGCGGGCGGGCGGCCCAGAAGACGTTGGGGTGAAGGTGTTTGTCGACACCGCGCCGGTGATGGAAAAGCCGCTGGCCGCCGCCGCCGGGCTGGGCTGGCAGGGCAAGCACACCAATCTCGTGTCCCGCCGCCATGGCAACTGGCTGTTTCTGGGCGCGATCTACACCACGCTCGATCTGCCGGCCGATGCGCCGCACGCCGATCGCTGCGGCAGCTGCCAGCGCTGCCAGGTCGCCTGCCCGACGAACGCCTTCCCCGAACCCTATCGCCTCGATGCGCGGCGCTGCCTTGCCTATCTCACCATCGAACACGCCGGGCCGATCCCGGAGGAATTTCGCAGCGCCATGGCCAACCGCATCTATGGCTGTGATGATTGCCTGTCGGTCTGCCCGTGGAACCGCTTTGCCACCGCCACCGAGGAACCGGCCTTCCTGCCCCGCGCCGAACTGACCGCGCCGAAACTGGCAGAGTTGCTCGGCCTTGATGATGCTGCCTTTCGCGCGCTGTTCTCCGGCTCGGCGGTCAAGCGCATCGGGGTGAAGCGCTTCCTCCGCAACTGCCTTTATGCCGCCGGCAACAGCGGCGATGCCGGCCTCATTCGCCACGTGGCGGCGCATCTGGCCAGTGACGATCCGGTGGTCGCCGATGCCGCGCGCTGGGCGATGAACCGACTGGAGGCCGCATGACGACCATTCCCACTGGCACCGCCCGCCTGGCTGCCTTGCAGATCGGCAGCCGGGCGACGACGGCGGAGACGCTGGACGCGCTGCTGGCGTACCGCGACGAACTGATCGCGGCAAAGCCCGATGTGCTGGTGCTGCCCGAAGCGTTGCTGGGCGGATATCCGAAGGGTGCCGATTTCGGCGTGCGGCTGGGCTATCGCACGCCCGGCGGGCGCGAGGCATTCCGGCGATACTGGGAACAGGCGATCGAGCGCGACGGGCCAGAGGTGGCGGCGCTGGGCGAACTGGCCGAGGCCATTGGCTGCACGATGATCGTGGGGGCGATTCTGCGCGACGGGGCGACGCTGTACTGCTGCGCGCTGCACTTCACCGCCGATGGCCAGCTGGCCGGCCTGCGCCGCAAGCTGATGCCGACAGCGGCGGAACGGCTGGTGTGGGGGCAGGGCGGGCCGGAGGACGTGATCAGCTTTGCCAGCCCGGTCGGCAGAATCGCCCCCATCATCTGCTGGGAAAATTTCATGCCGGCGCTGCGTCTGGCCATGTATGGGCAGGGCGTGACGATCTGGGCGGCGCCCACGGTGGACGAACGCCCGCAGTGGGAGGTGGCGATGCGCCACATCGCCCACGAAGGCCGCTGCTTTGTCGTGTCGGCCTGCCAGTGGCTGCCCGGCACCGAAACCGCGCTGGGCGATCCGATCACGCTCCGCGACCGGGCTGTGGACGCGCCGATCATCGCCGGTGGCAGCGTCATCGTCTCGCCCATGGGCGACGTGCTGGCCGGGCCGCTGAGGGGCGGCGAAGGGCTGATCGTGGCCGAGGTGGACCTGGCCGATATCGTGCGCGCCCGTTTCGATTTCGATGCCACCGGCCATTATGCCCGACCCGATATCTTCGCGTTGCCAAAATCTTCCGGCTAGACGCCGCGCCGTTCACCCGCTGAAACTGCGGTTGAGGAGGAATACGCATGACCGATTCCCTGTTCATCGGCCTTTCGGATCAGGATGCGGCGCAATCCCTGGTGCTGAAACGCGCCAACCGCCACGGCCTGATTGCGGGCGCCACCGGCACCGGCAAGACCATCACGCTGCAAGGGCTGGCCGAAGGCTTTTCGCGCGCTGGCGTGCCGGTGTTCCTGGCCGATGTGAAGGGCGATATCGCCGGCATGGCCAAGCCCGGCAGCGAGGCGCAGGCCTGGACCGGCAAGCGCGCGCTGGAACTGAAGATCGAGGATTATGACTGGGAAGCCAGCCCCGCCGTGCTGTGGGACCTGTTCGGCGAACAGGGCCATCCCATCCGCACCACCATTTCCGAAATGGGGCCGCTGCTGCTCAGCCGGCTGATGGGCCTCAATGAAACGCAGGAAGGCGTGCTGGCGATCGCCTTCCGCTATGCCGATGATCATGATCTGCTGCTGCTCGATCTGGAAGACCTGCAGGCAATGCTGGCCTTTTGCGCCGACAATGCCGGCGAGCTTTCGGCGCAATATGGCAACGTCACCAAGGCCAGCGTGGGATCGATCCAGCGCCAGCTGCTGACCCTGGAAAGCGAGGGCGGCGCGGCATTCTTTGGCGAGCCGGCGTTCGACATCAGCGATTTCATCGCGCTGGATGCCAGGGGCCGCGGCCGGGTGAACATCCTGGCCGCCGACAAGCTGATGAACAGCCCGCGCCTGTATGCAACCTTCCTGTTGTGGTTGCTGTCGGAACTGTTCGAAACGCTGCCCGAGGTGGGCGATCCCGACAAGCCCAAGCTGGTGTTCTTCTTTGACGAGGCCCACCTGCTGTTCGACGAGGCGCCCGATGCGCTGATGGACAAGGTGGAACAGGTGGTGCGCCTGATCCGGTCCAAGGGCGTCGGCGTCTATTTCGTCACCCAGAACCCGATCGACATTCCGGAAAAGATCGCCGGCCAGCTTGGCAACCGGGTGCAGCACGCCCTGCGCGCCTTCACGCCGCGCGATGCCCGCGCCATCAAGTCGGCCGCCGAGACATTCCGGCCCAACCCGCGGCTGGACGTGGCCGCGGTGATCACCGAGATGAAGGTGGGCGAGGCGCTGGTATCGACGCTGATGCCGGATGGCGCGCCCAGCCCGGTGGAGCGCACCCGCATCGCGCCGCCGCGCAGCCGGGTTGGCCCGCTGACGGCAGCGGAGCGGGCCGAGGTGATCAACGCCTCGCCCTATGCCGGCAAGTATGAAGACGTGATCGACCGCGATTCCGCCGCCGAACTGCTGGTGATGAAGCGCGAGGAACAGGCGGCGCAGGCCGAGGCCGAGAAGCAGGCGGCGCTGCAGGCGAAACTGGACGCGCAGGCGGCCAAGGAAGAGGCCAAGATGCAGGCCCAGCGCGAGCGTGACGCGGCGCGGCTGGAGGCCGCCCGGGTGCGCGCTGCCGCCCGGCCGAGCACGACCGACAAGGTGATTGAATCGGTCGCCCGTTCGGCGGCGAGTTCGATTGGCCGCCAGCTGGCGGGCAGCGTCGGCAAGAGCCTGGTGCGGGGCATTCTGGGGAGCTTGTTCAAATGACCACCACCCGCCGCTGGCTGCTGAAATCCCGCCCGAATGGCCCGCTGCAGGACAGCGATTTCGATCTCGTCACCGTGCCGCTGCCGGAGGTGAGTGACGGCCAGTTCCTCGTCAAGCTCACGCATTTTTCCTTCGATCCCACCCAGCGCGGCTGGCTGGGCGGCGACACCTATCTGCCCGCCGTGCCCATCGGCGGCGTGGTGCGCGCCGGCGGTATCGGCGAGGTGGTGGCAAGCCGGCATCCGGGCTTTGCCGTGGGCGACATCGTGCAGGGCACATTCGGCTGGCAGGAACATTGGCTGGGCGACGGCATGACCGAGACCGGCCCGGTGACGAAACTGCGCGCCGGGGTGACGCCGGAACAGGCGCTGGGCGTGTTCGGCGTGACCGGGCTGACGGCGTGGTTCGGCCTCACCGATGTCGGCCAGCCCAAGGCCGGTGACACGGTGCTGGTGTCGGGTGCGGCGGGCGCGACGGGCAGTGTGGTGGTGCAGGTGGCGAAAGCGCTGGGTTGCACGGTGATCGGCATTGCCGGTGGGCCCGACAAGTGCCGGTGGGTGGTGGAAGAGGCCGGCGCCGATGCCTGCATCGATTATCGCGCCGGCAACGTGGCGCGCCAGATTCGCGAGCACGCGCCCAGGGGCGTGAACGTCGTGTTTGAAAATGTCGGCGGCGAAATCCTGGACGCGGCGCTGGCCAATCTCGCGCTGAAGGCGCGGGTGGTGCTGTGCGGCGGCATTTCCAGCTACAACGACACCGCCGAGGATCGCTCGCCGGGCCTTCGCAACTACATGAACCTGACGGTGATGCGCGGGCGCATGGAAGGCTTCATCATCCTCGATTACGCCAAACGCTATGGCGAGGGCGTGGCCGAGCTGGCCAAGCTGATGGCGGCGGGCAAGCTGAAGACCGCCGAGGACGTGGCGCACGGGTTTGAAAACTGCCCGGCAACGCTGCGCCGGCTGTTCGAGGGCAAGAATTTCGGCAAGCAGCTGCTGAAGCTCTAGAACGTCCCCGGCATCTGCCACTGCGCGGCATTGGGCGCGCGGGCCAGCAGCGGTTGCAGGCCCAGCGACTGTTCGCGGATGGTGCCGTCCGCCGCGATGGCATTGCAGGTGCCGCCGGTCACCGCCGTGATCGCGGTGGCCACCGACGCTTCGTTGCGCACGATCGGCAGCTGATATTGATCGGCGGCAGCGCAGGTCTTGCCGCCGCGTGACGGCAGATAGGGGGCGAGGCCGTTGTAGTAATCGCCCTGGCGGCTGGCGTTCTGGGTGGCGAAGGCGACGATCCGCAGCCGATCATCGCAGGCGGCGCGATCGACAGCGATCTGCCCGACCGGCTTGCCCGACGTGTTGCTGCCCACCAGCGTCAGCCGGTTCTGAAAATAGGGCAGCATGGCGTTGGGCACGAGTTCGCTGGCCGAACCGCTGGTGCCGGTGGTGATGAAGGCCAGATCGGTCGGCGCGACGGCTTCGGGCGTGGAGCGGAACAGGCGGGTGACGTTGCGGGACGATTGCGACGGGCGATAGACGGTGAAACTGAACACGTCGCTGGCCAGCCGGCCCCGGCCCAGCAGATCGCCCCACAGTTCGGCAATCCGCACCAGCCCGCCGCCGTTGTAGCGATAATCGATGATGAGGCGGGTGACGCCTTCGCCCCGGAAGCGGGTGAAGGCATCGCGCAGCGGGGTTTCGGCGCTGGAAATGAAGCTGCGAAGGTTGACATAGCCGACCTTGCCGCCGGGTTCGTCGAAGACCTGCACGCCAAAGCGCGGCGATACCGGCGGAATGTTGAACTCGGCGCGGGCAATGGTGACGGTGCTTGTGGTGCCATTCAGCGCGTAACGGATGGTGCGGGTGACGCCAACCTGCGATGGCCCCAGCGCGTCGGACACGGCGGTGGCGCCGCCTTGCGCGAACAGGATCGCAACCGGCACCAGAGTGTCGGGCGTGGTGCCGATGGCCAGCAGTTCGGCACCGCGATCAAGGCCGGCGGCAAAGGCCGGGCCGGTTTCGAACACGTCGAGGATGAAGGCGCGGCGGGCGTTGCTGTCATAGGTGACCCGCATGCCGAACGCCGCCGTCTGGCCAGAGGTGAAGAAGGCGTTCTCCTCGGCAATCGAGGTGATGTAGGTGAAGAAACGATCCTTGCCGGCCGCGCGGGCAGTGGCCACCAGCGCATCGATATAGGCCTGCACCGTGGGGAACCCATCGGGCGACAGGTTGGCCGGCAGATCGTCGGGAAACAGGTAATTTTCCCGGATCTGCGCTTCGGCCCACAATTGCCGATCCCTGAGCGAACATTGGGCCGGCGTCGGGGTGGGGGTGGGTGTTGGCGTTGGCGTGGGGGATGGCGCGGCGATCGGGCTGCTGCCAGGCCCACCACCGCCACATCCGGCCAGTGCGGCGGCGATCAGCATGGCCCACAGGGGAGAAATACGTGCCATGACGCCAATTTCGGGCGGTCGCCCGGCCTTGTCCAGCACAGTTGCCAGGGATTTTTGCCGTGGGGATTTTTGCCGCAGCCTTGACGCGCGCCAGCCCTGCACCCATATGCCCGGTCAGCCGCTGGCACTCGCTTGATGTGAGTGCCAACAGCGGCGAGTCATTCGAGAAAGAAGAGGGAAACATGGCATTCCGTCCACTCCACGATCGCGTGCTGGTTCGCCGCGTTGAAGCCGAATCCAAGACCGCTGGCGGCATCATCATTCCCGACAGCGCCAAGGAAAAGCCGCAGGAAGGCGAGATCGTCGCTGTCGGCACCGGCGCCCGCGCCGACAACGGCACCGTGACCCCGCTGGAAGTGAAGGCCGGTGACCGCATCCTGTTCGGCAAGTGGTCGGGCACCGAGGTCAAGCTGAACGGCGAAGACCTGCTGATCATGAAGGAAAGCGACATCCTCGGGATCCTGTAATCCCGTTTCAAGTCGCTGATTCCCAACGTAATTCAAAGGAGCAAGGCAAATGGCTGCCAAGGACGTGCAATTTGGCCGTGGCGCGCGTGAGCGCATCATCCGCGGTGTGGACATTCTCGCTGATGCCGTGAAGGTGACGCTGGGCCCGAAGGGTCGCAACGTCGTGATCGAAAAGTCGTTCGGCGCGCCGCGCATCACCAAGGACGGTGTGTCGGTGGCGAAGGAAATCGAACTGAAGGACAAGTTCGAGAACCTGGGCGCCCAGATGGTGCGCGAAGTCGCCTCCAAGACCAACGACGCTGCCGGTGACGGCACCACCACCGCCACCGTGCTGGCCCAGGCCATCGTGCGCGAAGGCATGAAGTCGGTCGCTGCCGGCATGAACCCGATGGACCTGAAGCGCGGCATCGATATGGCCGTTGCCAAGGTTGTCGAAGACCTGAAGGGCCGTTCGAAGCCGGTTGCCGGTTCGTCGGAAATCGCCCAGGTCGGCACCATTTCGGCCAATGGCGAGCGTGAAATTGGCGACATGATCGCCAAGGCCATGGAAAAGGTCGGCAAGGAAGGCGTCATCACCGTCGAAGAAGCCAAGGGCATGGACAGCGAGCTGGACGTGGTCGAAGGCATGCAGTTCGACCGTGGCTATCTGAGCCCGTACTTCATCACCAACGCCGAGAAGATGCAGGTCGAGCTCGACAACCCCTACATCCTGATCCACGAAAAGAAGCTTTCCAACCTGCAGGCCATGCTGCCGGTGCTGGAAGCCGTGGTGCAGTCGGGCCGTCCGCTCCTCATCATCGCCGAAGACGTCGAAGGCGAAGCGCTGGCCACCCTGGTCGTCAACAAGCTGCGTGGCGGCCTGAAGGTCGCCGCCGTCAAGGCGCCGGGCTTTGGTGACCGCCGCAAGGCCATGCTGGAAGACATCGCCATCCTGACCGCCGGCGAGATGATCAGCGAAGACCTGGGCATCAAGCTGGAAAACGTCACCCTGCCGATGCTGGGCAAGGCCAAGCGCGTCACCATCGACAAGGACAACACCACCATCGTCGACGGCGAAGGTTCGGCTGATCAGATCAAGGCCCGTGTCGAGCAGATCCGCGCCCAGATCGAAGTCACCACCAGCGATTATGACCGCGAGAAGCTGCAGGAGCGTCTCGCCAAGCTGGCTGGCGGCGTCGCCGTGCTGAAGGTTGGCGGTTCGACGGAAGTCGAAGTGAAGGAGCGCAAGGACCGCGTTGATGACGCCCTGCACGCCACCCGCGCGGCCGTGGAAGAAGGCATCGTTCCGGGCGGCGGCACCGCGCTGCTCTATGCCACCAAGGCCCTGGACGGCCTGAAGGGCGCCAACGATGACCAGACCCGCGGCATCGACATCATCCGCAAGGCGATCACCGCCCCGGTGCGCCAGATCGCGGCCAACGCTGGCCACGATGGCGGCGTGGTTGCCGGCAAGCTGCTGGAGGGCAACGACACCACGATCGGCTTCAACGCCCAGACCGAGGTGTATGAAAACCTGGTGGTGGCCGGCGTGATCGACCCGACCAAGGTCGTCCGCACCGCTCTGCAGGATGCGGCTTCGGTTGCCTCGCTGCTGATCACCACCGAAGCTGCCATCACCGATCTGCCGGCCGACGACAAGCCGGCGGCCGGTGGCATGCCCGGCGGCATGGGCGGCATGGGCGGCATGGATTTCTGAGATTGCGTCTGGCTGGCCATGGCGCGCAGCGCTGTGGCCGCACGCAACCGGAAAGATGCTGGAAACGAAATGGGCGGCCCTTCCGGGTCGCCCATTTTTGGTTTCGGTTCAGGGCAGCACGCTCTGGGGCCCAACAAACATAGTTAACGTTTTCGTAATCTTATTCTCATCTGAGTATTTCTACGCTAACGCCTCCCGTGATCGAGGAGTCGTGGTATGGGTGCTTGGCGGGCGTTGGTGATGGTGGGACTGTTGGCGGTGGGCCTCGTGCCAGCTGTTCCGGCCGCCGCGATCCAGCCGGTATATTCCCGGCGCATGGGCGATTGCGTGACCGGCCAGAACCAGACCCGCAGAAGCGACGGCAAATTCGGCTGGTTTGTGTCCGCCGGCTGCGACTCTTACCAGAACGAGCGCTATGAACGCCCCACGAGCCAGAGCTTTGAATCGATGAATGTCCGGGGTGGCGGACAGATCTGGGGCGCCAAGGAATATTACGAGAATCTCGACATCAGGGGCGCCGAGGCGGGCTTTGACGACAGGCTGTTGTACGTCAAGATCCAAATGAATGGCCTCGACCACGTGACGGAGGACGGGACGCAGAACTTCCAATCGTTGTTCTACAAATATTTCGTGACGATCAGCACCACCGGCGATGGTGCCAACGGCTGGCTGTTGTGGGCGGATCAGCCGTCGCTGGCCAATGGCGGCAAGGAATCCAGGCCGAACACGGTGTTCACGTCATTGAAAACCTTCGGCAACCGAGACACCAACGGCGATGTCGGCGGTTCCGGAACCGCCAATGGCATCAACATCACCAAGTCCGACAATGCCTCGGCTGCGCGCGGCGACGGTTTCGATCTGGCCCGCATTTCGGATGGCCGCCTGCAAGGTGGCAGCAATCCCACCGCCTTGTGGGCGCGCATCAACCCCGCCAACCACACCGAAGTCGAATTCGCCGTGAATTATGGTCTGCTCGGTTTCACCCGCCAGCAGGTCGCCGACATCATCAATGGTGTGGCCGGCTATTTCGACCTGCGGTCGGCAAAGGGTGGTCCGAAGGATCCGCAGAATTTCATGTGGAACGATGAATATACGCGCGGCGAGGCCGGATCGCCCTATCGTTTCGAATCGCCCAACGGCACGCAGAATATTTATGAAGTGGATACGCTGCAGTGGGGCAGCCAGCAGATCGATATCGTGCCTGAACCGTCATCATGGACGATGCTGATCACCGGCTTTGGCCTGGTGGGCCTGATGGTGCGCCGCCGCCGCGCCCTGGCCTGATCTGCTATCGCGCCGCCCCAGCCGCCGCCGATCCGACTGCCGCGGCCTCTCCGGCTCCCGCCTGCGCCCCCGCCTGTGCCTCCGCCTGGGCCGCCATCACGTCGGCGTTGGCCTTGTCGATCACCGCCTGCTCATTGCCGGGCGGCGCTTCGGCCTCCTTGCTGCAGGCGGCGAGGAACAGCAGGGCGAGAACAAGGGCAGGGCGCATCCTGTCACGATAGGCGCAGCTTGGCGCAGCGCCAAGCCCGTGCCACCATCGCGCTCATGGGCCTCTATTCCGAAACCATCTTCCCCTGGTTGCTCGACAAGGCGCTGGGCCACCCCAACATCCAGCGTCGACGGCAGGCGCTGGTGAGCGGAGCGCAAGGTGACGTGCTGGAGATCGGCTTTGGCTCCGGCGCGACCTTGCCATTCTATGACCCCGCCAGCGTGACCAGCCTGACCGTGGTGGAGCCTTCGGACGGCATGAACCGGCGTGCGGCGGCGCATCTGGCTGGCTCGCCGGTGCCGATCCGCTCCGTCCCCGGCGCTGGCGAGAAACTGCCCTTTGCCGATGCCAGTTTCGACACCGTGGTCTGCTGCCTTACCCTGTGTTCGGTGCAGAATGTCGGCCAGGTGCTGGCCGAGGTGCAGCGCGTGCTGAAACCCGGCGGGGCCTTCCTGTTCCTTGAACATGTGCTGTCCGACGATCCCGCGCGCCAGCGCTGGCAGCAGCGGCTGAACCCCATTCAGCGCGTCGTGGGCGTGGGCTGCAATCTGAACCGGCCATCGGCGCAGCTGGTGCGCGATGCGGGATTTCAGCTGGAGCCGATGCCGGTGCAGGAGGAGGAGCGGGCGTTTGGCGCGCTGAAAACGCTGACGCCGCTGGTGATGGGCCTGGCGATCAAAGCTTAGGCGGGGCCGGCGTTTCTTTCGGCGCTGCGGCGGGTGTATCCTCGCTTGGCGTGTCTTCGACCGGGTCGGCGAACGGGTCTTCCTCTGCCGGCAATTGGCCATCGAACAATTGCAGGCGGCGGCGCTGCAGCCAGGCCGACCGCGCCAGCGCATAATCATCCAGGCTGTCGGCCAGCAGCGTGTCGGCCCCCGTTTCGATCAGCTGGTTGCGGAAGTTGATGATGCGCCCGCCGGTCATGCTCAGCCGCACGTCCCAGCCGGGGCGCAGCCAGGCGTTGCGGGCGAAATCGGCGGGATCGACGAAGAAATCCACCGGCGTCATCAGACCGTCGCGCAGGGTGGACGGGCCGAACAGCGGCAGCACCAGATACGGCCCGGATTTCACGCCCCAGCGCGCCAGCGTCTGCCCGAAATCCTCCGGCTCGCGCGGGCGGCCAAGATCGGTGGCGACGTCGCTGATGCCGCCAACGCCCAGCGTGGTGTTCAGGATGAAGCGATCCAGCGTGCGAAAGGCCTGCGCGAACTTGCCCTGCAGGATGCTGTTGGTGAAATTCGCCGGTTCGCCATAATTGCCATAGGCGTTGGAAACGGCGGAGCGCACCGGCCTCGGCACCACGAAGCGATAGGACACGGCAACGGGGCGCACCACCCAGCGATCCAGGCCCTTGTTGAAATTGTGGACGCGCCGGTTGGATTTCTCCCAGGGATCGGCCTCGGCCCGGGCCAGATCGGTGCTGGGCATGGTGGCGCAGCCGGCCAGCAGCACAGTGGGCAGCAGCGTCAGGACGAGCACCAGACGGGGGGACAGGCTCATGCGGCGGCTTGTGCCATGAAAACAGCCGCAACAGCAACGATTCAGGCCCACATAAAGATTGCTTTATGTCTTTATGTTGGGATAGAGGAACGGCATGGAACAGTTGCTAGCCATCTTCCGCGCCATCGGCGATCCGAGCCGCCTTCGCATCCTGCTGCTGGTCGAGGGGATGGAACTGGCCGTAGGCGAGATTGCCCAGGTGTTGCAGCAAAGCCAACCGCGCGTGTCTCGGCATCTGCGGATTCTGGCCGAAGCCGGGCTGGTGGAGCGGGTGCGCGAAGGGGCGTGGGTGTTCGTGCGGCTGGGCCCGGCGGCCATCAGTGGCCCGGCGCTGGCGGCGATCGAGGCGCTGGCGGCAAGCGTGCCGGGCGCCGCCGACGTGGGCGCGGCTGATCGTGCCCGGCTGGCAGTGGTGCGCGCCGATCGTGCGGCGGCCGTTGACAGCTGGTTTGCAGCGCACGCCAGCGAATGGCAGCAGGAACGTTCGCTCCACAGCAGCGAGGCGGCGGTGGAAGCCGCGATCCTGGCGGCGCTGGGCGACTTCACCATTGGCGATCTGGTCGACGTGGGCACCGGCACCGGCCGCATGATCGAGCTGCTGGGCGGCAAGGCGACGACGGCATTGGGCCTTGATCGCAACCCCGAAATGCTGCGGCTGGCGCGCAGCCGGCTGGATGCGGCCGGGCTGACGGCGGCGCGCGTGCAGACGGGGGACATGTACCAGCTGCCGCTGGCCAATGCCGCCTGCGATACGATCGTGCTGCATCAGGTGCTGCATTATGCCGACGATCCGGCGGCCGTGATCGACGAGGCGGCGCGCGTGCTGCGCGCCCGTGGCCGGCTGCTGGTGATCGATCTGATGCCGCACAATCGCGAGGAACTGCGCGTGGAGCGCCGCCACCTGCGCCTGGGCTTTGCCGATGAAGCGGTGTGCGGCTGGATGGCGCAGGCCGGTCTGAGCGCGCGGGTGGCAGCGCGCCTGCCGCCGGAAGGGCCGGGGGCGCTGGGCGTGACGATCTGGCTGGGAACCGCGGCGGAGAGCAAGTGATGACGATGACGCTCAATCAGATGGCCGAAGCGGCACGCGCCCTGAATGGCCCGCTGTTTGCCGGGCTGCCGGGCGATCTGGCGGTGAGCTTTGAGTTCTTCCCGCCCAAGACGCCGGCCATGAACGAGACGCTGTGGCAGGCGGTGGAAACGCTGGTGCCGTTGGGGCCGCGTTTCTTTTCCGTCACCTATGGCGCTGGCGGCACGACGCGGGAACGCACCCATGCGACCGTGGCGCGCATTGCAAGTGAAACGCCTGTGCCGGCCGCCGCGCACCTGACCTGCGTGAACGCCACGGCGGGTGAGCTGGACGAGATTGCCGACGCCTATTGGGAGGCCGGCGTGCGCCATATCGTGGCGCTGCGCGGTGATCCGCCGGGCGGGGAAAGCCGCTTCACGCCGGTGCCGGGCGGCCATGCCAGCGCCGCCGAACTGGTCGCCGCGCTGAAGCGCCGCCATGATTTCGAGATTTCGGTCAGCTGCTATCCGGAGGTGCACCCGGAGGCGACGAGCGCACAGGCCGACCTGGATGCGCTGAAGGCCAAGCACGACGCCGGCGCGACGCGGGCGATCAGCCAGTTCTTCTTCGAGCCCGATTGCTTCTTCCGCTTCCGCGACCGGGTGGCGGCGGCGGGCCTGAACGTCGAACTGGTGCCGGGCATCCTGCCGGTGACGAACTTTGCCAACTTGAAGCGCATGGCGGCGAGCTGCAACACCAACGTGCCGGGCTGGATGGCGCATCTGTTCGAAGGGCTGGACGACAAGCCCGCCGCGCGCCAGCTGGTCGCCGCCACCGTGGCCGCCGAACTGTCGCGCCGCCTCTATGCCGGCGGCGTGCGCCATTTCCACTTCTACACGCTCAATCGCGCCGAGCTGAGCTATGCCATCTGCCACATGCTGGGCGTGCGGCCGGCGCAGGAGATTGCCGCATGACTGCCGCTGAAGCCTTTCGCGCCGCTGCCGCCGCCCGCATCCTGATCAAGGACGGCCCCTATGGCACCGCCGTGCAGGCGCTGGGACTGAAGCCCAGCGATTATGCCGGGGAGGTCGCGACCAATTTCGATCAGAAGGGCAACAACGATCTTCTGAACATCACGAGGCCCGACGATATTGCCGGCATCTGCCGCCGTTACATCGCGGCCGGCGCGGAATTGCTGGCCACCAACACGTTCAACGCCAACCGCATCAGCCAGGCCGATTACGGGCTGGAGGAGAAGGTGCGCGATATCAACCTCGCCGCCGCTGGCATCATCCGCCGCTGTGTCGACGAAGCCATTGCCGCCGACAGCAAGCCCCGCTGGGTGGCGGGCAGCATCGGGCCGACCAACAAGACGCTCTCCCTGTCGCCGCGGGTGAGCGATCCCGGTTATCGCGAGGTGACCTTCGATGGCGTCAAGGACGTCTATCGCGAGCAGATCGATGCGCTGCTGGATGGCGGCGTGGATTTCATCCTGATCGAAACCGTGTTCGACACGCTGAACGCCAAGGCGGCGGCCTTTGCCGCGGCCGAAGCCGCCGATGCCCGCGGCCACGATGTGCCGGTGATGCTGTCGATGACGCTGACCGATCTCGCCGGCCGCAACCTCAGCGGCCAGACGGTGGAAGCCTTCTGGCACTCGATCGCCCACGTGAAGCCGGTGGCGGTCGGCCTCAACTGCTCGTTCGGTGCCACCGAACTGCGCCCGCACGTGCAGGCGCTGGCCAAGGTGGCCGATACGCTGATCATGACCTATCCCAACGCCGGCCTGCCCAACGACATGGGCGCCTATGACGAACTGCCGGAAACCACCGCCGGCCTCATCCGCGGCTGGGCCGATGAAGGCCTCGTCAACATCGTTGGCGGCTGCTGCGGCAACACGCCCGAGCATATCGCCGCCATGGCCCGTGCCGTGGCCGGCCTGAACCCGCGCACGCTGCCGGTGCTGGAACCGGCGCTGCGCCTGTCCGGCCTTGAAGCCCACAGGTTTGCCGCATGACGACCGCCAATTTCATCAATATCGGCGAACGCACGAACGTCACCGGGTCGGCGGCGTTCAAGAAGCTGATCCTGGCCGGCGATTACACCGCCGCTGTCGAAGTCGCGCGCCAGCAGGTCGAGAACGGCGCCCAGATCATCGACGTCAACATGGATGAAGGCCTGCTCGACAGCGAGCACGCCATGGTCACCTTCCTCAACCTGATCGCAGCGGAACCCGATATCGCGCGCGTGCCGGTGATGGTGGACTCCTCCAAGTGGAGCGTGATCGAGGCCGGCCTGAAGTGCCTGGCCGGCAAGGGCATCGTCAATTCGATCAGCATGAAGGAAGGCGAGGGGCCGTTCCTGGAACAGGCGCGCAAGTGCCTGCGTTATGGCGCCGCCGTCGTGGTGATGGCGTTCGACGAGCAGGGCCAGGCCGACACCGCCGCCCGCAAGATCGAGATTTGCGAGCGCGCCTACACATTGCTGGTCGGCATCGGCTTCCCACCGGCCGACATCATCTTTGATCCCAACATCTTTGCCGTGGCAACCGGGATCGAGGAGCACAACAATTACGGCGTCGACTTCATCGAGGCGACGGCCGAGATCCGCCGCCGCTGCCCCCACGCCCATATCTCGGGCGGCGTCTCCAACCTGTCGTTCAGCTTCCGCGGCAACGAACCGGTGCGCCGGGCCATGCACAGCGTGTTCCTCTATCACGCCATCAGGGCGGGGATGGACATGGGCATCGTCAACGCCGGGCAGCTGGACGTCTATGACGCCATCGATCCGACCTTGCGCGAACTGTGCGAGGACGTGGTGCTCAACCGCCGCGCCGATGCCACCGATCGCTTGCTCAGCGCGGCCGACACCTACAAGGGCGGCCCCGCCAAGGCCGCCGATCCCGCCGCCGAGGAATGGCGCGGCTGGCCGGTGGAAAAGCGGCTGGAGCACGCGCTGGTCAAGGGCATCGACGCCTTTGTGGAGGCCGATACCGAGGAAGCGCGGCTGACGGTCAATCGCCCGATCGAGGTGATCGAAGGCCCGCTGATGGCCGGCATGAACGTGGTGGGTGACCTGTTTGGCGCCGGCAAGATGTTCCTGCCGCAGGTGGTGAAATCCGCCCGCGTCATGAAGAAGGCGGTGGCGCTGCTGCTGCCCTATATCGAGGCGGAGAAGGAGGTCGGGGCATCTAGCAAGGGCCGCATCGTCATGGCGACGGTGAAGGGCGACGTGCACGACATCGGCAAGAACATCGTTGGCGTTGTCCTCCAGTGCAACAATTTCGAGGTCATCGATCTGGGCGTCATGGTGCCGGCGCAGACCATCCTGGATGCCGCGATCAAGCATGACGCCGACATGATCGGGCTCTCGGGCCTGATCACGCCCAGCCTTGATGAAATGGTGCACGTGGCGAGCGAGATGCAGCGCGCGGGCATGACCATGCCGCTGCTGATCGGCGGCGCGACCACCAGCCGGGTGCACACCGCGCTCAGGATCGCGCCGGCCTATGAAGGCCCGGTGGTTCACGTGCTGGATGCCAGCCGCGCGGTGGGCGTGGCGGGCACGCTGGTGTCGGACACGCTGAAAGATGGCTTTGTTGCCGAGACGGCGGCCGAATATCAGAAGATCCGCAACCAACGCGCCGGTGCCGGCCAGTCGGCGCTGGTCAGCCTTGCGGATGCCCGCGCCAATCCGTTCCCGACCGATTTCGCGGCGCACCCGCCGGTGCCCCCGCGCTTCACCGGCGTGCAGGTCATCGACGATGTGACGGTCGAAACGCTGATCCCCTATATCGACTGGACGCCCTTCTTCCGCGCCTGGGAGCTTCACGGCAATTATCCGGCGATCCTCACCGACGAGGTGGTGGGCGCCAGTGCCACCAGCCTGTTCGCCGACGCGCAGGCCATGCTGAAGACGATTGCTGCGGAAAAATGGCTCAAGCCCAAGGGCGTGATCGGCATCTGGCCGGCGCGGCGCGATGGCGATGATGTGCTGCTGTTCGGCGATGAACGCCGCGGCGAGGTGCTGGCCCGGCTGCCGATGCTGCGCCAGCAGATCGCCAAGCGCGATGGCCGTGCCAACATGTGCCTGGCCGATTTCATCCATCCGGAACAGGATTGGCTCGGCTGCTTTGCCGTGCAGGCGGGCGAGGGCATCGACGCGCAGCTGGCCCGCTTCAAGGTCGCCAACGATGATTACAACGACATCCTGCTGAAGGCGCTGGCCGACCGGCTGGCCGAGGCCTTTGCCGAATATCTGCACGAGCGCGTGCGCCGCGACATCTGGGGCCACGAGCAGGGCAACAAAATGTCGAACGAGGACCTGATCCGCGAGCGTTACACCGGCATCCGCCCGGCGCCGGGCTATCCGGCCTGTCCGGAACACAGCCTGAAGCGCACGATCTTCGACCTGATGCAGGTGGAGGAAAAGGCCGGCATCACGCTCACCGACAGTTTCGCCATGCTGCCGACGGCGGCCGTTTCGGGGATGTATTTCGCGCATCCGCAATCGGCGTATTTTGGCGTGGCGCGCGTCGGGCCGGACCAGGTGGCAGATTATGCCGCGCGCGCCGGGGTGAGCCAGGCCCGCGCCGAGCAACTGCTGCGGCCAAATCTGGACTAGCGCCGTTCAGCTTGGGCAGTTTAGGGGTGGGGCTTCTGCCACCCCCCTTGCTGCCCGATTGAACGCACAGACCGCCTCTTTCCTTGCCACCGCGCCCGGCCTGTTGCCGGATCGCCGCCGCGTGCCGGTGCTGGCCGTGGTGGTGGCGCTGCACGTCCTCTTGATCCTGCTGCTGCTGCTGCTGGCGCCGCCCCGGCCCAAGGGCAAGCCGGGCATCACGTCGATGGTGGCGGTCAATATCGCGACGCCCACGCCGGAACGCGCCAAGCCGACGCCCAGGCCGCAGCCGCAGAAACAGCAAAAGGCCCAGCCCACGCCAAAACGCGCCGCGCCGCAGCCCGAACCCATCGTGGTCGCGCCCAACGCCGCGCCGGCGAAATGGTCGTTCGGCGATCCGGCACTGCGCGGCTTTGATCTCGCCATGATCCCGACGCAGGAGGCGCCGGCGCAGGTGGCCGATGCCGGCGGGCCGCCCGACAGCGCCGTGGTCGGCGTCGCGCCCGATGGTTCAAAACTCTACGCCGCCGAATGGCAGCGAGAACCGACCGATCAGGAACTGAGCTTTTACCTCAGGAAGGCGCGCGGGGCAGCGCAGGCCGGTGCCTATGGCCTGATCGCCTGCCGCACGGCGGCGCGGTTCAAGGTGGAGGATTGCCGGCCGATCGGGGAGTCGCCGGGTTCGGGGCTGGGCTTTGCCGTGAACGAAGCGGCCTGGCAGTTCCGCGTGAAGCCGCCGCGGGTAAATGGCGATTACCAGGTGGGCACGTGGGTGAGCATCCGGATCGATATCAGGCCGCAGTCCTAGGTCATCGACGCCGCGACCTTGGCGGCATCAATGAGGCTGATTGTCGAGCTGGCCTTGGCCAGCACCTTGCCATCCAGGTTGGTCAGCCGGCCTTCGGCAAAGATGGTGCGGCCGCCGGCCTTTTCGATCCAGGCCTCGGCGAGCACGCGCCCCGGGTTGGCGGGGGCGAAATAGCTGACCTTCAGTTCCAGGCTGATCGGCACGCGGCTGGTGCCATATTTGGCCATTACCGCGTGGGCCATGGCGGCATCGATCCAGCCGGCGACAAAGCCGCCCTGCGCCACGCCGCCGGAATGGCAGATGGCGGGCAGCACTTCATATTCGATGGTCGCATGGCCGGGCTCGAACCGCACGATGCGGCGCTGGGCGAGGCTGTGGGGCAGGGAGCCTTCGGGGCCGGTGTCCGGCGGCTGGCGCATGGCCGTTTCGGGGGCGTCGCTCATGCGGGTTTGCCGATCTTGTCTTGCGTCTTCGTCTCGAAATCGCTGGCGTCGTGGCGTTCGTGCAGCTGGCTCGACGGCTCGCCTTGGACGCGGTTGACCATGCGGCCGCGCTTCACCGCCGGGCGCTCGGCGATCTGCCTGGTCCAGCGGATGACGTTGGTATAGCTGGCGACATCGAGGAACTCGCCGGCCTCATACAGAAGGCCAAGGCTGAGCGCGCCATACCAGGGCCAGATCGCCATGTCGGCGATGCTGTATTCGGCGCCCGCCATATAGTCGTTCGTGGCCAGGTGCCGGTCGAGCACGTCCATCTGCCGCTTCACCTCCATGGCATAGCGGTTGATCGGATATTCCTGCTTGGTGGGGGCATAGGCATAGAAATGGCCGAAGCCGCCGCCCAGGAAGGGTGCCGATCCCATCTGCCAGAACAGCCAGCACATCGCCTCCGTGCGCGCGTGGTGATCGGTGGGCAGGAAGGCGCCGAATTTTTCCGCGAGATAGACCAGCATCGCGCCGCTTTCGAACAGGCGGGTGGGCGGGTTGGTGGAATGATCGACCATCGCCGGGATCTTGCTGTTGGGGTTGGCCTCCACAAAGCCCGATCCGAACTGGTCACCGGCGCCGATGTTGATCAGCCAGGCATCATATTCCGCGCCCGCATGGCCAGCGGCCAGCAACTCCTCCAGCATCACTGTCACCTTCACCCCGTTGGGCGTGCCCAGGCTGTAAAGCTGGATCGGGTGCCTGCCGACGGGGAGCGGCTTGTCGTGGGTGGGGCCGGCGATCGGGCGGTTGATGTTGGCGAAGCGCCCGCCGCTGTCCTTGTCCCAGGTCCAGACTTTTGGGGGCACATAATCTGTCATGGCTCAGGCTCCCGGGGGCAGGGGTTCAATCGTCGAGGGCGGCATAGACCATCGTCCGCATCTCGCGGCGGACGGGCCAGGTGGAGGACGGGATCAGCTGGGTCATGAAGATGCCGATCAGGTCTTCTTCGGGATCGATCCAGAAGAAGGTGCTGGCAGCGCCGCCCCAGAAATAATCGCCGTTGCTGCCGGGCATCAGCGTCTTGTGGGCCGCCGTCGACGTTGCAAAGCCGAGGCCGAAGCCGACGCCATCATAGGCCGCTTCGGAAAACAGGCTGCGGGAGAGCGCCGGCAGGTCGACGCCGCCGGGCAGATGGTTGGCGGTCATCAGATCGATGGTCTTGCGGCTCAACAGGCGGTGGCCGTTCAGTGTGCCGCCGTTGGCCAGCATCCGGGCGAACTGCAGATAGTCGTGCGCGGTCGAAACGAGGCCCCCGCCGCCGGACACGAAGCTGGGGGGCTTCAGGAAGCTCGACGTGGCGGGATCGTCCTGCAGGGTGATGGTGCCGTCCTGCGTGGGCTGATAGCAGGCGGCAAAGCGGTGGGCCTGGCCGTCGCGGACGTGAAAGCCGGTATCGACCATGCCCAGCGGCGCGAAGATTTCCTCGGCGAGGAACTGTTCGAACGGGCGGCCGGAAACCACCTGCACCAGCCAGCCCAGAACGTCGGTCGCCACCGAATAATTCCAGGCGTCTCCGGGCGAGAATTCCAGCGGCAGCCGGGCCAGCGTCTTGATGAAGTCCTCCAGCGTGCCGGCCTTCTCGATCTCGCCGATCTTTTCGCGGCGATAGGCTTCATCGACGTTGGTCCGCAGCTGGAAGCCATAGGTGAGGCCGGCGGTGTGGCGGAACAGGTCCACCACCTGCATGGGACGGCTCACGGGCCGGGTCTGGAAGCCGGTCCTGTGGGTGCCGGCGACATAGACGCCAAGGTTCTTCCACTCCGGGATATAGCGGTGCACCGGGTCTTCCAGCGCGATCTTGCCCTGTTCGACCAGCATCATCAGCGCGACCGACGTGATCGGCTTGGTCATCGAATAGATGCGGAAGATCGTGTCCTCGCGCGCCGGCAGCCCGCGTTCGACATCGGCAAGGCCCTGCACGCCCAGGTGCGCGATCTCGCCATGCCGGGCCACCAGGGTGAGGGTGCATGGCAGCCGGCGCGTGGCGATGTATTTTTCCGCCAGATGCGCGTCGAGCCGCGCCAGGCGCGCGGGCGACAGTCCCAGAGTGTCGGTCATCATCTGGCTCCGTTTCGTCAGAACGTCGGCTGGTCGTATTTGCGCGGCGCGATTTCCCGGTGCAGCGCCACCACCGCATCCGAACCCGCCGTCTTGTAGAAGGCCGGCACGAGGCCGTGGACGAAGCATTTCAGGCTGGCGACGAACATCCGGCTGCCCACGCCAAAGGCCGCGCCCATATGCTCGGCATAGGTTTCGTTGACGCAGCGCGGATGCTCGAGGAAGAGCTTGTCGAACATGGGGCCCCTCAGTGGTTGGCGGTTTGCGCCATATTGGCCGGGCTGGCGCGATGCCGCAACTGCGCCGTGCCCCCAAGCAGACGATTGATCGCCAGCGCCGCCGCGATCGAGGCCAGCAGGGTGACCAGCATCAGGTGGATATAGTGCGCCGGCGTCCACACCCAGGTGAAGACGGCATAGAGGCCGACGCCGAACAGCAGGGCCAGCATCACCGCCGGCGCGCGGATGCCGGTGAACACCAGCCCGCAGATGAAGGCGGCGAGGATCGGCATCGACAGGAGACCGTTCAGTTGCTGGACGAGATTGATGATGGAGGCAGCCCCGTCATACAGCGGCACCAGAGCGATGGAGATGGCGACGAAGCCCAGCGAAATGACGGTGTTGAGGCGGGCGACGTTGGGGGCCTTGTCGATATAGGCCTCGTGGATGTCGCACACCCACAATGTCGTCGTGGAATTGAGGATGGAGGTATAGTGGGTGAGGACGGCGGCGGCCATGAACGCCGCGAAGGCGCCCGATGCCCAGCTGGGCATCACCGCCGCGACGATGGTGCCATAGGCGGTGTCGCCCAGCGGGCCGAACAATTTGTAGCTGGCGATGCCGGGCAGCACGACGATGGCCGGCACGATGCACAGCCGGATGACGCCGGCGGCAAACACGCCCTTCTGCCCTTCGCGCAAACTGGGCGCCGCCATCGCGCGCTGGGTGATGTTCTGGTTGGTCGACCAGTAAAAGGTCTGGATGAAGATCATGCCGGTCAGCAGCGTCGGCCACGGGATCGGGCTGTCGGGGCCGCCCACCAGGGTCAGCCGTTCGGGCGGGATGCCGGAAAAATCCCAGCCGATGGCCTGCAAGGCCAGCCAGACGATGGCCAGCGCCGATCCCAGCACGCCGACGCCGGCGATCGTGTCATAGACGGCGACGGCGCGCAGCCCGCCGAGAATGGCATACAGCGAGCCGGTCACGCCAAGAATGGCCGCCAGCGGCAGCAGCGGCAGATCGGCACCCGACACGCTGCGCAGGAACAGGGCGCCGGTATAGAGCGTGATCGGCAGGTAGATCAGCAGGTTGCCGGCAAGGAACAAGCCCGACACCAGCGCGCGCAGGGCCGGCGAATTGTAGCGTTTCTGCAGCAGTTCGGTCGTCGTTGTGCAGCCTTCGCGATAATAGACCGGCAGGAAGACGAGGGCGAGGATGGCAAGGCCAGCGACGGCCGACAGCTCCCACCACGCCAGCAGCAGCATCTGCTGGCCGTTCATGCCGACCAGCTGGTCGGTCGACAGGTTGGTGAGCGTGATCGATCCGGCGATGAACGGCCACGACAGCCCGCCGCCGGCAAGGAAATATTCCCGGTTGCTGTTGGCGGCGGAGCGGGCGCCCTGGCGGCGGCTCATGCGGCGGACCTGCCAGATGGTGGCCAATGCCATCGCGATGGTCAGCGCGATGAAAACGCCGGATTGAACGGTGTCGAGTTGCCCCATGGCGGCGAAGGTTGCACGTTTGGGTTGTGGCGGCTAGGGGCGCGGGCGAGGGCGGTTAGCTCAGCGGTAGAGCATCTCGTTTACACCGAGAGGGTCGGGGGTTCGAAACCCTCACCGCCCACCACCGCGCAGTGCGGCCAGTGTGCATGGCGCAGCCAAGCACACGGACTCGCGCAAGCGCGGCCAGCGGGTGCGCGCGGCCGCCTCGGCGGCCCGGCGCAGCCCGTCTGACGTCAGCCGCGGCTTTGCCGCGGCCTCTTGCCCTTCTTCCTGCGGCCGGCGGCAAAGCCGCCGAGTCCGCTTCTGCGCCACGGTAAAACAGAAAGTGCGTGGCGGAGCCACGCCGTCGAAGCGGTTCGGCTGGCCGGATGCCAGCCGCCCGCCCGACCGACCTTGGACGAGTCTGGCTGCGGCAGCAGCCAGCCGTCCGGCGGTGTTGCTGCACCGCAACAGTTTTCCACCAAACCCCCGGGTCACACCCCCGCCACATCGCTGTAACATAACCGTCACAATTCCTCGGCATTGCCCCACACATTCGTCAGGACGGGTGTGATTCCCGGCCCTTGACGTTGTCGCTGCCGAATTTTGCAATCATCCCCAGGGGGTCTGAAAATGCGTCATCTTCGTCTTGGTGTTGCGCTTGCCGCGCTTGCCGTTCCGGCCGCCCTCATTCCCGCCGCCGTGCAGGCGCAGGAAACCACGTCGTCCATTCGCGGCGCCATCGTCAACGAACAGTCGAAGCCGATTGCCGGCGCGACCGTGACCGTGATCCACACCCCGTCGGGCACCCGCGTCGTGCAGACCTCGGGCGCGAACGGCGAATTCAACGCCACCGGCCTGCGTCTCGGCGGCCCCTACAGCATCACCGTCGAAGCCCCGGGCTATGACGCCGCCACCGACACGCTGGACGCTCTGGTGGCCGGCACGCCGCAGCGCATCGAAGTGATGCTGGCTTCGGCTGGCCGCACCATCACCGTGACGGCCGCGCGCACCCGCAGCGCCATCACCATCGCGTCGGGCGCGGCCACCGTGCTGACCGCGCGTGACATCGCCGGCGTGGCCAACGTCAACCGCGACATCCGCAACCTTGCCGCGCGCGATCCGCTGGTCAACATCGATCCCACCAACGGCGGCGCCATCTCGATCGCCGGCCAGAACAACCGCTTCAACCGCTTCACCGTCGACGGCGTGGCCTTTGGCGACCCGTTCGGCCTGGAATCGGGCGGCCTGGTGTCGACCCGCGGCCCGGTGCCGCTTGATGCCATCGGCGAATTCTCGGTCGAAGTCGCGCCGGTCGACATCCGTCAGGGCTTCTTCCAGGGCGGCGCCATCAACACCCAGCTGAAGTCGGGTTCGAACCGCTTCACCGCGCTGGCTGGCGCCTATTACAACTCCGACAAGCTGCGTGGTGACAACGCCCGCGGCGTCCTGCGTCTGGGTGCCTTTGAATCGCAGATCTACACCGCGCAGGTGACGGGCCCGATCATCAAGGATCGCCTGTTCTTCGCCGTCACCTATGAACGCACCCGCGACACCGTGCCGGCGCCGATCCAGCCGTCGCAGCTGGGCATCACCGACGGCCAGGTCGGCCAGATCACCCAGATCGCGCAGAGTGCCTATGGCTTTGACGCCGGCGGCGTCGGCAACGACATCGTCGAGAAGGACGACAAGCTGATCGCGAAGTTCGACCTGAACATCGCCGATGGTCACCGTGCCGCCTTCACCTATGTCTACAACGAAGGCCTGGTGGTTGCCGGCCAGACGCAGGTGGGTGCGCTCAACGCCACCAACCCGAACTTCTCGCTGCTGTCGAACAACTACAATCAGGGTGCCACCAACCACTTCGGCATCTTTGAACTGAACGACCAGTGGAGCGACAATTTCTCGACCCAGGTGCGTATCTCGTACGCCGATTACGTCCGTCTGCAGCAGCCGGTGGGCGGCAACACCAGCCTTGGTGAATTCCGCACCTGCCTGGCGCCGACCAGCAGTGCCCCGGCACTGACCTGCCCGGCCGGCACCCGCCAGCTGACCTTTGGTCCGGACATCAGCCGCCAGGCCAACGAACTGGAATCGCAGTCGCTCAACGTCGAATTCAACGCGACGCTGAAGATGAACAACCACACGGTGAAGGCGATCGTGGAACGCCGCACCCAGGATATCCGCAACCTGTTCGCCCAGCGCGTTTCGGGTGCGTGGTATTTCGACTCGGTCGCCGATCTGCAGGCGCGCAACGCCAGCGAGCTTGATATCGCCGTGCCGCTGCGTGGCGGCATCGATACGGTGACGGCGCTGTTCCAGAACAACAGCTGGACCTTCGGTCTGCAGGACACGATCGATCTCGGCGATGCCACCGTCACCGCCGGCTTCCGTTACGACCTGTTCGACACGCCGGATGCGCCGTTCTTCAACCAGGCGTTCGTGGATCGCTTTGGCTTCCCGAACAACAAGACCCTGAATGGTCGTGGCCTGTTCCAGCCGCGCATCGGCCTGAACTGGAAGGCTTCGGATCGCCTGAAGCTGCGCGGTTCGGCCGGCCTGTTCGGCGGCGGCAGCCCGAACGTCTGGATTTCGAACAACTATTCGAACCCCGGTCCGACGCTGGGCCGCGCCCAGGTGCGCCGTGCCGACAACGGCACCTTCACCGTTTCGGGCGTGTCGGGCCTCACTCCGGACCAGGTGCAGAGCATCGGCGCCGCTTCGCTGAACAACGTCGTCGGCGGCACCCGCGTGCCGCAGGCGCTGATCGATACGCTGCGGACCACCGGCACCGCCGCTTCGCCGACCAACGCACTTGATCCGAACTTCGAAGTGCCGTCGCAGTGGCGCGTTTCGGGTACGGTGGAATACAACGCCAACCTGGGCTTCCTGGGTGACGACTGGCGCCTGGGCGTCGACGTGATCTGGAGCCGCGTCAAGAATGCCCTGACCTGGGTTGACCTGCGTTCGGTGCCGCTGGGCACGCTGCCGGATGGCCGCCTGCGTTACCAGGTGCTGCCGGGCCAGGGTACCACGACCAACACCGATCTGCTGCTGACCAATGTCGACAAGGGTCACAGCTGGAACATCGTCAGCCGCTTTGACAAGCGCTGGTCGAACGGCTTCCGCATCGGTGGTTCGTACACCTTCCAGCGCGCCCGTGACTTCAACGCGGGCACCTCGTCGGTGGCCGGTTCGAACTATGGCAACGCCGCGGCCGGCATCGATTCGAACAATGCCGCCTATGGCATCTCGAACTATCAGCGCGACGACGCCTATCGCCTGATGGCCAGCTATGACTTCAACCTGTTCGGCGACAACAACACCCGCGTGGAACTGTTCTTCAACAGCCAGTCGGGCCAGCGCTTCAGCTACACCATGGCTGACCAGGCTTCGGGCAACCTGCGTTCCAACGTCTTCGGCGTGACGGGCACCAACAACCGTTACCTGATGTACGTGCCGAACGTGTCGTCGATCACTGCTGATCCGCGGGTCAGCTATGCGGCGGGCTTTGATTTCGCCGGCTTCCAGCAGTTCATCCAGAACGGCGATCTGAACCGGTATCAGGGTGGCATCGCGCCGAAGAACATCGGCCGCACGCCGCGCTACAACCGTCTCGACATCGCGCTGCGTCAGGAAGTGCCGTTCGTGTTCGGCGGCAAGGTCGAACTGAGCGCCGATTTCGAAAACTTCCTGAACCTGCTGAACAAGGACTGGGGCACCATCCGCCAGGTGGCGTTCCCGTACTACGGCACCATGGTGAACGTGACCTGCGCCAACACCGCTTGCTCGCAGTATCAGTACGCCAACCGTTCGGGTTCGACCTTCCAGGCGCCGGTGCAGGGCGTTGACCTGCGCGGTTCGCTGTGGGCAGTCCGCCTGGGTGCCCGCGTGAAGTTCTAAGCGCCGTCGGGCGAGCGGATAGCGCCCAGCGCTATCCGCCGACTCCGACAAGCTCGGACGGCAAACGAAAAGGGCGGCCCCTCAGGGCCGCCCTTTTTGATTTGTCCGACGGCGCGGCTTTGCCGCGCTCTTTTTCTTTCTTTCTTCCTCCGACACCTCAGCGGACTCGGCGGCTCCGCCGCCGGCCGCGCCCGCGGTGGCTCGCTTCAGCAGCGACACCAAAGGCCCACCCCCAGCCCCTCCCGCAGGCGGGAGGGAAGAAGTGGGCGTCAATGCCTCAGTACACGTCCCGCCGCTCCAGATTGCGCTCCACCTCCGCGCGGGTCAGCCACAACGGCCGGAAGCGCTTCTCGCTCAGCGCCGCCAGCTGGTCACTGCGGTGCGGTGATCCCGGCTGGCTGGAATTGCCATAGCTCATCGTCGCCACCGCCTTCATCGGCGTCGAGAATTCGATCAGATTGACCCACGTTTCCCCGGAAACCGGCGCGCGGGTGGTGCCGGTCCACGGCCCCCACGAGATGGTGCGGAACAGGCCGAGCCCGCCCAGCCCGCCATGGCCCGGCGTCGAGGTCGCCTCGCCGGCGCTGAAGCGGGACACCTCGCCGAACAGCGGGTCGATCCGGCCAAAGCGTGCCTTCACCTCCTGCGCGGCCGCCTTCAGCATCGCGGTGGCCTGGGCCGCATCCTTGATGCCGGCGGGCGTGTTGACCGGATCGGCCAGCGTCCAGACACGCGCGAAATTGCCCTGATCGCCAAGGCTGGGGCCGGCAAAGCGCTTCGCCCATGCTTCGAACAGGATCGCCGCACGGCTCTGCGCGTCAAAGCGATTGTCCCACCCCGCCAGCAGTTCGCGGGCGGCGATCACGTCGGGATCCGGACTGTCGGCGCTGGCGGCGATCAGGTCGGCTTTCATGCGATCCGCCAGCAGCGAAGTCGTCGTCAGCTTCCTTCGCATGAATTCGGCAAAATCGATCCTGTCAGTGCCGGCCAGCAGCCGCGCCGACATCTGGGCGCGCAGGCTCATCGGCTCATCGGCGGCCACATGGGCCGGGTATGTCGCCGGATCAAGCACGCGCGGCAGCGTGTTCACCCACGGCGTGTCGTTGGCGTTCTGCACAAAGCCGCCGGGCGGATCCAGCGCCTTGGGCAGGCTGTCATAGGGCTCGATCTCGGTGAAAATCAGGTCGCTGCGGTTGCCCGGCACCAGGCCCGACCAGAAATCGTGGCTGCCGCCGGTCTTGTGGCGGGGCAAGATGCCGTTGGAAATATGGAACACGTGGCCGGCACGATCGGCATAGACGATGTTGAAACTGGGGATCTGCAAGCGCTTCAAGGCGGCTTCGAAGCCGGCAAAATCATGCGCCTTGCCCATGTCGAGATAGGCGGCCAGCACGCCGGGGCGATCGAGGCCGGCGACGCGGATGGCGACAGCCTCGCCGCCGACATCGAAGACCGGGCCGTGGATGGACTGGCGCTGCACGAATGTCTCGCGCTTCAGGCTGCCATCGGGCTGGCGGATGAGGAGGGATTTCGTCTCGCGCCGGAAGGCAAGGCGCTTGCCATCGACCACATAGAAATCACCGGCCAGTTCCAGCCGATAGCGCACGGCGCCCAGCATGTTGTTGACGGTGTTGGTGAAGCCCAGATCATTGTTGAAGGCAAAGCGCAGCACCGGCAGCCCGACCTGGGTGGCGCCATAGACGCTGTAACCCGGCGCGGTGATCTGCGCCTGGTAATAGGTGAGCGGGGAGGGCGCCCACGGCAGGTGCGGATTGGCCAGCAGCATGGCCGTGCCGCCGACCGTGCGCGACGGCCCGACCGCCCAGCCATTGGAGCCGCCATCATCGCCGAGGCCGGTGGGGCCGGGCTTGCCGGGCGGTGACAGCATCCGGCCCATCGGAGCGACATAGAGAAACTGCATCAGCCGGTGGGCATGGGCCATCACGTCGACGCCGGTGATCGGCAGCACCCGCTTCAGTTCGGCCGGTACATGATCGGGGTGGGCGGCGAGATAGGCGTTGATGCCGGCGGCGAACGCGTCGAGATTGGCGCGCATCTGGGGCGATTGCGCCTTGTACCACGCAAGGCTGCGCGCCGGCGCATCATGGGCGATCAGGTAGCGATCGAGCGGCGCGTATTCGGCCCCCCAATATTCCGCCGCCCGCGCCCGGCTTTCGCCGTACATCTTCAGCAGGATATTGCCGTGGCTCGCCGCCTGCGCCCAGCCGAACCCCTTGAACGCGCCGGCTTCCGTGCTGGCGTTGATGTGGGGGACGCCATGACGATCCCACAGCACCTCGTCGGCCAGGGCCGGTGCGGCGCTGGCCAGCAGAGCCGCAAAGACGATCCCCCTCATGGCATTCCCCCTCAATTCTTGCGGAAACGATTGTACCAGTTGATCACCGCGAGGTTGGATTGCAGCCACTGCGACGGGCGGCCCATGCCGTGGTTGGCTTCGGGCAGGCGCACCATCATCGCCGGCACGCCGCGCACCTTGAGCGCCTGGTAATAGGCCTCGGTCTGGGCAATGGGCGTGCGGTAATCAGCCTCGCCGGTGATCAGCAGCGTGGGTGTCTTGACCTTGCCGACAAGCGAGAAGGTGGAGCGGCGCCAGTAGAGATCGCGATTGTCCCACGGGTTGCCGACCACCCAGTTGGTCAGCGTCGTCGCCGCCAGATCGCTGGTCAGCGCCTGGATCGACCAGTCGGTGACCGGGCGCAGTGCCGCCGCCGCGTTGAAGCGGTCGGTCTTGCCGATGGCATAGGTGGTGAGCACGCCGCCGCCCGAACCGCCGCCGATGAACTGGTTGTTCGCATCGGCCCACGGCCGCTTCAGCACCTCGTCAACGCCGGCCATCAGGTCGTCATGGTCGGGGCCGGGATATTCGCCGCCATATTCCGGCGTGATGCCGTTGGAGAAACGTTCGCCATAACCCGTCGATCCGCGCGGGTTGGACCACAGCACGACATAGCCGGCCGCGGCATAAAGCTGGTGGGTGACAGAGAAATAGGGGCCATAATCGCCGTTGGGGCCGCCATGGATTTCCAGCGCGACCGGATATTTCTTCGCCGGATCGAAATTGGGCGGATATTGCAGCCAGCCTTCGATGGTCAGGCCATCGGGGGCCTTCCACGTCAGCCGCTCCATCTGGCCGATGGTCTTGCCCGCGCGCCACTGTTCGTTGAAATCGATCTTGCCGACCAGCTTGCCGCCCTTCATCACGCCCAGCGCTGCCGGGCGGTCGGCCTCCACCGTGGTGAAGGCATGGGTGTCACCGGCCACCGACCAGTCACCGCCCGACGACGGCAGATAGAGACGGGTGCCACCGACAGCCGGCACCACGACACGGACGGGCCCGCCGGTGGCCGGGATGGCGGCCACCTTGATCAGGCCGGCATCGCCATAAGCCACGTTCAAAGACCTGCCGTCCTTCGTCCAGTCATAGCCGCTCACCGGCCGGTCGAGCGTGGCGGTGAGGTTGACCGGCTGGCCGCCCGCCAGCTTGCGGACGAACAGGGCAGGCTGTGAGTAGAATTTCGTCGTGCGGGTGCTGCCGATCCACGCCAGCCACCGGCCGTCGGGGGAGAGCTTGGCCTCGCGTTCGCTGCCGTCGATGTCGGTCAGCCGTTCCGGCGTGCCACCGCTGGCGGAGATGCGATACAGGTCGCTTTCGTTGGTGGTGCGATCATTGTCGGGCCGCACTTCCGCCGGGTAGACGAGGCTCTGGCCATCGGGGGACCAGCTGGCGGCCCCGGCGATCTGATCGGCATCACCCTTGGTCAACTGGGTCGGCGCGCCGCCGCTTGCTGCCACGACGAACAAATGATCCGCACCGGCCTTGATCCAGCCGCCATCGTTGGTGCGCCAGCTGTAATCGCTGATCACCCGCGGTTCCGGTGCCCAGGTCGCGCCGGCGGGCTTCGCCGGCATGCCGGCAATGGCGGGCGTGGTGGCTTCGACGCGGGCGGTGAAGGCGATGCGGCTGCCATCCGGGCTCCAGGCCAGGCTGCGCGGGGCGACGCTGCCGCTGGTGATCGGCGTGCCGACACCCTGTTCCACGTCCATCATCCAGATCTGCGGCTTGCCGGCAAAGGGCGCGACATAGGCGATGCGCTTGCCATCGGGCGCCCACACTGCGCCCGAAGCACCCGCCTGCGCGCCGATCAGCAGGCGCTTGTCCAGCCCCTTGGCCGTCACCTTTGCTACCCACCATTCGGTCACCCGGCGATCGGTCTGGATATCGAACTGCATCCGGGTGAACAGCACGTGGCCGCCATCGGGGCTGACCTCGACAGCGTCGGTCATGCTGATGCGATAGATGTCGGCCGGTTCGAATGGCGTGGCGGCGATGGCGGCGGTGCTGGCCAGCAGAAGCGCGGCAACAAAGGCGGATTTCATGGTCGTCCTGTCGTTTTCCCAAGGCAGATTGGCAACGCTAGCAAGGGCACACTGGCCTGACCAGTGAGGGACAGGCATGACTATCAGCTTTGATGAATGGCGGGCGCGCTCGCCCTTTTATGACGAGACCCACGAGGCGGTGGCGCAGAGCGTGCGGCGCTTCATGGCGGCCGAAGTGCTGCCCCACATCGACCGCTGGGAAGCCGAAGGCGAATTGCCGCGCGAACTGCACAAGAAGGCGGCGCAGGCGGGCATCCTGGGCCTGAACTACCCGGAGGAATATGGCGGGCATTCGGAGGGCTTCACCGTCTTTCACGGCATGACCCAGTCGGAGGAACTGGCCGCGGCCGGCGCCGGCGGCCTGGGGGCGAGCCTGATGACGCACGGCATCGGCCTGCCGCCGATCCTGGCGCTGGGCAGTGACGAGATGAAGCGCCGGATCGCGCCCGAGGTGCTGTCGGGCGACAAGATCATCAGCCTCGCCATCACCGAGCCTTCGGGCGGATCGGACGTGGCGCAGCTGAAGACCCGCGCCGAAAAGCAGGGCAACAAATATGTGGTGAACGGGCAGAAGATGTTCATCACCAGCGGCATGCGCGCCGATTACATGACGGTGGCGGTGCGCACCGGCGGGGCCGGCATGGGCGGCATTTCGCTGATGCTGATCGAAACCGATCGGCCGGGCGTCAGCCGCACACGGCTCGACAAGATGGGCTGGCGCTGTTCGGACACGGCGGCGGTCTATTTCGACAATGTCGAGGTGCCGCCGGAAAACCTGATCGGGCCGGAAAATGGCGGCTTCATCGGCATCATGCGCAATTTCAACAGCGAGCGGCTGGGCATGGCGCATGGCTGCTGCGCGATGGCGCGCGTGGCCCTGAAGGAAGCGATGGACTGGGCGCAGCAACGCGAGACGTTCGGCAAGCGGCTGGGCGCCCATCAGTCGATCCGCATCAAGCTGGCGGATTGCGCCCGCCAGATCGGCGCGACCCAGGCCTGGGTGGACCTGTGCGCGCACCAGCACCGCGAAGGCAAGGGCGTGCCGGCCGATTATGCCATGCTGAAGGTGCAGGCGACGCGCATGCTGGAGCACGTGGCGCGCGAGGCGGCGCAGGTGCTCGGCGGCGCCAGCTTCATCACCGGATCGAAGGTGGAGCGCATCTATCGCGAGGTGCGGGTGAACGCCATCGGCGGCGGTTCGGAGGAAATCATGCTGGATCTGGCCGGGCGGCAGATGGGGCTGGGCTGAGCTATTCCCACCCCTGACCCCTCCCGCAAGCGGCAGGGGAATCGTGTGCGCTGCCGTTGTCCTGCTCCCCTCCCGCGAGCGGGAGGGGCTGGGATTGTCTCAAGGATTGCACCAGTCGCAAGCGGCCGGGCTGGCCGCCGTCACGCCATCGGGGCGCGGGCGGCTTTCGCGGTGGCCGCAGGCATTGCAGCCATCGATGATCGCCGCAATCCCCTGCGTGGGCTGCTGGCACGACGAACAGGGCAGGCCGCGCTGCACGTCGGTCTCGCCCCAGCCGGGGCAGGCGCAGGCCGGGCAGAGCGTGCCCAAGCGCGCCGCCAGCCGGCCGGCGAGCGCGCGGATGGCGGCCATGCGGGTGGGGTTGAGATGGGCGCGCATGTCGGTTTCGAGGCGATGGCCCGGCCAGGCCAGCGGGGACAGCGCCGCCATCGTCTGCACGCCCGTCGCCAGCACGGTGCCATCGGCAGCCTTCACCACCAGCGCGTGGGACGGAAAGCCGACACGGGCGAGGAAGGGGGCAATGTCCTCACCGTCCCTCACGTCGTGGTGGGCAAAGTTGGTGCGGCGCGAGACGGCGGAGAGCGTGAGTTCCAGGCCGCGCTGTGCATCAATGAAGGCCAGTGTCTCCACGCCGCCGGCGCCGAACGGCAGCCACGGATGCGGGCCGAAACTGCCTTCGCTGGCCAAGCCCAGTGGCAAGCCTGATGCCGCCATGCCGGCGCGGGCCTTGGCCAGCGCAGCCTCTGCTGCCGTGCCGGCGCGGGGCGTTGTGCCCGTGAAGGTGCCAAAGGCATCGGTATCGATGGCGACCGGTTCGACGATCAGGCCCACCCGGCGGGCCAGCGGCGGCGCCAGCGCGCGTTCCTTGCCGTGCTGCGTCGCCAGTGCGGCCCGGCGCCCGCGATAGGGGTGATCAGCCAACGAAGCGCCAGTCCAGCGTCTCGCCGGCGTGGAACGGCACGAGTTCGGTGCCGGCGGCGGGCAGGCGGGCGGGGACGGGGGTGGCGACCCGCTCCAGCGTGATGAAACTGTCGTTCAGCGGCAGGCCATAGAAACGCGGGCCATTCTCGCTGGCGAAGGCCTCCAGCCTGTCCAATGCGCCTTCTTCCTCGAACGTCTTTGCATAGCTCTCGATGGCGAACGGCGCGTTGTAGATGCCGGCGCAGCCGCAATCGCTTTCCTTGGCCTCGACGCCGTGGGGCGCGCTGTCCGTTCCCAGGAAGAACTTGGGGCTGCCGCTGGTGGCGGCGGCGCGCAGGGCCTGGCGGTGGATCTCGCGCTTGGCGACCGGCAGGCAATAGAAATGCGGGCGGATGCCGCCTTCGAACATGGCGTTGCGGTTGATGGCCAGATGGTGCGGCGTGATGGTGGCCGCGATCAGCGGGCCGGCATCGCGGACGAACTCGGCGGCGTCCTTGGTGGTGATATGTTCAAACACGATCTTCAGCGCCGGGAAATCGGCGACCACCATTTTCAGCGTGCGTTCGATGAACACCGCCTCGCGATCGAAGATGTCGACCGTGTGATCGGTCACCTCGCCGTGGATCAGCAGCGGCATGCCAATCCGCTGCATGGCCTCCAGCGCCGGGTAGATGTGGCGCACGTCCGTCACCCCGTGGGCGCTGTTGGTGGTGGCGTGGGCGGGATAGAGCTTGGCGGCGGTGAAGATGCCTTCGCCATGGCCGCGCACCAGCTCGTCGGGATCGATATGATCGACCAGATAGCAGGTCATCAGCGGTTCGAACGCGATGCCGGGCGACACGGCGGCGCGGATGCGATCGCGGTAGGCGGCGGCCGCCGCCGCAGTGGTGACCGGCGGCTTCAGGTTGGGCATGACGATGGCGCGGGCGAACTGCCGCGCCGTGGCATCGGCCACCGCGCCCAGCATCGCGCCATCGCGCAGGTGGACGTGCCAATCATCGGGGCGGCGGATGCGGAGCGTGTTCGTCATGGCATTGCCCGATAGCTGCATCACCGCGCGGCGCAAGGGGCTGCGTCATTCGCCCGTCCGGGATAGTGCGTAAAGCCTTCCCCCCGCCGATGGGCGTAGACAGGGTGCGAGGTTCATCGGCAGGCCGCATTTTCGGCGTTCGCGGGGATGGCACTGCATGAAGAATATCCTGCTTCACATCCACGACGATGACGCCCAGTCCGATCGTCTGGGCGTTGCGCTGGATCTGGCGCGCCAGCTGGGCGGGCACTTGAGCTGCGTGCAGGTGACCCCGGCGGAGGTCTATGCCGCCGATCCCTTTGGCGGCGTGTTCGGCATGGCCGCGGTGATCGACACGATCCACGATCAGGACAAGGCGCTGCGGCTGGCGACAGAGGCGCGGCTGGCGCGCGCCGATGTCACCTGGGATTGGCGCAATCACGATGGCAACGTGGTCGAAACGCTGATCGAACAGTCGATGCTGGCCGATCTGGTCGTTGTCAGCCAGCCATCGGCGCAACGGCGCGGTGCGCGCCAGGCGCTGCCGATCGTGGGCGACGTGGTGATGTATACGCGCTGCCCGCTGCTGATGGTGCCCAACGGCGTTGAAGCCCTCGCGCTGGATGGCCCGGTGGTGGCGGCATGGAACGGTTCGGCCGAAGCCGCCCACGCCCTGCGCCAGGCGCTGCCGCTGCTGAAGCGGGCGACCGGCGTGCACCTGGTGGAAGTGAGCGATGACAGCCCCGGCATGGCCGCGCGCGAGGCCGCGCAGTTCCTGTCGCGCCATGGCATCCCGCTGGATGTGCACGAATGGCCGGCGAAGGGCCGGCGTGTGTCGGTGGCGTTGCTGCACGCGGCGGCGGAGCTGTCGGCGCGTTACATGGTGATGGGGGCCTATGGCCACAGCCGCCTGCGTGAAACCGTGCTGGGCGGGGTGACGCGCGAACTGATTGCCACGGCGACCGTGCCATTGCTGCTGGCACACTGATCGGTGCCGACCCCCTGCCATTTCTGGCGTTGAAATCCCCGGCGAATTGATCAGTATTCTCCGCTGTGTGTCCTTTTCTTGACAGCCAGGCCAAGCCGCCCGCCGTGCTGAGCGCCAGCGCCGATGCCTTGCAGCGCACGATCCTCGCGACCGTGCCCGACGCCATGATCGTCATCGACGAGGATGGCACCATCCTGCTGTTCAGCGAAGCCGCCCACAAGATGTTCGGATATGACGAGGCCGAGGTGGTGGGCCAGAATGTCCGCATCCTGATGCCCAACCCGGATCGCGACCGGCATGACGATTACATGCGCCATTACATGGAGACGGGGGAGGCGCACGTCATCGGCATCGGCCGGGTGACGACCGCGCGCCGGCGCGATGGCAGCACCTTTCCGATCGAACTGGCCGTGGGGGAAGCGCGCGGCGAGGAAGGCCGGCTGTTCACCGGCTTCATCCGCGATCTGACCGAACGCCAGCGCGCCGAACGCCGGCTGAACGACCTGCAGAGCGAATTGTCCCACATCAGCCGCGTGTCGGCCATGGGCAGCCTCGCGAGCGCGCTGGCGCACGAGCTGAACCAGCCGCTCACGGCCATCGCCAGCTATGCCGAAGGCGCGCGCAGCCTGCTTGGCGCAGATGGCGTGCCCGATCCCGATACCGTGGCCATGGTGCGCGAGGCACTGGCCGATGCCAGCGAGCAGGCCCTGCGCGCCGGACAGATCGTGCGCCGCCTGCGCGAATTCATCAGCCGCGGCGAAAGCGAGCGCCGGGTGGAACGCCTGCGCCGGCTGGTGACCGAAGCGGCGGCGCTGGCGCTGACCGGCACCGGGCAGAACGGGCTCGACCTCGATATCCGGCTCGATCCCGCCGCCGATCTGGTGCTGGTCGATCGCATCCAGATCCAGCAAGTGCTCCTCAACCTGATCCGCAACGCGGTCGAGGCGATGCAGCGCAGCCCGCGCCAGCAGATCGAGGTGCGGAGCCGGCGAGCGCGTGACGGGCTGGTGGAAGTGACCGTGTCCGACAGCGGGCCGGGGCTGGCGCCCGAGGTGGTGTCCGTGCTGTTCCAGCCGTTCAACACGTCGAAGGAGAAAGGCATGGGCCTTGGTCTTTCGATCTGCCGTACCATCATCGAGGCCCATGGCGGCCGCATCTGGGCCGAACCGTCGGATTTTGGCGGCACGGCCTTTCATTTCACCCTGGAACTGGCCGAGGATCCGCAGGATGGCTGAACAGCGCGTCTATCTGGTTGATGATGAGGCAGCGGTGCGCCGCTCGGTCGGCTTCATGCTGAAAACCTCCGGCTACGAAGTGGAGACATTCGAAAGCGGCGAGGAGTTCCTGAAGGCCGCCGCTCACCTGGCACCGGGCTGCGTGCTGCTGGACGTGCGGCTTTCGGGCCTCGACGGTCTGGCGGTGCAGCAGGCCATGAAGGATCGCGGCATCGTGCTGCCGGTGATCATCATCACCGGCCATGGCGACGTGGGCCTGGCAGTGCGGGCGATGAAGGCCGGCGCCGTCGATTTCCTTGAAAAGCCGTTTGAAAAGACCGCCATGATCGCGGCGCTTGATCAGGCGATGCTCCGCAATGAAGGCCGTGCCGAACTGGTGCGGCTGGCCGATCAGGCGCGGGCGCAGCTGAACGGCCTGACGCCGCGCGAACGCGACGTGCTGCATGGGCTGGTGGAAGGCCAGTCCAACAAGGTGATCGCCTATGATCTGGGCATCAGCCCGCGCACCGTCGAAATCCACCGCGCCAACCTGATGTCGAAACTGGGCGTCAATTCGCTTTCGGATGCGCTGAAGATCGCCTTTACCGCGCGCATGGCCGATCTGGCCGGCGCTGCCCCGTCAGAGCCGGCCTGATCTTCGTTCCCGCGCACAATTGATGTGGCAGACGGGATCGCAGTCGCGCCGCGGCTGGGCGGGGGCAGGCGCGCTGCCGCCGGCGCACAGCGCCACCAGCATCGTCTGTGCCAAACTCGCCTGTGCCTGCACCGGCACCGCGCTGGCCGCGATGATCAGCGCCAACAGGGCCGGCAGGTGGGCGAGGGGATCAGTCCGCAGCATCGGTTTCATCATCGATGAAGATCCGCAGCGCGGCGCCGTCCAGATCCTCGAACTGGCCGCGACCCACCGCCCAGAAGAAGGCAAACAGGCCGAGCAGGCCCAGCCCCAGGGCGACGGGGATCAGGAACAGGATGCCGTTCACCGTGTGGATCCTTTCAGGCGCAGGGCGTTGGCGACGACGATGATCGACGATCCCGACATCGCCAGCGCCGCCACCAGCGGGGTGACGTGCCCGGCAATGGCGAGCGGGACGGCGATGACGTTGTAGCCGATGGCCAGCGCGAAATTCTGGCGGACGACGCGTTGGGTGGCGCGGGCGGCGCGGATGGCGGTGGCGACGGGGGCCAGCGACGTGCCAAGGAACACCGCATCGGCGGCATTCTGGCTGGCATCGGCCGCCGAGCCCGGCGCCATCGAGACATGGCCGGCGGCGAGCGCGGGACCATCGTTGAGACCATCGCCGACCATCAGGACGCGCCGGCCCTGACCGCGCAACAGCATGATTTCCGACAGCTTTTCGGCCGGGGTCAGACCACCGCGCCCGGTGATGCCGAGCAGGCGCGCCACCGTCGCCACCGGGCCGGGGCGATCGCCTGACAGGATCCGCGCCGGCAGGCCCAGGCTGGCCAGTTCGGTGAGGGTGGTTTCGGCATCGGGGCGCAGCGGATCGGTGAAGGGGATCAGGATTTCCGGCCGGTCGCCGATGGCAAGGGCCGTCGCCATGCTGTCCCCGGCGTCGCCCTGCGGGCGGCCCAGGCGGACGGGCAGGCCATGCCACACGCCGGTCAGGCCCTCGCCCGGGGTTTCGGTGATCTGTTCGACAGGTTGCGGCACGGTGCGCGCGGCGCTGAGGGCGGCGCGCAGGGCTTCGGACAGCGGGTGGCGGCTGGATTGCGCCAGTGCCAGCGCGATGCCGGCATCGGTTGCCGACAGCATCGACAGATCGGCCGGCACAGGGCTGCCCAGTGTGAGCGTGCCGGTCTTGTCGAATACGCACGTCTCGGCTTCGGCCAGGCGTTCCAGCGCGCTGCCATCCTTCACCAGCACGCCGGCCTTCATCAGCGCGCCGGCGGCGACGATCTGGGCGGCCGGCACGGCAAGGCCGAGCGCGCAGGGGCAGGTGATGATCAGCACGGCAACCGCGATCAGCAGGCTTTCGTGCCAGCCGGCGCCGGCCAGCATCCAGCCGATGAAGCTGACCAGTGCCAGCGCGTGGACGGCGGGGGCATAGAGGCGCGCGGCGCGATCGGCGATGCGGACATAGCGGGAGCGGCCCTGCGCTGCATCCTGCATCAGCCGGGCGATGTCGGCGATGCCGGTATCGGCCCCGGCCGCCGTCACCCGCACATGGACGGCATTGCCGGTGTTGAGCGTGCCGGCCAGCACCCGGCCGCCCGCGCCAATGGCCACGGGCATGGCTTCCCCGGTGATCAGCGACTGATCGAAATGGCTGCGGCCTTCGGTGATGACGCCATCGGCGGCAAGGCGCTCACCCGCAGCGACCAGCATGGTCATGCCGGGTTCGAGCGCGGTGGCGGCAACCCAGTGGCTGTGGCCATCGGCATCCACCACCAGCGCGCCTGACGCCATGTGCTTCAACAGGGCGCTCACCCCGTCGCGGGCGCGGTCGCGCATGACGGCATCCAGCCAGCGGCCGGCCAGCAGGAAGAACAGCAGCATCACGGCGCTGTCGAAATAGGCGTGGGCGCCGTGGGTGATGGTTTCGAACAGCGACAGCGCCGTGGCGAGCGTGACGCCGATGGAGATCGGCACGTCCATGTTGGTGTGGCCGGCCTTCAGCGCGCTCCAGGCCGAACGGAAGAAGGGCTGGCCGGCATAGGCGACGGTGGGCAGCGCGATCAGGGCCGACAGCCAGTGGAACAGGTCGCGCGTCAACCCGCCGGCCCCCGACCAGACCGAGACCGACAGCAGCATGATGTTCATGGCCGCAAAGCCGGCGACGGCGAGCGATTTGACGAGGCTGGCAGCCTCGCTGTTGGTGACGGCGAGATCGCCCAGCGGGCTGGCCTCGAACCCCAGGCCGGCGAACGCCGACACCAGCGCCGGCGCGGTCAGCGCCGGATCGTGGCTGATGCGGACCTGCTTGGTGGTGAAATTCACCCGTGCCGCAGCCACCCCCGGCACGGCGGCAAGGCCGGTTTCCAGCTTGGCGATGCAGCCGGCGCAGCGCATGCCCGGCACGGCGAAACGCGTTTCCAACAGTGCGATGGCCGGTTGGGGCGGGGGCAGGGGGCGGTTCATGCCAGCACCCCGGCCACATTCTTCACGTCAGCGCCGCGCCGCACCTGCAGGCGCACCTGCCAGCGCCCGGCGGGCAACGGCGTGGTTGTCACCAGCCGGCCATTTTCGGTGACAAAGCGCAAGGCAATATCGGGCGCGCGGCCCAGCGGGTGATGCGCAGTGCCGGTGACGACAAAGCCGGCACCCGGCACGCCGACCGTGACCCGGCGGGCAGTGTCGAGCGAAAGCGGCGTCGCCCAGCCCAGCTGGTCCTGCCGGCGCGCATCGGCCAGCCAGCCATTGAATTTCTGGCTGGCGACATAGGAGTTGTCGACCACCGTGCCGCCAAAGGTGCCGCTGGCCAGCCGCGCCATGGTGATGTTGACCGCGACGACCACGCCGAAGAAGCCGACGAGGATCGCCGTCATGTGGCGGCCGGTGAAGGGGCGGGCAGGGGACATCATGGCAAGCCTCACTGGCGGATGAACTTGACGGTGCGGGTGGCAACCCGGGCATCCTTGCTGCCCGGTTCCGCATCAAGCGGACGGGCATTGAGGACAAAGGGCGTTTCGCCAGCCACGCCGCCGGGCGCGGCAACATAAAGGTGGAGCTTGGTGGTGGCATCGGGCGCCAGCGACAGGCGCACGCTGCGTGCAGCGTTGCGGCGATCCATGGCGTCGGTCCACATCCGGCCTTCCGGCAGGCCAACCATGGCCAGTTCGATCTGGCGCGGCCGGCTCTGCATGTTCCGCATCTTCAGCGTCCAGCCGTTCCGCACCTGCCCGTCCGACAGGGTGACGATCACCGGGTTGCGATCCTGCGCGGCGTCGATGGCCAGCCGGGCGCGTTCGCCCAGGAAGAACAGCATGGCGAGGCCGATGCTGGCCCAGATGGCGAAATAGACAAGCGTGCGGGGGCGCAGCAGTGTTTTCAGGATCGGCCGCGCCTGGCCGCCGGCCCGTTCGTGCTTTTCATCGTCGAGGTTCAGATAGTCGATCAGGCCGCGCGGGCGATTGAGCTTTGCCATCACTTCATCGCAGGCATCGATGCACAGCGCGCAGTTGATGCAGCCCAGTTGCGGCCCCTTGCGGATGTCGACACCTGTCGGGCAGACCGAGACACAGGCATTGCAGTCGATGCAGTCGCCAACCTTGCCGCTGGCGCTGGCGGCCTTCTTCAGGCCCTGCGTGCGCGGTTCGCCGCGCCAGTCGCGATAGGTGACGATCAGCGACTTTTCATCCAGCATCGCCGTCTGGATGCGCGGCCACGGGCACATGTAGATGCACACCTGTTCGCGCATGAAGCCGCCAAAGATGAAGGTGGTCGCCGTCAGCACGCCGACGGTTGCATAGGCGACGGGGGCGGCGGTGCCGGTGGCAAAGGCCTGCGCCAGCGTCGGCGCATCGGCGAAGTAAAAGATCCAGGCACCGCCGGTGGCCACCGCGATGGCCAGCCACAGGCTCCACTTGACGAGCCGGCGGCCCAGCTTGGCAGCCGTCCACGGCGCGTTGTTGAGCTTCACTTGCGCGTTGCGATCGCCATCGATCCAGCGTTCGACGTGCTGGAACAGATCGGTCCACACCGTCTGCGGGCAGGCATAGCCGCACCACGCCCGCCCCACGGCGGAGGTGACGAGGAACAGGCCGATGCCGGCCATGATGAGCAGGCCGGCCACATAATAGAATTCCTGCGGCCAGATCTCGATATCGAACATGAAGAAACGGCGGCCGGCGAGATCGACCAGCACCGCCTGGTCGGGCGCAAATTGGCCGCGATCCCAGCGCAGCCACGGCGTGATGTAATAGACGGCGAGACACAGTATCATCACCGTCCATTTCAGCCGACGGAACCGGCCGTTGACGACGCGTGGGAACACCGGCTCGCGGCGGCTGTAGAGGCCGCTTTTCGGATTGATGAGATCAAGTGCCGACATTGTCCGCCGTTTCGGCTGCAGGCGCGGGGGCCGCTGCAGGGGTCGCTTCACCGCCGCCCAGCGAATGCACATAGGCGGCGAGCATCTTGATGGTCACGTCGTCCAGGCGGCCGGCCCAGTGCGGCATCACGCCAAAACGGGCCTTGGCGATCGTCTGGGTGAGGGCGGCGCGATCACCGCCATAGAGCCAGATCGCATCGGTGAGGTTGGGCGCACCCATCTCGCGATTGCCCTTGCCGTCGGCGCCGTGGCAGCTGGCGCAGTTTTCGGCGAACAGCGCGGCACCGGCCACAGACGCGCGGCTGGCCTTGTCCTGCCCGGACAGCACGCGGACGTGGGAGACGATCTGACCAATTTGCGCCCTGGTCAGCATGTCGGCAAAGGCCGGCATCTGGCTGTAGCGGGTCTCGTCGACGCCGGGGCTGCGGATGCCGTTGCGCAGGGTGGTATGGATGCTGGCGATGTCGCCGCCCCACAGCCAGTCATCGTCGTTGAGGTTGGGGTAGCCCTTTGATCCCGCTGCCCCGGCGCCGTGGCACTGGACGCAGTTGACCTTGAAGGCCGCGCGGCCACCCTCGATCGCCGACCGCATCACGGCGGGATTGGCGGCCAGCTGGGTGATGTCGGTGGCGGCGACGGCGTTGATCAGCGGCGCGCGCGCGACCGCTTCGGCCTTCAGCGTCTCATCCAGCTGTCCGCGGCTTGACCAGCCGGTGCTGCCGGCCACATCGGGCAGGGAGGGGTAGGCAACGACATAGCCGGCGGAAAACACCACGGTGGCGGCAAAGACATAGACCCACCAGCGCGGCAGCGGCGTATCGAGTTCCTCGATGCCATCCCATTCATGGCCGACCAGGTTGGTGCCGGTGGCATCGTCGACGCGGGGTTTCTCGTGGCTCACCGCGGGTGCTCCTCGTTGTTGTCGGCGCGGAAGATCATGGTGGCGGCCTCCTCGTGGCGGGCGCGGGCGCCGGGGCGCACGGCCCAGCCCACCAGGCCCAGGAACAACAGGGTCATGCCCAGCAGGCCCCAGCTGTCCGCGAAGTGGCGCAGGCTTTCATAGTCGCTCACTTGGGCTGCTCCTGTGCTTCGGCGGCCTTGAAGTCGACGAGCGTGCCCAGCATCTGCAGATAGGCGATCAGCGCATCCATTTCCGACACCATCGCCGGGTTGCCGTCGAAATCACGGGCCTGCGATTTGGGGAAACGCGCCTGCAGGTCGCTGGCATCGGCATCGGCGGTGGCCTGCAGCGTCAGATCATCGTTGGCCTTGGCGATATCGGCATCGCTGTAGGGCACGCCAACGCCGCGCATGGCCTGCAGGTGGGCGCGCATGTCGCCGGCCTTCAGCGGCTTTTCGGCCAGGAAGGCATAGCCCGGCATGATCGATTCCGGCACGACGCTGCGCGGGTCCTTCAGATGCTCGCGGTGCCATTCATCGGAATAGCGGCCGCCCACGCGCGCCAGATCGGGGCCGGTGCGTTTCGATCCCCACTGGAACGGGTGATCGTACATGGATTCGGCGGCCAGGCTGTAGTGGCCGTAACGCTCCACCTCGTCCTTGAACGGGCGCACCATCTGGCTGTGGCAGACATAGCAGCCTTCGCGGATGTAGATGTTGCGCCCGGCCAGTTCGAGCGGGGTGTAGGGGCGCACGCCCTCCACCTTCTCGATGGTGGAGTCGACCCAGAACAGCGGGGCGATCTCGACAATGCCGCCGATCGACACCGTGATCAGTGCCAGCAGGCCGAGCAGGGTGACATTGCGTTCGATCGTGCGGTGCGAAAAGCCCGGCTTGGGCTGATCAGGACTGGTGGCCATCGTGTCCTCCCTCATTCGGCCGGCTGCAGCGCGCCAACCGGGCGGGCAGGAGCGGGCAGCGGCCGATCGGCGGCGGGGTTGTAGGGGGGTTCGGTCATCGGCGCTTCGACGCGCAGGCGGCCCGCGATCGTCATCGCGATGTTCCAGGCGAAGATCAGCGCACCCGACAGGTAGAGCAGGCCACCGAAGGCGCGCAGGATGAACATCGGGTGGATGGCGGCGATGGTTTCGGCAAAGCTGTTCACCAGATAGCCATCGGCACCATATTCGCGCCACATCAGGCCCTGGGTGAGGCCGGCCACCCACATCGACGCCGTGTAGAAGACGATGCCGGCAGTCGCGAGCCAGAAGTGCCAGTTGATCAGGCGCAAGCTGTACAGGCGCTGGCGGTTCCACAGGCGCGGCGCCAGATAGTACATGCAGGCAAAGGTGATCATGCCGTTCCAGCCGAGCGCGCCGGAATGGACGTGGCCGATGGTCCAGTCGGTATAGTGCGAGAGGCTGTTGACCGACTTGATCGACATCATCGGGCCTTCGAACGTGCTCATGCCGTAGAAGGCCAGCGCCAGCACCATCATGCGGATGATCGGATCGGTGCGGATCTTTTCCCAGGCGCCGTTCAGCGTCATCAGGCCGTTGATCATCCCGCCCCACGACGGCATCCACAGCATGACGCTGAACACCATGCCCAGGCTCTGCGCCCAGTCGGGCAGGGCGGTGTAGTGCAGGTGGTGCGGACCGGCCCAGATGTAGAGGAAGATCAGCGACCAGAAGTGGATGATCGACAGGCGGTAGGAATAGACCGGCCGTTCCGCCTGCTTGGGCACGAAATAGTACATCATGGCCAGGAAGCCGGCGGTGAGGAAGAAGCCGACCGCGTTGTGGCCATACCACCACTGGGTCAGCGCATCCTGCACCCCGGCAAAGGCCGAATAGCTCTTGGAGCCAGCCCAGCTGACCGGCAGCGACAGGTTGTTGACGATGTGCAGCATCGCCACGGTGATGATGAAGCCGAGGTAGAACCAGTTGGCGACATAGATATGCGGTTCACGGCGCTTGATGATGGTGCCGCCAAAGACCAGCAGATAGGCGACCCACACGATGGTCAGCCACAGGTCGACATACCATTCCGGCTCGGCATATTCGCGGCCTTCGGTGATGCCCATCACGTAACCGGTGGCGGCCAGCACGATGAACAGCTGGTATCCCCAGAACACGAAGCGCGCCATCGACGGGAAGGCCAGCCGCGCCCGGCAGGTGCGCTGGACGACGAAGAAGCTGGTGCAGATGAGCGCGTTGCCGCCAAAGGCAAAGATCACTGCCGACGTGTGCAGCGGCCGCAGTCGCCCGAAGCTGGTGTATTCAAGTCCCAGGTTCAGCGCCGGCCAGGCCAGCTGCAAGGCGATGTACAGGCCGGCCAGCAGGCCCACGACACCCCAGAAGGTGGTGGCAATGACGCCCCAGCGCACCGGATCGTCATCATAACGGCTTTCATCGGGATCGGCGCTGCCGGTGAGGGTGGCCCCCTTCATCACCCACAGCGCCGCGGTCAGAGCGGCCAGCGCGACAATGGCCATGTGAACGGCAAAGCCCGTGTCCGCAGCCTGGGCCATGCCCATCAGGGCGACGACCAGAACGAGGAACAGGCTTGCGGATTTTGCCAGCGTGGCAGGCATGAAATTCGCCCCTTCTTGCGACGTTGCGAGATGGGGCCTGTTTGCCGCTGATTGTTGCAGCGCAGTAATAAGGGGATGCCCTATTACGTAATCTTCCTGAAGGGAATTTTACCCAGAGAGGGTCTAGCGTCGAGACTGGGTCAGCATCTCTATCGGCAGGCCGGGGAGCTCCATGCACCAGCTGGCCATCTTGTACGATCATCCCTACCGGTTTCAGCCGCTGTTTTCGGCGCTGGAGCGCGCCGGCATCGATTATGTGCCGGTGCACACGGTGGGCCATGTCTTTGATCCCATCGGCGGCCGCGCACCGGCACCGGTGATCTTCAACCGCGTCGCCATGAGCGCGACGGCCGTCGGCAGCCCGCACCCGGCGCATTATGCCATGGCGCTGCTGGATCACTGGAGCGGGCAGGGCGCGACCGTGCTGAACGGGGCCGATGCCATGGCCATCGATGCCAGCCGCGCCCGCCAGCTCGCCCTGATCAACCGGCTTGGCCTTGCCACCGCCGCGACACGGGTGGTCCATGATGTCGATGCGCTGCTGGTGGCGGCAGAGGCCATCGGCTTTCCGCTCATCGTCCGGGCCGACATCGGCGATATTTCCAACGATCAGCAGCGGTTCGAATCGGCCGAGGAACTGGCGGCCTCTGCCACTGCCGGCGTGCTGCCGGCCAGCGCCAATGGCCTGTGGCTGGTGCAGGCGGTGGTGCGCCCGCGCGGCGGCACCATCACCCATATCGAGGTGCTGGGCGGGCGCTGCCTCTATGCCCTCGACACCCAGATCGGTGATGATCAGCTGATCTGCGCCAACGCGGCGCGCCGGCAGCCGCTGGCAGCACGCCGCAGCCGCCGCGCCGAACCGTCGCCCAACCTGACCGCCGCTGCCGAAATGCTGGCGCGCGAGGCCGGCATGGAAGCCTGCAGCGTCGAATATGTCATCGACGATCAGTGCGGCACGCCGCGCTTTTACGACATCAACGGGCTTTCGGCCTTCGTCGATGATCCGATGGACGTGCTGGGCTGGGATCCGGACGACCGCCTCGTTGATCGGCTCTGGCACCATATCCGCCGCATGGGCGGATAGGCCGCGACACACGCCGCCCTTGCCAGCCTGCCACGGTGCCGCCACAGCGGGCCGGTGATGGTCGATCCGGCGTTTCCCTTCCTGTTGCTGGACGATGCCCGCAGCGGCCACACGCGCCTGCTGAGCGGGCTGATCGAGACTGTCGTTGCGCATGATCTGCCTGACGTGGCGCCGGCGCTGGCCCGCCTGCGCGCACCCGGCCCGTGGGGCGGCGTCATCGGTTTCGAGGCCGGATACGCGCTGGAACCGCGGCTGGCGGGCCTTCGCGCCAGGCCGCCCGCCGGCCAGCCGCTGCTGTGGATGGGGCGATTTGCCGATGATCGCCCGGTTGATCCGGCGTGGCTGGCGCAATGGGCGGCGCGGCCAGCCCGGATCGGCACGGTGCAGCCTGCCATCAGCCAGGCCGATCACGCCGCAGCCGTGGCGCGCCTGCACGATCTGATCGCCGCCGGCGACATCTATCAGGCCAATCTGACCTTCCCGGCCACGGTGGATGTGTCCGGCCACCCCTTGAGCCTTTATGCCCGGCTGCGTGCCGGCAGCGCCGCGCCACATGGTGCCGTGCTGTTCACCGGCACCATGTGGCTGTTGTCATTGTCGCCCGAACTCTTCTTCCGCCTCGATGGGCGCACGCTGACGGCGCGCCCGATGAAGGGCACGGCGCGGCGCGGGCGCTTTGCCGCCGAGGACGCGGCGATGCGCGACGCCCTCGCCGCCAGCGCCAAGGATCGGGCCGAAAACCTGATGATCACCGATCTCATCCGCAACGATCTGTCGCGCGTGGCCGACAAGGTCGCGGTGCCTGCGCTGTTCGATGTCGAAGCCTATCCCACCGTCTGGCAGATGACCTCCACGGTCATCGCAACCGCCAGGCCCGATGTCGCGGCGGCCGATGTGCTGAGCGCGCTGTTCCCGTGCGGATCCGTCACCGGCGCGCCAAAGCTTCGCAGCATGGAGGTTCTGGCCGGGATCGAAACGGCCCCGCGCGGTGCCTATTGCGGTGCCATCGGCGCGATCGCTGCCAATGGCGATGCGCTGTTCAATGTCGCCATCCGCACCCTGGCGCTGCGTGCGGGGGAGGGCACCGCCCGCCTTGGCCTGGGCAGCGGCATTGTCGCCGACAGCGTGGCCGCCGATGAATGGGCGGAATGTCTGGCCAAGTCGGCCTTCCTCCACCGCCGCGGCGTGCCCGACCTGATCGAGACGATGCGGGTGGCAGCCGGCACGCTGCCCGATCTGGCGCTGCATCTCGACCGGCTGGCGGCCAGCGCCGCCCATCTTGGCCATCGCTTCGACCGCGCCGCTGTCGAAGCCGGCGTGATCGCCGCGGCCCGCGGCCACGATGGCCGCGCCCGGCTGCTGCTGGCGCCGTCCGGCGTGTGGAGCCTGCAGCTCTCGCCGCCACCGCCGGCCATGCCCGCAACCCTCGACGTCGATGCCGTCCCGCTGCCGGTCAGCCCCGACGACTGGCGCCTGTGCCACAAGACCAGCGACCGCCATTTCTATGACGACGCCCGCCGCATGAGCGGGGCAGGGGAGGTGGTGTTCGTCCGTCCCGACGGCCTGATCACTGAAGGCAGCTTCACCAACATCTTTGTCGAACGCGATGGCCGGCTGCTCACGCCGGCAGCGTCGCTGGGCCTGCTCCCCGGCATCCTGCGCGCCAGGCTGCTGGCACAGGGCCGCGCCGTCGAAGCACCGCTGACGCTTGCCGATCTGGAGGGCGGCTTCCGGATCGGCAACGCCTTGCGCGGGCTGATACCGGCAAAGTTGCGCCAATCCCGGGTTGCGCCGCAACAATCCGGCCATTAAGGCCCGGCGACCGACAAGGAATCGATACATGATCCGCACCTCTGCCGCCATCAACCGCATCCAGCCGTCGCCCACCATCGCGGTGACCAACAAGGCGGCGGAACTGAAGCGTCAGGGCCGCGATGTCATCGGCCTGGGCGCCGGTGAACCCGATTTCGACACGCCGGATTTCGTGAAGCAGGCGGCCATTGCCGCCATCCGCGCCGGCCAGACCAAATATACGGGCGTCGACGGCACGCCCGAATGCAAGGCGGCGGTGCAGGCCAAGTTCAAGCGCGACAATAATCTCGATTACGCGCTCGACCAGATCAGCATCAATTCGGGCGGCAAGCACACCATCTTCAACGCGCTGCTGGCCACGCTTGATCCGGGCGACGAGGTCATCATCCCGGCGCCCTATTGGGTGTCGTATCCCGATATCGTCATGCTGGCCGGGGCCACCCCGGTGGTGATCCAGTGCCCGGTGTCGCAGGGCTTCAAGCTCACCCCGGCCCAGCTGGAAGCGGCGATCACGCCGCGCACCCGCTGGTTCATCTTCAACTCGCCGTCCAATCCCACCGGCGCTGCCTACACCCGCGCCGAGCTGAAGGCGCTGGCCGACGTGCTGATGCGCCACCCTCATGTGCTGGTGCTGGCCGACGACATGTATGAACATATCGTCTATGACGGCTTCGATTTCGGCACGCTGGCCGAGGTCGAGCCCGGCCTTTACGACCGCACGCTGACGGTGAACGGCGCATCCAAGGCCTATGCCATGACCGGCTGGCGCATTGGATTCGCAGGGGGGCCGGCGTGGATCATCAAGGCGATGGCCAAGCTGCAGTCGCAGTCCACCTCCAACCCCTGCTCGATCTCGATGGCCGCCACCGTGGCCGCGCTGAACGGTGACCAGAGCTTCCTTGCGACACGTAACGCCGCCTTCCAGCGCCGCCGCGATCTTGTCGTTTCGATGCTGAACCAGACGCCGGGCCTGATCTGCCCGCGCCCGGAAGGCGCGTTCTATGTCTATCCCGACTGTTCGGGCCTGATCGGCAAGACGACGCCGGGCGGCACCGTGCTGAACAACGATGAAGACGTGGCGGCCTATCTCCTCGAATCCGAGGGCGTGGCCGTGGTGCACGGCGCGGCCTTTGGCGGTTCGCCGGCGTTCCGCATCAGCTATGCCACCTCCGATGCGGCGCTGGAGGAAGCCTGCAAGCGCATCCAGCGGGCGGTGGGCAATCTGCGCTGATTGATGCGCATCGCCCTTTACGAACCTGAAATCGCCGGCAATGTCGGCGCGGTGCTGCGGCTTGGCGCCTGCCTCGGCGTGCCGGTCGACCTGATCGAGCCGCTGGGCTTCCTGTGGGACGATGCCCGCGTCCGCCGCACGGCGATGGACTATATCGATCACGTGGCCGTGACCCGCCACGCGGGGTGGGAGGCATTCCTTGCCACAGTCGGCAGCGCCCGCCTCGTCCTCCTCACCACCAAGTCCAGCGAAAACGCCTACCGTTTCGCCTTCCGGCCGGATGACATCCTGCTGTTTGGCAAGGAAAGCGCCGGCGTGCCGCCCCATGTCCACGAAAGCTGCACGGGCCGCATCCGCCTGCCGATGCGGCCAGAGGTGCGTTCGATGAACCTCGCCATGTCCGCCGGCCTGGCCGTGGCCGAGGCGCTGCGCCAGACGGGCGGATTGCCGGAATAGGGAGCCTTCGGCGGGCAGGGAAGCCCGGGGCGGTTCAGTCTTGCGCCGCCGCCCACAGCGGGGCCAGCGGGCCGCTGGCAAAGCCGGCGCGATCGATGGCGTAGGTGACGTGGACGACCGGCCCGGTCGACAATTGGGCCGTCATCACCCGATCGGTCAGCACGGCGCCGATGCGTTCGATGGCGGTGCGGCTGCGGATGTTGGTCTCCCCGATCAGGAAGATCACGCGCTCAACACTGGCCAGGGCATGGCCGGTCATCAGCGCCTTCATCACATGGTTGGTGCGGCCGCCCCAGTGGCGACGGACGAGGAAGCTCCAGCCGATCTCCACTTCGCCCGGCTGTGCGCGGCTGAAATCGAAGCGGGAGGAACCGATGATGGTGCCACCCGGCTCGATCGCCACCAGCATGCCGCCGCTGGCCAGGCCATCATCGAAAAAGGCGCGGAACACCGGTTCCTGCCAGCGGTCGTTCGCCGGGTGGCCGGCCCAGATTTCGGGATCACTGGCCGCGGCAAGCAGTGCCGGCCAGTCATCGGCGCGGGCGCGGCGCAGCGTGAGGGCCGGGTGGACGAGAGTGGGTTGACGATCGAGCATCACGGGGCCCAGCGCGGCACGAGGACGAAATAGGCGACGGCGTGGATGGCCAGACCGATGGTGCCGCCGATCAGCGTGCCGTTGATGCGGATGAACTGCAGATCGCGGCCCACCGCCTGTTCCACCTTGTCGGTCACGGTTTCGGCATCCCAGCCGCGCACCGTGTCCGAAACCAGCTTGACGATATCATCGCCATGCGTGTTGGCCAGCCCGGCGACGGCCCGGCGCAGGGCCGTGTTGATCCCGGCCTTCAGCGCCGGATCGCCATCGATGCGGGTGCCCAAAGAGACCAGTGCACTGCCCAGCCGGTTGCCGTTCGGATCCTTCAGGCTGCTGGCCAGCGCGCTGCGGGCCGCATCCCACAGGCCGGTGACCCAGCCGCTCATCGCCGGATTGGCGAGCAGATCATCCTTGAAGCCCTCCACACGCGCCTGCGCTTCGGGCAGGTGCCTGAGGTCGAAGGTCCAGTTGCGGATGGCGCCCACCAGCTTCACCCGCACCGGGTGCTGGGGATCGTGGCGGATTTCGACGAGCAGGCGCTGCACCGAACTGATCATGGTGGACGACATCGATTCATCCGCGCCGGCCAGCCGCAGCAGCCAGTTGGTGCGTTCCGTCACCATGCCGCGGATGTGCGGGGCTTCGTCCACCACCGTCGCGAGGCCCCATTCGACGGCGGCATCGATCAACGCTTCGTGACGGCCACCGGCCACCAGCGTGTCGACCGCGTCCGCCACCACGGGCGAAAGGCGCATGGATTGCAGCCGGCCGCGCGCCAGATCCTCCACGGCACGGGCCACGGACGGATCATCAAGGCCATCGACCAACTGGCCGATCAGCGGGGCAAGGCCGCGCTTGCGGCGGGGGCCGCTGCCGTCGGGCGCCATCAGCCAGCGCGCGATGATGCCGGCGAGATCGGCATCGTCCAGCCGCCGGGCGACCACGCGCGGCTGCAGGAAATTGTCCTTCATGAACTGGGCCAGCGTCTCGCCCAGCCTGTCCTTCTGCTCGGGGATGATCGCGGTGTGGGGGATCGGCAGGCCCAGCGGCCGGCGGAACAGCGCGGTGACGGCAAACCAGTCCGCCAGTCCGCCCACCATCGCGGCTTCGGCAAAGGCGCGCAGCCACGGCATTGCCGGGTGCGCCCTGGGCCAGATCAGGCAGACAATGAACAGCACCGCCATCGCTGCCAGCAGCAGCGTCGCGAACAGCCGCATCCGGTGGAAGGGCGATTCCGGCAGAAGGCTGGTCAGGGCAGGATCACTCCGCTGGCGAGGTTTGCCCCATCTTGGCAGAGCTTTCGTTGTTGGTGAACCAGCGCTTCATGCGCGGGGCCAGCCATTCTTCCACCGATACCGCGATCGAGAAACCCGCCGGCACGATGATGAGGGTGAGGGCGGTCGACACGATCAGGCCGCCGATCACGACGATGCCCATCGGGGCGCGCCACGAACCGTCGCCGCCCAGCGCCAGCGCCACCGGCATCATGCCCGCCACCATCGCGACCGTGGTCATGATGATCGGCTGCACGCGCTTGTGGCCGGCTTCCAGGATGGCCTCCAGCTTGGGCACGCCCTTGCCCATTTCCTCGATCGCCATGTCGACGAGCAGGATCGAGTTCTTGGCCACGATGCCAAGCAGCATGAGCAGGCCGATGAACACCGGCATGGAAATGGCATTGCCGGTGATGGCCAGCGCCAGCAGGCCGCCCAGCGGCGCCAGCAGCAGCGACATCATGTTGACGAACGGCGGCAGCACCCGCTTGTAGAGCAGCACCAGCACGGCGAACACCATCACGATGCCGGCGATCACGGCCAGGATGAAGTTCTGGATGAGCTCGCCCATCCACTTCTGCATGCCCAGCTTCACCTTTTCGACGCCGGGCGGCAGCTGCTTCAGGCTGGGCAGCGCATCCACCTTGGCCTGCACTTCGCCGGTGACGAGGCCGGGGGCGACGTCGGCACCGATCAGCACGCGGCGCTGCTGATTGAAGCGGCGGATTTCGGTGGGGCCGGCGCCAAAGCTGATATCGGCAACCACCTTCAGCGGCACGGTGCCACCGCCCTGGCGGGCGACCGGCAGATTTTCGATGGTGGAAAGATTGCGGCGCGCGGCTTCGCTCAACACGACGCGGATCGGGATCTGGCGATCGGCCACGCTGAACTTGGCGACATTCTGATCGATGTCACCCAGCGTCGCGATGCGGATGGCTTCCGACAGCGCAGCGGTGGTCACGCCCAGCTCGGCGGCCAGATCAAGCCGCGGCTTGATGGTGATTTCCGGGCGCTGCAGGCCGCCATCGATGCGGGCTTGCCGCAGTTCCGGCATCTCGCGCATTTCGGCGACCACCTTCTGCGCGGTCCGGTCCAGCAGATCCGGATCATTGCCGGTCAGCGTGATGCCGATATCGCGGCCACCCGGCGGGCCACCGCCCTGGCTGGCAAAGCCGATGCGCGCGTCGGGGATGGCTGCCAGCTTGGCCGCCATCTGGCGTTCCCATTCGATGCGGTGCATCGAACGGTCCTTCTTCAGCGTCAGATAGATGTTGCCGCCGCCGACATCGACATCGGCAAAGGCCAGTTTCAGATCCGGCGAGGATTCGACCACGGCCACCGCCCGGTCAACGACGGCTTCGGTCTGCGCCAGCGTCACGCCGGGGGGCAGGGCGATCGTCACCTGGCTGTCGTCATTGTCCACGTCGGGCTGGAACGTCTTGGGCAGCATGGCAAACATCACGACGGTCAGCACCAGCGCGCCGCCGCCGATGCCGAACACCGTCTTCATGCGGTTGGCCAGCGCCCAGCCGAGGATCTTCATGTAGCTGTCGACCCACTTGCCCTGGCCATGTTCGGCCGCGCCGTGGCTTTTCAGGAAATAGGCGGCGAGCATCGGCGTGATCAGGCGCGCGACGGCAAGGCTGATCAGCACCGAAACGGCAACAGTGGCTCCGAAATTCTTGAAGAACTGGCCGGAAATGCCGGGCATCAGCGCCACTGGCAGGAACACCGCGACGATCGACATGGTGGTGGCAACGACGGCCAGACCAATCTCGTCGGCGGCGTCCATCGACGCCTGATAGGCGGATTTGCCCATCCGCATATGGCGCACGATATTCTCGATCTCCACGATGGCATCGTCGACGAGGACGCCGGCGACCAGCGACAGCGCCAGCAGCGACAGCTGGTTGAGGCTGAAGCCCAGCCAGGCATCGAGGAACCAGAAGGTCGGGATGGCCGACAGCGGGATTGCCAGCGCCGAGATCATCGTCGCGCGCCAGTCGCGCAGGAACAGCAGCACGACCAGCACCGCCAGCACCGCGCCTTCGATCATGGCGTCGATGGCCCCGCTATACTGCATCTTGGTATATTCGACCGAGGTGAAGATCAGGCGGAAGGTGATCTTGGGATATTGCCGCTTGAGCTTCTCGATCTCCTTTTCGGCGGCGTCATACACCGTCACGTCCGAAGCGCCCTTGGCCTTGGCGAGGCTGAAGCTGAGCACCTGGCGGCCGCCCAGCTTGGAGATGGAGCGCTGTTCGGCATAGGAATCGCGCACATCGGCGATGTCGCCCAGCCGCACGGAGCGGCCAAGGCCGAGGTTGATCTGGGTTTCGGCAAGGCCGACGGCATTGCGGGCATTGCCCAGCACGCGCACCGACTGTTCGGCACCGGCGATTTCGGCGCGGCCACCGGCGGCATTCAGGTTGACCTGGCGCAGCTGCGCGTTGACCTGGCTGGCGGTGACGCCATAGGCCTGCATCCGATCCGGATCGAGGATGACGCGGATCTCGCGGCTGACCCCGCCCGAACGGCGCACCTGCGCCATGCCGGGGATGCCGAGCAGGCGCTTGGCCACCGTGTTGTCGACGAACCAGCTCAGTTCCTCCAGCGTCATCGCGGTGGATTCCACCGAGAAATAGGCAATCGGCCCGCCCGCCATGTCGACGCGGTTGACCTGCGGCTGCAGGATGCCCTGCGGCAGGTCGGAACGGATGTTGGCGACGGCATCGCGCACGTCGTTCACGGCGCGATCGATCGGCGTGCCGATGGCAAACTGCACCATGGTGCGGCTGGTGCCTTCGGAAACGAAGCTGTTGACCTCGTCAACGCCGGTGATGTTGCGCACCGCCGCCTCGACGCGCTGCGTCACCTGGCTTTCCAGTTCGGCCGGCGCGGCACCGGGCTGGGAAACGATCACCTGCGCGCCGGGGAATTCCACGTCGGGCTGGTTGTTGATGTCCATGGCGCGGAACGACAGCACGCCAACCAGCAGCAGCAGGGCAAACAGCACCAGCGGCGGCACCGGATTCTTGATCGACCAGGCAGAAATGTTGCGCATGAATAACGGCCTTCAGTCGTGAGTTCAGCCAGCCTTCGGCGCAGCGGTGGCCACCACCGGGCGCACCTTGTCACCCGGCTTCAGGAACGCACCGGCGCTGGCCACGACCTTTTCGCTGCCCGTCAGGCCGCGGGCGATGCCGACACCCTGATCGTTGATGGTGCCAACGGTCACGGCGCGGCGTTCCACCTTGTTGTCCTTGCCCAGCACCAGCACGAAATTGCCATCGGCATCGGCCAGCACCGCCGATTGCGGCAGCAGCGGCCGGCTGGCCTGACCGGCCGTGATGCGGGCGCGGGCAAAGGCGCCGACGCGCAGGCCGGGGGCATAGGCCACCTCGATGCGGGCGATGCCCTGGCGGCTGTTGGTATCGATCACCGGATCGATCAGCCAGATGCGGCCGGTGTAGCTGGAGGCACCGCCAACCGGCGTCACGTCCGCCGATTGGCCAATCTTCAGGCGGGCCAGATCCTGTTCTGACACGAGCGCGCGCATTTCCAGCGTGCCGCCCTCGGCAATGCGGAACAGCGCGCCCGAACCGGGGCCGACCACCTGGCCGGTTTCGACGTTGCGGGCCAGCACCAGGCCGGCCGCCGGCGCGCGCACATCCAGTCGCTCGGCCCGTTCGCGGGCGGCGGCGAGTTGGGCACGGGCGACGCCCACGCGGGCCTGCGCGCCATCACGGGCGGCGGTGCGCTGATCGATGTCGGCGCGGCTGATGAAGCCCTTGGCCACCAGGCTTTCGGCGCGGGTAAGATTGGCTTCGGCAAGGCGGGCATCGGCTTCGGCCTGGCGCACGCCGGCAGACAGCTGGGCGATTTCCTGCACCTGCACCTGGCGATCGATCTGCGCCAGCACCTGGCCCGCACCGACACGCTGGCCCGGTTCGACCAGCACGCGCACCACCCGGCCGCCTTCGCCCTGCACGCCCACGGCGGCATCACGCTTCGCGGCGATGCTGCCCGGTGCGGTGATTTCATCGGCCATCATGATCGCGCCCGGCACCAGCACGGTCACTTCCGGCAGGCTGCTCACCGGCGCGGCGGGCGGTTTTGCGGCGGGGCCAAAGGCCTTCCACCCGGCAACACCCGCAAGCGCGATGGCCAGCGCGATCAATCCCGGCTTCAGCCAGCGGCTGCGACCCGGCGCGGCATCAGCGGACGCAATCACATATTCCTCCGCATTGGCAGGCGACGGGACGTTGTTGTGGGCATTCATCGGCATGGTTCCTCTGCAGTGGTGTATTATCGAAATACATCACCGCACGCAAGGGCTTTCATTATAACAACACGGTGTCAGCAAAAAGGCACATTTGAGCCGCACTTGAAGAAATTTCGCCGCATCTCCCAAGTCGAAGGGGCGTGACGACAGCGATTTGTCGCGCCATCATCGTGCGCAACCCCATCAAGGAGCTGCGCCCCATGCCCCGTGTCCGCCCTACCATCGCTGCCCTGCTCATCGGCGCGCCCGCCGCCGCGCAGGCCCCCGTCACCCCGCCGATCCTGACGCTTACCGCCAGCGCCGATTTGGCCCGGACGCCCGATCTCGTGCGGCTGACGGCGGGCGTGACGACCAGCGCGCCCACCGCCGCCGACGCCATGGCCGGCAATGCCGCGCGCATGAACGCCGTGCTGGCCGCGCTGAAGGCTGCCGGTGTGCAGGGCCGCGATGTTCAGACAACGGGTCTCAGCCTTGCCCCGCAGTATCGCTATGCCCCCGAACAGCCGCCGATCCTCACCGGCTACCAGGCGCGCAACGCCGTGAGCATCCGCACGGCGAAACTGGCCGATGCCGGCAAGCTGATCGATGCCGCCATCAAGGCTGGCGCCAACGAGGTGCAGGGCCCCGAATTCACCATCGCCAACCCCGATGCCGCGCTGGACGAAGCGCGCACCGCTGCCGTGGCCAAGGGCAGAGCCCGCGCCGAGCTTTATGCCCGCGCCGCCGGCATGAAGGTGGCGCGCATCACCGGCATCAGCGAGGCCGGCGGCCCGCCCGAACCCGGCCCGCGCCCGCTGATGCGGATGGCGGCGGCAGAGGTCAGCGCCGCGCCGCCGGTGCAGCCGGGCGAGGTCAATTTGTCGGCGCAGGTGACGATGACCTTCGAACTGGAGCGTCTGCCGTGAGATACGCCCGCGGCCTCGCCGAGATTGGCGACGGCCTGTTCGCCTGGCTGCAGCCCGATGGCGGCTGGGGCTGGTCCAATGCCGGCCTGATCGTCGGCGGGACGCCCGGTGATGGCGCAGCGGCACTGGTCGATACGCTGTTCGACACGGCGCTGACGGCCGAGATGCTGGGCGCCATGGAACGCGCCACCGGTTTTGGCGCTGCCACCATCGGCCAGGTCGTCAACACCCATGCCAACGGCGATCACACCCATGGCAACCACCTGCTCACCAATGCCGAGATCATCGCATCCGAAGCCTCGGCGCGCGAGATGGAGGCATTTTCGCCGGCGCTGCTGGCGCAGATGAAGGCCGCCGGCGCCGCCGGGCAGCTGGGCATCGCCGGCACCTATTTCGCCGAGATCTTTGCCCCGTTCGATTTTGCCGGCGTGGAGGAACGCCCGCCGACACGCACCTTTTGCGGCCATGATCTGCTGGACGTGGCGGGCAGGGCGGTCGACCTGATCGAGGTCGGCCCTGCGCACACGGCCGGTGACGTGCTGGTCCACGTGCCGCAGGCCAAGACTGTCTTTACCGGCGACATATTGTTCATCGAAGGCACCCCGATCATGTGGGCCGGGCCGGCATCGAACTGGATCGCCGCCTGCGACCGGATCATCGCCATGGATGTCGATACCATCGTGCCCGGCCACGGCCCGATCACCGACAAGGCCGGCGTGCGCGAGGTGGCGGATTATCTGTCGTACATCCACCGCGAGACACGCGCCCGCTACGATGCCGGCCTGTCGGCCGAGGCGGCCGCGCGCGACATCGGGCTGGGGCGTTACGCGTCATGGAGGGACGCCGAACGCATCGCCGTCAACGTCGACACGCTGTACCGGGAATTTGCCGGTGTCACCGCGCCGCCTGACGTGGTGCGCCTGTTCGGGCTGATGGGGCAACTGTATCAGGAACGGCGGCGCTGATCGCGCAATTGTCGGATTTTCTTACACCAATGCTGGCGGGCCAGCCGGCAAGCCTTGGAAATGGCTGCATTCTGTCGTGTGGCATGACATTTGCACCGTGGAAGGCAAAGTCGTCAGTACAGGACAATGTCATGCGTCTGCTTTCCGTGCTCGCCGTCGCCATGCTGGCGTCGCCGGCCTTCGCCACCAACCTGATCACCAATGGCAGCTTTGAGCAGGGGCCGGCTGCCGTCAGTTTCGCCACCTTCAGCGCCGGCAGCACCGCGATCACCGGCTGGACCATCGCCAGCGGCTCGGTGGATCACATCAACAGCTACTGGAATGCCTCCGCCGGCAATCGCAGCATCGACATGAACGGCAATGGCCCCGCCACGCTCAGCCAGACCATCAACACGATCGCCGGTCGCAGCTACACCCTCCGCTTTGACGTGTCGGGCAATCCCGATACGACGACGCTGCGTTCGATGAATTATTCGGCCGGCAGCCTCACGGGGTCGTACAGCACGCTCGCATTCAATCGTCCGCTGGTCTGGGTGCCGGTGTCCGCCACCTTCGTTGCCAGCAGCCCGAACACGCTGGTCAGCTTTGCTGCCACCAGTGCCGGCCCGTGGGGCGTGGCGCTCGACAATGTCTCGGTGACGTTGAACGCCATTCCCGAACCGTCGACCTGGGTCATGCTCATCGCCGGCTTTGGCCTGGTCGGAGCATCTGCCCGCCGCCGCCGCACCGTCGCCGCCTGATCAGCCGGGCACGGCACACGCAAGGGGGGCGGTTGACCGCCCCCCTTTCTTGTTGTCGGAATGCGATCAGGCGCGTCACACCGCCCCAAAGATCGCCGTCAGGCGATCGTCACGCCGCCATCAATCACGAAATTCTGGCCAGTGGTGAACGCCCCGGCCTTGCCGGCCAGGAACACCGCCATGCCGGCGATCTCGTCGGGCACGCCGATGCGCTTCAGCGGCGCGGTGGCGGTGGAGCGCTTGAGGGTTTCGGGATCGTCCCACAGCGCTTTCGCAAAATCCGTCTTGATCAGGCCCGGCGCGATGCAGTTCACGCGCACGTTGTCGGCGCCATATTCGCAGGCGAGGTTGCGGGTCAGCTGCATGTCGGCGGCCTTGGAAATGCAATAGGCGCCGATGATGGTCGAACCGCGCAGGCCGCCGATGCTGCTGATGATGGTGATGGTGCCATCCTTCCGTGCGCGCATGGCGGGCGCAACCATCGAGATCAGCCAGTGGTTCGATACGATGTTGTTCTGCAGGATCTTGGTGAAGGCTTCATCTGAAATGCCGGCCTGCGGGCCATAATAGGGGTTGGACGCGGCGTTGCAGACCAGGTGGTCGATCTGGCCCCACTTGGCGATGGTGGCATCCACCAGCGCCTGAAGGCTTTCCTTGCTGGCGATGTTGGCCGGCACGCTGATCGCGGCTTCGCGGCCCACGGCGGCATTGATCTCGTCGCGCGCGGCTTCGCAGGCATCGGCCTTGCGGCTGCTGATCACCACGTTGGCGCCATGTTCGGCCATGCGGTGGGCGATGGCCTTGCCGATGCCCCGGCTGGAACCGGTGATCAGGGCGGTCTGCCCGGTGAGGTCGAAAAGGGCCGGAAGGGCCATGGCGTGTCTCCCCAGATGGTTGTTGCCGCCAGCATAAGCGGCGCTTTGTGCATATGTCACGCCATACAGATGACAGGGTGCACGCAGCCTGCCATCAAGCGGCATGGCCGACTCGCATTCGCAAAAACTCTCCTCTGACGGGGTGCGCGCAACCTTGCTGTCGTGCCTGTTCTTTGCCGGGTTTGGCGCGCTGATCCCGCATCTGCCGACCTGGCTCGATGCCACGCAGGGCTTCACCGGCGTGCAGATCAGCCTGGTGCTGACCATCGGCGGCCTGTCGCGCATCATCGCCGGGCCGCTGACCGCCGCCTGGGCCGCCGGCCAGTCCGACAAGCGGGCGCCGCTGTTCCTGTTTTCCTTCCTGCTCACCGCCGGGTTCGCCGCCTTGTGGTTCGTGCAGGGCTTCTGGCCGGTGTTCACCATCATCCTGCTGATGGACGTCGGCTTCTGGGGGTTGCTGCCGGCGGTGGAAGCCGCGCTGATCCGCCTGACCAAGAGCGGACTGCCGCCCTATGGCTTTGCGCGCGGGCTGGCGTCGGCGGCGTTCATCGTCGGCTCGTCCAGCGTCGGCTTCATCGTCGGCGGCTATGGCCCGTGGGCGATCTGGGCGTGGCTGCTGGGCGTGTCGATCGCACTCATTGGCGCGGCCTTCGTGATGCCCAGGGAGCCGGTGGCAGGCAACGAGGAGGGCGATTTTCTCGGCCGCCTGAAGGAAGGCGTCGGCCTCCTGAAGAACCGCCGGTTTGCCCTGCTGATCTTCGCCGCCGGCATCCTGCAGGCCACCCACGGCTATTTCTATGGCTTTGGCGTGCTGATCTGGACCAAGGACCAGGCCATCAGCCAGGCGGTGGCCGGCAACCTCTGGTCGGTCGGCGTCGCGGTCGAAGTGCTGTTCCTGATGTTCCTGGGCGGCTGGTCGAGCCGTTTTGCCTCCGAAACCCTGATCCTCGTCGGTGCCATCGCCTGCATCGTCCGCTGGACGGCGATGGCCTTTCTGCCGCCGGAAATCCTGCTGTGGCCGTTGCAGGTGCTGCACGCCGGCACCTTTGCGGCGGTGTTCCTGGGCGCGATGCGGCTGGTCAACCAGATGATGGGCGATGAAAAAACCGCGACGGCGCAGATGATCTACATGGCGCTGGCGTCGGCCCCGGCGCAGGCCTTCACCACCTTTGTTTCGGGCTATCTCTACGACGCGCTCGCTGCCGATGGCCATGCCGCCTGGGGCTATCTGTCGATGACGGCGGTCAGCGTCGTCGGCCTCGTGCTGGCCATCATGCTCTGGGTAACGCGGGAAAAGCCCACGGGCGCGCTGGCGGCGGCCTGAACCTGTCCTACACGCGCCGATTCTGGCACAGTTCGAACGGTCAGGGCGCGCGCCCGTGGCCAGTCCGCCGGCAATCACGTATTTTTTGAAATGCCAGCCAATTCAATGACAAGGCGCTGGACACGCGTCAAAAGTGTCAAATTGGCAGACCGTCACAATCCGCTCTTTCTCATCTGATAAAGTGCAATGATGTCAGCCGGTTGGGCGGCCAGCCCTAATTCCGCAACTCCTGTTCCGGCTGGCTGGCATATTGTGGCAGCGGGATGGCGGCGGCGGCCGCGCGCAGGGCATTTGACCAGCGGCTGTTCAATTCCGAATAATAGGCATCGTCCGCCTCGATGCGGTGGATCAGCTCCAGGTCGGACCTGCCGGTGCGGATGGTCGCGATGTCGATGGGCAGGCCCACCGCCAGATTGGATCGCATCGTCGCGCTGAACGAGATCAGCGCCACCTTCAGCGCTTCCGACATCGGCGTTTCATAGGTCACCATGCGGTCCAGCACCGGCTTGCCATATTTGTGCTCCCCGATCTGCAGATAGGGCGTGTCGGCCTGGCACTCGATGAAATTGCCGGCGCCATAGATCAGGAACAGCCGCGGCCGCCGTCCGCCGATGCTGCCCGCCAGCAGCAGGGTGGCATCGGTGTAGACATTGTCGTCCTTCACCACGCGGTCGATCTCGGCCTTGGCGTCCGACAGGGCCTGGCCCACCAACTGCGCCGCACGAAACACTGTCGGCACCTCGGACAGCATCTCGCGCTCCCCCGTGTCGGGCATCACCACGCCCAGCGCGACGCGGGACAGGGCGCTTTGCGTCACCGACAGCGATCCAGCCGAAGCACACATGATCACCCGGTCAGGGCCATGCTCCATCACGCGCAATTTGCGGTACGACGAGATATTGTCGACGCCCGCATTGGTGCGGGTATCGGCCATCAGCACCAGGCCTTCGCGAACAAGGATGCCAACACAATAGGTCATGGCTGGCCCCTAGCAGGTCAGGATTGGCTTTGCACCTGCACTTGGCCGGCATCGCGGGTGGTGACGGCCACCGCCATCGTTTCCATCCCGCCGCCACGCCGGGCACCGCGCACCGGGGCCGCGTCGCGATAGTCCAGGCCCACGGCCACGCGCAGATAGGCTTCGGTGGCACAGACGCCGTTGGTGGGATCAAAGGCGACCCAGCCCAGATCGGGGATCAGCGCTTCGGCCCAGGCGTGGGCGGCAGGCTGAGTGATCATGCCATCGGCGCGAACGAGGTGTCCTGAGACATAGCGCGCCGGAATGCCGAGCTGGCGGGCCACCGACAGGAAGACATGGGCATAATCCTGGCAGACGCCAGCCCGGATCGACAGCGCATGGGCCGCATCGCTGTGGGCGTGGGTGACATCGGGATCGAATGTCATGGTGTCGAACAGATGCGCCGTCAGCCGGTGGCAACTGGCCAGCGCATCGCCGGCATCGATCTGGCGCGCCAGCGCCTGCAGCCCGGCATCAGGGCGGGTCAGGTCGCTCTGCCGCAGCCACGCCATCGCCGGCAGCGGCTCAAAGCTGCCCGACAGCACGCCATGGCTTTCCTGCGTATCGACCTCGCCCGTCACGTGCAGCGCCAGCCGCTGCACCAGCCCGTCGGGGTAGAACATGTGGGTGATGTTGCCGAAGGCGTCCTCGCCGGGTTTCAGGTGGCCGTCGCAATCGCTGTCGATGCGCCAGTTGACGATATGCTGGCCATCATGGCCGGCGGGCTGCAGGCGCAGCAGTTGCAGCACGTTGCTCGCCGGCCGCTCGTAATCATAGATGGTGGAGTAATCGACCCTGATCCGCATCGCCGTTCCTAGAAAAGATATTGTTCGGCAATGGCTTCGCCGAGCCGGTTGTTGTCGGCAATGAACTGTGTGAGGAACTCGTGCAGGCCCTGGCCAAAGATGGCGTCGATATTGCCGCTGGCCAGCCGGGCGTGGCCGGCACTGGCCAGCCGGTGTGCCGGGCCGCGCCGGCCGCTCTTGCTGGCCAGCAGGTCGAGCTGTCGCAGGATGTCGTCATAACAGGCCGCCAGACTGCGTGGGATCTGGCGGTTGAGGATCAGCAGATCGGCCACCAGCCAAGGTTTCACGCTGTCGTTGTACACCCAGCGATAGGCGGTCATCGCCGACACCGTCCGCAGGATCGTCGTCCACTGGAAATAATCCAGGCTGCCGCCCACCGGCTCGTCGCGCGGCAGCAGCAGGTGATATTTCACGTCCAGCAGCCGCGCCGAATTGTCGGCCCGTTCGATGGCGGCGCCCAGATTGGCAAACCAGAAGGCATCGCCGCGCAGCATGGTGCGATGGTTGGCGCCATCAAAGGCGGCGATGGCGTGCTTCACATATTCGATCAGCTGCGCCAGCGTCTCGCGGCTGGACAGGTGGGTGCCGTAACGGCTCACCTCCAGCCAGGCGGTGTTGATCGCCTCCCAGCCTTCCTCCGTCATCGCCGTCCGCACCGCGCGGGCATTCGATCGCGCGGCTTCGAGGCAGGATCGGATCGACGACGGGTTGGCGGCGTTCAGCGTCAGATATTCCGTCACCTCATGTTCATCGACGGCAAGGCCGGTGGCGGCAAAGGCGTCGATCTGGCAGGCGGCCGCAAGTGCGGATTCCCATGCATTGGACGCGCCGCCGTAGGAGGAGGGCAGGGCGGCAAGCCGCTGCGTCGCCTCGATCAGGCGGGCAGTGAAATCGGCCCGCTCGACGTAGCGGCCCATCCAGTAGAGATTGCCTGCGGTGCGGCTTAACACGGTCGTGCTCCTGCGCCGCGGCAAAGCCGCGTCGTGACGTCGAACGGGCTCGGGCAACTTTGCGTTGCCCGCCCCGCCGGCCGTGCTTGCGCCTGTCGGCGCGCGGCCCGCGCGCTCGCGGCGCTACGCATCATCCACCACCCAAGTATCTTTCGTCCCGCCACCCTGGCTTGAGTTCACCACCAACGATCCTTCCGTCATCGCCACTCGCGTCAGCCCGCCGGGCACGATCCGCACGCCGTCTGCCCCGGTCAGCACGAAGGGCCGCAGATCGACGTGCCGCGGCGCAATGCCAGCATCGGTGGCGGTGGGGCAGGTGGACAGCGCCAGCGTCGGCTGGGCGATGAATTTTTCCGGATTGGCCTTCAGCTTGGCGGCAAAGGCAGCGATGGTGGCCTTTGGCGCGTGCGGGCCGACCAGCATGCCGTAACCACCCGATCCATCCACTTCCTTCACCACCAGTTCGGGCAGGTGATCCAGCACATACATCAGTGCATCCGGCTCGCGGCAGCGCCAGGTCGGCACGTTGGACAGAATGGCGTCCTCGCCGGTGTAGAAGCGGATGATCTCCGGCATATAGCTGTAGATCGCCTTGTCATCGGCGATGCCGGTGCCGACCGCATTGGCCAGCGTCACGTTGCCGGCGGCATAGGCGGCCATCAGGCCCGGCACGCCCAGCATCGATGTGGGATTGAACACCAGGGGATCGATGAAATCATCATCCAGTCGGCGATAGATCACGTCCACCCGTTGCGGGCCTTCGGTCGTCCGCATGAACACGATGTCGTCACGCACGAACAGGTCGTTGCCTTCGACCAGCTCGATCCCCAGCTTGTCGGCCAGGAAGCTGTGTTCGTAAAAGGCGCTGTTGTATTGGCCCGGCGTCAGCAGCACGCAGGTGGGATGCGCGCCGCGCCGGGTGCGGGGGGACACGCTGGCCAGGGTTTCCAGCAGCTTCTCCGGATAGGTTTCCACCGGCGCCACCTTCACCTGATCAAACAGCTCCGGCACCAGCTTCAGCATCACCTCGCGGTTTTCCAGCATGTACGACACGCCGGACGGGGTGCGGGCATTGTCTTCCAGCACATAGAATTGATCGGGCCCGGTGCGGACGAGATCGATGCCGGCAATATGCACCCACACGCCGCCCGGCGGCTTGCGGCCGACCATGTGCAGGCAGAAGGCCGGGTTCATCAGCACCAGTTCGGGCGGGATGATGCCGGCCTTCAGTATCTCCTGGCTGCCATAGATATCGGCCAGAAAGGCGTTCAGCGCCGCCACCCGCTGTTTCAGCCCGTGTTCCAGCCCGGTCCATTCGGCGCGGGACATGATGCGCGGCACGATATCGAACGGGATCAGCCGCTCGGTGGCTTGCGCGTCGCCATAGACGGCAAAGGTGATGCCGATGCGGCGGAAGAACAATTCCGCCTGCGCCCGCCGCGCCGCCATCAATTCGGCCGGGCTGTCGGCCAGCCATTGCCGGATGGCACGATAGGCGGCGGTGACACCGTCGGCCGAGCGCGCGTCATAGCCGGCGCTCAGCCCGAACATCTCGTCAAAGGCCGTGGTGGCCGTCATCTGTCCCCCGCGTGATCGCTGCCATGACTGTGTGCGAACTGTCCGAGGTCAACGCAATGTCTCATTTCGCGTATGCTCAGATCAGGCCCTGCGCCCGCATCGACACATGGCCCGTCGATCCGATGATCACGTGATCGTGCACGCTAAGGCCCAGGTGTCGCCCGGCCTCGATGATTGCCTTGGTCATGTGGATATCGTCGCGGCTGGGCTGCGGATCGCCCGATGGGTGATTGTGCACCAGCACCACGGCCGCGGCCCCCAGGTCGAGCGCGCGCTTGACGATCTCGCGCGGATAGACCGGCGCCGCATTCACCGTGCCGTCGTTCATCACCTCGTCGCGGATCATCACGTTGCGGTTGTTGAGGAAAATCACCCGGAACTGCTCGGTGGGCCGGTGCGCCAGGCTGGCGTGGAGATAATCCAGCAGCGCCTGCCAGCCGCTCAGCACCGGCCGGTCCAGCGCCGCCGTCCGCAGGGAGCGCAGCATCACCGCCTCGACGAACTTTATGGCGGCCGCCGCGCCGTCGCCCAGCCCCTCGACGCGCTTCAGCTCTTCCGGCGTGGCCGCGATCAGGGCGGCCAGGCTGCCGAACTCGTCGATCAGCCGCTTGGCCAGCGGCTTGGTGTCCTGCCGCGGAATGGCCAGCGCCAGCAGATATTCCAGCAATTCATAATCATGGAACGCATCGCCGCCACCGGCCAGCAGCCGTTGACGCAGGCGGTCGCGATGGCCGGCAGATCGGGTGGGCGGATCGGTCATGGTCAGCCCGGCTTCCCGGCGGCAATCGCGGCTCCGCACAATGCGCCCACAACACAGCCGCCCGGCCCGGTAATGAACAAGCCCAACAGCGGCCCCAGGTTGGATTCACTGAGGTAGATCGGCCCGAAATAGCCGCCGACAAAACCAATCGTGCCGCACCATCCTGCACCCCGCATGGCCCCGCGCATGACCGGATGCCGGCTGCCGGTCCAGAACCACAGGGCAATGCCGATGCCAGCGCCGGCCGCCACCGCCAGATATTCCGGCAGTGGAAACTTGAACAGGATGAAACCGGCAACCGCAGCCACCAGCGACAATCCGAAACGGCCAATGCCTTCCATGCCGCAAGTGTAATGGACAGTATCGATTTGGCAACGCGCAGTCATTGCCGCCTGGCCAGCCTTGCCGAATCTGGCCTGATACGGGTGCGGCCCCACCCGTCGCCACGCCGAATTCAGTGTTCCAGCGCCACCAGTCGGGACAAGAGTTGCCGCAGATAGGTCTCGTCCATCGGATCGCCTGCCTTGGTGACGATCACAAGGTGCTGGGTCTGGCAGACATTGCCAATGGCATGGGCCGTGTGGCCAAGGCCGGCCCAGGTGGCAACCAGATCGTGGCACCAGCTGCCATCATGCGCGCCTTCGTGGATCAGCACGCCGGGGGCGGGTTCAATGTGCAGCACGCCGCGGCGCGCCACCCGGTGCATTTCCGCCAGGCGACCGGCAAGATCGTCCGGGTGCACGTGAATCAATGCCTCGCAGCTGAACACATGATCGAACTGGTTGTCATCAAACGGCAGGCGGCCAGTGGGCTCCACCAGCGTCAGATGCTGCTCGGCCCAGTCCGCATCGGCCCAGCTGCGAACGCCTTCCAGCATGGTCGGGCTCTGGTCCGCGCCGTGGATGGTGATGCCCGGCACATCGCGCAGATAGCGCAGATGCCGCCCGACACCGCAGCCCAGTTCCAGCACTGATGCCGGCGCTGCCGTCGCAAAGATCGCCATCCAGGCCAGCTCCTGCAGCAGATAATAGGGCTGCTCCAGACGCCGCCGCTCATACTCCGTCGTCCAATAGGCGCCGGAAGCCTGCCAATAGGCGTAGTTGGGTCTGTCCATCATTGCCGATGGGTAACCCCAGACGGGGCTGTGCGGCAAGCGGCATGACGCAGGAGCGGACAGGTCGGGCCGGGCAGGTTAGGCCGGGCAGGTCAGGCCGGGCAGGGCGGCGGCCAGCGCGAAGTGCAGCCGCCCCCTCTGCCGGGTTGGCTCACTCCGCTGCCGGCAAGTAGATTGCCCCGCCCTTCGCCCGGAATTCGGCGCTCTTTTCCGCCATTCCGGCTTCCAGCATCGCGTCGGTGTTCTGCTTGGCCGCATAGTCGCGCACGTCCTGCGTGATCTTCATCGAGCAGAACTTGGGGCCGCACATGGAGCAGAAATGGGCGACCTTGGCGCCTTCGGCGGGCAGGGTCTCGTCGTGATAGGCCATCGCCGTTTCGGGATCGAGCGACAGGTTGAACTGGTCGCGCCAGCGGAATTCGAAGCGGGCACGGGACAGCGCGTCGTCGCGCAGCTGGGCTGCCGGGTGGCCCTTGGCGAGGTCGGCGGCGTGGGCGGCGAGCTTGTAGGTGATGACGCCCACCTTCACGTCATCGCGGTCGGGCAGGCCGAGATGCTCCTTGGGCGTGACGTAGCAGAGCATGGCCGTGCCGAACCAGCCGATCATGGCGGCGCCGATGCCGCTGGTGATGTGATCGTAACCCGGCGCGATGTCGGTGGTGAGCGGCCCCAGCGTGTAGAAGGGCGCTTCGCCGCATTCGGCCAACTGCTTTTCCATGTTCACCTTGATCTTGTGCATCGGCACGTGGCCGGGGCCTTCGATCATCACCTGGCAATCATGCTCCCACGCGATCCTGGTCAGCTCGCCCAGCGTTTCGAGTTCGGCGAACTGGGCGCGATCATTGGCGTCGGCAATGGAGCCGGGGCGCAGGCCATCGCCCAGCGAGAAGCTCACGTCATAGGCGCGCATGATTTCGCAGATTTCCGCGAAGTGGGTGTAGAGGAAATTCTCCTTGTGGTGGGCCAGGCACCATTTCGCCATGATCGAGCCGCCGCGCGACACGATGCCGGTGACGCGATTGGCCGTCATCGGCACATAGGCCAGGCGCACGCCGGCGTGGATGGTGAAATAATCGACGCCCTGTTCGGCCTGTTCGATGAGCGTGTCGCGATACACGTCCCAAGTCAGGTCCTCGGCGATGCCGCCCACTTTCTCGAGCGCCTGGTAGATCGGCACGGTGCCGATCGGCACGGGGGAGTTGCGCAGGATCCATTCGCGCGTGTTGTGGATGTTGCGCCCCGTGGACAGGTCCATGATGTTGTCCGCACCCCAGCGCGCGGCCCACACCATCTTTTCCACTTCCTCCGCCACCGAAGAGGCGACGGCGGAATTGCCGATGTTGGCGTTGATCTTCACCAGGAAGTTGCGGCCGATGATCATCGGTTCGGCTTCCGGGTGGTTGATGTTGGCCGGGATGATAGCGCGGCCGCGGGCGATTTCATCGCGCACGAATTCCGGCGTGACATAATCCGGGATGCTGGCACCGAAGGATTCGCCGTCGCGGATCAGGCCTTCGGCCCGGGCGCGGCCGATGTTTTCGCGGATGGCGACATATTCCATTTCCGGCGTGATGATGCCGCGGCGGGCATAGGCGATCTGCGTCACCGCAGCGCCAGTCTTCGCACGGAGCGGCGTCTTCACCACGTTGGGGAACTCGGCGACGTCGGCCTTGCCGCCGGGCACGTTGGCCACGCCATTGTCTTCCGGCTTCACCTCGCGGCCCGGATAACGCTCCACGTCGCCGCGTGCTTCGATCCAGGGGGTCCGCAGCGGCGGCAGGCCGGCGGCGATGTCGATCACCGCATTGGCATCGGTATAGGGGCCCGACGAATCATAGATGCGGACCGGCGGTTCATTGGCCGACGGATCGAGTGCGACCTCGCGCATGGCGACGCGGATATCGGGGTGGATGGTGCCAGGAATGTGGATCTTGCGGCTGCCCGGCAGCGGCCCGGTGGTGACGGGCATTTCCAGTTTCGAATTGATATCGGCCATGGTCGCGCATCCTTCCAAGGTTCGGAACGGATGGGAAAAGCGCTGCCCTTGAAACGCTGTCCCTCCCTCCGCCGGTGTCAACCGGATCAGGTTCAGCGGGTTGCGCTGTCGCGCTCTCAGCCGACCCTTTTTGCTTCTTGGGCCGGCACCCCGGGGAAGCCTCTGGACTACGCCTGCCGGCTCCAGTTGGCAAGGCCGCGATCGGTGCCGCAGACCTTGTCCCAGAAGCGGAAATACAGACCGTAATTGCAGTTGTAGTGGCGGTGATGCGCTTCGTGGTGGGAGGCCGAGATCATGTGGCGGCCGAACCAGCCATCCACCCACGCCTTGGGAAACATCTCCCACCCCATGTGGTTGGTGACGCCCATGATGGTGGCGATCAGCATGACGACCGCCAGCGCGCCGACGTGGATGGGGATGAGGAACATCAGCGCCGGGATCAGCACGGCACCCGAAATCGCCTCCCACGGGTGGAAGCTCATGGCGGCCCAGGCCGTCGGCGGCCGGCTGGCGTGGTGGACGGCATGGGCGGCCTTGAACAGCCACGGCTGGTGCATCCAGCGGTGCGTCCAGTAAAACCAGGTGTCGTGCAGGAACAGGTAGACGAGGATCGACAGCGGGAACCATGCGGCCTGCAGCGGCGTGTCGATGCTGGTCATCAACTGCGTCCAGCCCAGCGACCGCCAGCTTTCCAGCGCGAGGCCGGCCGGAATGGCATAGATCACCGCCGAAATCAGCGACCAGCGGATTTCGTTGCTGATCTGCACCCGGCGCTTCTTGGGGTCAGCCGGCCCGGCGATCACGCCGCGCCGCGCCGTCGCCCAGGCAAACGCGCCGGACACGGCTAGATAACGGACGGCGATGATGATCGCCATCACCAGGACGGCAAGGATAAGGGTGTTGGTCACCGGCGCGGTTTACCCGGCTGCGCTCCCCGCGCCAAGCGGCAGGCCGTCGCGGGGCCTAGAAGGCTGCGACCCCGAACACGCGCAGCAGCCAGACAATGACGGCGATGATCACGACGATGTTGATGATCGTCTTGATGGTGCCATCCATCGGCAGCTTGTTGTTGACCAGCCACAGCAGCAGGCCGACGACGATGAGGGTGATGATGACGGTGACCAGCATGATGCTCTCGCTTTGTTGGGAATGATGCGAAAGCGTATCAGAGGCGGCGATGGTTCCCGGCGATGGCAATTATACCCAATCAGTCGTGCAGTCGGCTGGGCTGCGCTGGGTACATGATGCAGATTGTCGGGACTGTCAGGCGGTAATGGTGGAGCAGAGGGGGATCGAACCCCTGACCTCAGCAGTGCGATTGCTGCGCTCTCCCATCTGAGCTACTGCCCCGCACCAAAACCGGTTCCCCGCGAACGGGAAGGCGGCTGATATAGCGCGGCAGCAGCGCTTTGCAACACGGTTTCTTGGGCGAATTGGCGCGGTTGCCGTTGGCGGCCGCAGCCGCTACCCGCCTTGCCATGCAACATGATGCCATCGTCCTTGGCGCCGGAGGTGCCGGCCTGTTCTGCGCCGCAACGGCGGGGCAGGGCGGCGCGCGCGTGCTGGTGATTGATCACAACGCCGAACCGGGCCGAAAAATCCTGATTTCGGGTGGCGGGCGCTGCAATTTCACCAACATCGGCGCCGTGCCGGATCGCTATCTCAGCGAGAATCGCCACTTCGCCCGGTCGGCGCTGTCGCGGTACACGCCGACGGATTTCGTCGAGATGGTGAATAAGCATCGCATCGCCTTCCACGAAAAGACGCTGGGGCAATTGTTCTGCGATGGGTCGGCGAAACAGATCGTCGCCATGCTGATGGACGAATGCGCGGCAGGGCAGGTGGATTTTGCCTTCGGGGCGGCGATCAGCGACGTCAGCCATGCCTATGGCCAGTTCAGCGTCACCACCAGTGCCGGCACGTTCACCGCGCCCAACCTCGTCATCGCCACGGGCGGACCCGCCATTCCGAAACTGGGCGCGACCGGCTTTGCCTATCAGCTGGGCAAACAATTCGGCCTGAAGATCATCCCGCCGCGCCCGGCGCTGGTGCCCTTCACCCTGCCGCAGACGGAAAATCTGTTCCGCGAACTGGCCGGCGTCGCGGCCGAGGTGGTGGCAAAGGCCGGCAAGGCGGTGTTTCGCGAGGCGGCGCTGTTCACGCACAAGGGCCTTTCGGGCCCGTCGATGCTGCAGATTTCCAGCTATTGGCGGCATGGCGAGGCCATCGCGGTGGATTTCCTGCCCGATGCCGCGCCCGACTGGCTGGTGACGATGAAGCGCCAGCGCCCGAAGGCCGGGCTGAAGACGGTGCTGGCCAGCGCCCTGCCGGAACGGCTGGCAATCGCGATTGCCGATCAGCTCGCGCTGCCCGGCGAGATGGCCAGCCAGAAGGATGCCGCGTTGACCACCGCCATGCAGCGGCTCAAAGGCTGGGCATTCCGGCCTGATGGCACCGAAGGCTTTGCCAAGGCCGAGGTGACGGCGGGCGGCATCGATACCGCTGGCCTGTCATCCCGCACGATGATGGCCAATCACAATGAAGGGCTGTTCGCCATCGGCGAGGCCGTTGACGTTACCGGCTGGCTGGGCGGCTACAACTTCCAGTGGGCGTGGGCATCGGGGCACGCCGCCGGCACGGCGATTGCAGAGAGGGTGCGGGGATGGTGATGAGTTACGACGAGGTGGTGCTGGGCCGACGCTCGATCCGCGGCTTCCTCGACAAGCCGGTGCCGATGGATCTCATCAAGGAGATCCTGACCCTGGCCATGCGGTCGCCATCGTCGATGAACACCCAGCCGTGGAATTTCACCGTGGTGACCGGCGAACCGCTGGACCGCATCCGCGCCGGCAATACCGAGCGCAATCTTGCCGGCATCCCGCACTCCCGCGAATTCCGCACCGGCACGGCGTTCGAAGGCGTCCATCGCGAACGCCAGATCGGCGTCGCCAAGCAATTGTTCAGCGCCATGGGCATCGCCCGCGACGATGCCCCGGCCCGGCAGGACTGGGTTCTCCGCGGCTTCCGCCAGTTCGACGCGCCGGTGTGTGTGATCATCACCTATGACAAGGTGCTGGCGGGCAGCGACGACACGCCGTTTGATTGCGGCGCCGTTTCCACCGCGCTGGTCAACGCCGCCTGGTCGCGCGGGCTGGGCGCGGTGATCAACAGCCAGGGCATCATGCAGTCCCCGGTCGTGCGTGAACATGCCGGGATTGCCGACGATCAGGTGATCATGAAGGCGATCGCGCTCGGCTGGCCCGACGAGACCTTCCCCGCCAACGCCGTGGTGTCGGAGCGCAAGAGCGTGGACGAGGCGGCGCGGTTCGTCGGGTTCTGAGCCCCGCCGCGCCTTACACTCCGTTGGCCTTGAAGTGGGCCAGCAGCTTCGCCCACGCATCCTTGCCGGCAGCCGCGTTGTAGCTGGGGCGATAATCGGCAAGGAAACCGTGATCGGCATCGGGATAGAGGATGATGCTGCTCTTCGAGCCCTTCAGCCGCGCCTGCATCGCCTCCACGTCGGCCACCGGGATGCCCTTGTCGAGCGCGCCGTAAAGGCCCAGCACGGGCGCCTTCAGATCATCCACGACATCCATCGGCCAGCGGCGGTTTTCGGCACCGGGATCGCCCTTCAGCCGGCCATACCACGCCCCGCCGGCCTTCAGTTCCGCAAAGCGCGCGGCGGCCATCCAGGTGACGGCGCCGCCCCAGCAAAAACCTGTGATGGCCAGCCGCTTCTTGTCGACAAAGCCCTGCGCGCCCAGCCAGTCCAGCGTGGTTTTCGTGTCGCCCATCACCTGTTCGTGGCCGGCCTTGGCGACGATGGCGCGGATGGCGGTGAAATCGGTGAGCCTGGGCAGCGTCTTGTCGGGATCGCCGCGGAAGAAATATTCCGGCGCGATGGCGACATAGCCGGCCTTGGCAAAACGGCGGCAGACATCCTTGATCCATTCGTGGACGCCAAAGATCTCGTTCACCACGATAACCGCCGGGTGCCGGCCCTTGGCCGTGGGCCGCGCCACGAACGCCGGCAGGCCGCCATAGAGCGTTTCCCAGCCGGTGATCAGGCCATCGGCCGGCGTGGTGATCGGTTCGGCCTGTGCCGCCACATCGAACGCGGCATAACCGGCAGCGACCAGAACGGCGCGACGTGACAGCGCCAGGTCTTCGTCCTCGGTGCCGTCGGGGCGGGTCAAGTTCGGCATTGGCAGTGTCCTTTCGTGCAAAGCTTGCACAGGATAGGTGGCCAACGCCGCCTTGCAAGCGTCCGGGCCTCTTGCGAACGGCCACGAGAAGATTACATTATTGCAATCTTCCGGGAGATCCCCATGCTGACGGCCCTTGTTTCGCTTGCCCTTGCCGCGTCCCCGTCCCCTGTCGCGCCCATCGATCCCGGACTGGCGGTGCAGCATCGCGGCTGGATCGACGAGCAGGCGCGCTGGAACGCGCAGCACATGGCCGCCGCCCGCCGGCTCGAAGCGGTCGCATCGGCCTTGCGCCGGCACGATACCAGCTTTGATCGCCATGGCCTTGAACTGCGCGACACCGAACGGCACGTCATCGCCAACGGGCACGGCAAGCGCGACCGGGCCCGGCACCTCGCGCTGGCGGCGGCACACGCCCGCGCCGCCCAGGCGCACCAGCGGATGATGGCCGAGATTGCCGACCTTGAACGCACGATCGCGGACAATCTGGCATCGGATCAGTTCCTGCCGCGCTGATGCTGGTCATGTGCCGCGCCCGCCGATAGGGTTGCCGCCATGGGGGAACTCGCCACAACCGCGCCGAAACCGATCTGGCGCCACCTTTACGCCCAGGTTCTGGCCGCGATTGTCGTCGGCGGCCTGATCGGCCACTTCGCGCCTGATTGGGGCGTGGCGCTGAAACCGCTCGGCGATGGCTTCATCAAACTGGTCAAGCTTGTGGTGGCACCACTGGTGTTCGTCACCATCGTCACCGGTATCGCCCACATGCGCGACATGGCGGCCGTGGGCCGGGTGGCGGGGCGGGCGCTGGCCTATTTCCTGGCCGTCTCCACGCTCGCGTTGATCGTGGGGCTGGTGGTGGCCAATGTCGTGGAGCCGGGTGAGGGGTTGAATGTCGACGTGGCGGCGCTCGATTCGGGGGCGGTCGCGACCTATGTGAAGAAAGCCGGCGAAGGCGGCATCGTGCCGTTCCTGCTGGCGATCATTCCCGATTCCATCCTGTCGCCCTTCACCGAAGGCAACATGCTGCAGGTGCTGTTCCTGGCCATCAGCCTGGGTGCGGCACTGGCCATCGTCGGGGCACCGGCAGCGCCGCTGCTGGGCGTGCTGACGGCAGCGCAGACCGGGCTGTTCCGGCTGACCGCCTTGTTCATGGCAGCCGCGCCCATCGGGGCGTTTGGCGCCTTCGCCTTCACCATCGGCAAGTTCGGATTGGGGGCGATTGCCAATCTCGCCCTGCTGATCGCCTGTTTCTATGGCACGTCGCTGCTGTTCGTGCTGATCGTGCTGGGCGCGATTGCGCGCGCCGCCGGCTTTTCGATCCTGACCTTGATCGCCTATCTCAAGACCGAACTGCTGCTGGTGCTGGGCACGTCGAGTTCGGAAAGCGCGCTGCCCGGCCTGATGGCGCGGATGGAGCGGGCCGGCTGCCCGCGCACCGTGGTGGGGCTGGTGGTGCCCACGGGCTACAGCTTCAATCTCGATGGCACCAACATCTACATGACGCTGGCCGCCCTGTTCATCGCGCAGGCCTGCGGGATCGATCTGTCGTTGGGCGAGCAACTGGCGCTGCTGGCGGTCGCCATGATCTCGTCGAAGGGCGCGGCGGGGGTGACGGGGGCAGGGTTCATTACGCTGGCTGCCACGCTGTCGGTGGTGCCATCGGTGCCGGTCGCTGGCATGGCGCTGATCCTGGGCATCGATCGTTTCATGTCGGAATGCCGCGCGCTGACCAACTTCATCGGCAATGCGGTGGCCTGCATCGTGGTGGCGCGCTGGGAAGGCGGCATCGACGAGGCACAGTTTGCCGCCGTGTTCCGCGATCGCCAGTTCGGCGACGCACTGCCGCCACTGCCGGCCGAGCAGGACCCGGATTAGGCCAGAAACATTCCCGCGCCGGCCACGGCCATCAGCAGCACGGCCCCCCAGCCCAGCCAGCCCTGTGCGCCGCGGGCGCGAAACTGGCCCATCACGTCCGCCCGGCTCGCCAGTACCATGATCGCCACCATCACCGGCACGGCCACCAGCCCGTTCACCACCGCTGTCCAGAACAGCGCCTGCATCGGATCGATGGCCGTGGTGTCCAGCAGCAGCGCCGCCGATACGGCCAGCATGATCACCCCGTAGAAACCGCGCGCTTCGGTAGGTTTCAGCTCAAGGCCGGCGCGCCAGCCCATCACCTCGGCCAGCGCATAGGCGGCAGACCCCGCCAGCACTGGAACGGCGAGGAGGCCGGTGCCGATGATGCCCAGGGCAAACAGCGCAAAGGCGAAATCACCCGCGACCGGGCGCAGCGCGGCGGCGGCATCGGCGGCGGTCGCGATGGTCGTCGTGCCGGCGGCGTGCAGTGTCGCGGCGGTGGCAGCGATGATGCACAGCGAAATGGTCATGGTGACAAGGAAGCCCACGGTGGAATCGCGGGCCAGCCGGGCCAGCTGGCGTGGCGCGCTGCGCGGGCTCTGGCTGAGCGGCCGGGCGTGCTCGAGGTTCATCTCCTCAAGCTCCTGCGCGCTCTGCCAGAAAAACAGATAGGGGCTGATCGTCGTGCCCAGGATGGCGACGACCGTGGTTGCACTGCCGGCGGGCAATGACGGCCACAGCCCGCCCAGCACGGCCCGCCACTCGACCCCCACCACCAGCACGACCAGCACATAGGCGAACAGCGAGGCCGTCAGCCATTTCAGCATGCCGACATATCGGTGATAGGGCACAAAGATCTGCAGCCCCAGCGAGACCAGTGCGAACGCCACCATCAGCGGCAGGCGCGGCAGGCCGGTGACCAGCCGGGCCGCCTCGCCCATCGCGGCGATATCGGATGCGATGTTGAAGATGTTGGCGCCCAGCAGCAGCGCCACCACGCTCCACACCGCGCTGCGCGGCAGGAATTGCGCCAGGTTGGCGGCCAGCCCGCGCCCCGTTACCCGGGCGATCTCGGCACAGGTGAACTGGAAGGCGGTGAGGAACGGCCACGCCAGCACCACCGGCCACAGCAGGGCAAAGCCGTGCGCCGCACCGGCCTGGGCATAGGTCGCGATGCCCGATGGATCGTCATCGGCCGCACCCGTCACCAGCCCCGGCCCCAGCGCCGAATGATAGGCGGGCCTTTTCAGGCCGTGGCGAGAGTGGCGCGATTTGCTCACGGCCGGTAGCGGATCAGTCCTTCCTGCATCACGCACGCCACCGGGCGGCCATTGATGTCGTGCACGATGGCGCGGTTCATGCCGCGCCCGCCGGCCGCCATCGGCGAATCCTGGTCAAACAGATGCCATTGCCCCATGTCGGGCGTGTCGTTGAACCAGATGGCGTGATCGAGGCTGGCCGATTGCAGCGCCGGGTTGGCCCAGCTGATGGCGTGCGGGGCGAGGCACGTGTCAAGCAGGGTCATGTCGCTGGCATAGGCGAACAGGCAGCGTTGCAGCGCCGGATCGGCGGCGGCCTCGGCGGGCAGGGCGGCGGCCACGCGCACCCAGTGGCGCTGCTGCGGGGGGCGCTTTTCGGGTTTGAAGAAATCATCGTCGCCATCCACGGCGCGCACATCAAGCGGGCGTTCGCGGGTCAGCCAGATGGTGCGCCATGGTTCGGGCGCGCGCGGCGCGTTGCGGCGCGCCCATTCCGAATCGCTTTCCAGCGTGTCCGGGTGGGGGATGTCGGCCGGCGGCGCCACTGCGTGTTCCAGGCCGGCTTCGGGCACCTGGAAACTGGCTGCCATGTTGAAGATCGGCCGACCTTTTTGAATGGCCACCACCCGCCGCGTCGTGAAGCCGGCGCCGTCGCGGTCACGCTCCACCTTGTAGACGATGGGCAGTTTGGGATCGCCGGGCCGGATGAAATAGCTGTGCAGACTGTGGCACAGGCGTTCCCGGTCCACCGTGCGGCTGGCCGCCATCAGCGCCTGCGCGACGACCTGGCCGCCATAGACGCGAATCCAGCCCTCGTCAGTCGATTGGCCGCGGAACAGGTCGGTCTCGATCTCTTCCAGTTGCATCAGCGCCAGCAGGCGGGCGACGGCAGCGGTGGCATCGGGGGCTTTGCGTTCGGTATCCATGCCCTCTCCCTAGCCGATTTCGACTTGTCCACGATATGCTGGCAAACTCTGCTTGACAGCGTGGGCCTGCCCCCATATCTGCGCGGCTCCACAGCGCAAGCGGGTGTAGCTCAGTCGGTTAGAGCGTCGGCCTGTCACGCCGAAGGTCGCGGGTTCGAGCCCCGTCACTCGCGCCACTGTCTGCAAGGATAGTGGTCATCCGCTGCGAAAAAACCGCGTCAAACCTTATGGTTTGGCGCGGTTTTTTAATGTCCGGCTGGTGTTGCCGTTCAGGCGGCGTCTGACGCGCGCAGCCGATCCCACTGGCCCAGTTCATAGGCGATCGACGCTTCGACCAGCGTTTCCCACAGCGCCTCGGCCACACCATCCGGAATGCCGGCGGCAGCCGCCGCCGCACTGGCGTTCTCGATCACCTGGCGCTTGCGGGCCTCGTCGCGCACATGGCTGCGCGCCGGCTTGATCCGGGCAGCGGCATCCATATAGCCAAAGCGGCGGGCGAGCAGGGCCACCAGTTCGCGATCAAGCGCGTCGACGCCGGCGCGCACCTCCAGCATGGTCTGGCAGGCTTGCGGTGGCTTCACGCTCATTTGCGGCTCCAGCGGCCGGTGTTCATCCACAGGAACAGCGGCTTCAGCGGTGCCACCCACGCCACGCCGGCAATCGCATAGACGGCAAATTCGATTGCGCGGGGCAGGCCGGCCAGCGAATCAACCAGTGCCGCGACGGCCAGCGCATAGACCGCGATATAGGCGATCATCGCCAGCATCCCGACGGGCTTGCGCCAGGTCGGTTCGGGCGGAATGCGGTGGGGGGCAAGGTCCATGCGGCGCGGCCTTACCGGGTTTTGCGGCAATCGACCAGACGCCGAGGTGTCGCGATCATGTCGAGCGGCATATCCCACGGCTCGGCGGGCAGCGTCGGCGCGATCTGGCATTCCCAGGCCAGGCCTATGGCCAGAACCTTGTGGCGCTGGCGCAGCCGGGCCAGCGCCCGATCATAATAGCCGCGGCCCTGGCCCAGCCTGACACCGGTTTCGGTGACGGCCAGCAACGGCACCAGCAGCAGATCGGGCTGCACCAGCGGCGCCGTTTCGGGCGGTTCCGGGATGCTGTTGAAACCGGGCTTCAATTCGTTCCAGTCGGCCAGGTGAAAGGCGATTTCCGGCCCGGCGATACGCGGAAAGGCGTGCGGGCCGATGGCCTTTTCGATCCACACCGGGTCGATCTCGTCGCCCACCGCGGCATAGCTGCCGGCCATGCGGTGGCCGGGCAGGGCCGGCGCGATCACGTCGGCCAGGGCGCGCTCCAGCCGCTCGCGCTCGCCCGGTGCCAGCCCGGCGACAAAGGCCTTGCGGGCAGCACGATAATGGCGACGCAGTTCGATTTTTGTCACGGTCGACCTTCAGGGAAATGTGGCGGACCACCATGGGCCGTTGGCCTTGAAGATCCTCTGACGCCAGTAACGTCAGGTGGGAACCAGTTGTGGTGGACCACGATCCACCCAGTGCCAGCCCCCAATAGGATGATTATCGCCTCAGGGATGCTTGCTCGCTCGTACCGGGCAGTGCCGCCGCCTCAAGATATAGGCGCAGGCGCGCCCAAGCTCAAGACGCGGCGAGGCTTTCCAGCCGTTCGACGATGCGGGTGAGCCGGTTGATGTCGACCATCGGTGCGGCTGCCGGTGGCGGCGCCATACCGGCGCGGGCATCGGCCAGTTCGTCGGCCAGCATCAGCGCCGTCATCACCAGCAACTGGCCTTCGGGCATCACGCCCAGTGCCTGGGTCAGCCGCTCGGCCCGGGCTGCAAGTTCGTCGCCAAGGCCGGACACCCGGGCTTCATCGCCATCGCGGCAGCTGATGCGGTAGGAACGGCCGCCAATCGCGATCATCGCCTGGCCCATCGAATCACTCCTGCCCGATCAGAAGGTCAAGCGCGCGAACGGCTTCGGCGGCGGCCTGTTCGATGCGTTCCAGCCGCACACGCTCGGCAGCGGCCGACGCGGCATCGGCGGCGCGCCGGGCTTCGATCGCGGCCAGGGCGGTTTCAAGACGCACAAACAGGCTGGTCAGCTCAGAAATTGCCCTTGCCCCCGCTGGCTCAATAAGTTGCGGCGCATTGATAAGACGGTATGTCAGCCTTGGTCAAGCCTTGGACCATGGTGAACAACCGGGAAGGGCAATTGCAAGGTTGACGTGCGCGCGTGGGGTGGGCCAAAGCCGCCGCACACTCGGGAATCGATCCCGGCCGCGTTGCTGCCCTGCGCCGCGCGGCTTGGTTAACAGGAACGGCCGCCATGACCGACCTTTCGCGTTGCGCCAACGCCATCCGCGCGTTGGCGATGGATGCAGTGGAAGCTGCCAACAGCGGCCACCCCGGAATGCCGATGGGCATGGCAGACGTGGCGACGGTGCTGTTTGCCAATCATCTGAAATATGATCCCGTCGCCCCGCACTGGCCCGATCGCGACCGCTTCGTGCTGTCGGCTGGCCATGGGTCGATGCTGATCTATGCGCTGCTGCATCTGACCGGCTATGCGCGGCCGACGCTGGATGATATTCGCCGCTTCCGCCAGTGGCACAGCCCGTGCGCCGGCCACCCTGAGAATTTTGAGCTGCCGGGCGTTGAATGCACCACCGGCCCGCTGGGGCAGGGGCTGGCCATGTCGGTCGGCATGGCGATGGCGGAACGGCATCTGAACGGCGTGTTCGGCGATGCCCTTGTCGATCACCACACCTGGGTCATCGCGGGTGACGGCTGCCTGATGGAAGGCATCAGCCAGGAAGCGATCAGCCTTGCCGGCCACCTGAAGCTTGGCCGCCTCAACGTCATCTGGGACGACAACGGCATCTCCATCGACGGCCCGATCAGCCTGTCGTCGTCGGAAGACATGGCCAAGCGCTTCGAAGCCGCCGGCTGGCACGTTGTCGCCTGCGACGGCCATGATTTCGCCAGCATCGATGCGGCACTGACAGCGGCGAAGGCCGATCCGCGCCCCAGCCTGATCGCCGCCAAGACCACCATCGGCAAGGGCGCGCCGACCAAGGCTGGCACCAGCGGCAGCCACGGCAGCCCGCTGGGCGCGAAGGAAATCGAAGGCACCCGCGCCGCGCTGGGCTGGAACCATGGCCCGTTCGAGATCCCCGCCGACATCAAGGCGTGGTGGGAAGGGCTCGGCGCGCGCGGCAAGGCCGCCCGCGCCGACTGGGAGGCCCGGCTGGCAGCTGATACCAGCAAGCGCGCCGCCTTTGAAAACCACATGAAGGGCGTGGCCGATCTGGCGGGCCCGGCGCTGGAAGCCTATATTCAGGGCCTTGCCGCCGCGCCGCAGAAGGTCGCCACCCGCAAGGCATCGGAAATGGCGCTGGGCGTGCTGACCGAAGCGCTGCCGCAACTGGTCGGCGGCTCGGCCGACCTGACCGGTTCCAACAACACCCGCACCAAGGCCACCGCCGTCTACAGCGCCGACAATTATGCCGGCCGCTATGTCCACTATGGCATCCGCGAATTCGGCATGGCTGCCGCCATGAACGGCATGGCCCTGCACGGCGGCGTGGTGCCTTATGGCGGAACCTTCCTCGTCTTCTCGGATTACATGCGCAACGCCATGCGGCTGTCGGCGCTGCAGAAGGTCGGGGTTGTCTATGTGCTGACCCACGACAGCATCGGTCTTGGCGAGGATGGCCCCACCCACCAGCCGATCGAGCATGTGATGAGCTTGCGGCTGATGCCCAACATGAATGTCTATCGCCCCGCCGATGTCATCGAGACGGCGGAATGCTGGGCGCTGGCTCTCTCCACCCCGGAAACCCCGTCGGTGCTGGCGCTGACCCGGCAGAACCTGCCGCAGCTGCGCGGGCCGGGTGATGCCGACTGGTCGGCGTCAACGAACCGTTCTGCCAAGGGCGCCTATCGCCTGCAGGCCGCCACCGCACCGCGCCGCGTGGTGATCGTTGCCACCGGTTCGGAAGTCGAGATCGCCGTCGCCACCGCCGCCGCACTGGAAGCCGATGGCATCGGGGCCGACGTGGTGTCGATGCCGTGCTGCGAGCTGTTCGATACGCAGGATGCCGCCTATCGCGCCGATCTGCTGCCGGCCGATGTGCTGAAGGTGTCGATCGAAGCCGGCGTCACCACCGGCTGGCAGAAATATGTCGGCGATGGCCTCACCATCGGCCTTGATCATTACGGCGCATCGGCGCCTGCCGAACAGCTTTATGCCGAATTCGGCTTGACCGCGCCGGCCATCACCGCGCGCATCCGGCAGCGTCTTGGCTGCTGAAACCCACCGCAAAGGAAGACAGACATGGCTGTGAAGGTTGCAATCAACGGCTTCGGGCGCATCGGCCGCAACGTGCTGCGCGCCATCGTCGAATCCGGCCGCACCGATATCGAGGTGGTGGCGATCAACGATCTCGCGAGCCCTGAGGCCAATGCCCGTCTCCTGGCGCGCGACAGCGTGCACGGCCCGTTCCCCGGCACGGTGAGCGTGGATGGCGATGCCATCGTGGTGAACGGCAAGCGCATCGCCGTGACGGCGGAGCGTGACCCGGCCAAGCTGCCGCACGCCGCCATGGGCGTGGACATTGCCATGGAATGCACCGGCTTCTTCACCGATGCCGCCAAGGCCGGCGCCCACATCACCGCGGGTGCGAAGAAGGTGCTGATCTCCGCGCCGGGCAAGAACGTCGATCTGACGGTGGTTTACGGGGTCAATCACGACAAGCTGACCGCCGATCACAATATCGTGTCGAACGCCTCGTGCACCACCAACTGCCTGGCGCCGGTGGCCATGGTGCTCGATCGCGAGTTCGGCATCGTCAAGGGCCTGATGACGACGGTCCATGCCTATACCAACGACCAGAAGATCCTCGATCAGATCCACGACGATCCGCGCCGCGCCCGCGCTGCCGCGCTGTCGATGATTCCCACCACCACCGGTGCCGCCCGCGCCGTCGGCGAAGTGCTGCCGCAGCTGAAGGGCAAGCTCGATGGTTCGGCGATCCGCGTGCCGACGCCGAATGTCTCGGTTGTCGATCTCACCTTCGAAGCGGGCCGCGCCACCACGAAGGACGAAGTCAACGCCGTGCTGAAGGCCGCTGCCGAAGGCGAACTCAAGGGCGTGCTCGATTTCGCCGTTGAACCGCTGGTGTCGATCGACTTCAACCACAGCCCGGCCTCGTCGAGCGTCGACAGCCTGGAAACCGCCGTCATCGGCGGCAATCTGGTGCGCGTGCTGACCTGGTACGACAATGAATGGGGCTTCTCCAACCGCATGGCCGATACCGCCGTTGCCATGGGCAAGTTCCTGTAATCACATGGCCGGCTTTCGCACCATCGATGACATGCCGGCCCTGGCCGGCAAGACCGTGCTGGTCCGCGCCGATCTGAATGTGCCGATGGCCGATGGGCAGGTCAGCGATGACACCCGCCTGCGCGCCGCCGTCGCCACGATTGCGGCGCTGGCCGATGCCGGCGCGCGCGTGGCGGTGCTGTCGCACTTTGGCCGGCCCAAGGGCCGCGATGCGAAGAACAGCCTTGCCCCCGTCGCGACCGCGCTCGGCCATGTGCTCGGCCGGCCGGTCAGCTTCATCGATGATTGCGTGGGCGATGCGGCGGCGGCCGCGCTGGCGGCGCTGCCCGCCGGCGGCGTTGCCGTGCTGGAAAACACCCGCTTCCACGCCGGCGAGGAGGCCAATGATCCGGCCTTCGTCGCCGACATGGCGAAACTGGGCGATTATTACGTCAACGACGCTTTCTCGGCTGCCCACCGCGCCCATGCCAGCACCGAGGGCCTGGCCCATGTGCTGCCTGCCTTTGCCGGCCGCACCATGGAAGCCGAACTGAAGGCGCTGGAAGCCGCGCTGGGCAGCCCCAAGCGCCCGGTCGCCGCCATCGTCGGCGGTGCCAAGGTGTCGAGCAAGATCGACGTGCTCACCCATCTTGTCGACAAGGTCGATCACCTGATGATCGGCGGCGGCATGGCCAACACCTTTTTGGCCGCGCGCGGCATCGATGTCGGCAAATCGCTGTGCGAACATGATCTGAAGGCCACCGCGCTCGACATCATGGCGCGCGCCGAAGCCGCCGGCTGCACCGTCCATCTGCCCTATGACGTGGTGGTGGCGAAGGAATTCAAGGCCAACGCCGAGAACCGTGTCGCCAACATCCACGATATCGCCGCTGATGAAATGGTCCTCGATATCGGCCCGGCGGCGGTCGAGGCGCTGGGCGATGCCCTGAAGATCTGCGCCACCGCGCTGTGGAACGGGCCGATGGGCGCGTTTGAAATCCCCCCGTTCGATGCTGCCACCGTCACGCTTGCCCGCACCGCGGCGGCCTTGACGCAGGGCGGCAGCCTGCTCACCGTGGCAGGCGGCGGTGATACGGTGGCAGCACTGGCCCACGCCGGTGTGACGCGCGATTTCAGTTTCATTTCCACCGCGGGCGGTGCTTTCCTCGAATGGATGGAAGGCAAGCCGCTCCCGGGTGTCGTGGCCCTCCAGCGATAAGGATAGATGCAATGTCGATCACGCCGGCCGTGAAGGCCATTCTCGCCAATTATGAAAGCGACAGCCCCGGCACCAAGGCCAACCTGGCGCGCATCCTGATGCAGGGCCGCCTGGGCGGCACCGGCAAGATGGTGATCCTGCCCGTGGACCAGGGCTTCGAACACGGCCCGGCGCGCAGCTTTGCGCCCAACCCCGATGCCTATGATCCGCACTATCACTTCCAGCTCGCCATCGATGCCGGCCTGTCGGCCTATGCCGCGCCGCTGGGCATGATCGAGGCGGGTGCCGACAGCTTTGCCGGCCAGATCCCGACCATCCTGAAGGTCAACAGCAGCAACAGCCACGCCACCGGCATCAACCAGGCCGTCACCGGCACGGTGCATGATGCGCTGCGCCTCGGCTGCTCGGCCATCGGCTTCACCATCTATCCGGGCGCCGACGATGTGTTCGACATGATGGAGGAATTTCGCGAGCTCGCCGCCGAAGCCAAGTCGGTCGGCCTCGCCACCGTGCTGTGGTCCTACCCGCGCGGCGGCAAGCTGACGAAGGACGGCGAACTGGCATTGGACGTCGGCGCCTATGCCGCCCACATGGCGGCGCTGCTGGGCGCGCACATCATCAAGGTGAAGCTGCCGACCGCGCACATCGAGCAGAAGGACGCGGTGAAGGCCTATGAAGGCGGCGACTGGTCGACCCAGGCCAAGCGCGTCGCCCACGTGGTGAAGTCGTGCCTCAACGGCCGCCGCCTCGTCGTGTTCTCCGGCGGGGCCACCAAGGGCACCGATGCCGTGTTCGAGGACGCGGTGGCCATCCGTGATGGCGGCGGCAACGGCAGCATCATCGGCCGCAACACCTTCCAGCGTCCGCGCGCCGACGCGATGGCGATGCTGGACAAGATCGTCGACATCTATCTCGGCAAGGCGTGATCTTGGGCGTGAGCGACGACGACCTCATCCCGCTTCCGTCCGACTTCGCGGGCCGGTTCGACAATGATCCGCGCCCGCCGTGCCAGCTCTATGTCGTCTCGCCGCCGCAGATCGTGCTGCCGGCGTTTGTCGACAGCCTGAAGGCGGCGCTTGATGGCGGGCCAGTGGCGGCATTCCAGCTGCGGCTGAAGGACGTGCCGGACGACGAGGTGCTGCGCGCCTGCGAAGCGCTGGTCCCGGTGTGCCGGGCGGCAGACGTGGCCTTCATCCTGAACGATCGCGCCGATCTCGCCAAAAAGGCCGGCACCGATGGCGTCCACCTGGGGCAGGGCGATGGCGGCATTGCGGAAGCGCGCGCGCTGCTCGGTGCCAATGCCCAGATTGGCCGCACCTGCCACGACAGCCGCCATCTCGCCATGGAAGCCGGCGAGCAGGGTGCCGATTATGTCGCGTTCGGGGCGTTTTACGATACCACCACCAAGCCGTCGCACTATCGCCCGACGCCCGACATCCTGAGCTGGTGGATCACGCTCAGCCAGCTGCCCTGCGTCGCCATCGGTGGCATCTTCCCCCACAACGCAGCCCCGCTGGTCGAGGCCGGGGCCGATTTCATCGCCGTGGTGCGCGCGGTGTGGGATCATGAAGGCGGGCCGGGTGCCGGCGTGAAGGCCTTTGGCGACGTGCTGGGCTGGTAAGCCGTTTCCAACCCCTTGACCTTGCTTGACCCATGTTTCACCGTGTTGTGCAAACAATACGGGAGGAACGGATGCGCGGGGCAATCAAGGCGGTGGTGCTGGCCTGCGGGCTGATCGGCGCCGCAGCGGCTCAGGCCGCACCGGCCGATCCGCCTGTCGAGGTCATGGTGCTGGGCACCTATCATTTCGCCAATCCCGGCCTTGATCTCAATAACGTCAAGGCGGATTCGGTGCTCACGCCGCAGCGCCAGCAGGAATTGCAGCGGGTCGCCGATGCCCTGCTGCGCTTTCGCCCCACCCGCGTGATGGTGGAAATGGAAAGCACCGCGCCGGATCTGACAGTCGCCGATTACCAGTCGTTCGACACGGCCATGCTGGCCAGCCAGCCCAACGAAATCGTGCAGATCGGCTATCGCACCGCGAAGCTGGCGGGCCTGGCCCAGGTGCACGGCATCGACGAACAGTCAGGCGAGGGCGAGCCGGACTATTTCCCCTATGGTCGCCTGCAGGCGACGGCGGCACGGCTGGGCAAGACCGCCCAGCTGGACAACCTCAACGCCGGGGTCGCGGCCTGGGTGAAGGATTTCGACGCTGCGCAAAAGACCAGCAGCATCGGCCAGTTGCTGATGCGGATGAACGATACCAGCGGACTGCAGGGCGGCATGGAGCCTTATTATGGCGCGCTGTCGATCGGTGATCGCGACGATCAGACCGGCGCGGATTTCAATGCTGGCTGGTATCTCAGGAACGCCAAGATCTTTGCCAAGCTGATGCTGGTGGCAAGGCCGGGTGACCGGGTGCTGGTTGTCTATGGCGGTGGCCATGGCTTCTGGCTGCGCCACTTCGCGCGGTTCACGCCCGGCTATCGCGATGTGGACGTGATGCCCTATCTCAAGGCGGCGCGATAAAATGGTGGGGCAGGGGGCCAGCCTTGCCCACACCGGCCACTTCCGCTAAGGCCGGCCCGTTCTTTCGCATCACTGTTCCCCGTTTCTGGCCGGCCCTGCCGCGCCAAAGGATTTTGCCATGGTCGCCCATTCGTCGCTCATCACCGTCATGGAAAAGGCCGCGCGCAAGGCCGCACCGCGCCTGCGCCGCGATTTCGGGGAAGTTGATGCATTGCAGGTCAGCCGCAAGGGCCCTGCCGATTTCGTCTCCAACGCCGACAAGGCCGCCGAAGCGTCGGTGGTCGAAGTGCTGCGCCACGCCCGCCCGGATTGGGGGCTGGTGCTGGAGGAGGGCGGCGAGATCAAGGGGGCGGACGAACGCTGCCGCTGGATCGTCGATCCGCTGGATGGCACGTCGAACTTTCTGCACGGCCTGCCACATTTTGCCATCAGCATCGCTGCCGAAGTGGATGGCGAGGTTGTCGCCGGCCTCATCCACCAGCCGCTCACCGGCGAAAGCTATTGGGCGGAAAAGGGGCGCGGCGCCTGGCTGCAGACGCAGCGCCTGCGCGTGTCGGGCCGGCGCGAACTGAATGATTGCCTGATCGCCACCGGCATCCCCTACCAGGGCCATGGCGACCGCGCCCAGTTCAGCCAGATTCTGAACGCGGTGATGCCCGAAGTTGCTGGCGTCCGCCGCTTTGGCGCTGCCAGCCTCGACATGGCGTGGGTGGCCGCCGGGCGCTTCGATGGCTTCTGGGAAACCGGCCTGTCCTATTGGGACATCGCCGCCGGCCTGCTGCTGATCAAGGAAGCCGGCGGCTTCGTCAGCGACTTCCGCGGGCAGGATGCCATGGTGGGCCGCCGCGAGATCATCGCCGGCAACCAGGCCATCCAATCGCGCCTGCACAAACTGATAGCCGGCGCGCTGCGCTGAGGGCGGGGCACCGTCACAGGCCTGACAAAATGTCGCATTTTTCCGCCCTTTGAGGTTGCCGGGGGCGGGCAGGGCGGCTAATCATGGTGCATCGCAACAGTCGTTGGAAGCCCCAAGGCCATGTCGGCCATTGCCTCTGAATATCTGCCGGTGCTGCTGTTCTTTGCAGTGGGCATCGCGTTCGCGCTGATCTTCGTTTCGGCGCCCATCGCGGTGTCCGGCCTGATCGGCACCGCCAAGCCCGAAGCGGTCAAGCTGTCGGAATATGAAAGCGGCTTCCCGGCCTTTTCGGATGCCCGCACCAAGTTCGACGTGCAGTTCTACCTCGTGGCCATCCTGTTCATCGTCTTCGATCTGGAAGCGGCCTTCCTGTTCCCGTGGGCGGTGTCGCTGCACTGGGGCGGCGAAACGGCTTGGTGGGCGATGATGGAATTTCTGGGCGAGCTCGGCATCGGCCTCGTCTATGCCTGGAAGGTGGGAGCGCTGGAGTGGGAATGAGCGACTCCTCTGATCTGGCCGTCACCAAGGGTGGCGTGATCCTGCCGCCGGGCAACCGCGACGGCTTTCTTGCTGATGTGGACAAGGAAGTGGCCGACAAGGGCTTTCTCGTCACCTCGACCGAGGATCTGTTTCACTGGGCCCGCACCGGCAGCCTGTGGTGGATGACATTTGGCCTCGCCTGCTGCGCGGTCGAGATGATGCACACCAACATGCCGCGTTACGATCTGGAGCGGTTCGGTGTCGCCCCGCGCGCCTCGCCCCGCCAGTCGGACGTGATGATCGTCGCCGGCACGCTGTGCAACAAGATGGCCCCGGCGCTGCGCCGCGTCTACGACCAGATGGCCGAGCCGCGCTATGTCATCTCGATGGGCAGTTGCGCCAATGGCGGCGGCTATTATCACTACAGCTATTCGGTTGTGCGCGGCTGCGATCGCATCGTGCCGGTGGACATCTATGTGCCCGGTTGCCCGCCGACCGCCGAAGCCCTGCTTTACGGCATCCTGGCCCTGCAGCGGAAAATCCGCCGCGTCGGCGTGTTCGAGCGTTGATCCATGAGCATTGTCGCCCCTGAACTGGGCAAGCACAGCTGGCCGGTGACCGCCGCGCACAGCGATATTGCCGCCCGCCTGACTGCCCTGCTGGGCGATGCCGTCGTCGCCGTGAGCGAGCATTGCGGTGACGTCGCCATCGACATCGTCCGCGACCGGCTGGTCGAGGTGGTGCTGAAACTGCGCGATGCCGACGATCTGAAGCTGAACCAGCTGATCGATATCTGCGGCGCCGATTATCCGGAGCGCGCCGAACGCTTCGAGGTGGTCACCCACCTGTTGTCGATGGCGCACAACCTGCGGCTGCGTATCCGCCTGTCGACCGATGGCGCCGCCCCGGTGCCGACCTTGACCGAGATCTATCCCAACGCCGGCTGGTACGAGCGCGAGACGTGGGATTGCTATGGCGTGATGTTCACCGGCAATCCTGACATGCGCCGCATCCTCACCGACTATGGATTTGAAGGCCACCCGTTCCGCAAGGATTTCCCGCTTACTGGCCATGTCGAACTGCGCTGGTCTGAAGAGCACAAGCGCGTCGTTTATGAGCCGGTGAAGCTGGCGCAGGATTTCCGCAATTTCGATTTCCTCAGCCCCTGGGAAGGCACGGATTACGTGCTGCCGGGTGACGAGAAGGCAGGGCAGCCATGAGCAGCTTGGGCAATGCCGGGGTCGCGTGGACGGCCGAGGACACGACGGACGTGCTGCCGCCGAAAGACGGCAACGAGATCCAGAACTACATGATCAATTTCGGGCCGCAGCACCCGGCGGCCCACGGCGTGCTGCGCCTGGTGATGGAGCTGGACGGCGAGATCATCGAACGCTGTGATCCGCACATCGGTCTGCTCCACCGCGGCACCGAAAAGCTGATCGAGTACAAGACCTATCTGCAGGCGCTGCCCTACATGGACCGCCTCGATTACGTCAGCCCGATGTGCATGGAGCACAGCTATGTGCTCGCCGTCGAGAAGCTGGCGGGCATCGAGGTGCCGCTGCGGGCAAAATATCTGCGCACGATGTTTGCGGAAATCACCCGCATCCTCAATCACATCCTCAACACCACCACGCACGCGATGGACGTCGGCGCGATGACGCCGATCCTCTGGCTGTTCGAGGAACGCGAAAAGCTGATGGAATTCTATGAGCGCGTCTCGGGTGCGCGCTTCCACGCCGCCTGGTTCCGCCCCGGCGGCGTTGCCAAGGATATTCCGGACGGCCTGTTGCAGGACATTCTCGACTGGTGCGACGGCTTCCCGCGCGTGCTCGACGAGATGCAGGCGCTGGTGGCGGACAACCGCATCTTCAAGCAGCGCAATGTCGATATCGGCATCATCTCCAAGGAAGATGCCATCCGTTGGGGCTTCACCGGCCCGTGCATCCGCGCCAGCGGCGTGGCGTGGGACCTGCGGAAATCGCAGCCCTATGACGCCTATCACCTGATGGATTTCGATGTGCCCGTCTCGACCGACGGCGACTGCTATGCCCGCTTCATGGTGCGGATGCAGGAAATGCGCGAGAGCCTGAAGATCATCCGCCAGTGCGCCCGCGAGATGCCGGAAGGCCGCCACATCACGGTCAACCGCAAGGTGGCACCGCCGTCGCGGGGCGAGATGAAGCGTTCGATGGAAGCGCTGATCCACCACTTCAAGCTCTACACCGAAGGCACCCACGTGCCGGCCGGCGACACCTATGTCGGCACCGAAAGCCCCAAGGGCGAATTCGGCATCTATCTGGTCGCCGATGGCACCAACAAGCCGTGGCGCTGCCATATCCGCGCCACCGGCATGGCGCACCTGCAGGCGATGGATTTCCTGTGCAAGGGCCACATGCTGGCCGACGCGCCGGCGATCCTCGGCAGTCTCGACATCGTGTTCGGCGAGGTTGACCGGTGAGCAGGCTGGCCATCGCCGAGGCGATGATTGCGCATTACAACGCGCAGGATGCCGATGCCTATGTCGCGCTGATGACCGACGATGCGGCCGAGGCCGGTTATCGCGGTGCAGTGCTGCGGGACGGGAAAGAGGGCGTGCGCGCCGGGCTTCAGGCGATGTTCACGCAGTTTCCGGACAATCGCGCCGAGATCATCACAGGCCATGAACTGGGCGAATTTGTCGTGCTGCACGAGAAGGTGTGGCGCACGGCGACAAGCGAACCGTTTGAAGTGATGAGCGTGTACAGTTTCGAAGGCGACAAGTGCAGTCGCGTGGAGTTCATCCGGTGAGCGAGTTTGCCGATTTCGCCTGGACCGCTGACAACGCTGCCGAGGCGCAGCGCATCATCGGGCTTTATCCCAAGGGCCGCGAAGGCAGCGCGGTGATGCCGCTGCTGTGGCTGGCGCAATACCAGATGCGTGAGCAGACGGGCGTGGCCTGGCTGCCTGTGCCGGTGATCGAATATGTCGCCGCGCAGATCGGCATGCCCTACATCCGCGCCTATGAAGTCGCCAGCTTCTACACGATGTACAATCTGAAGCCCGTGGGCCGCTTCCACATTCAGGTTTGCGGCACCACCCCCTGCATGCTGCGCGGGTCGGATGACATCATGCAGGCCTGCCGCGACAAGGGCATGGTGAAGGGCGGCACCACGCCCGACGGCCTGTTCACCCTGTCGGAAGTGGAATGCCTGGGCGCCTGCGCCAACGCGCCGATGGTGCAGATCAACGACGACAATTTTGAAGACCTGACCCACGAGAGCATGACTGCGATCATCGACATGCTGGCACACGGGGAAATGCCCAAGGCGGGCAGCCAGATCGGCCGCACCGCCTCGTGCCCCGAAGGTGGTCCGACGACGCTGAAGGAGACGGTGTGATGCTGGCCGACAAGGATCGCATCTTCACCAACCTCTATGGCTTCCAGTCGTGGAACCTCGACGCCGCGAAAAAGCGTGGCGACTGGGCCGACACCAAGGATCTGATGAGCGTCGGGCCCGATGCCCTGATCGACGCGGTGAAGGCCAGCGGCCTGCGCGGGCGCGGCGGGGCGGGCTTCCCGACGGGGATGAAGTGGAGCTTCATGCCCAAGACGCCGAACCCGGATCGGCCGTCGTACCTCGTCATCAACGCCGACGAATCCGAACCCGGTTCCTGCAAGGACCGCGAGATCATCCGCCACGATCCGCACAAGCTGATCGAAGGCGCGCTGATCGCCGGCTTTGCCATGCGGGCGCGGGCGGCCTTCATCTATATCCGCGGCGAGTATATCGCGGAAGCCAAGGTGCTGATGGCCGCCGTGCAGGAAGCCTATGCCGCCGGCCTGATTGGCAAGAACGCCGCCGGTTCGGGCTATGATTTCGATGTCGTCGTCCATCGCGGCGCCGGCGCCTATATCTGCGGCGAAGAAACCGCGATGATCGAAAGCCTGGAAGGCAAGAAGGGCCAGCCGCGCCTGAAGCCGCCGTTCCCGGCCGGCGCCGGCCTCTATGGCAACCCGACGACCGTCAACAACGTCGAATCCATCGCCGTGGTGCCGACCATCCTGCGCCGTGGCCCGGAATGGTTCGCCGCCATTGGCCGGCCCAAGAATGAAGGCACCAAGCTGTTCCAGATCAGCGGCCACGTGAACAAGCCGTGCGTGGTCGAGGAGGCGATGGGCCTGCCGTTCCGCGAGCTGATCGAAACCCACTGCGGCGGCATCCGCGGTGGGTGGGACAATCTGCTCGCCGTCATCCCCGGCGGTTCCTCGGTGCCGCTGGTGCCGGCGCACGAGATCATGGATGCGCCGATGGATTTCGACGGCCTGCGCGATCTGAAATCCGGCCTCGGCACCGCCGCCGTCATCGTCATGGACAAGTCCACCGATATCGTGCGCGCCATTGCCCGCCTGTCCTACTTCTACAAGCACGAAAGCTGCGGCCAGTGCACGCCGTGCCGCGAAGGCACCGGCTGGATGTGGCGCGTGATGGAACGGCTGGTGAAGGGCGACGCAGAGCCGCACGAGATCGACATGCTGCTGGATGTGACCACCCAGATCGAGGGTCACACCATCTGCGCGCTGGGCGACGCCGCCGCCTGGCCGATCCAGGGCCTGATCCGCCATTTCCGCCCGGAAATCGAGGCGCGGATCGCGAAGCGCAAGGGCTTTGTGCAGGTGCCGCACGGGATCGCGGCGGAATAATCCCACTTGCCCGTCATACTGGCGCAGGCCAGCATCCACTCTTGAGCTTGCGCTGATTGCGCGATGGATGCTGGCCTGCGCCAGCATGACAGGGAGGGAAGGTGGCCAAGCCGGGCTGGGTCTATCTCATCGCCAGCGCGCCACGGGGCACGCTTTACCTCGGCGTCACCTCCAACCTTTTGAACCGGGTGCAGCAGCATCGCGCCGGCCATTTTGAAGGCTTCACCTCGCGTTATGACGTCAAGCGCATCGTCTGGAACGATGGCTATGACGATATCGCCGACGCCATCCGGCGGGAGAAGGCGATGAAGTTCTGGAAGCGTGAGTGGAAGGTGCGCCTGATCGAGACGCATAACCCGCACTGGCTTGATCTGGCAGTGGATTGGGGTTTCCCGCCCTTGTCATGAACATTTGTCATGCTGGCAAAGGCCAGCATCCATTGTCCCGTACTGGCCCATTTCGCACCACGAGCGCCCCCGTCCCACTATGGATACTGGCCTTCGCCAGCATGACGGGGGAAGAGGGCAGAATTCATCCTTTCCACTGGCCTTTTCACGATGTTTCGCCTAATCCGGAACAGCGTCTGAACCACGCCCGGAAGGCATAAGAAAAATACAATGGAATCAACCACCTCACCCCCCGCTGGCGAGCCCGATATCCAGCCGATCTCCATCGTTTCGGAGATGCGGACGAGTTTTCTTGATTATGCCATGTCGGTCATCGTGGCGCGTGCGCTGCCGGATGTGCGCGATGGCCTGAAGCCGGTGCACCGGCGCATCCTGTGGGGCAGCTACGAAAACGGCTTCACCCACAACAAGGCCTATCGCAAATCGGCCCGCATCGTCGGCGACGTGATGGGCAAATATCACCCGCACGGCGACAGCGCGATCTATGACGCGCTGGCCCGCATGGTGCAGGATTGGTCGATGCGGCTGCCGCTGATCGATGGCCAGGGCAATTTCGGTTCGATGGACCCGGATGCCCCGGCGGCGATGCGCTACACCGAAGCGCGCCTGGCCAAATCGGCCGAGGCGCTGCTCGCCGACATCGAAAAGGACACGGTCGACTATATCCCCAACTATGACGGGTCGGAAAACGAGCCGACGGTGCTGCCGGCGCGCTTCCCCAACCTGCTGGTCAATGGCGCCGGCGGCATCGCGGTCGGCATGGCGACCAACATTCCGCCGCACAACCTGGGTGAAGTGGTCGACGCGGTGCGCGCCTATCTCGATGATCCGCTGATCACCGTCGATGGCCTGATGCACCATGTGCCGGCGCCCGATTTTCCCACCGGCGGCATCATCCTGGGATCGAGCCAGCTGCGCCAGGCGTACGAGACCGGCCGCGGCTCCATCCGCATCCGCTCCCGCCACGTCATCGAGGAAGGCCGCGGCGACAAGCGCGCCATCGTGCTGACCGAAATCCCCTATCAGCAGGGCAAGAACGCGCTGGTTGAAAAGATTGCCGAAGCGGTGAAGGACAAGCGCATCGAAGGCGTGTCCGACCTGCGCGACGAATCCAACCGCGAAGGCGTCCGCATCGTCCTTGATCTCAGGCGCGATGCGACACCGGACGTGGTGCTCAACCAGCTGTGGCGCCACACCCCGGCGCAGCAGAGCTTTGCCTTCAACATGCTCGCCATCCGTGGCGGCCGTCCGGAACTGATGGGCCTGAAGGAGATCATCCAGGCCTTCGTCGAATTCCGCGAAACCGTCATCACCCGCCGGTCGAAGCACGAGCTGATGAAAGCGCGCGAGCGCGCCCACCTGTTGATCGGCCTCGTCATCGCGGTCGCCAACCTCGACGAGGTTGTCCGCATCATCCGCGCCAGCGCCAGCCCGGCGGATGCGCGCGAGGCGCTGATGGCGCGCGACTGGGATGCCGCCGACATCCGCCCCTATCTGGCGCTCGTCGAAGCCGGCACGGTCGATGTCGACGCGCCGACCATCAGGCTGTCAGAGCTTCAGGTGCGCGCGATCCTCGATCTGCGCCTGCAAAAACTCACGGCGCTGGGCCGCGATGAAATCGGCAATGAACTGAAGGAACTGGCGGCAACCATTGCCGATCTGCTGGAGATCCTCACCGATCGCGCCCGCCTGCGCCTGGTGCTGCGCGGCGAGCTGGACGAGGTGTCGAACGAGTTCCAGTCGAAACGGCGCACCGAACTGGTGTTCAACGCCGACGACATCGACGACGAGGATCTGATCGAGCGCGAGGACATGGTGGTGACCGTCACCATGTCGGGCTGGATCAAGCGTGTGCCGCTGGCCGAATATCGCGCCCAGAATCGTGGCGGCAAGGGCCGCAACGCCATGGGCACCAAGGACGAGGATGCGGTCACCAACTTGTTCGTCACCTCGACCCACAATCCGGTGCTGTTCTTCTCGTCGGCCGGCAAGGCCTATCGCCTGAAGGTTTGGCGCCTGCCGCAGGGCAGTCCGCAGGCCAAGGGCAAGCCGATCAACAACCTGCTGCCGCTGGCCGACGGGGAAACCATCACCAGCGTGCTGCCGCTGCCGGAGGACGAGGCCGAATGGGGCCGCCTGCACGTGATGTTCGCGACCGCCCACGGCTATGTCCGCCGCAATGCGATGGATGCCTTCACCAACGTGCCGACCGCCGGCAAGCTCGCCATCCGGTTCGAAGAGGGCGATGACGACCGGCTGATCGGCGTGACCCTGTGCGACGAGGCCGACGACGTGTTCCTGGCCGCCAAGAGCGGCAAGGCCATCCGTTTCCCCGTCGACGATGTGCGCGAATTCGTTTCGCGCACCTCCACCGGCGTGCGCGGCATGACGCTGGCGCCGGGTGACGAAGTGGTGTCGATGGCGATCCTGAAGGGCTTTGCCGCCAGCACCGAAGAGCGCGAGGATTATCTGAAGGCTGCCGCGTGGAAGGCCGATCCGGGCGAGCGGGTGCTGTCGGAAACCCGCATGGGCCAGTTCGCCGCCGCGGAGGAGTTCATCCTCACCGTCACCGCCAACGGCTTTGGCAAGCGCAGTTCGGCGTTTGAATATCGCCAGTCGGGCCGCGGCGGGCAGGGCATCCGCAACATCGCCGAAAGCGATCGCAACGGTGACGTGCTGGCCAGCTTCACCGCCCGCGATGGCGATGACGTGATGCTGGTCACCGATCAGGCCAAGCTCATCCGCCTGCGCGCCGCCGATATCCGCATCATGGGCCGCGCCGCGCAGGGCGTGACATTGTTCAAGGTGGCGGATGACGAACACGTGGTGTCGGCCGCGCTGATCCCGGCGGGTGAGGACGATGGTGAGGATGTGGGCGAAGCGCCCGCCACGGATGGAGCAGGCGAAGGGACGGGAGAGGCCTAGGCCTCCCGCGCGGCGCGGGCGAGCAGCCCGCGCCCCACGCCCAGCGTGATCAGCCACTGCCCGCCGAAATAGAGGATCCACACCAGCGCGCCATCGGTGGCGGGATCGATCAGCCTGCCGCCGCCCATCCGCAGCACCAGCAGCGTATCGGATGCGACGAACGCCAGCGCGCCAATGGCGGCCAGCCGGGGAAAGCGGCTGCGCCAAAGGCTGGCGGCCATCGCGGTGAGCAGCAGTGCATAGACCAGCGCTTGCGCCAGTTGCGGCCCCGCCGGCACCAGCAGCGGCGGCATGACGATGCCGAAGCCGATCAGCGCCGCCGGCATCAGCCAGCCGCCGGCCGGGCGCTGGTGGCGCCCGTAAAAGCCGATGGCCACTGCGTGACCGGCGGCAAAGCTGGCAGCACCGGCGATGAACAGCCCCGGCAGCGCCAGCAGCACGTCGCCCAGCGCCCCCAGCGCCATGATCGCCGCCAGCCAGCGCGCGCCGGCACTTGGCAATTGCAGCGCGGCCAGCGCCAGCAGGGTGACACCGCTGCCTTTCAGCACGACGGCGGCGGGCCCGCTGATCAGCGGATCGGCCAGCAGATAGGCAAGACCGGCCGCCAGCGCGACCGCCAGCCCGGCCAGAAAGCGCAGCGGCAGGCCGCCGAGCGGAACCAGGGATGCAATGGCGTTCATTTGCGACGAATGATTGCGCGCGCGCGGGCCATCGGCAAGGGCAGGGCGTTGAAACTCACGGATTGTTCATCTTGCAGGTGCGAATGGGGGCTAGCGGTCTCGCCCGGTTGACGCCGGCGATGCGACGGCTTAGCCCAAGCCGATATTGCTTGAGGGAGGCATGAATGAAGACGTTTGCAACCGCACTGGCACTGGTGCTGAGCACTGCCGCCGTTGTGGGCACCGCCAGCCCGGCGCTGGCGCAGAAAGCGGAAAAGCCGCAGCCGCCGAAGCTGTCGAAGCCGGTGCTGGCCGCGGTGATCGCGGTGCAGAAGCTGCAGCAGGCCGGTGACCATGCCGGCGCGCTGGCCAAGCTGACCGAGGCCGCAGCGCTGCCGAAGGCCGAAAAGGACGATGCGCTGATCCTGGCCAAGCTCAAGCTGTTTTCGGCGCAGAACCTGAAGGACAATGTGAAGATCGAGGAAGCCCTGACCGAAGCGGTCGAGGCGCCGTCGATCACGGCCGACGAGAAGCTGACCTTCTCCAAGTTCATCGCCGGCCTGTCGTCGAACCGGAAGGATTATCAGAAGTCCTGGAAATGGTATGAATTCTACCTGTCGCAGAAGCCTGACGACGTCGACATGACGGTGCAGGCGGCCAGCGTGAACGCGGCACTGGGCAACAAGCTGGGCGTGGTCGCGCTGCTGACCAAGGCCATTGACCTGCGCGAGGCTGCCGGCGAGAAGGGCGACCGCAGCTGGTATGAATTCCGCGCCCAGTCGGTGATCGATGGCAACATGACCGACAAGATGATGCCGGCGCTGCTGAGCTGGGTGAAGGCCTTCCCCGAGCCCAAGAGCTACAATCTGTCGATCGAGCTGATCAAGCAGCGCAGCGGCAACATGGACAACAACCTGCTGCTCGACTGGGGTCGCCTGATGGCGGCTGCCGGCGCGATGACCACCGGCAACAATTATCTGGAATATGCCGATGCTGCCATCGAACGCGGCATGCCGAACGAGGCCGATGCGGTGCTGAAGGAAGCGATCGCCAAGAAGCTGATCGATCCGACCAGGACCAACATCGCTGAAACCGTCAAGCTGGCGGCGACCAAGAATGCCGAAACCCGCGCTGCGCTGCCGGGCCTGGAAAAGGAAGCCAAGGCCAGCCCGCGCATCGGCCTGGTGGTGGCCGACACGCTGGCCAACCTGGGCCAGTATGAAAAGGCCGTCAGCTTCTACAAGCCGCTGGTGGGCGCTGCCAACGTTGATCAGGACACGGTGAACCTGCGCATGGGTGCCGCCCTGCTGAAGATGGGTGACAAGGCCGGTGCCAAGGCCGCCTTTGCCGCCGTCAAGGGTGGCCCGCGCGCCCAGATCGCGCAATTCTACAACGTGCTTGCCGGTGCCTGATCACGGCGCCCGGCACGGGCTGAACACGGGTTGAGCACGGACGGAACTGGGGCGCGCTGCGGTAACACGCAGCGCGCTCTTTTCATGTCGGCGCTTCGCCCCTATGGAAGCCCACCGCCGCCGAGAGAGGAAGACCACGCCCATGCAAAACCGCATCAAGGAACCCCGTCTGGGCCTGACCTTCGATGATGTGTTGCTGGTGCCGGCGGCATCGGCCGTGCTGCCGTCGATGGCCAACACCGCGACGCGCGTCACGCAGGGCATCAGCCTCAACATCCCGATCCTTTCGGCAGCGATGGACACGGTGACCGAAGCCAACATGGCGATCACCATGGCGCAGCTGGGCGGCATCGGCGTGCTCCACCGCAATCTGACCGTGGAGGAACAGGCGCTGGCCGTCCGCCAGGTCAAGCGCTTTGAAAGCGGCATGGTGGTCAACCCGATCACGCTGACGCCCGATCAGACGCTGGCCGATGCCCGCGCCCTGATGGCCAGCCACGGCATTTCGGGCTTTCCGGTGGTGGAAAAGGTCGGCCCCGGTGGCGCGCCCGGCCGGCTGGTCGGCATCGTCACCAACCGCGATCTGCGCTTTGCCGAGAATGACGCGCAGCCGATTGCCGAGCTGATGACGCGGGACAATCTGGTCACCGTCCGCCCCGGCGTGTCGGAAGACGAATGCCGCCGCCTGCTGCACAACCACCGCATCGAAAAGCTGCTGGTGGTGGATGACGACGGCCACTGCGTCGGCCTCATCACCATGAAGGACATCGTGCGCGCGGTGAACCATCCCAACGCCACCAAGGATGCCGCCGGCCGCCTGCGCGTTGCCGCTGCCACCACGGTGGGCGATACCGGTTTCGAGCGTACCGAGGCATTGCTTGATGCCGAATGCGACCTGATCATCGTCGATACCGCCCACGGCCACAGCGACCGTGTGGCGGAAGCGGTCGCCCGCATCAAGAAGCACAGCAATTCGGCCCAGGTGATTGCCGGCAACGTTGCCACCGCCGCTGCCGCGATGGCGCTGATCGATGCTGGCGCCGATGGCATCAAGGTCGGCATCGGCCCGGGTTCGATCTGCACCACCCGCGTTGTCGCCGGCGTCGGCGTGCCGCAGCTGACCGCGATCATCGACACCGCCGAAGCCGCCTGGGCCCGCAACATTCCGGTGATTGCCGATGGCGGGCTTCGCACCAGCGGTGACGTCGCCAAGGCGCTTGCCGCCGGCGCCAGCGCCGTGATGGTCGGCAGCCTGCTGGCCGGCACCGAGGAAGCGCCGGGCGAGACCTTCCTGTGGCAGGGCCGCAGCTACAAGGCCTATCGCGGCATGGGCAGCGTTGGCGCCATGGCCCGCGGTTCGGCCGACCGTTATTTCCAGCAGGACATCAAGGATCAGCTGAAGCTCGTTCCGGAAGGCATCGAAGGCCAGGTGCCCTACAAGGGCCTTGCCGCCAACGTGCTGCACCAGCTGGTCGGCGGCGTGAAGGCGGCGATGGGCTACACCGGCTCGGCCACGCTGGAAGAATTCCGCAACCGCGCCGAATTCATCCGCATCACCAACGCCGGCCTGAAGGAAAGCCACGTCCACGACGTGACCATCACGCGCGAATCGCCCAACTATCCGACCGGCGGGTAATCCCGCCCGATGACCCCCGCCGCGCGCCTTGCTGCTGCCATCGAGATCCTGGACCAGGTGATCGCCGCCGCGCGCGATGCCGGGGCCGCGGCCGATACCATCATCCAGCGTTATTTCTCCACCCGCCGCTATGCCGGATCGAAGGATCGTCGCGCCGTGCGCGACCTGGTGTTCGCCGTGATCCGGTCGCTGGGCGAACGCCCGGTTTCGGGCCGCGCTGCCGTCATCGGCCATGCCCGCAGCGCCGATCCCGCACTGCTCGGCCTGTTCGGCGCTGCCGGCCACGCCCCGCCGCCGCTGGTGCATGGGGAGCCGGCGGCTGCCCCCGGCCTGGCCCCGGTGTGGCTGGAACGGCTGCTGATCGATCGGTTTGGCGACGATGCCGAACGCCAGGCGCGGGCGCTGCTGGATCGTGCGCCGCTGGATGTGCGGGTGAATGCGCTGCGGACGAGCCGCGATGCCGTGCACGCCGGCCACCCGGATTGGGAATTGCTGCCCACCACCGCCCACGGACTGCGCCTGCCCGCCGGCACCAATGTCGAGGCGCTGCCCGAATATGCCGAAGGCCTGATCGAGGTGCAGGACGCCGGCAGCCAGATCGCTGCCGCCCTGATGGCCGCCCGCGCCGGCGAGACGGTGGTGGACCTGTGCGCCGGCGCCGGCGGCAAGACACTGGCGCTGGCGGCCGACATGCGCGGGCCCAGGGCAAATGGGGGGCGACTGATCGCCTGCGATACCGATCGCGCCCGTCTCAGCCAGTTGGCCCCGCGCGCGGAGCGGGCGGGCGTGACGGTGGAAACCCGTCTGCTCAATCCGGGTGCGGAGCGGCAGGCCCTGTCCGACCTTGAAGGCCAGTGCGATGCCGTGCTCATTGATGCGCCCTGTTCGGGCAGCGGCACGTGGCGGCGCAATCCCGAAAGCCGCTGGCGGTTGACCCCGGCGCGGCTGGAACGGCTGGTGCAGACGCAGGCCATGCTGATCAGCCTTGGCGCGTCGCTGCTGAAGCCCGGTGGCCGGCTCGTCTATATCGTCTGCTCGCTGCTGCCGCCGGAAGGGGAGGCGCACCTGGCCGACGTGTATGGCATGGGCCCGTGGCGCACCCGCGTGCTGACCCCGGCCAATGACGGGTGCGACGGCTTTTTCATCGCGCAGTCATCCCGGCTTTGATACGACAGCGGCCGAGGAGATCATCGATGCGTTTCGCCCTGTTGTCCGCCGTTGCCCTGATCGCCGTTGCCACCGCTGGTTCCGCCAGCGCCGCGCCGGGCCGGGACGACCAGCTGAAGCCGGTCTCTGTCCAGATGGGCGCTGCCGGCCAGGCCGCGCTTGCCGCCGGCAAGCCGCAGGAGGCCATCGACAGCTTTGAAGCGGCGCTGGCCAGCGATCCGCGCAACGTCGCGGCCTTTGCCGGCATCGCTGCCGCCTATGAAAAGCTCGGCCTGCCCGGCAAGGCGGTGAAATATTACCGCGAGGCGCTGGCGCTCAACCCGTCCGACATCGGCGCGCTGGAAGGCCAGGGCCGGGCGCTGGTGGCGCGCGGCGCAACGGCGCGGGCGCAGATCAACCTCGCCCGCATCAAGGCGCTGTGCAAGACGGACTGCAGTGCCGCCGGACGGCTGGAAGGCGTGATCGCCAAGGCCGGCCAGCAGGCGGCGGTGACGCCCAAGCCGAAGACGGCGCAGCCGTAACGTGCTGCCATGCTGGCGCAGGCCAGCATGGCAGGGGCTTACTGGGAAAGCCGCGCAGCCGCCTTGGCGAACGCCTCCACCGGCACCGTCTCCGCCCGCGCTTCGGGCTTGATGCCTTCGGCTTCCATCGCCTCCAGCGCGCCGGGCAGGCCTTTCAGGCTGGCGCGCAGCATCTTGCGGCGCTGGCCAAAGGCAGCCGCCGTCAGCGCGGCCAGGCGTTCGGGGCGGGCGGCGCTCATCGGCGTCGTCGGCACCAGGTGCACCACGGCGCTGTCCACCTTGGGTGCCGGCACAAAGGCGCGGGCTGGCACGTGCAGCGCGATTTTCGGCAGCGACCGCCACTGCGCCAGCACGGCGAGCCGGCCATAGGCATTGCTGCTCGGCGTCGCCACGATGCGCTGGGCCACTTCCTTCTGGAACATCAGCGTCAGGCTGGCCCACCACGGCGGCCATTCCGGCCCCGCCAGCCAGCCGGTGAACAGCGCCGTGCCGATATTGTAGGGCAGGTTGGCGACGATGTGCGCGCCGTCGCCGGCCAGTGCGCGGGCATCGACGGCCATCGCGTCATCACCCACCACGGTCAGCCGGCCATCGGCAGCGGCGGCAAGTTCCGCCAGGGCGGGCAGCGCGCGGTCGTCGCGTTCGACCGCCACCACGCTGGCCCCCGTCCTCAGGCAGGCGCGGGTCAGCCCGCCGGGGCCGGGGCCGACTTCATAGACGCGGTCGCCCGCCCCGATGCCGGGAATGCGGGCGATGCGATCCAGCAGGTTGGTATCGGTGAGGAAATTCTGGCCGAGCGTCTTCTTGGCATTGAGGCCATGCGCCGCGATCACCTCGCGCAGCGGCGGCAGATCAGCCAGGCCCACCGGTCAGGCCCCGGCGCGGCGGGCGGCGCATGCGCCGGCCATGCGGATGGCGGCGATCATCGCGGTCGGCGTGGCGACGCCCTTGCCGGCAATGTCGAACGCCGTGCCGTGATCGGGGGAGGTGCGGACGATGGGCAGGCCCAGGGTCAGGTTCACGCCGTCATCGAAATGCAGCGCCTTCAGCGGGATCAGCGCCTGGTCGTGATACTGGCACAGCGCCGCATCATAACGGGCGCGGGCGGCGGCGTGGAACATGGTGTCGGCGGGCAGGGGCCCGATCACGTCGATACCCTCGGCGCGCAGCGCCTCGATCGCCGGGCGGATCACCTCCACCTCCTCGCGGCCCATCATGCCGTTCTCGCCGGCATGGGGGTTCAGCCCCGCAATGGCGAGGCGCGGGTTTTCGACGCCGAAATCGCGGGTGAGGGCGCGGGCGGTGATGCGGGCGCGGGTGATGATCAATTCGGCCGTCACCAGCCGCGGCACGTCGGCCAGGGGAACGTGCACGGTCAACGGCACGCTGCGAAGCGTCGGCCCGGCCAGCATCATCACCGCATTGGCCGCCGAAACCCCGCAGCGTTCGGCCACGAATTCGGTCTGCCCCGGATAGGTGAAGCCGATGGCGAACAATTGCGCCTTTGAAACGGGCCCCGTCACCAGTGCCGATGCCATGCCTTGCCGCGTGATGCCGGCGGCCAGTTCCAGGCTGTCGAGCGCACAGCGCGCGCCGGCAAGATTGGGCTCGCCCGGCACGATCTCGCCGGGATCATCGACCTGGATCAGCGGCAGCGCCGCATCGAAGGCCGCGGCGGCGGCAGCGGGATCGGACAGGACAGCAATCGGCCCATCCCACACGGCCCGGATGGCGCGCGCGTCGCCAATGGCCAGGAACGGCGGCAGGCCGGCCGAAACACGCTGTTCCCACGCCCCGGCGATGATTTCGGGGCCGATGCCGGCGGGATCGCCGATCGAAACCGCCAGGGGCGCCAGTGTCGCCCCCATCAACGGTAATCGACGATGGCGTCGCGCCTCAGATCGCGCAGGTAACGGCGGGCGCGGCTGTTCACCCGCTCCTCGTTCATCTGGGCGTAGATTTCCTCGAAATTGGGCGCCTTTGCCTGCACCGCGCTGTCGTCGCGGCCGCACAGCACCAGCACGCGCAGGCCTTCATCGGCCGAACCGAAGGCCGGGGTGGATTCGCCGATCGACATCCGGCCCAGGATGGCCTGCAGCGGCGGCGGCAGGTCCTTCATGCGGATGGCGTCGTTGGTGGCAACCTCGCCGCCCAGCTTCTGCGCCAGTGCCTCGACGCCGCCACAGCCGCCCATGTTCTGGGTGAGCGCGCCGATTTCCTGCACCTTGGCGCGGGCCTGTTCCTCGGTGGTGTTGGGCTTCAGCGGCACGGTCAGCTGCTTCAGGCTCAATTGCGCCATCAGCGGATCGGCGGCCAGCACCTGGCGCTTTTCCAGCAGCGCCATGATGGCAACGCCGCCGGGCACCGCCACCGGATCGGTGATCTGGCCGGGATTCAGGGCCGCAACGGCCGGGGAGACAGCGTCATTCAGCTGCTCGCCGCGCACCCAGCCCAGATCGCCGCCGATGCCGGCGGTGGAGGCTTCGGAAAACTGGCGGGCATAGGCGACAAAGCTCGCCCCGCCACGGATCTGGCCGACGATGCGCGCCGCATCCTCCATTACCGCATTCAGGGTTTCCGGCGTTGCCGACAGGAAGATTTCGCCAACGTGATACTCGTCCTTGCCCTTGGCGGCGTTCAGCTTGTCGATGACCTGCTGCACCTCGTCGTCGCCGACATTGACCATCGGTTCGACCTTGCGGCGGAGCACGCGGCTCCACGCCATTTCGGCGCGGATCTGCGCCTTCAGGCTGTTGGCCGATGAACCGCTCTGGCGCAGATACTCGTCGAACTGGGCGGGCGTGCGCTTGAAATTCTGGGCGACGCGCTCGAACGACCGGGTCACATCGGCCTCGCTGATGCGGATGTCGTTTTCCACCGCTTCCTGCAGCTGCAGTTTCTCGTCGATCAGGTTGCGGATGATCTGCAGGCGCAGGCGCTGCTTTTCGGCCTCGTCGATCTTGCCGCCGTTGGCCGCCAGCACCAGGCCCAGGCGCTGATCGATATCGGTATCGGTGATCACGTCGCCGTTCACGATCGCCTGCGCCTTGCGAAGCGTCGGATCAACGTCGCCCATCACCGCCAGTTCGGGCAGATCATCGGCCGAAAAGCTGCGGCTGGCGGCCTGGGCCAGCAGCGCGCCGCCGCCGGCAGGCACCAGCATCGCGGTGGCCATGGCCGTGGCCAGCGTGGTGGCATAGAGCCCGTTCAACAATTTCACCTTCATCCACCTGCTCCGCAGCGCGTCCCGCGCTTCGCCCACCGTCTGCCCTTAGCGCAAGGGCGCGCATGGGGGAAAGCGCTTGTTTGCCTGACGGCGGCCGCTGTGCCCGGCATCGCCTGAATGACGGCTGAAAGCCGCGCTATTGTCCCAGCGTCTTGAACGCCACGCTGATCTGGAAATTGTTGCCGGGCCGGAAATCGCGGTCGCCGACATAATCGCGGCGCCAGCCGATGCCGAACCGGAAACATTCATCCTCGTACTGGATGCCGACGCGGTGGCGGATGGCGCGGAAACCATCGCTGTCCGACAAGGGGTTTTCGGCGCGCGTCGTCAGATCGACGATGGCATTGCCAAACAGCGCCCAGTACCGCGCAAAAGCCAGCCGCCCGGCGATCCGCAATTCCTGCCGGTCCTCAAGGTCCTCCAGCGTGACATTGCGATTGAGCCGGATGTAGGCTGCCGAAACATAGGATCGCCGGCCGCCCACGGTCAGGTCGATTTCATTGCGGCGCACGGCGAAATTGGCCTGGTCCAGCCGGAACCGGTGGGTCAGCTCGATCAGCCGGCCATATTTGAGGCTGATGCGGCCCACCACGTCCGACAGCCGGCCGCGAAACCCGGTGCCATCGGCAAATTCCATCCCGTCGCCATCGATGCGCGCCGATTGGCCGACCTCGGCGCGCAGCTGCCAGCCGGGGCGGTCCAGCGTGTATTCGGCCCCATAGGTGATGCGGCTGCCGCTTTCGACACGGTCAAGGCCGGGCGTGCGGTTGAGATCAAACAGGCTGATGTCTTCCAGTTCGAACGCCCGCGAATCCTCGTTGGGAAAGCCCGAGTTGGCGATGCGGGGGCTGAGCACCAGCTGCACGCGCGGCGTGATCACCTGTTCGCCGCCCAGCGCCGGCCCGGCCAGCGGCCAGCTGACATCGACGGCGGCCAGCGCCACCCCGCGCCCGCGCCAGCCATCGCGCCCGGCATAATCGGGGAAGGTCGCCTTGGCGCTGTCGCGCACGTCATAAAGATCGCTGCGGGCCAGCCCGCTGAAGGTGATGCGCTGGCCCAGCGGCGTGAACAGGCTGCGATCCCAGCGCGCCCAGCTGATGGCGCGGAACATGTCCTGCCCGTCGCTGCGGGTCAGCAGCAGCGAATTGGCGCCAAAACGCATGCGCCCGCCTGCAACGTCCCAATCCGGCCGCCAGTCATAATCGATCAGCGGCAGCGCCAGCGGCATTTCCCCGGTGCGGTCGCTGGCGCGCAGCCCCTGGAAATACCAGGCCGAAATCGACAGCCAGCTTTCGTCCGTCACCCGTTCAAGGGCATAGGATGATCGCAGCGTGTCATCAAAGCCGAGGCCATAGCGGCGGTTGAACGTGTCGTCGGTGGTCAGCCGCACCGAGAAGACCGAACGCCAGCGGCTGTTGTGCTGCAACCGGCCCTTCACGCCCAGATAGCCGCGAAACCGCTCGCCCTTGTCCACCTCGGTCACGCCATCGGGTGCCAGATCGAACCGGCGGGAAAAGGTGAACATGCCGTCCACCTGCACCGGTCCGTCCTTCAGCAGCCGCCGCGCCTGGAACGCCAGCGCCGGGTTGGTGGCGGTATAAAGCCAGGGCGTCAGCGTGATGTCGTGATCCGGCCCCAGCGGGATGTGCGTCGGCATCGACAGGCCCACGCCCAGCTGGCGCTGGATTTCCACTGCCGGCACCAGCACGCCCATCGCGCGCGGCGCGTCGCCATCCGGGTGGGACAGGCTGGGCAGATACAGCACCGGGACGCCGAACATCTCCAGGCTGGCATTCTTGTAGGAGATGCGATGGCGGGTCTCGTCATAGACGATCCGCACCGCCTTGATCTTCCACACCGGCACCTGCGGGCAGCCGTCACCATCCACCACCGCGCACGGCGAATAGACGGCGCGATCCATCTGGTAACGGCCGGGGCTGCGCGTGGCCGCCGTGGCGCCCAGCCGGCCACCGTCGTTCAGCACCAGCAGCATGTTGGCGATGGCGCCGTCCTTCAGGCTGTCGGTCAGGGTGATGCGGTCGCCCAGCGCCTGGTTGCCGGCGGGATCGGTGATCTGCACATTGCCGATGGCGACAACCTCGCCATCCTTGCCATCGGCGCCGCGCGTGTAATCCACCCGGTCGGCGACCAGCCTGTATCCATCGCGCGACACCGTCACCCGCCCACTGGCGCTCACCAGCTGGCGGGCTTCGTCATATGTCAGCTGGTCGGCCTCGAAATCGACCGTGTCGCCCGGCGCCGGCAGGTTGCGCCTGATCTCTGGCGCATCGGGATCGCGGTTGGCCGGCTCGCGGTTGCCCCACAGCGCCGGGGCCATGCGCTGCGCCATCGCCGGGGCCGGCAGCAGCGCCAATGCAGCCACGGCCAGCAACAGGCCGTGGCGGATCGCGGGAAGGGGGCTTTCAACGCGCACATGGGGTCGATAGCCGCGCCATGCCGGGCCTGCAACCTGCTTGGCGGCGGGTATGCGACCGCCTAATCAGGTCGGCGCACCGAATCGGGAAGGGTTTTTCATGCTGTCGATCACTTATGCCGCCTCCGCCGCTGATGCCGCTGCCGCGCTTGTCGTGCTGGCCGGGCCGGATGGCGCGCTGTCGGCCGGCGCTGCCGCCGCCGATGCCGCCACGGGCGGCGCGGTGAAGGCCGCCGCCAGGGCCGCGCGCTTCGAAGGCGACGTGGGCAGCATCGTCGAACTCTTTGCCCCCGCCGGCCTTGCCACCCAGCGCCTGCTGATCGTCGGCACCGGCCCTGCCGACAAGATCGATGCCAGCGTTGCCGAACGCATCGGCGGCGCGATTGCCGCGCGTCTGCTTACCAGCGGCGAAACCACTGCCACGGTCGATGTGACCGGCACAGTTGAAGGCACGCTCGCCGCCCATCTCGCCCATGGTGCGGTGCTGCGCTCGTGGCGGTTCGATCAGTATCGCACCCGGCTGAAGGACAAGCAGAAGCCGACCCTTGCTGGCCTCACCATCATCGGTGGCGGCGATGCGGCGGCCACCCACGAACGCCTGTCGGGCATTGCCGGCGGCGTGGCGCGCACCCGCACGCTCGTCACCCTGCCGCCCAACATCCTCTATCCCGAAAGCTTCGTCGAACAGGCGATGGACCTCGCTGCACTGGGCGTCGAACTCATCATCCTCGACGATGCCGAAATGAAGCGGCTGGGCATGGGCGCGCTGCTGGGCGTGGCGCAAGGTTCCGTCCGCCCGGCGCGCATCCTTGCCATGCGCTGGAACGGCACCGGCAAGGACGACGTGAAGCCGGTGGTGTTCGTCGGCAAGGGCGTCACCTTCGATACCGGCGGCATCAGCCTGAAGCCGCCGGCCGGCATGGAAGACATGAAGTGGGACATGGGCGGGGCCGGGGCCGTCACCGGCGCGATGCACGCGCTGGCTGCCCGCAAGGCCAAGGCGCACGTGGTGGGCGTGGTTGGCCTTGTCGAGAATATGCCCGATGGCAATGCCCAGCGCCCCGGCGACGTCGTCACCACCATGAACGGCCAGACGGTGGAAGTGCTCAACACCGATGCCGAAGGCCGGCTGGTGCTGTGCGATGCGATCTGGTGGGCGCAGGAAACCTTCAACCCCGAAATCGTCGTCGATCTGGCGACGCTGACCGGCGCGATCATCATCAGCCTTGGCCACGAACACGCCGGGATGTTCTGCAATGATGACGGCCTTGCCGCACAGCTGGCCGCCGCTGGCAGCGCCGTGGGCGAGAAACTGTGGCGGATGCCGATCGGCGATGCCTATGACAAGCTGATCGACAGCGACATTGCCGACATCAAGAATGTCGGCCCGCGCGAAGGCGGTTCGATCACCGCGGCCCAGTTCATCGGCCGCTTTGTGAAGCCGGGCGTGAAATGGGCCCACCTCGATGTCGCCGGCACCGTGTGGGCCACCAAGCCCGGCGCGCTGCACGACAAGGGTGCCACCGGCTTTGGCGTCCGCCTGCTCGATCGCTTCGTGGCCGAAAATTTCGAAGCCTGATTTCGCCGCTCACGGCTTGCAAAGCGGGGGCGCGGCCTGTAGGGGGCCGCGCAACCCGCATTTCCCGCATTGCAACACAGGATTTTTCCGATGGCCATCACGCGCACCTTCTCGATCATCAAGCCCGACGCCACCCGTCGCAACATCACCGGCAAGGTGAATGCGATGATCGAAGCCGCCGGCCTGAAGATCGTCGCGAGCAAGCGCCTGCACCTGACCCAGGCCCAGGCCGAAGGCTTCTACGCCGTCCACCGCGAGCGCGGCTTCTTCGGTGAACTGGTCGCCTTCATGATCTCCGGCCCGGTCGTCGTGCAGGTGCTGGAAGGCGAAGACGCCGTTCCGGCCTATCGCGTCATCATGGGCGCCACCAACCCGGCCAACGCCGAACCCGGCACCATCCGCAAGGAACTGGCCGAATCGATCGAAGCCAACACCGTGCACGGTTCGGACAGCGACGAGAACGCCGCGATCGAAATCGCCTACTTCTTCTCGCAGTGCGAGATTGTTGGCTGAGCCGACGCGCCTTCGCTATTGCAAAGGGCCGCAGCAGACGCTGCGGCCCTTTTTGTTTGGCTTTTCAGGTTCGGCTCCGCCCGGTTCGTCGCAAATCTGTTGGTGCGGCCCCCGCAATCGTCGGAATTCACCCGGGCCGGACTTGCCGTGCCGGCACCGTGCGTTACCCTTGCTTTCCAGACGGTTCCCCCCAAGCCGTGGAGGCCGCCGGCCATGCTCGACTATCTCGACAAGATGCTGAACGTGCAGGGCCTGCCGCCGCACGGCTTTTGCCTGTTGTGGGATCCCACGCTGATCTGGACCCATGTCGTTGCCGATCTGCTCATAGGCCTGTCCTATTTCTCCATCCCGATCGTGCTGGCGGTGTTCGTGATGCGGCGCGGGGACGTGCAGTTCCGCTGGGCGGTGTGGATGTTTGCCGCCTTCATCATGGCTTGCGGGGCCACCCACCTGTTCGCGATCTACACGCTGTGGATGCCGGCCTATGGCGTTCAGGGCCTGATCAAGGGGATCACGGCAGTGGTATCTGTTGGCACTGCTGTCGCACTGTGGCCGCTGCTGCCGCGTGCGGTGGCGCTGCCATCGCCGGCCCAGCTGGCACTGGCCAACGACACGTTGAACAGGCGGATGGAGGAACGCGATCTCGCCTTCCAGTCGCTGCAGAATGAAGTGATCGAGCGCGAACGCGTGGAAGCCATGCTGCGACAGGCGCAGAAGATGGAAGCCGTCGGCCAGCTGACTGGCGGTATCGCCCATGATTTCAACAACCTGCTGACCATCGTTGTGGCCAATCTGGAACGTGCCGACCGGCTGGCTGCCGACGATCCCCGTATCGGCAAGGCGCTGGACAGCGCCATGAAGGGGGCCAGCCGGGCCGCCCGCCTGACCCATCAGCTGCTGGCCTTTTCGCGGCAGCAGTCGCTGCAGGCGGAACCTTCTGAAATCAATGAGATTGTCAGTGGCATGTCGGAAATGATCACGCGCACATTGGGGCCAGAGGTGCATCTGCAGCTGGATCTGGATCCGGCCGCCGGGAAGGTGCTTGTCGACGTGGGCCAGACCGAAAATGCCATCCTCAACCTGGCGCTGAATGCGCGCGATGCCATGCCGGGCGGTGGCCATCTGACAATTGCCACCCGCGCGGCGGAAGGGCGAACCTGCCTGCTGGTATCCGATACCGGCACCGGCATGGCGCCCGATGTCATCAACCATGTCTTTGAACCCTTCTTCACCACCAAGGGGGTGGGCAAGGGCAGCGGCCTTGGCCTCAGCCAGGTCTATGGCTTTACCAAGCAATCGGGCGGCGAGATCGATATCGAAAGCACGGTGGGAGAAGGCACCACCCTAATCATTTCCCTGCCCACCCACGATGGCGAGACAAGGCGCGACGATGACTAAGCCCACGGTTCTGATCGTCGAGGACGAAGATCTGGTGCTCGAAATCGCCATGCTGGAGTTCGAGGACGCCGGGTTCGAGGTGCTGACCGCCGAGAATGCCGACTCTGCCATGGCCCGTATCGAATCCGGTGCACCGATCGACCTGCTGTTCACCGACATCAGGATGCCGGGAAAGCTGGACGGCTGGGACATCGCCCGCCGGGCGCGGGAGGTGCGGCCGCAATTGCCGGTGATCTATACCACCGGTTACAGTGCCCAGGCGCCGGGCGCGGTGGAAGGGGCGCTGTTCTTCGCCAAGCCCTATCGCCTGTCGGAAATCCTGTCGGCCGTTCACCGCCTCATCTGATCAGCCGGGCCATTGGCCCGTCAGATCGGCAGCCCGGCCAGCCGCCTGGGCGCACACAGTCGCCACGCCGCGCCCAGCATCGTCTCGATCATCGCCCAGTCCGGCCCGTCGGTCAGGACGATGCCCACCCAGCCGGCGGGGCCGAAATATTTGGGGCGGAAGAAGCGATCCGGGTCCTGCTCTTGTCGCATGGCGGCCTCATCAAGGCCGGAAACCTTCAGCAGCAGGGCGGTGACGCCGTCGCCGTGATGATTGTCGCTGAAATAGGCAAAGAACTTGCCGCCCTCGACGAAAAATCCGGGCGAGCCGTGGGACAGTTTCTCGGCCGTCGCCGGCAGGCTCAGCGCCAGGCCGCGCACGCGTTCCAGCAGCGCCTGTGGCCGGCTGGCGGCGGAGACGAAATCGGCCAGCACGCGCGGATAAAGCTGGTGTTCGGCATACTGGATGCGGGCGGCGAGGCTGGCCTCCGTATCGCCCGGCAGCACGGCGACGCGGGCCTGGCCCAGGATGGGCCCATCGTCCAGCTCCGGCGTCACCACGTGCACGGTGCAGCCGCTCTCTGTCTCGCCGGCGGCCAGCACGGCGGCGTGGGTGTGAAGGCCCTTGTGCTTGGGCAGCAGCGACGGGTGGATGTTGAGGCAGCGCCCCGCCCAGTGGCTGACGAACTCGGCCGACAGCAGCCGCATGTAGCCGGCCAGCGCGATGTGGGTGACGCCGGACCGTTCCAGCTCGGCCGTGATGATCGCATCGAACTCGGCGCGCTTCTTCCCCACGTGGCTGTGGGCAAAGGTGGGCAGACCTTCCGCCCTGGCCAGCGCGAGGCCGGCGGCATCGGGATCGTTCGATCCGACGACGACGATCTCGTAGGGGCAGTCATATTGGCGGCTGGCATAGAGCAGCGCGGCCATGTTGCTGCCGCGCCCGGAAATGAGGACGCCAACCCGCGCCTTTTCAGGCATCGTGGTGCGCCGTCCAGGCCGCAGCCTCGCCCCACTGGCCGGGCGCGCCGTGGATTTCGCAGCCCTTGTGCCCGGCAATGATCTCGCCGATCACGACCGCGCTTTCCCCGGTCGCAGCCAGCGCGGCGATCACGCCGTCGGCCTCGCCGCGATCCACCACCAGCACCATGCCGGTGCCGCAGTTGAAGGTGCGCGCCATTTCGGCCGCTGCCACGCCGCCTTCCACCCGCAGCCAGTCAAACAGCGGCGGCAGTTCGGGCGCAGCGATCAGCGCGCGGGCACCGGTGGGCAGCACGCGCGGGATATTTTCCAGGAACCCGCCGCCGGTGATGTGGGCGAGCGCCTTGATGCGCCCGGCGCGGATCAGCGGCAGCAGTGATTTCACATAGATGCGGGTGGGTTCCAGCAGCGCCTCGGCCAGGCTGCGGCTGGCATCGAACGGGGCAGGGGCTTGCAAACTGGCACCCGACCGCTCGAGGATGCGGCGGATGAGGCTGTAGCCGTTGCTGTGCGCGCCCGACGACGCGACGCCGACGATCAGCTGCCCCGGGGCGACGCCGTCGCCGGTCAATTGCTCGCCGCGCTCGACCGCGCCGACGGCAAAGCCGGCCAGATCATAATCGCCCGGCCCATACATGCCCGGCATTTCCGCCGTCTCGCCGCCGATCAGGGCGCAGCCGGCCTGGCGGCAACCATCGGCAATGCCGGCAACGACGCGGGCGGCCACACCGTTCTCCAATTTGCCCGTGGCGAAATAGTCGAGGAAGAACAGCGGTTCCGCGCCCTGCACGATGAGATCGTTGACGCACATGGCGACGAGATCGATGCCCACCGTGTCGTGCCGCCCGGTATCGATCGCCAGCTTCAGCTTGGTGCCGACGCCATCATTGGCCGCGACCAGCAGCGGATCCTTGTACCCCGCCGCCTTCGGATCGAAAAACCCGCCAAAGCCGCCCAGTTCCGCATCCGCGCCCGGCCGCGCCGTGGCGCGCGCCAGGGGGGCGATGGCCTTCACCAGCGCGTTGCCGGCGGCAATGTCCACGCCGGCATCGGCATAAGTCAGGGGGCGTTTTTCCGTCATGCGCGCCGCCATAGCGCCAGTTGCGGCGCAGCGCCAGCATCACCGCGCTTGGCAAGCGGGGGCGGGGGCACGTAAACAGCGGCCTGTGAAACCCGTCCTTCCCCTGATGCTGGCCGCCGCCGCCATCGCCGCCGTTGCGGTGGCGCAGGCCCCGCGCGTGGCGGCACCGGCCCCGCCGCCCGCCACGGCGGCGGCCGGCAACGCCTATGCCGTGGGCGGGATCGATGTGGACGTGACGGCGAAATCGGTGGACGACGCCCGCCGCAAGGCGTGGACGCAGGCGATGCGCCAGGCCTGGCCGATCCTGTGGTCGCGCCTTGTCGGCAAGCCCGAAAGCCAGGCCCCGCGGCTTTCCGATGGCCAGATCGATGCCATGGTCGCCGGCGTCGAAAGCCAGGGCGAGCGGTTTTCGGCCACCCGCTACATCGCGCGGCTGGGCGTGGTGTTCGATCGCAGCCGCGCCGCCGCTCATCTGGGCGGCGCTGCCGGCACGCAATCGCCGCCGCTGCTGTTGCTGCCGCTGCTGATCGATGGCGGCGCGGCGCAGGTGACCCAGGCCAAAACCCCGTGGAGCGAGGCGTGGGCGCGCTGGCAGGGCAATGTGACGCCCATCGATTATGTGCTGCCCAGCGGCAATCCGGCCGACAATCTCTGGCTGTCGGCAGCCCAGGTGCGGCGCACCGATCCCGCCGGCTGGCGCAGCATCATCACCCGGTTCGACACGGTCGATGTGCTGGTCGCCGAAGCGCGGTTGACGCGCCTGTATCCCGGCGGGCCGATCCGCGCGCTGTTCATCGCCCGCCACGGCCCGGAAGGGCGCGAACTTGGCCGGCTGGCGTTGCGCGTCGGCAGCGAGGCCGGCCTGCCGCGCCTGCTGGATGAAGGGGTGCGCGGGCTCGATGCGCTTTATGCCCAGGGCCTGCGCGATGGCCGGTTGCGCGCCGATCCCGATCTGGCGGTCGATGTCGCCTCCATCATCGCCGCCGACGTGGTGATCGGCACGCCGCCGCCAGAGATCGAAACCGTCACCATCGCCGCCATCACCCCCGATGCCGCCAGCCTCGCTGCCGCCGAACGCCTGCTGCGCGAAGTGTCGGGCGATGTGCAGGTGCGGCAGGTGGCGGTGGGCGGCACCAGCCAGATCGACATCGCGCTGCCCGGCGGCACCGAGGCCCTGCGCGCCGCGCTGGCCCCGCGCGGTTGGGGCCTTGAACAGGTGGGAGCCGCCCAGGTGCTGCGCCGTCGCCCGCAAGCCGCTGCCGCCCCCCCCGCCGCCGCTGCGCCCGTGCCACCCGCACCGCCAGCCCCGCCCAAGCCATGACGCTGGCCCCCGAACCGGCGCTGCCGCTGGCATGGCCGGTCGATCACAGCCCCGATCGCCTCGCCATCACCGAAGCCAACCGCGCTGCTGCCGCCTGGCTCGCTGCGCCGGGCCTGTGGCCGGTGCCGGTCACGCTGGTCTCCGGGCCGGAAGGCAGCGGCAAGACGCACCTCGCGCGCTGGTTCGCCGCCCAGCATCATGGCCGGGTGATTGAGAATGCCGACCGCGAAGATCCGGAAACCCTGTTCCACGCCTGGAACGCCGCCCGGCGCGAGGCACCGTTGCTGCTCACCAGCCGGCTGGCCCCGCGCGAATGGGGCCATGGCCTGCCCGATCTCGCCAGCCGCCTCGCGGCGACACCGCTGGTGAAACTGGGGGAGCCTGATGACGAACTGCTGGCCCTGGTGCTGGCCAAATTGTTCGCCGAACGCGGCATCAAGGTGGGTGACGACCTGATCCGCTGGCTGGTCGTCCGCATCGAACGCAGCCTGGTGGCGGCGCAATCGGTGGTGGCCGCGCTGGATGCCGCCGCGCTGGCCCGCCGCCGCGCCATCACCATTCCGCTGGCGCGCGAGATCGTTGACGGCCAGGGCGAATTCGGCTTCTGACCTGTCGGCGCGGCCGGCGCTTTTCCCTACCCAGCCCCGCCAACTGCCGGTAAAGCTGACAGCCATGCCCGCACCTGCCGCCATCCCCGCACGCCAACGCTATATCAACCGCGAACTGTCGTGGCTGGCCTTCAACGAACGCGTGCTGGCCGAAGCGATGAACACCGCCCACCCGCTGCTGGAACGGCTGCGCTTCCTGTCGATTTCGGGCAACAATCTCGACGAATTCTACATGGTGCGCGTCGCCGGCCTGCGCGGCCAGGTGCGCGGCAACATCGATACGCGCAGCCCCGAAGGCATGACCCCGGCGCGGCAGCTGGCGGCGATTTCCGAACGCGCCGATGCCCTGATGGACGAACAGCAGCGGATCTGGACCCTGCTGACGCGCGAGCTGAATGATGTCGATTTCCAGGTCGTCACCGCCGACAAGCTGACCGGCATGGAACGTGACTGGCTGCAATCGCACTTCCTCGATCAGATATTCCCGGTGCTCACCCCGCAGGCCATCGATCCCGCGCACCCGTTCCCCTTCATCCCCAACAAGGGCTTCTCGCTGATCCTTGAACTCAGGCGGCAGTCCGACGACGAGATCCTGCGCGCGCTGCTGATGCTGCCGGCCATGCTGCCGCGCTTCATCCGGCTGCCGCGCAGCAGTCGCGGCGGCCAGGCCGTGCGCTGGATTTCGCTTGAAAACACCATCCGCGCCTTTTTCGGCCAGTTGTTCCCCGGCTATGATCTCGTTGGCGACGGCGCGTTCCGGGTCATCCGCGACAGCGATATCGAGGTCGAGGAAGAGGCCGAGGATCTCGTCCGCTTCTACCAGACCGCGCTGAAGCGCCGCCGCCGCGGCGAGGTCATCCATCTCACCATGGAGGAAACCGCGCCCGCCAGCCTGCTGGCGCTGGTGAAGGGCCAGCTGGGCGTGGAAGATCGCGACACCATCCTGGTATCGGGCGTGCTGGGCATCAACGATCTTGCCCTGCTGGTCGACGAAGACCGGCCCGACCTGAAGTTCGAACCGCACACGCCGCGCTTTCCGGAACGCATCCGCGAACATGGCGGTGACTGTTTTGCCGCCATCCGCGCCAAGGATCTGGTGGTCCACCACCCGTATGAAAGCTTCGAGGTGGTGCTGGCCTTCCTGCGCCAGGCCGCCGCCGATCCCGACGTGATCGCCATCAAGCAGACACTGTATCGCGCCGGCAAGAACAGCCCCATCGTGCGCGCCCTGATCGACGCGGCCGAGGCCGGCAAGTCGGTGACGGCGGTGGTGGAACTGAAGGCGCGTTTCGACGAGGAACAGAATATCCGCTGGGCCAGCGAGCTGGAACGGGCCGGCGTGCAGGTCGTCTATGGCTTTGTCGAATGGAAGACCCATGCCAAGCTGACGATGGTGGTGCGCCGCGAAGGCGCGGCCATCGCCACCTATGTCCACTTCGGCACCGGCAATTATCACCCGGTCACGGCGCGCATCTACACCGATCTGTCGTTCTTCACCGCCAATCCGGTGCTGGCCCGCGATGCGGCGCAGGTGATGAACTATATCACCGGCTATGTGCAGCCGACGCGGCTGGAAAAACTGGCGATGGCGCCGCTGGCGCTTCGCAGCCGGCTTTATGGCCTGATCGATGACGAGATCGCCCATGCCCGCGCCGGACGGCCGGCGGCGATCTGGGTGAAGCTGAACAGCCTTGTCGATACCGGCATCATCGACAAGCTTTACGAGGCCAGTGCCGCCGGCGTGGAGATCGACCTGATCGTGCGCGGCATCTGCTGCCTGAAACCCGGCGTTCCCGGCCTTTCCGACAATATCCGCGTGCGATCGGTGATCGGGCGGTTCCTGGAACACAGCCGCATCTGCGTGTTCGGCAATGGCCATGAACTGCCCAGCCGCCATGCCCGCGTGTTCATCTCGTCGGCCGACTGGATGCCGCGCAACCTTGATCGCCGGGTGGAAATCATGGTGCCGATCGAAAACCCGACGGTGCACGCGCAGGTGCTGAACCAGGTGATGCTGGCCAACCTCAAGGACAATCAGCAGAGCTGGGCGATGGACGCCGATGGCCAGTATCGCCGGATCGAGGCCGGGCGCGACGAACCCTTCAACCTGCACCGTTATTTCATGGACAATCCCTCGCTGTCGGGCCGCGGCCAGATGAAGGAGGGCGCGGCCGTGCCGGTGCTGGAACTGCCCGACGACGAGGAGGCTGCTGACGACGAGCAGGGCCCGGCCAGCGATGCCGCCGGACGGGCGTGAGGGCGTGATGGACATCGTCACGTCTGTGAACGGCATCGCCGCCAGCGACGATCGCTGCGCCATCATCGACATCGGCAGCAATTCGATCCGCCTTGTCGTCTATCAGGGCCGCAACCGCGTGCCCGCCACCATGTTCAACGAAAAGGTGATGGCCGGGCTGGGCAAGGGCCTCGCCGTCAATGGCCGGATGACCGATCAGGCGATGGACGTGGCGGTGGCCGGGCTTCGCCGCTTTGCCGCGCTGGTGCAGGCGATGGGCGCGACCAGCCTGAGGACAATCGCCACCGCCGCCGTGCGCGAGGCCGGCAACGGCCCCGAATTCATTGATCGCATCGCGCGCGAATGCGGATTGACGATGGAGGTGATCGACGGCGAGACCGAGGCGCGCATGGCGGCCTTTGGCCTCGTTTCAGGCATTCCCGATGCCGATGGCGTGGTGGGTGATCTGGGCGGCGGCAGCCTCGAACTGATCCAGGTATCGGGCGGGGAGATGGGCGAGCGCATCAGCCTGCCCATCGGCGCGCTGCGGCTGGACGCGGTGCGGAAGCGCGACCGCCGGGCGATGGCACCGTTCATCCAGAAATCGCTCGACAAGGTGAAATGGGCCGCGGTTGGCAAGGGCAAGCCCTTCTACATGGTCGGCGGATCGTGGCGGGCGCTGGCGCAGATCCACATCTGGATGACCGGCCACCCGCTGCCGATCGTCCACCAGTATGAGATGCCGGCCGATGCGCCGGGCAAGCTGTTCCGCAGCCTGTCGCACACCGATCTCGCCACGCTGAAGGCGGTGCCGCACCTGTCCACCTCGCGCCTGCCCAGCCTGCCGGGGGCGGCGATGCTGCTGGCGGCGGTGGTGAAGAAACTGGGTTCCTCCAGCGTCATCGCGTCGGGCTTTGGCGTGCGCGAAGGCCTGCTCTATGCCGATCTGCCGGCAGACGAGCGGCTGGTCGATCCGCTGATCAGCGCCGCGCGCGCCGAAGGGATGCGACAGGGGCGGTTTCCGGAACATGGCGACATGCTGTTTGCCTGGATGGACGGCGTGTTTGCCGATGAAGCCCCCGCGACACGCCGGCTGCGGCTGGCGGCGTGCCTGCTTTCCGACATCGCGTGGCGCGCCCACCCGGATTTCCGCCCGGAACGCGGTGTCGACGTGGCGCTGCACGGCAACTGGGTGGCGGTGACGGCCGCCGAACGCGCCGCCTTGGCCTGTGCGCTGCACTTCTGCTTTGGCGGCGATCCCGATGCGCCGGTGATGGCCACCCTGATGCTGCTGGCCCCGCCGCCATTGCTGGCGCGCGCCCGGGCGTGGGGGGTGGCGCTGCGGCTGGGCCAGCGTTTGACTGGCGGCACCGCGTCCGGCCTGTCGGCCAGCCGGCTGCTGCGCGACGGCGATGCTCTGGTGCTGCGACTGGGGCCGGGCCATGGCGATCTGGCCGGCGGCGACGCGGTGCAGCGCCGGCTGAAACTGCTGGGCATCGCACTGGGGCTGACGCCGCGCCTGGATATTGGCTGATGCAGGTCGCCGTCCTCACCTTCGATGGCTTCAACGAGCTCGACAGTTTCGTTGCCGCCGCCATTATCAACCGGCTGCGCGGGCAGGGCTGGGAGGCGCACATCACTGCGCCTTGCGCGCGCGTCACGTCGATGAACGGTGTCGAGATCGCCGCGCAGCGCCCGCTGGCCTTCGCCGCAGAGGCCGACGCGGTGATCATCGGCAGCGGCATGAAAACCCGCGAAGTGGTGGAGGATGCGGCGCTGCTGGCGCAGATCAGGCTCGATCCCGCCCGCCAGCTGATCGCGGCGCAATGTTCGGGCACGCTGCTGCTGGCGCGGCTGGGGCTGATCGGTGCGCTGCCCGCCTGCACCGATCTGATCACCAAGCCGTGGGTGCAGGCCGCCGGCGTCGAGGTGATCGATGCACCGTTCGTGGCCCACGGCAACGTGGCGACTGCGGGCGGCTGTCTTGCTTCGCCCTATCTGGCGGCCTGGATCATGGCGCGCGGTGCCGGGTGGGATGCGGCGGCGGGCGCCCTGCATTACGTGGCGCCGGTGGGCGAAAAACAGGCCTATATCGACGCCGCGCACCGGGTGGTGGCGCCGTTTCTGGATCGCGTCGCGGCTTAATCGGCGCTCAGCTGCGTCATCTTCAGCTTGCCATCGGCGACGGCAAAGCCCAGCCGGCCTTCGACCAGCGCCAGCGCGTCGGCACCGAAGATGTCGTGCCGCCAGCCCACGAGCATGTCCAGCCCGTCGCGCTGACCGGCGGCCAGCAGTTCCAGATCATCGGCGCGCACGATCAGGCGCGGCGCGACCCCGGCTTCCTTGGCGCGGATCTTCAGCAGCAGTTTCAACAGGTCGGCGATCAATGCGCCTTCCGATGTCAGGCCCGGCCGCTGCGGTTCGCGCGCCGGCATTTCCTCCGGCGTCAGCGGCTGGGCATCGGCCAGCGCCGTCAAAAGCCGCTGCCCGATGGCATTGCCGCCCCACGCCGCCGACAGGCCGCGCACCTTGGCCAGATCGGCCTGCGTGCGCGGCGGCGATGAGGCGAGGTCGGCCAGCGTCTCGTCCTTGACGATGCGGCCGCGCGGCACGTCCTTGTCCTGCGCTTCTAGCTCGCGCCATTTCGCCAGCGCCTTCAGCCGGCCCAGCACGTCGGGCTTGCGGCTGGGCAGGCGCAGGCGCAGCCAGGCGCGTTCCGGATCATTGGCATAGGTGGCGGGATCGCAGGCCCGCGCCATTTCCTCGTCCAGCCAGTCGCCGCGGCCGGTGCGGCGCAGCTTGTCGACCATCTTGGGGAAGATGCGGGCAAGGTGGGTGACATCGCCGATGGCATAATCGATCTGGCGATCGTTCAGCGGCCGCCGCGCCCAGTCGGTGAAGCGCGCGCCCTTGTCGATCTGGATGTTGGTGTAGGCGGCGACCAGATTGGTGTAACCGATCTGCTCCCCCAGCCCCAGCGCCATCGCCGCGATCTGCGTGTCGAACAGCGGGGCAGGGGTCTTGCCGGTCAGGTTGTAGATGATTTCCAGATCCTGCCCGCCGGCGTGGAACACCTTCAGCACCGGTTCGTCCACCAGCAGCCGCAGCAGCGGGGCGAGATCAAGATCCGGGCTCTTGGGATCGATCGCCGCCGCCTCGTTCAGGCAGGCCACCTGCACCAGGCACAGATCGGGATAATAGGTGCTCTCGCGCATGAATTCGGTATCGACCGCGATGAAATCGGCGGCCGCCCAACGGGCGCAAAGGGCTTCCAGTGTCGCGGTGTCGGTCACCAGCGGATGAATCTGCATGGCGCCCGTTACCCCAATCTCGCCGCTTGACAAAGCGGTGATTGACGTGTGCTAGCCGGCCACTTCGCACAAAGACTTCGGAACCCGACAATGCACGCTTATCGCACCCACACTTGCGCCGCCCTGCGCGCCACCGATGCCGGCCAGTCCGTCAGGCTGTCGGGCTGGGTCCACCGCAAGCGCGATCATGGCGGCGTGCTGTTCGTCGATCTGCGCGACCATCACGGCATCACCCAGATCGTCGCCGGCCCGTCGTCGCCGGCCTTCCCGGTGCTGGATCGCATCCGCGTGGAATCGGTGGTGACAATCACTGGCGAGGTCGTGCTGCGCGAAGCCGGGGCCATCAATACCAAGCTGCCGACCGGCGAAGTGGAAGTGCGCGCCAAGGAGATCACGGTCCAGTCTGCCGCTGATGAACTGCCGATGCCGGTCGCCGGCGACGCCGAATATCCCGAAGACATCCGCCTGAAATATCGCTTCCTCGATCTGCGTCGCGACCGCCTGCACCAGAACATCCTGCTCCGCAGCCAGGTCATCGCCTCGCTTCGCCGCCGCATGATCGACCAGGGCTTCACCGAGTTCCAGACGCCGATCCTCACCGCCTCCAGCCCGGAAGGCGCGCGCGATTATCTCGTGCCCAGCCGCGTCCACCCCGGCAAGTTCTACGCTCTCCCGCAGGCGCCGCAGATGTTCAAGCAGCTGCTGATGGTCGCCGGCTTTGATCGCTATTTCCAGATCGCCCCCTGCTTCCGCGACGAAGACGCCCGCGCCGACCGTTCGCCCGGCGAGTTCTACCAGCTCGATTTCGAAATGAGCTTCGTCACGCAGGACGACGTGTTCGCCGCCATCGAGCCCGTCCTTGCCGGCGTGTTCGAGGAGTTCGCCGGTTTCGGCGGCCGTGAGCCGTGGTCCGTCACCAAGGGCGCGTTCCCGCGCATCCCCTATGCCGAATCGATGCTGAAATACGGCAACGACAAGCCCGACCTGCGGAACCCGCTGATCATCACCGACGTCTCCAGCCACTTTGTCGGCTCGGGCTTCGGCATCTTTGCCAAGATGGTCGAGAGCGGCAACGTCGTGCGCGCCATCCCGGCGCCGAACACCGCCGAGAAGAGCCGCAAGTTCTTCGACGACATGAACGACTGGGCCAAGGCCGAAGGCTATGCCGGCCTGGGCTATGTCACCCGCAAGAACGGCGAATTCGGCGGCCCCATCGCCAAGAACCACGGCGAAGCCGGCATGGTCGCCCTCTATGACGCGCTCGGCCTCGGCCCCGATGATGGCTGCTTCTTTGCCGCCGGCAAGGAAAAGGACGCCGCCAAGCTCGCCGGCCTCGCCCGCACCCGCGTCGGCACCGAGCTGAACCTCATCGAGCAGAACGCCTACAAATTCTGCTGGATCGTCGATTTCCCGATGTTCGAATATGACGAGGACGCGAAGAAGATCGACTTCAGCCACAACCCGTTCTCGATGCCGCAGGGCGAGCTGGAAGCGCTGGAAACGCAGGACCCGCTCACCATCAAGGCCTATCAGTACGACATCGTCTGCAACGGCGTCGAACTCTCGTCGGGCGCGATCCGCAACCACCGCCCTGACATCATGTACAAGGCCTTCGAAATCGCCGGCTACACGCAGGCCCAGGTCGACGAGAATTTCTCCGGCATGATCAACGCCTTCAAGTTCGGCGCGCCGCCCCACGGCGGCTCGGCCCCCGGCGTTGACCGTATGGTCATGCTGATCGCGGACGAGCCCAATATCCGCGAGGTCATCGTCTTCCCGATGACGCAGAAGGCCGAAGACCTGATGATGAACGCGCCGGCGCCGGTGACGATGAAGCAGCTCAGGGAGCTGCATATTCGCGTCGTCGACTGACGCTCAGGCCCACCCCCAGCCCCTCCCGCTTGCGGGAGGGGAGTCGTGTGTGCTTGCGCCGTCCTGCTCCCCTCCCGCTTGCGGGAGGGGTTAGGGGTGGGCTTGTCAGCACTGGCCGCTCCTGCCAGCCTCCCCACCCATGAGCCCCCACAATCTCGCCGATTTCGAGATCGACCACGATCTCCCCCGCGACCAGTATGAAATGCAGCTCGACGCCCTCCAGCACCGGCTCGAACTCATCCAGGCCGCCTATATCGCGCAAGGCCTGAAGGCCATCGTCGCCATCGAGGGCTGGGATGCGGCGGGGAAGGGCGGGCTGGTCACGCGGCTGAACGCCACGCTCGACCCGCGTTATTGCAAGGTCTGGCCGATCGGTGCGCCCACCCGCGAGGAAGCCGCCCGCCACTATCTCTGGCGCTTCTGGCAGCGCCTGCCGGCCAATCGTGAAATCGCCGTGTTCGATCGCACCTGGTATGGCCGCGTGCTGGTGGAGCGGGTGGATGGCTTCACCCCCGAGCCGCGCTGGCGCGAGGCCTATCAGGAGATCAACGATTTCGAGGCGCTGCTGCGGGCCGATGGCGTGCGGATCGCCAAGATCTTCCTGCACATCAGCCAGGCCGAGCAGGACAGGCGGCTGGAAGAACGCATCCGAACCCCCTGGAAACGATGGAAGACCGGCAAGGAGGATTATCACAACCGGTCACGGCGCGCGGATTACATCGCAGCCTATCAGGAGATGTTCGCGCGCTGCTCCCCGCCCGAAGCGCCGTGGCACGTCATCGCCGCCAACGACAAGAAATGGGCCCGCGTGCGCAGCCTGGAAATCATCTGCGACACGTTGGGAGAGGGCGTGGATCTGACGTGGCCGGAACCGGATGCGGAGCTGGTGGCGATTGCGGAGGCGGCGCTGGGGAAGACGTTGCGATAATCGCCGTCGTCATCCCGGCGTCGTCTTTCCCAGCCACTCGCTCAACCGGTTCGGCCCCTTCGTCACCGCCCGGTCCGAGTACAGCGTTTCATACACCACGGCATTTTCCAGCACGCGCTGCACATAATTGCGCGTTTCGGCAAACGGGATGCTTTCGATCCAGTCGACGATGTCGCCTTCGCGCGGATCGCCCAGTTGCGCCACGAACCGCCGCACATTGCCCGGCCCGGCGTTGTAGGCCGCCACCGCCATCGGCGCCGATCCGCCATAGCTGGCGCGCAGCCGTTCCAGATAGGCGCTGCCCAGCGTCACGTTCCACACCGGGTCTTCGGTCAGCCGGCTGGCGGGGCTGGCCGGCAGGCCGAGTTTCTGTGCGGTTTCGGCCGCCGTGCCGGGCAGCAGCTGCATCATGCCCAGCGCGTTGGCGCTTGACCGCGCGGTGCGGTCGAACTGGCTTTCCTGCCGCGTGATCGCGTGGATGATGGTGAAACGCCCCTTCAGATCGGGCGGCAGCGCCAGCACCGGGAAGGCGGCGCTGATCATCGCCAGTCCGGCCTCGCCGCGCGCGGCCTTGCCGGCGTGCACACCGGCATCCGGACGTTCGAGCGGCCCGGCCAGCGCTGCCACCATCATGGCCTGCGCCGGGGTTTCGGCGGTATCGGCCAGTTGTTTCAGAAACAGGGTCTGGCGGGCGCGGTCCACCTCGCCCAGCGCAAGGATCGCCCGCACGCGGCCGGTGGCGCGGAAATTGCCGAAGGCCAGCGCGTTGGGGGTGGGCAGGGGCGTTGCGGGGATGGCCAGCGGCCGGCCCAGCCGTTCCGTTGCCAGCTGGCCATAGAAATAATCCGGGTGGGCAGCAGCGGCAGCATAATATTGCCGGGCGGCATCGCGCTGGCCGGCGGCTTCGGCGGCGCGGCCGGCCCAGTAATCGCCGCGCGCCTGGCTGATCGGCGCTTGCGCCACGCTGCGCGCCGCGCGGAAATGCGTGAGCGCCTGCGCCGGCTGGCCAAGGCGGCGCAGTGCCAGCCAGCCGGCCAGCCATTCCGTATCGAGCAGCAGGGCACGTTCCGCCACCGGCCTCGACGCCATGCGCGCCAGATCAAGGCCATGGCCGGCGAGCACGGCGCGCGCGCTGCCGGGATTGCCGGCCCGCCACAGCGCCCGCCCAATCTCCAGCCGCGCCTTCAGCCAGCTTTCGGTGCCGATGGTGAGCGGGCCGCCCGGGCTTCGCGATGCCGGCGTGCCGGCCAGCAGCGCATGGGCGTCGGCAGCGCGGTTCTGCCGGATCAGCCACCTGGCCTCGTCCAGTATCAGCCCGGCCTCGCGGCGCAGGCGATCCGGCACCACTGCCAGCCGCGCCGCCACGTCGGGTGCGTTGCGTTTCAGCGCGATGCGGGCCAGCGCCCACAGCCGCGTATCGGTATCGACGCGCGGCAGCATGCGCGCCGCCGGCGTGATGCGATCGGCCCACAGCAACCGATCCATGCGGTTGGCGTGATCGGCTGCGCGCAGGGCCGGGCCAAAGCTGGCGAAGACGGCGGCTTCCTGTGCCTCGTCCAGGCCGGCGGAATCCCACGCATCCCGCGCCCAGGTGGCAGCGGTGGCCGCCTGTCCGCTGGCCGCCAGCGCCTGTGCCAGCCGCCATTTGCCGTCCACGGTGATCGGCGGGAAGCGATTGAAATGACGGATGATCTCGGCCGCAGGCGTGGTATCGGCAATGCTGCGTTCGGCCAGCCTGCGGATGGTGGTGGCGGCTGGCCAGTCGGCGTGATCGGCAAGGAAGGCCGCATAATCACCGAACGCGCCGCGGAACGCCTCGCGCCGCAGCCGGTCCCACGTCACCACATCGTCCAGCACGGGCACGGCCTGCCCGCCGGTCAGCGGGGCGGCGGCGAGGCCGCTGAAACGGCCGGCGTCGTTGTCGGCCAGTCGTGCCTGGTAACGGGCGATGGTGGCCGGATCGAGCGCCTGTGCCGGCAACGGAGAGGCCACTGCCGCGACAATTGCCACGGCCGACAAGCTGGACAGGGCGCCCCAGCCGCTTCTATCACGCGCATCGAACATGCCGACTGTGTTAGAGTGCGGCAAAGGAACAGGCAATGAATGGACTTTCCCTGAAGGGATCAATGCCGGCGCTGGTGACCCCGTTCAGGAACGGGGCGGTCGATCTGGATGGTTTTGCCGCGCACTGCGACTGGCAGATCAGCGAAGGCAGCCACGCGCTGGTGCCGGTGGGCACCACGGGTGAATCGCCGACGCTCAGCCATGATGAACATTATGCCGTGATCACCGCCTGTGTTGAGGTGGCCAGGGGCCGGGTGCCGGTGATCGCCGGCTGCGGCAGCAATGATACCCGCACCGCGCTGGCGCACCTGGCCCACGCCGAAAAGGTGGGTGCCGATGCCGCGCTGATCGTCGTGCCTTATTACAACAAGCCGAGCCAGACCGGCCTGATCGCGCATTTCACCGCGCTGCACGAGGCGACGTCGCTGCCGATCATAATCTACAACATCCCCGGTCGCAGCGTGGCGGACATGAGCGTGGAGACGATGGCCCGGCTGGCCGAGCTGCCGCGCATCGTAGGGGTGAAGGATGCCACCGGCAACATCGCCCGCGTGGCCCAGCAGCGGCTGGCCTGCGGCGGCGATTTCATCCAGCTTTCGGGCAATGACGACATGGCCGTGGGCTTCAACGCGCAGGGCGGGGTTGGGGCAATTTCCGTGTCTGCCAACGTCGCGCCCAGGCTGTGTGCCCAGTTGCAGGAGGCGTGCCTGCGCGGCGATTATGCCGCCGCTCTGGCCATCAACGATCGCCTGCAGCCGCTGCACGCCGCGCTGTTCAGCGACACCTCGCCGGGGCCGACGAAATATGCGCTCAACCGGCTGGGCCGGATGGGAACGGAGGTGCGCCTGCCGATCACCGAGCCTTCGGAAGCGGCCAGGGCGGCGGTGGACGCCGCGCTGGTTCACGCCGGCCTGATCTGATGGCCAGGCCCAAGCCTGCGGTGGGCGTGAAAGCGAAGATTGTCGCCGAGAACCGCCGTGCGCGTTTTGAATATTATATCGAGGACGTGGTGGAAGCCGGCATGATGTTGACCGGCACCGAGGTGAAGTCGCTCCGCAAGGGGCAGGCCAGCATCGCGGAGAGCTTTGCCGAGGTGAAGGATGGCCAGATGTGGCTGGTGAACGCCACCATCCAGGAATTCAGCCACGGCAACATCTTCAATCACGAGCCGAAACGGCCGCGCAAGCTGCTGATGCACACCCGTGAAATCGAAAAGATGGAAAGCGCCGTGAACCGGCAGGGCATGACCATCGTGCCGCTGATGATCTATTTCAACGGCTCTGGCCGGGCCAAGATCGAGATCGCGCTGGGCAAGGGCAAGAAGCTGCACGACAAGCGCGAGACGACGAAGGAACGCGACTGGCAGCGCGACAAGGCGCGATTGCTGCGGGATCGGGGCTGACGCGATGGCCGATGGCATCCGGGACAAGCTGATCGCCATCAAGCAGGCCTGGGCCCAAAGCCGCCGCCTGCTCACCGGCAAGCCCGATCCCGAACACGCCAACCGCCTGCCGCCCGGCCAGCGCCTGGTGACCAACTGGCCAGTGCTCGATCTGGGCGTGAAGCCGGACGTCGCGAAATCGGAATGGCGGCTGAAGATCGACGGCGCGGTTGAGCATCCGACGACCTGGGACTGGGAATCCTACCAGGCCCAACCCCGGATGTTGGACATTTCGGACATCCATTGTGTCACCCAATGGTCGCGTTTCGACAACCGCTGGGAAGGCGTGTCCACCCGGCACCTGATTTCGGTCGTCAAACCGCTGCCGATGGCCAGCGTTGTCGTACTCCACGGCGCCGATGGCTATACCACCAATGTCACGCTGGAGCGGTTCGCCGGCGACGATTGCCTGCTGGCCCACAGCCATGATGGCGTGCCGCTGAGCCGCGATCACGGCGGCCCGGTGCGTGCGATCATCCCGCGCTGGTATTTCTGGAAATCCGCCAAGTGGTTGACCAGGATCGAATTTCTGGCTGTCGACAATCCCGGCTTCTGGGAAGTGCGCGGCTATCACAACGATGGCGATCCGTGGACGGAACAACGCTATGGCTGACGCGGTCACTGACTGGCTGAACTTTCGTCCCCTGGATGCCCCCTGGCCTGCCCCTTTCGCCGAGGGGTTGACCGCTCCCGGTATCGGCACTCTGTTGCTCAACCTGCCTATCGCATTGGCATTGCTCGATTCTTCTGGTCGCATCACCAACGGCAACGACGCCATGAAAGCCAATGCCGGCTCACGCTGGCGCCCCGGCATGCGTCCGGAAGCCATGCTTGTGAAGGATGATGCCGAGCTTCTGACCCGTGCCCTTGCCGACGTTCTGGCAGGCGGAGAGGCCCATACCTTGCGGTTGGCCCTCGCCGAGCGCCCCGACGAAGTGCGCGATATCCATGTGATCCCCACGCCGTCCAGCATGGGTGGCCAGGCCGTGATCGCCATGCGGGATATCCGTGATCAGATCCGGCTGGAGAACCAGGTTGCAGCAGTCACCCGTCTGCAGGCCGTCGGTCAACTTGCTGGTGGTATTGCTCACGATTTCAACAATTTGCTCACGGCTATTCTGGGCCACGCCGAACAGTTGCTGGATCGTTTTGCCGATGCTGGCCCTGAGCATGATGCGGTGACCGAGATCCTGAAAAATGGCCAGCGCGGGGCCAATCTGGTTGGCCAACTGCTCGCCTTTGCCCGCCAGCAACCCCAGCATCGCCAGCTGCTGTGTGTTAGTGATCTCGTCAATGATCTCAGGCCCTTGCTGGTCAAACTTCTCGGCCCTGCCATCGATCTCGACATTGTCGCCCCCAAGGGCAAATTCGCCGTGCGCGCCGATCCCGGCCAACTGGAACAGGTCATCGTCAACCTTGCCGTCAACGCCCGTGATGCGATGGACGGCAATGGCAGTGTCGTCATCACCATCGCCGATATCCCGCGCCGCGACGTGGCGGCGCTGGGCTATGAAATGATGCCGGCGATCGACTTCGTCGCCATCGACGTCACTGATACGGGCAGCGGCATACCTCCTGAAATTGCAGCGAAAATCTTTGAACCCTTTTTCTCCACCAAGCCGCAGGGGCAGGGGACAGGGCTGGGCCTGTCAACCGTCTATGGCATCGTCAAGCAATCCGACGGCTATATCTTCGCCAAGGCGGGGCCGGGCGGTCGCGGCACCACCTTCTCCCTTTACCTGCCCGGTCGTCCGCGCCCTGCGGCGCCTGCGGCAGCCCGCGAAACCGTCAAGCTCGATGCCGATCCCGTGCCAGCTGGCCGCCGGGTGTTGCTTGTGGAGGATGAACCGTCGGTGCGTGCCGTGTTCGCCCGCGGCTTGGAGCGCAAGGGCTGCATCGTAACTGCGGCTGGCGACGCGATGGCGGCGCTGGCGCTGCTGCGGGACGGAGAGGCGTTTGACGTGCTGGTCTCCGACGTGATGATGCCGGGGATCGACGGCGTCGAACTTGCCTTCGAAGCGGCGCGGATGCGGCCCGACATGGGCATCGTGCTGATGTCCGGATATGCCGAACTGCCACGCCACCGTGACGCCGATGCCCGCGGAATTCGCTTTCTTGCCAAGCCTTTCGCTCTTGCCGAGCTTGTTTCCGCCATTGCCACGGCGCAACCCCTGAAGCCCTGAGCAGAAAAATTCTGTTCCACACTTGTTCTCGCGGAACATTTGCGGTACATCAAAAGCCGTTGACGAAGCGGAACGGCGGCTTCAGGGAAAGGAACGGGTCATGGCATCTGCTCTGAAAGTGGTGGAATCGGGAATGGATCGGCAAAAAGCTCTGGAAGCAGCCCTGGCGCAGATCGACCGTGCGTTCGGCAAGGGCTCGGTGATGAAGCTGGGTCAGCGCGACGCAATGGAGGTGGAGGCGATCTCCACTGGCTCGCTCGGTCTTGATATCGCGCTAGGCATCGGCGGTCTGCCGCGTGGCCGCGTCGTGGAAATCTATGGGCCAGAAAGCTCCGGCAAGACGACGCTGGCGCTCCATGCCATTGCAGAAGCGCAGAAGAACGGCGGCACGGCTGCCTTTGTCGACGCCGAACACGCGCTCGATCCGGTCTATGCCAAGAAGCTGGGCGTCAACATCGATGAGTTGATTGTCTCGCAGCCCGACACGGGCGAGCAGGCGCTGGAAATCGTTGATACGCTCGTGCGTTCCAACGCCATTGACGTGCTGGTTGTCGACTCGGTGGCCGCGCTGGTGCCGCGTGCGGAAATCGAAGGCGAGATGGGCGACAGCCACGTCGGCCTGCAGGCCCGCCTGATGTCGCAGTCTCTGCGCAAGCTGACCGGTTCGATCAGCCGCTCGCGCTGCCTGGTGATCTTCATCAACCAACTCCGCATGAAGATCGGCGTGATGTACGGCAATCCGGAGACGACCACCGGTGGCAACGCGCTGAAATTCTATGCTTCGGTTCGTCTCGACATCCGTCGTACCGGTCAGATCAAGGATCGCGATGACATCGTGGGCAACACCACGCGCGTGAAGATCGTGAAGAACAAGGTGGCACCGCCGTTCAAGCAGGTCGAATTTGACATCATGTATGGCGAAGGCGTCTCCAAGATCGGTGAGATTCTCGATCTCGGCGTCAAGGCGGGCGTTGTCGAGAAATCGGGCGCCTGGTTCAGCCACGATAGCGTTCGTATCGGCCAAGGACGTGAAAATGCGAAGAAATATCTTCGCGAAAATCCGGATGTTTGCGCCAGGATTGAAAAGATCATCCGCGATAACGCGGCTGGCATTTCGGAAGCGCTTTTGGTCGGCCCTTCAGCCGAAGACGATACCGACGACATGTAATTCCCATCGGGCTCTTCTCGATGAACAAGGGGCGGCTTTCACTGGCCGCCCCTTGTTCATATGCCGTCAACGGCGAGGCCGTTCGGGCAACAGCGCGGCGTCAGCCATCCGACCGGCCATGTCAGCGCGCTGCCGCCAGCCTTCCACGTTGGCCTTGCTGTCATAAACCGCTTCAATGAAGCGCTCGTCCTGGTCGGTGAAGCCTTCGAAACGTGGTGCGCCGGGATTGAACATTGCCAGGATGGTGTCCTCTGGTTGGTTGGCAGGCTTCATTTGCAGCCGGACCAACGCCGCCATCGCCACGTAATCCGTCAGCGCAGATACAGGAACCTGTCCCATCCGGCCGATATCGATCATGACGACTGCACCGGTAATCCGCAGCCGCGATGGCAGGTCAATGCGGGAAGCCCGCGTGTTATTGTTGTACGTCACTTCTGCCGGCAAGCCAGCACTGGCACCAAGCCCGGCTGCACCGGGCCCGAACGGCTTTCCGTCTGCTCCTTCTGGCAGGGTGGAATGCCACCAGCGCACAGGCAGATTTGATTTGAACAGCAACCCGCGATCATCGACGGGCAGATTGCTGCTCAAAGCGCCGCTCTGTCGTTTGTCTATCAACCGCGTCAGGGCCCGTGGATCGGTGGTGAACACCACTGCGATATTCGGATCGCAATCGGCATCGGTGTCCATCTGCAGGCCGACGTGTCGTGCCACATCTGCGATGCGATTGGTGAACAAGCGTCCCACATCGTCGCGCACGCCAATGGTCGTGGGGCACAGCCGGTCATACCAGCGCGCATTTTGCCCGCTGCGTGTAGCCGCCATCACCGTGCGGACAAAGCGGGAGGCCTGCGCCCTCAGTGCGCCTCGTGTCAGACGTTCGGCCGTCACCGTCATCGGATCTGCCGGCTGAGGCGCTGCCTTGGCAACTTCGGCCGAAAGCATGACAAGCGTCGTCATCGCAAGCAGACGGATCATTACTTAACTGTAATTCAGTCCTGATCCTCGTCAAGCGCGGCCAATTGACCAGCGCGGCGCCAAGGCCCAATAGCCCGATATCAAGGCAAGCGGACGGGTAGCGATGAACAACGCCGATCAGATCGAGTATTGGAACGGCAAGGTCGGGGAGACCTGGGTCAGCATGCAGGAGCGCATGGACCTTGCCCTGACGCCCGTTACCGGTGCCCTGCTGGCGGCAGCCAACCCGCAGGCCGGCGAAACCGTACTTGATATCGGCTGCGGTGCCGGGGAGACGACTCTCGCCATCGACGCGGTGGTGGGAGAGGGCGGCCACGCCATCGGTCTCGACATTTCCGAGCCGCTGCTGGCCCGCGCCCGCGAACGCGCCGAGGCCCTGCTTTGCGAGGCTGAGTTCATCGCTGCCGATGCCTCGAAATGGGCCGACGAGACGGGCTTTGATCTCATCATCTCGCGCTTTGGCGTGATGTTCTTTGCTGATCCGCAAGCCGCATTCGCCCATCTGCACAGTCTTGCCGCGCCCGGCGGCCGCCTGGTCTTTGCCTGCTGGCAACCTGCGGCGCGCAACCTGTGGGCCACGCTGCCGCTCATCGCGCTGGCCGATCTCTTGCCGTCGCAAGCCGCATCGGATCCGCACGCTCCCGGCCCCTTCGCCTTTGCCGACGCCGGCCGGGTGGCGACGTTTCTGGAAGCCGCCGGTTGGCATGATCTGGCCTTTCACAGCGTTCCGTTCGAAATGATGATCGGCGCAGGTGATGATCCGATCACGCAGGCCGTCACCTTCAACCTGCGGATCGGCCCGGCGGCAAAGGCGGTGCGCGAAGCCGGCATTGGCGATGCGGCCCGCCCGCAACTGGCTGCAGCGTTGCAGCCGTTCCTGAAGGACGGCGAAGTGCGCCTGCCTGGCGCCGTCTGGTTGGTCACCGCGCGGGCCTGATTGCCGCCGCCACCCAAGCTGCCCTTTACGCTGGGGCGTGAGGGCGGTAAGCGCTGCCGCATGATCTCGTCCAACGACATCCGCAAGAGCTTCCTCGATCATTTCGTCAAGGCCGGCCACACCGCCGTACCGTCGGCGCCGCTGGTGCCGCAGAATGATCCGACGCTGATGTTCACAAACGCCGGCATGGTGCCATTCAAGAATGTCTTTACCGGCCTGGAAACCCGTCCCTACACCCAGGCCGCGAGCAGCCAGAAATGCGTCCGCGCCGGCGGCAAGCACAACGATCTCGACAATGTTGGCTATACCGCCCGCCACCATACCTTCTTTGAAATGCTGGGCAATTTTTCGTTCGGCGATTATTTCAAGGAACAGGCAATCACGCTGGCGTGGGATCTGCTGACCCGCGAATGGGGTCTGGACAAGAACCGGTTGTGCGTCACCGTCTATCACACCGACGATGAAGCCGCCGACCTGTGGCGCAAGATCGCCGGCCTGCCCGACGACAAGATCATCCGCATCGCCACCAACGACAATTTCTGGTCGATGGGCGATACCGGCCCGTGCGGCCCGTGCTCGGAAATCTTCTACGATCATGGTGATCACATCCCCGGTGGCCCGCCCGGCAGCCCGGACGAAGATGGCGACCGTTTTGTCGAGATCTGGAACCTGGTGTTCATGCAGTATGAGCAGGTCGATCGCGACACGCGCCTCGATCTGCCGCGCCCATCGATCGATACCGGCATGGGCCTGGAGCGCATTGCCGCCGTGCTGCAGGGCGTGCACGACAATTATGATACCGACACGTTCAAGACGCTGATCGCGGCGAGCGAGGACAAGGTCGGTCGCGCCGTCAGCGCCGATGCCCGTGCTTCGCATCGTGTCATTGCCGATCACCTGCGCTCTTCCGGTTTCCTCGTCGCCGATGGCGTGCTGCCGGCCAACGAAGGCCGCGGTTACGTGCTGCGCCGCATCATGCGCCGGGCCATGCGGCACGCCCACCTGCTGGGCGCCAAGGATCCGCTGATGCACCAGCTGGTGCCGGCGCTGGTTGCGACGATGGGCCAGGCCTTCCCGGAACTGTCGCGCGCCCAGTCGCTTATCGAGGAAACGCTGAAACTGGAAGAAACCCGCTTCCGCCAGACGCTGGAGCGCGGCCTCGGCCTGCTGGATGAGGCGACCACCAATCTGGCTTCAGGCGGCACGCTGCCCGGAGACGTCGCCTTCCGCCTGTATGACACCTACGGTTTCCCTTACGATCTGACCGAGGACGCGCTGCGGGCTCGCGGTATTGCCGTCGATCGGGCTGGTTTCGATGCCGCCATGGCCGAACAGCGCCGGCAGGCGCGCGCCGCGTGGAGCGGTTCGGGCGAGGCCAAGGACGCGGCCGTGTGGTTCGACATTGCCGAGGCTCACGGCGCCACCGAATTCATTGGCTACACCGGCCTGACCGGCGAAGCGAAGGTGGTCGCGTTGGTGAAGGACGGCCAGTCGATCTCCAGCGCCAACGCGGGCGACAAGATCGTCGTCGTCACCAACCAGACGCCCTTCTATGCCGAAAGCGGCGGTCAATCGGGCGATGCTGGCACGATCAGCTGGGGCGAGGGCCTCTCCTCTCCCGTCGCCGACACCCGCAAGGCCCTGGGCAAACTGCATCTTCACGATGTCACACTTTCCGCTGGCCCGATCGCGGTCGGCGATGTGGTCAAGCTTGACGTGAACGCCGCCCTGCGCGGGGCCCACCGCCGGGCTCACAGCGCCACCCACCTGCTGCACGCCGCGCTGCGCCAGCGTCTGGGCGGCCATGTGACGCAGAAGGGCAGCTTTGTCGGCGAGGATTATCTGCGCTTCGACTTCTCGCACCAGAAGGCCGTGACGCCGGCCGAACTGGCGCAGATCGAGGCCGACGTGAACGCCCAGGTGCTGGCCAACCGCGCCGTCACCACCAAGCTGATGACGCCCGATGCAGCCATCGAAGCCGGCGCCATGGCGCTGTTTGGTGAGAAGTACGGCGATGAGGTGCGCGTGCTGTCGATGGGCGTCGGCGAGGATGTGGAGCATTTCAGCGTCGAGCTGTGCGGCGGCACCCATGTCGACGCGCTGGGCGATATCGGCCTGTTGAAGATCGTTTCGGAAAGCGCCGTTGCCAGCGGCGTGCGCCGCATCGAAGGCAAGACCGGCATTGCGGCGCGCGACTGGCTGAACAGCCGCGAAAGCCTGCTGCTGGAAGCCGCCGCCGCAATCAAGTCGCGGCCCGAGGACGTGCCGGCGCGCGTCGCTGCGTTGATGGAGGAGCGCAAGCGCCTGGAACGCGAACTGGCCGACGCCAAGAAGGCTCTGGCGCTGGCCGGCCCGGGCGGGCCGAAGGCGGGCCCGGAAACCATCAACGGTATCGCGTTCCAGGGCCAGGTGCTTGACGGGCTGGAAGCCAAGGCGCTGCGCGGGCTCGTCGACGAGGCCAAGCAGGCGCTAGGCAGCGGTGTTGCCGTGATCGTCGCGGTTAACGACGGCCGTGCCAGCGTGGCCGTGGGCGTGACTGACGACCTGGTGGCGACGCGCTCGGCGGTCGATCTGGTTCGGGTCGCGGCGGCGGCGCTGGGCGGGCAGGGCGGCGGTGGCCGGCCGGACATGGCACAGGCCGGTGGCCCGGATGGAGCCAAGGCGGCCGACGCCATTGCCGCCGTGAAGGCCGCGCTCGCCGGGTAGGACAGGCCGCCTCAGTCGCGGGAACGGCGCAGGGTGCGAAGGGGCGGGCGTTTCAGTGTGACGCCGCTGCCCTTGATCCGGGCGCGCAACTCGTCGCGCTTCTCGTGAACCGATGCGATCACCGGCCCCATCGGTACGCCCAGGTCCACCAGCACGGCTTCGGCCAGCTGCAGGCTGCTTTCCACGGTTTCGGGCACGGCATCGGTGGCGCCGGCGCGATACAGCATCGACGCGTGATCGGCGTCGCGCGCCCGCACGACGATGCACAGATCGGGATGGGAGGTGCGGATGCGGCGGATGAGCAGATCGAGCATCCGCATGTCGTCGATGGTCAGCACGACGGCGCGGGCGCGATCAAGTTTGAGCTTGTCGATCAGTTCGGGCCGGCGGGCATCGCCATACACCACGCGTTTGCCGGCGCGTTTGAGGCGCTGCACCTCGTCGGGGTCACTGTCCACGGCAAGCCATTTCTGGCCATGCATGTCGAGCATCTGCGCCACCAGACGGCCAACACGGCCAAAGCCGATGATCACCGTCTGCTGCGCGCCGGTTTCGGGCGTCGGTTCATCCTGGTCTTCGCGGCTTTCGGCTTCCAGCCGGGCACCAGCCATGCCGAGCAGCGGGGCGAGCGCCAGCGTCAGCGAGGCAATGGCCAGCGCCCGCTGCAACATATCGCCGCCGAGCAGGCCAGCAGTGGCGGCAGCGCCCAGCACGATCAGGCTGGTTTCCGACGGGCTGGCGAGCATCAGTGCGACATGGCCGGCAACGCCGTGCCGGGCCTTCTGCACGCGCAGCAGCACATAGGTGGCGACGCCCTTGATCGCCAGCACGGCCGCAGTGCCGCCCAGCACCGGCCACGGATCGGCAGCGATGGCGCCCAGATCAAGGCCGCTGCCCACCCAGATCAGGAATACGCCGAGCAACAGGCCTTCAAACGGCAGGATGGCCGCTTCGATCTGGCGGCGATAATCGCTGGCCGAGAGCATCAAGCCGGCGGTGAGGGCGCCAACGGCGGGGGAAAGACCGGCGGCGGCGGCCGTGGCGGTTGACGCGATCAACACCACCAGCGCGGCGGCAAGGAACAATTCCGAACGGCGGGTGCGCGCGGCCTGCAGGAACAGCGGCGGCACGGCATGACGGGCAAACAGCGCGATACCGACCAGCGCACCGACACCGATGACCAGGCTGCTGCCAAAGCTGCCGCCCCCGTCCTTGGCACTCCCGGCCGCGATCAGCAGCAGGATCGGCGCGATGGCAAGATCCTGGAACAGCAGCACACCCAGCGTGCGCCGCCCGGCCTGGCTGTTGATGCGGCCACTGGCAGACAGCAATTGCAGGCCAACGGCAGTGGAGGACAGCGCCATCGCCGCCGCCAGCGCGCCCACGGCGGGCAGGGGCAGATCGGCAAGATACAGCACGGCCGCGATCAGGCCGGTGCAGACCAGCATCTGGAGGCTGCCCAACCCGAAGATCAGGTTTCGCATGGTCCGGATGCGATCAAGGCTAAGTTCAAGGCCCAGCGCGAACAACAGCAATGCCACCCCCAGCTCTGCCGGTGCGGCGAGACTTTGCGGACTGGACAGTGCCAGCCAGTGCAGACCGGGCAGTTGCCCCAGCCCGAACGGGCCGGCGGCGATGCCGACGAGAATGAAACCGATGACTGGCGAGATCCGGAGCGCGGCAAAGGCCGGGATCACCAACCCGGTGGCGCCCAGCACGAGCACCATGTCCTTGAAGGCGGAGGATTCCAGGTTGAGGGCCATGGGGTCACCATGGCGTCTCGAGTCGGCAATGTCACCCCTTGGCGGCCGTTACGCCCGGCGCATCACCTCGCGCTCCAGCAGCACCAGCGGCATGGCGCCCAGCCGCAGGATCTCGTGGAACTGGCGGATATCGAACCTGTCGCCCTGCTTCGCCTTCACGCGGTTGCGCAGTTCCACCCAGCGAGTGTGGCCGATCTTGTAGCTGAGGGCCTGGCCGGGCGCGGCGGCGTAGCGCACGATTTCGCGGGTCGTGCGGCCCCTCGCAAAGCCGGTCGCGCCCACCATCCAGTCGATGGCCTGATCCTTGGTCCAGCGCTTGTGGTGCAGGCCGGTATCAACCACCAGCCGCGTGGCCCGGAACAGCAGGCTTTGCAGATAACCGATGCGCCCCAGAGGGTTGCCGTCGTAGGTGCCGATCTCGTCGGCCAGCGTTTCGGCATAGAGCGCCCAGCCTTCGGTATAAGCCGAATAGCCGGCGCGGCGACGGATCGGTGGCACATCCGGGCTTTCCAGCGCCAGCATCACCTGGAAATGATGGCCAGGCACACCTTCGTGGAAGGTGACGGTGGGCAGGCCGAACTTCGGCCGATCGAAACTGTCGGTGAGGTTGATGAAGAAAGTGCCGTTGCGCGATCCGTCAACAGTGCCGGCCTGATAATAGGCGCCGGCGCCACCTTCCTGGATGGCGAGCGGCACGCGGCGGACATCGAGTTTTGACCTCGGCTGCGAGATGAACAGCTTGTCCAGCCGCGGATACATGGCGGCGGCGTGGGCGCGCAGTTCGGTCAGCAAGTCCTCCTTGCCCGCATCTGTGTTGGGATAGAGCTGATCGGGCCGTTCGTTCAACGCCACCAGCCGCTGGCCAACAGTGCCCTGCGTCAGGCCCTGGCCCTTGAGAAGCGTGTCGAGCTGCCCCGAGATTTCGGCAACCTGCGCCAACCCCAGCTGGTGCACCTCTTCGGCGGTATAGTTGGTCGTCGTCGAGGATTTGACTGCGGCATCGTAATAGGCCGCGCCTTCCGGCAGCTTCCACACGCCGGCATCCATGCTGGCCGTGGCGCGCAGGGCGGTGACGGCGGCCATCTGGCGATCAAGCGCCGGGAACACCTCCTTTTCGACGATCTCCACGGCGCGGCCGCCCCACGGGCCAGCCACATTGGCAGCCACGGTCTTGCGGGTCAGCGCGCTGACGAGGACGGTTTCAGCCGCCGGGGTGGCGCGCAGGCGCTGCATCTGGGGCAGGGCGAGATCAAGCAGGAAGGCCGGGGGCACCACGCCCATCGCAGCCTCTTCGTTCAGGCGCTGCGTATTCTGGTCCAGTGCGACGGCAAAGGCCGACAGGCGCGACAACCAGGCTTCGGCGTCGCCCTGGTTGGCAATGCGGTGCTGGTTTTCCAGGAAACCGGGGACATCGCGATAGGCACCCTCGCTGTGGGTGAGCACGTAGGGCGCAAAGTTGCCGCCGGCGCTGCCGAAGGCAAAGCGCTGTTCGTTGGCCACCCGGCGCGACAGATCATATTCCACCACGTCGCGGTCGAGCAGGCGAGCGGGCGACAGCTGCGACGCCGGGATGGCGCGCAACCGTTCCAGCTGGCTTTTGGCGCGGGCCAGATCGGCGGCGCGACCGGCACGGCTGTAGTCCGACAAGCGCGCTTTCAGGCCGGCATTGGCGCCGGTATCAAGGCCCAGTGCCGTGGCCCGCTCCGGCGAATCGGCGATGCCTTCAGCGAACATTGCGTCAAACAGTGCCAGCAGGCGCTGATCGGCCCCGGCATCGGCACTGGTCTGCGCCATTGCCGGCCCGGCAAGGCCGACGGCCGCAGTGCCGGCCAGCAACTGGCGCCGGTTGATGGTGTAATCCTGCATCTGCTGTGTCCCTCGGCTGGCCGCAAAGAAAAATCGTCATGCCGAAGCCATGTTCGGCATGACGATCTTTCGTTGGGAATGTGGAGGCTTACAAGCCCTTGGCGATGGCCGCATCGAGGTTGGCGCGGATGGCTTCGAAGAATTTCTCCGTCGTCATCCAGGCCTGGTCGGGGCCGATCAGCAGCGCCAGATCCTTGGTCATGGCACCCTGCTCCACGGTTTCCACACAGACGCGTTCCAGCGTTTCGGCGAACCTGGTCACTGCCGGCGTGCCGTCCAGCTTGCCGCGATGCTTCAGGCCCCCCGTCCAAGCAAAGATGCTGGCAATCGGGTTGGTGCTGGTCGGCTTGCCTTCCTGATGCATTCGGTAGTGGCGGGTCACCGTGCCGTGGGCGGCTTCGGCCTCCACCGTCTTGCCATCGGGCGTCATCAGGATGGAGGTCATCAGGCCCAGGCTGCCATAGCCCTGCGCCACCATGTCGGACTGCACATCGCCGTCATAATTCTTGCAGGCCCAGATGAACTTGCCCGACCATTTCAGCGCCGAGGCGACCAGATCGTCGATCAGGCGGTGTTCGTAGACGATGCCGGCCTTGCGGAACTGGGCCTTGAATTCGTCGGTGTAGATTTCCTCGAACAGGTCCTTGAAGCGGCCGTCATAGGCCTTGAGGATGGTGTTCTTGGTCGACAGATAGACTGGCCAGCCGCGATCGAGGCCATAGTTGAGGCAGGCGCGGGCAAAATCGCGGATGCTGTCATCCAGGTTGTACATGCCCATGGCGACGCCGGCCGACGGGAATTCGAACACCTCTTCCTCGATCACGCCGGAACCGTCCTGCGCTTCCCAGCGCATGGTCAGCTTGCCGGGGCCGGGCACCTTGAAATCGGTGGCGCGATATTGATCGCCAAAAGCGTGGCGGCCGATCACGATCGGATCGGTCCAGCCCGGCACCAGGCGCGGCACGGACTTGATGACGATCGGTTCGCGGAAGACGACGCCGCCAAGGATGTTGCGGATGGTGCCGTTCGGCGATTTCCACATCCGCTTCAGGCCGAATTCCTTCACGCGGGCTTCGTCGGGCGTGATGGTGGCGCACTTCACGCCAACGCCGAACTGCTTGATCGCGTTGGCCGATTCGACCGTCACCTTGTCGTTGGTATCGTCACGATTCTCGATGCCGAGGTCGTAATATTTCAGATCGACGTCGAGATAGGGCAGGATCAGCTGCTCACGGATCCATTGCCAGATGATCCGGGTCATCTCATCGCCGTCGAGTTCGACGACGGGGTTTTCGACCTTGATCTTCGGCATTGGGGTATCCTGACTCTTCTGCGACGTAATGAAGCAGTCTTTTATGAGGTCAGGCCGGAGGCGGTCAATGGCCGGCAACCCCTTGCGGCCCCAACTTTTCCGACAGGCTGGCGAGATTGTCGAGCGGTTCGGCCAGCGTATCGAGATGCGGCGGGCCAAAGCCGGCACTGGCGATGTGGCCTAGGAGAGCGGTAAGGGGTTGCCAGTAATCCCGTGTGCCAAGCAACCAGATCGGCTTGTCGTGGATGCCGAGTTCGCGCCAGGTCAGGCTTTCGAACAATTCGTCGAGTGTGCCGATGCTGCCGGGCAGGGCGATGATGGCATCGGACAGGCGGTGCATCAGGGCCTTGCGCTCGTGAAAGGTCTCGACAACGTGCAGTTCGTCGAGGCCGTCCTGCGCGACTTCGGTCGTCATCAGCAGGCGCGGGATGATGCCGATCACCCGGCCACCATCGGCCTTGCAGGCACGGGCGGCCACGCCCATCAGCCCGACCTGGCCGCCGCCATAGACCAGCGTGATGCGATGTGCGGCGCACAGGCGACCGAGCCCGGCGGCCAGTTCGGCATAGGCCGGATCATGGCCGGGACGGGAACCACAGAAAAGCAGGAGCGAGCGGATCATCACCGCCCTGTGGCGTATCGCCGGCGCCCGCGCAATCGGCTGCGAATTGCAACGGGCGTATGGCAGGGGTAAAGCGGCGCGATGAAAGATCGTGACAACACCCCCCCGGAGCCGACTCCGGCCATTCCGACCGAACTCCTGCCGGTTGAACCTGTCGTGGCAGCGCAAGCCCAGGTGCCGGCCACCGAACCGCCGCCAGCGCCCGAGGTGCCGTCGGGCCCTCTGCCGTTGGTGCCAGGGGAATCGGCCAAGTATCGGCTGCCCGATATGCATCCGGAAGGCCGCAAGTTCCTGGGGATCGCGCTGGCCGCCGTGATGTTCACCGGCCTCGTGATGCAATGGACGGCGGTCAGCTTCATCCTGATCGGGATCGCCATCTGGGTTGCGGCCTTTTTCCGCGACCCGGTGCGGGTGACGCCGGTGGGGGACAATCTGATCGTCTCGCCTGCCGATGGCCTGATCAGCCTGATCACCAATGTCGAAGTGCCGCGCCAACTGCTGGGTGAGGGCGGGTTGCAGCCGGGGCAGATGACCCGCGTTTCGGTGTTCATGAACGTGTTTGACGTGCATGTGAACCGCGCGCCGATCCCGGGTCGGATGACGCGCATCGTCTATGTGCCCGGCAAGTTCCTGAACGCGGATTTGGACAAGGCCAGCGACGAGAACGAGCGGCAGTATTTCGTGATGGAAGATGCCAACGGCGTGCGCGTCGGTTTCACCCAGATCGCCGGCCTGGTGGCGCGGCGCATCATGAAATGGGTGGATGTTGGCCAGATGCTGAAGGTGGGCGAACGTTTCGGCCTGATCCGTTTCGGAAGCCGCGTCGACGTGTTCCTGCCGGCGGGCTATGTGCCGGCCGTCGCCGTTGGGCAGCGGGCCATCGCCGGGGAAACGGTGTTGGCCGTGAAGGGTGCGCCGCTGATGCAGGGCGCGCAGGCACAGTAAGCCTGCCAGCTTGCAACTTGGCCCCTCCGAGCCGATGCTGCGGCCATGATTGACCCGCGTCTCCCCCGCCGACAGGGCATATCGCTCCGCGCCCTCGTGCCGAATGCGGTCACTGTGCTGGCCCTGTGCTGCGGCCTGACCAGCGTGCGCTTTGCCATGAGCGGAGAGTGGGAGAAGGCGGTTCTGGCGATCGTGCTGGCCGGCGTGCTTGATGGTATTGATGGCCGCATTGCCCGGCTGCTGAAGGGTACCAGCCGGTTCGGGGCAGAGCTGGATTCGCTGTCTGACGTGACCGCTTTTGGCGTGGCGCCGACCCTGATCCTGTATCTGTGGGCGCTGCAATATCTGCCCGGCGGCTGGGGCTGGGTCATTGCGCTGTCCAATGCGATTGCCTGTGCATTGCGGCTGGCGCGCTTCAACGCGCAGATCGATGCGGAGGATCAGCCGCACAAAAAACTGGGCTATCTCACGGGAATCCCTGCACCTGTTGGCGCTGGTCTGACCCTTGCCCCGCTCTATGTGCAGTTCTGGCTGGAACCAGCGGTGTTTGAAGATACCGCGGTCAGGGCCAGCATCGTGGCGGTCACGGCGTTGATGTCGGCGTTCCTGATGGTGTCCAGTCTGCCGAGTTTCAGCTGGGGATCGCTGCGCTTGCGGCGGTCATGGCGGCTGCCGGCGCTGGCCGGGGTCGGGCTGTTTGCCGGGGCCCTGTTCAGCAATCCGTGGGCAACGCTGACAGTGGTCGTCACCGTCTATGCAGCGCTGCTGCCGTTTTCTGTGAGCAGTTACAGACGGTTGCAGGCGCGCTTGCGGGCCACGGGCACCGCCGAAGGCATCCAGCCGCCGCCCTGAACGGGCTGCCCGCGCAGGGCATTGATCAGCACCGGGCGAGCATCGCCCAGCATCACCACCACCAGAGCCCAGGCGGCCGAGCAGGCCAGCAGCATCAGCATCATCGTCATTGCCCTGTTCCTTTCGTTCATTCTTTGTTCCGATTGTATGTTCCACATCTGTTCCGTTCGTCAAGCCCCTTTCGCCGCCAATGGCTGCCGGCTATGACTGTGGCGTTGACCAGGCGTGACACCGGGGTGACCAGAGGTGTGTTGCTGCTGGCCATTATGGGGAGAATGTGATGCACGGCACGATGCAGGATTGGCCATTGCTGGTGTGGAAGCTGATCGACCACGCCGCGACCTATCATCCGACCCGTGAAATCGTGTCGTTGAGCTGCGAAGGCATCAAGCACCGCACCAATTGGGCCCAGGTTCGCAGCCGGGCGCGGCAGGTGGCGGGGGCGCTGCGCCGGCTGGGTATGCAGCCCGGCGATCGTGTTGCCACGCTGGCCTGGAACACCTGGCGCCACGTCGAAAGCTGGTATGGCATTTCCGGCATGGGCGGGGTTGCCCACACCATCAACCCGCGCCTGTTTGAAGAGCAGATCATCTACATCGCCAACCACGCCGAAGACCGGGTGCTGTTCTTCGATCTGACGTTTGTGAAACTGGTTGAGAAACTGGCTCCAAGTCTTTCCACTATAGAGCATTTCGTGCTGCTCACTGATCGTGCCCACATGCCGGAATCCAGCCTGAACCTGCTGTGCTATGAGGATCTGTTGGCCGCTGAGAGCGTGGACGCGCCGTGGACCGATGTGCCGGAGAATGCGCCGGCGGGCCTGTGCTACACCAGCGGTACCACCGGCAATCCCAAGGGCGTGCAATACAGCCACCGTTCCAACGTGCTGCACGCCATGGCCGCCTGTGCCACCGACGTGTTTGCCATGGGTGCCCGCACCGTCGTGTTGCCGATTGCGCCGATGTATCACGCCAATGCCTGGTCCATCCCCTACACGGCGGCTGCGGCCGGCGCGAAACTGGTGATGGGCGGCCCCAATTTCGATCCGCCAACGCTGCACAAGCTGATTGTGGAGGAAGAGGTGGATCTGGCGCTGGCCGTGCCGACCATCTGGCTGGGCATGATGCAGCACCTGGAAAAAACCGGTGAGACGATGGGCAAGCTGAACCGCACCGCCATTGGTGGTTCAGCTGTGCCGCGCGCCATGATCGAGGCGTATGACAAGCTCGGCGTGCGCGTCTTGCAGCTGTGGGGTATGACAGAAATGTCCCCGCTCGGCACCGTGGGTACGGGCGTTCCGGAAACCGATGCAATGCCTTACGCCGATGAACTCAATGTTCGTATAAAGCAGGGCCGTGGGCTGTTCGGTGTCGAAATGAAGATCGTTGA
>JAIXPC010000012.1 GCA_027486415.1 Sphingomonadales bacterium | reverse complement strand
CGGCCTTGGGATTGTCCCACAGCTTCGGGTCTTCAACCCGCGCGTTCAGTTCATCGAGACGGCGAAGGGCGCGATCCCAGTCAAAGAGACCTCCTCAGCAGGTCCAGCGCCTGCTTGATTTGGAGGGCAGCATTTTCGGCTTCGGCTCTCATGTCTGTTCCATGGCAAAAAGCGAAGGCGCCGGATAAAGGCCAGCGGGGCCGCTGGCAACCCCGTGCGGCGATCAGTAGATGCCGCCTTCGGCTTCCAGGAAATCGGCGTCGGACCGGATCGGGCCATTGCTGCGGCGATCGAAGGCATCGCGGGCGCGATTGATGCGGCGCGGCTCGCTTTCGGGCTTGAAGGCTTCCCAGATCACTGCCGGCCGATAGCCGGGATCGGGCCACACGCCGAACACGCGCCGGCCGGACCGGCGATCGACGCGGACCATGCGCACGCCGGGCGGAATGGCAAAGGGCAAGGTGGGCCAGTCCTTCAGGGCCACCTCCCCCCACTGGCGCCAGATCGGCGCCGCGGTGGTGCCGCCTTGGGCATAGCCGCCAAGGCTGCGCGGCTGGTCATACCCCAGGTAGAGGCCAGCAACGATATCCGGCGTGCCGCCCACGAACCACACGTCGTTGGGGCCGTTGGTGGTGCCGGTCTTGCCGGCCAGTGGGCGATTGAGCGGCAGCAGCGCGGTGCCGGTGCCGCGCTGGATGACGCCTTCCATGATGTGGACGATCTGATAGGCGGTGCGCGGATCCATCACCTGCGTGATGCGTCCCTGCGGGCGCGGCATCGGCCCACCATTCCAGTCAGCCGCGTTGCAGCCCGGGCAACCGCGCGTGTCGCGCCGCCAGATCACCCGGCCCGAGCGATCCTGCACATAATCGATGAGACCCGGTTCCAGCTTGCGCCCCTGATTGAAGATCTGGGCATAGGCGTTGGTGAGCTTCATCACCGTCGTCTCCCCTGCCCCCAGCGCGATCGAGAGCACCGCCGGATAATCCCCGATCCCGAGCGCCCTGGCTTGCGCCACGATGCGGCCCATCCCCGTGCTGTCAGCAATGCGCACCGTCATCAGGTTGCGCGACTGTTCCAGGCCCCAACGCAGCGTCTGCGGGCCGGCAGCGCGCATATTGTTGAAATTCTTGAAGCATTTGGTGCCCAGCAATTTCGTCTGGAACACGCAATAGGGCCCGTCGACGACGATGCTGGCCGGCGTGAAGCCATTGTCCATGGCAGTGGCATAGACGATGGGCTTGAACGTCGATCCGGGCTGGCGCTGGGCCTGGGTGGCGCGGTTGAAGGCCTGGGCGCGCACGTCGAACCCGCCGACCATGGCGCGCACCCGCCCGGTCGCCACTTCCTCCACCACCATGCCGCCCGAAATCTCCGGCGGCTGGCGCAGCGCCCAGCTGTTCCCCGCACGCGCAACAACGATCACGTCACCGGCCTTCAGCACCTGGGCCGCCGATCGATTGGAACCGCGATACGGCCGGGCCGCGCCGCGCGCCGGCAGCGTCGCCGTGGTGCCGTTGGCAAAGCCGATGCGGCTGTCCAGCCCCTCTTTGGCCAGCACCACGGCCTTGGCCCATTGCGGATAGCCGAGCGCGACCGACGTCGCCGAAAGCCGGCTCTGCCAGCCATCGCCCAGATCGATGCGTGCTGCGGGCCCGCGCCACGGGCGGCCCGCCTCGTAACGGGTCATGCCGTCGCGCATGGCGCGTTCGGCCGCCGCCTGCATGACCGGATCGAGCGAGGTGCGGATCCACAGGCCGCCGCCATAGACGCTGTTGTCGCCGTCCTGCTGCGCTTCGCCAAAACGGGCGATCAGCGTGCGGCGCACCTCCTCGACGAAATAATCGTCGCGCGGGCGGGTGGAGGCGCGGGTGGGCAGCGCGTCCAGCGGCGTGGCAGCGGCCGCGGCGCGCTCGGCCTCGCTGATATGGCCGTTCAGCGCCATCTGCCGCAGCACATAATCCCGCCGGGCCAGCGCCCGTTCGCGGCGGCGGATCGGATCATAGGTCGATGGCGCCTTCGGCAGGATGGCGAGATAGGCCATCTCGGCCAGGTCCAGCTGCTCCACCGATTTGCCGAAATAGGCCTGCGCCGCTGCCTCGACGCCATAGGAATTGCGGCCGAGGAAGATCTGGTTGAGGTAGATTTCGAGGATCTGCTGTTTCGACAGCGCGGCTTCCAGGCGGCGGGCGAGGATCGCCTCGCGGATCTTGCGCCACAGGCTGACCTCGTTGCCGACCAGCGATTTTGCCACCTGCTGCGTGATGGTGGACGCGCCGACGGGGCGCTTGTCGGAAAACAGCGATTCGATGTTGGTGAACACCGCCGACACGATCCCCAGCCAGTCGATGCCGCCATGTTCGAAGAACGTCTTGTCCTCCGCCGACAGATAGGCTTGCACCAGGCGCGGCGGCAGCTCGTCATAGGGGATGAAGATGCGGCGCTCGCGCGTGTAGGCGGTGACGACGACACCATCGGCATCGCGCACGGTTGATGGCAATGCCGGGGTGAAACTGGCCAGTTCCGTCTGGCTGGGCAGCCCCCTGGTGGCCTGCCAATAGAAGGTGCCGGCCAGCAGCAGGGGCAGGCCGATCAGCAGCAGGAGGCGGTTGCGCGTCACGGCGGCAGGGATAGCGGCGGCACGGGTGGGAGTCTATTGGCCGGTCAGGTGCTTTTCGATGGCGCGGGCAATGCCGCGGGCGACGGCGCGGCGCCCCTTGTCGGAAAACAGGCGGTCGGCATCGTCCTTGTTGGTGACATAGCCGGTTTCCAGCAGCACCGATGGCACATCGGGTGCCTTCAGCACGGCAAAGGCGGCGAAATGGTGGAACTCGCCGCGAAAGTTGATGTCCTGCTTTTCCAGCGCGTCCTGCAGCGTGTCGGCGAACTGAACGGACACGTTGCTGGTGGCGCGGCGGACGAGATCGACCATGATCTCGCCGACTTCCGGCGCTTCGACGCCAAGATTCACCCCGCCGATGATATCGGCCTTGTTCTCGCGCGCCGCCAGACGCTCGGCGATGGCGTCGCTGGCGACGGCCGACAGCGTGTAGACAGATGCCCCGCGCGCCTGGTCGTTGGGCGCGCTGTCGGCATGGATGGAGATGAACAGATCGGCGCGCGCCGCGCGGGCGATGCGGACCCGGCCACCCAGCGGAATGAACCGGTCATCATCGCGGGTGAACTTCACCCTGACCTTGCCTGATGACCGCAGCAGCCGCGCGGTTTCCTGCGCGATGGCCAGCGTCACGTCCTTTTCATAGCCGCCAGTGACCGCGATGGCGCCGACATCCTTGCCGCCGTGGCCGGCATCGATCACCACCAGCGGCTTGCCACCGGTGCGGGAACGGACGCGCGGCGAAGACGGCGGACCTGATGCCGGCGCGACTTGCGCGGCGGGTTCGGGCGGCGGCGGTGCCGGCTGTTCCGGCGGCCTTTCGGCAGGTTTTTCTGGCGGCTTGTCGGCAGGCCTGGGCGCGGGTGCTTCGGACCTGGGTTTGCCGAAATCGGCCGGCAGGCTGAAACTGCCGGTCGCCGGCGTTGGCGGTGGCGGCGGGCCATCGTTCCTGAGCAGCGGCAGCGGGCGGCGGCCGCGCTGGACAGTGGCTGCAAACACGTCGGCAGGCGCGCGTTCCAGGCTGATGACGACCTGGTTGCCGTCTGCCCGGGCCTCGCGGATGATCACCGGCGCCTTCAGATCGATGACGACGCGCGCCGTGCCGGGCGCGAACATGGCGGCGCGCAGGGCCGAAACGCTGTTGGTGCCGGGGGCAGAAACGCCGGGCCCGACAACCCCGACAAAATCGACGACAAGCCGGAACGGATCAGAAAGCGCAAAGGCGTGGGCGACCGGCAGCGGCCCATCGGCGGTGACGATCACCCGGCCCGGCTGGCTTTCCAGCGCGACGATGCGCGCCGCCCACACCGGAGACAGCCACTGGGGGGCGGCCCACAACAGCCACAGGATCAACAGGAAACGACGCACGCCCAACCGATAGAGGCGCGCAGGCCGGCCCGCAACCTCAGCGCAGAACCGAACGCCCGGCGTAGCGCGCCTGATTGCCCAGCTCCTCCTCGATGCGGATCAGCTGGTTGTACTTGGCGAGCCGGTCCGACCGGGCAAGGCTGCCGGTCTTGATCTGGCCGCAGCCACAGGCGACCGCGAGATCGGCGATGGTGGCATCTTCGGTTTCGCCCGAGCGGTGCGACATGACGCTGCGATAGCGGTTGCGGTGGGCCAGATCGACGGCGGCCAGCGTTTCGGTCAGCGTGCCGATCTGGTTGACCTTGACCAGCAGCGCATTGGCCAGCCCATCGGTGATCCCTTGCCCCAGGCGCGCCGGGTTGGTGACGAACAGGTCATCACCCACCAGCTGGACCTTGCCGCCCAGCTTGTCGGTCAGGATCTTCCAGCCCGCCATGTCATCCTCGCTCATCCCGTCCTCGATCGACAGGATGGGATAATCGCCGGACAGCGCGACCCAGTAATCGGCCATCTGGTCCGGCGACAGGGTCAGGCCTTCGCCGTGCAGGTGATAGGCGCCGTCCTTGAAGAATTCGGTGGCGGCAGCGTCCAGCGCCAGCATGACATTGTCGCCGGGGGTGAAGCCGGCCTTTTCGATGGCGGCCATGACGAAATCGAGCGCGGCGCGGGTGCCATTCAGGTTGGGCGCAAAGCCGCCTTCATCGCCCACCGCCGTGTTGTGGCCATGGGCCTTCAGTTCGCTCTTCAGCGTGTGGAAGATCTCCGCACCCCAGCGCACGGCTTCCCTGATGGAACCGGCGCCGACCGGCATGACCATGAATTCCTGCACGTCGATGGGATTGTCGGCATGAGCGCCGCCGTTGACGATGTTCATCATCGGCACCGGCAGCAAGCTGGCTGACACGCCGCCGACATAGCGGTGCAGCGGGAGCCCGCGCGAATCCGCCGCCGCCTTGGCCACGGCCAACGAAACGCCCAGAATGGCATTGGCGCCGAGGCGCGACTTGTTCGGCGTGCCATCAAGCTCGATCATGGCGGCATCGATGTCGCCCTGTTCCTCGGCCTCCATGCCGGCCAGCGCGTCGTAGATCTCGCCATTGACGGCGGCGACAGCCTTCAGCACGCCCTTGCCGAGGTAGCGCGCCTTGTCGCCATCGCGCAGTTCCACCGCTTCGTGGGCGCCGGTGGACGCGCCCGACGGCACGGCGGCACGGCCAGTGCTGCCATCTTCCAGCACGACGTCGACTTCGACGGTGGGATTGCCCCGGCTGTCGAGGATTTCACGGGCGTGGATGTCGATGATGGCAGTCATGGCGCGGAGATCCCTGTCTGGCATAGGTGAAGCTGCCTGCTTGCGCGGCGGCGCTGGCCACGCCAGATAGAGGGGAGTGCCCACGCGGGCAAGCGCATCTGTGGATGATAGCCATGACCGATCCCCTGCCAATCGATGCCAGCGACTGGACCCACGATCATGACGAGAGTGGCGCCGGATCGTCGCTCGCCGTTGTCGATTTCGCCCGAAGCCGGCTGACCGGCATGGTGGAGGACGCGCGCGACAGCCTGGTCTCGCAGGTGCGCGGCCTGAAATCGCTGGCAGACATGATCACCAGCCAGGTTGGCGGCAACATCCCGCAGGTGGCGACGCTGGCTGGCGAGGCTTCGGTGACGATCGACCGGATTGCCGATGCACTGGCGGACAAATCGGTGGATGAACTGGTTGACGATGGCCGCGAACTGGTGCGCGCCAACCCGGCGGCAGCGGTGGGCGTGGCGGTTGCCGTCGGCTTTCTGGTCGGCCGGATGCTGAAGGCGGCGCAGGACTGATGGCCCGGCGCGGCGGCCCGATCACCCGGCTGAAACGGCTGGCCGGCGACACGACGCGGCTGATCCACACGCTGTCGCGGCTGACGGTGGCGGAACTGCGCGCCAATGTCGGCCAGCTGCGCGGCCCCCTGGTGATGCTGGGCATTGCCGGGGTGCTGGCGCTGGTGGCGCTGGTGCTGCTGGTGACGACGCTGGTGCTCGGGCTGGCCGAACTGGTCGGCGCGCTGGCCGCCAGTGCGATCATGACATTGGTGATTGCCGTGGCGGCATGGGCGCTGCTGCGGGGCGCCCTGTCGCGGCTGGGCCAGATCGATCTTGCACCCCGGCGCAGCATTGCCACATTGCAGGCACAGATCGATCGCTTTACCGTGAAGCGCTCCGTTGCCGAGGATGTTGCCCATGACCCAGACCGCCACGATTGAAGATCTTGCGCGCGCCGCCGACGATGCCGGCGCGGCCCTGGTGGACGATGTGGGCGGGCTGGGCGAAAGCCTGGCTCCGCGCCGGCTGGTCGATGATGCCCTGAACGCGGTCAAGTCGCGCGGTGTCGATCTGGCCCGCGATGCCGGCGGCGCGGTGAAGGCGCATCCGGTGATCACCGGTGCCGCCATCGCCGCCGTGGGTCTGGCGCTTTATGCCGGCAACCGCATCAGCAAGGCCGAACTCGATCTGAATGGCGATCTCGAAGCCTACAGCGATTATGACGACACCGCGCTTACGGCGGCAGCCGGCGCTTCGGCGGGCGAGGCCGCCGGCGACGCCCGCGCGCTGGTGAAGGACAATCCGGTGATCTCCATCCTCGCCGGGCTCGCTGCCGGTGCGGCGCTGGCGATGCTGTTTCCGGTGTCGGGCGGCGAACGCCGCAGCCTGGGTGCCATCGGCCGCAGCCTGCTCGGCCGTTGATCGCCGGTTCATCCCGGCCCTGCCATACGGATTGTCATGACACGCATCCATCTGATCGCGGCAGCCGTGATTGCCGCCCTCCCCGTTCTGCCTGCAGCAGCGCAGGTCGGGACTGCCACTGCCGCCAGCCCCGGTGACCCGGCGGCGAAGCCCTTCATTGAAGGCCTGGTGAACGACGGTTTTGCCGTGCTGCGCGACAAGTCGCTCAGCCGGCAGGCCGCGCGCGCGAAGTTCCGCGCCATCCTGATCCGGAATGTGGCGCTGGATGATATCGGCATGCGTCTGATCCGCCGCCAGAAGGCAACGCTGACCCCGGCACAACTCGACGCCTATCGCGCCGCCTTCCCGGAATTCGTGCTGAATGCCTATGCCGACCGGCTGTATGATTATGCCGACGCCCGGGTGGCGGTGCAGCGCACGATTGGCCGCGGCCCCTTCACCGAAGTCCACACCCGCGTCACCCGCCCCGGCGCGCAGCCGGTCGATACGATCTGGCAGGTGAAATCCGATGGTGGCCGGCTGGTGGTCAACAATCTCGTCGTCGCTGGGGTCAACCTGGCGTTGACGCAGGAGGCCGACTTTGCCAGCTATGCCAGCAGGAACGGCTTTGACGCGCTCGTTACCTTCATGCGAAGCGCCAATGCCAAATCGTTGGCGGTGAACACGGCAAAATGACCTCCCGGATCGACATCCACCCCACCGCCTTTGTCCATCCTTCGGCCCAGATCTATGGGCATGTCAGCATCGGCCCGCGCGCCAGCATCTGGTGCAACGCGGTCATCCGGGCGGAAACGGCGCACGTGGAGATCCACGAAGGCGCCAATATCCAGGATTTCGTGATGATCCACACCGATCCGGGCAAGCCCGTGGTGGTGGGCGCCTATACATCGGTCACACATCACGTGACGCTGCATGGCTGCCGGATCGGCGATCATTGCCTGATCGGCATCAATGCCACCGTCTACAATGGCGCGGTGGTGGGCGCGGGTTCGATCGTCGGGCAGCACGCCTATCTGAAAGACCGTTTCGAAGCACCGGAGAACAGCATCATCGTCGGCAGCCCGGCCAAGGTGATCGCCACCCGCGACAATCGCCTGCCCAATCGGATCAATGCCGAATTCTACGTGCGGAACGGCGAATGCTACACGCAAGGCAACCACCGCGCCTGGGACGGGCCCGAATTTGAAGCCTGGTTTGCTGCCACCATGCAGCGATTGCAGGGCGAATATGCATCTGCGCCCACTGGCGCTTGAGCAAAACCCGGCCTAAACGGCACGGCATGAGCAAATTGCACCTGGTGTTCGGCGGCCGCGTGGCCGATCCGCAAGGCGTGGAGTTCACCGACCCCGCCAATCTCGACGTTGTCGGCATCTTCCCTGACTACAAGTCCGCCGAAACCGCGTGGCGCGCTGCCGCCCAGCGCACGGTGGACGACGCGACGATGAAATATGTCGTCGTCCATCTGCACCGGCTGCTGCAGCCCGACTGATAACTCCGAAAGCTTGCAGGCTTGCCCTGCCCGCCAGCCTCCATAGAGTGCTGTGCGGGGAGGACAGGTCATGCCGCAGGAGTTCAGCTTTGGCGCGATTTTCGATGCGGTGGCGCGCGGTGTCGAACCGGAACGCCCCGCCCTGATCCACGACGGCGTGCGCCGCAGCTGGGGTGACCTGGCGCAGCGCAGCGAAAGCCTCGCCGCCGGGTTCCTCGCCGCCGGGGCCGTCGCCGGTGACCGGGTGGCCCACCTGATGCGAAATGGCCCGGCCTATTGCGAAACACTGGTCGCCACGTTCCGGTCGCGCCTTGTCCACGTCAACGTCAACTATCGCTACACCGGCGAGGAATTGCTCTACATCCTCGACAACAGCGATGCCGCCGTCGTGGTGTTCGATGCCGAATTTGCCGACGTGCTGGGCGGCCTGCGCGACCGGCTGCCGGCGAAATTGTGGGTGCAGGTTGGCGGCGAGACCGCGCCGTTTGCCACCGATTACGACACGCTGGCCAGCGCGGGCCATGTGCTGCCGCCGCAGGATTACCAGCCCACCGACATGCTGTTCATCTATACCGGCGGCACGACCGGCCTGCCCAAGGGCGTGATGTGGGACCAGGGCGCGCTGTGGGGCCTGATGGGCTATGGCGCGCCGTCTGCCGCCGAAGCGCCGCCGGAAAGCATCGCCGAACATGTGGACAATGTGCGCGCCAGCAAGGGCCGGCAAAAGGCGCTGGTGCTGCCGCCGCTGATGCACGGCACCGGGCTCATCATCGCCATGGGCACGCTGTCGAAAGGCGGCACCGTCGTCACCCTGCCCGGAAATTTCGATCCTGCGACGGCGGTCAGCGTCTGCCGCGATGAAGCCTGCGATTATGCCGTGATCGTCGGCGATGCCTTTGCCCGCCCGCTGCTGAAGGCGCTGGATGCCGGCATCGGCAGCATCGCCACGCTGGGCGTGATGATCTCTTCGGGCACGATGTGGTCCCCTGAAGTGAAGGCGGGCCTGTTGAAGCACGCGCCGGCCATGATGATTGTCGATTCGCTGGGCAGCTCCGAAGGCCTTGGCCTGGGGGCCGCGGCGCAGACAGCCGACAATGCCGGCGCGCCCACGAAGTTCATGGCCGATGGCAACACGCTGATCATCGGTGACGACATGAAGCCGGTGCCGGCCGGCACCATGGGCCGCATCGCGCGCGGCGGCCTGATCCCGCGCGGATACTGGAAGGACCCGGTGAAGACCGCTGCCACCTTCCCCGAAATCGACGGCAAGCGTTATTCCATCCCCGGCGATTTCGCCATCATAGAGGAAGATGGCAGCTTCACCCTGCTGGGGCGTGGCAGCCAGTGCATCAACACCGGCGGCGAGAAGGTGTTTCCGGAAGAGGTTGAGGAAACGCTCAAGACCCACCCGGCCATCGACGATGCGCTGGTGTTCGGCCTGCCCGACGAGAAATGGGGCCAGTGCGTGACCGCCGTGGTGGAAGCCCATGCGCCGGTGGACCCGGAAGAGCTGCGCGCCCATGTCCGCCAGCATCTGGCCGGCTACAAGACGCCCAAGACGGTGCACATCGTGAAGAAAGTGCCGCGCGCGCCCAATGGCAAGGCGGATTATGCCAGCGCGAAGGCGATGGTGGCGGGGTGAGGCTCCCCTCCCGCTGGCGGGAGGGGTTGGGGGTGGGCATGGTAGATCAGCGCCGTATGTGCCAGTCGCGGCAAAGCCGCGCCGTCAGACGAGACAAAGAAGGGCGGCCTGTTGGGGCCGCCCTTCTTTGCTCGCTGGCCGCACTTGCGCCTGTGGGCGCGCGGCACGCGCGCACCCGGCGCTGCGCGTTACTTCTTGGCGCCCAGGCCGAAGCTGGCGAAACGCTTGTTGAAGCGGGCCACCTGGCCACCGGCATCCAGCATGCGACCGGTGCCGCCGGTCCACGCCGGGTGGCTGGTCGGATCGATTTCCAGGTTCATCACATCGCCTTCCTTACCCCACGTCGAACGGGTGGTGTAGGTGGTGCCGTCGGTCATCTTGACGGTGATGGTGTGATAATCGGGATGGATGCCGGACTTCATGGGGTGGTTTCCTCATCAGCGGACCGGTTCCGACCGGCCCTGGAAAAGAGGGTGCCGCATAGCCGCTTGACCGGCGGTTTGCAACAGGCGTAACCCCAAGGCTGAACGGTGCCCCCGGTAAACGGGGGAGAATAGGGAAGCCGGTGCGAATCCGGCGCTGTGCCCGCAACTGTGAGCGGCCAGCCTGCACCCCACATGCCACTGGGTCACACCGGGAAGGCGGGATGCCGGCGTTATGAGCCGCGAGTCAGGAGACCTGCCGTTCCGTCCGTGGCCCTCGTGCCATTGGCGGTCGCCCCATGCCTGCCGGGTCCAGCGGTGCATGAGACGGGGCGCAGGATCGGTCTTTGCCGCCCCTGCCCCTTCGTTCGTGGCGACTTCGTGTCGTCCACCCCTGCCCGTCCGGGCCGAACGAAGGAATATGCCCGTGCTTCCCCTCATCGCATTCGCGGCAGCCGCGCCCGCCGCCGATGCCATCGCCATCAGCGAAACCCCGGTGCCGATCACCGTCAGCGCCAGTCGCACGCCGATTGCCCTGAATGCCAGCGGCATCAGCATCAGCCAGATCAGCCTTGACCGGATCGAAGGGCTGCAATTGCCGCTGGTGAAGGATTATCTGACGCTGGCGCCCGGCGTCGCGGTGGCACAGACCGGCCCGATGGGCGCGCAGACCCAGGTCCGCATCCGCGGGGCGGAAGCCAATCACAGCATCACCTTCATCGACGGGATCGAGATGAACGATCCTGCGTCGTCGGGCGAATTCCGCATCGACACGCTGCTGAGCGCCGGCATTGACCGCATCGAGGTGCTGCGCGGCCCGCAAAGCGCGCTGTGGGGCAGCCAGGCAGTCGGCGGCGTGATCAGCATCACCACCCGCGCTCCGGTGCGCGGCAGCGATCTTCATGGCGAGGTGCAGGGCGGCAGCCTCGGCACCGTGCGCGGCGGCATTGGCGGCGGCTGGGCCGGCGAGACACTGACAATCAGCGGGCAGCTTTCGGGCCTGTCGACACGGGGTTATGACATCGCGCGCAGCGGCGGCGACAAGGACGGATATGAGAATGTGACGGCTCACGGCCGCATCCAATGGCGGGCGACGCCGGCGCTCACGCTGCTGCTGGTGGGCCGCCACCAGGATTCAACCTCGCAGTTCGACGGCTTTGATTTCGTGCGCGGCGTGCCACGCGACGAACCGACCGCCAGCCAGAGCCGCCAGACCGCGCTGCGCGCCGAGGCGGCGCTGTCGCTGCTGGATGGAGACTGGACAACGCGGGCCAGCCTGATGCTGGTGCGGGCCGACAACATCAACCGCCGCGCCGGCGCCTTCCAGAACCGCAGCGACGGGGAGCGCGACCTGTATCGCCTGCAATCGACGGGGCGCCTCCGCACTGGCAAGGCCAGCCACGTTCTGACCGCCGCGATCGACATGGAGACAGAGCGTTTTGTCAGCAGCGATGCCGATGCCGCTGCCCTGTCCAACCAGCGCCAGCGCCGCCGCCAGACCAGCCTGGTGGGGGAATATCGCCTGACGCTGGATTATGGCCCGTCGCTGGGCGCGGCCGTGCGCCACGATGCCAACGACCGTTTCGCCAATGCCACCACCGTGCGGTTCGACGGCGTCGTGCCGTTGGGCGATGCGCGCCTGCACGCGGCCTTCGGTACCGGCATCGCCGATCCGACCTTTTTCGATCAGTTCGGTTTCTTCCCCGGCTTTTTCCGCGGCAATCCGAACCTGACGCCGGAACGCAGCCAGAGCGTCGAGGCCGGCTTCGGCTGGCAACGCGGCGGCAACAGTGTTGATGTCACCCTATTTTCGGCCGATCTCAGCAACGAGATCATCGGCACGTTCGACAATGTCACCTTTCTGTCAGGCGTCGCCAATGCCGCCGGGCGCAGCCGTCGCCGCGGGATCGAGGCTCAGGGCAGCGCCGCGCTGGCCGAGGGGCTGACGCTGACGACAAGTTATACCTATCTGGATGCCGACCAGCAGCAGGCGGCGAACGGCGCCCGTGTGCGGGAAGTGCGAAGGCCGCGCCATTCCGGCAGCATCGCGCTGGCCTACGCCAGCCGGGCATTCGACCTGTCGGCCGCTGCCGCCATCACCGGCGCGCGCGGCGACACCGATTTTGCTCGCTTCGTGCCCGTCACCCTGCCCGCCTACACGCTGGTGACTGTGGCGGGTGCGTGGCACATCACGCCGCAAATCGACCTGACGGCGCGGATCGAAAATGCGCTGGATTCGCGTCAGGTCGACGTGTTTGCCTATCGTGGGCCCGGCATCACCGCCCACGGCGGGGTGCGGTTCCGCCTGTGATGCGGGCGGCGGCCCTTGCCGGTTTGCTGGCCGCGCAGGTCGCCGCCACCCCTGCTCGTGTCGTCAGCCTCAACCTGTGCACCGACGAATATCTGCTGATCACCGCCCGCCGCGAACAGATCGCCAGCGTCAGCCGGCTGGGGGCGGACGCAGAGGAAAGCCCGCTGGCCGCTCGGGCCGCCGGGCTGGCCACCAACAGCGGTCGCCTTGCGGACGTGCTGGCCGCCCGCCCCGACCTGGTGCTGACCATGGGGGGCGACCGGCAGGCATCCGCACTGGCGGCACGGCTGGGCGTGCGGTTGGTGGCCCTCGCCTATCCGCAGTCGCCTGCCGAGGTGGCGATGCAGGTGCAGCGGGTGGCGGCGCTCGTCGGCAATCCCGCCGCCGGCACGGCCTTTGCAAACCAGGTAAGCGCCCTCACCGCCAGCGCACCGCCACCGCGCCGGGGCCTGATGATCGGCGGCAGCGGCCTCGCGCCTGCCATGGATGGCCTCACTGCTGGCTGGCTGCGGCTGGCGGGCATCGCCCAGATGCGCGGCGGCAGCATCGGCCTCGAACATCTGCTGGCCGCCCCGCCACCGATCCTGATCCGCAACGTCTATCGCCCCGGTCAGCTTTCTGCCGCGCAGGCGTGGAGCCAGCACCCCGCCCTTGCCCGGCTGAACAGCCGCCGCATCGATGCCGACGGCCGCGCCTTCCTGTGTGGCGGTGCCGCCATGCCGGGCGAGATCGCGCGGCTGCGAAAGGCGCTGTCGTGACGGTCCGCCTCGCCCTGCTCTGCCTGGCGCTTGCCGCCGCATCGCTGGCGATCGGGCCGGTTGATCTTGCCGCCATATGGGCGCGCGATCCCGATCTGGCGCGCACCCTGTTCGTCGAATTGCGCCTGCCGCGCACCGGGCTGGCGCTGGCGATTGGCGCCGGCCTTGGCGCATCCGGCGCGGCGGCACAGGCCCTGCTCCGAAATCCGCTGGCCTCTCCGGACGTGCTTGGCCCGTCCAGTGGCGCGGCGCTGGGCGCGGTGCTGGCTGGCTATTTCCTGGGATCCGGCGTAATCGGCATGGCCATTGGCGGCCTGGCCGGTGCCGGGGCGGCACTGGCATTGCTGCTGGCGCTGGTGGGTCGCGGTGCCGGCACGACGCGGCTGGTGCTGGCCGGCGTCGCGGTCGCCATGCTGATCGGCGTCGCCATCAACCTCGCGCTCAGCCTCGCGCCCTCGCCGTTCGCGCTTTACGATCTGATGTTCTGGCTGATGGGCAGCCTCGATGATCGCAGCCTGCCACAACTGGCGCTGGCCGCACCGCTGATCCTTGCCGGCATCGTCCTTCTGGTCCGCTCCGCCCCCGCCCTCGACGCGCTGGCGCTGGGGGAAGATGTCGCCCTCTCCCTCGGCGTCGCACGAACGGCCGTGCAATCCCGCATCATCGCCGGCATCGCGCTTGCCACGGGCGCTGGCGTGGCGGTGGCGGGCAGCATCGGCTTCATCGGCCTCATCGTGCCCCACCTCGTCCGCCCCCATGTCGGCCACCGGCCGGGGGCTGCCGTGGTGCCGGCGGCGCTGGCCGGCGGGGCGCTGCTGACGGCGGCGGATGTCGCGGTGCGGCTGCTGCCGGCCGGGATCGACCTGCGCCTGGGCGTGCTCACCGCGCTGATCGGCGCGCCGTTCTTCATTGCGCTGGTGATGCGGAGGGACTGATGCTGGAAGCCATTGCCCTCGCCCGCCCGCCGATGCTGGCCCCGACCAACCTTGCGCTGCAGCCGGGCCATGTAACCGGCGTCATCGGCCCCAACGGCGCAGGCAAGACAACGCTGCTGCGGGCGCTTGCCGGCCTGTCGCGCGGGCCGGGCCGCGTGCTGCTGGATGGGGCGCCGCTCACGCCCGGCCCGCGCACGCTCGCCTGGCTGCCCGCCAGTCGCGATGCCGTGTGGCCAATGACGGCGGCGACCCTGGTGCAGCTGGGCCTTGGCCCCGGCGCGCCGCCCGAACCGCAGGCCGTCGCTGCCGCGCTCGCCGCCTGCGATGCGAGCGCGCTGGCCAACCGGGCGGTCAACCGCCTGTCCACCGGGGAACGCGCCCGCGTGCTGCTGGCCCGCGCCATCGTCGCGAGGCCGGCGTGGCTGCTGCTTGATGAACCGGTCGCCAATCTCGATCCCGGTCACCGCATCGACGTGATGGATCTGCTGGCAACCGAGGCGGACCGCGGCGCGGGGGTGGTTGTTGCCCTGCATGATCTCGATCTTGCCCGCCGCTGTGATCGCCTGTTGCTGCTGTCAGATGGCACGGTGGTGGCTGACGGATCGCCGGAACAGGCCCTCACCCCGGACAATCTTGCGCGATATTTCGGCGTCCGCCGCGATAACCATGATTGGCAACGAATCGTAAATGTTCTATTAATCGGCCATGTCGATGGCCAGTCACGATCACAAGCTGCTGCTGATGGGCAGCGTCCTCAGCCGGATTGATGGCTTTGACGACGGGGATCTGCGCTGGCAGCGCATCGATTCCCTCACCCTGCATCGTGACGGCCAGTTTGATTGGCACACGCACACCAGCAGCGTGGAAGGCGGCGGTCCGCCCCGGTTTGACAGCGAGCATCTGACCGGCATCTGGCAGGTGATCGGCACCAATTTTGGTCCGCATTTCCTGCAACTTGGCTCCGATTCCGGCGACATGTTCAGCTTTGCCATCACCTGCCCGGATCGCGACACCTACGTGCTCAACAAGAAGCTTTGGTCGTTTCAGAAAACCGGCGTTCTGCAACTCGCCGCCTGAATGGAACGGCTCAGCATTGGCCATTGAGCGCATGGCCAACATCGGCCATACCGGCGATCATGACCGCTCCGTGCATTGGCAATCCACTCCCCCCGTCTGCCCGCAGCACCGCCACCGCGATGGCGGAACTGATATCCGACCTGCGCGAAAAGGCGGCACGCATCGCGCTTGGTGGCCCCGTCGCGGCCCGGGAAAAGCACGAGGCGCGCGGCAAGCTGCTGCCACGACAGCGCGTTGAAGCGCTGATCGATCCGCACAGCGCTTTCCTCGAAATTGGCCAGTTCGCCGCTCATGATGTCTATGGCGAGGATGTGCCGGCCGCCGGGCTGATTGCCGGTGTCGGCCAGGTGTCGGGCCGGCTGTGCGTGATCGTCGCCAATGATGCCACCGTGAAGGGCGGCAGCTATTACCCGCTCACCGTCAAGAAGCATCTGCGCGCCCAGGAAATCGCTGCGCAGAACGGCCTGCCGTGCCTGTATCTGGTGGACAGCGGCGGCGCCAACCTGCCCCGGCAGGACGAGGTGTTCCCCGATCGTGATCACTTCGGCCGCATCTTCTTCAACCAGGCCACCATGAGCGCGGCCGGCATTCCGCAGATCGCCGCCGTGATGGGCAGCTGCACCGCGGGCGGTGCCTATGTGCCGGCGATGGCCGATGAATCGATCATCGTGAAGAACCAGGGCACGATCTTCCTGGGCGGCCCGCCGCTGGTGAAGGCCGCCACCGGCGAGGAAGTGACCGCCGAAGATCTGGGCGGCGGCGATGTTCACACCCGCATCTCCGGCGTGGCCGATCACCTGGCCGAGAATGACGAGGACGCCATCGCGATCGCCCGCCGCATCGTGGCCACCTTGCCGGCCGCGCCCGCCGTGCCGCGCGGCCCGTCGCGACCGCCACTGTTCGATGCCCACGAGCTGAACGCGCTTGCTCCCATCGACACGCGGGTGCCGGTGGACGTGCGCGAGATCATCGCCCGCATGGTCGACGGTTCCGAACTGCAGGAATTCAAGCCGCGCTATGGCGAGACGCTGGTGACGGGTTTCGCGCACGTGGAAGGCTATCCTGTCGGCATCATCGCCAACAACGGCATCCTGTTTTCCGAATCCGCCCAAAAGGGCGCGCACTTCATCGAGCTGGCCTGCCAGCGCCGCATCCCGCTGTTGTTCTTGCAGAATATCAGCGGCTTCATGGTTGGCCGCCGGTTCGAGAACGAAGGCATCGCCAAGCATGGCGCCAAGCTGGTGACGGCCGTGGCCTGTGCCGCCGTGCCCAAGATCACGGTGGTGACGGGCGGCAGCTTTGGCGCCGGCAATTATGGCATGTGCGGGCGCGCCTATTCCCCGCGCTTCCTGTGGATGTGGCCGAATGCCCGCATCTCGGTGATGGGCGGCGAGCAAGCGGCGAGCGTGCTGGCCACGGTCAAGTCCGGCGGCTTCCGCAACGCCGCCGACGAGGAGGCGTTCAAGGCGCCGATCCGCGAGCAGTACGAGAAGCAGGGCAACCCCTATTACGCCAGCGCGCGGCTGTGGGACGATGGCATCATCGCGCCGGAAGACACGCGCGCCGTGGTGGCGCTTTCGCTGGCCGCATCGCTGCAGCAGCCCATCCCCGAAACCCGCTTCGGCACGTTCCGGATGTGATGGTTATGCTTGACGAGACCCTCGACGATTGGGGCACGGCCCGCCTCACCCTCAACCGGCCGGAACGGCACAATGCCTTCAATGCCGATCTGATCGCGGCATTGACCGAGGCGTTCACCCGCCTGGGCCATTCTGCGGACGTGCGCGCCATCGTGCTGGCCGGCGCGGGCAAGAGCTTTTCGGCCGGCGCTGATCTCGACTGGATGCGCGCCGCCGCCAGCTTCAGCGAGGCGGAGAACCAGGCCGACGCCATGCGCCTGTCGGACATGCTGGCCGCCATCAACGATTGCCCGAAACCGGTGATCGTCGTCGCCCATGGCCATGTGACCGGCGGCGGGGTCGGGCTGGTCGCCTGTGCCGACATGGCGGTGGCCATCGAAGGCACCCAGTTCCGCCTGTCGGAAGTGCGGCTGGGTCTGACCCCGGCCACCATCTCGCCCTTCGTGATGGCGAAGATCGGTGCTGCCGCCCGGCGCTGGTTCCTCACCGCCGAGGCTTTTGGTTCCGAACAGGCGCTGCAGATGGGCCTGGTCAGCGAGACCGCCATCGATGCCGACGCCGCGCAAGCCGTGGTGGCGCACTGGCTGGCCCACATCGGCCAGGCAGCTCCCGGCGCGGTGGCCGACGCCAAGCGGCTGGCACTGGATTTTGCCGCCGCCGACATCACCGACGACCTGCGCGAGGACACCGCCCGCCGCATTGCCGCGCGCCGGGTCAGCGCGGAGGGGCGTGAAGGCATCGGCGCCTTTCTGAACAAGGGGAAACCATCATGGGTGATCGAATGACGTCGCTGTTTGGCACGACTCTGTCTGGCCTTGCCCTGCTGCTGGCCGCCGCGCCTGCCGCCGCCGCGCCGAAGGACGAGGTGCTGGCCGCCACCGATGCGTTCATGGCAGCGCTCAATCGTGGTGATGCCAACGCTGCGGAAGCCATGACGCATCCCTCGCTGACCATCCAGGTGCTGAATTTCCCGGCCGATGGCGGCAGCCGTTTCCGGGTGATGACCCGCCAGCAGTTGTTCGACAATTTCCGCAATGCGCCGCCGCGCAGGTTCGACGAGCGGATCGTGCGATCGAAGGTGATGATCACCCGCGATTATGCCCATGTCTGGGCGCCCTACACGCTCGATATCGATGGCAAGCGTATCCACTGCGGCATCGACAGTTTCGGCTGGAGCAAGCTGGACGGCAAATGGGTGCTGACGACATTCGGGTGGACCGCCGACCCCAAGGGCTGCCCGCCCAAGTGACGAGTGACACGATGAAGAAGATCCTGATCGCCAATCGCGGGGAAATCGCCCGCCGCGTCATCCGCACCGCGCACCGGATGGGGATCGCCACCGTCGCGGTCCATTCGCCCGCGGATGCCGATGCGCCGTTCGTGCGCGAGGCCGGCCAGGCCGTGGCGTTGACCGGCGACCGCGCCTATCTGGATATCGATGCGATCATCGCGGCGGCGAAGCGCACCGGGGCGGATGCCGTCCACCCCGGCTATGGCTTCCTCAGCGAGAATGCCGATTTCGCCAAGGCGCTGAAAAAGGCCGGGATCATCTTCATCGGCCCGCCCGAAAGCGCCATGCGGGTGATGGCCCTGAAAGACACGGCCAAGGCCGCCATGAAGAAGGCCGGCGTGCCGATCACGCCCGGTTATCAGGGCAATGACCAGAGCCTGGTGCGCTTGCAGAAGGCGGCCGAGGGCGTGGGTTATCCGCTGCTGATCAAGGCGGTGGCCGGCGGCGGCGGCAAGGGCATGCGCGCCGTCCACGGGCCGGCCGAATTGCAGGATGCCCTGATGGCTGCCCAGCGCGAGGGCGAAACCGCGTTCGGCAACCCGGCGGTGATGCTGGAAAAGCTGATCCAGCGCCCGCGCCACGTCGAGGTGCAGTTGTTTGCCGACAGCCACGGCAACGCCGTCCACCTGTTCGAGCGCGACTGTTCGCTGCAACGCCGCCACCAGAAGGTGATCGAGGAGGCCCCTGCCCCCGGCCTGTCCGACAGGCTGCGCCACACGCTGGGGGTGGCGGCTGTCACCGCCGCCCATGCCATCGGCTATCAGGGCGCCGGGACGGTGGAGTTCATCCTCGATCTCGACACGGTGGACGAGGCTGGCGATCCCGCCTTCTACTTCATGGAGATGAACACCCGCCTGCAAGTCGAACACCCGGTGACCGAGTGCATCACCGGCGAGGACCTGGTGGAATGGCAGATCCGTGTCGCCCGCGGCGAGGCGCTGCCCAGGTCGCAGGACGAACTGTCGGTGACCGGCTGGGCGATGGAAGCGCGGCTGTATGCCGAAGATCCGGACAGCGGCTTCCTGCCGGCCACCGGCACGATCAGTGCGCTGGAGTTTGGCACGGGCCCCGGCGTTCGCATCGATACCGGTGTCGAACAGGGCAGCCGCATCGGGCTGGATTATGATCCGATGATCGCCAAGGTGATTGCCCACGGCGCCACCCGCGCGGAGGCCATCGACCGGCTGGTCGGCGCGCTGGATGCCACCGTGGTGACCGGCCTGAAATGCAATCGCGCCTTCCTGGCGCGCCTGGCTGACAGTGCCGCGTTCCGGGCCGGCGAGGTCGATACCGGCTTCATCGCCCGCCACGCCAACGTGCTGGCGCCGCCCGCAGACTGCCCCGCACCGGCCTTGCTGGCCGCCACGTTCGGTCTGGGCCTGCCGCGCGATGCTGCTGCCGGCGGCCTGTTCGGAAGGCTCAATTTCCGCCTCAACCTGGCCGCTGAAACCCATGTGCGGCTGGGGTGGGGCGACACCCGCCACAGCATCGCCCTGCGCGCCATGGGCGGTGACCGCTGGCGCATTGGCGGCCTGCCCGGCATCGGCGAGGCGACGGCATGGCGCACGGGCGATCACGGCGTCTGCATCGATCTGGCCGGCAGCCTGATCCCGGCGACGGTCGTTCCCGGCGACGGCAGCGCCGAGGTGCGCCTGGCCGGACAAAGCTGGACGATCGCCACCCGCCCGCCCCGCGCCAGGGATGCCGGCGGCGGCCACGCCCACATGATCGCCCCCATGCCTGGCCGTGTGCTGGCGGTCGACGTGACAGCTGGCCAGACCGTGGCCGAAGGCGATCGCCTGCTGGTGCTGGAGGCGATGAAGATGGAACATCGACTGATGGCACGGGCCGGCGGCACGGTGCAGGCCGTCCATGTCGCCGTGGGCGATCAGGTCGCCGACGGCATGATGCTGGTCGAAATCGGCTGACGCTGCCGAACGTTGATAACAGAGGACTCCCCCCCATGCTGAGCCAGCTCAATTTCGCGCACGGTGAAACGATCGCGATGCTGCGCGATACGGTCCGCGCGTTTGCCGCCGCCGAGATCGCCCCGCGCGCGGCCGAGATCGATGCCACCAACACATTCCCGCGCGATCTTTGGCCCAGGATGGGTGAGCTTGGCCTGCACGGCATCACCGTGCCGGAAGCCGATGGCGGCATCGGGCTGGGCTATCTCGCCCATGTCGTCGTGGTGGAGGAAATCAGCCGCGCCTCGGCCAGTGTCGGCCTGTCGTATGGCGCACACACCAACCTGTGCATCAACCAGATCGCCCGCTGGGGCACGGCCGAACAGAAGGCGAAATATCTGCCCGGCCTGATCTCGGGCGATCATGTCGGCAGCCTTGCCATGTCGGAACCCGGCGCCGGCAGCGACGTGATCGGCATGAAGCTGCGCGCCGACCAGCAGGGCAATGGCGATTATGTGCTGAACGGCAACAAGATGTGGATCACCAACGGTCCGCACGCCGATACGCTGGTCGTCTATGGCAAGACCGATCCAGACGCCGGCCCGCGCGGCGTCACCGCCTTCCTGATCGAAAAGGGCATGAAGGGGTTTTCCACCGCGCAAAAGCTCGACAAGCTGGGGATGCGCGGCTCCGACACGTGCGAGCTGGTGTTCGAGGATTGCACCGTGCCCGCTGCCAATGTGCTGGGCGGCGTGGGCAACGGCGCGCGCGTGCTGATGTCCGGCCTGGATTATGAACGGGTGGTGCTGTCGGGCGGGCCCATCGGCATCATGCAGGCCTGCATGGACGTGGTGGTGCCCTATGTTCACGAACGCCAGCAGTTTGGCCAACCCATCGGCCAGTTCCAGCTGATGCAGGGCAAGCTGGCCGACATGTATGTCGCGCTGTCCACCGCGCGCGCCTACACCTATGCCGTGGCGCAGGCCTGCGATCGCGGCGAGACCACGCGCAAGGATGCCGCGGGCTGCATCCTCTACACGGCTGAAAAGGCGACCTGGATGGCGTTGGAAGCGATCCAGTGCCTGGGCGGCAACGGCTATATCAATGATTATCCCACGGGGCGCCTGCTGCGCGATGCCAAGTTGTATGAAATCGGCGCCGGCACGTCGGAAATCCGCCGTTACCTGATCGGGCGGGAGCTGTTCGAAGAGACGAAATGAGGCGGCTCGGCGTCGTCCTCGCCGGCGGCGCCTCGCGGCGCTTTGGCAGCGACAAGGCGCTGGCGCTGCTCGATGGGCGACCGCTGATCGACCATGGCATTGCCGCGCTTTCAGGCTGTGACGCCATTGCCGTCGCCGGGCGAGACTGGCCCGGTGTCATTGCGCTGGCCGACCGTCCAGCACCCGGTCTCGGGCCTCTGAGCGGGCTCAATGCCGCGCTGCATCACGGCGCGGCGCATGGCTTCAGCCACGTCGCCTGCCTGCCGGTCGATTGCCCTGCCCTTCCGAATAACTGGCTGGCCTCGCTTGGCGACGGCCCGGCCCATGCGGCGGGGCAACCGCTTGTGGGCATCTGGCCCGTCGCACTGGCCGTCAGCATCGACACATTTCTTGCCGGCGGCGGCCGACAGGTACGCCTGTGGGTGGCGGGCGCGGCGGCGCGTATCGTTGATCTCGGGCTGCTGCCAAACATCAACACACCAGGCGATCTCAACCCGTGACGCCTGCATCACATTCGCTTAGCATCGCCGGCCAACAAGGAGAATGAGATGAACCTGCGCGCCATCCTGATCCCGCAACTGCTGCTGGCCGCCGCGCCGGTGCTTGCCCAGCCCGCCGGCCTGCAGAAGCCGGCGCCGGTTGCGGTGGCCAGGCCCGATGCCGATCTGCTGAAGGCCGCCGCGGCCGAAGCACCGGCCACGCTTGCCACGCTGGAGCAACTGGTGAACGTCGAAAGCGGCAGTTACGACACGCAAGGCCTGGTCGCCATCGGCAATCTGCTCGCCGATGCCCTGAAGGCGCGCGGCGCCACCGTCGAGCGGGTCAAGGGCAAGCCCGGCACGCGGGCAGACATCATCGTTGGCCGCTTCACCGGGACCGGCAGGGGGCGGCTTTTGCTGCTGTCGCACATGGATACGGTCTACACGCGCGGCCAACTCGCCGAGACGCCCTGGCGCGTCGAAAATGGCCGCGCCTATGGCCCCGGCATCGCTGATGACAAGAGCGGCATCGCCGTGATCCTGTCGACACTCCGGCTGCTGAAACCGGCGGACTATGGCCAGCTCACCATTGCCTTCAACCCCGACGAGGAAATCGGCTCACCGGGATCGGGCGATCTGATCACCGAACTTGCCCGGGGCCAGACCGCCGTGCTGAGCTTCGAGCCGACCCTGTCCACCCCGGCCGAAGGGCTGGTTGCCGGCACGTCGGGCACCAACACCGTCACGGCACGCATCATCGGCCGCGCCGCCCACGCCGGCAACGCGCCCGAACAGGGCATCAACGCGCTGGTCGAAGCTGCGCACGTCATCACGGCGACCAAGGACCTTGACCAGGGACCGGGCAAGCGGCGGTTCAACTGGACGCAGGTCGAACAGGAAGGTGACGCGCGCAACATGATCCCGGACGAGGTGACGCTGATCGGCGACCTGCGCGAGACCAGCGACGAAGGCGTGCGCGCCTTTGAAGCCAAGCTGAAACAGCGGCTGGCGACCCCGGCGGTGGCCGGCGCGAAGATCGATGTGACCGTGAAGATCAATCGCCCGGCGTTCACGGCCGATGCTGCCGGGTTGAAGCTGATCGAGCGGGCGCGATCAATCTATCAGGAAGCGGGCGGGCCGGATCTGTTTGTCGTGCCGCGTTCCGGTGGCGGCACCGATGCGGCCTTTGCCGCGCGCGCTGGTGTGCCCGTGCTCGAAGCGCTGGGCCTGCCCGGCTTTGGCTATCACAGCAGTGCGGATGAATATATCGAGATCGCAGCCATCCCGCGCCGGCTGTACCTCGCCACCCGCCTGATCCGCGAACTGGGGCGGTAGACGCGCCACCCCCCGGCACTGTAATGGGTGGCCATGTCCGCCGGCCACCCTGCGCGCGTGTCGTCGTTGCTGCTGGTGCTGGCCGGCATCGGTGCGCTGTGCGTGCTGGATGCCCTGATGAAATGGCTGGCGCTGCGCCACGGCGCGCCGCTGGCGACCTTCGGGCGCTATGCCAGCGGCACCATCATCGCGCTGGCGGTATGGCAATGGCAGGGCCGGCCGTGGCTGGCACCGGGCGGGCTGATGCCCAACCTGGTGCGTGGCAGCCTGCTGGCCGTGATGGCACTGGCCTTCTTCTGGTCGATCACCCGCCTGCCGCTGGCGCTGGTGCTCACCCTCACCTTCGTCGGGCCGCTGGCGGTGCCATTCATGGCGGCGCTCTATCTGAAGGAGCCGGTGCAGCCACGCTATGTGGCAGCGGGTGCCATCGGCTTCATCGGCGTGCTGGTGACGGCGGGCGGCATGCCCGATCTGTCAACCGGGCAATTGCTGGCGGCGGCAGCGGCAGTGCTGGCAGCCATTCTCTATGGCGCGTCGGCAGTGATCATGCGGTCGCGCGCGGCAGCCGATGGCGCCACCGCCATCACGCTGGTGGCGGCAGTGGTGCCGATGCTCTGGCTGTCGCCGTTTGCCGTGGGGGCCAGCCTGCCCTCCCTTCCCGATCTGGCGCTGATGATGGCGACAGGGCTGGCGGGCAACATCGGCGTGCAGCTGATGGCGCGCGGCTATGTCCACCTGGAAGCGCAGGTATCGGCGGTGCTGGAATACAGCGCGCTGCCGTGGGCGGCGCTGCTCGGCTGGCTGGTGTTTGATGAAGCGGTGTCCGCCACGACGTTGCTGGGCGCAGCCATCATTGCCTGGGCCTGCCTGTGGGCGTCCCGCGCGCCCAAGGTCGCCGCCAAGGTTACCGGGCCTGCGCCAGCTCCTTGAGGCACACGGCCTTGGCGCGGCCAACCGCGGCAACATCGGGCAGCAATTCCACCGCCTCGCGGGCGTCGGCAACATAGGCTGCGTGTGCTTGCGGCGCATGGCTGCCATCGGGGGCACCGCACACGGCCTGCACGCCCAGCACGGGGCCGCGACGCAGGTCAACCACCGCAAGCACTTCCGATGGCGCGCGCGGCAGGGCCGCAGCGAGCGCGACGGTCAATTCAGTGCCGCGCGCGGCATCAGCACCGCGCGCCAGTTCCGGCGCCAGTGCGATCCAGTCGGCCGAACCGCCGCGAATGGCGCCCATCACCCGGCCCCAGTCGCCACCATCGATCAGGTGCTGGACGGCAGGCTTGGGGCCGCTCCTGGCGACATCGGCGGCAAACTGGCTGGCCGACAGGATGCCGGCGATCAGCAGCACGGGGGCAAGTGCGATGCTCATGCCCGCTATATGGGCCTGAGCATCGCGCCCTGCAATGGGGTCATGCCGCCACCATCAGGCGCTGGGCGGGTCGGCAATCATGGCAGTGAAATTGCATTCGGCGGCCAGCTTGCCGTCGATTTCGGCGCGGCCGGCGAACTTTGCCACCCGGCCACGATCCTGCACGATCTCCACCTTCAGGTGCAGCAGGCAGCCCGGTTCCACGGGTTGGCGGAACTTGGCGTTTTCGATCGCCATGAAATAGACAAGGCGATCGGCCATGGCATTGGCCTCACCCGCCGCCAGTGCCTTCGCCCGCGCGGTATGGATGGCCAGCACGCCGGCCGTCTGGGCCAGCGCCTCGACAATCAGCACGCCCGGCATCACCGGCCGCGCCGGGAAGTGGCCGGCGAAAAAGGGCTCGTTGATGGTGACGGCCTTGATGCCGGTCGCGGATTGACCGGGGATCATGTCGATCACCCGGTCAACCAGCAGCATCGGGAACCGATGCGGCAGCAGGGCCATCACGGCCAGCACGTCGGCGGTGCTGGCCGTGGTTGCGGTGGCGTCGCTCATCAGCGCGGCGGGGCGGTGCCAGCGGCGGGCGCCGGAGCGGCAGCCGGAGCAGCCGGCGGCGTGGTCGACACCTTGGGCAGCGCCTTGTCGAGACGGGCCACCACGTCGGCGGTGATGTCGATGGCGGCGGCGTGCTGGATGGTCACCTGCTCGTCAACGGCGATGTTGGCGCCGCGTTCGCGCATGATCTGGCTGATGATCGGCTGGGCGCCATCGTTGATCTGCTTGACGACCCACTGTTCCGACTGCTGGATTTCGGCCTGGCGGCGCTGCAGTTCCTGATCGGCCTGGCCGCGGCGCGTATCGAAATCGCGCACCTTGGCCTGCCACGCCTGCACGGCGGCGGGCGCCGCACCCTGCTGGGGCTGGGTGTCGCGCAGGGTCTTTTCCTCGGCCGACAGGCTGGTCCGCAGCTGGTTCAGGCGGGCGTTCAGGGCATCGGCCTTGGGCTTCAGTTCGGCCTGGGCAGCCTTGGCGGCGGCCGACGTGGCGATCATTTCCTGGCGATCGACGGTGACGATCACGGCCGGCGGCAGCTGCTGCGCCAGGACCGGGGTGGCCGCACTGGCCAGTGCCAGCGCAATCAGAATCTTCTTCATCAGAATGCAGTCCCTACGTTGAATTGGAACAGTTGCGGATCATCGCCCGGCTGTTTGACCAGGGCTTTGGCGAGATCGAAACGGAACGGCCCGAACGGCGAGTTCCAGTTGACCCCGATACCCACCGAAACACGCGGTTTCGGTGTATTCCCAAGGAATTCCTCGACGAAGCCCGACGAGATGCCATCCGTCGGCAGGCAGGGCGCGACCTGGCCGGCCACCTGCGGTGCCGGGCCATTGGGGCCGTCCTGGCAGGTCAGCGTCGGCGTCTTCAGGCTCCACAGCGCGCCAACGTCGACAAATACCGACGGGCGCAGGCCCAGTTCGCTGCCGGCCGAACCCAGCGGGATGCGAACTTCGGCGCGGGCGAGATAATAGGCGCGGCCGCCCAGCGCATCGTCCAGCGCCTGACGGCGATCCTGCACGGGCAGGCCATCAAGGCCGAGCGGGCGGCGCAACACGCGCGGGCCGACGCCGCGGATGTTGAAGCCACGGAACTGCGGCTGGCCAAGGAAGAAGCGGTTGGTGAGGATCACGTCCTGCCCGCCATAACCGGTGGCATAACCGCCTTCCGCGCCGAGGTTGAGCACGAAGCCCGACCCGAACAGCGGCATGAAATAATCATAATTGGCGCGCGTGGTCAGGAACTTGATCCCGATGGGCAGACCCGACAGATCCTGGCTGAAAGTCAGGCGCTGGCCGGCCGACGGCAGACGGATGTTGTTGAGGCTGTTGTAGATCAGCGAGTAACCGATGGTGGACACCGTGCGGTTGCCCAGCTGTTCGCACAGGAATCGGCCCGCGCGCAGCGGATCGCAGACGCCGTTGGTGAAGAACACCTCCTCGTCCAGCCCGATCTGTTCGCGGCTGAGGCCATAACGCAGCGAGGCCGCCCAATATTCGGTGATCGAAAACCCGGTGCGGATCTGGAAGCCGGTTGAAACCTGGGTGTAGGTCGTGTCGCGCGTGTTGTTGCCGGTGAAACGGAACGACCGGAAATCGCGGCGGAAGATGTCGACGCCCAGCGCGAGGTTGCGACCGCCCAGATAGGGTTCGGTGAAGCCGGCTTCGACCGAGCGGGCAAAGCTGGAGATGTTGCCCGACAGGCGCAGTTCCTGCCCACGCCCGCGGAAGTTGCGCTGGCGCACGCTGGCCGAGAAGATGAAGCGTTCGATCGACGAGAAGCCGGCCGACAGCTGCAACTCGCCGGTCGGGCGTTCCTGGATGTTGGTTTCCAGCACGATCCGATCGGGCGTGGTGCCGGGCTTCTGCTCGATGTCGAGCTTGTCCTGGAAGAAGCCGAGGCCGAGCAGGCGGTCCTTGGTGCGCTTCACCTTGATCGAGTTGAAGGCATCGCCTTCGGCCAGGCGGAACTCGCGGCGGATCACGTTGTCGTGGGTGATGGTGTTGCCGTTGATGGCCACCTTTTCCACATAGACGCGCGGCACCTCCCCGATCTGGAAGGTGACGTTCATCTTGAGGTCTTCCTTGTTGCGATCGAACTGCGGGCGCACGTCGGCAAAGGCATAGCCCAGCAGACCGGCGGTTTCGGACAGCGCCTCAACGGTATTCTCGATCGCCTGCGCGTCGTACCAGTCGCCTTCCTTCATCCGGATGATCGGCTTGAATTCCTTGGGCTTGATATCGCGCAGCTGGCTCTCCAGCTCGACCTTGCCGAACTTGTAGCGATCCCCCTCTTCCACGACATAGGTGACGATGAAGTCCTGCTTGTCGGGGGTCAGTTCGGCCACCACCGACGCGACCCGGAAATCGGCATAGCCCTGCGTCAGGTAGAACTGGCGCAGCTTCTGCTGGTCATAGGCAAGGCGGTCGGGATCATAGGTGTCGTTCGACGTGAAGAAGCGCCAGCCCCGCGCCTGCTTCGATGCCATCTGCTTGCGGATCTCGCCTTCCTTGAACTTGGTGTTCCCAAGGATGTTGATCTGGCGGATCTTGGATTTCGGGCCCTCGCTGATCTCGAACACCACATCGACGCGGTTCTGTTCCAGCTGGACGATCTTGGGCTCCACACTGGCGGCAAAGCGGCCACCACGGCGGTAGAGTTCGAGGATGCGGCCAAGATCAGCGCGGGTCTTGGAACGGGTGAAGATCTGGCGCGGCGCGAGGCGGATTTCCTCGCGGATCTTCTCCTCCTTCACCCGCTTGGCGCCTTCGATGATGATCCGGTTGATCACCGGATTTTCCTTCACCTCGACGATCAGCGCGCCATTGTCGTCGCGGATCGTCGCATCGGCAAAGAGTTCGGAGGCATAAAGCGACTTCAGCGCGGTATCGAGCGCGTCGCGATCATAACGGTCGCCGATAGCGAGGTTGAGGTAAGAGCGGACGGTTTCAGGCTCCAGACGCTCGGTGCCGCGCACCACGACAGAGCGCACGATGCCGGCGTTGGCGGCAGTGGCCGGCAGGGCCGACTGGTTGCGCGATTCCGACGCACGGGCTTCCGCTTCAGCCGACGGGCGCGGCGGCTCCTGCGCGGGGCGCGGACGCCGCTGGGCAGCCGCCGGCGTCGCCAGCGCACCCAGCGCCGTCGTCAGCAGCAGCAGCGCCGCCGGATGCCGCCATCCGGCAACACGCCGATCAGTCCCGGTGCTGGCCATCGCGAAATTGGCTTCCATCAACCCCACCAGTTTCCCACCACTCGGTCATGCCGCCCGCCGGTTGATCCAGCGGTGCAGGCGCAAGAAACGCGAAATCCGGCAGCGGACATCATCCCAGCCAGCTCGCCAGACGGTTCCAGATGCCGACCGAACCCATGTCGTGCCAGGTCAACACGGCCATCAGCGACATCAGTGCGGCAAATCCCGACATGAAGGCCCATTGCTGCACCTTTTCCGCCAGTGGCTGCCGCCGCACGGCCTCGATGCCGTAAAGCAGAAGATGACCGCCGTCCAGCATGGGGATGGGCAGCAGGTTGATGAAGCCGAGGTTGATCGAGAAGAACGCCATGAAGGCCACTGCCGACACCAGCCCCAGGCTGGCCTGCTGGCCGGCAATCTGCGCCGTCTTCACCGGGCCGCCCATCTCGCGGATGTCGCGCTCGCCCATCACCACCTGGCGCAGGGTGCGCCCGATGGTCTGGGTGATGCTCCAGGTATCGATCACCGCCCAGCGCACGGCGTCCACCGGGCCGACCTCTTCCACCACTTCGGGCGGGCGGGCGATGCCCAGGCGCGGATGGCGGGAGACGTTGCCAAAGCGATCGCGGCTTTCCACCATCGCGGGACGGATGGCCATGCGCAGCGTGTCGCCGCCGCGCTGCAGCACCAGTGCCACCGGCTGGCCGGTGCCGGTGACGACTTCGGACATGATGTCCTCGAACCGCGTGACCGGCGTGCCGTCGACTTCGAGGATGCGGTCACCCGCCTTCAGGCCGGCCCGTTCGGCGGCACTGCCCGGCATGACACGGTCGATCACCGGGGGCGAGGCCTGATGGCCCAGCGCGAGGTTGAAGCCGGCAAGGATGACAATGGCGAACAGGAAATTGATCGCCGGGCCGGCCGCCACGATGATGGCGCGCTGCCACAGCGGCAGGAAGGCAAACAGGCCGCGGCGATCCTGTTCCGGCAGGGCCAGGATGGCAGGATCGACCTGGCTGACCTCGTTCATGTCGCCGACGAATTTCACATAGCCGCCCAGCGGGATGGCGTTGATGCGCCAGCGCACGCCTCTGCGGTCGCTCCACCCGAACAATTCCCGGCCGAAACCGACGCCAAAGGCCTCGATCTTCGTGTTGAACAGCCGGCCGGCCAGATAATGGCCACCTTCGTGCACGACCACCAGCACCGCGATCATCGCCACGAAACTGGCGAGGGTGAACAACAGGCCGGGTTGCGGCAGCAGGCCGGTCATGCCGCGCACCGTGCCACCAGCGCGCGCGCCGTTTCGCGAGCAGCAGCGTCGATCGCCACCACCTCTTCCAGCGTTGCCACCGGGCCCGAAGCCACCTTGTCCAGAGTTTCCGCCACGATGGCATCGATATCAAGGAAACCGGCTTGCCCGGCGATGAACGCCGCCACGGCGATTTCGTTGGCAGCATTCAGGATACAGGGCGCACTGCCGCCCGCCCGCATCGCATCCCACGCGAGGCGCAGGCAGGGAAAGCGTTCCAGATCAGGCGCTTCAAAGCTGAGGTTGGCGACCGCTGCGAAGTCGAGACGCGCCGCCGGCGTGGCGATGCGTTCCGGCCATCCCATCGCATAGGCGATCGGGATCCGCATATCGGGGCTGCCCAGCTGCGCCAGCACGCTGCCATCGACATATTCGACCATCGAATGGATGACCGATTGCGGGTGAACGATGACGTCGAGCTTGCTGACCGGCACCGGGAACAGCTGCGCCGCCTCGATCAGTTCCAGCCCCTTGTTCATCAGCGTCGCCGAATCGATGCTGATCTTGGCACCCATGCTCCATGTCGGATGCTTGCAGGCATCGGCCACCGACACGCCGCGCATCTCTTCGCGGCTGCGCTGCCGGAACGGGCCACCGCTGGCGGTCAGGATCACGCGCTCGACCTGCGCCGGGTCATCGTGCGGAAACACCTGGAAGATGGCGTTGTGCTCGCTGTCCACCGGCAGCAGCGTCGCGCCGTGTTTCGCGGCCGCCGCCGTGACCACCGGGCCGGCACAGACCAGCGTTTCCTTGTTGGCGATCCCGATCTGCGCGCCGCGCTTCACCGCGGCCATGGTGGGCGCCAGGCCCGCCGCCCCGACGATGGCGGTGATCACGATCTCGGCATCGCGCGCGGCGGCATCGACCAGTGCGCTCTCCCCTGCCCCGCAATCGATGCCGCTGCCGGCCAGCGCCTCTTTCAGCGCCGCGCCCTTCGACGCATCGGCAATCGCGGCAAACCGCGCACCGCAGTCCCTGGCCGCCTGCGCCAGCCCGGCGACATCGCTGCCGGCGGTGATCGCCTCCACCCGCCAGCGGCCGGGATTGCGGGCAACCAGATCAAGCGTCTGGCTGCCCACCGAACCGGTTGCGCCCAGGATCGTCAGACTGCGCGTCATCCCGCCCACCCCGTTGCTGCAAAGGCCGCCGCACCTGCCACCGCCGCCGGCACCAGCCCGTCGAGCCGGTCCATCACCCCGCCATGGCCCGGCAGGATGGACCCGCTGTCCTTCACCCCGGCGCGGCGCTTCAGGGCGCTTTCATACAGATCGCCCAGGATCGACACCACCGCGAGCGGCGCAGCAATCACCAGCAGCCGTCCTGCCCCTTCCAGATTGGCATAACCCGGCCACAGCAGGCACATGCCGCCGGCAACAGCCAGCGAACCGGCGAGGCCGCCAAGGGCGCCGCTCCATGTCTTGTTCGGGCTGATGCCGGGCGCCAGTTTCGGCCCGCCCACGGCACGGCCGGTGAAATAGGCGAAGATATCCGCACCCCACACCACCGCCATCACGAACAGCGTGGCATGAAAGCCCCACGGCGCGGCGCGCAGCCAGACCAGCGCCACCGCCGGCAGCCCGCAATACAGCAGACCCAGAACCATCGGCCGGCCATCGCCGCGCCGCATCCTGCCGGCAAACAGCCCGATCAACCCGGCACCACCGCCCAGCAGCATCAGCGCCTCGTTCGGCTGGCCCAGAATGGCGGCGATCCACACCACGATGGCCAGCAACGCCAGCCCCATCCGCCGCAGCAGCAACGGCAGGCGGTGCATCGCCGTCCATTCGGTGAACATCACCAGCACGGCGGCTGCGACCAGCGCCGCAAAGGGGTAACCGCCAAACCACAGCGCGGCGACAGCGGCGATAACCAGCACGACACCGGTCACCACGCGCTGCTGCAACTGGCTCGCCGCCATGATCAGCGCCCGCCAAAGCGGCGTTCGCGCCGCGAGAACTCGGCCAGCGCGTTGGCCAGCGCAGCCCCATCGAAATCCGGCCACAGCGTGTCGGTGACCAGGAATTCGGCATAGGCAACCTGCCACAGCAGGAAGTTCGACAGCCGCAGTTCTCCGGATGTCCGCAGCACGGCATCAGGCGGCGGCAGGCCAGCGGTATCAAGATGGGCTTCCACCATCTCGGCGGTGATGCCGTCGGGATCAAGCGTGCCGGCTGCGGCCTTGGCTGCCAGCGCGCGTGCGGCCCGGACGATTTCGCCCTGCCCGCCATAGTTCAGCGCCATCACCAGCTTGAGGCCGGTGTTGCCCGCCGTCCGCACCCGCGCCGCATCCAGCAACGCCACCAGATCGGGCTTCAGCGACCGCCAGTCGCCGATGAAATCCAGGCAGACATTGTTGCGGTGCAGATTGTCGATTTCATGGCTCACATAATGGCGCAGCAGGCCCATGAGGTCAGTGACCTCGTCCGCCGGACGCTTCCAGTTCTCGCTGGAAAAGGCATAGAGCGTCAGGACTTCGAGGCCCAGGCCAGGCGCCGCCTCGACCACGCGGCGCACCGCCTCCACCCCTTCGCGGTGGCCGGCGATGCGTGGCAACCGGCGCGATTTCGCCCAGCGGCCATTGCCATCCATGATGATCGCAAGGTGGCGGCACGGTCCGGCTGCGGGATCGTCCCCACCGCCGCCCGCCTGCGAGGCGGCAGCGAGCGTCACTTGCCCAGGATTTCCTTTTCCTTGGCGGCGACGGCGGCGTCGATGTCGGTCATCGCCTTGTCGGTGATCTTCTGTACATCGGCTTCCAGGCGCTTCTGCTCGTCCTGGCTGATCTTGCCCTTCTTCTCGGCGGCCTTCAGCGCTTCCATGCCATCGCGGCGCACGTTGCGCGCGGCGATCTTGGCCTTTTCGGCATAGCTGCCGGCCAGCTTTACCATTTCCTTGCGGCGTTCCTCGGTCATGTCCGGGATCGGCAGGCGCAGCGTCTGCCCGTCGGTGATCGGGTTGAGACCAAGGCCGGCGGAGCGGATCGCCTTTTCCACCGGCGTCACATTGGAACGATCCCACACCTGCACCGACAGCATGCGCGGTTCCGGCGCGGCCACGGTGGCCAGCTGGTTCAGCGGCATCATCGAGCCATAGACTTCGACCTGCACCGGATCGAGCAGCGCCGTGTTGGCGCGCCCGGTGCGAAGCCCGGTCAGATCATGCTTCAGCGCTTCGATGGCACCGGTGGTGCGGCGCTCCAGATCGGCCTTGAACGGGCCCGGCTCGAAATCAGCCATTGGCGTCTCCTGTCACGATGGTTGAGGTGCCCTCACCCTGCACCACGGCCAGCAGCGTGCCGGGTTCGCGGATGTTGAACACGATGATGGGAATATCGTTGTCGCGGCACATGGACACGGCGCTGGCGTCCATCACCTTCAGATTGTCGGCCAGCACCTTGGAATAGCTGACCTTTTCATAACGGAGCGCGGTGGCCACCTGCTTGGGATCGGCATCATAGACGCCATCGACACTGGTGCCCTTGAACAGCGCATCACAGTTCATTTCGGCAGCGCGCAGGGCAGCGCCGGTATCCGTCGTGAAGAACGGGTTGCCGGTGCCAGCGGCAAAGATCACCACGCGGCCCTTTTCCAGGTGACGCTCGGCGCGGCGGCGGATGTAGGGCTCGCACACGCTCGGCATCGGAATGGCCGACTGGACGCGGGTGACGACGCCGATGTTTTCCAGCGCATTCTGCATCGCCAGCGCGTTCATCACGGTGGCCAGCATGCCCATGTAATCGGCACTGCCGCGATCAAAGCCCTTGGCCGCAGCCGCCAGCCCGCGGAAGATGTTGCCGCCGCCCACGACGACACACAGCTCCACCCCGGTGTCATGCACCGCCTTCACCTCACCGGCGATGCGCGCCACCTGTTCGGGATCGATGCCATAGGCACCCTGCCCCATCAGCACTTCGCCGGACAGTTTGAGAAGGATGCGTTTGAAACCGGGCATGGAGGTCTCTGGTCAACTGTATCGGGATGACAGGTCACTAGCCGTGCTTGCCCGCCCTGCCAAGCGGCGAGGACAGAAAATGCGTGGACAAGCCGCGCTGTCGGGGCCGAACATGAAAAGAGCGGGCCGGAGTTGCCCCCGGCCCGCCCCAATTCGCAAGCAATCCGCGATTACAGGCCGGCGGCGGCAGCCACTTCGGCAGCGAAATCGCTCTGCTGCTTCTCGATGCCTTCGCCCAGCTGCATGCGGACAAAGCCCTTCAGCGTGATCGGGGTGCCGGCCGCCTTGGCGGCGGCAGCAACGACGTCGCTCACCTTCGACTTGCCGTCGATCACGAAGATCTGGTTCACCAGTGTCGATTCCTGCGCGAACTTGCGAACGCCACCTTCGATCATCTTTTCGATGATCTCGGCCGGCTTGCCGCTGGTGGCGGCCTTTTCGCGGGCAATGGCGCGCTCACGCTCGACCAGCGCCGGATCAAGGCCGGCTTCGTCCAGCGCCATCGGGTTGGCAGCGGCCACGTGCATGGCGATCTGCTTGGCCAGCGGCTCCAGCACGTCGGCAGCAGCAGCCGATTCCAGGCCGACCAGCACGCCGATGCGGCCGATGCCCGGCGCAATCGCGTTGTGGACGTAGGAGGCGACAACGCCCTGGGCAACTTCCAGCGTGGCCGTGCGGCGCAGCGACTGGTGCTCGCCGATGGTGGCGATGTTGGCGGTCAGCTTGTCGGCAACGCTGCCTTCGCCGCCCGGGAACGGCATGGCAGCCAGCGCCTCGGCATCGGCACCGGTGGTCAGCGCAAGGCCGGTCACGGTCGACACAAAGGCCTGGAAGATGTCGTTCTTGGCAACGAAATCGGTTTCGCTGTTCACTTCGACAGCGGCGCCCTTGGTGCCCGACACGGCAACGCCGACCAGGCCTTCAGCGGCGGTGCGGCCGGCCTTCTTGGCGGCAGCAGCCAGACCCTTGGCACGCAGCCAATCGACGGCGGCTTCCATGTCGCCAGCGGTTTCGGCCAGGGCCTTCTTGCAGTCCATCATGCCCGCGCCGGTCTTGTCGCGCAGATCCTTCACCATGCTGGCGGTGATTTCAGCCATGGGATGCTCCTTTTGATGTGGCAGCCGCGCCATGCACGGCCATCATGAATTGCTTGTGACAAGAGGCCGGGCACCCGTGGCGCCCAGCCTCCCGCTGTTCGGGTGGGTGAAGCCTCAGGCTTCGGTCGGCGCTTCGGCGGCTTCGGCCTCGGCGACAAATTCCACCGGGGCCTCTTCCATCGCGCCCAGATCAACGCCCATGTCGGCAGCGCGGCCCTGGCGGGCATCGATCACCGCATCGCAGATGGCGTTGACATAGAGCTGGATGGCGCGGCTGGCGTCGTCGTTGCCCGGAACCGGGAAGGCGATGCCGCTCGGATCGGTGTTGGAATCGAGGATGGCCACCACAGGGATACCCAGCACGTTGGCTTCCTTGACCGCCAGCTCTTCCTTGTTGACGTCGATGATGAAGATCACTTCCGGCAGGCCGCCCATGTCACGGATGCCGCCCAGCGATGCTTCGAACTTGTCACGCTCGCGGGTGAGCTTCAGCACTTCCTTCTTGGTCAGGCCGGTGGTGTCGCCCGAAAGGGTTTCTTCCAGCTGCTTGAACTTGCGGATAGAGCCCGAGATGGTCTTCCAGTTGGTGAGCATGCCGCCCAGCCAGCGGTGGTTGACATAGTGCTGGCCGCAGCGACGGGCGGCTTCGGCAATCGGGTCCTGCGCCTGGCGCTTGGTACCGACAAACAGCACCTTGCCGCCGTGCTGCACGGTGGCGCGCACGAAATCGAGAGCGCGCGCGAACAGCGGCACGGTCTGCGACAGGTCGATGATGTGAACGCCGTTGCGCTCGCCGAAGATGTATGGCTTCATCTTCGGGTTCCAGCGGTGGGTCTGGTGACCGAAATGGGCGCCGGCTTCAAGCAGTTGCGCCATGGAAACGACGGGAGCCGCCATAGTATCTTACCTCCGGTTGGGCCGCCGCGGGGGAGTGGTCTGACCTGTGTCAGGCACCGGATATGTCCCCCCGCGTGGGGTTTTGGAGTGGCGCGCTTAGCGAAGTGCGTGCGCGCGGTCAAGCAGCAGCGATCACGGCACCGGGGTGACCTTCAGCAGCTTGCCGTTCACATCATCCGTCAGCAGGTACATCTCGCCCGCCGGCCCTTCGATGACATCCCGGACACGCTCCTTGCGGTCGGTTAGCAGGCGCTCCTCGCCCACCACCTTGTCGCCCTTCAGCACCAGCCGCACCAGCGCCATGGAGCGCAGGCCGCCAACGAAGATATTGCCCTTGAACTCTGGCGCGGCCTTGCCGCTGTGGAAGATCATGCCAGACGGCGCAATCACCGGATCCCAATAATAGACTGGCTGTTCCATGCCCGGCGCCTGGGTGGCGTTGTCGCTGATCGGCTTGCCCGAATATTCTTCGCCATACCCGATGCTGGGCCAGCCATAATCCTTGCCCTTGACGATCAGGTTCAGCTCATCCCCGCCCTGCGGACCATGCTCCACCTCCCACAGCCGGCCCCTGGCATCGAGCGCGGCGCCCTGGACGTTGCGGTTGCCGTACGACCAGATTTCCGGGCGCGCGCCATCCTTGCCGACAAAGGGATTGTCTTTCGGCACCGAACCGTCACGGTTCACGCGCACGATCTTCCCAAGCAGGCTGTCCAACTTCTGCGCCTGCATGCGCCCCGGCAGGATCGAGCGCTCACCCAGCGTGATGATCAGTGTGCCATCCTTGGGAAACACCAGCCGGCCACCATAATGCTGGGCGGCATCCAGCGTCGGCATCTGGCGGAAGATCACCGCCACGTCGCGCATCTCGCTGCCAACCAGGTGGCCGCGCGCCACCGCCGTGCCGTTGCCGCCTTCGCGCGGCTCGGCATAGCTCCAATAGACCCAGCCATCGCCCGGAATGGCCACGCCCAGCATCCCGCCCTGGTTGCGGGCATCCGTGGCAGGCGTGCCGGTCACCGGCGTCTTGGTGCCGTCGGCGCCAACGATGGTCAGCCGACCGGCGGCCTTCTCGCTGACGAGGAAGCGGCCGTCCGTCATCACGGCAACGCCCCACGGCCTGTTCAGGCCCGTGGCAATCTCGGTAACCGCCAGCTGCGTCTTCGCCGTCACCGCCTCGGCCCGGGTCTGGCCGGCAAAGGCCGGACGCTTTTCCGGCACGTTGGGCGCGGCCTGCTGCACCGGGGCGGCGCAGGCCGGCGCGGCGATGAGGGCGGCGAGGATGAGCGGGCGGATGGTCATGGTGGAGTCTCCCTGTTTGGCGCGGGTTATGCGGCTGAGGGAGCGGCGGGGCAAGAGGGTGTGAATACGGGCGGGGAGGAACGCGGAAGGAAGGAAGAAGAGAAGGAAGAAAGGGGGCGTGGCAAAGCCATGCCGTCGGACGAAACACGAAAAGGGCGGGAGAATGCTCCCGCCCTTTATTCGCCGGCCGATCTTGCGCGAGTCCGCGCGCGGCACGCGCGCCCACCTGCGCTGCGATCAGTGCTGCGTTGCCGGCATATGGACTTCCAGCCCGTCCAGCGCCGACGACGCCTTTATCTGGCACGCCAGCCGGCTGTTCGGCCTGGCGGTATCCGCCAGCTCGATCATTGCGTCTTCCTGGTCGCTGCGCTCACCCGTCAGCGCCTCCCATTCCGACGGGATATAGCAGTGGCAGGTGGCGCAGGCGGCGTTGCCGCCGCAATCGCCGTCAATGCCCGGAACATTGTTCTGCACCGCGCCTTCCATCAGATTCTCGCCTTCCGGCACATCGACTTCGTGACGGGCACCGTTGTGCTCGACGTAAATGATCTTGACCATCTGTTCCCTCGTTCAGGCCGGAATCCGCACCATCATCTTCTTGTAGCCGCGCACGAAGGCGCTCGGCACGCGCTCCGGCTCCTCGACGACCTCGATGTGATCGAAACGCTTCAGGATCTCCTCCCAAAGGATTTTCAGCTGCAGTTCGGCGAGCCGGTTGCCAACACAGCGGTGGATGCCAAAGCCGAAACTCATGTGCTGGCGGGCGCGCGGGCGGTCGATGATGAACTCGTCCGGCCGGTCCAGAACCGTGTCATCGCGGTTGGCCGACGAATACCACATCACCACCTTGTCGCCCTTGTGGATCAGCTGGCCGCCCAGCACCGTGTCCTGCAGCGCGGTGCGGCGCATGTGGGCGAGCGGCGTCTGGTAGCGGATGATCTCGCTGACCATGTTCTCGACGAGGCCGTGGTTGGCCTTCAGCTTGGCATATTCGCCCGGATTCCTGTTGAGGAAATACAGGCCGCCGGTGATCGAGTTGCGGGTGGTGTCGTTGCCGCCGACGATCAGCAGCACCAGGTTCCCCATGAACTCCATCGGCGGCATGTTGCGGGTCGCCGGGTTGTGGGCGAGCATCGAAACGAGGTCGTTGGTCGGCTCGCTGTTCACCCGCTCGTTCCACAGCATGGTGAATTCCTGCAGCATGCCCAAAAGGATGGCCTGACGCTCTTCCTTCGACGGATTGCCCGGCAGTTCCGGGTCCGACGTCGAAATGTCCGACCAATAGGTCAGCATGCGGCGGCGTTCCTGCGGCCAGCCGAACAGCGTGGCCAGCATGCGGCTGGTCAGCTCGATGGACACGCGATCAACCCAGTCGAAGGCTTCGCCGCGCGGCAGGCCGTCCAGCACTTCCTGGGTGCGCTCGCGGATCAGCGACTCATAGCTGGCCAGGTTCTGGCCCGACACGATCGGGTTCACGGCCTTGCGCTGCACGTCATGCTTGGGCGGATCCATCGCGATGAACATCGGCATGATGAAGTCCTGGTCCATGTCGAACAGCGTGATGCCGCCCAGCGTGGCTTCGGAGGAAAAGACCTGGTGGTTGGTGTCCACCGCCATCACGTCGTTCCAGCGCGTGACGTTCCAGAAGCCGCGATGGCGCTGGCTGTTGACACTGGTGAAGAACACCGGCGCTTCCTCGCGCAGCCGCTTGAAATAGACGTGGTTGGTATCGCTTTCCCACCACAGCGGGTCGGCGATATCGACCTCTTCCAGCGGCGCCGTCTGCAGATACTGCGCCAGCGTGGCGGGATCATGGTTGGGCAGATCGGGGCGTACGCGCGGCGGCAAAGGCCAGGTGACACTGCCCTGCGGCAGCGACTGGGTGGAGCGCGTGTCGGTCAAGCGTGTGGCCATCGTCCGGATCCTCACCATCGTTTCTGGTTGTTTCACGGAGATACACTACGCAAATGCGTTGCGCCACGCAAAAATGCGGAGGTTCTGTCCGCATTCGTTGAAACGGGGCGCCCTGGTGCTATCCGACAAGGGCCAATTGTGGCGGATCCAGCACTTCCTGCATCACCCGTTCCGGCCCCAGCACCCGCATCAATGCGGCTTCCAGATCGGCATCGATCAGGAAATGCCGGCCAAGCACCAGCCGGGCCGACCCCGCAGCGGTGGTGACCTCGGCCACAAGTTCTCCCCGCCCGGTGGCCGGATTGGCGCCCAGCACGGCCACCAGCGCATCGACTTCGGCCGGATGGGCGAGTTGCACCACCAGCCGGCCGCGCGTGCGCCGCGCCAGGTCGGCCAGCGGCTGCGCGCTCCGCAATGTGAAGCGCGGCACGTCCTCACCCTCGCGCCACTGCAACTCCATGCCCAGCAGCAGCGCGGGCGCATCGCTCACCCAGGTTTCGATCCGCTCCTGCAGTTCCTCGTCGAAACAACTGACCACATACTGGCCGGAACGATCGGAGAAGGTCAGGAACTGGTATCGCCGGCCCGTTTGCGTGGTGCGCCAGCGCCGTTCTTCCAGCCGGCCCGCCATCATCACGCCCTTGCGCCCGCCCCCCGGCGGCGGCGTCATGTCGAGCGTTTCGGTGAAGCTGACGACGCCATTGGCGGTCAGCACATTGGCAAAGCCGTCGACCGGGTGGCCGCTGAAGAAGAAGCCGAAGGCCTCCTGCTCCTGCGCCATGCGATTGGCGACGCTCCATTCGACATTGGGCACCATCAGCGCCAGGCTGGCGTGATCGGAAACGCCGGTCGCATCGCCAAACAGCGCCACCTGCGCCGATTCCCGTTCCTGCGCCGCCGATTGCGCGCTGGCCATGATGGCTTCGGCCAGCGCATGGACGCCGGCGCGATTGGCGTGAATGGTATCGAAGCCACCCGCAGCAATCAGGCTTTCCAGCTGGCGCTTGTTGATGCCCCTGGGATCGATGCGGCGGGCAAAATCGGCAAGATCGGCAAACGGCCCCTGCCCGTCGCGCTCCGCCACCAGCGCTTCCATCGCCTTCAGTCCCACGCCCTTCAGGCCCGCCAGCGCATAGCGCACAGCGCCATCGGTCACCGTGAAATCAGCAGCCGACCGGTTGATGCACGGCGGCAGCAGTTCGATCCCGGCCCGGCGCGCATCGTCAACGAACACGGCCAGCCGATCGGTGTTGTCGATATCATAGGCCATCGACGCGGCGTAGAATTCGGCCCTGTGGTGCGTCTTCAGCCAGGCCGTGTGGTACGAGACGAGCGCGTAGGCCGCGGCGTGGCTCTTGTTGAAGCCATAGTTGGCGAACTTCAGGATCAATTCGAAGATGGCGTCTGCCGTCGCGGTGTCGATGCCATTGGCCGCCGCGCCTTCGCAAAAACCCGCCTTCTGAGCGACCATTTCGGCATGGATCTTCTTGCCCATCGCGCGCCTGAGCAAATCGGCCTGGCCAAGGCTGTAGCCGGCCAGTTCCCGCGCCAGGCTCATCACCTGTTCCTGATAGACGATGATGCCGTAGGTCTCACGCAGGATCGGCTCCATCGCGGGATGCAGCAGTTCCACCTTCTCGCGGCCGGCCTTTCGCGCCGCAAAGCTGGGGATGTTGTCCATCGGGCCGGGGCGATAGAGTGCGCCCAGTGCGACGATGTCGGCGAAACAGTCGGGCCGCACCTGTGACAGCGCGCGCCGCATGCCTTCCGATTCAAACTGGAACACGCCCACCGTGTCGCCTTCGGCCAGCAACTTGTAGACGGCGGGATCGTCGGTCGGCAGCGTCGCCCAATCCACTTCCACGCCGCGCGCGCGCAACATCGCCGCCGCCCGGTCCAGCACCGAGAGCGTCTTCAGGCCCAGAAAGTCGAACTTGACGAGACCGGCCTTTTCGGCGGCCTTCATCTCGAACATCGTCACCTGCATGTCCGATTTGGGATCGCGATAGAGCGGCACCAATTGGGACAGCGGCCGGTCACCGATCACCACGCCGGCGGCGTGGGTGGAGCTGTGGCGCGGCAGGCCTTCCAGCTGCTGGGCGATCTCCACCAGGCGTTTCACCTTGGGGTCGCGGCGCACTTCGGCCAAGAACGCCGGCTCGCCGGGGTATTTCTTGCCGTCCTTGTCCGCGCCCTTGCCCAGCGTGCGCGCCAGCGTCCATGGGTCGGTTGGGTGGTTGGGCACCAGCTTGGCCAGCCGGTCGGTCTGGCCATAGGGCATCTGCAGCACACGACCGACGTCCTTCAGCACCGCGCGCGCCTTCATCTTTCCAAAGGTGATGATCTGCGCCACCTGCTCGCGGCCATAGCGCTGCTGGACGTAATCGATCACCTCGCCGCGCCGCGTTTCGCAGAAATCGATATCGAAGTCGGGCATCGACACGCGGTCGGGATTGAGGAAGCGTTCGAACAGCAGGCCATGTTCGAGTGGATCGAGATCAGTGATGGTCAGCGCCCACGCCACCACCGAACCGGCGCCCGACCCGCGCCCCGGCCCCACCGGAATGCCCTGCTGCTTCGCCCACTGGATGAAGTCGGCCACGATGAGGAAATAGCCGGGAAAGCCCATGCCGGTGATGACATCGACCTCGAATGCCAGCCGCTCCCGATAGGGCTGGCGCGCCTCTTCACTCAGGCCGAGCACATCCAGCCGCTTTTCCAGCCCGGCTTCGGCGGCGGCCTTCATCGCCTCGTCCTCACCGCCGGCGGCCAGACGCGGCAGGATCGGCTTGCGGCCACTGGTCATTACCGCGCAGCGCTGCGCCACCACCAGGGTGTTGGCGATCGCTTCGGGCAGATCGGCAAACAGCTTGTGCCAGTCCGCCGCCGGCTTCAGCCAGTGCTGCGGGTTGGACTTGCGGCGGTCGTCCGCCTCGACATAGCTGGAATCGGCGATGCACAGCAGCACGTCGTGCGCCTCGTGCATGTCCGGCGTGAGGAACTTGACGGGTGCCGTGCCGACGATAGGCAGCCCGCGCGCCCCGGCCAGCGTCAGCAGCCCGGCCTCGCTCTTCTGTTCCACCGGCTCGCCGCTGCGCGATATCTCGATATAGAGCCGACCCGGAAACAGCGCCTCCAGCCGATCGGCCATGGCGTCGGCCGATTGCCCTTCGGCCAGCAGCCGCGCCAGCGCGCCATCGGCACCGCCGGTCAGGCAGATCAGGCCATCGGTGCGCCCCTCAAGCTGGTCGAGCGTGACCGCCGGATCGCCGGCCACCTCTGATCCCAGGTGCGCGTCAGACACCAGCGCGATCAGATTGGCATAGCCGCCCTCGTCCTGGGCAAAGAGCGCCAGCCAGTCGATCAGCGCGCGGCCCAGCAGCGTTGCGGAACCGGGGCGCTCGACGGGCAGCAAGGCGCCGATCACCGGCTGCACGCCCTGATCCTTGGCGGCGGCAGAAAAATCCATGGCGGCGAACATGTTGGCCCGGTCAGCCAGGCCAACGGCAGGGAATGTCAGCTGACGCGCCGCCTTGGCCAGCGCATCGGGCTGGATGGCGCCTTCCAGCATCGAAAAGGCGCTGTGGCAGCGAAGGGGGACGAATCCGGCGTGGGCCATGCCGTATCATGGCCCCTCCCCGCGCCGACGGGAAGGCCGTGCGGCGAGTTATCCACGGTTCAGGCCGGCACCAGTCGCCCGTGGCTCAACGCCACCACCCGGTCCATCTGGCGCGCCAGTTCGACATTGTGAGTCGCCACCAGCGCCGCCGCGCCCGATGACCGCACGAGATCCACGAACGCCTTCAGCACCAGCCCTGCCGTGGCCTCGTCAAGGTTGCCGGTGGGTTCGTCGGCCAGCACCAGCGCCGGGCGGTTGGCCAGCGCCCGTGCCACGGCCACCCGCTGCTGTTCACCGCCCGACAACTGCGCCGGCTTGTGCGTCAGCCGCCCGCCCAGTCCGAGTGCGCCCAACAGCTCGTCCGCCCGCGCACTGGCATTGCCCTCGGCAACGCCGGCCACCATCTGCGCCAGCATCACGTTCTCGCGCGCAGTGAAATCCGGCAGCAGATGGTGGAACTGGTAGACAAAGCCCAATCGTTGCCGGCGCACGCGCGTGCGCCCGAAATCGTCAAGGCTGCCAACCTCTTCGCCGCAGATGCGGATGCGGCCCGAAAACCCGCCTTCCAGCAGGCCAACCGCCTGCAACAGGGTTGATTTGCCCGAACCCGACGGCCCCAGCAACGCCACGATCTCGCCCGGCGCTATGGCCAGATCCACGCCCGACAGCACGTCGATGCGGGTTTCGCCCTGTGCGAAACTGCGCGCCAGGCCCGCGACATCGAGCACCTTCTCACTCATAGCGCAGCACCGTCACCGGATCGGTAGAGGCAGCCTTCCACGCCGGATACAGCGTGGCGAGAAACGACAGCAGCACGGCGAGCACGACGATGCCAAGCACTTCGGCCGGATCGGTCTTGGCCGGCAGCAGGGTGAGATAGCGCACTGACGGGTCCCAGATGTCGGTGCCGGTCAGTTTCGAGACGCCATCCACGATGCCCTGCCGGAAGGTGAGCAGGGTGAAGCCCAGCACGAGGCCCGCCGCCACGCCAGCCGCGCCAATCAGTGTGCCCACCGTCACGAACACCCGCATGATGGCGGTGCGACTGGCGCCCATGGTGCGCAGGATGGCAATATCGCGCGTCTTGGCCCGCACCAGCATGATCAGCGACGACAGGATGTTGAAAACGGCAACGACGATGATGATCGACAGAACCCAGAACATCACGGTCTGTTCGACCACCAGTGCCGAAAACAGCGCCGAATTGCTGGCCTGCCAGTCGTTGATCACCGCTTCGCCGGCCAGTTTCTGGCGCAGCGGTTCGAGGATGCGCGCGGCGCGATCGGGATTGTCGGTCACCACCTCGATCATGCCCACCGCATCATCCAGCCGCAGCAGCGTCTGCGCGTCAGACAGCGGCATGATCACGAACGCCTTGTCATAATCATAAACGCCGACTTCGAAAACGGCCGCCACCGTGTAGGCGACGATGCGCGGCACGGTGCCGAACGGCGTTGATTGTCCGGCCGGGTTGATCAGGCTGATCTGCTCGCCCACGCGAACGCCCAGTTGCTCGGCCAGCCTTGCGCCGATGGCCACGGTGCCGGCACCGGGTGCCAGCGCGCTCAGCGTGCCGCCGCGCACATTGCCGGCGATTTCGCGATTGGCGCGGATATCCTCGATCCGCATGCCACGCACGATCACGCCTTCCACGCGGCCACCGACGCTGCCCATCAGCGGCTGTTCGATCAGCGGCAGCGCGCTGGTAACGCCGGGCAGTTTCTTTGCATCGGCCATTACCTGCGGCCAGTTTTCCAGCCGGCCGCCGTAACCCTGCACGACGGCATGGCCATTCAGGCCCAGGATCCGGTCGAACAGCTCGGCACGAAAGCCGTTCATCACGCTCATGACCGCGATCAGCGCCGCGACACCCAGCGCAACGGCCACCAGGCTGATGCCGGCGACGAGGAAGATGAACCCTTCCCCCTGCCCCGGCATCAGGTAACGCCGGGCCACCATCCGTTCATAGGCGGTGATCAAATCTTGCCCGCGATCTTGGCCACCACGGCATCGATCGGCACTTCGATGCGCTCACCGGTGGCGCGGCGCTTCAGTTCGACGACGCCAGCCGAAAGCCCCTTCGGGCCGACAATCACCTGCCAAGGCAGGCCGATCAGGTCGGCAGTGGCGAACTTCGCCCCGCCGCGTTCGTCGCGATCATCATAGAGGACGTCGATGCCGGCAGCGGCGAAATCGGCATAGAGCTTGTCACACGCTTGGCTGCAGGCCGCATCGTCGGCGCGCAGGTTGATCAGCGCCACCTGGAACGGCGCCACGGCGTCCGGCCACACGATGCCGGCTTCATCATGGCAGGCCTCGATGATCGCGCCGACCAGCCGCGACACGCCGATGCCATAGCTGCCCATCTGCGGGGTGAGCGGCTGGCCATCGGGACCCTGCACGGTCACGTCCATCGCCTTGGTGTACTTGTCGCCGAAATAGAACACCTGGCCGACCTCGATGCCCTTCGACTGCTTCAGGGCGGCACCGCAGGCGGATTCGGCGGCCAGGTCGCGCTTTTCATCGGTGGCGGCGTAATCGGCGTTCAGGCCATCGATGAAGCTGGCGAGCGCACCACGATCGTCGGCGTCAATGGCGCTGGTATCGCGCGTCTTCAGCCAGTTCTCGTGATAGAACACGTCGCTTTCGCCGGTCGGGGCCAGCACGATGAATTCGTGCGACAAGTCACCACCGATCGGGCCGGTATCGGCCTGCATCGGAATGGCATTCAGCCCCATGCGCGCGAACGTCCGCATATAGGCGATGAACATGCGATTGTAGCTGTGGACCGCGCTGTCATAATCCACATCAAAGCTGTACGCGTCTTTCATCAGGAACTCGCGGCCGCGCAGCACGCCAAAGCGCGGGCGCACCTCGTCACGGAACTTCCACTGGATCTGGTAGAGGTTGCGCGGCAGATCCCGATAGCTCCTCGCGCCATTCTGGAAAATGGCAGTGAACAATTCTTCCGCCGTCGGGCTGAACAGCATTTCGCGGTCATGGCGGTCGGTGATCCGCAGCATTTCCGGGCCATAAGCGTCATACCGGCCCGACTGCTTCCACAGGTCCGATGACTGGATGGTCGGCATCAGCACTTCGATGGCACCGGCACGATCCTGCTCTTCGCGCACGATGCGCTCGATATTGGCCAGCACGCGCTTGCCCATTGGAAGCCAGGCGTAGATGCCGGCCGCCGTCTGCCGGATCATCGCGGCGCGCAGCATCAGCTGGTGCGAGATCACCTGGGCTTCGCCGGGCGTTTCCTTCAGGACGGGCATGAAATAGCGGGACAGGCGCACGGTCACTCTCTTCTCAGTCTCTTTGTGAACGCGGCCTTAGCATGGCTGCGACACAGGGCAAACATCCGCACCGCCGCGCGTCCTGCCGGGCTGTTGCACCTGTGCCACACCTCGGCAAATCATCATGGATACCGAAATCTTGCGCCTGACAGCCCAAAAGAATCGGCATATCAAATGCCAACGGATCAGTGCCTTCGGGTGCGGGTCCGTGGGAACCACGCATTGCGTTGTTCACCGCTGCGCGCCGGTCCGGAATGGGGTCAACCAGACGGGCACAGGCTGCGCGCGCCGGCCGGGGCAGATGGGGGCATTGGCCCCGGCCGGCGCCGAGCGGTAACAACCATGCCGGCTCGTCACCGGAAAGCCCGGCCAGGCAACTGGCCGGGCTTTTTGTTTCGGCCCATGCTGCCGCAAGGCCATCACATCACGCGGCTGATGATCCGGCTGACCCCCCCGAACTTTCATCAGGCCCGTGCACCGCCACCGCCGTGGCACAACAGGCGGCAACGGGAGGACATGCCATGGCTTATGAACACGTGACGGTGGATCGGGATGGCCGCGTGCTGCTGGTGACGATCAACCGGCCGGAACGGATGAACGCGCTGCACCCGCCGGCCAATGCCGAGCTGGACGAGGTGTTCAACAATTTTTCCGCCGATCCCGATCTGTGGGTGGCGATCATCACCGGCGCTGGCGACCGCGCCTTTTCGGCCGGCAATGACCTGAGGTGGCAGGCCGAAGGCAATGCCATCACCGTGCCGCCATCGGGCTTTGGCGGGCTGACCAGCCGCTGGGACCTCGACAAGCCGGTGATCGCCGCAGTGAACGGTGTTGCGATGGGTGGCGGATTCGAAGTGGCGCTGGCGGCCGACATCATCATCGCCGCCGAAAGCGCCACGTTTGCCCTGCCCGAGCCCAAGGTTGGCCTGGCCGCGCTGGCCGGCGGCCTGCACCGCCTGCCCCGTGCCATCGGCCTGTCGCGGGCGATGGCGATGATCCTGACCGCACGCACCGTGTCGGCAGCGGAAGGCAAGGATCTCGGCTTCGTGGCCGAAGTGGTGCCGGCAACCGACCTCCTCACCCGCGCCCGCGCACTGGCGGCGGCGATGTGCGAACTGTCGCCACTCAGCCTGCGCGCTTCGAAACAGGCGGTGCTGAAAGGGCTGGAGGAAGACAGCGTGCGCGCTGCCTATGAGGGCCAGGGCAAATATCCTGCCGTGCAGGCGCTGTTCCGCAGCGAGGACCTGAAGGAAGGCCCGCTCGCCTTCGCGCAAAAGCGCAAGCCGGATTGGAAAGGCCGCTGACCCTGCGTCATCCCACCGGTTGACCCCGCGCCCCCAAGCGGGCAGCGGGGCCGGCCATGGGGGATTTCCTGTCACGCAACCGCATCATTGCGCCACGCGATCATGATCGCTGGCTGGTGCCGCCCTGTGCGCTGGCAATCCACCTGTGCATCGGCATGGCCTATGGCTTCTCGGTGTTCTGGCTGCCGCTCAGCCATGCGCTGGGCGCCGCCGAATGCACCAGTCTGGGCCAGGCGCTGACCGCCAGCAATTGCGACTGGCGGGTCAGCGACATGGTGTGGGTCTACACGCTGTTCTTCGTCGTGCTGGGCGCAGCGGCGGCACTGTGGGGCAGCTGGGTCGAACGCGTCGGCCCTCGTCGCGCCGGCCTGGTGGCGACAGCCTGCTGGAGTGGCGGCATCGCCATCGGCGCGGTTGGCGTTTCACTGCACCAACTGTGGCTGCTGTGGCTGGGGGCCGGGGTCATCGGCGGCATTGGCCTTGGCATCGGCTATATCACGCCCGTTTCCACCCTGTTGAAATGGTTCCCGGATCGGCGCGGGCTCGCCACCGGCATGGCGATCATGGGCTTTGGCGGCGGCGCCATGGTCGGCAGCCCGGCCGCAGACCAGCTGATGAAGGCCTTTGCCGGCAGCGATGGCCCCGGTGCCTGGCAGGCCATGCTGGTGCTGGCCGGCGTCTACGCGCTGTTCATGACGGCGGGTGCGCTGGGCTTCCGCCTGCCCGCACCCGGCTGGGCACCGCCGGGCAAGGCCGAGATTGTCGCCGGTGGTCGCCACGTGCCGATGGCGGTCGCGACCCGCACGCCGCAATTCTGGCTGGTGTGGTGCGTGCTGCTGACGAACGTGTCGGCCAGCATCGGCATCATCGGCCTCGCCTCCCCCATGGTGCTGGAAATCTTTGGCGGCGGCCTGTTCGGCGAGGCTGTCGCCTTCGCTGATTTCACCGACGCGCAAAAGGCGGCGGCAGCAGCAGCCGGGGCCGGCTTTGTCGGCCTGATCAGCCTGTTCAACATTGCCGGGCGCTTTGCCTGGTCCAGCCTGTCGGATCGCATCGGCCGCAAGGCGCTCTATGCCGTCATGCTGACGCTGGGGGCGGCCTGTTATGGCCTCGTCCTCCCCGCCGACCCGACCCTGCCGCTGTTTGTCGCCGCCTTCGCGCTGATCGCCTCCATGTACGGCGGCGGTTTTGCGGCGGTGCCGGCCTGGCTTGCCGATCTGTTCGGCACGCGGGCGGTCGGTGCGATTCATGGCCGCCTGCTCACCGCCTGGTCCACCGCCGGCGTGGTGGGGCCGCTGCTCGTCGCCTATGTCCGCGATGCGCGGCTGGCCGATGGCGTGCCGCGCGATGCGGTTTATGGCCCGATTTTCCTGCTGTTGGCCGGACTGCTGGCAGTGGGGCTGGTCGCCGCACTGCTCGTCCGTCCGGTAAGGGATGATCTGTGGCAGGATGATCCTGAAGGCCCCGCCAGCGCATCCCCCATCCACGCCGCCGGCCATGCCGCCCCGGGCGCTGCCTGGGGCCTGCGCCTTGCCGGCTGGGGCGCGGTGGTGCTCCCACTCGCCTGGGGCGCGTCCTTCACCATCGAGAAGGCGCTTGTGCTTGTCGCACAATGAAAGGGGCCGGACATCGCTGCCCGGCCCCCGCATTGTCATCCGTCCGTGAAGGGCGGTGTCTGGTGTCAGCAAACCCCGATTTCGACCGGGGTCACCAGCGCCTTCGCGCCGTGAATGAAGCAATGAGACACTGGATCACCTCCTTTCGCTTGTTGAACAAGGCCTTGAATGTCAGGTGTATCGCCCATGATCGCAAGTGGCATAATCACGCAGCTTCGCATCGGTCGGCCGCAGGTGCTGCCGGGCCACCGGATGCTGTCAGCCTATCGCCGCCAGCCCGTCAGCGGCCCTGTGGCCGTGCATGAATGCGGCCTTGAAGGAGATCAGGTCGGCAACACCCGCGTTCACGGCGGGCCGGAAAAAGCCGTTTATGCCTATCCCCTCAGCGGTTATGCCGCGTGGATCGCGGAGTTTCCTGACCTCGCCGACAAGTTCGGCCCCGGCGCGATGGGCGAAAATCTGGTGGTGGACGGGCTGGATGAAACCAGCCTTTGCCTCGGTGATATCATCCGTTGCGGCACCGCCACGTTGCAGATCGCCCAGATCAGGGAACCTTGCTCCACCTTTGCCGCCGCGCTTGGCACCAGCCGCGTCGTCAGGGCGATGACCCGATCGGGCCGCTGCGGCTGGTATTTCCGCGTGCTTGGACCGGGGCTGATCGCGCCGGGCGACCATCATGACGTGATCGATCGGCCCCACCCGCAATGGCCAATCAGCCGCTTCACGCCGATCGCCGCCGGCAAGGCCGGTCGCACCGACGATCTGGCCGAACTGGCCGCCCTGCCCGGCCTCAGTGGTTACTGGCGCTCGAAGCTGGCGAAGCGGCTGGCGGAGCAGCAGCGCGCGCTGCCCTGAGCGCCTTGGCCTCGAGGAAAGCGATCACCCCGGCGCCCAGCACGAACGGGATGAAGGTGTACATCAGGCGGAACAGCGCGACCGCTGCCAGCACGCCCGCCTTGTCGGCATCGGGCATCAGGCCAACGATCACCAGTTCGAACACGCCAAGGCCGCCCGGCGCGTGTGCGAGTGCGCCTGTCACCATGGCGACGGCATAGATGACGAGGAAGGTGAGAAGATCGGGAATGCCCGCCACCGGCAACAGCAGCAGGTAGAGCGCGCCGCCAGCGAAGGCCAGATCGATTGTGCCGATGGCGATCTGTTGCAGTGTCTCGCGGCCGTTGGGAATGGTGAAGCGATACCGCAGCAGCTTGAATTCGCGCCGCCAGGTCGACGCCAGCACGGTATAGGCGACAACGCCGCCCAGCAGCAGCGCGCCGGTCCACTCCTCAAGTTCCGGCGGCACCCATTCGCGGATCGGCTCGGCCAGTGTTGGCGACACGATCAGGCCGATGCCCGCCACGAAGATGATGCCCAGCCAGAAGGTCCAGCCACACAGCAGGATGATCATGGCGATATCGGCAGGCTTCACGCCTTCGCGGGTGTAAATGCGATAACGCACCGTGCCCCCGGTCAGGATGGTGATGCCCAGCGTATGGCTCATGGTGAAGCTGGAAAAGCTCGCCGCTGCCAGCGTGGGCCAGCCGATCCTGTAACCGAGGTGTCTGGTCGCGAACCAATCATATCCCACGAGCACGACGTAGGACAGAAAGGTTGAAAGGCTGGCAAAGACAATCAGGTGCGCCGGCGTGGCGTTGATTTCTGCCATCACGTCTTCAAGCGTGACCTGACCGGAAATCTTCTTCAGCCCCCAGGCCGCAAGCGCGAGCACGACAAGGCCCAGCCCGGCTCCGGCCCAACTTTTCCAGTTGGCGCGCGGGCGGGCGTCGCTGTCGGGGGTCACAGGCGGAGGCGAAGACTGCACGACGTTCCTTCAACACCGGTAGGCCCGGAGGGATTCGAACCCCCAACCAAGCCGTTATGAGCGGCCTGCTCTAACCGTTGAGCTACAGGCCCGAACCGGAGCAGCACAGCGGTTAGCCGATGACAGCCAACTTGGGAAGGCCAAGGCGCGCATGCCAGAGGCCTGCGGCGCGCGGACGCAAAAAAGGGCCGGATGCGGGGGGATGCATCCGGCCCTTGGATTTGTGCCCGCGCGCCGGGGGAGGGAGGGAGGCGCGTTCGGGCTGATCGGCCGTCCACAGGGGGGAGGAGGGATCTGGCCGATCAAGCCGGGCGGGCTGCGGGAGGGGAGGATTGCAGCGGGCCCGGCGTTACCGCTTTCGCGGCGACAAGGGTGATATAAGCGGGGGGCATCTGATGTTGCAGTGCGAAATAGCGGGTTGCAGCCATGCATTCACTGCATGGCTTATTATGGGCTTTCCTCTCTATGTCTCTGAAATCAGGAAAACTTCAGGGGTGCGCGCCCATGCCTGCGACAGGCTGCCTCACATATCGAGGGCTGCGCTGGTCATGCGTTCGACCAGGAAATCACGCAGGGCCGCGATCCGCAGGGACCGCCGCAGTTCCGACGGGTAGGTGAAAAAGGTGCGAAACACCGGGCCTTCCAGCTCCGGCAGCACCACCTTCACCTTGCCGGAAAACTTGATGAGATAGGACGGCAATGCCGCAATGCCCGCCCCAGCTTCCACAGCCTGCAGCACGCCATGACTGTTATTGATGGTCAGTGCCGCGGCCCGGGGACTGCCCTCCTGCCCCAGTTCCAGGATCCAGTTGATGCCCTTCAGATAATCGGGCGCGGCATCGCCATAGGCAATCAGCCGGTGCTTCTCCAGATCGGCAACGCTGGTCGGCTCACCGTGACGCGCGATATAATCGGGGCTTGCGACCAGATAGTGACGGATACCGGCCAGCGGGCGCTGCATCAGCTCGCTCTGGAACGGCCGGTGAAAACGGATGGCAACATCGGCCTCGCGCTTGGCCAGATCAAGATCGGCATCGCCCAGCATCAGGTGAACGCTGATATCAGGGTAAAGATCGAGGAAATCGCCCAGTTGCCGGGCCAGCCAGGTCGAGCCGAAGGACACGGTGGTGGTCAGCCGGATGGCGCCAGTGGGGCGGTCACGGCTGGCGTCGATGGCCTGGGCGGCACGGTCAATGCGCTCGTGCATGTCGGCGGTGGCGGCGCGCAGCTGCTCACCCTCGTGCGTCATGGCAAGGCCGCGGGCGTGGCGATGGAACAGCTTGGCGCCCAGGCTGTCTTCCAGCGCCGCGATCTGGCGCGACAGCGCCGGCTGGCTCATGTGCAGGCGGCGGGCAGCCTCGGTGAAGCTGCCGGCCTCGGCAACCGTATCGAACAGCCGCAGCTTTTCCCAATCGAGATTGTTGGCCTGCACCCGCTTCCCCTGCCCTTACCCGTGCGCCAGGAACCGTTCCGCCTCCAGCGCCGCCATGCAGCCCATGCCGGCCGCCGTGACGGCCTGGCGATACAGCTTGTCCTTCACGTCGCCAGCGGCAAACACGCCGGCCACGCTGGTGGCCGTGCTGTCGGGCGCGGTGATGATATAGCCTTCGTCGTCCATGGTCAGTTGACCGGTAAACAGGCTGGTGGCCGGCACGTGCCCGATGGCGATGAACAGGCCATCAACGGGGAGCTGGCGCGTGCTGCCGTCGCGGGTGTCGGTCAGCGTGATGGCCTCGACCTTCAGCGGCATATCCTGCCCGTGCACATCGGTCACTTCGGCGTGCCAATGCATCTCGACCTTGGGGTTTTCCAGCAGGCGGGTCTGGTTGGTCTTGTCGGCGCGCAGTTCGTCGCGGCGATGGATCAGGTGCACCTTCGATGCAAATTTGGTCAGGAACATTGCCTCCTCAACGGCGGTATTGCCCCCGCCAACCACGGCAACCTCCTTGCCGCGGAAGAAGAAACCATCGCAGGTGGCGCAGGCCGAAACACCAAAGCCGCGGTATTTGCTTTCGGACGGTAGCCCCAGCCAGCGCGCCTGCGCGCCGGTGGCGATCACCAGCGTGTCGGCCGTCCAGCCCTGGCCGCTGTCGGTTTCCAGCACGAAGGGGCGGCGCGACAGGTCAACCTTCGTGACGATATCGGTGATGATCTCGGCACCGACGTGGCGGGCCTGGGCTTCCATCTTCACCATCAGGTCCGGTCCCATCACCATGGTCTCGCCCGGCCAATTCTCCACTTCGGTGGTGATGGTGAGCTGGCCACCGGGCTGCAGGCCCTGGATCAGCACGGGGCTCAGCATCGCGCGCGCGGCATACACCGCCGCCGTGTAACCGGCGGGGCCGGAACCGATGATGAGGACCTTGGCATGACGCGACATCGATTCGAATCTCCTGTGGGCCGGGTGTGTCCGGCTGATGTGGAGCCGTGATTAGGCGAATTGGCCGATATTTCCAGCCCACAGCAGGCGATACGGCAAGGGTTGCCGGAACGACGCGCCTGCAACGCCCCATCTTGCGCGCGCTTGAAATAATGTTATCAGCGACAGCGAAAATTGATTGGAGTCTTGCTCTTGGTCCACCGTTCGCGCCTGCCCATCGACGATATCGATCGGGTGATCCTGCGGCATCTGCAGGCGGAAGGGCGCATCACCAACGTCGATCTGGCCACCCGCGCCGGGCTGACGGCCCCGCCCTGCCTGCGCCGCGTGCGGGCGCTGGAGGAAAATGGCGTCATCCGCGGCTATCATGCCGATCTGGATTCGGTGGCGCTCGGCTATGGCATCACCGTCTTTGCCATGGTCAGCCTGAAAAGCCAGGCTGAAGCCGATCTGCGCGCCTTTGAAGACCATTGCGCCACGCTGCCGCAGGTGCGCGAATGCCACATGCTGAACGGCGAGATCGACTTCATCCTGAAGGTCGTGGCCCACGATCTGCAGGAATTCCAGAAGTTCCTGACCAGCGAGCTGACCCCGGCTCCCAATGTCGAAAGCGTCAAGACCAGCTTTGTCATCCGCACCGCCCTCACCCGGCCCGGCGTTCCGGTCGATTAAGCGCCCCGGATCAGCGGCCGGGCCAGCGGTCGCGCCAGGGCCAGGCCGGCGACGAAACCGCCGATGTGGGCCATGATGGCGATCCTGAGGCCAGGCCCCGCCAACGCCGCGCCCGACAGCACCTGAAGCACCACCCACGCTACGGCCAATCCCAGCGCCTGCACCAGCGGATTGCGCTGGCTGCGGCCAAACAGCATGGCCTGCGCCGCCACCAGCCCGGAAATCGCGCCGGATGCCCCCACGGCAGGCACGGTGCTGAGTGGCTCCCACGCCCATTCCGCCAGTCCGCCGGTCAGGCCGGACAGCATGTAGAGTGCGAGGAACCGCCGCGCGCCGAGCGCCGGTTCGAGCACACGGCCGATCGCCAGCAGCATGACCATGTTCATGACGAGATGCAGCGCGCCGCCGTGCAGGAACATATGCCCGACCAAGGTCGATACGGTGCCCAGCACAGGCAACTGGCCGTCCACGGCAAGGCTGAGCCGCAGCGGCACCAGCCCGCCCCAGAACACGATGATGTCGCGGGCCTGGCTGCCCGCCAGGCCCATCAGGATCGCGACAACGGCGTTGATGACAACCAGCACCCGCGTCACGGTGGCGGGGTGGGCGACAGCCGGCGCTGGTGCGCCCGGCGGGATCAGCGGATCAGATGAACTCAACGCGGTCGATCTGGTAATATTTGTCGCCCGACGGGGTGTGCACTTCCACCTCGTCACCGATGCGGCGCCCGATCAGTGCCTTGCCCAGCGGCGAGGAAAAGCTGATGCGGCCACCCTTCACGTCGGCTTCGTGGGCGCCGACGATCTGATAGGTGACGGGCTTGTCGTCCTCGTCCAGCAGGTGAACGGTGGCGCCAAACACTGCCTTGTCCCCGGAAAGCGTCTTCGGATCGATCACGATGGCCCGGGCCAGCATGTCCTCCAGCTCGATCACCTGGGCCTCGATCTGGCCCTGACGCTCCTTGGCGGCATGATATTCGGCGTTTTCCGAAAGATCACCATGGGCACGCGCTTCCTCGATGGCTTCCACCACCGCCGGACGCTCGATTTCCTTCAGCTGCCGCAACTGGGCAATCAGGGCAGCATGGCCCGACGGCAGCATCGGCACCTTTTCGATTGTGGCCATGATCGATCAACTATCCTTGCAGTCGCCAGAAATACCGAACCCTGCCGGCAGTTTTATCCGCCGTCAGGGCCCACAGGCGGCATCACTGCCGCAATCAGAATTTGTTATGATAGGATTGAAGCGGTCGCACTTCAAGCCGTTGCCGCCGGAGGGACGAGATCGCCGCCACCGCCGCCCGGCTTGCCGGCGCCGTCGTGAAATAGGGGATGCGGCCATAAAGGGCCGATGCGCGGATCGACTGGCTGTCCTTCAGCGACTGCAGGCCTTCGGTGGTGTTGAAGATCAGCGCGATCTCGCCATCCTTGATGCGATCGACGATGTGCGGCCGACCTTCGGCAACCTTGTTCACCCGCGTCACCGGGATGGCCGCCGCTTCCAGCGCGGCTGCCGTGCCCTCGGTGGCGACGATTTCAAACCCCATCGAGACAAGATCCCGCGCCGCTTCGATGATCTGCGGCTTGTCACTGTCCTTCACGGAAACGAACACGCGGCCCGCCTGCGGCAGCACGGTCGAGGCGGCCAGCTGGCTCTTGGCAAAGGCCGTGGCGAAATCGCCATCGATGCCCATCACTTCGCCAGTGGACTTCATTTCGGGGCCAAGCACCGGATCGACGCCGGGGAAGCGCGCGAACGGGAACACGGCTTCCTTCACCGCGATATGATCGCCCACGTTGCGCGGGCGCAGATCAAAGCTGGCCAGAGTCTCGCCCGCCATCACGCGCGCGGCGATCTTGGCCACCGGAATGCCGGTCGCCTTGGCGGTGAACGGCACGGTGCGGCTGGCGCGCGGGTTCACCTCGATCAGGTACACATCGCCATCCTTCACGGCGAACTGCACGTTCATCAGCCCCTTCACCTTCAGGGCGCGGGCCAGCACGGCGGTCTGGCGCTCGATCTCGGCGATGATGTCGGCCGGCAGGCTGTAGGGCGGCAGCGAGCAGGCGCTGTCACCGGAATGGACGCCGGCTTCCTCGATATGCTGGAGAACGCCGGCAACGTGCACGCTCTCGCCATCGGCGACCGCGTCAACGTCCACCTCGATGGCGTCGCGCAGGTAGCGGTCGATCAGCACCGGCGAGCTGCCCGAAACCACCACCGCCTCGCGGATATAGGTTTCCAGCTGGGCGCGGGTGTCGACAATCTCCATGGCGCGGCCGCCAAGCACGTAGGACGGGCGCATCAGCACGGGATAGCCGATGCCTTCGGCCACCTTCACCGCCTCTTCGGCCGAACGGGCGATGCCGTTTTCAGGCTGCCTGAGGCCCAGTTCGGTGATCAGCGCGGCAAAACGCTCGCGGTCTTCGGCAAGGTCGATGCTGTCCGGGCTGGTGCCCAGGATCGGGATGCCGGCATCTTGCAGCGCTTGCGCCAGCTTCAATGGCGTCTGGCCGCCCAGCTGCACGACCACGCCGACCAGCTCGCCATTCTGCTTCTCAGTGTACAGGATCTCCAGCACGTCCTCCGCAGTCAGCGGCTCGAAATACAGCCGGTCCGACGTGTCATAGTCGGTCGACACCGTCTCCGGGTTGCAGTTGACCATGATCGTTTCATAGCCCGCGTCATCCAGCGCAAAGCAGGCATGGCAGCAGCAATAGTCGAACTCGATGCCCTGGCCGATACGGTTGGGGCCGCCGCCGAGGATGACGATCTTCTTCCTGTCGGTCGGCTGGCTTTCGCAATCCGGCACGCCAAAGCTCGGCGCTTCATAGCTGGAGTACATGTAGGGCGTCTTGGCCGCGAATTCGGCCGCGCAGGTGTCGATGCGCTTGAACACCGGGCGCACGTTGAGCGCACGGCGGGCCGCGGCGACCTGGGCTTCCGTGGTACCGGCCAGCTTGGCCAGCCGCGCATCGGAAAAGCCCAGCGACTTCAGGCGGCGGAAGCCGACGGCATCGGCGGGCAGGCCACTGGCCTTCACCTTGGCCTCTTCCTCCACCAGTTCCTGCATCTGGCGCAGGAACCACGGCTCAAACTTGGCGATCTGGTGGATGCGTTCCACGCTGATACCGGCGCGCAGGGCGTCGGCGGCGACCAGCAGGCGATCCGGCGTCGGCTTCGACAACGCCGCCTCGATCTCCTCGACGGTGGCGCCCACCAGATGCTCGACCTCGTCAAAACCGGTCAGGCCGGTTTCAAGGCCGCGCAGCGCCTTCTGCACGCTTTCCTGCCAGTTGCGGCCAATGGCCATCACCTCGCCCACCGACTTCATGGCGGTGCCGAGCAGGTTCTGCGCGCCCTTGAACTTTTCAAAGGCGAAACGCGGAATCTTGGTGACGATATAATCGATGGTCGGTTCGAACGAGGCCGGCGTCGCGCCGGTGATGTCGTTCATGATTTCATCGAGCGTGTAGCCGACCGCCAGCAACGCCGCGACCTTGGCGATCGGGAAGCCGGTGGCCTTCGACGCCAGCGCCGACGACCGGCTCACGCGCGGATTCATCTCGATGACGACGAGGCGGCCATCCTTGGGGTTCACGGCGAACTGCACGTTGGAACCGCCGGTCTCCACCCCGATCTCGCGCAGCACCGCGATGCTGGCGTTGCGCATGATCTGATATTCCTTGTCGGTCAGCGTCAGCGCCGGCGCGATGGTGATGGAATCGCCGGTGTGGACGCCCATCGGATCGATATTCTCGATGGAGCAGATGATGATGGCATTGTCGTGCTTGTCGCGCACGACCTCCATCTCATACTCCTTCCAGCCCAGCACGGACTCTTCCACCAGCACTTCCGTCGTCGGGCTGGCATCAAGGCCGCCCGTCACGATGCGGATGAATTCCTCGCGATTGTAGGCGATGCCGCCACCAGTGCCGCCCATGGTGAAGCTGGGGCGGATGATCGACGGGAGGCCGACGAATTCCAGCGCGGCCAGCGCCTCGTCCACCGTGTGCGCGATGCGGCTGCGCGGGCTTTCCAGCCCGATCTTGTCCATCGCGTCACGGAATTTCAGGCGGTCTTCGGCCTTGTCGATGGCTTCGGCATCGGCGCCGATCAGCTGCACGCCGAACTTTTCCAGCGTGCCGTCCTTGGCCAGCGCCAGCGCGGTGTTGAGCGCCGTCTGCCCGCCCATGGTGGGCAGCACCGCATCCGGGCGCTCCTTCTCGATGATGCGCGCGACGATCTCGGGCGTGATCGGCTCCACATAGGTCGCGTCCGCCAGCTCCGGATCGGTCATGATCGTCGCCGGGTTGGAGTTGACGAGGATGATGCGATACCCCTCCCCCTTCAGCGCCTTCACGGCCTGCGTGCCCGAATAATCGAACTCGCAGGCCTGGCCGATAATGATCGGGCCGGCGCCGATGATGAGGATGGACTGGATGTCGGTGCGTTTGGGCATCAGGCGTTCCGGGCGGGGGCGAGCGAGGCCACGAACTTTTCGAACAGATACTGGCTGTCCTGTGGGCCGGGGCTGGCTTCGGGGTGATATTGCACGCTGAACGCCGGGCGGTCGGTCAGCTCCAGACCGCACAGCGAGCCATCGAACAGCGAGATGTGGGTGGGCCGCGCGTTTGCGGGCAGCGTATCGGTGTCGACGGCAAAGCCATGGTTCATCGAGGTGATCTCGACCCGGCCATCGTCAAGCCGCTTGACCGGGTGGTTGGCACCGCGGTGGCCCTGCGTCATCTTCAGGGTCTTGGCGCCGACAGCCAGGCCCAGCAGCTGGTGGCCAAGGCAGATGCCGAACAGCGGCAGGCCGGCGTTCAAGATCTTCTGGATGGTCGGCACGGCATGGATGCCGGTGGCGGCCGGATCGCCAGGGCCGTTCGACAGGAAGATGCCATCGGGCTTCAGCGCCATGATCTCGTCATAGCTGGCGGTCGCCGGCACCACCGTGACGCGCGCGCCGGCGGCAACGAGATTCCTGAGGATGTTGCGCTTCATGCCATAATCGATGGCGACCACGTGCGGGCCGTCGGCGTTGGCGCTGTGCACGGCATAGCCGCCCTGCAGAGTCCACAGGCCATCATTCCAGCCATAATTCTGGGTGGCGCTGATCACCGAAGCGAGATCCATCCCCTCCAGCCCCGGCCAGCCGCGCGCCTGGCTGAGCAGCGATTTCAGATCGAACTGGCCAGCCTTGTTGTGGGCGATGACGCCGTTGGGCGCGCCGCCTTCGCGAATACGCTTGGTCAGCGCGCGGGTGTCCACCCCTGACAGGCCGATGCGGCCCCAGGCCTTCATCCAGTCATCAAAGCGCTTTTGCGCGCGGAAGTTGGCGGCGGCCGTCACCGGTTCGCGCACCACGCAGCCCAGCGCGTGGGGGTTGGCGGATTCGATATCGTCGGTGTTGGCACCCACATTGCCGATGTGGGGGAAGGTGAAGGTGATGATCTGCCCGGCATAGCTCGGATCGCTCAGCACTTCCTGGTAACCGGTCATCGCGGTGTTGAAGCAGACTTCACCCACCGCAACGCCTTCGGCGCCAAAGCCATGACCCCAGATCACGCTGCCATCGGCCAAGACCAATACCCCGGTCGCGCCTTTGGGCTGGACGGGCGCAGGGGCGCTGGCCATGGACTTTTTTCCTTCAGGTTGCGGGCAAACGGCCGCGCACCTAGGGGTGTGCAGCCGCGCCGTCAATCTATTCTTTGCCCGCCCAAGACGCTATCGGGAGGCAAAGATCAATCGGCAATTTTTCCAACGGAGCCCGCCATGCTGCGCGATGCCATCAAAGCCGCCACCACCAACGCCATGAAGGCGCGCGACACCGCCCGTCTGGGTGCCCTGCGCCTCATCGCGGCCGCCCTGAAAAACAAGGACATCGAACTGCGCACCGGCACCGCGCCGGCCGATGACGATGTGCTGGTGGCCGATGTGCTGATGAAGATGGCCAAGCAGCGCCGCGAATCAATCGAGATGTATGACAAGGGTGGTCGCGCCGAACTGGCCGCTGCCGAGCGCGCCGAACTGGCGGTGATCGAGGAATTCCTGCCCAAGCAGATGGACGAGGCCGAAGCGCTGGCGGCGATCAAATCTGTCGTGACGGAAATCGGCGCCACCAGCGTCAAGGACATGGGCCGGGTGATGGCGGCGGTGAAGGCGCGTTTTGCCGGCAAGATCGACATGTCGAAGGCGAGCGGGCTGGTGAAGGCGGCGCTGGGCTGAGGTGAGCCTTTCGCCCGCCTTTCTGGATGAACTGCGCGCCCGCGTGCCCGTTTCGGGCGTCGTCGGCCGGCGCGTGAAGCTGATCCGCGCCGGGCGCGAAATGAAGGGCTGCTGCCCCTTCCACAACGAGAAGTCGCCCAGTTTCTACGTCAACGACGACAAGGGCTTCTACCATTGTTTCGGCTGCGGCGCGCACGGCGACGTGATCCGCTTCATGACCGACAACATGGGCCTGCCGTTCATGGAGGCGGTGAAGCAGCTGGCAGCCGAAGCCGGACTGGACGTGCCCGCCGCCTCGCCCGAAGCCCGCCAGCGCGCCGAGGTCGCTGACAGCCTGGGCGAATTGACGGCCCGCGCCGCAACCTGGTTTCAGGCGCAACTGGCTGGCGACGGCGGTGCCGGGGCACGCGCCTATATCGAACGGCGCGGGTTGCGGCCCGAAACGGTGAAGGCCTTCGCGCTCGGCTATTCGCCCGATTCGCGCACCGCGCTGCGCGGGCACCTGAAGGACGCCGCCACCGACAAGCTGCTGGAGGCCGGCCTGATCGGCAAGACCGACGACGGCGACACCTACGACCGTTTCCGGGGCCGGCTGATGTTCCCCATCCGCGACCGGCGCGGCCGCGTGGTCGGCTTCGGCGGACGAGCGCTGGGCGATGTCCAGCCAAAATACCTCAATTCCGCCGATGGCCCGCTCTTCGACAAGGGCCGGCTGCTCTACAATCTCGATTCTGCCGGGCCGGCAGCGCGCAAGTCTGGCCGACTGATCGTCGTCGAAGGTTATATGGACGTCATCGGCCTCGCCCAGGCCGGTATCGCCGAGGCGGTGGCGCCGTTGGGCACCGCGATGACCGAAACGCAGCTGCAACTGGCGTGGCGGCTGGTCGACGAACCCGTCCTCTGTTTCGACGGCGATGGCGCCGGCCAGCGTGCGGCCGTGCGCGCCGCCATGCGGGCGCTGCCGCTGCTGAAACCCGGCAAGTCCCTGCGTATTGCCACCCTGCCGCCGGGCCAGGACCCGGACGATATCTGCCGCCAGGGCGGCGCCGGCGCGTTTGAAGCGGTGCTGGCGGGTGCCGTGTCGCTGATCGATCATGTCTGGGCGACACAGACGGCGGGGCTTGAGACCGCGACTCCCGAACGCCGCGCCCACGCCCGGGCGCAATTGCGTGAGGCGGCCGCCGGGATCGGCGATCCCGACGTGCGCGCGCTTTATCAGGCCGAGTTCAACCAGCGGTTCGAAACCGCCTTCATGTCGCGCCCGCAGCGCGCGCCATGGCAGCCGCGCAAGCCCGGCGAACGTTGGCAGCCAACCGTCCCCGGTGCATCCGCCGCCCTGAAGGCGCTGGCCGCCCGCACCGACAATCCGATGATGACGGCGCTGATCGCCGGCGTGCTGTTGCGGCCCGCACTGGCCGATGGCCACGGCGATGCGCTCGCCGCGCTGCGCCCGGCTGATGCCGGCAGCGCCGCGGTGCTGGCCGGCGCACTGGCCGCGCTGGCTGCCGATCCCGCCCTTGAAAGCGCTGCGCTGCTTGCCCACCTTGCCGATATCGGGCTGGCCGCCGAGGCGAAACGCATCACCAGCGGCACCGGCCTGCGCTTCAGCTTCACGCGCGCCCATGGTGATGCGCGGGTCGCCGAAGCCGATTTCGGCGCGGCGCTGGCCCAGGCCACGGCGCGTGAAGGCATGATCGCGGCGCTGGCCGAGGCGACAGTCCGCTTCCAGTCCAGCCTCGACGAAAGTGACTGGGAGGAACAGCAGCGGCTGCGGATCGAGATCGAGGCCCTTGATGCGGCGATGATGAGACTGGCGGAATCGCGCCGCGACGGCTAAGACAGGGTATAATACGCACGCAGCTTTCGCCTGCACCGCCCGGGAACACCAAGGGCGGGCGGGCCGTTGTACGTTTGAAAGAGTATTTTTCCGGGGTAGCAGCCGGATACGAGGCAAGGACGCACAATCGGATGGCCAAGACCGCCGCGAACGAAGCGACAGATGCCAAGGTGGACGGCGACGCTCCGCTGATCGATCTCAACGAAGCATCGGTGAAGAAGCTGATCGCCCGCGCCAAGAAGCGCGGTTACATCACCTATGACGAAATCAACGAGGCGCTGCCGCAGGATCAGATGACCAGCGAGCAGATCGAGGACGTGATGGCCGCCATCAACGAGATGGGCATCAACGTTGTCGAGAACGAAGACAGCGCCGACGATGCCGACGCCGCCGACGAGGATGAGCCGGAAGCCGAACCGGTTGATGGCGATCTGTCCCCTGCCCCGGTTGCCGCCGTCAAGGCCCCGCTGGATCGCACCGATGATCCGGTTCGCATGTACCTGCGCGAGATGGGCGCTGTCGAACTGCTCAGCCGCGAAGGCGAAATCGCCATCGCCAAGCGCATCGAGGCCGGCCGCAACACCATGATCGCCGGCCTGTGCGAAAGCCCGATGACGTTTGGGGCCATCATCGAATGGTCCAACGCATTGAACGAAGGCCGCATGCAGCTGCGCGAGATCCTCGACCTCGAAGCCATGCTGGCCAAGGACCCGGTGGAAGAGGCCGAGGAAGGCGCGGAAAACAGCGATCTGCCCACCGTGCAGTTCAAGGAAGAAGAAGAGAAGGACGAGGAGAGCGCGCCGGCCGACGAGGAGGACGAGTTCACCGAACGCCGCGCCCCGCAGCGCGCCGAAGCCGAGGAAGACGACGAAGGCGGGCTCTCGCTGGGCCAGATGGAAGAGCAGCTGAAGCCGGCTGCGCTCGAGAAGTTTGCCGAGATCACCAGCACCTACAAGAAATTCCACAAGCTGCAGGAAGCCCGGCTGTCGTCGCTGCACGGCGGCCCGGTGTTCGCTGCTGCCGATGAGAAGAAATATCAGAAGCTGCGCGAGGAACTGACCCGCGGCGTGCAGTCGATCCATTTCAACAACAACAAGATCGAGCTGCTGGTCGAGGCGCTGTACACGCAGAACAAGCGGCTGATGGCGCTGGGCAGCAACATGATGCGCCTGGCTGACAAGCATCGCATCAACCGCAAGGCGTTCCTCGACGAATATGTCGGCAACGAGCTGACCGAGGGCTGGCTGGGCCGCGTTGCGGGCATCGACAAGAAGTGGGCAGCGTTCGCAGCCGCCGAAGTCCAGTCGATCGATCAGAACCGCCGCGAACTGGCCGGCATTGCCGAAACGACGGGCGTCGACCTCGGCGAGTTCCGCCGCATCGTCAACATGGTGCAGAAGGGCGAGCGCGAAGCCCGCATCGCCAAGAAGGAAATGGTGGAGGCCAACCTGCGCCTCGTCATTTCCATCGCCAAGAAATACACCAATCGCGGCCTGCAATTCCTTGATCTCATTCAGGAAGGCAACATCGGCCTGATGAAGGCCGTCGACAAGTTCGAGTATCGCCGCGGTGACACGTTCACCACCTATGCGTCGTGGTGGATCCGCCAGGCCAT
>JAIXPC010000004.1 GCA_027486415.1 Sphingomonadales bacterium | reverse complement strand
CGCTCGAACGCGACGTGCCGGTGGTCTATTTCAACGGCAATGGCCGCGAATTGATGCGCATGTCGCGGCCCGAACAGCCCTATGGGCACAGCCAGTTGGGCAGCTTTTACCAGCCCGAATTGGAAGCCGTGCTGCGCGATGGGCTGGCACGGATTCCTCATGTCGAACTGCGCATGGGTGCCGCCGTTACTGGCCTGAGCCAGGATGTGGGCGGCGTGCGGGTGGCCTACACGACAGCGGATAGCGAGCGCCACCTTGCCGAGGCGGACTATCTGATCGGCTGCGACGGCGGGCAGAGTTTCGTGCGCGATGCCGCCGGCATCGGGTTCGGGGGCGACACGTTTGCGGAAAAATGGCTGGTCGTCGATTGCATCGATGAAGGTTACGGCGTGCGCGAGATGCAGTTCTTCTGCGATCCCGCCCGTCCGGCACTGACACTGCCGGTGTCGCGCGGGCGGCGGCGCTGGGAATTTCTGCAAATGCCGGGCGAGACCAGCGCCGAGCTTGAGCGCGAGGAGACGGTGCGCCGCCTGATCGCCGGCTATGCGCCGAACGACCGCTCGATCATCGAACGGGCCGCCGTCTACACCTTCCACGCCCGCTATGCCGATCGCTTTCGCCACCGGCGCGTGCTGCTGGCCGGCGATGCCGCGCACGTGAACCCGCCCTTTGCCGGGCAGGGCCTGAACGGCGGTCTGCGCGATGCGCAGAATCTGGCCTGGAAGCTGGATCTCGTCCGGCGCGGCATTGCGGACGACGCGCTGCTCGACAGTTATGAGACCGAACGCCGCCCACATGTGAAGGCGATGACGGACTTTGCCATAAAATTGGGCGGCACCATCATGCCCACCGCTCGCTGGCGCGCCACCATGCGCGATCTGTCGATGGCGGCGATGCAGCTCGTGCCGGGCCATGTCGATCATGTCGACAGGGGCGGGATGCTCCCGCGCCCGCGCCTTGCTGATGGTGCCGTCTGTTCCTCGGCGCGCGCGGCCGGCCGCATGCTGGTGCAGCCACGCATCGGTGAGCAGTTGCTGGACGAAATCACTGGCCCCTGCTGGGCAGCAGTTGGCGTGGGCGTTGATCCCGCCACCGGCCTGCACCGTGATGATCTTGCGCTGCTGGAACAACTTGGCGCGCAGCTGGTGATGGCCGATCATGCGGCACTGGCCAAGCAGGTGGGGCAGCGCCGCATCGCCATCGTGCGCCCCGATCGCTTCATCGCCGATGTCCTCAGCGACGATGCCGCCACGCCGCGCCTGGGTTGGCTTCGCGGCGCCCTCGCCCTGAATGCCGGAGCCCCGACCATGATCACCCCCGCCGCCGATCCCCGCTTGGCCCGCGCCGAGAATCCGGTGGCAAAGGCGCAGGACCTTGCCTTTGTGATGTTCGGCCGGCCCGACCTTGACATAATGGAGCGTTTCCTCGTCGATTTCGGTCTGAAACGCGTCGAGCGCCGGCCTGACCGGCTGGTGATGCGGGCCGCCCGCGGCCCCGGCCCAGCCCACGTTACGGTGCAGACAAAAAAGCCGGGCTTCATCGGCCTGGCGTTGCGCGTGCGCAGTGAGGCAGATCTGGAAGCGCTTGCCCGACTGCCCGGTGCTTCAGCCATCGAACCGCTCGACCTGCCCGGCGGTGGCCGCCACGTACGCCTCACCGATCCGGCCGGGTTCCAAGTGTGGGCGGTTGCCGGGCAAGCGACTATCGGGGAAGACCCGGTGCGCAGCGCAACCCCCGCCAACACGCCGCAGCGGCTGGAGCGCGTCAACGATTTCGCCCGCGCGCCCTTGCAACCAGCCACCGTGCTGCGCGCCGGACATTGCGTGTTGGGCGCGGTCAACTTCTTCGCCACCGCGCGTTGGTACATAGAGACGTTCGGATTGATCCCATCTGACGTGCAGTGCCTTTCCGCCGATGATGCCGCGCTGGCTTTTATGCGCTGTGACCGCGGTGATGATCCCGCCGATCACCACACGGTGGTGGTAGCGCAGAATGTTGCCAACGGTTTCAGCCATGCCGCGTTTGAAGTGATTGATCTGGACGACGTGGCGTTGGGCCAGGAATGGCTGCTGTCGAAGGGCTGGCGCCATGCCTGGGGCCTGGGTCGTCATGTGCTTGGCAGCCAGATCTTTGATTACTGGCGCGATCCGCACGGCGACAAGCTGGAGCATTATGCCGATGGCGACCTGCTGAGCGCCGACTTGCCCACCGGCTATAGCCGACTGACGTCGAGCAGCCTCTACCAGTGGGGTCCACCAGTGCCAGCCGATTTTGAGAAGCCGAAAATCACGCCCGCCCTGATCGCCACTGCCATCCGAAACATCCGCGCCAGCCCGGAACTGGATGTCGCCCGCCTGCGCCGCCTGCTGGGCGCAATCAGCGCGCCGTCGCGCTCCTGGATGAATTGAGGAACCTGTCATGCCGTTGAATGTTGCCCGCATCGAAGCTGCCGGCCAGATTCTCTGGGCCGTGGACGGTCCCAAGGGCCTGCGTCGCCTGTCTGGCAACTATCTCACCACCCGCGCCTTCTTCGAACAGGGCGGGCCAGACGATGCCGCGGCGGCGATGGCAACCGGCGAACTGGTCACGGCCGATCGCGTTTTGAGCCCGGTCACGCAGGACGCGCGGTTCGTGTGCCAGGCCACCAACTATGCCAGCCATGTGAAGGAAGTGGGCGGTGATCCGGCGGCGATCGTCAACAACGTCATCTTCACCAAGGCGTCTTCCTGCATCGTGCCGGCCGATGCCGACATCATCCGCCCTTCCCACGTGAAGCTGCTGGATTATGAGATCGAACTTGGTCTGGTGCTGAAGCGCGGCTGGGACCGGCCGCAAATGATCAGCGAGGCCAATCTTGCCGACTGGATCGGCGGACTCGTCATCGTCAACGACGTGACGGCGCGGGACGTGCAGATCAGCCACATGCAGTTCCATAAATCGAAAAGCTATCGCACGTTCGGCCCCGTAGGCCCGTTTCTGGTGCTCCCCACGCCGGCCGAACTGGCGCGTTGGCGCGAACTGGAACTGATACTGGCCGTGGACGGCGAGGAACGGCAGCGCAGCCTGGCCGGCGACATGATCTTCAAGCCGGCCGAGACGCTGGCAGAACTGACCCGCATCATGGATCTTTCCCCCGGTGACCTCATCGCCACCGGTACGCCGGGCGGGGTTGCTCTGCATCCGCCGCCGCCGCTGGTCCAGGCCATCGCTGGCTTCCTGTCTCCGGCGAAGCGCTTCGCGATGTTCATGAAGGGCCAGCTCAAGAAGCCACATTATCTGCGCGATGGGCAGCTGATCACCTCCAGTATCCGCACCGGCGATGGGAGCATCGATCTCGGTCGGCAACAGAATCGCGTCAGGGCTGCGTGATGGTTGTCTTGAGTTCCGTGCAGGGAAATCGCTCAAGTGCCCAACAGCCTCATTTCGCCAAAACGCGGCAAAATCCATCACCTTCGAGAATCAAAAATGCTTGGCAGTCTCGAGCCTAAAAAGCCGGCGATTCCACCTCGAATCGACTGACTTTAAGCTGCAACAGCCTGAAGTCGATTAATCGCTTCCGCCTGCTGCTGTCGCGAGACGCAGGTGCATAACGAACCGCGCATTTTCGTCCCAGACAAGCGTGCCTCCTGCGCGTGCGACAATAGTGCCGGCTATCGCCAGCCCGAGCCCTGAGCCGTTGGATTTTTCGCCTTTGGCAAATCGTTCGCGCATCCGTTCACGGTCAACTTCGGGCACGCCAGGGCCTTCGTCGGCGACGCTGATGGTCACGCTTTGCTCATTGGTGGTGAGGGCGATGGTGATGGCTCCGCGCCCGTGGTGCAGGGCGTTGCTCACCAGATTGCGCAATGCCTCGTCAAGATCGGGGGCCAGCACCGTTGCCGATGGCTCCGCTTCAACCACGAAGTTGCGGTCCAACTGGTCTGCCAGGGGCAGAAACTCGGCCGCGATCTCCCGGCACAGCCGGGCCGCATCGATCACCTGCGTGTCGGCACCGGCCGCGCGCACGGCATCAAGCCGGGCCATGGCCAGCAGCTGGCTGATCGAACGCTGCATCCGGTCAAGGTCTGCCGACAGGCCCGCGATGTCCACCGGGCTGCCGGCGCTGGCCTGGTCGAGGCGCAATCGGGCTGTGGCCAACGGCGTGCGCAGCGCGTGGGCGGCGTCGGCGGCGAGACGGCGTTCGTTCAGATAGGCGTCGGCAAGCCGGTCAAGCGCCTGGTTGGTTGCCAGCACGAAGGGCCGGACCTCTTCTGGCAGACCGGCGGGATCAAGCCGCATGTCAGGCTGGCCAGGCCCAATGTGCTGCAATTGCTGGACCGTATTTGACAGCGGTCGCAGGCTCCAGCCCGCTACCAGCACCCCGGCCAGCGGTGCGATCACGGCGAACGGCAGCAGAACCAGCAGCAGTTCGGCATACTCGACATGGGCGGGGTCGAGCGTGTCGCCAGCCTCGATCTCTTTCAGTTCGATGGCGACAAAGCCCAGAGTCACGATAGCCGCCACCAGGATGATGGCCCCGATTGACAGTCCGATACGGCGGCGCAGCGAGCTCACGCGCTTGCCCCCGCCATCACCATTCGCCAACCGATGCCGCGCCGGTTCTCAATCAGGAATCCGCCGGGCGCCAACCGTTTGCGCAGCCGTGAAACGATGGCTTCCAGCGCATTGGGGCTGACGGCTTCGTCGAGGGTGTAGAGCCTGTCCTGCACGACATCGCGGATAACGACGCTGGGCATCGCTTCCAGCAGCAAGCGGAGGAGCGCGAATTCACGGCGGCCCAGATCAAGCGGCTCATCAGACAGCCAGGCCTGCCCTGAGCCGGTTTCGAGCCGCAGGGCGCCGCGGGTCAGAACGGGCGGTTGACGTTGGCCGGGGCGGCGTAGCAGGGCGCGCAGGCGGGCTGCCAGTTCATCCAGATCATAGGGCTTCACGACATAATCATCAGCGCCAGCGTCAAGCCCGGCGATGCGATCCTCGACGTCGCCGTAGGCGGTCGCAACCAGCGCTGGCACGCCATAGCGCGCCAGCGTCGAAAGCAGGCCAAGGCCTTCGCCATCGGGCAGGCGGCGATCGACGATGGCGGCATCGAAGCGTGCCACTTCCAGACAATCATGGGCTGCGGCCAGCGTGGCGACAGCATCGACCACGAATCCGCGCCGCTGCAGGCCGCTGGCGGCCAGCACGCGCAGGTCCGTTTCGTCTTCGACCAGCAGGATGTGCATGGCCTACGGAATAGCAGCCGGCTGGCCCAGCGCACAGCCCGTCAGTGTAACGTCAGCCTTGGCTGCTAGGGGGGTGTGCATGCCGGTTCCATCCTACGCTTCCCGCCTTGCCCTGATGTTTGCACTTGGCCTTGCCGCCTGCGGGCAGACGTCGGCCGACAAGCCGTCGCCGCCGGCCAAGGTGGAGGCCATCGGCCACGAAACCGAGCTGATGCGGCTGACCCTGACGCCCGAGGCCGTGCAGCGGCTGGGGCTGGCAACGCAGGTGGTGAGCAAGGCGAATGGGCTTGCCATGTCGCGCACTGTGCCGGGCGAAATCGTCGCTGCGCCGCGCGCCGGTGGCCTGCCGGTGGCGGCCGGTGCCGATCTGGCGGGCCTTGCCGGCAGCCAGGCGCAGCGCGAAGCCGAGGTAGCCCGCAGCAGCGCCGATCTGAAACTGGCCGAAGCCAATCTCAGGCGCGCCAGCAGCCTGGTCGACGCCGAGGCCGGCAGTATTCGCGCACGGGATGAAGCCACGCAGCAGGTGGCTGCTGCCAGGGCCGCGCTGGCCGCCGCCACCGCCCAGCGTCAAGCACTGGGCGCGTCAGTTGCCGATCTGGCTGACGGTGGCGCGCTGTGGGTGCGCGCGTCTGTGCCGGCAGCAGATCTGGCGCGGGTCAACCGCGCGGCGGCCGTGTCGATCCGGCCGGTTGGCGGCACGGCCAGCATCATGGCGAGACCAGTGCGCGGGCCGGCCACCGCGACGCCGGGGGCGGCCAGTGTCGACCTTTACTATGCGCCAGCAGGGCGCGCGAATTTCAGGGTTGGCGAACGGGTGCTGGTTGATCTGGCTGATCGGAGCGCGGTTTCGGCTGCGACGGCGCTGGACGTGCCGGCGTCGGCGATCCTCACCGATATCAATGGCGGCGAATGGGTTTATGTGGAAACCGCACCGCGCAGCTATGAACGGCGCCGCGTGGAGGTAGCTCGCATCACGGCAGGCCGGGCCGTGCTGGCGCGCGGGCTGGATGCCGGGGCCAAGGTGGTGACCACCGGTGCCGCCGAACTGTTCGGCACCGAATTCGGCACCAAGTGATGCTGGCCGCGCTGATCGGTTCGTCACTGCGCCAGCGGGCGCTGGTGCTGGCGCTGGCGCTGGTGCTGACCGTTTTCGGCGTGCGCGCCGCATTGAACGCCAAATTCGACGTGTTCCCGGAGTTCGCGCCGCCCATCGTCGAGGTGCAGACCGAAGCGCCGGGATTGGCCACCGAGGATGTCGAGGCGCTGGTGACGGTGCCGATCGAGACGGCTGTGAACGGCGTGCCGGGGCTGGCCACGCTGCGATCCAAATCGGTGCTGGGGCTTTCATCTGTTGTGTTGGTGATGGACCGCGCCGCCGATCCCATGCGCACCCGCCAGATGGTGCAGGAACGGCTGGCCACCGTCACCACCAGGCTTCCTGCGGCAGTGCGGCCGCCGGTGATGCTGGCACCACTTTCGGCCACCAGCCGGGCGATGAAGATCGGTTTGTGGTCTGACACAATGGATCAGATGACCATGACGGAAGCCGCGCGCTGGACGATCCGGCCGCGCCTGATGGCGGTGCCGGGCGTCGCCAACGTCGCCATGTGGGGCGCGCGTGACCGCCAGTTGCAGGTGCTGGTCGACCCCGCGCGGCTGGCGGCGGCCGGTGTGACCGTTGCCGACGTTCAGCGCGCAGCGGGCGATGCCGTGGTGATCGCCGGCGGTGGTTTTGTGGACAGTCCCAATCAGCGGCTGGCGGTGCGCCAGGTGGTGGGTGTGAGGAACGCTGCTGATCTGGCAAGCGCGGTCATCCGCAGCGTGGGCGGCGCGCCGGTGCGGATTGGCGACGTGGCGCAGGTGACCGAAGGCTATGCCCAGCCGATCGGCAACGCCATCATCAACGGCCGGCCCGGCCTGTTGCTGATCGTGGAAAAGCAGTTGGGCGCCAACACGCTGGAGGTGACACGCGGGGTGGACAAGGCGCTGGCCGAACTGCGCCCCGGCCTGAAGGGCCTCAACGTCGATGGCAGCATCTTCCGGCCTGCCACCTTCATTGAGCGCGCCTTGGCCAATCTGGGCGAGGCAATGTGGATCGGCATTGCGCTGGTAGCAGCCGTGCTGATCCTGTTCACGCGCAACTGGCGCACGGCGCTGATCAGCATGACGGCGATTCCGCTGTCGCTGGTGGGCGCGGTGCTGGTGCTGACGGCCTTTGGCGTGGGCATGAACACGATGGTGATCGCCGGGCTGGTGATCGCGCTGGGCGAAATCGTCGATGATGCGATCATCGATGTGGAAAATATCGGGCGGCGACTGCGGCTGGAGGCCGAGCGCCCGGCGCCGCGTCCGGCGCTTGCCGTTGTACTGGCCGCCAGCCTGGAGGTGCGCAGCGCCGTGGTGTTCGCTAGCGCCATCGTGATGCTGGTATTCCTGCCGGTGTTCTTCTTGGGCGGCGTGTCGGGCAGTTTCTTCCGGCCGCTGGCCACGGCCTATATCGCGGCCATTGGCGCGTCGCTGCTGGTGGCGCTCACCGTCACCCCGGCGATGTGCCTGTTGCTCCTGCCGGGCGCGGCGGAACAGTCAGAGCCGCGCTGGGTGTTGGGCCTGCGGCAGTATTATATCCGCCTGTTGGCGCGACTGGCGCCTCGCAGCGGCATTGCCATCGCCACAGTAGCCGGCGGCATCCTGTTGTCGGTGGCCGGCATCGGCCTCTTGCGCCAGCAATTCCTGCCGGACTTCCGCGAAACCGATTTCCTGATGCACTTCGTTGAAAAGCCCGGCACCGGGATCGAGGCGATGGACCGCATCACCATCCGCGCCTCGAAGGAACTCACCGCCATTCCCGGCGTGCGCAATTTCGGTTCGCACATCGGCCGGGCCGAGCAGGGCGATGAAGTCTATGGCCCCAATTTCACCGAGCTGTGGATCAGCCTGGATGAAACCGCCGATTATGATGCCACGGTGAAACGCATCGAAACCGCCATCGCCGGCTATCCCGGCCTGCAGCGTGACGTGCTCACCTATTTGCGCGAGCGCATCAAGGAAGTGCTCACCGGCGCGGGCGCAACGGTAGTGGTGCGGCTTTATGGGCCGGATCTGGCGCAACTGCGCAGCCTCGCCGAACAGGTGCGCGCCGGTTTAGACGGCACCGACGGCATCAAGGATCTGAAGGTGGAGCAGCAGAGCCTGATCCCGCAGATCCAGATCGCGCCGCGTCCCGACGCGATGGCTTTGGCCGGAGTGACGGCCGGCGATGTGCGGCGGACGGCGGCGACGCTCATTGGCGGCACGCGGGTGGGCGAAATCTATCGCGACCAGAAGAGCTTCGAGGTGGCCGTGTGGGCGGTGCCGGAAGCGCGCAGCGATCTGGGCGCGCTCCGGCGGCTGATCGTGCCTGGGCCGGCACCGGCCCCCGGCCAGGCCGGATCGACGCTGCGGCTCGGCGATCTGGCCGGCGTGGCGGTGGTCCCAGCGGCGAATGAGATCAAGCGCGAGGCCGGCTCCCGCCGCATCGATGTCACTATGAACATCGCCGATGGCGCCGATCTGGCCAGCGTGGCGCAGGCGGTGGAAGCCAAGGTGAAGGCTATGGCCATGCCCGCCGGCTATTACCCGCAGTTCCTCGGCGAATGGCAGGCGCTGAAGGAATCGCGGCAGCAGCTTGGCCTGCTCTCGCTGGCCTGCCTGGTCGGCATATTGTTCCTAGTGTGGCTGGAGTTCCGGTCGGGGCGCATTGTCGGGCTGGTCGCGCTCAGCCTGCCGTTCGCGCTGGTCGGCGGCGTCGCGGCAGCGGCGCTGGGCGGCGGGGTGCTGTCGATGGGGGCGCTGGTCGGCTTTGTCACCGTGCTCGGCATCTCGGCGCGCAACGGCATCATGCTGCTCAGTCATTTCCGCCATCTGGAACGGGAAGAGGGCGAAGCGTTCGGGCTGGGGCTGGTGCAGCGCGGCGCGGCCGAACGGCTGGTGCCGATCCTGATGACGGCGGGCACGGCGGCATTGGCTCTGCTGCCGCTGGTGGTGCGCGGCAATGTGCCGGGCCACGAGATCGAATATCCAATGGCGCTGGTGATCCTGGGCGGGCTGTTCAGCTCCACCATGCTCAACTTGCTCTGGATGCCCGCGCTCTACCTGCGGTTCGGCAAGGAGCGTCAGCCATGAAACGCGCTCTGTTGATAGCGGCGCTGCTGGCGGGGTGCGTGGCCAAGCCGCCGCCCAATGCGGCCCCGCCGCCGCCAGCCGCCGCCACCGGTTCGTTCATTGGCGCCCCTGATGCGGCTGCCGCTGCTTCGCAATGGTGGCGGCTCTATGGCGACGAAGCCCTGAATGATCATGTCGCCCGCGCGCTGGCCGCCAACCGCGATCTGCGCATCGCGGTGGCCACGCTCGACGCGGCCAGGGCCAATGCGCGGGCAGCCGGTGCCAACCGCACGCCAGACGTGGCGCTGGAAAGCGGTGCCAGCCCAACGACGCGCGGCGTGAATCAGCCCAGTACCATCGGCGTGCCGAAATCCAGCTTCGAACTGGGAGCGGAGGTGGCGTGGGAGGTCGATCTGTTTGGGCGGTTGCGCAACCAGTCATCGGCCGCCAGCGCCGACGCCGAGGCCGCTGCGGCTGCACGTGATGGCGTGCGGCTTGCGATTGTGGCCGATACGGTGGGTGCGTATCTCGATCTCTGCTG
>JAIXPC010000010.1 GCA_027486415.1 Sphingomonadales bacterium | reverse complement strand
GCCGCAGGTTCAAATCCTGCCCCCGCAACCAATCCCAAAAAAGCCCCCGCCCTCCACAGCGGGGGCTTTTTGCCGTCAGACCAAACCATAACCACCCCACATACGCCCAACACCCAGGGGGGCAACCAGGCACCCGGTCAATTCCTGATGCAGCCCGTCATTGTGTGGGCTATCAGGCAAACACACGCTTTCGCCATGGATGATGCATGACCGCCCAAGATCCCGTTGCGCTGAACCAAGCCGGCATGATGGCGCTGCGCCAGGGGGATGCTGCAAAGGCAATCGCCGCGTTCACTGCCGCCGTCGCTGCCGATCCGACGGCTGCGATCCTGCACTACAATCTCGCCAACGCTCACGCCCTTGCTGGCGATGGTCCGGCCCAGCTGGCCGCGCTCAACGCCGCCCTCGATCGCGATCCCTACATGCCGCACGCGCTGCTGGCGCGCGGGCGCCTGGCGCGAGCGGAAGGGCAGCACGCAGCAGCCCTCAGCGACTTCAAACGCCTGATTGCGGCCGTGCCTGCCGGAGAAACCGGTGGGGGACCGGGCTTTCAGGCCGGATTGGCGGAAGCGCGCGCCCTGGTCGCGGCCGACACGGCCAGCCTGGCCGATCATCTTGCCGCCACGCTGGATAGCGCGATCTCTGCCGCGCCAAGCGATGAGGCTGAACGGTTCCGACACGCCATCGACATCCAGCTCGGCCGGCGCCGAACCTATGTCCACCAGCCCCTGGTGCTCAACTATCCCTATCTCCCCGCGATCCAGTATTTCGACCGCGCCCACTTTCCATGGCTGCCGCAGCTGGAGGCGGCAACGCCCGTCATCCGTGCCGAGCTGCAATCCCTGCTCGCGGCCGGTGGCGGCGGTTTTGCCCCTTATGTCCGCTATCCGGCCGGCGCGCCCGTCAACCAGTGGGCCGAACTCAACCACAGTGATGCCTGGGCGGCTTGCTTCTTCATCGAACATGGCGTGCCCAACCCGGCCATGGCCAAGCATTGCCCGCAAACCGCCGCCCTACTCAGCCAGTTGCCCCTGCTCGATCTGCCCGGCCGCGGGCCGGTGGCGTTCTTTTCGCTGCTGAAACCCAACACCCGCATTCCGCCCCACACCGGTGCCACCAACATCCGCAGCATCATCCACCTGCCGCTGATCGTGCCCGATGGCTGCACGTTCCGGGTCGGCAACGAAACCCGGCCATGGATCGAGGGGGAGGCCTTCGCCTTTGACGACACGATCGAGCACGAGGCGATCAATCCCACCGATCAGCTGCGCGCTGTCCTGATCGTCGACGCGTGGAACCCCTTCATCGGCACCGCCGAACGCGAATTGATCCGGCAGTGGGTGCGGGCGCTCGATGCGCATGGCCAGGGCCTGACGGGCTTTTCCGCCGCCTGATCATGGTGTGACCATATTGTTGTTTCCTTGCAACACTCAGGCCGCGATTCACCGTCTGGCAACGCGCGCGTTTGACTTGCAGTCGCCCTTCCAACAATGAGCACTGCAGGCCCCTAAAAAGGGCTTGGCGTGCGCTGTCGGGCTTCGGTCAGGCAGGCGGTGCCCGGGGGATCAAGGGGATGGGGACGTCTTCTCGCCGGCGCTGTCAGCAGCACAATATTTTCGCAGAAGAAGGATGCACACGTGAGCACCAACACCTCCCTCAAGCGGCGCGCGCTGATCGGCAGCTCGGCCCTCGTGGCCGTCGCCCTGCTGGCCAGCCAGCCGGCTCTCGCCCAGCAGGCCACTGCCGCCGCCGACGCTGCTGCCGATGAAGAAGGCACCATCGTCGTCACCGGCACCCTGCTGAAGAACCCGAACCTGGTTCTGTCCAGCCCGGTCAACGTGGTCGGCGAAAAGGAAATCGCCACCCGTCAGATCAACAACGCCGAACAGCTGCTGCGCGACCTGCCGGGCGTCGTCCCGAGCATCGGTTCGGCCGTGAACAACGGCAACGGCGGTGCGGCGTTCGTCAACCTGCGCGGCCTCGGCGCCCAGCGCAACCTGGCGCTGCTCGATGGCGACCGCATCGTTCCGTCGGGTTCGGGCGGCATCTTCGACTTGAACAACGTGCCGCTGGCCCTGGTCGGCCGCGTTGACATCCTGACCGGCGGTGCTTCGACCACCTACGGTGCCGACGCCGTGTCGGGCGTGGTGAACTTCGTCACCAAGCAGAACTTCTCGGGCCTTGACGCCCGTGTGTCGTACGGCCTGACCGAGCGCGGCGATGGCAACGCCTTCCGTGCCGACGTCACCATGGGCGGTGACTTTGCCGACGGCAAGGGTAACGCCGTGATCAGCCTCGGCTACCAGAAGACCGATCCGGTCTATCAGGGTGACCGCGACTTCTCGCTGTTCCAGATCAACTCGTTCAACGGCCGCGCGGCCGGCGGTTCGCCGACTGACACCCCGTCGAGCTTCTACTTCACGGCCACCCAGCCGCTGGCGCTGCAGAACAACGCCACGGGTTCGGGCTTCGTGACCGCCAACCAGGACGGCTTCAACTTCGCGCCGTTCAACATCTTCCAGACCCCGTTCGAGCGTTTCAACATCTTCGCCCAAGCGAAGTATGAAGTGGCCGACAACATCGAAATCTATGGCCGCGGGATCTTCTCGAAGAACAGCGTGACCACGATCATCGCCCCGTCGGGCATCTTCGGTGAGTCGCTGAACGTCAACATCAACAACCCGTTCATCTCGGCCGGTCAGCGCGCCACCATCTGCGCCGCCAACCCGACGCTGGACTGCTCGGCGGGTTCGACCGCCACCTTCAACATCCCGGCCGTGTATCGCCGTACTGTTGAAGTTGGTCCGCGCGTCAGCAAGTTCGTCACCACCATGTTCGACTACAAGGTCGGCGTGCGCGGCGCGATCACCGACTCGATCAATTTCGACGTCCACGCCGCTTACGGCCAGTCGAACCAGGTCCAGACGCAGAGCGGCTACACGCTGCGTTCGCGCGTTTCGCAGGCCCTGCTGGCTGACAGCACCACGGCGTGCCGCAACACCGCGCAGGGTTGCGTTCCGCTGAACCTGTTCGGCGGCCCGGGCTCGATCACCCCGGCCATGGTGAACTTCATCCAGGGCACCTCGGGCGTGACCGTCGACACCGGCCTCGGCCAGGTTCGCGGCCTCGTCAACGGCGATCTGGGCGTTACCTCGCCGTTCGCGGCCACCCCGATCAACTTCGCGGTCGGCGGTGAGTATCGCAACTACACCTTCAACCGCGTGCCGGACGTGCTGAGCCAGGTTCCGGGCGAACTGGGCGGCGGCGGCGGCGCCATCCTGCCGTTCCGTGGCGGCTACAACGTCGTCGAAGGCTTCGCCGAAGTGAACGTGCCGGTTGTCGAAGACAAGCCGTTCTTCAAGTCGCTGTCGGTCGAAGCCGGTATCCGTCAGTCGCGTTACGAAGTGAACGCGCCGGGCAACCCGTCGTTCAACGCCACCACCTGGAAGGTCGGCACCACCTGGGCGCCGGTTGACGGTCTCAAGCTGCGCGGTGGCTATCAGCGCGCCGTGCGTGCGCCGAACATCGGTGAACTGTTCGCGCCGCTGGTCACCGGTCTGACCAGCCTGTCGGTTGACCCGTGCTCGGGCACCAAGGCCCAGGGCAACGCCAACCTGAGCGCGGTCTGCATCGCGCAGGGTGCGACGGCTGCCATGATCGCCGCTGGCTCGATCCAGGATCCGGCTGCTGGCCAGGCCAACGCCACCGGCGGTGGCAACCCGAACCTGCGTCCGGAAGTGGCTGACACCTTCACCGTCGGCGCGGTGCTGACCCCGGCATTCGCCCCGGGTCTGAGCATCACCGTTGACTACTTCAACGTGAAGGTGAACGGCGCCGTTTCGTCGCCGACCCCGGCTGACGTGATCAACGCCTGCTTCAGCAGCATCACGGCGGCTTCGGCCACCAGCGCGGCCTGCACCGGCATCCGTCGCAACCCGGTCAACGGCCGTCTGTCGGGTCCGTCGGGCAACGTCGCCGGTCTGCCGACCCCGCTGTCGAACCTGGGCCGCATCGATACCAGCGGTATCGACCTCACCGCCGCCTACTCGACGGATGTCGGCTTCGCGAAGCTGAACCTGAACCTGAACGGCACCTACACGATCGACAACTACTTCCAGGCCACCCCGTCGGCGGTGAACCGTGAGTGCGTCGGTCAGTACTCGGTGAACTGCGGCTCGATCCAGCCGAAGTGGCAGCACAACTTCCGCTCCACGCTGGACTTCGGTTCGTTCAACGTGTCGGCCCTGTGGCGCTTCATGACCGCCGTGAACTATGAATGGCGTCTGCAGAACACGCGCCGTGCCTTCTCGGGTGCGATCGCCGGCTTCGGCCCGCTGGTTGGTCAGACCTATGACTTCAACCGCATCAGCGCCTACAGCCTGTTCGATCTGTCGGCCGGCTTCAAGGTCATGGACAATGTCAACCTGGACTTCCTGGTTGCCAACCTGTTCGACAAGCAGCCGCCGATCGTGGGTTCGACCCTGGGCACCACGGGCCAGAACAGCGGCAACACCTATCCGTCGTCGTACGACGCGCTGGGTCGCCGTTACACGGTCACCCTGGGCGTTCGCTTCTGATCGGATAGCGACACCAAAGGAACGAGGGGCGGGCCCAAACGGCCCGCCCCTTTTTCTTTGCGCCGAACTGATTAAAGAACATTCCATGCATGATTTGCCGCCCGCCATTGCCGATTATGCGCGGCGGTTCCGCCTGCCGGATGGCCGGCCCAATCCTGCGGCGATGCGGCACCCCCGCACCACACCGCTGTCTCCGCACCTCGCCAGGCTGGAGGCGGAATCCATCCACATCCTGCGCGAAGTGGCCGCCGACTTCCGCAACCCGGTCATGCTCTATTCCATCGGCAAGGATTCGACGGTGATGCTGCACCTCGCGCTGAAGGCCTTCTGGCCCGCGCGACCGCCGTTCCCGTTGCTGCACATCGACAGCCTGTGGGAATTCCAGGCGATGGGTGAATTTCGCGATGCGCTGCGCGATGCGCTCGGCATCGATATCCGGGTTCATGTCAATGAAGAGGGGCGGGCGCGCAACCTGAGCCCCTTCGTCCACGGTTCGGCGCTGCACACGGACGTGATGCGAACCGAAGGCCTGTTGCAGGCCCTGTCGCAGGGCCGCTTTGACGCCGCCATCGGAGGCGGCCGCCGCGACGAGGAAAAGTCGCGAGCCAAGGAGCGCATTTTTTCCCACCGCGATGCCAACCAGGGCTGGGATCCGCGTAACCAGCGTCCCGAACTCTGGTCGATGTACAACACGCGGCTCGGCCCCAATGAATCGATGCGCGTGTTTCCGCTGTCGAACTGGACCGAGCTGGATATCTGGCGCTACATCGCCGAGGAGGCAATCCCGGTCGTGCCGCTCTATTTCGCCGATGTGCGCCCCACCGTGATCCGTGATGGCGTTCTGCTGATGGTCGATGATGATCGTCTGCCGCTTGGCTCCGGCGAGCAGCCTGAAATGCGTCGCATCCGGTTCCGCACGCTGGGTTGCTATCCGCTCACGGGGGCGGTGGAATCCGAAGCAACCACGCTGCCCGCGATCGTCGCCGAAATGGCCGCTGCCCGCACATCGGAACGGCAGGGCCGGGTGATCGATCACGACGAGGCCGGATCGATGGAAAAGAAGAAGCGGCAGGGGTATTTCTGATGGCCGCTGCCGTTCTGCGCCTCCTCACCTGCGGATCGGTGGACGACGGCAAGTCGACGCTGATTGGTCGCCTGCTGCACGACACCCAGCTGATCATGGAAGACACGCTGGCCAGCCTGGCGCGCGACAGCCGCAAGCACGGCACCACCGGCGAGGATATCGATTTCGCCCTGCTGCTCGACGGGCTGGAGGCGGAGCGCGAGCAGGGCATCACCATCGATGTCGCCTATCGCTTCTTTGAAACGCCGGCGCGCAAGTTCATCGTGGCCGACACGCCGGGCCACGAACATTATACCCGCAACATGGCGACCGGCGCCTCGACCGCCGATCTCGCCATCGTGCTGGTCGATGCGCGCAAGGGCCTGCTGCCGCAAACGCGCCGCCACACCCGCATTCTTGCCCTGCTGGGCATCCGACACGTCGTGCTGGCGGTGAACAAGATGGACCTGGTCGGCCACGACGAGGCGGCGTTCCGTGCCATCGTGGCCGATTATCGCACCATGGCCGAAGGGCTTGGCTTTGCCGACATCACTGCGATTCCGATGGCGGCGAGGGCTGGCGCCACCGTCGCGGCGCGCGGCGCCGACATGCCATGGTATGACGGCCCGACCCTGCTGGATCACCTGGAAACCGTCGAAATTTCTGCCGACACCGCGCATCTGCCAGCGCGGTTCCCGGTGCAGTGGGTGAACCGTCCCGATGGTGATTTCCGCGGTTTTGCCGGCACGCTGGTGAGTGGCCGCATGGCGGTGGGTGATCCCGTCGTGGTCGCCCGTTCCGGCATTGCCAGCCGCATCGCGCGCATCGTCACCGCCGATGCCGATCTGGCCGAAGCCCGCGCCGGTGATGCCATCACGCTGCTGCTGGCTGATGAAATCGATGTCTCGCGCGGTGATCTGCTCGCGCCGCCGACGGATCGCCCGCACGTGGCCCAGCAATTCGCCGCAAATCTGCTGTGGCTTCATGGCGACGAGATGATCCCCGGCCGGCCTTATCACCTGCGCGCCGGCCCGTTCGCCACCACGGCGACCGTCACCCTGCTCAAGCATCGCATCGACGTGACCAGCGGCGATCCCAGCCCGGCGCGCACGCTGGCCATGAACGAGATCGGGCTGGCCAATATCGATACCTCTGCCCCGCTGGCCTTCGACGCCTATGGCGACAACCGCCAGACGGGCGGCTTCATCCTCGTCGATCGCTTCACCAACCAGACGGTGGGCGCCGGCATGATCCTCCACCCGCTGCGCCGCGCCGCCAACGTCCATCTGCAGGCGATGGCGGTCGATCAGGCCCAGCGCAGCGCCCTGAAGGGCCACCAGCCGGCAGTGTTGTGGTTCACCGGCCTGTCCGGATCGGGCAAATCCACCATCGCCAGTGCGCTGGAGGCAAGGCTCGCCACGTTGGGCTGCCATACCTATGCGCTGGATGGCGACAATGTCCGTCACGGGCTCAACCGCGACCTTGGCTTCACCGATGCCGACCGGGTGGAGAATATCCGCCGCATCGCAGAAGTGGCGCGGCTGATGGCCGATGCTGGCCTGATCACCACCTGCAGCTTCATTTCGCCCTTCCGCGCCGAACGTCAGCTGGCGCGCGAGCGGGTGGGGGCGGATCGCTTCATCGAAATCTTCGTCGATACGCCGATCGATCTGTGCATGGCCCGCGATCCCAAGGGGCTTTATGCCAAGGCCAGGGCCGGCGAGATCCGCAACTTCACCGGCTTCGACAGCCCCTACGAAGCGCCCGAAGCGCCCGATCTGGTCATCGCCGGCGGTGAAACCAGCATCGATGAGGCGGTGGAACGGATCATTGCCGCCCTGCGCGAGCGCCGGATCCTGCCCTGAACCCTTTTCTTTTCCTTCCACTCGTGAAACACCGCCGCACATGACCGAACCCAGCATCACCGCCGAACAGATCGGTGCCGCCCTGTCTGCGCGCCGCCCGGCCGAAGCCGCCGACCTGCTGAAAGCCTGGCTGCAGCAGCATCCCGATGATGCGGATGGCTGGTTCAATCTTGGCTGGTGCCAGCGCCAGCTGCTCGATCCCCACGCCGCGCTGGCCTCTTATCAGCGCGCCATCGATGCCGGGCTGGCCGATCCCGAACAGGCGCATCTGAACATGGCGGCGGTGAAGGCTGAAGTGCTGCACGACGTGACGGGCGCGCGCGCCAGCCTGCAGACTGCATTGGCCATCCAGCCCGCCTTTGTGCTGGCCTGGCAGAATCTTGGGCAGCTGGAAGAAGACGTGGGCGACTCCGCCGCCGCTCGCACTGCTTATGAACGGGCGCTGAGCCATGCGCCGGGTTCGGGCCGTGCCCACGCCCGCATCGCCGGCATCGACGTGTTCCAGGGCCGCCCGGCCGAAGGGCTGGCGCGCGTTGAAGCCGCCGCCGCCAGCGTTGGCAACAGCGATGACCTGATCGAACTCACCTTCGCCGCCGCCAACGCGCTTGACGCCATGGGCCGTTACGACGACGCGTTCGCGCAGGCCGAGGATGCCAACCGCTTGCAAAAGCACACTTCGCCGCTTGCCCATGTGCAGGCCAATGTGACGGCGCAAATGAACGCGCTCACCGCAATCTTCCCCGCCGAACCGCTGGCGGTGGTGCCGGCCGCTGCCGCCAACCCCATCTTCATCTGCGGCCTGTTCCGTTCGGGATCGACCCTGCTGGAAGCGTTGCTGGGCCGCCACGCTGGCGTCACCATGGGCGGCGAACTGGCCTACACGCCCTGGTTCATGAGCCAGTTTGGCGAGCATATCACGCCTGCTGTCGTCAATGATGCGGCAGCGCGCTTCCGTGAAGGCTACAGCGAATTTGCCCGCACCGTACTGGGCGACGTGCCGGCCTTCACCGACAAGCGCATGGACAATTTCCTCTATCTCGGCCTGATCAAGCGCGCCTTCCCGGCGGCCAAGATCGTCCACATCCTGCGCGATCCGATCGACAATTTCCTGTCGATGTTCTTCCTGCCGTTCGCCGACAATCTGACATACGCTAATGATTTTGACGACATGATCCATTATTATCGCGCCTATCGCCGGCTGATGGATCACTGGCAGGCGTGTTTTGGCGACGACATCATCACCGTGCGCTACGAGGCGCTGGTCGCCGATCCCGAAGGCGTGGTCGCCAGCCTGGCCCGGCAACTCGGCATCACGCCGGCCGCCGCCCAGGTCAGCGGTGATCAGATCATCCGCACCGCATCAGTGTGGCAGGTGCGCCAGCCGGTGCACGCACGCTCACGCGGGCGCTGGCGCCATTACGAAGCCCATATCGGCGAGATCGCCGCGCTGCTGCGCGCCGAATATCCGGAATTCAGCGAATAAGGGGATTGGGCAGTGCCAGCGGAATGTCGTTGGCCTCTGCCACCTTCTCCGCCCAGATCGCCACCTTGCCGATCTCGTCCGCATGCGCTGCCTCGCTCGCCTGCTCGGCGGCGCGCGCAGTGGCATCAAAGGCGGTGCCATGCTTGCTGTGCCGGGTGAAGGCGGGGCCGGCGATCACCGACGGCACATCCAGCGTCACGCCGAAATGCCCTGCCAGCGCCGTCATCACCTCCGCGGGCCGCGCCGTGATCAGATCGGAATCGAGCGTCCGCACCCGATCTCCCAGCCGCTGCGCCAGCCGTGCAAACAGCCGGTGCTGCGCCAGCCAGCCCATGGCCGCGACCTGCAGATCGGATTGCGCCAGATACTCATCCGGGCCGAAGCCGAAATCGTGCAGCCCCTGGCGCAGTTGCTTGATCAACAGATCCCGCACCCACAGCCGGCCATCCAGACCCTTCCGGGTGATCGATCCCAGATAGACGCGCAACGGCGCGTGCAGCAGCAGGGCGCGCGCCTGCGGGCGCAGCTGCAGGCTGCCGGCAATCAGCGCGTTGGCGATGTTGCTGGGCTTGACGATCACCGCCTCGCCCGGGCCGAACGGCCGCGCCAGCAGCGCCAATGATGCGTCCATCGCCCGGCCCAGTTGCGGGCCGGTCGCACCGCGCAGCTGCCAGCCGGCAAGGTCGTTGAACAGCATCGGTTCCTTCAGGCCGATGGCGGTGCCGGGCACTTCGAACGCGCGCGCCAGCAGCGATGAAAGGCAGAAGGCGGAATGGAAGATGAAGTGGATGGGCGCCTGCTGCGGCACGGCAATCGCGCCCAGCGGCGCCGTCTCCACCGGCGCTGCACCCAGATACTCCTCGGTCAGGAAGGTGGCGCGGGCATGATCCTCGCGGCTGAGCCGGCGGAACTGGAAGGCGTCGGCAGCCTCGTCGAAACGCCAGGCAAACCACAGGGGGTCGGCAGCCAATTGGGCGGCAGTCATGGTCATGGCCCCTTCTGGCCGGCTGGCCTTTGCCTGTCCAGCCGGTAGAAGGGGGCGATGGAGTTCACGCCCGCCAGCCACATCGATGCCGCCGCCCGCCCGGCGGTGGTGACCGAACAGGCGCTTTCGGCCGATACGCTGCGCCGGCGCGGGGCGGTGCTGGCTGGCGAGGCACTGGCCGACTGGCCGGCGCTGGTGCCAGCCGCGCGCGGGCTGGTGGTGTCGGGCCTGCCGGGCTCGCTGGTGATGTTGGACGGCCTGCGGCTGGCTCCGGTGGCGAGCGGGATTGTCGATCTGGCGCTGCTGCCGCTGGGCGTGATTGATGGCGCACGGCTGATGGCCGGGGCCAGCGGTGCCGCCCAAGGGGCGGGCAGCCTTGCCGGCAGCATCGATCTCAAGATGGCGGCGGGCGAAAGCCGCCTGCTCGCCGGCGCTGGTGTGCAGGCCGGGCGTGGCATCGGTGTCGTTGACCTGCGGCTGGGCGGCGCGGGCGGCTGGCTGGGCGGCGGCTTCACCCGGGGCGGCGCGGTGCCGGGGCCGGGCGGGCTGGCGGCATCGGCGCAGTCGCGCTGGCATCTGGCCGGGCGCTTTGAGCAGACGGTGGGGCAGGTGGCGGTCTGGGGACGCGGGCTGTTTGCCAGCCGGCGCGATGGCGGCATCCGTTCGGATTGGCATGATGCGGCGCTGGGAATATCCGGCGGCACGCGCTGGCAGTGGCGGCTGGCAGCTGCGCGTGGCGGGCAAGATGATGGTGCATCAAGCAGCAATCTGGCGCAGGCGCGCGCCGTGGTGAGCGGTGCCACCGGGTTGACCCTGCCGGCGGCGGCCGAGCCGATCAGTCTTGCTGCCGGGGCGGAGTGGCGACATTTGCGGCTGGGCGGTGCGGTGGTGCGTGCGCGCGAATTGTTCGCCGAAGCCGCCGTGCCGCTGGTGCAGGACCGCCCGGCAGCGGAAAACCTGGTCGCAACCGTGGGCGTGCGACAGGCCTGGCTGGCTGGCCGGTCGGAAACCTTGTGGCAGGCGGGTGGCCGCTGGGAGGCGTTTCCCGGCATTGTTGTGCGTGGCCAGGCCGGGCGCGGCATCGACCAATTCGCGCAGGCAAGCGGCACCAGTCAAAGCCTCGGCCTCATCGCCACGCCGGCCTTCGTGCCGGGCTTCGCGCTGACGCTCGACCGGCGCTGGCAATCAGCCGGCGCGGCGCGGGTGCAAGCACTGGACGTCTCGGCAAGCTGGCGCGGGCGGGTCGGCGCAAACGCGCAATTGGCGCTGACCGCGCTCGCCACCCACCATGACCGCGCCGACCTGACGCCGCTGCCGGTGCCGCGCTTTGCCGGCCTTATCCGCGCCACGCTGGAAACCGGTCCGTGGGCGGTGACCGTCGGCGTGCGTCACCGCGCCGGGCAATATGGCGGCGTGGACGCCAGCATCGAACGCCAGATCGGCGACCGGCTGCGGCTGGTGGCGAGCGTCAGCAATGCTGGCGGCGGCGGTGGCGGCCGCCAGGGGCTGCTGCAATTGGTTGCAGGCTTCTGATCAGCCGGCCGCCGCCAGCACCAGCTTGCCGTCGCCTTCGTCCACCTTCACCGTGCTGCCGTCCGGCACGCTGCCCGACAGGATCAGCTCGGCCAGCGGGTCCTGCAGATGCTTCTGCACGGTGCGCTTCAGCGGGCGGGCGCCATAGACCGGGTCGTAACCCACGCGCGCCAGCCAGCGGCGGGCGGCGTCGGTCAGGTCCAGCGTCACCTTGCGGTCCTTCAGCAGCGACTGCACGCGGGACACCTGGATATCGACGATGGGCGCCATCGCGTCCTGGCCAAGGCGCTGGAACAGCACGATCTCGTCGAGCCGGTTGAGGAACTCGGGCCGGAAATGCCCGCGCACCACTTCCATCACCTGCGGCTCCGCCTCGCTCACCGGGTGGCCGTCGGGCAGGCCGGCGATATACTGGCTGCCCAGGTTCGAGGTGAGGATGATCAGCGTGTTGGTGAAATCCACCGTGCGGCCCTGGCCATCGGTCAGCCGGCCATCGTCCAGCACCTGCAGCAGCACGTTGAACACGTCGCCGTGGGCCTTCTCGACCTCGTCGAACAGCACGACCTGATAGGGCCGGCGGCGGACGGCTTCGGTCAGCACGCCGCCTTCCTCATAGCCGACATAGCCGGGAGGGGCGCCGATCAGGCGGGCAACACTGTGCTTTTCCATGAACTCCGACATGTCCAGCCGCACCATCGCGCGCGGATCGTCGAACAGGAATTGCGCCAGCGCCTTGGTCAGTTCGGTCTTGCCCACACCCGTCGGGCCAAGGAACAGGAAGCTGCCCAGCGGGCGATTGGGATCCTGCAGGCCGGCGCGGGCGCGGCGCACGGCGCTGGACACGGCGCGCACCGCCGCCTCCTGCCCGATCACCTGCGCCGAAAGGATGCTTTCCATCTTCAGCAGCTTGTCGCGCTCGCCCTCCAGCATCCGGTCGACCGGAATGCCGGTCCAGCGCGACACGACGCTGGCGATGTCATCGCCGGTCACTTCCTCGCGCACCATGGCGGCCTGGGTCACCTGCTCGGCCTCGGCCAGCTGGCGTTCCAGGTCGGGAATGCGGCCATAGGTCAGTTCGCCTGCCTTGGCATAATCGCCGGCCCGCTGCGCCTGCTCCACTTCCAACCGGGCGGCGTCCAGCTGCTCCTTGATGCGGGTCGCGCCAGCGAGCTTTTCCTTCTCGGCCTGCCAGCGCAGCGTCAGCGCACCCGATTCCTCTTCCAGCCCGGCCAGTTCGGCGTTGAGCGCGCCCAGCCGTTCCTTCGATGCAGCATCGGTCTCGCGTTCAAGCGCGGCGGCCTCGATTTTCAGCTGGATGATGCGGCGGTCGAGCGCCTCGATCTCCTCGGGCTTCGACTCCACCTCCATCCGCAGCCGGCTGGCGGCCTCGTCCATCAGGTCGATCGCCTTGTCGGGCAGGAAACGGTCGGCGATGTAGCGGTTGGAGAGCGTGGCCGCCGCCACGATGGCGCCATCGGTGATCCGCACGCCGTGGTGAAGCTCGTACTTCTCCTTCAGCCCGCGCAGGATCGAGATCGTGTCCTCCACGGTCGGTTCGCCCACCACCACCGGCTGGAAGCGGCGCTCCAGCGCGGCGTCCTTCTCGACATGCTTGCGATATTCGTCGAGCGTGGTGGCGCCGATGCAATGCAGCTCGCCGCGGGCCAGCGCCGGCTTCAGCAGGTTGGATGCGTCCATCGCGCCATCGGCCTTGCCGGCACCGACCAGCGTGTGCATCTCGTCGATGAACAGCACGACATCGCTGCCCCCATCTCCTTTGGCCCCGCGCACCTCGTCGAGCACGCCCTTCAGGCGCTCCTCGAACTCGCCGCGATACTTGGCCCCGGCGATGAGCGCGCCCATGTCCAGCGCCATCAGGCGCTTGTCCTTCAGGCCATCGGGCACGTCACCATTGGCGATGCGCAGGGCGAGGCCCTCGGCGATGGCGGTCTTGCCGACGCCGGGCTCGCCGATCAGCACCGGGTTGTTCTTGGTGCGGCGGGCCAGAACCTGGATGGTGCGGCGGATTTCCTCGTCGCGGCCGATGACCGGATCAAGCTTGCCGGCGCGCGCCGCCTCGGTCAGGTCGCGGGCGAATTTCTTCAGGGCGTCGAAACTGTCTTCCGCCCCGGCACTGTCGGCCGTGCGGCCCTTGCGCACGCTATTGATCGCCTCGTTCAGACCCTGCGCCGTCACCCCAGCGGCCTTCAGGGCCTTGCCGGCTTCGGTGGTGGTGGCCAGTGCCAGTGCGACGAGCAGCCGTTCGACGGTGACGAAACTGTCGTTCGCCTTGGTGGCGATCTGCTCGGCGCTGTCGAGCACGCGCACCGTGTCATTGTCCCAACTCAGCGACTGGGCACCGCTGCCCGACACCTGGGCGATCTTGGCCAGTGCTTGATCGGTCAGCTGCAGGGCTGTCGCCGGGGTGCCGCCCGATGCCTTGATCAGGCCAGAGGCGAGGCCCTGCTCATCTTCCAGCAGGGCCTTCAGCAGATGTTCGGGGGCGACACGCTGGTGATTGTTGCGGATGGCGACCGTCTGCGCCGATTGCAGGAACCCCTTGGCGCGGTCGGAAAATTTTTCAATGTTCATGAAGGTCGATCCTCCTGTCTTGCGGAGGATATGGTGTGGCTTTCCAGCAACACAAGTGGGGCGTTTGCGGATATTCTCAGCGTGGCTTGAGCCAGCCAAAGACAAAGCCGCCGATAGCACCGGCGAGGCAGAACAGCAGGAAGCCATCTGCGCCGCGCGCGCCGGCCAGTGGCGTCATTTCGAACTGGGCGCGCATGGTGAACAGCACCGCAGCGATGGCACCAGCGCCGGCCAGCGGCCATGCCACCGGGGCCAGCAGCGGCAGCCGGGGTTTCAGCCAGCTTGCGGCCAGGAATGCCAGCAACAGCGCGATGCCGAACACCGCGAACACTGGCAGCAGCAGGCCGGTGAAATCACGCAGCGCCGTTTCCAGCGCCAGGTTGGTGGGGATGACGACGCCCAGCGAGCGCAGGCCGGCCTGCACCTGCCAGCTTTGAATCATGCTGGCCATCGCCGTGGTAACCAGGACCGCGGCTGACCAGGCCGGGGCGCTCCGCAACAGGTCCTTCATGATCGCCATGCGACATATCCTGCTTTTGATCGCGGTTTACGTCATGATGATTCGTCTGGGGAAGGCGTGATTCGTCGATAATGGTAAGAAACATCAAAAAACTGTTAATAACTGCAACCGCTCTGGTGGCTTTGCCAGCCGGGGCCGAGCAGGTGGCGACGATGGCCAGCGGATTGGATCATCCGTGGAGCGTCGCCTTCCTGCCCGGCAATGTCGGCGTGCTGGTGACGGAACGGGCTGGCCGGCTGCTGCATATTCCGCCGGGCGGCGCACCGCGGGCCATCGCCGGGGTTCCGGCCGTGCGGGTGGCCAGCCAGGGCGGGTTGTTCGACGTCGTCCTTCACCCGCGCTTTGCCGAAAATCGGCTGCTCTATCTGTCATATGCGGTGGGCACGAAGGGCGCCAATTTCACCCGCATCACGCGCGCCCGGCTGGATGGCGGCCGGCTGGTGGATCACCGGATGATCTTCGAGGTCGGTCCGGCCAAGAACACGCCCGTCCACTTCGGCGGGCGCATGGCTTTCCTGCCCGATGGCAGCCTGGTGATGACCACCGGCGACGGCTTCGATTTTCGCGAACAGGCTCAGCGGCTTGGCTCTGGCCTAGGCAAGATCGTCCGCATGGCCGACGATGGTCGCCCATTGGCCGACAATCCGTTCGCGGGACGGGCTGGCGCGCAGCCGCATATCTGGAGCTATGGCCATCGCAACCCGCAGGGCCTTGCCGTTGATCCGATCACCGGCCGGTTGTGGGAACATGAGCATGGCCCGCGCGGTGGTGACGAGATCAACCTGATCACGAAGGGCGGCAATTATGGCTGGCCGGTCGCCACCTTCGGGCTGGATTACAGCGGCGCCACCATCTCGCCGTTCAAACGCTATCAGGGCATGATCGACGCGCGGAAGATCTGGGTGCCGTCGATCGCGCCATCGGGGCTGTCCGTCTATCGCGGCGCGCTGTGGCCGCAGTGGCAGGGCGATCTGATCGTCGGGGCGCTGGCCGCCGGCGGGCTGCGGCGGCTGGACGTGGACGCCGGTGGCCGCATCGTTGGCGAACAGCGTATCTTCCCGTCGATCACCGCCCGCGTGCGCGACGTGAGGGTGTCCCCCGACGGCGCGCTGTGGGTGGCGACCGACGAGGACAAGGGCCGAGTGCTGCGCGTGGTGCCGTGACGGCGCTCAGTGCGCCGTCCAGCCGCCGTCGATCACCAGTTCCGAACCCGTCATGTAACGGCTGGCATCGCTGGCCAGGAACACCACGCCCGCTGCGATATCCTCGGGCTTGCCGGCGTGACCCACCGGAGCGCCGGCGCCGATCACGTCCACGTCCAGCGCATTGGCGCCCGGCGTCACCGCCGACACCAGGGCCCCCGAGGTATCCAGCTTTTGCCAGATCGGCGTGTCGATGATGCCGGGGTGGACGCTGTTGCAGCGGATACCGTCCCGCATCGCAGCGCATTCCATGGCGACAGCCTTGGTCATCAGCCGCACGGCACCCTTGCTGGCGCAATAGGCGCTCATGCCCGCCGATCCGCCGAGCCCGGCGACCGAGGATATGTTGATGATCGATCCGCCGACATGGCCATCGGGGCGGGGGCTCCGCATTGCCGGCAGTGCGTGCTTGATGCCCAGGAAACAGCTGGTGACGTTCACGTTCATCTGGTGCAGCCACTGCTCCAGGGTCACGTCGGTGATCAGGCCCGATGTGCCGATGCCGGCATTGTTCACCAGAATGTCGAGCCGGCCATAAAGGTCCATCACCCGCTGCACCAGTTCGGCCCAGCGGTCTTCCTCGGTCACGTCCTGTCCGCGAAACGTTGCCAGCCCACCGGCCGCCTCGATCTGCGCCACCGTTTCGCGGCCGCCCGGCGCATCGATATCGGTGACGAACACCATCGCGCCTTCGGCAGCCAGCCCGATGGCGCAGGCGCGGCCAATGCCGCTACCCGCCCCGGTCACGAACGCCACCCGTCCGGTCAGCGTGCCCATGTCGTGTCCCCTTTTTCCGTCTCACTGTCGGCTAGCGTGGCAGGCGTGCGCCACCGCCGCCAGCCCTGCATTTCGTGCGGGAGATACGCAGTTTCCCGATCCGCGTTGATCCCGATGCAACGCACGGATGACGCCGGCTAACACGGTGGCCACGGCAGATTTCCGCCACAACAGGGACCGCATCCATGAAGATCGCTCGTTTCGCCGCTCTTTCGCTTGCCGCGTTGGCCGCAACGCCAGCCTTGGCTGAACAGGGCGATGTGCTGGTGCGCCTGCGCGCCATCACCGTCCAGCCGCAGGAAAAGGTCGGCCCGGTGCTGCCGACCTTCCCGACGAGCGGCGGCCGTATCACCAACGCCTATGCCCCGGAAATCGACTTTACCTACATGCTGACCAACAATATCGGCGTCGAGCTGATTGCGGCCACCACCAAGCATTGTGTCGATGGCGGCGGCAGCCTTGCCGCCGTGGGCCGGCTGGCCTGCACCTGGGTGCTGCCGCCGACCCTGACGCTGCAATATCACTTCGCGCCCGAGGGCAAGATTCATCCCTATGTCGGTGCTGGCGTAAACTGGACGATGTTCTACAACGAAAAGGCCTCGACCCAGCTGAACAGCGCCATTGGTGCCACCAACGTCAACCTGTCCAACAGCTGGGGCTATGCGCTGCAGGCCGGCATCGATTTCGACCTGAACGACAAGATGTTCGTCAACGTCGACGTGAAATATGTCGACATGAAGACCAATGCGCGGCTGACGACCGGTGCCGCCGTCAACACGCTGCGCGCCAACATCGATCCGCTGATCATTGGCGTCGGGGTCGGCTGGCGCTTCTGACCATCCTTCTCTCCCCGATGCCGGTCTTTCCCCGATCCAGCCGGCATCACCCCGCCGGCCCGGCACCCCCAGCAGGGAGTGCCGGGCCAAGCGTTGTTACAGGCTGGTGAAGGCGCCCCAGGCGCCGGCCAGCAGCAGGATCAGGCTCGGGAGCAGGGTGAGGCCAAACCCCGGACCGCGCTTGGCGGGGTCGCCGTAATAGGCGCGGGCAAAGATGATGCGCCCGAGGCTCCACACGAGGACGAGGCCGCCTGTCACCAGATCGCCCAGCACCGGCGCGCCGACGATCACGCCGGGCACCAGCAGCGCCAGTTGCTCCAGCGTGTTCATCTGGACGCGGTAACGCTTGTCGAATTCCGGGTGGCCGCTGGCCTGCGGGGCCGGCACGTTCCAGGTGGAGCGCGCCCGGCCGACATTCACCGACAGCGCGAAATAGACGATCAACGCCAGTACCAGCGCCAGCGTCGTGAGGGGATAGGCGGTCAGCATCATCATTCCCTTCACTGGCCAAAGGCTGCGCGGGCGGCGGCGGCACCGCCAACCACCGGAATGCTCACATGGCTGGGCATCACGCCGCCCCGCCACACGCCCTGCGTCGCCTTTTGATAATCGCTCGGTTTTGCGTTGAAGATGTTGGGCACGAATGTCTGCGGGTTGCGGTCGTAAAGGGGGAACCAGCTCGACTGCACCTGCACCATCACGCGGTGGCCGGCGGGGATGACATGGTTCACGCCCGGCAGCAGGAAGCGATAACGCTCCGCCTTGCCGGGGGTAAGCGCCTGCGGCTGCTCGAAGCTCTTCACGTAACGGCCACGGAAGATTTCCATGCCGATGCCCAGCTGCAGGCCGGCCAGTTCGGGCTTCTCGCTGTTCTCCTCGGGGAAGACATCGATCAGCTTGACCACCCAGTCACTGTCGGTACCCGACGTGCTGGCAAACAGATTGGCCTGTGGCTGGCCGTGGATCTGCAACGGCGCCTTCAGCGGGGCCGACACATAGGTGACGACATCGGGCCGCGTGCTGGCATGGCGCTGATCGCTGACCAGCCACGAACCCCACATCGCGCGATCGCGCATGTTCACCGGCACCGGCACGAACGGCACCGGGTGGGCGGGATCGGAGACATAATCATCATGGCCGCCCTTGGCCGGCGCGTTCAATGACAGGCTGAAGCGATCGTCGAGATAGAGGTTCACCGTTTCGCCCGCCGGGAAACGATCATGGCGCTGCCATTCATCGCGATTGACGGCATAGGTCAGCACCGGCGGGGTATCAAAGGCCGGCGCGCCGGTCTTCAGGTGGCTGTCGAGGAAGGGCTTCATCACGCGCGTGCGGAATTGCAGGCCGGTATCACCGGCGAACTTCAACACGCCCAGTGACGAGCCGTCGTAATTCACCCCCGAATGCCGCCACGGCCCGATGACGAGGGACAGCATCCGGTTGCCGGTGTCCTTCGGCTCCAGCGCACGATAGACGGCGGGTGCACCATAGCTGTCTTCCTGGTCCCACTGGCCGACAACTAGCATGGTCGGCACGGTCAGCGGCCTGCCTCCCAGGATCCTGTCGAGCGCCTGGCCCTGCCACCACGCATCGTAGGACGGGTGCTCCATCAGCTTCCTGACGCCGGGCAGGGCATCCAGCCCGTATTTCCGCACATAATCGCCTGCAGAACCGGCGCTCAGGAACTCGGCATAATAATCGCGGCGGCCCATCGCCACCGTGTCGCCACCGGACTTGGTGCCGGTCTGCCCGGTGAAATAATCCAGCATGGTCTGGCGGAAAGCGCCGTTGTGGAACCAGTCGTCCCCCATCCAGCCATCGACCATCGGCGACATCGGCACCGCCGCCTTCAGCGCCGGGTGCGGATCGACCAGAGCCATCAGCGCGGTGAAGCCGGGGTAGGAAGAACCGGTAATCGCCACCCGCCCGTTGGTTTCGGGCACATTCTTCACCAGCCAGTCGATCGTGTCATAGGCATCGGTGCTGTGATCATTGTCAGTCGCGTTCAACGGGCCCTTCAGCGGCCGGTTCATCACATAATCGCCTTCGGATTTGTTGATGCCGCGCACGTCCTGATAGACGCGGATATAGCCATCGTTGACCAGTTCGCGATCAGCGACCGGCAGGATTTCGATGATCGACTGGCTGGGGTTGCGCGCCGTCGCGCCCGCCGCCTTGTAAGGGGTGCGCGTCAGCAGGATCGGGCCGTCCTTGGTGCCCTTCCTCATCACCACCACGGTATACAGCTTCACCCCGTCACGCATCGGGATCATCACCTCGCGCCGCACATAATCGGCCGCCGGGGTCACGGCGTTGAACGGTGCGCCGATATCCGGTGTCATGGTCGGCGTCTGGGCGGCCGCGCTGGTGGCCAGCAGCAGGGCGAGTGCGAGTGTCTTCATTTTTCCCCTCCGTTTGCGCCAGTCATGGCGCGCCGCGGGCCGGGCGGCAAGCCGGTTGGCGCGGGCGGGGTGATCGCGTATCCAAAGGCGCATTATATTCACGAGGGTTTCGCCATGCGCTCCATTCCGCTTGCCCTGTTGCTGAGCGCCGCTCCGGTCGCGGCTGCCGAGAAGCCGAAACAGGCACCGCCGGCGGTGGTGCAGAAACTGCTCGATTGCCGGGCTCTCGCCGATGCAACGGCGCGGCTGGCCTGCCTGGATGCCGGGGTGGCGGCATTGGCGGGTGCTGTCGAAAGCCGCGACGTGCTGGTGGCCGACAAGGAGGATGTGAAGAAGGCGCGGCGCGGGCTGTTCGGGTTGTCGTTGCCCAGCTTCAATCTTTTCGGCGCCGACAAGGACGAGGCAGCCGCCGGCGAGAAGAAGGACGAACGCGGCGCGCTGACCGAGATCGAAGCCACCATCACGGCGGCACGCCCGAGCCGGGCGGGCGGTTGGCGATTTGTGCTGGATGATGGCAGCGTGTGGCTGCAGACCGACAACGAAACCTATCGCCACGATCCCAGGCCGGGCATGAAGATCCGCATCCGCAAGGGCGCAATCGGCAGCTATCTGGCCAATGTCGATGGCCAGTCGGCGGTACGGGTGAAGCGGATCGTGGAGTAATGCGTCAGCGCGCCTGCTCGGCCTTGGCCGGCATCGGCGGCAGCAGCGCTTCGGGATCGACCTTCACGCCGTTCCAGGTCATGCCCCAGTGCAAATGCGGTCCGGTGGAGCGCCCGGTGCTGCCGATGCGGCCGATCTGCTGGCCTTGCGCGACGATATCGCCGGCTTTCACGTCAATGCGCGACAGGTGCATCATCGCCGAATAGAGGCCGCGGCCGTGGTCGATGATAACGATATTGCCTTCCAGGCTGAACGGCCCGGCCGCCAGCCGCACCACGCCCGGAATGGGGGATGTCACCGGCGTGCCGTGCGGCGCCGCAATGTCCATGCCGCCGTGATAACTTGCCGGCACCTCGCCATAGACGCGCTGGGCACCGAAATGGGTCGAAATCCGCCCCGTCGCCGGCCATTGGAAGGTGGCGCGCCAGAACGGCCAGGGCGAGACTTCGGCGCGGGCTGCCTTCACCTGTGCCACCTCGGCCTCGCGCATCCGTTCCCATTCCAGATTGCGCGGCGCGTTGGGATCAGCCGGCGTCATCAGCCGCGCTGGCAACCGGTCGATCACCCATTCGCGTGGCCGAACCACCAGGTCGCGGTGGGCGCTGCGGCCATCGCGCGTCACCCATTCCAGCCGCCTGGTGCCGGCAAAATCGCGATCGACGCCCAGCATGAACTGGCCATCGGCGTCCATATGCACCGGCTGGCCATCCAGCCGCAGATCACGGCTGCCGGCCGGCAGGGCGCTGATCAGCAGTTCGCCCTGCACCGCCGTCATCGGATCGGCGATCACCAGCGGCATCGGCGCGGCCGCACCGGTGATCGCGGCGGTTGCCGCCAGCACCGGCAAGGCCAGAAAGCGCATCATTTGCCCTCGAAACGCCCCTTGGCGCGCATCTCGGCATAGCGGGCGGTGGCAATGTCGGCGTTGAAATAGGGTTCCTGCAGCTCGTGGCTCCAGTAGCGCAGCGACGCCAGCGGAATGCGTTGGCCGGTCACGGCGCAGTTCACGTGGTCTCCCGCCTCGATGACGCGGTAACTGCCCGATTCATACAGCAATCTGGCCGAGCGGCCGAAACGGTCGAGCATCAGAAGAGACTCCCCTGCGGGGTTGCAGGCTTGGGTATGACTGGCGTTTGCCCATCGCCAAAGCGGATCGTCAAGTGGGGTTGCGACGCAGCGGCGGCGGCCGACGCGATGACATGGCCATCCGGCCCGGTGACGATGGCATAGCCGCGCGCCAGCACCTGTTCGGGCCCGAGGCTGCCCAGCATGCGCCCCGCCTGGTCCAGCCGGGCGGCAAGGGATTTCAGCCGGCTTTCAATCAGGAAGGGTCTGAGGCCGCCCCCCACCCGCGCCAGTTTCTGCGCGTCTTCATTCAACGGGCGCGCCAGCGCCGGGCCCAGCCGCGCGGCCAGATTGGCCACCCGTTCTGCGGCGCGATCCGCGCGGGCCACCAGCAATTGCGGGCGCAGCCGGGCCGCCGCGCTGTTGGCGCGCACCGTCGCCTGGGCGGCGCGGGCATTGAGCGCGTTGGGCAGGCGTTCGGCCAGATCGTCGATACGCTGGGCCGCCAGCCCGATCAGGTTGCGTGGTTGGGGCAGTCGGCGCGACAGGCCCACCGCGCGTTCCCGGCGCAATTTCCAGCCGCGGACCACGCCGGCATCCAGCCGCCCGGCCAGCATCGCCACCTGCGCCGCCAGTTCGGCGCGCACCGGAACCGCGCGTTCGGCAGCGGCCGTGGGGGTGGGGGCGCGCCAGTCCGACGCGTAATCGATCAGCGTCGTATCGGTTTCATGTCCCACCGCGCTGATCAGCGGGATCTGGCTGGCCGCCGCGGCGCGGACGACATTTTCCTCGTTGAAGCCCGCCAGATCCTCGATCGAACCGCCGCCGCGCGCCACGATGATCAGATCGGGACGCGGGATCGGCCCACCCGGCGGGATGGCGTTGAAACCTGCGATGGCGGCGGCCACCTGCGCCGCCGATCCTTCGCCCTGCACCGCCACCGGCCACACCAGCACGCGCCGCGGGAACCGGTCGGCCAGCCGGTGCAGGATATCGCGAATCACCGCGCCGGTCGGGCTGGTCACCACACCGATCACGCCGGGCAGCCACGGCAGCGGCTTTTTCCGGCTCGCATCGAACAGGCCTTCCGCCTGCAGTTGCAGCCGCCGCGCCTCGATCTGGGCAAGCAGCGCGCCAACGCCCGCCGGCTCCATGCGGTCGACGATCAGCTGGTATTTCGATCGGCCGGGATAGGTCGTCAGCTTGCCGGTGATGATGACTTCCATGCCGTCTTCGGGCCGGAAGGTCAGCGCCGCCGCCGGGCCGCGCCACATGGCGAGATCGATGAGGCTGCGCTCGTCCTTCAGGCAGCCATACCAATGGCCGCTCGATTGCCGGCGAAAGCCCGACAGCTCGCCGCGCACGCGCACCTGGCCAAAGGCGGCCTCCACCGTGCGCTTCAAGGCGCCGGCGATCTCGCTGACCGAATATTCGGGGGTGTTGGCGTGGCTATCTCTGGGGGTGTCGTTCACACCCCACTCCATAAACCGCGCCGGCAGGGTGGCAAAGCGCCTTGCCGCGACATTTTGGCATGATATGGCTTTGGCTATGACCGCGTGCCCCGAATCCGTTGATATTCTTGTGCTGGGCGGCGGCGGCCGCGAGCATGCCATCTGCTGGCGGCTGCGCCAGTCGCCGCGCTGCGGCCGCCTGCTGTGCGCGCCGGGCAACGCCGGCATCGCCGAAGTGGCGCAGTGCGTGGGCCTTGCCATCACCGATCCCGCCGCTGTCGTCGGATTCGTCCGCGCCAACGCCATCGCGCTGGTGGTAGTCGGCCCCGAAGCGCCGCTGGTCGCCGGTGTTGCCGATGCCCTGCGCGCCGCCGACATCCCGGTGGTCGGCCCGTCGGCGGCGGCCGCCGAACTGGAAGCGTCCAAGGGCTTCACCAAGGATCTGTGCGCGGAGCACGACATTCCCACCGCCCGCTTCCGCCGTTTTGCCAGCGCGGCTGACGCTCATCATTATGTCGCCGTCCACCCGCTGCCCGTCGTGGTGAAGGCCGATGGCCTTGCCGGCGGCAAGGGCGTGACAGTTGCCGAAACCAACGAGGAAGGCCTTGCGGCACTGGCCGAAATCGATGGGCCGGTTGTGGTCGAACAATGCCTGGAAGGGCCGGAAGCCAGCCTGTTCATCCTGACGGACGGCGAAACCGTGCGCGTGCTGCCATCGGCGCAGGATCACAAGCGGCTGCGCGATGGCGATGCCGGCCCCAACACCGGCGGCATGGGCGCCATCTCGCCGTCTCCGCGCCTCACGCCCGCGCTGCAGCAACAGGCAATGGATAGGATCGTGCTGCCAACCCTGCGCGCCATGCAGGCGCGAGGCACGCCGTTCCAGGGCTTTCTCTATGCCGGCCTGATGCTCACCGCCGATGGCCCTATGCTGATCGAATACAACGTTCGGCTGGGCGATCCCGAAGCGCAGGTGCTGATGCTGCTGCTGGAATCCGATGCGGTGGAGCTGATGTGGGCGACGGCGACCGGCAGCCTCGCCGATGTGGAACCCGTGTTCTCCAGGGATGCCGCCGTGACCGTGGTGATGGCCGCCAAAGGCTATCCCTTCGCGCCTGTCGCCGGGACGGTGATTGATGGCATTTCCGCCGCCGAGGCACTGGGCGTCCGGGTATTCCACGCCGGCACCCGCCGCAGCGAGGATGGCCGGCTGGTCGCTGCCGGGGGCCGGGTGCTCAACGTCACGGCGTTGGGCCCTGATATTTCCGAGGCGCGCGCGCTGGCCTATGCCGCTATTCGCAAGATCAGGTGGCACGGCGGCCAGTTCCGGCGGGATATCGGCAAATCCGCCTGAACCGGCGCGCACCGCCGCCGACCAGATGGGGAGAGGCGCATGAGCGACCGTCAGCAGCAGTTTTCGGGCACCAGCGCGGTGCGCCCCGGTCAGGAAATCGATGCCGGCCGGCTGGCGGAATGGATGCAGGCGAATGTCGAAGGCTATGCCGGCCCGCTGACCATCGAGCAGTTCAAGGGCGGCCAGTCCAACCCGACCTACAAGCTGATCACGCCCGGCCAGAATTATGTGCTGCGCCGGAAGCCGCCGGGCCAGCTGCTGCCCAGCGCCCACGCCGTCGACCGCGAATACAAGGTGATTACCGCGCTTTACGCGCAGGGCTTCCCGGTCGCGCGCACGTTCGGCCTGTGCCAGGACAATGATGTCATCGGCACCTGGTTCTACATCATGGATTGCGTCGATGGCCGGGTGATCTGGGACACGACCTTCCCCGATGTGCCCAAGGCCGAACGCCGCGCCTATTTCGACGCCATGAACAAGACGATGGCTGATCTGCACATGATCGATCCCGTCGCCGCCGGCCTTGGCGATTTCGGCAAGCCCGGCAATTATTTCGCCCGCCAGATCGGGCGCTGGTCGAAGCAATATCTGGAAGACGTGGACGCCGGCCGCTATCCGGCGATGGACAAACTGGTCGAATGGCTGCCAGCCAACATCCCGGCGGGTGACGAGACCAGCATCGTCCACGGCGATTATCGCTGTGACAACATGATCTTCCACCCGACCGAGCCCAAGGTGCTGGCCGTGCTCGACTGGGAGCTGTCGACGCTCGGCCACCCGCTCGCCGATTTCTCCTATCACCTGATGATGTACCGGATGCCACCGTCGACGACGACCGGGCTGGTGGGCAACGATCTCGAATCCATGGGCCTGCCTTCGGAGCAGGAGTATATCGACGCCTATTGCCGCCGCACCGGGCGCGACGGCATCCCCGACATCGATTTCTATGTCGCCTACAACATGTTCCGGCTGGCCGGGATCATCCACGGCATCAAGGGCCGCGTGATCCGTGGCACCGCCACCAGCGCCCATGCCAAGAAAAGCGCCGAAGGCTTTGAGGCGCTCGCCGACCTTGCCTGGGATCAGGCCCAGAAGCTGGGGGCGCGTTGAGTTGCCCAATCGCTGGCCGCTGTTCCTTGTCACCCTGATCAGCGGCCTGCTGCTCGGCTGGTGGAGCCTGCAGGCACCTGCGCCGCTGCCGGCCAGCGCCCCGGCCGACCAGTTCAGCGCCGGCCGCGCCATGGCCGATGTGCGCCTGCTCGCCAGCCAGCCGCACCCCACCGGCAGTGCTGCCAACCTCGCCGGAGTCGCCAATCTGGAACGTCGGCTCGCCAGCCTCGGCTTTGAAACCCGCCGCGTCGTCACCCCGCTGCCGGAACGGCCGGCACAACGCCTGGCCAGATGGGGCGGCAACCCGGCGGCGCCAGCCATCAGCCTTGTCGCCGTGAGGCCAGGCCGGGATCGTGCGCTGCCTGCTATCGCCCTGATGGCGCACCATGATTCGGTGTGGGCATCGCCGGGCGCGGCCGACGATATCGCCGGGGTCGCTGCCGCGCTGGAAATCGCCCGCGCCATTCCTGCGGCCACGCAGCAGCGCGATCTGGCGCTGTTGCTCACCGACGCCGAGGAACTTGGCCTGGTCGGTGCACGCGCCATTCTGGCGCCGGGCGCTGCGGCCGACCCCATTGCCGACAGGATCGGCGTGCTGATCAACCTCGAAGCCCGCGGCGGCGGCGGGCGGGCGATGATGTTCCAGACCGGGCCGGGCAACGGCGATCTCGTCCGTCGTCTCGCCGCGGTCGCGCCCGACGCCTCGGCCAGCAGCCTGGCCGTCACCCTTTATGAAAACCTGCCCAACGACACCGATTTCACGCCCGGCAAGGATCGCGGGCTGGCCGGCCTCAACTTCGCCTTCATCGGGGAGGCCTGGGGCTATCACAGCCCGTTGATGACGCCCGACCGGCTCGATCAGGGCGCCGTGCAGCACCTGGGTGACAGTGCGCTGGCCATCACCCGCGATCTGGTGACGTCGGCCACGCTGCCGGCGCGGGCGCCCAACGCCATCTTCGCATCGGCGCCGTTTGCCGGCGTTATCGTCTATGATGTCGCCACCGGCTGGGTGCTGCTGGCCGTGACAGCGCTTTTGCTGACATTGGCGGCCTTCTGGCGCCGCGGCGAATGGAGCATCGGCGGATCACTGCTGGCGTTCGGTCAGGCGCTGCTCTTGCTCATCACCGCTGGCCTGCTGATGTTCGGTCTGAACCTGCTGTCAGGCAGTGTCGGCGGCGAATATTATGACCGGCTGGCGGCCCTGCCCCGGCTGGAGCTGGTCGCCGGCCTTTCCATCGCCGCCGTGCTGCTGTTCCTCACCGTGGCACCGGCTGGCACGTTGTGGGATCGCTGGTTGACTTGGGTGAAGTTGAGCTTCGTCGCCGCGCTCGCCGCCCAGATCCTGTTGCCGGGTGCCGGCCCGGTGTTTGCCTGGCCGGCGCTGCTCGGCGCCATCGCCGCCGTCATCGCCGCGCGGCCCGGTGCCAGTGGCGCGGGCCAGATGCTGCCGGCCGTCGCGGTCGCCATTCCCGGCCTCGCGCTGGGGGCGGAGCTGTTCCATTTCGCCTTCCTTGGCATCGGTGCGCCCATGCCCTTTGCCACCGTGCCGCTGCTGATCCCGGTGCTCAGCCTGATAGCGCCGCTGGTGCCCGATGGCCCGAAACGCCCGGTGGTGCTGGCTGGCGGCGCGGCCATCGCCTTGGCGGCCATGGTGGCGCTGTGGGTCAACCTCGACGCGCCGGCCGCTTCGATCCCGCCCTATGCGGGCACCGAAAAGAAGCAGGGCTGACGCCTAAAGGAACACGCACACCTTCTTGCCGTCGGGCGGCGGGCAGCGGCGCGCGATGCGCCAGGCGATGGCGTGCGACGTGCGCCCGGCCACCTTTGTCCCCGCATCATCCCTGGCCGGCGCAAAGCGCCAGCGCGCCACGGCAACAGCGCAGGTGCCGGTGGCCAGCCCCGCCGGCAGATCGGCCCCCGCCGTCACCTCACAGCCCGTGATCTTGCCCTTGGCGTCGATCAGCAGATCAAAGGCCACATCGCCCTCCACGCCGGCCTCTCGCGCGGCCTCGGGATAATCCTGCGCCGTCATCGCCACGCGCGTCGGCTGCGGCGGGGTGGCGGCCAGCAAAAGCGGCGTCATCGCCAGCAACAGTCGCTTCATGCTCCGGCTCCTTCGGTCACTCGGCTGGCCAGCAACTTGTCGATCTTGCGTCCGTCCATGTCGACGATCTCGAACCGCCACGTGCCCAACCGGAACGATTCCCCGGTCTGCGGCAGGTGGCGCAGCCGGTCGAGCGCCAGCCCGGCAGCCGTCTCGTAATCGCGCTCGTCGGGCAGGGTCAGGCCCAGCCGGTGCGCCAGCTCATCCACCGGCAGCGCGCCCGATATCAGCCAGCTGCCATCATCGCGCTCCACCGCCGGCGGATCATTGGCATCGTCGACATCGCTGCGGAACGCGCCGGCGATCGCGGCCAGCACGTCCGATGGCGTCACGATGCCTTCAAAATGGCCATATTCATCATGCACCAGCGCCATCGGGATATCGGCGGCGCGCAGCGTGTCGAGTGCGTCCACCGCGTCGATCACGTCGGGCAGCACCGGCGCCGTGCGGGCCAGTGCCGCCAGGTCAATGCCGCGGCCTTCGATCAACGCCTGCACCACGTCGCGCGCCTGCAGCACGCCGATGATATCGTCCACCCCGCCGCGGGCGACAAGCAAGCGGCTGTGCGGCGTCGCCGCGAGCCGCGCCCGCACGACATCTTCGGGGGCAGCGGCATCGATCCACTCCACCTCGCCGCGCGGCGTCATCAGCGCCCGCACGCGGCGGTCGGCCAGCCGCATGATGCCGCTGATCATGTCGCTTTCCTCGGCCTCGATCACGCCGGCCGTGGCCGCTTCGGCAACGACCGATCGCAGTTCTTCCTCGGTCACCGTCTGATCGGCATCGCGGCTCTGGCCCAGCAGGCGGAACACGGCATGGCTCGACCGGTCGAGCACCCAGACGAACGGCGTCGTCACCCGCGCAAACACCGCCATGATTGGCGCCACCCGCACGGCAATGGCCTCGGGTGATCTGAGCGCAAACTGCTTTGGCACCAGTTCGCCAACGATCAGCGACAGGTAGGTCGCCAGCGCGATCACCACGGCAAAGCCGATATCCTCCGACAGGTGCGCCGGCAGGCCCAGCCACAGCGCCAGCCGATCGCCCACCGGCCGCGCCAGCGTTGCGCCCGAATAGGCGCCGTTGATGATCCCGACCAGCGTGATGCCGATCTGCACGCCCGACAGGAAACGACCACTGTCCTCGGCCAGCGCCAGCGCCGTCTGCGCGCCCTTTGATCCCCGCTCTGCCAGGCCGCGCATCCGGGGGCGCCGGGCCGACACGATCGCCAGTTCCGACATGGCGAAAAAGCCATTGAGCAGGATCAGCCCCGCGATGATCGCGAGATCGAGCCAGGGGAAGGGGGGCATATGCTCCCGACAGGCAACGCGGGGCCAGACTGCCCGCTCATGGGCTTCATACGGGATGGAACGCACCAGCGCCAAGCCCGTTCATCTTGCTGCCACGCGCCGCATGCCATGCTGGCCTGGAAAAACAACGGAGGAAGCCTGATGAAACGCACCTTCACCATCGGCCTTGTCGCCAGCGCCGTTGCGCTGGCCGGCTGTGTCACCAACCCCGAAACCGGCGAACGCCGCGTTTCCCGCGCCGGCGGCATAGCGGCCGCTGGCGCCGGTGCCGGCGCGCTGCTGGGTGCTATCCTGGGTGGCCGCAACAACCGCGCCGAAGTGCTGATCGGGGCCGGCATCGGTGCCATCGCCGGCGGCGCCGTTGGCGGTTACATGGACAAGCAGGAGCGTGAATTGCGCCAGCGCACGGCCGGCACCGGCATCGACGTGGAGCGCAAGGGCGACGAAATCGCCATCAAGCTGCCATCGGGTATCGCATTCGACACCAACCAGGCCATCGTGCGGCCGGATATGCGCCCGGCGCTGGACGAGGTGGCGAAAACGCTGGCCGAGTACCAGTCGACCTTCATCGACGTGACCGGCCACACCGACGCGACCGGCGGCGATGCGATCAACCAGCCGCTGTCGGAACGCCGCGCTGCCGCCGTCGCCGATCATCTGCAGCTGCGCGGCGTGCAGCGCGCCCGCATGGCGACGCGCGGCTATGGTGCCAGCCAGCCGGTGGCGACCAACGACACCGAATCCGGCCGCAGCCAGAACCGCCGTGTCGAAATCCGCCTGTCGCCGGTGACCGCGCAGGACGTGCCGGCGGGGCGGACTGGCCGTTAAACGCGCAGCGTCGCGCCCAGCTTGGCTGCGGCCGCCACCACCTTGGCGCTCACCGCCTCGATCTCGGCTTCGGTCAGGGTCGCGGCGGTGGGCTGCAGGGTGACGGCGACGGCCAGGCTGACCATGTTTTCGGCAATGCCGGGGCCACTGTAGCGATCGAACAGCGACACCCCGGCGATCAGCGCCTTGTCGGCCTGTGCGACGGCCCGCAACAGGCTGTCGGCCGGCAGCGTTTCCGGCACCACGAAGGCAAAGTCGCGGGACAGCGGCAGCAGCGGATTGGGCGCCCACGCATCGCGCTTGCGGCTGCGCGGCGGCAGCGCGTCGAGGTAGATCTCCACCGCGGCCACCGGGCCCTTCACGTCGAATTGTGCCGAAATGCGGGGGTGGACGATGCCGAAATCGGCGAGCGCCACCTTGCCCAGCACCAGCCGGCCCGCACGGCCCGGATGCCACCAGCCGTCCGCCGGCGCGGCCACGGCCAGGCGTTGCACCGGTGCCCCCAGCGCGGCGAGAGCCGCCAGCGCCTCGGCCTTGGCGTCATAGGCGTCGGGTTTCACGGCAGCGCCCGTGCGCCAGTCCCGCCCGCGCAGCTCGCCCGCCAGCAGGATTGCCGCGGTCGGCCGCTCGGCATCGGCCAGATAGCGCTGGCCCAGTTCGAACAGCCGCACGGCTGCGACCCCGCGATCCATGTTGCGGGCGGCTGCCGACAGCAGACCCGGCAGCAGGCTGGGGCGCATCGCGGCCATGTCGGCGGAGATCGGGTTGGCGACAGTGAAGGCCGAACCACCGAACGCTTCGGCGTGGGCGGGCGGCAGGAAGCTCCAGGTGATGGCTTCGTCCAGCCCGCGGGCGGCCAGCGCCCGGCGCAGGCGGCGCTCGCTGCGCTGCATCGGCGTCGCGGTCGGCGCGGCCACGCCGTCAGCGCGGGGAAGCGGCGTCGCCGGCACCTTGTCGAGGCCGTGGATTCGGACGACTTCCTCGACCAGATCGGCCTCGCCATCGACGTCGCGCCGCCATGACGGGACGCTGACCTGCCACGTCTGCCCGCGCGTCACGCCGAAACCGAGGCGGGTGAGAATGTCCGCCTGCTCGTCTTCCGCCACGTCAAGGCCGGCCAGCCCCAGCACCCGAGACGGGCGATAGGCAATGCTGCGGCTGGTGTCGGGGAGTGCGCCGGCCAGCACTATTTCCGACGCTTCGCCGCCGCACAGGTCGAGCACCATCTGCGTCGCCAGTTCAAGGCCGGGCACCACGAACTGCGGGTCCACCCCGCGCTCGAAGCGGGCGCGGGCGTCGGAGTTGATGCCCAGCTTGCGCCCGGTCGCGCCGATGCGTTCCGGGGTGAAATAGGCAGCCTCGATCAGCACTTCGGTGGTGGTTTCGGAACAACCCGAATGCTCACCGCCCATGATGCCGCCGATGTCGTGCACCTCGGCGTCGTCGGCGATGACCGTCATCGTCTCGTCGAGCGCGTAGGTCTTGCCGTTCAGCGCCAGCACGCTCTCGCCGGCGCGGGCGCGGCGCGCGGTGAGGCCGCCATTCAGCTTGGCGACGTCATAGACGTGCAGCGGGCGGCCGCTGTCGATCGACAGGAAATTGGTGATGTCGACGAGCGCCGAAATCGGACGCAGGCCCACCGCGCGCAGCCGCTGCTGCAGCCATTCCGGCGACGGGTCATTGCTGACGCCGCGCACGATGCGGCCGGCGAACGCGGGGCAGCCTTCGGCATCGTCGATGGTGATCGGGCGCGGCATCGGGAAGCTGCCGGCGACCGGCGCGATGCGGCGCGGCTTCAGCGTGCCGATGCCGGCGGCGGCGAGGTCACGCGCGATGCCGAGCACGCCCAGGCATTCCTGCCGGTTCGGCGTGATGGCGATATCGAACACCGGATCGTTGAGGCCGGCCCAATCGACATAGCGTGAGCCCACCGGTGCATCGTCGGGCAGGGCAATGATGCCGTCATGCTCGTCGGAAAGCTCCAGCTCGCGCATGGAGCACATCATGCCTTTGGATTCGACGCCGCGGATGGCCGCCACCTTCAGCGTGATGCCGCTACCCGGAACATAGGTGCCGGGCGCGCCGAACACGCCCTTCATCCCCGCGCGGGCGTTGGGCGCGCCGCACACCACCTGCACTGGGGTGCCATCGCCGGTATCGACGCTGAGCACCTGCAACTTGTCGGCCTGCGGGTGGCGCTCGGCGGTCAGCACATGGGCGATGGTGAAGGCGCCCAGGCTTTCCGCCGGGTTCTCGATGCCTTCCACTTCCAGCCCGCACCGGGTCAGCGCGTCGGCGATCTCGCCAACGCTGGCGTTGGTGTCGAGATGGTCCTTCAGCCAGGACAGGGAGAACTTCACAAGACGGCTCCGGCAGAAATGGAGGGCAGGTCGAAGGCGGAGAAGCCGTGGTGCTTCAGCCACTTGATATCGCCATCAAAGAAGGCGCGCAGATCGGTCAGGCCATATTTCAGCATGGCGAGGCGATCGACCCCGGTGCCGAAGGCAAAGCCCTGCCATTCATCGGGATCCAGCCCGCAGGCCGCGATCACACGCGGGTGGACCATGCCCGAACCCAGCACTTCCAGCCACTTGTCGGCCTGGCCGGCGCCGGCCGGCTTGTTGGTCTTCGATGAGTAGCCCACGTCCACTTCCACCGACGGCTCGGTGAACGGGAAGTAGGACGGGCGGAAGCGCAGCACGACGTCATCGACCTCGAAGAACGCCTTGATGAACGTCTCCAAAGTCCACCTGAGGTGCGCCAGCGTGATGCCCTTGTCGATCACCAGGCCTTCGATCTGGTGGAACATCGGCGTGTGGGTGGCATCGGAATCGCTGCGATAGACGCGGCCCGGCGCGATGATGCGGATCGGCGGTTTCTGGCCCATCATCGTGCGGATCTGCACCGGCGACGTGTGGGTCCGCAGCACATATTTCGTCTCGGCGTCGGGTTTGCCGTCGACATAGAAGGTGTCGTGCATCGCCCGCGCCGGGTGGCTTTCGGGAATGTTGAGCGCGGTGAAATTGTGCCAGTCGTCCTCGATCTCCGGCCCGCTGGCGACGGCAAAGCCCATGTCGGCAAAGATCTCGGCCAGTTCGTCCATCACCTGGCTGACCGGGTGCACGCTGCCCGTGGCGGGCAGGGCGACGGGCAGGGTCATGTCCTGCGTTTCGGCGGCGAGCTTGGCGTTCAGCGCGGCTTCGTCGAGCGCGGCCTTCTTTGCACTGAGCGCCGCCGTCACCGTTTCGCGCAGGCCGTTGAAGGCCGGGCCATTCACGGCGCGCTCCTCGGGGCTCATGCCGCCCAGCGTCTTCAACAGCAGGGTGATGCTGCCCTGCTTGCCCATCGCGGCAACGCGCACCGCCTCCAGCGCATCGGGTGCGCTGGCCACATCGATCTGGGCCAGGATATCGGCCTGCAACTGGCTGGTGTCGGTCATGAAAATGCCTGCTGGAATGGAAAACGCAAAAGGGGCGCGCGCCCGTGAAGACGCACGCCCCTGATTGCTTGTTCGGCTGCGTTTTGGTTACGCGGCCTTCGCCTCAAGAGCGGCCTTCACCTGGCCGATGATGGCGGTAAACGCTTCCGGCTGGTTCATGGCCAGGTCGGCCATCACCTTGCGGTCGAGCTCGAGGCCAACCAGCTTCACGCCGTTCATGAACTGCGAATAGGTCAGGCCTTCTTCGCGCACGGCGGCGTTGATGCGCTGGATCCACAGGGCGCGGAAATTGCGCTTGTTCACCTTGCGGTCGCGATAGGCGTACTGACCGGCCTTCTCCACCGCCTGCTTGGCAATGCGGATGGTGTTCTTGCGACGGCCGTAATAGCCCTTGGCCTGGTCCAGGATCCGCTTGTGACGGGCCTTGGTGGTCACACCACGTTTGATACGCATCTGTGTGCCTCCTTACTTCAGGCCGTACGGCGCCCAGGCGTGCACCCGGGCGGTATCGGCGGTCGCCAGCACGTCGGTGCCGCGATTCTGGCGGATATACTTGGCGTTGTGGCTGATCAGGCGGTGGCGCTTGCCGGCCACGCCATGCTTCACCTTGCCGGTGGCGGTGATCTTGAAGCGCTTCTTGACCCCGCTCTTGGTCTTCATCTTGGGCATTTC
>JAIXPC010000001.1 GCA_027486415.1 Sphingomonadales bacterium | reverse complement strand
TGCTATCGCGGCCTGCGTCACCGCAAGGGCCTGCCGGTCCGCGGCCAGCGCACCCACACCAACGCCCGCACCCGCAAGGGCAAGGCCAAGCCGATCGCCGGCAAGAAGAAGTAAGCGCGACACCGCAGCTGCTCTTCCCCAACATCAGGCAAGGATATTTCGAAAATGGCTCGCGAACCGGCTCGCATCAAGCGCAGGGAGCGCAAGAACATCACCAGCGGTGTTGCCCACGTCAACGCCAGCTTCAACAATACCATGATCACCATCACCGACGCACAGGGCAACGCGATTTCCTGGTCGTCGGCGGGCACCATGGGCTTCAAGGGCAGCCGCAAGTCGACGCCGTTCGCGGCGCAGATGGCTGCCGAAGACGCCGGCAAGAAGGCCGCCGAACATGGCGTCCGCACGCTGGAAGTGGAAGTGCGTGGCCCGGGTTCGGGTCGCGAATCGGCCCTGCGCGCGCTGCAGGCGGTGGGCTTCACCATCACGGCCATCCGTGACGTGACCCCGATCCCGCACAACGGCGTCCGCCCGCCCAAGCGCCGCCGCGTCTGATTCTGCCCTGGCGCCGGGCTGTCGTATCGGCGCCCAGCGTTTCGCATCCAACGTGACAATGGGACGAGCGGGTGACGATCCGCTTCTCCCCAGACCGAGGTGAACATGGCAGTCATCGCCAAGAACTGGACCGAACTCAAGAAGCCGAACCGCCTGGAACAGCGCCCCGGCGCTGACGCCCGGCAGAAGGCGGCCTTCGTGGCTGAACCGCTGGAGCGTGGCTTTGGCCTGACGCTGGGCAACGCCCTGCGCCGCGTGCTGCTGTCGTCGCTGCAGGGTGCGGCGATCACGGCCATCAAGATCGATGGCGTCCTGCACGAATTCTCCAGCCTGGCTGGCGTGCGCGAGGACGTGACCGACATCGTGCTGAACATCAAGCAGGTGGCTATCCGCATGGCCGGTGACACCGCCAAGCGCGTCTATCTGAACGCCACCGGTCCGGGCCCGGTCACCGCCGGCCAGATCGCCGTCACCGGCGACATGGAGGTGATGAACAAGGACCTGGTGATCTGCACCCTCGACGAGGGCGCGACGCTGAACATGGAACTCACCGTCGAGACCGGCAAGGGCTATGTCCCGGCCAGCGCCAACCGTCCGGCCGATGCGCCGATCGGCCTCGTGCCGGTCGATGCGCTCTACTCGCCGGTGCGCCAGGTCAGCTACAAGGTCGATCCGACCCGCGTGGGCCAGGAACTTGACTATGACAAGCTGACGATCACGGTGGAAACCGATGGCAGCCTCACGCCGGAAGACGCGCTGGCCTATGGCGCCAAGATCCTGCAGGATCAGCTCCAGCTGTTCGTGAACTTCGAGGACACCGCTGCTGTTGCGCCGGTGGCCCACACCGCGTCGACCGGCGTGGTGGAAGTGGACGACAGCGCCAGCATCAACCGCTACCTCCTGAAGAAGGTGGACGAGCTGGAACTGTCGGTGCGTTCGGCCAACTGCCTGAAGAACGACAACATCATCTACATCGGCGATCTGGTGCAGAAGACCGAGAGCGAGATGTTGCGCACGCCGAACTTCGGCCGCAAGTCGCTGAACGAAATCAAGGAAGTGCTGTCCCAGATGGGCCTGCGCCTCGGCATGGAAATTGCCGGTTGGCCGCCGGAGAACATCGAAGAGATGGCCAAGAAGCTCGAGCAGGAGTTCTAAGCCGATCGGCTGCCTGCAACGCGCAGCGGTGCGGGCAGACTCGATCGAGCGGCGGCCAGCCGGGCCGCGCGGCCGCAGCGGCGGCCAAGCGGAGCCGGTCTGACGTCAGCCCGTGGCTTTGCCACGGGCGCTCTCGGGTACGAGAGAACAGGGGTATCGGCTGACCCCATCATCAGCCTGGCTCAGGGTACCTCGCACGGCCCTGATACGAACGGAGTGAAGACCCATGCGCCACGGCGTTGCCCACCGCAAACTCGGCCGCACCAGCAGCCATCGCATCGCGATGCTGAAGAACATGGCTGCCGCCCTGATCAAGCACGAGCAGATCAAGACGACGCTGCCCAAGGCCAAGGAACTGCGCCCCTACGTGGAAAAGCTGGTGACGCTGGCGAAGTCGGGTGGCCTGTCCAACCGCCGCCTGGCCGTCGCCCGCCTGGGTGACGACACCCAGGTGGCCAAGCTGTTCGACGTGCTGGCCGCCCGCTATGCGGAACGCCAGGGTGGTTATGTTCGTATCGTCAAGGCCGGCTTCCGCCGTTCGGATGTGACCCAGATGGCCATCGTCGAATTCGTCGATCGCGACGTCGATGCCAAGGGCCAGGATTCGGGCCCGGTCGAAACCTTCGACGACGCCGAATAAGCTTTGGCCTGAACACTTACCTGGGCTGCACAACAAGGATCGCCACCATGGCTGACGAGATCGATCTGGGCGCCAATTCCGAAAATGGCTTCGACGAACAGGCGATGCCGCAGGTGGCGATCCTCACCCAGTATGTGAAGGACCTGTCGTTCGAGAACCCGAACGCCCCGGCCAGCCTGCAGGTGCAGAGCCAGCCGCGCATCGACGTCAATGTCGGCGTGAACGCCCGCAAGGCGGCCGATGACGTGTATGAGGTCGAGCTGAAGATCAGCGCCAAGGCCGACACCGACACCGGCCCGGCCTTCATGGTCGAGCTGCTCTATGCTGGCCTGTTCGGCCTGAAGAACGTGCCGGAAGAGGCGCTGGAGCCGTTCTGCATCATCGAAGGCCCGCGCATCCTGTTCCCGTTCGCCCGCCGCATCATTGCAGATGCCGTGCGCGACGGCGGCTTCCCGCCGCTGATGCTGGATCCGATCGATTTCGGCGCGCTGTACATGGCGCAGCAGCAGCAGGGCCAGGTCGGCAACGCCTGATTTCCTGCAGCGGTGACGACAGAGCGGGCGGCCTTCGGGTCGCCCGTTTGCGTTTGGAGGCGGCCCTGCCTTGCACTTTCCCGTGCAGGCCCTAATCCCGAGACGCAATGTCACTGCTCCGCGCCACCGCCACCATCGGCAGCTTCACCCTGCTGTCGCGCATCGCGGGCTTTGTCCGCGATGTGCTGCAGGCCTCGCTGATGGGGGCAGGGATGGCGGCAGACGCCTTCCTGATCGCCCAGCGGCTGCCCAACCTGTTCCGCGCGCTGTTCGCCGAAGGCGCGTTCGCGTCGGCGTTCGTGCCGATGTTCAACCGCCAGGTCGGTGCCGATGGTGGCCGCATCGATGGCGCCCGCCGCTTTGCCGAGGATGTGCTGGCCGTCCTGCTGCCGGTGCTGCTGTTGTTCACGGCTGTGATGATTGCCGGCGCGGCGCCAGTGGTGTGGGCGCTCACCGGCGGCTTCCCCGATGCGTCGCCAGAAAAATTCGCGCTCACAGTGGATTTCACCCGGCTCACCTTCCCCTATCTGATGCTGATCAGCCTCACGTCACTGCTTGGCGGCCTGCTCAATTCGGTCGGGCGCTTTGCCGTCAACGCCGCTGCGCCCGTGCTGCTCAACATCGTGCTGATCGCTGGCCTCCTGTGGTCGGGCGGCAGCGACGATGTGGCGGCGGCGCGCGTGCAGGCGCTGTGCATCACGCTGGGCGGCATCGCGCAACTGCTGTGGCTGCTGTGGTCATGCAGTCGCGCCGGCATCAGCCTGAAACTGCGCCTGCCGCGCCTCACCCCGCAGGTCAGAACGCTGATGGCGCTGATCGTACCCGCCGCGCTGGGGGCCGGGGCGGTGCAGGTCAATCTCCTGATCTCCACCGCGCTCGCCGCGCGCTTCCTGGGCGAAGGCGCGGTCAGCTGGCTCTATTATGCCGATCGCCTGAACCAGTTGCCATTGGGCATCATCGGCATCGGTGTCGGCACCGCGCTGCTGCCCACCATGTCGCGCCTCATCGGTGCCGACGATGCGCCGGCCGCCATCGGCCAGCAGAACCGCGCCATGGAGCTGGTGCTGATCCTCACGCTGCCCGCTGCCGCCGGCCTGGTGGTGGCCGCAGAGCCCATCGTCGCGCTGCTGTTCGAACATGGCCAGTTCACCCGCGCCGATACGGTCGCCACCGCCGCCGCGCTGGCCGGCTTTGCCATCGGCCTGCCGGCCTATGTGCTGATCAAGGTGCTCACGCCCGGCTTCCACGCCCGCAGCGACACCACCACGCCGGTGCGCGTCGCGCTGGCGGCCATGCTGGTCAACCTCGTCGCCAACCTCGTCCTCGTCTTGCCGCTCGGCCATGTCGGCATTGCGCTTGGCACGGCGATTGCGGCGTGGATCAATGCCGCTGCGCTGGCCGTCCTGCTGGTGCGGCGCGGCCATTTCGCGCTGGATGCCCGCGCCCGCCGGCTGCTGCCGCGCCTCGTGGCGGCCACGGCGGCGATGGCGGCGGTGCTGCTGGCGGCGCTGCCCTTGCTGCGAATGCTGCCGGTATCGGGCACGCCGGGCGAAGCGATCGGCGTCGTGCTGTTGATCGGCGGGGGCGGACTGGCCTATCTGGCGGCAGCCCGGCTGCTGGAGGTGTTCACCCTTGGCGGGCTGGTCGCGCAATTGAAACGGAAACGCTGATGAAACGGGTCTTTTCGGGCATCCAGCCCACCGGCAACCTGCACCTGGGCAATTATCTGGGCGCGATCCGCAACTGGGTGCGGATGCAGGACGAGGCCGAGTGCATCTTCAGCGTCGTCGATCTGCACGCCATCACCGTCGCGCAGGAACCGGCCAGCCTGCGCCGCGGCATCCGCGAGATGATGGCCGCCCTGATCGCTGCCGGCATCGATCCCGAACGCTGCGTGCTGTTCCCGCAAAGCCGCGTGCGCGTGCACGCGGAGCTGGCGTGGGTGCTGATGTGCACGGCGCGCGTCGGCTGGCTCAACCGCATGACCCAGTTCAAGGAAAAGAGCGGCAAGGACCGCGAGGGTGCGTCCGTCGGCCTCTATACCTATCCGGTGCTGCAGGCCGCCGACATCCTTGCCTACAAGGCGACCCACGTGCCGGTGGGTGAGGATCAGAAACAGCACCTGGAACTGGCGCGCGATATCGCCATCAAGTTCAACACCGATATGGGTGTCGATGTGTTTCCGCCGCCCGAGCCGGTGATCGAAGGGCCGGCAACGCGGGTGATGTCCTTGCGCGATGGCACCTCCAAGATGTCGAAGAGCGATCCTTCCGATCAAAGCCGCATCAACCTGACCGACGATGCCGACACCATCGCCAGCAAGATCAAGCGCGCCAAGACCGATCCCGATGCGCTGCCATCCGAAGCGGCGGGGCTGGCCGGGCGACCGGAAGCCGCCAACCTGGTCAACCTGATGGCCGCGCTGTCGGATCGCACCGTCGCCGACGTGCTGGCCGAATTTGGCGGCAAGGGCTTTGGCGCGTTCAAGCCGGCATTGGCCGAGGTGATGGTGGCCCGCATCGCGCCGATCACCGAACGCTTCAACGCGCTGAAGGATGATGACGTGGCGATCGAGGCGATCTGCGCGCGCGGGGCCGAGCGGGCGCAGGCGATTGCCGAACCCGTGCTGGCCGAGGTGCACCGCGCCGTGGGCTTCACGCGCTAAATCGTGTCATTCATGGGCCAGTCAGTTGTCATGGCCTAAACCGGGGCGTAACATTGCAACATGGTCATGTGGAGCAACGGGTAATGAAGATGTTCGGTTCCGCCGCGAAACTGGCGTTGCCGCTGATGGCCGCGCTGTCGCTGTCAGCCTGCGTGCGGCCCTTTGAGGCTCGCGTGGCGCGATTCCAGCAGCTGCCGCCGCCGTCGGGCACCAGCTTTGTCATCGAACCGCGTGACAAGGCCAATGAAGGCGGCCTGGAATTTGCCACCTATGCCAACCTCGTCCGCCAGAAACTGACCGCGCTGGGCTATCAGGAAGCGCCGAGCGCCGAGGCCGCGGCGTTGACCGTGCAGCTTGATTACAACGTCTCGCAGCCGCGAGAAAAGGTGCAGACGCGGCCCGGTTTGGGCTGGGGCGGCTTTGGCCCCGGTTTCGGCTGGGGCCCCTATTGGGGCGGCGGCTGGGGCGGCTGGGGTGGCTGGGGCGGTTGGGGCCCGGGCTTCGGCGGCTGGGGCGGCGGCTTTGGCGGCGGCTGGAGCAATGATGTCTACAGCGTGACGCAGTATAACGCCGTCGTCGCCATGCGGATCAACCGCACGGCCGACAAGCGCAGCGTGTTCGAAGGCCGCGCCGAAACGGTGAGCAATTCGAACAACCTGACCCGGCTGGTGCCCAATCTGGTGACGGCGATCTTTACCAATTTCCCCGGCAACAGCGGTGAAACGGTGCGCGTGCGCTTCGATCCGGCCAAGCCCGATGTCGCGCCAACGGTGCGCCCGATCCGCTGATCCTTCGGGCGTTGAGAAACACCAGGGGGCGTGCCGGACGTGCGGTGCGCCCCTTGGCGTTTCGGCGGCGATGTGATGGTATGAGCGCTGGTGTTTCAGGGGGACAACATGGCCATGTGGATGGCGCTGGTGGCCGTGTTCATCGGCGCGCTGATCATGTTCGGCGCCGCCATGATGGCCGCGAACAAGAAACGCGACGGGAAATGAGCGCCCGCGCCTATTGGCGCGGGGTCGGCTCGTTATAGCCCATGCGGTTGGTGCGGTCCTGCGCCCAGGCGTCGATCATCTTGCGATCGCAGCCGGTGAATCCGGCAGGGCCGATGGCGCTGCAGCTGCCGATGCTGTTGCCGGCGCCGCCGGCGCCATCACCCAGCAGCAGGGCGCGGTTCTGGGTCAGCACGCTTTGGCGGGTTTCCGCGCGGCGCAGCGGTTCGGGAATGCGATAGACTTCGGATTCGGGCAGGCGGGCGCACACCACCACTTCGTCGGCGGACCGCGGCTTGGGGCAGGCCTCGTTGCCGAACACCGTCACCAGGCGCTGGCGTGGCTGGCTGCCATCGCCGGTGGGCAGATCCTGCGGCTTCAGCATGGTGGGCCGGGGCGGGGCCGTCGTCGGGTTGGCCGGCGGCTGCTGGGCAATGGCGGCGGTGGCCAGCGCCACGGACATGGTCAGCATCATCAGGCGCATGGTCGCCACAGCTCCAGTTTCATTGCATTTATGTTAGGCGCTTTCCCCGGCGCTGGAAACTGCAATTCGCGCGCTTCGCCTGTCGCAGGCCTGAACGAAAACGCCCCGCCGGCGGGTGGCCAGCGGGGCGTTGCAATCGTCGTGAAGGCGATCAGTTGGTGGCGGCCGCCTGCATGGCTTCCAGCCGTTCCACCGCCGCTTCGTCGCCGGCCTGGCGGGCGGCAGCGAGCTGGGTGGCCACGGCGGCGACGTCGATCTCGCTGACCGGCGTGGCCTTTTCAGCGAGGATGGTCAGGCCGCTGTCGCTCACCTCGGCAAAGCCGCCTTCGATGAAGAAGCGCATGGTGGCCGGGCCGCCATCGGTTTCATGGATCGCGATCGCGCCGGGGCGGATGGTCGACATCATCGGCGCATGGCCGGGCAGCACACCGAAATCCCCCTCGGTGCCCGGCACGACCACCATCGCCACCTTGGCCTTGGCCAGCCGGCGTTCCGGGGAAACCAGTTCGAAATCGATCAGATCAGCCATCTGCATTCACCTGTTGAGGTTCCCGCACGACGCTGGCCGTGCGGGAAGACTCCATTACGCCGCGTCGGCTGCCAGCTTCTGGGCCTTGGCCACCGCATCTTCGATGGTGCCGACCATGTAGAAGGCCGCTTCCGGCAGATGGTCATATTCGCCGGCGACAATGGCCTTGAAGCCCTTGATCGTGTCTTCGACGGCGACGAACACGCCCGGCTGGCCGGTGAAGATTTCGGCGACGTGGAACGGCTGCGACAGGAAGCGCTGGATCTTGCGGGCGCGGGCCACGACCAGCTTGTCCTCTTCCGACAGTTCATCCATGCCCAGAATGGCGATGATGTCCTGCAGGCTCTTGTACTTCTGCAGCACTTCCTGAACCGCACGGGCCACGCTGTAGTGCTCGTCACCGACAACGCGCGGGGCCAGCACGCGGCTGGTCGAATCGAGCGGATCGACGGCCGGATAGATGCCGAGTTCGGCGATCTGGCGCGACAGCACGGTGGTGGCATCAAGGTGGGCGAACGAGGTCGCCGGCGCCGGGTCGGTCAAGTCGTCGGCGGGCACGTAGATGGCCTGCACCGAGGTGATCGAGCCCTTGTTGGTGGAGGTGATGCGTTCCTGCAGGGCGCCCATGTCGGTCGCCAGCGTCGGCTGATAGCCCACCGCCGAAGGAATACGGCCGAGCAGCGCCGACACTTCCGAACCGGCCTGGGTGAAGCGGAAGATGTTGTCCACGAAGAACAGCACGTCCTGGCCTTCGACGTCGCGGAAATATTCGGCGATCGTCAGGCCGCTGAGGGCGACGCGGGCGCGGGCGCCGGGCGGTTCGTTCATCTGGCCATAGACCAGCGCAACCTTCGACCCTTCGGAAATGGCGTTGCCATCGGCGTCCGACGCGATGACGCCGGCTTCCAGGAATTCGTGATACAGGTCGTTGCCTTCGCGGGTGCGTTCACCCACGCCGGCGAACACCGAAGTGCCGCCGTGGCCCTTGGCGATGTTGTTGATCAGTTCCTGGATCAGCACGGTCTTGCCGACGCCGGCGCCGCCGAACAGGCCGATCTTGCCGCCCTTGGCGTAGGGAGCGAGCAGGTCGATGACCTTGATGCCGGTGACCAGGATGCTGGCTTCGGTCGACTGGTCGATGAATTCCGGGGCCGGGGCGTGGATCGGGGCGGTGTTGGTCTGGTCGATCGGGCCACGCTCGTCGATCGGCTCACCGATGACGTTCATGATGCGGCCGAGGGTCGCCGGGCCGACCGGAACGCGGATCTGGCTGCCGGTGTCGGTCACTTCCTGACCGCGGACGAGGCCGTCGGTGGCGTCCATGGCGATGGTGCGGACGGCGTTTTCACCGAGGTGCTGGGCGACTTCGAGCACGAGGCGGGTGTCACCCACCTTGGTTTCCAGCGCCGAAAGGATCGGCGGCAGTTCGCCTTCGAAGGTGACGTCGACGACAGCGCCGATGACCTGGCTGATGCGCCCGACATTGTTGGTGGTGTTGGCCATGGTGGCGTGCTCCTTAAAGGGCTTCGGCGCCCGAGATGATCTCGATCAGTTCCTTGGTGATCGCGGCCTGTCTCGTGCGGTTGTAGGTGATGGAAAGACGGTTGATCATGTCGCCGGCGTTGCGCGTGGCGCTGTCCATGGCGGTCATGCGGCTGCCCTGTTCCGATGCGGCGTTTTCCAGCAGGGCGCGGAACACCTGAACGGCCAGGTTCTTGGGCAGCAGGTCAGCCAGGATGGCTTCCTCGTCCGGCTCATACTCCACCGCGGCTTCGGCACCGGCAGCGTCACCGGCGGGCAGCGCCGCCGGGATGATCTGCAGGCGGGTCGGTTCCTGGTTCAGCGCGGTGCGGAACGTGGAGAAGAAGAGGTGGGCGACATCGAACTCGCCGGCCTCGTAACGCGCCACCAGATCATCAGCGATGGCCTTGGCGTCGCTGAAGGCGACCGTCTTGATGTGCGTCATGTCGACAGTGTCGACGATCAGTTCCTTGTGGGTGCGGGCGAACGGCGCACGCGCCTTCTTGCCGACGAACAGCAGCTTCACCGTCTTGCCCTGCGCCTGCAGCTCTTCCAGCGTGCGGCGCGCCAGCTTGGCGATGTTGCTGTTGAAACCACCGGCAAGGCCGCGCTCCGACGAGCAGACGACGAGCAGGTGCACCTGGTCGTTGCCGGTGCCGGCCAGCAGCTTCGGGCTTTCCGGGCCAACCGTCACGCGCGACGCAAGGCTCGCCATCACCGCCGCCATGCGCTCCGAATAGGGGCGCGCGGCTTCGGCGGCGTCCTGCGCGCGGCGCAGCTTGGCCGCGGCGACCATCTTCATCGCCTTGGTGATCTTCTGCGTCGACTTCACCGAAGTGATGCGATTTTTCAGGCTCTTGAGACTGGGCATCTGCTTCTCTCATCGTCGCCGGGGCTTGGAAAGCCCCGGTGACCGATTGCGTTTACGCGAAGGTCTTGGCGAAGGCGCCGATGACGTCCTTCAGCTTGGCGGTGGTGTCCGCGCTCAGGTCCTTCTTGTCGCGGATGTCCGCCAGCAGGGCAGCGTGGGCCGACTTGACGTGGCTCAGCAGCGCGGCTTCGAAACGGGTGACGGCGGTGGCGTCGATGGCGTCGAGGTAACCGTTCACGCCGGCAAAGATCGACACGACCTGCTCTTCGAACGGCATCGGGCTGAACTGGCCCTGCTTCAGCAGCTCGGTCAGGCGCTTGCCGCGGTTCAGCAGCTTCTGGGTCGAGGCATCGAGGTCCGAACCGAACTGGGCGAAGGCGGCCATTTCGCGATACTGGGCCAGCTCCAGCTTGATCGAGCCGGCGACCTTCTTCATCGCCTTGGTCTGCGCGGCCGAACCGACGCGCGACACCGAAAGGCCGACGTTGATGGCCGGACGGATACCCTGGTAGAACAGCTCGGTTTCCAGGAAGATCTGGCCGTCGGTGATCGAAATCACGTTGGTCGGGATATAGGCCGACACGTCGCCCGCCTGGGTTTCGATGATCGGCAGCGCGGTCAGCGAGCCGGCGCCATTGGCGTCGTTCATCTTGGCGGCGCGCTCCAGCAGGCGGCTGTGCAGGTAGAACACGTCACCCGGATAGGCTTCGCGGCCCGGCGGACGGCGCAGCAGCAGCGACATCTGACGATAGGCGACCGCCTGCTTGGAAAGGTCGTCATAGACGATCACGGCGTGCATGCCGTTGTCGCGGAAATATTCGCCCATCGCGCAGCCGGTGTAGGGCGCGAGGTACTGGAGCGGGGCGGGCTCCGAAGCGGTCGCGGCGACCACGATCGAATATTCCATCGCGCCGTTTTCTTCGAGCTGCTTGACGATCTGGGCGACCGTCGAACGCTTCTGGCCGACCGCGACATAGACGCAGTAAAGCTTCTTGCCTTCGTCGTCGCCCTGGTTGGCTTCCTTCTGGTTGATGAAGGTGTCGATCGCGACGGCGGTCTTGCCGGTCTGGCGGTCACCGATGATCAGCTCGCGCTGACCGCGGCCCACGGGGACCAGCGCGTCAATCGCCTTGAGGCCGGTCTGCACCGGCTCCGACACGGATTCGCGCGGGATAATGCCCGGCGCCTTCACTTCGACGCGGCTGCGCTTGTCGGCGACAATCGGACCCTTGCCGTCGATCGGGTTGCCGAGCGCGTCAACGACGCGGCCGAGCAGACCCTTGCCGACCGGCACGTCGACGATGGTGCCGGTGCGCTTGACGACATCGCCTTCCTTGATCTCGCTATCCGAGCCGAAGATCACGACGCCGACATTGTCGGCTTCGAGGTTGAGGGCCATGCCCTGCACCCCGTTGGCGAATTCCACCATCTCGCCGGCCTGCACCTTGTCGAGGCCGTGGATGCGGGCGATCCCGTCACCCACCGACAGCACGGTGCCGGTTTCGCTGACTTCGGCCTCGGTGCCGAAATTGGCGATCTGGTCCTTGATGACCTTCGAGATTTCTGC
>JAIXPC010000005.1 GCA_027486415.1 Sphingomonadales bacterium | reverse complement strand
TGCAATTCCTTGATCTCATTCAGGAAGGCAACATCGGCCTGATGAAGGCCGTCGACAAGTTCGAGTATCGCCGCGGTTACAAGTTCAGCACCTATGCGACGTGGTGGATCCGCCAGGCCATCACCCGTTCGATCGCCGATCAGGCCCGCACCATCCGCATTCCGGTGCACATGATCGAAACGATCAACAAGCTGGTGCGCACCAGCCGCCAGATCCTGCACGAGATCGGCCGCGAGCCGACGCCGGAGGAACTGGCCGAGCGTCTGTCGATGCCGCTCGAAAAGGTGCGCAAGGTGATGAAGATCGCCAAGGAGCCGATCTCCCTCGAAACGCCGATTGGCGATGAGGAGGACAGCCATTTGGGTGATTTCATCGAGGACAAGAATGCCGTGATCCCGGTGGATGCCGCGATTCATTCCAACCTCAAGGAAACCGTCACCCGCGTGCTCGCCAGCCTCACCCCGCGTGAGGAGCGCGTGCTGCGCATGCGTTTCGGCATCGGCATGAACACCGATCACACGCTGGAAGAAGTCGGCCAGCAGTTCAGCGTCACCCGCGAGCGCATTCGCCAGATCGAGGCGAAGGCGCTGCGCAAGCTGAAGCACCCATCGCGCAGCCGCAAGATGCGCAGCTTCCTCGACGTCTGATCCTGCCAACAAGGGTGGGGAACGTGAGCGGGCGGTTGCCAAGTGCAGCCGCCTGTTCCACGTTTGGCGTCATGATCTTCCGCGCCGCCGCTGCCGTCTCCACGCTCCTGCTCTGCACGTCGGCAGCGCCGGCGCCGTCGGCGGCGGACAAGGCGCTCGCCGCCGCGACGGCCGCCAATATCTGCGGCCAGGGTGAAGGCACGGCCACGACCACCCGCGACGACACGCGCCCGCCGGCCATCCTCGTCGCCGGCCTGACGCCTGCCCACATGCCGGCCAGCGCCAACAGCCAGGCGCAGGCCTTCTTCGACCAGGGCCTCGGCCAGCTGTGGGGCTTTGACTATGACGAAGCGCAGGCGAGCTTCCGCCGCGCCAGCGAACTTGATCCCGAATGTGCCCTGTGCCTGTGGGGCGAGGCGATGGCGCTGGGCCCCTATGTCAACAGCGGCCCCATTGATGCCGCCACCATCGCCCAGGCCCGCGCTCTCACGGCGCGGGCGCTCGCCAGCCCGGCCCTGTCAGAGCGGGACCGTGCGCTGATCGCGGCTGCCCACGCCCGCTATGCACCGGGCGGTGCCAAGGATGGCGTTCACGGCGATCTTTATGCCGATACAATGGCCAGCCTTGCCCAGCGCTGGCCCGACGATGACACGGTGGCGATCCTGGCCGCCGAAGCGATCATGACCAGCCAGCCCTGGGATTATTGGGAAGCCGGCGGCAAGACGCCCAAGGCACGCGCCGGCACCGCCCTGGCGCTGGTCGACACCGTGCTGGCGCGCACGCCCGATCACCCGCAGGCCATCCACCTGCTGATCCACCTGACCGAAGCCAGCGCCGATCCGGCCCGTGCCGCCGGCCCGGCTGCAAAACTGGGCGCCATCGCGCCGGGCGCGCCGCACATGGTGCACATGCCCAGCCACACCTGGTATCGTATCGGCCGCTTTGCCGATGCCATTGCCGCCAACAGACAGGCCATCGCTGCCGACGAAACCTATGCCCGCACCATCGGCGCCGAGCCGCGCTACTATGGCTATTTCAATCACCACACCCATTTCCTGGCCTCGTCAGCCTTGCAGATCGAGGACAAGGCCACGGCGTTGGCTGCGGCCGCCGGGCTGGAAGCGGCCATCGACGCTGCGAGCGTGCAGCGCCGGCCATGGCTGGAAATGCGACTGGTCACCGCCCTCCACACGCGCACGCATTTCCTGTCGCCAGCCGAAATCCTCGCTCTGCCCCGGCCTGACAAGCGCCTGCGCCGGCTGGCAATTGCCTGGCACGGCGTGCGCGCCGAGGCACTGGCAATGAGCGGCAATCCCGATGGTGCCGAGGGCGAATTGAAGGCCTTGCGCGCCGCACGCGATGCATTGGCCAGGCGGCAGGGCAATGCCAGCGCTGGACGGCGCGGCGGCGGCACACTGGAATTTGCCGCCATTGCCGATGCCGTTGCGCGCGGCCGCATCGCTACCGCACGCGGCAATCTGGCCGGCACCCTCGCTGCCTTTGCCGCCGCCGAAGCGATCGAGGCCAATCTGCCCTATGCCGAACCGCCGCTATGGCCGATGCCGATCTCCATCCTGTCGGGCCAGGCACGGCTGGCCGCCGGCGATGCGGCCGGGGCTGCGACCGATTTTCGGCGCGCGCTGGCGCAGCGTCCCGGCAACCGCCTCGCCGCCGAGGGCCTGGCTGCCGCCCGCCGGGCCTGATCGCCGTTCATCTTTCGGAAACAGGTGATGCCGCAGTGCAACGTCGGTCGCGCAAACGTCAATCGGCGTGACCGTGATTCCCGATGACGCTTGAGACAGATTGTCGCCATCATGTATCGAATTGCAGCATGAAAGCTGGTCGCCGCCCGGGTCTGCGCCGCACCCATGTTCTGGTGCTGCCCTTGCTCGCCGGCCTGCTGGCCGCCGCCGCGCCTGTCGACGAACTGCGCCTGGAACCGCTGCGCGATGCGATCATCACCGATGCGCGCGCCACCAACCCGGCTGGCATCGCCTTTGATCGCACCACCACCGCCGTGCGCCGTGGCCCCGGCATGAGCGAAAAGACCGTGACGGTGGAACGCTGGGATGGCCAGCGCTGGTCTCTCGTCAGCGTCAACGGCCAGGCGCCCAGCGCCACCCATTTGAAGCAGTTCCGCAAGGCCACCGCTGCCAACCCGGTGCCGGGCTATCACCGCCTCGCGGCGCTGATGGCAGCCGCGTCCGACGTGGCGGTGGATGGCGAAGGTCGCAAGATCCTCAAGATCCCCGTGCTGCCGCCGGGCACGGTTCGGACAGACAGCGCCGACATTTCCGCGCATCTTTCGGGCGAAGCCGTGATCGCCGCCGGCAATGGGCGACCCTATGTCGAGCGGTTGAAAGTGAAGGCGCGCGAGAACTTCAAATTGAACCTGCTGATCAAGGTCACGAATTTCGAACAGGTCAGCGATTACCGCCTTGGCCCCGATGGTCGCCCGCGGCTCGCCAGCCAGACCGCCGACAGCAAGGGCAGCATGTTCGGTTTCAGTGGAGGCCAGACCGACGAGGTCGTCTACGCCTATCGTTGAGGCGGGCCCATCCCCGGCACATTGACAGGATTGTGCTGCTGCGCGGCCCGTCCTAGCTGTGAAGGCTCGAGAGCGAGGGAGCGGACGATGCGTTTTGAAGGCACCAGCGGCTATGTCGCCACCGATGATCTGAAGGTCGCGGTCAACGCTGCCGTTACCCTGCGCCGGCCGCTGCTGGTCAAGGGTGAACCCGGCACCGGCAAGACGGTGCTCGCCGCCCAGATTGCTGCTGCCTTCGATGCGCCGCTGATCGAATGGAACGTGAAGTCCACGACCAAGGCGCAGCAGGGCCTGTATGAATATGATGCCGTTTCCCGCCTGCGCGACAGCCAGCTGGGCGATCCGCGCGTGTCCGACATCAACAACTACATCAAGCGCGGCAAGATGTGGGAGGCGTTCACGTCGGACAAGCTGCCCGTCCTCCTGATCGACGAGATCGACAAGGCCGACATCGAATTCCCGAACGACTTGCTGACCGAACTCGATCGCATGGAATTCGACGTCTATGAAACCGGCGAGCGGGTGAAGGCCGTGCAGCGCCCGATCGTCATCATCACGTCGAACAACGAAAAGGAACTGCCCGACGCCTTCCTGCGCCGCTGCTTCTTCCACTATATCAAGTTCCCGGATCGCGAGACGATGGAAGCCATCGTGCGCGTGCACTTCCCCAACATCCAGCGCGCCCTGGTGGGGGAGGCGCTGAACATCTTCTTCGACATGCGCGAAGTGCCGGGCATGAAGAAGAAGCCGTCCACCTCCGAACTGCTCGACTGGCTGAAGCTGCTGATGCACGAGGATCTGCCCGTCGACGTGCTCAGGAACCGCGATACCAAGTCGCTGATCCCGCCGCTGCACGGCGCGCTGTTGAAGAACGAGGCCGACGTGATGCTGTTCGAACGCCTCGCCTTCATGACGCGGCGCGGTCAGCCGTAAGGCGTCACTTCCCGGCCAGCAGCGCCGGCGGCCCGCCCAGCGGCAGCGCTGCGGTGTGCAGCGTGGCATAAAGCCGGCCCGCCTTCAGATCGGCGCGCGCCCGTGCATCCAGCACCAGCTCCGCCTGCCCGCGGCGCTGCCCGCCAGTCAGCAACTGCGCCAGCACAGGGCCGGGCTTGCCGTCATTGCTGCGATGGATGGCAAGCGCCACCGCCGCTTTGCGGCCCTTGACGGCAGCCGTCACCACCAGCCGCGCGGTGAGCGGATCATGATGCCACGACAGGCTGGCCGCCGCGTCGCCAGCATTGACCGTGGCCGTGCCGGACTGGGCGGCTGGCGGCTTGCCCGCCACCAGCGGCGGGGTGCTGAACGGGGCCTGGCGCGGCTGCGCCAGCCGTTCCCAATCATGCGCCAGCGCCAGCAGCCGTTGTTCGCTGAAGGCGGGCCCGAGCAGTTCGATGCCGACGGGGAGCCCTCGCACGGTGAACCCGGCCGGAATGGCGATGGCCGGCAGGCCGGTCACCGCGCTCAACCGACAGTTGCTGGCGATGTTCTCGGCTCCAATCACCGGCGGCCGCCCCAGTGCCGAGGGATAGAGCAACGCATCCAGGCGCTCGCCGGCCAGCAGCGCGGTGGTCGCCGCCAGTGTCTGAGTGCGCTTTTCCAGGACCAGCTTGTAGCCGGCGGAATTGCGGTCTGGCGTTGTCAGCCCATCGGCAAAGCGGGTTTCCAGCTGATCGTGGCTGAGGCCGCCGGCAACGATGGCAGCCAGAGAACCGATCGGCGCGCCCGAATGCCGCGCCAGATAACGCGCCAGATCATCGCGAAATTCGAAATTGATCGCATTGCTGTCGGCGAGCAGGGCATTGAGGTTGGCGAAGTCGACGTCCACCACCTCGGCACCGGCCGCCGTCAAACCGGCGATGGCGGCGTCATACACCGGCCTGCCCTCGACATCGTCGGGGCTCATCGTGAACATTGATCGCACCACGCCGATGCGCGCGCCGTTCAGGGCGCCGGGCGACAGCCCATCAAGATAGGAGGCCGGCCGGCGGGCATCCGCGCCCAAGGTCACCGGATCGGCCGTATCCTCCCCCACCGTCGCATCCAGCATGATGGCGAGATCGGCGACATTGCGCGCCAGTGGTCCGGCCACATCCTGCGTGTCCGATAGCGGCATCACGCCGGTGCGGCTGGCCAGCCCGCGCGTGGTGCGGATGCCGACAAGATTCTGGTAGGCGGCTGGAATGCGGATCGAACCGCAGGTGTCGCTGCCCATGCCGGCGGCGGCGAAACTGGCCGCGATGGCAGCCCCCGTGCCGCCGCTCGATCCGCCCGGCGACCGCGTCAGGTCATAGGGATTGCGGGTCTGCCCGGTGTGGGAACTGATGGTGATGGTGCCGGCCGCCAGTTCATGCATGGTCGTCTTGCCAAGGATGATGGCGCCCGCCGCCCGCAGCCGTGCCACCTGGAAGGCATCGGCCCCGGGCTGCAGCGTCGCCAGCGCCAGCGTGCCGCCCGCGGTCGGCATGTCGTGCGTGTCGTAATTGTCCTTCACCAGCACCGGGATGCCGTGCAGCGGCCCGCGCGGGCCCTTCTCGGCGCGTTCCTTGTCCAGCGCGTCGGCCTCGGCCAGCGCACGGGCGTTCAAGGTCACGATGCTGTTGAGGCGAGGGCCCTTCTGGTCATAGGCGGCAATCCGCGCCCTGTAGGCGGCCACCAGCTGACGCGACGTGACGGCGCCGCTGGCCAGAGCCGCCTGCAACTGGCTGATGGAGGCTTCGGCCACCTCCACGCCGCCTGCCGGCCCTGCTGCCATCATCGCCGCCATCACCAACGCCCAGCCCCACTTCATTGACGCCCCGCTTCATTGACGCCCCGTGCTCGTGGCAGCAGCCATCACCAGTCGCGCCGGCTTCGTCAATGCCGCATCAGCGCAGCATCAGGCCGCCGTCGATGGCCAGGCTCTGCCCGGTGACATAGCTTGCTGCCGGGCTGGCCAGAAAGACGATGGCCGCCGCCACCTCGTCGGGATCGCCCCAACGCTGCATCGGGATCGCCTTCATCAGCCGCTTTTCGCGCTCCGGATTCTGGCGCGCGCCTTCGGTCATCCGGGTCGCAATGAAGCCCGGCGCCACCAGATTGACGCGCACGCCATCAGTGGCCCACTTGTCCCCCAAGGCGCGGGTCAGGCCCAGCAGCCCCGCCTTCGAGGCGGTGTAGGCCGGCGTCTCCTTCAGCGCCAGGAAGCTGGCGAGGCTGCCAACATTGACGATGCTGCCGCGCGCCGACTTCAGCAGCGGGTGCAGCCGTACCGAAAGGTCCATCACCGCATTCAGATTGGTATCGATGACCGACTCAAACTCGTCCTGATCATATTCATTGCCCGATCCGCGCCCGGCGTTGTTGATCAGCACGTCCAGCCGTTCGACATGGGCCGCAACTTCGGCCCGTGCCTCCGGCCAGGTCAGATCCGCCTGGATATAGGTCGCGCCTTCGGGCGGGTCGTCATAACAGTCCGCCCGCTGCTTGGTGCCGGTGATCATCACCTCGGCACCCAGCGCCAGAAACTGCTCGGCAACGGCCTTGCCGATGCCCTGCGTGCCGCCGGTCACCAGCACCGATTTGCCATGGGCCCAACTGCCACTCATGCGCTCAAACCCCCATCGATCACCAGCGATGTGCCGGTGACGTAACGCGCCGCATCCGACGCCAGGAACAGGATGGGCCCGGCGATGTCGTCGGGTTCGCCAATGCGCTTCAGGGGCACCTGCGCCTCTGTCGCCGCCAGCCTGTCGTCATTCTGCCAGGTGATCGCCGTCATCTTCGATCGCACCAGACCGGGGGCAACCAGGTTCACCCTGATCCCCTCACCGCCCAGCGCCTGGCCCAGCGTGCGGGTCAGTGTCAGCAGACCGCCCTTGCTCGCCGAATAGGCCGGCTGGCCGATTGTTCCGCGAAAACTGGCGACACTGCCGACAAAGATGATGCTGCCCCGCGCCTCGGCCAGGGCCCGGCGGAAGCGCATCGCCAGCGCCATCGGCCCGGTCAGATTGGTCGCCAGCACGTCGGCAAAGGTTTCGGGGATGAACTCGGCCCGCTTGTAGGCGACCTTCGCGCCCGAAACGACCAGCGCATCCAGCCGCTCCACACCCGGATCGAACGACGCCACGGCGTCGAGATCGCCCTGATCCAGCCGATGATATTCCAGCCCGGTCAGATCGCCATCGGTTTCGCCATAATCGGCAGGGCCGGCCCGCGTGCCGGTGACGATCACCCGCGCGCCGGCCGCCAGAAAGGCGCGCGCGGCGGCGTTGCCGATCCCGGTCGATCCTCCTGTCACTAGCACGGTCTTGCCGGCGAATTCGGCCACGGTCACTCTCCGTCCAATTGCAGGAGACTTCAGCGATGGCACTTCTTTCGGGCAAGGTCGCGATTGTGACAGGCGGCGGGCGCGGCCTTGGCCGATGCCACGCGCTTGCGCTTGCTGCCCACGGTGCGGCGGTGGTGGTGAACGATCTCGGCGGGTCGGTGACAGGGGGTGGCCCTGACGAATCTCAGGGGTCAATATCTGCGAATGCTGCGGCCGATGTGGTGGCCGAAATCACCGCAGCGGGCGGCCGCGCCGTCGCCAATCACGCCAGCGTCGCCGATTGGGCCGGCGCGAAATCGATCATCGATGATGCGGTATCGGCCTTTGGCGGGCTGGATATCGTCGTCAACAACGCCGGCATCAACCGTCCCGCCAGCCTGATCGCGCTGACCGAGGCGGATTATGACCTTGAAACGGCCGTCCACCTGAAAGGCACCACCGCCGTCTGCCATCACGCCGCCGCGCTGTGGGCCAGGGAAGGCCGCAAGGATGGCCGCGCCATCATCAACACCACTTCTCCGGTTGGCGTCCACCCGATGCCCGATGGCGGCCCCTATTGCGCCGCCAAGGCGGGCATCGCGGCCTTGACGGTGGTGGCAGCGCAGGAACTGGCGCATCTGGGCGTGCGCGCCAACGCCATTGCACCGGCTGCGCGCACCCGCATGGTGATGGCCAGCCCGTCGGTCGACCAACTGATGCCGCGCACGGACGGTTTTGATCGCCACCTGCCCGACCATGTTTCGCCGCTGGTGGTCTATCTCGCCAGCAGCCTGAACCGCTTCACGGGGCGCATCTTTGGCGTCGAGGGCCCGGATGTCGCGCTGTACCAGCCGTGGAGCGCGGACTGGCTGGCCTCCGGCGAGGGCCATTGGGACGTGACGGCGCTGGCCGAGGCGCTGGCCGCCCTGCCCGAACAGGCGCCGATCCGCGCCTTCTATCCCGGCGGCCGCATCGACACGCTGATCCCGCCCAACCGCACCCTGAAGGCATTGAAGGCCTGACTGACAAAATTCCGCATTGCGCTTGGGCGTCCTGCCGCCGAGTGTGCGGCACACTCAGACAGGTTGCGCCCGCATGTTCCTGACCTTCCTTGAAGAACTTCGCGCCGCGAAGATCCCCGCCTCGATGAAGGAGCATCTGCTGCTGCTCGAAGCGCTGCAGGGTCATGTCATCGATTATTCGATCACCGATTTCTATTATCTGGCCCGGGCCACCTATGTGAAGGACGAAGGCCTGCTCGACCGCTTCGACCAGGTGTTTGCCAAGGTGTTCAAGGGGATCGAACCCACCATCGAGACCACCGAGATCCCCGAGGACTGGCTGCGCGCCATCGCCGAGATGAACCTGACCGAGGAAGAGCGCGCCGAGCTTGAGAAGATGGGTTGGGACAAACTCATGGAGACGCTGCAGAAGCGTCTGGAGGAGCAGAAGAAGCGCCACGAGGGCGGCAACAAGTGGATCGGCACCGCCGGCAAGTCGCCCTTTGGTGCCTATGGCGACAATCCCGAAGGCGTGCGGATTGGCCAGAAGGAGGGCCGCAAGGGCAGTGCCGTCAAGGTGTGGGACAAACGCGAATTCAGGAATCTCGATTCAACGGTGGAACTCGGCACCCGCAACATCAAGGTCGCCTTGCGCCGCCTGCGCCGCTTTGCCCGCGAAGGCGCTGCCGACGAACTTGATCTCGACAGCACCATCCGCGGCACCGCCAAGCAGGGCTGGCTCGACATCGTCATGCGCCCGGAACGGCACAATGCGGTCAAACTGCTGCTGATGCTGGATATCGGCGGTTCGATGGACCCGCATATCAAGCTGTGCGAGGAACTGTTCTCGGCCGCCAAGTCCGAGTTCAAGCACCTGGAGTTCTTCTATTTCCACAACTGCCCCTATGAGGCGGTGTGGAAGGACAACAAGCGCCGCTGGACCGAGCGGACGCCGATGATGGAGATCCTCCACAAGTTCCCGCACGATTACAAGCTGGTGTTCGTCGGCGACGCCTCCATGAGCCCCTATGAAATCACCTATGCCGGCGGCAGCACCGAGCACTGGAACGAGGAGCCCGGCGAAGTGTGGATGCGCCGGATGCTCGACGTCTATCACTCGTCGATCTGGCTCAACCCGATCCCCGAGAAACATTGGGAAAACGGCCAGTCCATCCGCATGATCAAGGAGATCATGAACAACCGGATGTTCCCGCTGACGCTGGACGGCCTCGATCGCGGTATGCGGGAGCTGAGCCGCAAGAAGTAAGGGGCCGGCGCGAACCGGCCCCCAGAACTCTCACTTGCCCGCAGATTCCTCGCGCGCCTTCAGCTTCTTTGCCTGCTCGCCCACATAGGCGCGCACGGCTTCCACCTGCGCCGGCGTGTACCAGCGGCTGAAGGCGACCATGCCGTTGGCCTTCAGCGCCCCGTCGTGGACGACCGCCTTCCACGCCTCGGCATCGGTCAGCACGCCGGAGCGCCGCAGGTCGGGCAGGATGCCGGACGAATAGGCGTCGGGCCCGTGGCAGAAGGCGCAGGTGGACGCATAGATGGTGGCACCCTCGCTGACCTGCGCCGGCGTGAAACTGTCCTTGGGCGGATTGGCGGCGGCAAACACCGGCTGGGTGGCCTTGGGCAGTTGCTTTGTGCCGCCCAGCTTGAACACCAGCACGCGGCCATTCCTTGCCTCGCGCGGGTCTTCAAAGCCGCTGGTCAGCGGATAGGCGCCGCCATAACCGGCCATCACCGCCACATATTGCTGGCCATTGACGCTGTAGCTGACCGGCGGCGCGATGATGCCGGTCTGCGCGTTGAAGCTCCACAGTTTCGTGCCGGTGCTGGCGTTGAACGCCTGGAAATCGCCAAGGCCATTGCCCTGGAACACCAGGTTGCCGGCGGTGGCCAGCGTGCCGCCGTTCCACGGGCCGTCATAGGTGATCTCCCACGCCGGCTTCTGCGCGACCGGGTCCCAGGCGATCAGCTTGCCCTTCAGCGCCGACTTGATCGCCTTGAACTGGGCGCGGTCGTCCGGCACCGACCCGGGTTCCAGCGCGATGCCGAGGTTCCACGCGCCTTCCCGCCGCTGGAAGCCCGGCTGGTTGGCATAAAGCTGCGGCATTTCCTGCGCCGGCAGATAGACAAGGCCGGTGCGCGGGCTGAAGCTCATCGGGTGCCAGTTGTGGGCGCCCAGCGGCGACGGCATCACCAGCGATCCGGCCTTCAGGTAACGTGCTTCCGGCACTTCGATCGGGCGGCCGGTCTTCAGGTCGACGCCGGTGGCCCAGGTCTGGGTGGCAAAGCCCTTTGCCGAGATCAGCTGGCCATTGGCGCGGTCGATGACATAGAAAAACCCGTTCTTCGGCGCCTGCATCAGCACCTTGCGCGGTTTGCCATCGATCATCAGCGTCGAAAGCATGATCGGCTGGGTGGCGGTGTAATCCCAAGTCTCGCCCGGCGTCGTCTGGTAATGCCAGACATATTCGCCGGTATCGGGCTTCAGGGCCAGCACGGAGGACAGGAAGAGATTGTCCCCCTTCCCTTCCGAGCGGATCATGTGGTTCCAGGGGCTGCCATTGCCGACGCCGATATAGAGCTGGTCAAGCTCCTGATCATAGACGATGGCATCCCAGGCGGTGCCGCCCGCGCCGCCCTTCCAATACTCGCCAAACCAGGTCGGCGCTGCCTTGCCGGCCAGCACCTTGTCAGACACTTCGCCATCGGGGCCGTTGGCGGGATTGCCCGGCACCGTGAAGAACCGCCACTTCTTCTTGCCGGTCATCGCGTCATAGGCGGTCACATAGCCGCGCACGCCCAGTTCGGCGCCGCCGTTGCCGATGATCACCAGGCCCTTCACCACGCGCGGCGCGCCGGTGATGGTGTAGGGCTTGGTGGTATCGGTGAAGGTTTGGGTGGACCATTTCGGTTTGCCGGTGGCGGCATCGAGCGCGATCAGCCGGCCATCGAGCGCGGCGACGAACACCATGCCGCCCCACACTGCCACCCCGCGGTTGACGACGTCGCAGCAGGCGCTGTGGCCGCGCGCCTTGTCGACCTTGGGATCATAATGCCACTTCACCTTGCCGGTGACGGCATCCAGCGCCATCACGTTCGACCAGCTGGTCGTCGTGTACATGGTGCCATCCACCACCAGCGGCGTGGCTTCCTGGCCGCGATTGGTGGGCAGATCGGCATACCAGGCAAGGCCCAGCTGCCCGACATTGTCGGCAGTGATCTGCGTCAGATCAGCGAAACGCTGCTCGGCATAGCTGCCGCCGTGGGTCATCCAGTTGCCCGGCTCGCCGCGCGCGTTGGCCAGCCGCTGGGCATCCACCCCGCGCACCCCGCTGCCCGGTCCGCCCGACACGGCAAGCCCCGCCGTCAGCATCGACCCTGCCAGCAGCATCGCCGCCACTTTCACGCGCGTCATGTCCATCCTCCCCAGAATGTGCGGTGCAGACTAGGACGGTGCCGCAAAAGCGCAAACCGTTGATTGTCGCAGGCGCGTCAGGCGGGTGTGGGCAGGCTCGCCACCCAGGCGTTGAAGGCCACCACCACGCCGGCCACGACCATCAGCGCCGCCTTGGTGCGATTGCCGCCCGGCTGCCGCCACAGCCACAGCCCGCCCAATGCCAGCGCCAGCGCAGCAACCAGCGCCAGGCCTGAAAGCGGGTTCACGCCAGCACCTTGGCGATGGCGGCCTGCCACTGCCGGCGGCGGCCGGTCCGCGCGGCCCCATCGATCACCGGGTGGAAGCGCACATCCGCCGCCGCCATAGCGGCAGCCGCAGCCGGCAGATCGGCAAACAGCCCGGCGCCCACGCCCGCCAGCATGGCCGCGCCCATCGCCGTTGTTTCGATCACGCGCGGCCGTTCCACCACCACGCCCAGGCTGTCGGCCAGGTCCTGGCACAGCCAGTTGTTGGCGACCATGCCGCCATCCACGCGCAGCATCGCCGCCGGCACGCCATCGGCGGCCAGCGCGTCCACCAGGTCGGCCGTCTGTTGGCCCTGCGCTTCCAGCGCGGCGCGCACGATGTGAGCGCGCGTGGTGCCGCCCGACAGGCCGCAGATCAGCCCGCGCGCGTCGGGCGCCCAGTGCGGCGCGCCCAGCCCGGCCAGTGCCGGCACGAAGCTCACGCCGCCATTGTCAGCCACGCTCTGCGCCAGCGCCTCGCTCTCGGCGCTTTCGGCGATGATGCCCAGCCCGTCGCGCAGCCACTGGATGGCAGAGCCAGCCACGAAGATCGCGCCTTCCAGCGCATAGGCCGGCCTTCCGTCCAGCCGCCACGCCACGGTGGCCAGCAGGCGATTGCGCGACACCGGCGGCTCAGCGCCAGCATGGGCAAGCAGGAAACAGCCGGTGCCATAGGTCGCCTTCAGCATGCCCGCCGACAGGCAGCCCTGCCCGATGGCCGCAGCCTGCTGGTCACCCGCCGCGCCAGTGATCGGAATGCGCCGGCCCAGGATAGTCGCTTCCGCCAGTGGCCCGGCACAATCCGTGATGGCGGGCAGCGCTGCCTTGGGCACGCCGAACAGCGCGATCAGGTCATCGTCCCACTGGCAGGTGGCGAGGTCCATCAGCAACGTGCGGCTGGCGTTGGTGGCATCGGTGATGTGCACCGCCCCGCCCGACAGGTGCCAGATCAGCCAGCTTTCCACCGTGCCCACCGCCAGCCGGCCATCGCGGGCGGCAGCGGCCACCATCGGCCAGTTGTCGATCGCCCAGCGCATCTTGGTCGCCGAAAAATAGGGATCAAGCAGCAGGCCGGTCTTCGCCTGCACCGCCGGCTCATGGCCCTTCAGCCCGGCGCAAAATTCTGCCGTGCGGCGATCCTGCCAGACAATCGCGTGGGCCAGCGCCTCCCCGGTGGTGCGATCCCAGAAACACACGGTCTCGCGCTGGTTGGTGATGCCGATGGCGGCAATGCGATCCACGCCCGCAGCGGCGGCCACCTCTTCCAGCACCGCCAGCGACAGGTCGCGGATCTCACCGGCATCATGCTCAACCCAGCCGCTCGCCGGATAATATTGCGTCAGCGGGCGCGCGGCGCTGGCAACGATCTCGCCCCCGGTCGTGAACGCAATGGCGCGGGTGGAAGTGGTGCCGGCGTCCAGCACGAGCAGCAGTTGGTCTGTCATGTCGCCTTTTCTATGGAGGCAAGGCCGGTTAGGGAAGCCTTGTGATCACGCCCCCCACACTTCATGATCTGGCCATCATCGGCGCCGGCATCAACGGCGCCGGCATCGCCCGCGATGCGAGCGGACGCGGAATGAGCGTTTCCATCATCGATGCCGGCGACATCGGTGGGGCCACCTCGTCCGCCTCCACCAAGCTGATCCACGGCGGCCTGCGCTATCTCGAATATCGTGCCTTTGGCCTGGTGCGAAAGGCGCTGGCCGAACGCGAGGTCATCCTTGATATCGCCCCGCACATCACCTGGCCGCAACCGTTCGTGCTGCCCCACGCGCCCGGCATGAGGCCGGAATGGATGCTGCGGCTGGGCACCTTCCTTTATGATCACCTCGCCCGCCGCGACATGGTGCCGGGATCGGAACGCATCGATCTGCGGAGCCAGCGCGCCGGCCGCGCGCTCAGCAGCGATTGCCGCACCGCCTTTCGTTACTGGGATGGCTGGGTCGATGATGCGCGTCTGGTCGTTGAAAATCTGAAGGACGCCGCCGCGCGCGGAGCGACCGTGCTGCCGCGCACCCGGGTGACCCGGGCAGAGCGGGTGGAAGGCGTCTGGCAGTTGACGCTGGGCGATGGCAGCACCATCGCCGCCCGGCGCCTGATCAACGCCGCCGGGCCGTGGGCGGAGGATGTCGCCCGCCACGTCATCGGCCTCAACGACGCACCGCCGCTGCGGCTGGTGCAGGGCAGCCACATCGTCACCCGCCGCGTCCACCTCGGCCGCGATGCCTTCATGCTGCAGCAGCCCGATGGCCGCATCATCTTCATCATCCCCTATGAGCAGGATTATTCCCTGATCGGCACCACCGAAGCCGACGTGGCGCGTCCGGAAGACGCCAGTGTGACGCCCGCCGATGTCGATTATCTGCTGTCGGCCGCCAACCGCTATCTCGCGCGGCCCTTGACCCCGGATGATGTCGTCCACCGCTTTGCCGGCGTGCGCCCGCTGATCCTGGAAAGCGGCAAGGACGACAAGGAGACGACCCGCGATTATCGCCTGGTCGAACATCCCGGCCTCGACGCCATGACCATCGTCGGCGGCAAGATCACCACCTATCGCGTGCTCGCCGAAGACGTGATGAAGCGCATCGCGCCCAAGTCGAAGAGCTGGACAGGCGACGTGCCGCTGCCTGGCGGGGCCATCGAACGCCGGCGCGGCGAAAATGGCCAGACCGCCTTCAAGCGCTGGCTGGACCAGCTGCAGGCGCGCGAGGCCAATTACGATCCCGCCATCATCAAGCGGCTGGCCCACAGCATCGGTGCGCCGGCAGAAGGCCTGCTGGCCGGCGGGCTGGGCCGCAATCTTGGCGGCATCTTCGAAGCCGAACTGGACTATTTCCGCACTCACGAATGGGCGGCCAGCAGCGCCGACGTGTTGTGGCGGCGCACCAAGCTGGGCCTTCACCTTGATGCAGGCGCACAGGCCGAAGTGGCGCGCTGGTTCGGCGAGGAGCCGGGCGACGTGCGCGGCATCGCCGCCGGGCACCGCTTTGCGCGGCCCTCGCTGGATTAAGCAATCGCCCTGACTTCCCGTTGGCCGGTAATGGCGTCATCCTGCTGCCACATCGCGGGGGAGGAACAGCGATGCCGATTGCCGGAGTGGCCGCAGGGCCCATTGTGGCGCATGACCTGAGCGTGGCCGATCTTCGCGCCGCGCTCGTTGCCGGCTGGTCGGATTTCCGTGCCGCGCCGCAGTTCGGCCTGTTCTTTGGCGGCATCTATGTGCTGGCCGGGCTGGTGCTGGGCTGGGCGCTGCTCAATGGCGGCGCTGTCGCCTGGCTGGTGCCGGCCGCCGCCGGCTTTCCCCTGCTCGCCCCGTTCTGCGCCGTCGGACTCTATGATGTCAGCCGCCGGCGGCAACTGGGCCTGCCGTTGGGCTGGCTGGCCGTGCTGGGCGCGCTCAGGGGGCGCGGCGATGACCAGATATTGTCGATGGGCGTCATCATCTTCGTCGCCTTCGGTTTCTGGCTGATGATCGCCCACGCCATCTTTGCCATCTTCCAGTCGGGCAGCGAGACGGACAGTTTCGCCTTCCTGCTCACCGGCACCGGCCTTGCCATGCTTGGCTTCGGCAGCGCGGTCGGGGCACTGCTGGCGCTGGGCTTCTACGCCGTGACCGTGATCAGCCTGCCGATGCTGGTTGATCGCGACGTGGATTTCATGACGGCGATCATCGCCAGCCTGTCGGCCATGCGCCGCAATGGCCGCGTGCTGATCGCCTGGGCCGTGCTGATCGCCACCACATTGTTCATTGCCATGCTGCCGGCGTTCCTTGGCCTGGTGGTGGCGCTGCCGGTGCTCGGCCATGCCACCTGGCACCTGTATCGCAGGGTCGTCGCTTAAAGCGCCCCCGCCTCCGTCAGACAGCTCACCATCACCGCGGCGTCGATATTGCCGCCCGACAGCGTGGCAATCACGGTCTTGCCCTTCACATCCACCTTGCCGGCCAGCAGCGCCGCCAGCGTGACCGATCCGCCCGGCTCCACCACCAGCTTCAGCTCGCGGAAGGCAAAGGCCACGGCGCGCGCCACTTCAGCCTCGCTCACCGATACGCCGGTGGCGCCATGGTGCTGCAGCGTGGCGAAGGTGATATCGGCCATCACCAGCGTTTGCAGCGCGTCACAGCGAGTCGGGCCGGGATTTTCCACCGGCAGGATGCGCCCGGCGGCGAGACTGCGGCAGACATCGTCATAGCCTTCGGGTTCGACAATCACTGTCTTCAGCTGGCTGCCGGCCGCAAAGCCGCCCGAAAGCCCGCCACCACCGCAGCAGGAGAGCGCAAGATCAGCGGTCTCGCCGCGCTCGGCCAGCTGCGCCACCGCTTCCAGCCCGGCCGTGCCCTGCCCGGCGATGATCAGCGGATCGGCGAACGGCGGCACGATCAGCGCGCCTTTCGATTCGGCGATGCCGGCGGCGATCGTCTCGCGGCTTTCGGTGAGCCGGTCATAGAACACCACCTCGGCGCCATCGGCGCGGGTGCGCTCCACCTTCAGCTTCGGCGCATCGGATGGCATCACGATCACCGCCGGCATGTCCAGCAGTTTCGCCGCCCGCGCCACCCCTTGCGCGTGGTTGCCCGATGAATAGGCGACCACGCCGCCCTTGCGGCCTTCGGCAGGAATCGCCAGCAGCCGGTTCATCGCGCCACGGAACTTGAAGCTGCCGGTGTGCTGCAGATTCTCCGCCTTGAACCACACGCGGCCCCCGCAGATCGCATCCAGCGCAGGGCTGTTCACCAGCGGCGTTCTCACCGGCCAGCTCCCCAGCCGCGCGGCAGCAGCAAGAACATCGGCATGAACTACGGGGGAAGTCATTGAAAAAACGCCTTTCATCTGTTCACGAAGGGCCTTTCACAACCCCTTGAAAGCCCACGCCAAAACGCGCTTTTTCCGTCGTCGGCCACTGTAACAATTTTCCGCTTTACACGGGGGGTCATAGCCCATAACAAGCGCGTCCGCTGCCCCATGGGACTTCCACCGCAAGGCAGCTTTGGTGTCAATGCCGGCGATCGGCCGGAAGGGGCCTTCGGGATCCTTCCAGTCAAGCGCGCAGCGGCGACATACTTTGCCCACCCGGAGGTCCCTTGAGTTGCTCAAGCATCCTGAAGCGCTGTCGGTAGCGCGGTCCCTGCGTCCCACGCAGCCCGTTACCCTCGTCCGCCCGCACGCCGCTCGCCGCGCTGCCCGATTCTTCCTTTCGAAGTTTCCGGGAACGTCGATGTATGCGGTCAAGGCGAATCCCTCGCCTGACCTGATCCGCACCCTGTGGGATGCGGGGCTGACGCATTATGACGTCGCCTCGATTGCCGAAGTGCGGCTGGTGCGCGATGTCGCTCCCAATGCGACGCTGTGCTTCATGCACCCGATCAAGTCGCCGGAAGCCATTGCCGAGGCCTATCACCTGCACGGCGTACGCGTGTTCAGCCTCGATTCGATCGAGGAACTGGAAAAGATCGTCGACGCGACGTCCACCAATGGCGAGGCTGCGACCGATCTGACCCTGTGCGTGCGCCTGCGCGTCTCGTCCTCGCACAGCAAGCTCAGCCTCGCCTCCAAGTTCGGCGTGCCGGCCGACGAAGCCGCGCCCGTGCTGATGGCCGCCCGCCAGGTCGCCGATGCGCTCGGTATCTGCTTCCACGTCGGCAGCCAGGCGATGAGCCCGCAAGCCTATGGCGACGCCATGGCACAGGTGCGTGCCGCTATCGTCGCGGCCGGTGTCACCGTTGACATCGTCGATGTCGGCGGCGGCTTCCCGTCGCATTATCCGGGCATGGAGCCGGGCCGGCTGGAGGCCTATTTCGAGGTCATCCACCGCGCTTTCGAAGCGCTGCCGATTTCCTATTCGGCGGAACTGTGGTGCGAACCCGGCCGGGCGCTGTGTGCCGAATATTCCTCGGTGCTGGTGCGTGTCGAAGCCCGCAAGGGCGATGTGCTCTACATCAACGATGGGGCCTATGGCGCCCTGTTCGATGCCGCGCACATCGATTGGCGCTTCCCGGTCGAACTCGTCCGCGAAGAGGACAGCCGCGCCCGCGACATGGAGTTCAGCTTCTGGGGCCCGACCTGCGACGACATGGATTTCATGCGCGGGCCGTTCGCCCTGCCGGCTGACATCGCTGCCGGCGATTATATCGAGATCGGCATGCTGGGTGCCTATGGCGCTGCGATGCGGACCGGGTTCAACGGCTTCACCGCCGGCGAAACCGTGATCGTGTCCGACGAACCGATGGTCACGCTCTACGCCCCCAGCGAAGACGCACCCGAAAAGGTCGTCCAGCTGCGCCAGAACTGATCCCCATTTCCGCCCCTGCCCTTGCCGGCAGGGGCGATTTTCCCCGCTCGGCGCCGGGCTCCACCGGCCGCGGGCGGCGTTCTTCCGTTGAACGCCGGGCCATCCCCCTTCAGGAGCCTTGATCCATGAGTGAACTGAACCACGTCGTGTCCGAACTCAGCCCCGCCGAGCGCCAGCGCAAGGCCGAGCTGCTGTCGACCCTCGTTGAACATATCGACATCACCAGCTTTGACGCTCGCCCGATCATCGATGGCATGGCGAAGATGAGCTTCACGTCGCGCGATCTCGCCCGCGCCACCGGCATCTACAACCAGATGCTGCAGGATCCGGATTGCACCATCTTCCTGGTCATCGCCGGTTCCACCTCGGCCGGCGGCTGCATGGATCTCTATGCCGAGCTGGTCCGCAACAACATGGTCGATGGCATCGTCGCCACCGGCGCCACCATCGTCGACATGGATTTCTTCGAAGGCCTTGGTCACAAGCATTATCAGGCGCTGGAAGTGCCGGATGACGACACGCTGCGCTCGCTGCTGATTGATCGCATCTATGACACCTACATCGACGAAGAAGCGCTGCAGGACACCGATCACACCATCTACGAGATCGCCAACACGCTGGAGCCCAAGGCCTATTCCAGCCGCGCCTTCATCCGCGAGATGGGCAAGTATCTGGCAGAGCACGGCAAGAAGGAGAACAGCCTCGTCAAGCTCGCCTATGAGCATGACGTGCCGATCTTCTGCCCGGCGTTCGTGGACAGCTCCGCAGGCTTTGGCCTCGTCAAGCACCAGGTCGATCGCGCCAAGGCCGGTCAGCCTTACATGATGCTCGATGCCATCGCCGATTTCCGCGAACTGACCGACATCAAGATCAAGGCCGGCACCACTGGCCTCCTGATGATCGGCGGCGGCGTGCCCAAGAACTTCATCCAGGACACGGTGGTCTGCGCCGAAATCCTCGGCCACCACGATGTCGAAGTGCACAAATACGCCGTGCAGATCACGGTGGCCGACGTGCGCGACGGCGCCTGCTCGTCCTCGACGCTGCAGGAAGCCGCCAGCTGGGGCAAGGTCAACACCGGCATCGAACAGATGGTCTTCGCCGAAGCCGGCTCGGTCATGCCGCTGCTGGCCAGCGACGCCTATCACCGCGGCCACTGGAAGGCCCGCGCCAAGCGCGCGTGGGGTAAGCTGTTCGGCTGACGCCTTACCGGGGGGTAAGCTGTTCGGCTGATTTGACACCCCACTGAAAAACGACGAACCCTCCCCGCCACAAACGGGGAGGGTTTTTCATGTCCAAGGCAATCCTGGTGCCGATGCTGGTGCTGGCCGGCTGGACCATGCTGGTCTGGCTGTGGATGTACGCCACGCGCCTGCCGGCGATGAGCCGCGCCGGCATTGATGGCACCAAGATGGTCGGCTCCACCGGCAAGAGCCTGCGCGACGATCTGGTCGCCGCCGGCGAGGAGCGGGCGAGCTGGGTGGCCGACAATTACAACCACCTGATGGAACAGCCGACGATCTTCTACGCCACCGCGCTGGCGCTGGCCGTGATGGGGGAAAGCGGCAGCCTCGCGGTCAACCTCGCGTGGGGCTATGCCGCCTTGCGGATCGTCCACAGCCTGGTGCAGATCCTCTCCAACCGCGTTGTCATCCGCTTCGCCGTGTTCGCGCTGGCGTCGCTGTGCCTGTTCGGGCTGGTGCTGGTCGCGCTCAGTGTGGCGACCGCCTGATCAGCATTTCTCATATTTCCAGTTGAGGCGCTTGCCCTCGGCGGCCTGAGCCACCGTGGTCGCGATGCGCTTGTCGCGCGTCGCCGCCTGCTTGGCGCCGGTCACCCATTCCAGATACTCGCGCCGCGCGCCGGGTGGAAACGCCGCGAAGGCCGCCTCTGCCGCCGGCACCGCAGACAGGGCGGCGGCGAGGTCATCGGGCATGGCAATATCGGCCTTGGGCGCAGCCGCCGCGCGCGGGCGCATCGGTTTGCCAGCGGCCGCCACTTGCGCCGCCGCCTGCAACCGCGCCGGAAGGTCATCTGGCAGATCGGCCACACTCGCCAGCTTGCCCAGATTGCCCATGCCGCCCCCGCCGGCCATGGGCGAGCCATCGAACACGCCCACCCCGGCATGGGCCTTGAACGCCGCCATCATGGCCAGATCGCGCCCGTTCAGGGTGAAGAACGGCATTCCCCACTTGATCGTCTCACCCGCACCTGGCACCGCGTCATGCACGGCGGCCCGCACCGCCCTCAGGATCGGTTTGGCAAAGTCGGCGGATTTCTCGATATAGGCGCTGATGCGATCATCACGGGGCATGGCATCGTCGGGCATGGCATCCTCCCTGCCCTCACAGCCTAACCCCGTTCGAAGCGCGCCACCAGTTCGACATGGCTGGACCAGCGGAACTGCGCTACCGGCCACAACGTCGTCAGCCGATAACCAACTTCCATCAGGATCTTCGCATCCCGCCCGAAGGTATTGGGATTGCATGACACGGCGACCACTACCGGCACGGCAGACGCCGCCAGCGCCTTGGCCTGCGCCTCTGCCCCGGCGCGCGGCGGATCGAACACCACGGCATCCAGTCCGGCCACTTCCTTGCCCTCCAGCGGCCGACGGAACAGGTCGCGGTGCTGCACATCGACCCGGCGCCCGGCCCGCCGCGCGGCGACTCCCAGCGCCATCACTGCCGGCCCGGCGGCGTCCACGGCCAGCACACTGGCAGACTGGCTCAATGGCAGCGCAAAGGTGCCGAGCCCGCAGAACAGGTCGGCCACGCGCTTTGCCTCGCCCACCGCCTCAAGCACCGCGGCCACCAGCGCCGCTTCGCCCTCGCGCGTTGCCTGCAGGAACGGCGCCACCGGCAGCGCCACGTCCACACCGCCCATCCGCAATGTCGGCGTGCGCCGTTCCACCAGCGTGTCGATGCCGCCCGGCCCCTCGACGCTCAGCCGGGCCAGGTCATGCGCGGCGGCAAAATCGGTCAGCGCCTCGATCGCCGCCAGCCCGTCTGCCGAGACATTGGCCAACAACACGTCCACGCCCGCATCCGACAGCGTGAGCGCGATGCCGGCGCCCTGCCCATCCTTCAACCGCGCCTTCAACAACTGCCGCAGCGGCGCCAGCAGCGCCATGAGTTCCGGCGCCAGCACCGGGCAATCGACGATGTCGATCAACGCATGCGTGCCCTCGCTGTGAAAGCCCAGCATCAGCTTTCCGCCGCGCTTCAGCGCCTTCAGGCTGGCCCGCCGCCGGCTGCGCGGCGGTGACAGCGCCAACGGGCGCACATCGGCCGGCAGCGCCACCACCCGTCCCAGTCGGTCAGCGACGAAATCGCCATAGGCGGCATCGTCCATGTGCTGCATCTGGCAGCCGCCACAGGCCGGATAATGGGCGCAGGCCGGTTTCGCATGATGCGGGCCGGGCAGGATCAGTGGTGGATCGCTGCTGAAATCGACGTTGTCGCCCACGGCTGCCAGCGGCACATAACGGCCATCATCGCTGATGCCGTCGCCGCGCGCCGCCAGCCGCACGATGGGTCGAATGTCACTCACAGGCCAGAACTCAGCGATGCCAGCACGGCCGGCAGCCCGGTGACGAGTTCATCGGCAATGCCCCCCGGCCCCAACCGCAGGCCCGCCTCGCCGTGCAACCACGCCGCCGCCTGCGCCGCTTCGAACAGCGGCAGGCCCTGCGCGATCAGCCCGGCAATCATCCCGGCCAGCACGTCGCCCGCACCCGCCGTCGCCAGCCACGGCGCGGCGTGGGCATTGATGGCGGCGCGGCCATCAGGCGCGGCAATGATCGTCGCTGCGCCCTTCAACAGCACGACCGCGCCGCTGCTGCGCGCCGCCGCCTGCACCGCCGCCAGCCGATCATCGCCAACCGGGCCAAACGCTTGCGTGAATTCGCCTTCGTGCGGAGTCAGCACGGCCGGCGCGCCGATCGGGCCGCCGGGCAACAGCCGCAAGGCGCCGGCGTCGATCACCAAGGGCTTGCCAGCCCAGCTCAACCGCTTCAGCCAGCCGCGCGCCCGTGCATCGGCCTCCATGCCCGGCCCGATCACCACCGCGCCCAGCCGCGCATCGGTCAGCAACGCTGCGGCTTCGTCATCACTGCGCCGCATCAGCGCCAGCGCCGGCAACGGATTGCCCTCGCCCGCCAGCGTCACCAGCCCGGCGCCTGTCCGCAACGCCGCCAGCCCGGCCAGCCCCGATGCGCCGCCATGGCCGGGCGTGCCCTCCACCACCATCACCCAGCCGCGGCGATATTTGTGGGTGTCGCGCGCCAGCGGGGCCAGGCGCGGCGGCGCGGTGAAAGCGATGGTGCTGTCAATCGGGATGCCCAGGTCCACCACCGCCAGACGCCCGGTCAGGGCCGCCCCGTCGCCGAGCACGTGGCCCGGCTTGGCCGCGCCCAGCGCCACTGTCAGTTCAGCCGCCAGTGGATGGCCCAGCGCGCGGCCGGTATCGGCATCCAGGCCTGATGCAATATCGATGGCGACCACGCGCGCCCTTGTGCCACGCAGCCGATCGATCGCCGCCTGCGTGGCCGCCGGCAATGGGCGCGCCAGCCCCGTGCCGAACAGGGCATCGACGATCAGCGGCGCGGCGGGCGCTTCAGCCAACGGCACCACCGTCCCGGTCCAGCGCGCGGCCATGCTGGCGGCCGGGTCGGCAGTCGGCGGGCCATCGGCGGCCACCGTCACGTTCACCCCCGCTGCCGCCAGCAGCAGTGCAATGCCATAACCATCGCCCCCGTTGTTGCCCGGCCCGCACAAGACGGTGGCGCGGCTGGCCGGCGCATAGGCAAGGATCGCCTGGGCGCAGCCTGCCGCGGCCCGCTCCATCAGTGTCAACGCCGATGTGCCGGCGACCATGGCGGCGGCTTCGGCGGCGCGCATGGCGGCAGCGGTGAGGATGGGGGCGCCAGAATCGGGGATCAACATCGCCGCCTTGTCACAAAGCCGCAGGCTCGGCACAAGGCCGGGCATGACAGCACCCACCATCCGCCCCGTGCAGGCCGGCGATGCCGCCGAACTGGCCACGCTGCTCAATGCCATCATCGCTCGCGGCGGCACCACGGCCTGGGAAACGCCGTTCACGCCCGATCACCTGCGCGATTCCTATCTGATCGGGCCAACGGTGCACTGCTGTTTCGTGGCCGAGCGCGATGGCGAACTGCTCGGCTTTCAAACGTTGGGCAAACAAGACTTCCTGCCGCCAGAGATTGGCGACATCGCCACCTTTGCGCGGGTCGGCGGCACGCAAAGCGGCGTTGGCAGCGCCCTGTTCGCCGCAACGAAGGCCCGGGCGCGCGAACTCGGGCTTGCCGCCATCAACGCCACGATCCGCGCCGACAATGCGGGTGGCCTCGCCTTTTACAGCCGCATGGGCTTCATCGATCACGAAGTGGTGCCGGCGGTGCCGCTGAAGGACGGCACTCCGGTTGACCGCATCCGCAAGCGGTTCGCGCTCTAGATATCGGCAAACACGTGGGTTTCGCCGGCAGCGCCGGGGTGCGTCACCGCACCCAGCCGCGCCGGGCCAACGGTCTGGGCGAACTTCCAGATTGCGCCCGACTGGTAGTCGGTGCGGCGCGGCACCCATTTTTCGCGGCGGGCGGCGAGCGTGGCGGCGTCCACCTCGAGGTCAATCGTGCCGGCCTCGGCATCGATGGCGATCATGTCGCCATCCTCAACCAGCGCGATCGGGCCGCCCTCGGCCGCTTCCGGCCCCACGTGCCCGATGCAGAAACCGCGCGTCGCGCCCGAAAACCGCCCGTCGGTGATCAGCGCCACCTGCTCGCCAAGGCCCAAGCCGTAAAGCGCCGCCGTCGTTGACAGCATCTCGCGCATGCCGGGGCCGCCCTTGGGCCCTTCGTAACGGATGACGATCACGCAGCCCGGCACGATGCCGCGCTCTTCCACCACCTTGAAGGCGTCCTCCTCGCAGTCGAACACGCGGGCAGGCCCACGGAACTGCAGCTTTTTCATGCCCGCCACCTTCACGATGGCGCCATCGGGGGCGAGACTGCCCTTGAGGCCGACGACACCGCCGGTGGGCGTGATCGGGTTCTTCACCTCATAGATGACCTTCTGGTCGGGGTTCCACGTGATCTCGTCGATGTTCTCGGCCAGCGTCTTGCCGCTCACCGTCATGCAGTCGCCATGGATGAAACCGGCGTCGAACAGCGTCTTCATCACCATGTAGACGCCGCCTGCATCATGCATGTCCTTCGCCACATATTTCCCGCCGGGCTTGAGGTCGGCGATATAGGGCGTCGTCTTGAAGATCTCGGCCATGTCGAACAGGTCGAACTTGACGCCGCATTCGTTGGCCATTGCCGGCAGGTGCAACGCGGCATTGGTGGAACCGCCCGTGGCAGCGACAATGCGGGCAGCATTTTCAAAGGCTTCGCGCGTACAGATGTCGCGCGGACGCAAGTTTCGTTCGATCAGCGTCATGATCTGCTTGCCGGCCGCAATCGCGATGTCGGCGCGGCTGCCATAGGGCGCCGGCGCCATGTTGCTGTTGGGCAGGCTCAGCCCGATTGCTTCCCCCACGCAGGCCATGGTGTTGGCGGTATATTGCCCGCCACAGGCCCCGTGACCGGGGCACGCCACCTTCTCCAGGGCCGAAAGCCGCGCGATCGGGCAGTTGCCGGCGGCAAAGCCGCCCACCGCCTCGAACACGTCCACCACCGTCACGTCCTTGTCTTCAAAACGGCCAGGCAGGATCGATCCGCCATAGACAAAGATGCTGGGCACGTTCAGGCGCAGCATCGCCATCATCATGCCGGGCAGGCTCTTGTCGCAGCCGGCAAAGCCGATCAGCGCGTCATAACAATGGCCGCGCATCGAAAGCTCGACCGAATCGGCAATGCAGTCGCGGCTGACAAGCGACGCCTTCATGCCCTGGTGGCCCATGGCGATGCCGTCGGTGACGGTGATGGTGTTGAACCGGCGCGGCATGCCGCCGGCCTCGTTCACGCCAATGCGCGCTGCATCGGCCTGGGCATCGAGCGTGGTGTTGCACGGCGCCGAGTCGTTGCCCGCCGATGCAATGCCGACGAAGGGCCGGCCGATCTCCTCTTCGGACAGGCCCATGGCGTAATAGTAGCTGCGATGCGGCGCGCGCTCCGGGCCAACCGAAACATGGCGCGACGGCAGTTTGGACTTGTCGAATCTTGTCATTGCAGGGCCTCGTTCGATAACAAAATTGCCCTGCCCCACCCTGCCAGCAGGGTCAAGTCCCGCTCACAGCCCGCGGCGCACCGTGGCAATGCAATCGGCAAGGATGTGCGTCCAGCGCGCCATGCCCTCACGCGTCCTGAGGCCATCATTGCGAACCTCGATGCCCAGATAGGGGATGTGATGCGCCTCGGCATGGCGGTCCATCGTGTAGTTGAGCGTGGCGCCCGAATAGGGCTGGTTGTCCCCCACGTGCAGGCCGCGCGCCGCCAGCGCCACCAGCCCCAGCCGGGCTGCGCGGTCGTCGGTGTTGTAGAGGATGCCCACCGGCCACGGACGCTCCTCGTCGGGCACGCTGGCCAGCTGCGGCGTGAAACTGTGCACCGATACGATCAGGGCCGGGCGGCGGGTGGCGACATGATCGGCAATGGCCGCGTGGTAAGGCGCATGGACGGCCGCGATCCGCAGATCCCGTTCCACGACGGGAAGATTCCAGTTGCCGGGGATGATATGGCCGTCACTGCTGGCCGGCACGGCGCCCATGTCGGCCGGATCGCGGTTGAGATCGACGACCAGCCGCGACACGGTGGCGATGATCGCCGGCGCCGACAGCGCCCGCGCCAGCCGGCGAACCAGATCGTCGGTGCCGATATCCACGGCAACATGATCGGTCAGCAATGTGGGTGCGATGCCCAGATCGATCCCCGGCGGCACATCGGCCGAGGCATGATCGGCGACCAGCAGGATATCGGCCGTGCCGGGCAGGATGTCGGGCAAACGCATGGCCTTCGCCATACCCCCTTGCCGGCACAGAAAAAAGGCCCGGCGGCGAACCACCGGGCCCTGAAGGGGCATCCTTATGGGAAAGGATGGGGAGGAAAGAGTGCCCTGCAAGCCGCAGGGCAAATGCCTTACTGGCCGCTGGTGGCGGTCGCCAACGAAGCCAGGTCGGTGCCGAGCAGCTTGGCAGCGGCAGCGAACTTCTTGCCGGCTTCATACTTGGCGTCTTCGGCGCACAGCTTTTCGCCGGTCGCAACCAGGCTCAGCACCTTGTTGGTGTCGGCGCCGGCCTTGGCCTGAGCCAGGGTGCGGATCTGGGCCGGGGTGGCCTTGCAGCTGACCGGAGCGGCAGCAGCGACGGGGGTGGAAGCCACGGCAGCGGCGGTGACGGCAAGGGCAAACAGACGGGTCATCATCGGGCGTCTCCTGTGGCAGCGGCGCTGCCGGGTTGGGGGGCAAATTCTTCCAGTGAGATGAGTGGCACCCAGCCCCGCCTGAGGGGGGAGGTTGAGCCGGGGCTGAGCGCCACTCAAATCAACTGGGACGCTCTTTAAGTCAGGCTCAAAAGCCCGTCAACGGCTATTTTGAGCACAAATCAGTTTGTCGCACCGCAACATCGCGATTTCAACGTGTTGGATGAATAACGTAGGCATTATATTGCACTGCGCCTGCCGAAATTCACAGGGGTTTGAGTGCGACTCGGTTAATGCCTCAGATGATCCGGGTCGGGCACAGCCACCAGTCGCTGCCGGCCAGTCGTGCCGCCGCCGCATCGCGCGCGGCCACGTCTGGATAAAGTGCGAGGCACGTCGCGCCCGAACCGCTCATGCGAACCAGGCTGGCCTCCCCACCGGCTGCCAGTGCCGCCAGCACATCGGCAATCACCGGCTGCAACGCAACGGCGGCCGCCGTCATGTCGTTGCGGAGATCGCGCAGCGGCGCGTCCGCCGTGATGCCGCCGTGATCGATCTGGTCCCACCCGGCGAACACCGGACCTGTCGCCACCGCCACGCGCGGATTGACCAGCAGCACCGGGGTGCCGGCGACATCATGCGGCCACGGCGCCAGATCATCGCCGCGACCGGCCCCGAAACGCGTCTGGCTGAACACGCACACAGGCACATCGGCACCCAGCGGCCCGGCCAGCGCCGCCAGCCGTTCCAGCGGCCAGTCCAGCCCCCACAACCGGTTGAGCAGCCGCAGCGCCGCCGCGGCATCGGCCGAACCGCCGCCCAGCCCCGCAGCCACCGGGATACGCTTGTGAAGATGCAGGCGCGCGCCCGTCGCAATGCCCGCTGCCGCCGCCAGCGCACGCGCCGCACGCAGCACCAGATTGTCGTCCCCCACGTCAGCCGCCGCCGCCGTCGGCCCGTCCAGCGCCAGCGACAGGCCATCGGCCACCTCGCCGCTCAGCGTGTCGCCAAAATCGGTGAAGGCAAAGATGCTTTCGAGATCGTGATAGCCGTCCGCCCGCCGCCGCCGCAGGTGCAGCGCCAGGTTGATCTTGGCCGGGGCGTGTTCGCTGATCATTGCGCCAGCGCCTGTGACGCGGTGGCCAGCACGGCGCAAGGCCTAGTTGCGCGCCAGCATCGCCGGCGCGGCATCCAGCCCGTAATCCAGCCGCGCCTGCAGGCGGCGGCGCTCGTCGGCCTCGGCCGTCATCGCCAGCGCCTGCCGCCAGCGGAACCGCGCCTCGATCCGCCTGCCCTGCCGCCAAAGCGCATCGCCCAGATGGCTCACGATGGTGCCATCCTGCGGCTCCAGGCTGACGGCGCGTTCCAGCGTCGCCACCGCCGCGTCGATCTCGCCGGCCTGCAACTGCATCCAGCCCAGCGAATCGATGATGCCGCCATCACCGGGACGCAACCGGGCGGCGCGGGCGATCAGGGTGCGCGCGCGGCTGCCATCCTCGCCGCGTTCCAACAGGCCATAGCCCAGATAGTTCAGCACACCGGGTTCATCGGGAAACAGCGTCAATGCCCGTTCGAAATCGCTGCGCGCGCCGGCCCAGTCACCGGCCCGATCGCGCATGATGCCGCGCAGATAATGCAGGTTCCAGGCCGAAGCGCCCATGCCCGTACCATGGCGATCGATCGCGGTGGTATAGGCCGCTGCCGCATCGGCAAAGCGCCCGGCGCGCTGGTGCCAGCCGGCCAGCCCGGCCCAATCCTCTGCCGTCGCGCCCGGCGCCTGTGTCGCCCGCGTCAGCAGGTCGCCGGCCGCTGCCGCCTGTCCGGCATCCTCCAGCACGGCAGCCCGCCGCGCCCGCACCGTCTCGTCCAGTCCCAGCCCGGTCGGCACCTTGTCCAGCGCGGCCAGCGCGGCCGGGGCGTGGCCCGACCGGCCCAGCATATCGCCCAGTGTCAGCCAGCTGATCGGCATTTCCGGCGCCATGAAGCTGCCCAGCCGGGCGAACATCAACGCCAGCGGTTCCGATCGTTCACGTGCCAGATCCACCGCCAGCCGCGCCGACATCCACGCCAGCGCCTGCTGGGGCTCGGCCACCAGCGGCCCCAGCCGCTTTCCGGTCTGCAACCGCTCGCGCGCTGCCGCCGTTGGCCGGTCGCCGGGGTACAGCACCGCCAACGCCTCGTCGCGCTTGCCTGCCTGTGCCAGCGCATCGGCCTGGCCCTGGCGCAGGAACATCAACGCCGGGCCGCCGCCCGACCGCGCCTGGCGATAGGCCGTCGCCGCTTCGTCCCAGCGGCCGAAGCTGGCCAGCACATGGGCGCGCTGTTCAGCAATATAGCCGCGCAGAAAGCCCTGATAGCGCTGCGGATCGAGCAAGGTCAGCGCCGCACCGGCGTCGCCCCTCGCCGCCGCAACCCAGGCATCGATGATCGGCCCGGCAACGATCGGCCAGCCCTGCCCGCCCAGTTTCTGGCGCAGGTTGGCCACCAGCGGCCAATCCTTGCGGATCACCGCATCGGCAATGCGCGTCATGGTGATATCGGGATCGCCCTGCCCGGCCGCCGCCAGCGTGCGCGCCAGCTGGAAGGCGCGGGCCTGGTCGCCATTGGCCACCGCCAGTTCCCACGCCCGCCGCGTCACCAGCATCGCCGCCGGATCGCTGCTGCGCGCGGTTTCCATCAACCGCGCCGCCAGCCCGAACTCGTTGTCCATCTCGGCATAGCGGCCAATCACATAGGCGTGGATGCCGGCATCGCTGGCCGGCTTGGCCGCCAGCGCCGGGGCAGCCGCGGCGAGCGTGATGAGGAAGGCGAGAGCGACGCGCATGTGAGGGAACGATGGCGGGGTGTGCGCGGCTTGTCGAGAGGGTGCGGTGATGGGGCCGCGCGGCTTCCCTCCCGCTGGCGGGAGGGGGTGGGGGTGGGATGTGGGGATCGGAGGAAGGAAGGAACGAAGGGGGCGTGGCAAAGCCACGCCGTCGGACGAATCAAAAAGGGCGGGGTGTTGGCCCCGCCCTTTTCGCTCGCCGGCCGAGCTTGCCGGAGTCGGCGCGCGGCTCACGCGCTCGCCCGGCTGCGCTACATATTCGGATAGTTCGGGCCGCCGCCGCCTTCCGGCACCACCCACACGATATTCTGCGTCATGTCCTTGATATCGCACGTCTTGCAATGGACGCAGTTCTGCGCGTTGATCTGCAGGCGCGGCGCGTTTTCCTCAACGCCGACGATTTCGTAGACGCCTGCCGGGCAATAACGCTGCGCCGGTTCGTCATACAGCGCGTAGTTCACCTCCACCGGCACCGAAGGGTCCTTCAGCGTCAGGTGACAGGGCTGGTCTTCCTCGTGGTTGGTGTTCGAAAGGAACACGCTCGACAACCGGTCAAAGCTGATCACGCCATCGGGCTTGGGATAGACGATCTTCGGCGCATCGTCCTTCCGGCGCATGTGCGTGTTGTCCGGCGTCAGCTTGAAGGTGAAGGGCAGTTCATAGCCCAGATATTCCATCCACATCATGACGCCGCCCAGCGCGGTGCCGACGACATTGCCGAACTTCTCGACGGCCGGCAGCACGTTGCGGACCATCTTCAGCTCGTCATGCACCCAGCTCTTCTTGTAGGCCGCATCGTAGTCGGCGAGCGTGTCGCCGCCGCGCTGGGCCGCAATCGCCGCCACCGCCGCTTCGGCGGCCATCATGCCGGTCTTCATCGCAGTGTGGCTGCCCTTGATGCGCGGCACGTTCACGAAACCGGCCGAACAGCCGATCAGTGCGCCGCCAGGGAAGGCCAGCTGTGGCACGGCCTGCCAGCCGCCATCGTTGATGGCGCGCGCGCCGTAACTCACGCGGCGGCCGCCTTCCAGGATTTCGCGCACCGCCGGGTGGGTCTTCCAGCGCTGGAACTCCTCGAACGGCGACAGGTGCGGGTTGTCATAGTTCAGCCACACCGAAAAACCGATCGCCACCTGGCCACCCGCCTGATGATAGATGAAGCCGCCGCCGTTGGCGTCAGAAAGCGGCCAGCCCTGGCTGTGGATCACCTTGCCCGGCACGTGTTTTTCGGCCGGAATGTCCCACAATTCCTTGAGGCCGATGCCATAGATCTGCGGCTGGCTGTTCTTCCTGAGGTCGTAACGCTGGATGATCTGCTTCGACAGATGCCCGCGCGCGCCTTCGGCGAAGAAGGTATATTTGGCGTGGATTTCCAGACCCGGCGTCCAGCTGTGCTTCTTCGAACCGTCCCTGGCGATGCCCATGTCGCCAGTGGCCACGCCCTTCACGCTGCCATCGTCGTTGTAGAGCACTTCAGCGGCGGCAAAGCCGGGGAAGATCTCGACACCGACTGCCTCGGCCTGCCCGGCCAGCCAGCGGGTGAGATTGCCCAGCGACACCGTGTAACAGCCCGTGTTGTGCATGAACGGCGGCAGCAGGCCATGCGGGAATTCGCGCTTGGTCGTTTCGGTCAGGATCCAGTGGTGATTCTCCGTCACCGGCACGGTCAACGGCGAATCCATCGTGCGCCATTCCGGCAGCAGTTCATCCAGCGCGCGCGGATCGACGACGGCGCCCGACAGGATGTGCGCGCCGATCTCGCTGCCCTTTTCCAGCACGCACACCGACAGTTCGACACCCAGCCGCTGGGCTTCCTGCTTGGCGCGGATTGCTGCCGAAAGGCCCGCCGGCCCGCCGCCAACGATCACCAGATCATACGGCATCGATTCCCGTTCGCTCACGTGTCTCGTCCCTTCCCGGCCCAAGGCGCATCAGGCTGGCGCAATATTGACTCGCCTGAACAGATAGCCACCCTGCAAAGGCTTGACCAGACGTGCAACCTCACGCTTTTTGTCCGCCGTGTCTGCCGCCGCACCCATCCTGCCCACGGCCAACGCTGCCGAAGCGTTGGCATTTCTTGTCGCGGCCGGCGTTGATGTCGCGGTTGACGATGTGCCGCGCCAGTGGCTGGCCGCCCCGCTGGAACCGGTGGCCCCTCCCTCCCCTGCTTCTGACCCTGTCCCCTCCGCTGCCGCGCCAAAACCCAAGGCCCCGCCACCGCCCGCCGAACATCCCGCTCTGGCCTGCGCCGACGTGCCGGCGCTGCTGGCGCTGCTCGGCCGTTTCCCCGACGCCCGCACCCGCCCGCCCCTGCTGTTCGATGGCGCCATCGAAAGCGGCATCTGGGTGCTGATCGACCGTCCGGATGCCGATACCGATCACCGCGCCACCATCACGAAGATGCTCGCCGCCATCGATCTCGACTGGACGAAGGCCGCGCTGGTCAGCCGCCTGCAATGGCCGACGCCCGGTGATGGCGAACCGACCCCGCAAGCCCTCGCCCGCTTCACGCCGGTGGTGGAGCGGCTGGCCGCGCTGTCGCCCCCGCGCCACGTGCTGGCGCTGGGCCAGATCGCCGCCGAAATCGCCGGGCCGGATGCGCGCCGCGCCAGCAGCCGGGGCCAGTGGTTCGATTGGGCCGGCGCCAAACTGCTGCCATCGATCCACCCGCGCACCTTTGCCGGCAATATCGAACTGAAACGCCAGGCCTTTGAACATCTGAAGGCCTTCAAGGCAGCGCTGGCATGACGCGTGCCCTTGCCCTGTTGCTGGCGCTGACCCCGACCATGGCGGCGGCCATCACCATTCCGCCCGCCCTGCTGCCGCCCGCGCCGCCAACGCCGCCGCCGATCACGACCCTGCCGCCGGCATCGCAACCGCTGCAAACGGTCACCGCCGCCCGCACCGGCATCACGCAGCGCCAGCGCCTGGTGCCGCCTCAGCTGAGCGAGGAAGAACGCGCCGCCTTCCGCCAGATCTTCCTCGATCTCGATGCTGGCCGTACCAGCGCCGCCGAACGCGCACTGGCCAGCCTGCCGCCCGGCCTGCTCACCGAAACCGCCCGCGCCGCGCTGATCGTGGCGCGCGGCACGGCGAAACAGACGCGCGCCGATCTCGTCGCCTGGCTCACCGCCAATCCCGATCAGCCGCTGGCCCCGCGCATCGCCCGCATCGCCGATGGCATGCCGGGGGCCGACAGCGCACCGCTGCCACTGCTGCCCGAAGTACGCCCGTTCCGCACCGCCGCCGCCCCCGTCCGCATCGAAGGCCTGCCCGCCGATGGCGATCTTTCGGCCCGGCTGAAGCCGCTGCTCGCCGCCGATCGCAACGATGAAGCGGAACGGCTGTGGCTGGCACAGGCACCGCTGCTGTCGCCCTACGCCCGCGCCGATCTCGCTGCCCGCATCGCCTGGAACCATTATCGCATGGGCGATGATCTCGCCGCCTGGCGCATGGGTCTGGAGGCCACATCCGGCCTCGGCCAGGGCGCGTCGGACGGCGCATGGACCGCCGGGCTTGCCGCCTTCCGCCTTGGCCGCTGGCGCGATGCCGCCCAGGCATTCGATCTGGTCAAAACCGGCAGCGAAGATATCCGCGCCGCCGGTGCCTTCTGGGCCGGGCGCAGCTGGGGCCTTGCCGGCGATCAGGCCGCCCGCGCCAACCGCATGGGCAAGGCCGCCGCATTCGTCGCCAGCTTCTATGGCCTGCTCGCCCGCCGCACGCTGGGGCAGGATCAGGGCCTTGACTGGCGCGAACCTGATTTCATCACCGCGGATTGGAACTTCCTCCAGAATCTTCCCGGTGCCCGCCGCGCCGCCGCGCTGGTGGAAATCGGCCAGCTCGGCCTTGCCGACCGCGAGCTTCGCCACCTTGCCGCCACTGCGGCGGCCGATGCCTATCCCGCCATCCTGCGCCTTGCCGCCCGGCTTGATCTGCCGGCCACGCAATACAGCCTCGCGACCCGCCCGCCCGTTGGCCTCACCGCGCCGCTGTCGGCGCGTTTCCCGGCACCCGAATGGGTGCCGTTCCGCGGCTGGCGCGTGCCGCGCAGCCTGGCCTTTGCCCACGCCCTGCAGGAATCGGCCTTCATCACCACCGCCACCAGCCGCACCGGGGCCCGGGGCCTGATGCAGCTGATGCCCGATACGCAGGCACTGGTGAACCGCCGCATCCTGAAGGAAACCCCCGATGCCGCCAGCGTCATCGGCGATCTGGCCGATCCGGCCTATAATTTCGAACTGGGCCAGACCTATCTCGAGGTGCTGGGCAAGATGCCGATCACCGCCGGCCTGCTGCCCAAGATCATCGCTGCCTACAATGCCGGCCCCGGTTCAGTGCAGACGTGGAACCGCACGCTGGACGATCAGGGCGATCCGCTGCTGTTCATCGAATCCATCCCCTATCGCGAAACCCGCCACTATGTCGAAATCGTGCTCCGCAACCTGTGGATGTACGAACTGCGCGACGGGCTGGTGCCGCCATCGCTTGATGCCATCGCGCAAGGGCTGTGGCCGCGCCTGCCCGGCCTGGGCGGCACGCTCGCCGTGAAACGCGATCCGCTGCCCATCCGCCCGCGTCCCGAACCCGGCAGCTTCATCCCCGAAGCCTGGCCCAGCGACGATCGCGCCGTCGCCGGCGGCAAATAGACCCAGCCGTCAAAAGCGCGCCGCGCCCCGGGCCCCACGGCCGTTCCCGTCACACTCGCCCGCGTTGATCCTCAACGCTGCTCTGTCAGGCTCAACAGATTGCCTTCGCTGTCATTGAACCAGGCAATGCGGGCTCGGCCATCAGGGGAATGCCACAGGCCCTGCTCGTCCTGGCCAAAGTCCGGATAGATCAGCATCTTGACGCCAGCAGCCGCCAGCCCGGCCACGGCGGCGGCGGCATCCTCCACCTGCCAGCCCAGCACCGGATACTGGCCTGCCTGCCAGTTCGGAAGCGCCGTCAGCCGGATGAAGCCGTCGCCGCAAGGGAACTGGTCGCCGAAATGGTCGATCGCGGGTGCCCCGATACCGAACACGGGCCCCAGCACATCGCGGTAGAAGGCCCGCGCCCGTTCGCGGTCGCCTGCACAGATCATTGCCATCATCCGCGCCATCACCGTCACTCCCCTCGCCGTTCTGCCACCATGACAAGACGGCCACGAGCAGCCTAGCATCGTTCATGCCCATCGATGAGTCGCTTGCGTTCGTGCCGCTCCACATCGCCGTTGCCACGGTGAGCGACACCCGCGTGGCCGCGAACGACACATCGGGCGACACGCTGGTGGCGCGGCTCAGCACTGCCGGCCATGTCCTTGCCGCCCGCACCATCATCAGGGACGAGGTGCCGGCGCTTGTCGCGCAGCTCAATGCCTGGATCGATGATCCGGCCGTCGATGTCATCATCACCACTGGCGGCACCGGCGTTACCGGGCGCGATGTCACCCCCGAAGCGCTGGACCAGGTCATCGAAAAGCCCATTCCCGGCTTTGGCGAGCTGTTCCGCTGGCTCAGCTTCCAGTCGATCGGCACCTCCACCATCCAGTCGCGCGCCTGCGCCGGCCTTGCCCGCGGCACCTATATCTTCTGCCTGCCCGGCTCCACCGGCGCCGTGAAGGACGGCTGGGACGGCATCCTGGCGAGCCAGCTCGACGCCCGCCACCGGCCGTGCAACTTCGTCGAGCTGATCCCGCGGCTGCGCGAACGGTAAGGCAAGTGCGTTACTTCCTCGATTGTGAATTCAACGGTTTTGACGGCCCGCTGATTTCCATCGCGCTGGTGCCGGAAGCGGAAGGCCATCCCAGTTTCTATGCCGTGCTGCCCTGCCACCGCCCCACCAGCTGGGTGGCCGAACATGTCATGCCGCATCTGGGGGCCATCCCGCACAGCCGGGCCGACGTGGTGGCGGCGCTCACCGCCTATCTGATCGACGATCCCCACCCGGTGATGGTGGCCGACTGGCCCGAGGATATTGCCCACGCCGCGGCCCTGCTCGCCTTCCGCGGTCGCCGCGCCGTGCCGCAGGTGCGTTTCGATCTGGTCAACCTGCCCGGTTTCGACACGGCCAGCATGAGCCGCCGGCCCCACAATGCCCTTGCCGATGCCGAGGCGCTGCGCCGTGAGGTGCTGATCCGCGAGGCACTGGCGATGGGGAATATTTCGGCCTGAGTGGCGTTTTGTTCTTTTTCTGTTCTTGTTTCTGCCATATCCTGCCGGGATGTCCACACCACGCGGCACCACACGGGGGCGCGGCGCCACCGGCAACGCCCTTCCCACCCGCTTTGGCCTCGCCACCCGCGAAGCCGATGGCGATTGGCTGGACGATGCCGCGACGGTGGACGATGCGCCGCCGCCGCTGCGGACGGCGGTGACGGTTGAACGGCCGCGCACGATCATCACCCGCAACCAGTCGCCCGATGTGCCGTTCGATCGTTCGATCAATGCCTATCGCGGCTGCGAACATGGCTGCGTCTACTGCTTTGCCCGGCCCACCCACGCCTATCACGACCTGTCGCCCGGCCTCGATTTCGAAAGCCGGCTGTTTGCCAAGCCCGAGGCCCCGGCGCTGCTGAAGGCCGAGCTGGCCAGACGCGGTTACCAGTGCCAGCCCATCGCGCTGGGTACCAACACCGATCCTTATCAACCAATCGAGCGCGAGTGGAGGATCACCCGCCAGATCCTCGAAGTGTTGGCCGGCTGCGATCACCCCGTCACCATCACCACCAAGTCAGACCGGGTGTGCCGCGACATCGACATCCTCGCCGCCATGGCGGCGCGCGGGTTGGCCGCCGTGATGATCAGCGTCACCAGCCTCGATGCGAAACTTGCCCGCCTGATGGAGCCGCGCGCCGCCACCCCACCGCGCCGCATCGCCGCCATCCGCCGCCTGAGCGACGCCGGCATCCCCGTGTTCGTCTCGCTGTCGCCGATGGTCCCCGCGCTGAACGATCACGAGATCGAAGCCATCATCGCGGCGGCTGCCGCGGCGGGCGCTCAGGGTGCCTATTCCATCCCCGTCCGCCTGCCGCACGAGGTCGCGCCGCTGTTTCGTGACTGGCTGGCGGAGCATTTCCCCGATCGCGCCGCCCGAATCATGCACCATGTCACCCAGATGCGCGGCGGCAAGGACAATGACCCCGATTTCTTCAGCCGTTTCCAGGGGCAAGGCCCCTATGCCGGCCTGATGCGGCAGCGCTTCATCAAGGCCTGCACCGCAGCCGGCCTCTCCCGTGATCGCATCCCGCTCGACTGCAGCCGCTTCCGCCCGCCGACGGACCAGCTCAGCCTGTTCTGACCGGAACAACCGCCGCGCTCCGCACGTTTCCCCTGCGGAGGTGCACCATGACCAACCCGCGCGACCTGGAAGACGAAGACAACAACGAACAACGCGAGGCCGATCAGGCCCAGGCCGTCGCCGAAGACGCGCTGCACCCTGATGCCGGCCCCGATCCGCTCGACAGCGAAAAGCCGCACGGCGGCATCACCGACGATGATGGCGGCGTGCACGACACCGTCGACATGATGAAGCAGATGGTGACATCAGGCCGGGTCGACATGGGCGCCTTTGCCGGCGAACCGCTGATGGACGATGGCGACGAAGAGATGCCCGGCACGCCTGCCGGGCCGATGGACGGGCACGACGACGACATGATGGGCGGCCTGCCCGACGACATGGACGAGGTCGCCGACACGGGTGAAGACCCGCTGGCCGCCATGGTCAGCGATGATGATGGGGAGGATGACGGCAACGACGCCTGAGGCGCCGTCAGGCCGTCGGCAGCTTGTAATCCTTGTACTGCTCGCGCAGCGCCACCTTCAGCAATTTGCCGGTGGCGGTGTGCGGCAGGCTGTCGACCACCAGCACGTCATCGGGCGTCCACCACTTGGCGATCTTGCCGTCAAGATAGGCGAGCACGCTCTCCTTGCTCACCTGCGCGCCGGCCTTTGGCACCACCAGCAGCAACGGGCGCTCGTCCCACTTGGGGTGATGCACGCCGATCACACAGGCTTCGGCCACACCCGGCGCACCGACAGCGACGTTTTCGAGATCGATGGACGATACCCACTCGCCGCCCGACTTGATCACGTCCTTGGCGCGGTCGACGATCTGCATGTAACCCAAGGGATCCAGCGTCGCGACATCGCCGGTATCAAACCAGCCATTTTCGAAGGCCGAGGCGCCATCGCCCTTGAAATAGCTGCCGACCACCCACGGCCCGCGCACCAGCAGGCGGCCAAAGGCCTTGCCGTCGCGCGGCAGTTCCTTGCCGTCGTCGTCCACGATCTTCATTTCGACGCCAAAGATGCCGCGGCCCTGCTTGATCCGCACGTCCAGCTGCTGATCGTAAGTCATTGCCGCCGTTTCCGGCGTGCCCACGCCAACGGTGCCGAGCGGCGACATTTCGGTCATGCCCCACAGCTGCAGCACGCGCACGCCAAGCTGGTCATAACGTTCGATCATGGCGCGCGGCACGGCGGATCCGCCAATGGCAGTGCGATCAAGCTTTCCAAGGGTTTCGCCGGTTTTCTCAAGATGCTGCATCATGCCAAGCCAGATCGTCGGCACGGCCAGCGCCAGGTCCACCTCTTCCTCGACGATCAGCTTGTGCAGCGTCGGCGGATCGAAATTCGGCCCGTTCATCACCAGCTTCGCGCCGGCACAGGCCGCGGTGTAGGGGATGGACCAGGCGTTGGCATGATACATCGGCGCGATCGGAAGCACGGTGGTGCCGGCGCTCATCCCGAACGTGTCGGTGGCGCAGGCCGCCATGGCGTGCAGCACGTTGGAGCGGTGGCTGTATTGCACGCCCTTGGGATTGCCGGTAGTGCCGCTGGTGTAGCACAGGCCCGCCGGCGCGGTTTCGGGCAGTTCGGTCCAGTCGGCATCCGGTTCGGCGGCCACCAGATCTTCGTAACACAGCAGGTCAAGGCTGCAATCGGCCGGCATGTGCGCGCGATCGGTGAGCAGGACGAAGTGCTCGATCGTCTTGAACTGCGGCGCCAGCTTCTCGACCAGCTTCACGAAGGTCAGGTCGAAGAACAGCACCCGGTCCTCGGCGTGGTTGGCGATGTAGACGATCTGCTCTTCAAACAGGCGCGGGTTGATGGTGTGGGCAACGCCGCCCATGCCGGAAATGCCATACCAGCTTTCGACATGGCGCCAGGTGTTCCAGGCCAGCGTGGCAATGCGATCGCCGGGCTGCATGCCCAACCGCCGCAGCGCGCCCGCCACCTGCTTCGCGCGGCCGCGCACGGTGGCCCAGTTGGTGCGATGCTTGGGCCCTTCGCAGCTCAGCGACACGATCTCGCGCTGACCATGATAAATCGCCGCGTGATCGATCAGCTTGCTCACCAGCAGCGGCCAATCCTGCATCGT
>JAIXPC010000013.1 GCA_027486415.1 Sphingomonadales bacterium | reverse complement strand
GCGATGTGGATCGTTTCCATGTTGGAGAACGACGTCAGCATCATCTTGACTTCGGTCGGCTTGAACACGCTGCCATATTTGTCGTGGTAGCAATCCTGCACCTCGACGTCGGCCTGGGTGAAGAAGCGGAAGATCTGGGTGAGCAGGTTGCGCTCGTGATCGGTCAGCTTTTGCGCCCAGTCACGGCAATCCTCGCCCAGCGGAACTTCTTCCGGCATCCAGTGGATCTGTTGCTGACGTTTCCAGAAATCATAGGCCCAGGGATATTCGAAGGGCTTGTACGACTTGGACGCCTGAAGCAGCGGCATGGTTCAAAATCCTGCATTAGGGTGAGAAGACACAACAAAAACATTGCCTTCGGCGGACAGGGGTGGTGCCCCTGCACCCGCCCGATATGCGCGGCAGGCCATCAGTGGGCCGGCCCGCCGCCGCATCGACGAGGAGAGCATTGCAGGGGCGGTGCGCCTTGCACCCGCGCCGCCACTGGAATGCGGAAACTTTGCCTGCAGCGCCGCAGCATCCGAAGATGCCGGCGAACAACCGCCGGAGGCCGTACGCGTCCCGCCGAAGGCACGACCACTCACAATTCCGATCCTGCGACCGGCAATCGGGAGGGGGTCGTGGCGACAAGTCGTGGAAGTCATCGCCGCGACCCCCTCACCATCCGGCCGGGAAACGATCCGGCCGGTGCGTCGCCCCGCGGTATGGCAGGGCAAGCCCGTCGATGCACGGCGGCTTATTGGCACGCCAGGCATTCGTCATAATCACGCCGCTCGACCTGGATGACAGGCGCGGCGTTGGTGTTGTCGGCCTCCACGCCGCCGGCGAATCCGGCGCGCTGCACGCTCATCGAGCGGAGGTAATAGAGCGACTTGATGCCCAGTTCCCACGCCCGGTAGTGGAGCATGAGCAGATCCCATTTTTCCACGTCGGCCGGGATGAACAGGTTCAGCGACTGGGCCTGATCGATATAGGGCGTGCGGTCGGCGGCGAGTTCGACCAGCCAGCGCTGATCGATTTCGAACGCGGTGCGATAGGTGGCCTTTTCCTCCGGCGTGAGGAAATCGAGGTGCTGCACCGACCCGCCATATTCAAGGATCGAGTTCCACACCGCGTCGCTGTTCTTGGCCTTCGAGATCAGCAGCTTTTCGAGATAGGGATTCTTGACGACGAAGCTGCCGGACAGCGTCTTGTGGGTGTAGACGTTGGCCGGGATCGGCTCCACGCAGGCCGAGGTGCCGCCGCAGATGATCGAAATGCTGGCCGTCGGCGCGATCGCCATCTTGCAGCTGAAGCGTTCCATCACGCCCATGTCGGCCGCATCCGGGCACGGGCCGCGTTCGGCCGCCAGCGTCATCGACGCCTGATCGACCTGGGCGCGGATGTGCTTGAACATCTTCATGTTCCAGCTCTTTGCCATGGCGCTTTCGAACGGGATGCCGCGCGCCTGGTAGAAGCTGTGCAGGCCCATGACGCCCAGGCCCACCGAGCGTTCGCGCATCGCGGCATAGGCGGCGCGCGCCATCGCCGGTTCCGAACGGTCGATATAATCCTGAAGGACATTGTCGAGGAAACGCATGCAATCCTCGATGAAGCGCTGATCGCCGTTCCACTGGTCCCAGGTTTCCAGGTTCAGCGACGACAGGCAGCACACCGCGGTGCGATCCTGGCCCAGATGGTCCGGCCCGGTCGGCAAAGTGATTTCCGAGCAGAGGTTCGACGTCGACACCTTCAGCCCCAGGTCGCGCTGGTGCTTGGGCATGGTGCGGTTCACTTCATCGATGAAGATGATGTAGGGCTCACCAGTCGCCAGCCGGGTTTCGACCAGCTTGGTGAACAGCGCGCGGGCATCGACCTCGCCGCGCTTCTCGCCGGTCTTGGGGCTGACGAGATCGAAGCTGGCGCCGTCGCGCACCGCTTCCATGAACTTGTCGGTGATCAGCACGCCATGGTGCAGGTTCAGCGCCTTGCGGTTGAAATCGCCCGACGGCTTGCGGATTTCGAGGAACTCCTCGATCTCAGGGTGCGAAATGTCGAGATAGCAGGCCGCCGAACCGCGACGCAGCGAGCCCTGCGAAATGGCGAGCGTGAGCGAATCCATGACGCGCACGAACGGGATGATGCCGCTGGTCTTGCCGTTGAGGCCGACCGGCTCCCCGATGCCGCGCACATTGCCCCAATAGGTGCCGATGCCGCCGCCGCGCGAGGCCAGCCACACATTCTCGTTCCAGGTGCCGACGATGCCATCAAGGCTGTCGGACACCGAGTTCAGATAGCAGCTGATCGGCAGGCCGCGGCCAGTGCCGCCGTTCGACAGCACCGGGGTGGCCGGCATGAACCACAGCTGGCTGATATAGTCATACAGGCGCTGGGCATGATCGGCATCGTCGGCATAGGCGGCAGCGACGCGGGCAAACAGATCCTGATAGGATTCGCCCGGCAGCAGGTAGCGATCGTCGAGCGTTTCCTTGCCGAAATCGGTGAGCAGCGCGTCGCGGCTGCGATCGACCTCGACGTGGAAGCGCCAGGGCAGCACCTCGCTGCTGCCCGGCCTGGTGGCGGCGGCAGCAGCCGCGGCCTGCGCCAGCACACCGGCGGCAGCCGCCATGGCAGCGCCGGCATCGGCAGCATCGGCAGGCGGCACCAGCGTATCGGAATCGGTGGCCAGTTGGGCGCTGTTGTCCGTCATGCGAAACTCACTCATTCGTCTTTTGCCCCTCTATCATACGAGGGGAACAAACCGGGGTCACGCGCCAAAGTTGCCGCAATGAATTTTGTCCCCGATATCCACAGCCCGATCGCCCTTCGGCCTGTGCGTCCCCGCGCCGGAGCCACCACAACTTGTGTGTGATCAGCCCCTATACGCTAGTGATAGTGCCACAGCCGCCGGGCCGCGCAAGTCCATTGTTGGGCTTGACGGCACCCGAAACGGCTGCAACGGCCGCGTCGCACCTGGGCGGGCAACAGGGCGCCACGAAGGCAGGCGCGGCATGGAATCGCATGATCAAGGGCTTGCGCGGCGATGCTGCAAAATCACGGCAAGCGCGAACCCTTCCGATATGGACGCTCCCGCCGCCGGAGCCTATCGTGAGGCCATGCCGGCGTGATCAAAATGCCACAGGCCGAGTGAGGAACAGGAACGACCCATGACCGTGATCCGCGAGGAAGATGTCATCGAATCCGTGGCGGATGCGCTGCAATATATCAGCTACTTCCACCCGATGGACTATATCCGGGCGCTGGGCCGGGCCTATGCGCTGGAAGAATCGCCGGCAGCAAGGGACGCCATCGCGCAGATCCTGACCAACAGCCGGATGAGCGCGGAAGGCCATCGCCCGATCTGCCAGGATACCGGCATCGTGGTCGCCTTTGTGAAGGTTGGCATGAACGTCCGCTGGCAAGCCACGAAAACGCTTCAAGAAATGGTCAACGAAGGCGTGCGCCGCGCCTATCTCCATCCCGAGAATCGCCTGCGCGCCTCGATCGTGGCCGATCCCGCCTTCACCCGCGTGAACACCCGCGACAACACGCCCGCGGTGGTTCATGTCGAGCTGGTGCCGGGCGACCATGTCGAGATCATGGTGGCAGCCAAGGGCGGCGGCAGCGAGAACAAGTCGAAATTCGCCATGCTGAACCCATCGGATTCCATCCGCGACTGGGTGGTGAACACCGTGCCGCTGATGGGAGCCGGCTGGTGCCCGCCCGGCATGCTGGGCATCGGCATCGGCGGCACGGCCGAAGCGGCCATGGTCATGGCCAAGGAATCGCTGATGGAGCCGATCGACATGGCCGAGCTGAAGGCGCGCGGCCCGCGCTCCCCGATCGAGGAGCTCAGGATCGAGCTGCATGACGCGGTCAACGATCTGGGCATCGGCGCGCAGGGGCTCGGCGGGCTTTCGACCGTTCTCGACGTGAAGATCCGCGACATGCCGACCCATGCCGCATCAAAGCCAATCGCGATGATCCCCAATTGCGCCGCCACCCGCCATGCCCACTTCACGCTGACCGGCAATGGCCCGGCCTATCTGGAACCGCCGAAGCTGGAGGACTGGCCGCAGGTCAACTGGACGCCTGACAAGGCATCGAAGCCGGTCAATCTCGACACGCTCACTCCGGCCGAAGTGGCGAGCTGGAAGCCGGGTGACCGGCTGCTCTTGAATGGCAAGATGCTGACGGGGCGCGATGCGGCCCACAAGCGCATGGTGGATATGCTGGCGCGCGGCGAGGCGCTGCCCGTCGATTTCACCAACCGCGTCATCTATTATGTCGGCCCGGTCGATCCGGTGCAGGGCGAGGTGGTGGGCCCCGCCGGCCCGACCACCGCGACCCGCATGGACAAGTTCACCGAGATGATGCTGGCCAGGACCGGCCTGATTGCCATGATCGGCAAGGCCGAACGCGGCCCGGCCGGTATCGAGGCGATCCGGAATCACAAGGCCGCCTATCTGATGGCGGTGGGCGGCGCGGCCTATCTGGTGGCCAAGGCGATCAAGGCGAGCCGGGTGGTCGCCTTTGAAGACCTCGGCATGGAAGCGATTTACGAATTTGAAGTCAAGGACATGCCGGTGACTGTTGCCGTTGATTCGGAAGGCACCAGCGTCCACCAGACCGGCCCGGCCGACTGGCGCCAGCGCATCGCGGCCGCGCGGGCGAAACAGCCGGCCTGACATCCCATCCGCGGCGTTCATCGAGAAGAAAGGCTTTTGCGCCAATAGCTCTGGTGAACGCCATCGGGGAGATGAGGGAAAATGACCAAGGGGGCATATCGGCGGGCGGCTGCCGTGGGGGTTTCACTGGCGCTGGCCGCCTGTTCCACTGCTCCTTCCGCGCCGCCGCCCCGGCCCCTGGCGGTCGCCCCCGTGGTGCCGGTGGCCCCGTCCGCGCCGACAAGGCTGGTGCCCGATTCGGTGGCGGCCGGTGCCGACATCATCTGGGCCCTGCGCGGCGGACTGAATGTTGCGGCGCTGTTGTGCGGCAACCAGGGCCTTCGCAACGACTATAACCGGATGCTCAAGGTGCATGACCGGCTGCTGGACGAAGCCTATGCCAGCGAGCAGGCGCGTTACCGCCGCAACCACGGCGCCGCCGGCCAGGCCCGTTACGATGCCGCGATGACCCGGCTGTACAACGGCTTTTCCAGCGTTCCCGATCGCCGGCGTTTCTGCCTGATGGCCGCGCGCATTGCCGGCGAGATCAATGCCATGCCGTCGGCTGACGTGCCGGGCGTTGCCGCCCGTGCACTGTCGACGCTGGAACCGGGCGCGGTGCGGCTGGTCAACAGCGCCGGTTAACGGGCGAGCGCCGCCACCATCGCATCATAGGCCGGCATGGTGACCGCCATGTTGGCGCGGTTGCTGGCCACCGGATGGCTGCCCAGCCGGGCAATCACCACGCCGGCTTTCGCATCCACGTAAATGCCCTGGCCGTTGACGCCCAGCGCCATCAGCTGCCCGCCGGCACGGTGCCACCACTGGCTGCCGTAATTGCCATCCAGGTTGCCGGGATATTTCGTGGCGACGAATGCCGCCGGATCGCCGCCCTTCATGATGCGCGCGACCACCGCCTGCGGCACGATCTGCTGACCATGCCAGCGGCCGCCCAGCCGCATCATCTCGCCAAAGCGGGCGATGTCGCGCAAGGATGCCATCAGCCCGCCGCCGCCGAACGCCGTGCCCAACCGGTCAACACCGATGGCGGCATCGCGCTCCATGCCCATGCGCGACCAGAACCGCGCGTGGATCTGGATGGCAAGGCTCTGGCCCGTCACCCGCTCGATCACCCATTGCAGCGCCGTGGTGTTGGGGGTGCGATAGACGAAATCGCCGCCGTGGGGTGCATTCGCCTTCAGGCTGGCGGTGAAGGCAAGATGGCCATCGGGGCCGTCATAGCCCGGCGGACGCGGCCCCCAGGCCCCGGCGATGCTCATGCGCTGCACGTCGGTGAGGCCGGTCTGCCCCGCCACATAATCCTCGCTGAAGGCCAGGCCCGTCCGCATGTCGAGGATCTGGCGGATCGTGGCATCGCCAAGGCCACTGCCTGCCAGTTCAGGCACATAGGCCGAAGCCTTCGCATCGGCACTGATCCGGCCCTCTTCGATCAGCATTTCGGCGATGGTGCCGACGAAGCTTTTGGTGACCGAAAACAGGATATGCTGCGTCGCCGGCGAGGTGACACCGAAATAGCGTTCCTGGACGATCTTGCCGTCCTTCATCACCAGGATGGCATCGGTGTAGGTCGCGGCCAGCGCCTCGCGCCACGTCATCGCCGTGCCGTCCAGCGTGGCAAGCCGCACGTCATCAAGATCGGCGCGCGGCGTTTCCGGCAAGGCGCTCACCGCGCCTTCGCGCGGGATGCTCGCCGTCGGCACCAGGGCGCGCATGTTGGAAAAGGCCCAGCGCGTCTGCGGGAAGCGCCACATCGAGCCATCGTCCCAGCGCACCTGCTTGTCAGGGGGAACCGGCGCGCCCTGCATCAGGCCGAGCGTGGCGGGATCGCTTTCGGCCGCGCTGGGATAGCGTTCAAAGGCATGGCCGGGCACGGCCAGCGATGCAGTGACGATTGTTGCCATGATGGTGCGGAACAACGGCCCCGCCCTCCCCTGATTGACGTTGGTTCAGGGGATGCTAGGCCGGGGCATCCCACCGGGCAAGGAGTTCTCCCGTGATGCGCGCTGCTCTGATTCTTGTTGCTGCCCTGATCGCGGCCCCGGCTGTGGCTGCCACCCCGGAACAGCGCCTCGCCGCCGCCGGCCTGGCCCTGCCGCCGCCGAACGCGCCGATCGGGCTGTATGTGCCGGCGTCGCGCGTGGGCAAGCTGATGTTCCTCGCTGGCCACGGCGAATGCCCGGCAGGCGCTGCCGGCAAGCTGGGCGCGACGATGGACGTGGCGGCGGGCAAGGCAATTGCCGGCAAGGTCGGCCTGTGCGTGCTGGCGACGCTGAAGGCCGAACTGGGCGATCTTTCGAAGGTGAAGCGGGTGGTGAAGGTGATGGGGCTGGTCAACGCCACGCCAGAGTTCACCCAGCACCCGGAGGTGATGAACGGTTTTTCGGAAGTGATGGTGACGGCGTTCGGGGAGGCCGGAAAGGCACCGCGCGTCGCCGCCGGCGCCGGCAGCCTGCCGCGCGGCTGGCCCGTGGAAGTCGACGTGATCGTGGAGCTGAAATGAGGCCGGCTGATTCGCTGCCCGACATCCTGGCCCACGCCTGGAACCTGCTGGTGCGCGGCGGTGCCGACCGCAAGAGCCCGGTGCACACGCCGGTGGTGGCCAGTGTTGACGCGACAGGCCTGCCGCAGGCGCGGGTCATGGTGCTCAGAAAGGCCGATCCGGCGGCGGCCACCTTGCGCTTCCACACCGACGCGCGCAGCCCCAAGGTGACGCAGCTGGATGGCAAGCCGGTCGCGGTGCTGGCCTATCACGCGGCCGAACAGGTGCAGTTGCGCATCAGCGGCGTGGCGCGCATCGGCCGCAGCACCGACGAGGCCGATGCCATCTGGGCAGGGTCCACCCTGTTCGCGCGTCGCTGCTACCTGGCCGAACAGGCCCCCGGCACCCCCCTGCCCGGCCCCGCCTCCGGCCTGCCGGCGTGGATCGAAGGCCAGCAGCCGACAGCGGATCAGATCGTGCCGGCCCGCGCCAATTTCGCCCTGTTATGGGTGGGGGTGACGGCAATCGACTGGCTGCACCTGGCCAACAGCGGGCACCGGCGCGCGCTGTTCCGCGCCGCGGATGGCTGGGCGGGAGAATGGGTGGCGCCTTGAAGGCGCGGCCGGCGGCAGAGCCGCCGAGTCCGCTTGCCACAATGGTGAGGCAAGACAGCAAGAAATGCGCGGCAAGGCCGCGCCGTCGAAGCTGTTCGGCTGGCGTGATCGCCAGCCGCCAGCCCGGCCGCCCTTGATCGAGTCCGAAATTATCGCTGCGCGATAATTTCTGGCCGATCAGCGGGTCAGCTTCTTGTACGTCAGCGCGTGCGGACGGTCGGCGGCATCACCCAGGCGGCGGCGCTTGTCTTCCTCGTACATCTGGAAATTGCCTTCGAACCATTCGACATGGCTGTCGCCTTCAAAGGCCAGGATGTGCGTGGCGAGACGGTCGAGGAAGAAGCGATCGTGGCTGATGACCACCGCGCAGCCGGCGAAGCTTTCCAGCGCTTCTTCCAGCGCGCGCAGGGTTTCGACGTCCAGATCGTTCGTCGGTTCGTCGAGCAGCAGCACGTTGCCGCCCTTCACCAGCATCTTGGCCATGTGGACGCGGTTGCGTTCCCCGCCCGACAGCAGGCCCACCTTCTTCTGCTGGTCCGGCCCCTTGAAGTTGAAGGCGCCCACGTAAGCGCGGGTCAGCACCTCGTTTTTGCCGAAATAGAATTTGTCGTTGCCGCCCGAGATTTCCTCCCAGACATTCTTGTTGGGATCGAGCGCATCGCGGCTCTGGTCGACATAGGCCAGCTTCACCGTCTCGCCGATGCTGATCTCGCCGCTGTCGGGCTGTTCCTGGCCGGTGATGATGCGGAACAGCGTCGTCTTGCCGGCGCCGTTGGGGCCGATGATGCCGACGATGCCGCCCGGCGGCAGGCTGAACGACAGATTTTCGAACAGCAGCTTGTCACCATAGCTCTTGGTGAGGTTCTTCGCCTCGATGACGCGGTTGCCCAGCCGTTCCGGCACCTGGATGAGGATCTGCGCTTCGCCAAGGCGGCGGTTGGCCTGCTTTTCCACCAGTTCGTCAAACGCCTTGATACGCGCCTTGCTCTTGGTCTGGCGGGCCTTCGGGCTGGCCCGGATCCACTCCAGTTCCTGCTTGATCGCCTTTTCGCGGCTGGCGTCCTCGCGCTCTTCCTGCGCCAGGCGCTTCTGCTTGGCTTCCAGCCAGTCGGAATAATTGCCTTCGAACGGAATGGCGCGGCCGCGATCCAGTTCAAGGACCCACTTCACCACATTGTCGAGGAAGTAGCGATCGTGGGTGACCAGGATCACCATCCCCTTGTATTCCTTGAGGTGGTTTTCCAGCCACGACACGGATTCGGCATCAAGGTGGTTGGTCGGTTCGTCGAGCAGCAGGATTTCCGGCTTTTCCAGCAGCAGCTTGCACAGCGCGACGCGGCGCTTTTCCCCGCCCGACAGGCGCTCCACGCCGCTGTCCCCCGGCGGGCAACGCAGCGCGTCCATGGCGATTTCCAGCTGGTTGTCCAGCGTCCAGCCATCGACGGCGTCGATCTTTTCCTGCAGCTCGCCCATTTCAACCATCAGCGCGTCGAAATCGGTGTCGTCCTTGGGATCGGCCATTTCGGCGCTGATCGCGTTGAAACGGTCAACGAGGTCGGCGACAGGGCGCACCCCGTCCATCACGTTGCCCTTCACCGTCTTGTTCGGATCCAGATGCGGTTCCTGCGGCAGATAGCCAACCTTCACGCCTTCGGCCGGCCAGGCTTCGCCCTGATATTCGGTATCGATGCCGGCGATCACCTTCATCAGCGTCGATTTGCCGGCGCCGTTCGGGCCGATGATGGCGATCTTGGCGCCCGGCAGGAACGACAGGGTGATGTCCTTGAAGCAGGGCTTGTTGGCGCCGGGATAGGTCTTGGAAAGACCCTTCATCACGAACGCATATTGATAGGACACGGCGGCGCTCCGGAACTTGTGGGGGAAAGGATCGCGGCTGCCATTAGCCGATGGCGGCGGCGCGCGCAAACCGCCCGATTGACCCGGCCGACAACGCGCGCAACAAGCACGGCGACGCGCGGGCGCACCCGCGCCAGACAGGGGAATTTACATGCGTCTGACCGTCCTACCGCTTGCCGCGATCGGCATCATGCTGGCCCAGCCGGCGCTGGCGCAGGCCCCGGCCGGCCGCATCGAAACCGCGGCGAAGCTTCGCGATGCGGCGCTGGCCGGCAACAAGGCCTATGGCCTCTTGGCCCACCTCACCGACACGGTGGGCCAGCGGCTGGCCGGCACCGAGGCTGAAGCGCGCGGGCGGGCGTGGGCAAAGGCGCAAATGGCGCAGCTGGGCCTGGTGAACATCCGGGAAGAGGCCTTCCCGCTGACCATGTGGGAACGGGGGCAGGCGCGCGCCACCATCGTGGGCAGCAATCACAGCCTGGCCGTGGCGGCGCTCGGCACGTCGGGGGCGACGCCGGCCGCCGGCATCACCGCGCCGGTGGCCTGCTTTGCCAATCTGGCCGCGTTCCGCGCCGCGCCCGATGCGGCCGTGAAGGGGCGCATCGTGTTCATCGATCACCGCATGAGCGTGACGCAGGATGGCAGCAGCTATGGCGTCAATGGTGCCGTGCGCCGCGCCGGGCCGGCGCTGGGCGCGCAGAAGGGCGCGGCGGCCGTGCTGATCCGCAGCCTGGGCACCGATCACCACCGCAATCCGCACACCGGCAGCACCAGCTTTCCGGCCGGCGTGACGCCGATCCCGGCGCTGGCGCTGGCCCTGCCCGATGCCGAACTGCTGGCGCGCCGCTGCACCGCGGGGCCGGTGCAGATGCAGCTGCTTTCCACCCCGACCAGCCGGCCGGGGCAATCGGCCAACGTGACGGCCGAAATTCCGGGCACGGTGCCCGGCGAAGTGGTCGTGCTGGGCGGGCATCTCGACAGCTGGGATCTGGGCCAGGGCGTGTTCGACGATGGCGCCGGCGTCGCCATCAGCCTCGCCGCCGCTGCCACCATCAAGGCCCACGTGGATGCCACCGGCCAGCGCCCGCGCCGCACCATCCGTGTGGTGCTGTGGGGCGCGGAAGAATTCGGCCTGATCGGCGGGCGCGCCTATGCCGCCGCCCACAAGGACGAACAGATCGTGCTGGCGGGCGAAAGCGATGCCGGGGCGGACCGCATCTTCCAGATCGATTCCAGGGTCGCCGAAGCCGGCCTGCCGCTGTTTGCCGAAATGGCCGGCGTGCTCGCCCCGCTCGGCATCGATGCCGCGCCCACCAACAAGGCCGGCGGCGGGCCCGACGTGGGGCCGCTGGCTGCCACCGGCGTCGGCGTCATCGACCTGTCGCAGGACATGACCCGCTATTTCGACGTGCACCACACGCCCGACGACACGCTGGACAAGGTGGACCGCGCCCAGCTCGATCAGAACGTGGCGGCGTGGGCGGCGGCGATGTGGCTGGCGGCAACCGACGACCGGCCGCTCAGGACGAAGTGACTCAGGGCGATTTTGCGGCGGCACCCGGCCGCGCCAGCGGATCCGGACAATGGGTGATGACCGGCAGCTTCAGCGTGGTGCCGGCCCCATCCTTGATGCTGAAGCGCACCAGCGCCTCGTCGGGCGCATCGGCGGCGATGCTGATCCGCAGCAGCCGGCACTGATGGGCAAAACAGCCCTGCGCCGTGGGCCGGTCGCGCGGGGGCAGGCCGGCCGTATCATCCTCCAGCGGCGTCACCTTCACGCCGGGACTGTCGGTTGAAACCTCCACCTCGGCCATGCCCAGGTTGGGGCCATCGGCGCGGATGATGGCGCTGATCGCACCGCCGGGGCAGGTGCGGGTGGGCCGCCATTGCGCCGGCACCGGCGCGACCGGGCCCAGCGCCAGGCTGGCACGGCAGGCCTTGCGCGGATCGCCTTCGATCACCGCGCGGCCGGGCCGGGTGCACACCGGCAGGCGCGACGCGACATCAAGGGCAAAGCCGGGCGGGCAGATCAGGCCACGATCGGCGCGGGGCCGGGCCGGCACGCTTTCCAACGGCGCGGCGGCGGCCACCGAACCGCGTTCGGGCAAGTGCGAACAGAATGAGGGCGCTGCCATCGCTGGCAACGCCCCCATCAGTGGGAACAGAAGGGCAAGGATCAGCCGGGTTTTCACCAGCTCAGCCTATCCGCGGGTGGGGCTGGTTGCCAGCCCCCGCTCCGCCGCCGGGATCACATGCGTTTCAGATTGGGCGCCCGCACCATCGCGCGCGGCAAGCGGCGCGGGAACGAACGGCCGCTCCACAACATGCCGATCAGGATGCCGAACAGCATCGAAAGCAGCATCAGCGCGCCATCGGTGGCGAGCAACTGACCAATGATCTGGGCGAGATTGTCGAACAGCATGATACTCAACCTGAAACGTTAACGAACTGACAAGATATGAGTACGGCTGTCGTTACTAATTGTAAATATATATTCGATGTAATTAACCTTTTTTCTGGTAACTATCATGAACCGAGTGAATGCAGCCGCTGATCCTCCCTGGGCTTGACGGCTGTGTCCCGGCCCGCGTTGCCGGTTCTGCGGAAAGCTGCTTTAACCGGGCGATCAGGGAGGATCGGCGATGACGATGCGTGATGTGCACTTGGCGACAACAGCGATGGCGCTGGTGGCGCTGGCGGCCCCGGCTGCGGCCACGGACTTCCGCGTCACCCTGCCGGTAGCCGGCATCGATGCCAGCACTGATGGCCGCGTCATCCTCGTCATCACGCCCGATGCCAGCAAGGAGCCGCGTTTTCAGGTCAAGCTGGGTGCCGATGCGCCGCAGGTGTTCGGCGTCACGGTCGATGGCCTGAAGCCGGGTGGCAGTGCGACGATTGCCAGCGGCGTGCTCGGCTATCCGGCGGAGGATCTGAAGCAGGTGCCGGCCGGCGAATACACGGTGCAGGCGGTGCTGCACAAATATCAGACCTACAAGCTGGCGAGCGGCCACACGGTGAAGCTGCCCGCCGCGCGCGGGGCCGGGCAGAACTGGCGCGCCGAACCGGGCAACATCATTTCGGAACCGGTGAAGGTGCGGTTCGACCCGGCGTCAAAGGAGATCGTGACGATCCCGCTGACCAAGGTGATCCCGCCGGTGACCGAGCCGAAGGACAGCGAGTTCATCCGCCATCTGAAGATCCGATCGGAACGCCTGTCGAAATTCTGGGGCACCGATGTCTATCTGCGCGCCCACGTGCTGGTGCCCAAGGATTTCGACAAGCATCCGGAAGCGAAATATCCGCTGATCATCAACCACGGCCACTTCCCGGCCGATTTCGGCGGCTTTTCCACCACGCCGCCCGATCCCGCCATGCCGTGCAAGGCCGAACCGCGGTTCAACGAACCCTGCTACAACAAGATCGAGGCGCAGGAGGCGCATGATCTCTACAAGAAATGGACCTCGCCCGATTTCCCGCGCTTCCTGATCGTCGAGATCGACCATTCCAACCCCTATTACGACGACAGCTATGCGGTGAATTCGGCCAATCTCGGCCCCTATGGCGATGCCATCATGAAGGAGCTGGTGCCGGCGATCGAGGCGAAGTTCCGCGGGCTTGGGCAAGGGTGGGCGCGCTTCACCTATGGCGGCTCCACCGGTGGGTGGGAGGCGCTGGCCGTCCAGATGTTCTATCCCGATGATTTCAACGGTGCCTTTGCCGCCTGCCCCGATCCCATTGATTTCCGCCAATATACCAACATCGACCTGTATGCGGACAAGAACGCCTTCTGGCGCGAGGGCCCGTTCGGCAAGGTACCGCGCCCGGCCCACCGCAACTATCTCGGCCATGTCGATTACACGGTGGAGCAGGAGCAGCGGCTGGAGCTGGTGCTGGGCGACAAGTCCCGTTCCGGCCAGCAGTGGGACATCTGGGAAGCAGTCTATTCCCCGCAAGGCGCTGATGGCTATCCGCAGCGCATCTTTGACAAGCGCACCGGCGTGATTGATCCCAAGGTCGCCGCCCATTGGCGCGAGAACTGGGATCTGCGTTACATCATGGAGCGCGACTGGAAGACGCTCGGCCCCAAGATCCGCGACAAGATCTTCCTCTATGTCGGCGACATGGACAATTATTACCTCAACAACGCCGTCTATCTCACCGAGGATTTCCTGAAGAAGGCCGATCCGCCCTTTGCCGGCGAAATCGCCTATGGCGACCGCGCCGAACATTGCTGGAATGGCGATCCCACCCAGCCCAACAAGATCAGCCGGCTGCGCTATCACACCATGTATGTCGACAAGATCCTGAAGCGCATCGAAGCCGCCGCGCCCAAGGGCGCCGACGTGACGAGCTGGCGGCACAAGTGAGCCGGGAGCCAGCCCCGGTCGACGGGCCACAGCCCGGCCTGTACCGCGTGCAGTGGAACCAGATGGCGCAGGCGTTCGGCCTGCCCCTGCTGTTCTGGGCGCTGCCGTGGCCGCCGCCGCTGCGGCTGGTGGGGTTCATCTTGCCGCCGCTGGCCTTGGTCATCAACCTGGGCGTGATCTTCCTGATCAAGTGCCCCGGCTGCCGCAAGCCGTTGATGATCAAGGGGCTGACCATCTTTCCGCACCGAAAGTGCCCGCACTGCCGGCAGACGGTGGCGTGATCGCCCGCGAACTGATCGGCGTTGCCGAGGTGCCGGGCGGGCCGCCGCTGCGGCTGTTCCGGCGCGGCGACGATTTCATGATCGTGCTCGACCGCAACGAGTTGATGAGCACGCGGATGTTCGGATCGGAAGTGGCGCTGGGCACGATGGCCTGCGATCGGCTGGGCCACGCCAAGGCGCCCCACGTCCTCATCGGCGGCTATGGCATGGGCTTCACCCTGCGCGCCGTGCTGGGCCGAATGCCGACGGACGCGCGCGTGACGGTCGCCGAACTGGTGCCCGGCATCATCGAATGGGCGCGCGGGCCGATGGCAAAGGTGGCGGCCGGCTGCCTGGACGACCCACGGGTGACCGTGACGATTGGCGACGTTGGCGACGTGATGGCCGCAACGCCCGGTGCCTATGACGCCATCCTGCTGGATGTCGACAACGGGCCGGACGGCCTGACCCGCGATGCCAATGACGGCCTCTACAGCAAGGCCGGCCTTGTTACCGCCCGCAACGCGCTGCGCGCCAACGGCATCCTCGCCATCTGGTCGGCCGCACCCGACCCGCAATTCGGCCGCCTGCTGGAACGGTCGGGCTTCAGCGTCGAAACCGTGAAGGTGCGAGCCCGCGAAAACGGCAAGGGCGCCACCCATGTGATCTGGTTCGCCAAGAAACGCTGAGCCACAAATGGAAAGGCGCAGCCCCGTCGCCGGGACTGCGCCTTCTCATTGGTTCCTGGCGGCTCAGGCGGCCTTGTCGGTCACCATCAGGCGGATCGGCTCCTTGGTGCCGGCCACCACGTCCTTGTCCACCTGCACTTCTTCCAGGCCTTCCAGGCCGGGCAGATCGAACATGGTGTCGAGCAGGATGCCTTCCATGATCGAGCGCAGGCCGCGCGCGCCGGTCTTGCGTTCGATGGCGCGCTTGGCCACCGCCGACAGGGCGTCCGGCGTGAAGGTCAGCTTCACGCCCTCCATCTCGAACAGGCGGCCATATTGCTTGACCAGCGCGTTCTTCGGCTCGGTCAGGATCTTGATCAGCGCCGGTTCGTCGAGGTCTTCCAGGGTGGCGATCACCGGCAGACGGCCGATGAATTCCGGGATCAGGCCGAAACGCAGCAGATCTTCCGGCTCGCACTTGCGCAGCAGTTCGCCCACCCGGCGCTCGTCCGGCGCGGCGACGTGCGCGCCAAAGCCCATGCCGCGGCCCTGCATCCGGTCACCGATGATGCGATCGAGGCCGCTGAAGGCGCCGCCGCAGATGAACAGGATGTTCGTCGTGTCCACCTGCAGGAATTCCTGCTGCGGATGCTTGCGCCCGCCCTGCGGCGGCACGGAGGCAGTGGTGCCTTCCATGATCTTGAGCAGGGCCTGCTGCACGCCTTCACCCGACACGTCGCGGGTGATCGACGGGTTGTCGGACTTGCGGGAAATCTTGTCGATTTCGTCGATGTAGACGATGCCGCGCTGGGCGCGCTCGACGTTGTAGTCGCTGGCCTGCAGCAGCTTGAGGATGATGTTTTCCACGTCCTCGCCCACGTAACCGGCTTCGGTCAGCGTGGTGGCGTCGGCCATGGTGAACGGCACATCAAGGATGCGCGCCAGCGTCTGCGCCAGCAGCGTCTTGCCGCAGCCGGTGGGGCCGACGAGCAGGATGTTGGATTTGGCGAGTTCGACTTCCGAACCCTTGCCGCCGTGGTTCAGGCGCTTGTAGTGATTGTGGACGGCGACCGACAGCACGCGCTTGGCGTGGAACTGGCCGATCACATAATCATCCAGCACCTTGCAGATCTCGCGCGGGGTGGGAACGTCGCCGGATTTTTTCACCAGCGCCGTCTTGGTTTCCTCGCGGATGATGTCGTTGCACAGTTCCACGCATTCATCGCAGATGAACACGGTCGGCCCGGCGATGAGCTTGCGAACTTCATGCTGGCTCTTGCCACAGAAGCTGCAATAAAGCGTGCCTTTGCTGTCGCTGCCGCCCAGCTTCGTCATGGTTGTCCTTCCATCAGCTGACCTTGGATCAAGGCTCGCCTTTCTTCTGCCGGCCCGCCCACTCCGGCACAAACTCGTGCCGGCACGCCACCGGCAGAACAGTGTAGCGATGATTCGCCACCCGCCGCAAGGGCGGGGGTGGCTCGGGATGTCTCAGATCAGCGCCAATCTGCCGTCTGCAACATCCCGATCAGATCATGCCGCGATCGCGTCGCCTTCGGTCGGCAGCGGCCGCTTTTCCATCACCTCGTCGATCAGGCCGAAATCCTTGGCCTCGTCGGCGTTCATGAACTTGTCGCGCTCCATGGCGGCTTCGATCGTCGCCAGATCCTTGCCGGTATGCTTCACATACAGGTTGTTGAGGATGCTGCGGACGCGCAGGATCTCGCGCGCCTGGATCTCGATGTCGGTGGCCTGGCCCTGCGCGCCGCCCGACGGCTGGTGCACCATGATGCGGGCGTTCTTCAACGCGATCCGCATGCCGGGTTCGCCGGCGGCGAGCAGGAAGCTGCCCATCGAGGCGGCCTGGCCCACGCAGACCGTGCCGACCTTGGGCCGGATATACTGCATCGTGTCATAGATCGCCATGCCCGACGTGATCACGCCGCCCGGCGAGTTGATGTACATCCAGATGTCTTTCTTGGGATTTTCCGATTCCAGGAACAGCAGCTGCGCCACGATCAGCGACGCCATGTTGTCTTCCACCTGGCCGTTCACGAACACGATCCGATCGCGCAGCAGCCGCGAATAGATGTCGAAGCTGCGCTCACCCCGGTTCGAGCTTTCGATGACGATGGGAACAAGACCAGAAGTCAGGGGGCCGGCGACCGGATCAATCATGGGAATCTCCTTCGCCCCTAGTTCGGACGTTTGGGCGCGGAGTTCAAGGGGGCAAAGGCGGGCGTGGCGACAAGACCCGGCCGCGCGGCGCGGCGGCGGCGGGCGGCCTCCAGCGGGCGATCGACGCCAAGGAACAACAGGGCCGTGGCCAGCGCGACCACCGGCAGCACCGCCAGCTTGAGGGCAAGGCCCGTGAGGCCGGTGAGCACCACCATCGCGGTGATCACCGGCGAATGCACCAGGTAGAGCGCGTAGGCCGCATCGCCCAGCGCGCGATCCCGCGACGGCGATGGCTGGCGCAGCACAAAGGCCACCCCCGGCAGCAGCGGCGCGCACCACAACAGGTGGCCAAGCTGTTCGGCGAGCGGTGACAGGCCACCGGTCTTGACCAGGAGCGGCAGCGTAAAGGGTGACAGCGTCAGGCCGGCTCCGATGGCCGCAAAGCCGGCCAGCCCGGCGATCGCCACGCTGCCGCGCGGTTGCCAGCGGGTGCGCGCCAGCCACATGCCGGCCGCAAATGCCGGCAGATACAACAGGAAATTCCACGCCCCGCGCGACATCAGCCACGCGCCCAGCGCCCATGCCATCAGGCCCAGCGCCCACAATTGCCGCGCTGGCAGCCGCCGCGCCGCCAGCCACATCAGCGGCAGGCACAGATAGAACTGCAGTTCCAGATCCAGCGACCAGGCCACCAGCAGGATCATGTCGTCGCGGCTGGCGCTGCCCAGCAGCAGCAAGCCGGTCAGCGGATCCGGCGATCGCGGCAGACCCAGAAGGCCCAGCCCCACCCAGGTGACGGCAGAGACCAGCGCGAACAGTGGCCAGATCCTGAGTGTGCGCCCGATGACGAAGCGCACCGGATCCTCGGCACCGCCAAGCCAGCGCAGCGACACCCAATAGCCTGACAGCACGAAGAACAGCACCACCGCCGGCCGGCCGATGTTGAGCGCCGACAGGTGCGACAGCAGCACGATAGCCGCCAGCAGCAGGCGAAACACGCCGGGGCCAGGGCGCAGGGCGGCAAGCGTCATTCAGCGCGTCCTTCGTGGTGACACGCTGTTCAACCCGCGCGGGACTGACTGGTTCCGGCACGCGCCGCCGCGCATCACCAGAAGGATCACGGCCCCGGTGCCGGGGCCTTAACGGCCGCAGGATTTCCGCCGGGACGTTCAGGCCGAAAGGTTCAGGCCGGGCGCTGGGCCACCGGGCGTCGCCACAGGCGCTGGCGCCACATTTCAATCGGGCGGTCGATGCCGGTGAACACCGCAATGGTGACCAGCAGGATCGCGACGACGGCCAGCAGTTTCACGCCAGCGCTCGTCATCGGCACGATCACGGCCAGCAGCTTCACCACCGGCAGATGCACGAGATAGAGCGTGTACGACATGTCGCCCAGCCAGCGATCCACCCGATCCGACATCTGGTGGACGTTCCAGGCGACGACGGGGGCCAGCAGCAGCACCCACGCCATGTGGCCCATATTCTCCGCCACGCTGTCGGCAAAGCTGGCCTTGAACAACAGCCCGTTGAGGGCCGGAAGCATCGCCGTGACCGCACCAAAGGCGATGGCGGCGATCAGGCTGATCTGCATCAGCGGCCGGCCCGGCTGCCAGCGGGTTTCATGGATGGCAACGCCGGCCAGGAAGATGGGCAGGTAAAACAGCAGCGTGGGCAGGCCGGCCGCAAACAGGGCAATGCCGCCAGCAAAGGCCAGTGTCGCCAGCCCGGCCAGCACGGCGATGGGCAATCGCTGCATCAAGGCGGCGATCAGTGGCAGCGCCAGGTAGAATTGCAGTTCGATATCCAGCGACCATGACACGCCAAGCACGTCGCCCGGCCGCGCCGCCAGCCCGATCAGCGCCAGCGCCGACCAGGGATCAGCCGGGTGCGGTGCTTCTGCCAGTCGCAGCAGCAGCCATGCCGCCAGCGTGACGACGGCATAGATCGGCCAGATCCGCAGCAGGCGGCTGGCCAGGAAGCGCGCCGTGCCGGTTTGCCAACCAGCAAACAGGCACGCGACCCAGAAGCCGCTGAGCAGGAAGAACAGCATCACCGCCGGACGGCCGATGTTCAGCCCCGTCAGGTGAGAGACGACGACCAGCGCCGCCAACAGGAATCGCAGCTGGCCGGGGCCAAACTGCAACACCTGCGGCATCAGTCAGCCGCTTTTTTCGCAGTCCGCTTGGCCTTGGCCGGAGCCGGGGCTTCGGCGGGTTCGGCGTCGGCCTTCTTGGCGGCGGCCTTCTTCGCCGGCTTCTTGGCCGGTTCGGCTTCGGCAGCCGGAGCGGCTTCGGCCGGAGCGGCCTTGGCCTTGGCCGCCTTCTTCGGCTTGGGCGCGGCATGATCATGATCGTGATCATGGCCACAGCCGGGGCCGTGCACGTGGCCACCCGGGGTCTCGTCCTCGCTCTCGATCGCGGCTTCCAGCTCGGCGCGGGTCACGGCGCGTTCGGTGATCGTCGCCTGGCTGATCAGGAAATCGACCACCTTGTCTTCATACAGCGGCGCGCGCAGCTGCATGGCGGCCATGGCGTTTTCCTGGAAGAACTTCACCACCTTCTGCTGTTCGGCCGGGGCATAGCGCGAGGCTTCCTGGCCGATCAGGCGGTTCATTTCCGCCTGCGAAACAGTGATGCCGTTGCGCTGGCCGATTTCCGACAGCAGCAGGCCCAGACGGACGCGGCGGACGGCGATGCGGCGATAGTCCTCGCGTTCGGCTTCGATCTGGGCCCTGGCGGCTTCCGGATCGGCTTCGCGGGCGGCTTCGGCCTCCAGCGTCTGCCAGATCTGGTCAAACTCGGCTTCGACCATGGTTTCCGGCACGTCGAAATCGTGGCGGGCGGCCAGCGTGTCGAGCAGCTTGCGCTTGAGGTAGGTGCGCGACAGCGTGCCCAGTTCGGCATCGAGCTGATCCTTCAGGATCTCCTTCAGCGCATCCAGGCTTTCAAGGCCAAAGCCCTTGGCGAATTCGTCGTCCAGCTTGGTTTCGGCCGGCACTTCGACGGCGGTCACCGTCACGTCGAAGGTGGCCGCCTTGCCGGCGAGATTCTTGGCACCGTAATCGGCCGGGAAGCTGACGTTCAGCGTGCGCTGCTCGTTCACCTTGGCGCCGATCAGCTGGTCTTCGAAACCGGGGATCAGCTGGCCCGAACCGATCTTGACGCGCATGCCTTCGCCGCTGCCGCCGTCGAACTTCACGCCGTCGATCTTGCCTTCGAAATCGATGACGACCGTATCGCCGGTGGTGGCCTTGTGCTTGGCCTTGGCCGGTTCGGTGCGCTGGGCCGATTCCGCCAGACGGGCCAGCGCCGAGTCCATCGCGCCTTCGTCAGCCGGCACCACCAGCTTTTCCAGCGCCAGGTCACTGGCCTTCACGTCCTCGATGGTCGGCAGCACTTCCAGGCTGACGGTGAAGCGGGCATCGCCCTCGTCGGCCAGTTCGCCATCGACATCGACCTGCGGCTGGGTGGCCGGGCGCAGGCCGTTGTCGGCGATCACCTTGTTGACGCCGTCGTTCAGGGCTTCCTGCAGCGCTTCACCGCGCAGGGCCGCGCCGTGCATCTTCTTGACGAGATTGGCCGGCACCTTGCCGGGACGGAAGCCCGGCATGCGGATGGTCTTCGACACTTCGGCCAGACGGGCTTCGAGCCGCGCGGCGATCTGATCGGCGGGGATCACCAGCGAATATGCGCGGCGCAGGCCCTGATTGGTGATTTCGGCAATCTGCATCGAAAAACCCGTCTATGAGAAAAGTTGTTGAAACTGGATCGCCCCGGGCGGACCGAGGGCGGCTGGTGCGGGCGAAGGGACTCGAACCCCCACGTCTTTCGACACCGGAACCTAAATCCGGCGCGTCTACCAATTCCGCCACGCCCGCCCGGGGCTGGAAGCGCTGGCCTATAGCAGGCGGATACTGGAGTGCAAGGCAACAATGCCAACAAGGCCGGCCTGGCGGTGCCGCGAGTTCGCGTCAGGCGAGGTTGAGCGACAGTGCGGTGGAGGCAAAGCCGGCAAGCACAAGCGCGGATACCGACGCCACAAGGCGGCGGCGGCGTTGCGGCGAGCCAACGAAGCGCTGGATCATCGGGTGGCTGCTGTTGCCCGACACGGCCCAGGCCATCAGGCCGATCCACAAGGCAAAGGAGAACAGCGACACCACGTTCAGGGCGGCAAGCAGATGGCGATCAGGATGGCGGTTCACATAGCCGATGCAGGCGGGCAGGAAATTGAAGACACACAGGAAAATGAAGATGCCGACAATCACCGAAGCTGTTGTTGCGCCAACGACCATAGGAACGCCTCCCCACGCTTCACTCGTACTGCCGACCCTTTGTCCGGCACGCCGCCCCGCATAACCCGTGTGCGGACGGATGCACCGACACCCACAAGGGTGATTCGTTTGGCAATACTCTGGTAACTTATGCTTAATGAGGCCCGTGGCAAGGCAAATAGTGGCGCGACAAGCATATAGTTCGCGCAACGAACGGGCGCGGCGTGGGCTCTAGCCGAGCAGCCAGCGGCGGATGACAAGGCCGATGGCGGCAACGGTCGCAACGCCGCCGGCCCATAAAAGAAGGAACCAGATCAGGCGCTTCCGCAGGGGCTGATCAGGCATAGCCTTCCGGCCCGACCTTGCCGCGGAACAGCCAGTAGCCATAGGCGGTATAGCCCAGGATCACGGGCAGCAGCACGCCGACGCCGACCAGCATGAAGCCCTGCGCGTTGGCGGCCGTGGCGGCCTGCCAGATCGTCACCTCGCCCGGCACGGCCCATGGGAAGATCGAGATGCCCAGCCCGGCAAAGGTGAGCAGGAACAGCAGTTCGGCCAGCAGGAACGGTGCGATTTCGGCGCGGCGCTTGAGCGCGCGGATGAACAAGAGCCCGGTGATCGCCACCAGGATGGGAACCGGCGCCGAATAATAGAGACCGGGCGCTTCGAACCAGCGGCTGAAATAATCATGGTTGAGGAAAGGCGTTGCCGCGCTGACCGCCGCGATGGCAGCGAGGCTGGCCGCACCCGCGCGCCACGCCATGCGATAGGCATGATCCTGCACGCGCCCTTCAGTGCGCCAGATCAGCCAGCAGGCGCCGAGCAGCGCATAGGCGGCAATCACCGATACCCCGGTGAGCAGCGAGAAGGGTGACAGCCAGTCCCACCAGCCGCCGGCATAGCTGCGGCCGGATACTTTCACCCCCTGCAGCACGGCCCCCAGGATTACCCCTTGCGAAAAGGCCGCCAGCGTCGACCCGGCGAAAAAGGCGAAATCCCACAGCCAGATGCGGCTGGTGCGGGCGCGATACTTGAAGGCGACGCCGCGAAAGATCAGCCCGAGCAACATGGCGATCAGCGGCGCATAGACCGCCGGCATCAGGATGGCATAGGCCAGCGGGAACGCCGCAAACACGCCGCCACCGCCCAGCACCAGCCACGTCTGGTTGGCGTCCCACACCGGCTTGATGGTGGCGATGGCCGTTTCGCGCTCGCCGCCGGGGCTGAGCACCGGAAACAATATGCCGATGCCCAGATCAAAGCCGTCGGTGACGACATAGATGAAGATGGCGAGGCCGATGATGCCGGCCCAGATCAGCGTGAGGGAAGGATCAGGCGGCATCTGTCATTCCGCCAGCTGAAAGCCATAGGGCGCGTCCGGCGGCAGGCTGCCGACATCGGCGGCCTGATCGGGCGCCGGCCCGGGTTCGCCGGGGCCGGGTTCGCCCGCCATCAGCTTGATGATGAACCAGGTGCCGACGCCGAACACGAAGAAATAGACGATGATGAAGGCCACCAGCGAGGCCGCCACGGCCGGCGCGGCCAGCGGACTGACACTGTCAGCCGTGCGGAGCAGACCGAAGACGGTGAACGGCTGACGGCCGGTTTCCGTGGTGATCCAGCCGGCGAGCACCGCGACAAAGCCCGCCGGCCCCATCGCCAGCGCCGCGCGGTGCAGCCAGGGCGTATCGAAGAGCCGGCCACGCCGGTAGGCCCATGCCGCCCAGCCGCCCAGCACCAGCATCAGCAGACCCAGGCCGACCATCACGCGGAAGGCAAAGAACGGAAAGGCGACCTTGGCCCGGTTTTCCGGCGCGACCTTGTCCAAGCCCATGGTGGGCGCTTCGATATCATGCTGCAGCACCAGGCTGCCCACGGCCGGAATCTGGATCTTGTGGTGCATCACCTGGCGCTTGTCGTCGGGGATGCCGAACAGGATCAGCGGCGCGGCGCGATCATGGCTTTCATAATGGCCCTCGATCGCCGCGATCTTGGCGGGCTGGTGTTCAAGCGTGTTGACGCCATGTTCGTGGCCCGCCAGCACCTGCAGCGGGGCGGTGACCGCCACCATCCCCATCGCCATCGCGAACATGATGCGCGTGGCCGGCTGCGCGGCGCGGCCCAGGCGGCGATCCTTCAGCAGGTGGAAACCCCCGACGGCACCGACCACCAGCGCGGTGGTGAGATACGCCCCCAGCAGCGTGTGGGCGAGGCGATAGGGCATCGACGGGTTGAAGATCACGCTCAGCCAGTCGAGCGCATAGAACTGGCCATTTTCGGCAATGCCAAAGCCTTGCGGCGTCTGCATCCAGCTGTTGACGACGATGATCCAGAAGGCCGAAATCGTCGTGCCGATGGCCACAAGGCACGTGGCGAGGAAATGGAGTTTCTTGCCCACCCGGTCGAGCCCGAACAGCATCACGCCCAGAAAGCCCGATTCCAGGAAGAAGGCCGACAGCACCTCATAGGCCATGAGGGGCCCGATGACCGGCCCGGCCTTGTCGGAAAAGGCCGCCCAGTTGGCACCGAACTGATAGGCCATGACGATGCCAGAAACGACGCCCATGCCGAACGCAATGGCAAAGATCTTCAGCCAGTATTTGAACAATACCAGATAGACATCGCGGCCGGTTTTCAACCAAAGCCCTTCCAGAACAGCAAGATAGCTGGCCAGGCCAATGGAGAAGGCCGGGAAGATGAAGTGGAACGATACGGTGAACGCGAACTGGAACCGCGCCAGTGCAAGAGCGGTCACATCGGGGAACAACGCTTCGAACATAAGGGCGACCAACAGGCTCCTTCCCCATCGCGCGTTCCTATTGTAGGCGCGCGCTGAGGTCCATCAAGTGCGGGCCTTATGGCGGGGAAACATGGCATCGGACATTGAAATCGCGCGCGCAGCGACATTGCGCCCCATTCGCGACGTCGCCGCCGCGGCCGGGCTGTCGGAAACCGCCATCGAACCTTATGGCCATCACATCGCGAAACTGTCGGGCGACACGGTGGCGGCGCTGCGCGCAGCCCCGGCCGGCAAGCTGATCCTGGTGACCGCGGTGAACCCCACGCCGGCCGGCGAAGGCAAGACGACGACCACCATCGGCCTTGCCGACGCGCTCAACCGCATTGGCCGCAAGGCGGTGATCGCCCTGCGCGAGCCCAGCCTGGGGCCGGTGTTCGGCCGCAAGGGCGGCGCGACCGGCGGTGGGCAGGCGCAGGTGGTGCCGATGGAGAAGATCAACCTGCATTTCACCGGCGATTTCCACGCCATCACGTCCGCCCACAACCTGCTGGCGGCGATGATCGACAATGCGGTGCATTTTGCGACGCCGATGCCATCGGGCAGCGCCATCAACCCGCGCACGATCAGCTGGAAGCGCGTGATCGACATGAACGACCGTGCCCTGCGCCAGATCGTGGCCGGCATGGGCAGCGGCAACCACCCGCTGCGCGAGACGGGCTTCGATATCACCGTGGCGTCCGAAGTGATGGCCATCCTGTGCCTCGCCACCGACATGGAAGATCTGCAGGCCCGGCTGGCGCGCATCCGCGTTGCAAAGGATACCGCCGGCAACCCGGTGACCGCCGGCGACGTGGGCGCGGCCGGCGCGATGGCGGCGCTGCTGCTCGACGCCATGCAGCCCAACCTGGTGCAGACCATCCACGGATCGCCGGCGCTGATCCACGGCGGGCCGTTCGCCAACATCGCCCACGGCTGCAACAGCGTCATCGCCACGAAGGCCGCGCTGGCGCTGGGCGATTTCGCGGTGACCGAGGCCGGCTTTGGCGCCGATCTGGGTGCGGAGAAATTCTGCCATATCAAGTGCCGTTCCGCCGGGTTGGCCCCGGCAGTGGCGGTCGTGGTGGCCACCGTGCGGGCGCTGAAATATCACGGCGGCGCGGGCCTCGCCGATCTGGGCAAGGCCGATCCTGCGGCGCTGGATCACGGGCTGGCCGTGCTCGCCCGCCATGTCGAGAATCTGCAGGCGCTGGGCCTGCCAGTGGCCGTCGCCATCAATGCCTTCACCAGCGACACCCCCGAGGAACACGCGCAGGTGCTGGGCCATTGCCGCGACAGCTTGCGCGTGCCGGCGCACCTGTGTCGCCACTGGGCTGACGGGCCGGCGGGGGCGGAGGCGCTCGCCCGCAGCGTCGCGGCGCTGGCCGACGCCAACAGCGACCCCCACGCCGGCTTCACCCCGCTCTATGCCACCGGCAGCGACGTCTATGATGCGCTCACCACGGTGGCCACCCGCGTCCACCGGGCCGCCACCGTCACCCTGTCGCCGGCGGCGCAAAAGCAATTGGCGGCGCTGCGTCACGAGGGGCTGGCCAATCTGCCCGTCTGCATCGCCAAGACGCCCTACAGCTTCACCGCCGACGAGAAGGCGCGCGGGGCGGTGTTCGGCCACGATCTGCCCGTCCGCGAACTGCGGCTGGCCGCCGGCGCCGGCTTCATCGTCGCCCTGTGCGGGGAGATCGCCACCATGCCCGGCCTGCCGAAACAGCCGTCTGCCAACGGCATCCACCTCGACGCGCAGGGGCGGATCGAAGGATTGAGCTGAGCTGCCACCATCTGCGCCAGTCGGGAACGCTGACGGTTCACACCAATCCCAGATCGTGGGCGCGCACGACGGCTTCCGTGCGGTTGGCAGCGTGCAACGCGCTCAGGATTGCCGCAACATGGGTCTTCACCGTTGCGGGTGACAGATCAAGCATGCGGGCAATTTCCTTGTTGGGGTGGCCGAGCGACATGTGCCGAAGCACATCGATCTGGCGGCCGCTGAGGCGACCGGTGTCAGGGCGCACCGAACTGCACGGGTCGCCTCTGCCGCGCAGCAGACCCAGAAGCTGCGGCGGCAGATAATGGCCGCCGGCCACAACCAGCCGAATGGCCGCCTCCAGCACTTCGGCACTGGCAGCCTTCGAAACAAAACCGGCCACACCAAGATCAAACAAGGGCAACATGAGATCGTCATCATTCATGGCTGTGACGACCAGCAGGCGCGAGTCCGGTGCAAGGCGGCGCAATTCGGCGATCCCTGCAATCGGCCCTGCACCGGGCATGCCCAGATCACAGAGGATCAGATCCGGCTGCAGTTCGGCAGCGATGGCCCCAGCCCGCATGAAATCATGCGCGGTCTGCACCTCCGCATCCGCCCAGAGCATCCGCAGCAGATCGGCAAGGGCATTTCGCATCAGCGCATGATCATCTGCAACAAGGCAGGTGCGAACCGAACCTGTCATACATCCTCAATCGTGCGAGCCACGCACGGCACGTCGATGAAAAAAGCAGCTCCGCGCCGCACATCGGGCTGAACACCGGCATTGCCGCCCATCAGGCGCATGATGCGTCGCGCCGAAGCCAGGCCGATGCCGAATCCCTGGGATGGCGGCCCAGGCTGCGCGCTGGCCTGCTCGAAGATCTGGAACAGTTGGCCCGGATCAGCGCCGCCGATGCCACGGCCATCGTCGATCACCCAGATGCGCGCCTGGTCGCCGCGCCGGCGCAGACCGATCAGGACGCGACTGGCGCCACTATGGCGCAACGCATTGTCAACAAGATTGCCAACGGCGCGCTCGAACAGCTGGCGATCAACGGCGACAACGCTGCGGGTGGGAACCGCATGCAGCCGGATCGATGCCAGCCGCGCCACGGGTTCGAACTGCGCGACAAGGGTGGCAATGACATCGTTGACCTCGACGACCGAAACCCGCGGTTGAATGGCACCGGCATCAAGGCGAAGATGATCAAGCATGGAATGCAGCATGCGTTCCATTGCCGCCAAGGCTGTGCCGACGCGTTCCAGCGAACGGGCGCGAACCTGGGCATCGGTACTGCGGACAGACTGATCGAGGAACAGCCGCGCCGAGTGCAGTGGTTGACCAAGATCGTGTGACGCTGCCGCCAGGAATTGCGTCCGGCTGGCCAGCGCCCATTCGGCATTGGCGCGAGCATCGGCAAGGCTGGCCAGATTGCGCTGGATCAGGCGCGCCAGCGCATAGAGCGACAGGGCAAACAACGCCAGAAACCCGGCAACGGCCGGCCAATAGGGAAGCTGCTCGGTGATGGTCACCGTGATCAGCGAGCCAAGCACCAGCAAGATCCGGGGGACGAGCGTTGCGGGCGCGTCAGCAGACGACAGGACTGTCGTGCCTGCATAACAGGCCACGAAGAGCAGGGTCACAAGCTGGAGTTCCACCGTGCCGTGGGGCAGCAGCAACCAGACAACTCCCAGCACCCCGGCCCACGTCCACATCTCGATGACAGCGCGGTGAAATTCGAGCCTTTATGCCGGGGCGGGAGACGGACGTAACCATCCCGACACGATCAAAAAGCCGAACCACATCAGCAGCAGCAGGATGAACAGGCCCCACCCGTCGAGTACGGCCGCCGGTGCGAGATTGCGATAGGCGAAATAGGTTGCGGTATTGCCTGCAGCCGTGAACATCCACGAAACAGCGCCATTGACGAGGAGGCGCTGGCGCAAGAGGGGGGGCGCAGGTGCCGACAAATCCCCAACCGATAGAAGCTCGGATGTCACCAGGATTTTTTTACGAAACCCTATCGGTTTTGCAACATCCCTTCTTGCACGCCACAAACGCGGGTCGTGCTTCGGGAACCGACGTGCAGTCCACTGCCGGTGCTGGGCAGCACCGGCAGTGTTTTTTGTTTGCAGGTCAGGCCGCCACCGTTTTGCCATGGCGGCGGCGCGACACCGCACCGACCAACCCAAATCCGGCGATCAGCATTGCCCACGTATCAGGCTCCGGGACGCCGCCCACGGCAGTCAAGAAATCGCCCGACCCGGATGTGAACGATACGCCCTGTGGCAGCACAAGGGAGACGCGAGCGGTATTGATCAAGTCGGTGCTGCCGCCATCCCACGCCTGCCCGAACAAACTACCTTCGACGATGTAAAAGGCCGATGCGCCGAGAATATCGAATTCCCATTCGAAGTGGCGCGTATCCCCATCGACCCAGCTGCTGAATGCCCTGTTGCCAGGGCGATTTTCCGCGTAATAGACATCGGTCAGGCTGCGCATGAACATCGAAAAGCCGCTGTCAAAGCTGCTGTTTGCTGAGAACGCCGCATCGGCGAAGCGATAGCCGATCCCTGCATTCATCATCGATGCAGCGTGCAGAGATGCCTTTGCCTTCACGCGAGTGAGGGTGCTGGCATTGGCGCCAGCCACGGTGAACGTCACGCGATCATTCCAGCTCGCGCGACCTTCGGCAAATCCCCCCGCGCTCGTCGCGGCAACCAGGCCCATCTTGCCGCTGGTGAGATCAGCGTAGCTGCGCGCCGAAGAAATGCTGCTGGTGCGATTGACCTCCGCACGCGGCGTGACCCCCGGGGTGGCAACTGGGCCGGTGCCATTCAGATAGGTCAAGGTCGAATTAGTGTCATATTCGCGCACCACGTGGAGGCTGCTGCAAACACTGACCGTACAGCCCGGTGTCCTGATATAGGCCTCGGCAGAGACACGCTGGGCATGTGCCGGTGCGGCGAAAATGACAGCAGTCATCAGTGCGGCCGCTGGCAAGGCATAAAGTTTCATGAGATCCCCCGTCCGATTGACAGCGCAATGTTAGTCGCGCGGCAGGCCGTGAGACTATCGGCCGAACGGATGAGAAAAACGGCCGATACAATAGACAATCGCCATTGCGTGACGGCTGGCAACCATCTGGCTCTACAGCCGCGCCAGCGTCAGCCAGCGCGGGTCGCCGGCCCAGGCGGCGCGGAAGGCCCTGGCGGCGGCGGCGGCTTCGGCCTTGTGGCCGGCAGCGGCTTCGCTTTGCGAGAGGCCATAGAGCGCCCAGCCATTGCCCGGCGTCTGCACCAGCGCAGCGCGGAAGGCCTGCGCGGCGGCGGCGGCATCGCCGGCCAGCATCAGGGCAGCGCCCAGCGACTGGTTGACCGGGTAATGCCAATAGCTCGGCTCCATGTAGGGGATGGTCGCCTCGATGGCAGCAGCCGCGCGAAAATGCGGGATGGCCGCGGCCGCCTGCCCGCGCGCCATCGCCCAGCGGCCGAGCGCCACGTGATCGGCAAGCGCGATCAGATCGGGCAGCGGCACGGCCTGTTCAACCAGCATGGCGGCGGCGGGATGATGCTTTTGCGTCGCCAACGCCTGCAATTCGGTATCGAAACGCGGCCGGTCGTTCAGGCCAGCAAAGGCCACGGCGCGGGCGAAATGATGCATGGCCACCGCCAGCGGCAGCCGCGCATCCGGCGGGTTCATGGCGAGGATTTCCGCCGGTGTTCCTGCCATCGCCATCGCCTGGAAGGGCGCGGCATCCACCGCCTGCGCGGTGCCCAGGCTGGCGGAGGTTTCGAGATCGAGCAGGCTGCCCAGCCGCCGGGCTTCGGCGAGCGCGGTCTTCACATCGCCGGCCATCATCGCGGAGGTGACGATGAAATGGATGTTGTGCGGGTAATAGCCATAGCGCAGCATCCCCTTGTCGCCCGTGGCGGCAATCCATGCCTCGTCCGCCCGCGCCGCCGCGATGTTGACGGCGATGGACTGGCGATAGCGCCCGCGCCGGTGCCAGATGTGCGACGGCATGTGGACAAGGTGGCCGGCGCTGGCAGGCCGGGACCTTGCCATGCGATCCGCCGCCGCCTCCGCCCGCGCCGGATCGGGCAATTCCATCATGTGGACATAGAGATGCGCCGCCTGCACGTGGCCGGCATTGCGCGCCAACACGCGCTCCAGCAGGCGCACGGCCTCGGCCGATTTGCCCACCGGCCTGCCGTCGGGCAGCCAGTAATTCCAGGGCGAGGTGTCCATCACGGCTTCGGCCGTCAGCACGGCGACATCGTCATCGGCCGGGAAGCGCGCGGCGACGGCCAGCATGGCATCGGCATAGGCGGCATCCAGTGCCGCGCGGTCCGCGCCTTCATCGCGTGAATAGCGGGCGGCGAGCGCCTCGATCAGGGCGCGTTCCAGCGGCGATGCGCTGTCTTTCAGGGCCAGCGCGCGATCCAGCGCCGCCAGTGCCGCCGGCCGGTCGCGGCCATCCATCGGCGCATTGATGTTGGGGCCAAGCGCCATCGCCTCCCCCCACCAGCACAGCGCGCAGGACGGATCGATGCGCTGCGCCCGCCGGAACGAGGCGACTGCCCCGGCGTGGTTGAAGCCATAGGTGAGCATCAGGCCCTGGGAGAACCAGCGCCGGGCATCGGGATGGCGGGTGGAAAGCGGAAAGGCCGAACGGGTGAGATCGGCGTAAAGCGGCACGTCGCCGGTGGCAGACATCGGCGCCGCGATGGCCGCAGCCGCGAGCAGCGCGCGCACGGGGTTCATCGCCACGCGGCCGCAGGCATCCTGGGCAGCGCGAACGGGATCGAGCGCGGCGAGCAGCGTGGGAGAAAAGCCGCCATCGGGCAGGCTGTCGGCAGAGACCAGCCCGGCAGCGAGCGCCATCACGGCACCCCTTGCAAGGCCTCTTGATGCAAACTTCATGGCCGCCCCCACCGCTGCAATCGCGACGAGTGTGCCAGAAGCCGTGGCCCGCCTCAACGGCGGCTAGCGCGCCGGGATTGCGCGCTTGTCGCGTTCGATCTGGGCGGCGGCATCCCTGTCGGCAAGGGCCTGCCAGGCGGCCTGGGCGCGAAGATGCATGGCGCGCTGGTTGGCGAGCGGGGCATTGGCAGCCATCCCGCCGGCGATATCGATCTGGGATTGGAAGAATTCGCTGGTGACGCGCATGACGGCCCTTCTCTCCCGCCAAGGTGCAGCGGGATGCGATCAGATATGGCAAGGAGAAACGGGGCGGGCAGGCCCATTGGCCACCCGCCCCGTTCAATCGTTCAGAGCGCTTCGAGGTTGACCGCCGAGGTCTTGCCGCGACGATCCGTTTCCAGTTCGTAACGCACGCGCTGTTCCTTGTTCAGGGTCGACATGCCAGCGCGTTCAACGGCCGAGATGTGGACGAAGGCATCGGTGCCGCCGGTTTCCGGCGTGATGAAGCCATAGCCCTTGTCGATATTGAAGAATTTTACGGTTCCGGTAATCATGGTGCTGTTTCCTTTCAAGAAAACAAATCGATCCATCCGCAAACGCACGGACGGAGCTGGTAGCTTGTGAAAGGAGAGAGCGCCGATTCATCGGCATCAATTTCCGTCGCAGGCGACGATAGCGTGTGCAAGGTGCGCCTTATTTTTCCATAAGTCAAAAGAAAACAAATTTTGTCTTTTATCGTGCCAATATCATCTGCTCAAAACAGATGGCCAAACGGCAGCAGCCCGATCAGGCGAAAGGCCAGCCGCTTGAACGGCGTCGTGCCGGGTTCGGGCTGGATCAGGCCATCCTCGCCGCGCCAGGCCAACTGGCCATCGCGGGTTTCCAGCGCCCAGGCAAAGCGCGGCAGGCTGGCCGACAGCGCCTCTTCCAGCCGTGTGGCCAGCGGCGGGGAATCGATCAGGAAGCCCATTTCGGTGTTGAGGTGGAGCGAGCGTTCATCGACGTTCATCGATCCGACGAACAGCCAGCGGCCATCGGCGATCAGCGTCTTTGCGTGCAGGGCCGATGCGCTGGCGCGGAAGAAGGCGGTGCGGGCCGGCGGCCGGCGCAGACGCACCAAGAGGCTGCGCGGGATCAGGCCGAACCGCGCCTGCGCCCCCGGTGCGCCGCGCATTTCCCACAGCCGCACACCCACCGCCAGCAGGCGGCGCCGCCACGGCGCATACCAGGCGTGCACCAGCGCCACGTTGTTGGACAACAGGCTGTTGGTCAGCACATCGACGCGCACCCCTTGCCCGGTCAGCGCGCCCAACAGGGCTGCGACCGCCGGCGTGGGGATGAAATAGGCCGATACCAGCAGGAACCGCCGCGTCACCGGGCCGAGCGCCGCTAGCAATTGCGGCAGCAGCAGCGCGGTTTCCGCGACGTCGCCGGCGATCTTGCCGGGGGGATCGCACAGGATGCGAACCGGGGCCCAGGTGAAATCATCGGCGGCATCGATGGCGGTGACAATGGCCGGGCTGGCAGCGGCGGCAAGGGCCTCGTCGCGCACCGGACTGTCGTCGGGCGCCGGCAGCGTGGCCCCCGGCCGGGCGGGGCTGGGGCTGGCAGCCTGCCAATAGGTTTCGAAATGCGCCGTCATGCGGGCCGCGACCTCGCCGATGGCGATGACGTCCAGATCGGCAGACAGGCCGGGGTGGCCGGGATCGAAATACTCGTCGCCGATGTTGCGACCGCCGATGATGGTGGCGATGCCGTCCACCGTCAGGCTCTTGTTGTGCATCCGGCGATTGAGGCGGGGGAAATCGAACAGCCAGTTCAGCCAGCGCGGCCATGTCAGCCGCACCGGGTTGAACAGGCGCAGTTCCAGCCCCGGCACATCGGGGAATTGGCGCGGGATCAGCGGGCAGCCGAAATCATCGAGCAGCAGCCGCACCTTCACCCCGCGCGCGGCGGCATCGGCCAGTTCAGCCAGCAGCAGCCGGCCCGACACGTCATCGCGCCAGATATAATATTGCACGTCGATGCTGATGCGGGCGCGGCGGACCAGCGCGATCCGCACCGCCAGCGCCGCCGGGCCATCATCCAGCAACTGCACGCCGCTTTCGCCCGGATGCGCGGCGCACAGGCTGGCAAGCGCCGCCGTCATGCGCCGATCCGCACCCAGATCGGCAGATGATCCGATGCCCGCCGGGCGAGCGCGGAGGCATGGACGCCGGCCTGGAGATGGCCAAGCGCCGGGTGGGCAAAGGCGCGATCCAGCCGCCCCACCGGCAGCCGCGCCGGGAAACTGGCGGTCAGCACCACCTCGCGCCAGTGACGGGCAAAGGCGGCGAGCGCGCCCGTGCCGCGCCATTCGTTGAAATCGCCCATCACCAGTTCGGGCGTGCTGCCGGGCTGGCGGGCGACGGCGGCAATGATGGCGGCGGCCTGGCGGGCGCGGAACAGGCCCGACAGATCCAGATGCGCGCCGACCAGCCGCACGGCGTGATTGCCGTGGACGATATCGGCGATCACCGCCCCGCGCGGTTCCAGCGCCGGCAGGGTGACGGGCGCAGCATGGGTGATGCGCGCCGCTCCGCGCACGATCACCGCGTTGCCATGCCAGCCCATCGCCGCCGGGTGCGAGTTCACATCAGCCATGTGCCAGCCCCGCGCAGCCAGAAGGTCGGCCGGCAGCACGGCGGTGCGGATGCCAAGCCGCGTATCCGCCTCCTGCAGCAGCACGGCATCGGCGCCGATTTCATCGATCACGTCGAGGATGCGCGCAGGATCGGCCCGGCCATCGCTGCCGACAGCCTTGTGGATATTGTAACTGGCAATGGTCAGTGCGGTCACGGCAGCCACGCTATCACGCGGCGGCGATGCTGTTGAGAGGCGCTTGCGTGCGGGAGAAAAGGACAGTATTATTGACCAATCCACCAGCAGGAATCGCCCCATGGTCGCCGGTTTGCCGCCCGTCAGTCTCGACGACAAATATCGCTTCCGCGAAGGCCGTGTGTTCATGTCGGGCGTGCAGGCGCTGGTGCGGCTTCCGCTGGTGCAGAAATGGCGCGATGCCGCCGCCGGGCTGAACACGGCGGGCTTCATCTCCGGCTATCGCGGATCGCCGCTGGGTGGTTACGACCAGGAGCTGTGGCGTGCGAGGCGGTGGCTGAAAGAGCAGGATATCCACTTCGTTCCCGGCATCAACGAGGAACTGGGCGCGACCGCGGTGTGGGGCACGCAGCACGTCGCCCTGAACCCCAGCGCCACCCGCGATGGCGTGTTCGGCATCTGGTATGGCAAGGGCCCCGGCCTTGATCGCGCCATGGACGTGATCAAGCATGGCAATGCCGCCGGCACCTCCGCCCACGGCGGCGTGCTCGCCATCGTCGGCGACGATCACGGCGCCAAGTCCTCCACCCTGCCCCACCAGAGCGACCATAATTTCCAGGCCGCCTTCGTGCCGTTCCTGGCGCCGGCCAGCGTGCACGAATTCGTTGAGTATGGCCTGCTGGGCATCGCGATGAGCCGCTTTGCCGGCACCTGGGTCGGCTTCAAGGCCACCGCCGACACGGTGGAAACCAGCGCCACCATCGATCTGGCGCGCGAGAACCGCGGCATCATCATCCCGGAATTCGAATTCCCCGATGGCGGCGTTCACATCCGCCCCAGCGACGTCTGGCGCGAGGAAGACACCCGCCTGCAACGCTACAAGGGCTTTGCCGCGCTGGCCTTTGCCAAGGCCAACGGCATCGACCAGCTGGTGTGGGACAGCCCCCGCCCGCGCATCGGCATCGTCACCACCGGCAAGGCCCATGCCGACACGATGGAGGCGCTGCAGGAACTGGGCATCGATGCCCGCGTGGCGGCCGATATCGGCCTGCGCGTCTACAAGGTCGGCATGCCGTGGCCGCTGGAGCCGGATGGCATCCGCGCCTTTGCCGAGGGGCTGGAGGAAGTCCTCGTCATCGAGGAAAAGCGCGAATTCATCGAGCATCAGCTGAAGTGGCAGCTGTATAACTGGCGCGAGTCCGTGCGCCCGCGCGTCGTCGGCAAGCATGACGAAAGCGGCGAATGGCTGCTGAGCCCCGACAACGAGCTGTCCCCCGGCGTCATCGCCCACGTGATCGCGGCGCGCCTGCAGCATTTCCACGACACCGACCGCATCCGCAGCGCGCTCGCCTTCTTCCGCGACCAGGCCGGCAAGGCCGCCGCGCACGTGACGCCGGTGAAGCGCAGCCCCTATTTCTGCTCCGGCTGCCCGCACAACACGTCGACCAAGGCCCCCGAAGGCCAGCGCGCGCTGGCCGGGATCGGCTGCCACATCATGGCGCTGTGGATGGACCGCGCCGAAACCTTCACCCAGATGGGCGGCGAAGGCGTGACCTGGGTGGGCGAAGCGCCGTTCGTCGGCGAAAAGCACGTGTTCGCCAACCTGGGCGACGGCACCTATTTCCATTCCGGCCTGCTTGCCATCCGCCAGTCGATCGCGGCCGGCACCAACATCACCTACAAGATCCTGTTCAACGACGCCGTCGCCATGACCGGCGGGCAGAAGCATGACGGCGAGATCAGCGTCGACCAGATCGCCGCGCAGATGCTGGCCGAAAATGCCAAGAAGGTCGTGGTGCTGACCGAAGACCTTGATCGCTACAAGGGCGTCACGCTGCCGGCGGGCGTGCGGCTGCTCGATCGCGGCGAACTGGAAAACATTTCCCGCGAATTTGCCGCCACGCCGGGCTGCACCGTCATCATCTTCGATCAGACCTGCGCCGCCGAAAAGCGCCGCCGTCGCAAGCGCGGCCAGATGGCCGATCCCGCCCGCCGCGTCTTCATCAACAGCGCCGTGTGCGAAGGCTGCGGCGACTGTTCGGTGCAATCGAACTGCGTCTCGGTGGAGCCGCTGGAAACCGAATTCGGCCGCAAGCGCCGCATCAACCAGTCGAGCTGCAACAAGGATTACAGCTGCGTCAAGGGCTTCTGCCCCAGCTTCGTTACCGTGGATGATGCCGCGGTAAAGAAATCGAAGGCCGAATTCGACGCAAGCGGCCTGCCCGATCCGGTTGTCCCGGCACCCGGCCATGGCTTCAACATCATGGTCACCGGCATCGGCGGTACCGGCGTGCTCACCGTGTCGGCCCTGCTCGGCACCGCCGCGCATATCGAGGGGCTTTCGAGCACCACCGCCGACATGGCCGGCCTCGCCCAGAAGGGCGGCGCGGTCTACAGCCATGTGCGGATCGCTGGGTCGAACGATGATCTGCTTGCCCCGCGCATCATGGCCGGCAGCGCCGATCTCGTGCTGGCCTGCGACGCGGTCGTGGCCGCTGACAAGCCGACCCAGTCGCTGATGGTGCCGGACCGCACCGCCGTGATCGCCAATGCCGATATCGCCGCCACCGCCGATTTCGTGCGCGACCGCGATTATGATTTCCGCTCCGCCCAGGTGGAACGCGCCATCCGCAAGGCCGCCAACCCCAACGCCTGCGATTTCGTCGCCGCCGACACGGTGGCGACCGCCCTGCTGGGCGATGCCATCGGCAGCAACATCCTGCTGATGGGCTATGCCTGGCAGAAGGGCCTGATCCCGCTGAAACTGGCCAGCATCGAAGCCGCGATCGAGCTGAACGGCGTTGCCATCCCGTTCAACAAGAAGGCATTTTCTTTGGGCCGCCTGCTCGCCACCCGGCCCGATCAGGTGCTGGCGCTGGTGGAAGCCACGCGCGGGCCCCAGCCCGAACCGCCGGCCGCGACGCTGGACGAGATGATCGCCCGGCGCGAGGCTGACCTGGTGCTCTATCAGGATGCCGCCTACGCCGCGCGCTTCCGCAGCCTTGTCGACAAGGCGCGCAAGGCCGGCGGTGACGCGCTGGCCGAACCGGTGGCCAAGAGCCTTTACAAGCTGATGGCCTACAAGGACGAATATGAGGTGGCGCGCCTCTATTCCGATGGCCGGTTCGAAGCCGCCTACAAGGCGCAGTTTGCTGACGGCAAACCCCGCGTGCTGCTCGCCCCGCCGCTCCTCACCCGCACCGATCCGGCCACGGGCCGCCCGAAGAAGATCAGCTTTGGCCCGTGGGTGTTCAAGGCGTTCGGCGTGCTGGCCAGGCTGAAGGGCCTGCGCGGCACCGCGCTCGACATCTTCGGCTATACCGAGGAACGCCGCCACGAACGCGCCGACATCGCCGCCTTCGAAGCCGACGTGGCCCGCCTCATCGCCGACGTGAACCCGGCCAACATCGGGCTGGCCATCGCCATTGCCAAGCTGCCGCAGGACGTGCGCGGCTTTGGCCCGGTCAAGGACAAGGCCCGCGCCGAAATGCTGAAGCGCCGGGAGGCGCTGTGGGCGAAGTGGCCGGGGCTGGCAGCGCAGGCCGCGGCGTAAGGCTCAGGAGGCCCCGGCGGGCAGGCTCACCGACCTCGCCCGCCGGAGCCGCCTGCCAACTCAATCGATATTGAACGCGAAACAGCCGTTCTTGCCGATTTCCAGCGTCTTGCAGCCCTTGTTGGCGTCCTCGCGCGTCGGGAACGGGCCGACCTGCAGGCGGTAATTGCCGCCGAACTTGCCATAGGTGGGACGCAGGCCCTTCACGTCCTTCTTGTTCGACGCGGCAAGTTTGGTCCAGGCGGCCTCGGCGGTTTTCTGGCTGGGATAGGTGCCCAGCTGGATGCGCCAGCCGGTTTCCTTTTCCTTCTCCGCAGCAGCCTTCGCCTCCGCAGCCCTGATCTCGGCAGCTTTCTTGTCGGCGGCCTTCTTGTCGGCAGCCTTCTTCTCGGCGGCGCGCTTGTCAGCCAGCGTCTTTTCGGCGGCGCGCCTGTCCGCAGCCAGCTTTGCATCGGCAGCGCGTTTTTCCGCAGCGATTTCGGCGGTGCGATCGGGCGCGCGCGGCGGCGTTGGCTGTGCGGCGGGCGGCGTCACGGCCGGGGTGGCGACCGCGGCAGGCGCTGCCGGCTGCATGGCCACCGGCGTTTCCACCGAGGTGCCGGCTTCGGCGGCCTTCAGCGCGGCTTCGTTCAGCGCGGCCGTGTTGCTGCTGCTGCCCGGCTGCGGCGCAGGAGCAGCGGGTGCGGCGGAGGCATTGGCAACGACCACGGGCGGCGGCGGCGAGGTGATCGCCATCATCGGCGGCGGCTGGATGCCGGTCTGGAACTGGGCGGGAATGCCGCTGCCGTTGGCCAGCGAGGTGGCGATCTGCCAGCCATTGGCACGGTCCAGTGGCTGGATGGCCTGGCTCAGTTCGTTCAGCGCCTTGGTGGCTTCGGGCAGGCCTTGCGCGGCGGCGCGCACCAGATAGGCATAGGCCAGTGGCAGCGATTTCGCCGCGCCATCACCGTTCCAGTGCACGATGCCCAGCACATATTGCGCGCGCATCTCGCCCCGGTCGGCCGCGGCCTTCAGCCAGCGCACGGCCTCGGCCTTTTCGGCGGCCTGGAACTGCAGGATGCCCAGGTTGGCCTGTGCCGGCAGATGGCCCTTCACCGCGGCGCGGCGATACCAGTCGCGGGCAATCGTCTTGTCCATGGTGACGCCGCGGCCGAGTTTATAGGCCTGGCCCATGTTGAACATGGCATCGGCGTCGCCATCCTGCGCGAACGGCTGCCACATTTCGACGGCATCATCCCACTTGCCGGCGCGCCACAATTCCACGCCCTGCCGCACCGATGGCGGCGGCGGGGTGGCGCGCGCCGGGGCGGCGGCAGCGGGGCGGCTGGCCCGGCTTTTCTTGCCCTTCTTCTTGCGCTGGGCCGCCAGCGCCGGATCACCCGCCACCAACGCCAGCACGAGCAGTGCGCCAATTGCCTTCACGCCCGCCAAACCTGATCCTCCCAAACAATGTCACCGCCCTTGATCGTCAGGCGGACCCGGCCAGCCGTGGGCAACCCGTCAAAGGGGGTGTTGCCGGCGCCGTGAAAACGATGGCCGTCGATACGCCAGGGCGCATCCGGATCAAAGACCACCAGGTCGGCCGGTGCGCCGAGTTGCAGCGTTCCGGCGACAAGACCAAAGCGCCGGGCCGGATTGGTGCTGAGCATCGCCACCAGCCCAGGCAACGAGACGACGCCATCACGCACAAGGCCAAGCCCCAGCGCCAGCAGGGTTTCTGCCCCCGCCATGCCGGCGCGCGCATCGGCAAAGGGCTGGCGCTTGTCTTCCTGGCTCAAGGGATCGTGGCCCGACGACAAAATGGTGATGGTGCCGTCGCGCACGCCTTCGATGGCGGCCAGCCGGTCGCGTTCATCGCGCAGCGGCGGCGACAGGCGGGCAAAGCTGCGGAAACCCGCCACCGCCATGTCGTTCAGCATCAGGTGGGCGGGCGTGATGCCGGCCGTCACGTCGACGCCCCGCGCCCGCGCCGCGCGCACGGCGGCCAGTCCTTCGGCGGTGGTGACCTGCCTTATGTGGAGCGCGGCGCCCGTGGCTTCGGCCAGGCGGCAATCGCGGATGATGGCCAGCGCTTCGGCAAAGGCCGGTGCGGCCGCCAGGCCCAGCCGTGTCGCATATTCGCCGGTGGTGGCGACAGCGCCGGCGGTGAGCGCCGCCTCCTCGGCGTGGGTGACGACCGTCAGGCCAAAGGCGCGGGCATAGGCGAGCAGCCGGTGCATGACGCGCGCATCGGCAATCGCCTTGCGCCCGGTGGCGACTCCCACGGCGCCCGCCGCCTTGGCCAGCCCGATCTCGGCCAGTTCCTCACCTTTCAATCCGCGCGTGGCGGCGGCAAGCGGATGCACCCACACATCGGGCTTGCCCGATCCTTGGGCGTAGGCGACCAGCGCGGGTTCATCGAGCGGCGGCGACTGATCGGGCATCAGCACCATGCGGGTGATGCCGCCGGCATTGGCAGCCGCCGTATCGGCCTTGAACACGCCGGCATCGATCAGGCCGGGTGCCACCACCAATCCACGCGCGTCGATCACGGTCGCATCAGACGGCGCTTCGGACTGGCCGATGCCGGCGACGGTACGCCCGTCGATCAGAATGGTGGCCACCCCGTCATGCCCGCTGGCCGGGCAGATGACGCGCGCGCCGGTGATGGCGATGCGGCCGGTCATGCCCAGCCCTCCACGCCGCGGCGGCGGCGGGTGAGCACATCAAGGCAGGCCATGCGGACGGCAACGCCCATTTCCACCTGCTCGGTCACGGCACTGCGGGCGATGTCGTCGGCAATGGCGCCGTCGATCTCCACGCCGCGGTTCATCGGGCCGGGGTGCATCACCAGCACGTCGGGCGCGGCCTTGGCCAGCCGCGCTTCGGTGAGGCCATAGAAGCGGAAATATTCCCTCGGACTGGGCACATAGGCTCCCTCCATCCGCTCCGTCTGCAGGCGCAGCATCATCACCACATCTGCCCCGGCGAGGCCGGCATCCATGTCGGTGAAGCTGGTAACGGCATAGCCATCAAGGCCTTCCGGCAGCAGGGTCGGCGGCGCGACAGCACGCACTTCGGCGCCAAGGCTGGCCAGCAGCTGGAAGTTGGAGCGGGCGACGCGGCTGTGCAGGATATCGCCGCAGATCGCCACCCTCAGCCCGGCGATGCGGCCCTTCCTGCGGCGGATGGTGAGCGCATCCAGCAGCGCCTGGGTGGGGTGTTCATGCCGCCCATCGCCCGCATTCAGCACCGGGCAGCCGACCTTTTCGGAAATCAGCTGCACTGCCCCCGACGAGGCGTGGCGGATCACGATCATGTCAGGGTGCATGGCATTCAAGGTGAGCGCGGTATCGAGCAGCGTCTCGCCCTTCTTCACGCTGGAACCGGACACGCCAAGATTGACGACATCGGCCCCCAGTCGCTTGCCGGCGATTTCAAAGCTGAGGAGCGTGCGCGTGGAGTTCTCAAAAAAGGCGTTGATCTGGGTCAGGCCCGCCAGCCGGCCATCATGCTTGGCGGCGCCGGCACGGTTCATCTCCACCCATTGTTCCGCCTCGTCGAGGAGGAAGGCGATTTCCCAGGGTTTCAGCTGCGCGATGCCGAGCAGGTGATCATGCGGGAACGGGTGGACGCCGCTGGGCAGAGCCGACCTTTGGGCCGGATGGGAAGGAGGGCGCGACATCGGCCAACCCCTAATGGCACGCGCCCTGCCAATCAACCCGCGTCACGTCCGCCGCCAGCGCAGCGTCGGCAGAACCGAGGCGAAATCATCGCTCCACACCGTTCGGCTGGCCGGCGGCAGGGCGGCCCAGGCCGGGTTGGCAGAGCGCAGTGCCGCGATGCGGGCGGGATCGCGTGACAGGGCAATCCAGTCCGACCGGTTGGCCAGCCTGTCATCAGCCGCCGGCCGGTATTCCAGATGCACCGCCTGCCAGCCGCCCGCCGCCGCCAGCCCGGCCACCACCGGTTTCAGATCGAGGAAGCGGTTGGTGACGTGGATGACCAGCAGGCCATCGGCGGCGAGCGCGCGGCCATAGATGGCAAAGGCTTCGCGAGTCATCATGTGGAGCGGGATGGCATCGGAGGAAAAGGCATCGATGGCGAGCAGATCAAAGCTGCCGGGTTGTTGCTGCGCCAGCGTCAGCCGCGCATCGCCGACCACCATCGCGGCATCCGGCGTGCACCGCGACAGATAGGTGAAGCGTTGCCGGGCAATGGCGACAACCAGCGGATCAATCTCGAAAAACCGGTAATTCGCCCCGCCTGCGGGTGCCGGCTGGCCGGCGTGGCAGGCCAGCGTGCCGGTGCCCAGACCGACAACGCCAATGCGCGCCGCCGCGCCCTTTTGTGCCGTCACTGCTGCCAGCGCCTGCCCGACGCCGCTGCCGGCGACATGATAGGTGGTGGGCTGCAGGGCGCGGGCGGGATCACGCGATTGCAGGCCGTGGAGCGTGGTGCCGTGCTTCAGCCCGCGGGCATCGAGGCGGGCATAATCCTCCACCGCATAGACGCCGAAGAAGCTGCGCTGATAGGCGCCTGCCAGCCCTTTCCTGAGCTGGGTCGCACCGCCGGCCAGCAGCATCGCCCCGGCCAGCAAAGCCGGGACGGCCAGGGCCCGCCAGCCGCGCGAGATCAGCGCAGCGGCCATCAGGAGCAGCAGCGGATGCTCCCAAGGCCAGGAAAACAGCAGCGGCGCGGCGAGTGCACAGAACAGGCCGCCAAGCGCACCGCCCACCGACATCCACAGGTAGAAACTGGTCAGGCCCGCCGCCGCCGGCCGCTCCTGCGCCAGCGTGCCGTGCAGGGCAACGGTGAGCACGAGGAGCAGCACCAGCCCCGCCACCGCCAGCGCCATGCCATAGCCCGGCCCCTGGCCCGAGAGGAACACCGGCGCGCCCAGCAGCAGCAGCGCATAGGGCGCAGCAGCGACAGCGCGACGGGTGAAAGCCGGGCCGGCATCGGAAAAGGCGATGACAAAGCTGAGGAGATAGAGGGCCAGCGGCACCACCCACAGCAGCGGCATCGCCATCAGATCGGTCGTCAGGTGCGTGGTGGTGGACAACAGCAGGCCCGACGCCACCGCCGCCAGCGCCACCCAGCGCAGCCGTTGCCGCGCGGTGATGGTGACGGGGCCGCTTGACGGCTGAACGCTGCTGCCAGCGCGCAGCCCGCACAGCGCCACCAGGCCGGCCAGCGCCACGAAGCCTGCGGACCACGCCAGCCGCTGCGGCCACAACCCGGCCAGCGGTTCGACCAGCAACGGATAGGCGATCAGCGCGCCAAAGCTGCCAAGGTTGGAAGCGGCATAGAGGAAATAGGGATTGGCGGCATCGGCGTCGCCGGTGCGGGCAAACCACGCCTGCATCAGCGGCGCCTGCGCCGACACCACGAAGAACACCGGCCCGATCGAGACGGCCAGCAGGCCCAGCAGCCAAAGGGTGGGATCATGCCCCGCGGCAGGCGGATACCAGCCCGCCATGCCGATGGGCAGGGTGAGCGCAGCGAGGCCAAACAGCGCCAGGTGCACCTGCATCTGCCGGCGCACCGCCAGCCGCTGCAGCTGGTTGGCGTAAAGATATCCCAGCAACAGCGCCGCCTGGTAGAACAGCATGGCGACGTTCCACACGCTGGGCGACCCGCCCAGCACCGGCAGCACGATGCGGCCAAACATCGGCTGCACCAGGAACAGCAGGAAGCTGCCGGCAAGGATGGTGGCAACGTAGAGCGGGCGCAGCGGGAGGGCGGTCATCGCGATGCCTTACGGCCACCACGCGCCGGCGGACAGCGCAAAGCCGGCCAGCATCGCCGCCGCCGCCGCCAGCAAGGGCCACGCCGCCCGCCAGCCGGGCCGGCCGGCCATCGCCACCGTCACCCCGGTCTTCAGCAGCGTGTTGAGCAGCACCGGCAGCGCCAGGATCACGCCGGCCAGCGTCGCATCGATGCTGCCGCGCGGCACCGCCCTCAGCGCCACGATGGCCGCATCGACGTCCATCGCGCCGGCCAGCGCCAGCGTGACGGCGACGCCGCTGCCGCCAAAACGCTGCTGCATCCACACCACCGCCAGCTGCACCAGCGCCACCAGCACGGCAAAGCCCAGCGCCGGCAGCAGCGCGAACGGGTTGCCGGCGGGGGCCGCCCCGGCCGGTGCCGCCGCCGCCCGGCGCGCCAGCAGCCAGGCCAGCCCCAGCGCCAGCACCGCCGCCGGGCCGACCACCAGCGCGAAACCGGGGGCCGCGAACGGCACCAGCGCCGCCACCAGCACGCTGGTGCGGGCAAACATCACGACGGAGGCAATGGCGATGCCGGCAGCAAGGCGGGGGCGCGCCTCCGTCTCTGTCTTCAGGCGCTGGGCCAGTGCCGCGGTGACGGCAGTGCTGCTGTAGATCGCGCCCACGGCGGCCGCCGCCAGCAGGCCGCGGCCCGGCCCCAGCCGCCGGCCCAGCGCATAGCCGGCAAAGCCGATGGCGCACACCACCACGACAACCAGCCACAATTCGCGCGGATTCCACGCCGCCAGCGGCCCCATCGCCCGGTCGGGCAGCACCGGCCACAGCGCGCCGGCGATCACCGCGAACAGCACGGCAGCGTGGAAATCCTCGGGGCTCAGCCCTTCGATCCAGGCGTGCAGCCGCGCCCGCTGCGACAGCAGGAAGGCGGTGACGACCGCCAGCGCCAGCGCCGGCACAGGCAACCCCTGCCCGGCCAGCCAGCCCAGCCCCAGCGTGACCAGCGCTGCCGCTTCGGTGGTGGCACTGGGCGCCTTGTCGCGCCGGTAACCGATCACCACCAGCGCACAGCCGGCAAGCAGCAGCACGGCTGCAACCAGCGCGCCCTGCGCCAATCCCGATGCATAGCCGGCAAGGCCGCCGATCAGCCCGAACAGGCCGAACGTCCGCAATCCCGCTACCCGGCTGCCGGGCACCGCGCTGCGCTGTTGCCAGCCGCGTTCCAGCCCGATCAGCAGCCCGATCGCCAGCGGCACCACCAGCCGCGCCAGATCCGCATTGGCCAGCATCACGGGCCACGGTGGCGGCGCGGCGCTTGCCGGTCAAGCACCACCTCCGGTAAGGCCAATGCCATGGTTGCTGCTTTCCACCCGAAATGGGTCATCGTCATCGCCTTCTACAACGAGGCGAAGTTCATCGCGCCCACGGTGGCGTGCGCGCTGGCACAGGATCGCGGCGACATCTGCCTTGTGTGCGTGGACAATGGTTCCACCGACGACAGCGCGGCGATCGTGGCCGACGCCATCAAGGACAGTCCGCGCGCCATGCTGGTCAGCGAAACACGGCAGGGCCACACCTTTGCCCTGCGCCGCGGACTGGAGGTGGCGCAGGAACTGGCGGCGGACAACATCGCCTTCTGGGATGCCGACACCTTCTACCCGCCGCATTACATCAGCCGCGCCGATCAGCTGCTGGGCAATGACCCGCGCGTGGTGGGCGTGCAGGCCTTTGACATCTATGGCCCCTATGACGCGCCAAAGAACGTCGTCATCCGCCACCGCATGGCGGTCACCGCCAGCCTGCTGTCGGGCCAGGGCCACACCGGCACCTTTGGCCAGTGTTTCCGCATCGCCCCGCTGATGGCCGCCGGGGGCCCGAAGAATGATGACTGGCCGTTCGTGCTTTATGATCACGAACTGATCCACCGCATCCTGAAGGTCGGCCGGCTCACCCACGCCGCCGATCATGTCTGCTGGCCGGCGCCGCGCCGGCAGGCCAAGGGCCATGTGCGCTGGAATTTGACCGAACGGCTGCTCTATGCGCTGACGCCCTATGCCGTGAAGGACTGGTTCTTCTATGGCTTCCTTGGCCCCCGGCTGCGGCAGCGCGGGATGTTCGAAGCGGGCCTGAGGGTGCGCGACTGGGAACAATGACAGTGGCGCGCATCGCGCCCGCGCCCATGCTGGCATGACGGGAGACTGGCGATGCAACTGGCCTGGAGCGCAGACGATCTGAAGTTCCGCGACGAGGTTCGCGACTTCCTTGCCGCCGAGCTGACCCCCGATCTGCGCGCCGCTGCCGCCGGCATGACCAGCGTCTATGCCCCGCCGCACATCGCCATCGCCTGGCAGAAGAAACTGCACGCGCGCGGCTGGGTGGCGCCAAGCTGGCCGCGCGAATGGGGCGGCTGCGACTGGAGCGTGGCGCAGCGCTATATCTTCGCGCGCGAGACGACCGAAGCCGGTGCGCCGCCGCTGTCCCCCATGGGCCTTGGCATGTGCGGGCCGGTGCTGCTGCATTATGGCACCGAGGAACAGAAGCGCCGTTTCCTGCCGCCGATGCTGGCCGGCGATGAATTCTGGTGCCAGGGCTATTCGGAACCGAACAGCGGCTCCGACCTTGCCTCGTTGCAGATGAAAGCGGAGCGCGACGGCGATCACTTCGTCTGCACCGGCCGCAAGATTTGGACGACGCACGCCCATTATGCGGACTGGATCTTCTGTCTGGTCCGCACCACGCGCCTCGAAAAGCCGCAGCTGGGCATTACCTTCCTGCTGATCGACATGAAGACGCCGGGCGTGACGGTGCGCCCGATCATCTCGCTGTCGGGCGAGCATGTGCAGAACGAGGTGATCTTCGACGACGTGCGGGTGCCGGTGGAAAACGCCGTCGGCCGCATCGACGATGGCTGGACCGTGGCCAAATATCTGATGGAATTCGAACGCGGCGGCCATGCCTATGCGCCGTCGCTGGTTGGCCGTATCGACAAGTTGCTGGTGCATCTTGCCGAGACCGGCCAGGCCATGCCGGGGCGAGTGGCCGCCCTGCGAGCCGAGATCGAGGCGCTGGACGCGCTGGAACTGCAATTCAACGCCGGCCTGTCGAACGGCGCTGCGCCCGGCCCGATGGCGAGCGCGCTGAAGATATTGGGCACCGAGCTGTCCCAGCGCCTGACCGAGTTGGAGGTGGAAGCGGCGCTGCCGTGGGTGGAAGCCTATCAGCCGCACCTGACCCTGCCCGGCGGCGACGTGCCCGGCTTTGCCGCGCCGGCCGATGGTGAAGGCGTTGGCCCGGCGTGGGCGGCCAAGGCCTTCCCGAAATATCTCAACGACCGCGCCGGTTCGATCTATGCCGGCACCAACGAGATCCAGCGCGGCATCCTGTGGCAATATCTGGCGCGGCGGAACGGCTGAGGCGTCAGGCCTTCAGGTGAAAAATCGCCACCGATTGCGCGAGCAGCGGCGGCAGCGGCAGGCCGGCGTGGGCGAGCCAGTCAGCGGGAAAAGTGACGCCATCTGACAGGTCAGAAAGGAAGGCAGGCTCGCCAAAGCCCTTGTGCGGTGTGGTTCCCGCGCGGGCGAGCAGTGTCGCCGTGATGGCGCCGACGCCAGCGAGGAAGGGCAGCGCCAGCGGCTGCGGCCGGCGATCCTGCGGCGGCGACGTCCGTGTGACCAGCAGCAGCCATTCGCGCCCGTTACCGCTGGCCTGCCAGACGAGGCCATCACTCCCCTCCCCCATCACCAGCGTCTGGCCATGCAACAAATGCCGCCACTGCTTGTGGAAGGCGATCCAGCGCGCGAGTTCCTCCCGCTCCGCATCCGGCAGTTTCGCCGGGTCCATCTCGACGCCGAAATGGCCCGCCATCGCCACACCGGCGCGAAAGCCCAGCGTGTGCCGGCGACCGGTGGCGTGGGCCGGGCTGGCGCCGGCATGGGCGCCCATCACCTCGGGCGGGAAGAAGGCCTGGAAGCCGCGCTGGATGGCGACCCGGCTCTCGGGATCGAGATTGTCGCTGGTCCAGAAGCGCTGGGTGAAGGCGGCAATGCCGGCATCACAGCGGCCGCCGCCACCGGCACAGCTTTCGATCTCCACGTCAGGATGCGCCGCGCGCAACCGGGCCAGCAGACGATACAGACCCTGCACCTGCCCCACGCCGCCAGCCGGCGCGAGATCGCGGTTGTGATCCCATTTCAGGTAGGAAATCGGCACCTCGCGCAGCAGCTGGTCGAGCGCGTCGAACAGATAGTCCTCCACCGGCAGCAGCGACAGGTTCAGCACGAGCTGGTTGCGGGCCGTGGGTTGCGGCGAGCCGGGAATGTGCAGGGCCCAATCGGGACGGGTGCGGTATAAATCACTGTCCGGATTGACCATTTCCGGTTCGACCCACAGGCCGAACTGCAGGCCCATGGCGGTAACGGCCTCGGCCAGCGGCGTCAGTCCGTCGGGATATTTGATCGGATCGGGCGTCCAGTCGCCCAGCCCCGATGTGTCGTCGTTGCGGCCCTTGAACCAGCCGTCATCGAGGATGAACCGCTCTGCCCCCACATCGGCCGCCGCACGGGCGAGTTCCAGAATGCGCGCGGTATCGTGGCGGAAATAACAGGCTTCCCAGCTGTTGAGGTGCACCGGCCGCGGGCCCAGCGCCGGCAGCCGGGCGCGCACCATCGCGTGCATCTGCGCCATCGCGCCATTGCGACCGCGCCCGCTGATCGCCAGCAGCAACGGCGGCGCATCGAACCGCTCGCCCGGCTGCAGGGTGATCGCATCGGTAATGCCGGCGCTCAGCAGGTGCCGGCCCTCGTCGTCCCGCTCGACCGCAATCGCGGCATCGCCCGACCACGCCAGTTGCGCCGCCAGCGCCAAGCCCTGATCCCAGCCCGCGCCCTCCCCCAGCAGGTAAAGCCCCGGCGGCCCGCCATGGCCCGGCAGCCCGCGCCGACCTTCGCGCCGCCACTGCTGTTCGGGCATGGCCTCCACGCATTCCACGAATTCGGCGGCATGGCGGCCGCGCCACGACAATATGCGATCCAGCCCCGCCGGCAGCGGCAGCAGCGCGCTGGCGATGTGATCGATGGGCTGCGGCACCGGCCCATCATTGCCCAGGCTGGCGGCAATCTCGAACCCGCCGGACACGACGCGGAACGCCTGTTCCAGCCGCAGGCCGGTATCGGCATCGGCCAGCGTCACGCGCACCGCATCGGCGGTCTGCGCCACGTCCTCCACCACCCAGCGCAGCACCCGCCCCCTGGCGCTGACGGCCAGCGGCCCGAACCAGCCCAACCCCGGCGCGGTGGCGAACGGCACATCATCATCCAGCGAGAAGGTCGCCGCGCCGCGCGTTGTCGCCAGCGCCGGCAGGCCATCCGTGGCCACACGCAGGCCCAGGTGCCGCCACAGCAGCGCATCACGGCCATGTTCGAGAACGAGGCTGGCCTCAGCCGAATGAAGGGCGATGATGCTCACCCCGCCAGATTGGCGCCATGGGCGGGCGCGTCAACCCACCAGCAGCCGGCGCACGTCGCCATCACAGCGGAAGCTCTGGACGAACAGCCAGACCGACAGGAACAGCGCCCCGCCCAAGAACGCCAGCGCACCCAGCAGCAGGCCGGCGGGCGAGCCGCGATGCCGCCAGCCGACATAAAGGCCCGACAGGGTGAGCATGAACAGGAAATCGAGGTTGAACTGCCCCTGCCAGCCGCCGCCGGCAATGGCACCAAAGAAGGCCGGGAACAGGTTGGGCTCCGCCAGCACGACCGGCACCGTATAGGCCGACAGGCTGACCAAGATGACAAGGCAGAGGGCGCGGATGATCAGCATGGTCAGCACTCCACGACGTTGACGGCCAGGCCGCCCTGGCTGGTTTCCTTGTACTTGTGGCTCATGTCGATGCCGGTCTGGCGCATCGTCTCGATCACCTGGTCAAGGCTCACGCGGCCGTGGCCGCTGCGGTGCAGGGCCAGCCGCGCGGCGTTGGCCGCCTTCACGGCGCCGATGGCATTCCTCTCGATGCAGGGGATCTGCACCAGCCCGCCGACGGGATCGCAGGTGAGGCCGAGATTATGCTCCATGCCGATCTCGGCCGCGTTGGCGACCTGCTGCGGAGAGGCGTTCCAGACGGCAGCCAGCCCTGCCGCTGCCATCGAACAGGCCACGCCCACCTCGCCCTGGCAGCCCATTTCCGCGCCGGAGATCGACGCGCGCTGCTTGTAGAGCAGGCCGACCGCGCCGGCCGTCAGCAGGAAACGGCGGCGATGATCATCGGTGTCGCAATAATGTTTCATCACGGCGGGCAGGATGCCGGCCGCGCCATTGGTCGGCGCGGTGACGACCTGTCCGCCGGCGGCATTTTCCTCGTTCACCGCCATCGCATAGACGTTCAGCCAGTCGAACAGCCGTTCCGGCTCGTTCGCGCTGCGGCCATCCTGCAACTGCTGCCACAGGGCGGGCGCGCGCCGTTCCACCTTCAGGCCGCCGGGCAGGATGCCGGTGGTGGTGAGCCCGCGATCGATGCAGGCCAGCATCACCGCGATCACCCGGTCCAGCCCGGCCAGCGTGGCGCCGCGCGACCGCATCGCGTCTTCGTTGGCCAGCACGATCTCGGCCAGGCTGAGGCCCGTCGCCTCGGCAATCGCCAGCAGTTCGGCGGCGCTGCCGAAATTGTGCGGAACCTGCTTGCCGGTGTCCACCCGATCAGCGGGCGCGGCGCGCTGCAACTGGCGGCGGCTGGCAATGAAGCCGCCGCCGGTGGAAAACCAGTCTTCCTGCGCCAGCACATCGTCGCCCGCCATCACCGCCAGCCGCATGGCATTGGGGTGGAGCAGGTCGCGGCTGTCGTAATCCAGCCTGATATCGCTGGCCGGATCAAAACCGAGGCCGCACGCCAACCGGTGCGATTGGGAGATGCCGGCCAGATCGGCTTCGGCGGCAGCGGCATCGAAGCGTTCCGGCGCGTGGCCGAGCAGGCCCAGCGCGACGGCGCGCAGCGTGCCATGGCCGTGGCCGGTGAAGGCGAGGCTGCCCATCAACGTCACCACCACCCGCGCCCCGTCGGGCCACGTCCGGCGCGCCAGCCGCTGGCCATAGCGCTGCGCGATCCGCATCGGCCCCACCGTGTGCGAACTGGACGGGCCAACGCCCACGCGGAACATGTCGAGCACCGAAAGCATGGTGCCTTGGTGGAGTATCGCGCCGACTGGCGCAATGGCTGACGCTATTTCCAGCCTGTGCGAACCGGGCGGCTGTTCCTAAGCTGCGCCGATGGATGCAGTGCTGATCGACCAGGTGAGCCGGCTGTTTGCGCGGGAAGCGACCGAGGCGCGGCTGCGGCAGGCGCGCGCCGGCGAAACGGTGGACGGCTGGGACGTGATTGCCGGGGCCGGGTTGCCACTGGCACTGGTGCCAGAGGCTGACGGCGGGCTGGGGCTGGACGCGATCAGCGTGCTGGCCATCGCCCGCGCCCACGGCCGCGCGGGCGCACCGTGGCCGCTGGCCGACGCGCTGGCCACTGGCGCGCTCTGGCGGGCGGCACTGGCCACGGCGGAAATCGCCGGCCTCGCCGAAACCGTCCTCGCCCTCACGCTCGACTGGACGCAGACCCGCCAGCAGTTCGGCAAGCCGCTGGCGAAGAACCAGGCGGTGCAGCACAGCCTGGCGCAGATGGCCGCCGAAGTGGCCGCCGCCGGCGCGGCCATGGGGCTGGCCGGGATGGGTCTGGCCGGGATGGGTCTGGCCGGGATGGGATTGGCCAAGCCGGGATTGGAAGGCGAGCGCTGGCAGCAGGTGGCCGCCGCCAAGGCGCGCGCCAGCGAGGCGGCGGGCGTGGTGGCGGCGCTGGCCCATCAATTGCATGGCGCCATCGGCGTGACGGCGGAGCATCGGCTGGGCCTGTTCACCCGCGCGCTGTGGCAGCGCCGCGACGTGGCGGGCAGCGAGCATGACTGGCACGCCCGGCTGGGGGCGCAGGTGCTGGCCCGGCGCAGCCTGTGGGCTGTGGCGACGGACGAGCCGGCGATGGACCTGCCCGGCAGCGCCAGCGAAGGTGACCGGTTCCGTTTCCCGGTGGTGGGCGAGACAGCGGAGCGCGCCGCCCTGCGCGCCGACGTGCGGGGGTTTCTGGCCGGCGAGCTCGCCGCCCTGCCGGCGCACGTGCGCGCCCACAGCTGGAATGGCCACAGCCCCGATTTCAGCCGCAAGCTCGGCCAGCGCGGCTGGTTGGGGATGACGTGGCCCAGGGCGCTGGGCGGCCATGAGAAAAGCGCGCTCGACCGGCTGGTGGTGATCGAGGAACTGCTCGCCGCCGGCGCACCGGTGGCGGCGCACTGGATCGCCGATCGCCAGACCGGGCCGCTGCTGCTGAAATTCGGCACGCCGGACCAGCAGGCGCGTTTCCTGCCCGGCATCGCGCGTGGCGAGACCTACGCCTGCATCGGCATGAGCGAGCCGGGGGCGGGATCGGACCTGGCCGCGCTGACCACGCGCGCCCGCCCCGTGGCGGGCGGCTGGCGGGTCAGCGGCACGAAATTGTGGACCACCTATGCCCACAAGGCCCACGCCATGCTGCTGCTCTGCCGCACCGGAGAGGGGCAACGACACGAAGGCCTGTCGCAGTTGCTGGTTTCGATGGACTCGGCGGGCCTCAGCGTCCGCCCGATTATCGACCTGATGGGCGAGCATCATTTCAACGAGGTGCATTTCGACGATGTGTTCGTGCCCGCCGATGCGCTGGTGGGTGTCGAGGGCAATGGCTGGCAGCAGGTGATGAGCGAGCTGGCCTATGAACGCTCCGGCCCCGAACGCTTCCTGTCCACGCTGGTGCTGGCCGAGGAACTGGTGGCGGCGCTGCCTGATGTGACCGCGGCACACGCCGCCATCGGCCGGCTGGCCGCCCATCTGATGGTGCTGCGCCTGATGGCGCGTGGGCTCGCGGCCCTGCTGGAAGCCGGCGAGGACGCAGGCCTGGAGGCGGCGATGGTGAAGGACCTGGGCGCGACGTTCGAACAGGTCATTCCCGAGGTGGCGCGCAGCCTGCTGCCGTTGATCCCCGATCTGCCCGGACGCCTGCTGGCCACGCTGGACGCCACGGTGCAGATCGCGCCGATGGTATCCTTGCGCGGCGGCACCCGCGAAATCCTGCGCGGCATCATTGCACGCGGGCTGGGGGTGCGTTGAGGGTGCCCACCTGTCCTACAGGGCCAAAGCCTGCCATGATCCCAGCCTTCGGATCTGTTGCGGGAAAACACGCCGAAAAATTGAAAACATAAAGATTTCAACGGCCAACCACGCAATCCGTGTCAAATGTGTCAAAACTGACGTGACCGCCAAGGAGAGCCTCGTGACATCCCCAGTCCTGTATGAACGCGATGGCCACATCGTCACGCTCACGCTGAACCAGCCGGAGCTGAGGAACCCGGTGTCGGATGACGACATGGTGGACGCCATCCTGGCGGCACTGGCGCGGCTGGAAAGCGACGGGCAGGCGCGCGTCGCGATCCTCACCGGGGCGGGCAGCGCCTTTTCGTCGGGCGGCAACCTGAAGAAGATGGCCAGCGGTGACGGGCTGGCCAGCGCCGCGCCGATCAAAACGCGCCGCAATTACCTGACCGGCATCCAGCGCCTGCCGCGCGCCTTTGCCAGCCTTGAGGTGCCGATCGTGGCAGCAGTCAACGGCCCGGCCATCGGTGCGGGCTGCGATCTGGCCTGCATGTGCGACATCCGCGTGGCGGGCGAAAGCGCGAAATTTGCCGAGAGTTTCGTCAAGCTGGGCATCATCCCCGGCGACGGCGGGGCCTGGCTGCTGCCGCACGTGGTGGGCCATGCCAAGGCCGCCGAAATGGCGCTGACCGGCGACATGATCGACGCTGTCGAAGCGCTGCAGATCGGGCTGGTCAGCAAGGTGGTGCCCGATGGCGAACTGCTCGATGCCGCCCGGGCCTATGCGCTCCGCATTGCCGCCAATCCGCCGCAGGCCGTCCGCATGACCAAGCGGCTGTTGTGGGAGGCGCGGCAGGCCAATCTGGACACGATCCTGCAGCTTTCGGCGGCGATGCAGGCCCTGGCCCACACCACCGACGACAATCGCGAGGCGATGACGGCATTTCTGGAAAAGCGCCCGCCCCGTTTCAGCGGCACGTGACGATCAGTGGGCGATGATGCGGCTGCGGTGGACGATGGCCAGCCCGGCGATCACCATGAAGGGCTGCAGCAGGAAGACGAAAAGGCCAGCCCAGGCCAGCGGCACGGCCGCCGCCACCATCACGACCCACACCAGCTGAAAGACGCCGGCCATCGCGGCAAGGAACAGCGCATCACCCGGCAGCTGGCGATCCCGCAACCAGGCCATGCCCCAGCCCAGCATCATGTGGCCAAGGCAATAGCAGATTGCCAGCCAGCAGATGTTGCCCGGCCAATGGCCGCTGTCGCTCCAGCCGCCGACGAAGCTGCCCAGATGCGTCTGCGCGACCATCCACAGCGCAGCGGGCGCGAGAAAGAGCCGGCGCAGCCACGACGGGCCACCATGCAATTCAGCATTGTTCATGACACCAACTCATGACGCTGCAACTGTTACGACAAGTTATCGAATAGCATCATAAAGTTAACAAACAATGTTGGCAAAAGGGTTCAGCTATTCCTTCAGCCAGTCGGCCAGGATGCTGGCGCGGTCCTCGCCGACGCGGGGCGGCGGGCGGCGCATTGTTGCCGGCGTGGCCGACAATTTGCCCGGATAGGCAACGCTGGGAATCCGGGCGCCGTCGGCCCGTTCGAAGCGGTGGACGGTGCCGCGTGCCGTGACGAACGGATCGGCGAAGACCTGGGAAATGCTGTTCACCGGCCCGGCCGGCACGCCCGCCGCCGCCAGTCGCTCGATCAGCGGCAGGCCCGGCTCGCCCGCCACCAGCCGTTGCACTTCGGCTTCTATGGCATCGCGGTTGATCAGGCGGGCGCTGGCGGTGATGAAACGCGGGTCGTCGGCCACGTGCGGCACGCCCATCAGCTTGCAGAAGGCGCGGAACTGGCCGTCGTTGCCGATGGCGATGATGATGGTGCCATCGGCAACATCGAATGTCTTGTAGGGCACCACGGTCGGGTGGCGGTTGCCCAGCCGGCCCGGATCGATGCCGCCCACCAGCCAGTTCATCGCCTGGTTGGCAAGGCAGGCGATCTGGGTATCGAGCAGGCTGATGTCGATCTGCTGGCCCTCCCCCGTGCGTTCGGCGTGGCGCAGCGCGGCGAGGATGGAGATGGTGGCATACAGCCCGGTGGTGACGTCGGCCATGGCGACCCCGGCCCGCAGCGGCTGGCCGCCCTCCTCGCCGGTGATGGCCATGAAGCCGCCCATGCCCTGTGCGACGAAATCATAGCCGCCGCGGGATGCGTAAGGCCCGGTCTGCCCGAACCCGGTGATCGAACAATAGACAAGGCTGGGCTTCACCGCCCGCAGACTGTCCCAATCCAGCCCGTATTTGACGAGACCGCCCACCTTGAAATTCTCGACGACAATATCGGCCTCGGCCGCCAGCCGGCGGAGCAGCGCGACGCCTTCCGGATCGGTGAAATCAACCGCGATGCTGCGCTTGTTGCGATTGGCGGCCAGGTAATAGGCCGAGGTGCCGATCTCGTCCTCGCCATGACCGTCCTTCAGGAACGGCGGGCCCCACGCCCTCGTATCGTCGCCGCGCCCCGGCACCTCCACCTTCACCACATCCGCACCCAGATCGGCGAGGATCTGCGTGCTCCACGGCCCGGCCAGCACACGCGACAGATCGAGCACACGGATGCCGGCAAGGGCGGCGGGAGCGGCGGTTTCGGTCATGCAACCGGGGTAGCCGGAAAAGGAAGACGGTGCCAGCCCGGCAGGACTGGCACCGTTCCTAGCCCCCGACCGGGGATAGAGGTTTACAGCGGAGCGATCGCTCCGATCGGGAGAGCCTGCACGTGTTGCAAGATCCCCCGAATCGATCTCGATCCGTTGTTAGCAAATTATGAAGTCATGAAAAACAGGAAAGAAGTTAACGACTTGCTTCGACTATGATCTCAGGCTCTTTCAAAGATGGCGGCCAGTCCCTGCCCGCCCCCGATACACATGGTTTCGAGGCCATAGCGCAACTTTTGCCGTCGCATTTCGTGCAGCATCGTCGCCAGAATGCGCCCGCCAGTTGCGCCGATGGGATGGCCAAGACTGATGCCAGAACCATTGACGTTCAACTTGTCCGGATCATGCCAACCCCAGCCTTTGAGCACGGCAAGGACTTGCGGCGCAAAGGCTTCGTTCAGTTCGACCAGATCGATATCGCGCCAATTCATGCCGGTGCGGGCAAACAGCCGCTCCACCGCCGGCACCGGCCCGATGCCCATGCGCGACGGATCGCAGCCCGCCGCCGCCCACCCGGTCAGCCAGGCCATCGGCTCAAGGCCCAGCGGTGCCAGCAATTCTTCAGCCACCACCAAGCAGGCCGAGGCGCCGTCATTCTGCTGGCTGGCGTTGCCGGCAGTCACCACGCCGTCCTTCTCGATGGGGCGAAGCGCGGCGAGGCTGTCCGGGGTCGCATCGGCGCGGATGCCCTCGTCGGCTGCAAACATGATCGGCGGCCCCTTCTTCTGCGGGATTTCGATCGGCACCAGTTCATCGGCAAACTTGCCTTCGGCCCAGGCCTTTGCGGCGCGCTGGTGGCTTTGCGCGGCATAGGCATCACAGGCTTCGCGGCTGATGTCGTAATCCTTCGCCAGGTTGTTGGCGGTTTCGATCATGCCGGAAATCACGCCATAACGGCTGATCGGCTGGCTCATCACCCGGCCGCGCACCAGCCGGTCGTGGAAGGTGGTGCTGCCCATGCGGGCGCCATTCCGGTGATCGATCGAGTAATATTCAACTTGGCTCATGCTTTCGACGCCGCCGGCGACCACGATATCGGCGGCGCCGGTGGCCACCCGCATTGCGGCGTCGATCACGGCCTGCAGGCCCGATCCGCAACGCCGGTCGAGCGAGACGCCGGGCACGCTTTCAGGAAAGCCGGCCGCCAGCCACGACCAGCGCGCCACGCACGGCGCTTCGCCGTTGGGATAGCCGTGGGCGAACACCACGTCGTCAACGCGTTCCGGCTCGATCTTCGTGCGCTCGATCAGCGCCTTCAGGATGATCGCCCCCAGTTCACCCGCCGGGAACCCGGCCAGTGAGCCGCCGAAACGACCGACCCCGGTGCGGATCGGGGACACGATTGCCGCGCGGCGCATCAGTTCTTCTCCCGCATCATGGCCTTCGCGATGATGGTCTGCTGGATCTGGCTGGTGCCCTCGTAAATTCTGAGCAACCGCACATCGCGATAGAAACGTTCGACCTTGTATTCGGCCATGTAACCGGCGCCGCCGTGGATCTGCACCGCACGATCGGCAATGCGGCCCACCGCTTCCGAGGCGTGAAGTTTCAACACCGAGCATTCGCGCGGCGTCACTGCGCCGGCATCGAAGCGCGCCGCCGTCCGCTCCAGCAGCGCCGCCGTGGTCAGCCGGTCCACCTCCATGTCGGCCAGCATCGCCTGCACCAGCTGGAAATCGCCGATCCGGCTGCCGAACTGCTGGCGCTCCATGGCATAGGTCAGGCTCATGTCGATCAACCGGTCGGCCATGCCGAGCGCGACGGCGGCGATGTGGATGCGGCCGCGATCCAGCACCTTCATCGCGGTGCGGAAGCCCTGGCCGGGCACGCCGCCGATGATGTTGGCGGCCGGCACCATCACGTTGTCGAGGATCACGTCGCAGGTCTTGGCACCGCGCTGGCCCATCTTGCGATCGGGTTTGCCCAGCGTGATGCCGGGCGTATCCGCCGGCACGATGAAGGCACTGATGCCGCCGGCGCCCTTCACGTCGGCTTCGGTGCGCGCCATCAGGGTGAACACGGTCGCCCGCGGCGCGTTGGTGATGTAACGCTTGGTGCCGTTGATGCGGTAATGATCGCCCTCCCGCACCGCCGAACAGCGCAGCGAGGCGGCATCGGACCCGGCACCCGGCTCGGTCAGCGCAAAGCTGGCGATGGCCTCACCGGTGGCGAACTTGGGCAGCCACTGCGCCTTCTGTTCGGTCGTGCCGTCGATCATGATGCCCTGGCTGCCGATGCCAACCGTGGTGCCGATCAGGCTGCGGAAAGTGACGGAGGCGCGGGTGAGGATGCGGACCAGCTCCGCCTCCTCCGCCATCGTCAGGCCCAGCCCGCCATATTCCTGCGGGATGGACAGGCCAAACAGGCCCATCGCCTTGAATTCGGAGACGATATCGGCCGGGATATCGTCAATTTCCTCGACCTGGTCTTCGGCCGGGATCAGCCGTTCGGCCACATAACGTTCGAGTTCGCCCTTCAACAGGCCGAAGGTCTCGCTGTCCATCTGTCTCACCCTGCCGCCGCTGTCATCGCCACCGTGCCGTCACAGCGCAGCGCCTGCAAGCCGTCTTCACTGGCCTTCAGCGCCACCGGCTGCCCGGCAAACAGCGGCGCGGCGGCACGGAATTCAAAGGCCTTGGCTGGCCCATGGCGCCGTTCCCACAGGCCGAGCAGCTGCGCCGCCACCAAGGGCCCGTGGACGACGAGACCAGGATAACCCTCCTCCTCGCTTGCATAAGCACGGTCGTAATGGATGCGGTGCCCGTTGGCCGTGGCCGCCGAAAACAGGAACAACTGCAATGGCGTGGGCGTGAACATGGCATCGGCGTTTGGCGCGTGGGGGGCCGGGACCGGCAGCGGCACAGGAGGGCTATCGTCGCGCCAGACGATGGTCTGCGCCTCCTCCAGCGCCACCTCGCCGTCCTGCCAGATCTCGATCCGCACCTCGCCCAGCAGCAGCGCGCCCGTCTTGCCCTGCTTGGGCGTCAGGCTGGTCAGCACGCGTTTCTGCATGGCGGGCGCACCGGCAATCAGCGGTCGGTGGAAACGACAGGTCGCCCCCGCAAACATCCGCCGCGGCAGGCTGACTGGCGGGAAGAAACCGCCCCGCACCGGGTGGCCATCAGGCCCGCGGGGGCCCGGCGGCGGCAGGAACAATGCCAGATGGCCGAGCGGCGGCCAGCCCAATGCCTCCACGTCCCATTGCAGGGCTTCGGCAAAACGCATCACGTCCGGCCCGTGCAGCACCTCTTCGCGCCACTCCGGCTTGCCGACCCAATTCTGCCAATGGGCGATGTCGTCCGGCGTCATGCCACCAGCCCCTTGTCGCGCAAGGCACCGACGGCGCCGCTGGCCAGACCCAGCACATCGGTCAGAACCTGGTCGGTATCAGCCCCCAGCCGCGGCGCCGGGCGCACCGGCCCGCGCGGTTCGCCAGCCAGCGTCGCGGCCGGGCCGGCGGCGGGGTAAGAAAGGCCTGATTTGTGAGTAATTGTCTGGAATTGCGGATTGCCGGTGAACAGCCGTGCATCGCCGTGTACGGCTTCGCTCAGTGTCTGGTATGGCCCCCAAGTCACGCCGGCACCGTCCAGCAGCGGCGCGAGTTCGGCCAGCCCGAGGGCCGCCATCGCCTTTTCAAACAACGGGAAGAGCTGCGCCCGGTAGGTAAAGCGTGCGCCTTCGTCGGCAATGAAATTGGCGCCTGTCGCGGCCTCCACACCTGCCACCGCCTCAGCCAGATCGAGCGCCGTCACCAGCCCGCGCCACTGTTTCGGTGTGATGGCAACAAGATAGATGCGGCGGCCATCGGCGGTGGCGAAATCCCGGCCAAAGGCGCCGAACAGGTCATTGCCAAGCCGGCCGCGATCCCCGTGCAGCATGGCCTCCGCCGCGAAGCCGAGATGGGACAGCGAGGTGGCGGCAAGATCGGACAACGGCACGCGGATTTCGGCGCCCTCCCCGGTCTGCCGCCGCCGGTGCAACGCGCTGACCATGGCGAAGGCCGCCCAGGTGCCGCCGAGCAGGTCCCAGGCCGGCAGCACGGCGTTCACCGGGCGATCAGCGCCCACTGGCCCGGTCATCGCCGGGACGCCGGCCGCGGCATTCACCGTGTAGTCGAGCGCCGGCTTGCCATCGGCCCAGCCCATGATGCGCGCTGTGATGATGTCCGCCCGCCGCGCTGCCAGATTGGCATGGGACAGGAAGCCATCCACCGGAAAATTGGTGAGAAAAAGCCCGGCCTCGTCGCCCGGCGCGGTGGCCAGCGTCACGGCCAGTTCCCGGCCCTCGGGCCGCGACAGATCGATCTGGATGGATTTCTTGGCCTTGTTCAGCCCCTCCCAATAGAGGCTGTCGCCGCCGTCGGTCAGCGGCCAGCGCCGATAATCGGGGCCGCCACCAATCTGGTCGATGCGGATGACCTCTGCCCCCATCTGGGCGAGGTAAAGCCCGCCTGTCGGCCCGGCGACGAACGCCGCGGCCTCGACAACGCGCAGGCCGGAGAGGAGCTGGTACATTCAGCCCCTCCCCGCCTGTCCGGTCACACGCGCTCGATGATGATGGCGGGCGCCATGCCGCCGGCGGCGCACATCGTCACCAGGCCGCGCTTCAGATCGCGGCGCTCCAGCTCGTCGAGAACGGTGCCGATCAGCATCGACCCGGTGGCGCCAATGGGGTGGCCCAGCGCGATGGCGCCGCCATTGACGTTCACCTTGTCACGGTCGAGCTTCAGGTCGCGGATGAATTTTTCCGCAACCACGGCAAAGGCTTCGTTGATTTCCCACAGGTCGATATCGTCCACGGTCAGGCCGGCCTTGGCCAGCACCTTGCGCGCGGCCGGCACCGGGGCGTTGAGCATCAGCGTCGGGCAATCGCCGATATTGGCCATAGCGACGACGCGGGCGCGCGGCTTCAGCCCGTTCTTCTCGGCATAGGCCTTGCTGGCCAGCAGCACGGCAGCAGCGCCATCAACGACGCCCGACGAATTGCCGGCGTGGTGCATATGCTCGATCTTCAGATCGGGATATTTGGCGTTGATCAGCTTGCGGAAGGTGGTGCCGTTCTGATCGAGCGGCATGTCGGCCAGCTTGGCAAAGCTGGGCTCCAGCTGGCTCAGGCCTTCCAGCGTCGTCTGCGGGCGCGGAAATTCTTCACGGTCAAGCGCAAGGCTGCCGTCTTCGCGGTAAACGGGTATCACGCTCTTGGAAAAGCGGCCTTCGGCAATGGCTTGCGCGGCGCGCTTCTGGCTTTCCAGGCCCAGCGCATCGACATCGGCGCGGCTGATGCCCTCCATGCTGGCGATGGCGTCACCGCACACGCCCTGGTGGCTCTGCGGGTGCACCTTCTGCAGTCGGGCGTTGCCGCTGCCCATCATCATCGGCGGAAGGCCGGCGGCACGCTCTTCCTGCGCCATGGTGGCGGTGTAGCTCATCATCTCGGTGCCGCCGGCGATGAGGAGGTCTTCCATGCCGCTCATCACCTGCGCGGCGGCAAGGTTCACGCTGGTGATGCCGCCACCGCAGAAACGGTCCAGGGTCATGCCGCTGGCCTTCAGGTCATAGCCGGCATCGAGCGCCGCCATGCGGCCAAGGTCGCCGCCTTGGCGGCCCTTCTGCGTGGAGGTCGACCAGATGATATCGTCAACATCAGCCGTTTTCAGATGGTTACGCTCCGCCACGGCCTTCAGCACGGCGGCGGCGAGATGCTGCGGGTGCATGTCGGCAAGGGCGCCCTTGCCCACCTTGCCAATGCCGCGCGGGGTGCGGACGGTATCGATGATATAGGCTTCGGCCATGGTCTTTCCCTCCGTATGGAACGGCGGCACCCTACGCCTGTGGCGGCTGCCGTCGATTGCGAGTTTTGGCAGGCGTCAGTAGCTCTTGGGCAGGCCCAATATATGCTCGGCGACATAGGCGAGGATGAGGTTGGTGGACACCGGCGCGACCTGATAAAGCCGTGTTTCCCGGAACTTGCGCTCGATGTCATACTCGGCGGCGAAGGCGAAACCGCCCAGCGTCTGCATGGCCGCTTCCCCCGCCTGCCAACTGGCTTCGGCGGCCAGCATCTTGGCCATGTTCGCCTCCGCGCCCGCGACTTCGCCCGTTTCATAGCGGCGGCAGGCGTCGGCGACGACCAGCTTTGCCGCGTGCAGGCGGGCGTGGGCCTGCGCCAGCGGGAACTGGATGCCCTGGTTCTGGCCGATGGGGCGGCCAAAGACGTGGCGCTCCTTGGCGTAAGCAGTTGCTCGATCGAGGAAAAAGCGCGCATCGCCGAGGCATTCGGCAGCGATCAGGATACGTTCGGCGTTCATGCCCGACAGGATGTAGCGAAACCCCTGGCCTTCCTCCCCGATGCGGTTGGCGGCCGGCACGCGGACATTGTCGAAGAACACTGCTGTCGTGCCGTGATTCATCATGGTTGCAATGGGTTGGATGGAAAGGCCGGGGCAGTCCCGCATGTCGACAAGGAATACCGACAGGCCTTCGGTGCGCTTGGTCACCTGGTCCTTGGGCGTGGTGCGGGCCAGAAGCACCATCAGGTCACTGTGGCGTGCCCGGCTCGTCCAGATTTTCTGCCCATTTATCAGATAATTGTCGCCATCGCGCGTCGCCGTCGTCCGGAGACTGAGCGTGTCGCTGCCCGATGTCGGTTCGGTCACGCCAAAGGCCTGCAGGCGCAACTCGCCGCGCGCAACTGCTGGAAGATATTGGGCTTTCTGTTCCGCTGATCCGTGGCGCAGCAGCGTTCCCATCACATACATCTGGGCGTGGGCCGCAGCGCCATTACCGCCGCTGGCGTGGATCTCCTCCAGGATGGCGCAGGCCGCCGACAGCGGCAGGCCGGAACCGCCAAATTCTTCCGGAATGAGCGCTGAGAGCCAGCCTTCGCGCGTCAAGGCCTGAACAAATTCAACGGGATATTCGTCGGCCTTGTCTTTTGCTCGCCAGTAGTCACCGGGAAAATCGCCGCAGAGTTTCGCCACCGCAGTGCGGATATCAGACCAGTCGTTCATGCGGCCATCAGGCACGGCCACCGCCTGTGCCGCAAGCCCCCCGGATCGGCAGGGTTGCAGGCCGCCACCAGCCGGGGCAGCGTGGCGGCATGGACGCGCTGTCGCTGCTGCTGGACTGGATCACGCCGAAACGGGCTGGCGGAGCGCTGATCATCGGAATTGCTGGCGCGCAAGGGTCTGGCAAGTCGACCCTGGCGACCGCTGCTGCCGCGCGGCTGACCAATTCGCGCAATATGCCGGCCATGGCTGACACAATCGCCGTTTCCGTCTCCCTCGATGATTTCTATCGCCCGCGCGCGCAGCGGTTGGCGCTGGCCCGCGGCATCCACCCCCTGCTCGCCACCCGCGGCGTGCCGGGAACGCACGACCTGCCGCTGCTGCAGGACGTGCTGCTGCGAGTCCGCGCCGGCCGCCCGGTCAGCCTGCCGGTGTTCGACAAGCGCAGCGATGATCGCCTGCCGCCGCAGCACTGGCGGCGGTTCGATCGGATCGACCTGCTGCTGCTGGAAGGCTGGTGCGTCGGCGCGCGCGCCCAGCCGGCGGCGCTGCTGGCCACGCCGATGAATGGGCTGGAGGCCGGTGAAGACCCGGAGGCACGCTGGCGCACCCACGTCAACCAGACGCTGGCCGGCGGCTACCAGCGCGTGTGGGCCATGCTCGATGGCCTGGCCTTCCTGGCCGCACCCGATTGGGCGACGGTGCCGCGCTGGCGGGCGGAGCAGGAGGCCGCGATCGGCGGGCGCATGGATGCTGCCGCCATCGCGCGATTCTGCGCGCATTATGAAGGGCTGACGCGCTGGCAGCTGGCCGACACGCCGCGCCATGCCGGGCTGACCTTGCGGCTGGATGGATCGCGGCGGGTGATCAGCCGCTGAATGCCGGGGTGTCCCCCCCATTGGCATAGCCGGAGATGAACGGCTTCACGCCGCCGCCCGCTGGAAAGACGTGGCGCAAATGGGTGCCGATGTTGGTGCCATAGATGTGGATGCTCACGGACACGGCGTCGCCAGCGTTGGAGACCTTGTGGATGTCGCCCACGTCTGGCCCGATCATGTCCACCATGCCGGGCACCAACCGGTGTGGCGGACCCAGCGGGCGCGGCGGGGTGATGCCGTCAGCCGCATAGGGCTGGCTCGTCTCCACCCCGCGCAGCATGCCGACCGCGCCCCAGGTGCCGTGATCGTGGATCGGCGTCGTCTGTCCCGGCCCCCAGACGAAGCTGACGATGGAAAAGCGCGCCGCAGCATCGGCGTGCAGCAGATATTGCTGATAATGCAGCGGGTGCGGCCGGGCATAGGCGGCGGGCAGCCAGTCATCGCGGGCAATCAGGTCGGCCAGCGCCGCGGCTGCCACTGCGTGCGCCTCTGGCCCGTCCAGCGCGCGCGTGACGGCAGCGATGCAGCGGGCCAGCGGTTCGGGTGGCGGGTTGGGCATTTTGGCAGTTCCGATGATCGTCTGTCCCACTGTGGCGCGGCGGCGGGCCTGCGTCAAAAGCCCCTTTTCTTGCCCGGTGAATCGGCGTTCAATCACGGCAATTCAGGGCAGCAAGGGGGCATGGTGATGACGCGGTTTCTGATCGGGACGGCGCTGGCCGCGATGATGGTGGCGGGCGCTGCACAGGCGCAGGACGCCCACGTGCCGGTGAGCATCGACACCGGAAAGGGCCGCGTGCTGCTGACCGTGCCGGCGCTGGATAGCGACGTGCTTTACTATGTCAGCCTCGCTTCGGGCGGCGGATCGGTGGAACTGCCGCTGGATCGCGGCATCATGGATTCCGCCGTCATCCGGTTCCGCCGGGCAGGTGGCAGGATCGTCGTGGAGGAGCAGAATCTCGCCTTCCGCTCACTTTCCGGCGATGCCGCGCACAAGGCGGGCGTGGAGGCCAGCTTCCCCACCTCCACCCTGGCCAGCCTGCCGATCGAAAGCGAGGCGGGCGGACGCATCGTGGTGGATGCCACCGCACTGCTGATGCGCGATGCCGCCGGGATCGAGGCGATCCTGCGCCGGCAGAACCAGGGCAGTTATCGCTTCGATGCCGGCCGGTCGGCGGTGCGGATGGCCAAGGCCTTTCCGCTGAACAGCGAGGTGGAAACCACCTCCACCTTCGTGGCGGAAAATCCCGGCGCGCTGGTGCGCGGCGTGGCACCGTCACCGGAAAGCCTGAGCCTTCGCATCCATCACAGTTTCATCAAGGCACCCACCGGTTACACGCCGCGCGTCGCCGATCCGCGCATTGGCGTGTCCACCCTGCGCTTCAAGGATTTTTCGGCGCCGTTTTTGGATGGCATCGATACCGAGTGGGTGACGCGCTGGCGGCTGGAAAAGAAAGACCCCAAGGCGGCGTTGTCGGAGCCGGTGACGCCGATCACGGTCTGGTTCGATCCGGCCATCCCGGCCCCGATCCGCCACGCCATGAAGCAAGGCCTGCTGTGGTGGAACCAGGCCTATGAAGCGGCCGGGTTCCGGAATGCGCTGGTGGCAAAGGACGCGCCGGCGGACATGGACCCGCAGGACATCCGTTACAATTACATGCAGTGGATCAACCGCGACGAACGCGGTTTTTCATCGGGCGGGCCGTATCGCGACCCGCGCACCGGCGAGATCTTGGGCGCCAAGGTGCGGATGGATTCGCACCGCATACGCACCATTGCCAATTACTGGGATGCCTATGCCGGCGCGTTGCCCGGCGATGGCAGCGGCGTGACGGTGGCCGATCCCAGCCTTGTGAACGGCGAGTTCGAGGCCATGCCCAAGGGCCAGCGCGACATGGTGCTGCTGCGCCAGGCGCTGCTGACGGCGCATGAGTTCGGCCATGCGCTGGGGTTCCAGCACAATTTCGCATCAAGCCTGAACAACCGGGCCAGCGTGATGGAATATCCCACCCCGCGCGTGAAGGTGAGGGGCGGCAGGATCGACCTGTCGGAAAGCTTCCAGTCGGCCATCGGCGCCTATGACAAGATGATGGTGCGTTATGCCTATACGCCGCTCAGCGACGAGAAGGCCGGGCTGGAGGCCATCGTGCAGGACATGCGGCGGCAGGGCCTGATCTATGTGCCCGAAACCGATCCGCGCTGGACCTGGTATGATGATCGCGCCACCCCGGTGGAAGGGCTTTCGGAGGCGCTCGCGGCGCGGCGCATCCTGATCGCCAATTACGGGGCGGACAGTGCGCTGAAGCCCGGCGAACAGCTGGGCGAACTGCGGAATGCGCGGCTGTGGATGGTCTATCTCCACCATCGTTACCAGGTGGAATCGGCGGTGAAATATATCGGCGGGCTCTATACCAACATCGTCGCCAGGGGCGAGAAGATGCCGGCCACTGAGTTGATCCCGGCCAGGTTGCAGCGCGACACGCTGGGCCTGCTGCTCGACGCGCTGAAGCCCGCGGAACTGGCGCTGCCGGAGACGCTGCTGGCCGATCTGACGCCCGATCAGGGCCGCAATTTGGAAGATCTGTCGGATGACGCGGTGTTCGATCAACTGCGCGCCGCGCGCATTGCCGCCGCGCTGGTGGTGGAGCCGCTGCTGGCCCCGGATCGCGCCGCGCGGCTGGTCGGGTTGGCGGCGCGCGATCCGGCTGGCGTGGGCCTGCCGGAACTGATCGACCGGCTGATGGCGGCGAGCTGGAACGCGCCGGTGCCGGCAAAGGCCGGCGAGGCGGCGCTGCTGCGCGTTGTGCAGAAAACGGTGCTGGACGGGCTGATGGTGCTGGGCGCCTCTGCCACCACCGCACCCGAGGCCCGCGCGCTGGCGCTGCAGACGCTCGATGGGCTGGCCAAGGGCCTGCCGGGCAAGGGCGGCGATGCGCTGGGGGCGGCGTTCAACCGGCAGACCGCCGCCGATATCACCGCCTATCTCGCCGATCCTGCGGCCAAGGCACCCAAATCGGTGAGCATCGGCTGGGGCAAGGGCCCGCGCAGCCGCAACCCGCTGCCGCCGGGGCCGCCGCTGTAAGCGGGGGGAGGTGCAGCGGGGCCCCGGATCACGTCCGGGGCGACGAGCGATTTCAAATGAAAAAGGCCGGCACCTCGCGGCACCGGCCCTTTCCCGTCTCGCATCAGGCGATCACTTCACCTTGGCAAAGTCCTCGTAATTGATGCCCAGCTGATCCAGGTACGATTTGTACTTGCTGCTGTCGTAATAGAATTTCTCCAGCTGCGGCCGCATCTTGCCCATGATGTCGGTGTTGAGATGGATCGCCGGCTTGTCGCTGGGGGTGAGCAGCGGATCGTACTTGTCGGATGCGAACTGCACGTCCTTCTGCCACTGCTTGGCGTCGGCAATGATCTTGGGCGTGGTCAAGAGATCCAGCACCGTCATCGCCACGACCTTGGCACCCACCATCACGCCCTTGTGGGCGATCGGCGTCGCCATGGCGATGGCCGATTGGCGGTTGTGGCCGATGGCGTTGGGGATGTTCGACGGATAGCGGATGGTGATCGTCGGCACCGTCCACATGATGTCGCCGATGTCATCGGAACCGCCGCCCATCGACACACCGCGCAGATCGGGCGTGGACAGCGGCGCGATCCTGGTGGTCAGCGGCTCTTCCTTGACGCCGTTGGCGCGCTGCATGGCCTTGGCAAAGCCCTGGTCTGCCGCGCTCCAGGTCGGCAGGCCGACGGCCTTGATGTTGGTGTACATGGCTTCGGCCAGCGGCTTGTTGCCATAATTGGGTGCGGCATAGCCCAGCGTGCGCTGCGTCACCGTCGTGTCGGTCGCCATGGCGGCAGCAGCAGCGATGCGGTTGCCGGTTTCATACAGCTCGCGGATGCGCTTGAAGCTGTTTTCGCGGAAATAATACCAGACGCTGGCCTTTTCCGGCACAATGTTGGGCTGGCCGCCGCCTTCGGTGACGACATAATGGCTGCGCTGGGTGACGGGCAGATGCTCGCGCCGGTAATTCCAGGCGACGTTCATGATTTCGACCGCATCAAGCGCCGAACGGCCATCCCACGGCTGGCCGGCGGCGTGGGCGGTCTTGCCCTTGAACGTGTATTCGACGCTGACCATGCCGTTGTTGCCGGCCGGGCCCCAGCCGGTGCCGAGATCGCGGCCAACGTGGGCGAAGATCGAGGCATCGACATCCTTGAACATCCCGGCGCGCACATAATAGGCCTTGGTGGCGAGCAGCTCTTCGGCCACGCCCGGCCACAGCATCAGCGTGCCGGTGATGCCGTTCTTTTCCATCACGTCCTTGGCGGCCAGCGCGGCGACGATCATCATCGGCAGGCCGCTGTTGTGGCCTTCGCCGTGGCCGGGCGCGCCTTCCACCATCGGCTTCATGTCGACGACGCCGGGATATTGCGACAGGCCCAGAAGGCCATCGATGTCGCTGCCCAGAGCGATTTTCGGCCCCGGCCCGTTCGACCAGGTGGCGGTAAATGCGGTCGGGATGCCCGCCGAGCCGCGCTCCACCTTGAAGCCGTTCTTTTCGAGGATCGCTGTGAGATACTCGCTGGTCTTCACCTCCTGGAAGCCGGGCTCGGCAAAGCTGAACACCTGGTCCACCATGTCGGCTGCCAGCTTGGCGCGGGCGTCGACCCCGGTGGCGGCGGCGGTCTTTTGCGCCGGCGTGGCCAGCGCGAAGGCCGGGCCGGCAAGCGTGGTGGCGGCCAGCAGGCCGGCCAGCAATTTCAAGGATGTCATCGTCACTCCCCCCTGATCAATATTCGAACCGCACGCCCAACCGATAGACGCGGCCGAGCACATCATACAGGCCCCGGTTGGTCTGCGGATAGGCCGGCGTGTTGTTGCCCACCGGCCCGTTGCCCACCCGCACCGGATCGGTGTTGAGCAGGTTGCGGACATAGAAGAACAGATCCAGCTTGGAACCGCCAACCTTCACCTTCCGGGTGATCGACGCATCGATGTAGAAGGTGCCGGCGATCCTGTTGGTGTTGATGGTGCGGTTGACCGGCGTCGAAGCCGGGCAGCCGGTGGTGCATTCAAAGAAATTGTTGTTGTATACGCCATCGGAGAAGCCGCGGCCGACGAGGTTGAGCGACCAGTCGTCGATGTCGTAATTGGCGGTGAGGCGATAGTTCCACGCCGGCACGCCATCGCCCTGATTCTTTCCGGCAAGATCCTCCGGCACGTCGATGCCATTGTCGAGGATGTTGTCGATGTAATGGCTGGCGAGAGCGCGCAGGGTCATCTTGCCGCCGGCCATGTCAAAGCGATAGCTGGCCTCCAGATCGATACCCTTCACGCGCACGCTGGCAAAGTTGAACGGCACCAACCGGATCGAGGTGATGATGCTCGACGGGCTGGCCGGGCCGTTGAAGGTGATGAACGGGCAGATGTCGGCGCGATTCTGCTCGAGGCAGAGCGTGGTGATCGTCTGCGCCGTGATGGTGCCGATCGAGCCATCAAGCTTGATGTCGAAATAATCGATCGAGGCGGCAAAGCCCGGCAGGAAACTGGGCGTGAACACGCCGCCGATACCCCAGGTCATCGCCACTTCCGGTTGAAGGGCGGTGTTGCCGGTGGTGACTTCCAGGAACTGGTCGGTGCGCTGGCCGCCGCCGGGCTGAGGCACGTTGATGGTGTTGGTGCGGGCAGTGCCGGGCGCGAACAGTTCATTGAGGTTGGGCGCGCGGATGTCGCGGCTGCGAACGACGCGCAGCTTGAAATCGTCGATCACCTGCCAGGTGGCGCCCAGTTTCCAGGTCGTCACGCCGCCGCTGGTGGAATATTCGGTGCGGCGGATGGCGCCGTTGAAATCCAGGCCCTTGGCCAGCGGCACCACGGTTTCGCCAAAGACTTCCCACACCGTGTAGGCGCCCTTGGTGACGAGATAATTGCCGTAGAGCCAGCCGGAGTTGAACTGCGGATCGACAAAGCCGTCGACGCGTTCCCGCCGCCATTCGCCGCCGGTGGCGAACGACACCGGGCCGGCCCAGGTTTCAAACAGGTCGTTGGTGGAGATGTTCAGCGCCGCCACGTCCTGACGCAGCGTCTGGAAACGTTGCGGCTGGGCGCCGTTGTTGAACACATAATCGATGGCGGCCTGGGTGACGCCGCCGATGCCGATGCGGTTCAAGGGCACGCAGCCGTTGGTGGGGTTGGTGAGGGTGGAACGGCAGACGATGGTGCCGTTTGGCCCGCGCACCGCGTCCTGCGCCAGCGCCACCCGGCTGTTGAGCCAGGTGTTGGTCAGCAGCTCGTTGGTGCGGGCGATGCCGGCCTGGTAATAGGCATTGTATTTCCAGCTGCCCTTGCCGAGTTCGAACTCGCCATCGGCGCCGGCGACAAGGCGATAGACTTCGCGGGTGTTGTTGGACCCTGCCGCCGGGAAACCGGCGTTGCTGGTGCCGATGGAGATGTTGGTGAGATTGAGCGCCGTCATCTGGTTGACGATCGCGGTCGGCAGGAAGGGGTTGTCGCGCTGGATGGTGACGCCGGTGGACGGCGTCTGCTGATAGAAGCTGCGGCCGTTGTAGCCGGAATAGCTGTATTGCACGAACGGCACGAAGGCCGGGGAGACTTCGAAGCTCAGCCGGCCAAACACGTTGCCGCGTTCTTCATGCGGAGACAGGCTGTTGCTGCTCCAGTGGCCTTCGCGGCTGATCAGATAATCGCCGCCCACCATCCACTGCCCGCGATTGGGGCCATAGGTGAACTGGTTCAGGCTGGCCTGGCCATTGGTGATCTGGCCAAAATAGGTGCCGCGCAGCGGGCCGGTGTTGATGATCCCGCCGGGCGTGAACTGATAGGTGCCGATGCCGGCCTGCACCAGGCGTTCCGGCTGGCCATTGCCCTGCACGAAGGCCGGGTTGTCGATCTGGAAAAAGCCCTGCTGCTGCCAGGGGCGATCATAGGTGTCGACGCCCTTCTGGGTGAAATAGTCACCGGCCAGCAGCAGCTTGCCGCGGCCATCGGCGAAATCGAACCCGCTGGTGATGCGGAACGTGTGGTTGGGCGTATCGCCATAGGCGGTCACACCGAATTCATATTCGGCGCGGAAGCCCTTGAAATCGCGATTGAGGCTGAAGTTGATTACGCCGGCGACCGCATCCGACCCGTAGGCAGACGATGCGCCGCCGGTGACGACTTCGACGCCCTTGATCAGGCCCTGCGGCACCGTCTGCGTATCGACAAGACCGACCGGTGAGGACGCGACCGAGCGTTGCCCGTCGATCAGCACCAGCGTGCGCGCCGAACCCAGCGAGCGCAGGTTGACGGTGGCGATGCCCGCCTGACCGTTCGACAGCGAGCCCGAGTTGGTGGACGAGGTCTGCGAGCCGCGCACCGAAGGCAGCGTGTTCACATAATCGCCGATGTTGGCCTGCGGTTCGGCCTTCAGTTCGGCTTCGGACACGACCGAAACGGGGGTGGGCGCATCATAGCCGGTGCGGCTGATGCGGCTGCCGGTGACGGTGATGACGCTGGTATCCTCGGCCGCCGGCTCTTCGGCCTGGGCGGTGGTGGTGGGCGCAGCAACGGGCGCCGATTGGGCCCATGCGGCGCCCGGCAGCACCATGGCGATGGCGGTGCCGCCCAGCAGCAGCGCGCGGCGCAGATCGGCGGTGATCGTGTGGCTGGTCATCGTCATACCCCCTGTTCGGCCCGGCAATTGCCGCACCGGAAGATTGGCCGGGCCTTTTGGCCCGTCGCGATGGCGTATCCGTCCCCCTGCCCTTCCTCTCCTGGGTCACGACCGGGCAGAGCCGGACCCTTGCCGGGCCGCCGTCAGCCGGGCGCGCTGCTCCCCAGCAGCGAATCCCTGAAGGCGAACCCGAACACGAGGTTTGCACGCCGGGCCGGCCGGCGCGTTGCGTCTTTTGACGTAGGATGCAGCGCTCAGCGCGGCAGGTCGACCGTGCGAGCGCTGTCGCCGGGGCCGAAATGCAGGGTGCGGGTGACGCCGGCGCGGCGCACGTTCACCTGCGTGGTGTGATCGGGGTGGGTCTCCCCGAACATGGTGCCATTGATGGTCAGCGCCGTCGGCTTGCCCTTCAGCTTGCCCGCAAAGGTCAGGATCACCGTGTCGCCGGCCAGGCGCTGCCCGGTGGCGGTGAGCGGCACACCGGCGATGCGAAACGTGCGGCCGACATAGGCGACCAGCGCCTTCACCGCCGCCGGGTCATCAAGGCTGGGCTGCGCGGCGGGCGCGATATCGACGAGCGCCGGTTCGACATCATGCGCCGCCATGCGGTGGGTGACGGCGACCGCGCCCGATCTGGCGTCGATCTCCACCACCGCAAGGCTGGCATGGCCGCGATGCGCCGCCGCCGGAGCGGCAAGCCCCAGCGCCAGCAGGACGGCGGCCCAAGCCTTCATCACTTGTCGTCCTTCTTCTCGTCTTTCTTAACGGCACGCGTCTTCGTGCTGTCCGGCGTCACTTCCAGTTCGCTGTCGGCCATGCGGTTGTCGCCGCCGCCGAAATCATCGCGCACCTTCATCGTCGTCGGCTCGATGCGGCGCGGGAAGGCGTTGTTGCTGCGGTCAGCATCAGCGGTTTCCCACAGCGGGTCGACTTCGGCCGATTTCAGCACCTTGGGCGTCACGTGTTGCCAGGTGACGTTCTTCGCATTGTAGCGCCAGATCTCGGCCGGGATGCGGACCGTCTCGGTCGAGCCATCCTCGTAATCCAGCTTCAGGATCACCGGCATCACCAGCCCGCCGATGTTGCGGAAGCTGAAGTGATAGAAATTGTCCTTGAAGTTGAGCGCGGCGGCTTCTTCCGGGGCCAGCCGCTTCTGCAGCGCCTCGTAATCCTTGCGGTCCTTGGCGGTGACGGTGAAGCGGTCGGTCTCGTCATAGAAATCGCGCGTTTTCGGATCACGATCGACGACCGGCTGCATGGTGTTGCGGGTCACCGTCAGCGGGGTCGGCTCGGCCTTGGCGCGATCCTTCGCCCACGCCTTTTCCACCTCGGGATTGCGGCTGTCGAGCCGGGCCTTCACCACCTTGTCGAGGCTGATGTCGACATGGTCGGTCGAATAGAACCAGCCGCGCCAGAACCAGTCGAGATCGACGCCCGAGGCTTCTTCCATGGTGCGGAAGAAATCATAGGGGGTCGGGCGCTTGAAGCGCCAGCGACGGGCATATTCGCGGAAGGCGAAATCGAACAGTTCGCGGCCCAGGATGGTCTCGCGCAGGATGACCAGCGCCGTCGCCGGCTTGGCATAGCCGTTGTTGCCGAACTGCAGCAGGCTGTCGCTGTGCGTCATCAGCGGCACCTGATCGCGGCTGACCATGTACTCGACGATGTCGCGCGGTTCGCCCCGGCGAGCGGGGAAATTCGGGTCCCAGCGGCGCTCCGCCTCGAACTGGAGGAAGGTGTTGATGCCTTCGTCCATCCACGTCCACTGGCGTTCGTCGCTGTTCACCGACATCGGGAACCAGATGTGGCCAACCTCGTGGATGACGACGCCGATCAGGCCATATTTGGCGCGTTCGGTGTAGGTCAGCTGGCCGGTCTTCCTGTCCTTCACCGGCCGGGGGCCGTTGAAGGTGATCATCGGATATTCCATGCCGCCCACCGGGCCGTTGACGCTCTGCGCCACCGGATAGGGATAGGGGAAGGCGAAATCGCCATAGACTTCAATGGTGTGGGCGATGGACTTGGTAGAATAGGCGTCCCACAGCGGGCGGGCTTCCTTGGGGTAGAAGCTCATCGCCATCACCAGCGGGTTGGCCGGGTCGTTCTGCTTCACGCCCATCGCGTCCCAGACGAACTTGCGGCTGGACGCCCAGGCGAAATCGCGCACGTTCTTTGCGGTGAAGCGCCAGGTGCGGGTGGTGGTGGCCTTCCCCTTCTCGGCGGCCGCGGCTTCGGCCGGCGTCACGATATACACCGGATCCTTGGCGGTGCGGGCCTGCGCCAGCCGCGCACGCTGGGCGGCCGACAGGATGTCCGGGTTGGCCAGTTCGCCGGTGGCCGAGATCACGTGATCCGACGGCACGGTGAGCGACACGTCGTAATCGCCGAATTCCAGCGTGAATTCGCCGGCGCCGATGAAGGCCTTGTTGTGCCAGCCTTCATAATCCGAATAGACGGCAGCGCGCGGGAACCACTGGGCGGCGAGGAACAGGCAGTTGCCGTCCTCATCCGGCCGGGTGAAGCATTCATAGCCGGAACGGCCGCCGATCACCTTCGTCTCGATCAGCGGGAAGCTGAATTCGATCTTCACGGTGGTGGCAGCGCCGCTGGCCAGCGCGGTCGGCAGATCGATGCGGAGCAAACTGTCGACAACGGTGAACTTCAGCGGGCGGCCCGAGGCATCGGTGACCTTGAGGCCGTTGAAGCCGCCTTCCCATTCCTTGAACCGCATGGCGCGGCGCACCGCCGTCATGCCGATCTGGCTGCCGGGCGACACGGTATCGGTACGTTCCCCGATCGAATCGCGCTTGTTGTTGTTCTGATCCAGCAGCAGCCAGAGATACTTCAAGGCATCCGGGCTGTTGTTGTGATAGGTGATCGTCTCGGTACCGCTGATGCTGCGATTGGCCTCGTTCAGGCTGGCGGTGATGCGGTAATCGACCTTCTGCTGCCAGTAACGATGGCCGGGCGCGCCGGCGGCGTTGCGATAATCGGTGGGGGTCGGCCAATCCTCGCCTTCCAGCTGGCGGAACTTGTCGACGAAATCGCCCTTGGTCTGGACGACCGGGCTGGCGACAGCGGAACCGCCTGCCCCAACCCCTGCAATCGCCACCACGGCCCACAGCGCCAACCGGTTGAACACGCGCATTATCTGCCCTTCTGCCCCGCCGGAATCCCCACCGGCCCGTACCACGCCCCCTGCCAGCGCCATCCGGGGTTGGCAAGCGGCGTTGCGCCGCGCCCGCGTGCATGACAAGACGGGGGCGAGTGTCGCCGAATGGGGGAAGCGAGAAATGCGCCGTGTCGCCGTGTCCATCCTGCTGGGGGCCGCCAGCCCCATCGCCGCCGCGCCGATCCCGGCCGAGGTGACGGCAAAGATCGATGCATCGATGCAGGCCTGGGCGAAGGCCAACAACGTGCCCGGCCTGACGTGGGGGATCGTGCATCGCGGCGACGGCATGGTGCACCAGGGTGTTGCCGGCATCGCCGATGTCGCCAGCGGCCGCCCGGTGGAGCGCGACACGCGCTTTCGCATCGCCAGCATGACCAAGGCCTTCACGGCACTGACCGCATATGATCTGGCCGCCGAAGGCAGGCTGCGGCTGGACGACAAGGTGCCGGCGCATATCCCGCAAACCGCCGGCTGGGCGGGCGGCCTGACGGTGACCGATCTTGTGCATCACATGGCCGGGTTCGTCACCGATGATCCGTGGGGTGATCGCCAGACGCCGCTGCCCGAAGCGCAGTTCACGTCACTGCTGGCAACGGGCGTGCCGTTCACGCGCTCGGCCGGGCTGGTCCACGAATATTCCAATCTTGGCTATGCCATGCTGGGGCGCATCATCCGCAATGTGAGCGGCCAGCCGTTCGAGGCGGAAATCGCGAAGCGCCGTTTCCAGCCGCTGGGCATGACATCCACCACCTTCGATCTGGCGGCGGTGCCGGCCGCCAAGCTGGCCAGCGGCTGGCGCTGGGAGGACGGCATCTGGAAGCGCGAGCCCGACATGGCGCCCGGCACATTCGGCGCGATGGGCGGCGTGATCACCACGGCGCCCGATTATGCGCGCTGGATCGATCACCTGCTGTCGGCGTGGCCGGCACAGATCGGCGAAACCGGCCCGCGGGTGACGGTCAGGGCGCTGCTGCGCGGCGAAGGCTCGCCGCGCCGGGTGATGCGTGCCGGCAATGGCCCGCCCTGTGCGGTGGCGGTCGTCTATGGCGGCGGGCTGCGCGTCGGCGATGATTGCACGTTCGGCCGGGTGGCGTTCCACGGCGGCGGCTACCCCGGCTATGGCAGCCACATGATCATCGTGCCGGACAGCGGCTGGGGCGTGTTCGTCTTTACCAACCGCACCTATGCCGGCCCGTCTGCGCCGGCGTGGGATGCGCTGCTGACGCTGAATGAGGCCGGGCTGGTGAAGGCGGATGCGCTGCCGGTGTCGCCAATGCTGAGAACGGCGGCGGATTTCGCCGAGGCCCTGCTGGGCGGCGCTGCCATCGACGGGCCGAATGCGCCGATTTCCCCCAATCTGCTGATGGACCGCGATGCCGGCCACCGCGCCGCCGACCTCGCCGCCGCAAGGGCAAAGGCAGGCGCGTGCGAGGCCAGCCCCCGCCTGACGGCGCGCGGCGGGCTGGAAGGCGAAATGCGCTGGACCTGCGCTGGCGGCACCCTCAGCGCTTATCTGCTGCTTGCCCCCACCCCGACGGCGCAGCTGCAGACGCTGGAGTGGAGCGTGACGCCCCGGCGTTGATCCGGACAAGACCGAGGCTGGATTGCTGGCTCAAGCCGTGTAGAGACGGGGCCATGTCTCGCATTTTGCCCATGTTGCTCGTCGCTTCGGTGCTGGCGGGCTGTGGCGGCAAGGATGCTGCCCCCGCCGCCGACCCGGTGCGTGCGATTTCGCCCCGCACGGCGATTGCCGCCGCCGCGACAGAGATGGTGGTGGGCGAACTGCCCGCCAGCGTGGTGCAGCCGCCGGGGGCGCGGGTGGCGGTGGCAACGCCGTTTGCGGCGCTCGTCCGCTCCGTCCACGTGCAGCCCGGCCAGGCGGTGAGACAAGGCCAGTTGCTCGCCGTGCTGGTCAGCCGTGATGCCGTCACCCTTGCCGCCGAAGGCGCGCAGGCCGATCAGCGCCGCCAGCTCGCCGCCGCCGAGGCCGCGCGCATGGCCGAACTGGCCCGCGCCGGCGTGGTGGCCGGCAGCAGGGCCGATGCCGCCCGCACCGCCAGCCGCGAGGCCGAAATCGGGGCCGAGGCCGCTCGCCGCATGATCAGCGCCGCCGGCATTTCCGCCGATGGCAGCATCCGCCTGACTGCACCCATCGCGGGCCGGGTCGTCAGCATGGCGATGGATGCCGGTGCCGCCGTCGATGGCACCAGCGCGCCCATCATCATCGAACGCGACGGCAGCCGCTGGCTGGCCCTGCAGATCCCGGAACGAATGGCCGGGCAGGTGCGCCCCGGCCTGAAGGTGACGGCAGACGGCGGCCAGACCGGCACGCTGGAAACGGTGGCTGGCGCCATCGATCCCGCCACGCGCGCGCTTGCCGCCCGGGCGCGGCTGGCCGATGGCGGGCCAGCGCTGGTGAGTGGCCGGCTGCTGCGCGTGCGCCTCCACGCCCTGGCTCCGGCCGGCGCGGTCAGCATTCCCGCCGCTGCCATCGTGAATGACAATGGTGCCAACCACGTGTTTGTGAAGGCGGCCAAGGGCTTTGCGGTGCGCCCGGTCAGCCGCGTGGGCGATGGTGATCCCGCCGTGATCACCGCCGGGCTGACGCCGGGCGAGACTGTCGCCACCAGCAATCTGCCCGAACTCAGGGCGGCGACGCGCTGATGCTGCAACGGCTGGTGGATGCCGCCGTCGCACGGCGCTGGCTGACGGCCATCCTGGCGCTGCTGGTCGCCGTGGCCGGCATCTGGTCGTTCATCACCCTGCCCATCGACGCCTTCCCCGAAATCGCGCCGACGCAGGTGAAACTGATCCTGAAGGCACCGGGCATGACACCCGAAGAGGTGGAAGCCCGGGTGATCACGCCCATCGAGCAGCAGATGCTGGGGATGCCCGATCAGCAGATGCTGCGATCCGTGGCCAAATATGCCATCGCCGACGTGACGATCAGCTTTTCCGACAAGGCCGACATCTATTGGGCGCGGGCACAGGTGGCCGAGCGCTTTGCCGCCGTCGCCGACGATCTGCCGCCTGGCGTGTCGGGCGGGCTGGCGCCGATCTCCACGCCGCTGTCCGACATCTTCATGTTCACGCTTGATGGCCCGCAAAGCCTGGCCGAACGCCGCCGCGTGCTGGATTATGTCGTGCGGCCGGCCTTGCGGACGGTGCCGGGCGTCGCCGATGTCAACGTGCTGGGCGGGCGTGTCGAAACCTTTGAGGTGGTGCCCGACATGGCGGCGCTGGCCCATGCCGGCATCGATCTGGCCATGCTGCGCGATGCGATCGAGGCCGGCAACCGCAACGATGGCGCCGGCCGTGCCGGGGCGGGCGAATCCACCCTGATCGTGCGCGCGGTGGGGGCGGTCACCACGCCCGAACAGCTGGGCGCGACCGTGATCCGCGCCGCGCCCTCCGGCCCGGTCAGGGTGCGCGACGTGGCCGAGGTGCGGATCGGCAGCCTCGCCCGCTATGGCGCGGTGACGGCCGGCGGCACCGGCGAAACCGTGCAGGCGGTGGTGATCGGCCTGCGCGGCGCCAATGCTGCGGAAGTGGTGGGCGGCATCAAGGCGCGGCTGGCCGAACTGGAACCGACCCTGCCGCCGGGCCTGAAGATGACCGTGTTCTATGACCGGTCGGAACTGATCGATCACGCCGTCTTCACCGTGGAGGAAGCGCTGCTGGAAGCCGCCGTGCTGGTGGTGATCCTGCTGCTGCTGTTCTTGGGCGATTGGCGCGCGGCGCTGGTGGTAACGGCGGCATTGCCGATGGCGGCGCTGATCACCTTCATCCTGATGCGTGGCTTTGGCCTTTCGGCCAATCTGATGAGCCTGGGCGGCCTTGCCATCGCCATCGGCCTGCTGGTGGACGGCGCGGTGGTGGTGGTGGAAAACATCGTCGAGCGGCTGGCCCGCGCTGGCGACGAAACCCGCGCCGCCACGGTGGGCCGCGCCACGGGCGAGGTGATCCAGCCGGTGGCATCCGGCATCCTCATCATCATCCTCGTCTTCCTGCCCTTGCTGTCGCTGGAGGGGCTTGAGGGCAAGTTGTTCGCACCCGTCGCCGTCACCATCGTGCTGGCGCTGGCGTCATCGCTGCTGCTGGCGCTCACCCTCATTCCCATGCTGTCCAACCTGATGCTGAAGGCCCATGCGCCCGATGCGGAGCCGTGGCTGATGCGCAAGCTCAACCCGGTCTATGCCAGCGTGCTGGCGAGCGCGCGGGCACATCAGAAGCTGGTGACCGGCCTTGCGCTGGCGGCGCTGGTGGTGGCCGGCTTTGCCTATACGCGGGTGGGCAAGATCTTCCTGCCGACGCTGGATGAAGGCGCGGTGCTGGTGCAGCTGGCCAAGCATCCTTCGGTGGGCCTGCAACACAGTATCGAGGGCGATCTGGCGGTGCAGCAATCCGTGCTGGCCAGCGTGCCGGAAGTGACCGGCGCCTATGCAAGGCTGGGCACCGACGAGCTGGGCCTTGATCCGATGGGCCTGAACGAGACCGACCTGTTCCTCAGCCTGAAACCGCGCGATGAATGGAGCGTGCCCGACAAGGCGGCGCTCACCGCCAACATCCGCAAGGCGCTGGCCGCCCATCCGGGGATCGAGCCGAGCTATACCCAGCCCATCGAAATGCGCGTGTCGGAAATGCTGACCGGCAGCCGGGGTGACCTGGCCGTGAAGATCTTTGGCCCGGATCTGGCCGAACTGTCGCGGCTGGCCGCAGCTGTGGCGGCACAGTTGCGGGCCACGCCCGGCGCCACCGAAGTGATCACGGTGGCCGATGACAATGTCGATTATCTCCAGATGGCCATCGACCGCGAGGCCGTCGGCCGCGCCGGCCTGACGGTGACCGAGGTGCAGGACGTGCTGCGCGCCCAGCTGGAAGGCCAGCCGGCCGGCACGGTGGCGCAGGGGCTGCGGCGGGTGCCGGTGATGATCAATGCCGGCGGGGCGGCGGCCAGCGATGGCGCGGCCGCGCTGATCGATACGCCTTTGATCGGCAGCGGCGGCCAGATGGTGCGCGCCGGCGACGTGGCGCAGGCCCAGCGCGTCGCTGGCCCGGTGAAACTGGAGCATGAAAATGGCTCCCGCTTTGCGCTGGTGCAGGCCTTTGTGTCGGGGCGCGACATCGTCGGTTACGTGGCCGACGCGCAGGCCCGCATCGCCGCCAAGGTGCCGTTGCCACCCGGCTACCGCATCGTCTGGGGCGGCCAGTTCGAAAACCAGCAGCGCGCCGCCGCCCGGCTGTCGCTGGTGCTGCCGGTCGCGCTGGCGGGCATATTGGCGCTGCTCGTCCTCACCTTCCGCGCGCTGCGACCCGCCGTGCTGATCCTGCTGATGATTCCCTTTGCCATGGTCGGAGGCATTGTCGCCTTGTGGGCCAGCGGCGAATATCTGTCGGTGCCGGCCAGCGTCGGCTTCATCGCGCTCCTGGGCATCGCCGTGCTCAATGGCCTCGTGATGGTCAGTTATATCAGGCAGCTGCGCGCTTCGGGGTTGTCGCTGGCCGAGGCCGTGGAACAAGGCGCGCGCCGCCGGCTGCGCCCGGTGCTGATGACGGCCAGCATCGCCGCCTTTGGCCTGGTGCCGCTGCTGTTTGCCACCGGGCCGGGATCGGAAATCCAGAAGCCGCTGGCGATCGTGGTGATCGGCGGCCTGATCAGCGCGACGTTGCTGACATTGGTGCTGCTGCCCCTGCTCTATGCGCGCTTTGGCGAGGCGGAACCGGCATGAGGATGATCGCTGCCCTTTGGCTGATCGCCGCCAGCCCGGCGTTGGCCGAACCCGGCCTGCCGCCCGAAGCCGCCGTCGCCGCAGCGCTGGACAACCATCCCACCGTGGTCGCCGCCCGCGCCCGCGTTGGCGAGGCTGAGGCCGATGCCCGGATGCTGGGCGTCGGCAGCGAGGAAGTGACCGTGCAGGGCACGATGCAGCGCCGCGACGTGCGCGGCGTGGGCGTGGTACCGGAATATGATCTGCAACTGACCCGGCCGATCCGCCTGCCCGGCAAGGCCGCGCTGGATCGCAAGGCGGGCGCAGCGGGCATCTTTGCCGCCGACAATCGTGCCGACGATGCCCGCCACCAGGCCGCGCTGCTGCTGTCGCGGCAATGGTGGGCGTGGATGGGCGCCGCCGCCGAGGCGCGGACGCTGGACGGCGCCGCGACCATCATGGAGGCCGCCGTGAATGCAACCCGGCGGCGGTTGGCGCTGCGCGATGCCAGCGCGCTGGAACTGGATCAGGCGCAGGCCGCGCACGGGGCGGTGGTGGCCGCCGCGTTGCAGGCCAGGGCCCGCGCCACCGCGGCGCGCGCCGTGCTGGCCGCCAGCTTCCCCGATCTGCCCCTGCCCGCCGCCGCGCCGCCCCTGCCCGAACCGGTGTTGCCCGCCGAAGGGCCGGCGAAGCTGGCCGAGCTGGTGGTGGAGCGCAGCCACGAGATCGGCGCTTCGGTGGGTGACTATGATCGGGCGCAGGCCCTGAAGGCCCGGGCCGCGCGCAACCGCATTGCCGATCCCAGCATCGGCGTGCGCGGCTTTTCCGAACAGGGCGGCAATGAAAAGGGCGTTGGCCTGATCATCGCCATGCCGCTGGGGGGCCGGGCCCGTGCCGCTGCCGCCGACAGGGCCAGTGCTGCCAGCGCCGCTGCCGCCGCCGATCTGGCCGCCACGCGCAGCGCGATCGCTGCCATGGCTGCCGAGGATGCGGCGCTGGCCACCGGTTACCTGGCGGCATGGCGGCAGGCGAAGATGGCGGCCGATGCGGCCGAGGCTGCTGCCGGCCGCCAGCGCGAAGGCCATCGGCTGGGCGGCGTTGATCTGGCCGATCGGCTGGTTTCCGAACGCATCGCCCGCGACGCCGCGCTTGAGGAGGTGAAGGCCCGCACCGGCGCGCTGGAGGCCATCACCCGCCTGCGGGTGGACAGCCACACGCTGTGGATGCACGCCGAGGATCACCCCAACGACGGACGTTGAGGCAGCCTCTTCCCTTAACGGCGATGCCGCCGCGCCGTCAGAACCTGACCAGCATCTTCACGCCGCCGCCAACAGTGCCGTCGCGGTTGCCCTGGAGGGACGTGATCTGGCCTGACACCAGCACGCGATCGCGCCAGTTGAAGACAAGATCGCCGCCCACCACGAGCGCCTGGCGGTTCAGGCCCAGTTGCAGCAGGGCCGGATCGGCCGATGGCCCGGCGCCAATCAGGCGGAACGGCATGGCAATCGCGCGCTGCAGATCGAACATCCCGCCACCGCGCAGCTGCAATTCGACACGCAGGCTGTCGCCGCGCGCAATCGTGACACCGGCGGCGAGCTGCGGATTGAGCGTCCACAGCCACTGGGTGCGGCGGTCAGCCTGCATGCCGATGCCGGCAAGGCCCGCATCGGCAAAGCGCTCTTGCGTCAGCGCCGTGCCGGCCACGTCGATCGACGGCAGCAGATAGCCGCGCTGATGGCGCCACAGATAGCTGGCGGACGCCGAAACCTGCCAATGCCGCGCCTGCGGTTCCACGTGAACCGTGGTCGGCGTGAAGATGCTGGTTGTCCGCCGGGCCCGCAGCCATTGCCAGCCTGCGGTGGCCGCCATGCCGATCCGCAATCCCCGCTCTGGCTGGCCACCTGGCTGCCACGACAGTGCAGCGCCCAGGTGCATGGCATCGCCATTGCCGTCGATGGACGGCCCTTCGGTCACCACCAGCCGGCTGATCCGGCGGTACCCCATGCCGGCACTGGCCTGCACGGTGTCGCCAAGTTGGACCGCACCGCCACCGGAGACCATGAAGCTGTCGGCATTGGCCGCGAACTGGTCGGGCCGGCTGTATTGGCCGAAACTGTCATGTTCAAGGCTCGCCCAGCCGGCGGGTGTGTCCACATCCATGGCGATGCGGCTGGTCAGCTGCCGGCGGAACTGGTCTGCTGCCCGCTGCTGCAGTTTCAGGGGCACCAGATAGGCTTCGGGCGAAAGCTGCCGCATGGTGCCGGCGAACTGCGTTTCCATGCCGGCCCGGTGATTGCCCAGCCACGCCATCAGCCGGCCGATGCCCGCCGAATCCCCGGCCAGCAGCGCCGCGTTCATGTGCCGTCCGATCGCCTGTTCGTTGGCCGACAGGTAGGGCTGGTCAAACCGGGGCGTGAAGCCCAGCATCAGGCCCTGCGCCGTGCCGGTGATGGAATAGGTCATCGCCAGCGTGTTGGTGGCGGTCATGCCGGCGACGGTGCCGCTGCCGCCGGTGGTGGCCACCAGCGCCACCGGCCGGGCGTTTTCCAGCCACGTCAGGGTCACGTCCACGCTGCCGGCACCGGTGGCGTTGCCCTCAACCCGGATCTGGTCAGATGCATGAGGGCCATAGGCGATGTCGGCCACCATCCGGCCGGTGGACGACTGGACGAAATCGCCGGCCAGCGTCGTCCGGGTGATGACCCGCGCACCCGACAGCAGGTTCGTCCGCGCCGGTGCCGCTGCGTCCTCGTTGGCAAAGGCCTGACCGGCAGCAAGGTCGACCGGCAACGCACCGGCCGAAAGCCCCATCAGCAGCACGCCATCGTTGCGGAATGTGGCCGGTGACGCGGCGGCGCTGCGAAGCACGATCGATTCGCCCGCGATGAAGGTGGCGCCGGCCGCGTTGGTGAGCGTGTAACCGCCGCCGGCCAGCGCGACATTGCCGACCAGCAGGCCGTTGTTGACCACGCGCCCGCTGCCGCCAGTGCCCACCAGCGCCAGCCGGGACACCGACGACAGCGCCGCGTTGATGGTCAGCGCGTTGCCGGTGCCGCCGTCGAGGCGGATGCCGGCCCCCGCACCACTGCCGCCGCGCACCTCGCCATCAAGGGTGAGCTGGATCGCACCGTTGCCGGTGCGGCCCAGGCTTTGGGCAAGGACGGCCGTGCTGTCGGTGCCGGTGGCATCGATGCTGCCCGCGACGGACAGCGAGATCGCGCCGCCGCGGCCGGTGCCGCCGGCAGTGCCGGCAAAGCCGCCGTCAACCCAGCCGCCGCCGCCGCCCAGCGATTGCGCGGCGAGGCCGAAGCCGCCATCGCCCCGCACCAGTATGTCACCCATCTGGCGGAAGGTGATGGCGCCGCCGTCACCCGATCCGCCGGCGCTGAGGGTCGGGGTCGCTGGCGTGGCTGCAAACACGGCGCCGCCGCCGCCGCCGATCGATTGCAGCAGCACGGCGTGCGAACCGTCGCCGGCCGTTTCGATGGTGCCATCGTTGACGATCTGCACGGTGCCGCCGTTGCCAGTCGCACCGCCCGTGCCGCCCAGGGTCACCGCGCCGGCAGCCATGCCGGCCAGCCGCACCTCTCCGCCGCCGGCGCCGATGGACTGCGCAACAAGGGCGGGGCTGCGGGCGCCGGCGGTGAGGATCCCGCCGGCATAGCGGGCGCTGATGCTGCCGCCGTCATTCCCGCCGGAACCGCCGTCGCCGCCCAGCGTCACCGCCGCGACCGGGCCGGACGGCCCGCCCGGCGTGGCCGCCGCGACGACCGCACCGCCGCCGCCGCCGATGGACTGCAGGAGGATGCCGGGCGTTGCCGTGCCATCGGCGATGACACGTCCGGTCTGGGACACGGTGACATTGCCGGCCGCGGACGCGCCGACGCCGACGCCGCCCAGTGCCAGTTCCACCCCGCGCGGTGCAGCCCCTGCTGTCATGTCCAGCAGCACGGCAGACCGGCCGCCGCCGCCGCCGATCGACTGGACGATCTGCGCAATGGAGGCCGTGCCGGTTGCCGCCAGCTGACCGGCCTGGGTCAGATCGACGGCGGCACCGCCATTGTCGCTGCCGCCGTTGGCGCCGAGCCGCAGCCCGACGGTCTGATCGATCGTCTGCGACACCAGCGCCATGGAGCGCAACGCATCACTTGCCACGGGTGTCGTGGCGGTCGGCCGGAAACGGAAATTCATGAAGACCGCGCCGCCACCGCCGCCGACGGACTGGGCCGCCGATCCGGCGCTGCCGTCACCCAGCACGACCTGCCGCCCGATGGTGCCGATGCGAACCGGAGCCGTGGCCGCGTTGCCATCGGTATCCTTGCTGCCGATCTGGAAGAACATGTTGGATGCCGGCGTTCCGGGCAGGGCGGCAATGCCGTCATAATCGAACACCAGCGTTCCGCCGCCGCCGTTGATCATCTGCGCGTTGATGGTCTGGCTGTTGCGACCCATGGCGGTGATATTGCCGCTGTTGGTGACCGTCACGATCCCGGCCTGTCCGCCCCTGCCGCCGCCGAGGGCACCGATCAGCCCGTTGATGGCGTTGCCAGCCAGCGAACCGAAATCGCTGCCAAGGCTGAGGCCGTAATTGGCGTTGCCGCCGCCGCCGCCGATCGACACGGCGCGGATGCCGTCCGCCCCTTCACCGCGCGTGATGATATCGCCGGTGTTGTCGACAATGACATCGCCGCCGTTGCCGGCATTGCCGCCAGTGCCACCAATGGCGATTCCGATCGATTGCTGGTTCGTCGAAGCGGCCACCGCCACGACCCCCGCCATGCCGCCGTTGCCGCCGCCGCCACCGATCGACTGGGCAAGGATGCCATGGGCGCGCGCGCCGGTCGTGTCGATCACCCCGGCGTTGCTGACAGCGACAGTGCCGGCATCATTGCCCGCGCCGCCCCGGCCGCCGATGGCGAGCGAGAAGGCCCGGTTGCCGCCGCTTTCGCTGCCGCCCGCCAGTGCCGCGCTGATCGAGATCACCGACGAGCCGCGCCCGCCGCCACCACCGATCGACTGGGCCAGAATGCCATGCGCCTCTTCGCCCGCCGTCTCGACACGGCCCGTGCTGCTGTTGGTCACGTCGACGTCGCCGCCGGTTCCCCCGTTGCCGCCGGTGCCGCCGACATTCAGCTTGAACTGCTTCCCGTTGCTTTCGCCTGGCGTGACGCCGAGGGCAAGATCAAGGACAATGCCGGCATTGCCGCCCCCGCCGCCGATGCTGGTGGCGACGATGGCGGCGGCGGCCTTCCCGCCCGTGGTGACGGTGCCGCTGTTGACCAGAGCGACCCGGTTGCCGCGGCCGCCTTCGGTGGCGGTGCCGCCCACGTTGATGTCGATGGCCGTGCTGCTGCGTCCTGCCTGGCCGCGCAGGTTGATGGCGGCACCGGCGTCGCCACCGCCGCCGCCAATGCTTTCGCCGCGCACGCCAAAGGCTTCGTCGCCCAGGGTCGCGATGCCGCCCTGGTTGTTGACGGCCACCAGGCCGGCGTCGTTGCCGCGGCCGCCATCGCCGCCGATGAAACCGTTGATGGTTGTCTGGCGCGAATTGCCCGATGTGGCGGCAGCCTGCAGGCCAAGGGCGAGGGCCATGCCGCCGATGCCGCCGCCGCCGCCCACCGATTGCGCCAGGATGCCATCGGCCCTGGACAGCTGGGTTGTGATGGTGCCGCTGTTCAGAACGCGGACGGCAGCACCGGTACCACCGACGCCGCCAGCGCCGCCCAAGGCAATTCCCGCCTGATTGGTATCGAACAGCGCCAGCGACATGGCGAGGCCGCCGCCGCCACCGCCGCCGCCGATCGACTGGGCCAGGATGCCGCGCGCTTCGGCCCCGGCCGTGGTGATGAGGGCGCGATTGTTGATGGCGACTTCGCCGCTGGTTGCGCCGGTACCGCCGTTAAGGCCGATCGAAACCCCGACAGAGTTGCTGGTTTCGCTGCTGCCACCGTCGCCACCGAGCGTGAACGAACCGCCGACATTGACTGCCGAGCTTTTCCCGCCGCCGCCGCCGATCGATTGCGCCATGATCGCGGTGCTGCCAAGGCCTGTCGTGGCGATGGCACCTTGCGCCAGCACGTCGACGGACCCGGCGCGGCCGCCATCGCCGCCAAGGCGGCCGACGCCGACACTGACCTTGTGCCTCGCCGCCACCGTGGTGGCGATGGTGAGCGCGGTGTTGCCGCCGCCGCCGCCGATCGATTGCGCCAGGATGCCCATGGCATCGGTGCCACGCGTCACCAGCCGTCCATCCTGCCTGACGACGACATCGCCGCCGGTGCCGCCATCGCCGGTGCCGCCGCCAACGCCGAGGTCGGCCGCGAAACTGGCGTCCTTGGCAAGAACGAGGGCAATGGCATTGTTGGCATTGCCGCCACCGCCGCCGATCGCCTGCGCCATCAGTGCGGTGCCGTTGTTGCCGCTGGTCTGAAGGAAACCGGCCTGTTCAAGGCGGACATTGCCACTGTTGCCGGCGGCGCCGCCGCTGCCGCCGACCGCGACATTGACGGCATAATTCTTGGCGCCCCCACCCGATTTCCAGGCGGCCATGCCGATCCCCAGCGCTGCGCCGCCAAAACCGCCGCCGCCGCCAATCGACTGGGCGACAATGCCGACCGCGTTGTCGCCATCCACCCGGACATCCGGGCGGTCGCCGAGGGGTCCGGCGGCCAGCCTTGTCACCCGCACGTCACCGCCATCGCCGCCCGCGCCGCCGCTGCCGCCAACGCCGAGCTGCACCAGCGAGCCTCTGGGCGCCAGGGTCAGATTGCCGCTGAACCCGCCATAGCCGCCCCCGCCACCCAGGGACTGGGCCAGGATGCCGGCTGCCGCATTGGTGGTTGGCGCCGGCGGATCATAATCGATGGCAGGCAAAAGCTTCGTCACCGCTGCCAGCAGCTGATCGCTGGTCGTGGGGGTGATGGACGGTGTCGGGTTGTCGCCCAGGGCCGTCACCCACAGCGTTCCGCTGCTGGTGAGCGAGACATCGCCGCCATCGGCCCCGGCCCCGCCGAAGCCGCCAACGCCGAACGTGTAGGCACCACCCGTCAGCTGATCGGAACCGCTGCCCGCCCCTGCGACATTGACCGTGCCGCGCCCGCCGCCGCCGCCGATCGACTGGGCTACGATGCCCACGGCCCCGCCAATTCCGTTCCAGACGCGGATGGCCCCGGTCTGCCGTGCCGTCACCTGATCGGCGGCGTTGCCGGCGCCGCCAAAACCGCCGACGCCGACAGCCAGTGCCGGCAGGGCGCTGTTCTTGTCGAACGTCACGCTGCCGGCGACATTCACGCCGCCGTTGCCGCCGCCGCCGCCGATGGACTGTGCCACCATGCCTGCGGCGTTGGGCCCGCTGGCGACGATGCTGCCGGTGGCGACCGCCGTGACCCGGCCAGCGCGCCCGCCGCCCTGGCCAAAGCCGCCGACGCCGATGCTGATGGCCGTATCGGTGGCGATGCCGCCAGCGACATTCAGGCCGCCCTGGCCACCCCCGCCGCCCACGGACTGCGCCAGCACGCCGGCCGCGCCGATGCCAAGGGCCGCGTAGTCGATCAGGCCTGGATCGGGGCGCAGTTCGGGGCCCAGATCGACAGCCGCAGCGCCGAGGTTGGTGCCGAAAGCAGACAGGCTGACATCACCGGCATTGCCGCCGGCCCCGCCAAAGCCGCCAACACCGATGCTCACCGCACCTGCCGTCGCGCTCGTCTTTGTCACGATGGCGATGCTGCCGGCCACGTTCAGGCCGCCCGCGCCGCCGCCGCCGCCGATCGACTGGGCGATGACGGCGCTGCCCAATACGGTGTGCGCCCGCCCTTCCAGCGCCAGTTCGGTGTTGCCGGCATCACCGCCTCTGCCGCCAAAGCCGCCAAGGCCAAGCGCGACGCTGCCGGCATTGCCCTGCGTTGCCAATGACAGGCTGCCACTGACCGACAGGCCGCCATTGCCGCCGCCGCCGCCGATGGACTGGGCCATGACAAGATCGCCGGACGTGCCGAACGTATCGCCCCGACGCTGCAGGCGAACCGCATCGGCGTCGCCGCCGCCCTGGCCGAACCCGCCGATGCCAACCGACACGGCCCCATTGCCATCGTCGGTCAGCGACACGCCGCCGGCAACCGCAAGGCCGCCACTGCCGCCACCGCCGCCCAGCGACAGCGCCGCCACGCCGGGCGCCTGGGTCCCGACTTCGACACGGCCGATGACGGTGGCATCCACGCTGCCGCCCCGGCCACCGCCGCCGCCAAAGCCGCCGAGGCCAAAGCCGATCGACCCCGCGCTGCCCCGGCTGGCAGTGATGCCGCCACCGATGGCCATGCCGCCACTGCCACCGCCGCCGCCAATGGACATGGCCACGACGCCCGCGGAACCGATTTGCTGCGTGCTTGCCAGCAGGCCGCCCGGCCCCGCCCCGCCATCGGCCACCAGGATCACCTTGCCGGCATCGCCGCCGCTGCCGCCAAAACCGCCGATGCCGATGCCCAGCGCTCCGCCGCCCTGATCACCCAGCAGAACCGATACGGCGCCGCCAACGGCAAACTGGCCGCTGCCGCCGCCACCGCCCAGCGATTGCGCCATGATGGCCGTGCTGTCGCGTTCACGCGTGGTGACGCGGCCCAGCACGCGCGCATCGACGTCGCCGCCGCTGCCCGCATTGCCGCCAAAGCCACCGAGGCCAAAACCGATCGTGCCGCCGCCGCCCTGCAGCGACAGGTTGACACCGCCACCGACGGCAAAGCCGCCAGCCCCGCCGCCGCCACCGATGGACTGCACCAGCACCCCACCGCTGCCATCGCCGCTGGAGGCCACGTCGCCCACAAGATCGAGAAAGGATGCACCGGCATTGCCGCCAGCACTGCCAAAGCCGCCGACGCCGACCGCCGCGTTGCCGGATGAGCCCTTGCTGACAGTGATGCCGCCGGCGACTGCAAAGCCGCCGCTGCCACCGCCGCCACCGATCGACTGGACGGTGACGGCCTGCCCCAGCGCGCCGGCCGTGGCGGTGTTGCCCCGCCGCACCAGCCGGGCCTCGCCGGCCGCGCCGCCCTTGCCGCCAAAGCCGCCGACGCCAACGGCGGCACCGCCGGCCCCGTCGCTGACACCGATGCTGATCGCGCCGCCGACGGCAAAGCTGCCGCGGCCGCCGCCGCCGCCGACGGACTGGACCAGGAGGCCGCGGCTCTGATCGCCGGTGCTGTTCACCAGCCCCGTTACCGTCGCCGTTGCCAATCCTGCGCGTCCGCCGTCGCCGCCAAACCCGCCGACGCCCACGCCAATGGATCCGGCACCGTCGCCGGCACCGGCGATGCCGCCGCCGATCGCAAAGCCGCCGGCACCACCACCGCCCGCAATGGACTGGACGGTAACGACATCGGCCAGCTGGCCCGAGGTCGCGACATCGCCGGTCAGCGTCAGGCGGGCGGCATTGCTGTCGCCGCCCTTCCCGCCGGTGCCGCCCAGCGCGATGCCGGCCCCGCCCGCGCCCTTGCCGGCCCCGCCGATGCCGCCGGCCACGGCAAAGCCGGCAACACCGCCGCCGCCGCCCGCAGACTGGACAAGCACAGCGCGGCTGCCATCGCCAATGGTGGTGACCATGCCGGTGACCGTGGCCGTGCTGTCGCCGCCGGTGCCGCCATCCCCGCCACGGCCGCCCATGGCAAAGCCGCCGGCCACGACGCCCTTGCCGGCGCCAGCCAGCCCGGCACCGATCGAAAACGCGCCAAGGCCGCCACCGCCGCCCAGCGACTGCGCGACAATGCCATCGCTGTAGGCGCCGAAGGTGTCGGTCCGGCCCGTGCGGGTGAGCATGACGGCATCACCATTGCCGCCGCCGCTGCCGCTGCCGCCAAGGCTGACGCCCAGCGCTCCGGCCCCGGTTCCGGCACCGGCAAGCGCACCGGCGACGCTGAAGCCGCCGGCACCGCCGCCGCCGCCCAGCGACTGGGCCAGAACACCGCCTGACCGGGATCCCTGGGTTTGGGCATTGCCGGTCAGGGTGAGCGTGACAGCGCCGCCGTTCGCGCCGCTGGCGCCGCTGCCGCCGAGTGCAATGCCGATGCCGGCCGATCCGGTGCCTGCACCGGTGATGCTGCCGGCCACGCTGAAGCCGCCAACGCCGCCGCCGCCACCAAGCGACTGGGCGACGACCGCGCCGGAATCCGCTGCGACCGTGGCGATTTCGCTGGTGACAGTGGCGGTGACGGTTCCGCCGATCCCGCCCGCGCCGCCATTGCCGCCCAGGGAGACGCTGGCCCCGCCGCTGCCGGTGCCGGCGCCGCTGATATTGCCGGCAACGCTGAAGCCGCCACTGCCACCGCCGCCGCCGACCGACTGGGCCAGGACAGCGGTGCTGCGTTCGCCCGTTGTTATGGTGGCCGAATCCGGCCCGCCCGTGATGATCAGCCCGACAGTGCTGCCTGCCCCGCCGATACCGCCGTTGCCGCCCAGTCCCACGCCAACACTGCCGGCACCCGTCCCGGCGCCGCTGATGCCTCCTGCCACGGCGAAGGCACCCGATCCGCCGCCGCCGCCGATCGACTGCGCCGCCACGGCAGCCGAATCCGCGCCGCTGGTCATGGTGAACCCGGTGCGCGAGAGGGTGACGGCACCGCCCGCGCCGCCGCCGCCACCGATGCCGCCAAGCGCCACGCTGACAGCACCGGCCCCCGTGCCCGCGCCGGCAATGCCGCCGGCCACGCTGAAGCCGCCGGCACCGCCACCGCCGCCGACCGACTGTGCGAGCACGGCCGTGGCGGCCGTTCCTGCCGTGGTGACCATGCTTGTAAATGTCGCGTTGACCGCCCCACCCGCCCCGGCTGCGCCACCGCCGCCGCCAAGGCCGACCGACACGGCACCGGCCCCCGTGCCCGCGCCGGCAATGCCGCCCGCCACGTTGAAGCCGCCGGTGCCGCCGCCACCGCCGATCGATTGCGCCACCGCAGCTGGCGACCGGTCGCCCCAGGTCTGGAGGATGGCGCGGCTGGTGCCACTGACATCGCCGCCATTGCCGGCCACACCGCCATCACCGCCAAAGCCGACCGACACGGCACCCGCCGCCGTGCCCGCGCCGCCGATGGCGCCGGCCACGTTGAAACCGCCGGCACCACCGCCGCCGCCGACAGATTGCAGCAGGATTGCCGTCGCATCATTGCCGAGGGTGCGGACGCGTGACGAGATGTCGAAGGAGACTGCGCCGCCATTGCCGCCGCCGCCGGCATTGCCGCCAAAGCCGACGGCGACGCCCGCCGCCGCGGTTCCGGCCCCACCGATGCTGCCGGCCACATTGAAGCCGCCGGCACCGCCGCCGCCGCCGATGGACTGGCCGACGAGGCCGGCACTGCGATCTCCTTCGGTCAGCACATCGGAGCCGCTGACGAGAGTGACACTGCTGCCGGCCCCGGCAGCGCCACCACTGCCACCAAAGCCGACCGCCGCCGCCACGCTGGCCGTGCCGCTGCCGGCAATGCTGCCGGCCACGGTGAAGCTGCCCGCACCGCCGCCGCCGCCGATGGATTGCACGGTCAGCGCGGCGCTGTCGTTGCCGACAGTCCACACCGGGCCGACAGAGATGTTGGCGCTGGCCCAGCCGCCATCACCGCCGCTGCCGCCGCTGCCGCCAAGGCCCACGGCTGCCGCGGCGGATACCGTCCCCGCGCCGCCGATGCTGCCGCCGACGTTGAAGCCCCCGGCACCGCCGCCGCCGCCAACCGACTGGACGAGATAGCCGCCGCTGCGATCGCCGCTGGTGAAGATCGCCGTGCTGGACACCAGCGCCGACTGGCCGCCGGCACTGGCACCGCCACCACTGCCGCCAAATCCGACGGCGCCCGACAGGGCGGCACCGCCGCTGCCGGTGATGCTGCCGGCGACATTGAAGCTGCCATTGCCGCCGCCGCCGCCGATGGATTGCACCACCACGGCCGCGCTGTCGTCGCCGCCGGTGATCACGGCATCGCCGCCAAGCGTCGCCGAGGCAAAGCCGCCCGCGCCACCGGCACCGCCCGATCCGCCAAAACCGACAGCACCGGCCGCCGACAGTCCGGCAGACCCGCCGATCGCGCCGGCCACGTTGAAGCCGCCGGCACCGCCGCCGCCACCGATGGACTGGACCGTGATCCCGGCAGACTGCTGCCCCTGCGTTTCGACTTGGCCATCAAGCGTGAAGGCGACGCTTCCGCCATCGTTGCCGCGGCCACCGTTGCCGCCAAAGCCGACGGCGCCCTGCACGGTCATGCCGCCGCTGCCGGCCAGGCTGGCCGCAACGTTGAAGCCGCCGGCACCGCCGCCGCCGCCGACCGATTGCGCCACGACGCCCGACGCCTGGGCCCCCGTGGTCAGGATGCTGCCGGTCAGGCTGCCGGTAACGCGTCCGCCCGCAGACCCGGCGCCGCCGGGACCGCCAAAGCCGACCCCCCCTGAAAGGGCGGCGACGCCACCCGCACCGATATCGCCGGCGACGTTGAAACCGCCGGCACCGCCGCCGCCGCCCAGCGACTGCAGCACGACCGCCGTGCTCTGGAAGCCGCCGGTCGCGACCGTGCCGCGATGGGCGTAATCGACCCTGCCGCCCGTCTGGCCATTGCCGCCACTGCCGCCGAACCCGACCGCCGCGCCCAGCGTTCCGCCACCGCCCACCTGGAGGTTGCCGGCCACGTTGAACCCGCCGGCCCCGCCGCCGCCGCCGACCGACTGGACAACGATGCCGTTCGACTGGCTGCCCGCCGTCAGCACGTGGCCGGTCAGATCAAGGCTGGCCGCAGCGCCAACACCACCGCGGCTGCCGGTGCCGCCAAAGCCGACGGCAGCCCCGGCCGACGCGGCAAAGCCCAGCCCGAGATTGCCGCTGACGTTGAAGCCGCCGGCACCGCCGCCGCCGCCGATCGACTGCACGGTGACAGCGCTGCTCTGCGCGCCGGCCGTGCTGACGGTGCCGTTGAGCACGGCGCTGGCGCGCTGCGCCCCGCCGCCTTCCCCGCCCGTGCCGCCAAAGCCGACAGCGGCGCCCAGCCCAAGCCCTCCCGCCGTCAGCGATGCCGCGACGTTGAAGGCGCCAGCGCCGCCGCCGCCGCCGACAGACTGGACCAGAACACCGGCAGCCTGCGCGCCCGATGTGCCGACATTGCCGTTGGTGATCAGTTCGGCCTCGCCACCTTGGCCGCCGGCACCGCCCCGGCCACCAAAGCCGACCCCGGCACTGGCGGCGATGGCACCCCCCAGGGCTCCGCTGGCGGCGACGTTGAAACCGCCGGCCCCGCCGCCGCCGCCCAGCGACTGCACGCTGATCGCCGCCGACTGATCGCCGATGGTCACGACATCGGCATTGACCGTCGCCCTGGCCAGTGCGCCGCCGGAGGCGATCCCGCCACTGCCGCCAAAGCCCACCGCGCCGCTCAAAGCCGCGCCGCCCGCACCGGCAATGCTGCCACTCACATTGAACCCGCCCGCGCCGCCGCCACCGCCGATCGACTGGACCAGCAGGCCGCCCGACTGGAACCCGTTTGTCTGCAGCGGCCCGGCAACGACCAGATCGACCAGGTTGCCACTGCCGCCACCACCGCCGCTGCCGCCGAAACCGACCGCTGCGCCGCCGCCGATCAGCCCGGCACCGGCGAGCTGGGCCGCCACGTTGAAGCCGCCCGCGCCGCCACCGCCGCCGATCGATTGCGCGATGACGCCGCCAGACTGGTTTCCGGATGTCGATACCGCGCCGATCGTGCCCCTGACGCTGCCGGCGTCGCCGCCACGGGCACCGGTGCCGCCAAAGCCGACAGCACCGCCGGCTGCCAGCAGGCCGGCGCCCGTGGCCGCTGCTGCGACGTTGAAGCCGCCTGCACCGCCGCCGCCGCCGATCGACTGCAGCACGACGCCATCGGCTTGCTGCCCCAGCGTCTGCACCGGGCCGGTGACATTGGCACTGACGGCGCCGCCCGCGCTGGCCACGCCGCCGCTGCCGCCGAACCCGACCGCCGCCCCCAGCGCGCCCAGACCTGCGGCATTCAGGCCAGCCGCCACGTTGAAGCCGCCCGCACCGCCGCCGCCGCCAATCGATTGCGCCACAATGCCGCCAGACTGGTTTCCGCCAGTGGATACCAGCCCTGCGGCCGTGAGCGTGACACTGCTGGCCGCGCCGCCGCCGGCCCCGGTGCCGCCAAAGCCGACGGCCGCGCCCGCCGACAGCAGGCCGGCACCCGCCAGCTGGGCAGACACGTTGAAACCGCCCGCGCCGCCGCCGCCGCCGATGGACTGCGCGACGATCGCGCGAGACTGATGACCGCTGGTGGTGACACGGCCGACGCTGGCTGCAACAGACGCGCCATCACCGCCGGCACCGCCCGCGCCGCCAAAGCCGACCGCGCCGCCAAGGGCAACCAGGCCGGCGCCACTTGCCGCTGCCGACACGTTGAAACCGCCGGCACCGCCGCCGCCGCCGATCGACTGCAGGACGACCGCATCCGACTGGCCACCGGCCGTCTGCACGTCGCCGGCGATCTGGGCGATGACAGCGCCGGCGTTGCCACCTGCCCCGCCCTTGCCGCCAAAGCCCACCGCGCCGGTCGCGGCGCCGATGACGCCAGCCGCCAGGCCTGCCGAAACATTGAAACCGCCGGCACCGCCGCCGCCACCAACGGACTGGGCCAGGATCGCGCCTGACTGTTCGCCGCTGGTTGCGATGATGCCGGTGCTGGTGATGGAAACGACGTTGCCGGTGCTGGCGCGGCCACCGGTGCCGCCAAAGCCCACAGCCGCCGTCGCGCCGGCAACGCCGCCGGCCGACAGCGCACCAGACACGGTAAAGCCGCCAGCGCCGCCGCCACCGCCAATCGACTGGGCGACGACCGCGCCCGACTGGTTGCCGGATGTGGTGACGCTGCCGATCGTCAGGTCAACCCGGTCACTGGCGGCGCCCGCACCGCCCGGACCGCCGAACCCGACAGAAGCGCCAAGCCCGAGAACCCCGGCCGCCGACAGCGTGCCCGAGACGTTGAAGCCACCGGCACCGCCGCCGCCGCCAATGGACTGGGCAACGACACCCGTGGACGCTGCGCCGCGGGTGTGCACGTCGGCGACCGACAAGGTCACCCGTCCGCCGCTGTCGCCGCTGCCGCCCAGGCCACCGAACCCGACAGCGCCGCCGACGGACACCAGCCCGCCAACGCTGGCCGCAGCGGAAATGTTGATGCCGCCTGCTCCGCCGCCGCCGCCGACGCTCTGGGCGGTCACGCCGATGGCATTGTCGCCATGCGTGCTGATGCGGTTCAGCGTGGCAATGACGCTGTTGCCGGCACCGCCATTGCCGCCGGTGCCGCCAAAGCCCAGCGCGCCACTGATGCCCACCGTCAGGCTGCCCGTGGCGGCGACCGACATGTTGAAGCCACCGCTGCCGCCACCGCCGCCGATGGACTGCAAGACCGCGCCCGTCGCCAGCGCGCCGCGCGTTTCGATGGTGCCAAGATGCCATGTCGACACCGTGCCGCCATTGCCGCCATTGCCGCCGCTGCCGCCGAACCCGGCCGACAGGGAGGCATTGGCCAGACCGGCACTGAGCGCCAGCGCCATCGTCACGCCGCCGTTGCCGCCGCCGCCGCCAATCGATTGCGCGGTGAGACCCGTGGCAAGATCGCCCCGCGTAAAGATGGTGCCACCGGTGAAGACCCGGACCGAGCGGCCGATGCCACCGCCGCCGCCCGTGCCGCCGATGCTGGTCGAAAGGCTGACGCTTGCCGTCGTCGCCTGGCTGAAGGCCAGTCCGCCGTTGCCGCCGCCGCCGCCGATGGACTGGGCAACAATGCCGCGCGCCTGCTCGCCTTCGGTGACGACATTCACCCGGTCAACAGGGCCAAGCGCAGCGTTGCCGATCACGATATCGCCGCCGTTGCCACCATCGCCCGATCCGCCGCCCACGGCAAATGCCGCCCCGCCAAGCCCGCCGGTCAGCGCGACGGCGAAACCGCCGTTGCCGCCGCCGCCGCCAACGGATTGGGCGAGGATCCCGCTGGCGAAGCTGCCCGCGGTGTAGATAGTCGCCGGCGCTGCAACCTCGCCGCCTTCGACAGCGGTGAGGCGGTCGGCAAACCGGATGGTGACGTTCGAACCTTCCCCGCCGTTGCCGCCCTGACCGCCAATCGCGAGGCTGCTGAAAGCGCTGATGCCGGCGCTGCCGCCGCCATTGCCGCCGCCGCCGCCGATCGATTGGGCGACGATCCCCAGCGCATTGCTGCCCCGGGTCGCGATGTCGCCGCCGTGGACGACCGTCACGGTGCCACCGCTGCTGCCCGTGCCTCCTCTGCCACCGATGCTGAGCGCCAGCGACCCGGCCAGCCCGGCATTGCCGCCACCACCGCCGATCGACTGGGCGATGACGCCGCTGCCCAGCACGCCGGCCGTGACGATGCTGCCGGTGTTGATGACCGTGACCGCGCTGCCGAAGTTTTCACGCGGATTGCCAGACTGGCCGCCACTGCCGCCGCCGCCGCCGATGGCGGTGATGCCTGCGGCAAGGCCGCCATCGCCGCCACCACCGCCGATCGACTGCGCCACGATACCGCGTGATCCGGCGCCTTCGGCAATCAGCAGGCCGGCATTGCTGACGGTGACCGTGCCTGCCTTGCCGCCGTTGCCGCCGCCGCCGCCGAGCACCTGGCCGCCGATGCTGACGCCGCCAATGCCGCCGCCACCCCCGATCGACTGGGCAAGAATGACATCGGAGCTGCGACCGGCAGTGCCGGCAATGGCATCCGCCAGGATCGTCACCGTCACATTGTTGCCGTCGCCCCCCGGGCCGCCATCGCCGCCCACGGAAACGCCCGACACACTGACGCCGCCAACGCTGCCGCGTCCGCCGATTGACTGTGCCAGGAAGGCCGCCGCGTCGTCGCCGCGCGTCCGGGTCGACGATGTGATGGTCGCCGCGCCGGTGCCGGCAATGATCCGGGCCTCGCCGGCGTTGCCGCCCTGGCCGCCGCCGTTGCCGAACGAGGCGACCGTGCCCCTGGACGCGCCGCCGCTGCCGCCCGGCCCACCGATCGATCGCGCGTGAACACCGATGGCGCGGTTGCCGAATGTCAGCACCTGGCCGGCCTGCGTGATCTCGGCCAGCCCGCCCAGGCCGCCAAATCCGCCCGGACCGCCGCCAGCGATGGAAGCAGTGGCATCTCCACCCTTGCCGCCGGCGCCGCCGATCGATTCGGCCAGCAGCCCTCTCGCCCCGGTGCCGTTGCCATCGGCATTGCCGCTGGTGATCACGGTGCCGACATTGGTCAGCCGCACGTCCCCCGCACGCCCGCCAAAGCCGCCCACGCCGCCGGCCGGGGTATCCGGCGTGAAGGTCGCCGCCGCATCGCCGCCGCTGCCGCCGGTGCCGCCAACGCTTTGCAGGATCACGCCCGCGGTGCCGACTTCGGTCGACCGCACCAGCCGGTCAGCACTGATCGTGATCCCGATATCACCACCACGGCCGCCGAACGCACCGGGGCCCGCGCGCGTCACGACGAACGTGTCGAGCCCCGCTCCGCCCTTGCCGCCCCGCGATGCCCGGTAGAAGGCCGCGGCCGTCTGCTGACGCCAGTTGGTGATGCCAGGGCCCAGCGTCTCGGTGATGCCAGGTCCATTTGCACCCGGATTGAACGGAGAGGCCAGCGTGGCATCGGGAGCATCTGGCGGCTGAAACTGTCTGATGTCGTTGTCTGCGTCGCCGGGGCCGGGCGGCGCCGGGATCTGCGGCACCGCCACAGCAAAGCCGGCGATACCGCCGACAGGGCGCGAACTTGGCCGGGACAGCAGTGCCCCTGTCGTCAGGTTCCGCAACGTCACCTCGGTCACGACATTGCGCCCGCCGACCACGCCCAGGGTGTTGCCGACAACCCGGTAGATGCTGCCATCGACACCGATGAATTCATCGCCGATCTGCTGTGCTGTCAGCACCAGGCCACGATTGCTGGTCTGCACTGTGGACCCGCCCAGCACCGATACGACCGTGTCGATCCGGCCGGTTGCCGGGTTCACGATGAAGTCTCCCACCGTGAAGGACGGCGGCGCGTTGGCACGGGCCGCCGTGGCGCCGATGCCGGTCAGGACCGCCGGAGCCATCATCGCGGCATTGTGCACCAGCAACGCGGCCGTCAATCCGCGCAGGCCGCCACGGTCACGACCCGCGCGAAAACTGGTTCCCGTTCCGTCCATGCCGGCGCCCCCGCCTGCCGGGCCGACCACCTGAAACGATGATCAGGTCACACCCCCCCGGCGTTAAAAAAACAACTGGACGAGGTTAAGAAAGGGCGCAAACAGTATACAATGACGAAATCCGCTGCACTTCGTGCGTCGTCATTGTCCGGCCCTTCGCATGCGCTGCTTGAACGGCAGGCCGCCATCGCTGACGACCCGCAGCTGACAGACGCGATGCTGGATTACGCCGCGCGCATCACGTCGCTTTATGCACAAGAGCCTGACGCGGTTGCGATCCTCGGCGATCTTGGCCGCTTCAGCGTTGTCGCCACGCTTGCCGTGGCACCCGAACCGCTCAGCATCCGCGCCACCTGGCGGGCGCTGTCACAAACGGGCACGGCCAGTGCATTCCGGGTCGGCGCCCATATCCATGCGCTGCAGACCCTGGGTGCCGTTCAGCCAGCACGTTCGGGCCGGCCTCGCGGCGGTGGTGAGCGCTGGACATTGACGGACAAGGCGCGCGCCGTGCTGCACCGCTGGCTTGATGCCATGGCCGGCCCGGCGTTGCGCTGGCACCCGGGCCCGGTGCCCGACCTTGACGACGGGGCGGTGCTGGTTCGTTACCTGGCGCAGGTTCTTGCTGCCGGCCAGCGCGGCCAGAGCGCCTTTGCCGGGCTGCCGCGCATCGGCCGGCTGATCGAACTGGCCGGCGGCCACGCGCTGCTGCTGGCGCTGACGAAGGCGAGCGGCGGCCGGGCCGGCGTGCCCTTCGACTTTTCGCGATCGGCATTCGCTGCTTCCTGCGGTGTCAGCCGAAGCCATGTCATCGACCTTCTGGATCATCTGCGCCAGCGCGGCGATCTTGCCCAGCACAACCGGCAGCAACTGGTTCTGGCCCCCGAATTCAGCGCCGAACTGCGCGCGTGGGCCGCGCGGTTGATGGTGCTGGCGCTGGCGACGCTGGACGGCCGGCTTGAGGACGTGATGCCCTGATCCGAAGCCGTGACGGGGCGCCCGGCGCCTTTCGCACGGAAACAGGCGCTAATGCCGGCCCAAGGCCACGTGGGATGGTCGGGGAGACAGGATTCGAACCTGCGGCCCTCTGCTCCCAAAGCAGATGCGCTACCAGACTGCGCCACTCCCCGACTTGGGGCCTGCGTTACGGGAAGCAGGCCCGTTCAGCAAGCCCGGCATCCGTCGCCGGGCCGGAACAATCGCCCCGGGCGCACGGTTGGGCCAGCGTTGTGCCTGAAAGGAAAGTGCCATGAAATCGCTGGTCATCACTGCCGTGTGCGCCGCCTTTGCGTTGGCGGGCTGTTCCACCACCGCCGGGGCGGGCCGCGATCTGCAATCGGCCGGCAAGGCCATCACCAAATCGGCCGAAGACAACAAGTGATGCACGTCGGGCGGGGGCGACCCGCGTAGATGACGAAGGGTGCGCGCTGCCCCTTCGTGCCGATAGATGGTTGCCCTGCCCTGCGTGCACCCCTTGCGCGCCGGCGCTGCTGAGCGGGAGGGTTTGCCATGTCGCTTGTCGCTGTGTCTGCGGGATTGTCTCGATCGGCGCTGGCGCCGCACGTGCCGGGTCTGCGCCGCTATGCCCGCGCGCTGACTGGATCGCGTGAGGCGGGTGACACCATGGTGGCCGCTGCGCTGGCGGCGCTGGTGGCCGACCGCGCGCGCTATGCCGGGATCGCCGCGCCGCGGCTGGCGCTGTTCCTGGCGTTCCAGCAGGTGTGGGCAGCAGCCGATCCCGCGCCGCGGGTGGCCGAGGATACGCCGACCGCCCGCGCCGCGCAGTCCCGGCTGGCCGGGATCGCGCCGGTGTCGCGCCAGGCGCTGCTGCTGGGCGTGATGGAGGATTTTACCAACGCAGAAATCGCTCTCTTGATCGACCGCAGCGCCGAGGATGTGGCCGCCCTGATCGCAGAGGCGCGGCGCGGCATCGCCGCCCAGGCCCCCACCGAGGTGCTGATCATCGAGGACGAACCGATCATCGCGATGGACATCGAAGCCATCGTGACGGGCATGGGCCACGGCGTCATCGGCATCGCGTCCACCCAGCGCGAAGCGGCGGCATTGGCCGGGCAGGCGCCGGTGGGGCTGGTGCTGGCCGATATCCACCTGCGCGACGGCAGCAGCGGCATCGATGCGGTGCGTGACATCCGCAACCACACCGCGGCCCCGGCCATCTTCATCACCGGCAACCCCGACCTGTTGTCCACGGGGCAAGGGGCAGAACCGACCTTCCTGATCGCCAAGCCCTTTGCTGCCAGCCGCGTGCATGCCGCCATCGCGCAGGCGCTGTTCTTTGCCGGCGCCGACGACAGCCGGGGCCACGACAGCAGGGGAAACCGCAATGGATAGCGCGATCACCACGCCGCTGCCGGCCGGCGATATCGGCGGCTATCTGCGGCTGGCGTTTGCCGATGCCGCGGCCGCCCCGCTGCCGACAGCCCTGCAGGCGCTGCTGGATCAGCTGGGCGATGGCGACATCACGATTGACACGGCGGCATTCAAGGCGGCGCTGGCTGCCGAGATCCCGCGCCTGCGCGCCTACGGCCGGTCGCTGTCGGGCAATCCCGATCTGGCCGACGACTTGGTTCAGGAAACCATGCTGAAGGCGTGGATGGCGCGTGACCGGTTCGTGGCGGGATCGAGCATGCGGGCGTGGACTCACGTGATCTTGCGGAACGCCTATTTCTCCATCGTCAGACGGGCGCGCTTCAAGGGCGAGTGGGACGAACTGGCCGCCGATCTGTTGCTGGCGGTGCCGCCGGCGCAGGAAGGCCATATCGCCCTGCACGATCTGCAGCGCGCCTTGCTGCAGCTGCCGCCCGAACAGCGCGAGGCGCTGATCCTGATCGGGGCGAGCGGCATGAGCTGCGAGGACGTGGCGGCCATCGCCCAATGCGCTGTCGGCACCGTGAAAAGCCGGGTGGCGCGGGCGCGGGCGGCCCTGCGCGGCCTGCTGGATGGCGGGAAGCTGGCACAGCGCCGCGACGAAAGTGCGACCAGCGCCATCAGCGCCTTTGACCAGATCATGCAGCAGGCCGACCGGCTGGCATCCTGACGGCACAAAAAAGGCGCCGGATCGAAACGACCCGGCGCCAGAAGCTTGTTCGTGCGACCTGAAGGTTCGGCAGGCTTATTTCGGTGCCGCCGTCTGGCCATCCTCGATGGCATCGGCCTTCTGGTCGGCCTGTTCGCGCACGGCTTCGGCCTGGTCGCGCATCGCATCGGCGGTGGCTTCGGTTCCGGCCTGCGCGCCCTGGTCTTCAACCGTGTCTGCCTGCTGTTCGATGTTGGCGGCGGTCGCATCAGCATTGGCGCGAACCGCATCGGCCTGGGCTTCGGCGGGCTTCTTGTCACACGCCGTCAGGCTGACCGCACACGCGATCGCCAGCAGCAGGGATGTCGGGTGGGACGGCATAAGGAGCTTCTCCTGATTGAAGGGTACACTACGCAACGACACAAACCGGCAAACGTTCCCGCCAGCGTTCAGACCGGCACCGCCCCTTCGGCGGGCGCGGCTGGCTGGGTGGCAGCATCCGCCGGCATTTCGAAGGCCCACACCGAAAAATGATCGAGGGTGTGGGGGCCGAAACTGTGGATGATGGGCACATCGGCGGCATCGCGCCCGCGCGCGATCACCACGCGGCCGATGCGGCGCTTGTTGAAGCGCGGATCAAACACGTGCCAGGCATCGCCCAGGAACACCTCGATCCAGGCGCTGAAATCCATCGGTCCGGCCGGCGGCACGCCGATATCGCCCAGATAGCCGGTGACATAGCGCGCGGGGATGTTGAGGCAGCGGATCAGCGCGATGGCAAGATGGGCGAAATCGCGGCAGACGCCGGCGCGGCCTTCCAGCGTGTCGAGCGCGGTGCGGGTGGCATTGGCGTGATCATAGCCAAAGCGCACGTGGGCGTGGACGAAATCGCAGATCGCCTGCACCCGGCCCCAGCCGGGCGGCAGATGGCCGAAACGGTCCCAGGCGAACTGGCTCAGCCGATCGGTTTCGCAGTAACGACTGCCAAGCAGGTAGACGAGCGTTGACGCCGGCAGAGCGGCCGGCGGCACTTCCCCAGCGCCGTCCAACACCGGATCGGGCTGGCCGTCACACTCGACCAGCACCTCGCCAGCCAGCGTCACGCTGCCCGCCGGTGCCATCAGCCGCTGACAGCGGTTGCCAAAGCCATCGACATAATCGCTGACCGGCAGGCCAAGGCTGTTGCGGTGGGTTTCGCTGACAATGGTGACGCCCGGCTGGTGCGGACGCACCGCCAGGAGGGCGACAAGCGCGGTGGGCACGGCAAAGCGCAGGGTGATGGCGTGTCCGCAGCGGATCAGCACGGGCCACCGCGGCTGAGCGGGTCACCGCCGTTCATTCAGGCGTCTGCCATGAGCCGGTCGTGGCACACGCAGGCTTCCAGTTCATCGATGCAGACCGGCACGTGATCGACAGACGACGCCGGCGTGCCGAGAGCGGGCACCTGCAGCCGGGCAAAGACGGTGCGCCAGGCCACGAATGACAGGCCGCGCACCTCTTCCTCGCCGGTGATGACGCGATAGAGGCCCGGCGGATGGGCTTGCGGGCTGCCGGGCAGACGGAAGGCAGACTGGAATTGCACTGTGCTGGAGCGGGTCCGCATCAAGGGCCTCCGGTTTGGTTCGGGATCGAATGACGCGTGCGACTCGGGCAGCACCAAGGCCGCCCCCGCAGCGACGATTGCGCTGCGGTCAGCATGGCGGCAGCACCGGAAAATACCGCTGTGAAAGTGTGGGCAGACACGTCGCAGCGCAGCCGGGTGAGTAGAACCCGACCCTCCACGGCATTTTGGCGCGGGGTTAGGTAATCGTTACTGCCCCGGCAAGACCCCCCGGTTCCCCCCCGGACCCGGCGCCGGGGCAGTACCCTGATCGCCGTTGGGAGGACGTCGCCATGGCCATCAACAAGAAAACAGTTGCTGGCGCCGCGAACAAGGCAGCTGGCAGTGCGAAGGCGGCGGCGGGTGATCTGCTGGACGACCCCGGCCTGGAGATCGAAGGCAAGGCGCAGAAGGCCAAGGGCAAGGTGCAAACGGCCACAGGCAAGGCCAGCGCGGCGGCGCCACCAAAGGCCAAGCGGTGAGGATCGACCGAATACATGGGGGCATACCCTACGAAACATTTCAGTAATGATAAAAAGAACCGCCCATTTTCCGATGGGCGGTGATTTCTTTTCATTCTGATGAACACGCAAGAACGCTATTTGCCAAATAATTACTCTTTCGTCATATCTAAATTTCAGGACAGGCTGGTTTGATTTTCGGACGGGATGATTGGACTTGTAGTGGTTGCGTAAAGCATACGCGCTATGGCTGATGATATTTTCAGCAATTTCGTGTAATGAACAGCAAGAGCCTTTACGCCGCCACCGCTTCAGCCCTGCCCCCAAGGGACTCGGCGCCAACGGGGGCGGCAATTGCCTGCCGGCATGTGTGTCAGGGCAGGATGGACAGGGCAGGATGGACAGGGAGGCGACAATGGCAGAGCTGCCAGGGACGACGACCGAACCAACCAGTGGCGAGGCCGCAGCGGCGACGACGCGCCGGCGATCGCGCACGTCAGCGACCGACCGCAGCCTCAACGTGGCGGATTTTCAGGTGGCGCGCGATGGGGCCGGCCGAGGTGACCAGGAAATGCGCGCACTTGAGGCCGAAGTCGCGGCGCTCGCCGCCCAGCTGCAGGATGCGCGGGAGCGACAGAAAACGCTTTCGGCGACACTGGAAAACGTGCTGGACAGCACCGGCATCGCCACCGTCGTGCTGGACGCGGAAAATCGCATTCGCTTCTTCACGCCCGCCACTCGCAGCCTGTTCAACATGCTGCCCGGCGATATCGGCCGGCCGGTGTTCGATCTGGCATCGCACACGCCCGATCCCATGCTGGCCGATGACATTGCCACCGTCTGCCGGGGCGGCACGTGCGAGGATCGCCAGTTGCGCGCCAGCGATGGCACCTGGTTCAACCGCCGGGTGCAGCCGTTCCGCACCCACGACAATCGCATCAACGGCGTCGTCATCACCTATCTGGATGTGACCGACCGCAAGAACGCCGAACAGGCCGTCGCCCAGGCCCGCGCCGCAGCCGACGCGGCGGGACAGGCGTCGGCGCGTTTCCTGTCGGCAGCGAGCCACGACCTGCGCCAGCCATTGCAGACGTTGATGCTGTTGCAGGAACTGCTGGCCGGCAAGGCCCAGGATCCCGAGCTGCAGCGGCTGGTGGGCCGGCTGGACCTGGCGCTGGATGCCATGGCGTCCCTGCTCGACGGTCTGCGGGATCGCAGCCGCCTGGAGGCAGGTGCCGTCGATATCGCCATGTCCAGCTTTGTGCTGGGTGATCTGTTGGCCGAGGTGGCACACGACGTGGCGGCGCTCGCTCAGACCGCCCGGCTGGAACTGCGCCACGTGCCGACCCGGCTGGTGGTCCGCAGCGATCGCCGGCTGCTGGGCGCGATGATCCGCAACCTTGTTACCAGTTCCCTGAAGACCACGGTGAAGGGCGGCGTGTTGATCGGGGCGCGGCGGCGCGGCAACAGCGTTCGCATCGAAGTGTGGGACACCGGGGCCGGCATTCCGGCCGATCAGCAGGCGGCCATCCTTGCGGCCGAACCGGGCGCCGGGGCCGGCGTCGCCCTTGGCCTTGCCGTGGTCCGCAACATGGCGGCCATGCTGGATCACCCGATTGCGCTGGCGTCAAGAACCGGTGATGGCCATGGCACCATGTTCGCCATCACGGTGCCGCTGGAGGCCGTGGCCAGCCCCGCCGACGATCACGGCACGGCCGGTGCTGCCCTGGCGACACCATCCGTCACGGCCCGCATCCTGCTGATCGACGACGATGCCGAGGTGCTGGCGGTGATGACCGAATTGCTGCGGGCCAATGGCCACAACGTGGTGACCGCCCGCGACGAGACCGAGGCGGTTGCGGCATTGTCCATCGCCACGCCCGATCTGATCATCGCCGATTATCGACTGCTCGATCGCGATGGGCTGGAGCTGGTGGACGATCTGCGCGCCCGCCTGCTGGCCCTGCACCAGCGCCGGGTGCCGGCGATCATGCTGACGGGCGACACCAGCGCCGAGGTAGTGAGCCGGCTGGCCGAACGCGATGTGCAGCGGCTGGCCAAGCCGGTGCGACAGGCCGATCTGGTGTCCGCGATCACCGTTGCCCTGAAACAGGCCGGCCTGCCGCTGGCCGATCCCCAGGCGGGCGACAATGGCGACGAAGCTGCCACCAGTGCCGCAGCGGAGATCGTCCACATCATCGATGATGATCCGGACGTGCGCGAACAGCTGGGCCTGTTGCTGGCCGACGCCGGCCTCAAGGTGCAACTGCACGCCTCCAGCGCGGCCTTCCGCGCCAACTGGCAACCGGGCACCGATGGCTGCCTGCTGATCGATGCGATGATGCCGGGCGAAACCGGCCTCGATCTGCTTCGCAGCCTGAAATCGGCCGGCACGTTGCCGCCGGCGATCATAATCACCGGCCAGGGCGATGTGGCGATGGCGGTCGCGGCGATGAAGGCCGGCGCGGTCGATTTCATCGAGAAGCCGGCATCAAGCGCGGTGATCATCGCCAGCATCAAGCGCGCCCTCGCCAGCCGCACCCGGGCCGACGATGGCATCAGCGAGGAACGCCGCGCCGCCGCCGCCGCCGCTGCGGCCCGGCTGGTCTCGCTCACCCCGCGTCAGCGCGAGGTGATGGCGATGGTGCTGGATGGGCACCCCAGCAAGAATATCGCCGCCGATCTGAAGCTGAGCCAGCGCACCGTGGAAAACCACCGCGCCGAGATCATGCACCGTTCGGGCTGCAAGTCGCTGCCGGAACTGGCGCGACTGGTGATGATCGCGCAATCGGGCGGCGCTGTCCTCACCTGATCCTTGTTGCACAAGATGGAAGGGGCGGATGCGAAACCCGCATCCGCCCCTTGCCGTATCATTCCCTCGCCCTGGCCAGTGGCACCACATTGGCGTGGCGGGACCGGGTCGGGCGGCGGGACACCCCCCTTCACCAGGGGGGATCTCGTCAGGCGCTGACGACCGGGCGCAGGCCGCGACGGCGACGCGCCGAAAGGCCGACAAGGCCGAAACCGGCGAGCATCATCGCCCAGGTGCCCGGTTCCGGCACTTCGCCGCCACCCGGATCCAATTCTTCAGCGCCAGCAAACGAACCGGCCACCGCAGCGGTGAAGCCCGAGCCGAAGCCGTTGGCACCAACGGAGAACAGCGGGTTGATGCTGGTGAACGCCAGGCTGAAGTTTTCGGCAGCAAGCGGCGGCAGCGTGAGCACATCGGACGTGAAGGCGATCGGCGACGGCGGATCGGTGTTGAACAGGCTGCCCGAGCCAAGGCCAAGATCAATGGCCAGGGTCGCGTCAATGAAGTTCACCGTCAACAGGTTGACCCCACCGGCCCCGGTAAAGCTGAGCGTGCCCGAATAGCCCCGCTGGGTGAAGCTGTTGGGCCCGGCAAAGACCGTGTTGCTGGACGTTGCCGACAACGACATGACTGCCGGGACGGAGCCGGCCGGGCCAAAATCATTGATCACGAAGAACACCGGAGCATTGCTGGCGGTCAGCGTATTTCCGGCACCGGTGTTGGTATAGGTCACCGGTTGGCCGGACCCCTGCTGGGTGAACTGGGCAAACGTAACGGAATCGACGGCGAGCGCCGGGCTGGCCACGAGAGCCGAGGCCATCGCGGCCATTGCAATCGAGCGGAGTGTCTTCATCTTGCATCCCCTTCTTGTTGTGGGCCGGTCATCAGGCGATACAGGGATCGCCGACAGCCCTGTTTCCCTTGAAAGGGGGGGGCGCAAACAGCGTCGGAAACTACCACATCTTAACGATTATTGACGACGACCAGCGCGCTGATCTTGCGGGTAGATACCGATGCTGGGCAGCCCGTTGGCGGTGCGACAGCCTTCAGTGACCGTCTGATCAGGATGAACCGCCATGGCCATTCCCCCCGCCCCGGGCGTACCGCCCGAAATGCCGCCCGATCTGCCGCCCGACCAGCCCATCGATCCCGATCCGGCGCCGCCGCCGATTGACGATCCGCCGCCAACCTCGCCGCGGGCGGCACTGCGGAGCGATCGGCGGGTGGAAGCCCGCAAGCTTGATCTGACGGAAGCCGGGAAGGCGACCTGACCGGTCAGGCCGTCAGCACGCGCGCCATCGCCGCGATCACCGCATCGGCATCAAGGCCGTGGTGGTGATAGAGATCGACAAGGTCGCCCGTCTGGCCAAAGACCTCAACCCCCAGCGGTGACGTGCGGTGGCCGTGGACGCCGCCCAGCCAAGACAGGCTGGCAGGCGCGGCATCGCACAGGGTCACCAGCCGCGCACCGGGACGCAAGGCGGCCAGCAGCCGGGCGACGTGGCTGTCATCATGCCCGGCGCGCCAGCCACGGTGCAGCAGATCGGGGCTGGTGACGGCGAGCAGGCCAAGGCCGGGAATGTCGTCCACCAGCGCGTCCCACGCTGCCAGCGCTTCGGGCAGCAACGCGCCCAGGGCGACGATGGCGGCCTCTGCCCCCGGTGCCGGCGCACGCAGCCAGTAACCGCCGGCAATCGCGCCGGCCTGCCAATCATCGCCGGTTCGCGCGATCTGCGGGATGGCGCGGGTGGACAGGCGGAAATAGACGCTTTCGCCATCATCAGCCTGCACATGGCCGAAGGCGTGGTGGAGCAGCAGCGCCAGTTCATCGGCATAGGCGGGTTCGTAATGGACCAGGCCGGGCTGGCCCATGGCGATCAGCGGCGGGTTGATGGATTGATGGGCGCCGCCTTCCGGCCCCAGCGTGACGCCCGACGGCGTTGCCACCAGGATGAAGCGGGCATCCTGGTAACAGGCGTAGTTCAGCGCATCCAACCCGCGCGCGATGAACGGATCATAGACGGTGCCGATCGGGATCAGCCGCGTGCCGAACAGCGGTGCAGCCAGCCCGGCGGCGGCGAGATTGAGGAACAGGTTATGCTCGGCAATGCCCAGTTCGACGTGCTGGCCAGAAACCTGCCCTTGCCATTTCTGCGGTGACGGGATTTTCGCGGCGCGGAACACATCGGGCATCTGCTGCCGCCGGAACAGGCCACGCGCGTTGACCCATGGGCCAAGCCCGGTTGACACGGTGACATCGGGCGAGGTGGTGACGATCCGGTCAGCCAGCGGCGCAGCCGTCTTGGCCAGATCGAACAGGATGCGGCCAAAGGCGCCTTGCGTGGATTGTTCGTCGCCCGGCGGGGCCGGGATGGCGGGCACCGGCACGGAATCGAACGCGCGATCACGCGGCAGGCTGGCGGCGGGGCTGGCAGCGACGAAGGCCTTGAGCGCAGCCGCCTGATTGTCGCCAAGGCCGGCCCAGGGCTCCCACTCGGCCCCCGGCGGGATGCCCAGCGATGCGCGCATGCCGTCGATCTGGCTGGGCGTCATCAGGCCGGCGTGATTGTCCTTGTGGCCGGCGAATGGCAGGCCCCGGCCCTTGATCGTGTAGGCGATGATCAGGCACGGCCGGTCGTCGCTGGCAGCGGTCGCATAGGCATCGAGCAGCGTGGCGATGCAGTGGCCGCCCAGATCGGTCATCAGCAGCGCCAGCGCCTCGTCATCATGCGCGGCCAGCAGAGGGTCGACCGTGCTTCCCAGATCGGCCGTCAGCCGCGCCCGCCACGCCGCACCGCCCTGATAGGTGAGCGCGGCATAATCGGCATTGGGGCAATCATCGATCCACGCCTCCAGCGCCGCGCCGCCCGGCCCCGCCACCGCCGCCGCCAGCTTTCGCCCATGCTTCAGCGTGATCACCCGCCAGCCGCAGGTTTCGAAGATGTCGTCAAAGCGGCGGAACATCCGGTCTGCCGTGGTGTGATCCAGGCTCTGGCGGTTGTAATCGACGATCCACCACAGGTTGCGGATGTCGTGCTTGTAGCCTTCGATCAGGGCCTCGTAGATATTGCCTTCGTCCAGTTCCGCATCGCCCATCAGCGCGATCATGCGCCCCGTCTGTTCGGGTGCGAGCCGGCCATGGGCGACGAGATAATCCTGGAACAGCGAGGCAAAGGCGGTGACGGCGACGCCAAGGCCGACAGAGCCGGTGGAAAAATCGACCGGGATAACGTCCTTGGTGCGGCTGGGATAGGATTGCGCGCCGCCGAAACCCCGGAAGTTGCGAAGCTTTTCTTCGCTCTGGTTGCCCATCAGATAGTGGATGGCGTGCAGCAACGGCCCGGCGTGGGGCTTCACCGCCACGCGGTCGTTGGGGCCAAGCGCGCCGAAATAGAGCGACGCCATGATGCTGGTCATGCTGGCGCAACTGGCCTGATGGCCGCCCACCTTCAGCCCGTCGCGGCTGTCGCGCAGGTGATTGGCGTTGTGGATCGTCCACGCCGACAGCCAGCGCAGACGGGCATCCAGCGTTTCCAGGTGGTTTATGGTCTCGATACCGGGGGGCAACATGGCGTGCCCTTGCCGTGAATCGGGCGGGCGTGCAACGCTGCGGCTTGCCACAAGTGGGGGATGATGAATGCTGCTCTGGTCCGCGCCCGATCCGGCGCCCAATCCGCGCCGCGTGCGACTGTTCCTGTCCGCCAAGGGGCTGAGACTGGATGAACGGATGGTGTCGCTTCAGCAGCGCGAACACAAGTCGGACACGGTGGTGGCGAGGAACCCGCGCGGACAGGTGCCGTTCCTGGAGCTGGACGACGGCACCGTGATTGCCGAGAGCATCAGCATCTGCCGCTATCTCGACGATCTCCACCCCGAACCGCCGCTGATCGGGACGACCCCGTTCGAACGTGCCGAAACCGATATGTGGATCAGGCGGGTGGAAACCGTTCTGGGCACGCCGGTCAGCCTGTTCTGGCAGCACGGCCATCCCTTCACCGCCAAGCTGGTGCAACAGATCCCGGCGATGGGCGAAGCTGCGAAGGCGCAGGCGGTGAGCGCACTTGGCTGGTTTGATGGCCAGCTGGCGCATGGCAGCTGGCTGGCAGGCGAGCGCTTCACGCTCGCCGATATCGCGCTGCTGTCGATCGTCGATTTTGCCGGCTGGATCGGGATTGCGATCCCCGACGATGCCGCGCACCTGCGTGACTGGCACGAGCGCGCGACGGCGAAAACGACGACCTAGAAGAACAGCTTCCGCAAGGACAGCGTCACCGTCCGGCCGAGCGGATCGAGCTGGTCGCGCTGGAAGCCGATGGGTTCGGCACCCGAACGGTCGCGCACGTTGATGCGATCGTTGAACAGATTGTCCACCCGCAGCGTCACGCGGCTGCCCCGCAGCCAGGGCAGCTTCGTCAGCACGTCCTGCCGCTGGCCCAGATCGACGAACAGCCTGAGATTGGCCGTGGTGCGCGGCGAGAAGAACAGGTCGCCCGGCGACCGGGTGGCGCCCGACGGATCGACCAGCACCGATGTCTGCGATTGCCAGTTCACCCCGATGCTGCCGCCGATGCCGCGCCGGCCCCCGCCCAGACGCGCTTCGACCTGGTGACGCGGCGCGCCGCCAGCCGACCCAATGGCCGAACCATTCAGCAGATCGAGCACTGGGAGGCCGGGACGGATGCCGATTTCGTTGCGGAACGTCCAGGTGTGGAAGACGGTCAGTTGCAGACGGCCATCGAGGAAGCCGCGCGGCGGGCCGCCGCCACCGATGCGATTCGCGCCGGCAGGCGGCGGGCCGCCGATTGTCCCCGGCGGATTCGCAGCGGCGGCAGCGGGCGCACCGGCCACAGGCGCTGCCCCCGGCACTGGCGCTGCACCGGGCGGGCCGGCAGCACCGGGTGGGCGCTGGCCGGGGGTGAAGCCATAGGGGTTGCGCGCGAGGTTGCGGATTTCCGGCGGCAGGCCCTTGCCCGACCGGACGGATTCCACCGCCTTGGCGCGCAGATCGGCAATGCGCTTTTCGGCCGCGGCCCGCTCGGCCTTGCCGGGCTTCAGCGCCTGGGTGAAGGTGAAGCCCCAGCGCAGTTCCTGCCGTTCCGAATAGTCGAAATTCACCGGGCGATTGTCGATCTGCAGCAGCCGGCCATTGCCATCGCGGGTGAAACGATCGGGAAAGGCGGCTTCCAGCTCGGCGGTCGCGGTCGGGAAGGCGGCAATGGGATCATCGATGCGCTGCCAGACGTAATTGGCGTTGAACACCAGGTCGGTGGCCTGGAACGGCTTCAGGTTGAAGCCCAGTTTCCACACCTGCCGCGTGTCGTTGGCAAGGTTGCGATTGCCGCCGTCCAGCCGGTTGATATCCACGGTTTCGCCGCGGATGAAATCGAACACGCGCACGCCCGGCGTGATGATGGCAGGATCGCCCAATTGGCCCACCGTGGGTGCACCCTGTTCGCGGGTGAAGCTGGCGATGAAGCTCCAGCCCGGCGTGGGTTCCCAGTTGGCCCCTGCCCCCCACGTCACCAGCGTGCCGAAATCCGACAGCGTGTCGGCAGCGATGTTGGCGTTCAGCGTCAACTTGCCCAGGAACGGCAGCACATTGTCGCGTGACGAGGCGATGGGCAGATCGAGATTGGCCTGGAAATTGCCCTGCGTGCGGGCCAGATCGGCCGATGTGGCGATGCCGGCGCGCACCGCCGAGGCATCCAGCGCAAAATGCTGCACCTGGCCCTTCAGCGCGACGGCCACCGCGCCCGCCGGCAGGCTGAACGGGCTGCCATTCAACAGCAGATCAAGGCTCAGATTGTCGCTGATGCTAGTGGCACTGTCGGTGAGCCGGGCGCCGCCCAGCACGCCCTCGCCAAACGGTGACAATGTGCCGGCGCTGATCTGCGCCTGCGCGGCGGTCACGTCGATGCCGCGTTCGATGCGGCTGCGGTTTTCGGCGTGGTTCCAGTTGCCGGTGAGGTTCCAGCGCCACTTGCCGAGATTGCCATCCAGCACCGTGCCGAGCCGGCTGTTCCAGTTGTCGCCAAAGCGGCCGAGCGGATCGGCGGCATAGCGGTTGACCAGCACCGGACCGGCAAAGGGCGAGAAGGCCCCGCCCGCCGGCAGGGTGAGACTGGCCGACGGCAGGCCCTGCATCGCTTCGGTCAGCGTGCGCTCGATCCCGCCGGTCAGCGTTGCACCGATCGTGGGCGACAGGCTGCCGGCGATGGTGCCATTGAGGCTGGCGGTGCGCGTGTCGGGCAACAGGCTGCGGAACGGGCGGATATCGGTGCTGTTGACCGGGGCCGCCTGCAGCTGCGCCAGCGTGGGTGCCGCGATGCCGGCCGGCACGCCCAGCACGGTGCGGCCGGGGATCACCTCTGCCCCCGCCTGCAGCGCCGAGACATTGCCGCCCAGCGCAAACGGCCGGCCTTGCGCCGGCGTCGTGATGCGGCGCTCGTCCTCCGTCACCATCGTGTCGATCTGGTATTCGGCCTCGATGCTGGTGCGGCTGCCGTTCCTGAGTCGCAGCAGGTTGACCTCGAGCTCGGTCGAGAAGCGGCCCCCGTCGGTGGGGCCGCCGATGTCATATTCGCCCGTCCACGCCTGAAAGCGCGGACGCAGCACGAAGTTGATGACGCGCTGATCGGCGCGGAAACCGTATTTCAGCGCCACTTCCTCGGGCAGCACTTCGACCCGCGCAATGGCTTCCGGCGGGATATTGCGGATTTCCTGAAAGCCCGATGTGCGCTTGCCATTGAGCAGCACCGCCGGCGGGCCACCACCGCGCCCGCGGCCCGATTGCGTTTGCGGCGCGATCTGGGCCAGCACCTCGGTGATCGATCCAGCGCCCAGCGCCCGCAGTTCCTGCACACCCAGGGTCAGTTCAGGCTTGATGTCGCCCACCACCTGGCCGGGCAGGCGCTGGCTGGTGACGGTGATCGTCTCTTCGTCTTCCGGCATGGCCTGCGCGGTGCGGACGGGCGCCGGCTGCGGTGCTGATTGCGGCGCTGCCTGCGCGTGGACGATCGCGGCGGGCGCTGCGGCCAGCAAAAGGGCGAGACGGACGATCAACGGCGGTTCCTGACGAGAGGGGCAGTTCGGCGGGCGTTGCCCCTAACCGCTTTGACGGCGTGGGGAAATCCCGTGCGGCAATCTCTACGGGCAGGCCGGCCCCTTTCCCCCGCCAGCCCTTGCGCAGCGCGGGCAATCGGGTTCATCCTGTTGCCCAAGGGAGGACGAAACGATGCGGATGATCTGGGCAGCGGCCGTGGCCGCCGTGGCAATCGCCGGCGCGGCGCGGGCCGAACATCCGGTCAGGGTGTTCGACGTGCCCAAGGGCGCCCACCCACACGATGTCGCCCCCGGCCCGCCCGGCACCATCTGGTACACGGCGCAGTGGCAGGGCGCGCTGGGCATCATCGACATCCGGACCGGCCGGGTTGAGCAGGTGAAGCTGGGCGAGAAATCCAGCCCGCACGGCGTGGTGCAGGGGCCCGACGGTGCGGCGTGGATCACCGATGGCGGGCTGAACGCCATCGTGCGCTATGATCCGAAAACGAAGGCAGTGCGGTCGTGGCCGCTGCCCGAAGGATCAGGCTACACCAATCTCAACACGCCGGCCTTTGATGGCAAGGGCCGGGTGTGGTTCACCGGGCAGACCGGCATCTATGGCCGGCTTGATCCCAAGACGGGCAAGATGGACGTGTGGCCGGCGCCCAAGGGCCGCGGACCCTATGGCATTGCCGCCACGAAGGACGGCCAGATCTGGTTTGTCAGCCTCGCCGGAAGCTATCTGGCCCGGGTGGACATGGAAACCGGCGCGGCGACCGTGGTGGAACCGGCGGCGCCGGGTGTGGGCAGCCGCCGGGTATGGCCCGACAGCAAGGGCAGTCTGTGGGTTTCGGAATGGAACAGCGGGCATCTGGCGCGCTACACGCCGAAGGATGGCCAGTGGAAGCGCTGGAAGATGCCCGGCGACAAGCCGCAGGTCTATGCCGTCTATGTGGATGATCGCGACGTGGCGTGGCTGACCGAATGGGCCGGCAATGTCACCATCGCCTTTGACACCAGGGAGGAAAAGATCATCGGCACCTATCCGGGTTCCGGCCCCAAGGCCGACGTGCGCCAGATCCTGGGCCGCAAGGGCGAGATCTATCTGCCGGAAAGCGGGCTGGACAAGGTGATGCTGGTGGACACGTCCAAATGATGGTGGCGGCGCTGTTGCTGGCGGCAGCGCCGGTGGCGCCTGCGTTCCAGTATTGCGTGTCGTGCCACAGCGTCGATCCGGCCGAAACCGGCCTGCCTGCCCCCAGTCTGGATGGCGTGGTGGGGCGCACGGCCGGCAGCCGCAGCGACTTCGATTATTCTCCGGCGATGCGCGCCGCTGGAGCCAAGGGCCTCGTCTGGACGCGCGAGACTCTGAAGGCGTTCCTGGCCAATCCCGAAGGCGTTGTGCCGGGGACGGCAATGCAGCGCCTGCCGCCGGGAACGCCGGTGGACGAGGTGATCGACTGGCTGGCGCGGCGCTAGGCCGACAGGCTGTGATCCAGCGCCTTGGTGACGATGATATCCGCCACCGGCCTGGCCCGCGCGATATGGTCGATCCAGTTCGGCCGGTTGATGCCGTGCCACACTTGCAGCGCAAAGCCGCGGGCCTCGTCCTCGCTCATCGACCGGAAGCGGGCGTAGAAGCTGGTCGGATCGGTGGCTGCCGCTTCCCACAGGCCCATGAAGCGGGCGAGGAACCAGGCGATGATGTCGTCCTCGGCGGCATCGATGTAGATCAGCAGATCGAGCGGCGGGCGCTGGCCATCGGCATCGGGCGCGAGGCCAAGACCTTCGACCAGCGCGATATCGGTGCCTGAAACGGTGCGTGCAGCGGCGGGATCGACGTCGTAGATGCTGTGGCTGTACGCCGGAACGACGACCGGGCCATGCTTCAGCCCGGCGAGCGCGGTGGCCATGGCCGGCCGGTCAAAGCTTTCCGGAAAGCCCTTGCGCATCATCAGGCCTTCGGCTTCCAGCACGGCATTGGGTTTCAGAAAGCCATCGGTGGAGACGATCTCGACCGTCAGGTTTTCCGGCAGCGCCTCCGCGATCTGGCGGGCCAGCGTCGTCTTGCCGACCGCCACCGACCCGGTGATGCCGACGATCAGCGGTTCGCCCGGGCGGCGGGCAGCGGCGATGCGGGCAGCAAGGTCGGCAGGGGTAATGGCGGGCATGGCCCCACTGTGGCCGGGGTTGCCGTGGCGGGCAAGCGCCCGCTTACACCAGCCGGCTCTGCGCCATCGCAGCGGCGATGAAGCCCGAAAACAGCGGGTGCGGATCAAACGGTTTCGATTTCAGTTCCGGGTGGAACTGCACGCCGATGAACCACGGGTGGTCGGGCCGTTCCACCACTTCGGGCAGCAGGCCATCGGGCGACAGGCCTGAGAAGATCAGCCCTTCGGCTTCCAGCCGGCTGCGATAGGCGCCGTTCACCTCGTAACGGTGGCGGTGGCGTTCCTCGATATGGGTGCTGCCATAAACGCTGGCCGCGACACTGTTGTGGGCCAGTTCGGCCGGGTAGGCGCCCAGCCGCATGGTGCCGCCCAGATCGCCGCCGGCGTGCCGGGTTTCCAGGCCCTCCTTGCCCATCCATTCGGTGATGAGGCCGACGACCGGCTCATCGGTGGGGCCAAATTCGGTGGTGGAAGCGCCCCTGATGCCGGCCTGGTTGCGCGCCGCGTCGATGCAGGCCATCTGCATCCCAAGGCAGATGCCCAGGAAGGGCACACGGCGTTCGCGGGCGAAGGCGACGCTGGCGATCTTGCCTTCGCTGCCACGCTCCCCAAAGCCGCCGGGCACCAGGATGCCGTGCATCGGCTCCAGCCGGGCTGCCACGTCATCATCCTCGAACTCTTCGGCGTCGAGCCATTTGATGTTGACCTTGACCCGGTTGGCCAGCCCGCCGTGCACCAGCGCCTCGGTGAGCGATTTGTAGGCGTCCTTCATGCCGGTATATTTGCCGACGACGCCGATCGTCACTTCGCCTTCCGGGTTGTGGATGCGATCACCGATGTCCTGCCAGCGCGTGAGGTCAGGCCGCGGCGCATCGCTGATGCCAAAGGCGCGCAGCACTTCGTCATCAAGCCCTTCGGCATGATATTGCAGCGGCACGTCATAGATGGACGCAGCGTCGAGAGCGGCGATCACCGCCTCTTTCCTGACATTGCAGAACAGCGCGATCTTGGCGCGATCACCTTCGGGCAGCGCGTGTTCCGACCGGCAGACCAGCACATCCGGCTGGATGCCGATGCCGCGCAGCTGGGCAACACTGTGCTGGGTCGGCTTGGTCTTCAATTCGCCGGCTGCCGCGATGAACGGCACCAGCGTGACGTGGATGTAGCACACGTTCGCCTTGCCCACATCGGCCGCCATCTGGCGGATCGCCTCCATGAACGGCAGGCTTTCGATGTCGCCCACCGTGCCGCCGATTTCGCAGATGACGAAATCAAGGCCGTCGGTTTCGGCGCGGGCAAAGGCCTTGATGGCGTCGGTGACGTGCGGGATCACCTGCACGGTGCCGCCCAGAAACTCGCCGCGGCGTTCGCGGGCAATGATGTCCTGATAGATGCGGCCTGATGTGATGTTGTCGGTCTTGCGCGACGGCACGCCGGTGAAACGTTCGTAATGGCCAAGATCCAGATCGGTTTCCGCGCCATCGTCGGTCACATAGACTTCACCGTGCTGATACGGGCTCATCGTGCCGGGATCGACGTTGAGATAGGGATCGAATTTCCGGATGCGGACCTTGTAGCCGCGCGCCTGCAACAAGGCAGCCAGAGAGGCGCCCATGAGACCTTTGCCAAGCGAGGAGACCACGCCGCCGGTGATGAAAATATACCGCGTCATGGGAGAAGAGCCTTAAGCCCATATCGGCCGGCCGCGCCAGCCCCCGCGTGCAATTGCCGGCAAATTGGCTGTGGACAGCTACCAGCGCCAGAACCAGCGCACCGCTGCGCCATCATCGTCGGGGCTGGCGGCGATGTGGCCGGGATGGCTGCGGTGGAACAGGCTGAATTGCAGCAGGCCGGTGGCCAGCGGCACGGCGTGGACCGCCTCGATCGCGGTTTCGCGCGCGCTGGCGCCGGTCCACACCGGATCGGCGCGGCCAAGGATGGTGAGCGGGCCGGCGAGCGCCAGCGGGCGGGTGACGGCGATGGTGAGCGAATCGCCGGGCCGCGCGACGCCGTCGATCGACAGGGCCAGGCCGGCGGCATCGCCAGTGAAGCTGCCGGCCGAACTGATGATGCCGCCGCCGGCCAGCGCCAGCCGGCTGTGGGCACGCCGCCATTCGCCCGACAGATGCGCCCGGCCCAGGGCAATCCGCGCCGACAGGCCGACACTGGTGGTGGCCGCGCCGGCAAGGCCAAAGCCGGCCGAAAGCCGCGTGCCCATCAGGCTGCCGCGTTCATCGTCGAGGCGCAGCAGGGCCGCCAGTTCCAGCGCCGGGCTGATGGCCCGCGACAGGCGCATGACAAGCGTGGATTGCAGCGCGGTGGCCTCGCGCGCCTGCGCCGGCAGCAGCGACTGGCCAAAGCCGGCAGCCAGCACGAAGCCGCCCAGCGGCTGCGCCAGCGCCGCACCGCCGAGCGCGCGACTGCCGAGCGGCATGACGGGATCGGCGGTGATCAACTGGGCCGGGGCGCCGCCGGGCTGTGCCAGCGCCATCAGCCCGGCCACCGCCTGGCCATGGCCTGCCACCAACACCGATCCGCCGGCCAACGCCAGGCGAACATGGCCGACGGGGCTGGACAGCGGCTGCTGTCCCGGCGCCAGCGCGGCCAGCGTGGCGCGATCGCCGGCCCACAGGCCGCGATTGTCACCCAGCAGCGAGAAGGCTGTGCTGCCATCGGGGCTGACCGCCGATTCGACCGGCTGGGCCTGCAGCCGCCCGGCCAGTCGCCCGGCAGGCGCAGCCACAAGCCCCCGGCCCAGATCGACCTGAAAGCCGCGACCATAATCATCAGAGATCGTCACGCCGGCCAGTGCGCCGCGCAGCGACGCGCCGTCGCCCAGCGCCGGGCCAAGCGTGCCGCCGGTGGTGATCGCCACCGCCTGTCCGCCGATCGTGGTCGTGCCGATCGGCTGGAAGGCACGGGTGAGATTGAGGAGACCGCGGCCATAGATCTCGTCGGTGCCGGGCGCGCCCAGATCGTCGGCAGAGCGCAGCAGGATATCGGCCAGCTGGGTCGGGCTGAGCGACGGGAAGGCCTGTGCCAGCAAGGCCGCCGCGCCGGAAACAGCGGGGGCCGACACCGATGTGCCACTGTAGGACCGCAGCACGCCATCCTGGTTGACGCTGATGACGTCCACGCCCGGGGCCACCAGGAAATTGCTGGCCAGCACCCCGGCCCGGTTGGAAAAACTGGCGATCTCGCCGCTGGCCGTCACGGCACCGACGACGATGGTGGTGCCGGGCGACACGGCGACAAGCTGGTTGGCAAAGGATTGCGGCGAAGACAGGCCCTCGTTGCCGGCCGACAACACCAGCACGCCGCCGGCACTGGCCACCCGCGACGCGCCATCGCGCACCGCCGCCGTGGTGCCGGTGCCACCCAGGGACATGTTGACGACGCGCGCCCGCGCATCGGCCGCCGCCGCCAGCCCGGTCGCGATGGCGGCACTGCCATAGGAACAGCCCTGATCGTCGCAACTGCCCGGCGTGTCGGCGCGGAATGCCAGCAAGGTTGCCAGCGGCGCCACGCCGTGCATGCCGACGCCATTGCGCGCCGCCAACGCCACGCCGGACACAGAGGTGCCATGCCCGCGCTCGTCGGCAAGCGCGCGATCGGCAGCAACATCGCGGCTGGCCGCCGAAATGCGGCCGGCAAATTCCGAAAGCGCCGGGTTCACGCCGGAATCGATCACCGCGACGGTGATGCCCTGCCCGCTGAACCCGCGATCATAGGCCACCAGTGCCTGCACCCTGACAGCGGCGGTGGAGCGGCGGTATTCCGCCGTGTCGAAGACGCTGGGTGTGGGTGTTGGCGTGGGGGTGGGCGTGGGCGTGGGGGTGGGAGCCGGCGGCGGGGCCGGCACGGTGCCGACATCATTGCCGCCGCCGCCACAGGCGGTGAGCAGCAGCGCCAGCGCTGATACGGATCCGGCAAGGAGACGCGTTGCCATGCTGTTGACGATGCGGAAATTTGCCCGGCAACGCAAGCAGGGCGGCCTTTTGCTCAATCGGTTTCGATGCGGCTGTGACGGCGCGTATCGGGCAGCGCCAATGCCGCCACCAGCGCAATGCCGGCCATGCCGGTCACATACCAGAAAAAGCCCGATTCCAGCCCGGCTCCCTTGAAGGCCAGCGCCACATATTCCGCCGATCCGCCAAAGATCGCGACGCCCATCGCGTAGGGCATACCCACCCCGATGGCGCGGATATGCGCCGGGAACATCTCTGCCTTCACCACGCCCGAAATCGCCGTGTAGCACGACAGGATGCCAAGGCAGCCGACCATCATCGCCAACCCTTCCAGGCCTGGGCTCGCCGTGCCCAGCGCGGTGAGCGCCGGCACCGTGGTGAGGCTGGCCAGCACGCCGAACGTGACCAGCAGCGCGCGGCGGCCAAACAGATCGGACGCGGCACCGAACAGCGGCTGCATCAGCATATAGATCAAGAGCGCGACCGCACTGGCCGAGGTCGCCTCCTCCTTGCTCCAGCCCGCTGACAGCACGAGATATTTCTGCATGTAGGTGGTGAAGGTGTAGAACCACAGGCTGCCACCGGCAGTGAGTGCCAGCACGATCAACAGCTCGCGCGGATGCGCCATCAGCCGGCTGAGCAGGCTGCCCGGCGGCACCACGGCCTTTTCAAAGGCCTCCGTCTCCACCAGCCCGGTGCGGAGCCAGAACACCAGAACAGCGCAGGCCGCGCCCACCACGAACGGGATGCGCCAGCCCCAATCCTTCAGCGCCGCATCATCAAGCACGGCCTGCAGCAGCACCAGCAGCGCCAGCGCCAGCAACTGCCCCCCCACCAGCGTCACATATTGAAAGCTGGCAAGGAAGCCACGCCACTTCGCCTGCGCCACCTCGCTCATGAAGGTCGCCGATGCGCCATATTCGCCGCCGACCGAAAGCCCCTGCACCAGCCGGGCCAGCAGCAGGATCGCCGGGGCAAGCAGACCGACCTGGTCATAGGTGGGGGCGACCGCGATCATCAGCGATCCGGTGCACATCATGGCGACCGACAGGGTGAGCGCGGACTTGCGGCCGCGCTTGTCGGCCCAGGCACCGAGGATCCAGCTGCCGATCGGGCGCATGAGGAAGCCGACGGCAAAGATGGCGGCACTGTTCAGCGCGGCGACGAGATCATCGCCGGGCGGAAAGAAGCGCGGGCCGAAATAGAGGGCGAACGCCGAATAGGCGTACCAATCATACCATTCGACGAGATTGCCCGCCGCGCCGCCAAAAATCTGGCGGATCTGACCTGGTTTTCCGCCCCCCACTGACGCTGGTTATTGCGCGACGGGAACGCCCGGCAGCGCCGGTGCCGGCGTCTGGGCCGGAGCCTGGGTTGGGGCCGGCGTCGCCGCCTTGGCCACCGCGTCGGGATCGATGGTGCGGGCCTTGTTGGTGCCGGCGGCCAGCACGGCAAGCAGGATCGACATGGCGATGAACAGGCCCGCGAGGATGGTCGTCGAACGAGTCAGCAGGTTGGCCGCGCCGCGGGCCGTCATCAGGCCGCCACCACCGCCGCCACCGATGCCCAGCGCGCCGCCTTCCGACCGCTGCAACAGGATCACCGCCACCAGCGCGAGGGTGATGAGGCCGTGGACGACAAGCAGGAAGGTGATCACGGGTTGACGGGCTTTCGATACGAAAAGGGATTTGATTGGGCCTTACATGGCTTCGCGCGTCGGTGCAATCAAGGTGCCGCGGCGGCAATCGCCAGCAGGCTCTGCGCCGTCAGGCTCGCCCCGCCGACCAGCACACCGCCGACATCGGCCACGCCCAGCAGGTCGGCCGCGTTGGCTGGCGTGACCGATCCGCCATAGAGAATGCGGATGCCGTGCCCCGCCGCGCCATAACGCGCCACCAGCCGCCCGCGGATATGGGCATGGGCTGCCGCCACGTCGTCCAGCGTCGGCACCAGCCCGGTGCCGATGGCCCAGACCGGTTCATAGGCGATGATCAGGCCTTCCGCCTCGTCCGGCAGCGAGCCGGCCAGCTGCGCCGTCAAAACGGCGTTGGTGTCACCGGCATCGCGCTGTTCGCGGGTTTCCCCGATGCACAGGATCACCTCCAGCCCGGCGCTGCGGCCGGCGGTGACCTTGGCGCGGACATCGGCATCGCCTTCGCCGTTGTCGCGGCGGCGCTCGCTGTGGCCGACGATCACGAAGGTCGCACCCAGATCGGCCAGCATGGCGGCCGACACGCAGCCGGTGTGGGCGCCCTTGTCCTTGGCGTGGCAATCCTGGCCGCCGATCTTCACCGCGCCGGCCGAAACGATCACGGCGCGATCCACCAGCGTGAACGGCGGCGCGATCCACACACTGCGGGCGCCCGATCCGGCCATGGCGGCAATCTCGGCGATATCCTCGCCCAAACCGTTCATCTTCCAGTTGCCGACGATCAGGGCTGGCATGGTGTTTCCTCTCCTCGGATGCGTGTGCCGGCGCTTGTGGCTTGCCCGTGCCGCCGTTACAAGCGGCGCGTTTGCTGTCCTTCTGGAATTTCGATGCTCGCTTTCTTTCGCCGTTCGCTCACCAGCTGGCCCGTGCTGGCCCTGTTCGGGTTGATCCTGGTGGCCTTCGCCATCACCGGGGTGAACGATCCGTTCGGCGGCAGCGCGCCGGCGGGATCGGTGGCCAAGGTAGGCAAGCGCACCATCACCGAGCCTGATCTGCTGCAGGCGATCGATCGCACCGTGCGCGACCTGCGCCAGCGCGACCCGACGATGACGCAGGCCAAGGCCGCCCAGCAGGGCGCGGTGGAGCTGCTCGCAACCCAGCTGATCGGCCAGACGGCGATGGAGGAGCTGGGCACGCAATCCGGGCTGGGCGCATCCGATACGGCGGTGGACACGGTGATCGCCGGCATCCCCGCCTTCCAGAGCGGCGGCAAGTTCGACCAGCTGTCCTATGATCGTGCCTTGCAGCAGCAGGGCCTGACCGACAAGAAATTGCGCCAGTCGATCGCCAACGACCTGGTGCGCGAACAATTGATCAAGCCGATCACCGGCGCGCTGGCCGTGCCCGATGGCGTGGCCGAGCTTTATGCGAGGCTGCTTGTCGACCGCCACGAAGGTGCGGTTGCCACAGTGCCGGCCCCGGCAACGACGCCGGCCACCGCCGCCGAGGCACAGGCCTGGTACAAGGCCAACAGTGCCCGTTTCACCATCCCCGAGCGCCGCGGGTTCCGTTACGCCTTCATCGAACGCGCCGCGATTGCCGCCAAGGTGAGCGTTTCGGACAAGGCGATTGCCGACGCCTTTGCCAAGGACCCGGCCAAATATGGCGCCGCCCCCACCCGCGTGCTGGAACAGGTGGTGGTGCCCGATGAGGCCAAGGCCAAGGCCATCGTCGCCGCAGCGGCCGGCAAGGGCTTTGCTGCTGCCGCCCAGAGCCTTGCCGGTTTTGGTGCCAGCGACATCGCGCTGGGCGCGCAGACCGAGGCCGGCTTTGCCAAGGCCACCAGCGCCGACGTGGCCAAGGCGGCATTTGCCCTGCCGGTGGGCGGTGTCAGCGCGCCGGTGAAGAGCCAGCTCGGCTGGCACGTGGTGCGCGTGGCGGGCCAGGGCAGCGCCGGCAAGACGCTGGCGCAGGCGCGCGGCGCGATCGAGGCCGAGCTGAAGGCCCGCGCGATCGATGATGCGGTGGCTGACGTTGTCGCCGGCATCGAAGACGGCGTGGAGGCCGGCAAGAGCTTTGCCGATATCGCGAAGGAGGCCGGCCTTGCCATCCAGAGCCAGACGCCGGTGACCCAGCAGGGGACATCGCCGGGCCAGCCGCCGCTCGCCGGCGACGTGGCCGCAATTGCCGCCCGCGCCTTCAAGCATGATCCCGCCGACGGCCCGGTGGTGGAGGATCTGGGCGCTGGCCGGCTGATCGTCATCGAAACCGCCACGGTGCTGCCGGCCGCACCGCCCCCCGTGGCAGAAGTGATGCCACTCGCCATTGCGGCTGCGACGCAGGACAAGGCGATGAAGGCCGCCAAGACCACCGCCGAAGCCGTGGTCGCCGCGACGAAGAAAGGCACCAATTTTGCCAAGGCCGTTGCCGATGCGAAGCTGGCACCGCCGCGCCCGCTGAATGGCCGCCGCATCGACATTCTGGGCCAGAGCCAGGTGCCCGATGCCGCCCGCGCCTTCCTGAACGCGGCTGCCGGCAGCACGCAGATGATCGCTGGCCAGGGTGGCTGGATCATCATCCACGTCGATCGCATCGTGCCGGGTGATCCGCGCACGCAGGAAGGCCTGATCGAGGCCAGCCGCCGCGAAGTCGGCAGCGCCCTGCCCGGCGAGATGGCCGAAGCGCTGGCCAAGGCCAGCATGGCCGCCGTTGGCGTTGATCGCAACGACGTGACGCTGACCCGGCTGCGCCAGCGTCTGTCGGGCGATGGCGCACAATAATTCGATGGCGCAAACACGCAATGAACGGCGCATCGCGCCCGACCGTGCCAGCGCGGTCGCCGCACTGGCCGAAGGCCGCGCCCAGTTGATCTGGACGCGCATCGTGGCCGATACCGAAACGCCGGTTTCCGCCATGCTGAAACTGGGCGGCGAAGGATCGGGCGCGTTCCTGCTGGAATCGGTGGAAGGCGGCCAGGTGCGCGGGCGCCATTCGCTGCTGGGCCTCGATCCCGACCTGGTGTGGCGCGCGCATGGCAACAGCAGCGAGATCAACCGCAACTGGCGTCAGAACCGCGACGCCTTTGAACCGGTGCCGGGGGACACTTTGGCTGCCCTGCGCGCGCTGGTGGCCGAAGCCCGCGCCGACGTGCCGCCGGAACTGCCGGCGGCGCTGGCCTGCCTTGTCGGCTACATGGGCTATGAAACCGTGCGACTGGTCGAACCCAGCGTGCCGGAAGCCGGCCCATCGCCACTGGGCCTGCCCGACATGGTGTTCGTCCGGCCGACCCTGCTGCTGGTATTTGACCGTCTGAAGGACGAGCTGTTCATCGTCGCGCCGATCTTTGAAGCGGCCGATCCGGGCGCCGCCTGGGATGCCGCGGCCGACCGCATTGCCGAGGCCGAACGCCGGCTGGCGCAGGCGCTACCGCCACACGCCCGCCCGCCGGAGCAACTGCCGGATGCCGCGCCCTTGCACCACACCAGCCGCGAGCGGTTTGCCGCCATGGTCGACAAGGCGCGCGAGTACATCCTGGCAGGCGACATCTTCCAGGTCGTGCTGTCACAACGCTTCTCGGTCGATTTCCCGCTGCCGGCGTTCGATCTCTATCGCGCGCTCAGGCGGATTAACCCGTCGCCCTTCCTCTATTTTCTCGATCTACCGGGCTTTGCCATGGTCGGCTCGTCCCCCGAGATCCTCGTCCGCGCCCGCGGCGGCGACGTGACGATCCGGCCCATCGCCGGCACTCGCCCGCGCGGCCGCGATGCCGCCGAAGATGCGGCCAACCGGGAAAGCCTGCTCGCCGACCCCAAGGAGCTTTCCGAGCATCTGATGCTGCTCGACCTTGGCCGCCACGACACCGCGCGCGTGTCGGTGCCGGGAACGGTGAAGGTGACGGATCGGTTCTTCGTCGAATTCTACAGCCACGTCATGCACATCGTGTCGAACGTGCAGGGCCGGCTCGCCGATGGCGTGGATGCAGTCGCGGCGCTGCTGGCGGGCTTCCCGGCCGGCACGGTGTCGGGCGCGCCCAAGGTGCGGGCCATGCAGATCATCGCCGAACTGGAAGGCACGGCGCGCGGGGCCTATGCCGGCGGCGTCGGCTATTTCAGCCCCAATGGCGACATGGACAGCTGCATCGTGCTGCGCACCGCCGTGGTGAAGGACGGCGTGATGCACGTGCAGGCCGGCGCCGGCATCGTTGCCGACAGCCAGGCCGAATATGAACAGCGCGAGTGCGAGGCCAAGGCCGGCGCCCTCATCGCCGCCGCGCGCGAGGCCATCGCCGCTGCCGGCCAGGCGAGGTTCGGACAATGAGCAATCACATCCTCGTCATCGACAATTACGACAGCTTCACCTTCAACCTTGTCCATTACCTGGCCGAGCTGGGGGCAGAGACGATCGTCGTCCGCAACGATGCGCTGACCACGCAGGACGCCATGGCCATGAACCCCAAGGCCATCCTGCTCTCGCCCGGCCCCTGCACCCCGAACGAGGCCGGCATCTGCCTCGCCCTCATTGCGGCCGCGGCCGAGACGAAGACGCCGCTGTTTGGCGTCTGCCTTGGCCACCAGGCGCTGGGCCAGGCCTTTGGCGGCATCGTCGAACGCGCGCCGCAGGTGATGCACGGCAAGGTCAGCGCCATGACCCACGATGGCACCGGCGTATTTGCCGGCATCCCCTCTCCGTTCGAGGCGACGCGCTATCACAGCCTGGTGGTGCGCGAGGCTGGCCTGCCGGCCGATCTGGTGGTCAACGCCCACAGCCCCGATGGCCTGATCATGGGGATGCACCACCGCGAACTGCCGCTGCACGGCGTGCAGTTCCACCCTGAGTCCATCGCCACCCAGCATGGCCATCGCCTGCTGGCCAATTTCATGACGCTGGCGGGCATGACGCCAGACTTGTCGGTTGCCGCATGACGCTGCTGCCTGACGCATCACTGCCGCTTGCGCCCGAAATCGCCGCCGAAGCCTTTGCCGCGATCTTTGACGGCAAGGTGAGCAACGACACCCTGTCCGCCTTCCTCACCACCTTGGCAGACCGCGGCGAGACGGTGGACGAAGTGGTGGCCGCGGCCCGCGCCCTGCGCGCCCGCGCCATCCAGCCGTTCCGCGCCCATGACGCGCTCGACGTGTGCGGCACCGGCGGCGACGGGATGCACAGCCTCAACATCTCGACTGCCGTGTCGCTGGTGGTCGCGGCCTGCGGCGTGAAACTGGCCAAGCACGGCAACCGGGCCGCCTCCTCCACGTCGGGTGCGGCCGATGTGCTGATGGTGCTGGGCGTGCCGGAACTGCCGATGGACCGGTTGGGGCCCTGCCTCGACAAGGTCGGCATCACCTTCCTCCACGCCGCCCGTCACCACCCGGCGATGGCTCGCGTCGCGCCGGTCAGGAAGGCGCTCGGACGGCGCACGATCTTCAACCTGCTGGGGCCGCTGTGCAATCCGGCCGGTGTGGACCGGCAATTGATGGGCGTGTTCGCTCCGCAGCCGGTGCCGCTGATGGCCGAAGCCCTGAAGGCGCTCGGCAGCCGCGCCGCGCTGGTCGTGCATGGCCAGGGCTTTGACGAAGTGGCGATTTCCGGCGAGACGACGGCAGTGGCACTGGCCGATGGCACACTGACAGCGCGCACCATCGTGCCTGACGATGCCGGATTGCCGCGTCACCCCAACGCCGCGCTGAAGGGCGGCACACCCGAATATAATGCCCAGCGCCTGAACGCCTTGCTCGCCGGCCAGGCCGATGCCTATCGCGACATGGTGCTGCTCAACGCCGCGGCGGCCTTGACCGTGATCGAGCCCGGCCTGACACTCACGGCCGCCGCCGCGCGTGCCGCCGATGCCATCGACAGCGGCGCTGCCGCCGACATCCTTGCCCGCTGGATCGCCTTTCGATGACCGACACCCTGTCCACCATCAACGCCCACAAGCGCGACCTTTATGCCGCGCGCAAGGCGCAGGTGCCGCTGGCCGAGGTGGAGGCCAGGGCCCGCGCCGCCGACGCGCCGCGCGGCTTCATCCGGGCGCTGCACGCCAAACACGCCGCCGGCCAGCTGGCGTTGATTGCCGAGTGCAAGAAGGCCAGCCCGTCCAAGGGCCTGATCCGCGCCGATTTCGATCCGGCGGCGCTGGCCCGCGCCTATGAAGCCGGCGGCGCTGCCTGCCTGTCGGTGCTGACGGAGGAGCGCTGGTTCCTGGGCGATGACGCCTATCTCGTCGCCGCCCGCGCCGCCTGTTCGCTGCCGGTCATCCGCAAGGATTTCCTCATCGATCCCTACCAGGTGGTCGAAGCCCGCGCACTGGGTGCCGATGCGATCCTGCTGATCATGGCCAGCCTGTCCGACGCGCAGGCAGCCGAACTTGAGGCGGCGGCGAACGAGTGGGGCCTCGACGTGCTGATCGAGGTGCATGACGCAGCCGAGCGGGATCGCGCGCTGAAACTGAAGACCCCGTTGCTTGGCATAAACAACCGCAATCTCAAGACCCTGGCGGTCGATCTCAAGACCAGTTTTGACCTTGCCGACACGCCGGGCCGCACGCTGGTGGCGGAATCCGGCCTGTCGTCCCACGCCGATCTGGCGGCTCTCGCCAAATCCGGCATCAAGACCTTCCTGGTGGGCGAAAGCCTGATGCGCCAGAGTGACGTGACCGCGGCCACCCGCGACCTGCTGGGGCTGGCGGCGTGACGAAGCTCACCCACCTGGACGACGCCGGCGCGGCGCACATGGTGGACATCAGTGCCAAGCCCGCCACGCGGCGCGAAGCGGTGGCGGAAGGCTTCATCCACATTGCCAGCGACGCATTGCAAGCCATTGCGGATCAAGCCGTGAAGAAGGGGGACGTGCTGGCCACCGCGCGCATTGCCGGCATCATGGCGGCCAAGCGCACCGCCGACCTGATCCCGCTCTGCCACCCGCTGCCGATCGATGCGGTGAGCGTGGATCTCGCCATCGAAGCCGGCGGCATCCGCGCCACCGCGACCGTGGCCACCACGCACGGCACCGGGGTGGAGATGGAGGCACTGACCGCCGTCACCACGGCGCTGCTCACCGTCTATGACATGGCGAAGGCGTTGGATCGCGCCATGCGGATCGACACTGTGCGCCTGCTGCGGAAATCCGGCGGTCGGTCAGGGGATTTTGTCGCAAAATGAGCGGCCTGCTGCCCTTTTCGGCAGCGCTTGATCAGCTGCTGGCGGGCGTGGAACCGCTGCCGGCCGAGACGTTGCCGCTTGATGATTGCGCGGGCCGGGTGCTGGCCGAGCCACTGATCGCCACCCTCACCCAGCCGCCGTTCGATGCTGCCGCGATGGATGGTTATGCCATCCGCTGGGCTGATCGGCATCAGGCCTGGCGCGTGGTGGGCGAAAGTGCCGCCGGGCATGGCTGGCCGGGCGAGGTGCGGGCCGGCGACGCCGTCCGCATCTTCACCGGGGCGCCGCTGCCGGCCGGGGCAGACGTGATCGTGGTGCAGGAGGAGGTGGCGCGCGACGGCGACGTGGCGCGACTGACGGGCGAAGGGCCGCCGCGCATTGGCGCCCACATCAGGCCAAGAGGTCAGGATTTCGCTGCCGGTGACGCCCTGATCGCTGCCAATGTGTCGCTCACGGCTGCCCATCTGGGCCTTGCTGCTGCCGCTGGTCACGGCAACCTGCGTGTTCGCTGCCGCCCGCGCGTGACACTGGTTGCGACCGGCGATGAACTGGTCCCGCCCGGCGTGATGCCAGGGCCGGGCCAGATCGTTTCGTCCAATCCGGCGATGCTGGCGACGCTGCTGCGCCAGGCCGGCGCTGTTGTTCATGATCCTGGCCTGATCCCCGACCGGCGCGAGGCGCTGGCCGAAGCCCTGCTGGCTGCCGATGCCGATCTGATCATCACCATCGGTGGCGCATCGGTGGGCGATCACGACCTGGTGGTGCCGGTTCTGCGCGACCTGGGGGCGGAACTGGATTTCTGGAAGATTGCCCTGCGGCCCGGCAAGCCGCTGCTGGCCGGACGGCTGAACGGCACAAGGGTGCTGGGCCTGCCGGGCAATCCGGTCTCTGCCTTTGTCACCGCACTGCTGTTTGCCGTGCCGCTGGTGGCGCGGATGGCGGGGCGGGCCCATGCCCTGCCGCTGGAAACGCTGAGGCTGGCCACGCCTCTGCCAGCCAACGGTGCCCGCCGTGATCATCTGCGCGCGCGGCGGACGGCTGCGGGGGCGGAGCCCTTTCCGCGCCAGGATTCAGCGCTCCTGTCCCTGCTGGCGGCAGCGGAGTTGCTCATCATCCGCGAGGCCGGCGCGCCTGCGGCCGCGGCCGGTGACGAGGTGACGTGCATAGCGCTTGACAGGTTCCACTCTGTTTTCTAGATGTTCTCTCGATGTTCCGAGAACGGACGTGGGAGAACGCCGCCATGCTGACCCGCAAGCAACAGGAATTGCTGATTTTCATCGACGAAAGGCTGAAATCCGACGGGGTGTCGCCGTCGTTCGAGGAAATGAAGGCGGCCCTGAACCTGAAATCGAAATCCGGCGTCCACCGCCTGATCAATGCGCTGGAAGAACGCGCCTTCATCCGCCGCCTGCCCAACCGCGCCCGTGCGCTGGAAGTGCTGCGCCTGCCCGACGCGCTGCAGAGCCGCCCCGCCCTGTCGCTGGTGTCGAGCCAGCCTGCCCCGCGCGCGCCAACGCCGCCCGCCCCGCCCGCACTGGCCATGCTGGCTGCCAACGATACGGTCACGGTGCCGCTGCACGGCCGCATTGCCGCCGGCCTGCCGGTGGAGGCGCTGGAAAGCGATCGGTCGCTTTCGGTGCCGTCGGCCCTGCTTGGCCCCGGTGATCATTACGCGCTGGAAGTGTCGGGCGATTCCATGATCGAAGCCGGCATCTTCGATGGTGATTACGCCCTCATCCGCCGCTGCGACACGGCGCGTGACGGCGACATCGTCGTGGCGCTGATCGACGATAGCGAGGCAACGCTGAAATATCTCGCCCACGAAAAGGGCATGGTCAGGCTGGATCCGGCCAACAGTGCCTATCAGCCGCAGCGTTATCACCCTGAACAGGTCCGCATCCAGGGCAAGCTGGCGGGCCTGCTGCGCCGCTATCACTGAGGGCGGCGGGCCGCCCCCATCGTCGCCCGGACCATGACCGGGCGACGGTGAGGATCGGATCAGAGGCTGATGCGATAGACGCGCGCTGCCGTGCCGCTGAACAGCGCGGTCTTTTCATCGTCACTGGCGCTGGCCGCGATCAGCTTGAAGGCGTTCCACAGCGTGGCGTAATTGCAGGTGCCGAAATCAACGGGAAAGTTGCTTTCGAACATGCAGCGACTGGCCCCGAACAGGCTGATCGCCGTTTCGATCCAGGGCCGCCATTCGTCTGCCAGCATCTGCGCCGTGGCCATCGGTTCGGCCATGAAACTGGCAAAGCCACCGAACGGCATCGCCAGCCCGCCCATCTTCATCACCACGTTCGGGCAATTGGCCAGCGCCCTCATGCTGGCCGCCCAGTCGGTGAAGTCGTGGTCGCGCTGGCCGGCATGGCGTCCGATGCCAAGCGGTGTGCCAAGATGATCGCAGATGATGGTCAATTGCGGCAGTGCCTGCGCCATCGCCACCAGATCGGGCATCTGGTGGGCCAGCAACCAGACATCGTAACTCAGCCCCGCCGCCGCCACTTCGGCCAGGCCGGCGCGGAAGGCGGGTTCGGCCAGCAGCCCGGCGCGCGGTGACTGGAGATAGGACAGCACCGCCGGATCGCGATCATGGGCCACCGAATGGCGGATGCCGCGCAGGCGTTCCGGCGCGGCGGCGCGGTGCGCGGCCAGCACCGCGCGCACCTCTGTTCCCAGCGTCAGATCGGCATAGGCGACGATGCCGGCACAGGCCCGCGCCGAGCCATACATGCCGGATGCACTCATGGCGGCAACGCCATTGACGAATTCGGTTTCGCCAACGGGGCGCAAAGCCGCCGGCGCACCCGCCCGGTAATAGGCGCCGCATTCGACGAACACGCTGGCAACGATATTGTGGCCGGCCCCGAAATCGCCGAGCAGTTCGGGCAGCAGGTAGAGCGGCGACCGCGCCACCGCCCGTGCGAACGGATGATCGGGCTGCGGCCGCGCCAGCACGGTGCGAAGATCCCAGAGATGGTGGTGCGGATCGATGATCGGGCGGGCGGGATCGATGATGTCGGCCATGGGCGGTTCCTTTCAGGGAGACTGCGGCTGCCAGGGCCGATCGCCCACGGCATCGGCGGCGGTGACGATGCGCTGATCCGCCAGCCACAGCGATGCAGCCCCGGTGGTGGCCAGCGCGGCGCGATCAAGCTTCAGCCAGCGTGGGCGGCACCAGGCCGGCAGGCGGCGATCCGAAACCACGATATCGGCAGCAGCGCAGGCGGGGGCGAACGTGGCCCGCGGGATCAGGCTGCGGCCGGTGGTGGCCAGCACGCGCCAGCGCCGGCCATCGCGCGCCGCCTCCACCACACAGGCATCGGCCGAACAGCGCCCGGCCGGCAAGGCACCGATCCACACCGCCTGCGCCGCATCGGCACCGAACGCTTCCGCCCAGTTGTCGATCAGGAAATCGCCGACCCGGTCCCGCGCATGGGCCAGCCGGCCATCGGCCAGCCGCAGCGCGACGTGCCGGCCATCCCCGCTGACGATCAGATCGGGCGGAGCGTCGGCCCTTGCCATCAGCAGCGCCGCCGCGATGGGCACCAGCCCCCACCAGCGCGCGCCGCTGCGCCACAGGGCCAGCCACAGGCCGCCCCCCGCCGCCAGCGCGAGCACCGGCGCCGGAATGGCAGCGGCCGTCACCACCGCGCCGGGCAGCGCGGCCGTCACATCGGCAATGTCGATCAGCCGCTGCATGGCAAAACCGGCGACGGGCCACAGCCAGCCCAGCCCCAGCGCTTCGGCCAGCATCGCCAGCATCAGCGCCGGCATGGCAACAAAGCTGGTGAACGGAATGGCGATCAGATTGGCGGCGATGCCGTAAAGGCCGCTGCGCCCGAAATGATAGAGGCCAATGCCGGCCAGCGCGAATTCGGCGACCAGTCCGCTGGCCAGCAAAGACAGGCCGGCGCGGGCCAGCCATTGCCACCACGCCTCATCCTCCCGCGCCGCTGCCAGCCAGCGGCCCAGCCGGCTTTCATACAGGGCGATGATGCCGATGACGGCGGCAAAGCTCATCTGGAAGCTGGCACCCAGCAGCGCTTCGGGGCGGACGACGAGGATCGCAAAGGCCGCCGCCGCCACCAGCCGCAGCGACAGCGCCTGCCGGCCCAGCAGCATGCCCAGCACCACGATCGAGGCAGCAATCACGGCGCGCACCGTCGGAACCTGCGCGCCGGCCAGCAACGTGTAGGCCAGGCCCGCCAGCGCGCCCGCCGCCAACGCCAGTGTTGGCACCGGCACGCGCAGCACCGCCCACGGCCACAGGCCGAGCAGCAGCCGCAGGGCAAGGGTCACACTGCCGACGACCACCGCGATGTGCAGCCCTGAAATCGACAGCAGATGCGCGAGGCCGGCATCGCGCATCGCCTGCGCCGTGGCCGGCGGGATCGCCCCCTGCCAGCCGGTGACGAAGGCTGCGGCCACCGCCCCCGCCTCTCCTGGCAGGCGCCGGGTGATCAGCACCTGCAGATCCTGGCGCACGGTGGCCAGCCACAGGCCCGGCCCCGGCGGCGGCGGCGCGATCACGGCAACAGCGCCAAGCGCCGTGCCGGTGGCGCCAATGCCATCGAACCAGGCCCGTCTTGCACCATCGTATCCGCCCGGCACCACCATGCCGGCTGGCGGCGACAGGAGGGCGCGGGCGCTGATGGTGGTGCCGGCGGCAATATCGGGCTGCTGACCGCGCAGCCGCAACCGCAGCCGCTCCACGCCATCGGGCAAGGCCTGGCCGGGGGCGGCCACGATGGTCAGGCGCTGATCGCCGTAGGGCAAGGGTTCCGCCTCTGCCACCACGCCGGTGATGCTGGCGAACTGGCGGGCAGCCAGAACCGGGTGATGCGCCGTCGCCACGCGCAGTTCGGTGACACCCATGCCCGCCAGCACCAGCACGGCACCCCACGCCAGCGGGCGCTGCCCGGCCAGCGCAAGGCCCAGCGCCAGCGCCCCCGCCCCGGCGGCCGCCGCCTGCCGCCAGGGCGCCCACGGCAGCGCGAACCACAGCAAGATGCCGGCAGCGAGCGCAACGGGCAGCCACAGCGGCAGGTGCGCGCGCTCCGCCTCCAGCCAGCGCTGCCAGCCAGCGGCCAGCCGCGCGGGCGCGGTTTGAACGGGCGCTGTGCTTCTGCTAACCACCGGCCACCCGGCTTTCCCCCGTGATTTTTCACCTTCAAGGATTGGACGAAACGCGCATGAGCGCAACACAGGCTTTCACCGGCAAGGTCGTCACCCGATTTGCCCCGTCGCCGACCGGTTTCCTGCACATCGGCGGTGCGCGCACCGCGCTGTTCAATTATCTGTTTGCCCGCCACCACGGCGGCGAGTTCCGCCTGCGGATCGAGGATACCGATCGCGCGCGCTCCACCGATGCCGCCATCGCCGCCATTCTGGACGGGATGACCTGGCTTGACCTGAACTGGGATGGCGAGGTCGTCTATCAGTTCAGCAGAGCCGCCCGCCATGCCGAGGTGGCGCACCAGCTGCTGGCCAGCGGCCATGCCTATCGCTGCTATGCCACCGCCGAGGAACTGGCCGCCCTGCGCGAGGAGCAGCGCGCGGCCAGGCAGCCGATGCGATATGATGGCCGCTGGCGTGACCGCACGGATTGGCCGAACGACCAGCCCTATGTGATCCGCCTGAAGGCCCCGCGCGACGGCAGCGTGACCATCGACGACAAGGTGCAGGGGCCGGTCACGGTCAACAATGCCGAGCTGGATGATTTCGTGCTGCTGCGATCGGACGGCACGCCGACCTATATGCTCGCCGTGGTGGTGGACGATCACGACATGGGCGTGACGCACGTGATCCGCGGCGATGATCACCTCAACAACGCCTTCCGCCAGCTGGCGCTGATCCGCGCGCTCGGTTGGCCCGAACCCGTCTATGCCCATATCCCGCTGATCCACGGCAGCGATGGCGCGAAACTGTCAAAGCGGCACGGCGCGCTGGGCGTCGATGCCTATCGCGACGAACTGGGCCTGCTGCCGGAAGCGGTGGAAAACTACCTGCTGCGCCTGGGCTGGGGCCATGGTGATGCCGAGATCATCAGCCGCGACGAGGCGATCCAGTGGTTCGGGCTGGAGGCTGTCGGCCGCTCGCCGTCGCGATTTGACATCAAGAAGCTGGAGAACATCAACGGCCATTATCTGCGCGCCGCCGACGATGCGCGGGTGGTCGATCTGATCGCCGCGCGCGTGGCCGCGACGTTGGGCCGCGATCTGACGCCGGCAGACCGTGGCCTTTTGCAGCGCACCATGCCCGAGCTGAAGAAGCGCGCCAGCAATCTCAACGATTTGGCCAATGGCTGTCTTTTCTATCTTCGCAGCCGCCCAATCCCCATGGACGAAGGCGCAATCAAGCTGCTAGCGTCTGCGACACCGGGGCTGCTTGACCGCGCCCGGGAACGATTCGCCGCCCAGGCCGACTGGTCGGCGGCCGCGCTGGAACAGGCCGCGCGCGACATGGCGGAACAGGCCGGGCTGAAGCTTGGCCAGGTTGCCCAGCCGTTGCGCGCCGCTGTCACCGGATCGGCCCAGTCGCCCGGGTTGTTCGAGGTTCTTGAAGTGCTGGGCAAGGACGAAGTTCTGGGGCGGATTGACGACGCCCTGGTGGGTTGATCGAAGGGAAAACGGGCATGACGGCCACTATCGGTATCGACGGAAACAGCGCAGATTATCCGGTGCGCCAGGGCAGTGTTGGCCCGGAAGTCATTGATATCCGAAAGCTTTACGGCAACACGGGACGTTTCACCTTTGATCCGGGCTTCACCAGCACGGCGGCCTGCGAATCCAAGATCACCTATATCGATGGCGATCAGGGCATCCTGCTGCACCGCGGCTACCCGATCGAGCAGCTGGCCGAGAAGTCGAGCTTCCTCGAAGTGGCCTATCTGTTGCTGAACGGCGAACTGCCCAACGCCAAGGAGCATGACGAGTTCAAATATCTGATCACGCGCCACACCATGGTGCATGAACAGCTTGCCACCTTCTATCGCGGCTTCCGTCGTGACGCGCACCCGATGGCGATCATGTGCGGCGTCGTCGGCGCGCTGAGCGCCTTCTATCACGATTCGACCGACATCCACGATCCGATGCAGCGCGAGATCGCCTGCCACCGCCTGATCGCGAAAATGCCGACGATCGCGGCCATGGCCTACAAATATTCGGTGGGCCAGCCCTTCCTCTATCCGGACAACTCGCTGAGCTATACCGGCAATTTCCTGCGGATGACGTTCGGTGTGCCGGCCGAGCCCTATGTGATCAACCCGGTGGTGGAAGACGCGCTGGACAAGATCTTCATCCTGCACGCCGATCACGAACAGAACGCCAGCACCTCGACCGTGCGCCTGGCCGGTTCGTCGGGCGCCAATCCGTTCGCCTGCATCGCCGCCGGCATCGCCTGCCTGTGGGGCCCGGCGCATGGCGGCGCCAACGAAGCGGCGCTGGAAATGCTGCGCCAGATCGGTCGTCCGGAGCGGATTCCGGAGTTCATCGCCCGCGCCAAGAACAAGGATGATCCGTTCCGCCTGATGGGCTTTGGCCACCGTGTCTACAAGAACTATGACCCGCGCGCCAAGGTGCTGGGCGAAGCGGCGACCAAGGTGCTGGACACGCTGGGCATTTCCGATCCGGTGCTCGACACCGCGCGCGAACTGGAGCGCATCGCGCTTTCCGACGATTATTTCATCGAGAAGAAGCTGTATCCGAACGTCGATTTCTATTCCGGCATCATCCTGTCGGCGATCGGCTTCCCCACCTCGATGTTCACCGCGCTGTTTGCGCTGGCGCGCACCACCGGCTGGATCGCGCAGTGGACCGAAATGATGGGCGACAGCGAACAGAAGATCGGCCGTCCGCGCCAGCTTTACACCGGCCATCCGCGCCGCGATTACGTGCCGCTGGCGCAGCGGGGCTGAAATTCGCCGTCAAAGCTGTGGATATCGTGCCGGAAGGGGGCTGCCGTCTTGAACGGCGGCCCCTTTCCTGTTTTGTGTTCCAGCCATGGATGATCCCTTCGTTCCGCTGAAGCCCCGCCGCTGGCCGTGGATGGTGGCGATCCTTGCCAGCCTGCTGTGGGCCGCTGCCGTTCTGGTGATGGCCGCAGGCACGCCGCTGCCGCCGGCGCTGGCCCGCGCCCTTCCCGCCATCATCGGCCTGATGGCACCGGTGGCGGTGGTGTGGCTGGCGATGCTGCACCTGCGCGATGCCGGGGCCGTCGCTGCCGCGCGCGCTGCGATTGCCGATGCCCGTACCCAGCAGGCCGCCGAATGGCTGGAACACAGCGCCGCATCGCTGGCCCGCCTGGAAGAGCAGCTGACTGCGACGACAGACCGGCTGGCGGCGATGGAAACGCCCGTCGTCGATCATGCGCGCGCCGTGACCAGCGCCGCCAGCGCCATCGAACGCGCCAATGTGCAGCTGAATGAAACCGTGGCGCAGGCGGTGGCCGCCGGCAGCAATGTCGCCGGCGTCGTGCCGGCTGCGACCAGCCAGGCCGAAACCCTGATCGAGCTTCTGGGCCGCGCGGAAAACACGCTGCGCGCCCAGATGGCCGAAACCGAAACACTGCTCGCCGGCCTTTATACCCGCGCCAGCGAGGCAGAGGCCGAAGCCCGCCGCGCCGCGCAGGCCAGCCGCGGCGAGATCAATGCGCTGGCCCAGGCCAGCAGCGACGGCCTGAACGCCATGGCCAGCGCCGCCGCCAGCGCCCGCGATGCCGTGCAGACACCGATCGGTGAGCTGAACGCCGCCATCGATGATGCCTTCCGCCGCACCACCCAGTCGGTCGAGCAGACGCGCGACGCCGTCCACGCCCAGACCAGCGCGCTGCTGGCCAGTGTCGATCAGGCCCGCACCGCGCTGGCGCACATCGGCGGCGAAACGGCCAGGAGCCTTGATGAGCGGCTCGCCACCCTGCAGCAGATGGCCACCAACGTCGCCGGCGAGATCGAGGCCAGTGGGCGCAGTGCGACGGCGATGGTGGAGGAGCTGGGCAGCCGCATCGAGGCGCTGGAAAGCCGGCTTTCGACGGCCATTGCCACCAACAGCGATGCGCTGGCCGGGCTGGACGAGCGGCTGGCCGCCGCCACCAGCAGTGTTGCCGCCTTTGCCGTGCCATTCGACAGCGCCGATCAGGCGCTGGCCGCCGTGCAGCGCCGCCTGGAAGACATGGGCAGCGAGGCCGCTCGCACCATCGCGCTGTTCGAAGGCCAGTTGCCGGCCGGCGAACAGCAGCTGGCCGCCCTGCGCGCGCAGCTGGCCGGGCTGGAAAGCCAGGTTGCCACCATCAAGGACCAGGCGGCCACGCTGGCCGAGCCGCTGGAAACCGGCACCAACACGCTCAACCTTGCCGGCGACCGGCTGGCGATGGCGCGCGAGACGCTGGCCGCGACTGCCAGCGATCTGGCCGATGCCATCGCCCGCGCCCAGGCCCAGATGCAGGCGCTGGAAGCCGATACCAGCCGCCTGAGCCTGACCGCGTCGGGCGACCTCATCGAAACCTTCGGCCGCGTGCGCGAGGTGGCCGATGCCGCCGCCGGTGCGATGCGGAACGCGCTGGCCGGCGTGATCGTCGAGGCCGAGGACGCGCTCAGCAAGGCAGCGGTTGCGCGCACCGAAGATGCCTTTGCCGCCCCGATCCGCGCCCGCATCGAGGAACTGGTGGCCGCGCAGGCCAAGGCCGGCGAGAGCGCGCAGGCCGCATCGGAACGCGTCGTGCAGCGCCTGCTGGCGCTCAATCAGACGCTGGCGGAGGTGGAAAGCCACGTCGACAGGGTGGAAACCCGTGCCGAGGTGCGCGCCCGCAATGCGCTCGGTCGCCGCGCCAACGCCCTGATCGACAGCCTGCAATCCAGCGCCATCGATCTGGCCAAGCTGCTGGATTACGACATCGACGACAAGACGTGGGCGGATTACGCCGCCGGCGACGCCAGCGCCATCGCCCGCCGGCTGGCGCTGGGACTGGACAGCGGCACCGGCCGCCAGTTTGCCCGGCATTATGCCCATGATGCCGAATTCCGCACCGAAGCCAGCCGTTACCTGCAGGAGTTCGAGACGCTGGTGGCCGACGTGGTGCCGGAACGCGGCGGCGATGCGCTGGGCGCGACCCTGCTCTCCTCCACGCTGGGCAAGCTGTATCTGGCGCTGGGCCAGGCGGCGGGTCGGTTCAACTGAGGCCGAAGACGGCGGGCGCCATCACCGGCACCCTGCCCGATCAATTCCCCGGTGCGTAAGGGCCGCGGGTGCGCCAGAACGGCACGTCGTCGACGCCGATCCAGCCATAAACATAATTGGCCATGAACAGGCCAAACAGCACCCCGCTGATCGCCGTTGTCCACAGCAGCTTTCGGCCGATCATCGGGTTGGTCGGCGCGGAGTTCGCCTGGCCCGGCACGGCTTCGCTGCCGTCTTCCTCTGCCGTCCGCACGCCGAACGGCAGCACGGCAAACAGGGTCAGCGTCCAGAACAGCAGATAGATCGCCAGCGCCGACTGCACTTTCACAGGCGGGTCACCTGCACTTCGGTCACCGGCTTCTTGCCGGTCCAGTCGCGGGCGACACGGCGCACGGCGACGCGGATCGCCTCGGCATAGGCGTCGGCGCGCTTCACGTCGGCCTTTGCGGCAGCCTTTTCCGCCGCTTCGGCGCAGGCGGCGAGGAAATCGTCCTTGTCCTCCTCCACCGGCACGCCGTGCGCGGACACCTTGGGCGTTGCCGCCGGCAGGCCATTCTTGCCGACGACGACACCCACCATCAGCACGCCGTGCATCGACAGGCGGCGGCGTTCGACGATGGTGGCACCATCGGCGGGCAGGATCACGTCGCCATCCAGCACCAGACGGCCGGCCTTCTCGTGGGAGATGAGCTTGGGGCCATCGGGCGCGATGCGGATGGCGCTGCCGTTCACCGGCACGATGGCGCGTGGCACGCCGCACGCCTTGGCCAGCTTGGCATGTTCTTCCATGTGGCGGCGCTCACCATGGACAGGAATCGCGATTTCCGGGCGGATCCATTCGTACATGGCTTCCAGCTCCGGCTGACCGGGGTGGCCAGAGACGTGCACGTGCGCTTGTTTCTCGGTGATGATGTCGATGCCGCGCGCCGCCAGCGCGTTCTGCACCCGGCCGATGCTGAGTTCATTGCCGGGGATCTGCTTTGACGAATAGACGACAAGATCGCCGGCTTCGAGGCGCAGCGCCGGGTGGCTGCCGTCGGCAATGCGCGACAGCGCCGCCTGCGGTTCGCCTTGCGCGCCGGTGCACAGGATCAGCACCTTGTTGCGGGGCAAGCCCATCGCCGTGTCCCAATCGATGGGATCGGGCAGGTCCTTCAGATAGCCGGTGGCGCGGGCCACCTTGGTGATGCGGTCCATCGACCGGCCAGCGAGAACGAGTTCGCGCCCGCAGGCCTTGGCCACCTGCCCCAGCGTGCCCAGTCGGGCAGCATTGCTGGCAAAGGTCGTCACCAGCACCCGGCCCTGTTTGCGCGCCTTGATGACGCGCATCAGCCCGTCCTTCACGTCGCTTTCGCTGCCTGAGGCTTCCGGGTTGAAGACGTTGGTGCTGTCCCCCACCAGCGCCAGGATGCCCTCGTCACCGATGGCCTTCAGCTGCGCGGCGGTGACGGGCGTGCCCAGCATCGGCGCATCATCCAGCTTCCAGTCGCCGGTGTGGAAGATGCGGCCATAGGGCGTGTCGATAATCAGCGCATTGCCTTCGGGGATCGAGTGGGCAAGCGCGACATAGGTGAAACCGAACGGGCCCAGTTGCAGCGTGCCGCCCATGGGAATGATGTTGAGCTTGACCTCGCGTTCAAGCCCTTCCTCCTCCAGCTTTTTCGCGATCAGGCCGGCGGTGAACGGCGTCGCATAGAGCGGCACCTTCAGTTCGGCGGCGAGATAGGGGATGGCGCCGATATGATCCTCGTGCCCATGCGTCAGCACGATGCCAAGCAGATCCTTGCGGCGGTCTTCGATGAAGCTGAGGTCGGGCAGCACGACATCGATGCCGGGGTAACGCGGATCACCAAACGTCATCCCCAGATCGACCATGACCCACTTGCCGTTGGCGCCATAGAGATTGACGTTCATGCCGATCTCGCCGGAGCCGCCGAGCGGCAGGAAGATCAGTTCATTGCCTGGGGTCATTCGTTACTTCTTTTTGATTCAGTTGGTGCAGGCGGATCAGCCCGCGAATGGTGAGATCACCGTCGACATGGGCTATGGCAGCGGTATGGCGCTGGAACAAGGTGGCAAGACCGCCCGTCGCCACAACCGTCGGCGGGCTGGGCAGTTCCGCCGACAGCCGGGCCACCAGCCCTTCGATCAGGCCGACATAGCCCCAGAACAGTCCCGATTGCATGGCGTGGACGGTGCCCTTGCCGATGGCGCCCAACCCTTCCGGCGGCGGCTCCACGGCGATGCGCGGCAGTTTGGCGGCAGCCTGGTAGAGCGCATCCATCGACAGGTTGATGCCGGGCGCGATCGCCCCGCCCTGATAGGCGCCATCGGCCGAGACGATATCGAAGGTGGTGGCCGTGCCGAAATCGATGATGATGAGGTTGCCGGGCCACAGTTCGTGCGCGGCGACGGCGTTGACGAGACGATCCGCTCCCACCTCGGCCGGATTGGGCAGCGCGATCGACAGCCCAAGTTCGATGCCGCCAACGGCGACCACCAATGGCTCGACCTCGAAATATTTGCGGCACAGGCGCTGCAGGTTGAACAGGGTTTGCGGCACCACGGTGGAGATGATGGCGGCATCGACCGTGCCCATGGCGACGCCCTCCAGCGCCATCAGCTGGTGCAGCCACACGGCATATTCATCGGCGGTGCGCTGGCCATCGGTGGAGATGCGCCAGCGGTGGACGATCTCGGTGCCCTGGCACAGGGCAAAGACGATATTGGTGTTGCCGACATCGATCGCGAGCAGCATGGGGCTTCCCCTACAACGCAAAGACTTCGCCGGCGTGGATGGCACGTGTGCTGCCATCGTCAAGCCGCATGAGCAGCGCGCCATCATCGGCAAGGCCGGCGAACAGGCCTTCCGGGCTTTCGTTGCCAAGCCGGGCGACGATGCGGCTGCCGACGCCGGCAGCGCGCGCCAGCCACGCGGTGCGGATCGGGGCAAAGCCCTGTTCCGCCCATTGGCCGCGCCAGTGGCTGAAGGTGGCGACGAGGTGCGTGAGCAGATCACGCGGTGTCGGCACCGGCATCCCGGCGGCGGCGAGGCTGGTGGCAGGGCGTTCGGTGCCATCCGGATGGTGGGCGAGGTTGACGCCGATGCCGATCACCAGCGCATCGCCCTGGCGTTCGAGCAGGATGCCGGAGCATTTGTTGGCATCCAGCAGCACGTCGTTCGGCCATTTCAGCGCGAAGCGGGCGCCCTGCCCCGTGATGCCGGCCAGCGCATCGTGCAGCGCCAGCGCGGCGACGAAGCTCAATTGCTGGACGGGGCCATCGGCGCGGACGAGCACGCTGCCCATGAAATTGCCGCTGCCATCGTTCCACACGCGTCCACGTCGGCCGCGACCGGCGGTCTGGCGATCGGTGATGACCCAGTGGCCATCGGGCAGATCGGCGGCGCGGGCCAGCAGCCAGTCGTTGGTCGATCCGACCTCGGCGAGGTGGGTGATCAAGCCGGGAAGAGCGCGGCGGCGGCGCGGGCGGTGGCTGCGGCCAGCGGCGACATCGCCAGCATGCCGATGGGCGAGCAGAAGAGGGCAGCTGCCGCGATCATCGTGCCATTGGCGGCGCTGCCTTCGCTGGCCAGCGCCACGGCGGGCTCATCGAAATACATGATCTTGATGAGCCTGAGATAATAGAAGGCAGCAACGACCGAGGCGATGAAGCCGATGATGGCCAGCGGCACCAGCCCGGCGGCGATGGCGGCCTGGAACACCGCGAATTTCGGCCAGAAGCCCAGCAGCGGCGGGATGCCGGCAAGGCTGAACATGAAGATGGCCAGCGCGGCTGCGAGCTTGGGCTGCGTTTTCGACAGGCCGGCGAGATCGGCCATCTGCTCCACCGTCTCGCCATCGGGGCGGCGCAGCTGCAGCACGACCAGGAAGCTGCCCAAAGTCATCGCGACATAGACGGTGGTGTAGAACAGCAGCGCCGACACACCGGCCGGCGATCCGGGGGTGAGGCCGACGAGCGCAAAGCCGATGTTGGCGATCGACGAATAGGCCAGCAGCCGCTTGATGTTGGTCTGCGCGACAGCCGCGACAGCGCCCAGCACCATCGAGGCGATGGCGATGAAGATGATGATCTGCTGCCAATCGGCAGCGACATTGCCCGGGAAGGCGACGACCAGCACGCGCGCCATCAGGCCCAGCGCTGCCGCCTTGGGCGCGGCCGAGAAGAAGGCCGCGACGGGCGTGGGCGCGCCTTCGTAGACGTCGGGCGTCCACATGTGGAACGGCACGGCCGAAACCTTGAAGGCCATGCCGGCGATGATGAAGACGATGCCGAACAACAGACCGAGCGAGCGTTCGGTCTGGCCGCTGACGATGCCGGCGATGATGTCGAACTGGGTCGATCCGGCGAACCCATAGACCAGGGTGACGCCATAGAGCAGGATGCCCGAGGCGAGCGCGCCGAGCACGAAATATTTCAGACCAGCTTCGGCCGAGCGGTTGTCGGCCCGGTGGAAGGCGGCGAGCACGTAGGACGGCAGCGCGGTGAGTTCGAGGCCGATATAGAGCGACAACAGGTCATTGGCCGACACCATTACCGCCATGCCGAGCGCGGACAGCAGCATCAGCACGGGATATTCGAAGCGGCCGGTGCGGCTTTCGTTGAGCCATGGCTGGGCCAGCACCACCGATGCGGCGGTGGCGGTGAAGATGATCACCTTCAAAAAGGCGCTGAAATCATCGGCGACATAGAGGCCATCAAACGCCAGCGCGGTGCCGGCCGGGCCATCCAGCAGGGCAAAGCCGGCGACGGCCAGGATGGCGATGGCAAACAGGCTGGTGGCCGCCAGCGCGCGGCCGGGCGCCGAGAAGGTGCCGAGCATCAGCGCCGCCAGCGATCCCAGCGTCAGGATGACTTCGGGGCCGGCGATGGCAATCGAGGTGACGATGGGGTGCATCAGTGGGCCTCTGCGGCGTGGGCCGGTGCCATCATCGCGGGCAGCGCCGGCGACAGGCTCATGTCGGTCGGAACGGTGGCAAGCTGCCGGCCTTCCAGGCGGGCGACGACGGCGGCGATGGCCGGCTTCATCGGCTGCTGGAAGCTGGCGGGATAAATGCCCATCCACAGCGTCACGATCACGATCGGTGCGAGGATGGCGATTTCACGCACGCTCAGGTCGGGCATGGCGCGCGTGTCGTCGCCCGCCGCCTTGCCATAGGCGACGCGGGCATAGAGCCAGAGCATGTAGGCCGCCCCCAGGATGATCCCGGTGGTGAGCACAAACGTGGCCCAGGTGCTGGTTTGATAAAGGCCGAGCAGGACGAGGAATTCGGCGACGAAGCCCGAGGTGGCCGGCAGGCCGACGCTGGCCATGGTGAAGAACAGCAGCACAAGCGCATATTTCGGCATCGTATCGGCCAGGCCGCCGTAACGCCCGATCTCGCGCGTGTGCAGGCGATCATAGATGACGCCAACGCACAGGAAGAGCGCGCCCGAGACGAGCCCGTGGCTGAGCATCATCACCATCGCGCCTTCCAGCCCCTGCGTGTTCAGCGCGAACAGGCCACCGGTGACGAACGCCATGTGGGCGACCGACGAATAGGCGATCAGCTTCTTCATGTCGTGCTGCACCAGGGCGACGAGGCTGGTGTAGACCACCGCCACCATCGACAGGCCGAACACCAGCCAGATCAGCTGCGCCGAGGCATCGGGGAACATCGGCAACGAAAATCGGATGAAGCCATAGCCGCCCAGTTTCAGCAGCACGCCGGCGAGGATGACGGAACCGGCGGTGGGCGCTTCGACGTGGGCATCGGGCAGCCAGGTGTGCACCGGCCACATCGGCATCTTCACCGCGAAGGAGGCGAAGAAGGCGAGGAACAGCCAGAACTGCGCTTCGGGGGCAAAATCCGTCCGCGACAGCACGCTGATATCCGACGTGCCGGCCTGGCCCACCATCCACAGCATGGCGACGAGCATCACCACCGAGCCGAGCAGCGTGTAGAGGAAGAACTTGTAGGACGCGTAGATGCGCCGCGCGCCGCCCCAGATGCCGATGATCAGGAACATCGGGATCAGGCCGCCTTCGAAGAACAGGTAGAACAGGAAGATGTCGCGCGCCGCGAACGTGCCGATCATCAGCGATTCCATCAGCAGGAACGCTGCCATATATTCCGGCACGCGCTTCTTCACGCTGGTCCAGCTGGCAAGGATGCACAGCGGCATCAGGAACACGCTGAGTTCGATCAGCATCAGCGCGATGCCGTCGATGCCCAGCGACCAGCTGAGGAACGGCGCAAACAGCGGCAGCTCCTCGTTGAACTGGAAGGCGGCGGTGCTTGAATCGAAGTTCGCCCACAGCCAGATGCCGGCGGCAAACTCGATCAGCGTCGTCGCCAGCGCCACCACGCGGGCGCGGCCGGCGCGCTCCTCATCCCCGCCCGGCAGCGTCGCCACCACCAGCGCTGCCACCACCGGCAGCAAGATCATGATCGAAAGGATCGGCATCAGCCCATCATCCATGCAGCGGCAGCCGCCAGGCCAACGAGCATCACCAGCGCATAGCTGTTGACATAACCCGACTGGAAGCGGCGCGCGAGGCCGGCACCGGCGACAACCACATCGGCGGCACCATTGGGGCCAAGCCGGTCGATCGTCTGCTGATCACCGCGCGTCCAGAACATCCGCCCCAGCCACTGGGCGGGCCGGACGAAGATCGCGTTGTAGAGTTCGTCGAAATACCATTTGCGGAGCAGGAACTCGTACAGCCCGGGGACTTCGCGTTTCCACCACAGCGGGATCGACGGCTTGTTGAGATAGACGTGCCAGGCAAGGCCAAGGCCGACGAAGAAGGCCACCGACGGGGTGTAGACCACCCAGGCGGGCACTTCGTGCATGGCGTGCATCAAATGCTCGCGGAAGGCGAGGCTGCCGCGCCAGAAGCCGGCGCCCTCTTCGGCGCCAACGAAACTTTCATGCCAGACATAGCCGGCCAGCAGCGCGCCAGCGCCCAGCACGAACAGCGGCACCAGCATCGACAGCGGGCTTTCGTGCGGGTGATAGCCGGCGGTCGGATCGTCATGCGCGTGAGCATGGCCATGCGCGTGGCCGTGGTCGTCATGCCCGTGCCCATGATCGCCATGCGCCGCGTGCTGGATATGCTCCGAACCGGCCCAGCGCGGCGTGCCGAAGAAGGTGAGGAAGACCAGCCGCCACGAGTAGAAGCTGGTCAGGAGCGCCACCAGCGCGCCGACGAAGAAGGCGAAGGTGCCGTGCGACGTGCCGCTGGCAAAGGCGGCTTCCAGGATGGCGTCCTTGGAATAATAGCCGGCGGTGAAGAAGAAGCCGGTGAGCGCCAGCGTGCCGATCGTCATCATCCAGAAGGTGATGGGGATATGCTTCCTGAGGCCGCCATAGAAGCGCATGTCCTGCTCATGGTGCATGGCGTGGATCACCGAGCCGGCGCCCAGGAACAGCAGCGCCTTGAAAAAGGCGTGGGTGAACAGGTGGAACATGGCCGCGCCATAGGCACCGGCGCCAGCCGCGAAGAACATGTAGCCAAGCTGCGAACAGGTCGAATAGGCGATGACGCGCTTGATGTCGTTCTGCACCATGCCCACCGTGGCGGCGAACAACGCGGTGCAAGCGCCGATCACGCAGACGACGGCCTGTGCCGTCGGGCTGGCTTCGAACATCGGCGACAGGCGGCAGACCATGAACACGCCGGCGGTCACCATGGTGGCGGCGTGGATCAGCGCCGAGACGGGCGTCGGGCCTTCCATCGCGTCCGGCAGCCAGGTGTGCAGGCCCAATTGCGCCGACTTGCCCATCGCGCCGATGAACAGCAGCAGGCAGAGCGTGGTCATCACGTCGACCCGGGAGCCGAGGAAGCTGAACGTCTGGCCGGAATGCTGCGGCACGGCGGCCAGGATGGCATCGATGGAAACCGTGCCGAACACCAGGAAGGTGGCGAAGATGCCGAGCGAAAAGCCGAAATCCCCGACCCGGTTCACCACGAACGCCTTGATGGCCGCCGCGTTGGCCGACGGCTTGGTGTACCAGAAGCCGATCAGCAGGTAGGAGGCGAGACCGACGCCTTCCCAGCCGAAGAACATCTGCACCAGGTTGTCCGCCGTCACCAGCATCAGCATGGCGAAGGTGAAGAGAGAGAGATAGGCGAAGAACCGGCTCTGCGACGGGTCTTCTGCCATGTAGCCCCAGCTGTAGAGGTGAACGAGCGCCGAGACGCTGGTGATCACGACCAGCATGACGGCGGTGAGCGTATCGACCTTCAGCGCCCAGTTGACCGACAGAGTGCCGCTTTCGATCCAGCTGAGCACCGGCACGGTGTAGCCGGCAGTGTCGTTCAGCCAGAAGCCGGTGAAGGTGACCCAGGCCAGCGCCGCCGAGACGAACAGTCCGGCGGTGGTGATGGCCTTGGCCGCGGTATGACCAATGATGCGGCCGCCGAGGCCGGCGACAAGCGCGGTCAGCAGCGGCAGGAATACCAGCAGGGTGATCATGCCGCCCCTCAGCCCTTCATCACGTCGGCTTGATCAACAGCGACGGTGCCGCGGTTGCGGAAATAGATGACCAGGATCGCCAGCCCGATCGCGGCTTCGCCGGCCGCGACGGTGAGCACGAACATCGCGAAGATCTGGCCGTGGACCTGGTGCAGGAATGCCGAGAAGGCGACCAGGTTGATGTTCACGCTGAGCAGGATCAGCTCAAGTGCCATCAGGATGATGATGATGTTGCGGCGGTTGAGGAAGATCCCGAACACGCCCATCACGAACAGCGCCGCCGACACGGCGAGATAATGCGTCAACCCGATCACAGTTCGACCCCCTGCCCCACCGGTGCCTTGCCGACGCCGACGGCGCTGGCCGGGGTGCGCGCGTTCTGGACGGAAATATTCTGCTTCTTGGTGCCGACGCGGCGACGATGCGTCAGCACAATCGCGCCGATCATGGCGGCCAGCAGCAGCAGACCCGCCATCGAGAAGACGAAGACATAGCGGGTGTAGAGCTGGCTGCCGATCCACTGGGTGTTGGTCATGCCGGCCGGCGGCCCCGCCAGCGCGTCATTCATCACCACCCCGGTGCCCGGCTGCCAGCCAGAGGCGACCAGCAGCACTTCGGCAAGGATGACGCCCGAAACAGCGAGGCCGAGCGGCAGGTTCTTCAGCGCGCCGCGCTGCAGGGCGCGAAAATCGATGTCGAGCATCATCACGACAAACAGGAACAGCACCGCGACCGCACCGACATAGACGATGACCAGCAGCATCGCGAGGAATTCGGCGCCCAGGAGGATGAACAGGCCGGCAGCGTTGAAGAAGCAGACGATCAGCCACAGCACCGAATGGACCGGGTTTTTCGACGTCACCACCATCAGGCCGCCGGTAAGCAGCGTGATGGCGAACAGGTAGAAGGCAAAGGTCGCGGTCATGTCAGCGATACTCGCTGTCGGCCGCGATGTTGGCGGCGATGGCGCGTTCCCACTTCTCGCCGTTCGCAAGCAGCTTGTCCTTGGTGTAGATCAGCTCTTCGCGGGTTTCGGTCGAGAATTCGAAGTTCGGCGTTTCGACAATGGCATCGACCGGGCAGGCTTCCTGGCACAGGCCGCAATAGATGCACTTGGTCATGTCGATGTCATACCGCGTGGTGCGGCGGCTGCCGTCGTCGCGCGGTTCCGCCTCGATGGTGATGGCCAGCGCCGGGCAGACGGCTTCGCACAACTTGCAGGCGATGCAGCGTTCTTCGCCGTTGGGATAGCGGCGCAGCGCGTGTTCACCACGGAAACGCGGGGACACCGGCCCCTTTTCATAGGGGTAGTTCAGCGTCACCTTGGGGCGGAAGAAATATTTCAGCGTCAGCCACAGGCCGCCGACAAATTCCAGCAGCAGCAGCGACTTGGCGGAGCGAAGCAGCGCGGTCATCACAAGGCTCCCGGCGCGGTGGCAAAGTGCCCGGTGAACATCAGCCAGCCCGACACGACCACCACCCAGAACAGCGACAGCGGCAGGAACACCTTCCAGCCCAGCCGCATCAGCTGATCATAGCGGTAACGCGGCACCGCGGCCTTCACCCAGGCGAAGACGAAGAACATGAAGGCCATCTTGATCAGGAACCAGACGAAGCCGGGCACGATGTAGAGGAACGGCAGGTCGAGCGGCGGCAGCCAGCCCCCCATGAACAGGGTGGGGATCAGGGCGCACATGAACAGGATGTTGGCATATTCGCCGAGGAAGAAGAGCGCGAAGCTCATCGACGAATATTCCACCTGGTAGCCGGCGACGAGTTCCGCCTCGGCCTCGGGCAGATCGAACGGCGGGCGGTTGGTTTCGGCCAGCGCCGTGATGAAGAACATGATCGCCATCGGGAACAGCAACGGATTGAAGATGTTGCCGTTGAGGATGCCCAGCACGTTGCCCTTCTGGCTCATCACGATGTCGGAGAGGTTGAGGCTCTGCGCGTACATCATGACAGCGACAAGGATGAAGCCCATCGAGACTTCGTAAGAGACCATCTGCGCCGCCGAGCGGAGGCCGCCGAGGAAGGCATATTTCGAGTTGGAGGCCCAGCCCGACATGATGATGCCATAGACGCCCATCGACGAGACGGCGAAGACATACAGCAGGCCGACGTTGAGATCGGCCAGCACCATGCCGGCATCGAACGGCATCACCGCCCACACCACCAGCGCCAGCGTGAAGCTGATCATCGGGGCGAGCAGGAACACGCCGGTCGACGCGCCCGAGGGGATGATGGTTTCCTTCAGGAACAGCTTGGCGGCGTCCGCAAAGGTCTGCAGCAGGCCGAAGGGGCCGACGACGTTGGGGCCGCGGCGCATCTGCATCGCTGCCCAGATCTTGCGATCGGCATAGACGGCCAGCGCAACGCCCACCATCACCGGGAAGGCAATGGCAAGGATCAGGGTGAGATTGGCGAGGAACCAGCCGAGGCCTTGCCCGAACTGTTCGACGAACCAGCCGGTGTAGGTCATTCCGCCGCCTCCCGGTTTTCCGGAGCAAGCAGCGACGACACGCAGGCCGCCATCGTCGCGCTGGCGCGGGCGATGGGGTTGGTGAGATGGTAATTGCTGTAGGCGTGGGCCAGCGGGCCCTTGACCGGCGCTGCAGTCACGTCACTGAGCGAGTGGGTGCGCTCGATCAGGCCGGCGCGGCCGAGATCGGGCCATTCCTCCGCAATGCGGCGGCGCAGGGCGTCGATATCGTCATAGGGCAGTTTCTTGCCGAGCACCGACGACAGGGCACGCAGGATCGTCCAGTCTTCACGAGCGTCGCCCGGCGGCTGGGTGGCGCGCAGGGCACGCTGCACCCGGCCTTCCAAATTGACGTAGGTGCCGGATTTTTCGGTGTAGGCCGCCGCCGGCAGGATCACATCCGCGTGACGCACGCCGCGATCGCCGTGGGTGCCGATATAGACGGTGAAGCGGCCGGGCTGGACATTGACCTCGTCGGCACCCAGCAGGAACAGCGCCTTCAGATCGCCATTGCCCAGCGCGGTGACGCCGCCATCGATGGCGAGGCCCATGCGGAGTGCGCCCGCGCGCGCGGCGGCGGTGTGGAGCAGGTTGAAGCCGTTCCAGCCATCCTTGACGACGCCCAGTTTGGCAGCAGCCGCACGCGCGGCTTCGTAAAGGCCCGGCGTCTTCAGCGCGCCCATGCCGACGATGATCGCCGGCCGTTCGGCCTTTGCGAACACATCCAGCACCGCTTTCGGCAGGTCAGTCAGCAGCGCGGCATCATCGCCCAGCTGCGTCACCGGGAACGACAGATCAGCCACCGGCCCGATGGCAAAGGCCTTCGCGCCGCCCTTCTTCACCGCCTTGCGGAGCCGGGCGTTGACCAGCGCCGCTTCCTGGCGCGGGTTGGTGCCGACGAGCAGGATCGCGTCCGCCGTCTCGATGCCGGCCAAGCCCGAATTGAAAAGCCAGTCCTGCGGCTGGACGGTGCTGAACAGCGCGCCATCCTGCCGGGATTCGATCCGGGTGGCACCCAGCGCGGCGAGCAGATCCTTGAAGGCCGCCATGTCCTCGACCGCATTCAGGTCGCCGACGATGCCGCCGATCTGGTCACCCGACAGGCCTTCCAGCCCGCGCGCGATGGCGCCAAAGGCTTCGGCCCAGGTCGCCTTCTGCAGCTTGCCGGCGACCCGCACCCACGGCGTGTCGAGCCGGCGTTCCTGAAGGCCATCGACGGCAAAGCGGCTCTTGTCGGCCAGCCATTCTTCATTGACGTCATCGTTGATGCGCGGCGTGGCGCGCAGCACGGCGGCACCGCGGCTGCCGATGACGATATTGCTGCCAACGGCGTCCATCACGTCGATCGAATCGGTCTTCTTCAGCTCCCACGGCCGCGCCTTGAAGGCATAGGGCTTGGAGGTGAGCGCGCCGACCGGGCAAAGGTCGATCACATTGCCCGACAATTCCGAGGTGACGGCCTTTTCGAGGTAGGAGGTGATCTGCATCGACTCGCCGCGGCCGATGGCGCCGATTTCCTCGACGCCGGCAACTTCCTCGGCAAAGCGCACGCAGCGGGTGCAGTGGATGCAACGGGTCATCGCCGTCTTGATCAGCGGACCCATGTATTTTTCGGTGACGGCGCGCTTGTTCTCGTCAAAGCGGTTGTGGCCGCGGCCATAGGCAAGGCTTTGATCCTGCAGGTCGCATTCGCCACCCTGGTCGCAGATCGGGCAATCGAGCGGGTGGTTGATGAGGAGAAACTCCATCACCCCTTCGCGCGCCTTCTTCACCTTTTCGGTGCGGGTGTGGATCACCTGGCCATCGGCGGCCGGCATGGCGCAGCTCGCCACCGGCTTGGGCGCCTTTTCCATTTCGACAAGACACATCCGGCAATTGCCGGCGATCGACAGGCGCTCGTGATAGCAGAAACGCGGAATTTCGGCGCCGGCCGCTTCGCAGGCCTGCAGCACGGTGGCGCCGTTGGGCACCTCCACTTCGATCCCGTCAACCGTCAGCCTTGGCATGGGAGTTCTCCCGCCGAACCGACTGGGCTGGGGCCGGCCGAACGCTGGCCGCGATGCATCATGACGACTTCCAAACGAACGCGCCGACAGTGAGGCCGGGGCTGGGCCGGGTATAGCGAGGCCCAAAACGGATGGGAAGGCCAAACAGCGACTTTCTGCCGCACACTGGAAAATTCGGGGGGCCAAAACGCTCTGGAGCCAAGCGCTTCCCGCACTGCGGCACAGCGTCCGCCCCCTGCGCTTGGACGGCAGCGCACGAAATGCGTATAGCGCCGGCCATGACACAGGAAATCCACATCATCGGCGGCGGCCTCGCAGGGTCGGAAGCGGCGTGGCAGGCGGCAGAGGCCGGCATCCCCGTGATCCTGCACGAGATGCGCGGGGTGCACGGCACCGACGCGCACCGCACCGATGGGTTGGCCGAACTCGTCTGCTCCAACAGCTTTCGCAGCGACGATCCCGACAACAATGCCGTTGGCCTGATCCACCAGGAAATGCGCGCGCTGGGGTCGCTGGTGATGCGCGAGGCCGACAAGGCGCGCGTGCCGGCCGGATCGGCGCTGGCGGTGGATCGCGACATCTTCTCGGCCGGTGTCACTGCCGCGCTCGCTGCCCACCCCAACGTGACGATCGTGCGCGAAATGATCACCGGCCTGCCGCCGGCGGAGTGGGACAGCGTGATCATCGCCACCGGGCCCCTGACGGCCGAACCGCTCGCCCACGCTATCCGCGAGGTGACCGGCGAAGACGCGCTGGCCTTCTTCGATGCGATTGCGCCGGTGATCCATTTTGAATCAATCGATCTTGGCACCGCCTGGTTCCAGTCGCGCTGGGACAAGGGCGGGGCCAAGGATTATCTGAACTGCCCGATGGACAAGGCCCAATATGAGGCGTTCATCGATGCGCTGCTGGCGGCCGAGAAGACGAGTTACAAGGAGTGGGAGGCCAACACGCCCTATTTCGACGGCTGCATGCCGATCGAGGTGATGGCCGAACGCGGCCGCGACACGCCGCGATTCGGGCCGATGAAGCCGGTGGGCCTGACCAACCCCGCCACCGGCAAGCGCGCCTGGGCGGTGGTGCAGCTGCGGCAGGACAATGCCAGCGGCACACTGTGGAACATGGTCGGTTTCCAGACCAAGATGAAGCACGCCGAACAGGTGCGCGTGTTCCGCACCATTCCGGGGCTGGAAAATGCCCAGTTCGCGCGGCTGGGCGGCCTGCACCGCAACACCTTCATCAAGTCGCCAGTGCTGCTTGACCAGACGCTGCGGCTGAAGGCGCGCCCGGCCATCCGCTTTGCCGGCCAGATCACCGGTTGTGAAGGCTATGTGGAATCAGCCGCCGTCGGGCTGATGGCGGCGCGCTTTGCCATTGCCGAACGGCAGGGCCGCGATCCGGTGCCGCCGCCGGCCACCACGGCGCTGGGCGCCCTCCTCCACCACATCACCGGCGGCGCGGAAGCCGCCACCTTCCAGCCGATGAACGTCAATTTCGGCCTGTTCCCGGCGATCGAGCCGGCACCCAAGAAGGACCAGCGCAAGCCGGCCCTTGTGGCGCGGGCGCGGGCTGATCTGGCGGCATGGATGCAGGTGGCGTGAGGTTGGTCAACACCCACCCCTGACCCCTCCCGCAGGCGGGAGGGGAACCCTGTGCGCCTGACCCGTCCTGCTCCCCTCCCGCAGGCGGGAGAGGCTGGGGGTGGGCCGAAAGCTCACTCCTCCGCCGGCTGAGGACACACACACGCGGCCTTCGCCTTGCGTTTCGTGGCCGTCGTCGCAAATTCCCTGGCCGTCAGCGCGCCATCGGCGTTGCGGTCGGCACGGGCGAATTTCGTGGCGGTGGCGACGGCATATTCCTCGAAATCCAGTCGGCCATCCCGATTGCGATCGGCCTTTTCAAAGGATTTGCGGCGGTTGCCGAGAAATTCGGTGCGGCTGACCGCGCCATCATCATCCTTGTCATACCGCGCCAGCCGCCGCGCCTCGCGCTCTGCATCCGACAGCGGCGATCTGGGCGCCACCAGCGGTTCGGCACCATCGGCCGGCTGGCCATCGGGATCGGCATCGGCAACTTCCAGCGCGGCGGCCGGCTGGGTGACGGGCGGCGCGCGCCACAGCAGCAGGCCGGCGCCAAGCAGGCCGACAAGCGCGACGACAAAGCCAAGGATGCGGCGCACGATGGTGCTCCCCTGCCGACGACCCTGACGGCTGATCGTTACGCCGGCTCAGCGCCCGAGCGCAACCACCTTCAGCATCAGCCACTGCCGCGCCGCGCTGCCCGGCTGTTCGGGCGGCTGGCCAGCGGCGCGGCGGGCGGCATCGCGGGCCGACAGCGCGGCGAGCGCACGCAGTGGGCGCAGCAGCACGCTGGTGCGGCCCGGCACGGCCACACCCTGCATCCAGGCCTGGCCCAGCATCGCGGCTTCGCGCACGTCGCCGCCCAGCAGGCGCGCTGCCAGCACGAACAGCTGCGCGCCGCCATCGATATGCGATTGCGGGACAATTTCCCCATCGAGAAGGCCGAGCCAGCGATCTTCCAGCGTGGCCAGGTCCGCACCCGAAAGGCGCGGCAGCGCGCGCTGTTGCAGGGCCTGCAACAGGGGCTGGGCAGGGGCGGGCGCGCTGTCCAGCTCGGTCAACCTGTCCCGCCACCAGGCAAGGCGGATTTCGCCCAGCATCGGTTCGGTGGTGGTGGCGACGACATGGGCGAGTTCGGCATCCAGCGCGAACAGCGCGACCAGACCGGGGCGGGCCGGCGCTGCGGCATAGAGGCAGGTCAGCCAGCGTTCGCGGTCACGCCGCTTCAGCTCGTCGGCAATGATGGCAAGCGGGTCCATCAGCGCGCGAGCTCGGCCATGATGATGTCTTCTGCCGAAGTGAAGGCGGAGGTGACGCGCGGATAGGGGAAGGGGTCGGCGCCAGTGCCGGTGAGGGCATAGGCGATGACACGGCCCTTGCGCTGATCGATCCACAGACCGGCGAGCAGGCCATAGGCTTCGCCGAGATGGCCGACCCACGCCGCGCCCGGTACCGGCTGGTCGGTTGCCCCCGCTCGGCCCGACAGGCAGTGCGGGCCGGCGGCATAACAGAGCATCTGGCCGTGATAATCGTCGCCCGGCACGCCCTGCCCCGCCTGCCAGACCGGCGTGAGCATGGCCCTGACGGTGGCAGGTTTGAGCAGGCGCACGCCGCCCAGCTCGCCACCGCGCAGCAGCAGCTGGCCGATACGGGCAAGATCGGGAAGCGCGATGCGAAGCCCGCCCTGCGGGGAGAAGATCGTGCCGTTGGTGCCGGGCCGATAGGCCGCCAGATCACAGCCGGCGGTGGAGCGCACCGGGCAGGCGGCGCGTTTCCCCTTCAGATCATCGACCTGCGCCACCCACGGCCCGGCCGGGTTCCATGCCGTTTCATCGGCCCCCTTGCGATAGAGCACGGCGGCCCGCGCGATCACGGCGTCGGATGCGCCCTGCCAGTTGTAGCCGGCGTCGATCTTCAGCGGTGCCAGCACCAGCCGCGTCATCAGCCGGTCAAAGCGTTCACCGGTCGCGGCCTCCATCACCGTGGCAATGATACCGTAATTCAGATTGGCGTATTCAAAGCGTTTGCCGGGTGCGCCGGGGCCCCAGTGCTGCGGGGTGAGCCTGTCCTTGAGCTGCTCCTCAAGCGCAAAGCCATAGCCGGGGCCATCGACGATGCCGCTGGTGTGGGACAGGAGCTGGCGCAGGGTGACCGGCGCATCCGGGTGGGCCGGGTGGCGCAAGCGCCAGCCGAGATAATCCGACACATCGCGATCAGGGTCGAGCCGGCCCTGCTCCACCAGCCGCCACACGGCGATGGCAACGACCAGCTTGGAGATGGAGGCGACGCGCACCACGCTGTCGGTTTTCAGCGGGCGATTGGCAGCGATGTCGGCCAGGCCATGGGCTTCGGCGCGCAGGATGCGGTTCCTGTCAGCCACCACGCCGATGACGCCGGCCAGTTGGGGCGCGCGCGCATCGCGGCCGGCGGCGAGATCGGCCAGCGGATTGGCAGCGGCGGGACTGGCCAGCAGCAGGCAAAGGGCGACAACGGCACGCATGGCCAAGCCTCATAGCCAGCGGGCGGCGGCTGCGCTAGCGTGGCGGGCATGACGACGCGACTTGCAGTGGGCCTGATGTCGGGCACTTCGATGGACGGCATCGATGCCGCGCTGGTGGAAACCGATGGCGAAAACGCGGTGAACCCCATCGCCTTCATGTTCTTCCCCTATGAACCGGATTTCCGCCAGCGACTGCGCGCCGCGATGGCCCGCGCGCTGGAGATGCACGCCCCGGCGCGCGATCCGCTGATCGATGCGGTGGAACAGGAATCGACCGGGCTGCACGCCATGGCCGTCCACCGCCTGCTCGCCGCCACCCACACGCGCCGCGATGACGTGGCGGTGATCGGCTTTCACGGCCAGACCATCGCGCACCGGCCTGACCGACGCTGGACGTGGCAGATCGGCGATGGCGCCACGCTGAAGGCGGCGACGCGCATTCCGGTCGCCTTTGATTTCCGTTCTGCCGATGTGGCCGCCGGCGGCCAGGGTGCGCCGCTGGCACCCGGCTATCACCGCGCCCGGTCAGAGGCCTTGGGCCGGCCGCTGGGCGTGCTCAACCTCGGCGGGGTGGGCAACCTGACGTGGTTTGCCGAAGACGGCCGTTGGGGCAGTTTCGACACCGGACCGGGCAATGCGCTGATCGATGACTGGGTGCACACCCACACCGGCCGCGGTTTTGACGAGGATGGCCGGGTGGCGGCGAGCGGGACGTGCCATGACAACGTGCTGCTGACGCTGACCGACAATCCGTGGTTCGATGCGCCGCCGCCCAAATCGCTGGATCGCAACGCCTGGGATATCGCCGCCTGCCGCGGCCTGTCACCGGGTGACGGTGCGGCGACACTGACGGCGTTCACGGCGGAAACCGTGCGGCTGGCGCTGGGCCATGTGCCGCCGGTTGGTCGCCTGCTGGTGACCGGCGGCGGGCGGCACAACCCGGTGCTGATGGCCGAGATCGCCCGCCGCTGCGGCGTGCCCGCCGAACCGGTGGAAGCGGTCGGGTGGAACGGCGACGCGCTGGAGGCAGAGGCGTTTGCGTGGCTGGCGGTGCGCGTGCTGGACGGCAAGCCGCTGAGCTGGCCGGAGACGACTGGCGTGCCGGAGCCGATGATGGGCGGACGGCTGGCCTGATCCCACCCCCAGCCCCTACCGCATGCGGGAGGGGAGAAGAATGACGCAGCGAACACGGTTCCCCTCCCGCTTTCGGGAGGCGCTGGGGGTGGGACTTACCTGCCCCCGTTCGCCAGCCGCATATCCAGATAGCCATCCACCTGCCCCATCAGCAGGTCCATCTCGTTCTGAAAGAAATGGTTGGCGCCCGGAATCGTCTCGTGGTGGATGGTGATGTGCTTTTGCGTCTTCAGCTTGTCGACCAGCTTGAGCACGGCCGGCGGCGGCACCACTTCGTCATTCTCGCCATCGATGATGATGCCGCTCGACGGGCAGGGCGCGAGGAAGCTGAAGTCATACATGTTGGCCGGCGGGGCGATGGAGATGAAGCCCTTGATCTCTGGACGGCGCATCAACAGCTGCATGCCGATCCACGCGCCGAAGGAAAAGCCGCCGACCCAGGTGGTGTGGGCTTCCGGGTTGAACTGCTGCAGCCAATCGAGTGCGGAGGCGGCATCCGAAAGCTCGCCAATGCCATTGTCGAACGTGCCCTGGCTGCGGCCGACGCCGCGAAAGTTGAAGCGCAGGGTGGCAAAACCGCGCTTCACGAAGCTCTGATACATCGCCAGCACGATCGGGTGGTTCATCGTGCCCTGCGCCGGGTGCGGCTGCAGGATGATGGCGACCGGCGCGCGCGGGGTGGTGCCGGGCTGGTAACGGCCTTCAAGACGCCCTTCCGGGCCGGCAAGGATCACTTCGGGCATATCGCTCCCAGTTCTGGCGCAATGTGGGGATTGCGCCCTATATGGCGGGAGCGAACCCAGTTGCAATGAAAAGCCGAATCTATCTCGATCATGCCGCCACCACGCCGGTGAGCGCCGCCGCTGCCCGGGCGGTGGCCGATGCGCTGGCCATTGTCGGCAATCCGGCCAGCGTCCACGCCGGCGGGCGGGCGGCCAATGGCCTTCTGGAAGGCGCGCGCGATGCCGTGGCGCACTTTGCCGGTGCCACCCCGGCGCAGGTGATCTTCACCAGCGGCGGCACCGAGGCGATTGCGCTGGCGGCGCATGGCACCGGCTTGCGGATGCTGGCCAGTGCGACCGAACACAGCGCCGTGCTGCAGGCCCGCGATGACGTGGCATTGCTGCCGGTTGGCGGCGATGGCATCCTGCGCCTCGACGCGCTTGAAACGGCGCTGAAGGACGGCCCGGCGCTGGTCGCGGTGCAGGCCGGCAACAACGAAACCGGCGTGATCCAGCCGCTGGCCGAGATCGGGGCGATGGTGCGCGCCGCAGGCGGGATGCTGCTGGCCGATTGCGTGCAGTCCGCCGGCAAGATCGCGTTCCCCGAAGCCGATTTCATCGCGATTTCGGCGCACAAGCTGGGCGGCCCGCCCGGTGTTGGCGCGTTGATCGCGCGCGCACCCGACCGGCTGATCCCGCGCCAGCGTGGTGGTGGGCAGGAACGTGGCCATCGCGGCGGCACGCCCAACCTGCCCGGCATCGCCGGACTTGCCGCCGCCGTGGCCGAAACGCACGACTGGATTGCCGTCGCCGCCCGCCGCGCCGCGCTGGAGGCCGAATTGACCGCCGCCGGTGCCATCATCCACGGCGGCGACGCCCCTCGCCTGCCCCACATCAGCAGCATCGGCCTGGCCGGGGTGGCAGCGGCGACGCAGGTGATGATGCTCGATCTCGAAGGCATCATGGTCTCGGCCGGCGCGGCCTGTTCGTCGGGCAAGGTCAAATCGAGCCACGTGCTCGCCGCGATGGGCCAAGGAACGGGGGCTGGGGAAGCCGCCGGCGAGGCCATCCGCGTCAGCCTGTCGCCGGCCACGACCGACGCCGATATTGCCGCATTCACCGCAGCCTGGCTGGCCATGGCGGCACGGCTGGGCCACAGGCGCGTGGCATGAGCCTGCCCATCTATCTCGATTATGGCGCGACAACGCCGCTTGACCCGGCCGTGGCTGCGGCGATGGCACCGTGGGGCGTCGATGGTTTCGGCAACCCGCACAGCGCGCATCTGTGGGGTTACAAGGCCAAGGCAGCGGTGGAGCTGGCGCGCAGCCACGTCGCCAGCCTGATCAATGCGCCCACAGAGGCCATCGCCTTCACCAGCGGCGCCACCGAAAGCAACAACTGGGCGCTGAAGGGCCTGCTGACCGCGCCCGGCCAGACGCGGCGGCGGATCGTGACGCTGGCGACCGAGCATTCCTCCGTTCTGGAAACCGCGCAGTATCTGGCCGGCATCGGCGCCCAGCTGACCATCGTGCCGGTGCGCGATACCGGCCTTGTCGACATTGGCGACCTGCAACGCGCGCTGGCCGAGGACGTGGCACTGGTCAGCGTGATGGCGGTCAACAACGAAATCGGCGTCATCCAGGATCTCGCCGCCATCAGCCGCCTCGCCCACGATGTCGGGGCGGTGTTCCACGTCGATGCCGCGCAAGGCTTCGGCAAGGTGCCGATCGATGTCGAAGCGTGTGGCATCGACCTGATGAGCATCACCGCCCACAAGATCCATGGGCCCAAGGGCGTCGGTGCGCTCTATCGCCGGCCCTACACGGTGATCACGCCGCTGCTGCACGGCGGCGGGCAGGAAGATGGCCGGTCCGGCACGCTGCCCACGGCCCTCATCACCGGATTGGGCGAAGCCGCGCGCCTTGCCGGCGAGCGCATGGCCGCCGACCATGATCACGCCCTGATGCTGCGGGATCGCCTGCTGGCGGCGCTGGCGGGTGCCGTGGTCAACGGCGATCCGGATCGGCGCTGGCCGGGCAATCTCAACCTGCGCTTTCCCGGCATCGCCGTGCCGCTGATCCAGCAATTGCCGGGCCTTGCCATCTCTTCGGGTTCGGCCTGCGCGGCGGTGACGGGCCGCCCCAGCCACGTGCTCACCGCGCTGGGCGTGACCGATGTGGCGGCCAAGGCCTCGCTGCGGCTGGGCTTTGGACGTTTCACCACGCTTGACGAGATCGACGCCGCAGCCGCGCAGATCAACGCCGTGGTGGCGCGCCATCTTGCTGAACTGGCATGACGACGCCAGTATCGGTGCCATGATCCGCATCCGTTTCATCTCTGCCGACGGCGGCGCCGAGCGCGTGGTCGAGGCGCAGCCCGGGACCCGTCTGCTCGACGTGGCGCAGGCCGACGGTCAGCCGCTGGAAGGCACGTGCGAAGGCGCGATGGCCTGTTCGACGTGCCATGTCCACCTGATCGGCGGCGATATCGACAAGCTGCCGCCGCCATCGGAGGAAGAGGAAGACATGCTCGACTTCGCGGCCGGCGCCAACCGCCAGAGCCGGCTGTCGTGCCAGATCAAGTTGACTGCAGACATGACGTCGCTGGATGTGAAGATGCCGCGCGGCGTCGTCGACATGAGCCGTTGAGCCAGGCGTCATATTTCGAAACGCGATGCGTGGGGTGGGAGCCGGGAACGACCCAGACCGGAATCGTTGCGGCTGCTTCCTTCCGGACCTGACCGGGTTGGCGAGCGGCCTGTCCGCCCGGCTCCCACGGCGCATATGGCGACAGAAGCGCCGGAGCGCAAGGGATTCGCAAAGCTGACGTGACGGCGCGGGCGGGCTTGGGTAAGACGGGACGCGATGTCAGACGAATCCGAAATGGCCTTTCCGGGGCTTGAATTGCCGGCCGCACCTGCGGCACCGGTCTATCGCGTGCTGGCGCGCAAATATCGGCCGGCAAATTTCGATGGTCTGCTGGGCCAGCAGGCGATGGTGCAGACGCTGGCCAATGCCATTGCGCGCGGGCGGCTGGCGCAGGCCTGGCTGCTGACCGGCGTGCGCGGCGTGGGCAAGACATCGACCGCGCGCATCATCGCAAAAGCGCTGAACTGCGTGGGCGCAGACGGCCAGGGCGGGCCGACGATCACGCCGTGCGGCGAATGCGAACCCTGCGTGGCGATTGCCGCCGGGCGGCACATGGACGTGGTGGAAATGGACGCCGCGTCCAACACCGGGGTCGACGATGTGCGCGAGATCATCGAGGGCGTGCGCTATGCCGCCGTATCGGCCCGGTTCAAGATCCACATCATCGACGAAGTCCATATGCTGTCGAAGGCGGCGTTCAACGCGCTGCTGAAGACACTGGAAGAACCGCCGCCGGGCGTGAAGTTCATCATGGCGACGACCGAGGTGAACAAGGTGCCGGCGACGATCCTGTCGCGCTGCCAGAGGTTTGACCTGAAACGGGTGCCGGCCGAAATGCTGGCCGATCATTTCGCCCGCATCCTCGAACAGGAACAGGTGGCGTTCGAAGTCGATGCGCTGGCGCTGGTTGCCCGGGCCGCCGAAGGCAGCGTGCGCGACGGCCTGTCGATCCTGGATCAGGCCATCGCCCACAGCGGCGACACGATCACCGCCGATGCGGTGCGCGACATGCTGGGCCTGGCCGACCGCGGCGCGGTGCGGGCGCTGTTTGGCCAGGCGCTGACCGGCGACGTGGCTGGCCTGATGGCAGCGATCGCGCGCCAATATGATCTGGGGCAGGATCCGGCCCAGCTGATCCGCGAGCTGCTGGGGCTGGTGCACGGCATCACCCGCCAGCGCCTCGCCCCGCGCCGCGATCCCTTGCTGTCGGCCGAGGAACAGGCGGCGATGGACAGCTGGGCGCAGGCGCTGACCTTCCCGCGCCTGAGCCTGCTCTGGCAGATGCTGCTGAAGGGGCTGGACGAGGTGCAATCGGCCCCGGTGCCGTTGCAGGCGGCCGAAATGGCGCTGCTGCGCCTGTGCCACGCCGCCGATCTGCCGGATCCGGGATCGCTGGTGCGCCAGTTGCAGCAGAACGGCGCGACGATGGCGGGCCCCGCGGCGGCTGCCGCCCCAGCCCCGGCGGGAGCGCCGGCTGCCGCCCTGCCCGCAGCGCCGCCCGTCGCTGCACCCGGCATGGGCGAGGTGCCGGCCAGTTTCGAAGCCATGGTGGCGCTGTTCCGCAGCCGCAGCGAGGCCCGGCTGGCGCATTATCTGACCGACGATGTTCGCGTGGTGGATTTCGCGCCGCCACGGCTGGTGCTGGCAGCGCAAGGCCTGCCCAAGGACGTGCCGCTGGCCATCGTGCGCTGCCTTGACGAATGGACCGGCCAGAAATGGCAAGTCGACTGGCAGGCCGATGGCGGCGGAGAGACGCTGCGCGAGGTGGAACTGGCGCGGCTGGCGGCGCTGGAAGCCCAGATGCGCGCCGATCCCACGGTGTCCGCGCTGATGACGGCCTTTCCGCAAGCCGAATTGACCCCCCTCAAACTGAGTGCGTGAGACGTAAGATGCCGACCCTTGATGAACTGATGAACGCTGCCCGCAACGTGCAGGAACAGATGGCAAAGGCCCAGGCCCAGCTTGACCAGATCGAGGTGGAGGGCGCGGCCGGCGGCGGACTGGTGACGGTGCGCGCCACCGCCCGCGGCGCCGTGCGCGGCCTGTCGATCGATCCATCGCTGATGACGGCTGACAGCCGCGAGATGCTGGAAGACCTGATCATCGCCGCCTTCAACGACGCCAAGGCCAAGGCCGATCAGGCCGGCAGCGCCGAGATGGGCAAGTTGACCGCCGGCATGCAGCTGCCGCCGGGCTTCAAGTTGCCGGATCTCTGATTATCCCAAGGAGAGAATGCGATGCGCCAGATTCAATCGACCATCACGGCAGACGGTGAACTGATCCTGGCGCTGGCCGAGGTGCCGGAGCCCGAGGCCGGGGCCGGCGAGATCAAGGTGCGGATGGAAGCCGCGCCGATCAATCCTTCGGATATCGGCCTGCTGACCGGCGCGGCCGACATGACGACGGTGCGCGGCGAACCTGGCGCCATCCGGGCGGCAGTGCCGGCGGCCGGCATGCGTGCGATGGCAGCGCGCATCGGCCAGGCGATGCCGTGCGGAAACGAAGGCGCCGGCACCGTGGTGAGCGCCGGGGCCGGGGCCGAGCATCTGGTGGGCAAGAAAGTGGCCATCATCGGCGGCGCCACCTATGCCGATTATCGCGTGGTGAAGCCGCATGAGGCGCTGGTGCTGCCCGATGGCGCGACGGCGGAAGAAGGCGCGTCCTGCTTTGTCAACCCGCTGACGGCACTGGGTTTTGTTGAAACGATGCGCGCCGAAGGCCACAGCGCCATCGTCCACACGGCGGCAGCGTCGAACCTGGGGCAGATGCTGGTCAAGATCTGCGCCGCCGATGGCGTGCCGCTGGTCAACATCGTGCGATCGGCCGAACAGGCCGCGATCCTGACCGGCATCGGCGCGAAGCACGTTGTCGATTCGACTGCGCCCGATTTCATGGCGCAGCTGATCGCGGCCTGCACGGAAACCGGCGCCACGCTGGCATTTGATGCCATCGGCGGCGGGCCGCTGGCCGGGCAGATCCTCACCGCGATGGAAGCGGCGATCAACGCGCGCGCCGGCGGCTACAGCCGCTATGGCTCGGAAACGCTGAAGCAGGTCTATATCTATGGCGGGCTGGACATGAGCCCGACAACATTTGGCCGTGGTTTCGGCATGGCGTGGGCGATGGGCGGCTGGCTGCTGTTCCCGCGCCTGCGCATGTTTGGCCGCGAGACGCACGAGCGGCTGAAGCAGCGCGTGGCGGCCGAGCTGACCACCACCTTTGCCAGCCACTACAGCCACCGGGTCAGCCTGGAAGGGATGCTGGAACCGGATGCCGTGGCCGGCTGGTATCGCCGCGCGACGGGGCAGAAATATCTGATCGTGCCGAACAGCTGAGGATCAGCGCCACAGGCAGGCGTCGATCCCTTCGTCTGCCACCACCCGCACGCGCTTTTCGATGCGGCGGGCGTAACGGCGCACGCTCTTTGATGGCTTGTTGACGCTGCGCTTGATCGGCTGCGGCAGGATGGCGGCCAGCCGGGCCGCCTGCTTGGCGCTCAGCCGGTCGACGCTCTTGCCGAAATAATGCTGGGAAGCGGACGCCATGCCATAGATGCCCGGCCCCATCTCGACGATGTTGAGATAGACCTCCATGATGCGTGGCTTGCCCCAGCCGGCTTCGATCAGCAGGGTGAAATACGCCTCCAGCCCCTTTCGCACATAGGAGCGTTCGGGCCACAGGAAGGCGTTCTTGGCGGTCTGCTGGCTGATGGTCGATCCGCCGCGCAGCTTGCGGCCGCTCATGTTGGCTTCGGCGGCGGCCGCCACGGCGCTGAAATCAATGCCGTTGTGGGTGCAGAAATTGGCGTCCTCGGCCCCGATCACCGCGCGCGGCAGGCTGCGCGACATCGCGGTCAACGGCACCCATTCATGTTCGACGTGCTTCCCGGCCAGCGCATCGCGCGCCATCAGCCAGGTGATCGGCACCGGGGCAAAGCGATAGACCAGAACCCAGACGATACTGAGCACGACGAACGCCCCGGCCAGGCCCAACAGCCAGCCCGCCAGCAACCGGAAGAAACGCGCCACCATGGCGCGTCTTCAACCCTGATGCGCGGCCGGCGTCAATGCGCCTGTCATGCGTGTTCGGGCAGCAGGCGCTGTTCGGTGGCGGCGGTCTGCATGGCCTTGGCCAGCTTTTCAAAGGCACGCACCTCGATCTGGCGCACGCGCTCGCGGCTGATGCCATAACGCTGCGACAGTTCCTCCAGCGTTTCCGGCTCGTCGATCAACCGGCGCTGGGTGAGGATGTCGCGTTCGCGTTCGTTGAGCGTCGCCATCGCGGTGACCAGCAGGCCATGGCGCTGCTCGCGTTCCTCGCTGTCGGCCAGCAGTTCGTCGGCCAGCGGGCCATCATCGGCCAGCCAGTCCTGCCATTCGCCCTCGCCCTCCTCGCGCAGCGGGCTGTTGAGGCTGGCATCGCCGCCGTGGCCCATGCGGCGGTTCATCTGAACCACCTCGTCCTCGTTGACGCCTAGGGTGGTGGCGATCTGTTCGACCTGTTCGGGGCGCAGATCGCCGTCTTCCACCGCACCGATCTTGCCCTTCAGGCGGCGCAGGTTGAAAAACAGCTTCTTCTGGGCTGCAGTGGTGCCGATCTTCACCAACGACCAGCTGCGCAGGATATACTCCTGGATCGCCGCCTTGATCCACCACATGGCATAGGTGGCAAGGCGAAAGCCCTTTTCGGCGTCGAACTTCCGCACGCCCTGCATCAGGCCGATGTTGCCCTCGGCGATCAGCTCGTTCACCGGCAGGCCATAGCCGCGATAGCCCATGGCGATGCGCGCGACCAGGCGCAGGTGGCTGGTCACCAGCTTGGTCGCAGCGGCCGGATCCTGATGCTCCTGCCAGCGCTTGGCCAGCATATATTCCTGTTCGGGGGACAGCAGCGGGAAGCGGCGGATTTCGGCCAGATAGCGGTTCAATCCGGCTTCCGATCCCAGCACCGGGATGCTGGCCTGCTTGGCGACGGGCAGGTTCGACGTCATCACTTCGTTCCTTCCTGCGCGCCATCAAGACGCGCGATCAATGCCATCATATCGGCCGGCAGGGCGCTTTCGAAAGAAAGCTTTTCTTGGGTGACAGGATGCACGAACCCCAGTGTGGCCGCGTGCAGGGCCTGCCGGGCAAACCCCAGATCGGCCAGGATGGGCGCAAGCTTTCCCGGCGTGCGCCCATACACCGCATCACCCAATAGGCCGTGGCCAATGGATGCCATGTGAACGCGGATCTGGTGGGTGCGGCCCGTTTCCAGCCGGCATTCCACCTGGGCCGCGCCAGAAAACGCGGCGACCGTGCGATAATGGGTGATCGCATGCTTGCCCTGCCCGGCGCGGACGATGGCCATCTTTTGCCGGTTGCTGCTGCTGCGCGCCAGATTGCCCTCGATCCGGCCGGCGGGCGGCGCGGGAATGCCGGCAACCACGGCCGTATAGCGCCGCTCGACATCATGGCGGGCGAATTGCGCGGCCAGTCCTTCGTGGGCGCGATCGGTCTTGGCAACGACCAGCAGGCCCGACGTGTCCTTGTCGATGCGATGGACGATGCCCGGCCGGGCCACACCGCCGATGCCCGACAGCCGCCCGGCGCAATGGTGCAGCAGGGCGTTGACCATGGTGCCATCCAGATTGCCGGCCGCCGGGTGGACGACAAGGCCCGCCGGCTTGTCCACCACCAGCAGATGATCATCCTCGTGCACGATGGTGAGGGGGATATCCTGCGCCTGCGTGTCTGAAGGCCGGGCTTCGGGCACGTCGAGCGTCAGCGCCTCGCCGCCCTTCATCTTGGTCGCCGGATCCCAGATCACCCCGGCCGCGCCCGACAGGCGTCCGGCCTGCACCAAGGTCTTCAGCCGTTCCCGGCTGAACAACGGCACCGCCTCGGCCAGCGCCTTGTCCAGCCGCTGGCCGGCTGCCGTTGCCGGCAGAGTGATCGTGATCGACTTTTCAGCCCCCATGGATTAGCCATGTTTGCATGAAGTTGCAGATATCAAGCGGGGATCGGCAATATTTGCTCGATCTCGCCGCTGCATCGCCAGAACAGGAAGTGTGCGGGCTGCTGCTGGGCCGTGAAGGCCGCGTGGAAGAACTGGTGGCGGCGTGCAATGTCGCCCGCGATCCGGCACGCAGTTTCGAGATTGATCCGGCCACCCTGCTCGCCACCCACCGCAATGCCCGCGGGGCCGGGCGGCAGGTGATCGGCCACTGGCACAGCCACCCCAACGGCCGCGCCGAACCATCGGCGCGCGATGCGGCACGGGCGACCGAAAATGGCCAGATCTGGCTGATTATCGCTGGCGGCGGTCTCAGCGCCTGGGCGCCGCGATCGGCGGACGGCAGACCAGCGCAGTTTTCGCCCGTCACCATCGAGGTGGTGTGATGGCCAGTGGCGCGGTGAAATGGTTTGATGGCAAGAAGGGCTATGGCTTCCTGACGCCCGATCTGGGCCCGCGCGACGTGTTCGTGCACGTCAGCGCGGTGACCAGCATTGGTCTGACGGGCCTGCAGCCGGGCCAGCGGCTGGATTTCGAATTGGCGCAGGATGGCGACGGCCGCCTGATTGCGCTGGGCCTGCAATTGCGCGACGACGGCGAGACAGTCGCAGGGGCAAGTGAATGACCGACACGACGCAATATCTGGTGCGCTGGCTGTGCCACGATCTGGCCACCCCCATCGCCAGCGTGATGACCGCCAGTGAACTTCTGGACGACGAAACGCCGGATGCCGAGATCAACGAACTGATCCAGTCGGGCGCACGGCGGCTGACGGCGCGGTTGCGGCTGGTGCGCCTTGCGCTGGGTGCGGGCGAAAGCGCCATGGCCAGCAGCGCGCTGGACAAGCTGGTGGCGGCCGGCCTGGAAGGCACGCCGGTGACGTGGGATTTCGCCGGTGACGCCGTGGACGGCATGGCACCGCTGGTCGCCGGTTGCGCGATGTTGGCCGCCGACCTGAACCGCACCCGTGCCATCACCGTGGCGCAAGATGGAGTCAGCGTGGCCGGCGGCTGCACCTGGGCCGAATCGGTGGCGACAGCCTTTGCCGGCGCACCGCCCACGTGCAACCGCAGCGCCGTTGCCGCACTGCTGGTTCAGGCTGCTGCGCGTGCGGGCCGCCAATTGACATGCAGTAACAAAGGGTTGCACTGGAGCTGACACCGCCTGCGCGGTTCATGTTGCGCCGCAACATAAATCCCCTTGAAAGCGCATCGCTCCGGCCTTATGTTGCATTGCAGCAAAGTCGGAGATGTGCATGGCTGCCAAGACCACCGCCCCCAAGTCCAAGGCCCCGGCCAAGGCGCGGCGCGTGGCCAAGGCGTCGGCCCCGGCCTTGTCTGCGACTGCTGTTTCTCCGGCGGATCAACCGGCGGAAAAAGCGGCGGTCAACCCCGCCCAGCCGGTGGCCGCCCCCGCGGCGGAACCCCGGCCGGCCGCGCGGGTCATCCCCATCGCCGCCGCTTTCAACTCCAAGGATCTCACCATGGCAACTGCCTTTGAAACCACCCAGGACGCTGTCCGCACCACCGTCAGCCAGCTCAACACCCAGGCCGAAGCCGCCATCAACAATGGCAAGGCCGCGATGGAGCAGGTTGCCGCCAAGTCGAAGGAAGCCGTTGAAGCCAGCATGAAGAGCCTCGACGAGCTTACCGAAATGACCCGCGCCAATGTCGATGCGCTGATCGCGTCGGCCAAGGCTGCCACCGCCGGTGTCGAGCAGGTGATGACCCACCTGACCGATACCGCCAAGAAGTCGTTCGAAGACACCAACGCCATGGTCAAGACCCTGGCCGCCGCCAAGACCCCGAACGAGCTGCTGCAGCTGCAGACGGATTTCGCCAAGGCGCAGTTCGATGCCGCCGTCGCCGATTACAGCAAGCTGACCGAGATGATGGTCAAGCTGGCTGGCGAGGTGATGGAGCCGGTGCAAAACCAGGTCGCGCTCGCCACCGATCGCATGAAGGCGGCGTGGACGCTGAAGTAAGCGCAACGCCGTGAATGGATTGCGGGGCGGGTCGCCGGAAGGCGGCTCGCCCCCTTTTCATACCGGCCTGCCGTGTCGTGTCGCAGGCCTTTTTTCGGGCGGCGAATTTGCTATATAAGATCGTATCGGTTTCCTTTTTCCCCGGTTTGCCCTGCCAATGACGCCTGTCCGCCTTCAGAGCGCGCCCGTGCGCTTCGACCCGCGCCTGACTGACGAGGATCGCGAGATCGGCGGCGGCCGCACCGGCGTTGGGGTCGTCACAAAGCCGGAAACCAAGACGGCCAAGCCCGCACTGTACAAGGTGCTGATGCTGAACGACGATTACACGCCGATGGAATTCGTCGTGCTGACCCTGCAGCGCTTCTTCAAGATGACGATCGAGGACGCGACCCGGGTGATGCTGCACGTCCACCAGCGCGGCGTCGGCGTGTGCGGCATCTTCACCTATGAAGTGGCCGAGACCAAGGTGAACCAGGTCATCGACTTTGCCCGTCAGCACCAGCATCCGCTGCAGTGCACGATGGAAAAGGACTGATCGGGGAGAAGGACCAGGCGCGCCTGCGACCACGCGGCCCCTGCCCTGCCCCCGCGCCCACGCTAAGCGGTGGGCATGACGCTTCTCCCCAGTTTCTCGCCCGGCCTCCATGCCGTCATCGTTGGCGCCAGTGGCGGCATTGGCGCCGCCTTTGCCGCCCTGCTGGAACAGGATGGCGCGCGTGTCACCCGCTGGAGCCGCGCGGGCGGCGTTGACCTGACCGACCCGGCCAGCATCACAGCCGCCGCCACCGCGCTGACTTCACCGCCCGATCTCGTCGTCATCGCGACGGGCGTGCTGCACGGGCCGGGCCTGGCGCCGGAAAAGGCCAACAGCCAGCTTTCGGCCGATGCAATGGCCACGGCCTTTGCCGTCAATACCGTCGGCCCGGCGCTGGTGGCCCGCGCGCTGCTGCCGCTGATGCCCAGGGGCCGCAAGACGGTGCTGGCCGCGCTGTCGGCACGGGTCGGCTCCATCGCCGACAACCGGCTGGGCGGCTGGCACAGCTATCGCGCGTCAAAGGCGGCGCTGAACCAGCTGATCCGCACCATGGCCATCGAACAGGCGCGGCGAAACCCCGATCAGGTGCTGCTGGGGCTGCATCCCGGCACCGTGGACAGCAGCCTTTCCAAACCGTTCCAGTCGGGCGTGAAAACGCTGTTGACGCCGGAGGAGAGCGCCCGCCACTTGCTCCGCGTGATCGACACGGCGACACCGGCGCGATCGGGCCTGCTGATCGACTGGCAGGGCGAAGTCATTCCCTTCTGACATGGCTGCCGCGACAGGCGCGCATCTGGCAGCGCCGCGCGGCCCTCCCATATCATCACCACACACTCCCCAGATGGAGACAGACATGCCGACCTACCTGCACCGCAAATCCGAAGACCGTGGCCGCGCCGATCATGGGTGGCTGAAGGCCACGCACAGTTTCTCGTTCGGGCAATATTATGATCCCAACGTCATGGGCTTTCGCGCGCTCAGGGTGATCAACGAGGATCGCATCGCCGGCGGCGGCGGCTTCCCGACCCACGGCCACGACAACATGGAAATCGTCACCTATATCCTTGATGGCGCGCTGGAGCATCGCGACAGCATCGGCAGTGGCGCGGTCATCCGCCCCGGCGAAGCGCAGCGCATGAGCGCCGGCACCGGTATCCGCCACAGCGAGTTCAATGCCAGCCCTACCGACGAGGTGCATCTGCTGCAGATCTGGCTGCTGCCCAACCAGCGCGGCATTGCGCCGGGTTATGAGCAGAAGACGCTGCCGACAGTGGCCGACGGGGAATCGCGGCTGGACGTGATCGCGGCACCCGATGCGCCCGAAGGTGCCGTGACGATTCACAGCGACGCCAGCATCACTCGCGCCGTGCTGGCGCCGGGCGGCACCTTGTCCGCCCCCATCACTCGCGGCCACGCCTGGGTGCAGGTGGCGCGCGGTGCGCTGAATGTGGATGGCCATGCGCTGAAACAGGGCGATGGCCTGGCCGTGAAGGGCAGCGACGCGCTGGCGCTGGCGTCGGAGGATGGCGCGGAAGTGCTGGTGTTCGATCTGGCGTAAGCCGGTTCAGGCCCACCCCTGACCCCTCCCGCAAGCGGGAGGGGAACTTCAGAGCCTCCCCTCCCGCTTGCGGGAGGGGCTGGGGGTGGGATTATGCGGCCTTCACCATCGCCCACGCTGCCAGCGCCCGCGCGCGGGCGGCGTTGTGGTCGACGATCGGTGCCGGGTAATCCCGGCCCAGTTTCACCCCGGCGCGGAGCAGCGCCACCCCGGCTTCCCACGGCGCGTGGATGGCATCATCGGGCAGACCGGCCAGCTCCGGTACCCAGCGGCGGATATAATCGGCGGCGGCAAACTTCGCGCTCTGGCCGACAGGCGCAAAGATGCGGTTAAAGGGGGAGCTGTCCACCCCCGATCCCATCACCCACTGCCATCCCTGCGAATTGCTGGCGTAATCGGCGTCAACCAGGCAATCCCAGAACCAGCGCGCGCCGTGGCGCCAGTCGATCAGCTGGTGTTTCACCAGGAAGCTGGCGGTGATCATCCGCACCCGGTTGTGCATCCAGCCGGTTGCCCACAATTGCCGCATGCCGGCATCGACGACGGGATAGCCGGTCTGGCCCTGCTGCCACGCCTTCAGGCCTTCGGGATCATCGCGGAACGGGAAGCGGGCAAAGGCTGCGCGGTTGGGCGCGTCGCCATGATCGGGGAACTGATCGACGATGTTGGCGGAAAAGTCCCGCCAGCCCAGTTCGCGCAGCCACGGCTCGCCCACCGTCTCCCCCACCGCATCCGCAATCGCGTGCCAGGCGGCGTTGATCGAAACCTCCCCCATGGCGAGGTGCGGTGACAGGCGCGAAGTGCCCTCAACCGCAGGCAGGTTGCGCCCCGCATCGTAACGGGCAGCGCTGGCGGCGAATTCGCCAAGACGTGCGCCGGCCCCGGCCTCGCCCGGCTGCCAGTCGGCAAAACCGCCCGACCAGTCCGGCGCGGTCGGCAACAGTCGCCAGCTGGCCAGATCATCGCTGGCAATGTGACCCACGTCAGCCCAGCGCATATCCGGCACGCCCAGCGGGCGGGGCGGCGGCATCTGGTGGAGCAGTTTCTTCCACCACGGCGTGAAGATGCGATAGCGCCCGCCCGTGCCGCTCAAGACGCTGTCCACCGGGGCCAGCGTGACCCCGGCATGGGTGGTGGCACCGGCCTCCCTCACCTGCTCGCGCGCCCAAGGCTCGACGTGATCCAGCGTGTGCACTTCGGCCCCCAGTTCCCCAGCCAGCGCCCGCACGATCGGTCCGGCGCGGCCACGACGCAGGATCAGCCGGCCGCCACGCGCGGCAATGCTGGCCGACAGGCTGGCGAGGCTGTGGTGCAGCCACCAGCGCTGGGCTGCACCGGTGCGCCAATGGCCCGGCGTGTCATCGTCCAGCACGAACAGCGCTGCCAACGGCCCGCCCGCCGCTGCAGCGATCAGTGCGGCGTGATCGGCAAGGCGCAGATCGTTGCGGAACCAGACGAGCTGGGTGGTCATGCAGGCGGGCCTCTCGACAATCGGGAGCGGCAGCCGCTAGACGCATCACCTGCACGTGTCACGGGGAGCGCAACACCATGCCGCAACTGGCCTATGTCAACGGGCGCATCCTGCCGCTGTCGGCCGCCAGCCTGCATATCGAGGATCGCGGGACCCAGTTCGGGGATGCGGTCTATGAAGTGTGCGCGGTGATGAACGGGCGCATCCTCGATTGGCAGCCCCATGTCGTGCGTCTGCGCCGCAACCTCGCCGAACTCGGCATCAGCCTTGGTATCGCCGATGGCCCGCTGGGTCTGCAGGCGCGCCGGCTGATCGCCGCCAACGGCCACAGCGAATGCATCATCTACATCCAGGTCAGCCGCGGCACGGCCAAGCGCGATCATGCCTTCCCCAACGCCGCCCCGGCCAACCTGGTGATGACCGTCCGCCGGTTTGATTTCGCCCAGCGCCTTCGCCAGCTGAACAGTGGCGTTGGCGTCATCACCCGGCCCGACAATCGCTGGGGCCGGGTGGACATCAAGACGACGGGCCTGCTCGCCAACGTGCTCGCCAAGCAGGCGGCGCGCGAGGCCGGCGCATTCGAAGCGTGGATGGTGGATGGCGACACGGTGCGCGAAGGCAGCAGCACCAACGCCTGGATCATCACGAACGGGCGCATCATCACCCACCCCACCGGCCCGCACATCCTGCCCGGCATCGCGCGGGACAGCCTGATCCGGCTGGCGCTGGGCGCGCAGATGGTGGTGGAGGAACGGCCCTTCACCCTGGCCGAAGCCCTTGCCGCAGACGAGGCCTTCCTCACCTCCACCACCGCGCCGATCCTGCCGATCGTGACGATCGATGGCGCCAGGGTGGGCAGCGGCAAGCCCGGCCCGGTCACGGCACGGCTGGCCGAACTGACGTGGAACGAGGTGGCCCGCCAGACGGGCTGGCGAGGCTGAACAAAATGGCCCGCCAGACGGGCTGGCGGGCCTGAGTTACCCAAGGGGGACTGGGTTCAATTGTCCTGCGGCGGTGCCGGCGGAGCACTGAGGCTGCGCGCCTGCATTCGCGCCCGCAGCCGATCGCGCCAGCCTGCCATGCGCTGCTGCATGCGCTGCTTCATGGCGCGGCTGTCGGCAACGAAGGCCTTGCGGTCTTCGGTGCTGAGCTTGCCGAACGCGGCGAGCATGGCGGCCTGGCGCTGCTGGCGGGTGGCTTCGGCCAGCGCGCGTTCCTCGTCCATCGCGCGCTTGACGGCGGCGGCGTCAAACCGCTCGGCTTCCAGCGCGGTCAGCATCTTTTCGCGGATGACCGCCATCTTCTCGCGGACATCGCGGCGGCTGCCGCTGGCCATCATCGCGTCATGCATGGTCTTGCGGCCGGCCTCGCTCATCGACGGGAACATGCCCCGGCGAATGTCGAGCGCCTTTTCCACCTTCATGCCACCCATGTCGCCCATGCCGTGCCCGGCGTGGGCGCCCGGCGGCGGGGGCGGCGGCGGCGCATCTTCGGCGCGCGCCGACACCGAAAGCAGCGGGGCGGCAATCAGTGCCGCCAGCAGAATTTTGCGGCTCATATCAGATCTTCCTCGGCAGCGGTCGGCGTGAAGACATAGGCAAAGGCGACATCCGCCTCGCCCACCGCTGGCTCGGCCGACGGCGAGACAGCGGCAACCCGGGCGCCCCCGGCAACATTCATCGAGCCCGATAGGCCCAGCCAGCCACCCACGGCCACGACCAGCGCCAGGCTGGCGGCCAGCAGCGCCGGACGCCAGCCGGCAGCGCGGCGCGGTGCCATCCCCTGCTGCGGCAGCGCCGTGATGGCGGCAACATCGATCGCCCCTTCAGCCGGTGCATCAGCCCAGTCAGCCAGCAACGCATCCAGCGCGCGGGCGTCGGCCAGGGCGGCGGCAACCGCCGCATCATCCACCATGTCCAGCAGCGTGACGCGCACATCGGCGGGCCAGCGGGCCGGATCGGCGCCGTGGCTGGCGATGATTTCCAGCGCGGTTTCGGAGGACAGGGCGGCGGTCACGTTGCGGTGCTTTCAGTCATCAGGCTTCTCAATTCATTACGGGCGCGGCCCAGCAATCCCTCGACAGCCTTGGCCGTGGTTTCCATCTGCGCGGCGATTTCGGCCATCGACAGGCCCTCGCCGTGAAACAGCGCCAGCGCCAGCCGCTGGCGGGGATTGAGCCGGGCCATCGCCGCATCCAGTCGGGCGTGAGCATCGGCGCGGATGGCCGCCGCTTCGGGATCGGGGCGGGCATCGGCCACATCAAAGGCGCTGTCGATCGGCTGCACCGGCCGGATGGCGCGGCGGCGATCGAGGCAGAGGTTGACGAGGATGCGGCGGAACCAGGCCTCGATACTGCCGCGATCGGGATCAAAGCGGGCGGCATGGGTCCACAACCGCGCAAAGGCCTGCTGGCACACATCCTCCGCAGCCGCGCGGTCGAGCAAGGTGCGGGTGGCCAGCGCCAGCGCCGGCCGCTCCAGCAGCCGCACCAATTGGGTGAAGGCCACCGCATCGCCGTCGCGCACGCGCAGCATCAGCGCCGTCGCCAGAGTGGCGGCGGTGCTGGCTCCGGTGGCGGGCGCATCCATCTTCATTCGCCCCTGTTACGGGCGGCAATGGCATCTTCCCCCGCGCACCACGCCTGCCAGCTGGCACGGATCGCGGCGGCATGGCGACGGGCGATGACGGCAGGATCATCGCCGTAGCCGCCCCCCAGCGTCACCGCCAGCGCCGCCCCGGCCCGCTGCACGGCACGCGCCACCAGCGCTTCGCGCGCGGCCAGTCCGGCATCGCTGAGCGCCAGCCGGCCCAGCCGGTCATCCCGGTGCGGATCAACCCCGGCCTGGTGCAGCACCAGTTGCGGGCGGTGGCGGGCCAGCAAGGCGGCAAGTGCCGGTTCCAGCGCAGCGAGATAATCGGCATCGCCAGTGCCATCGGGCAGTGCGATATCATGGTGCGATTGCGCCTTGCGGGTTGGGAAATTCTTGTCGGCATGGATCGACAGCGTGATGATGTCGGCCCGCCCGGCCATGATGCGCGCCGTGCCGTCCCCCTGGTGCACGTCGCAATCGACGATCAGGATGCAGCGCGCCTGTCCTTCCGTCACCAGCCGGTTGGCGGCGATCGCCAGATCGTTGGTGACGCAATAGCCCGCACCGCCATCCGGCCCGGCATGATGGCTGCCGCCCGCACCGTTGGCGGCCCAGCCGTAAGCCAGGGCATGCAGCGCCGCGCCGTGGGTGCCCCCCGCCACCAGCCGCGTGCGCCGCGCCACCGCCGGCGTGACCGGAAAACCGATGCGCCGCTCAACCGCCGGCGGCACGGCGGCGGCGATGACGGCATCGACATAGGCGGGATCATGGACGGCGTGCAGCCATTCCACCGGCATCAGGTCGGGCGCGTGGAGCGCGACCTGCTGGCCCGCCGCGGCCAGTTCGGGCAGCAGCAGCGCATATTTCGACATCGGGAACCGGTGCCCCGGCGGCAGCGGCGGCGCGTAATCAGCGTGATGGAAAAGGGGCAGCGTGCGATCGGTCGCCGTCACGCCAGCGCCCGCGAGACCATGTCGAGCACGTCGCGCGACATTCCGGCCGTGGCGGCGATGCGTTCCAGCTCGGCCCGCATCAGCACGGATCGGCCGGCATCAAAGCGCCGCCAGCGCCCCAGCGGCACCGCCAGCCGCGCCGCGCTTTGCGGATTGATCCGATCAACCGCGATCAGCTGGTCGGCCAGCAGGCGATAGCCGGCGCCATCGGCAGCGTGGAACCAGCGCTGGTTGGCGGCAAAGGCCCCGATCAGGCTGCGAAGCCGGTTGGGGTTGGCCGGATTGAAATCGGGGTGCGTGGTCAGGCTGCGCACCGTTTCCAGCACGTCGGGCCGATTGGCCAGCGCCTGCGCGGTGAACCATTTGTCGATCACGTCGTGGTTGCCGGCAAAGCGGGCGTGAAAATCGGAAAGCACCGCCTCGCGATGCGGGGACGGGCTGCCCAACAGCGCCGTCATCGCGCCCATGCGGTCGGTCATGGTCGCGGCCGTGTCATACTGGCGGCGCGCGGCCTCGAACGCGGCATCCGATCCGGCCGTCACCATGTAGCCCAGCGCTACATTGGCCAGCCGGCGCGCACCCTTGGCCGCCGGGGTCAGCGCCGCCGGATCAGCGGCCAGCGTCGTCAGCTGTTCGTGATAGGCGGCGTGCCATTCGCGTTCCAGTTCCACGGCAATCGCGGTGCGGGCGGTATCGCGGCGACGGTGGATCGCCTCCACGTCCACCACGGCCGCCGCATCACCGATGAAGCTTTCGGTCGGCAGCAGCACCGCCTCCCCCTTGAAGGCCGCATCCAGCGCCGGATCGGCCAGGGTGCCGCGCACGGCTGCAACCAGTTCGGCAGGATCATCGTCCGTCGACAGCACCGACAGGGCGAGCTGCTGGAATGCTTCCCAGCGTGCAAACGGATCGTCATCATGGGCGGCCAGGAAGGCCAGATCGGCGCGGGGCATTGGTGCCTGCACGATCACCGGGGCCGAAAAACCCCGATTGAGGCTGGGCAACACCGGTTCCGCCACGTCATCAAAGGTCAGGTGGGTGACGGCATCGCGCAATTGCACCACCAGTTCGTCGCCGACGCGCGCGCCGCTTGCCGTGCCGATCAGCGCGAGGCGGAACGGCATGTGCATCATCATCTTGTGCGGCTGGCCGGGCGTTGGCGGCACGGACTGGCGCAGTGTCACCTCGACGCGGCGGCCCGTCTGGCGCACATCCACCGCAATGGTCGGCGTGCCGGCCTGCTCGTACCAGCGCCGGAACTGGCCGAGTTCAACGCCATTGGCGTCCTCCATTGCCTTTACCCAGTGCTCGCAGGTGACAGCCTGGCCATCGTGGCGATCGAAATACAGATCGGTGCCACGCCGGAAGCCGGTTTCACCCAGCAGGGTCGCCAGCATGCGGATCACCTCAGCGCCCTTGTTGTAGACGGTCGCAGTGTAGAAATTGGCGATCTCGGCATAATGATCGGGCCGGATCGGGTGGGCCAGCGGGCCGGCATCTTCGGGGAACTGCACGGCGCGAAGCCCGCGCACATCGTCGATGCGCTTGACCGCGGAGCTGCCCTGGTCGGCGCTGAACTGCTGGTCGCGATAGACGGTCAGCCCTTCCTTCAGGCTCAGCTGGAACCAGTCGCGGCAGGTGACGCGATTGCCCGTCCAGTTGTGGAAATATTCGTGGGCGACAACGCCAGCCACCGCATCGAAATCCATGTCGGTCGCGGTGTCGGTGTCAGCCAGGATATACTTGGAATTGAAGATGTTGAGGCCCTTGTTCTCCATCGCGCCGGCGTTGAAATCGGCCACGGCGACGATGTTGAACTCATCCAGATCATATTCGCGGCCATAGACGCGCTCGTCCCAGGCCATGCTGGCCTTCAGCGCCGCCATGGCGTGGGCACAGCGCGGCACATCGGCAGCCGCGGTCCAGATGGCGAGGCGCACCCGCCGGCCGCTCATGGTGGTGAATTCATCCTCCAGCGCTTTCAGGTCACCAGCAACCAGCGCGAACAGATAACAAGGCTTGGGCCAGGGATCGGTCCACACGATCTCGTGCCGGCCATTGCCAAGATCGCGCGCCTGCCCCCGATCGCCGTTCGACAGCAGCACCGGGAACAGCGCCTTGTCCGCCTCCAGCCGCACGCGATAGCGCGACAGCACGTCGGGCCGATCCGGGAACCAGGTGATCGAACGGAATCCTTCCGCCTCGCACTGGGTGACCAGCCGGCCTTCGCTGGCATAAAGGCCCATCAGCCGCGTGTTGCGCGACGGCAGGATGACCACATCGGTTTCGATGATGGCGCTGTCGCCGGTGATGGGCAGGGTCAACTGGTCGCCATTGGCATAGATCGGCACCGGGACACCGTTGATCCGCGTCTGCGTGGTTTCCAGATCCACCCCGTCGAGCACCAACGGGCGGTCATGCGCGCCGTTGCGAACGACATGAAGCCGGGCCTTGACCATGGTGCGGACGGGATCGAGGCGGAAATCCAGCTCCACCTCGGGCACGAACCAGTCGGGCTCACGGTAATCGGTCAGCCGCACTTCGGTGAGCGGCGGGGCAGAGCGGGCATCAAGCATGGCGCCATCGTGCGCGAAAGGCCGCGGCAATAAAAGCCGATTCGTCCCCTATTCGACCGGCACCGGCGCTGGCAGCGCCAGGCCGCCAAGCACCGCCCATTCGGCCTGCGCCTCGGCGCGCAGCAGCGCCAGCGCCGCCTTGCCGCCCAGTTTGCCCAAGGCCGCGGCGCGATTGTCGCGCCCTTCGGCGGCATCCCCGATCAGCGGGCGGGCCGCATCGGCACAGGCCTGTTCGCGCGCCGGCTGGGCGGCGGCTTCGGCTGCGGCGATCATCAGGATCAGCGCCGATGTTGCCGCCGTGCCGCCGGCATAATTGGTGTCAGGGGCGCCCGGCTGACCCAGCATCTGCAGGGCGGGCGCAACCTCGTTCGCCTGCGCGGCGGCGAGCGCGCCAAGGAGAGCGGGGAGCGGCAGGCTCATAACGCCTCCAGGGCTTGCGCCAGTGTCAGGCTGTGGAAGCGATAGGGAATGGTGCCGGCGAACATCAGCACCGGGTCATGGCTGCGGCCGTCGATCACCTCGCGCGCGGCGCTGATCCAGATCACCAGCCCCTGCACCTGCGCGAACAGCCGCCACCAGCGCCAGCTGACGGGGTTCAGCGTCAGACCCGACGCTGCCTGCCACAGCGCGACGGCGTCGGCCAATGGCAGGCAGGCCGCGGCCTTGCCTGAGAAATTGGACCACAAGGGATCGCAGGCCCAGGCGAGATCCTCGTGCGCGTCGCCGGGATGGACCATTTCCCAGTCCAGCACGGCGAGCAGCCGGCCGGCACCGTCGTGGAGGAAATTGCCCGACCGATAATCGCCGTGGACGATGCTGATGCGGGCGGGCGGCGGCGGCATATTGGCCTTCAGCCAGGCGAATGCCAGCTCGACCAGCGGCTCCGGCCGGAAGGCGTCGGCACGAAAGGCCGCTTCCCAGTGGGCCAGCCGCGCGGACGCGGCATCGGCAGGGTCCATCGCCGGCAGCCCGGCGCGGGCCGGATCGGCGGCGTGGATGCGGCCCAGCGCCGTGAAGAATTGCTGGCCGATGCTGGCGGCATGATCGCCATAGGGTTCGGGTTCGAGCAGGCCCGCCGCCATCCCGCCCGCCACCTCGCGCATCAGGAAACCGGGGGATCCGAAACTGTCTGCCCCCGTGTCGCAGAACACGGGTTCCGGCACCGGCACGTCGCTGCCGGCAAAGCATTCGATGGCGCGATATTCGGCCAGGCGGTCGGTCTCGATCAGGCTGGACGGCGGGTCGCGGCGCAGCACCAGCGCCTCGTGCCGGCCCGATGGCGACGTGGCATCAAAGCGATAGGTCTGCCGGGCCGAACCACCATGAAAGCGCTTCAGGCCGCTGATCGTCACCGGCTCGCCCCAGCGGGCAGACAGGAAGCGGGAGAGATGCTCAGCCGGCAAGGTCGAACAACCCCGTGAAGCCCGACGGTGCGTGCGGCCCAATGGCCAACTGCTCGAACAGCCCCCGCCCCGTCACCGGCGCCGCGCTGCCGATCACCATCTGCGCGGTGGACAGGCCCTGGATGTGAACATTGGCCGGATTGGCGCGATCGAAGCCGCCGGCGTCGATCACCTCGTGCGCCAGGCTGTCCTCCCCCTGGAACATCCCGTGCCCGCGCGTCGGGTGGCCATAACCAATCCCCCGCATCAGGAAATCATCGCCCATCCGGAAATCCACCGTCACCGGGCGGCCGTCGGGCAGGCGCGCTTCCAGCCGGGCAGCGGCGGCGTGGCGGCTGCCGGGGCGGAAGGCTTGGCCCATGCGCGCATCGTCCAGCGGGAAATGCGCGCCGTCCTTCACTCGAACCAGCACCCCGGCGCGGTTCCACGGGCGGCCATGTTCGTCGTCGTTGGTGTGGAAGAACAGGTGCCAGTCATCAAAGGCGGTCGGCGTCCACAGCCAGAAGAATTGCGGCGGCACCGCCGGCTGCGGGCTCTGCGCGTCGGGGGCACCAATCGGCCGCACGCCCCAGCTGCGGTCGCGGGTGCCGCGCCAGCCGGCCAGCTCGTGGGTCACCCCGGCCGCCGTCACGCTGCCGGCCCATTCGCCGCCCTGGGTCATGCGCGTCACGTCCATCAAGGTGCGCGTGCCGATGCGGCGGGTGAAGCGCGGCTCCAATATGGGTGCGGCGCGGCCGGTGAAGACCAGATCGCCCTGAATGCCCGTCTCGTTCGGCGCGATGGCAAGGCGCAGCCGGTGCAGTGGTTCCAGCACGTCCAGTGTCACCGGGCCAACGCGCAGATCCATGCGCTCGCCATGCAGCACGCAGCTGGCGAACAGGCTGTGCTGCTGCCCGGCATGGAGCACCGACACCGCACAATCGATGATGTTCAGATGCGGATAGACGCCCAGCGCCACCCCCACCACGGCGCTGCCATCCGGGCTTTGCGCGGAGAAGAAATAGCGATCGTAGAAATTGCGATCCGTACCCGACACCGCGATCGGCTCCGGTGTCTGGTGAATTGGATAATCATCGGCGCGGCTGAGCATGGCGGCGATGCTGCCACGCGCGCACGCTGCGACAAGCTGGCCAATAGGCTGGGCAGGTGGCCGTCGCGGCCTTATGGATGCGCCATGCATCTTCTCGTCCTTGGCCTTGGCTATTCCGCCAGCCGTATCGCCGATGCGGCGCGCGCCGCCGGCTTTGCCATCACCGCCGTCCGGTCCCGCGCGGCACCAGGTGTGCTGACGCTGGACAGCGCCGAACTGCCGGACGCCATTGCCAGCGCCAGCCACATCCTGTCCTCGGTGCCGCCCGCGCCTGATGGCAGTGATCCGGTGCTGGCAGCGCACGGGTCGCGCCTTGCCGCCGCCCCGGCGAAATGGATCGGCTATCTCTCGTCCACCGGCGTCTATGGCGATGTCGGCGGGGCCTGGGTCGATGAAGGCGCACCGCGCCAGGGCCGCCGCGCCGGCCGCAACCTCGCCGACGAGCAGTGGGAAGCGCTGCACCCAGGGTCACGCGTGTTCCGCCTGCCCGGCATCTATGGCCCCGGCCGGTCGGCCATCGATCGCCTGCGCGCCGGGCCCGTGGCCCGCATCGATCTGCCCGGCCACGTGTTCAGCCGCATCCATGTCGATGATATCGCCGGCGCCGTGCTGGCCAGCATGGCCGGCGGCCCGGCCGGCATTTTCAACATCGCCGATGATCTGCCGGCGCCCGGCGAAGCGGTAACGGCCGCGGCCGCGCGGCTGATCGGGCAGGAGCCTTCGCCGCTGGTGCCACTGGAACAGGCCAACCTGTCCCCCATGGGCCGCGCCTTTTATGCGGAGTGCCGGCGCGTGGCCAACGGCCGCATGAAAAGGCAGCTTGGCTATTGCCTGAAATATCCCGATTATCACGCCGGGCTTGCGGCCTGCCTTGAGGAGAAGATGTGATGAAGTTCGGCACCGGCCAATCGATCACCCGTGTCGAGGACGCGCGCCTGCTCACCGGCCAGGGCCGCTACACCGATGACCTGTCGCGCGAGGGCATGCTTTATGGCGTCACCCTGCGCAGCCCCTACGCCCATGCCCGCATCACCAGCATCGACATCTCGGCGGCGCTGGACGTGCCGGGCGTCGTTGCCGTCTACACCCACAAGGACGTGGCGCATTATGGCGTGATCCCCTGCCTGGTGCCACTGTCAGGCGAGGTCCAGACGCCGCGCGTACTGCTGGCGGATGACACGGTGCGCTTCGTCGGTGACGGCGTTGCCTTCATCGTGGCCGACAGCCGCGAAGCCGCCCGCGCCGGTGCCGAAGCCGTGTGGGTGGATTACGAGGAACTGCCCGCCGTCGCCAGCATCGCCGCTGCCACCGCGCCCGGTGCGCCGGTGATCTGGGCAGCTGCCGGTTCCAACACGTTGTTCGACTGGCAGGTGGGCGACGGCGCTGCCGCCGATGCCGCGATCGCCGGCGCCGCGCACGTGACGCGGCTGCGCATCATACAGAACCGTGTCGCCCCCACCTCGATGGAGGTGCGCGCGGCATTGGGCGAATTTGGCGAGGATGGCTTCACCCTCACCACCGGCAGCCAGGGCGTCACCTCCATGCGCCGCGAGCTGGCCAAGGCGATCTTGAAGGTGCCGGTCGAACAGGTCCGCGTCGTCACCCACGATGTCGGCGGCGGCTTTGGCATGAAGAGCTTCCTCTATCCCGAATATGCCCTCGTCCTGCACGCCGCGCGCGACCTTGGCCGCCCGGTGAAGTGGACCGGCGAGCGCGGCGACGCCTTCCAGACCGACACGCATGGCCGCGCCATGGAGAGTGAAGCCGCCCTTGCCCTCGACAAGGATGGCCGCATCCTCGCGCTCAAGGTCGAAACCTGGTCTGATCTCGGCGCCTATCAGGCGCAGTTCGGCCCGGCGATCCAGACGATGGCGGGCGGGCGCATCATGGGCGGTGTGTATCGCATCCCGGCCATCCACAACCTCGTGCACGGTGTCGTCACCAATACCACGCCCGTTGATGCCTATCGCGGCGCTGGCCGGCCGGAATCGGCCTATATCATGGAGCGGCTGATCGAGGCGGCGGCGCGCGAGATTGGCGTGCCGGTGGACGAGATGCGGGCGCGCAATCTGCTGCTGCCGGCCGAGCTGCCGCACGCCAACGGGCTGGGCCTCACCTTCGATGTCGGCAATTTCCCGGCCGTGCTGGAACGCGCCAAGCAGGTGGCGGACTGGAACGGCTTTGCCGCCCGCAAGGCGGATGCCGCGCAGCGCGGCAAGCGGCTGGGGCGCGGCATGGCCTATTATGTCGAGATCGCCGGCGGCGGCGGCACCGAGGAGCACGCCGATGTGCGGGTGGCGGCTGACGGCACCATCGAAATGTCGGTCGGCACCCAATCCAACGGCCAGGGCCATGAAACGGCGTATGCGCAGGTCGCAGCGGCCAAGCTGGGCGTGCCGATGGAGCAGATCCGCATCGTGCAGGGCGACACGTCGCGCATGGATGTCGGCGGCGGCACTGGCGGTTCGCGGTCGATGGCGTTCGGCGGAGGCGCGGTGCTGGTGTGCGCTGACGACATGATCGCCCGCGGCGTGGCCCTGGCCAGTGCCGATCTGGGCGGCGATGTCGATTATGCCGATGGCCTGTTCAAGGCGCGCAGCAGCAATGCCACACTGTCGTGGGCGGAACTCGCCACCCGCCACCCCGGCGCATTGGATGGCCGCAGCCGCTATACCACGCACGAGGCCAAGCCTGCCCCCACCTTCCCCAACGGCTGCCACATCGCCGAGGTGGAGCTGGACCCCGATACCGGGCGCATCGCCGTCACCCGTTACAGCCTGGTCGATGATTTCGGCGTGCTGGTGAACCCGATGCTGGTGGAAGGCCAGATCCACGGCGGCATCGCGCAGGGCCTGGGCCAGGCCGTGATCGAGGATATCGTCTATGACGAGGCCGGCCAGCTGATCACCGGCAGCCTGATGGACTATGGCATCCCGCGCGCCGACGTGATGCCGCCGGCGGTTGCCTTTGAAACGCTGAACACGCCGTCGCCCACCAACCCGCTCGGCGTGAAGGGCTGCGGCGAGGCCGGCACCATCGGCGCCATGCCATCGGTGATGAACGCCATCATCGATGCACTGGATGGCCAACAGGTCGAAATGCCGGCCACGCCCGAAAAATTGTGGCGGCTGGCACAGCGACTGCCGAAAGCGGCCTGATCGCCGATCAGTGCGCGATCAGCAGCGGCACCGGCGCGTCGGCCAGCAGGCCGCGCGTCACGCCGCCAAACAGCATCTGGCGCATGCGGCTGTGGCCATAGGCACCCTGCACGATCAGGCCGGCCTGGATTTCGGCGGCGACGCTGCGGATCACCTGCTCCACGCTGGCGCTGCCCCGGCTGCGTTCCATCACCTCGGCGTGGATGCCGTGGCGTGACAGGAATGCCGCCGCCGCGCGGCCGCCAAATTCATTGTCCTTTTCCTCGACGGTCAGCAGTGTCACGCTCTGGCTTTGCGCCAGCAGCGGCAGCGCGACGCGCAGGGCGCGGGCGGCTTCCTGCCCGCCATCCCAGCACACCAGCGCCGGCCCGGTGAGGTTGCAGCCGCGCGACCGCGTCGGCACGGCCAGCACTGGCGCCGGCGCGCGCATGGCAACATCGCCGGTCAGCCCCAGCTGCATGGCCGCCACCTTGGCGAACGGCCCGGCGCTCATCACCACCACGTCGGCCAGCCGGGCGTGTTCCACCAGCCGGTCACCGGCATCGCCATCGGCGCTGTGCCATTCCCAGCCCAGCCCTTCGTGGCGCAGCTTGGCCTCCACGGCCACACGCTCCTCCTTGCGGCGGGCTTCCACCGCGTCGATCAGCGTGGTGACCGGAAACGCGCCCATGGCGGGATCGCCCAGCGCATAGGCGGCATAGGGCATCACCGACAGGCAGACGAGATGGCCACCCGTCGCCCGTGCCAGATCGAACGCTGCCTGCAGCCGCGATTCCTGGCCGTCATCGCCCTCGATATGAACCAATATGGTCTTCATCGCGCTCACTCCCCTGTGGCCGCAGCGGCGGCACCATGGCAATGATCATCGCAGCCTGGCCACCGATGGGAATCAGGGCGGTTACATAGGGCGGTTCAGGATTGCGCCGCCTTGGCCTTCAGCGCGATGCCCAGCCCGACCAGCGCCAGCGCGATGCCGGCGACCGCCGTCAACGTCCATTCATAGCCTTCCAGCAGGGTCGAAAGCGCCATGGCCACCACCGGCACCACCACGCCGTTCCACGCCGCCTGCCCGGCCCCCACGCTGCGGATCAGAATGTAATACAGGCTGAAGGCGACGGCCGATGCGGCGATGCCAAGATAGGCCAGCCCGGCGAGATAGGTGGGCGCCGTCGAGATGACCGGCGGGCCTGACACGGCCCATGCCACCGCGCCATCGATCAGCGCCCCCCATGCCATCGCCCAGGCCAGGCCGGCTTCCAACGGCATGGCGCGGCCGGCGCTGGTCGCCTGCAAGACATTGGCGATGCTGGCCGAAATCACCCCGCCAAAGGCGAGCGCCAGCCCCAGGCCCATGTGTTCGCCGCCGGGCTTGCCCAGATCGGGCGCGAACAGCAGCGCCACCCCGGCCAGCCCGATGGCGCTGCCGACGACAAAGCGGCCGCTCACCCGCGTGCCGAGGAACAGCGCCGACAAGCCGGTGTTGGTGACGAGCAGGAAAGCGAAGGTGAGGCTGACGAGGCCCGATGCCAGATATTGTTCGGAACGGTAGACAAGGTTGAAATTGAGCACGAACTGGGAGACGGCGACGAGCAGCGCGAAGCCGTGCTGCCGCGCTGTCAGCCGCAGCGATTTGCGCGTCACCACGCACAGGGCGAACATCACGGCCGCACCCAGCGCAAAGCGCCACGTGACGGACCAGCTGGGCGGCACCTCGCCCAATTGCGTGCGGATGACGAACCAGGTGCTGCCCCAGATCAGGGTGCAGGTGATGAAGGCAAACCAGGCCAGCGGGGTGAAGCCGGTGGCAGGGGCGGCGGGCGGTGCAGCCGTGGCCATCAGCCCTGCGCCAGCGCGCGGGCCAGCGCCTCGATCTGCGCGGGCGGCGTGTCCCAGCTCACCACCAGGCGCGCTTCGTTCGAACCGGCATCGCCCCAGTCATAGAACAGGAAACCCTGTTCGCGCAGCCGCTCCGGTTCACCGGGATTGAGCTGCACGAACACCTCGTTGGCCTCCACCGGGTGCAGCAGCCGCGATGCTGCTGCCTCGGCCAGCGCCTGCGCGCCGGCGTTGGCGGCACGGGCATTCCTGAGCCACACGTCGTTTTCCACCATCGCGATGATCTGGGCGGCGTTGAACCGGCCCTTCGATGGCATCTGCCCGGCCCGCTTGCGCCGCCAGCGCAGTTGATCGCCCAGCTCGGTGTCAAACAGCACCAGCGCCTCGGCGGTCATGCCGCCATTCTTGATGCAGCCAAAGCTCAAGGCATCAACGCCCGCCACCATAGCGGCCGCATCGCAGCCCAGCGCCGCGACGGCATTGGCAAAGCGCGCGCCATCCATGTGCACGCGCCAGCCCCGCGCCGCGGCATGGGCCGTCAAGGCGGCGACCTCGGCGACCGAATAGACGGTGCCGCATTCGGTGGCCTGAGTGATCGACAGCGCACCCAGCTGCACCTGGTGCACATCGCCGCGATGGCTGGCCAGCGCCTTGTCCAGCCCGGCCGGCGTCAGCTTGCCGTGATCACCGGGGCAAAGCAGCAGCTTGGCTCCGCCCGTGTAGAATTCCGGCGCACCGCATTCATCGACATGGATGTGCGCCTCGGTATGGCAGGCGACCGCCCCCCAGGCCGGCACCAGGCAGGCCAGTGCCAGCGCATTGGCCGCGGTGCCGGTGCTCACCGGCAGGGCGACGCATTCACGGCCAAACAGCTGGCCGAACAGCGGATCCAGCCGCCGCGACCAGTCATCTCCATCATAACCGGCGTTCTGGGCGGGGGCAGCGGCGGTGATGGCGGCCAGCACCTCCGGGCAAGGCGCGGCGGCGTTGTCGGACATGAAATTGGCAAGGCTGGTCATGCGCGTTCCGATAGGGATGCCGGGGCGGCACGGTCAATGCCACGACACGTCCGCCTGTGCGCCTGATTTGTGTGGCAGGTCGTCACACACACGGACGGCGGCCCCGGTGCGGAGCCGCCGTCAAACTGGTCTGCCCGATCGGAACAGCGCCGATCAGAACGCGAAGTTCAGGGTCGCGCGGCCACCATGATCGTCGTTGCGCTTGCCGATCAGCCCCGAATAATCGAGGTTGAACCGGATCTTGTCCGACAGGTTCACGGCCACACCACCCTGCAGCAGCAGCGCGGTGCGATCGATCAGCACCGAACGGATATTGCCGTTCTGGCCCACCGCCGGAATGCCGATCACCGTCATCGCGTCGCGATCGCCCGTGGCGCCCTGCATCGACGCGCTGCCGTTCAGCGCCACCTTGCCGACATTGGCGCCAAAGCGCATGCCGAGGTTGATGATGGTGAGGTCATAGCTCTGCTTGGCCGCCACCAGCGCCGCGATGCCGCCGGTTTCGGCAAGGCCATTCATGTCCGCCTTCACATAGCTCAGGCGGGCGAATGGTTCGATCCGCGTGTCGGCCGAGGCCGCCAGATCCCAGCCCAGTTCGCCAAAGCCCTGATAGGTGGTGCCGGTGGTGCGGCCCGAAAGCGACTGGTTGAAGCCAGTCAGCGTGATGGCGCGGCTGCCGTTGGTGCGGGCGCCTGCGGCGCTGGCCCCGATGTTGGCCACAAGGCCGCCATCGTTGCGGTAGCCGGCATAGACGGTGCCGCCAACCGTTTCCACGCGGCTGCTGCCACCGATGAAGCCGAACTCCACGTTGGTGGTGGTGTAGTGGAACATCCCGCCGACCGTGAGCGAGTCACGCGACCAGTCGATACCGGTGAGCAGGCCCACCTGTTCGGTCTGGAACGTGGTGGCAGCACCGTTGGTCTGCGCCTTGCCCCATCTGCCGGCGCCGCGCAGCCAGAAGGTGAGCGAGCGATCCCCATCGCTGCTGCTGACCTGCTGGCCTGCCATCGCGGCAAGCCCAAGGTTCAGGCGATCCAGCGCCGTTTCGCGGAACACGCGGTTGGTATCCAGCACCACGCGGCGTTCGGTGGCGCGCTGTTCCCCTGAGACTTCGCGCATGACGCGGGGCAGGTTGGACCCGGCGTTGGCATAGAGCGGCAGGAACGCCTGCGGATTGAAGCCCGCGGCCACGGCCCGATCAAAGGCCTGCGCGGCTTCCAGCGCATTGCCGGTCAGGCCGCCAAAGCTGTTGCCGAGATTCACCAGGCTGTTGGGTGCGATGCGGATCACCGCCGTGGTCGGCGTGTAGGCCACGACCGCCCGGAACGCCGGACCAAACAGTTCAAGACCGGTGGTGCTGGCAAAGGTGCCGGTCACCGAAGCGCCCCTCGCCACGACGAATTCCTGGCCGAACAGCGGCGGGGTGACCGACGCGACGGTGAGCGTGCCGCCAAGCGTGATGGCACCGCCAGCCGCAATCAGATCGCTGGCCGCACCGGCGATGTTCACCGAATAGGTGCCGGCAAGGGTCACCGCGCCGGCCACGTTCAGGGTGGCGACATCGATGCTGCCCGGAGCGCCCGGATTGACCGAACCACCGCTGAGCACGTTGAGGGCACCCACCGTGCCATTGCCGGTGATCGCCGCACCCGAATTGACCGTGACGGCTGACGCGAGGCGACCGGTGACGTTGAGCGTGCCCGCCGCCACCGTTGTCGCGCCCGTGTAGGTGCTGACGCCGGACAGGGTCAGAGTGCCGGTGCCCTGCTTGGTGAGGCTGCCAGCGCCGCTGATCACGCCGGACAGCACGTAGGTGGCCGGGCTGGCCCCGGTGTTGATCGTGGCGGCACCCTGCGTGACGATGGCGTTGGCCGTCGTCAGGCCAGCTGCCCCGGCAACGAGGGTGGTGCCACCCGCCATGGTGAGCGTGCCGGTGCCCAGCGCCGTGCTGCTGCCCACCTGGATGGTGCCGGCATTGAGCGCCGTTCCGCCTGTGTGGGTGTTGGCCGCGTTCATCACCAGCGTGCCGGTGCCGGCCTTGGTGATGGAACCTGCGCCCGAAATCACGCCGTTCAGCGTCAGCGTGTTGGCCCCGGTGTCGATCGTGCCGACGCCCGCCGTGCTGATCGCATTGGCCAGCGCCAGGTTGGCAGCGCCCGCCTGCAGCGTGGTGCCGCCGGCCATGGCGAGGGTGCCGGTGCCGAGCGCGGCGGCATTGCCAATCGTGATGGTGCCGGCATTGAGCGCGGTGCCACCGACGTAGCTGTTGGCTGCATTGAGCGTCAGCGTGCCGGTACCGGCCTTGGCGATGGAACCTGTGCCCGAAATCACGCCGTTCAGCGTCAGCGTGTTGGCCCCGGTGTCGATCGTGCCGACGCCCGCCGTGCTGATCGCATTGGCCACCGCCAGGTTGGCAGCGCCCGCCTGCAGCGTGGTGCCGCCGGCCATGGCCAGCGCACCGGTGCCCAACGCGGCGGCATTGCCGATCGCGATGGTGCCGGCATTCAGCGCCGTGCCGCCGCTGTGGGTGTTGGCTGCGTTCAGCGCCAGCGTGCCGCCGCCCAGCTTGGTGAGGCTGGTGCCGCTGATGACGCCGGTGCTGGTGAGCGTGGTGCCGGTCGCGACATCGATGACGCCGCCACCGGTGCCCAGCGTCACGCCGCGCGCGGTGCTGAAGCTCGCCGTGGTCCGCAACGTGCCGCCAACCAGCATCACGCCGCCCGCGGCATTGCCAAGATTGGCATCCTGGCTGACCTGCACGGTGGTGCCGGTGACGACGGTGCCGCCGGTATGGCTGTTGACGCCGGCAAGGATCAGCGCGTCGGCAGCCTGGCCCTGGCTGTCGATCACCGACAGCGGGCCGGTGCCGGAGACGACGCCGCCCAGCGTGAGCACCTGGCCGTTGACATCGATGATGCCGCCGCTGGCCAGGGCGATCGCATTGCCCACGGTCAGGCCGGCAGCCCCGGCCTGCAGGGTGGTGCCGCTGGCCATGGTCAGCGCACCGGTGCCCAGCGCCGCGCTGTTGCCGACCCTGATCGTGCCGGCATTCAGCGTCGTGCCACCGCCATGGGTGTTGGCAGCGGACAGGATCAACGTGCCCGCGCCCGCCTTGGCAATGGAACCAGCGCCCGAGATGACGCCCGCCAGCGTCAGCGTGTTGGCCCCGGTGTCGATGGTGCCGACGCCGTTGGTGACGACGGCATTGCCCACCGTCAGGCCGTTCGCGCCCGCCGCCAGCGTGGTGCCGCCGGCCATGGTGAGCGCACCCGTGCCAAGCGCCGCGCTGTTGCTCACCCGGATGGTGCCGGCATCCAGCGCGGTACCACCGGCATAGGTGTTGTCACCCGACAGCACCAGCGTGCCGGTGCCGGCCTTGGCAAGGCCATTGGTGCCCACCAGATTGACATTGATCGTGGTGGTGTTGCCTGCCGTCACCTCGATCGTGCCGGCATCCGCGCCCAGGGTTGCGCTCGCCGCCGGATTCAGCACATAGCCATCTGCGGTGAACATCAGCCGTTCAAAGCTGAAATTGCCATCCACCATGACGGTGCCGCCGGTGTTGGTGAAATAGCCGCGGCGACCATTGGACCAGCCCGAGATGACAGTGCCGCCCGCATCGGTCCAGTTGGTGTTGGCGGCGTTCCAGACATTGTTGCCGCCCGCAACGTCGCTGTCCCCGAACGGCCCGCTGCCATCCCAGTAACTGTCCTGAAGGGCGACGACCAGATCGATGAAGCCGCCGCTGGTGCTCAGGCTGTAATCAAAGCCGGCGGGAAGCAGACCCAGCGTGACAGTGCCGCTGAGCGCACCGCCATAGGTCATCAGGCGATAGGTGCCGCCGCCAAAGCCCGGCAGGATGTTGAAGCGGAATTCGCCGCCCAGCCCAAGATTGCCGTTGACCACGATCAGGTCGTTGATCGGGTTGGCCGTGTTGATGCTGGGCGCGCCAAGATCGAACAGGGTGACCGCCCCGGCCGACAGCGCGAGATTCTGCAGCGTCAGCGTACCGATCGCCGATGGCCCCGCCAGCGCATCGCCCGGCGACAGCGTGGCCAGAGCGGCGATGGTGGTCGTGCCGGCATCCTGGACACCCGTGCCCGTCAACGCTGCGCCGCCCTGCACCTGGATGTTGTTGCTCATCCGGCCGGTCAGGTTGAGCGTGCCTTCCTCGACAACGAACCCGCCCGAAACGATGTTGTTGTTGAACAGGTTCGTATCGGCGTTCGACGCGGTGAAGATGCCGGTGCCGAACTTGTTGATCCGCAGCGTATGGCCGCCGGCGGTATCGCCATCGCGCAGCGCGCCGCTGAACAGCATATTGTCCGCACCATGATCCAGCCGGACGGCCAGAGCACCACTGCCGGGGCGGCTGATCAGGCGCGTCGTGATGTTGTGGCCGGGGCCGTTGACCTCGACCGACGTGCCGTTGGCTTCGACGCGGATGGCCTGCGATCCGTTCACGGCGGCAGAACTGGCCACACCCAGCGTGCCCGATTGCAGCCGGATGAAACCCGAGATGCTGTTGGCGCCGGCCAGCGTGACCCTGCCCGCGCCTGTCTGCACGTTGATGTCGGGCCCACCGGTGATGTTGCCGGCCAGGGTGAAGGTCACGCCGGCATTGGGCGCCGTCACCTGCAGCGAAGAGCCTTGCAGCTGGAAATTGTTGGCCAGCGTCAGGCTTTGTGCCGGATTGGCAAGGCTGATGATGCTGGTTTGGGTCTGGGTGACAGTGCCCGTGCCGAGCGCGCTGGCGTTGCCGATGAACAGGAAACCGCCGGCCAGGGTCGTGCCGCCGGTGTAGGTGTTGGCGCCATTGAGCGTCAGGCCGGCGCCGACCCCGATCTTGTTGAGGGTGCCGGAACCGCTGATGACACCGTTCATCGTCAGGCCCTGGCCGGCGGCGACCGCCACGGTCAGCGTGTTGTTCAGGACGACATTGTTGTCAAAGTGCAGATTGATCGAACCCGCCACCGATAATGTGCCGGGGCCAGTCACGGTCATCAGGCCGCTGCCCAGCGCATTGTTCGATCCCAACCGCAGGCCGCCCGCCTGCAGCGTGATGGGGCCGGTGGCCGTCGTCGGCGCATTGACCGGATCGCCGTTGGTGAACGTCTGGGTACCGGCACCGCGCTTGACGATGCCAAGATTGCCCTGCAGCGCACCTGAAAAGACTTGGCTGGCAGGGCCATCAATGGTGAGCACAGCCGGGCCGCTGCCGGCCGTGACGACGCCCGTCGCGTTGCCCGACAGCGAGCGCACGGTGCCGTTGAAGCCATTCATGTCGAGCGTGGACAGCGCGGCGGCGGAGCCCGTAACGGTCAGCTGCGAATTGGGCGACAGGGCGGTTGCCGAACCGAGGATCAGCCTGCCACCCTGCACCGCCGTGATGCCGCTGTGGGTGTTGACGCCGCTCAGCGTCAGGTTGTTCACGCCGAACTTGACGAAGGTCAGCAGGCCGCCACTGTCGGTCAGGTCGCCGCTGTAATTCAGCCCGTTCACCAGCGGGTTGATCCGCAGCAGGCCATTGGTGATCTCGGTCGGTTCGATACCGACAAACCCGGGCAGGCTGACGAAATCATTGCGGGAGACGGTGGTGCCGCCCAGATTGGCGACCTGCGCGTGGGCCGGGGCCAGCGCCGTGCCGGCGAGCATGAGCGCCGCGATGCCGATCTGACGCACGCTGCGCGCACGCGAAATGGCACGAACAGGCGCGACCTGCACGGACGAATGACGACCCAACATGTAAACCCCCGGAATGTACGCAATTGACCCCAATCCGGTGGGAATAACAAATTTATACGATTTTGCAATGTCGTTGGTAAATTTGTGTCAACGATCCCGTTCAGGGCGGGAAAATGACAGCCTCAGCGCGCGTCGGGTTGGCTGTCCGGGTGGGCGGCCATGGCCCAGGGTTGCGCCGCGACCTCGGCGTCAATCGCGATCAGTCGGGGGACATTGCCGAGGGGCAGGCCAAAGCGGCGGGCGTTGTAGAGCTGCGGCAGCAGCACGATATCGGCCAGGCCCGGCGTGTCGCCGTACAGGAAGCGGCCGCCATGCCGTGCAGCAAAGGCTTCCAGCGCGGCAAGACCGTCGCCCATCCACTGGTGCAGCCAGCGCGTCACCGCGGCATCATCCTGGCCCATCTCGCGACGCAGCCACTGCTGAACGCGCAGATTGCCAAGCGGGTGAACGTCGGCGGCGACGGTCAGCGCCGCCGCGCGCACCAGCGCCCGCCCCACGGCATCGGCCGGCAGCAGCGGCGGCGACGGATATTGCTCGTCGAGATATTCGATGATGGCCAGGCTTTGCGTCAGCACCGCATCGCCATCGATCAGCACCGGCACCAGGCCTTGCGGATTGCGCGCCAGGTGGTCGGCACTGCGCTGTGCGCCGTCGATCAGGTTGACCGGCTGCTGATCAACCGTCACGCCCTTCAGCGCCAGCGCCAGCCGCACCCGCCACGCCGCTGTCGACCGCCAATAGCCCAGCAACGTCATGGCAGAACTCCCTGCTATTTCTTGTGGAACGGATTGCGCCCGCCGCGGAAGCTCAGCCGGATTGGCAGGCCGCCGAAATCAAGATCGTTCGACAGGCTGTTGGTGAGATAGCGCGTATAGCTCGCCGGCAGGCTGTCGGTGCGGTTGCCAAACACCACGAATGTCGGCGGCCGCGTCGCCACCTGCGTGGCATAGCGCAGTTTCACCCGCACGCCGCCCGGCGCCGGCGGCGGATTGCGGCTGGTGGCAGCTTCGAACCAGCGATTGAGCGCCGATGTCGGCACCCGCCGCGACCAGCGCGCCCGCGTCGTCAGCGCCACATCGATCAGCGTGTCGAGCCCCTTGCCGGTGGCGCCCGAACAGGTGAGCAAGGGCACGCCCTTCACCTGCGAAAGACCATCGTCGAGCGCCTTCCTGACGCCCTGGAACAGCCGGCTCTGATCGTCGGCGACATCCCACTTGTTCAAGGCAATGATCAACGCCCGGCCTTCGGAAAGCACCTTGTCGGCAATGCGCAGATCCTGCGCTTCGAGGCCCAGGGTGGCGTCGAGCAGCAGCACGACAACCTCGGCAAAATCGATCGCCAGCTTGGTATCGGCGGCAGACAGTTTCTCCAGCTTGTCGGTCACCTTGGCCCGCTTCCTCAGGCCCGCGGTGTCGATCAGGCGCACCGGGTGCACCGTCCCGTCGCGCGCCTGCCATTCCCAGTCGATGGCGATGGAATCGCGGGTGATGCCGGCTTCCGGCCCGGTCACCAGCCGCTGTTCGCCCAGCAGCTTGTTGATCAGCGTCGATTTGCCGGCATTGGGGCGGCCGACGATGGCGATCTTCAGCGGCCCCGGCGGCGGTTCCGGCAGGTCCTCGCCCTCTTCGGGCGGCGCATCATCGTCCGCCTCTTCGGCCTCGGCCCTGGCCAGGTGCGGGGCCAGCGCCTGATAGAGATCGGCAAGGCCCAGGCCATGTTCGGCCGAAAGCCCGATCGGCTCGCCCATGCCCAGTTCATGGCCTTCGTTGATGCCGGTTTCGGCCTGCAGGCCTTCCGCCTTGTTGGCGACCAGCACGAGCGGCACACCGCGCCGGCGCAGCCAGCCGGCGAAATGGCGATCCAGCGGCGTCACCCCGGCGCGGGCATCATACACCAGCACCGCCACGGTGGCGCGGCCCACGGCGGCTTCGGTCTGGGCGCGCATGCGGCCCGACAGGCTGTCATCGCTGCCGTCTTCGAAACCGGCGGTATCGACCGCAACGAAATTCAGATCGAACAGGCTGGCGGCGCCTTCGCGGCGGTCGCGCGTCACGCCGGGCTGATCGTCCACCAGCGCCAGCCGGCGGCCAACCAGGCGGTTGAACAGGGTGGATTTGCCGACATTGGGGCGGCCAACGATGGCCACGCGCGGCGCGTCGGCATCGAAATCAAGGATGTTTCCAGCAGTCATCGCCAGCGCCTTACCAGCGCTGGCGATTTAACGATAGGCCGTCAACGTGCCGTCATCGGTCAGCACATACATCATGCCGCCCGCCACCACCGGCGGCAGATAGGCAGCGTCGCCCAACTTGATGGTGGCGACCTTCTTGCCTTCATAGGCATCCAGCGCCACCAGCTCGCGGTTGCTGTTGGTCAGCCACAGCCGTTCGCTGGCCAGCACCGGGCCGGCCCACTGGATCGGGCCCTTGGTCTTGGCTGGCGTGCCGGGGCGGCCATCACGGCCGGGCTTGGCCGGCTTCTGCTTGCGGAACTGGGCGAGGCGCGTCACCCAGCGCAGCTTGCCTTCGGTGCGGGTGATGCACAGCACCTCGCCTTCGACGGTGACGACATAGAGGAATTCGCCCGCCGCCCACGGCGTCCAGACGCCGGCGAAGTTGCGCTCCCACACGCGCTGGCCGGTGGCGAGTTCCAGGCTGACCATGCGGCCGCCATGGCCGATGGCAAACACGCGGCCGCGATCGACAACCGGCGATCCGTCGATATCGGCCAATGCCGCCATCGCCGTCGAACGGCCGGTGCGGGCCAGCTGGTCCTGCCAGACGGTGCGGCCGTTTTCGGCGCGCAGCGCGTTCAGTTCGCCGGAACAGAAGCCCGCGACCACGGTGTCGAGCGCAATGGCCGGTGCGCCTGACCCCAGGATGCAGGCGGTTTCCACTGTGCCATTGACCGTCCAGCGCACCTGACCGGTGGCGCCATCAAGAGCGTGAAGCTGATTGTCCTGGCTGAGGAAGAACACCCGGCCGGCCGCCACCGCCGGCGCACCGCGCAGCGGCTGCACCAGCGCCTGTTCCCACAATTGCTTGCCGGTTGCCACATCATAGGCCAGCGCAATGCCATAGCCGGTGGCGACATAAACCCGGCCATCGCCCGCCGACACACCGCCGCCGAATGCGGCCCGGCTGCCGCGCTTGGGCAGCTTCACCGTGGCGCGCCACAGCACCGCGCCCGACTTGGCGTCAAACGCACTGACCTGCCCGGCGATATCGATGGTGAAGACCTTGCCATCGGCAACGACCGGCGCGGCGTTCAGGCGCGCGGTGCCGCTGCTGCCCTTGCCGATGCTGGCCCGCCATGTCTGCGCCGGCTGTTCGGCCAGCACCAGGTGGCCGCCCACCTTGGTCGGCGATCCGCCCGGCTGCGCCCAGTCGGCATTGGTTTCCGGCGCCGGCAGCACGATCGCCGTGTCCTTCAGCTCGGTTTCGGCCTCGGCGCGGGTTTCAAAGCTGAGGATCGGAATGCGTTCGCCAATGGTGGGCGTGCGGGTGCGCGCGCCCTTCTTGAAGGCGCCGCAGCTGGCCAGCGCCAGGCTGGCCATCAGGATCACCGATGCGGTGCGGATGCTGTTGGGCGTGCTCACCATCTGACCCTTATTGCGCCGGCGGGGCATCAAGGCCCAGCGTGCCGATATCCACCCCGGCGGCAATCGCCAGCTGCGCCGCGCGGGTGCGAAGCGACGGGCCGAGCTTGTCGTCCTTGACCATGGCGATCAGGATCGGCTTGGCCGCTTCCGGCTTGCCATCCTTGAAGTGCGCCACGGCCACCAGCTCACCGGCAACGGCAAACCACGGGTTGCCCGGCACCGCCAGCGGCTTCAGTTTGGCGATCACGTCGGCCGGGCGCATCTGGTCAAACCCCGTCCGCACCGCCTTCACCAGCGCGGCATCACGCAACGGCTGCGGCAGCGTGCTGTCATTGGCCACCGCCTCGTACAGGCCACGCGCCTTGGCCCGGTCACCACCGGCCAGCGCATCATTGGCCAGCACCATCCGCGCCAGACCGGCATAGGCACCGGGGCCATCGCGCGTCATCGCTTCCAGCACCGGGCGGGCACGGGCGCCTTCGCCCACTTCCAGCTGCTCCGTCGCCCGGATCAGGGAAGCGCCGGCCTCGCCAGCGGCCTTTTCCTGCCGATCCTGCCAGAACAGCCAACCGGCCAGCGCCGCCAAGCCCAGCACCACGGCCGCGATGGCGATCGTGCCATAACGCTTCCACAGGCCGGCCAGCTGCGAGCGGCGATATTCCTCGTCCACCTCGCGCAGGAAGGAATCATCTGGGGTGGCGGGCGGTTTGGCCAAGGTCTTCAAGCTCCGTGTCGGTCAGTGACACCATCAGGATTGCCGGCGCGTGAATGCCCGACGCTGCCGCAAAGGTAAAGCCTCAGCGATACAGCTGTGCGTCGCCGGGAAAGCGGCGTTCGCGCACCGCGCCGGCATAGCGGCTGGCGGCATCGCTGATCCGGGCGGCAAGATCGTCGAAGCGTTCGACAAAGCGCGGCACGCGTTCGAACATGCCCAGCATGTCGTCCACCACCAGCACCTGGCCATCGCAGGCCGGTGACGCGCCGATCCCGATCGTGGGGCAGGCCACGGCCTCGGTGATGGCGCGGGCCAGCGGCTCCACCACGCCTTCCACCACCAGCGCGAAACAGCCGGCATCGGCAACCGCCTTGGCGTCGGCCAGGATCTTGGCCTGTTCCGCTTCGCTGCGGCCCCGCGCGCCGTAACCGCCCAGCGCGTTGACCGCCTGCGGGGTGAGGCCGACGTGCGCCATCACCGGAATGCCGCGTTCGCTGAGGAACCTGACCGTGGGCGCCATCACCGCGCCACCCTCCAGCTTGACGGCGGCCGCGCCGGTTTCCTGCATCACGCGCGACGCGGTGCGGAACGCGGCTTCCGGGCTTTCCTCGTAGGAACCAAAGGGCAGGTCGATCACCACGACGCTGCGGTATGATCCGCGCACAACGGCGGCACCGTGGGCGATCATCATGTCGATCGTCACCTTCACCGTGGTGTCGAGGCCATAGATGACCTGCCCCAGCGAATCGCCGACCAGCAGCAGGTCGCAATGCGGATCAAGCAATTGCGCCATCCGCGCCGTGTAGGCGGTGAGCATCACGATCGGCTCACCGGCCCCATCCTTGCCCTTGCGCTTGCTGATGGCCGGCACCGTCAGCCGGCGCACCGGTTCCGGCACCGGGTGGGCGCGGCTTGTCGAGGTATCAAGGGTGAACGTGGTGCTCATGCGGCCGGGTTTACGCCCCCGGCCGCATTTGCTCAACCAAACAACTTGGCCGCAATCTTCGCCACCTGCTCGCCCTGGTGGCGGGCGCCGGCGAGATCGGTTTCGGATGGCTGGCGGCTGCCGTCGCCGCCGACAATGGTGGTGGCACCATAAGGGGCGCCGCCCACCACCTCGTCGATCCGCATCTGGCCCTGGTGGCTGTAGGGCAGGCCGACGATCACCATGCCGAAGTGCATCAGGTTGGTGATGATCGAAAACAGCGTGGTTTCGTTGCCGCCGTGCTGACCGATGCCGGGCGGCTGGTGCTGGCCCACGCCCGCGACACGCTGGGCAATGTGGCCGCGCTGAAGGCCGGGGTGGCGGCGCTGGGCGCGGGCCAGGAGGCCGAGCTGTCACTGGCCGTCACGGTGATGTTCCCGGTCGCCATGCTGGTCACGGCCCTCACCCGGCTGCAGGCGCGTTTCCCGACCCTGTCCCTGCGCCTTCACGTCGAGGCGCTGGGCGCCGTGCAGGCGCGATTGTTCGACGGATCGGCAACGCTGGCGATCGCGGGCGCGCTGGATGGTGTCAATGAACGGCTGGTGCGCCGGGCCCTGGCCGGGGTGCCGCTGGTGCCGGTGGCGGCCCCGGGCCACCCGCTCACGGCCCCCGGCATCGCGCCGGGCGAAGCGCAGCGGCATCTGCAACTGGTGCTGACGGATCGTTCGAAACTGACGGAAGGCAAGGATTTCGGCGTCCTGTCCCCCCGTTCCTGGCGACTGGGCGACATGAGCGCCAAGCACGCGCTGCTGAAGGCCGGCGCCGGCTGGGGCAACATGCCCCTGCCGATGGTGGCGGATGATCTTGCTGCCGGCACACTGATGCGGCTGGAACTGCCTGATTGGCCCGGCACCACCTACCCGATCGAACTGCTGCACCGCCCCGATCACACCCCCGGCCCGGCGGCACGCTGGCTGATGGACTGGCTGGCTTTACAGGGCGCGGTTCGCCGCTGATACTGCCCCTGCAAAAGGCCAGCAGAGCCAAGGGGAAGGATCATATGGCAGACGCCGAGCGGCCGTCATTGGGCACACGCCTTGCTTATGGCCTTGGGGCCGGGGCCTATGGCATCAAGGACGGCGGCTTCAGCTATTTCCTGCTGCTGTTCTACAGCCAGGTCATCGGCGTCGATGCGCGGCTTGTCGGTCTGGCCATCACCTTTGCGCTGATCATGGATGCGGTGGTCGATCCGGTCATCGGTTACTGGTCCGACAATCTGCGATCACGCTGGGGGCGGCGTCACCCCTTCCTCTATGCCTCGGCCATCCCCACCGCCGCCATCTATTTCCTGGTGTGGGATCCGCCGGCCGATTGGTCGCAGACGGCGCTGTTCTGGTATCTCCTGGTGCTGGCCAGCCTGACGCGGATCAGCATCAGCTTCTATGAAATCCCCAGCACGGCGCTCGGCCCCGAACTGGCCCGCAGCTATGATGACCGCAGCGCCCTGTTCGGCTGGCGGCTGTTCTTTGCCTGGGCCATCGGCACCGTGATGACGGTCGCCAATTTCACCTTGCTGTTCCCGGCCTTTGCAACAGCCGAAATCCCCAACGGCCAGTTCAACCGCGATGCCTATGAAGTCTATGGCATGATCGCATCGGTGCTGATCCTCGCCGCGATCCTGATTTCGGCGCTGGGCACCCACGGCCATGTCCGCCACCTGCGCGCGCCACCGAAACGCCGGTCGCTGGGGGTGAAGGCGATCTTTGCCGAAATCTTCGCGACGCTGGCCAACCGCGATTTCGCCGCACTGTTCGCCGCTGCCATCTTCGGCGCCATCGCCACCGGCATCTCGGCCTCCTTGAGCTTTTATTTCTCGGCCTATTTCTGGGGCTTCTCATCGAAACAGATCGGCCTGATCACCATGAGCGTCTTTGCCTCGGCCGCGCTCGGCGGTGGTCTGTCTCCCTGGGTCACCCGCCGGCTCGGCAAGCAGCGCGGTGCCGTCGTGATCGGGCTTCTGGCCGGGCTGGCGCTGCCGCTGCCGATCCTGGCGCGGCTGTTCGATCTGCTGCCGGCGAATGGCGATCCGGTGGTGTTCTGGGTGGTGTTCTTCGTCACCCTGATCGATGTCGGGCTGGTGATCTGCTTCCAGGCGCTCACTGCCTCGATGCTGGCCGATCTGGTCGAACAGGCGGAACTGAAGACCGGGCAGCGTTCGGAAGGCGTGTTCTTTGCCGCCAACACGTTCATCAGAAAGGCGGTGCAGGGGCTGGGCGTGATGGCGGCCAGCGTGGTTCTGACCCTGGCCGAATTCCCCAAGGGCGCGCGGCCCGACCAGGTCAGCGCCGACAGCCTGTGGCAGCTGGGCGCCACCTATGTGCCGGCGATCTGGCTGGTGTGGGCGCTGATGATCCTCGCCGTTTCGCGCTACCGCCTCAGTCGCGCCGATCACGAGGCCAATCTGGCAGCACTGGCGGCGCGGGATTGAACGCCGGCATGGCGGCAAAGACGCCCGCTCGCGCTGCGGCAGCCTTGCGTGTCAGGCGTGCGCCATGTCCATCACCACGTCCCATTCCTCGTCCGTGATCGGCACGACCGACAGGCGGAACTGGCGGAACATCGCCATGCCGGAAAGGCGCGGCTCGGCCTTCATCTCGGCCAGCGTGACCGGGCGCGGCATCGGCGCCCTGGGGCCGACCATCACCGCCGGAAAGCGGCCCTTGGGATCGGTCGGATCGATGAAATGCTCGCCCACAACCTCGGCGATGCCGATGATGCACAGGCCTTCGTTGCTGTGATAGAAGAACAGCTCGTCGCCCATCTTCATGCTGCGAAGATAGATCGCGGCCTGGTTGTTGCGGACCCCGTCCCAGGCCGTCTTGCCGTCCTTCAGCAGCTGGTCCCAGCTGTATTTGAACGGTTCCGATTTCACCAGCCAGCGCGCCATCAGAACGCCCCCGCCCAATGATCAGGCTTGAAGCCGATCAGCGCCACGCCGTCACCCACGCCGTCGCCTTCGACGATCGGCCGCCTGATCATGCTGGGGTTGGCCTGCATCAGCGCGATCGCCCTGGCGGCATCCAGCCCGGCCTTTTCGGCATCGGGCAGCGCCTTGAACGTGGTGCCGGCGCGGTTCAGCACCGCTTCCCAGCCCCAGCGCTCGACCCAGCGCGCCAGCGCGTCGGCAGGCACGCCGGCCTTCTTGTAATCGTGGAAGTCGCACGCCACCCCGCGCTCGGCCAGGGCGGCGCGCGCCTTTTTCACCGTGTCACAATTGGGAATTCCATACAGCGTCACACGCACCGGCATCGCCTCCACCGCCCGTTTCCGGGTGGCGTCTAGCGGCGTTGCCGGTGCGGTGCAAACGTCAAACGACGGGGATGCCGCTGTCCGGAATCGTCCCTTCATCGGCGATGCCGGCGCCATAGGACGCGCTGTCATCGGCGCCGTCGGCCCGGTGCGCCGTGGGGCCATCGCCCTTCTTGCGGCTGGCATACCACACACCGGCGGCCAGGCCGGCCAGCAGCATCGGCATCAGCCCGCCGCGCCGGCCGCCCCTGCCGCCGCGCGCGTTGCCGCGCTGCTGCGAATAGGATCCTGCGAAATCATTGTGCCGGAACATGGCGGCCTCCTCGGTTGGCCATGCGGATGCGGTCCTGCTCGCGCTGGCGGTTGATGTCTTCCTCGTCCTGAGGATCGGTCAGGCGGCCGTGGTCACGCGCCATGGCGGCGGAACCGCGCTGTGCCAGGCGCTGGCGCTGGATCTCGCGCTCGCTGTCGGTCAAATGCGCGTGGCCGTCATCGCGGTCGCGGTGTTCATGCCGGTCATCCGCCTCGTCGCGATTGCCTTTCGGCGTCATCAACATGTCGATGATCAGGGCAACGGGAAACGCCAGCACCAGCCACATCCATAACATGATACCCATGATGTCCTCCTTTCCCCTGCGTGAAAGGCCAATCCCCGGGCACCCTGATTGTTCCTGCGACACCGCCGCCGGGGCGCCGCAGCCACGGCACGGCTAAACGCGGCGGCGATGGAGATTGTCTGGTTCAAGCGCGATCTGCGCGTGCATGATCATGCCCCGCTGGCGGCAGCCTGCGCCAGCGGACGGCCCGTGCTGCCGCTGTATGTCGTCGAACCCGAACTGTGGGCGCAGCCCGATGCCAGCGGCCGGCAATACGGGTTTGTGGCCGACAGCCTGATCGATCTTGATCGCAGCCTTGCGGCTCGCGGCGGCCGGCTGGTGCTGCGCGTGGGCGAGGCGGTGGCCGTGCTGGACGACCTGCATCGCCGCCACGGCCTCACCGCCATCCACGCCCACCAGGAAACCGGCACCCTGTGGAGCTTTGCCCGCGATCGCGCCGTCCGCCGCTGGGCGCGCGCGGCCGGAGTGCCGATGATCGAAACGCAGCAGCACGGCGTCTGGCGCGCCCATGGCAACCGCGATGGCTGGGCGGCGCGCTGGGAGGGGCTGATGCGTGCACCACGCGTGCCCGCGCCTGCCAGCATCCCGATGGCCGACGTGGCGGGCGATCCGCTGCCCGATGCGACCGCACTGGGCCTCGCCCCCGATCCCTGCAATCGCCAGCCCGGCGGCCGCCGCGAAGGCCTCGCCCTGTTGAAAAGCTTCCTTGGCGAACGCGGCCGCCCCTACCGCCGCGCCATGTCGGCGCCCGACAGTGCTGCTGATCATTGCTCCCGCCTGTCACCACATCTGGCGCTGGGCACGATTTCGATGCGCGAAGCCGCCCAGGCCGCACTTGCTGCCCGCCAGCGCTGGAAGGCAGCCGACGACGTGACCTTCGTGCGCGCCATCGACAGTTTCATCAGCCGGCTGCACTGGCACTGCCACTTCATCCAGAAGCTTGAGGATGCGCCCTGGCTGGAAGCGCGCTGCCTGCACCCCGCCTACGACGCGCTGCCGGCGCACGACGAGGAACGGCTGGCGGCGTGGGCGGAGGGGCGCACGGGCTGGCCCTTTGTCGATGCCTGCATGCGAAGCCTCGCTGCCACCGGCTGGCTGAACTTTCGCATGCGGGCGATGGTGATGGCGGTGGCCAGCTATCACCTGCGGCTTGACTGGCGGCAGAGCGGGGCCGTGCTGGCGCGACTGTTCACCGATTACGAGCCGGGCATCCACTGGAGCCAGGTGCAAATGCAATCGGGCACCACCGGCACCAACATCCCGCGCATCTACAACCCCGTGAAGCAGGGCTTTGATCAGGATCCGGATGGCCGCTTCATCCGGCGCTGGGTGCCGGAACTCGCCGCGCTGAAGGCGCCGCTGGTGCACGAACCGTGGAAGGCAGGCGCCGATCTGGCCTACCCCGCCCCCCTGGTGAACCATGAGGACGCCGCGCGCGCGGCAAAGGCCGCCATCACCGCGATCCGCCGTGATCCCGCCCACGCCGGCCCGGCCCGGGCCATCGTCCAGCGCCACGGCAGCCGCCGCGCCGGCTTGCCAGACACGACGCGCCGCCGCAAAAGCGCCGGCGAAGACCGCCAGGGACAACTCGACCTGTGACAGACGGCAATCCGATCACACCCGCCGGCATGGCCGCGCTGCGGGCGCGTTATGACCAGTTGCTGCACAAGGACCGGCCCGAGATCGTCGAGGTGGTGCGCTGGGCTGCGGGCAATGGCGATCGCAGCGAGAATGGCGATTATCTCTATGGCCGCAAGCGCCTGCGCGAGATCGACCGCGAGCTGGGCCATCTTTCAAAACGCATGGCCGCTGCCCGCGTCATCGATCCCGCCCGCCAGACAGAGCGGGATCGCGTGCTGTTCGGCTGCACCGTCACCATCGCCGACGATGACGACAACCAGCGCACGCTGACCCTGGTGGGGGACGATGAACAGGATGCTGCCGCCGGGCGGATCGGGTGGAGCGCGCCGATCACCCGGGCGCTGCGAGGAGCGAAGGTGGGCGATGTGCGCGCCGTCCGTCTGCCCGGCGGCGAGAAAAGCTGGGAAATCCTTGCCATCTGCTGGCCGCCGGGCTGACCGGCGGCAGCAAATGCCGGATCAGGCGCGCGCGCGCTCGATCAGCGACGAGCTGAGGATCGTCTTGACCTGGCTGTCGTCAAAGCCCAGCCCGCTCAGCACCTGCACGGCGCAATCGCGCGGCAGGCCGTAACCACCCTTCAGCACCGAAATTTCCACGTCGACGCCGTGGCTGCGGAACAGGTGGCGCAGGCGCGACACGTAAACCTTGACGATGGTCAGCGATTCCGTGCCCAGCGCCTTGCGGATATCGGCATTGGCAACGATGCGACCCTGGTTGGCCAGCAGCGTGGTCAGCACCACCAGCGGCGCGATGCCCAGATCCGGCAGGCAGGATTTGAAGATCTGCAGCAGATCGACATCCACATCCATGTGATCGTACCGGCGAAAGCCACGGCCATCGGCCTTGTCGCCGCGCACGCCGGCGCGATCCGTCCACTGCGCCATCGCATCCTGCTGGTCCTGCAGCTCGCTGATGCGCTGCGCCCAGTTGCTGTCGGCAGCGCCGGCCGGTTCCCGCACCTGGGTGACGAGAGTGCGGCACGTCCGCAGCAGCGTTTCCGCCTGCGAGATCAGCGAATGCAGGGCATTTGCGGCATCGCTGAAATCAATGGGGTCAAACGACCGGCGTTCCGCCAGACCGACCCGGCCACCATCCATCATGTCACCAACCAGTTCCGTCATGTTCCGTTCCCAACTGAAACGCCTGTGGGCGGTGGCGCCGTGGGCCACGCCCCCGACATCGTCACGCTGCCAAATTCCCTTTCGTTAACGCCGAAACAAGCTGGATCAGTGCCGGTATCGGTAGTTTCCCCCATGCCGATCGGCAGGGGCGGCACCCCGCTGGCACGATGTGCGCGGCCCGCCGGCGCAGGGAAAGGCGCATGGCGCGCTGGCCATCGAGTCGCCGCGCCGCCATGGCAACCGGCTTGGCAACAGGCCGGACATTTTCGGATAAGCGCGGTTAGCGCGCGGCGATCAGCCCACCGCGTCCCGCGACTTGATGCAGCGCCGGACGGTGGCGGCATCGGGCCAGCGGCGCTTGCTGTCTTGGGTGAGCGGGCGGGTGGCCACGTGTTGCAGGGCAATCTGCACGACCACCCATGCCACCAGCCAGACCGGGATGAGCAGTTTCCACAGCCCCATGTCCTTCAGCAGCAGGGCGGCGAGAACGCCGACGGCCGCGAGCGCGAACCCCAGGTTGGCTTGCCGTTTCAGATGCATGCTCATGGTTGGCGACCCTTGTTGCTGGCCGCATATGGAGGGCGGCTCGTCGCCGGCACAAACAAGGTCACAACCGCATCCGAACGCTTCTTGTGCGGGATTACCGAGGGGCAGGGCAGCGGGCAATTGCAACTGGCTCCGGAATGATACCCAGGCCTGCCACCGGGGTGCCGAGTCGCGCCGGCAGGCCCGGTATGCGACGGCTCAGCCGGCGAGCAGGACGGCGAATTTCGCCTTCTCGCCCGGCCCGATCTTCTTCACCCGCCGGTCGCTGGTATCGGGCGTGATGGTGACAAGCTGCTGGGCATTGAGGCGGTTGAGCAGATTGTAGAAGCCGCGATACGACAGGCCGGAAATGCTCATCGCCTGCTTGACGCTCATTGCGCCGTGCTGGTTGAGCAGCAGCAGCAGCTTGGCTTCGGGCTTCAGCGCGTCCACGCCAATCTTGGCCATGAACACGCGTTCGACGTGCAGCGCCTGCTGGATGAAGTCGCTGGCGGGTTGCCCCGGGCTGGTCATTGCGCGGCCTTCAGTTCGTGACAGGCGGGCAAGCGCGCCAACATCGTCCCCATACGCTCCCCTTGGCGTGACCTTTGACAAAAACGTGGATAGGAAGCCCGTTTGCCAACTGCAAAGTGGTTGGCATTCCAACAATATCCGGTTTCGAATGATCCGCCCCGGGCGGCGGCTTGCCTGTCACAGCTCGGCAAGATCGAGGATATAGGCCTTCAGCGCCTGCTCGACGGCCGGCTCGATGGCCAGGAAATGCCGCCGCCCGTCACTCTCGTCCGGGATGCGGACCAGGACCCCGTCATCGACCATGCGATTGACCAGCCGCAGTGCGGTGGTGGTCGCCACGCCGGCCACGATGCAGGCGCTCGACACCGCCACCTGGCGGCCTTCCAGCGACGCCAGCAGCAGATCGAGCAGGATGTTCCACGCCGGATCACCAAGGATCTTGCCGCCGATCACCCTGGCGCGCGAATATTCGGCCCGGATCAGCTTCTTCACCAGAACGGCGTCAAGATCCTTGTCGGTCCGCCGGGCCGGCGGCGCGCGCAGCGGTTCTTCGTCGGCGTCCTTTGCCAGCATGTTGCTCAACCGGCGCAGCTCGGCGGTCAGATCGGCAAAACGCCTGGTCACCATGGCGTCATCATCCGGCTGACCCCGCGCGGCGCGGTGGCGGCCCAGCGCCGCGTCCAGCGCCATCAGGCCGAACGGCCGTTCCAGCACGTCCACCACCGACGCCCGGATCGCCCGCATGGCAATGTCCAGCGTCAGATCATCCACAATCAGGACAAAGCCGGGCCGGTAGCCCGGAACCGCGCCCGGCCGGCTCAACGCTTCAATCACCCCAAACCCATCACCATCGGGCAGCCTGTTACCCACGATGACCGCCGTGACAGGCGCGCGGCAGGCCTTGTCACGCGCTTCGGCAACGCTGTCGGCCACGACGGTATGATAACCCCTGCTCCGCAGATGACTGGCGCAGGTTCCCGCCCACAATTCGTCACGATCGACAACAAGAACCGTGCCCAGATCGCCAATCAGCGGCGGCTGGATCGGCATGCTCTCTCTGGCAATCTTTTCATCAGCCATCATCGCGTGCACACCATATCATAGCACCAATTTGCGTCCGCTATCGGATGAAGGTTAATGGCATCGGCGGCCTGATGCCCCCGGTGGAAGTTACCCAGCTGCGACAAATCAGGTCGCCATAACAAGGCATTGTCGGTTGGCATGGCACAGGGCATGCGCTCCGGCGCAGGGCGCAGGACGTGCCGGGATACAAGATACGCCTGATCCTCGGGCATTTCGCGGGCCCGAATTCCCGATAGAACAACACACGTCATGGCGACCCCAAAGCCTGGACATGATGCTGACGAGACCTGAATCCCTGCTTCGCCCCCAAAGCCGACCAGCCCTCGCTGCTGATCGATAAGTTCAGTTCCACATCACATCCGGATCAATTTTTATCGTCAGGCGGAGCGAAGCCAAACTGCATTTGGTCCGGTTGTGAACGCGAGATGAACTTTGATTCGCCGGCTGCAAACCCGAAACGCACTAATCGTTCGAAAATTGGCAATAGAGATGCCAAGAAGGCCCCCGAAGGTTCGCTTTTGCATCAAAGCTTGCGTCAGCGCCCCGGCCCCTGCCGAAAAAAACACATCCATTTTTGGCACCACCAGCCGCCCTTTGGTGCAGAAGCATCCGTATTTTCCCCTATGTCGCGGGACGTACGACAATAGCTGCTGACCAATCGGCCCGATCCACGGGAATCGGTTCGGGGGTCAAGGGCCGCGGTCCGGCAAGCAGCTCGTGCGCGAGGCGGTTGCGCGCAGAGCCTTATAAATCAATATTTTATCATTAACTGTAAAATATTTGCCACAATGTAAATTGTCGGGGTGGACACCAGTCACAAGCAATTTTACAGACGCCCTTCATTGCAGAGGGCAAACATTGTCAGGGCTGGTCATCATTACGCACGCCAACGTCGCATTCGGGTTGGCGATGAAACATCGCTTGTCGGCAGACGGCCATGATTGCGTCGTGATGCCCGGCGTTTCTGCGCTCGCTGACAGCCCGCGCACCGAACGATGCGTTTTCCTGTTCGACATGCTTGACGACGATGCCTGGCATTTCGTCAATTCGGGGATCGACGATCTGTTCCCCAATGCAGAGATCCTGCCCGTCAACGGCAGCAAGTTCGCCGCAGGCGACGACAGGAAGATCGAGACCTATTGCCGGATGATCGGCCTGGTGGAACGCCTGTCGGCGCTGTCTGACGACACTATTCGGCTCTGAACCGGCGCTCGCCGGTCACTCCCATTCCATTGTTCCACAATGCCCTAACTGTCTGTCTTTAAACGCCTATTTGAACTTTCCTGCCCTGCTGGCCGGCCTGTGGTCCGCCAGATCGCTGCACTATTGAATTCATTGAGAAAATCAGCACGAAATTTTTTTGGCGAGTCCAGCATCTATCGCTGGCTATTCCGCGACGGAAGCGGATTCCTTGGACCGACTGCGACCTCGGCCATGCTGAAAAAGGACCGTCACCCGTCGATTAGGACAACGTCCGACAGCGCCGGTCGGGCACGGTCCAGCGGGTTCCTTGCCCTTGCGGCGGCGCTGGCCGCTAGGCAGTCTCTGCCGCGCGGGCGCGTGCAGGAGACAAGGCGGCCTCATCGTGACCCGTGCCTTCGGCCGGTGCAGGGGTAGCAACCGACTTCGCATCGCTCTTGCCCGCATCTTTCCGCGTTATCGTACGCCGCCACAGCCGCGCGACATCTTCCGGCAGCATCCAGGCGGCCGGGACAACGATCAGCGTCAGCATTGTCGAGGTGATGAGGCCGCCGATCACGATGAAGCCCATGGCATTGCGCCATTCGGAACCATCGGACGCAGCAAGCGCCACCGGGATCATCCCGAAAATGGCGGCGAAAGCCGTCATCAGCACCGGGCGCAGCCGTTCCGGCGCAGCTTGCGCCATTGCATCTGCCTGCGAAAGCCCGTCCTCCACAAGCTGGTTGGCGCGGTCGACGAGCAGGATGCCATTCTTCATCACAATGCCCATCAGCGCCAGCAGCCCGATCTGGCCGAACAGGCTCATTTCCTGCCCGCCGATCAGCATGGCGATAAAGGCGCCCGAGAATGACAGGGGTGCCGTCAACATGATGAGGAAAGGCTGGCCAAAGCGGTCGAACTGGCTGGCCAGCACGATGTAGAGCGCGATCAGCGCCAGCAGGAAGGCAAAGCCGATAGCCGTTGCGGTTTCCGCCATGCGGCGCGCCTGCCCCTCCAGAACCAGTTCGATCCCAGGCGGCGGCGGATTGGCCGCAATGAGGGCGTCCATGGCATTCACGGCCGCCCCCAGCGACACTCCGGTAGCGCTGTTGGCCAGCACCGAGACCTTGCGGCCCCGGTCCTGGCGGTCAATCTGCACGGGGCCGGTCCCGATGCGCGGATCGGCCACCTGGCCCAGATCGACCAGCCGGCCGTCAAGACTGCGGGTCTGCAGGGTTGCCACCATGTCAGGCGACTGGCGCTGCGCTTCTTCGAGGCGCACCCTCACATCGTGACGACGGCCACCTTCTTCAAACGTGCCGGCCTCCACGCCGCCCAAAAGAATCCGGGTCGAGTTGGCAAGGTCGCGCGCCGAAACGCCAAGATCGGCAGCCCGCGTGCGGTCGATGCGCAACTGCAGTTCCGGCCGGCCGCCTTCATAGCTGGACCGGACGTCGGCGAACTCCGGCCGCGATTTCATCGCCGCCACCAGCCTTGCCGCATAGGCCTCGGCCTCAGCCAGATCGCGGCCCATCACCACCTGCTCGATCGCAGCCTGCCCGATGCCACCGCCTGAAACCCAGGGCACTTCCGAGGCAACGATCTCGTTGGCTTGGGGAATGGCCTGTCGCAGCGCAGCGCGGGCCTTGTCCATCACCTCCATCTGGTGGATCGACCTCGCCTGCTTGGGCGTGATGGCAATGTAGAACTCCAGTTCATTGCTGCGCTGGCGGCTGCCGGCCCCAACCGTCACGAACACCAGCTTCACGTCATCGATGGCGCGCAGCGCGGCGTCCGCCCGCGCCGCCGCCGCGCGCGCCCCGGCGATGCCCGTGCCCTGCGGCAGTTTCACCGTCGCCAGAAACTCGCTGCGGTCGGTGGACGACATGAAGGTTGATGGCACCATGGAGGCCGCCACGCCGCCCACGACCAGGCTGCCCAGGGCGATAGCCATCACCAGCCGGCGCCGTTCCAGCGCCCAGCGCACGATACGGGCATAGCGGCGCTCCGTTCCCTGGTGGAAGGCTTCGATGCGCGCCAGCCACGGCCCGCCATGATCGCCGGCCTTCAGCAGGCGGGCTGCCAGCATCGGCGTGAGGGTGAAGGCGACCAGTAGCGAAACACTGACCGAAAAGACGATGGCAAGGCCATATTGGAAGAAGAAGCGGCCGACGATGCCTTCCATGAAGGCGATGGGCACGAACACCGCCAGCGTGGCGAAGGTGCCGGCGAGCACGGCAAGCGCCACGCGCTTTGTCGCGGCAAAGGCCGCCGTGCGCGCATCGGCACCTTCATCGATATCGCGCTGGATCGCTTCGGTCACCACGATCGCATCGTCGACCAGCAGACCGATCGCCACAGTGAGCGCCAGCAGCGTCATCATGTTGATGGTGAGATCGAACGCGCCAAAGGCGATGAAGGTGGCGACCAACGAGGTCGGAATGGCGAGCGTGACGATGATCGTCGCCCGCCAGCTCAGCAGGAAAAAGAAGGTGACAAGCACCACCAGCACGATGGCAACGGCGATTTCGAACTGCACGTCCTTGATCGAGGATTCGATGAAGCGCGACGTGTCACGCGCGACAACCATGCTGACGCCCGGCGGTGCTGATTTCGCCAGCGCCTCCACCTCGGCGCGGATGGCGCGGGCGACCTCGACGGTGTTGCGCCCGGATTGGCGCCGTACCTCGAGCGCCACCCCCGGCGCACCGTTCAACTGGGCGAAGCTGCGCTCGTCCTGCTGGCCATCCTCGATCCGGGCAACGTCGCGAACACGCACGGCGGCGCCGTTGGGCAGCCACTGGACGATAATGGCCCCGAATTCCTCGGGCGCGCGCGCCTCGGCCATGGTGCGGGCGCCCAGTTCCCGCGCCGCGCCGCCGATCTCCAGGCGGCCGCCGGGCAGTTCGGCATTGCCGCCGCGCACCGCCCGCACCACATCGTCGGCTGTCACGCCAACCGCGCGCATGCGTGCGGCATCCAGCCAGATCCGCATCTCTCGCTCGCGCCCCCCGGCCAGGGTGACCGAGCCGACGCCGGGCACACGCTGGATGCGCTCCTTCACCACCTCGTCGGCATAGGTGGTGAGTTCGCGGATCGGCATGTCCCCGGACAGCATGATCGACAGGATCGGGCTGGCGTCCGGGTCGACCTTTTCGACCACGGGCGGGTCCGCGTCGGTGGGCAGACCGCGCAGGGCGATGCTCACCTTGTCGCGCACATCCTGCGCCTTCACATCGCCGTCTTCCTCCAGCTCGAACTCGAGAAACACCTGGGAGAGCCCCTCGGCACTCACCGAGCGCATCTGGCGCATGCCGGAGATGCTGTTCAGCTCCTCCTCCAGAACATCGCTTACCTCGGTTTCGATGGTGCCCGGCGCCGCGCCTTCCAGCGACGTGCTGACCGAGACATAGGGAAATTCGACACGCGGAAAGAGATCGACGCCAAGCCTAGTGAAGTTGATCAGGCCCAACACAACCAGCGCGCCGATCATCATCGTCGCAAACACCGGTCGGCGGATCGAGACATCAGCAAGCCACATGGCGGCGCCCTCCTACCGCGCGCCCGGCGCGCTGCCGGCCGCAGGACCCGGCCGCGCATCTGTCGCGCGCACGCGCACCTTTGCCCCATCAGCCAGCGTGGCCGGCGGATCGAGCACGACCTTCTCGCCGGCCGCCACGCCCTCCAGGATCCGCACGCGGTCAAGATCGACATCGACGGTCTTGACCGCGCGGCGCCGGACCGTGTCACCTGCCAGCACGAACAGATGCACATTGGCACCGTCTCCGCGCAGGGCACGGCGCGGCACGATGATCGCCTCGACCGGGTCGGTGATGATCTCGGCCACTACCGACACACCGCTGTTGATCGCATAGCCCGGGTTGCGCACCGGCAGCCGCACCTCCACCGTGCGCGCCTTGGGGTCGATGAAATCGTTTATGATGTAGACTTCGCTGGGCAGCGGTTCGGGCTGGCCGGTGATGAACAGCCGCGCCGGCTGGCCCTTGCGCAGGTCCGCCACTCGGGCTTCGGGCACGGCGACGATGGCTGCCACCACGCGCAGTTCCTGCAGCTGCAGCGCCGCAGATTGCCCGCCCATCGAGAAGCGACTGTTGAGGAACATGCCCTCGTCCACCATGCGCTGGGTGACGACGCCGTCGTAGGGGGCGCGCAGGACGGTGTCGGCCAGCGCCTGCTGCGCCGTCGCCAGCGCCGCACGGGCCTGGTCGCGGCGGGCGCGCGCCACGTCGCGCGCGGCTTCCGCCTCGTCGAGCCGGGCGGCTGGCGCAAATCCGCTTGCTTTCAGTTCCCGCACCCGCTGGTAGGCCCGCTCGGTCTGCACCGCCTCGGCCTCGGCCAGGCGCACGGCCGCTTCGGCTTCGCTGGCACGGCGCTGATAATCGGCCTGCCTGATGCGCAGCAAGGGCTGACCTTTGCTGACGCGGTCGCCGACGCGCACGAACACGCGGTCCACCGGCCCTTCTACCAGCGCGGTCACGTTGCTCGTCTGCATCGCAGCAACCGTGCCCGATGCGCGCACCGGTAGGGACAGTTGCTCGGCGCGCGCAGGAGCGGCCTGCACTTCGATCGCCCGGGGCGCAGCCGCCGGCGCATCTTCCGGCTTGGGCTCCGACGAGCAGCCGGCTAGCGCCAGAATGGCCGCGCACAGACCAGCGGCACGCGCAGCATTCCGTTTCCACACAGCATCAAGCACCAAGATAGGCTCCCCGGCCGGACGCCAGCAGGTCCCCGGCTTCACTTTCTACCGTTGTATCGGCGACGCTCAGCCGCTTGCCGATCTTGACGACCCGGCTTCGCGCCAGAATTCGGCCTGCCAATGCCGGGCGATGATAATCGACCCTAAGATCAGCTGTCGCCTGCGCGAGACCACCGGCCGCCAGCACGGCATAGAGCCCGCCCAGATCGATGAGCGAGGCGAGCACGCCGCCATGCGCCGCGCCGATCGCCGGATTCGACACCAGATCGTCGCGCCACGGCATGGCGATCACGATGCCCGCCGGTGATGCCGACACGAGATCTAGGCCCAGCCAGCGATGGAAGGGGGCGATGTGCAGCGCCGCCTGCAACCCTTCGATGGTGGTCAAGGCGCTCCGGTCAACGGACATCTGCAGTTTCCGATCGAGTCTGTGCGTCGCGGAGAAAACCCACGATGGCTTCGGCGAACGCATCGTTGCGGTCTCCCACCACCATGTGGCCGGCGCCGGCGATGTCGGTGAAGCGGGCGTGCGGCACAAGTTCAAGGAACGCCCCCGCCCCTTCTGGCGACACCAGATCGCTGGAACCGCCACGGATCAGATGCACTGGACAGGAAAGCCCTGCAGCTGCATCGCCAAGCCGCTCCATGCGGGCTTCGCCCCGGCTCGACATCACCGAGGTGATGAAGCGCGGGTCCCAATGCCAGCGCCAGCGCCCGTCGGCGCCCTCCCGCAGATAGGGCGCGATCCGCTCTACCGGTGTCCGCCGGCCTTCCCTCGGGCGATAGATGTCAACAATGTTGGCGGCCTCCTCGGGCGAAGCGAAGCCGCTTTCAAGATGGGCCGCCATGAAGCCCATCACCCGAGCAACGCCGGCGGGCTCCATGTTGGGCGCGATGTCGACGAGGGTGAGCGAGGCAAAGCTGCCCGGCCTGATCTCGCCTTCGGCAATCAGCCCGGACAGCCCGCCCAGCGAGGCGCCGACGAGCGCGGGGGGCGTGCCCAGCCGGTCCGCCACGCGAAGAAGATCGTCTGCAAAATCCTCGATGCGATAATGGCCCGAAGGCGCCCAGTCGCTTTCGCCATGACCGCGCAGATCGATTGCAATGGCTCGAAATCCCGCAGCCGCGAGCCGTTCCTGCGTGCGGCGCCAGCTCAACCGTGTCTGCCCGCCGCCATGCGCCAGCAATACCGGTGGTGAGCCAGCCTCCCCAACAGCATCCGCCGCGAGCAACTGCCCTTCGGCTCCGGAGAATATGATCCGCTGAATCAAGCACACGTCTTTCTGTATATCGCCTTACAATAAAGCGCCTTGCCATATCGTCAATGCCCGAGCATGATGACGATATGCCGCTGCGTGCGATTTCGACAAAACAGGACCCGGCCCAGCCGTTGCTGACGCCGCGTGACGACATCATCTTCCGGATGGAGGAGATCACGCGCGCCCTGCGACAAGCCTTTGAGCGCCGCATCGCCCACACCGGGCTGACAAGGACGCAATGGCGGATCATTGCCTATCTTCTCCGGCAACAGGGCCTGACCCAATCAGATCTAGCCCGCCTGCTTGACCTGGAGCGCGCCACGGTCGGACAGGCGATCGACCGCCTTGAAGAACTGGCCCTGGTGGAAAGGCGACCGCATCACACTGACCGCAGAGTGTGGCAGGTGCATCTTCGCGACGCGGCCTATCAACTGGTGCCGCTGCTGCGCCATGAGGCGGATCGGCTGCACGATCAAACCTGGGCAGGCATATCCGACGACGAGATGGAAACGCTGGACAGGATTCTGAGTAAAATTGCAGCCAGTTTGGTAAAGTCTGAGTGAGCGTCCAGTCAGCAACAGCAAAGGAAGCAACAATCCTTCAGTATTTCTGCAAAGCGGGCAACGTTTCTGATGGCACGGCGATGCGCTGCGAAATTCTACGCCATTGCCGCCAATCCCTGCCCCCTTTATCCGTTTCTCGTCACTGCCCCACTCGATCGTTCAGATACACCATAAAACGTTGTTTTGATTTGTTTTATTTTCGTTATTGACGGTCCGGCCCGCCCCAAGGCCCGTCATTTGACCACCCTGTTGAAATTATTGATGAAATCGGCGCGAAAATTTTTTCGCGTTTCCAGCATCTATCGACATCTTTCCTGCCTTTGAAGCCGATCTCGATTGCGAGACCTTCCCCCACGAACAACCAGAAAAGTACCGTCACCAACCTCCTTCGGCAACCGGCCAGGCCCAATCCCTGTTCGTCAGAGGATCGGGAACCAAGTTCATACGCCGGTTCCCAGACGGCCGTCGCCAACCGGGGGTTTGTGGGATCGACTTTCCCGTTCGGGAAATTATCATCACAAATTGCGCTCAGTCGATCTGAGTTTCCCGAGCGGGAAATTCCGTACCTTTGACCTTCAAGCCAGCCTCCTCTTAGGTTGGCGAGAAAATTCTTGTGGCTGAGCGTGATTTCCGCGCGCTCTTGAGGACTGCCAAAGTGCCGACATCCGATCCGCCGACGTTTGCCCCCCAGCTCGCGGAGTCTGACACGCAGGGCGGGACGTCCGGGCCAATGGGCACTCATTTCATGACCGAAGACTCCTCCCATCCTCCGCCAAGGCTTCGGAACAGGAAGACTTGACGCTGCGCGAGCCTGCGGGCGGAGAGGGCAGCCTGGAGTTCGGTATCGAACGCAGTGCGGCGGGTATCGAGCGCAAGTAGCGGATGAGCATCGCCGATGGTCACCCGAGCATCGGCACGGCGAGCAGCGGCGCGCGCGTCGACATTGGCAGCCGCCAGCGACTGATTGGCCCGGCGTTCGGCATCCAGATCCGCCAGGGCGCTTTCCACTTCCCGCAAGGCTCGCAGCCAGGTGGCATCATATTGCGCCAATGCGCCATCCTGATTGGCCTTGGCCAGCGCGATGCGGGCCTTGATGCGAGCGGGGTTGATGAACGACCAGCTGATCAACGGAGTGATGAAGGCGTCGAGTGCGCCAGCGATCAGGCCACCCGACGCGCCTAGGCTGACCCGCGGATACATTTCGGCAGTAGCGACTTTCACGCGGGCACCGGCAGCGGCCAGCCGTCGTTCGGCCTCGCGAATGTCGGGCCGCCTCGCCAGCAGCCCGGCGCCGTCGCCTGCCGGCAGTGCCCCGGCGATGGACGGCGGGCGCTGGCACTGAAATTGCACGGCCTCAGCGGGGGGCAGGCCTTCCAGATTGGCCAACATGTAACGGGCGCGCTGGGCGTCGGCCTCAAACGCCGGCAGGCCAGCTTCCAGCCGGCCCAGCAACTGGCGGGCCTGGGCCAGTTCCAACGGTGACACCTCGCCGGCCTGCAACTGGCGCTGCACCGTTTCCACCTGGCGGCGCTGCAGGTCAATCTGCCGGCTAGCGACACTGGCCAGTTCACCGGCCCAGCAGAGATCGAGATACGCACCCACCGTATCGGCCACAATCGCAAGCCGCACGCCATCACGTGCAGCCGCAGCGGCCTCGGCGTCGGCGCTGGCGGCCGATGACTGGTTGCGCAACCG